>OZ242177.1:2080000-2608990 GCA_965205795.1 Nitrospirales bacterium | reverse complement strand
ATGGTCAGCGTGAACGTCAGGGGCGTGTCCGCGAGGAAATTGGGCGCGGTGAAGGTGGCGGTGGCGGTGTCCGCGTTGGTCAGCGTGACCTGCCGCGTGACAGCCGTGGGGTCGGCAAGCTCAAAATCAATCTGTGTCCACTGATAGCGCAACAGGTCGCCGGTATCCACGTCATCGCCGGTGCCGGTCAGCGTCACAATGGTCTCTTCGACAACGGTCTGCGTCGGCTCAACCTCGACGGTGGGGAGGTCATTGGCGCCGTTGATAAAGATGGTCACGGTCGCCGGGGTGCTGTCGACGGCCACCACCCGGAAGGTCTCCTGGAGCTCCTCGGAGCCCAGGGGCAGGGCGTTGATGACGATGTTCTCGTTGTTCAGCGTGTAGGTCCACGCGCCGGTGTCGGCCAGCGTGAAGGCGCCGTAGACGCCGACCACCGGCGGATCCGTCGGCTGCATCGGCTGCGCCTGGAACTCGCCAACGGTGCCGCCGGCCGTCACGGTCAGCGCGCCGGTGGCGGTGTTCGGCTCCGCGTCTTCGGTGACGAGGCCGAAAATGTCGCCGGTGATGTCGGAGGCCGTGCTGCCCGCATTAATGGTGACCGTCACGGTGGCGGTGTCCGCGGCAGTCTGCCGATCTGTCACGGTCAGCGTGAACGTCAGGGGCGTGTTCGCGCCAACAGCAGGCGCGGCGAAATTGACCGTGGTGTCGTCCATCCCGGGGACGAAGGTGACGGTCGGCGTGCCACCGGTCTGTGTCCACGCATAGGTCAGCTCCGCCTGGTCGCCGGTGTCCGGGTCGCTGCCGCTGCCAATCAGCGCCACCGTGGAGCCCTGGGGCACGGTCCGGGCGTCGCCCGCGTCGGCGGTCGGCGCGTCATTGGCGCCGGTGACGGTGATGGTGACGGCTTGCGTCACGCCCGCGTTCGCGCGGGAGACGGCGGTAAAGATGTCGGTCACCGTGGCGCCGACGGGCAGCGCGTTGGTGTCGTCGTCCTCGTTATCCAGCGTATAGGTCCACGCGCCGCCGGTGGCCAGGGTGAAGCGGCCGTAGGCGCCCTGCCCGTTGGCCCGGTCGGTGGCGCCGGCCTGGGACACAAAGTCGCCGGCGGGATTGACCAACCGGCCAGTGGCGGTGTCAATGGTCTCAACCTCAACGCCGCCTTCTGTGACCATGCCGGTCGTGTCGCCGGTGATGGTGATGGCATTGATGGTGATGGTGAAGTCAATGGTGTCGGTGTTGCCGTCGCCGTCCGTCACGGTGTAGGCGAGGTTGGTCGCAGCCTGCGGCGTCACCGGTATGCCGGACAGCATGTTGTCGGTCAGCATCAGACCGTCCGGCAGCGGGGCAAGGGTATAGGTCAATGCGCCGTTGCCGCCGGTGGCGGTCGGCAGGATGACGCTGCCGATGTCCATGCCCACGGTGTAGGTCTGGGCGGCAACGGTCGTCGTGCTGAAGGCCGGGTCATCGTCCGTAATCGTTACCACATCAACATTTGTTACTCCGGTAATGTCAATCGGCAGATCAGACGGGGTCAATCCCGACAAGGAAACCTGCACCGTCTCAGCGGTCTCAGCAATCTCATCCTGCACCGTGGCCACCGTGAAGGTCTGAACCTCGCCGGCAGAACCCGCAAAGGTCAGAGTCCCCGATGTCGCCGTGTAGTCATCTACAACTGTCGCAGTGCCGCCTTCTTGTGTCGCAAAGTTCACCGTGAACCCTGCGGCAACCGCTCTGTCCAAACGTACCGCTACTGTCGCAGTTCCTCCCTCCGCAACCGGAGCCGCCACGACGCTCAATTGCGCAGTGTCATCGTCCACCACACTCACATCCACTCTCGCGCTCACGCTTCGGTAGCCGCCTCCCTCAAAATCGTGCGTGAGACTAATCCCCACATCATCAATGGCATCAGCATCCTGCGCCGCGGTGACAATCACCGCTTGCGGCATATCCCAATTGTCCACCGTGAATGTGAGGCCTGTCGCCGTCACATCGCCATTGTTGCTCCTTATCTCAACTGTGACCGAAGCGGTCGGCACAGTCTGCAAGACCACCGTATAGGTCGCCGTGCCACCCTCTGCTATCTCCAGGAGGGTGTTCACGCTTAACAATGCGCCGGGACTGGGGTCAGAGCTCACCCATTCACCCTCCACGCCCGCCGCCAATGCTCTGATACGAAATTCAAAGGATGTGACGGAAGTCCTTCGGGGGAGAACGAATTGCGTTTCGGTGTTATCAGATGTGAGTGTCTCCAAAGGCTCAAAGTCTGTTGCACTTCTTGCCCTCCGTTGCAGCTCGTAGTGGGTTACAGCCGCCACACCCGCATTGGCCGGCGCCTCCCACCTCAAAATGACACGACCACCACGAGCAGCAGGATCGGCTGTGAAGGTCTGCACACGTCCGGGCTGCGGCCGCACCGTTAACTCCAAGCTTTCCTCAACATTGTTGTAGCCGCCGCCGCTTGCCCTGTGCACGATATCCAGCGTCAAACTGCTACTTCCGTCTGCTGGCAAAATACCAGCCGCCGCCGCTACCGTGACCGCCTGACCAACATTCCAAGTGCTCTCATTAAAGGTCAGTGTGGGCGGGGTCAATGTCAATGAGTCGCCCAAATCCGCTCCGTCTGCTCTGGCAACTATGGCAACAGCCACTGGTCCCAAAGGCGCCTCTGACAACGACACATTGTACGACGCGCTCCTGGTCTCATATACCGTCAAATCCTCCGGCAACAGCACGATGCCGGCGCCGTCCACAGCAGCATCATCGTCCGTAATCGTTACCGCATCAACATTTGTTACTCCGGTAAGGTCAATCGGCAGATCAGACGGGGTCAATCCCGACAAGGAAACCTGCACCGTCTCATCGGACTCAGCCATCTCATCCTGCACCGTTGCCACCGTGAAGGTCTGAACCTCGCCGGCAGAACCCGCAAAGGTCAGAGTCCCCGATGTCGCCGTGTAGTCATCTACAACTGTCGCAGTGCCGCCTTCTTGTGTCGCAAAGTTCACCGTGAACCCTTCGGCAACCGCTCTGTCCAAACGTACCTCTACTGTCGCAGTGCCTCCCTCCGTAACCGGAGCCGCCACGACGCTCAATTGCGCAGTGTCATCGTCCACCACATCCACATCCACTCTCGCGCTAACGCTTCCGTAGCCGCCTCCCTGAAAATCGTGAGTGAGACTAATACCCACATCATCAGAGGCATCATCATCCTGCGCCGCTGTTACAATCACCTCTTGCGGAGTATTCCAATTAGCCACCGTGAATGTGAGGCCTGTCTCCGGCACATTGGTCGTCACATCGTCATCGGTGCTCCTTATCACAACTGTTACCGAAGCGGTCGGCCTAGTCTGCAATACCACCGTATAGATCGCCGTACCACCCTCGTCTATCTCCAAGAGGGTGTTCACGCTTAACAATGCGCCGGGACTGGGGTCAGAGCTCACCCATTCACCCACCACTCCCGCAGCCAATGCTCTTATACGAAATTCAAAGGATCTGGCGGAATTCCCTGGTGGGAGAACGAATTGAGTTGTGGTGCTACCAACTGTGAGTGTCTCCAAAGGCACAAAGTCTGTTGCACTTCTTGCCCTCCTTTGCAGCTCGTATTGGGTGACAGCAGCAGCAACCGCATTTTCCGGCGCCGCCCAATTCAATACGACTCTCGCACGACCGAAAGGTCTGGGAGTGGCGGTGAAGTCCTGCACAAGTCCGGGCTGCGGCAGCACCGTGACACTCAAGTCTTGCGTGGCACTGTAGCCGCTGCCGCTTGCCGTGTGGGTCCGACTCCCCGACTGAGCGCCACGGTCCGCCGTTACCGTGACCGCCTGAGCAACATTCCAATTGCCAGCATCAAAGACCAGTGCGGTCGGGTCAAATGTCAATCCGTCCGAACCCGCTCCGTCTGCTATGACAACATCCACTCGTCCCGAAGGCGCCACTGACAACGACACATCGTAAGACGCGCTCCCGGTCTCAGAGACCGTCAAACTCGCCGGCAACAGCACGATGCCACCCACACCAGCAGCGTCGGTCACCGTGATGGTCACGGTGTCGGCGGCGGAATCCACACTGCCGTCGTTGACAATCAGTGAAAACGTCAGGTCAGTGGCAACCGCGGGCGCGGTGAAGGTCGGCATGGCGCTGTTGTCACTCAAGGTTACTGTCGTGCCGCCGGGCTGCGTCCAGGTGTAGGTGTCAATCGCATCACCGGTATCCGGGTCGCTGCTGCCGCTGCCGTCCAGCGTGACGGTGGCTCCGGCAGTTACGGCGGGTTGGTCCGACCCGGCATTCGCTGTGGGCGCATCATTGGCGCCGGTGACGGTGATGGTGACAGCTTGCGTCACGCTGGCGTCGGCGGCGGAGACGGCGGTGAAGATGTCGGTCATCGTAACGCCGGCGGCCAGCTCGTTGGTGTCGGGGTCGTCGTTATTCAGCGTATAGGTCCACGTCCCGGCGGCGGCCAGAGTGAAGCTGCCGTAGGCGCCCTGCCCGTTGGCCCGGTCGGTGTCGCCGGCCTGGGGCACAAAACCGCCGGGCAGGAACAACCGGCCGGTGTCGGTGTCAATGGTCGTAACCGCGACGCCGCCTTCCGTAACCGCGCCGGTGAGGTCGTCAATGATGGCCGTGATCAGCACGCTGTTGGTGATCAGATCGCCGCTGCCGGTGTGCCCGGAATCCAGTACCGTGACGGACAACGTGCCGTCGGCGGTGAGGTCCTCGCCGACATACGTCAGCGTCAACGTGGCCTCGGTGGCGCTGTCGCGGCTGACACCGCTCACCGTCACCGTCCCGGGCACGTTCGTGGTGGTCAGCGTGAAGTCGGCATCCGTCAGCTCGGTCTCCGGCTCGTATTCGGTGTTCAGCGTCACCGTCACCGTCGCGCCGTTCAGGGTGTCTTCGGTCAAGGTGCCGGCCAGCGTCGCCCCGGCATCATCATTATCCTGCAGGGTGATCAGCACGGGCATCGGGGCCGGGGTGGTGGTGTAGGCGCGGCCGAGGATATTGACACGCAACGCAATCAGGCTGAGCGTGACCACTTCGTCAATGGCGTTGTCGTCCTCATTCGCGGTGATGGTGAGCGTGACGCTTTGCACACTGCCTGCGTCTGTCGGGAACTCCACGGTGTAGAAACCGTCAACCTGGGGGATGCGATCGGGGTCAAGCCCGATGAACTTCACCGTGGAGCTTTCGACCAGGCCCACGGCGTACTCACTATCCGCAAACTCCGGGTTCGATGTCGGCAGCCGGATACTCACATTCGCCACGACGGAGGTCTCGGCCAGGTCCGGCCTTATCGGCCGGTTTAATTCCAGCGTGACCCTGGCCACCGCGGCCTCCCCGCCTCCCTCAACGGCGATGCGCGGGGCGGTGTTCGGGATGGTCACACGCAGCGAGTCCAGTATCCTGACGCTGTGGCGGCGGTCGGCGGCCGGCAACCGGTAGCCGTTGCCCGGCAGCAGCATCACGGTCGCCGTCTCTTCGGGCTCGTCCAGGTTATCGGGCACGACGGAAAAGATCTGTTCCACAGACGCCGGCGTCGGCGCGCCGCCGATGTCCAGGGTGCGCGTCCCGTTAATGACCAGCGTGTTCAATTGCAGCAGCGGGGTGGCTTCCGTCCCGCTCTCCAGGGTCACATCCCCGTTATCAATGTCGCCGGTGACCATAACATTGACCGTCACGGTCCCCGAAACATACCCCGGAAGAAGGGCGTCGACCGCGATCCTGTTTTGCTCTGCGACGACATCTTCAACGCTCACCATCGGAGACGGATCGCGCAGCGGACGCAGCGTCACCACCGGCTCATTGTCGGTGACCGTCAGGGTGCGGCTGGCCTCGTTGGTCACGGACGTGACCGTGTAGCCGGCGTCATCCGCCGGCATTGCCAGGCTGAAGACCAGGGTTTCGTCCAGTCCGTCCACGTCTTCAAGCGCCCTCACTGTCAGTGTCTGGCTGGTGCAGCCGGCGGGGAACGGCACCACCACCTGCCGGGACATCAGCGTGGTCGGGTCGGCGGCGTCAAAACTGAAACCGGCGCTGGCGCAGGTCGAGTCGGGGTCGGTGGTGACCCGAAGCGTCACATCGTAATCCAGCCCGTAGGTCACGTTGGGCGGCGTGGTGGACGGCACCGTCTGCAGGCTGTCCAACTGCACCTGCACGCCGCCGACCGGCGCTGCGGCATCCAGGTTCACCACCAGTGTAGTCGTAGTCGTGTCTCCCCCTTCCGTCAGCGTGGCGCTGGCCGGGGCGGCCAGACTGGCCGTTGGCGGCGGCGTCTGGTTAGGCACCATTGAGCGGATGAAACCGGCGGCATCGTTGCCCGCCTCATCCTGCACCGGGTTGGCGCCGACGGTGTAGGTCAGCAGCATCACTGTGTCGCTCAATACCACGGGCGTGTTCAGCGTCAGCGTCACCGTATCCCCGTTGATGGCCACACCGCTCACCACCGGCGCAACACCCGACTCCAGGGTCAGCGTGTAGTCTGCCGGCGCCGGCGCCGAGGTGTCGTCAAGCGTCTCGGTGTAGGTCAGTATCAGGGCCGCGCCGTTGATGGTGGCCGTGCTCACCGTCGGGGCGATGCCGTCGACGGTATGCGCGGGGGTGCCGGCCACCGTCACACTGTGCGTGATCAGCGCGTCGACGGTGTCGTCGGCCGCGTCCAGAATCGCACTGCCGGGGCCGGTGGTGTGGGTCAGCGCATTGATGCCGATGCTCACGCCGTCATCGTCAAGGTCGCCGACGGCCACCGTGTAGCGGAACACCAGCGTCGTGTCCGTGCTGCGGCCACTGTCGTAGACCGCCTGGCGCGTCTGCGTGCCCACGATCAGCGCCAGCCGCGGCTGGCCGGTGACGATGACCGCCTCGCTGAAGGTGACGGTCGCTTCAATCTCGTCGCCAAGCGCATAGACGCCGTCGCCGGCGTCCGAGGTCAACGCAATGGCGGTGATGGTCGGCGCCGTCTCCGGGGTGATGGTGACGTCAAAGGTCGCCGTGTCGGTGATGACGGTGTCGGTGACCGTGTAGGTCAGCGTGACGGCGTCGGCCACGGTGGTCGGCGTGCCGGTCAGGACACGGGTGGCCGGAGTAAAGGTCAGGCCGGCGGGCAGGTCGGCGTCGCCCGGCCCGGCGGTCGGCCCGGTCAGGGTGTAGGTCGTCACCCCCGGACTCGACGGGCCAGACTCCAGCGTCAGGGGCGTGATCAGCCGGCCGACCGTATAGCGCTGATTGTCCGGCGCGGTCGCGACCGGCGCATCGACCGCGGTGATGGTGACGTCAAAGTTCTCCGTGACGGAGCCGTTCTCGTCGGTGGCGGTGTAGGCCAGAGTATTGACGAAGCTGAAGTCGAAGTCGAAGCCGGTCCTCGGCGTGCCGGACAGCACGCGGTCGACCGGATTAAAGGTCAGGCCGATGGGCAGGGCAAAGGTCAGGGTGCCGTCCGTCCCGGTCAGGGTGTAGCGGACCACCGCGCCAGTGAAGTCGGTGGCGGCCAGCAGGGTCGTCGGGGTGATTGCCTGGTTGAGCTCGTAGCGCTGATCATCCGGAGTGGGCAGGGTCAGGGGGCCGTCTCTGACGACCGCCACGTCGAAGGTCACACTGACGGCGCCGGTGACACCAGCGGCGTCGGCGACCGTGTAGGTCAGCGGGGTGACGCCCAGGGTGGTCGGCGTGCCGGAGAGCTCACGGGTGGCCGGGGTAAAGACGAGGCCCGGCACGGCGGTCCCCAGCAACGCGCCTTCCGGCCCGGTCAGGGTGTAGGTGGGCGTCCCGATGAAGTCCGGGGAGGCCGGCAGGGTCACGGGAGGCGTGAGCGCCTCGTCAAGGACATAGCGCTGATTGCCCGGCGTGGGCAACGTTACGCCCGGCATCGGCACCGGCTCAATCACCACGACGTTGAAGATGCGCGTGGTGGTGGTGTCATCGTCAAGGTCGGTGACCGTGTAGGTCAACGGGGTGACGCCCAGGGCGGTCGGGGTGCCGGATAGTGCGCGGGTGGCCGCTGTAAAGGTCAGGCCGGCGGGCAGGGCGGCGCCGCCCGGCCCGGTCAGGGTGTACGTCAACGGCCCAACAGTGGTGCTATCGGCTTTCTGCGCCAGGGCCATCGGCAGCGTCGTCGGCGGAATCGGCTCGTCGAGCGTATAGGTCAGCGGGATCATCAGCGGCAGAATCGGGCCATCCCCAAGCGGGATGGCGTTCACCGAGACGCCAAAGACCTGCGTGCTGACGGCCGGGGGCGTGGCCGAGTCGGTGGCGGTGTAGGCCAAAATGGTGGTGCCGGTTTCGGTCGGCGTGCCGGACAGGACGCGGGTGGCCGCCGTATAGGTCAGGCCGGCGGGCAGGTTGGCGGCGCCCGGCCCGGCGTTCATCCCGGTCAGGGCGTAGCCCACCGCGCCGGTGCCGCCGCCGGGGGACAGCGGCAGCGTCAGCGGTTCAATGGCCACGTTCACCAGGTAGAGCTGGTTGTCGACGCCCGGCAACCTCGGCCCGGTCACCTGCAAGTTAAACGGCTGCCGGAGATTGCCGCCCCCGAAGGTGGCGCTGTATTCCAACGGGATGGTCACACCGCCCACGGCCACCTGGCCGGACAGCACGCGGGTGGTCGGGGTAAAGGTCAGGCCGGTGGGTAACAGGAGGCCGTTCGGCCGGGTCACGGCGTAGGTGATCGGCCCGGCAGCATTCAGAAGCTCCGGGAACGGGCTGCTGGTGAACGGCGTGCCGGGCGGAGTGGTGATGTCGGCCGGCCGGGCCAGCGTCGCCCCGGTCACCGTCACGGTAAAGGTCTGTACGTCGGTGGCCGGCGGGGTGGCGCTGTCGGTGACCGTGTAGGTCAGCGTGGTCAGGCCCGCCACGGTCGGCGTGCCGGACAGGATGCGGTCGGCCGGGGCCGGGGCAAAGACCAGCCCGGGCACGGCGGTCGCCAGCGACTCGCCATTTGGCCCGGTCAGGGTGTAGACCAGCGGCGCGGCGCCGCCGGTGGCTGATGGCAGGGTCACCGGGGTGATCGCGATGGACGCAGGGTAGGTCAGATCGCCCTGACTGCCCAGCGTCGGCCCGGTCACTGTCACGGTAAAGGCTTGCGCGAAGCTCCGGTCGCTCGCAGCGTCGGTGACGGCATACGTCAGCCCGGTGACGCCGGGGTCAGTCGGCGTGCCGGTCAGGATGCGGGTGGCCGGGTCAAAGGCCAGCCCGGCGGGCAGCGGGGACAAGACATAGGTCAGGCGGGGGCTGGCGCCGGTGCCGCCGGTGGCATCCGGCAGGGTCAGCGAGGAGATGGCCGTGTTGACCGGATAGCTCTGCGCCTCCACGGTGGCGGTAAACGCCAGGGGCACGTAGGCTGGCGGGGCGCACTCGGTGGTGCCGGCCGGCACCGCACCGACTGCGCAGATGGTGATGAACACTTCCAGCTCAGCCGTGCGCCCGGCCTCGTCGGTCACCGTATAGCCAAACTCAAACCCGAACTGATCCGCGTCATCCTCTTCATGGCCGACGCCGGCCAGGATCGGCGTGCCGGTCAGGGTGCGGGTGGCCGGGTTAAAGGCCAGCCCTAACTCGCTCAAGGACAGGTGCAAATGGCTCAGGGTGTAGGCCAGCGCCCCGGCGTCGTCGGTGGCCTCCCGCGGCAATGTCGTGGCGGTGATCGGCACGCCCAGCGGATAGAACAGATTCACCGCCCTGTCCGCGAAACGCAGGCCGTCATCATCACCATCACCCACGGCGGCAATGCTCAGGGTTTGGGAGTCCGGTTGCGTGATGCCATTGGCGTTGACGGCCACGGCCGACACCGTCACCTGCCGGGGTATCGTGCTGCCGCGATTCACGGCAGTGATGGTGACGGTTCCGGTGCTGCTGGTCGCCCCGGCGGCAATGGTCAGCACCGACGGGTCACTCAAGCGGTAATCACCCTCGACCGCCGGGCTGACCGGGGCCGCACTGACGGTCACCGTGGTCGGCGCGGACGAGGCCTGGTCCAGCCTGGCCGTGACGGTGCTCACGCCGCCGCTCTGGGTGATCGCGGGCGGGGTCAGCACCAGGGTGACGACCGGCAGCGCACGCACGGTGACGGCCACCGTGGCGGTGTCCGTGACGCGCTGCGGGTCGGTGACCGTCAGTATGAACGTCAGTATCGCGTCTTCGTCTACTGCGGGCGCGGTGAAACGGGGCGTGGCGGTATCGGCATCGGTGAGCGTGACGGTCGGCGTGCCGGCAACCGGCGTCCACTGATAGGTCAGGGCCGTTCCCTCACCGCTATCCGGGTCGCTGGAGCCGCTGCCGTCCAGCGTGACCGGATCGCCTTCGTTCACGCTGACGGCGTCGCCGGCATCGGCGGTCGGCGCGTCATTGGCGCCGTTGACCGTGATGGTCACCAGCGCCGTGCTGCTGTCGATGGCCGCCACCGGGAATTGCTCAATGCGTGCGCTGTCCATCGGCAGGGCGTCGGTGGCGCTGCCCGGTGTGTTGTCCAGCGTGTAGGTCCAGCTATTGGTCGCGGTCAGCATGAAGGTGCCGTAGGTGCCCGGCACGGTCTGTGCCACGAAATTGCGCACGGTGTTGTCCCCAGCCGTCGCGGTCAGCATGCCGGTGGCGGTGTTCGGCTCCGCGTCTTCGGTGACGGTGCCGGTCAGGTCGCCGGTGATGGTGGAGGCCATGCGGTCCGCATCAATGGCGACCGTCACGGTGTCGGTGTCCATGGCGCCCTGCCGGTCAGTCACGGTCAGCGTGAACGTCACGGTCGTGTCCGCGGTGACCGGGTCCGCGATAAAGGTGACCGTGGTGTCGCCCGCTCCGGGGGTGAGCGTGACGGTCGGCGTGCCGGCGGTCTGCGTCCACGCATAGGTCAGCATCGCCGCATCGCCGGTGTCCGGGTCGCTGCCGCGGCCAATCAGCGCCACCATGGCGCCCCGGGGCACGGTCTGGTCGTCGCCCGCCTCGGCGGTCGGCGCGTCATTGGCGCCGGTGACGGTGATGGTGACGGCTGGCGTCACATCGGTGATGTCGTTGCCGTCTTCATCGGCGACCATCACGCTGAACGTGTCGGTGACGGTGGCACCGGCGGCCAGGGCGTTGGTGTCCGCGTCAGTATTGTCCAGCCGGTAGCGCCAGCGGGGGAGGCCACCGGCGTTGAGGGTGAAGGTGCCGTAGGTGCCCTGGAAGTCGCCGGGCGCGAGGCGGAAGGTGTAGCGCAATCCGGGGTCGTCCGGGTCCGTCGCGCTCAAGAAGCCGCTGAGCTCGTTGAATCCGCCGATGAACTCGTCTTCTGTCGTACTGCCGGTGAACCCGCTGAAGACCACCGGGTCGTCGGCGCCGGTGATGGTGATGGTGAGCACGGCATCGTCAACGCCGGCATTCGTCGCCATGACAGTGAACGCGTCGGTGGCGGTGGCGCCCGCGGCCAGGGCGATGGTGTCCGCATCGTCCAGGTTCAGGGTGTAGGTCCACTCGCCGGTCGCGGCCAGCTCCAGGCCGCCGTAGATGCCGGCACCGGCACCGCCGTAGGGGCCACCGGCACTCGTCGGCAGCGTGAACGTGATGGGGACGAATTCGATGGGGGTCTCTATCTCGTCCAGGTCGATCGCGGTCAGCGTGCCGCTGTCGGTGGTCGTCGGTGCGTTGTCGGTGACGGCGCCGGTGAGATCACCACCGATGGTGGACGGGTCATCGGCGCCGGTGACGGTGATGGTGACGGTCGTCGTGATGCCGTCCGCGGTCACGGTGAAACGTTCGGTCTCGGTGGCGTCCGCGGCCAGGGCGTTGGTGGCCGCATTCTCATTGTCCAGCGTGTAGCGCCAGACGCCGCCTGCGGTCACGTTGAAGATGCCGTAGAGGCCGGGGGTGGTCAATGCCTGGAACAGGACGGGGGACGCCGGGCTGTCCGGGTCGGTCGCGGTCAATGTGCCGCTGAACGGCCCCCGGCCTTCGGTCACGGCGCCGGTGGTCGTGCCGGTGATCGTCACCGGGTCATCCGCGCCGGTGACGGTGATGGTGACGGTGGTCGTGATGCCGTCGTCCGCGGTCACGGTGAACGCGTCGGTCGCGGTGGCACCCGCGGCCAGGGCGATGGTGTCCCGGTCCGCGTTGGTCAGGGTGTAGGTCCAGACCCCCTGCGCGGTCACGCGGAAGACGCCGTAGGCGCCGGGGGTCTCCCGCGCCCGGACGGTGCCGGGGCCATCCGGATCATCCACCACCAGCGTGCCGGTGGCGAGGGTGGGCTCCGTGGCTGCAGGCACGGCGGTCACGGCGCCGGTGGTCGTGCCGGTGATCGCGACCGCCGGATCATTGGCGCCGAGGATGGTGATGGTGACCTCGGCGGAGTCACCCGGGTCCTCAGGCCGCACGGTGAACGTGTCGGTGACGCGGGCATTCGCGGCCAGAGCATCGGTGTCCGGGTCATCATTGTCCAGGGTGTAGGTCCACGCGCCTTCGGCGGTCAGGGTGAAGGTGCCGTAGATGCCGACGAGGCCGGGATCCGCCAGCACCGCAAAGCGGTCGGCGCCATCCGGGTCGGTCACGGTCAGCTGGCCGGTGACGGTGGGCTCCGCGTCTTCGGTGATTTCTCCGGTGCGCTGGCCAGTGATGGTCGCCGGGTCATTGTCCGCCTCAATGGTGACCTGCACCTGATCACGGTCCACGGCGCCCTGCGGGTCGGTCACGGTCAGCTCAAACATCAGGGTCGTCCCTGCGAGCAACTGCGGCGCGGTGAAGCGGACGACTCTGGACGGCCCGGAGGGGGTGAACGTGACGGTGGGCGTGCCGCCGGTCTGCGTCCAGGCATACGTCAGGGCCGCCGCATCGCCGGTGTCCGGGTCGCTCCCGCTGCCAGACAGGAACACCCGTTGCCCTTCAGGAATGTCGGCCTGATCCGCCCCGGCGTTCGCGCTCGGCGCGTCATTGGCGCCGGTGACCGTGATCGCCACCAACACCTCGGTGCCGTCACTGGCGGCCACCGGGAAGGTGTCGGTGACGATGGCGTCCGCGAGCAGGGCGTTGGTGGCACTATCCGCATTGTTCAGGGTATAGCTCCAGACCCCGTTCTCGGTCAGGCTCAAGGCGCCGTAGATGCCTGCGGTGCCGGGCTGGGGCTGGAAGAGGTCGTCGCCATCCGGGTCGGTCACGGTCAACGTGCCGGTGGTCGTCGGCACGCCTGCGGTCTCGGTGCCGGCTTCAATGCCGGCTTCGGTGACGGCGCCGGTGGGGGTGCCGGTGATCGTGGCCGCGTCGTTGTCCGCATCCACGGTGATGATGACCCGATCGGTGGCCCGGGCGCGCGCCCGGTCGGTGACCGTCAGCGTGAATGTGAAGGCGGTGGTGTCCTCAAGCTGGGGCGTGGTGAAGCGGGCATTGGCGGTGTCGGCGCCGTCCAGCATCTGCTCCGGCGTGCCGGCGAGCTGCGTCCACGCATAGGTCAGGAGATCCCCGCTATCCGGGTCCGTCGCGGTGGCCACCAGGGTCACCTGCGCGGCTTCGGGCACAGTCCGCGACGCACCAGCCGTGGCGGTCGGCGCGTCATTGGCGCCGAGGACGGTGATCACCACTGCGTCCGGGGTGCCGTCGCTGGCGGCGACCATGAAGGTGTCGGTGACGCTGGCCCCCTCGGCCAGGGCGTTGGTGGCGTCCGCGCGGTTGTCCAGCGTGTAGGTCCACACCCCGGTCGCGGTCAGCCTGAAGGTGCCGTACTGGCCGGCGGTGCCGAGGGCGCGCTGGGGCCGGAAGCGGTTGTCGCCATCCGGGTCGTCCGCGGTCAACTGGCCGATGACGGTGTCCGTATCCGCGTCTTCGGTGACCGCCCCGGTGAGATCGCCGGCGATGGTCGCCGGGCCATCATCCGCCCGGATGGTCACGGTCACCGTGTCGGTGGCGGTGGCGAGCGCCGAGTCGGTGACGGTCAGCGTGAACACAAAGGGCGCGTCCGCGGCTAACGGCGGCGCGGTGAAGCTGACGCTGTTGGTGTTCGCGCCGGTCAGCGCAATCCGGGGCGTGCCGCCGGTCTGCGCCCACCGATAGGTCAGCACGTCGTCGGTGTCCGGGTCGGTGCCGGTGCCGGTCAGCGTGACCGCGGCACCCTCGTTAACGCTCCGGTCGTCGCCGACGACCATGGCGGTCGGCCCGTCATTGGCGCCGAGGACGGTGATGACCACCGCGTCTGCGGTGCCGTCCGCGGTCCGCACCTCAAAGCGGTCTTGCACCGAGGGCCGGTTCGCCGCCAGCGCATTGGTGGCCGCGAGCGCATTGTCCAGCCTGTAGGTCCACGCGCCCTGCATCGTCACACGGAACGTGCCGTAGGTGCCGGGGACGTCCGTCTGCTCCTGGAACGTGTCAAGACTGTCCGGATCGGTCGCGGTCAGCTGGCCGGTGGCGGCGCTCTCGTCCGGGGCCGCGTCTTCGGTGACAATGCCGGTGCGCACGCCGGTGACCATCGCCGGGTCGTTGTCGGCCTGGACGGTGAGCACCACGGTGTCGATGCCCGTGGCCCCCAACGAGTCGCTCACGGTCAGCGCAAACACCAGGGCGGTCGACGCGGTCAACTGCGGCGTGATGAAGCTGGCGCGGGTGGTGGCGGCGGCGGCGAGGGTGACCGTGGGGGTGCCGCCGACCTGCGTCCACGCATACGTCAGGGTGTCGCCGGCATCCGGGTCTTCGCCGCGACCGGTCAGGGTTACCTGGCTGGCTTCGGACACGGTGCGCGCGGCGCCGGCAATGGCAGTCGGCGCGTCATTGACGCCGGTGATGGTGAGCACGACCGTCTCCGCGGTGCCGTCGGCCGTCTGTACCCGGAACGTCTCGGTGATGGTGGCGTCCTCAATCAGCCCGTCGGTGTTGGAGTTGCCGTTGTCCAACGTATAGGTCCACGCGCCGGTGACGGCCAGCGTGAAGCTGCCGTAGACGCCGGAGACCGACCCGGCGCCGGTGTCGGCCAGCGGGGCGGGGTCGGGGTCGGAGATGCTGGAGATCACCCCGGCGCTGAAGTCGTCGTCGCCATCCTCATCCATGACCGTCAGCATGCCGGTGACCGTGTTCGGGGCCGCGTTTTCGGTGATGCTGCCCATGCGCGCACCGCTGATGGCGGCCGGGGCGTTCTGCGCATTCACGGTGACCAGCACCGTGTCGGTGTGGAAAGCGGTCTGCGGGTCGGTGACGGTCAGCACGAACGTCAGGGTCGCGGGCGCGGACAACTGCGGCGCGGCAAAGCTGGTGCTGGCGGTGTTGGTGCTGGCGAGGGCGACCGTGGGGGTGCCGGTCTGCGTCCACGCATACGTCAGGGTCGCCTGATCCCCGGTATCCGGGTCGGTGCCCGTGCCGCTCAGCATGACCGGGTCGCCTTCGGTGACGGTCTGGTCGACGCCGGCCGCGGCGGTCGGCTCGTCGTTGGCGCCGGTGATGGTGAGGGTCACGAGTGCCGTGGTGGCGTCGCTCGTCACCACGGTGAACACGTCGGTGCCCTCGCTGTTCGCGGCCAGCGCGTTGGTGTCCACATCCCTGTTGTCCAGGGTGTAGGTCCACGCGCCGCTCGCGGCCAGCCTGAAGCTGCCGTAGGTGCCGGATGCTTCGTCAAGCGACGTGAAGGTGGTGGCACTGTCCGGGTCGCTGATTGTCAGCGTGCCGCTGGCGGTGGTGGTGGCATCGTTTTCGGTGACGCCGCCGGTGGTCGTGCCGCTGATCTCCGCCGGGTCATCGGCGCCGGTGACAGTGATGGTGACCTGGCGCGTCACCGTGCTGTCGGCGGTGGAGACCGCGGTCAAGACGTCGGTCATCGTGTCGCCGGCGGCCAGCGCGTCGGTGTCGACATCGTTGTTGTCCAGCGTGTAGGTCCAGGCGCCGGTGCCAGCCAGAGCGAAGGTGCCGTAGGCGCCCACCGCGTCGGTCTGGGGAGCAAAGCCGCCGGGCAGGGTCAACCGGCCGCTCGCGGTGGTGGCGGCGGGGTCGTCTTCCGTCACCGCGCCGGTCATGACCGCCGGGGTGATGCGGAGGGTGAAGGCAAGGGTCGCACTGCTGCCGTCGCGGTCGCCCACGGTGTAGGTGTAGGGGGTGGCGGCCTGCTCGGTGCCTTGTGCCGGGGTGCCGCTGATGGTGCGCGCGGCGGCGGTATAGATCAGACCGCTGGGCAGGGGCGGACTGAGGGTATAGGCCAATTCGCCGTTGCCGCCGGTGGCTGCCGGCAATGTGACGGTGCCGACGTCGGTGCCCACGGTGTAGGTCTGGGCGGCAATGGTCTGCGTTCCGAAAGCCGGAATCAGATCGGGCGTGTTGTTGGTCACCGCCTGGTCACTGAAGGTGTCGGCCTGATTGCCGGCCAGATCCAGCAACGGAGTCGGCCCGGCAGTGTAGGTCAGCGTCACGCCCGCATCGGTCGATACCACGGCGGTGCGCAGCGTGAGCGTCACGGTCTGCCCGCTGATCGCCACGCCGCCGTTGGCCACCGTCGGGGCAGTGCCCGACGCCAGCGTCAGCGTGTAGGCTGACGGTGCCGGTACCGAGCGGGCGTCAAGTGCCTCCTCGTAGGTCAGTGTCAGTGTCCTGCCATTAATTGTTGCCGTGCTGACTGTCGGCACGGCGGTGTCCACTCGATTGGCGTTGACCGCAGCAATGGCATCGTGGGCAAGCACCGCATCGTTGCCGGCGGCGTCCCCGATGAGGCCGCTGTTGGCCGCCAGGGCATTGGGTGCGACGTCAACCCCATCGGCATCGTGGTCGCCGGCGACGACGGTGTAGCTGAAGACCAGCGCTGTGGGGGTGCTGCGGGCGCTGGCGTAGACCGCCTGGCGCGTCGCCGGGCCCACCGTCAGCGCGATCTGCGGTGTGCCGATTACCGTGACGGCGTCGATGAAGGTGGCCGTCAACGCAATCGCGTCGCCCGCAATGTACGGGCCGGTGGTGCTGAGGGTGACACGGTCCACCGCCGGGGCAATGCCGTCTACGCGATGGGCGGTGCTCGCGGCCAGCGTCACGGTATGCGTGAGCAGCGCGTCGGCGGTCGCATCGGCCGCGGCTCGTATCGTGCTGTCGGCGGTGTGGCTCAGCGCATTGGCGCCAATACTCACGCCGTCCTCGTCAAGGTCGCCGGCGCGAACCGTGTAGCGGAAGGCCAGCGTCGTCCTGCTGCTGCTGTCGGTGATGACCGCCACCGCCTGGCGCCGCGTCGCCGGGCCCACACCCAGCGCCAGCCGCGGCCGGCCGGTGATGATGACCGCCGCGTCAAAGGTGACGGTCGCTTCAATCTCGTCGCCAATCGCGTAGACGCCATCACCGGCATTTGAGGTCAACGCCAGGCTGCTGATGCCCGGAACCGGGGTGACGGTGACCAGCGCCGTGGCCGTGGCCGGGTCGCTGGCGGTCGGGTCGGTGACGGTCAACTCAAAGGTCAGGGGCGTGGCTGCGGTGATCTCGGGCGCGGTGAAGCTGACCATGGTCATCGTGTTGTCGGGGGATTCGATGTTGTCCAGCGTGACGCGGGTCTCGGCCGTGCCGCCACGCTGCGTCCACGCATAGGTCAGCCGGTCGAGCGTGTCCGGGTCGCGGCCGCGGCCACTCAGGGTCACGAGGGTACCCTCGTTGGCGCTCTGCGCCGGCGCGTCAATGGTCGCGCTCGGCGCGTCGTTGGCGCCGGTGACGGTGATGACCACCGCATCCGGTGTGCCGTCAACGGCCTGAACCGTGAACCGCTCGGTGACCTGTTGATTCGCCGCCAGGGCCTGGGTCGGCGCGTCAACGGCATTGTTCAGGGTGTACATCCACTCGCCGGTGTCGACGATGCTGAAGCGGCCATAGGTGCCGGCGATGTCGGTCTGCGCCCGGGCAAGATTCGGGCCATCCGCGTCCGTCACGGTCAACGTGCCGGTGGCGGTGTTCGTGGGCGCGTCTTCGGTGACGCCGCCGGTGCGCACGCCGCTAAAGATTGCCGCGGCGCTGAACGGGCGCACCGTGACGATCACCGTGTCCATGACCGTCTGCTGCGCCCCTGTCTCGCTTGTCTCGCCTGGCGCGGCCGGCGCGGTGACGGTCAGCGTGAACATCAGGGGCGTGTCCGCGGGGACCGGGGGCGCGAGGAAGGTGGCGGTGGCGGTGGCGTCGCCAGCAAGGTCGACGGCGGGGGCGCCGGTTTGCGTCCACGCATAGGTCAGGGCCTCCGCACTACTCTCCGGGTCGCTGACGATGCCGGCCAGCGTCACCGTCGACCCGGTCGGCACAAACTGCGCGGCCCCGGCGTCGACGGTCGGCGGGTCATTGAAGCCGGTGATGGTGATGACTACCGCGTTCACTTCCGTGGGCGTCGGGCCATCCGTGGTCGTCAGCTGGAACGTCGTGCCGTCCTCGGTCGCCACCGGGAAGCGGTCGGTGGCTTCCTCACTCGCGGCCAGCGCGTTGGTGTCCAGATCGTCGTTGTCCAGGACGTACCGCCAGCGCCCGTCGGCGAACAGGGTGAACCGGCCGTAGGTGCCGGCCAGGTCGGTCTGCGCCGTGAAGCGGTGGAGGGTGTCCGGGTCTCTGACGGTCAACACGCCCGCGGCCACACTGTTCGCACTGTCGTTTTCAATGACCGTGCCGGTGTGGGTGCCGCCAAAGGTCGCCGCATCGTTCTCCGCCGTGACCATGACGGTGACCATGGCGGTGGCGGTGACCTCCGACGGGTCGGTGACGGTCAGCGTGAACGCCAGGGCCGTGTCTCCGGGCAAATCCGGCACGGCAAAGGTGATGCGGGCCGAGGTCGCGGAGGGGAGAAGCCCACTGGTCGGGATGCCGGCGGGCGGCGTCCACTGATAGCGCAACCGGTCTTGCCGATCCGGGTCGGTGCCGGTGCCGGTCAGGGTCACGGTGGTGCCCTCATTGGCCGTCACCGGCTCGCTGGTGGCGGTCACGGTCGGCGCGTCGTTGGCGCCGTGGACGGTGATGACGACCTCGCCCCGCGTGCCGTCCGCGGCCCGCACGGCAAACCGCTCAACCACGGCCTCGTTCGCGGCCAGGCCCTGGACGGCGTCCGTGTCGTTATTCAGTGTGTAGCTCCACACGCTGGTCGCGGCGTTCAGCGTGAACCTGCCATAGGCGCCGACAAGGTCGGCCTGCGCCTGGACGGTAGTATCAGAGCCATCCGCGTCAGTCACGGTCAGCGTGTCGGTGGCGGTCAGCTCCCCGTCTTCGGTGACGCGGCCGCGCGTCCCCCCGGTAAAGACCGCCGGGATGTTGTCCGCCGCCCGCACGAGCACACGCACCGGCGCGATGGCGGCCTCTTGCCCGTCGGTGACGGTCAACGCAAACACCAGCGTCGTCTCCGCGGGCAACAACGGCGCGGTGAAGGTGGCAGTGGCGGTGTCCGCGGCGGTCAGCGTGACGTCGGGCTGGCCGCTGACTTGCGTCCATTGATAGCGCAACGCTTCCTGCTCGCCGGTATCCCGGTCGGTGCCCGTGCCGACCAGACTCACCGCACTCCCCCCAATGACGCTGCTGTCGATGATCAGCGCGTCGCTCCGGAACCGGCCCGTGGCGGTCGGCGCGTCATTGGCGCCGTTGACGGTGATGGTGAGGATCACGGGGGTGTTGTCCTCGGCCTGCACGGTGAATGTCTCGGTGCGCACGTCGGTCGCCCGCAGGTTCTGAACGACTTCGTCATTGTTGTTCAGCGCGTAGACCCACACGCCGGTGGCGGTCAGGCTCGCCAGCGTGCCATAGACGCCAGCCACGTCCGTCTGGGCCTGGAAGCGGTCGTGGCCATCCGGATCACGGATCGTCAACTCGCCCCGCGCCAACACCGCCCCGTCTTCGGTGACGCTGCCGGTCTGCTCACCGCCGATGAGTACCGGGTCGTTGACCGCGGTCACGGTGACGATCACCGTGGCGGTGACGCCGGCGCTATGCACATCGGCGACGGTCAGCGTGAAGGTCAGGGGCGTGGGCTCGATGAAATTGGGCGCGGTAAAGGTGGCCGTGGCGGTGTCCGCGTTGGTCAGCGTGACCTGCCGCGTGACAGCCGTGGGGTCGTCAAGCTCAAAATCAATCTGTGTCCACTGATAGCGCAACCGGTCCCGATCGCCGGTATCCACGTCATCGCCGGTGCCGGTCAGCGTCACAATGGTCTCTTCGCCAACGGTCTGCGTCGGCTCAACCTCGACGGTGGGGAGGTCATTGGCGCCGTTGATAAAGATGGTCACGATCGCCGGGGTGCTGTCGGCGGCCACCACCGGGAAGGTCTCCTGAATCTCCTCGGAGCCCAGAGGCAGGGCGTTGATGACGATGTTCTCGTTGTTCAGCGTGTAGGTCCACGCGCCGGTGTCGGCCAGCGTGAAGGCGCCGTAGACGCCCGGCACGGTCTGCGGCTGGAACGTGCCGATGACGTCATCACCCACGATCTGCAGCGTGGTCACGGTCAGCGTGCCGATGGCGGTGTTCGGATCCGCGTCTTCGGTGATGCCGCCGAAAATGCTGCCGGTGATGGTGGAGGCCGTGAGGGCCGCGCTAATGGTGACGATCACGGTGTCGGTGTCGGTGGCCGCGACCGGCTGCGGGTCGGTCACGGTCAGCGTGAACGTCAGGGGCGTGTCCACCGTCACCGTGGGCGCGAGGAAGGTGACTGTGGTGGGGGCCACCCCGGGGACGAGGGTGACGGTCGACGTGCCACCGGTCTGTGTCCACACATAGCCCAGCGCCGCCTGGTCGCCGGTGTCCGGGTCGGTGCCGCGGCCAATCAGCGCTACCGTGGCGCTCTGGGGCACTGTCCGGGCGGCGCCCGCGTCGGCGGTCGGCGCGTCATTGGCGCCGGTGACGGTGATGGTGACGGCTTGCGTCACGGCCGCGTTCAGGCTGGACACCGCCGTAAAGACATCGGTCATCGTCACGCCGGCGGGGAGCGCGTCGGTGTCGGGGGCCTCGTTATCCAGCGTATAGGTCCACGCCCCGCCGGTGGCCAGGGTGAAGCGGCCGTAGGCGCCCTGCCCGTTGGTGGGGTCGGCGCCGGGCTGGGCCACAAAGGCGCCGATGGTATGGGTCAACCGGCCGGTAGCGGTGTCAATGGTCGCAACCGCGACGCCGCCTTCCATGACCATGCCGGTCGTGTCGCCGGTGATGGCCGGGTAGACGGTGATGGTGACGGTGTCGGCGGGTGAAGCCGCTTCGCCGTCGCTGACCACCAGGGCAAAGGTCAGTGCGGTGACGCTCGTCACGTCCGGCGCCGTGAAGGTCGGCCGGGCCACATCGGCGGCGCTCAAGATTACCGCCGGGTCGCCGCTTTGTGTCCAAGTGTAGGCGACAATGCTGTCGCCGGCATCCGGGTCGGTGCCGCGGCCCTCCAGCGTGACCGTGGCGTCGACAAGCACGGCGGGTTGATCAGCCCCGGCGTTCGCTGTGGGCGCATCATTGGCGCCAATGACGGTGATGGTGACGGCTTGCGTCTCGCTGGCGTTGTCGGCGGCGACCGCCGTAAAGACGTCGGTGACCCGGACGCCGCCCGCCAGCGCGTTGGTGGCGAGGTCGGCGTTATTCAGCGCATAGGTCCACATGCCGGCAGTGGTCAGGGTGAAGCTGCCGTAGGCGCCCTGCCCGTTGGTGCGGTCGGGGGCGCCGGTCTGGGCCTCAAAGCCGCCGGGCAGGAACAACCGGCCGGTGGCGGTGTCAATGGTCGTAACCACGGCGCCGCCTTCCGTGACCGCGCCGACGGTGTCGCCGGTGATGTCCGGAGAGACGGTGATGGTGACGGTGAAGTCAATGGTGTCGGTGTTGCCGTCGCTGTCCGTCACGGTGTAGGTGAGGTTGGTCGCAGCCTGCATCGTCTCCGGTCTGCCGGACAGCATGTTGTCGGTCAGGGTCAGACCGTCCGGCAACGGGGTAAGGGTATAGGTCAATGCGCCGTTGCCGCTGGTGGCGGTCGGCAGGGTGACGCTGCCGATGTCCACGCCCACGGTGTAGGTCTGGGCGGCAATGGTCGTCGTGCCGAAGGTCGGGTCATCGTCCACCACACTCACATCCACTCTCGCGCTAACGCTTCGGTAGCCGCCTCCCTCAAAATCGTGCGTGAGACTAATACCCTCATCATCAGAGGCATCAGCATCCTGCGCCGCTGTGACAATCACCTCTTGCGGACTATTCCAATTAGCCACCGTGAATGTGAGGCCTGTCACCGGCACATTGGTCGTCACATCGCCATTGTTGCTCCTTATCTCAACTGTGACCGAAGCGGTCGGCACAGTCTGCAAGACCACCGTATAGGTCGCCGTGCCACCCTCTGCTATCTCCAGGAGGGTGCTCACGCTTAACAATGCGCCGGGACTGGGGTCAGTGCTCACCCATTCACCCACCACGCCCGCCGCCAATGCTCTGATACGAAATTCAAAGGATGTGACGGAAGTCCTGCGGGGGAGAACGAATTGCGTGGTGGTGCTACCAACTGGGAGTGTTTCCAAAGACACAAAGTCTGTTGCACTTCTTGCCCTCCGTTGCAGCTCGTAGTGGGTTACCTCCGCCACACCCGCATTGGCCGGCGCCTCCCACCTCAAAACGACACGACCACCACGAGCAGCAGGAGCGGCTGTGAAGTTCTGCACATCTCCGGGCTGCGGCCGCACCGTTAACTCCAAGCTTTCCTCAACATTGTTGTAGCCGCCGCCGCTTGCCCTGTGCACGATATCCAGCGTCAAACTGCTACTTCCGTCTGCTGGCAAAATACCAGCCGCCGCCGCTACCGTGACCGCCTGACCAACATTCCAAGTGCTCTCATTAAAGGTCAGTGTGGGCGGGGTCAATGTCAATGAGTCGCCCAAATCCGCTCCGTCTGCTCTGGCAACTATGGCAACAGCCACTGGTCCCAAAGGCGCCTCTGACAACGACACATTGTACGACGCGCTCCTGGTCTCATATACCGTCAAATCCTCCGGCAACAGCACTATGCCGGCGCCGTCCACAGCAACATCATCGTCCGTAATCGTTACCGCATCAACATTTGTTACTCCGGTAATGTCAATCGGCAGATCAGACGGGGTCAATCCCGACAAGGAAACCTGCACCGTCTCAGCGAGCTCAGCCATCTCATCCTGCACCGTGGCCACCGTGAAGGTCTGAACCTCGCCGACAGAACCCGCAAAGGTCAGAGTCCCCGATGTCGCCGTGTAGTCCTCTCCAACTGTCGCAGTGCCGCCTTCTTGTGTCGCAAAGTTCACCGTGAACCCTTCGGCAACCGCTCTGTCCAAACGTACCTCTACTGTCGCAGTTCCTCCCTCCGTAACCGGAGCCGCCACGACGCTCAATTGCGCAGTGTCATCGTCCACCACATCCACATCCACTCTCGCGCTAACGCTTCCGTAGCCGCCTCCCTGAAAATCGTGCGTGAGACTAATACCCACATCATCAGAGGCATCATCATCCTGCGCCGCTGTTACAATCACCGCTTGCGGCGTATTCCAATTAGCCACCGTGAATGTGAGGCCTGTCGCCGGCACATTGGTCGTCACATCAACATCGTTGCTCCTTATCTCAACTGTGACCGAAGCGGTCGGCATAGTCTGCAAGACCACCGTATAGGTCGCCGTGCCACCTTCTGCTATCTCCAAGGGGGTGGTCACGCTTAACAATGCGCCGGGACTGGGGTCAGTGCTCACCCATTCACCCACCACGCCCACAGCCAATGCTCTGATACGAAATTCAAAGGATGTGACGGAAGTCCTTCGGGGGAGAACGAATTGCGTGGTGGTGCTACCAACTGGGAGTGTCTCCAAAGGCTCAAAGTCTGTTGCACTTCTTGCCCTCCGTTGCAGCTCGTAGTGGGTTACATCCGCAACAACCGCATTGGCCGGCGCCTCCCAACTCAAAACGACACGACCACCACGAGCAGCAGGATCGGCTGTGAAGGTCCGCACACGTCCGGGCTGCGGCCGCACCGTTACACTCAAGTCTTGCGTGGCACTGTAGCCGCTTCCGCTTGCCGTGTGGGTCCGACTCCCCGACTGAGCGCCACGGTCCGCCATTACCGTGACCGCCTGAGCAACATCCCAATTGCTAACATCAAAGACCAGTGCGGTCGGGTCAAATGTCAATCCGTCCGAACCCGCTCCGTCGGCTATGGCAACATCCACTCGTCCCGAAGGCGCCACTGACAACGACACATTGTACGACGCGCTCCCGGTCTCAGAGACCGTCAACATCTCCGGCGACAGCACGATGCCACCCACACCAGCAGCGTCGGTCACCGTGATGGTAACGGTGTCGGCGGCGGAATCCACACTGCCGTCGTTGACAATCAGTGAAAACGTCAGGGCAGTGGCAACCGCGGGCGCGGTGAAGGTCGGCATGGCGCTGTTGTCACTCAAGGTTACTGTCGTGCCGCCGGTCTGCGTCCAGGTGTAGGTGTCAATCGCATCACCGGTATCCGGGTCGCTGCTGCCGCTGCCGTCCAGTGTGACGGTGGCGCCGGCAGTTACGGCGCGTTGGTCCGGCCCGGCGTTCGCTGTGGGCGCATCATTGGCGCCAGTGACGGTGATGGTGACGGCTTGCGTCTCGCTGGTGTCGGCGGCGGAGACGGCGGTAAAGACGTCGGTCATCGTAACGCTGGCGGCCAGCTCGTTGGTGTCGGGGTCGTCGTTATTCAGCGTATAGGTCCACGTCCCGGCGGCGGCCAGAGTGAAGCTGCCGTAGGCGCCCTGCCCGTTGGCCCGGTCGGTGTCGCCGGCCTGGGGCACAAAACCGCCGGGCAGGAACAACCGGCCGGTGTCGGTGTCAATGGTCGTAACCGCGACGCCGCCTTCCGTAACCGCGCCGGTGAGGTCGTCAATGGTGGCCATAATCGGCACGCTGTCGGTGGTCAGGACGCCGATGCCGGTGTGCCCGGAATCCAGTACCGTCACGAACAACATGCCATCGGCGATGAGGTCCGTGCCATCATACGCCAGCGTCAACGTGGCCACGGTGGCGCTGTCGCGGCTGACACCGCTCACCGTCACCGCCCCGGGCACGTCAACGGGGGTCAGCGTGAAGTCGTCCGGCATCAGCTCGGCATCCGGCGCGTATTCGGTGTTCTCCAGCGTGACCGTCACCGTCGCACCGTTCAGGGTGTCTTCGGTCAAGGTGCCGGCCAGTATCGCCCCGGCAACATCATTATCCTGCAGGGTGATCAGCACGGACATCGGGGCCGGGGTGGCGAAGTAGGAACGGCCGGGGAAGGGGTTGCTTGTTTGCAACTCAATCAGGCTGAGCGTGACCTCCTCGTTAATGGCGTTGTCGTCCTCAAGCGCGGTGATGGTGAGCGTGACGCTTTGCACACTGCCCGCGTCTCTCGGGAACTTCACGGTGTAGAAATTGTCAATCGGGGGGACGCGATCGCTGGGAAGCGGGATGAACGTCACCAACGGCACCGCGGTGGTTGCTTCGACCAGGCCCACATCGTACTCACTATCCTCGAACCCCTTGACCGATGTCGGCAGCCGGATCCTCACAAACGCCACGGCGAACTCTTGCAAGTCCGGCCGCATCGGCCGGTTTAATTCCAGCGTGACCCTGGCCACCGCGGCCTCCCCGCCTCCCTCAACGGCGGTGCGCGGGGCGGTGTCCGGGATGGTCACACGCAGCGAGTCCAATATCGTGACGCTGCGGCTGACGTCTGTGGCCGGCAACCGGTACCCGTTGCCCGGCAGCAGCGTCACGGTCGCCGTCTCTTCGGGTTCTTCCAGGGTATCGGGCACGGCGAAAAAGATCTGTTCCACAGACGCCGGCGTCGTCTCGCCGTCGCCGTCAATGTCCAGGGAGCGCGTCCCGTTAATGACCAGCGTGGTCAATGCCTTCAGCGAGGTGGTTTCCGTCCCGATCTCCGGGGTCACATCCTCGTCAGCAATGGTGCCGGTGACCGCAACATTGACTGTCACGGTCCCCGACTCCGAGACATACCCCGGAAGAAGGGCGTCGACCGCGATCCTGTTTTGCTCTGCGACGACATCTTCAACGCTCACCATCGGAGACGGATCGCGCAGCGGACGCAGCGTCACCACCGGCTCATTGTCGGTGACCGTCAGGGTGCGGCTGGCCTCGTTGGTCACGGACGTGACCGTGTAGCCGGCGTCATCCGCCGGCATTGCCAGGCTGAAGACCAGGGTTTCGTCCAGGCCGTCCACGTCTTCACGCGCGGTCAACTCCAGCATCTGGCTGTCGCAACCGGCGGGGAACGGCACCACCACCCGCCGGGACATCAGCGTGGCCGGGTCGGCGGCGTCAAAACTGAAACCGGCGCTGGCGCAGGTCGAGTCGGGGTCGGTGGTGTCCCGAAGCGTCACATCGTAATCCAGCCCGTAGGTCACGTTGGGCGGCGTGGTGGACGGCACCGTCTGCATGCTGTCCAACTGCACCAGCACGTCGCTGGCCGGCGCTGCGGCATCCAGGTTCACCACCAGCGTCGTGCTGCCCCCTTCCGTCAGTACGGCACTGCCCGGGGCGGCCAGACTGGCAACGACCGGCACCTGGGGGGCGGCTGATGTGATGGTGACGTCAAAGGTCGCCGTGTCGGTGATTACGGTGTTGGTGACCGTGTAGGTCAGTGTGACGGCGTCGGCTTCGGTGGTCGGCGTGCCGGACAGGACGCGGCTGGCACGGGTAAAGGTCAGGCCGGCGGGCAGGTCGGCGTCGCCCGGCCCGGCGGTCGGCCCGGTCAGGGTGTAGGTCGTCACCCCCGGACTCGACGGGCCAGACTCCAGAGTCAGGGGCGTGATCAGCCGACCGACCGTATAGCGCTGATTGTCCGGCGCGGTCGCGACCGGCGCATCGACCGCGGCGATGGTGACGTCAAAGTTCACCGTGACGGAGCCGTTCTCGTCGGTGGCGGTGTAGGCCAGGGTATTGACGAAGCTGAAGTCGAAGTCGAAGCCGGTCCTCGGCGTGCCGGACAGCACGCGGTCGACCGGATTAAAGGTCAGGCCGATGGGCAGGGCAAAGGTCAGGGTGCCGTCCGTCCCGGTCAGGGTGTAGCGGACCACCGCGCCGGTGAAGTCGGTGGCGGCCGGCAGGGTCGTCGGGGTGATTGCCTGGTTGAGCTCGTAGCGCTGATCATCCGGGGTGGGCAGGGTCAGGGGGCCGTCTCTGACGACCGCCACGTCGAAGGTCACACTGACGGCGCCGGTGACACCAGCGGCGTCGGCGACCGTGTAGGTCAGCGGGGTGACGCCCAGGGTGGTCGGGGTGCCGGAGAGCTCACGGGTGGCCGGGGTAAAGATGAGGCCCGGCACGACGGTCGCCAGCAACCCGCCTTCCGGCCCGGTCAGGGTGTAGGTGGGCGTCCCGATGAAGTCCGGAGAGGCCGGCAGGGTCACGGGAGGCGTGAGCGCCTCGTCAAGGACATAGCGCTGATTGCCCGGCGTGGGCAGCGTCCCGCCCAGCACCGGCACCGGCTCAATCACCACGACGTTGAAGATGCGCGTGGTGGTGGTGTCATCGTCAAGGTCGGTGACCGTGTAGGTCAACGGGGTGACGCCCAGGGCGGTCGGGGTGCCGAATAGTGCGCGGGTGGCCGCTGTAAAGGTCAGGCCGGCGGGCAGGGCGGCCTCGTCTGGCCCGGTCAGGGTGTACGTCAACGGCCCAACAGTGGTGCTATCGGCTTTCTGCTCCAGGGCCATCGGCAGCGTCGTCTGCGGAATCGGCTCGTCGAGCGTATAGGTCAGCGGGATAATCAGCGGCAGAATCGGGCCATCCCCAAGCGGGATGGCGTTCACCGAGACGCCAAAGAGCCGCGTGCTGACGGCCGGGGTCGGGGCCGAGTCGGTGGCGGTGTAGGCCAAAATGGTGTTGCCGGTTTCGGTCGGCGTGCCGGACAGCACGCGGGTGGCCGCCGTATAGGTCAGGCCGGCGGGCAGGTTGGCGGCGCCCGGCCCGGCGTTCATCCCGGTCAGGGCGTAGCTCACCGCGCCGCTGCCGCCGCCGGTGGACAGCGGCAGCGTCAGCGGCTCAATGGCCACGTTCACCACGTAGATCTGGTTGTCGACGACCGACAACCTCGGCCCGGTCACCCGCAAGTTAAACGGCTGCCGGAGATTGCCGCCACTGAAGGTGGCGCTGTATTCCAACGGGATGGTCACACCGCCCACGGCCACCTGGCCGGACAGCACGCGAGTGGTCGGGGTAAAGATCAGGCCGGTGGGCAACAGGAGGCCGTTCGGCCGGGTCACGGTGTAGGTGATCGGCCCGGTGGCATTCAGGAGCTCCGGTAACGGGGTGCTGGTGAACGGCGTGCCGGGCGGAGTGGTGATGTCGGCCGGCCGGGCCAGCGTCGCCCCGGTCACCGTCACGGTAAAGGTCTGTACGTCGGTGGCCGGCGGGGTGGCGCTGTCGGTGACCGTGTAGGTCAGCGTGGTCAGGCCCGCCGTGGTCGGCGTGCCGGACAGGATGCGGTCGGCCGGGGCCGGGGCAAAGGCCAGCCCGGGCACGGCGGTCGCCAGCGACTCGCCGTTCGGCCCGGTCAGGGTGTAGACCAGCGGCGCGACGCCGCCGGTGGCTGATGGCAGGGTCTCCGGGGTGATCGCCATGGACGCAGGGTAGGTCAGATCGCGCTGACTGCCCAGCGTCGGCCCGGTCACTGTCACGGTAAAGGCCTGCGCGAAGCTCCGGTCGCTCGCAACGTCGGTGACGGCATACGTCAGCCCGGTGACGCCGGGGTCGGTCGGCGTGCCGGTCAGAATACGGGTGGCCGGGTTAAAGGCCAGCCCGGCGGGCAGCGGAGACAAGACATAGGTCAGGCGGGGGCTGGCGCCAGTGCCGCCGATGGCATCCGGCAGGGTCAGCGAGGGGATGGCCGTGTTGACCGGATAGCTCTGCACCCCCACGGGGTCGGTAAACGCCAGGAGCACGTAGGCTGGCGGGTCGCACTCGGTGGTGCCGACCGGCACCGCAGACGGCACCGCGCTCACTTCGCAGATGGTGATGAGTACTTCCAGCCCAGCCGTGCGCCCGGCCTCGTCGGTCACCGTATAGCCAAACTCAAACCCGAGCTGATCCGCGTCATGGCCGGCGCCGGCCAGGGTCGGCGTGCCGGTCAGTGTGCGGGTGGCCGGGTTAAAGGCCAGCCCCAACTCGCTCAAGGACAGGTGCAAATGGCTCAGGGTGTAGGCCAGCGCCCCGTCGTCATCGGTGGCCTCCCGCGGCAATGTCGTGGGGGTGATCGGCACGCCCAGCGGATAGAACAGATTCACCGCCCTGTCCGCGAAACGCAGGCCGTCATCATCACCGTCACCGGCGGCGGCGATGCTCAGGGTTTGGGAGTTCGGTTGCGTGATGCCATTGGCGTTGACGGCCACGGCCGACACCGTCACCAGCCGGGGAGTCGTGATGCCGAGATTGTTCACGGCAGTGATGGTGACGGCCCCGGTACTGCTGGTCGCCCCGGCGGCAATGGTCAACTCCGGCGAGTCACTCAAGCGGTAATCACTCGCGACCGCCGGGCTGACCGGGGCCGCACTGACGGTCACCGTGGTTGGTGCGGACGAGGCCCGGTCCAGACTGGCAGTGACGGTGGTTGCGCCGCCGCTCTCGGTGATCGCGGTCGGGGTCAGCACCAGGGAGACGACCGGCACCACCGCGACGGTGACTCTCACGGTGGCGGTGTGACTGGCAGTCTGCTGGTCGGTGACGGTCAGCGTGAACGTCAGGATCGTGTCCGCGTCGACCAGGGGCGCGGTGAAGGTCGCCGTGTCAGTGTCGGCACCGGTGAGCGTCACGATCGGCGGGTCGGAGGGCGGCGTCCACTGATAGGTCAGGGCCGCCTGGTCGCCGGCATCCTGATCACGGCTGCCGGTGCCGTCCAGCGTGACCACCGCGCCCTCGGCAACGGTCTGAGCCGGCCCGGCGTCGGCGGTCGGCGCGTCATTGGCACCGGTGACGGTGATGGTGACCGTCGCCCTGAGGTCTCTGATCGCCGTGAAGTCGGGGTTGCCGAACCCCACGATGAACTCGTCGGTGACGATCGCACCCGCAATCAGCTCCCTGTGCTCATTGTCCACATCGTAGGACCATCGGTTGGAAACGCTGGGGGTTCGGAAGGCGAATGTCCCGTAGGTGCCAAAGGCGGAGCTCTCGCGCACGAAGGCGCCAGCGCTGATGAGGGAGCCGTCAGGGAGGCTGTCACTGTCAGGGTCCCGCACCCTCAGCTCGCCTCTGATTCTGTTGAATCCGCTTACTAAATCGTCCTCCGTCACACTGGCAGTGAGCTGGCCAACAATGATGGCCGGGTCGTCGGCGCCGGTGACGGTGATGGTGACGGCTTGCGTCACGCTGTTGTCGGTGGCGGAGACCACGGTAAAGACGTCGGTCACCGTAACGCCGGCGGCCAGCGCGTTGGTGGCGGCTCCCTGGGGGGTGACGTCGGACGGACGTGTGGCGACGGGCGTGTTATCCAGCCTATAGTTCCACGCGCCGGTGGTGGCCAGGTCAAAGGTGCCGTAGATGCCCAGCGTGACGGGCTGGGCCACAAAGTCGCCGGCCAGGGTCAACTGACCGCTCGCCGTGGCGGCCAGAGGATCATCTTCCGTCACCATGCCGGTCGTGGTGCCGGTGATGCCGTCAATGATGGCCATAACCGGCACGCTGTTGGTTACCAGATCACCGCTGCCGGTGTGCCCGGCATCCAGTACCGTGATGGACAACGTGCCGTTGGCGGTGATGTCCTCGCCGCCATACGCCAGCGTCAACGTGGCCAGGGTGTCGCTGTCGCGGCGGACATCGCTCACCGTCACCGCCCCGGGCACTTCAGTGGTGGTCAGCGTGAAGTCGCCCATATCCAGATCGGCAACAGCCTCGTATTCGGTGTTCTCCAGCGTCACTGTCACCGTCGCGCCGTTCAGGTTGGTTTCGGTCAGCGGCGCCGGGGCGGCCAGCAGCGCCCCGAGATCATTATCCTGCAGGGTGATCAGCACGGACATCGGGTCCGGTATGGTGATGTAGGAACGGCCGGGGACGGGGTTGCCTGTTTGCAACTCAATCAGGCTGAGCGTGACCTCCTCGTCAATGGCGTTTTCGTCCTCATTCGCGGTGATGGTGATCGTGACGCGTCGCACACTGCCCGCGTCTCTCGGGAACTGCACGGTGTAGAAACTGTCAATCGGGGGGATGCGACTGGAGTCAAGCCCGATGAACTTCACCGTGGAGCCTTCGGCCAGGCCCACACTGTACTCACTATCCTCAATCTCCTTGACCGAAGTCGGCAGCCGGATCCTCACAGACGCCACGGCGAACTCTTGCAAGTCCGGCCGCATCGGCCGGTTTAATTCCAGCGTGACACTGGCCACTGCGGCCTCCCCGCCTCCCTCAACGGCGGTGCGCGGGGCGGTGTCCGGGATGGTCACACGCAGCGAGTCCAGTATCGTGACGCTGCGGCTGACGTTTGTGGCCGGCAACCGGTAACCGTTACCCGGCAGCAGCGTCACGGTCGCCGTCTCTTCGTCCTCGTCCTGGTCATCGGGCACGGCGAAAAAGATCTGTTCCACAGACGCCGGCGTCGTCTCGCCGTCGCCGTCAATGTCCAGGGAGCGCGCCCCGTTAATGACCAGCGTGGTCAATGCCTTCAGCGAGGTGACTTCCGTCCCGATCTCCGGGGTCACATCCCCGTCATCAATGTCGCCGGTGACCGCAACATTGACCGTCACGGTCCCCGAGACATACCCCGGAAGAAGGGCGTCGACCGCGATCCTGTTTTGCTCTGCGACGACATCTTCAACGCTCACCATCGGAGACGGATCGCGCAGCGGGAGCAGCGTCACCACCGGCTCATTGTCGGTGACCGTCAGGGTGCGGCTGGCCTCGTTGGCCACGGACGTGACTGTGTAGCCGGCGTCATCCGCCGACATTGCCAGGCTGAAGGCCAGGGTCTCGTCCAGGCCGTCCACGTCTTCACGCGCGGTCAACTCCAGCGTCTGGCTGTCGCAACCGGCGCGGAACGGCACCACCACCCGCCGGGATATCAGCGTGTCCGGGTCGGCGGCGTCAAAACTGAAACCGGCGCTGGCGCAGGCCGGGTTGGTGGTGTCCTGGAGCGTCACATCGTAATCCAGCTCGTAGGTCACGTTGTCCGGCGTGGTGGACGGCACCGTCTGCAGGCTGTCCAACTGCACCAGCACGACGCCGGCCGGCGCTGCGGCATTCAGGTTCACCACCAGCGTCGTGCTGCCCCCTTCCGTCAGCGTGGCACTGTCCGGGGCGGCCAGACTGGCAACGACCGGCAGCGGAGAGACGTTGATGGTGACGGTGAAGCCAATGGTGTCGGTGTTGCCGTCGCTGTCCGTCACTGCGTAGGCGAGGTTGGTCGTAGCCTGCATCGTCGCCGGTATGCCGGACAGCATGTTGTCGGTCAGGGTCAGACCGTCCGGCAGCGGGGTAAGGGTATAGGTCAATGCGCCGTTGCCGGTGGTGGCGGTCGGCAGGATAACGCTGCCGATGTCCACGCCCACGGTGTAGGCCTGGTCGGCAATGGTCGCAGTGCCGAAGTTCGGGTCATCGTCCACCACACTCACATCCACTCTCGCGCTAACGCTTCCGTAGCCGCCTCCCTCAAAATCGTGCGTGAGACTAATCCCCACATCATCAGAGGCATCAGCATCCTGCGCCGCGGTGACAATCACCGCTTGCGGCGTATTCCAATTAGCCACCGTGAATGTCAGGCCTGTCGCCGTCACATCGGCATTGTTGCTCCTTATCTCAACTGTTACCGAAGCGGTCGGCACAGTCTGCAAGACCACCGTATAGGTCGCCGTACCACCCTCTGCTATCTCCAGGATGGTGTTCACGCTTAACAATGCGCCGGGACTGGGGTCAGAGCTCACCCATGCACCCACCACGCCCGCCGCCAATGCTCTGATACGAAATTCAACGGATCTGGCGGAATTCCCTGGTGGGAGAACGTATTGAGTTGTGGTGCTGCCAACTGGGACTGTTTCCAAAGGCACAAATTCTACTGGTTCACTTTTTGTTCTCCTTTGCAGCTCGTAGTGGGTTACATCCGCAACAACCGCATTGTCCGGCGCATCCCAACTCAAAACGACACGACGACCACGAGCAGCAGGAGTGGCTGTGAAGTTCCGCACAAGTCCGGGCAACGGCCGCACCGTTATGGTAACGGTGTCGGCGGCGGAATCCACACTGCCGTCGTTGACCACCAGCTCAAAGGTCAGCGCGGTGGCGCTCGTCATACTACTCGGCGCCGTGAAGGTCGGCCGGGCCACGTCGGCGGCACTCAAGGTTACATCCGGCCCGGCGCTTTGCGTCCAGGCGTAGGTGGCAATGCTGTCGCCGGTATCCTCATCATTGCTGCCGGTGCCGTCCAGCGTGACCAACGCGCGCCCGGCCACGGTCTGAGCCGGCCCGGCATCGGCGGTCGGTGCACTGTTGACTGTGACGGCAATATCCAGTGTTGCCGTTGACTGGTTACCGGCCGTATCGGTCGCGGTTACCTGTATTGTCGTGCTGCCCGTCGCCACTGCATCAATGGTCACCATACTGGTGTCCACACTGACGGTCGCGATGGCATCGTCAGCCGATATCGCGGCGTAGGTCAGGGTGTCCCCTTCCGGGTCTTCGAAGCTGCCGGCGACATCAACGGTGACCGGCGGCAGGCCGATGGTGACCGTCTGTCGGTCAATGCTGCCTACCGTGATAGGCGCCTCGTTGACATTGTCGACAGTGATGGTGACGGTGGTTTCCGCCGTCGCCGCGCCGACGGTCAGTTGCACTGTCAATGTGTAGGTCGTCGGCGGGGTCTCGAAATCAAGCAACTCGGCCATCACGACCGTTAGCTGCCCGTTGGTCGGGCCGATGGCAAACACCCCGTCGTCGTTGCCGGCGATGCTCCAGGTCTGCGCGCCTGCCGGGAAATTGCTCGGCGTCAGCGGGGTGCCGACAGAGTCATCGGCGGCGGCGTCTTCGGGCACCGTGAAGGCTGTCTCCGGCAGCGACGGCGCCGGGTTGTTGACCGTCAGCATAAACGTGAGTGTGGCGCTGTCCGGGTCGACGGCGTCGGCATCGGTCGCCGTCAGTGTGTAGGTCGTCGGTGCCGTCGCCGCCGTCGGCGTGCCGCTGATCTGGCGGCTCTCCGCATTGAATGTCAGGCCGCTCGGCAGCGCCGGCGTCAGCGTGTAGCTCAGCGCCCCGTTGCCGCCGCTCGCCGCCGGCAGTTGTAGTGCCGGGTCGACGGCCACGCCGACCGTGTAAATCTGCGGATCCACTGCCTCAGCGCCAAAGCTCGGCAGTGCATCGGTGGTGTTGTCCACCTCCTGGCCCGTGAAATCGGCGGCATTGTTGCCGGCCAGATTGCGCAGCGGGTTCGCGGCGGCGGTGTAGGCCAGCGTCACGACATCGGTTGATACCACGGCTGTGCTCAGCGTCAGCGTCACGGTCGCCCCATCAATAGCCACGCCGACGGGGGTGACCGTCGTGGCAGTGGCGCCCGCCCCCAGCGTCAGCGTGTAGGCTGCCGGCAGCGGCACCGAGGTGCCGTCAAGTTCCTCGTTGTAGGTCAGCGTCAGGACAGCGCCGTTGATGCTGGCCGTACTGACCTCCGGGGCGACGGTGTTTACCCTGTGTTGGGGAGCGTCGGCCACACTGTCATGCGTAATCCTCGTGGGTTGCTCGCTTTCGTTCTCCCGAATCGTGCCGCCGTTCAGGGTCAGCGCATTTCTACCGATGCTCACGCCATTATCGTCCTGGTCGCCGTCGGCCACTGTATAGCTGAATACCAGCGCTGTCGGTGTGCTGCGGCGGGCGTCGTAGACCGCCTGGCGCGTCTCCGTGCCCACTGTCAGCGCTAACCGCGGGCTGCCGATGACTGTGACCGCCGCACTGAACATCACCGTTGCCGCAATCTCGTTGCCAATCGTATAGACGCCATCGGCGCCGGCGGTTGAGGTCAACGCAATGCCGCTGATGCCGCCCGTTACCGGGTGGACGGGCAGGGTCACGCGATCGGTGTCCATGACGCCCTGCTCGTCGGTGACGGTCAGTTCAAACGTCAGCACCGTGTTCACGGTTGAAGAGAGCGCCCTGAAGTTGGGCCTTGTGGTGTCGGCCTCGCTAAGATCGACGGAGAGCGGCAGGCCGAGCTGCACCCACCGATAGGTCAGGGGACGGCCCTCTGGATCATGGCTGCCGGTGCCGTCCAGCGTGACTTCGGCGTTTACGACGATGACCCGGGTGTCGCCGGCATCCGCGGTGGGCGCGTCATTGGCGCCGGTGATGGTGATGGTGACGCTCGCCCCGGTGTTGCCGGCCCGCACCTGGAAGGTCTCGGTGACCATGTCGGCCACGCCAAGGGTGGTCACGCCCAGGGCGTTGGTGGCGGAGGCGTCGTTGTTCAGAGTATAGGTCCACACGCCCTCGTCGGTCAGCGTGAAAGTGCCGTAGACGCCGGGGGTGTTCGGCTGCTCATCGAAAGCAAGGACGTTGTCGTCTGCGGTCGCGGTCAATATGCCGGTGGCGGTGTCCTCGTCCGCGTCTTCGGTGACGCTGCCCATCAGACCGAGACCGCCCTCGCCGCCACTGATGACGGCCGCGATAGCGCCCGCATCGATGGTGACTGTCACGGTGTCGCTGTCAGAGACACCCTGCGAGTCGGTCACGGTCAGCGCAAACATCAGGGGCGTGCTCGTGTCGACCGGGGGCGCGATGAAGGTGGCCGTGTCGGTGGTCTCATCGGTCAGTGTGACGACCGGCGTCGTGCCGGCAACCTGCGCCCACCGATAGGTCAGGGTGTCGCCGGTGTCCGGATCGCTACTGCCCGTGCCATCCAGGAACACCATGTCGTTCAGGGGTACAGTCTGATCCAACCCGGCATCGGCGGTGGGCCCGTCATTGGCACCGGCAACCGTGATGGTGACCGTCGCCGGGGTGCCGCCGTCCGTCGCCGTCACGGTGAACGCGTCAATGCCATCGGTGCCCCCCTGGGACAACGCGTTGGTGGCGTCTCCCGGGGCGTCTCCCGGCGTGTTGTCCAGCGTGTAGGTCCACATGCCATTCTCGGCCAGGGTGAAGCTGCCGTAGGTGCCAACGACATCCGACTGCATTTGGAACGTGTTGGTGACCGAGCTGTCCGGGTCGGTGACGGTCAATGCGCCGGTGGCGGTATCCTCCGCCGCGTCTTCGGTGACCGCCCCGGTGCGTTCGCCGGTGATGGTCGGCGGGTCATCAGTGCCGGTGATGGTAACGATGATCGTCCCTGCGGCGAGGAAATTGCCAAAGGGGAGGGGGAAGCGGGTTCTGAGCACCACCTCCACGCTGTCAGTGAAGACCTGACCCGCGGTCAGGGCGTTGGTGACCTCCCTGTTATTGTCCAGACTGTAACTCCACTCCAGATCGTTGATTTGGAATTGGCCATAGGTCTCATTTCTATTTCTGCCGAAGGCCCTGAAGGAGCCGGAGGGGGGAGAACCATCGGGGTCCACCAGGCTCAGGATCATCCTGATTGCACTGACTTCTCCGTCCTCAGTTATCTCGCCGCGAGTGTTGGCGATGTATAGCGGGTCGTTGGCGCCGGTGATGGTGATGGTGATCTCCTGCGTCGCGCTGGGGTCGGTGGCGGATCGCGCCGTAAAGACGTCGGTTACCGTGTCGCCTGCGGCCAGGGCGTTGGTGGCGATTCCCTGAGGGGTGGCGTCGGCCGGGGAGGCGTTGGCCGGCATGTTCGCCAGCGTATAGGTCCACGCGCCATCGGCGTCCAGTTCAAAGATGCCGTACATGCCCAGCCCGTTGGCGCGGTTGGTGGTGCCGGCCTGGGGGGCGACAACGCCGCCGTCCAGATTCTCCAGGTTCAACTGGCCACTCGCGGTGTCCACAGGATCGTCTTCCGTTACCATGCCGGTCGTGTCTCCTGTGATCGGCGGTGCTTCGCGGGTCACCGTCAGCGTGTAGTCCTGCGTGGTGGTCCCGTCGGCGGCGGTCACTCCAATCACAATGTCCAGCGGCACGTCTGGGGTCAGGGAAATGGCCTCACTGGGGCTGCCACGGTCTACGGTGTTGCTGTTGACGGTAATCGTGGCGAGGGCATTGGTGGCGGTCGGTGTCACGGTCACGCTGGCGACGCTGCTGGCGACCGAGACAGTATAGGTCACGGTGCCGGGGGCGAACACCGGGGCCAGGGTGCCGTCGGACAGGGTCAGGCCGCTCAAGGTGGCGTCCACCCTCACCAGCGGAATGGCGGTGTTGAGTTGTGCGGTGCTGATGCGCAGGCAGTCGGTGACGCCGGCGGTGGCGGCGACAATGGCAGCGAAGTCGGGACGCGAGCAGACAAAATGGGCGGCGCGGACGAAGTCGTTAACCACAAAGCCGATGTCTCCGCTTGTTTCAATGGGGTCCAGGGTATCCAGCACATCGTCAAAGACGCCTTCGGGCAGTCCGGTTCCCGGCGTGAATCTGTTGTTGCCACTCAAAATCAAATCAGCAAGCGCCGCCAGGCCGTTAAACAGACGGGCATCAAATGTTGTGAAGGTGTTGCCGCGCAGGTCCAAAAACCGAAGCGACGACAAGCCGGCAAAAATGCCGGGATCAAGTGAAGAGAGGAGGCTGTTGCCCAGGTTCAATCTCTGAAGCGCCGACAAGCCGGCAAAAATGCTGGCATTAAGTGAAGATGAAGAGAAGTTGTTGTTGTCCAGGCGCAATATCTGAAGCGCCGACAAGCCGGCAAAAATGTCGGCTTCAAGTGACGTGAAGCTGTTGCCGTTCAGGGTCAACCTGTTAAGCGCCGATAAGCCGGCAAAGTCGCCGCTTCGCAATGCCGGGATGCTCATGTTGCTCAGATTAAGATTCGTAATCGCTTGCAGCCCCGACGTCGGCACATTGGCGCAGGCGGGGGTGGGCGTGATGGCGGCGAGGATGGCTGCCAGCACCAGTGGCGTGCGGTCGCAGATATTGACGCTGCCGGTGACGGTGATGATGACGGTGTCGGGCTCAGAATCCGCATCGCCGTCGTTGACCACCAGTGAAAAGGTCAGCGCGGTGTCGGTTGCCACGGTCGGCGCCGTGAAGGTCGGCCGGGCCACGTCGGTGGCACTCAAGGCCACCGGCGGGTCGCCGATTTGCGTCCAGGCGTAGGCAATGCTGTCGCCCGTATCCGGGTCGGTGCCGCTGCCGGCCAGGGTGACTGTGGTGCCGGCACGCACGTCAAGCTGATCCGGCCCGGCGTTCGCCGTGGGCGCGTCGTTGGCGCCGATGACGGTGATGTGGAGGGTCGCTTCAAGGCCGCTTCCGGGATTGAAGAATTCTCTTTCGTTCGCCACGGTGAACTGCTCGGCGCCTGTTTGGCCCGCGGCCAGCGCGTTGGTGTCGGGGTCAAGAAAATTCAGGGTGTAGATCCAGTCTCCGCGATCACGCAGTCTAAAGACGCCATAGGTGCCCGTGACAAGGGCAGTATCGAAGAATTCGTCCTCTACGTCCAGGAGGGCATCGGAGTTGTCCGGGTCTTCCACACGCAGAAAGCCTCTGATATCAATACTGGTCGGCGGGGCCTCGCCCGGCGGAACGGGACTGACCAACTCATCCTCCGTCACCTCGCGGGGAGGTCGGGGGGGTATGCCGCCGCCGCTGATTCTCAACGCGTCTTCGGCGCCGATGACGGTGATGGTGACGGTCGCTTCGGTGCCGTCAACGGACTGCACGGTGAAGGGGTCGGACGCCTGCACACCCGCGTCCAGGGCGTCGGTGGCGGCGGCCCGGTCGCCTGGCCTGTCGTCCGGCGTGTTGTCCAGCGTGTAGGTCCATGCGCCGTTCTCATCCAGGGTGAAGGTGCCGTAGGTGCCGATGGCGATGGCATTGATGGTATCGGTATCAATGATATTCTGTGCGATGAAGAGGTCGTCGTCGTCCGGGTCGGTGACAGACAGGTCGCCGGTGACCGTATTCGGGTCCGCGTCTTCGGTGATGGTGCCGGTGTCTGTGCCGGTGATGGTCGCCGGGACGTTGGGCGGCAAGACGGTGACGGTCACCGTGGCGGTCGCCGTGGCCGTTCCTTCGTCGGTGACGGTCAGCACGAACATCAGGATCGTATTCGCGGTTACCTCGGGCGTGATGAAGGTGGCGCTGGCGGTGTCCGCATCGTTGAGCGAGACGGACGGCGTGCCGGTCTGCGTCCATTGATAGCGCAGGACCGCCGGGTCGACGGTCTCCGGGTCGCTGCCGGCGCCGGACAGCGTCACCTGGATGCCCGCCCCGGGCACAGGCTGCTCCGGCCCGGTGGCCGTGACGGTCGGCGCGTCATTGACGCCGATGACGGTGATGGTGATGGTCACCGGGGTGCCGTCAACGGACTCCACGGTGAAGGGGTCGTCAACCTGATCACCCGCGTCCAGAGCGTCGGTGGCGACTCCCCGGTCGTCCGGCGCGTCGTCCGGCGTGTTGTCCAGCGTGTAGGTCCACGCGCCGTTCTCATCCAGGGTGAAGGCGCCGTAGGTGCCGATGGCGTCCCGTGCTGTGAAAAGTTCGGGACTGTCCGGGTCGGTGACAGTCAGGACGCCGGTGACCGTGTTCGGGTCCGCGTCTTCGGTGATAGTGCCGGTGTCTGCGCCGGTGAAGGTGGACGGGGCGCGGAACGCTTCAACGGTGACGGTCACCAGGGCGGTCGTCGTGGCCGTTCGTGCGTCGGTGACGGCCAGCATGAACGTCAGGGTCGTGTCCCCGGTTACATCGGGCGCGGTGAAGGTGACGCTGGCGGTGTTCGCACCGTCAAGCGCGACGGACAGTTCGGCGGGCGGCGTGCCGGTCTGCGTCCACTGATAGGTCAGGGCCGCCGGGTCGACGGTCTCCGGGTCGCTGACGATGCTGGACAGCGTCACCTCGGTGCCTGCAATCACGGTCCGCTCCGGCCCGGTGGCCGTGACGGTCGGCGCGTCATTGACACCGGTGACGGTGATGGTGACGGTCGCCGGGGTGCCGTCAACGGACTGCACGGTGAAGGGGTCGTCAACCTGGTCACCCTCGTCCAGGGCGTCGGTGGCGGCGGCCCGGTCGTCCGGCGTGCTGTCCGGCGTGTTGTCCAGCGTGTAGGTCCACGCGCCGTTCTCCTCCAGGGTGAAGGCGCCGTAGGTGCCGATGGCGTCCAGTGCCGTGAAGAGGTTGGGGCTGTCCGTGTCGGTGGCAGTCAGGACGCCGGTGACCGTGTTCGGGTCCGCGTCTTCGGTGATGCCGCCGGTGAGCGCGCCGGTGATGTCGGCTGCGTCGTTGGTCGCTTCAACGGTGACCGCGACCGTGTCGGTGGCCGTGGCGCCCGCCGGGTCGGTGACCGTCAGCGTGAAGGTGAAGTCCCTGTTCGCATCCAACTGCGGCGCGGTGAAGCCGGCAATGGCGCTGGTCGGGGTGCTGATTGCAATGTCGTCGGGCAGGCCGGCAGTCTGCGTCCATTGATAGGTCAACGCGTCGTTCGTGTCCGGATCCGTGCTGCCGGCGGCGGTCAGCGTCACGCCGTCGCCTTCGGTCACGGTCTGCGGCGTCCCGGCTTCGGCGGTGGGCGCGTCGTTGGCGCCGATGACGGTGATGGTGACGGTCGCTTCGGTGCCGTCAAGCGCGCGCACGGTGAAGGGGTCGGGCGCCTGCTGACCCTCGGCCAGGGCGTTGGTGGCGGCTGCCCGGTCGTCCGGCGTGCCGTCCGGCGTGTTGTCCGGCGTGCCGTCCAGCGTGTTGTCCAGCGTGTAGGTCCACACGCCGTTCTCATCCAGGGCAAAGGTGCCGTAGGCGCCGATGGTCTGTGCCTGCGGCTGGAAGCTGTCGGGGCTGTCCTGGTCTCTGACCCGCAGTGTGCCCATGACCTGGTTCAGGTCCGCGCCTTCGGTGACGCTGCCGGAGCGCGCACCGCTGATGACGGCGGCGTCATCGGTCGCGTCAACGGTGACCATGACCGTGTCGGTGGCCGTGGCGCCCGCCTGGTCGGTGACCGTCAGCGTGAAGGTGAAGACCATCTCCGCATTCAACTGCGGCGCGGTGAAGTCGGCGATGACGTTGTCCGCGTTCCTGATCTCAATGTCGGAGGGCGTGCCGGTGGTCTGCGTCCACTGATAGGTCAGCACGTCGTTGGCGTCAATGTCGCTGCCGGCGCCGATCAGATCCACGCCGTCACCTTCGGTCACGGTCTGCGCCGGCCCGGCTTCGGCGGTGGGCGCGTCGTTGGCGCCGGTGATGGCGATGGTGACGGTCGCTTCGGTGCCGTCGTCGGACTGGACCGGGAACGTGTCGGGGACGGGGTCACCTCCCTCCGGCAGGGCCTGGGTGATCAGGACGCCGTTGTTCAGGGTGTAGGTCCAGACGCCATCCACTGCCAGGGTGAAGCTGCCGTAGGCGCTGACGGCGGGCGGTACCTGCGCCCGGAACAGGTTGTCCTCTGTGTCCGGGTCGGTGGCGGTCAGCGTGCCGGTGAAGGTGTTCGGGTCCGCGTCTTCGGTGACGCCGCCAGTGAGCGCGCCGCCGAAGACGGCCGGGTCGTCGTCCGCATCCACCGTGATAATCACCATGGCGGTGTCCTCAGGACTGCGCCCGTCGGTGACGGTCAGCGTGAAGGTGAAGTCCTCGGGCGCGAGCAACTGCGGCGCGGTGAAGGTGGCCGTGGCGGTGGCCGGGTTGATCAACGCAATGTCGGGCGGACCGGCGGGCGGCGTCCACTGATAGGTCAGCACGGCGCCGGTATCCGGGTCGGCGCTGGCGGCGCCGGACAGCGTCACAAGGTCACGCTCGGTGACGGTCCGCGGCGGCCCGGCGTTGGCCACGGCCGCGTCGTTGACGCCGGTGATGGTGATGGTGACGGTCGCTTCGGTGCCGTCGTTGGAACGGACCGTGAACGTGTCGGTGACGGTTTGATCCTCCGCCAGGGCCTGGGTCGCCGGGGCGCCGTTGTTCAGGGCGTAGGTCCAGATGCCGTTCACATCATCCAGGGTGAAGGTGCCGTAGTCGCTGATGACCTGCGGCTGCACCAGGAAGCCGTCGGGGCTGTCCGAATCGCTGACCGTCAGCGCGCCCGTGATCGTGTTCGGGTCCGTGTCTTCGGTGACGGCGCCTTCAAGAACGCCGGTGATGTCCGCCGGGTCGTTGTCCGCATCCACCGTGATGATCGTCATCGCGGTGTCCTGGACGCCGATATCGTCGGTGACGGTCAGCGTGAACGTCAGGTTCGTGGGGGCAGCCAAACCGGGGGCGGCGGAGATGTCGTGGGCGGTTTCACCTGCGACAGCGCCACGGCTCGTGGGATCGGGGGCGGTGAAGGTGATGGTGGCGGTGGTCATGGCACTCTGCGGGTCGGCGATCATGGCTGTGGGCGTGCCGCCGGTCTGCGCCCATTGATAGGTCAGCACGGCGCCGGTATCCAGGTCGTCGGTGTCGGAGCCGTCCAGCACCACCACAATGGCCTCGGCGCTCTCGGTAACGGTCTGGGGGCCGCCGGCGTTGGCGACCGGCGCGTCATTGGTGCCGGTGATGGTGAATCTGAGGGTGCTGGTCTCTGCGGGTTCGTCGTCAACGGCCTGCACGGTGAACTCATCAATGCCGATCATGCCTTCAGCCAGGGCGTTGGTGGCGTCTCCCTGGACGCTGCCCGGCGTGTTGTCCAGCGTGTAGATCCACTCGGCGTTCGGTAAGAGGGTGAAGGTGCCGTAGGTGCCGATCCCCGACTCCGTCTGCAACAGGACGCTGTTGCGGCCATCCGGATCAGTGATCGTCAGCCGGCCGGAGATCACGGTGGTCGTCGTCCCGCTTTCGGTGAGGTCGTGCTCCAGTTCACCGCTGATGTCGGCCGGGGCATTGACCGCTTCCACGGTCACGGTGACCGGGCTGGAGACAACCGTGGCGCCCCGCTCGGTGACGCTCAAGATGAATGTCAAGTCCATGTCCACGGCCAAATCAGGGGCAGTGAAGCTGGCGGTGGTGGTCCGGGCGCCGGTGAGTCTGACATCGGGGCCGCCGGTCTGACTCCATTGATAGACCAGGAACACCTCGTCGCCGGTATCCGGGTCACTGACCACGCTGGTCAGGGTCACGGAGTCACCCTCGCCGACGCTCTGATCCAGCCCGACCTCAACGGTGGGCGGGTCATTGGCGCCGTTAAGGATGATGAGTACCGTCACCTGGTCGCTGGTGGTGGTTTCTACCGGGTAGTAAAGGCTGACGATGTCGCGACTGGACAGGGCTTGAACAACCGGGGCTTCGTTGTTCAGGGTGAAGGTCCAGCTGCCGCCCCTTATTCCGCCCACCACCCTGGGCTCCAGAGTGAAGGTGCCGTAGGCGTCAACAACATTCGTCGACGACAGGAAGTTGATGCTGCGGCTTGTATTCCTACGAAACGGCCTGATTATCCGGCCCGTGACCGTATTCGACTCCGCGTCTTCGGTGATGCGGCCAACGATGTCCAGGAAACCATTGAACGGGGGAACGCGGATGCTCACGGTGTCGGTGGCCGAGCCGCCCTGTCCGTCAGTGACAGTCAGTCTGAATCTCAGTGTCAAGGGCGAGTTCGGGATGGGTGTGATGAAGGTGACCCGGTCGGTCCGGGCGCCGGTGAGACTGACTCTGGTGCCGCCGGTCTGACTCCATTGATAGGTCAGATCCGCCGCGCCGGTTTCCGGGTCGCTGCTCTCTCTGCCGCTCAAGGCCACCTCAAAGTTGCCGAGCACGGAGCCGCCGAGCCTGGATGCGGTCGGCGCGGTGATTATGGCGGTGGGCGCGTCGTTGGCGCCGATGATGGTGATGGTGATGACCTGTTGGACAGCGTCACTGGCTGCTACGGTGAACCTGTCGCGCGCCGTCTCGCCCGCGGCCAGGGCGTTGGTGGCGCCTCCCCGCTCGGTGTCCGGCGCGTTGTCCAGCGTGTAGGTCCAGTCGCCGTTCACATCCAGATCAAAGACGCCGTAGGTGCCGACATTCCCTCCCTGCATAGTGAACACGGTGGGGGTGTTGCCCGGGAGGGTGGCGGTCAACGTGCCGGTGACGGTGTTCGTGTCCGCGTCTTCGGTGACGGTGCCCCCGAACGTGCCTTCAATGACCGACAGGTCACTCTCCTCAACAGTGATGATCACACTGTCGGTGTGGGCGCTGCGCTGCGGGTCGGTGACGGTCAGGGTGAACGTCAGGACCATGGTCTCGCCCGCGTTCATCAACTCCAAAATGGGCGCGGTGAATCTGGTGGTGGCGCTCGTCGGGCTGCTGAGAACAACCGGGGGCGTGCCGGTCTGCGTCCATTGATAGCGCAGGCGATCCTGCTCGTCGCCATCCGGGTCGGTGCCCGTGCCCGTCAGCTCAACCTCGCGGTTTTCAGTCACGGTTTGCGGGTCGCCGGCCTCAGCGACGGGCGGGTCGTTGACGCCGGTGACAGTGATGGTGACGTCCTGTTGGATGCCGTCACTGGTTCTGGCGGTGAACCTGTCAAGGCCCTCCGCATCCATGGCCAGGGCGTTGGTGGCGTCTCCCCGGTCGGTGTCCAGCGTGTTGTCCAGCGTGTAGGCCCAGGCGCCGTTCGCATCCAGGGTGAAGACGCCGTAGGTGCCGGCACTCTCTCCCTGCGAAACAAACGTGACGGCGGCGGTGGTGGCCGGGGTGACGGTCAACATGCCGGTGACGGTGTTTTGCGCCACGTCTTCGGTGACGGCGCCCTCGGTCGTGCCGTTGATGATCGACAGGCCACTATCCGTCACAGTGATGATCACACTGTCGGTGTGGCTGTCCCGCGGGTCGGTGACGGTCAGGGTGAACGTCAGGGCCATGTTCTCGCCCGCGTTCAACTCCAAAATGGGCGCGGTGAAACGGGTGGTGGCGCTCGTCGGGCTGCTGAGAACAACCTCGGGCGTGCCGGTCTGCGTCCATTGATAGCCCAGGTTATCCTGCTCGTCGCCATCCGGGTCGGTGCCCGTGCCCACCAGCGTGACATCAAAGCCTTCAGGCACGGTTTGCGGGGCGCCGGCCTCGGCGACAGGCGGGTCGTTGCTGCCGATGATGTTGATCGTGACGGCCCCCTCGGTGCCGTCATGGGCCACCACGCCGAACACATCGCTGACGCGCTCATCCGCGACCAATGCGTCGGTTTGGGAGTTGTCATTATCCAGACTGTACGTCCAGTCGCCGGTGCCGGTGAGGCTGAAGGTACCGTAGGCGCCCACTTCCATCTTCGGCCCAAACCTGTTGTCCGGGTCGGAGGGCTCTTCAGCGAAGATCAGTGCGCCTGTGACCGTATTCGTCTCCGCATTTTCGGCGACGGTGCCCCCGGTCGTGCCGCCGATGCTGTACGCCTCAACGGGGATGATGACCGTGGCGGTGTCCGTTGCCAAATGCGGGTCGGTCACGGTCAGGGTGAACGTCAAGTCCGTGTCCGCTGTCAAACCGGGCGTGACGAACGTCACCGTGTCGGTGTCCGCATTGGTGAGCATGACGGTGGGCGTGCCAGTCTGCGTCCACGCATAGGTCAGCGAGTCTCTGCTATCCGTTTCCATGCTGTCGGCGCCACTGAGCTCAATTGCTTCCTGTTCACGGATCTCCTCCAACACATCGGTGATGACGGCGAAGGGCGCATCGTTGGCGCCGTTCACGGTGATGGTGATGGTGATGATGGAGTTGTCCACGGTCTCCACGTCAAACTGTTCCACTTCAGTCTGGCCCGCGGCCAGGGACTGGACGACGGCGGCGGCGTTGTTCAGGGCGTATGTCCAGGCGCCTTCAGTGGTTATGGCGAAACTGCCATAAGTACCGGGAGTATCGTCGAATGACTGCGCTCCGAAGAATGTTTGACGTTCACCATCCACGAGCAGGTTACCCGACGTGCCCACTATCCCGTCTTCGGTGACGCCGCCGGTCATCATGCCGGTGATAGTTGCAGTGGGGACTGTGATGGCGATTGTGAACGTCAGACTGTCGGTGTCGGTGTCGGCGTCATTCACGTCGTTATCGCCTGCGGTGTAGGTGTAGGTCACCGGGGTGGTTTGCACCGTCTCCGGTACGCCGGTGATTTGGCGCTCCGCCGCATTGAATGTCAGGCCGTTCGGCAACGGCGGGGTGAGTGTGTAGGACAGTGCGCCATTGCCGCCGGTGGCTTCCGGCAGCGTGAGGGTGGGAATGGCTCCGCCCTGAACGTAGGTCTCGTCGTCAATGGTCTGCGTGCTGAAATCCGGGGCCACATCAGCCGCGGCGTTGTTTATCACCGCCCGGGACGTGACACTGGCGGCCCGGTTGCCGGCAATATCGCGCAGCGGATTCCCGTCGTTGACGGTGTAGGTCACTTCCACCACGTTGGTTGTGACCGCGGTCCGGCCCGGCGTCAGCCGCACCGTCGTCCCGTCGACAGCCACATCGCTGATACTCAACTGCAAGAGCGGGCCGCCCGGCTCCATCAGCCCGAAACTGTAGTCTTCTGCCCGTCCCGAGGTGTTATTGAGCGGCTCGTTGTAGGTCAGCGTCAGGACATCGCTATCAATGGTTGCCGTCAGTATCGTCGGCGCTGCGGTGTCCACCGCATGGGCGGTCTCTGCGTCCACGGCATCATGCCTGAGGTCCGCCTCGTTGCCGGTGACGCCTTGAATAATGGTGCTGCTGCCGGGCCTGGCGAGGACATTTTCGCTTATGCTCACGCCGTCGGCATCAGTCTCCCCGGCGGCCACCGTGTAGGTGAAGACCAGGTCGGTGCCGGGGCTGGGGCCGATGGTGAAGACCGCCGGGCGGACGGCTGTGCCGACATTCAGGAAAATCAACGGGGCGCCCGTGACGGTGACGTTCTCGCTGAAGGTGACCGTGACCCGGATTTCCTCGCCCAGCGCATAGGGGCCGGTACTGGTGAAGGCCACATTGCTCACGGTCGGCATTGACATGCGGGTGACGGTCACCGTGTAGGTTTCCGTGGTGGCGCCATCAACGGAGGTGACAACAATGGAAATCGGCACCGCTATGCCTGGCGTCGGCAGGGCAATGGCGGTGGCGGCGCTGGCGCCGTTGACGGTAATCGTGGCGTCGGTATTGGTGGCGGTCGGCGTCACGGTCACCGTGTCGACGCTGTTGGCGACCGCAACGGTATAGGCCGTGGTGGCGGAGGTGAACACCGGGTCCAGAGTGCCGGCGGACAGGGTCAGGCCGCTCAACGTGGCGTCCATTGACGCCAGGTAGGCGTTGAATTGTGCGGCGGTGACGCGCAGGCAGTGGGCGGCGCTGGCGAAGGCGACGATGGCCGCAGCGTCGGGACGGGAGCAGACAAAATGGGCGGCCCGGCCGACGGAGTCGACGGCAAGTCCGACGCCTCCACCGGTTGCCACGGGACCCAGACTATCCAACACGTCGTCAAAGATGCCGGCGGGCAGACCGGTGCCCGGGGTGAACGGGTTGCTGTGCAAGCCTAAATTATCAAGCGCGTCCAGGCCGTCAAAGATGCCGGCGGGCAGTGTAGTCAGGGCGTTGTTGTCCAAATTCAAAGTCTGCAGCGACGTCAAGCCGGCAAAAATGGTGGCGGGCAGTGCCTCCAGAGGGTTGATGCCCAAACTCAAAGTCTGCAGCGCCGACAAGCCGGAAAAAATGGTGGCGGGCAGTGCACTCAGGTTGTTGCGGGGCAAACGCAAATTCTCCAGCGCCGACAAGCCGGCAAAATCACCGGGTTGCAGCGAAGCGATGGGCGTGGCTATATCTGGCCCGTTCAAATTAAGCAGTCCTGCAATGGTTGCCAGGTCGGTGATACTCGTGCATTCGGTGGCAGAGGACCGGTCGACAATCGCATCCCGCACCTGTGCCGTGCGGCCGCAGACATTCACGCCGGTACTGGCGGCAATCGGGATGGTGCCGGTGATCAGGTCGCCGACGACAGTGTGGCCGGCGGCGGCGAGGGTGACGGACAGGGTGCCGGCGGCGGTGATGTCCTCGCCGCTGTACGCCAGCGTCAGCGTGGCGACGGTGTCGCTGTCGCGGGTGACACCGCTCACGCTCACGGTCCCGTCGACGGTATCCGTCAGGCTGAAGTGGCTTGGCAGCAGGGCGCCCGGGGCCGCCTCGTATGCGGCGTGCTCCAGCGTGACGGTGACGGTCGGCGCCGGGGTGGCGAACAGGGTGGCTTCGGTCAGCGTGCCGGCCAGGGTGGCGGCAGGCGGCGACGCGCGGGTGACCATCACCGTGTAGGTCTGCGTGGTGGTGGTGTCGACGGCGGTGACCATAACGGGAATGACCATCGGTGTGCCTGCCGTCAGGTCAATCGGGTTACTGGCGGTGCCGCTGTCGACGGCGGCGCCGTTGACGGTAATCGTGGCGACGGCAATGGTGGCGGTCGGTGTCACGGTCACGCTGGTGACGCTGTTGGCGACGGTGACGGTATAGGTCGTGATGCCGGAGACGAACACCGGGGTGAGGGTGAAGGGGTCGGTGCCGTCGGACAGGGTCAGGCCGCTCAAGTCGGCGTTCCCCAGAACGGCGTTGAATTGTGCGGAGCTGAGGCGCAGGCAGTCGGTGACGTCGTCGGTGAGGGCGACAATGGCATCGGCGTCGTCACGCGAGCAGACAAAATGGGCGGCGCGGCCGGCGTCGTCAATCGCAAAGATGTCGGCGATGGTCACAAAGCCCTCGTCGTTGGTCATTACTGGTCCAGTGGGGCCCAGGGTATCCAGCACGTCGTCAAAGATGCCGGCGGGCAGTCCGGTGTCCACCTCAAACGGGTTGTTGAACAGTGACAAAGTCACAAGACTATCCAGACCGTTAAAGATGGTGGCGGGCAGTGCAGTCAGGGGGTTGTTGTTCAAACTCAGAATATCAAGACTCGTCAAGCCGTCAAAGATGTCGGCGGGCAGTGCCTCCAGGTCGTTGTTGTGCAAACTCAGAATATCAAGACTCGTCAAGCCATCAAAGATGTCGGCGGGCAGTGCCTCCAGGTTGTTGCCGTACAAACTCAAGTCCTGCAGCACCGTCAAGCCGGCAAAGATGTCTTCAGGCAGTGCCGCCAGGTTGTTGCGGTACAAACTCAACGTCCGCAGATCCGTCAAGTCGGCAAAAATGGCGGGGGGCAGTGCCTCCAGGGCGTTGCGGTACAAATTCAACGCCTGCAGACCCGTCAAGCCGGCAAAATCGCCGCTTTGCAGCGAAGCGATGTTTTGATTGAACAAATCAAGCCTTACAATGCTTGCCAGTCTGGTGATGCTCGTGCATTCGGCGGCCGCTGTCCGTGTGATAATCAAATCCCGCACCTGTGCCGTCCGCCCGCAGATATTGACGCCGGTGCTGGCGGCAATAGTAATGGCGTTGGTCATCAGGTCGTCGGCGCCCGTGTGGCCGGCAGCGGCGAGGATGACGGACAGGGTACCGATGGTGGTGATGTCCTCGCCGCTGTACGCCAGCGCCAGCGTGGCCCCGGTGTCGCTGTCACGGGTGACACCGCTCACGCGCACAGTCCCGGCGACGGTATCCGTCACGCTGAAGTGGCTTGGCAGCAGGGTGCCCGTGGCCGCGTATGCGGTGTTGACCAGCGTGACGGTGACGGTCGGCGCCGGTGCGGCAAACAGGTTGGCTTCGGTCAGCGTGCCGGCCAGGGTGGCGGTGGGCGCGGCAACGGGTGAGCGGGTGAAGGTGACCGTGTAGGTCATCATGGTGGTGGTGTCGGCGGCGGTGACCGTGATGAGAACGTCCCTCGGCGTGTTTATCGCCAGGGGAATGGCGGCGCTGGGGCTGCCGTTGGCCACTGCAGCGCCGTCCACGCGAATCGTGGCGCCGGGCGTGGTGGCGATCGGCGTCACGGTCACCGCGCTGATGTCCCTGGGTATCAAGGCGTCATAGGTCGTGGTGCCGGAGTCAAACGGCGGGGTCAGGATGCCGGCGGGCATGGTCAGGCCGCTCAACGTGGCGACCGTCACCAGCGGGAGGGCGTCGTTGAATTGTGCGGAGCGGATGCGCAGGCAGTCGCTCACGCCGGGGGTCACCCTTACAATCGCCGCAGCGTCGGGATGCGAGCAGACAAAATGGGCGGCGCGGACGGCTTGGTCAATCACGAAGCCGATGGATCCGGTTTCTCTAATGGGGCCCAGGGTATCCACCACGTCGTCAAAGATGCCGGCGGGCAGTCCGGTGTCCGGCGTGAACGGGTTGACCGCCATTCGCAAAACAATAAGCCCATTCAGACCGTTAAAGATGTTGGCGGGCAGTGCCTTCAGGGCGTTGTTGGTCAAATTCAAACTCCTCAGCAGCGGAGAGCCGTCAAAGATGGTGTCGGGCAGTGCCTCCAGGGCGTTGTTGTCCAAAAGCAAATCCACCAGCGACGTCAAGCCGTCAAAAATGTCGGCGGGCAGTGCCTTCAGGGCGTTGTCGGTCAAACGCAACCGCCGCATCCCCGTCAAGCCGGCAAAATCGCCGCTTTGCAGCGAAGCGATGTTTTGCCCGCTCAAATCAAGCGTATCCCCACTCCCCCCAAACGCCACAAAAATGGTTGCCAGGTCGGTGATGCTCGTGCATTCGGTGGCGGTGGACGCCGCGACAATCGCATCCCGCACCTGTCTCGTCCGCCCGCAGACATTGGCGCCGGCGCTGGCGGTAATAGTGATGTCGTTGGTCATCAGGTCATCGGCGCCGGTGTGGCCGGCGGCGGCGAGGAGGACGGACAGGGTGCCATCGGCGGTGATGTCCTCGCCGCTGTGCGCCAGCGTCAGCGTGGCCTCGGTGTCGCTGTCGCGGGTGACTTCGCTCACGCGCACAATCCCGACGACGGTATCCGTCACGCTGAAGTGGCCTGGCAGCAGGGTGCCCGTGGCCGCGTATTCGGTGGTGGCCAGCGTGACGGTGACGGTCGGCGCCGTGGCGGCGAACAGGGTGGCTTCGGTCAGCGTGCCGGTCAGCATTTCCGTTGGGTCCAGAGGGACAGGCGTGTCGTTGGTCACAGACCTCGTGGTCAGCCCGGCGGCGGCGTTGCCGATGCTATCCCGCAACGGGGCAGCGCCGGGCGCATAGCTCACCGTGACCGTCACCCCTGGTGTGACGGCGGGGTGCAACGTCAGGATGACCATGGCGCCGCTGATGGTCGTTCTGGTGACCGTCGGGGCCGTGCCGCCGCCGCTGACCGCTATCGTGTAGTCCGTATTGGCCGGGATGGAGGTGGTGTCCATGTCCTTGCCATACGTGAGGACCATGCTGTCGCGGTTGACGGTGGCGACGGTCAGGGTCGGCGCTACGGTGTCCACCGCATGGGTGGTCGCTGCGTCCACGGCATCATGTGTGAGGACCGCCTCGTCGCCGACGGCGTTTTGAATGGCGCTGCCGCCGGGCGTGGCGAGGGCATTGGCATCAATGCTCACGCCGTCGGCATCAGTCTCCCCGGCGGCCACCGTGTAGGCGAAGACCAGGTTGGCGCTGCCGGCGCCGCTGGTGTAGGCCGCCTGGCGGGAGGTTCCGCCGACATCCAGCGCAATCGCCGGGGTGCCCCCCGTGACGGTGACGTTCTCGCTGAAGGTGACTGTGACTTCAATGGCTTCGCCCTGCGCATAGGGGCCGGTACTGGTGAAGGCCACATTGCTCACGGTTGGCAGCGTCACACGGGTGACCGTCACGGTGTAGGTCATCATGACGTCGGTGCGAGATGTGACGAGAATGGTAATCGGTACCGCTGTGCCTGGCGTCGGCAGGTCAATGGTGGTGTCGGTGCTGCCGTTGACTCTAATGGCGGCGAAGGGACTGGTGGCGGTCGGCGTCACGGTCACACGGTCGACGCCGTTGGGGACCGAGGCGGTATAGGCCGTGGTGTCGGAATCAAACGCCGGGTTCAGGGTGCCGGCGGACAGCGTCAGGCCGCTCAATGTGGCGTCTATCTGCGCGAGGGCGTCGTTGAATTGGGCGGCGGTGATTCTCAAACAGTGGGACACGCCGGGCGTGGCGGCAACAACGGCATCGGCGTCGTCACGGGAGCAGACAAAATGGGCGGCCCGGCCGATGGGGGCCACGGAAAGTCCGTTGCTTCCAAGCCTGTCAAGATCGGCAACGGCACCCAGAGTATCCAACACGTCGTCAAAGATGCCGGCGGGCAGACCGGTGCCCGGGGTGAACGACGGGTTGGCGTGCAAGGCTAAATTCTCAAGCGCGTCCAGTCCGTTAAAGATGCCGGCGGGCAGGGATGTGAAGGCGTTCATGTTTATGAACAAATTCTGCACTGAGGTCAGGCCGGCAAACACGCCGGGGGGCAGTGTGTTGAGGTTGTTGTTGAACAAATTCAAATCCTCAAGCGCGGACAAGCCGGCAAAATCGCCGATTTGCAGCGTATTGATGCCATCTCCTCTAAGGTCAATGATGGTAATCGTCGCCAGGTCGGTGATGCTCGTGCATTCGGTGGCCGAGGACCGGGCGACAATCTCATCCCGCACCGCCGGCGTGCGACCGCATACATTCGCGCCGGAGCTGAGCGCAAAAAAGATTACGTTGGTGGTCCTCAGGTCGTCGGTGCCCGTGTGGCCGGCGGCGGCGAGGAAGACGACCAGGATACCGTCACCAATGATGTCCTCGCCGCTGTACGCCAGCGTCAGCGTGGCGACGGTGTCGCTGTTGCGGGTGACATCACTCACGCGCACAGTCCCGGGGACGTTACCCGACACGCTGAAGTGGCTTGGCAGCAGGGTGCCCGGGGCCGCGTATGCGGTGTCGGCCAGCGTGACGGTGACCGTTGCCGTGCCGGCGAACAGGTTGGCTTCGGTCACCGTGCCAGCCAGCACGGCGGTGGGCGGCAACGCACGGGTGGCGGTCACCGTGTAGGTCATTGTGATGGTGGTGTCGGCGGCGGTGACGATGACGGGAATGTCCATCGGCATGCCGGCCGTCAGGTCAATCGGGTTGCTGGCGCTGCCGCTGGTGACGGCGGCGCCGTTGACGGTAATGGTGGCGCCGGCATCGGCATCGGTGGCGGTCGGTGTCACGGTCACGCTGGTGACGCTGTTGGCGACCGAGACGGTATAGGCCGTGGTGCCGGAGGAGAACACCGGGTCCAGGGTGCCAGGGGACAGGGTCAGGCCGCTCAAGGTGGCGCTGAGGTAGACGTTGAATTGGGCGGCGGTGATGCGGAGGCAGTCGGACACGCCGGGCGTGGCGGCAACAACGGCATCGGCGTCGGCACGGGAGCAGACAAAATGGGCGTCTCGAACGGTGTCGTCCACGAGAAATCCGCTGGATCCGCCGGTGTCAATGGAACCCAGAGTATCGAGTACGTCGTCAAAGATGCCGGCGGGCAGTCCGGTGTCCGCTGTGAACGAGTTGTCGACCAAATTTAAATCTACAAGCGAATCCAGGCCGTCAAAAATGTTGGCGGGCAGGGATGTGATGACGTTACCACGCAGGAACAATTGTTCAACTGACGATAAGCCGGCAAAAACGTCGGGGGGCAGTGTGTCGATGTTGTTACGGGAAATATCTACGCTCCGGAGTGCCGACAAGCCGGCAAAAATATCGGCAGGCAGTGCAGTGATTGGTTGAAAGATTATAACCAAATCCGTAAGCCCCGACATGCCGGCAAAATCGCCGCTTTGCAACGCAGTCAGAGAGCCGCTGATGTCAATCAAGCTAATCGTAGCCAAATCCGTGATACTCGTGCATTCGCTCGCCACGGAAGCGCCGACAATCGCAACCTGCACCTGCGGCGTCCTTCCGCACACATTCACACCGGCGCTGGCGGTAATATCGATACCGCCGGCATCCAAGTCGCCTATGTCGCTGTGACCGGCAGCCAGTACCGTCACCGACAGCGTACCGTCGGCGGTGATGTCCATATCCTCATACCCCAGCGTCAGCGTGGCGACGGTGTCGCTGTTGCGGGTGACATCACTCACGCGCACAGTCCCGGGGACGTTGGCCGCCACGCTGAAGTGGCTTGGCAGCAGGGTGCCCGGGGCCGCGTATGCGGTGTTGGCCAGCGTAACGGTGACCGTTGCCGTGCCGGCGAACAGGTTGGCTTCGGTCAGCGTGCCAGCCAGCACGGCGGTGGGCGGCAGCGCACGGGTGGCGGTCACCGTGTAGGTCATTGTGATGGTGGTGTCGGCGGCGGTGACGATGACGGGAATGTCCATCGGCATGCCGGCCGTCAGGTCAATCGGGTTGCTGGCGCTGCCGCTGGTGACGGCGGCGCCGTTGACGGTAATGGTGGCGCCGGCATCGGCATCGGTGGCGGTCGGTGTCACGGTCACGCTGGTGACGCTGTTGGCGACCGAGACGGTATAGGCCGTGGTGCCGAAGGCGAACACCGGGTCCAGGGTGCCGGGGGACAGGGTCAGGCCGCTCAAGGTGGCGTCTGTCGACACGACGTTCGCCCGGTAGTCGTTGAATTCTGCGGCGGTGACGCGCAGGCAGTGGGCGGCGCCGGTGAAGGTGACGATGGCCGCAGCGTCGGCACGGGAGCAGACAAAATGGGCGGCCCGGCCGATGGGGGCCACGGCAAGTCCGATGCCTCCAAGATCATCAAGATCGGCCACGGCACCCAGCGTATCCAACACGTCGTCAAAGATGCCGGCGGGCAGACCGGTGCCCGGGGTGAACGACGGGTTGCTGTGCAAGGCTAAATTCTCAAGCGCGTCCAGTCCGTTAAAGATGCCGGCGGGCAGGGATGTGAAGGCGTTCATGTTTATGAACACATTCTGCACTGAGGTCAGGCCGGCAAACACGCCGGGGGGCAGTGTGTTGAGGTTGTTGTTGAACAAATTCAACTCCTCAAGCGCGGACAAGCCGGCAAAATCGCCGATTTGCAGCGTATCAATGCCATCTCCTCTAAGGTCAAGGATGGTAATCGCCGCCAGGTCGGTGATACTCGTGCATTCGCTGGCCGTGGACCGGGTGACAATTTCATTCCGCACCTGTGCCGTGCGGCCGCAGACATTCACGCCGGGACTGGCGGCAATCGGGATGGTGCCGGTGATCAGGTCGCCGACGACAGTGTGGCCGGCGGCGGCGAGGGTGACGGACAGGGTGCCGGCGGCGGTGATGTCCTCGCCGCTGTACGCCAGCGTCAGCGTGGCGACGGTGTCGCTGTCGCGGGTGATACCGCTCACGCTCACAGTCCCGTCGACGTCATCCGTCAGGCTGAAGTGGCTTGGCAGCAGGGTGCCCGGGGCCGCCTCGTATTCGGTGTGCTCCAGCGTGACGGTGACGGTCGGCGCCGTGGCGGCGAACAGGGTGGCTTCGGTCAGCGTGCCGGCCAGGGTGGCGGCAGGCTGCACGCGGGTGACCATCACCGTGTAGGTCTGCGTGGTGGTGGTGTCGACGGCGGTGACCATAACGGGAATGACCACCGGTCTGCCTGCCGTCAGGTCAATCGTGTTGCTGGCGCTGCCGCTGGTGACGGCGGCGCCGTTGACGGTAATCGTGGCGTCGGCAATGGTGACGGTCGGCGTGACCATCACGCTGGTGACGCTGTTGGCGACCGAGACGGTATAGGCCGTGGTGCCGGAGGCGAACACCGGGGTGAGGGTGAAAGTGTCGGTGCCGTCGGACAGGGTCAGGCCGCTCAAGGTGGCGTTCCCCAGAACGGCGTTGAATTGTGCGGAGCTGATGCGCAGGCAGTCCTCCACGTCGTCGGTGAGGGCGACAATGGCATCGGCGTCGTCACGCGAGCAGACAAAATGGGCGGCGCGGACGGCGTCGTCAATCGCAAAGCGGTCGCCGTCGATCACAAAGCCCTCGTTGTCGATCATTATTGGTCCAATGGGGGCCAGGGTATCCAGCACGTCGTCAAAGATGCCGGCGGGCAGTCCGGTGTCCGGCGTGAACGGGTTGTTGAACATTTGCAAATTCAGAAGACGATCCAGACCGTTAAAGATGGTGGCGGGCAGTGCAGTCAGGGGGTTGTTGTTCAAAGTCAAAACCACCAGCGACGTCAAGCCGTCAAAGATGTCGGCGGGCAGTGCAGTCAGGGCGTTGTCGTTCAAAGTCAAAACCGCCAGCGGCGTCAAGCCGTCAAAGATGTTGTCGGGCAGTGCCGCCAGGTCGTTGTTCTGCAAACTCAACTCCTGCAGCGCCGTCAAGCCGGCAAAGATGTCTTCGGGCAGTGCCGCCAGGTTGTTGTCGTACAAATTCAACGTCCGCAGACCCGTCAAGTCGGCAAAAATGGCGGGGGGCAGTGCCACCAGGTCGTTGCGGTCCAAAGACAAAAACTGCAGCCCCATCAAGCCGGCAAAGATGTCGTCGGGCAGTTCCTTCAGGTTGTTGTCGTACAACTCCAAACCCGCCAGCCTCGTCAAGCCGGCAAAATCGCCGCTTTGCAGCGAAGTGATGCGTTGCTCGTGCAAATCAAGCCTTTCAACGCTTGCCAGGTTGGTGACGCTCGTGCATTCGGCGGCCGCTGTCCGTCTGACAATCAGATCCCGCACCTGTGCCGTCCGCCCGCAGATATTGACGCCGGTGCTGGCGGCAATAGTAATGGCGTTGGTCATCAGGTCGCCGGCGCCCGTGTGACCGGCGGCGGCGAGGCGGACGGACAGGGTACCAGCGGTGGTGATGTCCTCGCCGCTGTACGCCAGCGCCAGCGTGGCCCCGGTGTCGCTGTCGCGGGTGACACCGCTCACGCGCACAGTCCCGTCGACGGTATCCATCACGCTGAAGTGGCTTGACAGCAGGGTGCCCGCGTATTCGGTGTTGAACAGCGCGACGGTGACGGTGGGCGCCGATGTGGCAAACAGGTTGGCTTCGGTCAGCGTGCCGGCCAGGGTGGCGATGGGCGCGACAACGTCTGAGCGGATGAAGGTGACCGTGTAGGTCATTATGGTGGTGGTGTCGGCGGCGGTGACCACGATGAGAACGTCCCTCGGCGTGTCTATCGCCAGGGGAATGACGGCGCTGGGGCTGCCGCTGGCCACTGCAGCGCCGTCCACGCGAATCGTGGCGCCGGGCGTGGTGGCGATCGGCGTCACGGTCACCGCGCTGATGTCCCTGGGTATCAAGGCGTCATAGGTCGTGGTGCCGGAGTCAAACGGCGGGTTCAGGAAGCCGGCGGGCAGAGTCAGGCCGCTCAACGTGGCGACCGTCACCAGCGGGAGGGCGTCGTTGAATTGTGCGGATCTGATGCGCAGGCAGTCGCTCACGCCGGGGGTCAACCTTACAATCGCCGCAGAGTCGGGATGCGAGCAGACAAAATGGGCGGCGCGGACGGCTTGGTCAATCACGAAGCCGCCGCCGGTTCCGGGTTCGCTAATGGGGCCCAGGATATTCAGCGCGTCGTCAAAGATGCCAGCGGGCAGTCCGGTGGCCGGCGTGAAGTCGTTGCCGAACAGTTGCAAAGTAAGAAGCCCATTCAGACCGTCAAAGATGTCGGCGGGCAGTGCCTTCAGGGCGTTGCCGTCCAAACGCAACACCAGCAGCTCCGGCAAGCCGTCAAAGATAGCGGGGGGCAGTGCCTCCAGGGCGTTGTCGTTCAAAAGCAAAAACGCCAGCGACGTCAAGCCGTCAAAAATGGTGGGGGGCAGTGCCTTCAGGGCGTTGTCGGCCAAACGCAACCGCCGCATACCCACCAAGCCGGCAAAATCGCCGTCTTGCAGCGAAGCGATGTTTTGCCCGCTCAAATCAAGCTCTCTCGGATTACCAAACCCAAAAAGGGTTGCCAGGTCGGTGATGCTCGTGCATTCGGTGGCGGTGGACGCCGCGACAATCCCATCCCGCACCTGTCTCGTCCGCCCGCAGATATTGGCGCCGGCGCTGGCGGTAATAGCGATGGTGCCGGTCATCAGGTCGTCGGCGCCCGTGTGGCCGGCGGCGGCGAGGCGGACGGACAGGGTGCCATCATCGGTGATGTCCTCGCCGCTGTACGCCAGCGTCAGCGTGGCGACGGTGTCGCTGTCGCGGGTGACACCGCTCACGCGCACAGTCCCGTCGACGGTATCCGTCACGCTGAAGTGGCCTGGCAGCAGGGTGCCCGCGTATTCGGTGGCGCTCTCCAGCGTGACGGTGACGGTCGGCGCCGTGGCGGCGAACAGGGTGGCTTCGGTCAGCGGGCCGGTCAGCGTTTCCGTTGGGCCTAGAGGTGCCGGCGTGTCGTTGATCACAGACCTCGTGGTCAGCCCGGCGGCGTCGTTGCCGGCGATATCCCGCAACGGGGTCGTGCCGGGCGCATAGCTCACCGTGACCGTCACCCCTTGTGTGACGGCGTGGTTCAACGCCAGGGTGGCCATGGCGCCGCTGATGGTCGTTCTGATGACCGTCGTGGTCGTGCCGCCGCCGCTGACCGCTATCGTGTAGTCCGTATTGGCCGGGATGGAGGTGGTGTCCATGTCCTCGTTATACGTGAGCACCATGCTGTCGCCGTTGACGGTGGCGCCGGTCAGGGCCGGCGCTGCGGTGTCCACCGCATGGGTGGTCGCTGCGCCCACGGCATTATGTGTGAGGACCGCATTGTCGCCGATGGCGTTTTGAATGGCGCTGCCGCCGGGCGTGGCGAGGGCATTGGCGTTCATGCTCACGCCGTCGGCATCGGTCTCCCCGGCGGCCACCGTGTAGGTGAAGATCAGGTTGGCGCTGCCGGCGCCGCTGGTGTAGGCCGCCTGGCGGGTGGTTCCGCCGACATTCAGCGCAATCGCCGGGGTGCCCGTGACGGTGACGGTCTCGCTGAAGACGACTGTGACTTCAATGGCTTCGCCCTGCGCATAGGGGCCGGTACTGGTGAAGGCCACATTGCTCACGGTTGGTATCGTCGCACGGGTGGCGGTCAGGGTGTAGGTCATCATGGCGTTGGTGGCGGATGTGACGACAATGATAATCGGCACCGCTTCGCCTGGCGTTGGCAGGGCAATGGAGGTGGTGTCGGCGAATTCGTTGATTGTAGCGGTGGCCTGCGCACTGGTGGTGGTCGGCGACAGGGTTATAAAAGCTTTGCTGTTGGGGACCAAGGCGGTATAGGTCGTGGTGTCGGAGTTGAACGCCGGGGCGAGCCTAGACGCAGACAGGAAGCGCAATGTGGCGTCTATTGACGCGCTGAACCGTGCGGCGGTGACGCGCAGGCAGTGGTCGGCGCGGGCGGCGGTGACGATGGCCGCAGCGTCGGCACGGGAGCAGACAAAATGGGCGTTCCGGCCGACGGTGTCCACGGCAAGTCCGACGTCTCCACCCCCTGTAACGGGACCCAGAGTATTCAACACGTCGTCAAAGATGCCGGCGGGCAGACCGGTGCCCGGGGTGAACGAGTTGGTGTGCAAGCCTAAATTCACAAGCGAGTCCAGTCCGTCAAAGATGCCGACGGGCAGGGATGTGAAGGCGTTACTGTTTATGTACAAACTCACCACTGAGGTCAGGCCGGCAAACGCGCCGACGGGCAGTGTGTTGAGGTCGTTGTCGAACAAATTCAACTCCTCAAGCGCGGACAAGTCGGCAAAAATATTGGCAGGCAGTGTCGTGAGGCTGTTTCGGAGAAAACGCAAAAATCTCAGCCCCGTCAAGCCGGCAAAATCGCCGGGTTGCAGCCTATCAATGGCATCACCTGGAGCAGGATTATTAAATTCAAGGGTGGTAATCGTCGCCAGGTCGGTGATACTCGTGCATTCGGTGGCCGTGGACAGGAAGACAATTTCATCCCGCACCTGTGCCGTGCGGCCGCAGACATTGGTGCCGGGACTGGCGGCAATCGGGATGGTGTTGGTCATCGGGGCGCCAGTGTCGGTGTGGCCGGCGGCGGCGAGGGTGACGGACAGGGTGCCGGCGGCGGTGATGTCCTCGCCGCTGTACGCCAGCGTCAACGTGGCGACGGTGGCGCTGTCACGGGTGAAACCGCTCACGCTCACAGTCCCGTCGACGGTATCCGTCAGGCTGAAGTGGCTTGGCAGCAGGGTGCCCGGGGCCGCCTCGTATGCGGTGTTCTCCAGCGTGACGGTGACGGTCGGCGCCGTGGAGGCGAACAGGTTGGCTTCGGTTAGCGTGCCGGCCAGCATGGCGGACGGCAGGGGCGCGATGGTGACGTCAAAGGTCACACTGGTGGTCGGGCGGATGGCGCTGTCGGTGACCGTGTAGGTCAGCGTGGTGACGCCCTCCGCGGTCGGCGTGCCGGACAGGACGCGGTCGGCCGGGGTGAAGGCCAGCCCGGCGGGCAGGTCGTCGTCGCCCGGCCCGGCGCCCGGCCCGGTCAGGGTGTAGGTGGCGGTGCCGATGATATCAATGGCCTCCGGCAGGGTGAAGGAGGGGATCGCCTGATTGATTGGATAGCGCTGATTGGTCGGCGCGGTCAGGACCAGAGCGGGGTTGATGGCGGTCACCAGTATGCTGCCGGCATCCAGATCGCCGCTGCCGGTGTGCCCGGAATCCAGTACCGTCACGGACAACATGCCGTCGGCGGTGAAGTCCGCGCCGCCATACGCCAGCGTCAGCGTGGCCTCGGTGGCGCTGTCGCGGCGGACACCGCTCACCGTCACCCCGGGCACGTTCTCAGTGGTGGTCAGGCGGAAGTCGTCGTCCGCCAGCTCGGCATCCGGCGCGTATTCGGTGTTCGCCAGCGTCACCGTCACCGTCGCGCCGTTCAGATTCGCTTCGGTCAGCGTGCCGGTCAGCACTGCCTCGGCAGCCTGGACGGTGACCGTAATATTCTGTGTTGCCCTTGACTCATTGCTGCTCGTATCGGACGCATCGGCTGCGATGACCTGTATTGTCGTATCGCCCACCGCCACTGCGCTGATGGTCACGACACTGCCTTGCACACTGACGGTCGCGATGGCATCGGCAGCCGACGATGCCTGATAGGTCAGGCTGTCACCGTCCGGGTCGATGAAGTGATCGGCGACATTGACTGTGACCGACGCCACGCCGCCGACGGTGACCGTCTGCGGGTCAATGCTGCCTACCGTGATGGGCGCTTCGTTGATATTGTCGACGGTGATGGTGACGGTGGCCTGCGCCGTCGCCACGCCGACGGTTAATTGCACTGTCAATGTGTAGGTCGCCGTGGTCTCGAAATCAAGCGGCTCAATTACCGTTAGCTGGCCGGTGGTCGGATTGATGGCAAACACCCCATCGTCGTTGCCGGGGATGCTCCAGGCCTGCGTGCCATCCGGGAAGTTGCTCGGTGTCAGCGGGCTGCCGACTTCGGTGTCGCCGGCGGCGTCTTCGGGCACTGTGAAGGTTATCGCCGACAGCGACGGTGCCTGGTTGACTGTGACGACAAACTGTTGTGTTGCCCTTGACTCATTACTGTCCGTATCGGACGAATCGGACGCGGTTACCTCTATTGTCGTGCTGCCCATTGCCACTGCGGTGATGGTCACCATACTGGTGTCCACACTGACGGTCGCGATGGTCTCGTCAGCCGACGATGCCTGGTAGGTCAGGCTGTCCCCTTCCGGGTCGCTGAAGTGATTGGCGACATTGACTGTGACCGACGCCACGCCGCCGACGGTGACCGTCTGCGGGTCAATGCGGCCTACTGTCATTGGCGCTTCGTTGACATTCTCGACGGTGATGGTGACGGTGGCCTGCGCCGTCGCCGTGCCGACGGTCAGTTGCACTGTCAATGTGTAGGTCGTCGGCGTGGTCTCGAAATCAAGCGACTCGGCCATCGCGACCGTTAGCTGACCGGTGGTCGGATTGATCGCAAACACCCCGTCGTCGTTGCCGGTGATGCTCCAGGTCTGCGTGCCATCCGGGAAATGGCTCGGCGTCAGCGGGGTGCCGACAGAGTCATCGGCGACGGCGTCTTCGGGCACCGTAAAGTCTATCCCCGGCAGCGACGGCGGCGGGTTGTTGACCGTCAGCATCAACGTGAGTGTGGCGCTGTCCGGGTCAATGGCGTCGGCATCGGTCGCCGTCAGCGTGTAGGTCGTCAGCGGCGTCGGCGCCGTCGGCGTGCCGCTGATCTGGCGATCCTCCGCATTGAATGTCAGGCCATCCGGCAGCGCCGGTGCCAGCGTGTAGCTCAGCGCCCCGTTGCCGCCGCTCGCCGCCGGCAGTTGGAGTACCGGGTCAACGGCTACGCCGACTGTGTAAATCTGCGCCGCCACTGCCGCAGCGCCAAAGCTCGGCAGTGCATCGGTGGTGTTGACCAGCGCCTGGGCCGTGAAATCGGCGGCCCGGTTGCCGACCAGATCGCGCAGCGGGGTCAGGCCGGCGGTGTAGGCCAGCGTCACGACATCGGTCGATACCACGGCTGGGCTCAGCGTCAGCGTCACGGTCGCCCCGTTGATAGCCACGCCGTCGGGGTCCACCGTCGGGGCAGCGCCCGACTCCAGCGTCAGCGTGTAGTCTGACGGCGCCGGCACCGATACCAGGTTGTCGTCGAGTGCCTCGTTGTAGGTCAGCGTCAGGGTCGCTCCGTCGATGGTGGCCGCGCTGAACGTCGGCGCGGCGTTGTCCACTTGATTGATGGCGGCGGCGACAATGGGGGCGTGAGCGAGTACCGCATCGTTGCCGGCGGCGTCCCGGATGGTGCCGTTGTTGGCTGTCAGGGCGTCTTGCGCTACCTCAACCCCATCGTCATCGCTGTCGTTGGTTATCACCGTGTAGCTGAATACCAGCGCCGTGGTTGTGCTGCTGCCGCTGTCGTAGACCGCCTGGCGCGTCGCCGTGCCCACCGCCAGCGCTATCTGCGGCGTGCCGACTACCGTGACTGCTTCGCTGAAGGTTGCCGTCAACGCAATCGCTTCGCCCCTGGTGTACGGGCCGGTGATGCTGCTGATGACGACACTGTTCACCCTCGGGACGATGCCGTCTACTGCATGTGCGTTGGGAGCGTCCACCGTCACACTGTGCGTGATCAGCGCGTCGGTGGTGGCGTCGTCCGCGTCCAGAATCGTACTGCCGCCGGCGCCGGTGGGGTGGTTCAGTGCATTGCTGCCGATGCTCACGCCATCATCGTCTTCGTCATCGCCGGCCACCGTGTAGCTGAACACCAGTTCCGTGGTCGGGCTGCCCCTGGCGTAGACGGCCTGGCGCGTCGCCGTGCCCACGGTCAGCGCGAGTTGCGGCTGGCCGGTGACGGTGACCGCCTTGCTGAAGGTGACCGTCGCTTCAATCACGTCGCCATTCGCGTAGACATTGTCGTCGCCGGCGTTTGAGGTCAACGCAATACCGGTGATGCCCGGCAGTGCGGTGCGGGTCACCATCAACCTGTAGGGCCTCATGATGCCGGCGCTGGTGACCTCAATGGTAATCGGCACCGCCATGCCCGGCGTCGGCAGGTCAATGGCCTGACTGGAGGTGCCGCTGGCTACGGGGGCGCCGTTGACGGTAATGGTGGCGACATCCCCTGCGGTCGGCGTGACGGTCACGTCGGTGACGCTGCCGAGGACGGTGACGGTATAGTCGGTGGTGGCGGGGGCAAACACCGGATTGAGGACGCCATCGGAAATGGTCAGGTTGCTCAACGTGGCGCCATTCTGCGCGATGTAGGCGTTGAATCGTGCCGCGCGGACCCGGAGGCAGGCATTCACATTGGCGGCATTCAGACCGGCGAAGGCGGCAATGGCAGCGGCGTCGGGTTGCGAGCAGGCAAAATGGGCGTTGCGGACGGTTTGGTCAATCACAAAGCCGTTGGTTGGGATTGTTGTAAAGGCGCCCAGGGTATCCAGCACGTCGTCAAAGATGCCGGCGGGCAGTCCGGTGTACACCGTGAAATCGTTGCCGAACAACCACAAAGTACTAAGTTCATCCAGACCAACAAAGATGTTGGCGGGCAGGGCCTTCAGGTTGTTGTTGCTCAAAAGCAATGTCCTCAGCTCCGGCAAGCCGGCAAAGATGTTGGGGGGCAGAGCCTCCAGGGCGTGGCCTTGCAAAAACAATGACGCCAGCGCCGGCAAGCCGGCAAAATCGCCGGGTTGCAGCGAAGCGATGCCTGGTTGATTGCCCACCCTGCCCAAAGAAAGACTTGTAATGGTTGCCAGGCTGTTCACACTCGTGCAATCGGGGGCATGGGTCGCTGCGACAATCCCATCCCGCACCAGTGGCGTGCGCCCGCAGACATTGACGCCGGCGCCGACGGTGGCGGCAATAACGATGGTGTTGGTGGTCAGGTCGCCGGTGCCGGTGTGGCCGGCGGCGGCGACGGTGACGGACAGGGTGCCATCGGCGGTGATGTCCTCGCCGCTGTATGCCAGCGTCAGCGTGGCGACGGTGGCGCTGTCGCGGGTGAAATCGCTCACGCTCACAGTCCCGTCGACGGTATCCGTCACGCTGAAGTGGCTTGGCAGCAGGGTGCCCGGGGCCGCCTCGTACTCGGTGTTGGTCAGCGTGACGGTGATCGTCGGCGCCATGTCGGCAAACAGCGCGGTTTCGGTCAGCCGAAAGACCCTGGGCAGGGTTGCGCTGGCCTGGGCGACGGTGATGGTGACGGTGTCGGGCGCTGAATCCGTACCGCCGTCGTTGACCACCAGTGAAAAGATCAGTGCGGTGGCGCTCGTCACGTCCGGCGCCGTGAAGGTCAGCCGCCCGGCCACGTCGGTGTCGCGCAAGGTCACTCTCGGGCCGCGGGTTTGCGTCCAGGTGTAGGTGGCAATGCTGTCGCCATCCGGGTCGGTGCCGCTGCCGAACAGGGTGACTGTGGCGCCTTCGGGGACGCGCTGGTCGTCGCCGGCCCTGGCGGTCGGTACACTGTTGACCAGGACGTCAATATCCTGTGTTGCCGTTGACCGGTTGCCGGCCGTATCAAGCGCGGTTACCTGTATTGTCGTGCTGCCCCCTGCCACTGCCTCAATGGTCACCATACTGGTGTCCACACTGACGGTCGCGATGGTCTCGTCAACCGACTCCGCCTCGTAGGTCAGGCTGCCCCCTTCCGGGTCGCTGAAGTGATTGGCGACATTGACTGTGACCGACGCCACACCGCCGATGGTGACCGTCTGCGGGTCAATGCTGCCTACCGTGATGGGCGCTTCGTTGACATTCTCGACGGTGATGATGACGGTGGCCTGCGCCGTCACCGCGCCGACGGTCAGTTGCACTGTCAATGTGTAGGTCGTCAGCATGGTCTCGAAATCAAGCGGCTTGATTACCGTTAGCTGACCGGTGGTCGGATTGATCGCAAACACCCCGTCGTCGTTGCCGCCGGTGATGCTCCAGACCTGCGTGCCATCCGGGAAATTGATCGGCGTCAGCGGGCTGCCGACTTCGCCGTTGTTGTCGGCGTTTTCGAGCACCATGTGGGTTATCTCCGGCAGCGACGGCGTGTTGACCGGATGGACGGTGACCGCAATCTCCTGCGTTGCCCTTGACTGATTGCTGTCCGTATCGGACACATCGGCTGCGGTGACCGTTATCGTCGTGCTGCCCGCCGCCTCTGCGTTGATGGTCACTATACTGCCTTGCACACTGACGGTCGCGATGGCCTCGTCAGCCGACGATGCCTGGTAGGTCAGGCTGTCACCGTTCGGATCGCTGAAGTGACCGGCGACATCAACGGCGACCGGCGGCAGGCCAACGGTGACCGTCCGTGGGGCAATGGTGCCCACCGCACTTGGCGCCTGGTTGACGCTGATGGCGATCGTGAACGTCAGACTGCCTGCGTCGTCGGAGCCGATATTCGCGTCACTGTCGACTACGTTGTAGTTGTAGGTCGCCGGGTTTTGCGTCGCCGTCGGTGTGCCGGTGATTTGGCGCTGCGCCGCATTGAAGGTCAGGCCGTTCGGCAACCGCGGAGTGAGTGTGTAGATGAGCGCGCCGTTGCCGCCGGTGGGCGTCGGCAGCGTGAGGGTGGGGATGGCTCTGCCCACAACGTAGATCAGGGGGCCAATGGTCTGCGAGCCGAAATCAGGTCTGGTATTGTCCCCGGTGTTGTTTTCCACATCCCGGAGCGGGAAACCGGCGGCCCGGTTGCCGGCCGGATCACGCAGCGGATTCGCGGCGGTGGCGGCATACGCCAGTCGCACTGTGTAGTCTGAGTTCACGCCCTGGATTATGCCACCGCGGTTCACCAGCACCATCCGCACCGTCGTCCCGCTGACAGTCACAGCGGTGACGCGACGCATCCGGTCGGGTCTGGAAACATTCACCGCCCTCAAATCCAGCGTGTAGTCTTCCGGTGCCGGTGCCGAGCTGGCGTCAAGTAGCTCGTCGTAGGTCAGCGTCAGGATATTGCTCTCAATGGTTGCCGTCATGAGCGTCGGCGCGGCGTTATCCACCCGATTGACCGTGTCGGCGGCAACGGCAGCATGTGCGAGCACTGCGGCGTTGCCGACGATGTCCCGGATGGTGCCGCCGTTGGCCGTCAGGGTGTTTTCCGCCACCTCAACCCCATCGTCATCAGTGTCGCCGGCGACCACCGTGTAGCTGAATGCCAGCACCGACGAGTCGCTGCCGCCGGTATAGACTGCCTGGCGGGTGGCGGTGCCCACCGTCAGCGGTATCTGCGGCGTACCGACTACCCTGACTGCTCTGCTGAAGGTCGCCGTCAACTCAATCACATCGTCCGCGGCGTACGGGCCGGTGGTGCTGCTGATGGCGACACGGGTCACCGTTGGGACGACGCCGTCTACACGATGTTCCGGGTTGGGCAGGCCCACCGTCACCTGATGCGTGACCACCGCGTCGGCGACGGCGGTGCGCGCGTCCCGAATCGTACTGCCGCCGGTGTGACTCAGCGAATTTTCGGCGATGGTCACGCCGTCACTATCGCTGTCGCCGACGCGCACTGTGTAGCGGAATACCAGCGCCGGGGTTTCCGAGGGTGGGGTGCCGCTGGTGTAGACGGCCTGGCGCGTCTGCGTGCCCACGGTCAGCGCCAGTTGTGGCCGGCCGGAAACGATGACCGGCACATCAAACGTCACCGTCGCGTCAATCGTGTCGCCCACCGCATAGATCCCATCGTCGCCGGCGTCCGAGGTCAACTCAATAGCGGTGATCACCGGCAACGGCACACCGGTGACGGTGACGGTGTAGGTCTGCGCGCCGGCCGCTTCGGCGGCGGTCACGACAATGGCAATCGGCGTCGTCGTGCCCGCTGTCAGGTCAATCGGGTTACTGGTGTCGCCGCTGTCTACAGTACGGCCGTTGACGGTAATGGTGGCGTCGGTCTGGCTGGCTGTCGGCGTGACGGTCACGGTGGCGGGGCCGGCGGCGGTATAGGCGGTGATGTCGGGGGCAAACACCGGGGTGAGGGCCGGGGTGATGGTGCCGGCGGAAATGACCAGGCCGCTCAACCTGGTGTTGCGGTAGATGTTGAATTCCGCCGAGCGGACCCGGAGGCAGTCAGCCGCACCGACAAAGGCGGCAATGGCCGCGAAGTCGGAACGCGAGCAGACAAAATGAGCGGCGCGGACGCTCGGGTCAACCTGGAACTCAGATCCAATCGCGCCCAGCGTATCGAGCACCTCGTCAAACACACCGGCCGGCAGGCCGCCCGGCCTGAAGGAAGGAGAAATCACACCGCCAATGATCTTGAGATTGTTTTCCAGGTCCAACTCCTTCAGCGCATCCAGGCCGTTGAACGCGTCAACATCAATTGAGACGAGGGCGTTGCTCCTCAACAACAGACTCTCAAGCGCCGACAACCCGGTAAAAATGTCGGCCGGCAACGCCGTCAGGCCGTTGAAGCTCAGCACCAACCTCGTCAGCGACTGCAAATCGCTAAAAAGGCCGGGCGGCAAGGAGCCGGTGAAAGCGGCGCTGTTGCGGCCCAGATCCAATGTCTCAAGCCTCGTCAGGCCGGCAAAATCACCGCTTTGCAGCAGCTCGGTAAGCTGGCTCTCCAGATCAAGCATGGTAACCGACGCCAGATTCACATCCGTACAGTCGGTGGCCCCCGCTGCAGCGACAATCGCGTCCTCCACCACCTGTGTGCGGTCGTCGCATATATTGGCGCCGGGGATGGGCGGAGTGATGGTGAGGGTTGCGGTCGGCGGGGCCGTGAGGTCGTTGCTGATGTTGGCGACCGTGGCCGACACCGTCACCTCTCCGGGAACAGTGGCGCCAGTGTCAACAGCGGTGATGGTGACGTCCCCGGTGCTGCCCAACGCCCCGGCGACAATGGTCAGCACCGACGGATCACTCAACGTGTAATCGCCCGCCACCGCCGGGCTGACCGGGGCCGCGCTGACGGTCAGCGTGGTCGGCACGGACGAGATCCGGTCAAGCCTTGCCGTGACTTCCGTCACACCGCCCCTGCTGGCGATACTGTTCGGGGTCAGCACCAGGCTGACGACGGGGGCGGGGTCGTCGTTGCGAATCCTGCCGATACCGGTGGCGGCGATCACCTCTCCGTCGCGCGCGCGCAACGAAGTGATCTCTGCGCTGATGATGATGGTCTCGGTTGGCTCGTGCAGCGTGTCGCCGAGCACCGTGACAATAATGTTCTGCCTGGTCACGGTCGGCGTAAAGATAAACGTCCCGGTGTTGGCGGTCACTCTGTAGTCGGTGGCTATGGTCGCCGTGCTGTTCCCCTCAATGTTGTAGCGCACTGTCACATCTAACGGCCGCGCGCTGTCCAGCGTCACCGTGTAGGTCAGCAGCGTCGTCGCGCCGACGTTGCCCTCGTCGACTCCCGGCGAGTTGATCGCCAGCACCAGCGTGGCGTTGTCCACCGACCGCTCGTTCAAATTGGGGGCCCGGTTGCCCGTCAGATCAAGCAGCGGATTCGTGCCGGGGGCGTAGGACAGACTCACGCCACTGTCGCCCGGGCGCACCGGCTCGCTCAACTTCATCGTCACCGTCGTCCCACTGACAGCCACGCTGCCGGCATTCACTGTCGGGGAGGGGCGGCTCGCGCCCGACAGCACCAGCCTCCAGTCTGTCGACGCCGGCACCGAGTTCTCGTTGAGCGCCTCACTGTAGGTCAGTATCAGCGTATCGCCATCAACGGTTGCCGTGCTCAACGTCGGCACGATGGCATCCACTCGATGCGCCAGGGCCGCGGGAATCGGATCGTGCAAGAGCGTCGCAGGGTTGAAGGCGCTTCCTATCACGCCGCCGTTGAGCCTCAGCGCGTCAGACCCCACCGACACCCCATCATCATCGTTGTCGTTGGAGGAGCGCACCGTGTAGCTGAAGACCAGCGCCCTTGAGCCACTGCCGCTGGTGTAGTCCGCCAGGCGCTCGCCTAAGGCGTCGCCGAACAGCATGGCGATCTGTGGCACATTGTCGGATTGATCAGGCGCCGCCACCACATTGCCGGATTGATCAAACACCGTCACCACTTGGCTGAAGGTCGCGGTCAGCTCAATCACATCGCCCAGGGCGTACGGGCCGGTGCTGGTGATGGCGACGCCGGTCAGCGTCGGCGCAACGGCGTTCACGGCGTGATTCCTGTTGCTGGTCACCGCCCGACTCTCGCTACTGACGCGCTGACCATCGTTGTCGTTTATCCTGGGGCCACTGGGGCTTTGTAGACTTTGTTCAAGCGCATTCGCAGGAATACCCACGCCGTCCGCATCCAGGTCGCCGTCACGCACCCGGTAGCGAAATATCAACCGCCTGTGGTTGGCGGAGATGTCGTTATAGGTCGCCTGGCGCGTCTCGGTGCCTATGGTCAGGGCTATCGTCGGGAGGTCCCCGGCATCGGAGGGAACCACGTCCACATCGCCGTCGAACGCGACCGTCACCTCAATGATCTCGCCACGCCCATAGGTGCGGCCTCCGGCACGCGACGTCAAACTGACGCTGGTGATCTTCGTCAGCGGCTCATCAGCAAGAGACCTCGCAAGGATTGGCACTTCCTGCGTGATCAGCGTCTGCGTACCGGAGTGGTGCCTGGGGAGAATTGTGACGCTGATGGGCGTATCTTGATCAAAATCATTTCTGGCGTCACTGTACTCCAGAAGCACCTGGACTTCCCTCGGGTTGATGACTCGCACTGACGTCGAGGTCAACCCCGGCGGGGGCATGCCGGTCAGCATGTAGCCGTCATTGTGCCGGACGATGTCATCACCATGGAACGTGAGCGCGCCGCTCATTGTCAGAAACAGAGCCGCATCCCCCAGGTCAGTCGTACCACCCAGGCCCCCTTCGGTCAGTGGGTTCGACGGTCTTGAGCCAGTAATACTCACCTCCCCCTTCACCGTCTCCGGCGGCGGCGGCGGCTCCCCCGGGTCAACAGCTCTCGGGGTGATTGGCACCGTCAACGTGGTCAGCGACGGCCGACGAAACCCGGAGTTGGCAGCACTGAGCATTGTGACGCTGATGCGCGCCACTTGATCAAAATCATTGTTGGCGTCGTCGTACTTCAGAAACACCCTGACATTCTTGGTAGGGAAAGGATCTATCTCCTGCAGAGTATCCGGGTCGAGATGAACCACCCTCTCAATGCTCAAACCCGGCAGGGGTGTGCCGCCCAGCTCGTAGTTGCTGATGATCAAGCCCCGGACTTGATGGAAAAGGCTTAGCTCTCTGTCGCTCAGGCGCAGAATCAGACTCGCATTATTCAGGTTCGCTTCGGTCAGTGTGCTGGGTTGGGTACTGAAAATATCCACCCCCGGCATACTCCCGACGTCGTTGTCTTGCAGCGTGATGACAATGCTGCCGGGCGGCAGGGTGGGTGCATACTCATATATTAGCCCAGCTACCCCCTCTGGCCCAGACACCACCACATTCCCCGGCGTTAGCGTGATTATCTCATTCGTAGCATCAGCGTCCTCCTCCGCCCTGACGGCCAGTCTGATTTGTTGTTCCCCCTGCGGCAGCGTAACGTTGTCCGGCGCAGGCACGACCGTGCCGTCCACCAACACACTGTAATCGTGCGCATCCGGAGCCGGAGTGATTGTCACTGTCGCCGTGACCGTCTCACCCGGACCCGGCGCCCGGCCAAAGTCCAGCACCACCGCGGATGACGTTCTGCTCTCAGCCACGGTGCGGGGGGCAGTGCTGTTTATGGTGACCCGTATATCGTCGAGTATCTCAAGCTGTTGCGTGGACGCACTCGTGTCCGGCGACACCCGGTAGTTGTCGCCCGGCACCACACTCATCCGGAGTATTTCAGTACCCTCAACCTCGTCGCCGGTTTCTGCGGCGACCTGATATTGGGCTCTTCCGACAGTGTTACCTCGGAGAATATCGATAAATCCCAGGTCAAACAGGTCCGCATTACCAGCTGTGCCGCTTCTGGGACTGACACGCACATCTCCACGATCAATGCTGTTTCCATCGCTGGCGACCATCAGATTCACCCGCGCAACACTCGCCGGAATGGGTATTGTTGATCTGACCTCTATGTCGAATTCCGCCCCCCGGGCTGCCCCCGGCCCCCGCTCCGTTACCCTCCCATCTTCTATGCGGGTACCTGATTTGGGAACGAATGCCAGACTCACCACCGGCTCGTTGTCTGTCAGCGTCAGACTGCGGCGGCGGGCCGCGGGGTCAACGACGTAACCAGCGCCGTCTACCAGGCTGATAGACAACACCTCGTCCAGCCCGTCCACGTCCTCCAGCGCCGTCAACCGCAGCGTGCGTGAGCTCTGGCCGGCGGCAAACGGCACCGCCACCCGCCGCGCGCGCAGGTCGGCGGGGGCGGCTCTGTCAACGCTGAAGCCGGCGGTATTGCCGTCAATGGCGACGCCGTAATCCAGTCCGTAGGTGACTTCGGGCGGTGTTGAGGACGGGGTGTCCTGGGCAATCTCAATCAGCACCGTCAGGTTGGTGAAGGCGTCTGCATCCAGACTCACCGTCAGCGTCGACACCTCGGTGGCGCCTTCAACCAGCGTGCCCCGGGACGGCACGCCCAGGCTGACTGTCGGGAGCGGCGGCACCGGGTTGACCGTCAGCATCAACGTGAGTGTGGCGCTGTCCGGGTCGCTGGCGTCGGCATCGGTCGCCGTCAGCGTGTAGGTCGTCGGCGGCGTCTCCGCCGTCGGCGTGCCGCTGATCTGGCGGTCCTCCGCATTGAATGTCAGGCCGTTCGGCAGCGCCGGCGTCAGCGTGTAGCTCAGCACCCCGTTGCCGCCGCTCGCCGCCGGCAATTGTAGTGCCGGGTCGACGGCCACGCTGACTGTGTAAATCTGCGGATCCACTGCCGCATTGCCAAAGCTCAGCGGTGCATCGGTGGTGTTGCTCACCTCCCGGGCCGTGAGATCGGCGGCCTGGTTGCCGGCCAGATCGCGCAGCGGGTTCGCGGCGGCGGTGTAGGTCAGCGTCACGACGTCGGTTGATACCACGGCTGCGCTCAGCGCCAGCGTTACTCTCGTCTCGCTGATCGTCACGCCGCCGGCGTTCACCGTTGGGGCAGTGCCCGATTCCAGTGCCAGCGTGTAGTCTGCCGGCGCCGGCACCGAGCTGGCGTTGAGTGCCTCGTTGTAGGTCAGCGTCAGGGCAGCGCCGTCGATGGTGGCCGCGCTGACCGTCGGCGCGGCGGTGTCCACTCGATTGGCGTCGTCGGCGGCAATGGCAACGTGGTCAAGCACCGCGTCGTTGCCGGCGGCGTCCCGGATGGTGGTGTCGTCGTTGACCATCAGTGCGCCTTCCGCCACCTCAACCCCATCGGCATCGTTGTCGCCGGCGACCACCGTGTAGCTGAAGACCAGCGCCGACGAGTCGCTGCCGCCGGTGTTGACGGCCTGGCGGGTGGCGGTGCCCACCGTCAGCGGTATCTGCGGCGTACCGACTACCGTGACCGCTTCGCTGAAGATCGCCGTCAACTCAATCACTTCGCCCTCGGTGTACGGGCCGGTGGTGCTGCTGATGGCGACAACGCTGTTGACGATCGTTGGGGCGACGCCGTCTACCCTGTGCGGAGTGTCAGCGGCGACTGTCACACTGTGCGTGATCAGCGCGTCGGTGGTGTCGGCCGTGTCTCGAATCGTACTGCCGTCGGCAAGGGCCAGCGCATTTTCACCGATGCTCACGCCCTCATCGGCGCTGTCGCCGGCGACCACTGTGTATCTGAATACCAGCGCCGCGGTCATGTCGCCGCTGTCGTAGACTGCCTGGCTCGTCCCGGTGCCCACCATCAGCGTCAACTCCGGCACACCGGTGACGGTGACCGCTTCGCTGAAGGTGACCGTCGCCTCAATCGTGTCACCAATCGCGTAGACATTGTCGTCGCCGGCGGTAGAGGTCAACTCAATGGCGGTGATGCTCAACGGTGCCATACGGGTCACCATCAACCTGTAGGTTGCCGTGGTGTTGCCGTCGGGGGTGGTGACCACAATGGTAATCGGCACCGGCACCGCCGGCGTCGGCAGCGGAATGTCGACACTGGGGCTGCCGCTGGTTACGGGGGCGGTGTTGACGGTAATCGTGGCGCCGGCCTGAGCGGCGGTCGGCGTGACGGTCACGGCGGTGACGCTGTTGGGGACGGTGACGGTATAGGCGGGGGTGCCGGGGGCAAACACCGGGGCAAGGGTGCCGTCGGAAATGCTCAGGCCGCTCAACGTGGCGCCATTTTCCGTGAGGTAGGCGTAGAGTTGCGCCGAACTGACCACGAGGCAGTCGCTTACACTGGCGGCGGTTGCAATGGCAGCGAAGTCGGGACGCGAGCAGACAAAATGGGCCTGGCGGCCGACTGTGTCCACTTCGAAGCTTGCGGCGGTTATATCGTCAAAGATGCCGGGAGGCAGTCCGGTTTCCGGCGTGAATGGGTTGGAGTTAAGATTCAAACTCGTCAGCCTCGACAAGCCGGCAAAATCACCGCTTTGCAGCGCCGTGATGTCTTGACTACTCAGATTAAGGACCGTCACAGACAGCAGCCCCGTTGTCGGCACATTGGTGCAGTCGCTGAGGCTGATGCTGGCGAGAATGGCATCCCGCACCTGTGGCGTGCGGCCGCAGATATTGACGCTGGTGCTGGCCTCAATTGGGATGCGGTTGGTGTCCAGATCATTGCTGCCGGTGTGGGCGGCGGCGGCGACGGTGATGTACAGGGTGCCGTCGCTGGTGATGTCCTCGTTGTCATATCCCAGCGTCAGCGTGGCGGTGGTGGTGTCGTCGCGGTTGACGTCAATCACGGTCACGGTGCCGGCGACGTTGTCGGTCGGCGTGAAGTGGCTCGGCAACAACTCGGCCACGTATTCGGTGCCGGACAGTGTGACGGTGACTGTCGACGCCGGTGTGGCGAGCAGGTCGGCCTGGGTCAGCGGCGAGGTCGCGGTCAGGATTGCGCTGGCCACAACGTCGGTGACGGTGATGATGACGGTGTCGGGCGCTGAATCCACATCGCCGTCGTTGACCACCAGTGAAAAGGTCAGTTGTTCGGTGTCGGTCGTCACGAGCGGCGCCGTGAAGGTCGGCCCGGCCACGTCGGTGGCGCTCAAGGTCACTGTCGGGTCGCCGATTTGCGTCCAGGTGTAGGTGGCAATGCTGTCGCCCTCATCCGGGTCGGTGCCGCTGCCGGCCAGGGTGACTCTGTCGCCTTCGGGGACGCTCTGGTCGTCGCCGGCCACGGCGACCGGCACACGGTTGACTCTGACGGCAATCTCCTGTGTTGCCCTTGACTGATTACTGTCCGTATCGGACGCATCGGCTGCGGTTACCGTTATCGTCGTGCTGCCCGCCGCCTCTGCGTTGATGGTCACGTCACTGCCTTGCACACTGACGGTCGCAATGGCCTCGTCAGCCGACGATGCCTGGTAGGTCAGGCTGTCACCGTCCGGGTCGCTGAAGTGGCCGGCGACATTAACGGTGGCCGACACCACGCCGCCGATGGTGAACGTCTGCGGGTCAATGGTGCCCTCCGCAATTGGCGCCTGGTTGACATTGCCGACGGTGATGATGACGGTGTCGGGCGCTGAATCCGCATCGCCGTCGTTGACCACCAGTGAAAAGGTCAGTTCGGTGTCGGTCGTCACGAGCGGCGCCGTGAAGGTCGGCCCGGCCTCGTCGGTGGCGCTCAAGGTCACTGTCGGGTCTACCGACAGGTCGCCGATTTGCGTCCAGGTGTAGGTCTCAATGCTGTCGCCCTCATCCGGGTCGGTGCCGCTGCCGACCAGGGTGACTGTGTCGCCTTCGGGGACGCTCTGGTCGTCGCCGGCCTCGGCGACCGGTACACGGTTGACTCTGACGGCAATCTCCTGTGTTGCCCTTGACTGATTACTGTCCGTATCGGACGCATCGGCTGCGGTTACCGTTATCGTCGTGCTGCCCGCCGCCTCTGCGTTGATGGTCACGTCACTGCCTTGCACACTGACGGTCGCAATGGCCTCGTCAGCCGACGATGCCTGGTAGGTCAGGCTGTCACCGTCCGGGTCGCTGAAGTGGCCGGCGACATCAACGGTGGCCGACACCACGCCGCCGATGGTGAACGTCTGTGGGTCAATGGCGTCCCCCACAATTGGCGCCTGGTTGACATTGCCGACGGTGATGATGACGGTGTCGGGCGCTGAATCCGCATCGCCGTCGTTGACCACCAGTGAAAAGGTCAGTTGTTCGGTGTCGGTCGTCACGAGCGGCGCCGTGAAGGTCGGCCCGGCCTCGTCGGTGGCGCTCAAGGTCACTGTCGGGCCGCCGATTTGCGTCCAGGCGTAGGTGACGCTGTCGCCCTCATCCGGGTCGGTGCTGCTGCCGGCCAGGGTGACTGTGTCGCCTTCGGGGACGCTCTGGGGGGGGCCGGCCTCGGCCTCGGGCGGGTCGTTGGTGCCGGTGATGGTGATGGTGATGGTGATGGTGAAGTCGAAGGCGTCGGTGGTCTGCACGATGAACCGATCGTCGACAGTCTCGCCCGCGGCCAGAGACTGGACGGCGTCGGCGTCGTTGGTCAGGACGTAGCTCCATTCGCCAGTAGCGTCTATGGTGAACGTGCCATAATCACTGAGCGTACCGGGAGCTGGCTGCGCTATGAAGTCTGCTGTACGGGTACCGTCCAATGTCACTATACTACCCACAGAGCGCACCGCCCCGTCTTCGGTGACGGAGCCGGTGATCGCGCCGAAGATGGATCTGATGGCGATCGTGAACGTCAGAGTGTCGGTGTCGTTTCTGCTGCGATTCGAGTCACTGTCGCTTACCATGTAGGTGTAGGTCACCGGGTTTTGCGCCCCCGTCGGTGCGCCGGTGATTTGGCGCAGCGCCGCATTGAATCTCAAGCCGTTCGGCAACTGCGTGGTGAGTCTGTAGTTCAGTGCGCCGTTGCCGCCGGTGGCCGTCGGCAGCGTGAGGGTGGGGATGGCTCTGCCCACAAAGTAGATCAGGGGGTCAATGGTCTGCGAGCCGAAACTCGGGTTCGAATTGCTCCCGGTGTTGTTTCTCACATCCCGGAGCGGGAAACCGGCGGCCCGGTTGCCGGCCAGATCACGCAGCGGATTCGCGGCGGGGGCGGTGTAGGCCAGTTGCACAGTGAAGCCGCCATCCACGCCCCGGTTATCGCCCGGGTCATCCTCCAGCACCAGCCGCACCGTCGACCCGATGACAGTCACCCTGGCGATGCTACGAAACGTGTCGAACCCGAAGGCGTTCTTCAACTCCAACGTGTAGTCTGCCGTTGCCGGTGCCGAGCTGGCGTCGAGTGATTCGTTGTAGGTCAGCGTCAGGATATTGCCAACAATGGTTGCCATCATCAGCGTCGGCGCGACGGCATCTATCCGATTGACCGTGTCGGCGGCAACGGCAGCGTGTGCGAGCACTGCGGCGTTGCCGGCGATGTCCCGGATGGTGCCGCCGTTGGCCGTCAGTGCATTTTGCGCCACCTCAACCCCATCGTCATCAGTGTCGCCGGCGACCACCGTGTAGCTGAATGCCAGCACCGACGAGTCGCTGCCGCCGGTGTAGACTGCCTGGCTGATGGCGGTGCCCACCATCAGCGGTATCTGCGGCGTACCGGTGGTGGTGTCCACCGTCACCGTTTCGCTGAAGGTCGCCGTCACCTCAATCGCTCTGCCCTCGCCGAACGGGCCGGTGCTGATGGCGACACGGGTCACCGTTGGGGCGACGCCGTCTACACGATGTTCCGGGTTGGGCAGGACCGTCACCTGATGCGTGACCGCCGCGTTGATGGTCTCGGTGAGCGCGTCCCGAATCGTACTGCTGTCGATGTGGCTCAGCGAATTTTCGCCGATGGTCACGCCGTCACTATCGCTGTCGCCGTCGCGCACTGTGTAGCGGAATACCAGCGCCGGGGTTTCCGAGGGTGTGGTGCCGCTGGTGTAGACGGCCTGGCGCGTCTGCGTGCCCACGGTCAGCGCCAGTTGTGGCCGACCGGAAACGATGACCGGCACATCGAACGTCACCGTCGCGTCAATCGTGTCGCCCACCGTGTATATCCCATCGTCGCCGGCGCCCGAGGTCAACTCAATAGCGGTGATCATCGGCAACGACGCACGGGTGACGGTGACGGTGTAGGTCTGCGCGCCGGCCGCTTCGGCGGCGGTCACAACAATGGCAATCGGCGTCGTCGTGCCCGCTGTCAGGTCAATCGGGTTACTGGTGCCGCCGCTGTTTACAGTACGGCCGCTGACGGTAATGGCGGAGTCGGTCTGGCTGGCGCTCGGCGTGACGGTCACGGTGGCGACACTGTTGGGGACGGTGGCGGTATAGGCGGTGGTGTCGGGGGAAAACACCGGGGTGAAGGTGCCGGCGGAAGTAACCAAACCGCTCAACCTGGTGCCGCGGTAGATGTTGAATTCCGCCGAGCGGACCCGGAGGCAGTCAGCCGCACCGACATAGGCGGCAATGGCCGCGGCGTCGGGACGCGAGCAGACAAAATGAGCGGCGCGGACGCTCGAGTCAACCCGGAACTCAGGTCCAATCGCGCCCAGCGTATCGAGCACCTCGTCAAACACACCGGCCGGCAGACCGCCCGGCCTGAAGGAAGAAGAAAGCTCACCGCCAATGACCTTGACATTGTTTTCCAGGTCCAATTCCTTCAGCGCATCCAGGCCGTTGAACGCGTCAACATCAATTGAGGCGAGGGCGTTGCTCCTCAAAAACAGACTCTCGAGCGCCGACAACCCGGTAAAAATGTCGGCCGGCAACGCCGTCAGGCCGTTGAAGCTCAGCACCAACCTCGTCAGCGACTGCAAATCGCTAAAAAGGTTGGCCGGCAAGGAGCCGGCGAAAGCGGCGCTGTTGCGGCCCAGATCCAATGTCTTAAGCCTCGTCAGGCCGGCAAAATCACCGCTTTGCAACGCCGTGGTGCCGAGCCTGTTGCTCAGATTAAGCTCGGTAACCGACGCCAGATTCACATCCGCACAGTCGGTGGCCCCCGCTGCCGCAATGACAATCGCGGCCCGCACCGCCGGCGTGCGGCCGCATATATTGGCGCCGGGGATGGGCGGAGTGATGGTGAGGGTTGCGGCCAGCGGGTCCGTGAGGTCGTTGCTGCTGTTGGCGACCGTGGCCGACACCGTCACCAGCCGGGGAGTCGTGATGCCGAGATTGTTCACGGCAGTGATGGTGACGCTACCGGTGCTGATGCGCTCCCCTGCGGCAATGGTCAACTCCGGCGAGTCACTCAAGCGGTAATCACTCGCCACCGCCGGGCTGACCGGGGCCGCGCTGACGGTCAGCGTGGTCGGCACGGACGAGATCGGGTCAAGCCTTGCCGTGACTTCCGTCACACCGCCCCTGCTGTCGATACTGTTCGGGGTCAGCACCAGGCTGACGACGGGGGCGGGGTCGTCGTTGCGAATCCCGCCGATACCGGTGGCGGCGATCACCTCTCCGTCACGCGCGCGCAACGAAGTGACCTCTGCTCTGATGATGATGGTCTCGGTTGGCTCGTGCAGCGTGTCGCCGAGCACCGTGACAATAATGTTCTGCCTGGTCACGGTCGGCGTAAAGATAAACGTCCCGGTGTTGGCGGTCACTCTGTAGTCGCTGTCCCTGGTCGCCGTGCTGTTCTCCGCAATGTCGTAGCGCACTGTCACATCTAACGGCCGCGCGCTGTTCAGCGTCACCGTGTAGGTCAGCAGCGTCGTTGAGCCGACGTTGCCCTCGACGACTTCCGGCGAGTTGATCGCCAGCACCAGCGTGGTGTTGTCCGCCATTCGGCCGCGCACAACGGGGGCCAGGTTGCCCGTCAGATCAAGCAGCGGATTCGTGCCGGGGGCGTAGGACAGACTCAACCCCTCGCCTGGGAGTACCGGCTCGCTCAACTTCATCGTCACCGTCGTCCCACTGACAGTCACGGCATTCACTGTCGGGTTGGGGGTGCGGCTCGTGTCCGTCAGCACCAGACTCCAGTCTGTCGACGCCGGCACCGAACCCTCGTTGAGCGCCTCACTGTAGGTCAGTATCAGCGTATCGCCATCAACGGTTGCCGTGAGAAGCTGCGGCACGATGGCATCCACTCGATGCACCGGGGCCGCGGAAATCGCAGCGTGCGAGAGCGTCGCAGGGCTGCCGAAGGCGCTTTGTATCTCGCCGCCGTTGAGCCTCAGCGCGTCACGCGCCACCGACACCCCATCATTATCGTTGTCGCCGGAGGAGGGCGCCACCGTGTAGCTGAATACCAGCGCCCTTGAGCCACTGCCGCTGGTGTAGTCCGCCAGGCGCTCGCCTTTAAAGTCGTCGCCGAACAGCAGGGCGATCTGTGGCACATTGCCGGATTGATCAGGCACCGCCACCACTTCGCCGGATTGATTAAACACCGTCACCACATCGCTGAAAGTCGCGGTCAGCTCAATCACATCGGCTCGGGCGTACGGGCCGGTGCTGGTGATGGCGACGCCGGTCAGCGTCGGCGCAACGGCGTTCACGGCGTGATTCCTGTTGCTGGTCACCGCCCGACTCTCGCTACTGACGAGCCGACCATCGTTGTCGTTTATCCTGGGGCCACTGGGGCTTTGTAGACTTTGTTCAAGCGCATTCGCAGGAATACCCACGCCGTCCGCATCCAGGTCGCCGTCACGCACCCGGTAGCGAAATATCAACCGCCTGTGGTTGGCGGAGATGTTGTTATAGGTCGCCTGGCGCGTCTCGGTGCCTATGGTCAGGGCTATCGTCGGGAGGCCCCCGGCATCGGAGGGAACCACGTCCACATCGCCGTCGAACGCGACCGTCACCTCAATGATCTCGCCACGCCCATAGGTGCGGCCTCCGGCACGCGACGTCAAACTGACGCTGGTGATCTTCGTCAGCGGCTCATCAGCAAGAGACCTCGCACGGATTGGCACTTCCTGCGTGATCAGCGTCTCCGTACCGGAGTGGAGCCTGGGGAGAATTGTGACGCTGATGCGCGTATCTTGATCAAAATCATTTTTGCCGTCGTTGTACTCCAGAAGCACCTGGACTTCCGTCGGGCTGATGACTCGCACTGACGTCGAGGTCAACCCCGGCGGGGGCATGCCGGTCAGCTTGTAGCCGTTCTCGTGCCGGAAGACGCCACTACCATGGAACGTGAGCGCGCCGCTCATTTCCAGAATCAGAGCCGCATCCCCCTCTGTACTCGTACCACTCAGGCCCCCTTCGGTCAGTGGGTTCGACGGTCTTGAGTCACTAATACTCACCTCCCCCTCCACCGGCGGTGGCGGCGGCGGCGGCTCCCCCGGGTCAACAGCTCTCGGGGTGATTGGCACCGTCGTCGTGGTCAGCGTCGACTCCCCATCCCGATTGCTAAAGGCATTGGAACCGGAATCGGTGTCCACTATGACGTTGATGCGCACCGCTTGATCAAAATCAAAGCTGGCGTCGTCGTACGCCAGAGTCAGCCTGACATTCTTGCTAACGGAGGAAGCGGTCGGTTCCCCGGTGTTACTGACGAGAATTACCTCCTTGATGCGCAAACCCGGCGGGGGTGTGCCGCCCAGCGTGAAGTCGTTGATGGCAGAGGCGCTGAAGACGAAGCCATCGACAAGGTTACCGAAAAGGATTTGACTTCTGGTGCTCAAGCGCAGAAACAGCCTCGCATTATTCAGGTTCGCTTCGGTCAGTGTGTTGGGTTGGGCACTGACAATATCCACCCCCGACATACTCTCGACGTCGTTGTCTTGCAGCGTGATGGCAATCCTGCCGGGCAGCGGAGTGGGTTCATACTCATATGATAGCCCAGCTACCCTTTCTGGCCCAGATACCATCACACTCCTCGGCGTTAGCGCGATTATCTCATTCCTGGCATCAGCGTCCTCCTCCGCCCTGACGGTCAGGCTGATTTGGCGTTTCCCCTGCGGCAGTGTAACCTCATACGTGCCGTTGCCCGGCGCCGGCACGACCGTGCCGTCCACCAACACACTGTAATCGTGCGCATTCGGAGCCGGAATGATTGTCACTGTCGCCGTGACCGTCTCACCCGGACCCGGCGCACGGCCAAAGTCCAGCACCACCTCGGCTGGCGTGCCGCTCTCAACCGCGGTGCGGGCGGCACGGTTGTTTATGGTGACCCGTATATCGTCAAGTATCTCAAGCTGTTGCGTGGACGCATCCGGCGACACCTGGTAGTTGTTGCCCGGCACCACACTCATCCGTAGTATTTTAGTACCCTCAACTGCTGCAACCTGATATTGGGCTCTTGCGACAGTGTTACCTCGGAGAATATTGATAGATTCCAGGTCGCGCAGGTCAGAATTACTCGTTGTGCCGCTTCTGGGACTGACACGCACATTTCCAGGGCCAATGTTGTCTCCATCTCTGGCGACCATCAGATTCACCTGCGCAACACTCGTCGAAATGGGTATTGTTGATCTGACCTCTACGTCGAATTCCGCCCCCTGGCCTGCCCCCGGCCCCCGCTCCGTTATCCTCCCATCTTCTATGAGGGTACCTGATTTGGGAACGAATGCCAGACTCACCACCGGCTCGTTGTCTGTCAGCGCCAGACTGCGGCGGCGGACCGCGGGGTCAACGACGTAACCAGCGCCGTCTACCAGGCTGATAGACAACACCTCGCTTAGCCCGTCCACGTCCTCCAGCGCCGTCAACCGCAGCGTGCGTGAGCTCTGGCCGGCGGCAAACGGCACCGCCACCCGCCGCGTTTGCAGGGTGGCGGGGTCGGCGTTGTTAAAGGTGAAGCCGGCTGTATCGCCGTCAATGGCGACGCCGTAATCCAGTCCGTAGGTGACTCCGGGCGGTGTTGAGGACGGGGTGACCTGGGTAATATCAACCAGCACCGTCAAGTCGGTGGAGGCGGCTGCATTCAGACTCACCTCCAGCCGCGCTACATCCTGAATGCCAGTCCTCCCTTCGATCACACTGCCCGTGCTTATACCCAGGCCGGCTGTCGGAGGCGTCGTCAGAACGCCGGAAAGGCCATAGAGGGGTAAGTTCTCACTTCTAATCACCCGTATGCCACCCCTGAACGGGTCGTTGGAGGTATATAATGGTTGACCCGGAACCCCCGGGCGACCAATCCAGGCATCACCTTGTGCGGTGCTCGTCTCAGTTGCGCCGCCAAGCGCAAGCTCCGGGGAAAGTCTCGTCCCAAATAGCACTTGTCCATTGAAGTTGCTGCCTGTCCAGACGCGCGTCGCCTCGCCTGGAGCGATGCGCACTCCGGCCGGGCTCCTCCCCTCCGTAGTGTCCCAGTCGCCGTCGTAGAGGTCGGCATAGTTGTCCGCGGCCTTGCGACCCAGGAAGTAGAAAATCATTTCGCCGGGGCCGTCGGTGTCCGGGTTCGTGTCCGTGTTGTCGCGGGCATGCGTGATTTCGACGGTGCCCGGGGTAGCTCCGTCGCGCGGGGTTAATTGCCTGCTGACGCTACCCAGGGCTTTGAAGCCGTCGGCGATGCCGGCAGTCACGAAATCGTCGTTCATTCTGGCATCAGCCCGGATGAGGTTGTTGTAGTCGTCAACGTTGTTGCTTCTAGCGTTCCTTGTGCTGTCGCTGATGAACAGGATGCGGTATTTGTCGCCGACCGAGAGGCAGGCGGGGGCGATGCCGATCCAGGTGAGTTCGCCGTCGCAACTCTGGGCGCTGGCCGACGCCGGGGCGAGGGCTGATAACAGCAGGAAGAGTGTAATCAGCCGTTTCAGCATGACGGGATTCTGCTGTTGATGGCCTCCGGAAACGACGTGGAGGTGACCGGCTTGTTCAGCGATTCGGATTCGCACAGACGCCCCGCCCCTTTGCAACCGTCCGGGAACAACGGGCCGTCACCATCCGGCGCCATGGCCCCCTGCGCCAGCCCGGGGACGAAAAGGCCGGGACGGAAGCTACGACGGCATTGCTGTGGAAACTGTGCGGGGGTGGTCATATCAGCTATGTATCCATTGGGGAAATTGCGTGTGTGGGGGTGGGGGGATGGATTCCCGCTTTCGCGGGAATGACGGATGGGAAATTGGGAATGACAGATGGGAAATTGGTAAAGAGGTGGATTGCTGATGCGCCGATGTGATCAAAACATGGCGCTGAGGCAGCTATCCGGAGGGATGCTGGCTTGGTTACTACTGTGTCAATCATTGTAACGCGGTTTTGCTTTAGCTGTCATTCAGCTCCCTGTCTGTTAGGCAAGCGCACGGCCTCAAGCAAACTTTAGTCGCATCATTGTAAACAATGGAAACGGATTTTTCAATGGGTGTCGCCCCGCACCGGAAGGAGTGCGGGGATGACGGAGGGAGGGGATGGGGATGACGGACGGGGCGCGGAGATGACGGACGGGGATGCCGTGTTGGGTCTCTTTCCGTCATTCCCGTGAAAACGGGAATCCATCCGTCTGTTTTCAGGTTGGTTAGGCCGGATGCCGAGGTGTCCGGAAACCTTTCAACTCCCCTGCCCGACGCAAGGGACGGAAGAAGGGCGGGGATGACACGAGGAATGCGGGGATGGATTCCCGCTTTCGCGGGAATGACTGAAGGAGGGGCGCGGGGATGACGGACGGGTTGCCGTGTTGGGTCTCTTTCCGTCATTCCCGTGAAAACGGGAATCCATCCGTCTGTTTTCAGGTTGGTTAGGCCGGGTGCCGAGGTGTCCGGAAACCTTTCAACTCCCCTGCCCGACGCAAGGGACGGAAGAAGGGCGGGGATGACACGAGGAATGCGGGGATGGATTCCCGCTTTCGCGGGAATGACTGAAGGAGGGGCGCGGGGATGACGGACGGGTTGCCGTGTTGGGTCTCTTTCCGTCATTCCCGTGAAAACGGGAATCCATCCGTCTGTTTTCAGGTTGGTTAGGCCGGGTGCCGAGGTGGTTGGTGGCGGGGTCGTCGGTGTGCAGTGTATAGATCCATTCGCTATCCTGACTCAGTATAAAGTCGCCGTATGCGCCAAGCCCGTTCGCATAGTCGGTGACGCCGGTTTGTGCCATAAAGCCGCCGGGCAGGGTCAGCTTGCCGGTCGCGAAGTCGGCGCCGGGAGTGTCGTCCGTGACTGCACCGTCCGCCTTGCCGGTGATCATGCGGGGGGCGATGATGATGGTGAGGGTCAGGCTCGCGGTGTCGGTGGCGGCGGTATTGATGTCGCTGTCGGTCGCGGTGTAGGTGTGGAGCGCCTCGCCTTGCGCCGCCTCCGGTATGCCGGTGATTTGGCGTTGCGCCGCATTGAAGGTCAGGCCGTTCGGCAATGGCGGGGTGAGTGTGTAGGTGAGCGCGCCGTTGCCGCCGGTGGCTTCCGGCAGATTGATGGTGCCGTCTCCGCGTTTCATCCGTCCGGCACGTGTCCGGCTTACGCACGACGGCGGCTCACACAATGCCGGGACGGCTTCCACCCGTGCCCTACTTCTGGAATGGAACCGCAATGTCACAGAACGAATGCCGGCCGCTACTCGACGAATTCCGACGGAACCTGGAAGCCTTTTATGCCGCGCTGCGTCTCGCTCCGCCTTACCACAGCATGGAAAAAACTCTGCTGTGCCTCGCCGACCTGTTCAAAACCCAAACGGTTGAACAGCAGGCACAGCTTCTCAACAATGAAGCCTTGAGATGCACCTTCTACCTTCGGGCCTTTACAGATTCCGGACTGCACAACAAGCACCGGGGTATCATCGCCGGCCAGGCCCGCGCCAACGACCTCGGTGCGTTCCCCGACTCCCTGCGCTACCTGTTGGAGCCTTTTCGCCAGTGACGGTCATGCACCGGCTTCACGGTGGGCAACATCATGGTTATGCTATGGGCATTTCCGTGTTATTTTCGCAACAACTAGTGGTTTTTATCATAAACTCCAATAATAACTTTTTAGATATAATATATTTTTCAACAAGTTATGATTATTTATTTGAATATTTTCATGGCCCGATTTTTGCTTGATAGTATTATGCGGTTATTTTTCTGACATTTCATTAGAATCATTATTACAATCAAAGAACACGCATGCAGAGACAACACACCATTGGACACACCGTTTCGTTAGCCGGCGTGGGACTCCATTCGGGACGTCCTTCACGGGTGAGTCTTTCTCCGGCCCCTGTGGACCACGGCATTGTGTTTCGGCGGAAACACAACGGTCACGTTGAGACCTGCCAGGCATCCATTCGCAATCTGCGGTCGACGGAGCTTTGCACGGTGATTGGCTCCAATGGATTCCAGATTCAAACAACCGAACATGTGCTGTCCGCCCTCTGGGGCATGGGCGTTGATAATGCCGTGATTGATATTGATGCAGAAGAAGTGCCGGCCATGGACGGAAGCGCGGCGCCGTTTACCAAAGGCATCCAACGTGCCGGGGTGGTCATCCAGGACCGTCCGCGAACCTATCTGAAAATTCTGGAACCCATTCACATTGGCAACCATCAGCATACCCTGTCCATTCTTCCCGCACTCTTTCCAAAAATCACCTATACCATTGATTACGACCATCGGCTCATTCAGCAGCAAACCCATGAGCACGAGTGGTCGGCGATGGGATTTCAGGCCAATATTGCCAAAGCCCGCACCTTTGCGTTTGCGCATGAGGTGAAAGCCTTATGGGCACGCGGTTTGGCGAAAGGCGGTTCCCTGGACAACGCCATTGTGTTTACTGAGACCGGCATCATGAACGAAGAGGCCTTGCGTTTTCCCGATGAATGCGTTCGCCACAAGATCCTGGATCTCATTGGCGACATGTCTCTTCTGGGGATCCATATTGTCGGCCATATTATTGCCAACCGTTCAGGCCATGCCCTCCACAACCAGCTCATGCAAACGATTTTAGACAACCCCGACTCCTGGACCTTGCTCGGACACAACGAGAAGCAGGCGGCGGATGCAGCCGAGCTTGTCCCCACTGGAACGGAAGGGATTCATGCTGTCCCCCTCTCCGCCAACGCCAGTTTCTGACACACGTCTTGCCATTTTCCAGTCCCTCGCCGGTGTTGTTTGTGAGAAGACCGTCCAGAGCCAGGAACAACCTGCCGTGGCGTTTCCACGATACGGAGAGCAGGTTGAACAAAGCAGGCATCCCATGAGCATTGCACGCGCCGACTCCCGCCCATGGCGCCTCGGCCTTTCCATGCTCCTCCTCGCCATCTGGCTTCCCGCACCGCCGGTCACCGCGACACCGACTGACCCCCTCCAGGGATTTCAGGGGATTCCCTGAGGCAGTCTGTTATATCAGGAACGGCACGGCCGCGGGCATCCGATCCGAGTGGACGGGCGCGGTGCGATACGGCGTGGCGCTCATGATCGGGCCATCATTCCAACAGCCACACAGACGCTCCCGCGTGCCGGGACGTGAGGATCGTGCAATGCAGGAAAGGTGCTGCGACAAACGGGAACACGGCCATGGTGTCGGACTGCAGCATCACGCACGTCGGACGGAACGCATCCCTATTGTTTATAAAACCGTATGTGATCCCGGTAGGCTTGAATCGCCGCATGAAGCGAGGCTTTGCCGAGGGGGATGTTGGCTTCCAGCGTTTCCTCAATCGCGGGATCATCAATGACCACCTCGTAGGTATCCTGCACATTAGTCATAATGACCCCCTTCGCCACCTGCCGGGGCATGAAAATTTCCGTCCACACTTCTTTTTCAACGAGACAGACGTCGCAAAAACGTTCATACAGCATTGCGACCCGTTCGAGATCTGTTTCCTGCACCATGTTGCTCCTTCCGCGAATCAGGCACGGGAGCTGCGTATGCCGGGTCCCGCTTCCCGTAGCCGCCTCCGCCCGGCGTTTCAATCCGCACACGATCTCCCCGCATGACGTCCAGCGTGGTTTTCCCGGCCAGACGCTGTTCCGTGCCATGGCGAATCAGCACATTGCGACCGGCCTGTCCGGGGCTTCCGCCGGCCAGCCCAAACGGTTGCGATTCCCGCCGGTCGGACAAAATGGTCACCTGCGCGTCCTGCAAAAATTCAATTTCCCGAAGAAGGCCATGGCCTCCCTCATAGACGCCCGCCCCGCCCGTGCCTTCCCGCACACCATAACGGGATACCCGAAACGGATACGCATATTCCAGGGCCTCCACGGGTGTATTCATCGTATTGGTCATATGCGAATGCCGCCCGCTCGCACCCGGATGTTCAAACCCCGCGCCCATGCCGCCGGCCAGCGTTTCATAATACGCAAACGGCCGATGACGTTCATGATCCCACCCCCCGATCGTCAGATTGTTCATCGTCCCCTGGCTCGCGGCAGGCACCTGCCGGGGACAGGCCTGCGCCAGGGCGCCCAACAGCACGTCCACAATTCTTTGAGCCGTCTCGACGTTGCCCGCGGCCACGGCGGCCGGAGACCGGGCATTCACCACCGACCCTTCGGGCGCCCGAACATGAATCGGCGCCATGCACCCGCCGTTGCCGGGAATATCCAACCCCAGCAAACAGCGAAACACATACGCGGTCGCGGAGACGGCAATCGCATACACCGCATTGACGTTCCCCTTGCACTGCGGCGTACTCCCCGCAAAATCCACAACCGCCTCGTCATCATCAATCGTCACCGCAACGGCAATGGTGACAGGCGAACGCTCACACCCATCATCATCCAGCGCGTCTTCATACCGATAGGTCCCATTCGGCACATGCCCGATACCCTGCCGTGTCAGCGTTTCGCTATAGAGCAGCAGGGCCGCCATATTATCCTGAACAGGCTCCAGCCCATACCGTGCCGCCAGGCTCTGGAGCCGCAGCAGCCCCGTTCGGTTCGCCGCCATTTGTGCCCGCAGATCCCCGGTGCGTTCATCAGGCGTGCGCACATTCGCCAGGAAAAAATCCCACAGCGGCTCATTCAGCCGCCCGGCCTCCACGAGTTTCACCGGCGGAATAATCATGCCCTCCTGGTACACGTCGCGGGACAACGGCATGGAGCCATACGACATGCCGCCGACATCAGCGTGATGCGCGCGATTGGCGACAAAGCCAAGCAGCACATCCCGCGTCCCCTGCCCGACAAAGACCGGCGAGACCATCGTGATATCCGGCAGGTGCGTGCCCCCGCGAAACGGATCATTCAGTATGGCCACGTCCCCCGGCCCACACGACAGGCGCCGCAGACAGGCCTCAACGGAAAGCGGCATGGCGCCAAGATGCACCGGGATATGCGCGGCCTGCGCGATAAGCTGTCCGGCCGCGTCAAACACGGCACAGGAAAAATCGCAGCGCTCCTTGATGTTCGGCGAAAACGCCGACCGCTGCAGCCGCACCCCCATTTCCTCCGCCACCGAGCCAAACAAATGCTTAAAGACCTCTAGATGAACGGCTTTACGCACGGGCCTCTCCAATCGTAATCAGCAGATTGTGCCAGGCATCAATGCGGGCCTGATCGGTTTCCCGCAACAGCGTGGTGGTATCATCCTGCACAATCACCGCCGGACCGGAAAGCTGATGACCCGGCTGTAATTGCCGACGATCATAAAACGGAACGGTGCGGGGACCGGACGGCAGCACAAGACGCCGGGTCTCACTCACGGCGCCTGACGCATCCGCGCGTCCCGGTGGCTGCGCGTCCATCCGGGGGGGATTCCCGGCGCCGACCGCGCGCACCCGAAGATTGACAATTTCAAGATCCGCTCCCTCATTCCGATACCCGTAGCGCCGGGCGTGCTGTTCATGAAACGCCGTTTGAAAAGCGGGCGCAAACGGCACAGTCAATTCAAAGGACTGGCCGCGATACCGAATATCCAGTTCACAGTGAATCTGTTGCGCGTGCGGAGGCACCTGTTGCGTGGCAAGCTCGTCACGGGCCCGTGCGACCAACGGCGCAAAACCGTGTTCCAGTTCCTCAAACGGGAGATCACCGGATCGCATCACCGTTTGGACATAATCAAGCAGCACATCCGCCGTCAACATACCCAGGGCAGAGAGCGTCGAGGCCGCCAGAGGCACCAGCACAAGGCCAATGGAAAGGGCATGCGCCAGTTCACACGCATGCACCCCGCCGGCGCCGCCAAACGAGAGCAGCACGTACTCCCTGGGATCATACCCGCGCTCAACCGACATGACCCGAATCGCCCGCTCCATCCCGGCATTGACGACCTGGATCACGCCCAGCGCCGCCTCCTCGCGCGCAACAGGGGCATCGGCGGCATCCCGCGCCAACGCCCGCGCCACATCCGCCATGGCCCGATGCGCGGCCTCCACATCCAACGGCAGCCGGCCGCCAAGCAGGCCGCCCGCAGGCACCCGCCCCAGCACCGCATTGGCATCCGTCACGGTGGCGGTCCGCCCGCCTCGTCCGTAGCACGCGGGACCCGGAACAGCCCCGGCGCTCTCCGGTCCGACGCGCAACGCCCCGCCGGCATCAACGCGCGCCAGCGACCCGCCACCCGCCCCCACCGTATGTATATCAAGCACCGGCACGCGAATGGGCATACCGCCGACTTCCGCGTCCGACGTGACCTGCAAGGCGCCATTGACCACGGCCACGTCCGTGGACGTGCCGCCCATGTCAAACGTAATCAGTTGCGAATATCCGGCCAGCTTCCCGATATACGCCGCACCCGCCACGCCGCCCGCAGGGCCGGACAACAGTGAACGAACGCCCTCCCGGCGCGCCCGGGCCACCTGCATGCGTCCGCCATTGGACTGCATGATATGGAACGCGCTGCCGGCGAACGCGCGCTCCAGGGTTCCCAGGTAACGGTTGAGCGCCGGGGAGACATACGCATTCACCACCGTGGTGGAAGCCCGTTCAAATTCCCGAAACTCCGGGATGAGTTCATGCGACATCGTGACACACAATCCCGCCTTTCGAAGATACTCGCCTATGCGACGCTCATGATCGTGATTCACAAAAGCAAACAACAGGGAAATCGCCACGGACTCAACCCGCTGTTGCCGCAACGCGCGGAGCAGGGCCGGGAGGGATGATTCCTCCAAAGGCGTCAACACAGACCCGCGATGATCAAGTCGCTCCTGAACCTCCAGGCACCGGTCAACCGGCACAAGCGCCGGCACACCGCCGCTGAACCAGTCATAGAGCCTGCGGCGGGTTTGCCGGCCAATCCGCAACATGTCACGAAACCCCCGTGTCGTGACAAAGGCCGTGCGCGCGCCCTTGCGTTCCAGCAACGTATTGGTGGCCACGGTGGAGCCATGGATGATGGTATGGCCGGCCGGCGTCGTCAGGCTCCGCAATCCTTCCAGCACCCCTTCGGCGAGATCGGCGGGCGTGGACAGCACCTTCAACGTCCTCATGCCGCACGTGGCCGGATCATACACCACGAAATCGGTAAACGTGCCGCCAATATCAATGCCGATGGCAAGGCGGGCCTGCGGATCGGTCGGCTTCATGGCATGGAGGATCTCACGAACATTGTGCGGACGCACTCGCGCACAATCAGGACGGGAGCCGGACAAAGACCGGCAAGCGGCGGCGAAACGTCAGCCGGCATCTGTTCCACGAAGGGTCACCATTCGCGGGCCACCCGGCGCATTGTCAAAGATGCGCAGCCACGCCTGATGCGTCCCAGGCGCCAGGCTCTTGAAGTGCACCGGCAACGCACAGCGTTCTCCCGTGGCCAGTGCGGCCCCGACACACGAGGCCTCATCAACGGAAAAAGCATGCGCGCCCGGTCCCTCCAACGCCACGCCGGCGATCCGCAAGGCGCCAAGCCCGACGTTGGAGACGGTGACCGGAAGCGTCTGTTGCGCGGGCGCGTCCCCGTTCTCCGCAAACCGGATGGTGTCCGTGCTCAAAATAATTGAGGGGATGACCGCCTTTCCGCTCAACAACACCGACACATCATCAGAGCCGCTGTTGGCTGTCACAATATCGGGCAACCCATCCTCGTCAAAATCCTCAATCCCCATGGCCGTCGGGACGGCTCCCACCGCATACTGTCCCGCCGGCTGAAACGAACCATCTCCCCGCCCCCGGAAGAGGGAAACACTCTGGGCCGTCCGATTGGTGGTAATCAGATCACAAGGGCCGTCACCATTCAAATCCTCGCAGGCCAACATCACGGGCCCAAAGCCGGCGACCAGGCGTGCGGGAGGGGTGTACCGACCGGGACTCCGCTGCAGCAGCACGTTGACGCTATCGGTGAACACACTGGTCACCAGCAGATCAAGCGCCCCGTCATCATCCACATCCGTCTGCGTCACGGCGCTAAGCGTGAACCCGGCCGGAATCGTATACCAGGGGGTCAACCGTCCCTGCCCCTGGTTCTGAAAAACGGACACAGAGCCATTCGGCTTTCGCCAACTCGGCTGACTCCACGTCACGGTGACGTCCGGCAAGCCATCGCCATTGAGATCCGCAAGCGAGACATCGGTGGGGAACAACCCCTCCTGCCCCTGCTCTTCAAACCGCCGGGCCGGCAGAAAATCGCCCTCACCCCGGTTCAACAGGACCGACCAGCTAAACGGAGGATAATGCCCAAACCGCCCGCTGTTCACCACGACCATATCCAGATCGCCATCCCCGTCAAGGTCGCCCAGCGACACTGCGGTGGGGCCTTGCCCCGAAGGATACGGCGCCGGCCGGTCAAACCTGCCCTTGCCTTTGCCCATCAGGACGCTCACGCGATCGTCCCCGGCCTCCGCCACAACCAAATCCGGTATCCCGTCCCGGTTGAGATCTCCCGTCACAAGACCCATGGGACTCTGTCCGACACCGACGGAATAGACGGAGCGGAACGTCCCGTTGCCATTGCCCAACAAGAACGAGACATCATCCGACTCGCTGTTGGACGTCGCAATATCCAGCCGCCCATCGTCATTAAAATCTCCAACGACAAGCCCCTCCGGGTGAGCGCCCACACCGGCGGACATCACTGGAGTGAAGACAAGATTCTGCGCAAGGACGGGACTCGCCACGCACGGCAGCCCCATGCCGCCAGCCAGGCACACGGTGACGAAGCGCTGTGCCCAGGCCCTCATAACGTGCCAGTCGCCTCCCCCGTTTTCACGGATCACCCCGTGGCGGGTCACGCCTCCGTGGCGAACGTTTTTTCCAACGCGATTTCCACTTCATCCGCCGCCGCCATGCCCCGATTGCGAACATGCACGGACCAGGATGGCGAGGCGCGCAGCGTCGCCATGACGGTTTTCAGCACTGCCGGCTTCACCCGTGTTTCCCAATCATGCAGCCAGGCATAGCCATCAAGGTCACCCTCGTACTCCTCCGGAAACCGGGCGACGAGATTCAACCGCAGGGTAAACGTCTTTTCCTCTTCAAACATGGGGGAACATCCCTTTCTCGTGCGATGAGTGCGATGAGTGGCGATGCGTGGCCGAACGGCTCGTGGCATAGCCGACTTCCAGAGCCTTTGTGACGAGGCACGATGCGCGACACACAGGACACGGCCAGTCAAAACGTGTTGGGCCTGTTGCCGGCCCGACAGAACAAACGCAAGCGGGCATGGAAAGCGCGCATCCCTGGCGTCACGCCGGCACCGCCGTCCGGGAGTCATCCGGAAGTCTACTCCAGAATATCTTTGGCCCGACGATCCAGATACGCTGCCCGTGCGGCCCCGTACAAATCAACACTGATCGCGGTAAGCTGCTCAATCGTCTCAAGGTTGCGGGAGCGGAAATTGACCCGTTCCGCGGCATTGACCCCCATGTTCACAAAAAACGGCGCAACGTAATTGACGGGGTCCATGAACCCATCACTGACAAATCCCACCGCATCCCGCACCGTCAGCGGCGGCATCATCGGCAGGACCAGGTACGGTCCGGACGGCACCCCATACACCGCCATGGTCTGCCCGGTATCTTCTCTCGGCGGCGCTTCCATCCCGAACATATGCGTGGCGACATCAAAGAGCCCGCCGACGCCCAGGGTTGAATTCAGCAATAACCGCTGCGTTTCTCCTCCGGCCTCGCGGAACTTGCCCTGCAACACATTATTCAGAAATCGCGACACAAACCCCGCGTTGTCAAACACATTGCTCAGAGCGTCCTGGACGTCCGGGGGTATCACGGCGTTATAGGCTTTGGCCGCCGGCCTCAACAGATAAATATCGGCGCGATGATTAAATTCAAACATCTTCGCATTGAAAGGCTCCCACGGATCATCAACCAGCTCACGCGCCTCCGTATCAAAAGGATCCGCAAACACTCCCTCAACAGCCGTGGCATTCGGAGCGGCGCGCTCGTCAGCATCGTCATCCTGGATTTGCGCCACGGTGACAACACTCACAGGCTCGGCCTGGCTGGCCGCCGGCAATCCCAACAGGACCAGTGCCACAACGGAAACACTCCAGGTCGTCATCTTCAAGCGATACCACGCCGTCATAGCCTTCTCCTTCTTCGCTCCTGCGGCGAATGGTCATTGCATGGCTGCGAGGGATCGGCTCACAGGCGTTGCCGGTCCGTCCAACCCCCCTCATCCCTCACACGGGCGCGGTCAGGGGAACCGGCTACTCCGAGCTCCCCAACATATCATCAACCAACGGGCGGTTGATGTCTTCACACCCCGGGCACAGGAGATCAAACAGGGACTCGTGATCTTCGACGTAATGCCGGTCGTCAACCAGGTGATCATCAAGCACGTCCTGGTAACAGGACTCACACAACATCATGACCCCGCGCATCACCGATACGGTTTTTCGCCCCTGGCTCCCGGACATCGCATCACTCATGGTTGACCTCATCGGCACCCCCGCCCGGACCAGGCCATCTGTCTGACCGGCACAACGGAGCGCCCAACACCCTCATCGCCTGCCCGGAGGCCATTACGACCAGCCCCGCTGCTGGGCTAAAAAAAAGTCCTCGGTCTCAAGATCAATACCGCATTCCGGACATTCATACGGTTGCTCCGGCGGAGGAACCGACAACGCCGTCTCCTGAATACGCCCCTGGCACACATGATAAAAATTTCCACCGGCATGTTCGGAATCCAACGGGTCATTTTCATATTTAAGAATCATGGTCCACCTGTGTCCAACTCTGTTCCTACCTTATAGCAAGGCGAAGAAACCCGGTGCAATCCAACGCACCTTCCCCTGACTCACGGGCCTGAACACCCCGTCTTCCCAGGCTATGCGGTGACCGCTGCCGTGCGACCCGGAAGCACGTCCCGTCCCACAGCGTCCGGCGCATGGCCACGGCAAGGGAATGCCGGTGCGGGCAACGACAGGACGCCAGGCCGGAACACATGCATGGGAATGGAGCGTGCAGGAACCATCACGTGCGACGACACACGTACTTCCCGCGTCGGGGGGAAGGAGACGAGATGACCTTACCGCTCCGTGACAACATGACGCTGACGGAGTGGGGCCATGACAGGATTGCCCGGCAGACTTCCGGTGGAACAGGTGGCCAGCCGGCGCATGTGACTTACCAGTCCAGTTGAAATTTCAGCAGGATGCCATGCACCACCGGCCTGGCGGCGGCAGTCTGCCGCAGGCCTTCCAGGCTGACTTCAAGGCCGTCCCGCATCCGCAGGCGGCTGCCGATCCGGTAGGCCTGCGTGTCGGTGTTGGTCAACGACAAGCGGCTGTAGGGGGTGATGAGGGTCTCCGTCCCGGCCCACGCCAGACCGTAGCTGACGTCCACATCCATGTTCCCGCCGAGCGCGGTCGTCGGGCCCGCATTGGCGGTCGGGCTGACGGCTAGCTCTTGCGCCCACAGTTGCGCAACACGGCTGCCCGTGGCCCCGTAGGTGGGGGCAAGACTGAAGGACAGCCCCCGGCCATCCCGGCCCGGCGCAAAGCGAATCGTCCCGCCCACGCCCCAGTCCTTATAGTCGCCGCTGTGCGCGAACAGCACCCGGCCCCGGCTTTCCATGGTCAGCCCATTGGCCGTATCGGTGAAGCGCAACCCGCCGCCAACTTCGGCGCCGGTGCCGGTGCGGCCGTCACCCGCATCGTGCCGCAGGCCGACTTCCAGATTCGGCATCAGGTGCATACCATTGGCAAACTGGTGATCATGGGTGCCTTCCAGGGCCAGACGCACCCGCCGCGCATCCAGGGTGAGTTCACCGAACAGGTCAGCGTTGCCATCCACGTCAACCTGGGTGTGTTGGAACTGACCTTTGAGCCGCATAGTGCTGTCGCCGGATTGCAGCAGTTGCCCGCTGCCGCCGACGGCGATGCTGCGGGTGGTGAGGTCGCTGGCCTGCCGGCCCAGATCCGGATCGTCAATCGTCACGTCGCCCAGGCCGTAGCCGATCGTGGCCCACATGTCCAGCTGGCCATCCTGCGAGGTCCAGCCGAGGTAGGGATGCACGCTGATTTGTTCAACGTCATACGCGCCGCGCGCGGTGCTGAGGGCAGTGTCATCATCATAGTTAAACTTCCCGCGCTGCCAGGAGGCGGCCAGCCCGGTCAGGACACGATCCCAGACTTCCGCGTCAGCGCCCACATGCACGTTGAGGATGTCGCCGTCCCAGTCCAGGGTATCCGTCTTGCCGGACTTGTTGCGGTAGTCGCCGCCGCCCCAGAGGGTCAGCCGGGAGGCGATGCCCTCGTCGACGGTCAGCGGCAGCACGAAGGAGGATTTGCCCAGCGCCCGGTCCAGACTCCATGACTCGTCGGTGGCGATGCGCGCAATGTCGGACAGCAGGGCGGCAACGCCGGTGGACTGGTCGGCCACGGCGGCGGCGAGCGTATCGGCATCCGCCAGGGCGGTCAGTGAGACGGTCTTGCCGTCCAGCGTCAGGGTGGTGGCGCTGGCGGCGCTGGCAGCGCTGGCGGCGCTGGCCTGTTCAATCCGCTGCGTGAGGGCATCAACGGTGCTGTCGGTCATGGACCGCACGATTTCCGGGAGCATGGCATTGTTGAGGGCGGAGAGCCGCGGGTCGGCAACGCCGCCGTCATCGTTATCTTCGACGTTGACTGCGGCTGTGTTGTCCGGCTGCGCGGCGACCGCGTAGTTGTCGCCCGATGTCACCGTCGCCGTGATCACGTTGTTCAGCTCGTTGGTCTCGTCGTCGACCGTCGGCACCGTCAGCGTGGCCGTCGTGGTGCCGACGGGCAGCGGCACCATCGTCGGCGCCTCGCCTTCAATGAAGCTGCCCGGGTCGTCCAACGTCACCATGACCGTCAGTTCCTCCGTCGGCGCGGGGGTCGCCGTCAGCGTGAAGGTGGCGGCTGTCCCCTCGGTCACCGGGGACGTCACGGCGGCGATTGAGATGACCGGGAAGTCATTGTCGGTGATGATCAGGGTCGCCTCTGTGACGGCGAGGCCGACCGTGGTCGTGCCCTCAACGCGCACGGTCTCATTCCCCTCGTTCATCGCGTCTTCCATGATGGGAATGGTCAGCGTCATCTCAGCGCTGGCGCTGGCGGCCGGGATGGTCAGGTTTACCGATGCCACCGCCGTGTAGTCCGCGCCCGCGGTCGCTGTGTTGTCCGCCGTGCTCAGGCTGACAACCGTCTCTGTGGCCCGGGTGGTGCCGCCGGTCAGGGTGGCGGTGACGGTAATCGCGGCGTCGCCGGCAGCTTCACCGACGCTGGACGGGTTCAGACTCAGGGTAATGCCGGTCGGCGCGGCGTCATTGTCTTCGATGATCAGGGTCGCCTCTGTGACGGCGAGGCCGACCGTGGTCGTGCCCTCAACGCGCACGGTCTCATTCCCCTCGTTAATCGCGTCTTCCATGATGGGAATGGTCAGCGTCATCTCAGCGCTGTCGGTGTTCATCGGGATGGTCAAGGTCGCCGTGGCCGCCGCGTAGTCCGTGCCCGCGGTCGCTGTGTTGTCCGCCGTGCTCAGGCTGACAACCGTCTCTGTGGTCCGGGTGGTGCCGCCGGTCAGGGTGGCGGTGACGGTAATCGCGGCGTCGCCGGCAGCTTCACCGACGCTGGACGGGTTCAGACTCAGGGTAATGCCGGTCGGCGCGGCGTCATTGTCTTCGATGATCAGGGTCGCCTCTGTGACGGCGAGGCCGACCGTGGTCGTGCCCTCAACGCGCACGGTCTCATTCCCCTCGTTAATCGCGTCTTCCATGATGGGAATGGTCAGCGTCATCTCAGCGCTGTCGGTGTTCATCGGGATGGTCAAGGTCGCCGTGGCCGCCGCGTAGTCCGTGCCCATGAGCGCCGTGCCGTTCGCCGTGCTCAGGCTGACAACCGTCTCTGTGGCCCGGGTGGTGCCGCCGGTCAGGGTGGCGGTGACGGTAATCGCGGCGTCGCCGGCAGCTTCACCGACGCTGGACGGGTTCAGACTCAGGGTAATGCCGGTCGGCGCGGCGTCATTGTCTTCGATGATCAGGGTCGCCTCTGTGACGGCGAGGCCGACCGTGGTCGTGCCCTCAACGCGCACGGTCTCATTCCCCTCGTTAATCGCGTCTTCCATGATGGGAATGGTCAGCGTCATCTCAGCGCTGTCGGTGTTCATCGGGATGGTCAAGGTCGCCGTGGCCGCCGCGTAGTCCGTGTCCACGAGCGCCGTGCCGTTCGCCGTGCTCAGGCTGACAACCGTCTCTGTGGCCCGGGTGGTGCCGCCGGTCAGGGTGGCGGTGACGGTAATCGCGGCGTCGCCGGCAGCTTCACCGACGCTGGACGGGTTCAGACTCAGGGTAATGCCGGTCGGCGCGGCGTCATTGTCTTCGATGATCAGGGTCGCCTCTGTGACGGCGAGGCCGACCGTGGTCGTGCCCTCAACGCGCACGGTCTCATTCCCCTCGTTAATCGCGTCTTCCATGATGGGAATGGTCAGCGTCATCTCAGCGCTGTCGGTGTTCATCGGGATGGTCAAGGTCGCCGTGGCCGCCGCGTAGTCCGTGTCCACGAGCGCCGTGCCGTTCGCCGTGCTCAGGCTGACAACCGTCTCTGTGGCCCGGGTGGTGCCGCCGGTCAGGGTGGCGGTGACGGTAATCGCGGCGTCGCCGGCAGCTTCACCGACGCTGGACGGGTTCAGACTCAGGGTAATGCCGGTCGGCGCGGCGTCATTGTCTTCGATGATCAGGGTCGCCTCTGTGACGGTGAGGCCGACCGTGGTCGTGCCCTCAACGCGCACGGTCTCATTCCCCTCGTTAATCGCGTCTTCCATGATGGGAATGGTCAGCGTCATCTCAGCGCTGTCGGTGTTCATCGGGATGGTCAAGGTCGCCGTGGCCGCCGCGTAGTCCGTGCCCGCGGTCGCTGTGTTGTCCGCCGTGCTCAGGCTGACAACCGTCTCTGTGGTCCGGGTGGTGCCGCCGGTCAGGGTGGCGGTGACGGTAATCGCGGCGTCGCCGACAGCTTCATCGACGCTGGACGGGTTCAGACTCAGGGTAATGCCGGTCGGCGCGGCGTCATTGTCTTCGATGATCAGGGTCGCCTCTGTGACGGCGAGGCCGACCGTAGTCGTGCCCTCAACGCGCACGGTCTCATTCCCCTCGTTAATCGCGTCTTCCATGATGGGAATGGTCAGCGTCATCTCAGCGCTGTCGGTGTTCATCGGGATGGTCAAGGTCGCCGTGGCCGCCGCGTAGTCCGTGCCCATGAGCGCCGTGCCGTTCGCCGTGCTCAGGCTGACAACCGTCTCTGTGGCCCGGGTGGTGCCGCCGGTCAGGGTGGCGGTGACGGTAATCGCGGCGTCGCCGGCAGCTTCACCGACGCTGGACGGGTTCAGACTCAGGGTAATGCCGGTCGGCACGTTGTCATTGTCGGTGATGGTCAGGTCGGCAGGGGTGACGGTGAGGCCGACTGTGGTCATGCCCATTACACTCAAGGTCTCACCCGTTCCTTCGTCAATCACGTCATCCATGACGGGAATGGTCAGCGTCATCTGAGCGCTGGCGCTGGCGGCCGGGATGGTCAGGTTTACCGATGTTACCGCCGTGTAGTCCGCGCCCGCGGTCGCTGTGTTGTCCGCCGTGCTCAGGCTGACAACCGTCTCCTCGCTCTGGGTGGTGCCACCCTCAAGGGTGGCGGTGACGGTGATCGAGGCGTTGCCGACATCTTCAGCGACGCTGGGCGGGTTCAGCGTCAGGGTAATGCCGGTCGGCGCGTTGTCATTGTCGGTGATGGTCAGGTCGGCAGAGGTGACGGTGGGGCCGACTGTGGTCATGCCCATTACGCTCAAGGTCTCACTCGTTCCCTCGTCAATCCCGTCATCCATAATCGGAATGGTCAGCGTCATCTGAGCGCTGGCGCTGGCGGCCGGGATGGTCAGGTTTACCGATGCCACCGCCGTGTAGTCCGCGCCCGCGGTCGCCGTGCCGTCCGCCGTGCCCAGGCTGACAACCGTCTCCTCGCTCCGGGTAGTGCCTTCAAGGGTGGCGGTGACGGTGATCGCGGCGTTGCCGACATCTTCAGCGACGCTGTTCGGGTTCAGCGTCAGGGTAATGCCGGTCGGCACGTTGTCATCGTCGGTGATGGTCAGGTCGGCAGGGGTGACGGTGAGGCCGGCTGTGGTCATGCCCATTACACTCAAGGTCTCACCCGTTCCTTCGTCAATCACGTCTTCCATGACGGGAATGGTCAGCGTCATCTGAGCGCTGGCGCTGGCGGCCGGGATGGTCAGGTTTACCGATGCCACCGCCGTGTAGTCCGCGCCCGCGGTCGCCGTGCCGTCCGCCGTGCTCAGGCTGACAACCGTCTCCTCGCTCCGGGTAGTGCCTTCAAGGGTGGCGGTGACGGTGATCGCGGCGTTGCCGACATCTTCAGCGACGCTGTTCGGGTTCAGTGCCAGGGTAATCTCGGTCGGCGCGTCGTCATTGTCGGTGATGGTCAGGTCGGCAGAGGTGACGGTGAGGCCGACTGTGGTCATGCCCATTACACTCAAGGTCTCATCCGTTCCTTCGTCAATCACGTCTTCCATGACGGGAATGGTCAGCGTCATCTGAGCGCTGGCGCTGGCGGCCGGGATGGTCAGGTTTACCGATGCCACCGCCGTGTAGTCCGCGCCCGCGCTCGCCGTGCCGTCCGCCGTGCTCAGGCTGACAACCGTCTCCTCGCTCCGGGTGGTGCCACCCTCAAGGGTGGCGGTGACGGTGACCGAGGCGTCGCCGACATCTTCAGCGACGCTGTTCGGGCTCAGTGCCAGGGTAATAACGGTCGGCGCGTTGTCATTGTCGGTGATGGTCAGGGGCGCCTCGGTGATGGTGAGGCTGCCCACCGTGGTCGTGCCCGTGACGCGCAAGGTCTCACCCGTTCCCTCGTCAATCACGTCTTCCATGACGGGAATGGTCAGCGTCATCTGAGCGCTGGCGCTGGCGGCCGGGATGGTCAGGTTTACCGATGCCACCGCCGTGTAGTCCGCGCCTGCGGTCGCCGTGCCGTCCGCCGTGCTCAGGCTGACAACCGTCTCCTCGCTCCGGGTGGTGCCACCCTCAAGGGTGGCGGTGACGGTGATCGCGGCGTCGCCGACATCTTCAGCGACGCTGTTCGGGTTCAGTGCCAGGGTAATCTCGGTCGGCGCGTCGTCATTGTCGGTGATGGTCAGGGGCGCCTCGGTGACGGTGAGGCTGCCCACCGTGGTCGTGCCCGTGACGCGCAAGGTCTCATCCGTTCCTTCGTCAATCACGTCTTCCATGACGGGAATGGTCAGCGTCATCTGAGCGCTGGCGCTGGCGGCCGGGATGGTCAGGTTTACCGATGCCACCGCCGTGTAGTCCGCGCCCGCGGTCGCCGTGCCGTCCGCCGTGCCCAGGCTGACAACCGTCTCCTCGCTCCGGGTAGTGCCTTCAAGGGTGGCGGTGACGGTGATCGCGGCGTCGCCGACATCTTCAGCGACGCTGTTCGGGTTCAGTGCCAGGGTAATCTCGGTCGGCGCGTCGTCATTGTCGGTGATGGTCAGGTCGGCAGAGGTGACGGTGAGGCCGACTGTGGTCATGCCCATTACACTCAAGGTCTCATCCGTTCCTTCGTCAATCACGTCTTCCATGACGGGAATGGTCAGCGTCATCTGAGCGCTGGCGCTGGCGGCCGGGATGGTCAGGTTTACCGATGCCACCGCCGTGTAGTCCGCGCCCGCGCTCGCCGTGCCGTCCGCCGTGCTCAGGCTGACAACCGTCTCCTCGCTCCGGGTGGTGCCACCCTCAAGGGTGGCGGTGACGGTGACCGAGGCGTCGCCGACATCTTCAGCGACGCTGTTCGGGCTCAGTGCCAGGGTAATAACGGTCGGCGCGTTGTCATTGTCGGTGATGGTCAGGGGCGCCTCGGTGATGGTGAGGCTGCCCACCGTGGTCGTGCCCGTGACGCGCAAGGTCTCACCCGTTCCCTCGTCAATCACGTCTTCCATGACGGGAATGGTCAGCGTCATCTGAGCGCTGGCGCTGGCGGCCGGGATGGTCAGGTTTACCGATGCCACCGCCGTGTAGTCCGCGCCTGCGGTCGCCGTGCCGTCCGCCGTGCTCAGGCTGACAACCGTCTCCTCGCTCCGGGTGGTGCCACCCTCAAGGGTGGCGGTGACGGTGATCGCGGCGTCGCCGACATCTTCAGCGACGCTGTTCGGGTTCAGTGCCAGGGTAATGCCGGTTGGTGCGTTGTCATTGTCGGTGATGGTCAGGTCGGCAGGGGCGACGGTGAGGCCGACTGTGGTCATGCCCATTACGCTCAAGGTCTCACTCGTTCCCTCGTCAATCCCGTCATCCATAATCGGAATGGTCAGCGTCATCTCAGCGCTGGCGCTGGCGGCCGGGATGGTCAGGTTTACCGATGCCACCGCCGTGTAGTCCGCGCCCGCGGTCGCCGTGCCGTCCGCCGTGCTCAGGCTGACAACCGTATCCTCGCTCCGGGTGGTGCCACCCTCAAGGGTGGCGGTGACGGCGATCGAGGCGTTGCCGACATCTTCAGCGACGCTGGACGGGTTCAGACTCAGGGTAATGTCGGTCGGCGCGGCGTCGTTGACGGTGACGGTGAAGTCAATGGTGTCGGTGTTGCCGTCGCTGTCCATCACTGTGTAGGTGAGGTTGGTCGCAGCCTGCATCGTCTCCGGTCTGCCGGACAGCATGTTGTCGGTCAGGGTCAGACCGGCCGGCAGCGGGGTCAGGGTATAGGTCAATGCACCGTTGCCGCTGGTGGCGGTCGGCAGGGTGACGCTGCCGATGTCCATGCCCACGGTGTAGGTCTGGGCGGCAATGGTCGTCGTGCCGAAGTTCGGGTCATCGTCCACCACACTCACATCCACTCTCGCGCTCACGCTTCCGTAGCCACCTCCCTGAAAATCGTGCGTGAGACTAATCCCCACATCATCAGAGGCATCATCATCCTGCGCCGCGGTGACAATCACCTCTTGCGGAGTATTCCAATTAGTCGTCGTGAATGTGAGGCCTGTCTCCGGCACATTGGTCGTCACATCGTCATCGTTGCTCTTTATCACAACTGTGACCGAAGCGGTCGGCACAGTCTGCAAGACCACCGTATAGGTCGCCGTACCACCCTCTGCTATCTCCAGGAGGGTGTTCACGCTTAACAATGCGCCGGGACTGGGGTCAGAGCTCACCCATTCACCCACCACGCCCGCCGCCAATGCTCTGATACGAAATTCAAAGGATCTGGCAGAATTCCCTGGTGGGAGAACGTATTGAGTTGTGGTGCTACCAACTGGGAGTGTTGCCAAAGGCACAAAGTCTGTTGCACTTCTTGCTCTCCTTTGCAGCTCGTATCCGGTTACCTCCGCCACACCCGCATTGGCCGGCGCCTCCCAATTCAATTCGACTCTCGCGCGACCGAAAGGTCTGGGAGTGGCTGTGAAGTTCTGCACCAGTCCGGGTTGCGGCAGCACCGTGACACGCAAGTCTTGCGTGGCACTGTAGCCGCTGCCGCTTGCCGTGTGGGTCCGACTCCCCGACTGAGCGCCACTGTCCGCCGTTACCGTGACCGCCTGAACAACATTCCAATTGCCAGCATCAAAGACCAGTGCGGTCGGGGCAAATGTCAATCCGCCCGAACCCGCTCCGTCGGCTATGGCAACATCCACTGGTCCCAAAGGCGCCACGGACAACGACACATTGTACGACGCGCTCCCGGTCTCAGATACCGTCAAACTCGCCGGCGACAGCACGATGCCACCCACACCAGCATCGTCATCGGTCACCGTGATGGTCACGGTGTCGGCGGCGGAATCCACTCTGCCGTCGTTGACAATCAGTGAAAACGTCAGGGCAGTGGCAACCGCGGGCGCGGTGAAGGTCGGCATTGCGCTGTTGTCACTCAAGGTTACTGTCGTGCCGCCGGTCTGCGTCCAGGTGTAGGTGTCAATCGCATCACCGGTATCCGGGTCGCTGCTGCCGCTGCCGTCCAGCGTGACGGTGGCGCCGGCAGTTACGGCGGGTTGGTCCGGCCCGGCGTTCGCTGTGGGCGCATCATTGGCGCCAGTGACGGTGATGGTGACGGCTTGCGTCTCGCTGGTGTCGGCGGCGGAGACGGCGGTAAAGACGTCGGTGACCGTAACGTCGGCGACCAGCTCGTTGGTGTCGGGGTCGTCGTTATTCAGCGTATAGGTCCACGCGCCGGTGTCGGCCAGGGTGAAGGTGCCGTAGGCGCCCTGCCCGTTGGCCCGGTCGGGGGCGCCGGTCTGGGCCTCAAAGCCACCGAGCAGGAACAACCGGCCGGTGGCGGTGTTGGCGTCATCGTCGTCTTCCGTGACCGCGCCGGCGAGGTCGTCAATGATGGCCGTGATCAGCACGCTGTTGGTGATCAGGTCGCCGCTGCCGATGTGCCCGGAATCCAGTACCGTCACGGACAACGTGCCGTTGGCGGTGAGGTCCGTGCCATCATACGCCAGCGTCAGCGTGGCCGCGGTGGCACTGTCGCGGCTGACACCGCTCACCGTCACCCCAGGCGCATCAGTGGTCAGGCTGAAGTCGGCTGTACTCGGCGTGCCCACGTATTCGGTGTTCTCCAGCGTCACCGTCACCGTCGCGCCGTTCAGGGTGTCTTCGGTCAGTGTCCCGGCCAGCACCGCCCTGGCTGATGGCGGCGGCGTGGCGTTGGGCACCATTCGGATGAAGCCGGCGGCAGCATTGCCGGCCTCATCCTGCACCGGATTGGCGCCGACGGTGTAGGTCAGTGTCACGACGTCGCTTGATGCCACGGGCTCGTTCAGCGTCAGCGTCAGCGTCGTCCTGTCGGGTGATATCGCCACGCCGCCGGGGTTCACCGTCGGGGCAGTGGCGCCCGACTCCAGCACCAGCGTGTAGGCGGTCGGCGCCGGCAGCGGGTTGTTGTTGAGCGCCTCGGTGTAGGTCAGCGTCAGGGCAGCGCCGTTGATGGTGGCCGTGCTGACCGTCGGGACGATGCCGTCAACGGTATGTGCGGCGGCATCGGCCACCATGGCATGCGTGAGCCGCGCATCTTCGGTATCGGCCACGTCGCGAATCATGCTGCCGCCGGTGTGGGTCAGCGCATTGGGGCCGATGCTCACGCCGTCAGTGTCAAGATCGTCGTCGGCCACCGTGTAGCGGAACACCAGCGCCGTGTCCGTGCTGCGGCCGCTGTCGTAGACCGCCTGGCGCGTTGCCGTGTCCACGGCCAGCGCCAGTTGCGGCTGGCCGGTGACGATGACATCCTCGCTGAAGGTGACGGTCGCTTCAATCTCGTCGCCAAGCGCATAGACGCCGTCGCCGGCGTCCGAGGTCAACGCAATGGCGGTGATGGTCGGCGCCGTCGCAGGGGTGATGGTGACGTCAAAGGTCGCCGTGTCGGTGATGACGGTGTCGGTGACCGTGTAGGTCAGCGTGACGGCGTCGGCCACGGTGGTCGGCGTGCCGGTCAGGACGCGGGCGACCGGATTAAAGGTCAGGCCGGCGGGCAGGGCGGCATCGCCCGGCCCGGCGGTCGGCCCGGTCAGGGTGTAGGTCGTCACCGCCGGACTCGACGGGCCAGACTCCAGAGTCAGGGGCATGATCGGTCGGCCGACCGTATAGCTCTGAGCGGACGGCGCGGTCGCGACCGGCGCACCGGCATCGGCGACGATGAAGTCAAACATCACCGTGACGGAGCCGTTCTCGTCGGTGGCGGTGTAGGCCAGGGTACTGACGAAGTTGAAGCCGAAGTCAGGCGCCCTGCCGGACAGCACGCGGTCGACCGGATTAAAGGTCAGGCCGGCGGGCAGGGCGGGGGCGTCCGTCCCGGCCAGGGTGTAGCGGACCGTCGCGCCGGTGAAGTCGGTGGCGGCCGGCAGCGTCACGGGAGGGATGAGCGCCTGGTTGGGCTCGTAGCGCTGATCCGCCGGGGTGGGCAGGGTCAGGGGGCCGTCTCTGACGACCGCCACGTCGAAGGTCACACGGGTGGCACTGGTGGCGTCGGCGACCGTGTAGGTCAGCCTGGTGACGCCCAGAGTGGTCGGCGTGCCGGCTATCTCACGGGTGGCCGGGGTAAAGACGAGGCCCGGCACGGCGGTCGCCAGCAACGCGCCATCCGGCCCGGTCAGGGTGTAGGTGGGCGTCCCGACGAAGTCCGGAGAGGCCGGCAGGGTCACGGAAGGCGTGAGCGCCTCGTCAAGGACATAGCGCTGATTGTCCGGCGTGGGCAGCGTCCCGCCCGGCACCGGCTCAATCACCACGACGTTGAAGATGCGCGTGGTGGTGCTCTCATCGTCAAGGTCGGTGACCGTGTAGGTCAACGGGGTGACGCCCAGGGCGGTCGGGGTGCCGAATAGTGCGCGGGTGGCCGCCGTAAAGGTCAGGCCGGCGGGCAGGGCGGCGCCGCCCGGCCCGGTCAGGGTGTACGTCAACGGCCCAACAGTGGTGCCATCGGCTTTCCGCTCCTGGGCCATCGGCAGCGTCGTCTGCGGAATCGGCTCGTCGAGCGTATAGGTTCGGGGGATAATCAGCGGCAGAATCGGGCCATCCCCAAGCGGGATGGCGTTCACCGAGACGCCAAAGACCTGCGTGCTGACGGCCGGGGGCGTGGCCGAGTCGGTGGCGGTGTAGGCCAAAATGGTGGTGCCGGTTTCGGTCGGCGTGCCGGACAGCACGCGGGTGGCCGCCGCATAGGTCAGGCCGGCGGGCAGGTTGGCGGCGCCCGGCCCGGCGTTCATCCCGGTCAGGGCGTAGCTCACCGCGCCGGTGCCGCCGCCGGGGGACAGCGGCAGCGTCAGCGGTTCAATGGCCACGTTCACCACGTAGAGCTGGTTGTCGACGACCGGCAACCTCGGCCCGGTCACCTGCAAGTTAAACGGCTGCCGGAGATTGCCGCCCCCGAAGGTGGCGCTGTATTCCAACGGGATGGTCACACCGCCCACGGCCACCTGGCCGGACAGCACGCGAGTGGTCGGGGTAAAGGTCAGGCCGGTGGGTAACAGGAGGCCGTTCGACCGGGTCACGGTGTAGGTGATCGGCCCGGCGGCATTCAGGAGCTCCGGGAACGGGCTGCTGGTGAACGGCGTGCCGGGCGGAGTGGTGATGTCTTCCGGTTGGGCCAGCGTCGCCCCGGTCACCGTCACGGTAAAGGTCTGGACGTCGGTGGCCGGCGGGGTGGCGCTGTCGGTGACCGTGTAGGTCAGCGTGGTCAGGCCCGCCACGGTCGGCGTGCCGGACAGGATGCGGTCGGCCGGGGCCGGGGCAAAGGCCAGCCCGGGCACGGCGGTCGCCAGCGGCTCGCCGTTCGGCCCGGTCAGGGTGTAGGTCAGCGGCGCGGCGCCGCCGGTGGCCGAGGGCAGGGTCACCGGGGGGATCGCGATGGACGCAGGGTAGGTCAGATCGCGCTGACTGCCCAGCGTCGGCCCGGTCACTGTCACGGTAAAGGCCTGCGTGAGGCTCTGGTCGCTCGCAACGTCGGTGACGGCATACGTCAGCCCGGTGACGCCGGGGTCAGTCGGCGTGCCGGTCAGGATGCGGGTGGCCGGGTCAAAGGCCAGCCCGGCGGGCAGCGGGGACAAGACATAGGTCAGGCGGGGGCTGGCGCCGGTGCCGCCGGTGGCATCCGGCAGGGTCAGCGAGGAGATGGCCGTGTTGACCGGATAGCTCTGCGCCTCCACGGTGGCGGTAAACGCCAGATCCACATAGGCCGGCGGGGCGCACTCGGTGGTGCCGGCCGGCACCGCACCCACTTCGCAGATGGTGATGAACACTTCCAGCTCAGCCGTGCGCCCGGCCTCGTCGGTCACCGTATAGCCAAACTCAAACCCGAACTGATCCGCGTCATGGCCGGCGCCGGCCAGGATCGGCGTGCCGGTCAGGGTGCGGGTGGCCGGGTGAAAGGCCAGCCCCAACTCGCTCAAGGACAGGTGCAAATGGCTCAGGGTGTAGGCCAGCGCCCCGGCGTCGTCGGTGGCCTCCCGCGGCAATGTCGTGGGGGTGATCGGCATGTTCAGCGGATAGAACAGATTCACCGCCCCGTCCGCGAAACGCAGGCCGTCATCATCACCATCACCCACGGCGGCAATGCTCAGGGTTTGGGAGTCCGGACCCATGATGCCGTTGGCGTTGACGGCCACGGCCGACACCGTCACCTGCCGGGGTATCGTGCTGCCGCGATTCACGGCGGTGATGGTGACGGTTCCGGTGCTGCTGGTCGCCCCGGCGGCAATGGTCAGCACCGACGGGTCACTCAAGCGGTAATCACCCTCGACCGCCGGGCTGACCGGGGCCGCACTGACGGTCACCGTGGTCGGCGCGGACGAGGCCTGGTCCAGCCTGGCCGTGACGGTGCTCACGCCGCCGCTCTGGGTGATCGCGGGCGGGGTCAGCACCAGAGTGACGACCGGCAGCGCACGCACGGTGACGGCCACCGTGGCGGTGTCCGTGACGCGCTGCGGGTCGGTGACCGTCAGTATGAATGTCAGGATCGCGTCCTCGTCTACTGCGGGCGCGGTGAAGCCGGGCGTGGCGGTATCGGCATCAGTGAGCGTGACGGTCGGCGTGCCGGCGACCGGCGTCCACTGATAGGTCAGGGCCATTCCCTCGTCGACATCCGGGTCGCTGGAGCCGCTGCCGTCCAGCGTGACCGGATCGCCTTCGTCAACGCTGAAGGCGTTGCCGGCATCGGCGGTCGGCGGGTCATTGGCGCCGGTGACCGTGATGTTCACCAGCGCCGGGCTGCTGTCAATGTCCGCCACCGGGAATTGCTCAGTGCGTGCGCTGTCCATCGGCAGAGCGTCGGTGGCGCTGCCCGGCGTGTTGTCCAGCGTGTAGGTCCACGTGCCAGTGGCGGCCAGCATGAAGCTGCCGTAGGTGCCCGGCACGGTCTGGGGCACGAAATCGCGCATGGTGTCCTCGGCCGTCGCGGTCAGCATGCCGGTGGCGGTGTTCGGCTCCACGTCTTCGGTGACGGTGCCGGCAAAGTCGCCGCTGATGATGGACGCCGTGCGGTCCGCATCAATGGTGATGCGCACGGTGTCGGTGCCCGTGGCGCCCTGCGGGTCGGTCACGGTCAGCTCAAACGTCAGGGGCGTGTCCTCGGTGACCGGGGGTGCTATGAAGGTGACCGATGAGGCGAGCCCGGTCGGGTCGAGCGTGACGCCGGGCGTGACGCCGGGCGTGATGTCGATCTGCGTCCACGCATAGGTCAGCGCCGCCGCATCGCCGGTTTCCGTGTCGGTGCCGCTACCGATCAGATTCACCATGGCGTTCCGGGGCACGGTCTGGGCGTTGCCCGCGTCGGCGGTCGGCGCGTCATTGGCGCCGACGATGGTGATGGTGACGGCCAACGTGTCTATGGCGTTTCCGTCTTCATCCTGGAGCAGGGTGATGCGGGTTCCGTCTGCATCTTCCACCGTCAAGGTGAACGTGTCGGTGCCGGTCTCACCCGCGGTCAGGAGGTCGGTGTCCGGGTCAGCATTGTCCAGCCGGTAGCGCCAGCGGGGGGGGCCAACGCCGCCGAGGGTGAAGGTGCCGTAGGTGCCCTGGAAGTCGCCGGGCGCGAGACGGAAGGTGTATCTCAATCCGGGGTTATCCGGGTCCGTCGCGCTCAAGAAGCCGTTGATTTCGTTGAATCCGTCGTCGGTGAACTCATCTTCCGTCGTACTGCCGGTGAGCTGGCCGCCGACGACCACCGGGGCGGCGGCGCCGGTGATGGTGATGGTGATCACTTGCGTCAGGGTGGTGTCGTCAGCGGCGACCGCCGTAAAGACGTCCGTCGCCGTGGCGTCCGCGGCCAGGGCGTTGGTCTCGGGGTCGGCGTTATCCAGCGTATAGGTCCATTCGCCATTCGCGGCCAGGGTGAACGTGCCGTAGATACCCACGACGCGCCCCTGCGCCTGGAACGCGGCAGCACCCGCCGGACCATCCGGGTCGGTCACGGCCAGCGTACCGGTGGTCTCCACCACGTCGGCATCTTCGGTGACGCGGCCGGTGGTCTGGCCGGTGATCGCCTCCGGGAGATCATCGGCGCCGATGACGGTGATCGCCACCAGCACTTCGGTGCCGTCGCCGGTCACAACCGTGAACCGCTCAGTGCCCCGGTCGCCGCCCGCCAGCACGTTGGTCTCGGGGTCGGCGTTATCCAGCGTATAGGTCCACTCGCCGTCCGTGTCCACCTCAAAGGTGCCGTAGGTGCCGAGGCCGAGGGGGCCGCCCTGTAACTGGACGTCAGTGCTGTCGCCGCCGTCCGAGTCAAACACCTCCAGCTGGCCGTTGGCGACAGTGGCGGGAGCGTCTTCGGTCACGGTGCCGGTCCGGTCACCGCTGATGATCGCCGGTCTGTTGACGAGGGCGGTCACCACGATGACCACCGTATCCGTGCCCTCGGCGCTCTGCGGGTCGGTCACGGTCAGCGTAAACGTCAGGTCTGTGTTCGCGGTCAAATCGGGCGCGGTGAAGGTGGCCGTGGCGGTGTCCGCGTTGGTCAGCGTGACGGTCGGCGTGCCGCCGGTCTGCGTCCACGCATAGGTCAGGGCCGCCGTGTCGCTGGTCTCCGGGTCGGTGCCCGTGCCGGTCAGGGTCACCGCAACGTTCTCCCTCACAATCCGGTCATCGCCAGCCAGGACGGTCGGCGCGTCATTGACGCCGGTGATGGTGATGACCACACCCGCCGGGTCAACGGTGCCCTCGGTGGCGCCCTCGGTGGCCTGCTGCACCGGGAAGCTCTCGGTGGCCAGGTCGGTGCCCGCAACGGGCGCGGCCAGGGCATTGGTGGCGGAAAGGTCGTTATCCAGATCGTACCGCCAGTTCCCGGCGGCGAACAGGGTGAACGTGCCGTAGGTGCCGGCCACGCCGGTCTGCGCCGCAAAGCGGTTGGGGCCGTCCGAGTCGGTGACGGTCAGCAGGCCAAAGGCCAGGCTCCTCTGCGCGTTGTTTTCGGTGGCACTGCTTTCGGTGACACTGCCGGTGTGGGTGCCGCCAAAGACCGCCGCATCGTTCTCCGCCGTGACCATGACGGTGACCATGGCGGTGGCGGTGACCTCCGACGGGTCGGTGACGGTCAGCGTGAACGTCAGATCCGTGCCGTCGATCAACTCCGGCGCGACAAAGGTGATGCGGGCCGAGGTCGCGGAGGGGAGAAGCCCGATGGTCGGGATGCCGGCGGGCGGCGTCCACTGATAGCGCAACCGGTCTTGCCGATCCGGGTCGGTGCCGGTGCCGGTCAGGGTCACGGTGGTACCCTCCTCGGCCGTCGCCGGTCCGGTGGCGGTCGCGGTCGGCGCGTCGTTGGCGCCGTTGACGGTGATGACGACCTCGCCCCGCGTGCCGTCCGCGGCCCGCACGGCAAACCGCTCAACCACGGCCTCGTTCGCGGCCAGGCCCTGGACGGCGCCCAGGTCGTTATTCAATGTGTAGCTCCACACGCCGGTCGCGGCGTTCAGCGTGAACGTGCCATAGGCGCCGACAAGGTCGTCGTCCTGCGCCTGGATGGTCTCCGGGTCGTCCGGGTCCGCGTCGGTCACGGTCAGCGTGGCGGTGGCGGTCAGCTCCCCGTCTTCGGTGACGCGGCCGCGCGTCCCGCTAAAGACCGCCGGGCTGTTGTCCGCCGCCCGCACGGGCACGCGCACCGGCGCAATGGCGGCCGCTTGCCCGTCGGTGACCGTCAACTCAAACACCAGCGTCGTCTCCGCGGGCAACAACGGCGCGGTGAAGGTGGCGGTGGCGGTGTCCGCGGCGGTCAGCAGGACGTCGGGCTGGCCGCTGACTTGCCTCCATTGATAGCGCAATGCTTCCTGCTCGCCGGTATCCCGGTCGGTGCCCGTGCCGACCAGACTCACCGCACTCCCCCCAATGACGCTGCTGTCAATGATCAGCGCGTCGCTCCGGAACCGGCCCGTGGCGGTCGGCGCGTCATTGGCGCCGGTGACGGTGATGGTGAGGATCACGGGGGTGTTGTCCTCGGCCTGCACGGTGAAGGTCTCGGTGCGCACGTCGGTCGCCCGCAGGTTCTGCACGACTTCGTCATTGTTGTTCAGCGCGTAGACCCACACGCCGGGGGCGGTCAGGCTCGCCAGCGTGCCATAGGCGCCGGCCACGGCCGTCTGGGCCCGGAAGCGGTCGTGGCCATCCGGATCACGGATCGTCAACTCGCCCCGCGCCAACACCGCCCCGTCTTCGGTGACGCTGCCGGTCTGCTCGCCGCCGATGAGTACCGGGTCATTGTCCGCGTCCACGGTGACGATCACCGTGGCGGTGACGCCGGAGCTATGCACATCGGCGACGGTCAGCGTGAAGGTCAGGGGCGTGGGCTCGATGAAATTGGGCGCGGTAAAGGTGGCGGTGGCGGTGTCCGCGTTGGTCAGCGTGACCTGCCGCGTGACAGCCGTGGGGTCGGCAAGCTCAAAATCGCTCTGTGTCCACCGATAGCGCAACATGTCGCCGGCATCCACGTCATCGCCAGTGCCGGTCAGCGTCACAATGGTCTCTTCGCCAACGGTCTGCGTCGGCGCAACCATGACGGTGGGGCGGTCGTTGGCGCCGTTGATAAAGATGGTCACGGTCACCGGGGTGCCGACCATGTCGTCGGCCACCACCCGGAAGGTCTCCTGGATCTCCTCGGGGCCCAGAGACAGGGCGTCGGTGTCGATGTCCTCGTTGTCCAGCGTGTAGGTCCACGCGCCGGTGGCGGCCAGGGTGAAGGTGCCGTAGACGCCGACCACCGGCGGATCCGTCGGCTGCATCGGCTGCGCCTGGAACTCGCCAACGGTGCCGCCGGCCGTCACGGTCAGGATGCCGGTGGCGGTGGCGGTCTCCGCGTCTTCGGTGACGAAACCGAAAATGTCGCCGGTGATGTCGGAGGCCGTGCTGTCCGCATCAATGGTGACCATCACGGGGGCGGTGTCCGCGGCGCCCTGCCGGTCGGTCACGGTCAGCGTGAACGTCAGGGTCGTGTCATCCATCACCATGGGCGCGGTGAAGGTGACCCCGGTGGCGGGGGCCCCGGGGGCGGGGGCGAGGGTGACGGTCGGCGTGCCACCGGTCTGTGTCCACGCATAGGTCAACTCCGCCTGGTCGCCGGTGTCCGGGTCAGTGCCGCGGCCGCTCAGATTCACCATGGCCTCCTGGGGCACGGTCCGGTCGTCGCCGGGCAGCGCGGTCGGCGCGTCATTGGCGCCGGTGACGGTGATGGTGACGGCTTGCGTCACGCCCGCGTTCGTATTGGAGACGGCGGTAAAGATGTCGGTCACCGTGGCGCCGGCGGGCAGCGCGTCGGTGGCGGCGGCGGCGTTATCCAGCGTATAGGTCCACGCCCCGCCGGTGACCAGGGTGAAGCGGCCGTAGGCGCCCTGCCCGTTGGCCCGGTCGGAGGCGCCGGCCTGGGCCTCAAAGCCGCCGATGGGATTGTCCAACACGCCGGTCGCGGTGGTGACGGTCGCGTCTTCTGTGACCATGCCGGTCGTGTCGCCGGTGATGCCCGGGAAGACGGTGATGGTGACGGTGTCGGCGCGGTCTGAATCCGCTTCGCCGTCGTTGACCACCAGCGCAAAGGTCAGCGCGGTGGCACTCATCACGTCCGGCGCCGTGAAGGTCGGCCGGGCCACGGTGGCGTCACTCAAGGTCACCGTCGGGCTGCCGCTTTGCGTCCAGGTGTAGGCGGCAATGCTGTCGCCGGTATCCGGGTCGGTGCCGCCGCGGCCGTCCAGCGTGACCGTGTCGCCGACAAACACGGACTGGGAGGCACCCGCGTCGGCGGTCGGCGCGTCATTGGCCCCGGTGACGGTGATGGTGACGGCTTGCGTCACACTGGTGTCGGCGGCGAAGACGACCGTAAAGACGTCGCTCCTCGTCACGCCCGCGGCCAGCGCGTTGGTCTCGGGGTCGGCGTTATCCAGCGTATAGGTCCACGCGCCGCCCTCGGTCAGCGTGAAGCTGCCGTAGGTGCCGGGGACATCGGCCTGCTCAGTAAACGCGGTGACGAGATCAGCGTTGTCCACGGCGGTCACGGTCAGCAGGCCGGTGGTCCTGTCTTCGTCGCTGTCTTCCGTGACCGCCCCGGTGAGCGCGCCGCTGATCGTCGGCGGGTCATCCGTGCCGACGATGGTGATGGTGACGGCTAACGTGTCTATGGCGTTGCCGTCTTCATCCTGGAGCAGGGTGATGCGGGTTCCGTCTGCATCTTCCACCGTCAAGGTGAACGTGTCGGTGCCGGTCTCACCCGCGGTCAGGAGGTCGGTGTCCGGGTCAGCATTGTCCAGCCGGTAGCGCCAGCGGGGGGGGCCAACGCCGCCGAGGGTGAAGGTGCCGTAGGTGCCCTGGAAGTCGCCGGGCGCGAGACGGAAGGTGTATCTCAATCCGGGGTTATCCGGGTCCGTCGCGCTCAAGAAGCCGTTGATTTCGTTGAATCCGTCGTCGGTGAACTCATCTTCCGTCGTACTGCCGGTGAGCTGGCCGCCGACGACCACCGGGGCGGCGGCGCCGGTGATGGTGATGGTGATCACTTGCGTCAGGCCGGTGTCGTCAGCGGCGACCGCCGTAAAGACGTCCGTCGCCGTGGCGTCCGCGGCCAGGGCGTTGGTCTCGGGGTCGGCGTTATCCAGCGTATAGGTCCACTCGCCATTCGCGGCCAGGGTGAACGTGCCGTAGATACCCACGACGCTCCCCTGCGCCTGGAACGCGGCAGCACCCGCCGGACCATCCGGGTCGGTCACGGCCAGCATGCCGGTGGTCTCCACCACGACGGCATCTTCGGTGACGCGGCCGGTGGTCTGGCCGGTGATCGCCTCCGGGAGATCATCGGCGCCGATGACGGTGATCGCCACCAGCACTTCGGTGCCGTCGCCGGTCACAACCGTGAACCGCTCAGTGCCCCGGTCGCCGCCCGCCAGCGCGTTGGTCTCGGGGTCGGCGTTATCCAGCGTATAGGTCCACTCGCCGTCCGTGTCCACCTCAAAGGTGCCGTAGGTGCCGAGGCCGAGGGGGCCGCCCTGTAACTGGACGTCAGTGCTGTCGCCGCCGTCCGAGTCAAACACCTCCAGCTGGCCGTTGGCGACAGTGGCGGGAGCGTCTTCGGTCACGGTGCCGGTCCGGTCACCGCTGATGATCGCCGGTCTGTTGACGAGGGCGGTCACCACGATAACCACCGTATCCGTGCCCTCGGCGCTCTGCGGGTCGGTCACGGTCAGCGTAAACGTCAGAGGCATATCCTCGGTCAAATCGGGCGCGGTGAAGGTGGCCGTGGCGGTGTCCGCGTTGGTCAGCGTGACGGTCGGCGTGCCGGTCTGCGTCCACGCATAGGTCAGGGCCGCCGTGTCGCTGGTCTCCGGGTCGGTGCCCGTGCCGGTCAGGGTCACCGCAACGTTCTCCCTCACAATCCGGTCGTCGCCAGCCAGGACGGTCGGCGCGTCATTGACGCCGGTGATGGTGATGACCACACGCTCCGGGTCCTCGGCGCCCCCGATGGTGTCCTCGGTGGCCTGCCGCACCAGGAAGCGCTCGGTGGCCAGCGCGGTGCCCGCAACGGGCGCGGCCAGGGCATTGGTGGCGGAAAGGTCGTTATCCAGATCGTACCGCCAGTTCCCGGTGGCGAACAGGGTGAACGTGCCGTAGGTGCCGGCCACGCCGGTCTGCGCCGCAAAGCGGTTGGGGCCGTCCGCGTCGGTGACGGTCAGCAGGCCAAAGGCCAGGCTCCTCTGCACGTTGTTTTCGGTGGCACTGCTTTCGGTGACACTGCCGGTGCGGGTGCCGCCAAAGGTCGCCGCATCGTCATCCGCCGTGACCATGACGGTGACCGTGGCGGTGGCGGTGACCTCCGACGGGTCGGTGACGGTCAGCGTGAACGCCAGATCCGTGCCGTCGATCAACTCCGGCGCGACAAAGGTGACGATGGCCGAGGTCGCGGAGGGGAGAAGCCCGATGGTCGGGATGCCGGCGGGCGGCGTCCACTGATAGCGCAACCGGTCTTGCCGATCCGGGTCGCTGCCGGTGCCAGTCAGGGTCACGGTGGTACCCTCCTCGGCCGTCGCCGGTCCGGTGGCGGTCGCGGTCGGCGCGTCGTTGGCGCCGTTGACGGTGATGACGACCTCGCCCCGTGTGCCGTCCGCGGCCCGCACGGCAAACCGCTCAACCACGGCCTCGTTCGCGGCCAGGCCCTGGACGGCGCCCAGGTCGTTATTCAATGTGTAGCTCCACACGCCGGTCGCGGCGTCCAGCGTGAACGTGCCATAGGTGCCGACAAGGTCGTCGTCCTGCGCCTGGATGGTCTCCGGGTCGTCCGGGTCCGCGTCGGTCACGGTCAGCGTGGCGGTGGCGGTCAGCTCCCCGTCTTCGGTGACGCGGCCGCGCGTCCCGCTAAAGACCGCCGGGCTGTTGTCCGCCGCCCGCACGGGCACGCGCACCGGCGCAATGGCGGCCGCTTGCCCGTCGGTGACCGTCAACTCAAACACCAGCGTCGTCTCCGCGGGCAACAACGGCGCGGTGAAGGTGGCGGTGGCCATATCCGCGTCGGTCAGCGTGACGTCGGGCTGGCCGCTGACTTGCCTCCATTGATAGCGCAATGCTTCCTGCTCGCCGGTATCCCGGTCGGTGCCCGTGCCAACCAGACTCACCGCACTCCCCCCGGTGACGCTGCTGTCAATGATCACCGCGTCGCTCCGGAACCGGCCCGTGGCGGTCGGCGCGTCATTGGCGCCGGTGACGGTGATGGTGAGGATCACGCGGGTGTCGTCCTCGGCCTCCACGGTAAAGGTCTCGGTGCGCACGTCGGTCGCCCGCAGGTTCTGCACGACATCGTCATTGTTGTTCAGCACGTAGACCCACACGCCGGGGGCGGTCAGGCTCGCCAGCGTGCCATAGTCGCCGGCCACGGCCGTCTGGGCCCGGAAGCGGTCGTGGCCATCCGGATCACGGATCGTCAACTCGCCCCGCGCCAACGTCGCCCCGTCTTCGGTGACACTGCCGGTCTGCTCGCCGCCGATGCGCACCGGGTCGTCGTTCGCGGTCACGGTGACGATCACCGTGGCGGTGACGCCGGAGCTATGCACATCGGCGACGGTCAGCGTGAACGTCAGGGGCGTGGGCTCGATGAAATTGGGCGCGGTGAAGGTGGCGGTGGCGGTGTCCGCGTTGGTCAGCGTGACCTGCCGCGTGACAGCCGTGGGGTCGGCAAGCTCAAAATCGCTCTGTGTCCACCGATAGCGCAACATGTCGCCGGCATCCACGTCATCGCCAGTGCCGGTCAGCGTCACAATGGTCTCTTCGCCAACGGTCTGCGTCGGCGCAACCATGACGGTGGGGCGGTCGTTGGCGCCGTTGATAAAGATGGTCACGGTCACCGGGGTGCCGACCATGTCGTCGGCCACCACCCGGAAGGTCTCCTGGATCTCCTCGGGGCCCAGAGACAGGGCGTCGGTGTCGATGTCCTCGTTGTCCAGCGTGTAGGTCCACGCGCCGGTGGCGGCCAGGGTGAAGGTGCCGTAGACGCCGACCACCGGCGGATCCGTCGGCTGCATCGGCTGCGCCTGGAACTCGCCAACGGTGCCGCCGGCCGTCACGGTCAGGATGCCGGTGGCGGTGGCGGTCTCCGCGTCTTCGGTGACGAAACCGAAAATGTCGCCGGTGATGTCGGAGGCCGTGCTGTCCGCATCAATGGTGACCATCACGGGGGCGGTGTCCGCGGCGCCCTGCCGGTCGGTCACGGTCAGCGTGAACGTCAGGGTCGTGTCATCCATCACCATGGGCGCGGTGAAGGTGACCCCGGTGGCGGGGGCCCCGGGGGCGGGGGCGAGGGTGACGGTCGGCGTGCCACCGGTCTGTGTCCACGCATAGGTCAACTCCGCCTGGTCGCCGGTGTCCGGGTCAGTGCCGCGGCCGCTCAGATTCACCATGGCCTCCTGGGGCACGGTCCGGTCGTCGCCGGGCAGCGCGGTCGGCGCGTCATTGGCGCCGGTGACGGTGATGGTGACGGCTTGCGTCACGCCCGGGTTCTCGCTGGAGACGGCGGTAAAGATGTCGGTCACCGTGGCGCCGGCGGGCAGCGCGTCGGTGGCGGCGGCGGCGTTATCCAGCGTATAGGTCCACGCCCCGCCGGTGACCAGGGTGAAGCGGCCGTAGGCGCCCTGCCCGTTGGCCCGGTCGGAGGCGCCGGCCTGGGCCTCAAAGCCGCCGATGGGATTGTCCAACACGCCGGTCGCGGTGGTGACGGTCGCGTCTTCTGTGACCATGCCGGTCGTGTCGCCGGTGATGCCCGGGAAGACGGTGATGGTGACGGTGTCGGCGCGGTCTGAATCCGCTTCGCCATCGTTGACCACCAGCGCAAAGGTCAGCGTGGTGGCGCTCATCACGTCCGGCGCCGTGAAGGTCGGCCGGGCCACGGTGGCGTCACTCAAGATCACCGTCGGGCTGCCGCTTTGCGTCCAGGCATAGGCGGCAATGCTGTCGCCGGTATCCGGGTCGGTGCCGCGGCCCGCCAGCGTGACCGTGTCGCCGACAAACACGGACTGGGAGGCACCCGCGTCGGCGGTCGGCGCATCATTGGCGCCGGTGACGGTGATGGTGACGGCTTGCGTCTCGCTGGCGTCGTCGGCGGAAACGGCGGTAAAGACGTCGGTGACCCGGACGCCGCCCGCCAGCTCGTTGGTGTCGGGGTCGGCGTTATTCAGCGCATAGGTCCACACGCCGGCGGTGGTCAGGGTGAAGCTGCCGTAGGCGCCCTGCCCGTTGGTGCGGCCGGTGGCGCCGGTCTGGGCCTCAAAGCCGCCGGGCAGGAACAACCGGCCGGTGGCGGTATCAATGGTCGTAACCGCGGCGCCGCCTTCCGTGACCACGCCGACAGTGTCGCCGGTGATGCCCGGGGAGACGTTGATGGTGACGGTGAAGCCAATGGTGTCGGTGTTGCCGTCGCTGTCCGTCACTGTGTAGGTGAGGTTGGTCGTCGCCTGCATCGTCTCCGGTATGCCGGACAGCATGTTGTCGGTCAGGGTCAGACCGGCCGGCAGCGGGGTCAGGGTATAGGTCAATGCGCCGGTGCCGGTGGTGGCGGTCGGCAGGATGACGCTGCCGATGTCCATGCCCACGGTGTAGATCTGGGCGTCAATGGTCGCAGTGCCGAAGGTCGGGTCATCGTCCACCACATTCACATCCACTCTCGCGCTCACACCTCTGTAGCCGCCTCCATCAAAAACGTGCGTGAGACTAATACCCACATCATCAGAGCCATCAGCATCCTGCGCCGCGGTGACAATCACCGCTTGCGGAATATTCCAATTCGCCACCGTGAATGTGAGGCCTGTCGCCGTCACATCGTCATTGTCGCTACTGATCGCAACTGTGACCGGAGCGGTCGGCACAGTCTGCAAGACCACCGTATAGGTCGCCGTGCCACCCTCTGCGATCTCCAGAAGGGTGTTCACGCTTAACAAGGCGCCGGGACTGGGGCCGTCAGTGCTCACCCAGTCACCCACCGCTCCCGCCGCCAAGGCTCTGATACGAAATTCAAAGGAGGTGACGGATGTCCTGCGGGGGAGAACGAATTGCGTGGTGGTGCTACCAACTGGGAGTGTTTCAAAAGGCTCAAAGGCTGTTGCACTGCTTGCCTTACTTTGCAGCTCGTAGTGGGTTACATCCGCCACAACCGCATTGTCCGGCGCCTCCCACCTCAAAATGACACGACCACCACGAGCCGCAGGAGCGGCGGTGAAGTTCCGCACAAGTCCGGGCAACGGCCGCATCGTTATGATGGTCACGGTGTCGGCGGCGGAATCCACACTGCCGTCGTTGACAATCAGCTCAAAGGTCAGCGCGGTGACGCGCGTCATACTACTCGGCGCCGTGAAGGTCGGCCGGGCCACGTTGGTGGCGCTCAAGGTTACCTCCGGCCCGGCGCGTTGCGTCCAGGCATAGGTGGCAATGCGGCCGTCGGTATCCGGGTCGGTGCTGCCGCGGCCGTCCAGCGTGACCGTGGCGCCGACAAGCACGTCGGGTTGATCAGCCCCGGCATTCGCGGTCGGCGCGTCATTGGCCCCGGTGACGGTGATGGTGACGGCTTGCGTCTCGCTGGCGTCGTCGGCGGAGACGGCGGTAAAGACGTCGGTGACCTGGGTGCCGCCCGCCAGCGCGTTGGTCTCGGGGTCGTCGTTATTCAGCATATAGGTCCACGCCCCGGCGGCGGTCAGGTCAAAGGTGCCGTAGGTACCCGTCGTGGCAGTGGCGTCAGTCTGGGCCACAAAGTCGCCGGCCAGGGTCAACTGACCGTTCGCCGTGGCGGCCAGAGGATCGTCTTCCGTCACCGTGCCGGTCGTGGCGCCGGTGATGCCGTCGGTGATGGCCAGAATCGGCACGCTGTCGGTGGTCAGGTCGCCGCTGCCGGTGTGCCCGGAATCCAGTACCGTGACGGACAACGTGCCGTTGGCAGTGAGGTCCGTGCCATCATACGCCAGCGTCAGCGTAGCCTCGGTGTTGCTGTCGAGGCTGACCGTGTTCACTCTCAGGACGCCCGGCACGTTCTGCGGCGTCAGCGTGAAGTTGTCTGTACTCAGCGAGCCCACGTATGCCGTGTTCTCCAGCGTCACCGTCACCGTCGCACCGTTCAGGGTGGCTTCGGTCAGTGTGCCGACCAGCACCGCCCCCGGCACCGGCACCGCGGCGGCGATGGTCAGGGTTTCGTCAGCCGGCCCCGTGAAGCCGTTGTCGTTGACGACCGTGGCCGACACCGTCACCTCACGGAGAGTCGTGGCACCGCGATTCACGGCGGTGACGGTGACGAGCCCGGTGCTGCTGGTCGCCCCGGCGGCAATGGTCAGCATCGACGGGTCACTCAAGTTGTAATCACCCGCAACCGCCGGGCTGACCGGGGTCGCACTGACGGTCACCGTGGTTGGCGCGGACGAGGCCTGGTCCAGCCTGGCCGTGACGGTGCTCACGCCGCCGCTCTGGGCGATCGTGGCCGGGGTCAGCACCAGGGTGACCACGGGGTCCGCGTCGTCGTCGGTAATCGTGCCGGTGCCGATGGCGGTGGTGATCGTTGCGTTGACCGGAGTCGACAGGGTGACGATGACCGTCTCGTCGGTCTCTTCAATGCTGTCATCCGTCACCGTCACCTCAATCGTCTGTGTCAGCGTGCCCGGCGTAAACGTCAGTGTGCCGGCGGTGGACACGGCGGTGTAGTCGGCCGTGGTCGCCGTACCATCTGTCACCGCGTAGCCCACCGTCACCGTCTGCTCCGTCGCCCCGGTCAGCGTCACCGTGTAGGTCAATCCCGCTGCGTCTTCCCGCACACTCGGCGAGTCAATCGCCAGCGTTGGGACATCGTTATCGGTGATCGTGACATCGGCGGTGGCCGGGGGGTCGCCGGCTGTATAGCCGATCCCGTCGGTCACCGTGGCCGTGATCATGCCGTTCGCCTCGCCGATGCTGTCGTCATCGGTCTCCACCGTCAGCAGGGCGGTCGTTTCGCCGACGGCAATCGTCACCATCGTCGGCGCCGGCCCGGCAAGGAAATTGCCTGAGTCGGTGACGGACACCATGACTGTCAACGCCGTCGCCGGAGCAGGGTCTGCCGTCACGGTCGTCAGCATGAAGGTCGCCGCCGTCCCTTCGGTCACCGAGGGTGTCACGGCGACGATCGAGATGCTCAGGGTGTCATCGTCGGTAATCGTACCCGTGCCCGTGCCAGCGGCTGTTGTGATCGTTGCGTTGTCCGGGTTTGACAGCGTGATGATGACCGTCTCGTCATCCTCGTCAATCGTGTCACCCGTTACCAGCACTTCAATCGTCCGGCTCGTCGTGTCCGGCGCAAACGTCAGACGGCCGGGTATTCCGACCCCCGTGTTCACCCGGTAGTCGGTGTTCTCGGTCGCCGTGCCACTCATGCCGTACTCCACGGTCACCGTCCGCTCCGTCTCCCCGGTCAGCGTCACCGTGTAGAGCAATCGCGCCGGCGACTCGCTCTCGCTGTCGTCGCCCTCCTCCACTGCCGGTGGCTCTGACGAGCTAATCGCCAGCGTCGGCACGTCGTCGTCGTCGTCTATCCTGACACTGGCTGTGGCCGGGTCGCCAACCGTGTAGCCGGCGTTCGGCGCCACCTCCACCGTTATCGTGTCGTTGGCCTCGTCGGCGTTGTCAGGTGTGGTCGGCACGGTCAGCGTGGCCGTCGTTGCGCTGGCGGCAATCGTCACCATCGTCGGCGCCGGCCCGGCAATGAAGTTGCCCGGGTCGGTGACCGTCACACTGACCGTCAGGTCTGCCACCGGTGCAGAGCTCGCCGTCAGCGTGAAGGTCGCCGCCGTCCCCTCGGTCACCGGGGATGTCACGGCGGCGATGGAGATGACCGGCAGCGCGTCATCCGTGCCGAAGATGGTGATGGTGACGGCCAACGTGTCTATGGCGTTGCCGTCTTCATCCTGGAGCAGGGTGATGCGGGTTCCGTCTGCATCTTCCACCGTCAAGGTGAACGTGTCGGTGCCGGTCTCACCCGCGGTCAGGAGGTCGGTGTCCGGGTCAGCATTGTCCAGCCGGTAGCGCCAGCGGGGGGGGCCAACGCCGCCGAGGGTGAAGGTGCCGTAGGTGCCCTGGAAGTCGCCGGGCGCGAGACGGAAGGTGTATCTCAATCCGGGGTTATCCGGGTCCGTCGCGCTCAAGAAGCCGTTGATTTCGTTGAATCCGTCGTCGGTGAACTCATCTTCCGTCGTACTGCCGGTGAGCTGGCCGCCGACGACCACCGGGGCGGCGGCGCCGGTGATGGTGATGGTGATCACTTGCGTCAGGCCGGTGTCGTCAGCGGCGACCGCCGTAAAGACGTCCGTCGCCGTGGCGTCCGCGGCCAGGGCGTTGGTCTCGGGGTCGGCGTTATCCAGCGTATAGGTCCACCCGCCATTCGCGGCCAGGGTGAACGTGCCGTAGATGCCCACGACGCGCCCCTGCGCCTGGAACGCGGCTGCACCCGCCGGACCATCCGGGTCGGTCACGGTCAGCGTGCCGGTGGTCTCCGCCACGTCGGCATCTTCGGTGACGCGGCCGGTGGTCTGGCCGGTGATCGCCGTCGGAAGATCATCGGCGCCGATGACGGTGATCGCCACCAGCACCTCGGTGCCGTCGCCGGTCGCAACCGTGAACTGCTCCGTGCCCCGGTCGCCGCCCGCCAGCGCGTTGGTCTCGGGGTCGGCGTTATCCAGCGTATAGGTCCACAGCCCGCCCGTGGCCACCGTGAAGGTGCCGTAGGTGCCGAGGCCGAGGGGGCCGCCCTGTAACTGGACGTCAGTGCTGTCGCCGTCGTCCGAGTCAAACACCTCCAGCTGGCCGTTGGCGACAGTGGCGGGAGCGTCTTCGGTCACGGTGCCGGTCCGGTCACCGCTGATGATCGCCGGTCTGTTGACGAGGGCGGTCACCACAATGACCACCGTATCCGTGCCCTCGGCGCTCTGCGGGTCGGTCACGGTCAGCGTAAACGTCAGGTCTGTGTTCGCGGTCAAATCGGGCGCGGTGAAGGTGGCCGTGGCGGTGTCCGCGTTGGTCAGCGTGACGGTCGGCGTGCCGCCGGTCTGCGTCCACGCATAGGTCAGGGCCGCCGGGGCGCTGGTCTCCGGGTCGGTGCCCGTGCCGGTCAGGGTCACCGCGACGGTCTCCCTCACAATCCGGTCGTCGCCAGCCAGGACGGTCGGCGCGTCATTGACGCCGGTGATGGTGATGACCACACCCGCCGGGTCAACGGTGCCCTCGGTGGCGCCCTCGGAGGCCTGCTGCACCGGGAAGCTCTCGGTGGCCAGGTCGGTGCCCGCAACGGGCGCGGCCAGGGCATTGGTGGCGGAAAGGTCGTTATCCAGATCGTACCGCCAGTTCCCGGCGGCGAACAGGGTGAACGTGCCGTAGGTGCCGGCCACGCCGGTCTGCGCCGCAAAGCGGTTGGGGCCGTCCGAGTCGGTGACGGTCAGCAGGCCAAAGGCCAGGCTCCTCTGCGCGTTGTTTTCGGTGGCACTGCTTTCGGTGACACTGCCGGTGTGGGTGCCGCCAAAGACCGCCGCATCGTTCTCCGCCGTGACCATGACGGTGACCATGGCGGTGGCGGTGACCTCCGACGGGTCGGTGACGGTCAGCGTGAACGTCAGATCCGTGCCGTCGATCAACTCCGGCGCGACAAAGGTGATGCGGGCCGAGGTCGCGGAGGGGAGAAGCCCGATGGTCGGGATGCCGGCGGGCGGCGTCCACTGATAGCGCAACCGGTCTTGCCGATCCGGGTCGGTGCCGGTGCCGGTCAGGGTCACGGTGGTACCCTCCTCGGCCGTCGCCGGTCCGGTGGCGGTCGCGGTCGGCGCGTCGTTGGCGCCGTTGACGGTGATGACCACCTCGCCCCGCGTGCCGTCCGCGGCCCGCACGGCAAACCGCTCAACCACGGCCTCGTTCGCGGCCAGGCCCTGGACGGCGCCCAGGTCGTTATTCAATGTGTAGCTCCACACGCTGGTCGCGGCGTCCAGCGTGAACGTGCCATAGGCGCCGACAAGGTCGGCCTGCGCCTGGACGGTATCCGAGTCGTCCGGGTCCGCGTCGGTCACGGTCAGCGTGTCGGTGGCGGTCAGCTCCCCGTCTTCGGTGACGCTGCCGCGGGTCCCGCCAAAGACCGCCGGGATGTTGTCCGCCGCCCGCACGGGCACGCGCACCGGCGCAATGGCGGCCGCTTGCCCGTCGGTGACGGTCAACGCAAACACCAGCGTCGTCTCCGCGGGCAACAACGGCGCGGTGAAGGTGGCGGTGGCGGTGTCCGCGTCGGTCAGCGTGACGTCGGGCTGGCCGCTGACCTGCGTCCATTGATAGCGCAACGCCGCCTGCTCGCCGGTATCCCGGTCGGTGCCCGTGCCAACCAGACTCACCGCACTCCCCCCGGTGACGCTGCTGTCGATGATCACCGCGTCGCTCCGGAACCGGCCCCTGGCGGTCGGCGCGTCATTGGCGCCGGTGACGGTGATGGTGAGGCTCCCCTCGGTGCCGTCCTCGGCCCGCACGGTGAAGGTCTCGGTGCGCACGTCGGTCGCCGTCAGGCTCTGGATGTCTTCGTCACCGTTGTTCAGCGCGTAGACCCACACGCCGGTGGCGGTCAGGCTATCCAGCGTGCCATAGGTGCCGGCCACGTCCGTCTGGGCCTGGAAGCGGTCGTGGCCATCCGGATCACGGATCGTCAACTCGCCCCGCGCCAACACCGCCCCGTCTTCGGTGACGCTGCCGGTCTGCTCGCCGCCGATGCGCACCGGGTCATTGTCCGCGTCCACGGTGACGATCACCGTGGCGGTGACGGCGGCGCTAAGCACATCGGCGACGGTCAGCGTGAAGGTCAGGGGCGTGGGCTCGATGAAATTGGGCGCGGTGAAGGTGGCGGTGGCGGTGTCCGCGTTGGTCAGCGTGACCTGCCGCGTGACAGCCGTGGGGTCGGCAAGCTCAAAATCAATCTGTGTCCACTGATAGCGCAACCGGTCCCGATCGCCGGTATCCACGTCATCGCCAGTGCCGGTCAGCGTCACGAGGGTCGCAGCACCGTCGGGGGTCTCTTCGTTCACGGTCTGCTCCGGCTCGACCACGACGGTGGGGCGGTCGTTGGCGCCGTTGATAAAGATGGTCACGGTCACCGGGGTGCCGGCCGGGTCGGCGGCCACCACCCGGAAGGTCTCCTGAATCTCAGCGTCCGAGGACAGGGCGTCGGTGGCGGCCGCCTCGTTGTTCAGCGTGTAGGTCCACGCGCCGGTGGCGGCCAGCGTGAAGGTGCCGTAGGGGCCGACCACGTCGGTCGGCTGGAACGTGCCCATGATGTCAGTGCTCCCGACCTGCGACGTGGTCACGGTCAGCGCACCGGTGGCGGTGTTCGGCTCCGCGTCTTCGGTGATGCCGCCGAAAATGTCGCCGGTGATGTCGGAGGCCGTGCTGTCCGCATCAATGGTGACCATCACGGGGGCGGTGTCCGCGGCGCCCTGCCGGTCGGTCACGGTCAGCGTGAACGTCAGGGGCGTGTCATCCATGCCAACCATGGGCGCGGTGAAGGTGACCCCGGTGGCGGGGGCCCCGGGGGCGGGGGCGAGGGTGACGGTCGGCGTGCCACCGGTCTGTGTCCACGCATAGGTCAACTGGTCGCCGGTGTCCGGGTCGGTGCCGCGGCCGCTCAGAGTCACCGGGGCCTCCTGGGGCACGGTCCGGTCGTCGCCGGGCAGCGCAGTCGGCGCGTCATTGGCGCCGGTGACGGTGATGGTGACGGCTTGCGTCACGCCCGCGTTCATATTGGAGACGGCGGTAAAGATGTCGGTCACCGTGGCGCCGGCGGGCAACGCGTTGGTGTCGGCGGCGGCGTTATCCAGCGTATAGGTCCACACCCCGTCGGTGGCCAGGGTGAAGCGGCCGTAGGCGCCCTGCCCGTTGGCCCGGTCGGAGGCGCCGGCCTGGGCCTCAAAGCCGCCGATGGGATTGTCCAACACGCCGGTCGCGGTGGTGACGGTCGCGTCTTCCGTGACCATGCCGGTCGTGTCGCCGGTGATGCCCGGGAAGACGGTGATGGTGACGGTGTCGGCGAGTGAATCCGCTTCGCCGTCGCTGACCACCAAGGCAAAGGTCAGCGCGGTGGCGCTCGTCACACTCGGCGCCGCGAAGGTCGGCTGGGCCACGTCGGTGGCACTCAAGGTCACTGCCGGCCCGGCGCTTTGCGTCCAGGCGTAGGCGGCAATGCTGTCGCCGGTATCCAGGTCGGTGCCGCGGCCCGCCAGCGTGACCGTGTCGCCGACAAACACGGACTGGGAGGCACCCGCGTCGGCGGTCGGCGCGTCATTGGCCCCGGTGACCGTGATGGTGACGGCTTGCGTCACGCTGGTGTCGGTGGCGAAGACTGCCGTAAAGACGTCGCGCATCGTCACGCCCGCAGCCAGCGCGTTGGTCTCGGGGACGGCGTTATCCAGCGTATAGGTCCACGCGCCGTCATCGGTCAGCGTGAAGGCGCCGTAGGTACCGTCGTCATCTGCCGGAGCAAACGCGGTGGCGGGAGCGGGATCAGCGTTGTCCACGTCGGTCACGGTCAGCATGCCGGTGGCAGTGGTCATGACCTCGTCGCCGTCTTCCGTGACCGCCCCGGTGAGCGCGCCGATGATCGTCGGCGGGTCATCCGTGCCGACGATGGTGATGGTGACGGCCAACGTGTCTATGGCGTTGCCGTCTGCATCCTGGAGCCGGGTGATGCGGGTTCCGTCTGCATCTTCCACCGTCAAGGTGAACGTGTCGGTGACGGTCTCACCCGCGGTCAGGAGGTCGGTGTCCGGGTCAGCATTGTCCAGCCGGTAGCGCCAGCGGGGGGGGCCAACGCCGCCGAGGGTGAAGGTGCCGTAGGTGCCCTGGAAGTCGCCGGGCGCGAGACGGAAGGTGTATCTCAATCCGGGGTTATCCGGGTCCGTCGCGCTCAAGATGCCGCTGATTTCGTTGATGATGCCTGGGTTGACTGAGTCGCGGAGCGCGTCTTCCGTTGTCCTGCCGGTGAGCTGGCCGCCGACGATCACCGGGGCGGCGGCGCCGGTGATGGTGATGGTGATCACTTGCGTCAGGCCGGGGGCGTCAGCGGCGACCGCCGTCAAGACGTCCGTCGCCGTGGCGCCCGCGGCCAGGGCGTTGGTCTCGGGGTCGGCGTTATCCAGCGTATAGGTCCACTCGCCGGTCGCGGCCAGGGTGAACGTGCCGTAGATACCTACGACGCGCCCCTGCGCCTGGAACACAGCTGCACCCGCCGGGCCATCCGGGTCGGTCACGGTCAGCGTGCCGGTGGTCTCCGCCACGTCGGCATCTTCGGTGACGCGGCCGGTGGTCTGGCCGGTGATCGCCTCCGGGAGATCATCGGCGCCGATGACGGTGATCGCCACCAGCACTTCGGTGCCGTCGCCGGTCACAACCGTGAACCGCTCAGTGCCCCGGTCGCCGCCCGCCAGCGCGTTGGTGTCGTCGTCGTCGTTATCCAGCGTATAGGTCCACAGCCCGCCCGTGGCCACCGTGAAGGTGCCGTAGGTGCCGAGGCCGAGGGGGCCGCCCTGTAACTGGACGTCAGTGCTGTCGCCGTCGTCCGAGTCGAACACCTCCAGCCGGCCGTTGGCGACAGTGGCGGGAGCGTCTTCGGTCACGGTGCCGGTCCTGTCACCGCTGATGATCGCCGGTCTGTTGACGAGGGCGGTCACCACGATGACCACCGTATCCGTGCCCTCGGCGCTCTGCGGGTCGGTCACGGTCAGCGTAAACGTCAGGTCTGTGTTCGCGGTCAAATCGGGCGCGGTGAAGGTGGCCGTGGCGGTGTCCGCGTTGGTCAGCGTGACGGTCGGCGTGCCGGTCTGCGTCCACGCATAGGTCAGGGCCGCCGGGTCGCTGGTCTCCGGGTCGGTGCCCGTGCCGGTCAGGGTCACCGCAACGGTCTCCCTCACAATCCGGTCGTCGCCAGCCAGGACGGTCGGCGCGTCATTGACGCCGGTGATGGTGATGACCACACCCGCCGGGTCCTCGGCGCCCCCGATGGTGTCCTCGGTGGCCTGCCGCACCGGGAAGCGCTCGGTGGCCAGGTCGGTGCCCGCAACGGGTGCGGCCAGGGCATTGGTGGCGGGAAGGTCGTTATCCAGATCGTACCGCCAGTTCCCGGCGGCGAACAGGGTGAACGTGCCGTAGGTGCCGGCCACGCCGGTCTGCGCCTCAAAGCGGTTGGGGCCGTCCGCGTCGGTGACGGTCAGCAGGCCAAAGGCCAGGCTCTCCTGCGCGTTGTTTTCGGTGGCACTGCTTTCGGTGACACTGCCGGTGCGGGTGCCGCCAAAGACCGCCGCATCGTCATCCGCCGTGACCATGACGGTGACCGTGGCGGTGGCGGTGACCTCCGACGGGTCGGTGACGGTCAGCGTGAACGCCAGATCCGTGCCGTCGATCAACTCCGGCGCGACAAAGGTGACGATGGCCGAGGTCGCGGAGGGGAAGAGCCCGATGGTCGGGGTGCCGGCGGACGGCGTCCACTGATAGCGCAACCGGTCTTGCCGATCCGGGTCGGTGCCGGTGCCGGTCAGGGTCACGGTGGTGCCCTCATTGGCCGTCACCGGCTCGCTGGTGGCGGTCACGGTCGGCGCGTCGTTGGCGCCGTGGACGGTGATGACGACCTCGCCCCGCGTGCCGTCCGCGGCCCGCACCGCAAACCGCTCCACCACGGCCTCGTTCGCGGCCAGGCCCTGGACGGCGTCCGTGCCGTTATTCAGTGTGTAGCTCCACACGCCGGTCGCGGCGTTCAGCGTGAACCTGCCATAGGCGCCGACAATGTCGGCCTGCGGCTGGACGGTATTATCAGAGCCATCCGCGTCGGTCACGGTCAGCGTGTCGGTGGCGGTCGGCTCCCCGTCTTCGGTGACGCGGCCGCGCGTCCCGCCGGTAAAGACCGCCGGGATGTTGTCCGCCGCCCGCACGGGCACGCGCACCGGCGCGATGGCGGCCGCTTGCCCGTCGGTGACCGTCAACTCAAACACCAGCGTCGTCTCCGCGAGCAACAACGGCGCGGTGAAGGTGGCGGTGGCGGTGTCCGCGTCGGTCAGCAGGACGTCGGGCTGGCCGCTGACCTGCGTCCATGCATAGCGCAACGCCGCCTGCTCGCCGGTATCCCGGTCGGTGCCCGTGCCGACCAGACTCACCGCACTCCCCCCGGTGACGCTGCTGTCAATGATCAGCGCGTCGCTCCGGAACCGGCCCCTGGCGGTCGGCGCGTCATTGGCGCCGTTGACGGTGATGGTGAGGCTCACGGGGGTGTTGTCCTCGGCCCGCACGGTGAAGGTCTCGGTGCGCACGTCGGTCGCCCGCAGGTTCTGAACGACTTCGTCATTGTTGTTCAGCGCGTAGACCCACACGCCGGTGGCGGTCAGGCTCGCCAGCGTGCCATAGGCGCCGGCCACGGCTGTCTGGGCCCGGAAGCGGTCGTGGCCATCCGGATCACGGATCGTCAACTCGCCCCGCGCCAACACCGCCCCGTCTTCGGTGACGCTGCCGGTCTGCTCGCCGCCGATGCGCACCGGGTCGTCGTCCGCGTCCACGGTGACGATCACCGTGGCGGTGACGCCGGCGCTATGCACATCGGCGACGGTCAGCGTGAACGTCAGGGGCGTGGGCTCAAGGAAATTGGGCGCGGTGAAGGTGGCGGTGGCGGTGTCCGCGTTGGTCAGCGTGACCTGCCGCGTGACAGCCGTGGGGTCGGCAAGCTCGAAATCAATCTGTGTCCACTGATAGCGCAACAGGTCGCCGGTATCCACGTCATCGCCGGTGCCGGTCAGCGTCACGAGGGTCTCTTCGCCAACGGTCTGCGTCGGCTCAACCTCGACGGTGGGGAGGTCATTGGCGCCGTTGATAAAGATGGTCACGGTCGCCGGGGTGCTGTCGGCGGCCACCACCCGGAAGGTCTCCTGGAGCTCCTCGGAGCCCAGAGACAGGGCGTTGATGACGATGTTCTCGTTGTTCAGCGTGTAGGTCCAGACACCGCTCGCGGCCAGCGTGAAGCTGCCGTAGGTGCCCGGCACGGCCTGTGCCGCGAAATTGCGCACGGCGCCGCCCCCGTCCGTGACGGTCAGCGCGCCGGTGGCGGTGTTCGGCTCCGCGTCTTCGGTGACGAGGCCGAAAATGTCGCCGGTGATGGTGGAGGCCGTGCTGCCCGCATTAATGGTGACCGTCACGATGTCGGTGTCCGCGACAGTCTGCCGGTCGGTCACGGTCAGCGTGAACGTCAGGGGCGTGTTCGCGTCAACAGCAGGCGCGGCGAAATTGACCGTGGTGTCGTCCATCCCGGGGACGAGGGTGACGGCCGGCGTGCCACCGGTCTGTGTCCACGCATAGGTCAGCTCCGCCTGGTCGCCGGTGTCCGGGTCGGTGCCGCGGCCAATCAGCGCCACCGTGGAGCCCTGGGGCACGGTCCGGGCGTCGCCCGCATCGGCGGTCGGCGCGTCATTGGCGCCGGTGACGGTGATGGTGACGGCTTGCGTCACGCTGGTGTCGGCGGCGGAGATGGCGGTAAAGATGTCGGTCACCGTGGCGCCGACGGGCAGCGCGTTGGTGTCGTCGTCCTCGTTATCCAGCGTATAGGTCCACGCGCCGTTCCCGGTCAGGGTGAAGCTGCCGTAGGCGCCCTGCCCGTTGGTGCGGTCGGTGGCGCCGGCCTGGGACACAAAGTCGCCGGCGGGATTGTCCAACCGGCCGGTCGCGGTGGTGACGGTCGCGCCTTCTGTGACCATGCCGGTCGTGTCGCCGGTGATGCCCGGAGAAACGTTGATGGTGACGGTGAAGTCAATGGTGTCGGTGTTGCCGTCGCTGTCCGTCACTGCGTAGGTGAGGTTGGTCGCAGCCTGCATCGTCTCCGGTCTGCCGGACAGCATGTTGTCGGTCAGGGTCAGACCGGCCGGCAGCGGGGTCAGGGTATAGGTCAATGCGCCGGTGCCGGTGGTGGCGGTCGGCAGGATGACGCTGCCGATGTCCACACCCACGGTGTAGATCTGGGCGGCAATGGTCGTCGTGCCGAAGGTCGGGTCATCGTCCACCACATTCACATCCACTCTCGCGCTCACACCTCTGTAGCCGCCTCCCTCAAAAACGTGCGTGAGACTAATACCCACATCATCAGAGCCATCAGCATCCTGCGCCGCGGTGACAATCACCGCTTGCGGAATATTCCAATTCGCCACCGTGAATGTGAGGCCTGTCGCCGTCACATCGTCATTGTCGCTACTGATCACAACTGTGACCGAAGCGGTCGGCACAGTCTGCAAGACCACCGTATAGGTCGCCGTGCCACCCTCTGCGATCTCCAGAAGGGTGTTCACGCTTAACAAGGCGCCGGGACTGGGGCCGTCAGTGCTCACCCAGTCACCCACCGCTCCCGCCGCCAAGGCTCTGATACGAAATTCAAAGGAGGTGACGGATGTCCTGCGGGGGAGAACGAATTGCGTGGTGGTGCTCCCAACCGGGAGTGTTTCAAAAGGCTCAAAGGCTGTTGCACTGCTTGCCTTACTTTGCAGCTCGTAGTGGGTTACATCCGCCACAACCGCATTGTCCGGCGCCTCCCACCTCAAAATGACACGACCACCACGAGCCGCAGGAGCGGCGGTGAAGTTCCGCACAAGTCCGGGCAACGGCCGCATCGTTATGATGGTCACGGTGTCGGCGGCGGAATCCACACGGCCGTCGTTGACAATCAGTGAAAACGTCAGGGCAGTGGCAACCGCGGGCGCGGTGAAGGTCGGCATGGCGCTGTTGTCACTCAAGGTTACTGTCGTGCCGCCGATCTGCGTCCAGGTGTAGGTGTCAATCGCATCACCGGTATCCGGGTCGCTGCTGCCGCTGCCGTCCAGCGTGACGGTGGCGCCGACAGGTACGGCGGGTTGGTCCGGCCCGGCGTTCGCTGTGGGCGCATCATTGGCGCCGGTGACGGTGATGGTGACGGCTTGCGTCTCGTTGGTGTCGGCGGCGGAGACGGCGGTGAAGACGTCGGTGACCGTAACGCCGGCGGCCAGCTCGTTGGTGTCGGGGTCGTCGTTATTCAGCGTATAGGTCCACGTCCCGGCGGCGGTCAGGGTGAAGCGGCCGTAGGCGCCCTGCCCGTTGGCGCGGTCGGAGGCGCCGGTCTGGGCCTCAAAGCCACCGAGCAGGAACAACCGGCCGGTGGCGGTGTTGGCGTCATCGTCGTCTTCCGTGACCGCGCCGGTGAGGTCGTCAATGATGGCCGTGATCGACACGCTGTTGGTGGTCAGGACGCCGAGGCCGGTGTGCCCGGAATCCAGTACCGTCACGGACAACGTGCCGTCGGTGGTGAGGTCCGTGCCATCATACGCCAGCGTCAGCGTGGCCGCGGTGGCGCTGTCGCGGCTGACACCGCTCACCGTCACCCCAGGCGCATCAGTGGTCAGGCTGAAGTCGGCTGTACTCGGCGTGCCCACGTATGCGGTGTTCTCCAGCGTCACCGTCACCGTCGCGCCGTTCAGGGTGTCTTCGGTCAGTGTGCCGGTCAGCACCGCCCTGGCTGATGGCGGCGGCGTGACGTTGGGCACCGTCAGGTCAGTGAAGCCGGCGGCAGCGTTGCCCGCCTCATCCTGCACCGGATTGGCGCCGACGGTGTAGGTCAGTGTCACGACGTCGCTTGATGCCACGGGCTCGTTCAGCGTCAGCGTCAGCATCGTCCTGTCGGATGATATCGCCACGCCGCCGGGGTTCACCGTCGGGGCAGTGGCGCCCGACTCCAGCGTCAGCGTGTAGGCGGTCGGCGCCGGCAGCGGGTTGTTGTTGAGCGCCTCGGTGTAGGTCAGCGTCAGGGCAGCGCCGTTGATGGTGGCCGTGCTCACCGTCGGGACGATGCCGTCAACGGTATGTGCGGCGGCATCGGCCACCATGGCATGCGTGAGCCGCGCCTCTTCGGTATCGGCCACGTCGCGAATCGTGCTGCCGGCGACGTGGGTCAGCGCATCGGGGCCGATGCTCACGCCGTCAGTGTCAAGATCGTTGTCGGCCACCGTGTAGCGGAACACCAGCGTCGGGGTCGGGGGCGTGCTGCCACTGTCGTAGACCGCCTGGCGCGTCTGCGTGCCCACGATCAGCGCCAGCCGCGGCTGGCCGGTGACGATGACCGCCTCGCTGAAGGTGACGGTCGCTTCAATCTCGTCGCCAAGCGCATAGACGCCGTCGCCGGCGTCCGAGGTCAACGCAATGGCGGTGATGGTCGGCGCCGTCTCCGGGGTGATGGTGACGTCAAAGGTCGCCGTGTCGGTGATGACGGTGTCGGTGACCGTGTAGGTCAGCGTGACGGCGTCGGCCACGGTGGTCGGCGTGCCGGACAGGACGCGGGTGGCACGGGTAAAGGTCAGGCCGGCGGGCAAATCGGCGTCGCCCGGCCCGGCGGTCGGCCCGGTCAGGGTGTAGGTCGTCACCGCCGAATTCGACGGGCCAGACTCCAGCGTCAGGGGGGTGATCGGTCTGCCGACCGTATAGCTCTGAGCGGACGGCGCGGTCGCGACCGGCGCACCGGCACCGGCGACGATGAAGTCAAACATCACCGTGACGGAGCCGTTCTCGTCGGTGGCGGTGTAGGCCAGGGTACTGACGAAGTTGAAGCCGAAGTCAGGCGCCCTGCCGGACAGCACGCGGTCGGCCGGAGTAAAGGTCAGGCCGGTGGGCAGGGCGGGGGCGTCCGTCCCGGCCAGGGTGTAGCGGACCGTCGCGCCGGTGAAGTCGGTGGCGGCCGGCAGCGTCACGGGAGGGATGAGCGCCTGGTTGGGCCCGTAGCGCTGATCCGCCGGGGTGGGCAGGGTCAGGGGGCCGTTTCTGACGACCGCCACGTCGAAGGTCACACTAGTGGCACTGGTGGCGTCGGCGACCGTGTAGGTCAGCGGGGTGACGCCCAGGGTGGTCGGCGTGCCGGAGAGCTCACGGGTGGCCGGGGTAAAGACGAGGCCCGGCACGGCGGTCGCCAGCAACCCGCCTTCCGGCCCGGTCAGGGTGTAGGTGGGCGTCCCGATGAAGTCCGGAGAGGCCGGCAGGGTCACGGGAGGCGTGAGCGCCTCGTCAAGGACATAGCGCTGATTGCCCGGCGTGGGCAACGTTACGCCCGGCACCGGCACCGGCTCAATCACCACGACGTTGAAGATGCGCGTGGTGGTGGTGTCATCGTCAAGGTCGGTGACCGTGTAGGTCAGCGGGGTGACGCCCAGGGTGGTCGGGGTGCCGGATAGTGCGCGGGTGGCCGCCGTATAGGTCAGGCCGGCGGGCAGGGCGGCGCCACCCGGCCCGGTCAGGGTGTACGTCAACGGCCCAACAGTGGTGCTATCGGCTTTCTGCGCCAGGGCCATCGGCAGCGTCGTCGGCGGAATCGGCTCGTCGAGCGTATAGGTCAGCGGGATCATCAGCGGCAGAATCGGGCCATCCCCAAGCGGGATGGCGTTCACCGAGACGCCAAAGACCTGCGTGCTGACGGCCGGGGGCGTGGCCGAGTCGGTGGCGGTGTAGGCCAAAATGGTGGTGCCGGTTTCGGTCGGCGTGCCGGACAGGACGCGGGTGGCCGCCGCATAGGTCAGGCCGGCGGGCAGGTTGGCGGCGCCCGGCCCGGCGTTCATCCCGGTCAGGGCGTAGCTCACCGCGCCGGTGCCGCCGCCGGGGGACAGCGGCAGCGTCAGCGGCTCAATGGCCACGTTCACCACGTAGAGCTGGTTGTCGACGACCGGCAACCTCGGCCCGGTCACCTGCAAGTTAAACGACTGCCGGAGATTGCCGCCACTGAAGGTGGCGCTGTATTCCAACGGGATGGTCACACCGCCCACGGCCACCTGGCCGGACAGCACGCGAGTGGTCGGGGTAAAGGTCAGGCCGGTGGGCAACAGGAGGCCGTTCGGCCGGGTCACGGTGTAGGTGATCGGCCCGGCGGCATTCAGGAGCTCCGGGAACGAGTCGCTGGTGAACGGCGTGCCGGGCGGAGTGGTGATGTCGGCCGGCCGGGCCAGCGTCGCCCCGGTCACCGTCACGGTAAAGGTCTGTACGTCGGTGGCCGGCGGGGTGGCGCTGTCGGTGACCGTGTAGGTCAGCGTGGTCAGGCCCGCCACGGTCGGCGTGCCGGACAGGATGCGGTCGGCCGGGGCCGGGGCAAAGACCAGCCCGGGCACGGCGGTCGCCAGCGACTCGCCATTTGGCCCGGTCAGGGTGTAGACCAGCGGCGCGGCGCCGCCGGTGGCTGATGGCAGGGTCACCGGGGTGATCGCGATGGACGCAGGGTAGGTCAGATCGCCCTGACTGCCCAGCGTCGGCCCGGTCACTGTCACGGTAAAGGCCTGCGCGAAGCTCCGGTCGCTCGCAGCGTCGGTGACGGCATACGTCAGCCCGGTGACGCCGGGGTCGGTCGGCGTGCCGGTCAGAATACGGGTGGCCGGGTCAAAGGCCAGCCCGGCGGGCAGCGGGGACAAGACATAGATCAGGCGGGGGCTGTCGCCAGTGCCGCCGGTGGCATCCGGCAGGGTCAGCGAGGAGATGGCCGTGTTGACCGGATAGCTCTGCGCCTCCACGGTGGCGGTAAACGCCAGATCCACATAGGCTGGCGGGGCGCACTCGGTGGTGCCGGCCGGCACCGCACCGACTTCGCAGATGGTGATGAACACTTCCAGCTCAGCCGTGCGCCCGGCCTCGTCGGTCACCGTATAGCCAAACTCAAACCCGAACTGATCCGCGTCATAGCCGGCGCCGGCCAGGGTCGGCGTGCCGGTCAGGGTGCGGGTGGCCGGGTGAAAGGCCAGCCCCAACTCGCTCAAGGACAGGTGCAAATGGCTCAGGGTGTAGGCCAGCGCCCCGTCGTCGTCGGTGGCCTCCCGCGGCAATGTCGTGGGGGTGATCGGCATGTTCAGCGGATAGAACAGATTCACCGCCCCGTCCGCGAAACGCAGGCCGTCATCATCCCCCGGCACCGCGGCGGCGATGGTCAGGGTTTCGTCAGCCGGCCCCGTGAAGCCGTTGTCGTTGACGACCATGGCCGACACCGTCACCTCCCGGGGAGTCGTGGTACCGCGATTCACGGCGGTGATGGTGACGAGCCCGGTGCTGCTGGTCGCCCCGGCGGCAATGGTCAGCATCGACGGGTCACTCAAGTTGTAATCACCCGCAACCGCCGGGCTGACCGGGGTCGCACTGACGGTCACCGTGGTTGACGCGGACGAGGCCTGGTCCAGCCTGGCCGTGACGGTGCTCACGCCGCCGCTCTGGGCGATCGTGGCCGGGGTCAGCACCAGGGTGACCACGGGGGCCGCGTCGTCGTCGGTAATCGTGCCGGTGCCGGTGGCGGCGGTGATCGTCGCGTTGACCGGAGTCGACAGGGTGACGATGACCGTCTCGTCGGTCTCGTCAATGCTGTCATCCGTCACCGTCACCTCAATCGTCTGTGTCAGCGTGCCCGGCGTAAACGTCAGTGTGCCGGCGGTGGACACGGCGGTGTAGTCGGCCGTGGTCGCCGTACCATCTGTCACCGCGTAGCCCACCGTCACCGTCTGCTCCCTCGCCCCGGTCAGCGTCACCGTGTAGGTCAATCCCGCTGCGTCTTCCCGCACACTCGGCGAGTCAATCGCCAGCGTTGGGACATCGTTATCGGTGATCGTGACTTCGGCGGTGGCCGGGTCGCCGACTGTATAGCCCATACCGTTGGTCACCGTGGCCGTGATCATGCCGTTCGCCTCGCCGATGCTGTCGTCATCGGTCTCCACCGTCAGCAGGGCGGTCGTTTCGCCGACGGCAATCGTCACCATCGTCGGCACCGGCCCGGCAAGGAAATTGCCTGAGTCGGTGACGGACACCATGACTGTCAACGCCGTCGCCGGAGCAGGGTCTGCCGTCACGGTCGTCAGCATGAAGGTCGCCGCCGTCCCTTCGGTCACCGAGGGTGTCACGGCGACGATCGAGAGGCTCAGGGTGTCATCGTCGGTAATCGTACCCGTGCCCGTGCCGGCGGCTGTTGTGATCGTTGCGTTGTCCGGGTTTGACAGCGTGATGATGACCGTCTCGTCATCCTCGTCAATCGTGTCACCCGTTACCAGCACTTCAATCGTCCGGCTCATCGTGTCCGGCGCAAACGTCAGACGGCCAACGGGGCCGACCCCCGTGTTCACCCGGTAGTCGGTGTTCTCGGTCGCCGTGCCACTCATGCCGTACTCCACGGTCACCGTCCGCTCCGTCTCCCCGGTCAGCGTCACCGTGTAGAGCAATCGCGCCGGCGACTCGCTCTCGCTGTCGTCGCCCTCCTCCACTGCCGGTGGCTCTGACGAGCTAATCGCCAGCGTCGGCACGTCGTCGTCGTCGTCTATCCTGACACTGGCTGTGGCCGGGTCGCCAACCGTGTAGCCGGCGTTCGGCGCCACCTCCACCGTTATCGTGTCGTTGGCCTCGTCGGCGGTGTCAGCTGTGGTCGGCACGGTCAGCGTGGCCGTCGTTGCGCTGGCGGCAATCGTCACCATCGTCGGCGCCGGCCCGGCAATGAAGTTGCCCGGGTCGGTGACCGTCACACTGACCGTCAGGTCTGCCACCGGTGCAGAGCTCGCCGTCAGCGTGAAGGTCGCCGCCGTCCCCTCGGTCACCGGGGATGTCACGGCGGCGATGGAGATGACCGGCAGCGCACGCACGGTGACGGCCACCGTGGCGGTGTCCGTGACGCGCTGCGGGTCGGTGACCGTCAGTATGAATGTCAGTCTCGCGTCCTCGTCTACTGCGGGCGCGGTGAAGCTGGGCGTGGCGGTCTCGGCATCGGTGAGCGTGACGGTCGGCGTGCCGGCAACCGGCGTCCACTGATAGGTCAGGGCCGTTCCCTCACCGCTATCCGGGTCGCTGGAGCCGCTGCCGTCCAGCGTGACCGGATCGCCTTCGTTCACGCTGACGGCGTCGCCGGCATCGGCGGTCGGCGCGTCATTGGCGCCGTTGACCGTGATGGTCACCAGCGCCGTGCTGCTGTCGATGGCCGCCACCGGGAATTGCTCAATGCGTGCGCTGTCCATCGGCAGGGCGTCGGTGGCGCTGCCCGGTGTGTTGTCCAGCGTGTAGGTCCAGCTATTGGTCGCGGTCAGCATGAAGGTGCCGTAGGTGCCCGGCACGGTCTGTGCCACGAAATTGCGCACGGTGTTGTCCCCGGCCGTCGCGGTCAGCATGCCGGTGGCGGTGTTCGGCTCCGCGTCTTCGGTGACGGTGCCGGTCAGGTCGCCGGTGATGGTGGAGGCCATGCTGCCCGCATCAATGGCGACTGTCACGGTGTCGGTGTCCATGGCGCCCTGCCGGTCAGTCACGGTCAGCGTGAACGTCACGGTCGTGTCCGCGGTGACCGGGTCCGCGATAAAGGTGACCGTGGTGTCGCCCGCTCCGGGGGTGAGCGTGACGGTCGGCGTGCCGGCGGTCTGCGTCCACGCATAGGTCAGCATCGCCGCATCGCCGGTGTCCGGGTCGGTGCCGCGGCCAATCAGCGCCACCATGGCGCCCCGGGGCACGGTCTGGTCGTCGCCCGCCTCGGCGGTCGGCGCGTCATTGGCGCCGGTGACGGTGATGGTGACGGCTGGCGTCACATCGGTGATGTCGTTGCCGTCTTCATCGGCGACCATCACGCTGAACGTGTCGGTGACGGTGGCACCTGCGGCCAGGGCGTTGGTGTCCGCGTCAGTATTGTCCAGCCGGTAGCGCCAGCGGGGGAGGCCACCGGCGTTGAGGGTGAAGGTGCCGTAGGTGCCCTGGAAGTCGCCGGGCGCGAGGCGGAAGGTGTAGCGCAATCCGGGGGCGTCCGGGTCCGTCGCACTCAAGAAGCCGCTGAGCTCGTTGAATCCGCCGATGAACTCGTCTTCTGTCGTACTGCCGGTGAACCCGCTGAAGACCACCGGGTCGTCGGCGCCGGTGATGGTGATGGTGAGCACGGCATCGTCAACGCCGGCATTCGTCGCCATGACAGTGAACGCGTCGGTGGCGGTGACGCCCGCGGCCAGGGCGATGGTGTCCGCATCGTCCAGGTTCAGGGTGTAGGTCCACTCGCCGGTCGCGGCCAGCTCCAGGCCGCCGTAGATGCCGGCACCGGCACCGCCGTAGGGGCCACCGGCACTCGTCGGCAGCGTGAACGTGATGGGGACGAATTCGATGGGGGTCTCTATCTCGTCCAGGTCGATCGCGGTCAGCGTGCCGCTGTCGGTGGTCGTCGGCGCGTTGTCGGTGACGGCGCCGGTGAGATCGCCACCAATGGTGGACGGGTCATCGGCGCCGGTGACGGTGATGGTGACGGTGGTCGTGACGCCGTCCGCGGTCACGGTGAAACTCTCGGTCTCGGTGGCGTCCGCGGCCAGGGCGTTGGTGGCCGCATTCTCATTGTCCAGCGTGTAGCGCCAGACCCCGCCTTCGGTCACGCTGAAGGTGCCGTAGAGGCCGGGGGTGGTCAATGCCTGGAACGGGACGGGGGACGCCGGGCTGTCCGGGTCGGTCGCGGTCAATGTGCCGCTGAACGGCCCCCGGCCTTCGGTCACGGCGCCGGTGGTCGTGCCGGTGATCGTCACCGGGTCATCCGCGCCGGTGACGGTGATGGTGACGGTCGTCGTGATGCCGTCGTCCGCGGTCACGGTGAACTCGTCGGTCGCGGTGTCACCCGCGGCCAGGGCGATGGTGTCCCGGTCCGCGTTGGTCAGGGTGTAGGTCCAGACCCCTTGCGCGGTCACGCGGAAGACGCCGTAGGCGCCGGGGGTCTCCCGCGCCTGGACGGTGCCGGGGCCGTCCGGATCATCCACCACCAGCGTGCCGGTGGCGAGGGTGGGCGCCGTGGCTGCGGGCACGGCGGTCACGGCGCCGGTGGTCGTGCCGGTGATCGCGACCGCCGGATCATTGGCGCCGAGGATGGTGATGGTGACCTCGGCGGAGTCACCCGGGTCCTCAGGCCGCACGGTGAACGTGTCGGTGACGCGGGCATTCGCGGCCAGAGCATCGGTGTCCGGGTCATCATTGTCCAGGGTGTAGGTCCACGCGCCTTCGGCGGTCAGGGTGAAGGTGCCGTAGATGCCGACGAGGCCGGGATCCGCCACCGCCGCAAAGCGGTCGGCGCCATCCGGGTCGGTCACGGTCAGCTGGCCGGTGACGGTGGGCTCCGCGTCTTCGGTGACTGCTCCGGTGCGCTGGCCAGTGATGGTCGCCGGGTCATTGTCCGCCTCAATGGTGACCTGCACCTGATCACGGTCCACGGCGCCCTGCGGGTCGGTCACGGTCAGCTCAAACATCAGGGTCGTCCCTGCGAGCAACTGCGGCGCGGTGAAGCGGACGACTCTGGACGGCCCGGAGGGGGTGAACGTGACGGTGGGCGTGCCGCCGGTCTGCGTCCAGACATACGTCAGGGCCGCCGCATCGCCGGTGTCCGGGTCGCTCCCGCTGCCAGACAGGAACACCCGTTGCCCTTCAGGAATGTCGGCCTGATCCGCCCCGGCGTTCGCGGTCGGCGCGTCATTGGCGCCGGTGACCGTGATCGCCACCAACACCTCGGTGCCGTCACTGGCGGCCACCGGGAAGGTGTCGGTGACGATGGCGTCCGCGAGCAGGGCGTTGGTGGCACTATCCGCATTGCTCAGGGTATAGCTCCAAACCCCGTTCTCGGTCAGGCTCAAGGCGCCGTAGCGGCCTGCGGTGCCGGGGGCGGGCTGGGGCTGGAAGCGGTCGTCGCCATCCGGGTCGGTCACGGTCAACGTGCCGGTGGTCGTCGGCACGCCTGCGGTCTCGGTGCCGGCTTCAATGCCGGCTTCGGTGACGGCGCCGGTGGGGGTGCCGGTGATCGTGGCCGCGTCGTTGTCCGCATCCACGGTGATGATGACCCGGTCGGTGGCCTGGGCGCGCGCCCGGTCGGTGACCGTCAGCGTGAATGTGAAGGCGGTGGTGTCCTCAAGCTGGGGCGTGGTGAAGCGGGCATTGGCGGTGTCGGCGCCGTCCAGCATCTGCTCCGGCGTGCCGGCGAGCTGCGTCCACGCATAGGTCAGGAGATCCCCGCTATCCGGGTCCGTCGCGGTGGCCACCAGGGTCACCTGCGCGGCTTCGGGCACAGTCCGCGACGCGCCAGCCGTGGCGGTCGGCGCGTCATTGGCGCCGAGGACGGTGATCACCACTGCGTCCGAGGTGCCGTCGCTGGCGGCGACCATGAAGGTGTCGGTGACGCTGGCCCCCTCGGCCAGGGCGTTGGTGACGTCCGCGCGGTTGTCCAGCATGTAGGTCCACACCCCGGTCGCGGTCAGCCTGAAGGTGCCGTACTGGCCGGCGGTGCCGAGGGCGCGCTGGGGCCGGAAGCGGTTGTCGCCATCCGGGTCGTCCGCGGTCAACTGGCCGATGACGGTGTCCGTATCCGCGTCTTCGGTGACCGCCCCGGTGAGATCGCCGGTGATGGTCGCCGCGTCATCATCCGCCCGGATGGTCACGGTCACCGTGTCGGTGGCGGTGGCGAGCGCCGAGTCGGTGACGGTCAGCGTGAACACAAAGGGCGCGTCCGCGGCTAACGGCGGCGCGGTGAAGCTGACGCTGGCGGTGTTCGCGCCAGTCAGCGCAATCCGGGGCGTGCCACCGGTCTGCGCCCACCGATAGGTCAGCACGTCGTCGGTGTCCGGGTCGGTGCCGGTGCCGGTCAGCGTGACCGCGGCACCCTCGTTAACGTCCTGGTCGTCGCCGACGACCATGGCGGTCGGCCCGTCATTGGCGCCGAGGACGGTGATGACCACCGCGTCTGCGGTGCCGTCCGCGGTCTGCACCTCAAAGCGGTCTTGCACCGAGGGCCGGTTCGCTGCCAGCGCATTGGTGGCCGCGAGCGCATTGTCCAGCCTGTAGGTCCACGCGCCCTGCATCGTCACACGGAACGTGCCGTAGGTGCCGGGGATGTCCGTCTGCATCTGGAACGTGTCAAGGCTGTCCGGATCGGTCGCGGTCAGCTGGCCGGTGGCGGCGCTCTCGTCCGGGGCCGCGTTTTCGGTGACGATGCCGGTGCGCACGCCGGTGACCACCGCCGGGTCGTTGTCGGCCTGGACGGTGAGCACCACGGTGTCGATGCCCGTGGCCCCCAACGAGTCGGTCACGGTCAGCGCAAACACCAGGGCGGTCGACGCGGTCAACTGCGGCGTGATGAAGCTGGCGCGGGTGGTGGCGGCGGCGGCGAGGGTGACCGTGGGGGTGCCGCCGACCTGCGTCCACGCATACGTCAGGGTGTCGCCGGCATCCGGGTCTTCGCCGCGACCGGTCAGGGTTACCTGGCTGGCTTCGGACACGTTGCGCGCGGCGCCGGCAATGGCGGTCGGCGCGTCATTGACGCCGGTGACGGTGAGCACGACCGTCTCCGCGGTGCCGTCGGCCGTCTGTACCCGGAACGTCTCGGTGATGGTGGCGTCCTCAATCAGCCCGTCGGTGTTGGAGTTGCCGTTGTCCAACGTATAGGTCCACGCGCCGGTGACGGCCAGCGTGAAGCTGCCGTAGACGCCGGAGACCGACCCGGCGCCGGTGTCGGCCAGCGGGGCGGGGTCGGGGTCGGAGATGCTGGAGATCACCCCGGCGCTGAAGTCGTCGTCGCCATCCTCATCCATGACCGTCAGCATGCCGGTGACCGTGTTCGGGGCCGCGTTTTCGGTGATGCTGCCGGTGAACATCCCGCTGATGGCGGCCGGGGCGTTCTGCGCATTCACGGTGACCAGCACCGTGTCGGTGTGGAAAGCGGTCTGCGGGTCGGTGACGGTCAGCACGAACGTCAGCGTCACGGGCGCGGGTAATTGCGGCGCAGTGAAGGTGGCGCGGGCGGTGTTGGCATTGGTCAGCGCGACTGCGGGCTCGGCTGTGTCGCCGGTCTGCGTCCACGCATAGGTCAGGAGATCCCCGGTATCCGGGTCGGTGCCCGTGCCGCTCAGCGCGACCTGGTCGCCTTCGGTGACGGTCTGGTCGACGCCGGCCGCGGCGGTCGGCGCGTCGTTGGCGCCGGTGATGGTGAGGGTCACGAGTGCCGTGGTGGCGTCGCTCGTCACCACGGTGAACACGTCGGTGCCCTCGCTGTCCACGGCCAGCGCGTTGGTGTCCACATCCCTGTTGTCCAGGGTGTAGGTCCACGCGCCGCTCGCGGCCAGCCTGAAGGCGCCGTAGGTGCCGGATGCTTCGTCAAGCGACGTGAAGGTGGTGGCACTGTCCGGGTCAATGATTGTCAGCATGCCGCTGGCGGTGGTGGTGGCATCGTTTTCGGTGACGCCGCCGGTGGTCGTGCCGCTGATCTCCGCCGGGTCATCGGCGCCGGTGACGGTGATGGTGACCTGGCGCGTCACCGTGCTGTCGGCGGTGGAGACTGCGGTCAAGACATCGGTCATCGTGTCGCCGGCGGCCAGCGCGTCGGTGTCGACATCGTTGTTGTCCAGCGTGTAGGTCCAGGCGCCGGTGTCAGCCAGAGCAAAGGTGCCGTAGGCGCCCACCGCGTCGGTCTGGGGAGCAAAGCCGCCGGGCAGGGTCAACCGGCCGCTCGCGGTGGTGGCGGCGGGGTCGTCTTCCGTCACCGCGCCGGTCATGACCGCCGGGGTGATGCGGAGGGTGAAGCCAAGGGCCACACTGCTGCCGTCGCGGTCGCCCACGGTGTAGGTGTAGGGGGTGGCGGCCTGCTCGGTGCCTTGTGCCGGGGTGCCGCTGATGGTGCGCGCGGCGGCGGTATAGACCAGGCCGCTGGGCAGGGCCGGACTGAGGGTATAGGCCAATTCGCCGTTGCCGCCGGTGGCTGCCGGCAATGTGACGGTGCCAACGTCGGTGCCCACGGTGTAGGTCTGGGCGGCAATGGTCTGCGCTTCGAAATCCGGAACCAGATCGGGCGTGGTGTTGGTCACCGCCTGGTCACTGAAGTTGTCGGCCTGGTTGCCGGCCAGATCCAGCAGCGGAGTCGGCCCGGCAGTGTAGGTCAGCGTCACGCCCGCATCGGTCGATACCACGGCGGTGCGCAGCGTGAGCGTCACGGTCTGCCCGCTGATGGCCACGCCGCCATTGGCCACCGTCGGGGCAGTGCCCGACGCCAGCGTCAGCGTGTAGGCTGACGGTGCCGGTACCGAGCGGGCGTCAAGTGCCTCATCGTAGGTCAGTGTCAGTGTCCTGCCATTAATTGTTGCCGTGCTGACTGTCGGCACGGCGGTGTCCACTCGATTGGCGTTGACCGCGGCAATGGCATCGTGGGCAAGCACCGCATCGTTGCCGGCGGCGTCCCCGATGAGGCCGCTGTTGACCGCCAGGGCATTGGGTGCGACGTCAACCCCATCGGCATCGTGGTCGCCGGCGACGACGGTGTAGCTGAAGACCAGCGCCGTGGGGGTGCTGCGGGCGCTGGCGTAGACCGCCTGGCGCGTCGCCGGGCCTACCGTCAGCGCGATCTGCGGTGTGCCGATTACCGTGACGGCGTCGATGAAGGTTGCCGTCAACGCAATCGCGTCGCCCGCAATGTACGGGCCGGTGGTGCTGAGGGTGACACGGTCCACCGCCGGGGCAATGCCGTCTACGCGATGGGCGGTGCTCGCGGCCAGCGTCACGGTATGCGTGATCAGCGCGTCGGCGGCAGCATCGGCCGCGGCTCGTATCGCGCTGTCGGCGGTGTGGCTCAGCGCATTGGCGCCAATACTCACGCCGTCCTCGTCAAGGTCGCCGGCGCGAACCGTGTAGCGGAAGGCCAGCGTCGTCCTGCTGCTGCTGTCGGTGGGGACCGCCACCGCCTGGCGCCGCGTCGCCGGGCCCACACCCAGCGCCAGCCGCGGCTGGCCGGTGACGATGACCGCCGCGTCAAAGGTGACGGTCGCTTCAATCTCGTCGCCAATCGCGTAGACGCCATCACCGGCATTTGAGGTCAACGCCAGGCTGCTGATGCCCGGAACCGGGTTGACGGTGACCAGCGCCGTGGCCGTGGCCGGGTCGGTGGCGGTCGGGTCGGTGACGGTCAACTCAAAGGTCAGGGGCGTGGCTGCGGTGATCTCGGGCGCGGTGAAGCTGACCATGGTCATCGTGTTGTCGGGGGATTCGATGTTGTCCAGCGTGACGCGGGTCTCGGCCGTGCCGCCACGCTGCGTCCACGCATAGGTCAGCCGGTCGAGCGTGTCCGGGTCGCGGCCGCGGCCACTCAGGGTCACGAGGGTACCCTCGTTGGCGCTCTGCGCCGGCGCGTCAATGGTCGCGCTCGGCGCGTCGTTGGCGCCGGTGACGGTGATGACCACCGCATCCGGCGTGCCGTCAACGGCCTGGACGGTGAACCGCTCGGTGACCTGTTGATTCGCCGCCAGCGCCTGGGTCGGCGCGTCAACGGCATTGTTCAGGGTGTACATCCACTCGCCGGTGTCGACGATGCTGAAGCGGCCATAGGTGCCGGCGATGTCGGTCTGCGCCCGGGCAAGATTCGGGCCATCCGCGTCTGTCACGGTCAACGTGGCGGTGGCGGTGTTCGTGGGCGCGTCTTCGGTGACGCCGCCGGTGCGCTCGCCGCTAAAGACCGCCGGGACGCTGAACGGGCGCACCGTGACGATCACCGTGTCCATGACCGTCTGCTGCGCCCCTGTCTCACTTGTCTCGCCTGGCGCGGCCGGCGCGGTGACGGTCAGCGTGAACATCAGGGGCGTGTCCGCGGGGACCGGGGGCGCGAGGAAGGTGGCGGTCGCGGTGGCGGCGCCAGCAAGGTCGACGGCGGGAGCGCCGGTTTGCGTCCACGCATAGGTCAGGGCCTCCGCACTACTCTCCGGGTCGCTGACGATGCCGGCCAGCGTCACCGTCGACCCGGTCGGCACAAACTGCGCGGCCCCGGCGTCGACGGTCGGCGGGTCATTGAAGCCGGTGATGGTGATGACTACCGCGTTCACTTCCGTGGGCGTCGGGCCATCCGTGGTCGTCAGCTGGAACGTCGTGCCGTCCTCGGTCGCCACCGGGAAGCGGTCGGTGGCTTCCTCACTCGCGGCCAGCGCGTTGGTGTCCAGATCGTCGTTGTCCAGGACGTACCGCCAGCGCCCGTCGGCGAACAGGGTGAACCGGCCGTAGGTGCCGGCCAGGTCGGTCTGCGCCGTGAAGCGGTGGAGGGTGTCCGGGTCTCTGACGGTCAACACGCCCGCGGCCACACTGTTCGCACTGTCGTTTTCAATGACCGTGCCGGTGTGGGTGCCGCCAAAGGTCGCCGCATCGTTCTCCGCCGTGACCATGACGGTGACCATGGCGGTGGCGGTGACCTCCGACGGGTCGGTGACGGTCAGCGTGAACGCCAGGGCCGTGTCTCCGGGCAAATCCGGCACGGCAAAGGTGATGCGGGCCGAGGTCGCGGAGGGGAGAAGCCCACTGGTCGGGATGCCGGCGGGCGGCGTCCACTGATAGCGCAACCGGTCTTGCCGATCCGGGTCGGTGCCGGTGCCGGTCAGGGTCACGATGCTGGGGGTGCCAACGGGATCGACTTCGGGCACGGCCGCTGCCGGCCCTTCAATCGACACTTCGGGCGCGTCGTTGGCGCCGTTGACGGTGATGACGACCTCGCCCCGCGTGCCGTCCGCGGCCCGCACGGCAAACCGTTCACGCACGGCCTCGTTCGCGGCCAGGCCCTGGACGGCGTCCGTGTCGTTATTCAGTGTGTAGCTCCACACGCTGGTCGCGGCGTTCAGCGTGAACCTGCCATAGGCGCCGACAAGGTCGGCCTGCGCCTGGACGGTAGTATCAGAGCCATCCGCGTCAGTCACGGTCAGCGTGGCGGTGGCGGTCGGCTCCCCGTCTTCGGTGACGCGGCCGCGCGTCCCCCCGGTAAAGACCGCCGGGATGTTGTCCGCCGCCCGCACGAGCACACGCACCGGCGCGATGGCGGTGGCCTCTTGCCCGTCGGTGACGGTCAACGCAAACACCAGCGTCGTCTCCGCGGGTAACGTCGGCGCGGTGAAGGTGGCGGTGGCCATATCCGCGTTGGTCAGCGTGACGTCGGGCTGGCCGCTGACTTGCGTCCATGCATAGCGCAACGCTTCCTGCTCGCCGGTATCCCGGTCGGTGCCCGTGCCGACCAGACTCACCGCACTCCCCCCAATGACGCTGCTGTCAATGATCAGCGCGTCGCTCCGGAACCGGCCCGTGGCGGTCGGCGCGTCATTGGCGCCGGTGACGGTGATGGTGAGGATCACGGGGGTGTTGTCCTCGGCCTGCACGGTGAAGGTCTCGGTGCGCACGTCGGTCGCCCGCAGGTTCTGAACGACTTCGTCATTGTTGTTCAGCGCGTAGACCCACACGCCGGTGGCGGTCAGGCTCGCCAGCGTGCCATAGACGCCAGCCACGTCCGTCTGGGCCTGGAAGCGGTCGTGGCCATCCGGATCACGGATCGTCAACTCGCCCCGCGCCAACACCGCCCCGTCTTCGGTGACGCTCCCGGTCTGCTCGCCGCCGATGAGTACCGGGTCGTCGTCCGCGTCCACGGTGACGATCACCGTGGCGGTGACGCCGGCGCTATGCACATCGGCGATGGTCAGCGTGAACGTCAGGGGCGTGTCCGCGAGGAAATTGGGCGCGGTGAAGGTGGCGGTGGCGGTGTCCGCGTTGGTCAGCGTGACCTGCCGCGTGACAGCCGTGGGGTCGGCAAGCTCAAAATCAATCTGTGTCCACTGATAGCGCAACAGGTCGCCGGTATCCACGTCATCGCCGGTGCCGGTCAGCGTCACAATGGTCTCTTCGACAACGGTCTGCGTCGGCTCAACCTCGACGGTGGGGAGGTCATTGGCGCCGTTGATAAAGATGGTCACGGTCGCCGGGGTGCTGTCGACGGCCACCACCCGGAAGGTCTCCTGGAGCTCCTCGGAGCCCAGGGGCAGGGCGTTGATGACGATGTTCTCGTTGTTCAGCGTGTAGGTCCACGCGCCGGTGTCGGCCAGCGTGAAGGCGCCGTAGACGCCGACCACCGGCGGATCCGTCGGCTGCATCGGCTGCGCCTGGAACTCGCCAACGGTGCCGCCGGCCGTCACGGTCAGCGCGCCGGTGGCGGTGTTCGGCTCCGCGTCTTCGGTGACGAGGCCGAAAATGTCGCCGGTGATGTCGGAGGCCGTGCTGCCCGCATTAATGGTGACCGTCACGGTGGCGGTGTCCGCGGCAGTCTGCCGATCTGTCACGGTCAGCGTGAACGTCAGGGGCGTGTTCGCGCCAACAGCAGGCGCGGCGAAATTGACCGTGGTGTCGTCCATCCCGGGGACGAAGGTGACGGTCGGCGTGCCACCGGTCTGTGTCCACGCATAGGTCAGCTCCGCCTGGTCGCCGGTGTCCGGGTCGCTGCCGCTGCCAATCAGCGCCACCGTGGAGCCCTGGGGCACGGTCCGGGCGTCGCCCGCGTCGGCGGTCGGCGCGTCATTGGCGCCGGTGACGGTGATGGTGACGGCTTGCGTCACGCCCGCGTTCGCGCGGGAGACGGCGGTAAAGATGTCGGTCACCGTGGCGCCGACGGGCAGCGCGTTGGTGTCGTCGTCCTCGTTATCCAGCGTATAGGTCCACGCGCCGCCGGTGGCCAGGGTGAAGCGGCCGTAGGCGCCCTGCCCGTTGGCCCGGTCGGTGGCGCCGGCCTGGGACACAAAGTCGCCGGCGGGATTGACCAACCGGCCAGTGGCGGTGTCAATGGTCTCAACCTCAACGCCGCCTTCTGTGACCATGCCGGTCGTGTCGCCGGTGATGGTGATGGCATTGATGGTGATGGTGAAGTCAATGGTGTCGGTGTTGCCGTCGCCGTCCGTCACGGTGTAGGCGAGGTTGGTCGCAGCCTGCGGCGTCACCGGTATGCCGGACAGCATGTTGTCGGTCAGCATCAGACCGTCCGGCAGCGGGGCAAGGGTATAGGTCAATGCGCCGTTGCCGCCGGTGGCGGTCGGCAGGATGACGCTGCCGATGTCCATGCCCACGGTGTAGGTCTGGGCGGCAACGGTCGTCGTGCTGAAGGCCGGGTCATCGTCCGTAATCGTTACCACATCAACATTTGTTACTCCGGTAATGTCAATCGGCAGATCAGACGGGGTCAATCCCGACAAGGAAACCTGCACCGTCTCAGCGGTCTCAGCAATCTCATCCTGCACCGTGGCCACCGTGAAGGTCTGAACCTCGCCGGCAGAACCCGCAAAGGTCAGAGTCCCCGATGTCGCCGTGTAGTCATCTACAACTGTCGCAGTGCCGCCTTCTTGTGTCGCAAAGTTCACCGTGAACCCTGCGGCAACCGCTCTGTCCAAACGTACCGCTACTGTCGCAGTTCCTCCCTCCGCAACCGGAGCCGCCACGACGCTCAATTGCGCAGTGTCATCGTCCACCACACTCACATCCACTCTCGCGCTCACGCTTCGGTAGCCGCCTCCCTCAAAATCGTGCGTGAGACTAATCCCCACATCATCAATGGCATCAGCATCCTGCGCCGCGGTGACAATCACCGCTTGCGGCATATCCCAATTGTCCACCGTGAATGTGAGGCCTGTCGCCGTCACATCGCCATTGTTGCTCCTTATCTCAACTGTGACCGAAGCGGTCGGCACAGTCTGCAAGACCACCGTATAGGTCGCCGTGCCACCCTCTGCTATCTCCAGGAGGGTGTTCACGCTTAACAATGCGCCGGGACTGGGGTCAGAGCTCACCCATTCACCCTCCACGCCCGCCGCCAATGCTCTGATACGAAATTCAAAGGATGTGACGGAAGTCCTTCGGGGGAGAACGAATTGCGTTTCGGTGTTATCAGATGTGAGTGTCTCCAAAGGCTCAAAGTCTGTTGCACTTCTTGCCCTCCGTTGCAGCTCGTAGTGGGTTACAGCCGCCACACCCGCATTGGCCGGCGCCTCCCACCTCAAAATGACACGACCACCACGAGCAGCAGGATCGGCTGTGAAGGTCTGCACACGTCCGGGCTGCGGCCGCACCGTTAACTCCAAGCTTTCCTCAACATTGTTGTAGCCGCCGCCGCTTGCCCTGTGCACGATATCCAGCGTCAAACTGCTACTTCCGTCTGCTGGCAAAATACCAGCCGCCGCCGCTACCGTGACCGCCTGACCAACATTCCAAGTGCTCTCATTAAAGGTCAGTGTGGGCGGGGTCAATGTCAATGAGTCGCCCAAATCCGCTCCGTCTGCTCTGGCAACTATGGCAACAGCCACTGGTCCCAAAGGCGCCTCTGACAACGACACATTGTACGACGCGCTCCTGGTCTCATATACCGTCAAATCCTCCGGCAACAGCACGATGCCGGCGCCGTCCACAGCAGCATCATCGTCCGTAATCGTTACCGCATCAACATTTGTTACTCCGGTAAGGTCAATCGGCAGATCAGACGGGGTCAATCCCGACAAGGAAACCTGCACCGTCTCATCGGACTCAGCCATCTCATCCTGCACCGTTGCCACCGTGAAGGTCTGAACCTCGCCGGCAGAACCCGCAAAGGTCAGAGTCCCCGATGTCGCCGTGTAGTCATCTACAACTGTCGCAGTGCCGCCTTCTTGTGTCGCAAAGTTCACCGTGAACCCTTCGGCAACCGCTCTGTCCAAACGTACCTCTACTGTCGCAGTGCCTCCCTCCGTAACCGGAGCCGCCACGACGCTCAATTGCGCAGTGTCATCGTCCACCACATCCACATCCACTCTCGCGCTAACGCTTCCGTAGCCGCCTCCCTGAAAATCGTGAGTGAGACTAATACCCACATCATCAGAGGCATCATCATCCTGCGCCGCTGTTACAATCACCTCTTGCGGAGTATTCCAATTAGCCACCGTGAATGTGAGGCCTGTCTCCGGCACATTGGTCGTCACATCGTCATCGGTGCTCCTTATCACAACTGTTACCGAAGCGGTCGGCCTAGTCTGCAATACCACCGTATAGATCGCCGTACCACCCTCGTCTATCTCCAAGAGGGTGTTCACGCTTAACAATGCGCCGGGACTGGGGTCAGAGCTCACCCATTCACCCACCACTCCCGCAGCCAATGCTCTTATACGAAATTCAAAGGATCTGGCGGAATTCCCTGGTGGGAGAACGAATTGAGTTGTGGTGCTACCAACTGTGAGTGTCTCCAAAGGCACAAAGTCTGTTGCACTTCTTGCCCTCCTTTGCAGCTCGTATTGGGTGACAGCAGCAGCAACCGCATTTTCCGGCGCCGCCCAATTCAATACGACTCTCGCACGACCGAAAGGTCTGGGAGTGGCGGTGAAGTCCTGCACAAGTCCGGGCTGCGGCAGCACCGTGACACTCAAGTCTTGCGTGGCACTGTAGCCGCTGCCGCTTGCCGTGTGGGTCCGACTCCCCGACTGAGCGCCACGGTCCGCCGTTACCGTGACCGCCTGAGCAACATTCCAATTGCCAGCATCAAAGACCAGTGCGGTCGGGTCAAATGTCAATCCGTCCGAACCCGCTCCGTCTGCTATGACAACATCCACTCGTCCCGAAGGCGCCACTGACAACGACACATCGTAAGACGCGCTCCCGGTCTCAGAGACCGTCAAACTCGCCGGCAACAGCACGATGCCACCCACACCAGCAGCGTCGGTCACCGTGATGGTCACGGTGTCGGCGGCGGAATCCACACTGCCGTCGTTGACAATCAGTGAAAACGTCAGGTCAGTGGCAACCGCGGGCGCGGTGAAGGTCGGCATGGCGCTGTTGTCACTCAAGGTTACTGTCGTGCCGCCGGGCTGCGTCCAGGTGTAGGTGTCAATCGCATCACCGGTATCCGGGTCGCTGCTGCCGCTGCCGTCCAGCGTGACGGTGGCTCCGGCAGTTACGGCGGGTTGGTCCGACCCGGCATTCGCTGTGGGCGCATCATTGGCGCCGGTGACGGTGATGGTGACAGCTTGCGTCACGCTGGCGTCGGCGGCGGAGACGGCGGTGAAGATGTCGGTCATCGTAACGCCGGCGGCCAGCTCGTTGGTGTCGGGGTCGTCGTTATTCAGCGTATAGGTCCACGTCCCGGCGGCGGCCAGAGTGAAGCTGCCGTAGGCGCCCTGCCCGTTGGCCCGGTCGGTGTCGCCGGCCTGGGGCACAAAACCGCCGGGCAGGAACAACCGGCCGGTGTCGGTGTCAATGGTCGTAACCGCGACGCCGCCTTCCGTAACCGCGCCGGTGAGGTCGTCAATGATGGCCGTGATCAGCACGCTGTTGGTGATCAGATCGCCGCTGCCGGTGTGCCCGGAATCCAGTACCGTGACGGACAACGTGCCGTCGGCGGTGAGGTCCTCGCCGACATACGTCAGCGTCAACGTGGCCTCGGTGGCGCTGTCGCGGCTGACACCGCTCACCGTCACCGTCCCGGGCACGTTCGTGGTGGTCAGCGTGAAGTCGGCATCCGTCAGCTCGGTCTCCGGCTCGTATTCGGTGTTCAGCGTCACCGTCACCGTCGCGCCGTTCAGGGTGTCTTCGGTCAAGGTGCCGGCCAGCGTCGCCCCGGCATCATCATTATCCTGCAGGGTGATCAGCACGGGCATCGGGGCCGGGGTGGTGGTGTAGGCGCGGCCGAGGATATTGACACGCAACGCAATCAGGCTGAGCGTGACCACTTCGTCAATGGCGTTGTCGTCCTCATTCGCGGTGATGGTGAGCGTGACGCTTTGCACACTGCCTGCGTCTGTCGGGAACTCCACGGTGTAGAAACCGTCAACCTGGGGGATGCGATCGGGGTCAAGCCCGATGAACTTCACCGTGGAGCTTTCGACCAGGCCCACGGCGTACTCACTATCCGCAAACTCCGGGTTCGATGTCGGCAGCCGGATACTCACATTCGCCACGACGGAGGTCTCGGCCAGGTCCGGCCTTATCGGCCGGTTTAATTCCAGCGTGACCCTGGCCACCGCGGCCTCCCCGCCTCCCTCAACGGCGATGCGCGGGGCGGTGTTCGGGATGGTCACACGCAGCGAGTCCAGTATCCTGACGCTGTGGCGGCGGTCGGCGGCCGGCAACCGGTAGCCGTTGCCCGGCAGCAGCATCACGGTCGCCGTCTCTTCGGGCTCGTCCAGGTTATCGGGCACGACGGAAAAGATCTGTTCCACAGACGCCGGCGTCGGCGCGCCGCCGATGTCCAGGGTGCGCGTCCCGTTAATGACCAGCGTGTTCAATTGCAGCAGCGGGGTGGCTTCCGTCCCGCTCTCCAGGGTCACATCCCCGTTATCAATGTCGCCGGTGACCATAACATTGACCGTCACGGTCCCCGAAACATACCCCGGAAGAAGGGCGTCGACCGCGATCCTGTTTTGCTCTGCGACGACATCTTCAACGCTCACCATCGGAGACGGATCGCGCAGCGGACGCAGCGTCACCACCGGCTCATTGTCGGTGACCGTCAGGGTGCGGCTGGCCTCGTTGGTCACGGACGTGACCGTGTAGCCGGCGTCATCCGCCGGCATTGCCAGGCTGAAGACCAGGGTTTCGTCCAGTCCGTCCACGTCTTCAAGCGCCCTCACTGTCAGTGTCTGGCTGGTGCAGCCGGCGGGGAACGGCACCACCACCTGCCGGGACATCAGCGTGGTCGGGTCGGCGGCGTCAAAACTGAAACCGGCGCTGGCGCAGGTCGAGTCGGGGTCGGTGGTGACCCGAAGCGTCACATCGTAATCCAGCCCGTAGGTCACGTTGGGCGGCGTGGTGGACGGCACCGTCTGCAGGCTGTCCAACTGCACCTGCACGCCGCCGACCGGCGCTGCGGCATCCAGGTTCACCACCAGTGTAGTCGTAGTCGTGTCTCCCCCTTCCGTCAGCGTGGCGCTGGCCGGGGCGGCCAGACTGGCCGTTGGCGGCGGCGTCTGGTTAGGCACCATTGAGCGGATGAAACCGGCGGCATCGTTGCCCGCCTCATCCTGCACCGGGTTGGCGCCGACGGTGTAGGTCAGCAGCATCACTGTGTCGCTCAATACCACGGGCGTGTTCAGCGTCAGCGTCACCGTATCCCCGTTGATGGCCACACCGCTCACCACCGGCGCAACACCCGACTCCAGGGTCAGCGTGTAGTCTGCCGGCGCCGGCGCCGAGGTGTCGTCAAGCGTCTCGGTGTAGGTCAGTATCAGGGCCGCGCCGTTGATGGTGGCCGTGCTCACCGTCGGGGCGATGCCGTCGACGGTATGCGCGGGGGTGCCGGCCACCGTCACACTGTGCGTGATCAGCGCGTCGACGGTGTCGTCGGCCGCGTCCAGAATCGCACTGCCGGGGCCGGTGGTGTGGGTCAGCGCATTGATGCCGATGCTCACGCCGTCATCGTCAAGGTCGCCGACGGCCACCGTGTAGCGGAACACCAGCGTCGTGTCCGTGCTGCGGCCACTGTCGTAGACCGCCTGGCGCGTCTGCGTGCCCACGATCAGCGCCAGCCGCGGCTGGCCGGTGACGATGACCGCCTCGCTGAAGGTGACGGTCGCTTCAATCTCGTCGCCAAGCGCATAGACGCCGTCGCCGGCGTCCGAGGTCAACGCAATGGCGGTGATGGTCGGCGCCGTCTCCGGGGTGATGGTGACGTCAAAGGTCGCCGTGTCGGTGATGACGGTGTCGGTGACCGTGTAGGTCAGCGTGACGGCGTCGGCCACGGTGGTCGGCGTGCCGGTCAGGACACGGGTGGCCGGAGTAAAGGTCAGGCCGGCGGGCAGGTCGGCGTCGCCCGGCCCGGCGGTCGGCCCGGTCAGGGTGTAGGTCGTCACCCCCGGACTCGACGGGCCAGACTCCAGCGTCAGGGGCGTGATCAGCCGGCCGACCGTATAGCGCTGATTGTCCGGCGCGGTCGCGACCGGCGCATCGACCGCGGTGATGGTGACGTCAAAGTTCTCCGTGACGGAGCCGTTCTCGTCGGTGGCGGTGTAGGCCAGAGTATTGACGAAGCTGAAGTCGAAGTCGAAGCCGGTCCTCGGCGTGCCGGACAGCACGCGGTCGACCGGATTAAAGGTCAGGCCGATGGGCAGGGCAAAGGTCAGGGTGCCGTCCGTCCCGGTCAGGGTGTAGCGGACCACCGCGCCAGTGAAGTCGGTGGCGGCCAGCAGGGTCGTCGGGGTGATTGCCTGGTTGAGCTCGTAGCGCTGATCATCCGGAGTGGGCAGGGTCAGGGGGCCGTCTCTGACGACCGCCACGTCGAAGGTCACACTGACGGCGCCGGTGACACCAGCGGCGTCGGCGACCGTGTAGGTCAGCGGGGTGACGCCCAGGGTGGTCGGCGTGCCGGAGAGCTCACGGGTGGCCGGGGTAAAGACGAGGCCCGGCACGGCGGTCCCCAGCAACGCGCCTTCCGGCCCGGTCAGGGTGTAGGTGGGCGTCCCGATGAAGTCCGGGGAGGCCGGCAGGGTCACGGGAGGCGTGAGCGCCTCGTCAAGGACATAGCGCTGATTGCCCGGCGTGGGCAACGTTACGCCCGGCATCGGCACCGGCTCAATCACCACGACGTTGAAGATGCGCGTGGTGGTGGTGTCATCGTCAAGGTCGGTGACCGTGTAGGTCAACGGGGTGACGCCCAGGGCGGTCGGGGTGCCGGATAGTGCGCGGGTGGCCGCTGTAAAGGTCAGGCCGGCGGGCAGGGCGGCGCCGCCCGGCCCGGTCAGGGTGTACGTCAACGGCCCAACAGTGGTGCTATCGGCTTTCTGCGCCAGGGCCATCGGCAGCGTCGTCGGCGGAATCGGCTCGTCGAGCGTATAGGTCAGCGGGATCATCAGCGGCAGAATCGGGCCATCCCCAAGCGGGATGGCGTTCACCGAGACGCCAAAGACCTGCGTGCTGACGGCCGGGGGCGTGGCCGAGTCGGTGGCGGTGTAGGCCAAAATGGTGGTGCCGGTTTCGGTCGGCGTGCCGGACAGGACGCGGGTGGCCGCCGTATAGGTCAGGCCGGCGGGCAGGTTGGCGGCGCCCGGCCCGGCGTTCATCCCGGTCAGGGCGTAGCCCACCGCGCCGGTGCCGCCGCCGGGGGACAGCGGCAGCGTCAGCGGTTCAATGGCCACGTTCACCAGGTAGAGCTGGTTGTCGACGCCCGGCAACCTCGGCCCGGTCACCTGCAAGTTAAACGGCTGCCGGAGATTGCCGCCCCCGAAGGTGGCGCTGTATTCCAACGGGATGGTCACACCGCCCACGGCCACCTGGCCGGACAGCACGCGGGTGGTCGGGGTAAAGGTCAGGCCGGTGGGTAACAGGAGGCCGTTCGGCCGGGTCACGGCGTAGGTGATCGGCCCGGCAGCATTCAGAAGCTCCGGGAACGGGCTGCTGGTGAACGGCGTGCCGGGCGGAGTGGTGATGTCGGCCGGCCGGGCCAGCGTCGCCCCGGTCACCGTCACGGTAAAGGTCTGTACGTCGGTGGCCGGCGGGGTGGCGCTGTCGGTGACCGTGTAGGTCAGCGTGGTCAGGCCCGCCACGGTCGGCGTGCCGGACAGGATGCGGTCGGCCGGGGCCGGGGCAAAGACCAGCCCGGGCACGGCGGTCGCCAGCGACTCGCCATTTGGCCCGGTCAGGGTGTAGACCAGCGGCGCGGCGCCGCCGGTGGCTGATGGCAGGGTCACCGGGGTGATCGCGATGGACGCAGGGTAGGTCAGATCGCCCTGACTGCCCAGCGTCGGCCCGGTCACTGTCACGGTAAAGGCTTGCGCGAAGCTCCGGTCGCTCGCAGCGTCGGTGACGGCATACGTCAGCCCGGTGACGCCGGGGTCAGTCGGCGTGCCGGTCAGGATGCGGGTGGCCGGGTCAAAGGCCAGCCCGGCGGGCAGCGGGGACAAGACATAGGTCAGGCGGGGGCTGGCGCCGGTGCCGCCGGTGGCATCCGGCAGGGTCAGCGAGGAGATGGCCGTGTTGACCGGATAGCTCTGCGCCTCCACGGTGGCGGTAAACGCCAGGGGCACGTAGGCTGGCGGGGCGCACTCGGTGGTGCCGGCCGGCACCGCACCGACTGCGCAGATGGTGATGAACACTTCCAGCTCAGCCGTGCGCCCGGCCTCGTCGGTCACCGTATAGCCAAACTCAAACCCGAACTGATCCGCGTCATCCTCTTCATGGCCGACGCCGGCCAGGATCGGCGTGCCGGTCAGGGTGCGGGTGGCCGGGTTAAAGGCCAGCCCTAACTCGCTCAAGGACAGGTGCAAATGGCTCAGGGTGTAGGCCAGCGCCCCGGCGTCGTCGGTGGCCTCCCGCGGCAATGTCGTGGCGGTGATCGGCACGCCCAGCGGATAGAACAGATTCACCGCCCTGTCCGCGAAACGCAGGCCGTCATCATCACCATCACCCACGGCGGCAATGCTCAGGGTTTGGGAGTCCGGTTGCGTGATGCCATTGGCGTTGACGGCCACGGCCGACACCGTCACCTGCCGGGGTATCGTGCTGCCGCGATTCACGGCAGTGATGGTGACGGTTCCGGTGCTGCTGGTCGCCCCGGCGGCAATGGTCAGCACCGACGGGTCACTCAAGCGGTAATCACCCTCGACCGCCGGGCTGACCGGGGCCGCACTGACGGTCACCGTGGTCGGCGCGGACGAGGCCTGGTCCAGCCTGGCCGTGACGGTGCTCACGCCGCCGCTCTGGGTGATCGCGGGCGGGGTCAGCACCAGGGTGACGACCGGCAGCGCACGCACGGTGACGGCCACCGTGGCGGTGTCCGTGACGCGCTGCGGGTCGGTGACCGTCAGTATGAACGTCAGTATCGCGTCTTCGTCTACTGCGGGCGCGGTGAAACGGGGCGTGGCGGTCTCGGCATCGGTGAGCGTGACGGTCGGCGTGCCGGCAACCGGCGTCCACTGATAGGTCAGGGCCGTTCCCTCACCGCTATCCGGGTCGCTGGAGCCGCTGCCGTCCAGCGTGACCGGATCGCCTTCGTTCACGCTGACGGCGTCGCCGGCATCGGCGGTCGGCGCGTCATTGGCGCCGTTGACCGTGATGGTCACCAGCGCCGTGCTGCTGTCGATGGCCGCCACCGGGAATTGCTCAATGCGTGCGCTGTCCATCGGCAGGGCGTCGGTGGCGCTGCCCGGTGTGTTGTCCAGCGTGTAGGTCCAGCTATTGGTCGCGGTCAGCATGAAGGTGCCGTAGGTGCCCGGCACGGTCTGTGCCACGAAATTGCGCACGGTGTTGTCCCCAGCCGTCGCGGTCAGCATGCCGGTGGCGGTGTTCGGCTCCGCGTCTTCGGTGACGGTGCCGGTCAGGTCGCCGGTGATGGTGGAGGCCATGCTGCCCGCATCAATGGCGACTGTCACGGTGTCGGTGTCCATGGCGCCCTGCCGGTCAGTCACGGTCAGCGTGAACGTCACGGTCGTGTCCGCGGTGACCGGGTCCGCGATAAAGGTGACCGTGGTGTCGCCCGCTCCGGGGGTGAGCGTGACGGTCGGCGTGCCGGCGGTCTGCGTCCACGCATAGGTCAGCATCGCCGCATCGCCGGTGTCCGGGTCGCTGCCGCGGCCAATCAGCGCCACCATGGCGCCCCGGGGCACGGTCTGGTCGTCGCCCGCCTCGGCGGTCGGCGCGTCATTGGCGCCGGTGACGGTGATGGTGACGGCTGGCGTCACATCGGTGATGTCGTTGCCGTCTTCATCGGCGACCATCACGCTGAACGTGTCGGTGACGGTGGCACCTGCGGCCAGGGCGTTGGTGTCCGCGTCAGTATTGTCCAGCCGGTAGCGCCAGCGGGGGAGGCCACCGGCGTTGAGGGTGAAGGTGCCGTAGGTGCCCTGGAAGTCGCCGGGCGCGAGGCGGAAGGTGTAGCGCAATCCGGGGGCGTCCGGGTCCGTCGCACTCAAGAAGCCGCTGAGCTCGTTGAATCCGCCGATGAACTCGTCTTCTGTCGTACTGCCGGTGAACCCGCTGAAGACCACCGGGTCGTCGGCGCCGGTGATGGTGATGGTGAGCACGGCATCGTCAACGCCGGCATTCGTCGCCATGACAGTGAACGCGTCGGTGGCGGTGGCGCCCGCGGCCAGGGCGATGGTGTCCGCATCGTCCAGGTTCAGGGTGTAGGTCCACTCGCCGGTCGCGGCCAGCTCCAGGCCGCCGTAGATGCCGGCACCGGCACCGCCGTAGGGGCCACCGGCACTCGTCGGCAGCGTGAACGTGATGGGGACGAATTCGATGGGGGTCTCTATCTCGTCCAGGTCGATCGCGGTCAGCGTGCCGCTGTCGGTGGTCGTCGGTGCGTTGTCGGTGACGGCGCCGGTGAGATCACCACCGATGGTGGACGGGTCATCGGCGCCGGTGACGGTGATGGTGACGGTCGTCGTGATGCCGTCCGCGGTCACGGTGAAACGTTCGGTCTCGGTGGCGTCCGCGGCCAGGGCGTTGGTGGCCGCATTCTCATTGTCCAGCGTGTAGCGCCAGACGCCGCCTGCGGTCACGTTGAAGATGCCGTAGAGGCCGGGGGTGGTCAATGCCTGGAACAGGACGGGGGACGCCGGGCTGTCCGGGTCGGTCGCGGTCAATGTGCCGCTGAACGGCCCCCGGCCTTCGGTCACGGCGCCGGTGGTCGTGCCGGTGATCGTCACCGGGTCATCCGCGCCGGTGACGGTGATGGTGACGGTCGTCGTGATGCCGTCGTCCGCGGTCACGGTGAACGCGTCGGTCGCGGTGTCACCCGCGGCCAGGGCGATGGTGTCCCGGTCCGCGTTGGTCAGGGTGTAGGTCCAGACCCCTTGCGCGGTCACGCGGAAGACGCCGTAGGCGCCGGGGGTCTCCCGCGCCTGGACGGTGCCGGGGCCGTCCGGATCATCCACCACCAGCGTGCCGGTGGCGAGGGTGGGCGCCGTGGCTGCGGGCACGGCGGTCACGGCGCCGGTGGTCGTGCCGGTGATCGCGACCGCCGGATCATTGGCGCCGAGGATGGTGATGGTGACCTCGGCGGAGTCACCCGGGTCCTCAGGCCGCACGGTGAACGTGTCGGTGACGCGGGCATTCGCGGCCAGAGCATCGGTGTCCGGGTCATCATTGTCCAGGGTGTAGGTCCACGCGCCTTCGGCGGTCAGGGTGAAGGTGCCGTAGATGCCGACGAGGCCGGGATCCGCCACCGCCGCAAAGCGGTCGGCGCCATCCGGGTCGGTCACGGTCAGCTGGCCGGTGACGGTGGGCTCCGCGTCTTCGGTGACTGCTCCGGTGCGCTGGCCAGTGATGGTCGCCGGGTCATTGTCCGCCTCAATGGTGACCTGCACCTGATCACGGTCCACGGCGCCCTGCGGGTCGGTCACGGTCAGCTCAAACATCAGGGTCGTCCCTGCGAGCAACTGCGGCGCGGTGAAGCGGACGACTCTGGACGGCCCGGAGGGGGTGAACGTGACGGTGGGCGTGCCGCCGGTCTGCGTCCAGACATACGTCAGGGCCGCCGCATCGCCGGTGTCCGGGTCGCTCCCGCTGCCAGACAGGAACACCCGTTGCCCTTCAGGAATGTCGGCCTGATCCGCCCCGGCGTTCGCGGTCGGCGCGTCATTGGCGCCGGTGACCGTGATCGCCACCAACACCTCGGTGCCGTCACTGGCGGCCACCGGGAAGGTGTCGGTGACGATGGCGTCCGCGAGCAGGGCGTTGGTGGCACTATCCGCATTGCTCAGGGTATAGCTCCAAACCCCGTTCTCGGTCAGGCTCAAGGCGCCGTAGCGGCCTGCGGTGCCGGGGGCGGGCTGGGGCTGGAAGCGGTCGTCGCCATCCGGGTCGGTCACGGTCAACGTGCCGGTGGTCGTCGGCACGCCTGCGGTCTCGGTGCCGGCTTCAATGCCGGCTTCGGTGACGGCGCCGGTGGGGGTGCCGGTGATCGTGGCCGCGTCGTTGTCCGCATCCACGGTGATGATGACCCGGTCGGTGGCCTGGGCGCGCGCCCGGTCGGTGACCGTCAGCGTGAATGTGAAGGCGGTGGTGTCCTCAAGCTGGGGCGTGGTGAAGCGGGCATTGGCGGTGTCGGCGCCGTCCAGCATCTGCTCCGGCGTGCCGGCGAGCTGCGTCCACGCATAGGTCAGGAGATCCCCGCTATCCGGGTCCGTCGCGGTGGCCACCAGGGTCACCTGCGCGGCTTCGGGCACAGTCCGCGAGGCGCCGGCCGTGGCGGTCGGCGCGTCATTGGCGCCGAGGACGGTGATCACCACTGCGTCCGAGGTGCCGTCGCTGGCGGCGACCATGAAGGTGTCGGTGACGCTGGCCCCCTCGGCCAGGGCGTTGGTGACGTCCGCGCGGTTGTCCAGCATGTAGGTCCACACCCCGGTCGCGGTCAGCCTGAAGGTGCCGTACTGGCCGGCGGTGCCGAGGGCGCGCTGGGGCCGGAAGCGGTTGTCGCCATCCGGGTCGTCCGCGGTCAACTGGCCGATGACCGTGTTCGTATCCGCGTCTTCGGTGACCGCCCCGGTGCGATCGCCGGTGATGGTCGCCGCGTCATCATCCGCCTGGATGGTCACGGTCACCGTGTCGGTGGCGGTGGCGAGCGCCGAGTCGGTGACGGTCAGCGTGAACACAAAGGGCGCGTCCGCGGCTAACGGCGGCGCGGTGAAGCTGACGCTGTTGGTGTTCGCGCCAGTCAGCGCAATCCGGGGCGTGCCACCGGTCTGCGCCCACCGATAGGTCAGCACGTCGTCGGTGTCCGGGTCGGTGCCGGTGCCGGTCAGCGTGACCGCGGCACCCTCGTTAACGCTCCGGTCGTCGCCGACGACCATGGCGGTCGGCCCGTCATTGGCGCCGAGGACGGTGATGACCACCGCGTCTGCGGTGCCGTCCGCGGTCTGCACCTCAAAGCGGTCTTGCACCGAGGACTGGTTCGCCGCCAGCGCATTGGTGGCCGCGAGCGCATTGTCCAGCCTGTAGGTCCACGCGCCCTGCATCGTCACACGGAATGTGCCGTAGGTGCCGGGGACGTCCGTCTGCATCTGGAACGTGTCAAGGCTGTCCGGATCGGTCGCGGTCAGCTGGCCGGTGGCGGCGCTCTCGTCCGGGGCCGCGTTTTCGGTGACGATGCCGGTGCGCACGCCGGTGACCACCGCCGGGTCGTTGTCGGCCTGGACGGTGAGCACCACGGTGTCGATGCCCCTGGCCCCGGACGAGTCGGTCACGGTCAGCGCAAACATCAGGGCGGTCGACGCGGTCAACTGCGGCGTGATGAAGCTGGCGCGGGTGGTGGCGGCGTCGGCGAGGGTGACCGTGGGGGTGCCGCCGACCTGTGTCCACGCATACGTCAGGGTGTCGCCGGCATCCGGGTCTTCGCCGCGACCGGTCAGGGTTACCTGGCTGGCTTCGGACACGGTGCGCGCGGCGCCGGCAATGGCAGTCGGCGCGTCATTGACGCCGGTGATGGTGAGCACGACCGTCTCCGCGGTGCCGTCGGCCGTCTGTACCCGGAACGTCTCGGTGATGGTGGCGTCCTCAATCAGCCCGTCGGTGTTGGAGTTGCCGTTGTCCAACGTATAGGTCCACGCGCCGGTGACGGCCAGCGTGAAGCTGCCGTAGACGCCGGAGACCGACCCGGCGCCGGTGTCGGCCAGCGGGGCGGGGTCGGGGTCGGAGATGCTGGAGATCACCCCGGCGCTGAAGTCGTCGTCGCCATCCTCATCCATGACCGTCAGCATGCCGGTGACCGTGTTCGGGGCCGCGTTTTCGGTGATGCTGCCCATGCGCGCACCACTGATGGCGGCCGGGGTGTTCTGCGCCTGAACGGTGACCAGCACCATGTCGGTGTGGAGGGCGGTCTGTTGGTCGGTGACGGTCAGCACGAACGTCAGCGTCACGGGCGCGGGTAATTGCGGCGCAGTGAAGGTGGCGCGGGCGGTGTTGGCATTGGTCAGCGCGACTGCGGGCTCGGCTGTGTCGCCGGTCTGCGTCCACGCATAGGTCAGGAGATCCCCGGTATCCGGGTCGGTGCCCGTGCCGCTCAGCGCGACCTGGTCGCCTTCGGTGACGGTCTGGTCGACGCCGGCCGCGGCGGTCGGCGCGTCGTTGGCGCCGGTGATGGTGAGGGTCACGAGTGCCGTGGTGGCGTCGCTCGTCACCACGGTGAACACGTCGGTGCCCTCGCTGTCCACGGCCAGCGCGTTGGTGTCCACATCCCTGTTGTCCAGGGTGTAGGTCCACGCGCCGCTCGCGGCCAGCCTGAAGGCGCCGTAGGTGCCGGATGCTTCGTCAAGCGACGTGAAGGTGGTGGCACTGTCCGGGTCAATGATTGTCAGCGTGCCGCTGGCGGTGGTGGTGGCATCGTTTTCGGTGACGCCGCCGGTGGTCGTGCCGCTGATCTCCGCCGAGTCATCGGCGCCGGTGACGGTGATGGTGACCTGGCGCGTCACCGTGCTGTCGGCGGTGGAGACCGCGGTCAAGACATCGGTCATCGTGTCGCCGGCGGCCAGCGCGTCGGTGTCGACATCGTTGTTGTCCAGCGTGTAGGTCCAGGCGCCGGTGCCAGCCAGAGCAAAGGTGCCGTAGGCGCCCACCGCGTCGGTCTGGGGAGCAAAGCCGCCGGGCAGGGTCAACCGGCCGCTCGTGGTGGTGGCGTCGGGGTCGTCTTCCGTCACCGCGCCGGTCATGACCGCCGGGGTGATGCGGAGGGTGAAGCCAAGGGTCGCACTGCTGCCGTCGCGGTCGCGCACGGTGTAGGTGTAGGGGGTGGCGGCCTGCTCGGTGCCTTGTGCCGGGGTGCCGCTGATGGTGCGCGCGGCGGCGGTATAGACCAGGCCGCTGGGCAGGGCCGGACTGAGGGTATAGGCCAATTCGCCGTTGCCGCCGGTGGCTGCCGGCAATGTGACGGTGCCAACGTCGGTGCCCACGGTGTAGGTCTGGGCGGCAATGGTCTGCGCTTCGAAATCCGGAACCAGATCGGGCGTGGTGTTGGTCACCGCCTGGTCACTGAAGTCGTCGGCCTGGTTGCCGGCCAGATCCAGCAGCGGAGTCGGCCCGGCGGTGTAGGTCAGCGTCACGCCAGCATCGGTCGATACCACGGCGGTGCTCAGCGTGAGCGTCACGGTCTGCCCGCTGATGGCCACGCCGCCGTTGGCCACCGTCGGGGCAGTGCCCGACGCCAGCGTCAGCGTGTAGGCTGACGGTGCCGGTACCGAGCGGGCGTCGAGCGCCTCCTCGTAGGTCAGTGTCAGTGTCCTGCCATTAATTGTTGCCGTGCTGACTGTCGGCACGGCGGTGTCCACTCGATTGGCGTTGACCGCAGCAATGGCATCGTGGGCAAGCACCGCGTCGTTGCCGGCGGCGTCCCCGATGAGGCCGCTGTTGGCCGCCAGGGCATTGGGTGCGACGTCAACCCCATCGGCATCGTGGTCGCCGGCGACGACGGTGTAGCTGAAGACCAGCGCCGTGGGGGTGCTGCGGGCGCTGGCGTAGACCGCCTGGCGCGTCGCCGGGCCCACCGTCAGCGCGATCTGCGGTGTGCCGATTACCGTGACGGCGTCGATGAAGGTTGCCGTCAACGCAATCGCGTCGCCCGCAATGTACGGGCCGGTGGTGCTGAGGGTGACACGGTCCACCGCCGGGGCAATGCCGTCTACGCGATGGGCGGTGCTCGCGGCCAGCGTCACGGTATGCGTGATCAGCGCGTCGGCGGCAGCATCGGCCGCGGCTCGTATCGTGCTGTCGGCGGTGTGGCTCAGCGCATTGGCGCCGATACTCACGCCGTCCTCGTCAAGGTCGCCGGCGCGAACCGTGTAGCGGAAGGCCAGCGTCGTCCTGCTGCTGCTGTCGGTGGGGACCGCCACCGCCTGGCGCCGCGTCGCCGGGCCCACACCCAGCGCCAGCCGCGGCTGGCCGGTGACGATGACCGGGGCGTCGAAGGTGACGGTCGCTTCAATCTCGTCGCCAATCGCGTAGACGCCATCACCGGCATCCGAGGTCAACGCCAGGCTGCTGATGCCCGGAACCGGGTGGACGGTCACCAGCGCCGTGGCCGTGGCCGGGTCGCTGGCGGTCGGGTCGGTGACGGTCAACTCAAAGGTCAGGGGCGTGGCTGCGGTGATCTCGGGCGCGGTGAAGCTGACCATGGTCATCGTGTTGTCGGGGGATTCGATGTTGTCCAGCGTGACGCGGGTCTCGGCCGTGCCGCCACGCTGCGTCCACTGATAGGCCAGCCGGTCGAGCATGTCCGGGTCGCGGCCGCGGCCACTCAAGGTCACGAGGGTACCCTCGTTGGCGCTCTGCGCCGGCGCGTCAATGGTCGCGCTCGGCGCGTCGTTGGCGCCGGTGACGGTGATGACCACCGCATCCGGCGTGCCGTCAACGGCCTGAACCGTGAACCGCTCGGTGACCTGTTGATTCGCCGCCAGCGCCTGGGTCGGCGCGTCAACGGCATTGTTCAGGGTGTACATCCACTCGCCGGTGTCGATGATGCTGAAGCGGCCATAGGTGCCGGCGATGTCGGTCTGCGCCCGGGCAAGATTCGGGCCATCCGCGTCTGTCACGGTCAACGTGGCGGTGGCGGTGTTCGTGGGCGCGTCTTCGGTGACGCCGCCGGTGCGCTCGCCGCTAAAGACCGCCGGGACGCTGAACGGGCGCACCGTGACGATCACCGTGTCCATGACCGTCTGCTGCGCCCCTGTCTCGCTTGTCTCGCCTGGCGCGGCCGGCGCGGTGACGGTCAGCGTGAACATCAGGGGCGTGTCCGCGGGGACCGGGGGCGCGAGGAAGGTGGCGGTGGCGGTGGCGTCGCCGGCAAGGTCGACGGCGGGGGCGCCGGTTTGCGTCCACGCATAGGTCAGGGCCTCCGCGCTACTCTCCGGGTCGCTGACGATGCCGGCCAGCGTCACCGTCGACCCGGTCGGCACAAACTGCGCGGCCCCGGCGTCGACGGTCGGCGGGTCATTGAAGCCGGTGATGGTGATGACTACCGCGTTCACTTCCGTGGGCGTCGGGCCATCCGTGGTCGTCAGCTGGAACGTCGTGCCGTCCTCGGTCGCCACCGGGAAGCGGTCGGTGGCTTCCTCACTCGCGGCCAGCGCGTTGGTGTCCAGATCGTCGTTGTCCAGGACGTACCGCCAGCGCCCGTCGGCGAACAGGGTGAACCGGCCGTAGGTGCCGGCCAGGTCGGTCTGCGCCGTGAAGCGGTGGAGGGTGTCCGGGTCTCTGACGGTCAACACGCCCGCGGCCACACTGTTCGCACTGTCGTTTTCAATGACCGTGCCGGTGTGGGTGCCGCCAAAGGTCGCCGCATCGTTCTCCGCCGTGACCATGACGGTGACCATGGCGGTGGCGGTGACCTCCGACGGGTCGGTGACGGTCAGCGTGAACGCCAGGGCCGTGTCTCCGGGCAAATCCGGCACGGCAAAGGTGATGCGGGCCGAGGTCGCGGAGGGGAGAAGCCCACTGGTCGGGATGCCGGCGGGCGGCGTCCACTGATAGCGCAACCGGTCTTGCCGATCCGGGTCGGTGCCGGTGCCGGTCAGGGTCACGGTGGTGCCCTCATTGGCCGTCACCGGCTCGCTGGTGGCGGTCACGGTCGGCGCGTCGTTGGCGCCGTGGACGGTGATGACGACCTCGCCCCGCGTGCCGTCCGCGGCCCGCACGGCAAACCGTTCACGCACGGCCTCGTTCGCGGCCAGGCCCTGGACGGCGTCCGTGTCGTTATTCAGTGTGTAGCTCCACACGCTGGTCGCGGCGTTCAGCGTGAACCTGCCATAGGCGCCGACAAGGTCGGCCTGCGCCTGGACGGTAGTATCAGAGCCATCCGCGTCAGTCACGGTCAGCGTGGCGGTGGCGGTCGGCTCCCCGTCTTCGGTGACGCGGCCGCGCGTCCCGCCAAAGACCGCCGGGATGTTGTCCGCCGCCCGCACGAGCACACGCACCGGCGCGATGGCGGTGGCCTCTTGCCCGTCGGTGACGGTCAACTCAAACACCAGCGTCGTCTCCGCGGGCAACGTCGGCGCGGTGAAGGTGGCGGTGGCGGTGTCCGCGGCGGTCAGCAGGACGTCGGGCTGGCCGCTGACTTGCGTCCATGCATAGCGCAACGCCGCCTGCTCGCCGGTATCCCGGTCGGTGCCCGTGCCGACCAGACTCACCGCACTCCCCCCAATGACGCTGCTGTCAATGATCAGCGCGTCGCTCCGGAACCGGCCCGTGGCAGTCGGCGCGTCATTGGCGCCGTTGACGGTGATGGTGAGGCTCACGGGGGTGTTGTCCTCGGCCCGCACGGTGAAGGTCTCGGTGCGCACGTCGGTCGCCCGCAGGTTCTGAACGACTTCGTCATTGTTGTTCAGCGCGTAGACCCACACGCCGGTGGCGGTCAGGCTCGCCAGCGTGCCATAGTCGCCGGCCACGGCCGTCTGGGCCCGGAAGCGGTCGTGGCCATCCGGATCACGGATCGTCAACTCGCCCCGCGCCAACACCGCCCCGTCTTCGGTGACGCTCCCGGTCTGCTCGCCGCCGATGAGCACCGGGTCGTTGACCGCGGTCACGGTGACGATCACCGTGGCGGTGACGCCGGCGCTATGCACATCGGCGACGGTCAGCGTGAACGTCAGGGGCGTGGCCTCAAGGAAATTGGGCGCGGTAAAGGTGGCGGTGGCGGTGTCCGCGTTGGTCAGCGTGACCTGCCGCGTGACAGCCGTGGGGTCGTCAAGCTCAAAATCAATCTGTGTCCACTGATAGCGCAACCGGTCCCGATCGCCGGTATCCACGTCATCGCCGGTGCCGGTCAGCGTCACAATAGTCTCTTCGCCAACGGTCTGCGTCGGCTCAACCTCGACGGTGGGGAGGTCATTGGCGCCGTTGATAAAGATGGTCACGGTCGCCGGGGTGCTGTCGACGGCCACCACCCGGAAGGTCTCCTGGAGCTCCTCGGAGCCCAGGGGCAGGGCGTTGATGACGATGTTCTCGTTGTTCAGCGTGTAGGTCCACGCGCCGGTGTCGGCCAGCGTGAAGGCGCCGTAGACGCCCGGCACGGTCTGCGGCTGGAACGTGCCGATGACGTCATCACCCACGATCTGCAGCGTGGTCACGGTCAGCGTGCCGATGGCGGTGTTCGGATCCGCGTCTTCGGTGATGCCGCCGAAAATGCTGCCGGTGATGGTGGAGGCCGTGAGGGCCGCGCTAATGGTGACGATCACGGTGTCGGTGTCGGTGGCCGCGACCGGCTGCGGGTCGGTCACGGTCAGCGTGAACGTCAGGGGCGTGTCCACCGTCACCGTGGGCGCGAGGAAGGTGACTGTGGTGGGGGCCACCCCGGGGACGAGGGTGACGGTCGACGTGCCACCGGTCTGTGTCCACACATAGCCCAGCGCCGCCTGGTCGCCGGTGTCCGGGTCGGTGCCGCGGCCAATCAGCGCTACCGTGGCGCTCTGGGGCACTGTCCGGGCGGCGCCCGCGTCGGCGGTCGGCGCGTCATTGGCGCCGGTGACGGTGATGGTGACGGCTTGCGTCACGGCCGCGTTCAGGCTGGACACCGCCGTAAAGACATCGGTCATCGTCACGCCGGCGGGGAGCGCGTCGGTGTCGGGGGCCTCGTTATCCAGCGTATAGGTCCACGCCCCGCCGGTGGCCAGGGTGAAGCGGCCGTAGGCGCCCTGCCCGTTGGTGGGGTCGGCGCCGGGCTGGGCCACAAAGGCGCCGATGGCATGGGTCAACCGGCCGGTAGCGGTGTCAATGGTCGCAACCGCGACGCCGCCTTCCATGACCATGCCGGTCGTGTCGCCGGTGATGGCCGGGTAGACGGTGATGGTGACGGTGTCGGCGGGTGAAGCCGCTTCGCCGTCGCTGACCACCAGGGCAAAGGTCAGTGCGGTGACGCTCGTCACGTCCGGCGCCGTGAAGGTCGGCCGGGCCACATCGGCGGCGCTCAAGATTACCGCCGGGTCGCCGCTTTGTGTCCAAGTGTAGGCGACAATGCTGTCGCCGGCATCCGGGTCGGTGCCGCGGCCCTCCAGCGTGACCGTGGCGTCGACAAGCACGGCGGGTTGATCAGCCCCGGCGTTCGCTGTGGGCGCATCATTGGCGCCAATGACGGTGATGGTGACGGCTTGCGTCTCGCTGGCGTCGGCGGCGACCGCCGTAAAGACGTCGGTGACCCGGACGCCGCCCGCCAGCGCGTTGGTGGCGGGGTCGGCGTTATTCAGCGCATAGGTCCACATGCCGGCAGTGGTCAGGGTGAAGCTGCCGTAGGCGCCCTGCCCGTTGGTGCGGCCGGTGGCGCCGGTCTGGGCCTCAAAGCCGCCGGGCAGGAACAACCGGCCGGTGGCGGTGTCAATGGTCGTAACCACGGCGCCGCCTTCCGTGACCGCGCCGACGGTGTCGCCGGTGATGTCCGGAGAGACGGTGATGGTGACGGTGAAGTCAATGGTGTCGGTGTTGCCGTCGACGTCCGTCACGGTGTAGGTGAGGTTGGTCGCAGCCTGCATCGTCTCCGGTCTGCCGGACAGCATGTTGTCGGTCAGGGTCAGACCGTCCGGCAACGGGGTAAGGGTATAGGTCAATGCGCCGTTGCCGCTGGTGGCGGTCGGCAGGGTGACGCTGCCGATGTCCACGCCCACGGTGTAGGTCTGGGCGGCAATGGTCGTCGTGCCGAAGGTCGGGTCATCGTCCACCACACTCACATCCACTCTCGCGCTAACGCTTCGGTAGCCGCCTCCCTCAAAATCGTGCGTGAGACTAATACCCTCATCATCAGAGGCATCAGCATCCTGCGCCGCTGTGACAATCACCTCTTGCGGACTATTCCAATTAGCCACCGTGAATGTGAGGCCTGTCACCGGCACATTGGTCGTCACATCGCCATTGTTGCTCCTTATCTCAACTGTGACCGAAGCGGTCGGCACAGTCTGCAAGACCACCGTATAGGTCGCCGTGCCACCCTCTGCTATCTCCAAGAGGGTGGTCACGCTTAACAATGCGCCGGGACTGGGGTCAGTGCTCACCCAGTCACCCACCACGCCCGCCGCCAATGCTCTGATACGAAATTCAAAGGATGTGACGGAAGTCCTTCGGGGGAGAACGAATTGCGTTTCGGTGTTATCAGATGTGAGTGTCTCCAAAGGCTCAAAGTCTGTTGCACTTCTTGCCCTCCGTTGCAGCTCGTAGTGGGTTACAGCCGCCACACCCGCATTGGCCGGCGCCTCCCACCTCAAAATGACACGACCACCACGAGCAGCAGGATCGGCTGTGAAGGTCTGCACACGTCCGGGCTGCGGCCGCACCGTTAACTCCAAGCTTTCCTCAACATTGTTGTAGCCGCCGCCGCTTGCCCTGTGCACGATATCCAGCGTCAAACTGCTACTTCCGTCTGCTGGCAAAATACCAGCCGCCGCCGCTACCGTGACCGCCTGACCAACATTCCAAGTGCTCTCATTAAAGGTCAGTGTGGGCGGGGTCAATGTCAATGAGTCGCCCAAATCCGCTCCGTCTGCTCTGGCAACTATGGCAACAGCCACTGGTCCCAAAGGCGCCACGGACAACGACACATTGTACGACGCGCTCCTGGTCTCATATACCGTCAAATCCTCCGGCAACAGCACGATGCCGGCGCCGTCCACAGCAACATCATCGTCCGTAATCGTTACCGCATCAACATTTGTTACTCCGGTAATGTCAATCGGCAGATCAGACGGGGTCAATCCCGACAAGGAAACCTGCACCGTCTCAGCGGGCTCAGCCATCTCATCCGGCACCGTGGCCACCGTGAAGGTCTGAACCTCGCCGGCAGAACCCGCAAAGGTCAGAGTCCCCGATGTCGCCATGTAGTCATCTATAACTGTCGCAGTGCCGCCTTCTTGTGTCGCAAAGTTCACCGTGAACCCTTCGGCAACCGCTCTGTCCAAACGTACCTCTACTGTCGCAGTGCCTCCCTCCGTAACCGGAGCCGCCACGACGCTCAATTGCGCAGTGTCATCGTCCACCACACTCACATCCACTCTCGCGCTCACGCTTCGGTAGCCGCCTCCCTCAAAATCGTGCGTGAGACTAATCCCCACATCATCAATGGCATCAGCATCCTGCGCCGCGGTGACAATCACCGCTTGCGGCGTATTCCAATTAGCCACCGTGAATGTGAGGCCTGTCGCCGGCACATTGGTCGTCACATCAACATCGTTGCTCCTTATCTCAACTGTGACCGAAGCGGTCGGCACAGTCTGCAAGACCACCGTATAGGTCGCCGTGCCACCTTCTGCTATCTCCAAGGGGGTGGTCACGCTTAACAATGCGCCGGGACTGGGGTCAGTGCTCACCCATTCACCCACCACGCCCACAGCCAATGCTCTGATACGAAATTCAAAGGATGTGACGGAAGTCCTTCGGGGGAGAACGAATTGCGTTTCGGTGTTATCAGATGTGAGTGTCTCCAAAGGCTCAAAGTCTGTTGCACTTCTTGCCCTCCGTTGCAGCTCGTAGTGGGTTACCTCCGCCACAACCGCATTGGCCGGCGCCTCCCACCTCAAAATGACACGACCACCACGAGCAGCAGGACCGGCTGTGAAGTTCTGCACACGTCCGGGCTGCGGCCGCACCGTTAACTCCAAGCTTTCCTCAACATTGTTGTAGCCGCCGCCGCTTGCCCTGTGCACGATATCCAGCGTCAAACTGCTACTTCCGTCTGCTGGCAAAATACCAGCCGCCGCCGCTACCGTGACCGCCTGACCAACATTCCAAGTGCTCTCATTAAAGGTCAGCGTGGGCGGGGTCAATGTCAATGAGTCGCCCAAATCCGCTCCGTCTGCCATGGCAACAATGGCAACAGCCACTGGTCCCAAAGGCGCCACGGACAACGACACATTGTAAGACGCGCTCCTGGTCTCATATACCGTCAAATCCTCCGGCAACAGCACGATGCCAGCGCCGTCCACAGCAACATCATCGGTCACCGTGATGGTCACGGTGTCGGCGGCGGAATCCACACGGCCGTCGTTGACAATCAGCTCAAAGGCCAGCGCGGTGGCGCTTGTCACGTCCGGCGCCGTGAAGGTCGGCCGGGCCACGTCGGTGGCGCTCAAGGTTACCGCCGGCCCGGCGCTTTGTGTCCAGGCATAGGTGGCAATGCTGTCGCCGGTATCCGGGTCGGTGCCGCTGCCGTCCAGCGTGACCGTGGCGCCGACAAGCACGTCGGGTTGATCAGCCCCGGCATTCGCTGTGGGCGCATCATTGGCACCGGTAACCGTGATGGTGACGGCTTGCGTCAGGCTGTTGTCGGGGTCGGAGACTGCCGTAAAGACATCGGCTCTCGTCACGCCGGCCGCCAGCGCGTTGGTGGCGTCTCCCGGGTCGTCGTCCGGCGTGTTATCCAGCGTATAGGTCCACTCACCGGTGGCGGCCAGTTCAAAACGGCCGTAGATGCCCGTCGTGGCAGTGTCGCCAGTCTGGGCCACAAAGTTGCCGGACAGGCTGCCGCGCTCGGTGTCGTCGGTGGCGTCTTCCGTTACTTCGCCGGTTGTGGTGTCGCCGATGGTGGCCATAATCGGCACGCTGTCGGTGGTCAGGACGCCGATGCCGGTGTGCCCGGAATCCAGTACCGTCACGAACAACATGCCATCGGCGATGAGGTCCGTGCCATCATACGCCAGCGTCAACGTGGCCACGGTGGCGCTGTCGCGGCTGACACCGCTCACCGTCACCGCCCCGGGCACGTCAACGGGGGTCAGCGTGAAGTCGTCCGGCATCAGCTCGGCATCCGGCGCGTATTCGGTGTTCTCCAGCGTGACCGTCACCGTCGCACCGTTCAGGGTGTCTTCGGTCAAGGTGCCGGCCAGTATCGCCCCGGCAACATCATTATCCTGCAGGGTGATCAGCACGGACATCGGGGCCGGGGTGGCGAAGTAGGAACGGCCGGGGAAGGGGTTGCTTGTTTGCAACTCAATCAGGCTGAGCGTGACCTCCTCGTTAATGGCGTTGTCGTCCTCAAGCGCGGTGATGGTGAGCGTGACGCTTTGCACACTGCCCGCGTCTCTCGGGAACTTCACGGTGTAGAAATTGTCAATCGGGGGGACGCGATCGCTGGGAAGCGGGATGAACGTCACCAACGGCACCGCGGTGGTTGCTTCGACCAGGCCCACATCGTACTCACTATCCTCGAACCCCTTGACCGATGTCGGCAGCCGGATCCTCACAAACGCCACGGCGAACTCTTGCAAGTCCGGCCGCATCGGCCGGTTTAATTCCAGCGTGACCCTGGCCACCGCGGCCTCCACGCCTCCCTCAACGGCGGTGCGCGGGGCGGTGTCCGGGATGGTCACACGCAGCGAGTCCAATATCGTGACGCTGCGGCTGACGTCTGTGGCCGGCAACCGGTACCCGTTGCCCGGCAGCAGCGTCACGGTCGCCGTCTCTTCGGGTTCTTCCAGGGTATCGGGCACGGCGAAAAAGATCTGTTCCACAGACGCCGGCGTCGTCTCGCCGTCGCCGTCAATGTCCAGGGAGCGCGTCCCGTTAATGACCAGCGTGGTCAATGCCTTCAGCGAGGTGGTTTCCGTCCCGATCTCCGGGGTCACATCCTCGTCAGCAATGGTGCCGGTGACCGCAACATTGACTGTCACGGTCCCCGACTCCGAGACATACCCCGGAAGAAGGGCGTCGACCGCGATCCTGTTTTGCTCTGCGACGACATCTTCAACGCTCACCATCGGAGACGGATCGCGCAGCGGACGCAGCGTCACCACCGGCTCATTGTCGGTGACCGTCAGGGTGCGGCTGGCCTCGTTGGTCACGGACGTGACCGTGTAGCCGGCGTCATCCGCCGGCATTGCCAGGCTGAAGACCAGGGTTTCGTCCAGTCCGTCCACGTCTTCAAGCGCCCTCACTGTCAGCGTCTGGCTGGTGCAGCCTTCAGGGAACGGCACCACCACCCGCCGAGATTTCAGTGTGCCCGCCGTGGTCTTGTCAAAACTGAAACCGGCGGTGTCGCAGTCGACGGTACTGGCAAATAGCACATCGTAATCCAGCCCGTAGATCACGTTGGGCGGCGTGGTGGACGGCACCGTCTGCAGGCTGTCCAACCGCACCTGCACGCCGTCGGCCGGCGCTGCGTCATTCAGGTTCACCACCAGCGTAGTTGAGCTTTCCCCTTCTTCCGTCAGCACGGCACTGGCCGGGGCGGCCAGACTGGCAACGACCGGCATCCGGGGGACGACGGTGACTCTCACGGTGTCGGTATGATGGGCATTCCGCCGGTCGGTCACGGTCAGCGTGAACGTCAGGGTGGTGTCCGCGTCGACCAGGGGCGCGGTGAAGGTGGTCATGGCGGTGGCGGCATCGTCCAGCATGACGCCGGGCGTCCCGCCGGTCTGCCGCCACTGATAGGTCAGCGTACCCTGATTGCCGGCATCCGGGTCGGTGCCGGTGCCGGTCAGCGTGACCAGGGCGCCGCCGCCCACGGCCTGATCGTCGCCGACCTCGGCGGTGGGCCGGTCATTGGCGCCGAAGACGATGATGGCGACCTCTTCTTCAAGGGTCTCGCTCGCCCCTGCGATGGTGACTTCGGCCTGCACGGTGAACCTGTCCATGCCGGGGACACCTCCCTGGGCCAGGGCGTTGGTGGCGGCTCCCCGCTCGTCGTCCGGCGTGTTGTCCAGCTCGTAGGTCCACACGCCATTCTGATCCATGCGGAAGAGGCCGTAGATGCCGTCGCCGATCGGGGCGGTGATGGGGGTGAAGGTGGCGGCGATCTGACTGTCCGGGTCGGTGACGGTCAGTGCGCCGAAGATGGAGTTCCGGGACGCGTCTTCGGTGATCTGCCCGTTGAGCCTGCCGGTAATGACCGGCATGTCATTGTCCGCCTGCACGGTGACGGTCACGGTATCGGTGGCCGTGACGCGCGCCGAGTCGGTGACGGTCAGCGTGAACGTCAGTATCGTGTTCGCCGTCAGGTCGGGCGCGGTGAAGATGGGCGCGGCGGTGGCGGACGCGATGAGCGGGACCTCGGGAGGCCCGGCATGTGTCCAGGCGTAGGTCAGGGCGCTGCCGTCTTCCGGATCACTGCTGCCGGCGCCGTCCAGCGTGACCAGGTCGCCTTCGTTCACGATCCGGGCGGAGCCGGCGTCGGCGGTCGGCGCATCATTGACGCCGGTGACGGTGATGGTGACGATCGCCGGGGTGTTGTCGGAGGCCATCACTTCAAAGGTCTCGGTGACGATCGTGGCCATGCCCAGGGCGTTGGTGTCGGGGTCGTCGTTGTTCAGGGTATAGGTCCACGCGCCCCCGTCGGCCAGGGTGAAGCCGCCGTAGGCGCCGGGGGCGTCCGACTGCGGAACGAACTGAGGAACAAGGACGGTGCCGTCCTCGGTCGCGGTCAGTATGCCGGTGGCGGTGTTCGGGTCCGCGTCTTCGGTGACGCCGTCTGTCAGATCGCCGGTGATGATGGCTGCGGTATTTGCCGCATCAATGGTGACCGTCACGGTGTTGGTGTCGGTGTTGGTACTCATGGCGCCCCGCCGGTCGGTCACGGTCAGCGTGAACGTCAGGGGCGTGTCCTCGGTCAGGCCGTCGGGCGCGAGGAAGGTGGGCGTGGCGGTGTTCTCACCGGTGAGCATGACGGTGGACGTACCGCCGGTCTGTGTCCACGCATAGGTCAGGGCCGCCTGGTCGCCGGTGTCCGGATCGCTGCCCGTGCCGGCCAGGCGCACCATGGCGCCCTCTGGCACGGCCTGGTCGTTGCCAGCGTCGGCGGTGGGCCGGTCATTGGCGCCGAAGACGGTGATGGTGAACCTTTCTTCAATGATCTCTGGCACCCCTGCGATGGTGACTTCGGCCTGCACGGTGAACCTGTCAATGCCGGGGGCACCTCCCTGGGCCAGGGCGTTGGTGGCGGCTCCCCGCCCGTTGTCCAGGTCGTCCGGCGTGTTGTCCAGCGTGTAGGTCCACACGCCATTCTGATCCGTGACGAAGAAACCGTAGGTGCCGCCGCCGATCGAGGCGGTGAAGGGGGTGAAGGTAGCGGCGACCTGGCTGTCCGGGTCGGTGACGGTCAGCGTGCCGAAGATGGGGTTCCGGGACGCGTCTTCGGTGATCTCCCCGTTGAGCATGCCGGTAATGACCGGCCGGTCATTGTCCGCCTGCACGGTGACGGTCACGGTGTCGGTGGCCGTGGCGCGCGCCGAGTCGGTGACGGTCAGCGTGAACGTCAGGATCATGTCCTCGGCCAGGTCGGGCGCGGTGAAGATGGGCGCGGCGGTGGCGGGCGCGGTGAGCGGGACATCGGGAGGCCCGGTATGTGTCCAGGCGTAGGTCAGGGCGCTGCCGTCCTCCGGATCACGGCTGCCGGCGCCGTTCAGCGTGACCAGGTCGCCTTCGTTCACGATCCGGGCGGCGCCGGCGTCGGCGGTCGGCGCATCATTGACGCCGGTGACGGTGATGGTGACGGTCGCCGGGGTGTCGTCGGAGGCCGCCACTTCAAAGATCTCCATGCCGAAGTCGCCCATGCCCAGGGCGTTGGTGGCGTCTCCCTGCCCGTTGTCCGCGTCGTCCGGTATGTTGTCCAGCGTGTAGGTCCAGTCGCCGTTCTCCTCAATGGTGAAGACGCCGTAGAAGCCGTTGGTCAACTGCCTGTTGAAATCAATGACGGCATCGCCCGTGTCGGTCGCGGTCAGTATGCCGGTGACGGTGTTCGGGTCCGCGTCTTCGGTGATGCCGTCCGTCAGATCGCCGGTGATCATGGCTGCGGTATTTGTCGCATCAATGGTGACCATCACGGTGGCGGTGTGACTGGCTGTCTGCCGGTCGGTCACGGTCAGCGTGAACGCCAGGGTCGCGTTCAGGTTGGGCGCGAGGAAGGTGGCCGTGGCGGTGTTCTCGCCGGTGAGCGTGACGGTGGGCGTGCCGCCGGTCTGTGTCCACGCATAGGCCAGGGCCGCCTGGTCGCCGGTGTCCGGATCGCTGCCCGTGCCGGCCAGGCGCACCATGGCGCCCTGTGGCACGGTCTGCGGCAGCCCGGCGTTGGCGGTGGGCCGGTCATTGGCCCCGGTCACGGTGATGGTGACGGTCTCTGTGATGCCGCCGGTCGCCCTGACGGTGAACGCGTCAATGCCGGGGGCACCTCCCTGGGCCAAGGCGTTGGTTTCCGCATCATCGTTGTCCAGCGTATAGGTCCACGCGCCGCCGGTCAGGGTGATGGAGCCGTAGGTGCCGGTGACGGTCGGCGGGTTGTCGAGCGTGACGATGATCTCGGTGTCGTCCGGGTCGGTCACTTCCAGCGTGCCGGTGGCGGTGTTGCTGCTCGCGTCGTCTTCGGTGACGCTGCCCGTCAGCACGCCGGTGATGGACGGCGGGTCGTTGCGCCCGAGCACGCGGATGGTGAGGGTCGCCGTGGTGCCGTCAAAGGTCGTCACGGTGAATTCGTCGGTGCCGGTGTCACCCGTGTTCAGCGCGTCGGTGTCGGGGTCATCAAGACGCAGACTGTAGCCCCACTGGCCGTTGTTTCGCAGACTAAAGTCGCCATAGGTGCCTATGATCCTTATCGAAATGAAGAAGTCTTCCAGGCTGCCACCGGCTAAGTCCGGGTCGACCGCGCCCGTGTTCGGGTTGAAGTCCGGGTCGCGCACGTTCAGCCGGCCGCCGATCTGGACCACGTTCGGCTGACCGGGGTCGGGCGCCAGATCCTCCTCCACCGTGTGTGCCAGGGCGCCGGTGATTTCCGCCGGGTCGTTGGCGCCGGTGACGGTGATGGTGACGACGGCTTGCGTCGTGCCGCTGCCTGCGGTGGAGACCGCCGTAAAGACGTCGGTCACCATGATGCCTGCGGCCAGCGCGTTGGTGTCATCATCCTCATTGTTCAGGGTATAGGTCCACGCGCCGGTGGCGGCCAGGTTAAAGGCGCCGTAGGTGCCCGTCGTGGCGGTCTGGACATCAAAGTCGTTCAGGGTCAACTGGCCGTGCGCGATGTTGGCCAGAGGATCGTCTTCCGTCACCGTGCCGGCCATGACGGCCGGATTGACGTTGATGTTGAAGTTAAGGGTAGCGGCGCTGCCGTCGCTGTCGCTCACGGTGTAGGTCTGGTTGCCGGGGTCCTGCGGCATGATGAAGCTCTGCGTCGGTGTGCCGATGATGATGCGGTCGGCGGAGTCAAAGACCAGGCCCGGGGGCAGCACGCCGAGGCTATAGGTCAACGCGCCGTTGCCGCCGGTGGCCTCCGGCAGCGTGACGGCGCCGATGGCTATGCCCACGGTGTAGGTCAGGTCATCCACGGTTGGCGTCACGAAAGTCGGTTCAAGGTCAATTGGGCGGGTCACCGTCACCGTGTAGGTCCTCATGGTGCTGCCGTCGGCGGCGGTGACTTCAATCACAATGGCCTCCGGTGTGTCCTCGGTCAGGGGAATGGGCTCACTGCGGCTGCCGCTGGCTACCGTGACGGTGTTGACGGTAATGGTGGCGTCGGTCTCCTCGGCGGTCGGCCTGACGGTCACGGCGTCGACGTTGCTCAGGACGTCGACGGTATAGGTGGTGGTGTCGCGGGCAAACACCGGATCAAGGGCGCCGTCGGAAATGGTCAGGGTTCTCAACGCGACCCTAAACTGATCGAGGTAGGTTGCAAACTGGACCGAGGTGACCAGGAGGCAGTCGTTCACACCGGCGGTGGCGGCGACAATGGCAGCGGCGTCGGAACGCGAGCAGACAAAATGGGCGTCGCGAACGGTGCGGTCAACAACGAAGCCGCTCACAATCTCACCCATGTCGTCACCCAGGGCATCAAGCACATCGTCAAAGACACCGGCGGGCAGTCCGGTGTCCGGCGTGAAAGCATTTCCAGCCAAATCCAAACTCACAAGACTATTCAGGTCGGCAAAAATGCCGGGGGGCAATGCGGTGAGGTCGTTGCCGGGCAAATGCAAATTCTGCAGCGCCGTCAAGCCGGTAAAAACGCGATCGGTGAATGTGGTGAAGCCGTTGTTGTGCAAATTCAACGACACCAGCGCCGTCAAATCGGCAAAAATGCCATCGGGCAATGTGGTGAGGAGGGGGTTGTCTAACAAAAATAACGTCCGCAGCGCCGTCAAGCCGGCAAAAGCGTCATCGGGCAATGCGTTGAAGTCATTTCCGGACAAAGCCAAAAGATTCAGCGCCGTCAAGCGGTCAAAAATTCCGGGGGGCAATGTGGTGAGGCCATTGTTGGACACACTCAAAGTCGTCAGCGCCGTCATGCGGTCAAAAACACCGGGGGGCAATTCGGTGAGTCTGTTGCCGTTCAAAGCCAAAAACCGCACCGACGTCAAGTCGTCAAAAATGCCGGGGGGTAATTCGGCGAGGAAGTTGCCGACTAAATTCAAACTCTCCAGCGACGTCAAGCCGTCAAAATCAAAGCTGCGCAACTCACGAATGCCTTGCCCGCCCAAACTCCCAATGTCCGTCACTGATGGCAGCCCCGTCGGCGATATATTGGTACAGTCGCTGGGGCGGGGGCTGATGGCGGCGAGGATGGCATCCCGCACCTCTGGCGTGCGGCCGCAGATATTGATGCCGTCGCTGGGGGTGATCTGCACACTGCCGGTGACGGCCAGGTCAAAGTTGCCGGCGTGCCCGCCAGCCAGCACCGTGAACGTCACTTCACCGCCGGGGGGGAGGATGTCATCGTCAATGAACCTTAGCACCACCCTGACGATGGTGTCGTCATCGGGGTCGGGGAAGAGGCCGGCGAGGCGGAGACGACCACCATCCACAGTCTCAACCAGGGGGAAGTACATCGGCAACAACGGGGGGCCCGCGTATTGGGTGTTGACCAGCTTGATCATGATCTCCGGCAACTGACCCCGCGGCGTCCTCTCCAACGCAAACAGCTCGGCTTCGGTCACCGGCGACCCGACCAGGCTTGCGCTGGCCACGGCGACGGTGACGGTGTATTCCTGCGTGCTGGTCCCGACGGTGACGACAATGGTGATGTCGGTCAAGCCCCCGGCGGCCAGGGTGATTGCGTTGCTGGTGGCGCCGCTGGACACGGGGCTATTGTTGACGGTAATCGTGGCGTCGGACCGGGTGGCGGTCGGCATGACGGTCACGGTGGGGACGGCGGCGGGGACGATGGCGGTATAGGTGAAGATGCCGAGGGTGAACGCCGGGTTGAGTGCGTCGGCGGGAATGATCAGGTTGCCGGCGGAAATGACCAGGTCGCTCAACGAGGTGCCAGCCGGATCAAGGTAGGCGTTGAATTGCGCCAAGCTGATCAGGAGGCAGTCGTCCACATTGGGGGTGCCGGCGACAATGGCATCGGCTAAGGGATGCGAGCAGACAAAATGGGCGTTGCGGACGGTGATGTCAGCGCCGAGACCGGGGCCAACAGGGGTGCTGGTATCAAGCACGTCGTCAAACACAGTGTTGATGTTAGCAGTACCAAGCACGCCGTCAAACACCCCGGGGGGCAGACCGGTTCCCGCCGTGAACCGATTGCCGCCCAGTCTCAAAGTCCTAAGCGAGCCCAGGCCGTTCAAGAGGTTGGCATCAAGGCTGGTGAGTCTGTTGTTGTGCAAAAGCAAACGCTCAAGCGACGCCAAGCCGTTAAAGTCGTCGTTTTGCAGCAAATCGATGCCTTCCCCGAACAAATCAAGCTCAACAATGGTTGCCAGGTCGGTGATGCTTGTGCATTCGGCGGCAGAGGACTCATCGACAATCGCATACCGCACCTGCGCCGTGCGGCCGCAGATATTGGCGCCGGTGCTGGCGGTGATTGACACACTGCCGGCAGGCAGGTCGCCGGTCCCGGTGTGCCCGGCAGCCGTCACCATGACCGACAGGTTGCCGTTGCCAGTGATGTCCGCACCGTCAAATCCCAGCGTCAGCGTGGCGGTGATGTTGTCAGCGCGGTTGACGCCGGCCAGGGTGACATTGCCCCCGGCCACGTCATCACTCACGTTGAAGTGCGCCGTCGTCAGCGAGTCCGTGTATTCGGTGCTTGCCAGTGTGACCGTGACTGTCGGCGGCGGACCCGGCGTCTGATTCGCAAACGTAAACAGCGCGGCTTCGGTCAGCGGCGGCGTCGCGGTCAGGGTGGCGCCGGCGATGGCCATGATCGGCACGCTGTTGGTGGTCAGAACACCGCTGCCGGTGTGCCCGGAATCCTGCACCGTCACGGACAACGTGCCGTCGGCGGTGAGGTCCGTGCCCGTATACGCCAGCGTCAGCGTGGCCTCGGTGGCGCTATCGCGGCGGACACCGCTCACCGTCACCCCGGTCACGCCAGGGGTGGTCAGCATGAAGTCGGCTTCCGTCAGCCCGGTCTCCGGTGCGTATTCAGTGTTCACCAGCGTGACCGTCACCGTCGCGCCGTTCAAGGTGTCTTCGGTCAGCGTGCCGGCCAGCACCGCCCCGGCATCGTTATCTTCCAGGATGATGGTCACAGTGGGCGGCGGGTCCTGGGCGAAGCTGTATCCGGGAAGGAAGACACCACTGGTGCCCATCAAATTGACCAGAGTCAGCGTGATTTCCTCGTCGACGGTGTCGGTGTCTTCTGTCGCGGTGATGGAGACCGTCATATCCCTCAGGCCGTCTTGATCAAACGGGAACGTCATTGAGTACCGATTGCCAGAGACCTCCACCGGCACCACGTCGAATTCGACCGGCGAGTCTGCTGCCGCATCCACCGAAGCGGAGGCGCTCAGGGTGTAATCCCCGCTCGGCCTCGGCATAAGAGTCATAAACACCGTGGCGCTCTCACCCAGGTTTGCTCTTAGCCCCCGGCTTAGTTGCAACGTCACGGTGACCGGATCGCCTCCCTCAACGGCGGTGATGGTGTCCGGGATGGTATCCGGGATGGTTATACGCAGCGAGTCCAGTATCGTGACGCTGCGGCTGACGTTTGTGGCCGGCAGCCGATAGCCGTCGCCCGCCAGCAGCGTCACGGTCGCCGTCTCCTCGTCCTCTACAATGCCATCGGCGTTGGTTGCAAAGAACTGTCGCCGCCCCGACACGCCATTAATGGTGGTGGTGGTCACGTCGTCAATGACCAGCATGCGCAAGTCCGTCAGTGGTAGGCCTGCCAGGGAACTTCGACCTGTCACATCCCCGGCATCAATGTCGCCGCTGACCGCAACATTGACCGTCACGGACGTCCCCGCAACACGGCCCGGGAGAAGAACATCCACAGCCAGGTTATTCCGCTCTGTCAAGAAACCCGAAGTCCGACCGGCCACATCGAGCACAAACGGATCAACCAGCAGATCCAACCTCACCACCGGCTCATTGTCGGTGACTGTCAGGGTGCGGCTGGCCTCGGTGGACACCGACGTGACCGTGTAGCCGGTGCCATCCACCAGGCTGAAGGCCAGGGTCTCGTCCAGGCCGTCCACGTCTTCACGCGCGGTCAACTCCAGCGTCTGGCTCATGCAGCCGGCGGGGAACGGCACCACTACCCGCCGGGACATCAGCGTGACCGGGTCGGCGGCGTCAAAACTGAAACCGGCGCTGGCGCAGGTCGAGTCGGGGTCGGTGGTGACCCGAAGCGTCACATCGTAATCCAGCCCGTAGGTCACGTTGGGCGGCGTGGTGGACGGCACCGTCTGCATGCTGTCCAACTGCACCAGCACGTCGCTGGCCGGCGCTGCGGCATCCAGGTTCACCACCAGCGTCGTGCTGCCCCCTTCCGTCAGTACGGCACTGCCCGGGGCGGCCAGACTGGCAACGACCGGCACCTGGGGGGCGGCTGATGTGATGGTGACGTCAAAGGTCGCCGTGTCGGTGATTACGGTGTTGGTGACCGTGTAGGTCAGTGTGACGGCGTCGGCTTCGGTGGTCGGCGTGCCGGACAGGACGCGGCTGGCACGGGTAAAGGTCAGGCCGGCGGGCAGGTCGTCGTCGCCCGGCCCGGCGTTCGGCCCGGTCAGGGTGTAGGTCGTCACCCCCGGACTCGACGGGCCAGACTCCAGAGTCAGGGGCGTGATCAGCCTGCCGGCCGTATAGCTCTGATTGGACGGCGCGATCGCGGTCGGCGCATCGGCACCTGCGACGATGAAGTCAAACATCACCGTGACGGAGCCGTTCTCGTCGGTGGCGGTGTAGGCCAGGGTATTGACGAAGCTGATGTCGAAGCCGAAGTCAGGCGCCCGGCCGGACAGCACGCGGTCGACCGGAGTAAAGGTCAGGCCGGCGGGCAGGGCGAGGTCGACCGTCCCGGCCAGGGTGTAGCGGACCGTCGCGCCGGTGAAGTCGGTGGCGGCCGGCAGGGTCACGGGAGGGATGAGCGCCTGGTTGGGCTCGTAGCGCTGATCCGCCGGGGTAGGCAGGGTCAGGGGGCCGTCTCTGACGACCGCCACGTCAAAGGTCACACTGACGGCGCCGGTGACACCAGCGGCGTCGGCGACCGTGTAGGTCAGCGGGGTGACGCCCAGGGTGGTCGGCGTGCCGGATAGCTCACGGGTGGCCGGGGTAAAGACGAGGCCCGGCACGGCGGTCGCCAGCAACCCGCCTTCCGGCCCGGTCAGGGTGTAGGTGGGCGTCCCGATGAAGTCCGGAGAGGCCGGCAGGGTCACGGGAGGCGTGAGCGCCTCGTCAAGGACATAGCGCTGATTGCCCGGCGTGGGCAACGTTACGCCCGGCACCGGCACCGGCTCAATCACCACGACGTTGAAGATGCGCGTGGTGGTGGTGTCATCGTCAAGGTCGGTGACCGTGTAGGTCAACGGGGTGACGCCCAGGGCGGTCGGGGTGCCGGATAGTGCGCGGGTGGCCGCTGTAAAGGTCAGGCCGGCGGGCAGGGCGGCGCCGCCCGGCCCGGTCAGGGTGTACGTCAACGGCCCAACAGTGGTGCTATCGGCTTTCTGCGCCAGGGCCATCGGCAGCGTCGTCGGCGGAATCGGCTCGTCAACCGTATAGGTCAGCGGGATCATCAGCGGCAGAATCGGGCCATCCCCAAGCGGGATGGCGTTCACCGAGACGCCAAAGACCTGCGTGCTGACGGCCGGGGTCGGGGCCGAGTCGGTGGCGGTGTAGGCCAAAATGGTGGTGCCGGTTTCGGTCGGCGTGCCGGACAGGACGCGGGTGGCCGCCGTATAGGTCAGGCCGGCGGGCAGGTTGGCGGCGCCCGGCCCGGCGTTCATCCCGGTCAGGGCGTAGCCCACCGCGCCGGTGCCGCCGCCGGGGGACAGCGGCAGCGTCAGCGGTTCAATGGCCACGTTCACCAGGTAGAGCTGGTTGTCGACGCCCGGCAACCTCGGCCCGGTCACCTGCAAGTTAAACGGCTGCCGGAGATTGCCGCCCCCGAAGGTGGCGCTGTATTCCAACGGGATGGTCACACCGCCCACGGCCACCTGGCCGGACAGCACGCGGGTGGTCGGGGTAAAGGTCAGGCCGGTGGGTAACAGAAGGCCGTTCGGCCGGGTCACGGCGTAGGTGATCGGCCCGGTGGCATTCAGGAGCTCCGGGAACGGGTTGCTGGTGAACGGCGTGCCGGCCGGAGTGGTGATGTCGGCCGGCTGGGCCAGCGTCGCCCCGGTCACCGTCACGGTAAAGGTCTGTACGTCGGTGGCCGGCGGGGTGGCGCTGTCGGTGACCGTGTAGGTCAGCGTGGTCAGGCCCGCCACGGTCGGCGTGCCGGACAGGATGCGGTCGGCCGGGGCCGGGGCAAAGGCCAGCCCGGGCACAGCGGTCGCCAGCGACTCGCCGTTCGGCCCGGTCAGGGTGTAGGTCAGCGGCGCAACGCCGTCGGTGGCCGATGACAGGGTCTCCGGGGGGATCGCGATGGACGCAGGGTAGGTCAGATCGCGCTGACTGCCCAGCGTCGGCCCGGTCACTGTCACGGTAAAGGCCTGCGCGAAGCTCCGGTCGCTCGCAACGTCGGTGACGGCATACGTCAGCCCGGTGACGCCGGGGTCGGTCGGCGTGCCGGACAGAATACGGGTGGCCGGGTTAAAGGCCAGCCCGGCGGGCAGCGGGGACAAGGCATAGGTCAGGCGGGGGCTGGCGCCGGTGCCGCCGGTGGCATCTGGCAGGGTCAGCGAGGAGATGGCCGTGTTGACCGGATAGGTCTGCGCATCCACAGGGTCGGTAAACGCCAGGGGCACATAGGCCGGCGGGTCGCACTCTGTGGTGCCGGTCGGCACCGCACCCACTTCGCAGATGGTGATGAGTACTTCCAGCTCAGCCGTGCGCCCGGCCTCGTCGGTCACCGTATAGCCAAACTCAAACCCGAACTGATCCGCGTCATAGCCGGCGCCGGCCAGGGTCGGCGTGCCGGTCAGGGTGCGGGTGGCCGGGTTAAAGGCCAGCCCCAACTCGCTCAAGGACAGGTGCAAATGGCTCAGGGTGTAGGCCAGCGCCCCGTCGTCGTCGGTGACCTCCCGCGGCAATGTCGTGTCGGTGATCGGCACGCCCAGCGGATAGAACAGATTCACCGCTCCTTCCACGAAACGCAGGCTGTCATCATCCCCCGGCACCACGGCGGCGATGCTCAGGGTTTGGGAGTTCGGTTGCGTGATGCCATTGGCGTTGACGGCCACGGCCGACACCGTCACCAGCCGGGGAGTCGTGATGCCGAGATTGTTCACGGCAGTGATGGTGACGCTACCGGTGCTGCTGGTCGCCCCGGCGGCAATGGTCAACTCCGGCGAGTCACTCAAGCGGTAATCACTCGCGACCGCCGGGCTGACCGGGGCCGCACTGACGGTCACCGTGGTCGGCGCGGACGAGGCCCGGTCCAGCCTGGCCGTGACGGTGGTTGCGCCGTCGCTCTCGGTGATCGCGGTCGGGGTCAGCACCAGGGAGACGACCGGCAGCGCACGCACGGTGACGTCAAAGGTCACACTGGCGGTGGCCGGGGGGGTGGCGCTGTCGGTGACCGTGTAGGTCAGCGTGGTGGTGTCCTCCAGGGTCGGCGTGCCGGACAGGATGCGGTCGGCCGGGGTGAAGGTCAGGCCGGGCACGGCGGTCGCCAGCGATTCGCCGGTCGGCCCGGTCAGGGTGTAGGTGGCTGTCCCGACGGCATTACTGGCTTCCGGCAGGGCGAAGGAGGGGATCGCCTGGTTGACTGGATAGCGCTGATTGTCCGGCGCGGTCAGGGCCAGAGCAGGGACGATGGCCATAATCGGTACGCTGTTGGTTACCAGATCACCGCTGCCGGTGTGCCCGGTATCCCGTACCGTGACGGACAACGTGCCGTCGGCGGTGAAGTCCTCGCCGCCATACTCCAGCGTCAACGTGGCCAGGGTGTCGCTGTCGCGGCGGACACCGCTCACCGTCACCTCCCCGGGCACGTTCGTGGTGGTCAGGCGGAAGTCGGCGGCCGCTGTCAGCCCGGCCTCCGGCGCGTATTCGGTGTTCGCCAGCGTCACCGTCACCGTCGCGCCGTCCAGGGTGTCTTCGGTCAGCGTACCGGTCAGCACCGCCTCGGCAGCCCCGACGGTGACGACCACCGTGTCGGTGTCCGTGGCGAGCTGCGGGTCGGTCACGCTCAGCGTGAACGTCAGGGGCGTGTCCGCGTCTACCGCGGGCGCGATGAATCTGGCCGTGGCGATGCCGGCATCAATGAGCGCGACGGGCGGCGTCACGGTGGGCGGCGTCCACTGATAGGTCAGGCCCGCCTGGTCGCCGGCATCCCGATCACGGCTGGCGGTGCCGTCCAGTATGACCAGGGCGCCCTCGGCAACGGTCTGGGCGTCGCCGGCCTCGGCGGTCGGATCGTCATTGGCACCGGTAACCGTGATGGTAACCAGCGCTTCAATGTCGCCGGGCGCCGCCGTCACGGTGAATACGTCGGTGCCGAAGTCGGTCAGGACGTTGGTCGGTACGGGCAGGGCGTTGGTCTGCGCGTCGGCGTTGTCCAGCGTGTAGGTCCATACGCCATCGGCCAGGGTGAAGCTGCCGTAGGTGCCGACGGTGGTCGGCAAATCGTTGAGCGTGTCGGTGACAGCGTCTTCCGGATCGGTCACGGTCAGCGTACCGGTGGCGGTGGTTTGCGCCGCGTCTTCGGTCACGCCGCCCGTCAGAACGCCGCTGATGGACGGTGGGTCGTTTTGTCCGATCACGGTGACGATGAAGGTCGCCGTGGTGCCGTCAAAGGTCGTCACGGTGAAGCTGTCAGTTTCGCTATCACCCGTGTTCAGCCTGTCGGTGGCGGGGGCATCCGAATTCAGACGGTAGCGCCACTGGCCGTTTTCCAGCAGAGAAAAGACGCCATAGGTGCCCACGCTGATTAACCGTTGCGGAACGAAGTAGTCTTCCTGACCAACATTGGGGTCGGGGTTGACGTCCGGGTCGATCACGTCCAGCCGGCCGGCGATCGGGACTATGTCCGGCTGATTGGAGTCGGGCACCTGATTTTCCAGCACCGTGTGCTCCAGGAGGCCGGTGATTCTCGCCGGGTCATTGGCACCGGTAACCGTGATGGTGACGGCTTGCGTCAGGCTGTTGTCGGGATCGGAGACTGCCGTAAAGACGTCGGTTCTCGTCACGCCGGCCGCCAGCGCGTTGGTGGCGTCTCCCGGGTCGCCGTCCGGCGTGTTATCCAGCGTATAGGTCCACTCACCGGTGGCGGTCAGTTCAAAACGGCCGTAGATGCCCGTCGTGGCGCCGTCACCGGTCTGGGGCACAAAGTTGCCGGACAGGCTGCCGCGCTCGGTGTCGTCGATGGCGTCTTCCGTTACCATGCCGGTCGTGTCGTCGGTGATGCCCGGAGAGACGTTGATGGTGATGGTGAAGTCAATGGTATCGGTGTTGCCGTCGCTGTCCGTCACTGCGTAGGTGAGGTTGGTCGCAGCCTGCGGCGTCGCCGGTATGCCGGACAGAATGTTGTCGGTCAGGGTCAGACCGTCCGGCAGCGGGGTCAGGGTATAGGTCAATGCGCCGTTGCCGCTGGTGGCGGTCGGCAGGATAACGCTGCCGATGTCCACGCCCACGGTGTAGGTCTGAGCGTCAATGGTCGTCGTGCCGAAGTTCGGGTCATCGTCCACCACACTCACATCCACTCTCGCGCTCACGCTTCGGTAGCCGCCTCCCTCAAAATCGTGCGTGAGACTAATACCCACATCATCAGAGGCATCAGCATCCTGCGCCGCGGTTACAATCACCGCTTGCGGAGTATTCCAATTATCCACCGTGAATGTGAGGCCTGTCACCGGCACATTGGTCGTCACATCAACATCGTTGCTCCTTATCTCAACTGTGACCGAAGCGGTCGGCACAGTCTGCAAGACCACCGTATAGGTCGCCGTGCCACCCTCTGCTATCTCCAGGAGGGTGTTCACGCTTAACAATGCGCCGGGACTGGGGTCAGAGCTCACCCATGCACCCACCACTCCCGCCGCCAAGGCTCTGATACGAAATTCAAAGGATGTGACGGAAGTCCTTCGGGGGAGAATGAATTGCGTTTCGGTGTTATCAGATGTGAGTGTCTCCAAAGGCACAAAGTCTGTTGCACTTCTTGCCCTCCGTTGCAGCTCGTAGTGGGTTACATCCGCAACAACCGCATTGGCCGGCGCCTCCCAACTCAAAATGACACGACCACCACGAGCAGCAGGAGTGGCTGTGAAGTCCCGCACAAGTCCGGGCAACGGCCGCACCGCTATGGTAACGGTGTCGGCGGCGGAATCCACACTGCCGTCGTTGACCACCAGCTCAAAGGTCAGCGCGGTGGCGCTCGTCATACTACTCGGCGCCGTGAAGGTCGGCCGGGCCACGTCGGTGGCACTCAAGGTTACCTCCGGCCCGGCGCTTTGCGTCCAGGCGTAGGTGGCAATGCTGTCGCCGGCATCCTCATCATCGCTGCCGGTGCCGTCCAGCGTGACCAACGCGCCCCCGGCCACGGTCTGAGCCGGCCCGGCATCGGCGGTCGGCGGGTCATTGGCGCCAACGATGGTGATGGTGACCGGCGTACTGAGGGGGCCGAACGTCACGGTGAATTCGTCGGTGACGACCGCACCCGCAATCAGGTTCATGTTCTCATTGTCCACATCGTAGAACCATCGGTTGGGCATGCTGGGGTTTCGGAAGGCGAAGGTCCCGTAGGTGCCAAAGGCGGAGCCCTCGCGCAAGAAGACGCCAGCGCTGATGAGGGAGCCATCGGGGAAGGTGGTACTGTCAGGGTCCCGCACCCTCAGCTCGCCGCTGACTCTGTTGAATCCGCCTACTAACTCGTCCTCCGTCACCCTGGCGGTGCGCTGGCCAACAATGATGGCCGGGTCGTCGGCGCCGGTGACGGTGATGGTGATGGCTTGCGTCACGCTGTTGTCGGTGGCGGAGACCACGGTAAAGACGTCGGTCACCGTAACATCGGCGGCCAGCGCGTTGGTGGCGGCTCCCTGGGGGGTGACGTCGGACGGGCGTGTGGCGACGGGCGTGTTATCCAGCCTATAGGTCCACGCGCCGGTGGTGGCCAGGTCAAAGGCGCCGTAGGTGCCCAGCGTGACGGGCTGGGGCACAAAGCCGTCGGCCAGGGTCAACTGACCGCTCGCCGTGGCGGCCAGAGGATCATCTTCCGTCACCATGCCGGTCGTGGTGCCGGCGATGGCGTCGGTAATGGCCATAATCGGCACGCTGTTGGTGGCCAGATCGCCGCTGCCGGTGTGCCCGGAAGCCAGCACCGTGACGGACAACGTGCCGGCGGCGGTGAGGTCCGCGCCGGCATACGCCAGCGTCAACGTGGCCTCGGTGGCGCTGTCGCGGCGGACACCGTCCACCGTCACCCCGGTCACGTCCGTGGTCAGGCTGAAGTTGCCCACCGTCAGTTCGGCATCCGGCGCGTATTCGGTGTTCACCAGCGTCACCGTCACCGTCGCGCCGTTCAGGGTGGCTTCGGTCAGTGTGCCGGTCAGTATCGCCCCGGGCGTGGTGTTGGTCACCGCCTCATCGCGCAACAGGGCGGCATTGTTGCCGACCACATCCCGCAACGGGTCGCTGCCGGGCGTGTAGCTCACCGTGACGGTCTGGGCGCGAGTGACGGCCTCATTCAGTGCCAGCGTCACTTCGGCGCCGCTGATGGCCACACCGCTCACCACCGGCGCAACACCCGACTCCAGCGCCAGCGTGTAGTCTGCCGGCGCCGGCATCGAGGTGTCGTCAAGCGCCTCGGTGTAGGTCAGCATCAGGGCCGCGCCATTGATGGTGGCCGTGCTCACCGTCGGGGCGATGCCGTCGACGGTATGCGCGAGGTCGTTGGCCACCGTCACACTGTGCGTGATCAGCGCGTCGACGGTGTCGTCGGCCGCGTCCAGAATCGCACTGCCGCCGGCGCCGGTGGTGTGGGTCAGCGCATTGATGCCGATGCTCACGCCGTCATTGTCGCTGTCGCCGGCGATTACCGTGTAGCTGAATACCAGCGCCGTGTCCGTGCTGCGGCCACCGTCGTAGACCGCCTGGCGCGTCTCCGTGCCTACGGCCAGCGCCAGTTGCGGCTGGCCGGTGACGGTGACCGCCTTGCTGAAGGTGACCGTCGCGTCAATCGTTTCGCCAGGCGCGTAGACGCCGTCGACGGCATCCGAGGTCAACGCAATGGCGGTGATGGTCGGCGCCAGTGCGCGGGTGACGGTGACGGTGTAGGTCTGCACGGTGGTGGTGTCGGCGGCGGTGACAAGAACGGGAATGACCGTCGGTGTGCCTGCCGTCAGGTCAATGGGGTTGCTGGCGCTGCCGCTGGTGACCGCCGCGCCGTTGATGGTGATGACGGCGCCGGCGTCGGCCTGGGTGGCGGTGGGCGTGACGGTGACACTGTCGACGCCGTTGACGACGTCGACGGTATAGGTGGTGACTTCGGGAGCAAACGCCGGCGACAGGACCCCAGAGGACACTGCCAGGGCGGAGAGGGTGGCGTCGGTCTGCACGTAGGCGTTGAATTGCGCCGAGGTGACCCGGAGGCAGTCGCTCACACCGGCGAAGGCGACAATGGCATCGGCGTCGGAACGCGGGCAGACAAAATGGGCGTCGCGGACGGTTTGGTCAATCACAAAGCCGTTAGCGGATTGGGTTTCGCTAATGGCGCCCAGAGTACCCAGCACGTCGTCAAAGATGCCGGTGGGCAGTCCGGTACCCGCCGTGAAATTGTTGCTGAACAGTCGCAAAGTACCAAGCCTATCCAGATCGTCAAAGATGGTGGCGGGCAGTGCCTCCAGGGCGTTGGAGTCCAAAAACAACAGCTCCAGCCCCGTCAAGCCGACAAAATCGCCGTTTTGCAGCGAAGTGATGCTTTGAGAGGACAAATTAAACTGAACAAACCTTGCCAGGTCGGTGATGCTCGTGCATTCGGTGTCAGAGGACTGTCTGACAATCGCATCCCGCACCTGTGTCGTCCGCCCGCAGACATTGGCGCCGGCACTGGCGGTAATCGGGATGGTGTTGGTCATCAGGTCGCCGACGACAGTGTGGCCGGCGGCGGCGAGGGTGACGGACAGGGTACCGGTGGTGGTGATGTCCTCGCGGCTGTATGCCAGCGTCAGCGTGGCGACGGTGGCGCTGTCACGGGTGAAATCGCTCACGCTCACGGTCCCGGCGACGGTATCCGTCACGCTGAAGTGGCTTTGCGCCAGTGTGCCCTCGACCGCGTATTCGGTGTTGGCCAGCGTGACGGTGACGGTCGGCGCCGTTGAGGAAAACAGGCCGGCTTCAGTCAGCGTGCCGGCCAGGGTGGCGGTGGGGAGCGAGGTGGTAATGGTGACGTCAAAGGTCGCCGTGTCGGTACTCACGCCGTCGCTGACTGTGTAGGTCAGCGTGACGGTGTCGGCGACGGTCGGCGTGCCGGACAGGATGCGGGTGGCCGGGGTAAAGGTCAGGCCGGGCACGGCGGTCGCCAGCGATTCGCCGTTCGGCCCGGTCAGGGTGTAGGTCGTCTCCCCTGGATTGGAGGGGCCGGCCTCCAGAGTCAGGGGGGTGATCTCGCTGCCGACTGCATAGTTCTGATTGACTGGCGCGGTCGCAACCGGCGCCGGCGCGGTGTTGGTCACAGTCCTATCGCTCAACGTCGCGGCATTGTTGCCGGCCACATCCCGCAACGGGGAGGTGCCGGGCGCGTAGCTCACCATGACGGCCTGGGCGCGGGTGACGGCTACATCCAGCGTCAGCGTCACAACGGAGCCGTTGATGGCTACATTGGTGACCGCCGGCGCCGGGCCGGGGGTCGCCGTGAGCGTGTAGGCATCATTGGCCGGAACAGAGGCCGCGTCCAACGTCTCACTATAGGTCAGGATCAGGATGCCGGCGTTGACGGACGCGCTGCTCACCGTCGGCACGCCCGTGTCCACCACATGGGTGGAGGTTGCGGCCACGGCGTCATGGACCAGTAACGCATCGTTATTGTCGGTGTCCTGAATGGTGGCGCCGGCCGTGGTCAGACTGTTGGCCTCAATACCCACCTGCGCCCCGTCCACATCACTCGCCAGCACGGCGTAGGTGAACACCAGGCTGGCGCTGCCGGTGCCGCTTGTGTAGGTCGCCTCGTGGCTGTTCTCGCCCACCATCAGGGTTAGCTGCGGGGTACCGCTCACCGTGACCGGCTCGCTGAAGGTTACGGTCACCTCAATGGCCTCACCGATGGCGTAGGGGCCGGTACTGGTAATCGCCAGGTTATCCACCAGAGGCACCACCGCGACGGTGACGTCAAAGGTCACACTGGCGGTGGCCGGGGGGGTGGCACTGTCGGTGACCGTGTAGGTCAGCGTGGTGGAGCCCTCTGCGGTCGGCGTGCCGGACAGGATGCGGTCGGCCGGGGTGAAGGCCAGCCCGGCGGGCAAGTCGTCGTTGCCCGGCCCGGCGTCTGGCCCGGTCAGGGTGTAGGCGGCTGTCCCGGTGGCACCAATGGCTTCCAGCAGGGTTAAGGGGGTGATCGCCCGGTTGATTGGATAGCGCTGATTGGCCGGCGCGGTCAGAGCCAAAGCGGGGGCAATGGCCATAATCGGCACGCTGTTGGTTACCAGATCACCGCTGCCGGTGTGCCCGGAATCCAGTACCGTCACGGACAACGTGTCGTTGGCGGTGATGTCCTCGCCGCCATACGCCAGCGTCAACGTGGCCAGGGTATCGCTGTCGCGGCGGACATCGCTCACCGTCACCGCCCCGGACGTCACCGCCCCGGGCACTTCAGTGGTGGTCAGCGTGAAGTTGGCCGGTGTCAGCCCGGCATCCGGCGCGTATTCGGTGTTCTCCAGCGTCACCGTCACCGTCGCGCCGTTCAGGTTGGTTTCGGTCAGCGGCACCGGGGCGGCCAGCAGCGCCCCGAGATCATTATCCTGCAGGGTGATCAGCACGGGCATCGGGGCCGGGGTGGTGGTGTAGGCGCGGCCAATGGTCATTACACGCAAATCAATCGGGCGCAACGTGACCACTTCGCTGACGGTGTTGTCGTCCTCATTCGCGGTGATGGTGAGCGTGACCCTTTGCACATTGCCCGCGTCTGTCGGGAACTGCACGGTGTAGAGACTTTCGCGCGGGGGGGCGAGCGGGACAAACTTCAACGCGGAGTCTCCGACCAGGCGCACGGTATACTCGCTATCCTCCGACTGCGGGTCCGATGTCGGCAGCCGGATACTCACAGACGCCACGGCGAACTCTTGCAAGTCCGGCCGCATCGGCCGGTTTAATACCAGCGTGACACTGGCCACCGCGTCATCCCCGCCTTCCTCAACGGCGGTGCGCGGGGCGGTGTTCGGGATGGTCACACGCAGCGAGTCCAATATCGTGACGCTGAGGCTGACGTCTGTGGCCGGCAACCGGTAGCCGTTGCCCGGCAGCAGCGTCACGGTCGCCGTCTCTTCGGGTTCTTCCTCGTCATCGGGCACGACGAAAAAGCGTTGTTCCACAGACGCCGGCGTCGGCACGCCGCCAATGTCCAGGGAGCGCATCCCGTCAATGAGCAGCGTGGTCAATTGCGTCAGCGGGGTGGCTTCCGTCCCGCCATCCAGGGTCACATCCCCGTCATCAATGGTGCCGGTGACCGCAACATTGACCGTCACGGTCCCCGACTCCGAGACATACCCCGGAAGAAGGGCGTCGACCGCGATCCTGTTTTGCTCTGCGACCTCACCTTCAACGCTCACCAACGGAGACGGATCGCGCAGCGGGAGCAGCGTCACCACCGGCTCATTGTCGGTGACCGTCAGGGTGCGGCTGGCCTCGTTGGCCACGGACGTGACTGTGTAGCCGGCGTCATCCGCCGACATTGCCAGGCTGAAGACCAGGGTCTCGTCCAGGCCGTCCACGTCTTCACGCGCGGTCAACTCCAGCGTCTGGCTGTCGCAACCGGCGGGGAACGGCACCATCACCCGCCGGGACATCAGCGTGGCCGGGTCGGCGGCGTCAAAACTGAAACCGGCGCTGGCGCAGGTCGAGTCGGGGTCGGTGGTGTCCCGAAGCGTCACATCGTAATCCAGCCCGTAGGTCACGTTGTCCGGCGTGGTGGATGGCACCGTCTGCATGCTGTCCAACTGCACCTGCACGACGCCGGCCGGCGCTGCGGCATCCAGGTTCACCACCAGCGTCGTGCTGCCCCCTTCCGTCAGCGTGGCACTGTCCGGGGCGGCCAGACTGGCAACGACCGGCAGCGGAGAGACGTTGATGGTGACGGTGAAGTCAATGGTGTCGGTGTTGCCGTCGCTGTCCGTCACTGCGTAGGTGAGGTTGGTCGCAGCCTGCATCGTCTCCGGTCTGCCGGACAGAATGTTGTCGGTCAGGGTCAGACCGTCCGGCAGCGGGGTCAGGGTATAGGTCAATGCGCCGTTGCCGCTGGTGGCGGTCGGCAGGATAACGCTGCCGATGTCCACGCCCACGGTGTAGGTCTGGTCGGCAATGGTCGCAGTGCCGAAGTTCGGGTCATCGTCCACCACACTCACATCCACTCTCGCGCTAACGCTTCCGTAGCCGCCTCCCTCAAAATCGTGCGTGAGACTAATACCCACATCATCAGAGGCATCAGCATCCTGCGCCGCGGTGACAATCACCGCTTGCGGCGTATTCCAATTATCCACCGTGAATGTGAGGCCTGTCGCCGTCACATCGGCATTGTTGCTCCTTATCTCAACTGTGACCGAAGCGGTCGGCACAGTCTGCAAGACCACCGTATAGGTCGCCGTGCCACCCTCTGCTATCTCCAGGAGGGTGTTCACGCTTAACAATGCGCCGGGACTGGGGTCAGAGCTCACCCATGCACCCACCACGCCCGCCGCCAATGCTCTGATACGAAATTCAACGGATCTGGCGGAATTCCCTGGTGGGAGAACGTATTGAGTTGTGGTGCTGCCAACTGGGAGTGTTTCCAAAGGCACAAATTCTACTGGTTCACTTTTTGTTCTCCTTTGCAGCTCGTAGTGGGTTACAGCAGCAGCAACCGCATTGTCCGGCGCCTCCCAACTCAAAACGACACGACGACCACGAGCAGCAGGAGTGGCTGTGAAGTTCTGCACAAGTCCGGGCAACGGCCGCACCGTTATGGTAACGGTGTCGGCGGCGGAATCCACACTGCCGTCGTTGACCACCAGCTCAAAGGTCAGCGCGGTGGCACTCGTCATACTACTCGGCGCCGTGAAGGTCGGCCGGGCCACGTCGGTGGCACTCAAGGTTACCTCCGGCCCGGCGCTTTGCGTCCAGGCGTAGGCGACAATGCTGTCGCCGGCATCCTCATCATTGCTGCCGGTGCCGTCCAGCGTGACCAACGCGCCCCCGGCCACGGTCTGAGCCGGCCCGGCATCGGCGGTCGGTGCACTGTTGACTGTGACGGCAATATCCAGTGTTGCCGTTGACTGGTTACCGTCCGTATCGGTCGCGGTTACCTGTATTGTCGTGCTGCCCGTCGCCACTGCATCAATGGTCACCATACTGGTGTCCACACTGACGGTCGCGATGGTCTCGTCAGCCGATATCGCGGTGTAGGTCAGGGTGTCCCCTTCCGGGTCTTCGAAGCTGCCGGCGACATCAACGGTGACCGGCGGCAGGCCGATGGTGACCGTCTGTCGGTCAATGCGGCCTACCGTGATGGGCGCCTCGTTGACATTGTCGACAGTGATGGTGACGGTGGTTTCCGCCGTCGCCGCGCCGACGGTCAGTTGCACTGTCAATGTGTAGGTCGTCGGCGGGGTCTCGAAATCAAGCAACTCGGCCATCACGACCGTTAGCTGCCCGTCGGTCGGGCCGATGGCAAACACCCCGTCGTCGTGGCCGGTGATGCTCCAGGTCTGCGCGCCTGCCGGGAAATTGCTCGGCGTCAGCGGGGTGCCGACAGAGTCATCGGCGGCGGCGTCTTCGGGCACCGTGAAGGCTGTCTCCGGCAGCGACGGCGCCGGGTTGTTGACCGTCAGCATAAACGTGAGTGTGGCGCTGTCCGGGTCGACGGCGTCGGCATCGGTCGCCGTCAGTGTGTAGGTCGTCGGTGCCGTCGCCGCCGTCGGCGTGCCGCTGATCTGGCGGCTCTCCGCATTGAATGTCAGGCCGCTCGGCAGCGCCGGCGTCAGTGTGTAGCTCAGCGCCCCGTTGCCGCCGCTCGCCGCCGGCAGTTGTAGTGCCGGGTCGACGGCCACGCCGACCGTGTAAATCTGCGGATCCACTGCCTCAGCGCCAAAGCTCGGCAGTGCATCGGTGGTGTTGTCCACCTCCTGGCCCGTGAAATCGGCGGCATTGTTGCCGACCAGATTGCGCAGCGGGTTCGCGGCGGCGGCGTAGGCCAGCGTCACGACATCGGTTGATACCACGGCTGTGCTCAGCGTCAGCGTCACGGTCGCCCCATCAATAGCCACGCCGACGGGGGTGACCGTCGTGGCAGTGGCGCCCGCCCCCAGCGTCAGCGTGTAGGCTGCCGGCAGCGGCACCGAGGTGCCGTCAAGTTCCTCGTTGTAGGTCAGCGTCAGGACAGCGCCGTTGATGCTGGCCGTACTGACCTCCGGGGCGACGGTGTTTACCCTGTGTTGGGGAGCGTCGGCCACACTGTCATGCGTAATCCTCGTGGGTTGCTCGCTTTCGTTCTCCCGAATCGTGCCGCCGTTCAGGGTCAGCGCATTTCTACCGATGCTCACGCCATTATCGTCCTGGTCGCCGTCGGCCACTGTATAGCTGAATACCAGCGCCGTCGGTGTGCTGCGGCGGGCGTCGTAGACCGCCTGGCGCGTCTCCGTGCCCACTGTCAGCGCTAACCGCGGGCTGCCGATGACTGTGACCGCCGCACTGAACATCACCGTTGCCGCAATCTCGTCGCCAATCGTATAGACGCCATCGGCGCCGGCGGTTGAGGTCAACGCAATGCCGCTGATGCCGCCCGTTACCGGGTGGACGGGCAGGGTCACGCGATCGGTGTCCATGACGCCCTGCTCGTCGGTGACGGTCAGTTCAAACGTCAGCACCGTGTTCACGGTTGAAGAGAGCGCCCTGAAGTTGGGCCTTGTGGTGTCGGCCTCGCTAAGATCGACGGAGAGCGGCAGGCCGAGCTGCACCCACCGATAGGTCAGGGGACGGCCCTCTGGATCATGGCTGCCGGTGCCGTCCAGCGTGACTTCGGCGTTTACGACGATGACCCGGGTGTCGCCGGCATCCGCGGTGGGCGCGTCATTGGCGCCGGTGATGGTGATGGTGACGCTCGCCCCGGTGTTGCCGGCCCGCACCTGGAAGGTCTCGGTGACCATGTCGGCCACGCCAAGGGTGGTCACGCCCAGGGCGTTGGTGGCGGAGGCGTCGTTGTTCAGGGTATAGGTCCACATGCCCTCGTCGGTCAGCGTGAAAGTGCCGTAGACGCCGGGGGTGTTCGGCTGCTCATCGAAAGCAAGGACGGTGGCGTCTGCGGTCGCGGTCAATATGCCGGTGGCGGTGTCCTCGTCCGCGTCTTCGGTGACGCTGCCCATCAGACCGAGACCGCCCTCGCCGCCACTGATGACGGCCGCGATAGCGCCCGCATCGATGGTGACTGTCACGGTGTCGCTGTCAGAGACACCCTGCGAGTCGGTCACGGTCAGCGCAAACATCAGGGGCGTGCTCGTGTCGACCGGGGGCGCGATGAAGGTGGCCGTGTCGGTGGTCTCATCGGTCAGTGTGACGACCGGCGTCGTGCCGGCAACCTGCGCCCACCGATAGGTCAGGGTGTCGCCGGTGTCCGGATCGCTACTGCCCGTGCCATCCAGGAACACCATGTCGTTCAGGGGTACAGTCTGATCCAGCCCGGCATTGGCGGTCGGGCCGTCATTGGCACCGGCAACCGTGATGGTGACCGTCGCCGGGGTGCCGCCGTCCGTCGCCGTCACGGTGAACGCGTCAATGCCATTGGTGCCCCCCTGGGACAACGCGTTGGTGGCGTCTCCCGGGCCGTCTCCCGGCGTGTTGTCCAGCGTGTAGGTCCACATGCCGTTCTCGGCCAGGGTGAAGTTGCCGTAGGTGCCAACGACATCCGACTGCGTTTGGAACGTGTTGGTGACCGAGCTGTCCGGGTCGGTGACGGTCAATGTGCCGGTGGCGGTATCCTCCGCCGCGTCTTCGGTGACCGCCCCGGTGCGTCCGCCGGTGATGGTCGGCGGGTCATCAGTGCCGGTGATGGTAACGATGATCGTCCCTGCGGCGAGGAAATTGCCAAAGGGGAGGGGGAAGCGGGTTCTGAGCACCACCTCCACGCTGTCAGTGAAGACCTGACCCGCGGTCAGGGCGTTGGTGACCTCCCTGTTATTGTCCAGACTGTAACTCCACTCCAGATCGTTGATTTGGAATTGGCCATAGATCTCATTTCTATTTCTGCTGAAGGCCCTGAAGGAGCCGGAGGGGGGAGAACCATCGGGGTCCACCAGGCTCAGGATCATCCTGATTGCACTGACTTCTCCGTCCTCAGTTATCTCGCCGCGAGTGTTGGCGATGTATAGCGGGTCGTTGGCACCGGTGATGGTGATGGTGATCTCCTGCGTCGCGCTGGGGTCGGTGGCGGATCGCGCCGTAAAGACGTCGGTTACCGTGTCGCCTGCGGCCAGGGCGTTGGTGGCGATTCCCTGAGGGGTGGCGTCGGCCGCGTTGGCCGGCATGTTCGCCAGCGTATAGGTCCACGCGCCATCGGCGTCCAGTTCAAAGATGCCGTACATGCCCAGCCCGTTGGCACGGTTGGTGGTGCCGGTCTGGGGGGCGACAACGCCGCCGTCCAGGTTCTCCAGGTTCAACTGGCCGCTCGCGGTGTCCACAGGATCGTCTTCCGTTACCATGCCGGTCGTGTCTCCTGTGATCGGCGGTGCTTCGCGGGTCACCGTCAGCGTGTAGTCCTGCGTGGTGGTCCCGTCGGCGGCGGTCACTCCAATCACAATGTCCAGCGGCACGTCTGGGGTCAGGGAAATGGCCTCACTGGGGCTGCCACGGTCTACGGTGTTGCTGTTGACGGTAATCGTGGCGAGGGCATTGGTGGCGGTCGGTGTCACGGTCACGCTGGCGACGCTGCTGGCGACCGAGACAGTATAGGTCACGGTGCCGGGGGCGAACACCGGGTCCAGGGTGCCGTCGGACAGGGTCAGGCCGCTCAAGGTGGCGTCCACCTCCACCAGCGGAATGGCGGTGTTGAGTTGTGCGGTGCTGATACGCAGGCAGTCGGTGACGTCGGCGGTGGCGGCGACAATGGCAGCGAAGTCGGGACGCGAGCAGACAAAATGGGCGGCGCGGACGATGTCGTTAACCACAAAGCCGAGGTTTCCGGTTGTTGCAATGGGGTCCAGGGTATCCAGCACATCGTCAAAGACGCCTTCGGGCAGTCCGGTTCCCGGCGTGAATCTGTTGTTGCCACTCAAAATCAAATCATCAAGCGCCGCCAGGCCGTTAAACAGACGGGCATCAAATGTTGTGAAGGTGTTGCCGCGCAGGTCCAAAAACCGAAGCGACGACAAGCCGGCAAAAATGCCGGGATCAAGTGAAGAGAGGCGGCTGTTGCCCAGGTTTAATCTCTGAAGCGCCGACAAGCCGGCAAAAATGTTGGCATCAAGTGAAGATAAAGAGAAGTCGTTGCGGTCCAGGCGCAATACCTGAAGCGCCGACAAGCCGGCAAAAATGTCGGCATCAAGTGAAGAGAGGCTGTTGCCGTTCAGGGTCAATCTCACCAGCGCCGTTAAGTCGGTAAAATCACTGCGTTGCAACGAAGTGATGCTTTGCCCGCTCAAATCAAGATCGTCAATGCTTGCCAGGTCGGTGATGCTCGTGCATTCGGTGGCAGAGGACTCGCTGACAATCGCATCCCGCACCTGTGCCGTGCGGCCGCAGACATTGGCGCCTGCGCTGGCGGTAATCGGGATGGTGTCGGTGGTCAGGACGCCGGTGCCCGTGTGGCCGGCGGCGGCGAGGGTGACGGACAGGGTACCGGCGGTGGTGATGTCCTCGCCGCTGTACGCCAGCGTCAGCGTGGCGACGGTGGCGCTGTCACGGGTGAAATCGCTCACGGTCACGATCCCGTCGACGGTATCCGTCACGCTGAAGTGGCTTTGCATCAGGGTGCCCGGGGCCGCCTCGTATTCGGTGTTGGCCAGCGTGATGGTGACCGTCGGCGCCGTGGCGGCAAACAGGCCGGCTTCGGTCAGCGTGCCGGTCAACGTGGCCACGGGGAGCAGGGCGGTGATGGTGACGTCAAAGGTCGCCGTGTCGGTACTCACGTCGTCGCTGACCGTGTAGGTCAGCGTGACGGCGGCGATGGTGGTCGGCGTGCCGAACAGGACGCGGGTGGCCGGGGTAAAGGTCAGGCCGGCGGGCAAGTCGTCGTTGCCCGGCCCGGCGTTCGGCCCGGTCAGGGTGTAGGTCGTCTCCCCTGGATTGGAGGGGCCGGCCGCCAGGGTCAGGGGGATGATCGCGCTGCCGACTGTATAGCTCTGATTGACCGGTGCGGTTGCGACCGCCGCCGGCGTGGCGTTGGTCACAGTCCCATCGCTCAACGGGGCGGCATTGTTGCCGGCCTCATCCCGCAACGGGGCGCCGCCGGGCGCGTAGCTCACCGTGACGTCCTGGGCGCTGGTGACGGCCGCATTCAGCGTCAGCGTCACCGTATCCCCGCTGATTGACACACCGGTAACCGCCGGCACCGGGCCGGGAGTCGCCGTGAGCGCGTAGGCGCTATCGGCCGGAACAGAGGCCTCGTCCAACGGCTCGTTATAGTTCAGGACCAGGCTGCCGGCGTTGACGGATGCGCTGCTAAAGGTCGGCGCGGCGGTGTCCACCCGATTGTCGTCGGCGGCGGCAATGGCAGCGTGAGTGAGTATCGCGTCGTTGCCGGCGGCGTCCCGGATGGCGCTGTTGTTCAGCTCCAGTGCGCTGTCCGCCACTTCAAACCCATTGGGATCGCTGTCGTCGTCAATCACCGTGTAGCGGAATACCAGCGCCGTGGTCGTGCTGCCGCTGTCGTAGACCGCCTGGCGCGTCGCCGTGCCCACCGTCATCGGTATCCGCGGCAGGCCGGCGGCGGTGTCCACCGTGACCGCTTCGCTGAAGGTCGCCGTCAACTCAATCGTTTCGCCCCTGGTATACGGGCCGGTGACGCTGCTGATGACGACACTGTTCACCCTCGGGACGATGCCGTCTACTCTATGTACGTTGGGAGCGTCCACCGTCACATTGTGCGTGATCAGCGCGTCGGTGGTGTCGTCGTCCGCGTCCAGAATCGCACTGCTGCTGCCGCCGGCGCCGGTGGTGTGGGTCAGCGCATTGATGCCGATGCTCACGCCATCATCGTCCTCGTCGTTGCCGGCCACCGTGTAGCTGAACACCAGTTCCGGGGTCATGCTGCCCCTGGCGTAGACGGCCTGGCGCGTGTCCATGCCCACGGTCAGCGCCAGTTGCGGCAGGCCGGTGACGGTGACCGCCTTGCTGAAGGTGACTGTCGCTTCAATCGCGTCGCCAATCGCATAGACATTGTCGTCGCCGGCGCTTGAGGTCAACGCAATACCGGTGATGCCCGGCGGTGCGGCGCGGGTCACCATCAACCGGTAGGTCCCCGTGGTGCTGGTGGCATCAATGGTGTTGGTGACTTCAATGGTAATCGGCACCGATGTGCCCGGCGTCGGCAGGTCAATGGCGACACTGGGGGTACCACTGACCACGGTGGCGGTGTTGACGGTAATGGTGGCGCCAGCCAGTGTGGCGGTCGGCGTGGCGGTCGGCGTGACGGTCACGGCGGTGACGCTGTTGAGGACGGTGACGGTATAGTCGGCGACGGCGGGGGCAAACACCGGGTTGAGGACGCCGGCGGAAAGGGTCAGGCCGCTCAACGTGGCGCCATTCGCCGCGAGGTAGTCGTTGAATTGCGCCGAGTTGACCCGGAGGCAGTCACTCACACCGGCGTCGGCGGCAATGGCAGCGAAGTCGGAACGCGAGCAGACAAAATGGGCGGCGCGGACGGTGGCGTCTACCCTGAGGATTTCGAATCCTGAAGTTAGAATGGGGCCCAGAGTATCCAGCACATCGTCAAAGATGCCGGTCGGCAGTCCGGTTGCCGGCGTGAAGCGGTTTGCTTGCAAATGCAACCCCCGAAGCACCGTCAAGCCGTTAAAAATGTCGGCGGGCAATGTGGCGAGGAAATTGTTGGACAAAATCAACGCCGTCAGCGCCGTCAAGTCGTCAAAAATGCCGGTGGGCAACGTGGCGATCTGGTTGTTGATCAAAGACAACTGCGTCAACCCCGACAAACCGGCAAAAACGCCGGGGGGCAATGTGGTGAGGCCCTTGCCGGCCAAAAGCAAAACCCTCAGCGTCGTCAAGCCGTCAAAAATGCCGGTGGGCACTGTGGAGAAGGCGTTGCCCGACAAACTCAACGTCATCAGCGCCGTCAAGCCGTCAAAAATGTCTGGGGGCAGTGTGGTGAAGGCGCTGTTCTCCAAATTCAACGTCACCAGCCCCGACAAGCCGGCAAAATCACCGCGTTGCAGCCGATCGAACGTTTGCCCGGACAGATTAAGGGACGTCACCGCTTGCAGCCCCGCCCCCGCCGTCGGCACATTGGTGCAGTCGCCGGGGATGAGACTGATGGCGCCAAGGATGGCATCCCGCACCTGTGGCGTGCGGCCGCAGATGTTGACGCCGGCGCTGGCGGTAATCGGGATGGTGTTGGTGATCAGGGAGACGCCGGCGGCGGTGTGGGCGTCGGCGGCGACGGTGAGGGACAGGTTGCCGGTGGTGGTGGTGATGTCCACGTTGTCATAGCCGAGCGTCAGCGTGGCGGTGGTGTCGGTGACGCGGGTGACACCGATGACCGTCACCATGCCGTCGACGGTGCCGGCCGGCGTGAAGTGGCTCGGCAGCAGTTCACCGGCGGGCACGTATGCGGTGTGGGTCAGTGTGATGGTGACCGTCGGCGCCGGTGTGGCGAACAGGCCGGCTTCGGTCAGCGTGCCGGTCAACGTGGCCACGGGCGGCGTGTCGTTTGTCACCGACAAGTCCGGGAAATTGGCGGCATTGTTGCTGGCCAGATCGCGCACCGGATTCGCGGCGGCGGTGTAGGCCAGCGTCACGACGTTGGTGAAGTCGACGGCTTCGGTCAGCGTCAGCGTCACTGTCGTCCCGCCGATCGTCACGCCGCCGGCGCGCACCACCGGGGCAGCGGCGCCCGACCCCAGTGTCAGCGTGTAGACGTTCGGCGCCGGCACCGAGCTTTCGTCAAGCGCCTCGTCGTAGGTCAGCGTCAGGCGATTGCCACTGATGGCTGCCGTACGGACCGTGGGCACGGTGGTGTCCACCCGATGGGCGCTGTTTGAGGCCATCGCCGCGTGAGCGAGCCGCGCGTCGTTGCCGGAGATGTCCCGGATCGTGCCGCTGTTGAGCGTCAGTGCGTTTTGCGGCACCGCGACCCCATTGTCATCGCGGTCGGTGATGACCACCGTGTAGCTGAACACCAGTTCCGGGGTCGTGCTGCCACGGGTGTAGACCGCCTGGCGCGTCTTCGTGCCCACGGTCAGCGCCAGCCGTGGCATACCGGTGACCGTCACCGCCGCACTGAACGTGACCGTCGCTTCAATCACGTCGTCAACCGTGTAGAAATTGTCGTCGCCGGCATTTGAGGTCAACGCAATACCGGTGATGCCCGGCGGTTCAACGCGGGTCGCCATCAACCTGTAGGCCCCCGTGATGTCGGCGTCGGTGGTGACCTCAATGATAATCGGCACCGCCATGCCGCCAGGCGGCGGCAGGTCAATGGCATCACTGGAGGCGCCGCTGTCGACGAAGATGGTGTTGACGGTAATGGTGGTGTTCTCCCGGTCGACGGTCGGTATGACGCTCACGGCGGCGACATCTCTGGGGATGGTGACGGCATAGTCGGCGACGTCGGGGGCAAACGCCGGGGTGAGGGCGCCGACGGAAAGGGCCAGGTCGCTCAACGTGGCGCCAGTCGACGCGAGGTAGGCGTTGAATTGCGCCGAGGTGATCCGGAGGCAGTCATTCACACCGGCGGTGGCGGTGACAATGGCCGCGAAGTCGGGACGCGAGCAGACAAAATGGGCGTTGCGGACGGTGTTGTCTACCCTGAAGTCTGAACTTGAAATGGTACCCAGGGTATCCAGCACATCGTCAAAGATGCCGATGGGCAGTCCGGTTCCCGGCGTGAAGCTGTTGGCTTGCAAAAACAATCTCTGAAGATCCGTCAAGCCGTTAAAAATGTCGGCGGGCAATGTGGTGAGGACATTGCTGGATAAATCCAACAGCGACATCCTCGACAAGCCGGCAAAAATGCCGGGGGACAAGGTGGCGAGGTCGTTGTCTCCCAAAGCCAAGCTCGTCAGCGCCGTCAAGCCGTCAAAAATGCCGGCGGGCAAGGTCTCAAGTTGGTTGTTGACCAAAGACAAGTTCGTCAGCGCCGTCAAGCCGTCAAAAATGCCGGGGGGCAAGGTCTCAAGTTGGTTGTTGGCCAAAAACAACACCGACAGCACCGTTAAGCCGTCAAAAATGTCGGCGGGCAATGCGGTGAAGGCGTTGCTCGACATAGTCAACGTCTTCAGCGCCGTTAAGCCGTCAAAAATACCGGTGGGCAATGTGGTGAGTTGCTTGCTCTCCAAATTCAACGTCATCAGCCTCGACAAGCCTGCAAAATCATCGCGTTGCAGCCGGGCGAACGTTTGCCCGGTCAGAGTAAGGACCGTCACCCCTTGCAGCCCCGCCGTCGGCACATTGGTGCAGTCGCTGGGGGTGGGCGTGATGACGGCGAGGATGGTATCCCGCACCGGTGGCGTGCGGCCGCAGATGTTGACGCCGGCGCTGGCGGTAATCGGGATGGTGCCGGTGGTCAGAGAGTCGTCACCGGCGTGCCCGGTAGCCAGCACCGTGACCGACAAGTCGCCGTCACCAGTGATGTCCTCGCCGTCAAACCCCAGCGTCAGCGTGGCGGTGATGTCGTCAGCGCCGCGGTTGACGCCGGTCAGTGTGACGTTGCCCCCGGCCACGGCATCACTCACGGTGAAGTCCGCCGTCGTCAGCGTGGCCGCGTATTGGGTGTTTGCCAGTGTGACCGTGACGGTCGGCGGCGGGATCGCAAACAGCGCGGCTTCGGTCAGCGGCGGGATCGCGGTCAGGGTTGCGCCGGCCTGGATGTCACCGGTGACGGTGACGGTGACGGTGATGATGACGGTGTCTGGCGCTGAATCCGCATCGCCGTCGTTGACCGTCAGTGAAAAGGTCAGTTCGGTGTTGGTCGCCACGGTCGGCGCCGTGAAGGTCGGCCCGGCCACGTCGTTGGCGCTCAAGGCCACCAGCGGGTTGCCGATTTGCGTCCAGGCGTAGGCGGCAATGCTGTCGCCCGTATCCGGGTCGGTGCCGCTGCCGGCCAGGGTGACCGTAGTGCCGGCACTCACGTTAAGCTGATCCGGCCCGGCGTTCGCCGTGGGCGCGTCGTTGACGCCGATGACGGTGACGTGGAAGGTCGCTTCAAGGCCGCTTCCGGGAGTGGTACTGAAGGCTTCTCTTTCGTTCGCCACGGTGAACTGCTCGGCGCCTGTTTGGCCCTCGGCCAGCGCGTTGGTGTCGGGGTCAAGAAAATTCAGGGTGTAGACCCAGTTTCCGACATCACGCAGTCTAAAGACGCCATAGGTGCCCGTGACAGAGGCAGTATCGAAGAATTCGTCCTCTACGTCCAGGATGGCATCGGAGTTGTCCGGGTCTTCCACACGCAGCAAGCCTCCGATATCACGCCTGGTCGGCGGGTCCTCGCCCGGCGGAACGGGACTGAGCAACTCATCCTCCACCACCTCGCGGGGAGGTCGGGGGGGTATGCCGCCGCCGCTGATTCTCAACGCGTCTTCGGCGCCGATGACGGTGATGGTGACGGTCGCTTCGGTGCCGTCAACGGACTGCACGGTGAAGGGGTCGGACGCCTGCTCACCCGCGTCCAGGGCGTCGGTGGCGGCGGCCCGGTCGCCCGGCCTGTCGTCCGGTGTGTTGTCCAGCGTGTAGATCCACACGCCGTTCTCATCCAGGGTGAAGGTGCCGTAGGTGCCGATGGTATCCTGTGTGGTGAAGAGGTCGTCGCCGTCCGGGTCGGCGACAGCCAGGTCGCCGGTGACCGTGTTCGGGGCCGCGTCTTCGGTGATGGTGCCGGTGACTGTGCCGGTGATGGTGGACGGGACGTTGGGCGGCAAGACGGTGACGGTCACCGTGGCGGTCGCCGTGGCCGTTCCTGCGTCGGTGACGGCCAGCATGAACATCAGGGTCGTGCTCGTGGTTACCTCGGGCGCGATGAAGGTGGCGCTGGCGGTGTCTGCATCGGTGAGCGCGACGGACGGCGTGACGGGCGGCGTGCCGGTCTGCGTCCACTGATAGGTCAGGGTCGACGGGTCGACGGTCTCCGGGTCGGTGGCGGCGCCAGACAGTCTCACCTGGGCGCCCCCGCGCACGGGCTGCTCCGGCCCGGTGGCCGTGACGGTCGGCGCGTCATTGACACCGGTGACGGTGATGGTGATGGTCGCCTGGGTGCCGTCAACGGACTCCACTGTGAAGGGGTCGGTAACCCGCGCATCCGCGTCCAGAGCGTCGGTGGCGGCTCCCCGGTCGTCCGGCGTGCCGTCCGGCGTGTTGTCCAGCGTGTAGGTCCACGCGCCGTTCTCATCCAGGGTGAAGGCGCCGTAGGTGCCGATGGCGTCCCGTGCTGTGAAAAGTTCGGGACTGTCTGTGTCGGTGACAGTCAGGACGCCGGTGACCGTGTTCGGGTCCGCGTCTTCGGTGATAGTGCCGGTGTCTGCGCCGGTGAAGGTGGACGGGAGGTGGAGCGCTTCAACGGTGACGGTCACCAAGGCGGTCGTCGTGGCCGTTCGTGCGTCGGTGACGGCCAGCATGAACGTCAGGGTCGTGTCCCCGGTTACATCGGGCACGGTGAAGGTGGCGCTGGCGGTGTTCGCACCGTCAAGCGCGACGGACAGTTCGGCGGGCGGCGTGCCGGTCTGCGTCCACTGATAGGTCAGGGCCGCCGGGTCGACGGTCTCCGGGTCGCTGCCGACGCCGGACAGCGTCACCTCGGTGCCTTCAATCACGGGCCGCTCCGGCCCGGTGGCCGTGACGGTCGGCGCGTCATTGACACCGGTGACGGTGATGGTGACGGTCACTTCGGTGCCGTCAACAGACTGCACGATGAAGGGGTCGTCAACCTGATCACCCGCGTCCAGGGCGTCGGTGGCGGCTCCCTGGTCGTCCGGCGTGCCGTCCGGCGTGTTGTCCAGCGTGTAGGTCCACGCGCCGTTCTCATCCAGGGTGAAGGCGCCGTAGACGCCAATGGTGTCCCGTGCCGTGAAGCGGGCGGGACTATCCTCGTCGGTGACAGTCAGGACGCCGGTGACCGTGTTCGGGTCATCGTCTTCGGTGACGCCGCCGGTGAGCGCGCCGGTGATGACGGCTGCGGTGTTGGTCGCTTCAACGGTGACCGCGACCGTGGCGGTGGCCGTGGCGCCCGCCGGGTCGGTGACCGTCAGCGTGAAGGTGAAGTCCCTGTTCGCATCCAACTGCGGCGCGGTGAAGCCGGCAATGGCGCTGGTCGGGGTGCTGATTGCAATGTCGTCGGGCAGGCCGGCAGTCTGCGTCCATTGATAGCTCAACACGTCGTTCGTGTCCGGATCCATGCTGTCGGCGGCGGTCAGCGTCACGCCGTCGCCTTCGGTCACGGTCTGCGGCGGCCCGGCTTCGGCGGTGGGCGCGTCGTTGGCGCCGATGACGGTGATGGTGACGGTCGCTTCGGTGCCGTCAACAGACTGCACGGTGAAGGGGTCGGGCTCCTGCTGACTCGCGGCCAGGGCGTTGGTGGCGGCTGCCCGGTCGTCCGGCGTACCGTCCAGCGTGTTGTCCAGCGTGTAGGTCCACGCGCCGTTCTCATCCAGGGTGAAGGTGCCGTAGGTGCCGATGGTCTGTGCCTGCGGCTGGAAGCTGTCGGGGTTGTCCAGGTCGCTGACCCGCAGTATGCCCATGGCCTGGTTCGGCTCCGCGTCTTCGGTGACGTTGCCGAAGCGCGCACCGCTGATGACGGCGACGTCGTCGGTCGCGCTAACGGTGACCATGACCGTGTCGGTGGCCGTGGCGCCCGCCGAGTCGGTGACCGTCAGCGTGAAGGTGAAGACCATCTCCGCATCCAACTGCGGCGCGGTGAAGTCGGCGATGACGTTGTCCGCGTTCCTGATCTCAATCTCAATGTCGGGGGTTGCACTGTCCGGGAGCGTGCCGGTGGTATGCGTCCACTGATAGGTCAGCACGTCGTTGGCGTCAATGTCGCTGCCGGCGCCGATCAGATCCACGCCGTCACCTTCGTTCACGGTCCGCGCCGGCCCGGCTTCGGCGGTGGGCGCGTCGTTGGCGCCGGTGATGGTGATGGTGACGGTCGCTTCGGTGCCGTCGTCGGACTGGACCGGGAACGTGTCGGGGACAGGGTCACCCCCCTCCGGCAGGGCCTGGGTGATCGGGGCGCCGTTGTTCAGGGTGTAGGTCCAGACGCCATCCACTGCCAGGGTGAAGCTGCCATAGGCACTGACGGCGGGCGGTACCTGCGCCCGGAACAGGTTGTCCTCTGTGTCCGGGTCGGTGGCGGTCAGTATGCCGATAAAGGTGTTCGGGTCCGCGTCTTCGGTGATGCCGCCGGTGAGCGCGCCGCCGATGTCGGCCGGGTCGTCGTCCGCATCCACCGTGATAATCACCATGGCGGTGTCCTCACCGCCGTCGCTCCCGTCGGTGACGGCCAGCGTGAAGGTGAAGTCCTCGGGCGCGGTCAACTGCGGCGCGGTGAAGGTGGCCGTGGCGGTGGCCGGGTTGATCAACGCAATGTCGGGCGGACCGGCGGGCGGCGTCCACTGATAGGTCAGCACGGCGCCGGTATCCGGGTCGGCGCTGGCGGCGCCGGACAGCGTCACGATGTCACGCTCGGTGACGGTCTGCGGCGGCCCGGCGTTGGCCACGGCCGCGTCGTTGACGCCGGTGATGGTGATGGTGACGGTCGCTTCGGTGCCGTCGTTGGAACGGACTGTGAACGTGTCGGTGACGGTTTGATCCTCCGCCAGGGCCTGGGTTGCCGGGGCGCCGTTGTTCAGGGCGTAGGTCCAGATGCCGTTCACATCATCCAGGGTGAAGGTGCTGTAGGCGCTGATGGCCTGCGGCTGCACCAGGAAGCCGTCGGGGCTGTCCGAATCGCTGACCGTCAGCGCGCCCGTGATCGTGTTCGGGGCCGTGTCTTCGGTGACGGCGCCTTCAAGAACGCCGGTGATGTCCGCCGGGTCGTTGTCCGCATCCACCGTGATGATCGCCAGCGCGGTGTCCTGGACGCCGCTCTCGTCGGTGACGGTCAGCGTGAACGTCAGGTTCGTGGGGGCAGCCAAACCGGGGGCGGCGGAGATGTCGTGAGCGGTTTCACCCGCGACAGCGCCACTGCTCGTGGGATCGGGGGCGGTGAAGGTGGCGATGGTGGTGGCGCTCTGCGGGTCGTCGATCGTGGCTGTGGGCGTGCCACCGGTCTGCGTCCAGAGATAGGCCAGCATGTCGCCGGTATCCGGGTCGTTGGTGCCGGCGCCGTCCAGCGTCACCTCAATGACCTCGGCGCTCTCGGTAACAGTCTGGGGGCCGCCGGCGTCGGCGACCGGCGCGTCATTGGTGCCGGTGATGGTGAAGGTGAGAGACTGGGCCGCTTCGGATTCGTCGTCAGCGGCCTGCACGGTGAACTCATCAATGCCGATCATGCCTTCAGCCAGGGCGTTGGTGGCGCTGCCCGGCGTGTTGTCCAGCGTGTAGATCCACTCGGCGTTCGGTAAGAGGGTGAAGGTGCCGTAGGTACCGATCTCCGGCTCCGACGGCAACAGGACGCTGTTGCGGCCATCCGGATCCACGATCGTCAGCCGGCCGGAGGTCGTGGTGGTCGTCGTCCCGCTTTCGGTGAGGTCGTGCTCCAGTTCACCGCTGATGTCGGCCGGGGCATTGACCGCTTCCACGGTCACGATGACCGGGCTGGAGACAACCGTGGCGCCCCCCCGGTCGGCGACGCTCAAGGTGAACATCAAGTCCGTTTTCGCGGTCAAATCGGGGGCGGTGAAGCTGGCGGTGGCGGTCCGGGCGCCGGTGAGACTGACATCGGGACCGCCGGTCTGCCTCCATTGATAGTTCAGTAACGCCTCGTCGCCGGCATCAGTGTCACTGACCACGCTGGTCAGGGTCACGGGGTCACCCTCGGCGAAGGTGCCAATCTCGGCGACGCTCTGGCCCAGCCCGGCCTGGACGATGGGCGGGTCATTGGCGCCGCTAAGGACGATGAGCACCGACACCACCAGGTTGTTGGAGGTTTCTACCGTGTAGAAAAGGTTGACGGTATCAAGACCGGACAGGGCTTGAACGACCGGGGCGCCGTTGTTCAGGGTGAAGCTCCAGCGGCCGAACCTATTCGTGCCCGTCCCCACGGGAGTCAGGCTGAAGGCGCCGTAGGCGTCTTCAACATCCGTCTGCTCCAGGGCGGCGAGGGAGGGTTGGCTCCCAAACCTCCTTAGCTCACCCCTGACCGTATTCGGCACCGCGTCTTCGGTGATGCGGCCATCTCTGCCCGAGAAATTAGGGAGCGGGATCACGCTGACGCTCACGGTGTCGGTGGCCGTGGCGCCCTCTGGGTCAGTGACGACCAGCGTGAAGTTCAGGGTTGTAGATTCCTGGGGTGCGTTGAAGGTGACTCGGTCGGTTTGGGCGCCGATTAAATTGCTGACTCCGGGGCCGCCGGTCTGACTCCATTGATAGGTTAGATCCGCCGCGCCGGTTTCCGGATCGCTGCTCTCTCTGCCGCTCAAGACCGCCTCAAAGCCGCCGAACACGGCTCCGGCCGGCCCGATGATTTCGGCGGTGGGCGCGTCGTTGGCGCCGATGATGTTGATGGTGATGACCTGTTGGACAGCGTCACTGGCTGCTACGGTGAACCTGTCGCGCGCCGTCTCGCCCGCGGCCAGGGCGTTGGTGGCGCCTCCCCGCTCGGTGTCCGGCGCGTTGTCCAGCGTGTAGGTCCAGTCGCCGTTCACATCCAGATCAAAGACGCCGTAGGTGCCGACACTCTCTCCCTGCATAGTGAACACGGTGTCAATGTTGCCCGGGAGGGTGGCGGTCAACGTGCCGGTGACGGTGTTTTGCTCTGCGTCTTCGGTGACGGTGCCCCCGAACGTGCCTTCAATGACCGACAGGTCACTCTCCTCAACAGTGATGATCACACTGTCGGTGTGGGCGCTGCGCTGCGGGTCGGTGACGGTCAGGGTGAACGTCAGGACCATGGTCTCGCCCGCGTTCATCAACTCCAAAATGGGCGCGGTGAAGCGGGTGGTGGCGCTCGTCGGGCTGCTGAGAACAACCGGGGGCGTGCCGGTCTGCGTCCACTGATAGGTCAGCTGATCGTCGCGATCCGGGTCGGTGCCCGTGCCCGTCAGCTCAACCTCGCGGTTTTCAGTCACGGTTTGCGGGTCGCCGGCCTCGGCGACGGGCGGGTCGTTGACGCCGGTGACAGTGATGGTGACGTCCTGTTGGATGCCGTCACTGGTTCTGGCGGTGAACCTGTCAAGGCCCTCCGCATCCATGGCCAGGGCGTTGGTGGCATCTCCCCGGTCGGTGTCCGGCGTGTTGTCCAACGTGTAGGCCCAGGCGCCGTTCTCATCCAGAGCGAAGACGCCATAGATGCCGGCACTCCCTCCCTGCGGAACAAACGTGACGGCGGTGGTGGCCGGGGGGATGGCGGTCAACATGCCGGTGACGGTGTTTTGCGCCACGCCTTCGGTGACGCCGCCGGTGAACGTGCCATTGATGAACGACAGGCCACTATCCTCAACAGTGATGATCACACTGTCGGTGTGGCTGTCCCGCGGGTCGGTGACGGTCAGGGTGAACGTCAGGGCCATGCTCTCGCCCGCGTTCAAGTTCAAAATGGGCGCGGTGAAGCGGGTGGTGGCGCTCGTCGGGCTGCTGAGAACAACCGGGGGCGTGCCGGTCTGCGTCCATTGATAGCCCAGGTTATCCTGCTCGTCGCCATCCGGGTCGGTGCCCGTGCCCCTCAGCGTGACCTCGTGGTTTTCAGGCACGGTTTGCGGGGCGCCGGCCTCGGCGACGGGCGGGTCGTTGCTGCCGATGATGTTGATCGTGACGGCCCCCTCGGTGCCGTCATGAGCCATCACGCCGAACATATCGCTGACGCGCTCGCCCACGACCAATGCGTCGGTCCGGGAGTTGTCATTATCCAGACTGTACGTCCAGTCGCCGGTGCCGGTGAGGCTGAAGGTACCGTAGGTGCCCACTTCTTCCATCTTCGGCTCAAACCTGTCCATGCCGGGGGACGCTTCGCTGAAGCTCAGTGCGCCTGTGACCGTATTCGCCTCCGCATTTTCGGTGACCCTGCCCCTGGTCGTGCCGCCGATGCGGTTCGCCTCAACGGGGATGGTGACCATGGCGGTGTCCGTTGCCAAAGGCGGGTCGGTCACGGTCAGGGTGAACGTCAAGACCGTGTCCGCGATCAAACGGGGCGCGACGAACGTCGGCGAGGGGATGTTCGGATTGGAGAGCGTGACGGTGGGCGTGCCAGTCTGCGTCCACGCAAAGTTCAACGAATCGGTACTATCCGGGTCATGGCTTTCGCGGCCAAATTCGAGGGCGTTGAGCACGATTTGTACCTGTTCACGGTGTGGCCCGCCCGACACACTGGCGATGGCGACGGGCTTATCGTTGGCGCCGGTGATGGTGATGGTGATGGTGATGGTGAAGTTGCGGATGGTCTCCACGATGAACGGATCGTCGACAGTCTGGCCGAGGGCCAGAGACTGGACGTCATCGGCGTTGTTGTTCAGGATGTAGATCCAGGCGCCAGTATTGCCTATGGCGAACGTGCCATAAGTACCGGGAGTACCGGGGGGTTGCTGCGCTGTGAAGAATGCTTGAGTGCGACCGTCTACGGTCAGTAGACCCATCGCGACGTCCACATCGCCGTCTTCGGTGACGGAGCCGGTGAAAGCGCCGGTGATGATTTCAAGGGGGGCTTCAATGGCGATTGTGAACGTCAGACTGTCGATGTCGCTGTCGGCAGTATTCACGTCGTTATCGCCTGCGGTGTAGGTGTAGCTCGCCGGGGTTTGCACCGCCTCCGGTACGCCGGTGATTTGGCGCTCCGCCGCATTGAATGTCAGGCCGTTCGGCAACGGCGGGCGGAGAGTGTAGACCAGTGCGCCGTTGCCGCCGGTGGCTTCCGGCAGCGGGAGGGTGGGGATGGCATTGCCCTGAAAGTAGGTCTCGTCGTCAATGGTCTGCGTGCCGAAATTCGGGGCTACATCGGCCGCGGCGTTGTTTGTCACCGGCAGGGACGTGAAACTGGCGGCCCGGTTGCCGACCAGATCGCGCAACGGATTCCCGGTGCCGGCGGTGTAGTTCAGTTGCACCACGTTGGTTGTTACCACGGTCCGGTCCGGCGTCAGCTGCACCGTCGACCCGCTGACAGCCACCTCGCTGATCCTCAACTGGAAGGGCGTGCCGTCAGGCTCCACCATCACCACGAGAGCGTAGTCTTCTGCCCGTCCCGAGGTGTTGTCGAGCGACTTGTTGTAGGTCAGCGTCAGGACATCGCTATCAATGGTTGCCGTCCCCTCCACTATCGTCGGCGCGGCGGTGTCTACCTGATTGCCCGTGTCGGCGGCAATGGCCTCGTGATCAAGCACTGCATCGTTGCCGGCGACGTCCCGGATGGTGCCGTCGTTGACCATCAGTGCATTTTGCGCCACCTCAAACCCATCGTCATCGCTGTCGCCGCCGACCACGAGGTAGCTGAATTGCAGCACCGACGAATCGCTGCCGCTGGTGTAGGCTGCCTGGCGGGTGTTGTCGCCCACTATCAGCGGTATTTGCGGCGTACCACTGACGATGACCCTTTCCCCGAAGGTCACCGTCAACTCAATCGTTGCGCCCTCGCCGTACGGGCCGGTGCCGGCGATGCGGATTTCGCTCACGCTCGGGACGATGCCGTCTACTCTATGTGCGCTGAACTGGTTCACCCTCTGATGCGTGACCACCGCATTGATGGTGGCGGTGAGCGCGTCCCGAATCGTACTGCCGCCGGTGAGGGTCAGCGCATCAGCGCCGATGCTCACGCCGTCACTATCAAAGTCGCCGGCGGCGACCGTGTAGCTGAACACCAGTGCCGTGGTCCTGTCGCCGCTGGTGTAGACCGCCTGGCGCAGATCAAGCTCGGCGCCCACGGTCAGCGCCAACTGTGGCGGGCCGCCGGTGACGGTGACCGCCTCGCTGAAGGTTACTGTCGCGTCAATTATGTCGCCAATTGCATAGACGTCGTCGCCGGCGTTTGAGGTCAAATTGATGGCGGTGATGGCCGGCACCCTCTCACGGGTGGCGGTGATGGTGTAGGTCTGCGTGGTGACGGTGTCGGCGGCGGTGACAATAATGGGAATGTCCATCGGTGTGCCTGCCGTCAGGTCAATGAGGTTGCTGGCGCTGTCGCTGGCGACGGTGTCGCCGTTGACGGCAATCGTGGCGACAACATTGGTGGCGGTCGGCGTGACCGTCACACTGGTGACGCTGTTGGCGACCGAGACGGCATAGGCCGTGGTGTCGGGGGCGAACACCGGGGCGAGGGGGAAGATGTCGGTGCCGTCGGACAGGGTCAGGCCGCTCAAGGTGGCGTCCGCCTCCACCAGCAGAACGGCAGCGTCGAATTGTTCGCTGTTGATGCGCAGGCAGTCGGTCACGCCGGTGGTGGCAACAATGGCAGCGACGTCGTCACGGGAGCAGACAAAATGGGCGGCGCGGACGATGTCGTCAATCGCAAAGCGGGGGAATCCGGTTGTTCTAATGGGGGCCAGGGTACGCAGCACGGCGTCAAAGATGCCGGCGGGCAGTCCGGTGTCCGGCGTGAACCGGTTGCGGTCCATGGTCAAAGTAGTCAGCCCGCCCAGACCGGCAAAAATGGTGGCGGGCAGTTCCATCAGGCGGTTGTTGTGCAACTGCAAACTCACCAGCGCCGTCAAGTCGGCAAAAATGTCGGCCGGCAGTGTTGTCTCCAGGCGGTTGGTGTCCAAATGCAACACCTGCAGCGCCGTCAAGCCGGCAAAAATGGTGTCGGGCAGTGCCTCCAGAACGTTGTTGTCCAAAGTCAAACTCAGCAGCGCCGTCAAGCCGGCAAAATCGCTGTCTTGCAGCGAAGCGATGCTTTGCCTGCTCAAATTAAGAGTGTCAATGCTTGCCAGGCCGGTCACACTCGTGCATTCGGTGGCAGAGGACTCTCTGATAATCTCATCCCGCACCTGTGCCGTCCGCCCGCAGACATTGGCGCCGGTGCTGGGGGTGATTGACACACTGCCGGCAGACAGGTCGTCGGTCCCGGTGTGCCCGGCAGCCGTGACCGTGACCGACAGGTCGCCGTCACCAGTGATGTCCGCGCCGTCAAACCCCAGCGTCAACGTGGCGGTGGTGCCGCCAGCGCCGCGGTTGACGTCGTCCAGTGTGATGTCGCCCCCGACTACGGTATCACTCACGGTGAAGTGCGCCGTCGTCAGCGTGGCCTCGTATTGGGTGTTGACCAGTGTGACCGTGACGGTCGGCGACGGGATCGCAAACAGCGCGGCTTCGGTCAGCGGCGAGGTCGCGGTCAGGGTTGCTCTGGCAAAACTGGTGGTGTTGAGCACCGCCTGGGCCGTGAGATTGGCGGCTCGGTTGCCGATCAGGTCGCGCAGCGGGTTGGCGTCGGCAGTGTAGGCCAGCGTCACGACATCGGTTGATCCTACGGCTTCGCTCAGCGCCAGCGTTACTCCCGTCCCGCGGATCGTCACGCCGCCGGCGTTCACCGTTGGGGCAGTGCCCGACTCCAGATCCAGCCTCCAGGCTGTCGACGCCGGCACCGAGTTCTCGTTGAGCGGCTTATCGTAGGTCAGTATCAGCACATCGTCATACACGATTGCCGTGCTCACCGCCGGCACAACGCCGTCCACGACATGAGCCGGGTTGGCAGGCTCCTCCTGATACTCGAGATTCACGGGCTGACTAATGTCGTCGTTGTCACGTATCCTGGCGTTGTTTATACCCAGCGCACTGGTACTCACGCTGTCCGTAAGATTGCCGATACCCACGCCGTCCGCAGCAAGATCGCCGACCGCCACCCGGTAGCGAAATATCAACTCCCTGCGGTTCTCGGAGATGTCGAAATAGATCGCCTGGCGCGTCTCGTCGCCCAGGGTCAGGGTTATCTGCGGGCGATCCAACACGTTCACCTCGCCGTTGAACGTGACCGTCACCTCAATGTTACCGTCAATTCCATAGGTGCCGTCGGGGCCGGCATCCGACGTCAACGCAACGCCGGTGATCATCCTCTGCGGGTCATTCGCGCTCGGGGTGATTGGCACCGTCAACGTGGTCAGCCGCTGCGTACCGGTGTGGGCCGCGGGGAGTACTGTGATGCTGATGCGTGCCTCTTCATCAAAATCAAAGTTGTCGTTGTCGTAGGACAGAAGCACCTCGACTCGTGCATTGTCGATGCGAACCACCCCCGAGATGCGCAACCCCGGCGGGGGTGTGCCGCCCAGCTCGTAGTTGCTGCTATTGGTGGAGGAGGCATCATCATTGAACTGGACCTCGCTCAGCCTCAGAGTAACAAGACTGCCATCCAGGTTATCTTCGGTCAGTGGGTCGGGGTTGACACTGCCAATATCCACCCCCGGCAGATTGAGGCCGTCGTTGTCTTGCAGTGTGATGTCAATGCCTTCAGCCGGCAGAGTGGGGGAATACAAATACCCTGGCCCAGACCCCCTCACTGCCGTCACACTTAGCGTGATCATATCATTCGTCTGGTCACTGTCCTCCTCCGCCCTGACGGTCAGGCTGATTTGTGTGTTACCCAACGGCAGTACAACGTCATACACGTCGTTGCCCACCGCATCCACAACCTCGCCGCCCACCAACACACTGTAATCCTGTTCCCCCGGCGGCCGAACGATGCTCACTGTCGCTACTACCAGCTCCCCCGGACCCGGCGACCGGCTAAATTCCAGCACCACCGGCTCGGCTGACGTGCCGCCCTCAACCGCGGTGCGGGCGGTAGTGTCATTTATGGTGACCCGTATATCATCAAGTACCTCAAGCCGTTGCGTGACCTCACCTGGCAACCGGTAGCCGTTGCCCGGCACCACCATCACCTGCAGCGTTTCAGTCGGCTCTTCCAGGCCGTCTGCTACGACCCGAAATTCGGCTCTTCCGACACGTCTGTTTTCACCCGGGGGAATATCAATGGGAGATGCCAGTCTGGCCAGAAAGCCCACATTATTGCTGCCGCCGCCGCTTCTGGTGCGCACATCGAAATCATCTACAGTGTTGTCAGCGCCGGGCGCCAGATTCACCTGCACCGTACTCGTAGCGGTTCCTGCTAATGCGACCCTTATGTCAAATTCCGCCCCCCCGTCTGACCCTGGCCCCCGCTCCAATATCCGCCCCCCTTGTATGCTGGTACCGCCTGTAGCAACGAATCTCAGACTCGCCTCTGGCTCATTATCTGCCAGCGTCAGGGTGACGGAGTCGGCTGTGGTGTCAACGATGTAGCCGTCGACGGCTACCAGACTGATAGACAACACCTCGCTTAGCCCGTCCACGTCCTCCAGCGCCGTCAACTGCAACTCGCGGGAGCCTTCGGTGGCGGCAAACGGCACCGCCACCCGCCGCGTGCGCAGGCTGGCAGGGTTGGCGTTGTCAAAGCTGAAATTGGCTGCATCGCCGACAATGGCGACGCCGTAATCCAGTGCGTAGGTGACTCCGGGCGGTGTCTCGGACGGGGTGGTCTGGGTAATATCAATCAGCACCGTCAGGTCGGTGGGGGCGGGGGCATTCAGGTTCACCTGCAGACTATCCGATGTACTCCCTTCGGACAGCGTGTCCGATATCAGATTCAGACTGACTGTCGGCGCGTCGTCGTCTTCCAGCGTCAGTGTGCGGGCGGCGGCTGTGGCGTCAATGCTGTAGTCGTCGCTGGCTACCAGCGCGATGGACAAGTCCTCGTCTAGCGTGTCCGCGTCATCCAGCGCCGTCAACTCCAGCGTGCGACTGCTCTGGCCTGCGGCAAACGGCACCACCACCCGCCGCGTGCGCAGGGCGGCGGGGTTGGCGCTGTCAAAGCTGAAATTGGCTGCATCGCCGACAATGGCGACGCCGTAATCCAGTGCGTAGGTGACTCCGGGCGGTGTCTCGGACGGGGTGGTCTGGGTAATATCAATCAGCACCGTCAGGTCGGTGGGGGCGTTGGCCGTCAGGTTCACCGTCAGCGTCGCCGACCTATCGTCCGACCCTTCGGACAGCGTGGCCGAGGACAGCTCGCTCAAGCTGACTCTCAAGGGCACCGTCAGGACGCCGGAAAGGGCATAGAAGCGGTAAGATGTTGTAGTAGGTTGGAAGATCCTATCGTTGCGTTCGAGGTGATTGCCCGCATTGCCCGATTCACCAAACGAGGCAATTGGAAAGGAGAAGGTTGGCGCGTTTTCAGTATCGCCAAGCCAAAACCCGTTACTTCTGGCTCTTCCATCGGCCCGGGAACCCGACCAGACCCGCACGTTACCGACGACCTCTCCGGTCTCGTCCCTCCCCTGCTGCGTGTCCCAGCTATCGTCCCAGAAGTCTTGATAGTCGTCCGCGACCTTGCGGCCGTTGAAGTAGAAAATCGGTTCGCCCTGGCCGTTATCCGGGATGAGGCCCCTCCTCCACCGCTCCCTGAACGTGCCCGAGCCCCTGAGGTTACCAGGTCCTTCAGATCCGATATTTAGAGGGGTGAAGCTTTCCGTGTTGAGGTGTGCCTCCTGGGCTAAGGTGGAGACCACGGCTCTGAAGCTGCCGACGATGCCCGCATCCGTAAAAGGGGCCACGTCGGCTTCGCCCTGGACGAAGGCGTTGTAGGTACCGATTCCGACGGCCTCAGCGTCCCTGGTTCCGCTGGTGATGAACATGATGCGGTAGGTGTCGCCGACCGAGAGGCAGTCGGGGACGATGCCGTTCCAGGTGAGTGCGCCGTCGCAACTCTGCGCACTGGCCGACGCCGGGGCGAGGACGGACAGCAGCAGGAGGAGTGTGATCAGCCGTTTCAGCATGACGGTATTCTGCTGTTGATGGACTCCGGCAATGGCATGGCGGTGACCGGCTTGTTCAGCGATTCGCACAGACGCCCCGCCCCTTTGCAACCGTCCGGGAACAACGGGCCGTCACCATCCTGCGCCATGGCTCCCCGCACCAGTCCGAAGACGATGCAACCGGGACGGAAGCTGCGACGGCATTGCTGCGGAAACGGTACGGGGGTGGTCATATCAGCTATGTATCCATTGGGAAAATTGGGGGGGGGGGGGGGGGGGGGGGGGGGGGGGGGGACTGGATTCCCGCTTTCGCGGGAATGACAGAGGGGAAGGGAATGACAGAGGGGAAATTGGTAAAGGGGTGGATTGCTGATGCGCCAATGTGATCAAAACATGGCGTTGAGGCGGACATCCGGAGGGATGCCAGCCTGGTTGCTACGGTGTCAACCATTGAATGCGGTTTTACTTTAGCTGTTATTCAGCTCCCTGTCTTGTTGGGCAAGCGCATGGCCTCAAGCAATTTTCAGTTGCACGATTATAAACAATGGAAACGGATTTTACAATGGGTGGCGCCCCGCACCGGAAGGAGTGCGGGGATGATGGAGGGGATGCGGGGATGATGGACGGGATGCGGGAATGACGGACGGGATGCGGGAATGACGGACGGGATGCGGGAATGACGGACGGGATGCGGGAATGATGGACGGGATGCGGGAATGATGGAGGGGATGCGGGGATGGATTCCCGCTTTCGCGGGAATGACTGAAGGAGGGGTTACGGGGATGACGGAAGGGATGCGGGGATGGATTCCCGCTTTCGCGGGAATGACTGAAGGAGGGGATGCGGGGATGACGGAAGGGGCGCGGGGATGATGGACGAGTTGCCGTGTTGGGTTTCTTTCCGTCATTCCCGTGAAAACGGGAATCTATCCGTCGGTTTTCAGGTTGGTTAGGCCGGATGCCGAGGTGTCCGGAAACTTTTCGACTCCCCTGCCCGACGCGAGGGACGGAAGAAGGGCGGGAATGACGGAAGGAATGCGGGGATGGATTCCCGCTTTCGCGGGAATGACTGAAGGAGGGGATGCGGGGATGACGGAAGGGGCGCGGGGATGATGGACGAGTTGCCGTGTTGGATCTCTTTCCGTCATTCCCGTGAAAACGGGAATCTATCCGTCGGTTTTCAGGTTGGTTAGGCCGGGTGCCGAGGTGTCCGGAAACTTTTCGACTCCCCTGCCCGACATGAGGGACGGAGGAAGGGCGGGGATGATGGAAGGAATGCGGGGATAGATTCCCGCTTTCGCGGGAATGACTGAAGGAGGGGATGCGGGGATGACACAAGGGGCGCGGGGGAATTGCCGCGATAAACCGCTGGCGGGACTGGCGGCCCGCTGGGTGGGCCTTACCCGCCGGGCGGGGCTTACCAGTCGGGCGGGGCTTACCAGTCCAGTTGCAGTTTCAGGAGGATGCCGTGCTCCACGGGACGGGCGGTGGCTTCTCGCCGCAGGGCTTCCAGGTTGACTTCAAGGCCGTCACGCATCCGCAGACGGCTGCCGAGGCGGTAGGCATGCGTGCCGGTGTTGGTCAACGATAGACGGCTGTAGGGGGTGACTAACGTCTTGGCGACGGGCCATGCCAGGCCGTAGCTGATGTCTACGTCCATTTGCCCGCCGCGGGGGGTCGGCGAAACTGTGGCGGCGGTCGGACTGACGGCCAGCTCTTGCGCCCATAATTGCGTTGCGCGGCTGGCTGTGGCGCCGTAGGAGGGGGCGAGGCTGAAGGCCAGCCCCTGGTTATCACGGCCCGGCATAAGGCGAATCGCGCCGCCGACGCCCCAGTCCTGATAGCCGCCGTTGTGCGCGAGCAGGACCCGGCCACGGCTTTCTACGATCATTCCACCGGCCGCGTTGGTGAAGCGCAGACTGCCGCCGACTTCGGCGCCGGTGCCGGTGCGGCCGTCACCCGCGTCGTGCCGCAGGCCGACTTCCATGGTCGGCGCCAGATGCGCACCACTGGCAAACTGGTGGTTGTGGGCGCCTTCCAGGGCCAGGCGCATCCGCCGGACGTCCAGGGCGAGGGCGGACAGCAGTTCGGTGTTGCCTTCTACGTCTACCCGGGCATGCTGGAACTGGGTTTTGACACGCAGGGTGGTGGCACCGAGTTGCAACAGTTGCGCGTTGCCGCCGACAGCGGCGCTGCGGGTGGTGAGGTCGCTGGCTTGCCCCAGGCCGATGAGCGGGTCGTTCAGGGCTACTTCGCCCCAGCCGTAGCCGCCGGTGGCCCACAGGGACAGCCCGCCATCCGCTGCTGTCCAGCCGAGGTAGGGATGCACGCTGATTTGTTCCACGGCATAGTCGCCGCGCCCGGTGGTGGTGATGGCGTCGTCTTCATAGTCAAACTTTCCGCGTTGCCAGGAGATGGCCAGCCCGGTCAGGACATGCTCCCAGACTTGCGCGTCCGCGCCCACGTGGACGTTGATGATGTCGCCGTCCCAGTCCAGGGTGTCTGTCTTGCCGGACAGGTTGCGGTATTCGCCGCCACCCCAGAGGGTCAGCGGGGAGGCCTGGTCCTGGTAGGTCAGCGGCAGGACGAAGGCGGAGCGGCCCAGCGCCTGGTTCAGTTGCCATGAGTCGTCGGCGACGGTGCGCGCGATGCCGGACAGCAGGGCGGCGACGCCGGTGGTCGGGTCGGCCACGGCGGTGGCGAGCGTGTCGGCCTCCGTCAGGGCGGTGAGGGAAAGGGTCTGGCCGTCCAGGGTCAGAGTGGCGGCGTCGGGGCTGGTGGCGGTGGTGGCGTGCTCAATCCGCGACAGGATGGTTTCCACGGTGCTGTCGGCCATGGCCCGCACGACTTCCGGGAGGATGACTTCGTTGAGGGCGGTGAGACGCGTGCCGGGATTGGCATCGGGGCCGAGGTTGACGATGGTGGTCGTGAAGGTCGCCGTGCTGGCGCCAATGTCGTCGGTGACGGTGTAGGTCAGCATGACGGCGTCGGGGATGGTGGGCATGCCGGACAGGGTGCGGGTGGCCGGGTTGAAGTTCAGGCCGGGCACGGCGGTGGAGACATCCACGCCGTTCGGGCCGGTCAGGGTGTAGATCTCTGCGCCGGCGGTGGTCGTGGCGGCCGGCAGGGACAGGTCGGGAATCGCCGTGTTGGTGGCATAGCGCTGATTGGCCGGCGGCGCCAGCCTGGCGTCGGTGATGGTGACGCTAAAGGTCGCGGTGCCGGTGTCAACGCCGTCGGTGACGGTGTAGGTCAGCCAGACGGCGGCGGCGGGGGTGGTGGGCGTCCCGGACAGGACGTGGGTGGTGGCCGCAAAGGTCAGCCCGGGCACTTCGCTGATATCCACGCCGTTCGGGCCGGTCAGGGTGTAGAACTCTGTGCCGGAGGTGGTTCCGGTGTCCGGCAGGGTCGTGGAGATTGTCGTGGAGGCCGGATAGCGTTGATTGTTGAACGCGGGCAGCGTCAGGGTCCTGGGGAGCTGATTGACGGTGATGGCGACGTCGGCGGCGGCTGAATCCACCATGCCGTCGTTGACCACCAGCCTGAAGCGCAGGATGGTGAAGATGGGCACCTCCGGCACGGTGAAGGTCGGGGACACTGCGGCGGCGTCACTTAAGATGACAGATGGCGCGCCGACCTGCGTCCAGCTATAGACCAGCATGTCGCCGGTATCCGGGTCGCGGCTGCCGGCGCCGGTCAGCGTGACGGTGTCGCCTTCCCGCACGGGTTGATCCGGGCCGGCCATGGCTGTGGGCGCGTCATTGACGCCGGTGACGTTGATGGTGACGGTGGCTTCTGTGCCGTCGGCGGCTTCCACGGTGAACGCTTCGGTGGCCGGGATGCCGGCGGCCAGCGCGTTGGTGTCGGGGTCGTCGGTGTGCAGTGTATAGGTCCATTCGCCATCCTGATTCAGCATAAAGTCGCCGTACTCGCCAAGCCCGTTCGAATGGTTGGTGACGCCGGTCTGCGCCATAAAGCCGCCGGGCAGGGTCAGCCTGCCGGTCACGAAGTCGGCGCCGGGAGTGCCGTCCGTGACCGCACCGCTCGTCTTGCCGGTGATCATGCGGGGGGCGATGGTGATGGTGAGGGTCAGGCTCGCGGTGTCGGTGGCGGCGGTATTGATGTCGCCGTCGGTCGCGGTGTAGGTGTAGAGCGCCTCGCTTTGCGCCGCCTCCGGTATGCCGGTGATTTGGTGCTGCGCCGCATTGAAGGTCAGGCCGTTCGGCAACGGCGGGGTGAGTGTGTAGGTGAGCGCGCCGTTGCCGCCGGTGGCTTCCGGCAGATTGATGGCGCCGATGCCGACGCCGACTATGTAGCCCTGGGCCGCGATGGTCGCCGCATTGAATGTTGGCGCAATGTCGGTGGCGGTAATCGGCACGGCGCCGACAGGCAGATCGCCGCTGCCGGTGTGCCCGGAGGCCAGGACGGTGACGGACAGACTGCCGTCGGCGCTAATGTCCGTGCCGTCATGTGCCAGCGTCAGTGTCACTTCCGTGGCGCTGGTGCGGGTCACCTCTTCCAGCGTGACTCCGGCCACTGTCGTGGTCAGCCTGAAGTCGTCTACATCCAGCTCAAGCGCGGGCACGTACCGGGTGTAGGTGAGCGTGACTGTTATCGTCGCGCCGTTCAGCGTGGCTTCGGTGAGCGGAGTCGGGGCCGCCAGGACAACGACTGGTGGCGGGTTGACGGTGATGGTGATGGTTGCTTGCGCTGAATCCGTATCGCCGTCGTTGACGGTCAGGCTGATGGTGTAGGTCTGGGGGGTCGTCACCATCGGGGCGGTGAAGGCCAGGCTTGCGGCATTGGTCGTGGTCAGCGGCAGGGACGGCGTGCCGTCGGTGATGACCTGCCAGGCGTAGGTGGCAATGCTGTCGCCGGTATCCGGGTCGCGGCTGCCGGCGCTGGTCAGGGTCACGCGGTCGCCGGCTGTCGCTGTCCGGGTCGCGGCGCCGTCAATCACGGCTATGGGAGCGGTGTTCACCCGATTGGCGGTGTCCGCGGCAATGGCAGCGTGAGCGAGCGCCGCGCCGTTGCCGGCGGCGTCGCGGATGGCGCCGGTGTTGGCTGTCAGGGCGTTTATCGCCACCGCCACGCCATTGTCAGCGCGGTCGCCGGACGTCACCGTGTAGGTGAATGCCAGCGTCATTGAGCCGCTGCCGCTGGTGTAGATTGCCGGGCGGAGGATGCTGCCGATGAGTACCGGTATCTGCGGTGTGCCGGCGGCGGGGTCTACGGTGACCGGTTCGCTGAAAGTCGCCGTCAGGGTGATCGCCTCGCCGGTCATGTACGGGCCGGCGGTGAGCACAAGGTTGGTGACCATTGGGGCCACGCCGTCGACTTGATGTTGGACGGCATTGGACACCATCACATCATGCGTGATCCGCGCGTCGATGGTGTTGGCCGCGTTGCGAATCATGCCGCCGGCCAGGGTCAGCGCATTGCTGCCGATGCTGATGCCGTCGGTGTCGCGGTCGCCGATGGCCACCGGGTAGCTGAATACCAGCGCCGCCGTGCTGCTGCCGCTGTCGTAGACCGCCTGGCGCGTCGCCGTGCCCACGATCAGCGCCAGTTGCGGCTGGCCGGTGACCATGACCGCCTCGCTGAAGGTGACCGTCATCTCAATGGTGCCGCCAATCGCATAGACGTCATTGAGGGCATTTGATGTCAACATGACATCGGTGATGGTCGGCACCGCATTGACCGTCACGGCAATCTGCTGCGTTGCTCTTGACTGATTACTGTCCGTATCGGACGGGTCGGTGGCGGTGACCGTGATGGTCGTGCTGCCTGACGCCACGGCGGTGATGGTCACCATGTTGTCTTGCACGCTGACGGTGGCGGTGTCCTCGTTCGCCGACTCCGCCTGGTAGGTCAACGCATCCCTTTCCGGGTCGCTGAAGTGGCCGGCGATATCAACCGTGACCGACGCCACGCCGCCGACGGTGACCGTCTGCGGCGCAATGAGGCCGACCGCCATTGGCGCCTCATTGACCTGGCCGACGTTGATGGTGACGGTGGCCGCCGCCGTGGCGGGGCCGATGGTCAGTTGCACTGTGAGCGTGTAGCTCAACACGGTCTCGTAGTCGAGCGGTTCAATGACCGTGAGCTGCCCGCTTAGCGAGTCAATCTCAAACACTCCGGCGGCATTGCCGTCGGTGATGCTCCAGGCCTGCACGCCCTCCGGGAAGTTGCTCGGCGCGAGCGGGCTGCCGATGGCGGTGTTGGCGGCGGTGTCTTCGGGCACCTCGAAGGTTATCACCGGCAGCGACGGCGCCGGGTTGACCGTCACGGCAATCTGCTGCGTTGCTCTTGACTGATTACTGTCCGTATCGGACGGGTCGGTGGCGGTGACCGTGATGGTCGTGCTGCCCTCCGTCACGGCATTGATGGTCACCATGTTGTCCTGCACGCTGACGGTGGCGGTGTCCTCGTTCGCCGACTCCGCCTGGTAGGTCAACGCATCCCTTTCCGGGTCGCTGAAGTGGCCGGCGACATCAACCGTGACCGACGCCACACCGCCGACGGTGACCGTCTGCGGCGCAATGAGGCCGACTGCCATTGGCGCCTCGTTGACCTGGCCGACGTTGATGGTGACGGTGGCCGCCGCCGTGGCGGGGCCGATGGTCAGTTGCACTGTGAGCGTGTAGCTCAACACGGTTTCGTAGTCGAGCGGTTCAATGACCGTGAGCTGCCCGCTTAGCGAGTCAATCTCAAACACCCCGCCGGCATTGCCGTCGGTGATGCTCCAGGCCTGCACGCCCTCCGGGAAATTGCTGGACACAAGCGGGCTGCCGACGGCAGTGCCGGCGGCGGCGTCTTCGGGCACCGTGAAGGTTATCACCGGCAGCGATGGCGCCGGGTTGACCGTCACGGCAATCTGCTGCGTTGCTCTTGACTGATTACTGTCCGTATCGGACGGGTCGGTGGCGGTGACCATGATGGTCGTGCTGCCCTCCGCCACGGCATTGATGGTCACCATGCTGCCGTTCACATCAGCGGTCGCCGTCTCCTCGTCCGCCGACTCCACATGATAGGTCAACAGGTCATCTTCCGGGTCGCTGAAGTGGCCGGCGACATCAACCGTGACCGACGCCACACCGCCGACGGTGACCGTCTGCGGCGCAATGCGGCCGACTGCCATTGGCGCCTCGTTGACCTGGCCGACGTTGATGGTGACGGTGGCCGCCGCCGTGGCGGGGCCGATGGTCAGTTGCACGGTCAGCGTGTGGCGCATTGTGGTCTCAAAATCAAGCAACTCGGCCATTGCGACCGTGAGCTGCCCGTCGGTCGGATCAATGGCAAACACCCCGCCGGCATTGCCGTCGGTGATGCTCCAGGCCTGCACGCCTTCCGGGAAATTGCTCGGCATGAGCGGGCTGCCGACAGCAGTGCCGGCGGCGGCGTCTTCGGGCACCTCAAAGGTGGCCGATAACAACTCCGTGACGGTCAGCGTGAACTCAAGCGTCGTGCTGTCCGGATTGACCGCATCGGCATCGGTCGCCGTCAACGTGTAGAGGGTCAGCGCCATTGCCGCCATCGGCGTGCCGCTGATTTGGCGATTCTCCGCATTGAATGTCAGGCCGTTCGGCAGCGCCGGCGTCAGTGTGTAGCTTAGCGTCCCGTTGCCGCCGCTCGCCGCCGGCAGTGGCACCTGGCCCACGGCCACGCCGACCGTGTAAATCTGTGCCGCCACCGACTCGCCGGCAAAGCTCGGCAGCGCATCGGTGATGTTGTTCACCGCCTGGGTCGTGAACCCGGCGGCTTCGTTGCCGGCTTGATCGCGCACCGGGGCCAGGTCGACGCTGTAGGCCAGCGTGACTTCATCGGTTGAGACCACGGCCGCAGCGAGCTGCAACGTCACCGTTTGCCCGCTGATGGTCACGCTGGTTACCGTCGGCGCAGGGGGCGGCGCTAGTGTCAGCGTGTAGTCTGCCGCCGCCGGCTGCGAGCCGGTATCAAGCGTTTTGTCGTAGGTCAGCGTCAGCACATCCTGATCAATGCTCGCCGTGAGCAGCATCGGCGCGGCGGTGTCCACCCGGTGGGCGGGTGACACGGGACTCGGAGCGTGAGCGAGCGCCGCGTCGTTGCCGACGGCGTCCTGAATCGTGCCGCCGTTTGTCATCAGCGCATTGGCGGCCACGGACACCCCGTCGGGATCACTGTCACCGGCGGCGACCATGTAGCTGAATACCGCCGTCGTCGCGGGCGGCTGGCTGGTGTAAGCGGCCTGGCGCAGTGTGCTGCCTACCGTAAACGCCACCTGCGGCGTGCCGACGACCGCGACCGTTTCGCTGAACGTAACCGTCAACTCAATCGTTTCGCCCTGGGCATACGGGCCGGTGGTGCTGCTGATGGCGACACCGACCACCGTCGGGACAATGCCGTCGACCGCATGAGTGGAGTCCGCGGACACCGCAGCGTGCGTCAGCGCCGCATCAAGGCTGCCAGCGCGAATCGTGCTGCTGCCGGCGTGGGTCAGCGCATTTTCGGCAATGCTCACGCCGTCATCGGCACGGTCGCCGGCGACGACCGTGTAGCTGAATACCAGCGCCGCCGTGCCACTGCCACTGTCGTAGACCGCCGGGCGCGTCCCGGCGCCCACGGTCAGCGCCAGTTGCGGCTGGCCGGTGACGGTGACCGCTTCGCTGAAGGTGACCGTTGCTTCAATCGCGTCGCCAATCGCGTAGACGTTGTTGCTGCCGGCATTCGACGTCAACATGACTTCGGTAATGGTCGGCACCGCATTGACCGTCACGGCAATCTGCTGCGTTGCTCTTGACTGATTACTGTCCGTATCGGACGGATCGGTGGCAGTGACCGTGATGGTCGTGCTGCCCGCCGCCACGGCATTGATGGTCACCATGTTGTCCTGCACGTTGACGGTGGCGGTGTCCTCGTTCGCCGATTCCGCCTGGTAGGTCAACACATCCCTTTCCGGGTCGCTGAAGTGGCCGGCGATATCAACCGTGACCGACGCCACGCCGCCGACGGTGACCGTCTGCGGTGCAATGCGGCCTACCGCTATTGGCGCCTCGTTGACCTGGCCGACGTTGATGGTGACGGTGGCCGCCGCCGTGGCGGGGCCGATGGTCAGTTGCACGGTCAGCCTGTAGCGCAACACGGTTTCGTAGTCGAGCGGTTCCATGACCGTGAGCTGCCCGCTTGACGAGTCAATCTCAAACACTCCGGCGGCGTTGCCGTCGGTGATGCTCCAGGCCTGCACGCCCTCCGGGAAATTGCTCGGCATGAGCGGGCTGCCGATGGCAGTGCCGGCAGCGGTGTTTTCGGGCACCTCAAAGGTGGCCGACAACAACTCCGTGACGGTCAGCATGAACTCAAGCGTCGTGCTGTCCGGATTGACCGCATCGGCATCGGTCGCCGTCAGCGTGTAGAGGGTCGACGCCATTGCCGCCATCGGCGTGCCGCTGATTTGGCGATTTTCCGCATTGAATGTCAGGCCGTTTGGCAGCGCCGGCGTCAGTGTGTAGCTTAGCGTCCCGTTGCCGCCGCTCGCCGCCGGCAGTGGCACCTGGCCCACGGCCACGCCGACCGTGTAAATCTGTGCCGCCACCGACTCGCCGGCAAAGCTCGGCAGCGCATCGGTGATGTTGTTCACCGCCTGGGTCGTGAACCCGGTGGCTTCGTTGCCGGCTTGATCGCGCACCGGGGCCAGGTCGACGCTGTAGGCCAGCGTGACCTCATCGGTTGAGACCACGGCCGCAGTGAGTTGCAACGTCACCGTTTGCCCGTTGATGGTCACGCTGGTTACCGTCGGCGCAGGGGGCGGCGTTAGTGTCAGCGTGTAGTCTGCCGCCGCCGGCTGCGAGTCGGTATCAAGCGTTTTGTCGTAGGTCAGCGTCAGCAGATCCTGATCAATGCTCGCCGCGAGCAGCATCGGCGCGGCGGTGTCCACCCGGTGGGCGGGTGACACGGGAATCGGAGCGTGAGCGAGCGCCGCGTCGTTGCCGACAGCGTCCTGAATCGTGCCGCCGTTTGTCATCAGCGCATTGGCGGCCACGGACACCCCGTCGGGATCACTGTCACCGGCGGCGACCGTGTAGCTGAATACCAGCGCCGCCATGCCACTGCCGCTGTCGTAGACCGCCGGGCGCGTCCCGGTGCCCACGGTCAGCGCCAGTTGCGGCTGGCCAGTGACGGTGACCGTTTCGCTGAACGTAACCGTCAACTCAATCGTTTCGCCCTGGGCATACGGGCCGGTGGTGCTGCTGATGGCGACACCGACCACCGTCGGGACAATGCCGTCGACGGCATGAGTGGGGTCCGCGGATACCGCAGCGTGCGTCAGCGCCGCATCAAGGCTGCCGGAGCGAATCGTGCTGCCGCCGGCATGGGTCAGCGCATTTTCGGCAATGCTCACGCCGTCATCGGCACGGTCGCCGGCGACGACCGTGTAGCTGAATACCAGCGCCGCCGTGCCGCTGCCACTGTCGTAGACCGCCGGGCGCGTCCCGGCGCCCACGGTCAGCGCCAGTTGCGGCTGGCCGGTGACGGTGACCGCCTCGTTGAAGGTGACCGTTGCTTCAATCACGTCGCCAATCGCGTAGACGTTATTGAGGGCACTTGAAGTCAACTCAACGGCTGTGATGGTCGGCACCGCATTGACCGTCACGGCAATCTGCTGCGTTGCTCTTGACTGATTACTGTCCGTATCGGACGGATCGGTGGCGGTGACCGTGATGGTCGTGCTGCCCTCCGCCACGGCATTGATGGTCACCATGTTGTCCTGCACGTTGACGGTGGCGGTGTTCTCGTTCGCCGATTCCGCCTGGTAGGTCAACACATCCCTTTCCGGGTCGCTGAAGTGGCCGGTGATATCAACCGTGACCGACGCCACGCCGCCGACGGTGACCGTCTGCGGCGCAATGCGGCCTACCGCTATTGGCGCCTCGTTGACCTGGCCGACGTTGATGGTGATGGTGGCCGCCGCCGTGGCGGGGCCGATGGTCAGTTGCACGGTCAGCGTGTAGCTCAACACGGTTTCGTAATCAAGCGGTTCAATGACCGTGAGTTGCCCGCCTGGCGAGTCAATCTCAAACACCCCGTCGGCGTTGCCGTCGGTGATGCTCCAGGTCTGCACGCCCTCCGGGAAATTGCTCGGCATGAGCGGGCTGCCGACGGCAGTGCCGGCGGCGGCGTCTTCGGGCACCGTGAAGGTTATCACCGGCAGCGACGGCGCCGGGTTGACCGTCACGGCAATCTGCTGCGTTGCTCTTGACTGATTACTGTCCGTATCGGACGGGTCGGTGGCGGTGACCGTGATGGTCGTGCTGCCCTCCGCCACGGCATTGATGGTCACCATGTTGTCCTGCACGTTGACGGTGGCGGTGGCCTCGTTCGCCGATTCCGCCTGGTAGGTCAACAGGTCATCTTCCGGGTCGCTGAAGTGGCCGGCGACATCAACCGTGACCGACGCCACACCGCCGACGGTGACTGTCTGCGGCGCAATGAGACCGACCGCTATTGGCGCCTCGTTGACCTGGCCGACGTTGATGGTGACGGTGGCCGCCGCCGTGGCGGGGCCGATGGTCAGTTGCACGGTCAGCGTGTGGCGCATTGTGGTCTCAAAATCAAGCAACTCGGCCATTGCGACCGTGAGCTGCCCGTCGGTCGGATCAATGGCAAACACCCCGCCGGCATTGCCGTCGGTGATGCTCCAGGCCTGCACGCCTTCCGGGAAATTGCTCGGCATGAGCGGGCTGCCGACAGCAGTGCCGGCGGCGGCGTCTTCGGGCACCTCAAAGGTGGCCGATAACAACTCCGTGACGGTCAGCGTGAACTCAAGCGTCGTGCTGTCCGGATTGACCGCATCGGCATCGGTCGCCGTCAACGTGTAGAGGGTCAGCGCCATTGCCGCCATCGGCGTGCCGCTGATTTGGCGATTCTCCGCATTGAATGTCAGGCCGTTCGGCAGCGCCGGCGTCAGTGTGTAGCTTAGCGTCCCGTTGCCGCCGCTCGCCGCCGGCAGTGGCACCTGGCCCACGGCCACGCCGACCGTGTAAATCTGTGCCGCCACCGACTCGCCGGCAAAGCTCGGCAGCGCATCGGTGATGTTGTTCACCGCCTGGGTCGTGAACCCGGCGGCTTCGTTGCCGGCTTGATCGCGCACCGGGGCCAGGTCGACGCTGTAGGCCAGCGTGACCTCATCGGTTGAGACCACGGCCGCAGTGAGTTGCAACGTCACCGTTTGCCCGTTGATGGTCACGCTGGTTACCGTCGGCGCAGGGGGCGGCGTTAGTGTCAGCGTGTAGTCTGCCGCCGCCGGCTGCGAGTCGGTATCAAGCGTTTTGTCGTAGGTCAGCGTCAGCAGATCCTGATCAATGCTCGCCGCGAGCAGCATCGGCGCGGCGGTGTCCACCCGGTGGGCGGGTGACACGGGAATCGGAGCGTGAGCGAGCGCCGCGTCGTTGCCGACAGCGTCCTGAATCGTGCCGCCGTTTGTCATCAGCGCATTGGCGGCCACGGACACCCCGTCGGGATCACTGTCACCGGCGGCGACCGTGTAGCTGAATACCAGCGCCGCCATGCCACTGCCGCTGTCGTAGACCGCCGGGCGCGTCCCGGTGCCCACGGTCAGCGCCAGTTGCGGCTGGCCAGTGACGGTGACCGTTTCGCTGAACGTAACCGTCAACTCAATCGTTTCGCCCTGGGCATACGGGCCGGTGGTGCTGCTGATGGCGACACCGACCACCGTCGGGACAATGCCGTCGACGGCATGAGTGGGGTCCGCGGATACCGCAGCGTGCGTCAGCGCCGCATCAAGGCTGCCGGAGCGAATCGTGCTGCCGCCGGCATGGGTCAGCGCATTTTCGGCAATGCTCACGCCGTCATCGGCACGGTCGCCGGCGACTACCGTGTAGCTGAATGCCAGCGCCGCCGTGCCACTGCCGCCGGTGTAGAGCGCCGGGCGCGTCCCGGCGCCCACGGTCAGCGCCAGTTGCGGCTGGCCGGTGACGGTAACCGCCTCGCTGAAGGTGACCGTCGCTTCAATCGCTTCGCCAATCGCATAGGTGTTGTTGCTGTCGGCATTCGACGTCAACATGACTTCGGTAATGGTCGGCACGGCATTGACCGTCACGGCAATCTGCTGCGTTGCCCTTGACTGATTACTGTCCGTATCGGATGGATCGGTGGCGGTGACCGTGATGGTCGTGTTGCCTGACGCCACGGCATTGATGGTCACCATGTTGTCCTGCACGTTGACGGTGGCGGTGTTCTCGTTCGCCGATTCCGCCTGGTAGGTCAACGGGTCATTTTCCGGGTCGCTGAAGTGGCCGGCGACATCAACCGTGACCGACGCCACGCCGCCGACGGTGACCGTCTGCGGCGCAATGAGGCCGACCGCCATTGGCGCCTCGTTGACCTGGCCGACGTTGATGGTGACGGTGGCCGCCGCCGTGGCGGGGCCGATGGTCAGTTGCACGGTCAGCGTGTAGCTCAACACGGTTTCGTAGTCGAGCGGTTCAATGACCGTGAGTTGCCCGCTTAGCGAGTCAATCTCAAACACTCCGGCGGTGTTGCCGTTGGTGATGCTCCAGGCCTGCACGCCATCCGGGAAATTGCTCGGCATGAGCGGGCTGCCGACGGCAGTGCCGGCGGTGGTGTCTTCGGGCACCGTGAAGGTTATCACCGGCAGCGACGGCGCCGGGTTGACCGTCACGGCAATCTGCTGCGTTGCCCTTGACTGATTACTGTCCGTATCGGACGGGTCGGTGGCGGTGACCGTGATGGTCGTGTTGCCCTCCGCCACGGCATTGATGGTCACCATGTTGTCCTGCACGTTGACGGTGGCGGTGTCCTCGTTCGCCGACTCCGCCTGGTAGGTCAACGGGTCATCTTCCGGGTCGCTGAAGTGGCTGGCGACATCAACCGTGACCGATGGCAGTCGGACGGTGACCGTCTGCGGCGCAATGCGGCCTACCGCTATTGGCGCCTCGTTGACCTGGCCGACGTTGATGGTGACGGTGGCCGCCGCCGTGGCGGGGCCGATGGTCAGTTGCACGGTCAGCGTGTGGCGCATTGTGGTCTCAAAATCAAGCAACTCGGCCATTGCGACCGTGAGCTGCCCGTCGGTCGGATCAATGGCAAACACCCCGTCGGCATTGCCGTCGGTGATGCTCCAGATCTGCACGCCCTCCGGGAAATTGCTGGACACAAGCGGGCTGCCGACGGCAGTGCCGGCGGCGGTGTTTTCGGGCACCTCAAAGGTGGCCGATAACAACTCTGTGACGGTCAGCATGAACTCAAGCGTCGTGCTGTCCGGATTGACCGCATCGGCATCGGTCGCTGTCAGCGTGTAGAGGGTCGACGCCATTGCCACCATTGGCGTGCCGCTGATTTGGCGATTCTCCGCATTGAATGTCAGGCCGTTCGGCAGCGCCGGCGTCAGTGTGTAGCTTAGCGTCCCGTTGCCGCCACTCGCCGCCGGCAGTGGCACCTGGCCCACGGTCACGCCGACCGTGTAAATCTGTGCCGCCACCGACTCGCCGGCAAAGCTCGGCAGCGCATCGGTGATGTTGTTCACCGCCTGGGTCGTGAACCCGGCGGCTTCGTTGCCGGCTTGATCGCGCACCGGGGCCAGGTCGGCGCTGTAGGCCAGCGTGACCTCATCGGTTGAGACCACGGCCGCAGCGAGCTGCAACGTCACCGTCTGCCCGCTGACGGTCACGCTGGTTACCGTCGGCGCAGGGGGCGGCGTTAGTGTCAGCGTGTAGTCTGCCGCCGCCGGCTGCGAGCCGGCATCAAGCGTTTTGTCGTAGGTCAGCGTCAGCACATCCTGATCAATGCTCGCCGCGAGCAGCATCGGCGCGGCGGTGTCCACACGGTGGGCGGGTGACACGGGAACCGGAGCGTGAGCGAGCGCCGCGTCGTTGCCAACGGCGTCCTGAATCGTGCCGCCGTTTGTCATCAGCGCATTGGCGGTCACTGACACCCCGTCGGGATCACTGTCACCGGCGACTACCGTGTAGCTGAATACCAGCGCCTCCGTGCCGCTGCCGCTGTCGTAGACCGCCGGGCGCGTCCCGGCGCCCACGGTCAGCGCCAGTTGCGGCTGGCCGGTGACTGTGACCGCCTCGCTGAAGGTGACCGTCGCTTCAATCGCGTCGCCAACCTCGTAGACGTTGCCGCCGATGTCCGAGGTCAACTCAATGGCGATGATGCTCGGCGGGGCCGCCGCACGGGTGACCATTAACCGGTAGGTCTTCATTGTGCTGGTGTCGACGGCGGTGACGACAATGGTAATCATCTCCGCCATGTTGACGGTCAGTTCAACGGGGGCGCTGTCGCTGCCGCTGGCCACCGGGGCATCGTTGACGGTAATGGTGGCGCCGATCCGTGCGGCGGTCGGCGTGAGGGTCACGCTTTCGACGCTGTTGTCGACGACAACGGCATAGTCGGTGGTGTCGGGGTCAAACGCCGGGTCCAGGACGCCGTCGTTGGAAATCGCCAGGTTGCTCAACGTAGCGTCAACAGTCAGCGGAATGGCGTCGGTCAATTGCGCGGCGCTGATTCTCAAGCAGTCACTCACGTCGGCGGTGACGGCAACAATGGCATCGGCGTCGTCACGCGAGCAGACAAAATGGGCGTCGCGTCCGTTATCGTCAATCAGGAATTCGGTTCCAATGACGCCCAGGGTATTCAACGCGTCGTCAAAGATACCGGTCGGCAGACCGCTGCCCGCTGTGAAAAAGTTGTTGCGCAATTTCAAAACTCTAAGCATTGATAAGCCGGAAAAAATATCGGCATCAAGTGTGGTGAATTGGTTTCTGTCCAATTGCAAATCAACAAGCGACGACAGGCCGGCAAAAATGTCGGCGGGCAATGAGTCAAAGTCGTTGCGGTTCAAATTCAAAAGCGTCAGCCCCGACAAGCCGGCAAAATCACTGCTCTCCAGCATGGAGAGGCCTTGATCTGACAAATCAATGTCCGTCACCGATTGCAGCTCCGCCGTCATCACATTGGTACAGTCGCTGGCCGGGGGGCTGATTGCATCAAGGATGGCATCCCGCACCAACGGCGTGCGGCCGCATATATTTACGCCGGCGCTGGCGGTAATCGGGATGGTGGCGGTTGACAGGTCGCCGGCGCCGGCGTGGCCGGCGGCCAGGACGGTGACGGACAATGTGCCGTCGGTGGTGAAGTCCACGTTGTTATATGCCAGCGTCAGCGTGGCCGTGATGACGTTGTCGCGGCTGACGTCGACTATGGTCACGGCGCCGTCAATGTCCTCGGCCAGACTGAAGTGGGCCACAGCCAGCCCGTTCGTCACGTATACGGTGTCGGTCAGCGTGACGGTGACCGTCGGCAGCGTTGAGGCGAACAGGCCGGCTTCGGTCAGCGGGCCGGTCAGTGTGGCTGCGGGCACCAGCGGCTCCCCGCTGGCGACATTCACCGTGTACACCTCGGTTGTGGTGCCGTCCGGGGCAGTCACCACAAAGGTAACCGGCACCGGAGTGGCCGTCGGCAGGACAATCGCGCCCAGGGCGGTGTCGGTGGCGAGTTCGCCGTCGACGGCGATGGCAATGGTGGCGTCGCTCTGGGTGGCGGTCGGTGTGACAATCACGGTTTCGACGCTGTCGTCTACGTTGACGGTATAGTCGGTGATGGCGGGGTCAAACGCCGGCCTCAGGCCGGGGACGGAAATCTTCAGGGCGCTCAACCTGGCGTCAATCCGCGGGAGGGCGGCGTTGAATTGCGCGGCGGTGACCGAGGTGCAGTCTGTCACGCCGGCGACCGCGACAATGGCATCAGCGTGGCGCCGCGAGCAGACAAAATGGGCGCGGCGTCCGACCTCGTCAACCATGTCTCTCCTTTGACCGGGGTCCAGTGTCGGGAGGATGTCGTCAAAGATACCGACGGGCAGTCCGTCATCCGGCCTGAAAGGATTGCCGGACAAACGCAAAGTCTTCAGCCGCAATTTGGCAAACAGTCTGGCATTGAAGCCGGTGAAACGGTTTGATTCCAAATCCAAATAGTCAAGCACCGTCAAGCCGGCAAACATACTGGTGGGCAGCGTGGACAGAGCGTTGTCGCTCAAATCCAACATCCGCAGCCCCGACAAGCCGGTAAAATCGTCGGGTTGCAGCGCAGTGATGTCCGCTCCCTCCAGTGCAAGGGTCGTCACCCTGCCCAGGCCGGTCACGCTCATGCAGTCGGGGGTATCCAACACAGCGAGGATCGCATCCCGCACCGCCGGCGTGCGGTCGCAGATATTGACGGCGACGGCGGAGGTGGCGGCAATCTCCACCGCGCGGCTGGTCGCCAGGGAGGCATCACCGTTGTGCCCGGAGGCCAGTATGCGTACGGACAGCGTGGCGTCGCCGTGAAAGGCCGTGCCATCATACGCCAGCGTCAGCGTGGCGCGATTTTTTTTGGTGCGGGTCGCCCTGCTCACCGTCACCTCTCCGGGCACGGTATCCACCAGCACGAAGTCGCCCACTCCCAGCCCGGCGTCGACGTATTCCCTGCCCGACAGCGTCACTGTCACCGTGGCGCCGTTCAGGTTCGCTTCGGTCAGCGGCACCGGAGCGGCCAGCCGGGCGGTCACCGACGACCCACTCTCACGGGTGACGTTGATGGTATAGGTCTTCGTGGTGCGGGTGTCGGCGGCGGTGACGACGATGGTTATTGTCGTCATGTCCCCGACCAGGTTAATCCTCTGGCTTTTGCGGCCGCTGTCCACCGAGATGTTGTTGACGGTAATGGTGGCGCCGCTCCGGGTGGCGGTCGGCCTGACGTATATGGTTTTGGTCGAGCTGCGTGTGCTGATGGCATAGGAGGTGATGGCGGGGTCAAACCGCGGTTGCAGGTGGCCGTGGCCGTGACCGGGGCCGTGGCCGTGACCGGGGCCGGGACCGTGGCCTGGGCCGTGGCCGTGGCCTGGGCCGTCATCGTCATCGTCGTCGTCGCCGTCATCGTCATCGTCGTCGCCGTCATCGTCATCATCGTCGCCGTCGTCGTCATCGTCGTCGCCGTGACTGGGGCCGTGGCCGTGGCCGGGGCCGGGGCCGAGGCCCAGGGCACGCAACGTGGCGTCAGCCTGCGGGAGAGCGGCGTGGTATTGCGCGGTGCTGATTCTCAAGCAGTCGGTGACGTCGGCGGTGGCGGCGACAATGGCATCGGCGTTGTCAAGGGAGCAGACAAAATGGGCCCGGCGGGCGGTGGTGTCAACAACGAAGGCGGCTCCAATGTCGCCCAGGGTATCAAGCACTTCGTCAAAGATACCGGCGGGCAGACCGGTGCGCGCCGTGAACGGGTTGCCATCCAAACGCAACGTGCGAAGCACCGCCAGGCCGGCAAACACGCCGGCAGGCAATGTGCTGATGTCGTTGTCGCTCACATTCAACGCCTCAAGCACCATTAAGTTGGCAAACACGCCGGCGGGCAATGTGCTGAAGTCGTTGTCGCTCAAATTCAACGCTGTCAGATCCGACAAGCCGTCAAGATCGCTTTTTCGCAGCACAGAGAGGCCCTGACCGGACAGATCCAGGGTCGGCCCCGCCTGCCCCGATATGTCGCCACCATCGCCGCGACGCTGCCTGGCGGTTCTTTTCCCTGACAGGTCAAGGATCTTCACCGACCGCAGTTGCGCCGCCGTCACATTGGTACAGTCGCTGGCACGGGGGCGGATGGCCTCAAGGATGCCACCCAGCACCTGCGGCGTGCGGTCGCAGATATTCATGCCGGCGCTGGCGGTAATCGGGATGGTGGCGGTTGACAGGTCGCCGGCGCCGGTGTGGCCGGCGGCCAGGACGGTGACCGACAATGTGCCGTCGCCGGTGATGTCCACGTTGTCATACGCCAGCGTCAGCGTGGCCGTTGTGGCGTCGTCGTGGGTGACACCGGTGATGGTCACGGCGCCGTCAATGTCCTCGGCCAAACTGAAGTGGGCCGCCGCCAGCCCGGGCGTCACGTATTGGGTGTTGATTAGCGTGACGGTGACCGTCGGCGGCGTTGAGGCAAACAGGCTGGCTTCGGTCAGCGGACCGGTCAGTATGGCGGCGGCGGGATTTATCTGCGCGAGGGCGGTGGTCAATTGCGCGGCGGAGACTCGGAGGCAGTCGCTCACACCGGCGGCGGCGACAATGGCATCGGCGTCGTCACGTGAGCAGACAAAATGGGCCTGGCGGACGGTGTCGTCAACCACGAAGTCGTTTCCAATGTCGCCCAGGGTATCAAGCACATCGTCAAAGACACCGGCGGGCAGGCCGGTGCGCGCAGTGAACGGGTTGCCGTCCAAACGCAACGTGCGAAGCGCCGCCAGGCCGGTCAACACGTCGGCGGGCAGTGTGCTGAATCTGTTGTTGCTCAAATTCAACGCCGTCAGATACGACAAGCCGACAAAATCGCTTTTTCGCAGCACAGAGAGGCCTTGACCGGACAGGTCAAGGGTCGTCTCCACTTGCCCCGACATGCCGGCCGCACCGCCGCTTCGCTGCCTGGCGGTTCTTTTGCCGGACAGGTCAAGGGTCGTCACCGATTCCAGTTGCGCCGTCGTCACATTGGTACAGTCGCTGGCAGGGGGGCGGATGGCGGCGAGGATGACACCCCGCACCTGCGGCGTGCGGTCGCAGATATTCATGCCGGCGCTGGCGGTAATCGGGATGGTGGCGGTTGACAGGTCGCCGGCGCCGGTGTGACCGGCGGCCAGGACGGTGACCGACAATGTGCCGTCGCCGGTGATGTCCACGTTGTCATACGCCAGCGTCAGCGTGGCCGTTGTGGCGTCGTCGTGGGTGACGCCGGCGATGGTCACGGCGCCGTCAATGTCCTCGGTCAGACTGAAATGGGCCGCCGCCAGCCCGGGTGTCACGTATTGGGTGTTGCGCAGCGTGACGGTGACCGTCGGCAGCGGTAAGGCGAACAGGCTGGCTTCGGTCAGCGGACCGGTCAGTATGGCGGCGGCGGGATTTGTCTGCGCGATGGCGGCGTTTAATTGCGCGGCGGAGATTCGGAGGCAGTCGCTCACACCGGCGGCGTCGACAATGGCATCGACGTCGTCACGCGAGCAGACAAAATGGGCCTGGCGGACGGTGTCGTCAACCACGAAGTCGTTTCCAATGTCGCCCAGGGTATCGAGCACATCGTCAAAGACACCGGCGGGCAGGCCGGTGCGCGCCGTGAACGTGTTGCCGTCCAAATGCAGCGTATGCAGCGCCCCCAGGCCGGTCAACACGCCGGCGGGCAATGCGCTGAAGTTGTTGTTGCTCAAATTCAACCCCGTCAGATGCGACAAGCCGACAAGATCGCTGCTTGCCAGCATGGAGAGGCCCTGACCGGACAGATCAAGGGTCGGCCCCGCTTGCCCCGACGCGCCGGCCGCACCGCCGCTTCCCTGCGAAGAGGGTCTTCTACCCGACAGATCAAGGAACTTTATTGAACTTAGTTGCGCCGCCGTCACATTGGTACAGTCGCTGGCCGGGGGGTTGATTGCCTCAAGGATGCCCTCCAGCACCCACGGCGTGCGGTTGCAGATATTCATGGCGGCGCTGGCGGTAATCGGGATGGTGGCGGTCGGCAGATCGTCGGCGCCGGTGTGGCCGGCGGCCAGGACGGTGACCGACAATGTGCCGTCGCCGGTGATGTCCACGTTGTCATACGCCAGCGTCAGCGTGGCCGTGGCGGCGTCATTGATGGCGACGCCGGCGATGGTCATGGCGCCGTCAATGTCCTCGGTCAGCCTGAAGTGGACTGCCGCCAGCCCGGGCGTCACGTATTGGGTGTTGGCCAGCGTGACGGTGACCGTCTGCGGCGTTGAGGTGAACAGGCCGGCTTCGGTCAGCGTGCCGGTCAGCAGGGCGAAGGTGGGATCTATCTGCGAGATGGCGGTGGTCAATTGCGCGGCGCTGATTCTCAGGCAGTCGCTCACGCCGGCGGTGAGGACGAGAACAGCCGCAACGTCGTTCCGTGAGCAGACAAAATGGGCCTGGCGGACGGTGTCGTCAACAAAGAAGTCGTTTCCAATGTCGCCCAGGGTATCGAGCACATCGTCAAAGACACCGGTGGGCAGGCCGGTGCCCGGCGTGAACGCGTTGCCGTACAAACGCAACCTACGAAGCGCCCCCAGGCCGTTAAAAATATTGGCGGGCAGTGTGGTGAATTCGTTGTAATTCAAACGCAACCTAACAAGCTTCGTCAGGTCGGCAAAGATTTCGGCATCAAGGGAGGCGATGGAGTTGCTGTTCAAACTCAAATGATTGAGCTCCGACAAGCCATCAAAAATGTCGACGGGCAGTGTGGTGAATTCGTTGTAATCCATACGCAAATCAACAAGCTTCGTCAGGCCGTCAAAGAGTTCGGGATCAAGGGAGGGGATGTAGTTGGCGCCCAAATCCAACATCTGAAGCGCCGTCAGGCCGTTAAAGGGTTCAAGCCCAAGAGAGGTGATGTCGTTGCTACTCACATCCAAATCCTGAAGCGCCGTCAGGTCGTTAAAAATGCCGTCAGGCAATATTACGATGCGGTTTGATCTCAAACTCAGAAAGTCCAGTCTGGACAAGCCGGCAAAATCGCCGCTTTGCAACGAGGTGAGGCGCTGCCTGTACAGATTAAGGCGCGTAATCGTACCCAAATCACCCACATTCGCGCAGTCGCCGGCAATGGACTGCCGGAGAATCTCATCCCGCACCTGCGGCGTGCGGCTACAGATGTTCGTGCCGGGGCTGGCGGTAATTGGCACGGTGTTGGTCGTCAGCGCACCGGTGTTGATGTGCCCGGTGGTCGCCACCGTCACGAACAATGCGCCGTCGACGGTGATGTCATTGGTGGTATACGCCAGCGTCAACTTGACCATCGTGTCGCTGGTGCGGGTGAAACCGGTCACGCTCACTGTCCCGGGCAGGGTGTCCGTCACGGTGAAGTCGACCAGCCTCAGTGCGTCATCGGCTGCATATTCGGTGTCCACCAGCGTCACCGTCACCGTCGGCGCCGGGGCGGTGAGCAGGTTGGACTCGGTCAGGGCCGTTGAGGCGGCCAGCGTGGCCGCAGGCATATCGCGGGTGACGGTGACGGTGTAGGTGGCCGTGGTGACGGTGTCTACGGCGGTGACCACAATGGCAATCGGCACCCCGATGCCCGGCGTCAGGACAATCGCGTGACTCGCGCTGTCGTCGGCGACGCTGTTGCCGTTGACGGCAATGGTGGCGCCGCTCCGGCTGGCGGCCGGTGTGACGGCCACGGCTGTGACTCTGCCGGCCACGGTGACGGCATAGTCGGTGATGGCGGGGTCAAACGCCGGGTCCAGGTCGCCGGAGGAAATCATCAGGGCGCTCAACGCGGGGTCAACCAGCGGGAAGGCGGCGTTGAATTGCGCGACGCTGATTCTCAAGCAGTCGCTCACGGCAGGGGTGACGGTGACAATGGCATCGGCATCGTCCCGCGAGCAGATAAAATGGGCGTCGCGGACAATATCGTCAACCAGGAAGTCGACTCCAATACTGCCCAGGGTATTCAACGCGTCGTCAAAAATCCCGGCCGGCAGACCGGTGTCCGGCGTGAAAAGGTTGTCGCGCACATCCAGCGCTTGCAGCATGGATAAGCCGGCAAACGTCCCGGCCTCCAGCGTGGTGTGTCCGTTGCCGGTCAATTGCAACCCGGTCAGCGACGACAGGCCGGCAAAAATCCCGGCCTCAAGTTCGATTTCGTAGTTGCCGGACAAATCCAACGTCTTCAGCGTCGAGAGGCCGGCAAACAGGTTGGTGGGCAGCGTGGTGAAGTCGTTGAACGCCAACTCCAACGTCTCAAGCGCCGACAAGCCGGCAAAATCGCTGTTTTGCAATCCAGTGGCGCCGAGGCGCTGACCCGTCAGATTCAGGTGCGTCATCGTATCCAAATCATCCACACTCGTGCATTCGCCGGCAGCGGATATCGCGAGCATCACATCCCGCACCTGCGGCGTGCGGCCGCAGATATTCGTGCCGGCGCTGGCGATCACCGGCACGGGGTTGGTCGTCAGGGCGCCGACGTGGATGTGCCCGGCGGCCGCGACCGTCACGGACAATTCGCCGTCAATGATGTCCCCGGTGGTGTACGCCAGCGTCAACTCAACCATCGTGTCGCTGGTGCGGGTAAAGCCGGTCGCGCTCACGGTCCCGGCCAGGGTGTCCGTCACGGTGAAGTCATCCAGCGTCAGGACGCCATCGGCGGCATATTCGGTTCTCACCAGCGTCACGGTCACGGTCGACGCCGTGCCGGCAAACAGATTGGCCTCGGTCAGGGTGCCGGTCAGCGTGGCCGCTGGCGGCAGCGCGTGGATGATGGTGACGGTGTAGGTTGCCGTGATGCCGGTCTCTGCGGCGGTGACCACAAGGGTAATTGGCGCTTCCACGTCCAGCGTCAGGGCAATCGCGTGACTCGCACTGTTGCTCTCCACAGGACTGTCGTTGACGGTAATGGACGCGTCGCCATGGCTGGCGGTCGGTGTGACGGTCATGGTTTCGACACTTCTGGGCACGATGACGGCATAGTCGAAGATGTCGGGGGCAAACTCCGGGTCCAGGTCGCCGGCGGAAAGCATCAGGGCGCTCAACTCGGCCCGCTCAAGGGCGGCGTTGAATTGCGCGACGGTGATTCGGAAGCAGTCGTCCACCTCGGCGGTGGCCGCCACAATCCCCATGAAGTCGGGCCGTGAGCAGATAAAATGGGCGTCACGGGTGGTCTGGTCAATCTCAAAGTAGTCGTCGCCTTCGTAGTTGTTAATCCTGGGCAGGGTATCGAGTACATCGTCAAAGACACCGGCGGGCAGTCCGGTTTCCGGTGTGAACGGGTTATCGTCCAATGCCAAAGTCCGCAGCGTATTCAGGCCGTTAAAAATATTGGCGGGCAGGGTGGTGAGTCGGTTCCTGTGCAACAGCAACCCGGTAAGCCCCGGCAAGCCGTCAAAGAGTTCGGCCTCAAGGGAGGAGAAGAGGTTCTTGGCCAAAGACAAACCCCGAAGCGCCGACAAGCCATCAAAAATGCCGGGCGGCAGTGTTTCCAAGAGGTTGTTGTCCAAACCCAACTCCCGAAGCGTCGACAAGCCATCAAAAATGCCGAGCGGCAGTGTTTCGAAGCGGTTGCTTCCCAACCGCAACTCCCGAAGCGCCGACAAGCCATCAAAAATGCCGGGCGGCAGTGTTTCGAAGCGGTTGTTGTTCAAATACAATTCCTGAATCGCCGACAGGCCGTTAAAGAGTTTGGACTCAAGGGAGCGGAGGGAGGTGTTGTACATCCACAACTGCTCAAGCACCGACAAGCCGTTAAAAATGTTGCTCGGCAGTGTTTCCAAGGGGTTGTTATACAACCGCAAAACCTTCAGCGCCGGCAGGCCGTTAAAAATGCCGTCAGGCAGTGTGACAAAGCGGTTGAACTCCAACTGCAAATTCCGAAGCGCCGGCAGGCCGTTAAAAATGCCGTCAGGCAGTGTTTCGAGGCGGTTTGAAGATAAATACAGAATGTCCAGCCTGGACAAGCCGGCAAAGTCGCCGCGTTGCAACGAGGCGAGCTGCCGACCGACCATATCAAGGTACGTAATCGTACCCAAATCACCCACACTCGTACATTCGCTGGCAGTGGACTGCCGGAGAATCTCAAACTGCACCTTCGGCGTGCGGTCGCAGATGTTCGTGCCGGGGCTGGCGGTAATTGACACAGTGTTGGTCGTCAGCGCGCCGACGTGGGTGTGCCCGGAGGCCGCGACCGTCACGGACAATGCGCCGTCGACGATGATGTCATTGGTGGTATACGCCAGCGTCAGCGTGACCATCGCGTCGTTGATGCGGGTAACATTGGTCACGCTCACTGTCCCGGGCAGGGTGTCCGTCACGGTGAAGTCGCCCGGCGTCAGGACGTCATCGGCTACATATTCGGTGTGCTCCACCGTCACCGTCACCGTCGGCGCCGGGGCGGCGAGCAGGTTGGCTTCGGTCAGGGCCGTTGAGGCGGCCAGCGTGGCCACAGGTATCTCGCGGGTGACGGTGACGGTGTAGGTGGCCGTGGTGACGGCGTCTACGGCGGTGACCACAATGGGAATCGGCACCGTGGCACCCAGCGTCAGGGCAATCGCGTGACTCGCGCTGTTGCTGGCGACGCTGTTGCCGTTGACGGCAATGGTGGCGCCGCTCCGGCTGGCGGCCGGTGTGACGGTCACGGTTTCGACTCTGCCGGCCACGATGACGGCATAGTCGGTGATGGCGGGGTCAAACGCCGGGTCCAGGTCGCCGGAGGAAATCATCAGGGCGCTCAACGTGGGGTCAACCAGCGGGAAGGCGGCGTTGAATTGCGCGACGCTGATTCTCAGGCAGTCGCTCACGGCAGGGGTGACGGTGACAATGGCATCGGCATCATCCCGCGAGCAGATAAAATGGGCGTCGCGGACGATATCGTCAACCAGGAAGTCGACGCCAATCCTGCCCAGGGTACTCAACGCGTCGTCAAAAATCCCGGCCGGCAGACCGGTGCCCGGCGTGAAAAGGTTGTCGCGCACATCCAGCACTTTCAGCATGGATAAGCCGTCAAACATCCCGGCCTCCAGCGTGGTGTGTAGATTGCCGAGCAATTGCAACTCGGTCAGCGACGACACGCCGGCAAAAATCCCGGCCTCCAGCGCGAGGTGGTAGTTGCCGGACAAATCCAACGTCTTCAACGCCGAGAGGCCGGCAAAAATGTCGGTGGGCAGCGTGGTGAAGCCGTTGAACCGCAACATCAACGTCTCAAGCGCCGACAAGCCGGCAAAATCGCTGTTTTGCAATCCAGTGGCGCCCAGGCTCTGACCCGTCAGATTCAGGCGTGTAATCGTATCCAAATCATCCACACTCGTGCATTCGCCGGCAGCGGAGATCGCGACAATCAAATTCCGCACCGGCGCCGTGCGGCCGCAGATATTCATGCCGGTGCTGGCGGTAACCGGCACGGGGTTGGTCGTCAGGGCGCCGGTGTCGGCATGCCCGGCGGCCGCGACCGTCACGGATAATTCGCCGGCGGTGATGATGTCCTCGTCGGTGTACGCCAGCGTCAACGCAACCATCGCGTCGCTGGTGCGGGCAAAGCCGGTCACGCTCACTGTCCCGGGCAGGGTGTCCGTCACGGTGAAGTCGCCCACCGTCAAGACGTCATCGGCTGCATATTCGGTGTTCGCCAGCGTCACGGTCACGGTCACCGGGCCGGCGAACAGACTGGATTCTGTCAGCGGCGGCGTGGCGTCCAAAGTGGCTGCAGGAGGAGGATTCGTCGCCGCCTTTACAACAGGAACCGCAGAAACTGAAAAGACTGCGGTGATGATCAAGGCGAAGAAGGTGGTGTTCTTCATGGTTAGTAATCTTTCTTCCAATGCAAAGAATAATGTTGCTGAACGCCATCGGTCAGCAAAAGGTCAGAAAAACCGGCGCTCTTCCTACTCACTCCGGTCACAGGATTCACGCCGATGTGTTTCATGATTTATAGAAAATTTTGGGGGGGAGGGCGTAAATTTTTACTTGGCAATAGCCTACAAAAGGTCGGTGACAGAATGCCACTTTGGTTGCGGTTGTTTTAATCATCAGCATTGCCATTCTTCATGTATAACTTTGCATTATGTGCATAACCTCGCAGAATATGCAAGTAAAATCTGGATGTGGCGGCGGGATGGCCTGATTGTGACCCGCCGGTGGAAACGTTGCCTACAGCTTTACGATCGCTCCCACGGCGGCGATGGTGAGGCTCCACCGCAGCATTTTGGTTTCCAGATGGCATGGTATTTTTCTGCCAGACAGGGGATTTCTGCGCCTTCAAGCAGCCGGTTATCCGGGAATGATGCGCGGGGTTTTACGCTTGCGGGCAAACCGGGGCAACCTCTGTTGCGCGCAATCAGGACGACTCCGCCCTGTTTCTGATCTTCTCCAACGACCGCCCCGGCCTTCCACGCCCGGAGGCACACCGCATCCACACTCACACCGCGCACCCACGCGCCGCGCCGCCCTCGCCATCCTGAACGCCATGGGTCGGGAACCGGGACGGGAAGTTGACGGAATTGTCGTATCTTGTTATTTCCCCTGAATGTGAGCGCCATATTCTCTTTCAGGAAAAAAACCCCGTACAGGATTGCCCTCGCCGTTCTGGCCCTCTACCTTGTCCTGGTGTGCGTGCATCACTGGGGCGATGTCACTCCGCCCCGCGTGACGTTGCTCACACCGTTCGCGCTGGTCGGCCCGACCACGCCGTTATCGCTCCGCATTGAGGACCACGGGACGGGGCTCCGGGACATTACCGTGCGTCTTGTCCAGAACCTTGAGCATTACACGCTGGCGCAAGAACAGTTTGCCTCAAGCAGTCTGCTCCTTGGTGGAGGCGCCAGGGACACGTTCGCCCTCACCGTCGTCCCCTTTGAGGGCGACACCATTCCCAGACGGCGAGGACCGGCCACCCTGGTGATTACGGCACGCGATCATTCCTGGCGAGCACTGTTTGACGGAAACTGGACGCGCATGGAACAGGACGTGACCGTGAAATTTCACCCCCCACGGATGGAGACCCTCTCCACGCCCCTGTCGGTCACCCAGGGCGGCGCCGGGCTTGTTTTGTACCAGCTCTCTGAAGACGCCGTCCGGCACGGCATCCAGATTGGCGAGGCCTTTTTCCCTGGCTATCACCTCCCGGACAGCGCCTTTGACATGTTCTCGCTCTTTGCGTTTCCGCATCACCTGCCGGCCACCACGCCGATTCAACTCGTGGCGGATGACAGCCTCGGCAATCACGGCACACGGAGAATGGCCACCAAGGTCACGCCACAACAATGGCGCACCCGGCGATTGAAGATTTCCGACCGCTTCATTGAGCAGGTCATCCCGCCCATCCTCGCACAGACGCCCGACCTTGATGATCTGAATGATCCGCTTCAGAATTTTCTGCAAGTCAACAACGTCTTGCGCGCACACAACGCCGAGCAACTCAAGGCGCTGGCCCTGGACAGCCAGCAGGCGTTCCTGTGGAACGGGCCGTTCCTCCAACTCTCCAAGTCCGCGGTGGAAGCCGCGTTTGCCGATCACCGTCAATATCTTTACCACGGACAGGTCGTGGATACGCAGGATCATCTGGGTTTTGATTTGGCCGTCACCGCCCGGTACCCCGTGGAAGCCGCCAATGACGGGGACGTCGTGCTGGCCACGTACTTCGGCATTTACGGCAACACCATTGTCATTGATCACGGCTACGGGTTGCAGTCGTTGTATGCCCATCTGTCATCGTTCAACGTCACGCCGGGAGACGCTGTTGTCAAAGGGCAGCCCATTGGCCGGTCGGGCATGACCGGGTTGGCGGCCGGCGATCATGTGCATTTCAGCCTGCTGCTGCACGGCGTACAGATCAATCCCCTGGAATGGTGGGATGCGCAATGGGTGCAATCCCGCATGAGCCAACACCTTCGCAAGCACGACGCCGTGGAGCCGGCCGCCCTCCTGCCGCGCCCCCCGACAGGCTTCGCCCGGCGCCCGCCCTCACGACCAATATTCTAGACACGTCATCATGGCGCGCACGACCTCCCGCACTCCAACCGGCGGCTCCCCCGCCCCCGCCCCCGTCATCACGGTCCCGCTTGATCACACCGCGCGTCAGCGCTACCTGAATTATGCGTTGTCCGTCATTACCGCGCGTGCGCTGCCGGACGTGCGGGACGGCCTGAAACCCGTGCAGCGGCGCATTTTGTTTTCCATGTTCCACAACCACCGACTTGTGCCGGACCGGCCACCCATCAAAAGCGCGAAAGTGGTGGGGTCCGTGATTGGCGAATGGCATCCCCACGGCGATTCGGCCGTCTATGACGCCATGGCACGCATGGCGCAATGGTGGTCCCTGCGCGCCCCGCTGGTGGACGGCCACGGCAACTTTGGCAGCCTGGACGGCGATCCGGCGGCCGCCTACCGCTACACCGAGGCCAGGCTCACCCCGATCGCCGTTGAACTGCTGAACGAACTCGACAAAGACACGGTGGACTTTCAAGCCAATTACGACGGCAAGGCTGAAGAACCGCTGGTCCTGCCCGCCCGGTTCCCCAATCTGCTGGTCAATGGATCCACCGGCATTGCCGTCGGGATGGCCACCAACATTCCGCCGCATAACCTTGGAGAAGTCATCAAGGGGGCCATGCTCCTGATTGACAACCGGCATTGCACGATTGCCGATCTCATGCACGCGGTGAAAGGGCCGGATTTTCCCACCGGCGGGGATATTCTGAACACCCGTGCCGAGCTGCGCGGCATTTATGAAACCGGTCAGGGGTCGGTCCGGTTGCGCGGGGCATTCACCATCGCCCCGCCCACACCGGGCAACGCCCGGAGTATCATTATTACCTCCATCCCGTTTGCCGTGGACAAAGCCACGATTGTCGAGCGCATTGGCGAACTCATCGCCGCCAGAAAAGTGCCGCAGTTGGTGGACGTGCGTGACGAATCCACGACGGACGCCCGCATTCTGCTGGAGCTTCAGAAGGACGCCGACCCCGACCTGGCCATGGCCTACCTGTTCAAACACACGCCGCTCCAGAATAATTTTTCCGTCAATCTCACGTGCCTGGTGCCCGTCGCCGGCTCCGCCACGACGCGCCCGCAATGCCTCAACCTGAAACAGATTCTCGAACAGTTCGCCGACTTTCGCTTTGCCACGGTCAACCGCCGGCTCTCCCATGATCTGTGCATTCTGGAACAACGCCTGCACGTCCTGTCCGGATTTAAAACCATTTTTGACGTGCTGGACGCGGTCCTCACGCTCATTCGTCAGAGTGACGGCAAGGCCGATTCCGCCGCACAACTCCAACGCCGTTTTCACCTTGATGACGTTCAAACCAACGCGATTCTGGACACCGCGATTTATAAACTCTCCCGCACCGAAATCAAAAAAATGCTGGATGAGCTGGCCGACAAAACCGACCAGGCCCGGCGCCTTCGGACGCTCCTCGGTTCCAAAGCGAAATTATGGAACGTCGTGAAAAAGGAGCTCCAGGACCTGGCCGGGACGTATGGCGACACACGGCGGACCACCGTCGGCCGCCGCCAGACCGCAGAAGCCGCCTTTGATCCCGAAGCCTACATGATCAAGGAGGACGCCGTGATCACCATTTCCACGGATGGATGGATTCGCCGCGTGGGGATGGTCAAGGACTTGTCGAAAACACGGCTCCGGGAGGGCGACACCCTGCTGGCCGCCGTCCTGGGCAGCACCGTGGAGACCCTGGTGTGTTGTTCCAATTTCGGCAGCGCGTACACCATGCGCATCGGCGATATTCCGCCGGCACGAAGCGGGTACGGAGACCCCGTGCAAACGCTGTTCAAGTTTCAGGACGGCGAGCGCGTCATCGCCGCCTTCAGTTCGGATCCCAGAGTCTCCGCCGCGGCAGCGAAGCCGCGAAAGAAAGCGGCCCGCACGTTGTTTGATGGACGCGACGCAGGAGGCCGCGAGGCCGTGTCCCGCCACATGATCGCCGTGTCATCCGCCGGGATGGGCGTCCGCGTTGATGTCGCGCCGTTTCAGGAACCCTCAACGCGACTGGGGCGAAAATTCATGAAACTCCGCAACAATGAAGAAGTCGTGAGCCTTGAAGTCCTGCGTCCCGCGCACGCCCCCGTGCTTGCGGTCGCCTCGCGGCAGGCGCGCGTGCTGCTGTGTCGCGCCAAAGATGTGAGTGTGCTGTCGGGGGCGGGGCGGGGCATCACGATCATCAAACTTGAGGGGACGGACAGGATTCTGGCGGCGCGCCTGCTGTATGCCAGGGATGACCAACTGGTTGTCCTGAAGCAGACAGGCAGCCCGCTGCCGATTTCGCTGAAGAAGTATCAGCCTGTGGGTCGCGGCGGGAAAGGCCATGCGCTGTTGAAACGCGGGATGCTGACCGATGCCCTCGCGCTGCCCGTTGAGCTGCCGGTCATCCGGGAAGAGCCTCATCCGGACGGGACCTGACGGCGGCCGATGCTTTTGCGGAGACAGCGACCCACTCCCCGCTGGACCAGACACGGATGGCGAACGTGAGACGCCGCGTGAATTCCCCGCAAAAATTTGCTACCATCGGGCGCATGGCGCCGTGAGGCCTCCCCTGTGCGCCCTTCGCAATCGTTGAACACGTACCTGACTGCACACCCATCGCGTACACGAGTCACCACCCGGCATGGCCACACAATATAACGCCAGCGACATTGTGGTTCTGGAAGGCATTGACCCCGTGCGGCGGCGGCCGGCGATGTATATCGGCGGAACAGACAAGGCCGGGCTGCATCATCTTGTGTGGGAAATCCTGGACAACGCCATTGACGAACATCTCAACGGTCATGCCGCGACGATTACGGTTGAACTTGATGCAACCGGTGACGGCATTCGCGTGACCGATAACGGGCGCGGCATTCCGGTGGACCGGCATGCGCAATATAAAAAGTCGGCGCTGGAAATTATCATGACCACGCTCCATGCCGGCGGAAAATTCGACACCGGCAGCTACATTCACTCCGGCGGCCTGCACGGGGTGGGGGCTTCGGTGGTCAATGCCTTATCCCACCATCTGGAAGTCACGGTGAAACGCGATGGACATGAGTGGCGCCAGCGCTATCAAGCCGGCATCCCACAGGGGCCGGTGACCAAAGGCCGCGCGGCGCGAGGCACGGGGACGTCGGTGTATTTCCGCCCGGACCCCGCTATTTTCGGCAAGCACACCACCTTTGACCCCGCCCTGCTGAAAGACACCCTTGAGGCCAAATCCTATCTCCATAAAGGATTGAACATTGAGTTTCATGACCGCACGTCGCACCAGACGCACCAATTCGTCCACGAACAGGGCATTGAAGAATACCTCGTCAAACTCGTGCGTGACCGGGGCCATCACCCCACCGCCGACTTTGTGTTTTATATGGAACGCCGGCTGGATGACCCCGGCACACTCGCAACCAATGGCGCGGGCTTTGCCATGGAAGCCGCCCTGCAATGGACGAATGAACCGGCGGAATTCATCCGCAGCTACGTCAACGGCGTGGCCACGTCAAGCGGCGGCACCCATGAATCCGGCTTGCGAAGCGGCATGGTCAAAGCCGTGCGGCATTACATGGACACGCATCACCTCGCCCCGAAAGGGCTGACCATCCAGGCGGAAGATATCCGCGAAGGCATGGCCTGCGTGTTGAGCGTGCTTATTTTTGCTCCGCAATTCCAGGGTCAAACAAAGGAGCGGCTGAATAATCCCGAAGTCCAGGGGCTGGTGGACAATGCGTTGCGACCGGCTCTGGAAAATTTTTTACACGAAAACCAAACCATCGCCGAAACCCTGGTCGGCCGCATGATTCTGGCGGCGCGCGCGCGGGAAGCGTCTCGTGAAGCGTCCAAAGCCGTCATGCGAAAATCCGGGGCCAATCATCGCCTGAATCTGCCCGGCAAACTGGCGGATTGCCAAAGCACGAACCCCGAAGTCAGCGAACTGTTTGTGGTGGAAGGCGATTCCGCCGGCGGCACCGCCAAGCAGGGACGCGATTTGAAAACCCAGGCGATTTTTCCCATCCGCGGCAAGGTGCTGAACACGGAGGAGCTGACGCTGGGCAAGGTGATTGAGAACAAAGAGCTGGCGGATTTGGTGAAAGTCCTTGGCTGCGGCATCGGGAAGGATTTTGACCGCAGGAAACTGCGGTACCACAAAATTATTCTGCTGATGGACGCGGACGTGGACGGCTATCATATCAGCACGCTGCTGCTCACCTTTTTTTTCCGGCATCTCTCCGAGCTGATCAAACACGGGCACGTGTGCATTGCCCAGCCGCCGCTCTACCGCATCCATATCGGCAAGGACGTCTACTGGGCGGGAACGGAGGAAGACAAAGCACGCATTCTGTCCCGCGCGCGCGCCAACGCGAAGCCGATGATCAGCCGCTTCAAAGGGCTTGGGGAAATGTTTCCTCAACAACTGAAAGACACGACGCTCAACCCCGCCACGCGCCAGTTGCTGAAGGTGGAGCTTCAAGACGAACTCCACACCGACCGCACCTTCCATGACCTGATGGGCAAACATACGGAAGCCCGCTACGCCTTTCTGATGGCCAACGCGACACTGGCGGATAATCTGGACGTGTAGGAAGGATCGGCGTTTGCCGGCGTGCCGACCTGCCCCACCCGCGCTGGAATTTCATACGGGCTTGCCGTCCGTCGGGGCGGGAGCGTAAGATGCCGTTATGCCCACGTCCACTTTTGACACGCTGGCCGCCGTCCGTACCATGGAAGTGGCTGGTGTCCCACGTCCCCAGGCCGAAGCGATTGCGTCCGCCCTGCAAGGCGCCACGGAGGGACAGATCGGGGAACTGGCAACCAGGACGGAGTTGCAGTCGACCAAGGCGGAATTGCTGACGGCCAAGACGGAGTTGCGGGCCGCCATTGATGGACTGCGAGTCGACCTGTATCGGGCATTATGGGTGCAAGGTGCGGGCATTGTGGCCACCGTCGGGGGCATGGTGGCCATCGTCGGAACACTGGTGGCCTTGCGCTGAATCCGCCCTCACCACATCCTCACGCCCGCGGCCAGCCGGCCACCATGGACCCTCTCACGCGCGTCAAGCGCTATCATGAGCAAACCAAGCATGAGATGGATCGCTATGCCCGGTCCCTGGGGTATCTGGACTGGGCCAACCAGCCTGATCCCTTTCGGCGTTATGCGGGCACGCGGCTTCATCGCCTTCCGATACTCACCGCCGACGACGATCCCGTGTCGCCTTCCTATGCGTCGCTCTATTCGCACACATCCATTGCTCCCCGGCCGTTGACCTGGAACAGCCTGTCCCGGTTTTTTGAATACAGCCTCTCCATCACGGCGTGGAAGGAATACGGGGGTAATCGCTGGGCGTTACGCAGTAATCCGTCCAGCGGCAATCTGCATCCGACGGAAGGCTACGCGCTGATCAACGCCGCCGAGCTTCCGCTGCCGCCCGGACTCTATCACTACGCACCAAAAGAACACGGCCTGGAACAGCGCATGACCGGTTCGCGCGAATGTCTGGAGGCCTTGCTGCACCCTTTTCCCCCGCACGCGTTTCTCGTCGGGATCAGTTCGGTGCATTGGCGGGAAGCGTGGAAATACGGGGAACGCGCGTTCCGCTACTGCCAGCACGACTGCGGTCATGCGCTCGGTGCGCTGCGGATTGCCGGCGCCGCGCTGGGGTGGCGCGTTGTGCTGCTCTCCGGCCTGGACGATGACACGGTGGGAGCGGTGATCGGGTTGAATCGCGTGCATGAATTTGACCAGGCGGAACCCGAATGCCCCGAACTGATTTGCGCTGTCTGTCCGACACTTGATACCCGACGACCATCCATGCCGCTTACCCTTGCGCAGACCGCGATTGAGCCATACATACGGGGAGACTGGCACGGCCGGGCCAACCGGTTGAGTCGGGACGCCCCCATCCCATGGGAAATTATTGATGACGTGACCGTGGCATCCTGGAAGCACTTGACGGAACCGGCGGCGATGCCGCCATCCCCGCCTCCGTTGAGGACGCGGGAAACGGGTTGGAGTGAAGAATGCGTCACGCCATTGAAAGAGGAAAGCGGTGACACGGAGCCGGCGCGCGTCACGCCGTCGAAAGACCAGCGCGCCGGCACGGGTCCGCCCGGCGTCTCCGCGCATCAACTCATTCATCAACGACGGAGCGCGGTGGCGTTTGACGGCCGCACGCCGCTTGCGGCGACGCAATTTTTCACGATGCTCGACCGCGTCATGCCCCGCGCGGATCGCCCCGTGGCACAACGCCCCATGCCCTGGGATGCGATACCCTGGGATCCCGCCATCCATCTTGCCCTGTTTGTGCACCGCGTCGAGGGGCTGCCCCCCGGCATCTACCTGCTCTTGCGCAACACCGACCCGGCGCTCAAAGACACTTTTCAACGCTCCATGCAGACGCAATTTGCCTGGACGATCCCCGAACACTGCCCCCCGCAGTTGCCATTGTATTTGCTGGAGGAGGGCGATGCCCAACGCCTTGCCGTGCAGTTAAGCTGCCACCAGGAGATTGCGGGTAACGGGGCGTTTTCGTTGGGGATGATTGCGGAATTTGACGCCTCGCTGGCGCAGCATGGGCCGTGGTTTTACAAACGCCTGTTCTGGGAGACCGGACTCATCGGCCAGACGCTGTATCTTGAAGCGGAGGCGGCGGGGGTTCGTGCCACCGGCATTGGATGTTTTTTTGATGATCCGGTGCATCGCGTCCTGGGCTGGCATCCCCGCACGCACTTGCAATCTTTGTACCACTTCACGGTGGGCGGACCGGTGGAAGACCACCGCCTCAGCACCCTGCCGCCCTATGGTGAACACGTTACAGAACACCGTGCATGAATCCGGCATCCCGTCGGCGTGACTGACGCCGCTCGTTTCAGCGTCCGCCGCTTGCAGTCCTCCATCAAATACGATACAGTCCGCGTATCGTTGGATGAGCGCCTTGTCTCGTCCGCGCCAAACGGGCATCAGGACGATGCCATACCGCAACGCCGGAAACCGCTCACGCATACAGGAGGTGTCATGAATCCACTTGCTTCGATCCCCGGAACGATCACCGCAGGATTCGTGCTGACCATCGTGTTATATTTTGTGGTGAAAATGCTTGTCTAGATTTTTCCTGACCGTTTCCCACTCACCCGGATTTTTCAACGAAAAGAGGATGGCACCATGGAAACCTTATTAGCCTGGGGACATTATCTGGCAGGTATCACCTGGATCGGCATTCTGTATTACTTTAATTTCATTCAAGTGCCCTTCCTTGGGAAAGTCACCCCGGAAACAAAAGCGCAGGCCTTTCAACATCTCGTGCCGAACGCGCTCTGGTGGTTCCGTTGGAGCGCACTGGCCACCTGGCTGTTTGGCGCCCTGCTCCTGATGGACCAGGGCAGGTTCGGTTCGGCATTTGCCTTGCAGGGCAACGATGCCATTATTGGCATGGGGGCGTGGCTTGGGACCATTATGCTCCTGAACGTCTGGGGCATTATCTGGCCAAACCAGAAAAAAGTGCTGGGCCTCAAAGAGGCGACGGCGGAAGAAAAGCAGCAGTCCGCCCGGGTGGCCCTCATGGCTTCACGCACCAACACGATGCTTTCCATTCCCATGTTGTTTTTCATGGCCTCGTCCGGACATGCCTCCGGTCTTTTTTAAGCGACTGTCTTAGGGGAAGAGCCTTCTCTGACGGCTCTTCCCCGTTTTCCTTCCTGCGTCCTGTCCGCCACGCCCTTCTCCGGTCATCCTCCCTCGCTTTGCCCCGTCACCCCTCACCCCGGCATGGCGTTGACGCCGGAAAGTCGGGTTGTTACATTGCAGACCCGTCTCTGAATCGTCTCGTTCAACGCGCGGGGAAGTCCATTGGACTGGCACAGGCGGCATCGCCAGGGAAACCTGAACGGGCGGAGTCAACAAGGCCGGACGCCGGCAGACCGAACCATCTCGTCAAACATCCATTCTTTCACAATACCGCAACCAAGGAGGGCAGGATGAGCAAGAGTCTCAAGGGAACCAAAAGTCATGAGAATCTCAAGGCGGCCTTTGCCGGGGAATCCCAGGCCAACCGGCGATATCTGTATTTTGCGCGCCGGGCCGATATTGAAGGCTATACCGACATTGGCGGCTTGTTCCGCGATACCTCCGAAGCGGAAACCGGCCATGCGTTCGGCCATTTGGATTTTCTCAAGGAAGTGGGAGACCCCGCCACGGATCAACCCATCGGCAACACCGAAGTCAATCTCAAGGCGGCCATTGAAGGCGAAACCTACGAGTACACGCAGATGTACCCGGGCATGGCCAAAACCGCGCGCGAGGAAGGCTTTGAAGAGCTGGCGGAATGGTTTGAGACGTTGGCCAAAGCGGAACGCTCGCACGCCAACCGTTTCACCAAGGGACTGGACACGCTGACAAACGTGTAACCCGCATGACGCGCGCATGAAGCGGAGTGACGGCTCCGCTTCGCGCGCGGGTGTGGAACCGCGCAGGATTATCGTTGCAGGACCTTCCCCTCATTGCCCCCGACCGGACTCGAGCGCAGCTCGAACAGGATACCCAACGCGTGTTCGACGTCTGCGAAGGCTGTCGCCGTTGCTTCAACCTCTGCCCCTCGTTTACCACCCTGCTGAATCGCATTGACGAGTATGAGAGCGACGTCTCCCGAATCACCGCGGCGGATTATGAGCGGGTTGAAAAGGAATGTTATTACTGCAAGCTCTGTTACAACCACTGTCCCTATACCCCGCCCCACGCCTACGGCATTGATTTCCCGCGCCTCATGACCTCGTGGAAGAAGCAGCGCGTCAAGGAACAGGGCGCGTCATGGCGCGACCGCCTGTTTGTCAACACTGATCTGATTGGCATCATGGGAAGCCTGACGGCGTCGCTGACCAATTGGGCGCTTGCCACGCCATGGATACGGATCCTGCTGGAACAAATCATCGGCCTGCACCGGGACCGGCGCGTGCTGGCCTTTGCCAAAGAAAGTTTTCCCGCGTGGTGGCGCCGCCAGGGCCCGTCGCTTCAACCGCACGCCGCCCGGCGGAAGGTCGTGTTGTTCCCAAGCTGCATGGTGAACTATCAAGCCACCGATATCGGCAAAGCCACGGCTCGCGTCCTCGCGAAGAACGGCGTGAAGGTCGTGGTGCCCGACGGACAACGCTGTTGCGGCATGCCGTCCTTTAATCTTGGGGACACCGACACCATGGCACAGACGGCCATGCACCATGCGCGCCTGTTTCTGCCGTATCTTGAGCAGGGCTATGACCTCGTGGCGCCGACGCCCAGCTGCAGCCTCATGTTCAAACGGGAATATCCGTCTCTGGCGCCGACGCCCGCCGTGACCACCATGGCGGAACGCACGTTTGATATTTGTGAATATCTGATGCGGCTCAATAAAGACGGCGCGCTGGCGCGGGACTTCACACAGACCGGGCAACGCATTGCCTACCAGGTCCCGTGTCATTTACGCGATCAGAATATCGGCTTTAAATCCAAAGAGCTGATGGAACTCACCGGCGCCCGGGTCACGTTGATTGAACGGTGTTCCGGCCATGACGGCTCGTGGGGCGCCACGGTCGAATTTTTCGATCTTTCCATGACCATCGCCAGGAAGGCCGTCCGACCCATTGCCGACTGCGAGCCGGACCTCGTGGCGTCGGACTGTCCGTTGTCGGCGCTGCAGCTTGACCAGGCCGGCGCGACGCCATGCGCACACACGCCGCCGACCCGACATCCCATTCAAATTATTCGCGACGCCTATCAACTTCCATCATGAATCGTCTCACCCAGGCCGATCTCCTGTCTCTTGCGGACTATGAACGTCAACGTGTGTCCATGCGGCAGGAGATCATCGCGCTCAAAGCGCGGCGCAGAATTGACATCGGCCCCCTGGTCACGCTGGTCTTTGAAAATCGCCGGACGCTGCTTTTTCAGATTCAGGAAATGATACGAGCCGAGCAGATTGTGGCGCCCTCGAAAATTCAGGATGAAATTGACGTGTACAACGCCCTGCTTCCGCACGCAGGCGAATTAAGCGCCACCCTGATGATCGCGATCAGGAGCGAAACCCGCGTGAAAGATATTCTGGATTCATTCCAGCATTTCGACCGGGCCGACACACTGGGGATCACCGTCCGCAACCACACCGTGTTTGCCGACTTTGAAGGCGGCCACAGCAAGGAGGACAAAATCAGTGCGGTCCATTTTGTCAGGATCAAGATTCCTCCGTCGTTTCGGCAGGCGCTCCAGGAGCTTGGGTCTCATGCCCGCATGACGATCACCCATACGCACCATGCGGCAGAGGCGAATGTCCCCCCTGCCATGCAGGAAGAATGGCTGAATGACCTGGAGGCCTGATTGTCGGTCTTTTGACCGCTTGTTGACTGGAGCACGAGAGACACCCGGAAGGCCGGCGACAAGCATTGACAACCCTCAGGATGGTGGTATATCATACGCAACATGGAAGGGTATTTTTAGAGGTATGGAGAGCAAGCGGGGCCACTCTTATTCCATTTCAATACGATGAAGCGGAGGGATATATGATTACCATCAGCTCAATGGCCGAAGAGAAGATTAAAGAATTGATCACCGATGAAGAAGAAGATGTCATCGGATTGCGGATCTATGTCAAAGGCGGCGGATGCAGCGGCTATCAATACGGAATGTCCTTTGAATCCAAAATGGATGATGATGACACCGTGATTGAAAAAGGCCCGGTCAAAGTCATCGTGGATTCACAAAGCGCCCCCATGTTGAGCAATGCGGAAGTGGATTACGTCGACAGCCTGCAAGGCTCCGGTTTCGCGATTAAAAACCCGCAGGCGAAAAGCACGTGCGGGTGCGGAAGCTCCTTTAGCACCTGATCCCGGATTACTCACTCTCCAAAATGGCCAGGGTTTTTGCTTCAAATTGAGGCGAAAATCCTGGTCGTTTTGTCTGGAACCCCGGTTAGCCTGCCTTCAGCATGGCGAGATCCACGCTCACAAAACACATAGAATTTTCCACGTCTCACCGGTGTGGCAATCCCGAGTGGGATGTGGCTCGGAATCGAGAGGTCTTTGGCCCCTGTGCTCAAGAACACGGGCATAACTATCTCCTTGAAGTGACGCTGGGCGGGCCGGTTGATCCCGTCACGGGCATGATTATGAATTTGTACGACCTCAAGCGGGTCGTGACGGACGTGCTGGAAGAATTCGACCACAAGCATCTCAACCTTGATACGCCCTACTTTGCAGGGCTCCCGCCCACCACTGAAAATTTTGCCCTCGTGCTGTGGAGGAAATTTCGCGCGCGGCCCGAGACCCGTGACATTGAATCCATCCGTCTTGGCGAGGGAGACAATCTGTGGGCCGAACTCCATACCCCGAAAGGCGCGCAGGGATCACAGGATAACGGGGAACCCGCCGAGGCGTTTGTGACTCGTCAGTACGCCCTGGTCGCACACCGCCGGCTCGACTCGTCCCAACTGGAAACATGGCCCCTGGCGCTGGCCGTTACCGTGCGGGGCCCCATTGATCCCATGACCGGCCGCGTGATGGACATTGCGACGCTGGACGAGCGGGTCACCAACCACGTGCTTCAACGCTTTCCCGGAACAAACCTGTCTCCAGACTCACCATGCGCTTCACCGCCGGCGACCCTGGCAAGTGTGGCCAAAATCCTGTGGCCCCCATTGGTTGAAGTGGCGGGCGGGCGCCTCGCGCAACTCAAGCTCACGGATCCACAAACGCTGACACTGGAATATTCACACGGCCTTCAGTAAAACGGCCGTCGGGTTGTGGCTGTCAGGGGGCAGGGGATGCGCCATTGGGGAAAGCGCGCTGAATGAGGTCAATCAGCTCGTCTTCTTCCACTTTGCCTTCACGAGTCAGCAGCAAAGTCCCCTGGGCATAGAGATGCGTGGTGGGATAGGTTTCAAAATGATGTTGCTTTTTTATTTCCCGGCATCGGCCGGGCACGTGCATTTTGGCCTTCCCCATGCGAACATGGGGAAACTTCTCCGCGACGCTGGCCACGATGGGATCATACGCCGCACAGGGTTCACAGAAGGCAATCCCGTAGACAACCACCGTCGCGCGGTCATGCGTGAATGCTTCATAATTTTCGTCAGTGACGTCTTCCACCGTTCCAGCCATGCGCCAATCGTTCTCCCTCAAGGCCCAGTCGGCACCAGGGGATTCCGTGGTGCCGGAATCCCCTGCCCGTCAAACATTCCCGCTAGTTCAAGGCTTTCAGGGCCGCTAAAATTTCCTTGTCATCCCGAGCCGTTTTGATTTCCTGCACTTTGACATAGGCCACCTTGCCTGCTTTGTCCACAATCACCGTCGCGCGCTTTGCGCAATTGAGGTCCGGGAAATACAACCCATAGGCCTTGCAGACCGTCCGGTGAATATCGGCCAGCAACGAATGTTTCAGCTCAAGTGAGTCCGCCCAGGCCTTGTGAGAGAAGAAACTATCCGTGCTCACCCCAAAGACTTCGGCGTTGGCATCCGAAAAACTCGGAAAATCATCCGTTAAACATTTATTTTCGCCCGTACAGACCGGACTCCAATCCAGGGGATAAAAGGCGAGGACAATGTTTTTTTTACCCTTAAACGAACTAAGGGTGACTTCCCGCTGATCCTGATCTTTCAACGTAAAATCCGGCGCAACATCTCCAACCTGTATTGCTGAAGCCACATCAGACATGCAACAACCTCCTTCTGAAAAAATGGGGAACACACACAGCGACGGGAAGCGCAACGTCCCCGTCCACAGGGCTTTTTCGTATCATGCCCCTTGAAGGATTGTCAACCATGCCCACCGTTTCCGGCACCGGCAGAGGCCTCCGCGCACCGCCCCCACAGGCCAATGCCGGCAACGCGTCGGTGGCGCATTCGGACAATCGTCCGGAACCCGGCGGCGACAATCTTGTCTTTCCTCCAACCAGCGAGTATCGTAAGGAGACGTCAGGCCCGTGAGACGCCGGACGCACCCAACCCTGGCAACGTTGCTCCATGTCCCTGTTTCCGTATCACCGGCACAACACAGTCGGCACACGCCATCTGAAAACATATCTCCTGTGGGCCGTCTTGAGTGTGGGGGGACTGGCCATCGGAGGCACACTGCTGTTGGTCTGGTATGCCGCCGGGCTTCCCTCCATTGCCTATCTCCAGGAAAATTACCAGCCAAGCCTGATTACAAAAGTGTATGCGGACGACGGTCAGGTCATGGGGCAATTCTATGTTGAACGCAGAATTTTGACTCCCCTTGACGCAATCCCCACGCATTTAATTAACGCCGTGATTGCCGTTGAAGACACACGGTTTTTTGATCATCCGGGGTTGGACATCTGGGGTATCTTCCGGGCCGCATGGACAAATCTCAAGCGCGGGGGAAAATTTCAGGGCGCGAGCACCATTACCCAACAACTGGCACGCTCACTGTTTTTAACACCGGAGCGCACCTTCCGGCGAAAAGTGCGGGAGGTCTTTCTTGCGCTGAAAGTGGAATGGCTGCTGACGAAACAACAAATTCTGGAGATGTACCTCAATCAAATCTACTTTGGTCATGGCGCCTACGGGGTGGGCACGGCGGCCTCAACCTATTTCGGCAAAGAGTTGGCCAAAATCACTCTGCCCGAAGCGGCCTTTCTTGCCGGCCTGCCAAAGGCCCCGAGCGCCTATTCGCCCTACAACAACTATGACCGCGCAAAGAAACGCCAACAACACGTCCTGGAACGCATGGTCCAGGCCGGCTTTATCACCAACACCCTGGCCGGGGCCACGGCCAAGATTCCACTGTCCTTTCAACGTCAGTCCCTCAAACACATCGCCCCGTATTTTCTGGAAGACGTCCGCCAGCACCTGGTCAAGGAATATGGCGTGACCATGGCCTATAAAGGCGGCCTGCAGGTATTGACCACGTTGAATATTCCGATGCAGCGCCTGGCCGAGCAGGCCATCAGAAAAGGGCTGCACGCACTCGATAAACGACAGGGATGGCGCGGGCCGCTGCGTCATGAGGACCCGACCGCCACGCGTCCGAAAGATCCCCCCGCGATCTTCCCGGAGTTTGGAAAAATCTTCGAAGCGCTGGTGGTTGAGGTCTCCGACACGGAAGCGACCGTCGTCGCGCAGAACGTGCTCGGCACCATTGCCCTCAAAGACATGGGCTGGGCCAAACGTCGGATCACCGCAGGGAAGTCGGTGATCGAGGCTACCGTGACTCCCCTGGCGTCGGTCGCGCAGCTGGTTCGCCCGGGAGACGTGATTGAAGTCTCGTTGAAGTCGAAAAAAAACTACAAGATCCGATTCCGTCTGGATCAGACCCCCGTGGTTGAGGGAGCCTTGCTGGCGATTGATCCCAGAAATGGCGCGATTCGCGCGATGGTGGGCGGATACGATTTTGAACGGAGCCAGTTCAACCGCGCCAGCCTGGCCGTCCGTCAACCCGGGTCCGCGTTCAAGCCGATGATTTACGCCACGGCCATCACGCAAGGCATGACCCCCGCCTCGCGCATCCTTGACGCGCCCGTGGTGTACCACGACGAAGAGACAGGGAAAATCTGGAAACCGGCAAATTATGAAAAACGTTTTTTCGGCCCCATCACCTTGCGGGAAGCCCTGCGCCACTCCAGAAACGCGGCCACGGTTCGCCTGCTGGATCAAACAGGCATTCACAAGGTCATAGACTTCTCGCGCTCCCTCGGCATTCACAGCCCGTTGAGCGCGGACCTCGCATTGGCGCTTGGCTCCTCCGGCGTGACGTTGAAAGAGCTGACCTCCGCCTATGGGGTCTTTGGCAACAACGGCCTGGCATTGACACCCTATGCCGTGTCCACGATCAACGATCCGGACGGCCGCATACTTGAGCAACACCTCTTTGAGCCTCGTCAAGCCATGTCACAAGAAACGGCGTACCTGGTGACGCATATGCTGATGGACGTGATTCAACACGGCACGGGAAGACTCGCGAGCAAGATCGGGCGCCCCCTGGCCGGCAAAACCGGCACCACCAACAGTTACCGCGACGCCTGGTTTGTGGGATACGCGCCCCACCTCGTCACGGGCGTCTGGGTCGGCTTTGACGGCATGGACATCCTCGGCAAAGTGGAACCCGGCGCACGCGCGGCGCTCCCCATCTGGACGGAGTTCATGGCCGGCGCGCTCAACGCGTTCCCCTCGCAGACGTTCACGGTTCCGGAGGGCATTCAGTTCGTGGAGATTGATCAAAAAACCGGCGCCCCGGTCGGCACGCCGACACCACACTCAATCACTGAAGTCTTTGCGAAAGGCACGGTGCCGGACTACCCCGTGCCCGTCACGGCCAATCCGCTGGATTTTTATGAGATGGATGAAACCGTTCTCCAAGGCCTCTGAATTTTCAGCACAGGCGGGGTGTTGGCGTATCCAGGGGCAGGCTGGTCCGGCAGTCGGTTATTGCGCGTCCTGGTATTCTTCATGCCAGGCCATTTGAATGGCTTCAAGTTTTTTTTCGTTGGACTCCTTCGGGTCGCCCGTAAATTCCGGCCAGGCCACAATCCAGGCATGCAGGTCGGTGAAGCGGACCGTCAGCGGGTCCACGTCCGGATGTTCTTCATGGAGCCGAATCCCGATCTCTTCGGCTGTCTCCCACGTGAGTTCCTGCGCCATAATGTTTACTCCCTCACTTCGGACAGTTTTTTATTTTCGAGCGCTTCTTTGAGCGTGGAATCCATCAAGGCCTCGGCCAGGTGATGGGTGACGTGTTCCACGTCGGCAATTTTTGACCGAATCACGCGATGATCATTCTGCGCATGCGCGGCGCGAAGCGCGTCAATGGCGTGCTGAATGGCTTGCACTTCTTCCCGCGCGATGAGGTTCGTTCCGCGCTGCAGGGCTTTGTCGGTGGCCGTCATGATGGCCTCGGCTTCAACCCTCGCCTCAATGACCTGGCGCGCCCGCACATCCTGCTCCGCAAACTGGAATGATTCCCGAATCATGTGCTCGACTTCGTCATCGGTCAGCCCGTAGGAGGGCTTGACCTGTACCGACTGCGACTGGCCGGTCCGAATATCGGACGCGGTGACGTTGAGGATGCCGTTGGCGTCAATCAGAAACGTGACTTCAACGCGCGGGGTCCCCGCCGGCAGCGGCGGGACTTTGAGCTGAAAGCGCGCCAGGCTGCGATTGTCCTGCACCAGCTCGCGCTCACCTTGCAGAATATGAATGTCCACCGAAGTCTGGCCATCCACGGAGGTGGTGAACATTTCTTTGGCGCTGGTCGGAATGGTGGTGTTCCGGCGAATCACGGCGCTCATGACGCCGCCCATGGTTTCAATGCCCAGGGACAGCGGGGTCACGTCGAGCAACAGCATGTCTTTGTTGTCACCGGCGAGAATGCCGGCTTGCACCGCCGCGCCAAGCGCCACCACTTCATCGGGATTCAGGTCGCAATGAGGCGTTTTGCCAAACAAGGCCTGCACGCGGTCATGGATGAACGGCATCCGTGTACTGCCGCCCACCAGCACCACTTCGTCAATCTGATCGGCCTCCAGCTCAGCATCCTTCAGCGCCAGACGACAGGGGGCCATGGTCTGCTCGACCAGGTCCGCGGTCAGGGTTTCAAATTCCTCGCGTGACCACGTGCGTTCATAGGTCCCCTTCCCCGCCGGCAGGGGGATGGTCATGCGCGCCTGCCGTTCGTCGGACAATCGGATTTTGGTCTTTTCGGCTTCGAGACGAATGGTCTGCATCAGTTCCTGGTCATCGTCCACCTTGACCCCGTGCCGGTCGCGCATGTCCCGTATGACGACGTCCAGCACACGCCTGTCAAAATCATCGCCGCCGAGATGCGTGTTGCCATTGGTGGCCAGCACTTCAAAGATCCCGTCCTTGAGTTTCAGGATGGAGATATCAAAGGTCCCGCCGCCGAGATCGTAGACGGCAATGAATCCCTGGGTCTGCCGCTGCAGCCCGTAGGCCAACGACGCCGCCGTCGGTTCATTGATAATGCGCAGCACATCCAGGCCGGCAATGAGGCCGGCGTCTTTCGTCGCCTGTCGCTGGCTGTCGTTAAAATACGCCGGAACGGTGATGACGGCTTTGGTCAACTCTTCGCCCAGATGCGCTTCCGCCCGACGCTTGAGTTCTTTGAGAATCATGGCGGACACTTGCGGCGGCGAATAGGTTTTGTCTCCAATCTGAATCCGGATGACGCCGCCTTTTTCCTGCAAGGTGTACGGGAAATAGTGTAATTCCCCGGCCACGTCAGCCACCGATTTGCCCATAAATCGTTTCACGGAATAAATCGTCCGGGCGGGAGAACGGACAAGATGCTCTTTGGCGGGGTCGCCCACCAACAGGCCATTATCCAGAAAGCCGACAATTGAGGGCACCTGGGCGCGGCCCTCTTTTCCGGGAATCACCCGAGGGCGGTCGCCATCCATATACGCGACCAGAGAATTAGTCGTGCCGAGGTCAATGCCCACTATCGTCGCCACAGGACTCCCGTATTCCTTCCCGATGAATCCATTGAATCCATCATTGTGTCAGCCCGCCGTCTCCACCAGGTCATGCACGATATTTTTCACGTATGTCCGGTTTGACAACAGCTCCTGCATGTCCTTGAGAATCTCGTCCTTCTGCGCCTGCACGGCCGCGTCCTCGCCGCCGGCGGCCTGCAAGGCATCCCACTTCGCAAACTGGTCGGACAGATGTGTTTCCATTTGGGCTTTGCGTGCTTCAAGCGTCCGGCGATCGCTCTGCAATTTTTCCCGCAACACCTGCCGCCGTTCAGACGTATCGTCCGACGGCAAGGCGCGAAACTCATCAAGGTCTTCCTGAAGCTCCAGAATTTCATCGAACAGATCGGCCGGCGGAGCAGTCCGAATCGTTTGGGCCGACCCCGCTTCAAGCCGAATGAGATATTCCACTCGCCGGATGGGGTCCTTCAGTGTTCGATACGCCGCATTCAACAATGCCGTGTTGCCGAGACTGATCGCCTTTTCATGCTCATCCTTCGTCGCAAAATAATCAGGATGAAAGGTGCGGCTCAAGGCATAGAAGGTGTCCTCAAGCGCCTTTTTGTCAAGATTCAATGCGCGGGGCAGGTTCAGACAGGTGAAATAGTCGAGTTCACGGGAAAGCGGCTGCACTTTGACGCACCGACCGCAAAAATACTCGCCCGGCACTTCCGATTGGCAATGCCAGCACATACTGCGCGCCATCGGCAGAGGGCGGGGCCGGTCTCCGGCCGGGCCGGCAGTCGTGTGTGACGCATCCGCATTCATGTCCCGTACTCGCACAACGGGCATGGCAGAACTTCACCATGCCCGTCAGACCGCTTCTCATGAGTCAAGTGAATGACTCTGAATCGCTTACGCGGAAAAAGACTCTCCGCACCCGCAGGTCTTGGTCGCATTGGGATTCTGAAACTGAAACCCGCCGCTGACCATGTCTTTTTGATAATCAAGCCGCATGCCTTCAAGATAAATGGCGCTCTTGACATCCACAATGACCTTGACGCCGTCCTGCGCGCACACGGTGTCAAACTCGCCGATTTTTTCATCAAAATTGATCGTATAACTTAACCCGGAACATCCGCCCCCTTTGACGCCAAGGCGAAGGCCGCCTTCCGTCAGATCCTGCACATCCATCAGCCGTTTCACTTCAGCGACAGCCGCGTCGGTCAACGTCACAAGGGGGGTCGTCGTGGTCTGTGTCGTACTCATACCGTGTGTCTCTCCTTGCCGAAATTCCACCCGTGCGGCCGCCGTCAGGCGCCGGTCGCCGACGTGGCCGTTTGCCTGGTCTCGGATGCGGGATCCGCCTTCTTTTGATAATCATTCAACGCGGCCTTGATCGCATCTTCCGCCAACACGGAACAATGAATTTTGACCGGGGGCAGGTTCAGCTCCTGCACGATATCGGTGTTTTTAATGGCCCCGGCTTCGTCAACCGTTTTGCCCTTCAACCACTCCGTCGCCAGGCTAGAACTGGCAATGGCCGACCCGCATCCAAAGGTTTTAAACTTCGCGTCCACGATGGTGTCGTTTTCCACTCTAATCTGCAGCTTCATCACGTCGCCGCATTCGGGAGCCCCGACAATGCCAGTGCCCACGCCGTCTTCCTCTTTCTTGAACGACCCCATGTTGCGCGGATTGTTATAATGGTCAATCACCTTGTCACTGTACGCCATGATGTTACCCTCCTCCTGAAAAAAATTTCCGGACACACGACAGGCAACCTGTCATCCCCGTCTTAGTGCGCCGCCCATTGGACCGTCTTCAGGTCCACGCCTTCCTTGGCCATTTCATACAAGGGCGACATCGCCCGCAGATGATTGACCGCCTTAATCATCCGATCAATCGTGTAATCCACTTCCTCCGGCGTCGTAAACCGGCCCAGTCCGAAGCGAATGGATGAATGCGCCAAATCCGAACCGACCCCCAGCGCACGAAGAACATACGACGGCTCAAGCGTCGCCGAGGTGCAGGCCGACCCCGACGATAACGCGATTTCTTTGACCCCCATCAAGAGGGCTTCCCCTTCAACATACGCAAAACTGATGTTCAGGTTCCCCGGGAGACGCTCCGTCGGGTGTCCATTGAGATAGACTTCTTCCAAGGCGCCCGCGATACCGTCATGCAGCCGGTCGCGAAGCGCTTTCAGGCGAACGGCCTCCGTCGCCATGTCCTGCGCGCACAACTCAATGGCTTTCCCGAAACCCACCACCAGCGGAACCGGGATCGTGCCAGACCGCATCCCCCGCTCATGCCCGCCGCCGTCAATCATCGGCACCAGGCGGACGCGGGGCGCTTTCCGCCGCACGTACAACGCCCCGATACCCTTGGGGCCGTAGATTTTATGCCCGGTAAACGACATCAGGTCAACACCCATGGCCTGCACGTCCACCGGAATTTTCCCCACACCCTGCGTCGCATCGCAGTGAAAGAGCACACCCTTTTCCTTGGCAATTTTCCCAATCGCGTTGACCGGATGAATGGTCCCAATCTCATTATTGGCCAGCATGACGGAAATCAAAATCGTCTTGTCGGTGATCGCGTTCCGCACGTCGTCGGGATTCACCATCCCGGTTTTATCCACGGACAGCCAGGTGACCCGCACACCTTTTTTCTCCAACGACTTCATCGGATCAATGACCGCGCGATGTTCGGTGGAACAGGTGATGATATGATCACCCTTCTCCTTATACATCTCGACCACGCCTTTCAGCGCCAGGTTGTTGGACTCGGTCGCGCCGCTCGTGAACACAATTTCCTTGGCATCGGCATTGATCAGCGTGGCAATGGTTTTGCGCGCCTGATCCACCGCCTCTTCGGCGGCCCAGCCAAAGGTATGATTCCGACTCGCCGAGTTGCCGAACTTTTCCGTGAAATACGGCAGCATCGCATCCACCACGCGAGGATCGCAGGGCGTGGTCGAATGATTGTCCATATAAATGGGTAACTTCATGAAGGCACTCCTTCCGGCTTGACCGATTCAATGAGTACCAACGGCGATTCATCCACCAACATATCGTCAATGGACATGCCGTTGAGTAACTGAAAAAAACGTTCCTCGATTTTCAAAAGCGGGGTGCGGATATTGCAGCGATCAATCTGTCCGCACGTCACTTGATCCTTGTCCTGGGAACAATCCGTTAATCCCAGCGGCCCTTCAATGGCCTCCAGCACCTGCGCGACCGTAATGTCCCTGGGGTCCCGACCCAGCGCATAGCCGCCCTTCGGCCCATTATGGTGACTTTCAATCAGGTGATGCCTGGCCAGCGTCTGCAACACTTTCGCCAGCAATTCCGACGGGATATGATGTTCCTCGGCAATCTCCCTGGTATTCACCACGCGCGGCACAGCATGGACACCACATTGCACCATCGCCATATACTGCAACGCCAGCAAGGCGTAATCAGCTTTTTTCGAAAACTTCAGCATGAGCCACATCCACCATCCTGGATTCTTTGAGTCCCCGATTCAACTGGTCGCTGGAATGCTACCATTGACTTTTGAAACTAGTCAAGAGTAGTTTAATCGGAGATTTAAGAGGTCTGCGATAGGATCGTCACAGGGCAAAAATGAGTATGTCATTGAAAATACAACGATATTTGTTCATTTTGGACGACAGGTTCAATGCGGAAGGAGCACCTCATGGGCGGCAGTAATCCCTATATTGAAGAAATTGTCACGCAAAAGGCCACCAAAGCCTTTACCATGAAGTTTGTCACCCCGGACGGCACGAAGACCGTGGACGTGGACCCAGCCCAAATCCCCTATGGACCAACCGGCCAGCCCGGAAGCGTACTGGACGTGGCGATGGGAGCGGGACTTGACCTTGAACATGCCTGCGGCGGCGTCTGCGCCTGTTCCACCTGTCACGTCATTGTGAAAGAGGGGTTGGATTCCTGCAACGAAGCCACGGACGATGAACTGGACCAACTGGACGAAGCCCCCGCCATTACCCTGCAATCACGCCTGTCCTGCCAATGCGTCCCCGACGGCTCCACCAACATCCTGGTGGAAATCCCCGCGTGGAATAAAAATCTGGTGAAGGAAGGGCACTGACCGCAACACGGTCGGCATGATCATCACACCAAAATCATTGCACAAGCCGCCAGATTGCACCTCAAGAAAAGTCCGTTTCTGATTATTGCACAGTGTCAATTTCCCGCATCAGGCGGTCGGTTTCAGTCAAGACGACGATGATTTTCTGATAGTGGGTGATGTCTTGGTGCGAGAGTTTTCTATCCTTCCGGTCTTTCAGCCATTTCTGCGCGGGTTGGTAGCCACCGATGTAGAAGTTCCAGGCGGTTTCGGGGACGTTGGAGAAGTATTGGGTTTTGTTGATGTGGACTTTGCCAAGGCGGTTGTTTGCATTGGTGATTTTGTATTCCGGTTTGGTGACCATGTCATCGCCGGTTTGCGGGTAGCCGGTAATGAGGGTGTTTAGCGTTGGGCTTTCGAGCAGGTGCAGGGTGCGCAATTCGCCGCCGAGTGTGACTAGTTTGCGGAATTGGTTTTTGTCGGTGGGATAGGGTACGCGAGGAAAGTCTGTTTTCAGGAATTCGTTGTAGTGTTGTCGATAGGCGGGGGAGTGCAGGGCGGCGTAGATGTAATCGAGCAGATCTATGGGGGCAAAGGTGTTGGGGTCGGAGTCGGCTTCGGAGGTGAAGCGTAAATCAAGGTCATTGGCAATGGTTTTCACGATGTTGGCGTCGAGGTTGGGTTCGCGCACTTGTTTGTTGTCAAGAGTCTGTTGTTTGGTGTCGGGATAGAAGTAGAGTGGCGCATTATATTCCACTCCTTGCATCCCAGGTCTAGACCAGCTCCTTGATTCAGATATATGTTTTGTCAAAAATGCAGGCGCTGACAATTCTTCAACTCCGCCTCTTTTGAAAATCAACCCCACATTCTCACCCCGAAGAAAATGTTTCATCGTGGGGAAAGATCTACCCCACACGAGTTTTGCTTCATAAAAAATATACCGTACATCAAAAGGGCGAATCGTGACCGGGTGAAGAAATTCATCAACATTTTTGCAATTCTGGAGATTTCTCCAGCCGTCAAGAATATTCCACCCTTTCTTTTTCTTAACATCAAATTTTTGGTGTAACTCATCGGTCACTCCGTTTGCAGATCTAAATAGATTAAATTTTTCACGGAGTGCATTTTTATCGAAATCGATAACAAATTTATCGTGAGCGGTGATGGCGCCAGCACCTTGTTGAATAAAAAGGTGATTAACCGGCAACCCCTTTTCATATTCCGTTTGCACGGCATAATCTTTCGGCACAAAGAAATACCACGGTGCCCGCAGTTGCAACTCCGCAAAATTAACTTGCGCTAAATCGTTACCCCATAAAAATTGATATTTGCTTTCACGGGTTCCATATAGGTCGCAATGAAACACCTTGCCTAATTTGTCCTGTTTCTTTTTGCCGTACTTGACAAACAGGTTGATAGAAACGCCTTGCATGATGTCAAACACGTTTTTATCTGGTGATCCATCCGACGCTGTTTCTTTCTTTTTGCTGCTACCATGCAGATCGATAATAAAAATCTTGTCGAAGCTTTGGAGTAAGTGCAGACGCATCCCGCGCAAAGTAGGGTTATCCAAAAAACTGTGGTTGTTGATATAGGCAAGAACGCCCTCGCCATTTCGATCAACATACTGCTCGCCCAGACGAATAAACTTCACATAATCGTCGTTGATATTCTTTTCGAATTGCAGCGCGCCTCTCTCTTTAATTTTTTTGCCATCCACGAATTTATAAATTTCAACCAAATCCCGTTGTTCTACGCTGAGGTTGCTCGAAATGATGCTATACGGCGGATTGCCAATCACCACAGTAAAACTCTTGTACTGTTTGATTTCATTCACAGCACTTGCTTCATACGCCAACATCTTAATATCCGGGAGATTGAGTTGCTTCTGCCATGGCTCAAGCGCGTTGGTCAGGTAAATTCTTACCCGTTCTGTGTGGCCAAAGTTGTAACCGGTTTCGACAAGCTTGAGACCGATTTTCATATGGGCAATGGCGTAAGGAGCCATCATGAGTTCATAGCCGTGAAGACGTGGTAGAAGATGCCGGGGGACATATTCGTTCCAGGCACGTTTCCGTTGAGTCTCATCTTGTCCTTCGCCTTTCCATTTTCTGGAAAGGTGTTCGTAGATCACGTCAATGACCTCGGCAAGAAACGTCGCGGTGCCCGTGGCAGGATCAAGGATCTGCACAAAGGGTTCATCGGGTGATATGGTTTTCTTCTCGTCGTGCAAATCCGTGAGCAACGGCAATTTAAATCTGGGATCTCTTTTTATCATCTCACCCCATGTCACGGTGGAAGCCAGACCGTCCGGCACACCAAAATCCTTCTGCAGGAATTCGTGGACATTTCTCACGATACGGGAAACGACGGACTTTGGAGTGTAGAATACTCCGCGAGCAATTTTGTTTTTTTTATCGTAGGCGGCAAGAAAGTCCTCATAAAAATGTATGGCCGGGTCTTCCCCTGGCTTACGTTTGCCGAAGTCGCGCAAAACAGCAGGGATGTCAGTTTCATCACCGCGTAAATGCTCAACCACTTCATTGATCCCGAGCTCATCGAAATCCACACCATCGGCACGCCCGCCAGCCCTTAGAAATTCCTCCAGCATGGCCTGGAGAAAGGGATTGGTGACCGGCACCATATCAATCATGCTCTCGTGCAGGAGAACAGTGCCATGGCGTCCGCCGCTCCTGTCGGTGCGGGAAATAGCCGCGGTCAGCAGCCCATAGGTCACGGTTTGGGCATAAGTGTCGGCAAAACCCTCCTCGGTGAGATCGCTGATCAAAGAAGACTGAAACGCACGATACAGCTTCTGGAGACGCCCACGGGTTTCTGACTCATGGGCCATGATGGCGATAGCCGCACCACGGATTTTTTTCGCAAATCCGGCAAGACTCCCGGCAAGCTCTTTGGCAGTGGCGATGACATGACCGGGGCGGTGATGAAAAGCATCCCGCCAATGCTCACGCCAGGCTGCTTCATTATTGGTGTCCCTCGGCCAGCGAAGACTTTGCTTCAGAACACTTTCAACATGTTCGAGTTTCAGCGGTGTATCGGACCCATCCCATCCAAGGACTCGCAGGATAGGCACCTCGGTGGTATTGGGAGTCCTGTAAAAATGGGCAAAGGCAATTTCACGATCCTTCGTCTCACCAAAAGCAGAGATAAAGACGATGTCGTTCACGCGCCAGCGTCTGGCATTTGAATCGTTGACAGATGCCCGATTTTTGACGACCAGGTGCGAGAGAATGCGACGGAGGACAACAACAGGCAACCTCTTTTTCTCAAATTCAATGAAGAAGATGCCGAATGGCTGTCTATCGGACAGCGGCCGAAGTTGACGGATAGAACCGTCTTTTAGCTTGACGGCTTCCTCTTCCTTGAGTCCAAGTTCATCGGCGTCGTACTCGAATGTCAGCTCATCAAAGCTGTATTCCTCAACAGGCCAATCAAGCTCGTCACGGAGCCAGATGAGAAGATCTTTGAAGCTGTTAATGGAACGGATAGCGGCAGGCATGGCGGTGGGATCAGTGAATTTCCATCCAGCACTTTAGAAACGGGACAATGCCAGGCGGGGCCTGAAGCGGTCGGAGATATTTTCTAACAAGATGCTTTTCCGCTTTTTGACGAAGTGCGGTGAGCGCTGTTTTGTCAAAGGAACACTGGCGCGGCGTGTCAGGACTGGAACGGACAATATTCGCAATGGCAGGAGATTCCTGATGAATCACTTGACCGTCAAGATCAAGAAGAAGCCAGACAGTATCACCGGCCGCTTCCGTCCAGAGAGGTTCGCCTGTTTTTGGATTCAACGTTGCGGGATCGGGACGTGGAATACGGAAACAGAAAAAGACCGCTTGCGTAGCAGGATCAGGCGACGCTTTTCCGGAAAACGTCTTCAACGGATAGTTTGGCAAACGCTTAACGAGTTCCGGATTCTCCCTGGCGAGCTTTTCGTATTCAAGAGTGAGTTTTTCTAATGGGGTCTGGACACCCTCGAAGTGTTCATTGATCTCTTTGATCGGATCAAATTCTTCATCAGGATGGAGTAGCATGCGTCCTTCAATGCCAAATGTTTTTGAAATCACGAGGATCTTTCCATTCACACGCCTGTAAAGACGAAGCAGAATGTCGAGTTCATCGGGCGGGAGGAAATTCCAGTAGATGACCGTCTTCCGCGAGTCGCCGAATTCCGGTTGGAAGGCCAGCAATTTTGCTTCAATGTCGGGATTTATTCGTCGGTCAACGCGCCCAATGCGTTGCATGAGACGGACGGGATTCCAGTGGAGATCAAAGTTGATAAGACGGTTGGCATCCTGAAGATTGAGGCCTTCCGCAAGCACATCAGTCGCAATGAGAATATTGATGGCATGACTCTGTTCTGGCGGATCGGCATTGTTGTAAAAGGGTGCGAAACGACGGATAACGTTACTGCGGTGGCTCTGTGAACTACTCCCGTCAATGCGTTCGAGTCGCTGGAGTCCCTTTTCCCGGAGATGGGTTTCAAGGTATTGAGCCGTATCGGAGAATTCAGTAAAAATAATCACTTTTCGGCCTTTGAGGTCTGCATCGTTCTGTAGAAGTTTTGCCAACGCTGTAAGCTTGGTGTCCCGCTCTGGACGAACATCTTTGACTAATGTGAGAAAATCTGCGACCTGTTCAAGGTCATCAAGCGTGTCATTGAACATTTCCTCAACCTTAAATTTTTTGGGATCTAGCCTGTTTGGAACATCGGCATCGTCTTCATCTTCACTATCGTCATCTGACCACAGACTGGGCTGACTATCATCACCTCCGGAAACTTGTTCAAAAAGTTTGGCGTGTTTTGTTTTCCAACGTTCAAGACGGTGTTTGTCATGGCTTTCCTCGGCATGCGTTACAGCCCAGTCAAGCAACTTGCCCAGAAGTCTCCAGCAGGATATTTCAAAAGCTTTTGCGGAACTTTCAAAACGTTTGAGAAACAGCGTGCGGATAAGAGCAACGACCTGTTTCTGCCTGCCTGCCTCGAAATCGTCTTCGGTGAGAGGTGTGCGGAGATAGGAAAGTGGATTGTATATTGCGAGAGCAAAAAGAGGCTTCTCTCGATCAAACGCAGTGGCGACGGCATCAAGTAACCGGCCATAGGTAATTTTCAGCTGATACTTTGCAACCCGAGGAGCTTCGCGGTTGGGGAAGAGAACAGGGCTTGGTGATTCTATTGTCTCGCTTGCACGGACGTATCCACGGCTTCGCTGAACAACAATACTGCCGAAAAGTTCAAGCCCAACGCCGGCTTGCTGGACTATATCAGGAAATTCTAACTGCATCTGTTCGCCACCTTCCCGTTGCTGAAACCTGCGCTCAAGATTGTTGAAATAACTTTTGAGGTTGTGAATGCCAAGATTTCGTCCACCTTCGGTGAAGTAGGCCTGATCAGCGCCAGTCACCAATTCAAGGATGTGGCGAAAGTCGTGAACGGAATTGTTGATCGGTGTCGCGGTCAGAAAATAAACCTGTTTGGGTCGCCCGCCATCCTGCTGTATGTAACTCTGGAGTTTCCGGTAGCGTGACTGTTCCTTGCCCCCAGACCCAGCCACACCAGGGTTACGGAAATGGTGAGCCTCGTCAATGACAATGACGTCGGCATCTTTGATCGTGCGTGCGATTCGGGCCGGCCACTCTCCTTTTCGGTGCAGGTCGGTATGGCTGTACGTCACGAGTGGCTGAAAGTCGCTGCCGAGGTGGGGAAGTAAAGACTCAAAAACAGGTTTCCATACGTCTTCTTTGGCAGCTTTCGGCGCAAAAAGAACCACACGGTTCCCTTCGTGAGCAACCATGCGTTCGATAAGCATGAGACCCACATAGGTTTTCCCGAGTCCAACCCCATCGCAAAGAAAGGCAAATCCGTATCGCTTTGCGATTTCCATGAGGTTTTTGTAGGCATCGCGCTGATATCCGGCAAGTTTTGGAAATATCTTGGAGTCATTTTTGTCCCAATGGTCGGGGGAAGGCCCCCGATCTCTTGCGTACTCGAACAATGCCTTGGCCCAGACTTCAAACGGAGAGCGTTCTTTGATGTGATGTTCCATCACCCGAAGAATATCTGGAGTGACATCCTCGGCATCCTCCCAATGACGGTTATACCATTCCTGCAGTGCGCTGACTTGCGCCCCGGTGATCTGAACGTTCAACTCAACGTTCTCGCAGAGACCGGGGAAGGTTAAATTTGACGAACCAACAAGCGCGGAAGAACCCACGACTTCCTGTTCAGCGTGAGTGATATACGCCTTGGCATGAAACTTATCTTTCCGGTAAACCCGACATTGAATCTGTCCAGTGCCCAGCGCTTCGACAATCGCCGGAACGCCTTTGAGAAAATCATCAACTTGCTTTTCGGTTTCGATGCTGGCGTCGAGTCGACCAGCGATTGCTTTCAGTCCATCTGCAAAGGCTTGCTTGGTCCTCTTGGAGATCTCATCACCCATCAGGATGCGGATTTTAGGTACGGTCTGCCAGGCCCCATCCAGAGCAATAAGACCGCCAATTTCAAAAAATCCGGTGGCAACATCAATGGCCTTGGAAAGATGACACCAATCATTCAGATAACGACGGACTTTCCAGTCAGAATCGCTATTATCAACAATAAAGAGCGATGACCCGGTGCTCATAGGGCATGTTCCATCATTGTTTATACTTCGCTGGGTCCGGAGGGACTTCCATCAGCTTGCCGTTGCGCATGACAACCAGATTTGTGCCGGTCTGATAAGCAATTTTGTGCGCGGCGTTGACGGCACGATAAAGAGCGGGCATAACGCCCCGCATATCAGGATCATCGTCTATTGACGGTCGGATTTTTCGTTTCCTCACGGGTTGTCCCCTTTTTCAACCAATACAGGCATATCTTCACCGTTATTGATGAGTTGCCACCAGTGTACGCAATGGCGATAAAGTTTTTCAAAACTAGATTGTCTTGTCTCTGTTCATGCCCGAATCTCTCGAAAAGCGCAAAGACCCCGTGGGGATACCCACGGGGTCTTGACGTGTACACCAAGGCGCACCGGCGGTGCGCACTGAAGGTTGGCTCCTCGGGCAGGACTCGAACCTGCGACCAGTCGGTTAACAGCCGACCGCTCTACCAACTGAGCTACCGAGGAACACAAAGGGTGAACGCGATGCTCATAAACGATACGGGTTCCGTGTCCGACAACAGGACTTGCATGATATAACGTTGGACGGCTCTGGTTCAAGACGGCAGGGCGTCAACGCGACCGCGCGGTATGAGCGACGACGGTCGGCTGACATCTTAAAACTGAAAATCGTCGGAATCTTCTTCGCCTTCGTCGGCTTCCGACGCGCCGCCTTCGGAGAGCGCGACGTAGTGGCGCGCCCAGGACAGGTAGAGATTGGCGCTGTCGTTCATGGCGCCGGCGCCGAGCGTCAATTTTTTGATGGTGTCGGGGTCTCCGCCCAACAGCTCCATTTCCTGCGCACAACTCTCCAACCGGTCATGAAACTGGATCATGGACTGGCTGATGTCCTGCACGATTTGCTTGAGATTCTCACTCATCGTTGAACCTGTGCTACGAACGACACGCGGAGGTTGCGGATACAGAATAATAAAGCCCCGCGACACTCAACAGGATGTGCCGCAGGGCTTTTCTATCGCCATAGACGAAGCGAGGCCGACTACCCTTGATAGGCTTGTCCCAGTTCCGCGGCTTCTCCCGCCTTCTCCATCAGGGTGCCGTCCGCATTCACGGCGACCATGTCTATCGCGTCGTGTTTGGCGGAATCACACACCACTTTGCACAATTCACATCCCTTGCAGCGGTTAATCACGACCTCCGCCACCATTTTCTCGGCGTTCAAATCCAGGCAGTTCGCCTCCGGACAATACATGATACACAGCCGGCACCCCTTTTTGGCGACACATTTTTCATCCGTCACACTCGCTACGTTATACATATGGGTACCCTTTTTCCAATCGTTCAGGCGGCGGCCACGGCCAGTTCCACGTTATTCTTCACTCCCCATTCCGAGGCAATTTCATACGCGCGAATCACCGTGTCCATATTTTTCTTCAGCAACATTTCTTTTTTGGCGAATTTTTTCTTGATCGCTTCATCCAGGGTCGCGGTGCCGCCCGATGCGACGAATTTTTTCCCGAATCGCTCCTGCAACGCGCCTTCAAGCCCTTTCAACGACACGCATTTGGTGATACCGGCCACGGACCCGATCATGGTCATGTTTGTGGACAGTTCGGTGCCCGCCACTTCCAGCGCCAGTTGCGTGCCGGCCATGTAAAAGACCGCCACGTTCAAATCTTTCAACCGTTTCACGTCTTCATCACACAACAACGGCATATCAGAGTTAATGATGACGAGGCCCCCCTCTTTAATGCCGGAGTAAAACGGCATCGTATAACTCTTGCCCAGGGTGATGACCTGCGGATGAAAGACTTCAATCACGTCGGGAAACACCAACTCTCCGCGATCATAAATTTTATTGACGCCGATGCGGCAATAGCTTTCCGCCGGAGCCATGCGTTTTTCGGCGCCGAAGAAGGGATTCGAGATCGCAAACTTCCCATCGCGGGAGGCGGCCATCGCCATCACGTGCGCCGCCGTGACTGCGCCCTGCCCTCCCAGGCCCGACATGCGAATATTGATTCTCCGCTTGATCATCTGTACGCCTCCTCTGGTGTACCGCCACCCAACCCTCGATGGGTTGGATCAGGCCTGACCCGCCAGTTGTTTTTTGGCCGCGGCTTTTCTCTCTTTTTCCTTCGCCGCCAATTCTGTCAACAGTTCCTTGGCCTGGTCGCTGACATATTCTTTGTACGCAAACCGCTCGGTGGGTTTTTCGGAATCCCGCATTTCCTGCAACCCTTCCATGCTGTTCTTCCCGATTTCCAGGATGCACGGCGTATAGAGTTGAAGGTAGGTCGGGCCGATTTCGCGCGCCACGTGGATGGCGTTCTTGATCACTTTTTCGACGAGGTTGGGTTTGCTGACCGTGCAATTCACCACGTAATGACATCCGGACTCGCGCGCGATTTCCGGCAACCGGACCTTCTCAAACGTTTTGCCCATGGGCGCCATCTTGGCCACAAACCCTTTTTGCATCAACCCGCTTTCCTGGCCGCCGGTATTGGCGTACAGCTCATTGTCAAAACAAATGGTCGTGAACTTTTCCTGACGGAACCAGGCTTGCAGCGTCATATCAAGGCCGATATCCACCGTCGCCCCGTCCCCCGCCAGCACCACGACGTCTTTGACGCGGTCGGGGAATCGCACGGTCAACGCCCGTTTGAGTCCGGAGGCAATGGCGTTCTGATTGCCAAAGAGGGAATGAATATTGTGCACGCCCACGTGCGGAAAGACCAGGCTGGTACAGCCCGTTGAGCCCACCATCACGGTATCTTCCGGCGCGGGCAGCGACGCCAGGATGTAGCGAAACGCCATGGATTCCGGACAGCCGGCGCACAATGAATGTTCTTCAATCAGTTCCTTGGACGTGCCGATGTCTTTCCATCCGCGATGTTCGTTCCCATAGGTGGCGCGGGCCACGAGGTCCTGATATTCCGCCGGCATAATGTCAAACATTTCCGGCGCGATTTTAATGCGTTCCTTGCTCATATCATCCTCCTGCTTGGTTCACACATTTGACGTCCCATCGGTCACAGACACGGGATCATACACGACAGCGTCGCTTCAGCTACCGCGCCCGGCCAGGCTTTCGGCCCGCATGCCCAGCAACTTTTTAATATCGGCGGCGATAATCTCCGGCGGCATGGTCATCCCTCCGCAGACGTGCGGACCGGCATACACGCGCTCCGGATTCGGAATCGTGGCCCGGATTTCTTTCGCCATCCACCCCGTGACGTTAAACTCCGGCACAATAATATGTTTGGCCTTCCGGGTCGCTTCCCGAATTTCTTCCGCCGGCCATGGCCGCAGGGTTTTGACTTTGACAATGCCGATGTCCACGCCTTCATCGTCCAGAATGCACTTGGCTTCACGCCCCTGGGACACGGCGGTCCCGGAGGTGACAATCAAAATATCGGCATCGGGATTTTCCACCTCAATGAGGCCGTCCAGCCACCGAATCGTGTGCTTTCTGGAACGCTCAATGGCCGCCCAGACTTCCTGCTGCCAGCTCGCATGAGTGGCATAGCTGATGTAATTGCTCTTCATGACAAACGGATCGCGCATCATGCGCACCGGCGGACATTCCATATCCATACAGGGCACCGGCGACCGGTACGGATCATAGGGCGGCAGGCACTGATCCGCGGGGGTCAGGTTGACCACGTCCTTGGTATGGGTCACGAAAAACCCGTCGCAGCAGAGCGCCAACGGCAAATGGACGTCCGGCTCTTCCGACACAATGTAGCCTTTCAAGATCCAGTCGTAAAAATCCTGCGCCGTTTCGGCGTGCCAGACCAGCATGCCCGTGTTCATCAGATACGAGATTTCCAGCGTGTCCGGCTGGATGGACAGCGGCGAATTAATGCCGCGACAGGTGACGATCATTTGAATGGGCAGGCGTGCCCCCGCCCACATCGGAAAGTTTTCCATGGCCCGCATGGTGCCCGGCCCGGCCGTCGTCGTGAACACGCGCGCGCCACCGAAAGACGCGCCAGCGCATTGTGACATCACCGCAAACTCGCTTTCGCCCCGAAAATAGTCGCCGATAAATCCTTCGGCAAACAATTCTCCGATCAATGCCGCCGCTTCACTTTGCGGGGTAATCGGATATGCGATCATGACATCGCAATTGGCGCGTCGCACAGCTTCCTTGATGACCTCGCTCCCCGTGAAAAAGCTGGGTGTCCGCTCGGCGGTATGCATCAGCTCCCATGGGTCGGCCACGATCTGCCCGGCCCTGTTTTTTGTCCCGACTAGTGATTGAGTTGCCATGATGTGCTCCTCCTTCTCGCTCTATAGGACGGAACGGCTTGTTCCTGTATCGTCCTGCAACGGCTTCACCGGGGAATGCCGTCCCGATCCGGACGGCCCCCGCTCGCCCCTCATTCTTCCGGCGGTTTCACCGATCCCTTCAATCGTTTCACCCAATCGGCCAATCGCATGATCTTGTCGGCAGTGGCATCCCGGAACGACAGCATCGCATCTTCATGTCCGGCCTGGGCACACATGGCAATGGTGTAACAAGAGGTGCCGCCGCGAATAATTTTGAGTGAGAGATTCGCCTGGTGGCAGTGGACACCCACGAACATGCAGGTGTCAATGTTATTATGCCAGATGGTGAGATTGGGATGATTGGGATTGATTTCGCTTTCAGGATTGATTTTCGGGTACTTGGGCCGGTAGTCGGGCATGGGAATAAGCATCGCTGTCTGGGAAGGCGTGACGCATTCCTTGATGGTTTCATAGAGATGCCTGACCGCCGTGGCCTTCTGGGCCGCTTTCTCGTTCCAGGCCCACAGGACAAGGGGGCCGGGGAACACCGTGGGCACTTTGGCGGCGAGAAACTGGCGGGCCGCCACTTCCATGGCTTCCTCTTCATTGACAATTTTCCCGTGAATATGCGCTTGTCCGGCATCCGGCAGACGCACACCCATGGACGCGGCGGCGGGCGGGAGAAAATGTTCCGGGCCTGGCAAGACTTGATAGACGCTCAACGCGGGCACCTCAACGCAGTCTCCGCCGCATTCCCCGAACCAGCCAGCCCCTGACGGAAGGTTGTGTGATCATGTGGTGCAGTGTTTCCTCTCAATGATGGCACATGGCCGAACAGACACTTTCCAATCCGGCGCCCCTCGCTCACGTCTGGGATTCAGGCATCAACGAGGCATGGGTACTGTATGCCGGTCAAGGGAATTTCGCAACCCTGGAAAAAGCCCCAACGGCACGGATATTTAGGCTATGGCCCAACCGTGCGCATGAGGCTTTGGCCCCACGCCCCGCGCATGTCCACCGGACACCACCGGACACGGCACGGCTTGCGGGATGGCGGCCGTGGCGGCCGCCCCCCGCTATGCCGGCACCCGGCCGGGTTGCGCCACGCTAGAATTCAAGTGAAAACCCCCCACGCACGCCGATGTCCTGTCGGCTGCTGGACCCAAACCCGACACCACCGTTGAAAGATAAGTTCTCACTGACGCGAACGCCGCCGGAAAACGCAACCGCACTTTGACCATTATAGCTGCCGATGCCAAAAGACAGGTTCAGGGTCTTGCCCTGTGAAACCGACGGCGACTGTAGCGCCAACGCCATCGCGATGCCCGTTGACAGATCTTTTTCCAGCGTGTCCACCTTTTCGTTGATCGCGGTGTCCGCCGCGGCGCGGGTGTTGGCTTCGGTGGTGACAAGGCCCTCAATACGGGTATCCGCAGCACCGCGAGTCATTGCTTCGGTGGTGACAAGGCTCTCAATACGGTTGTCCTCTGTGGTGCGAGTGTTTGTTTCGGCGGTGATGCGGTCACCGAGGCCGTTGTCCGCTGTGGTGCGAGCGTTTGTTTCGGCGGTGATGCGGTCACCGAGGCCGTTGTCCGCTGTGGTGCGAGCGTTTGTTTCGGCGGTGATGCGGTCACCGAGGCCGTTGTCCGCTGTGGTGCGAGCGTTTGTTTCGGCGGTGATGCGGTCACCGAGGCCGTTGACCGCTGTGGTGCGAGCGTTTGTTTCGGCGGTGATGCGGTCCCGCTCGGTATCAATGCGTCCACCGAGGCCGTTGACCGCTGTGGTGCGAGCGTTTGTTTCGGCGGTGATGCGGTCCCGCTCGGTATCAATGCGTCCACCGAGGCCGTTGACCGCTGTGGTGCGAGCGTTTGTTTCGGCGGTGATGCGGTCCCGCTCGGTATCAATGCGTCCACCGAGGCCGTTGACCGCTGTGGTGCGAGCGTTTGTTTCGGCGGTGATGCGGTCCCGCTCGGTATCAATGCGTCCACCGAGGCCGTTGACCGCTGTGGTGCGAGCGTTTGTTTCGGCGGTGATGCGGTCCCGCTCGGTATCAATGCGTCCACCGAGGCCGTTGACCGCTGTGGTGCGAGCGTTTGTTTCGGCGGTGATGCGGTCACCGAGGCCGTTGACCGCTGTGGTGCGAGCGTTTGTTTCGGCGGTGATGCGGTCACCGAGGCCGTTGACCGCTGTGGTGCGAGCGTTTGTTTCGGCGGCGATGGCCGTACCAATACGAGTGTCTACATTAGGCCGCTCGTTGGTGATGGCCGTACCAATACGATCGGTTATGTCAGTGTTCTGGTCGGGGGTGAAGAGGGGATCCGGATCCGTCTGCGCATAAACAGTCGGCGCCGCTACGAACAGCAGAGCGAACAGCAATCCCGTCATGAGAGAGAGGCATGCATTGAATCGTGATTGAACTTTCATGATTGGCTCCCTTGATTGGTTAATGTTCCACACACACCTGGTGCGCAGTACAGGTTGACATTTATGAGAATTACCGACGCCATAAAAACAGAGAAACCTCTTTACCATACTCCTTATTACACACACAACAAAAAATATGGGGGAGGTACATGGTTAATACTTGTAGGTGTCAGGTTTAAACGGCCCCTCAATGGGCGTGTTCAGGTAGGAGGCTTGTGCCGGGGTGAGTTTGGTGATGACGCCGCCGAACCCTCGCACCATATGGCCCGCCACTTCTTCATCCAGTCGCTTCGGCAGCACTTCAAGCGTCACCGGCGCGCCGGGGTGATCGGCAAATTTCTTTTCAAAGAGATAGATTTGCCCGAGGACCTGGTTCGCAAAGGAGCCATCCATAATGCGGGAGGGATGACCGGTCGCATTGCCTAAATTCACCAGCCGCCCTTCGGATAACAGGATCAGATGATCGTTGGCCGGACGGTCGCGGTAGACTTTGTGCACTTGCGGTTTGATCTCGTCCCAGTCCCAGTGTGTCCGCATATAGGCGGTGTCAATTTCATTGTCGAAGTGGCCGATGTTGCAGACGACGGCGCCGCTTTTGAGGGCTTGCAGCATGGCGTCGTCACAGACGTTGCAGTTGCCGGTGGCGGTCACCACCAGATCGGTCCGGGCCAGCAGCGTCCGGTTCACATCCTCCACGCGGCCGGTGTTGACGCCGCCGGCATAGGGCGACACCACTTCAAAGCCGTCCAGGCAGGCCTGCATGGCGCAAATGGGGTCTATTTCCGAGACCTGCACAATCATGCTTTCCTGCCGCAGGGACTGCGCGGAGCCTTTCCCCACGTCGCCATACCCGATGACCAGGGCTTTTTTGCCCGCCAGTAAATGGTCGGTCCCGCGCTTGATGGCGTCGCTTAAGCTGTGGCGGCAGCCGTACTTATTGTCGTTTTTTGATTTCGTCACGGAATCGTTGACGTTAATGACGGGCACTTGCAGCGTCCCGTTGTCCAGCCGCTCCTGCAGACGATGCACCCCGGTGGTGGTCTCTTCTGTAATCCCGTGAATCCTGTCCAGCATCGCGGGGAATGTGTCATGCAGCATCTGCGTCAGGTCGCCCCCGTCGTCCAGCACCATATTGGCGTCCCAGGGCTGGCCATCCTTGACAATGGTCTGCTCAAGGCACCAGGCGTATTCTTCAAGCGTTTCGCCCTTCCAGGCATACACCGGAATGTCTCGCGCCGCGATGGCGGCGGCGGCATGATCCTGCGTGGAGAAAATGTTGCACGAGGACCACCGCACGTCGGCGCCAAGCTCAAGCAGCGTTTCAATCAAGACCGCCGTCTGGACGGTCATGTGAATACAGCCGAGAATGCGCGCGCCCTTGAGCGGCTGCGACGCCCGGTATTTTTCCCGCAGGGCCATCAGCGCGGGCATTTCCGTTTCGGCAATTTCAATTTCTTTCCGGCCCCAGTCGGCCAGACTGATGTCCGCGACTTTATGGTTCGTGCACGTTTGCTGACGTTGCATGGCCGTACTCATAGGCTCCCACTCCCTTCTGTGTGTCGTTGAGTCACCGCATGATCCCACACAGTCGCACGAGGCCGCATTAGCATCCGGCTTCCCGCTTCAACGTGGCGGCTTTGTCGGTTTTTTCCCAGGTGAACCCCGGTTCGTTCCGTCCGAAATGCCCGTAGACGGATGTCCGTTTGTAAATGGGGCGGCGCAGGTTCAGATGCTCGACAATCCCCCGCGGGGTCAGGGGAAAATGTTTTTTGACGAGTCGCTCCATCACCTCGGGCGCGACGCGTTCCGTCCCTTTCGCGTCTATCAGAATGGAGACGGGTTCCGGCACCCCGATGGCATACGCCAACTGCACTTCGCATTTATCCGCCAGGCGTGCCGCGACGATATTTTTCGCGATATACCGGGCCATGTACGACGCCGACCGGTCCACCTTGCTGGGGTCCTTGCCGGAAAACGCCCCGCCGCCGTGGCTCCCCACACCGCCATACGTGTCGACGATAATTTTTCGACCGGTGAGGCCCGTGTCGCCCATCGGCCCGCCGGTCACAAAACGGCCGGTCGGGTTGATGTGAAATTTCACCTTTTTCGGATCAAACAGCCCCGATTGTTTGCGGCCGTTGACAGACAGCCATTTGGGCATCGCGGGCGCAATGACCTTTTCCTTGATATCCTGCTCGATTTTTCTGGATGTGACTTTGTCACTGTGCTGGGTGGAGACCACCACCGTGTCCACCCGGAACGGTTGACCGTTTTTATATTCAATGGTGACCTGCGACTTCCCGTCGGGCCGCATCCAGGGCACAATGTTCTTTTTGCGGACTTCGGCCAATTGTCTCGTCAGGCGGTGGGCCAGCAGGATCGGCATGGGCATCAAGGCCTGTGTCTCATTGGTGGCATACCCGAACATCAATCCCTGATCGCCCGCCCCCCCCGTGTCCACGCCCATGGCAATATCGCCCGACTGGGCGTCAATGGCGGTCAACACCGAGCAGGTGTGGTAATCAAACCCCCACGTGGCATCGGTATAGCCCACGTCACGGATGGTCTCCCGAATGATGTCGGGTATTTCCACGTAGGCTTTCGTGGAAATTTCGCCCGCCACAAAGGCCAGGCCGGTCGTCAGCATGGTTTCGCACGCCACCCGGCAGTTTTTATCTTTGGCAATAATGGCATCCAGAATGCCATCGGATATCTGGTCGGCGATTTTGTCCGGATGTCCTTCGGTCACGGACTCCGAGGTAAACAAGAAATCCTGTGGATTCATTACAACGACCCCTCTCTGTCAAACTCAAACAAACACCTTGAAACAAAAACGCACATCTCCTCCAAATTCCCAGGGTGAAGAAGTGCCTTCGTGAGACGTGAATTATGGAAGCTCCACACCGTCAGGCTGTGAGCGGTGACCATAAAGAAGGCAGGGGGAGTTTGTCAAATAACAGCCATGCCCGTGCAGGAAAAATTCGTTGGCTGTTCAAGCGGTTGGAACCCTCGTCCCGGAGGAGGCGTTTCGGATTTTTTCCTGCTGAAGAAGACTGGCGATGACGACACACGGAGGAACGCGCCACGCCATGCGGCCCCCGTCAACGCCCCGGCCCACACTCTCCGGCCCAGGGACTCATATCATCCCCACAAAAATCCCCCGGGCGGCGGACCGGCACATCCGGTTGCATTGCCCAAAGACCCGGTGCTAGTATCCGCCTTCGGATTGTTGTTGTTTTTCGTATGACCTCTGGCGTGCCGCTTCGGGAAAGTCCCCTTTGCAAAAGGGTACCGTGTCGTAAGGAGGTTTCTCATGTATAAGACCATCTACATCCCGGTCGATAATTCTGACCATTCGAATATGGCCGTTGACGTGGGTGTGCGACTCGCCAAAGCGTTCGGCTCAAAAATCGTCGGCAGTCATGTCTATGCCGCCAAAATGCACGACAAGCGGTTTAAGCAGATGGAGGCGGGGCTGCCTGAAGAATATCACGACGAACATGAGTTGGACCGGCAACGCAAAATTCATGATTCCCTCATTACGCGAGGGCTCCAGATTATCACGGATTCCTACCTTGACTACGTGGACAAACAATGCACCGAATCAAATCTTCCCCTGGAGCGCCGCTCCCTGGAAGGCCGGAACTGGAAGGTGCTGGCGGAAGACATCGAGGCCAATGGCTACGACCTGGCCATCATGGGTGCGCTGGGCGTGGGTGCGGTCAAGGATTCCGTCATCGGCAGCAATACCGAACGGGTCCTGCGCAGAGTGCGCCATACGGACATGTTGATTGTGAAAGACCTGAAACCCTCGGATTCCGGGAAAATCGTCGTCGCCGTGGATGGCAGTCACTACAGCTTCGGCGGCCTGAAAACCGGCCTGGCCCTGGGCAAAGCGCTGAACAAACCGGTGGAAGCCATTTCCGCCTTTGATCCGTATTTTCACTATGCCGCCTTCCACAGTATTTCCGGGGTCCTGAACGAAGAAGCCGGCAAGGTCTTCCGCTTCAAGGAACAGGAAAAGCTGCACGAGGAAGTGATTGACAGCGGGCTGGCCAAAATTTACCAGTCGCATCTGGATATTTCCCGCGAAATCGCTCAAGACGAAGGGTCGGATGTGCGCACCACGCTCATGGACGGCAAGGCGTTTGAAAAAGTCCTGCAATACGTTCGGAAAGAAAAACCCTGGTTGTTGATTGTCGGGCGCATCGGCGTCCACAGCGACGACGACATGGACATCGGCAGCAACACCGAAAATCTGCTGCGGGCCACGTCCTGCAACGTCCTGGTGTCCAACAGAACCTTTGTGCCGCCCATTGACACGCAAGCGGAATACACGATTGCCTGGACCGAAGAATCCCTGCTGCGGATGGAAAAAGTGCCGGTCTTTGCGCGCGGCGTCGCCAAAACCGCGATTCACCGGTATGCCATTGAAAAAGGCCATACCATTATCAGCAATTCAGTGATTGACGACGCCGTCGGGGACATTCTGCCCAAGGGCGCCATGGATGCGATGAAAGCGCTGGGCGGCCAACTCAACGCCGCCGACATTGACCGCGACAAAATGCAGGCCGATGACGCCGTGGCGAAGGACCTGATGGGCACCACCTTGAGCGGAATGCTTGACCAGGTGGACGACGCGCCGCAACCCGCCATGAGCGCGTCCACGCAATCCTATTTGAATCGCATGGACCGAACCTATTACGTCTGCGGGGGATGCGGCTACATCGGGAAAGGCGACCATCCCGTGAAATGTCCGATTTGCGGCGGCGAGGGTGAGGGGTTCAAACCGGTCGACAAAAGCCTGTTTGACGCCGCCGCCAAGCAGGAAGGGGCACTGGAAACGCACATGGCGTATGATGACGTTCCCATGCAGTGGACCAAAGACGCCAAAGAAGCCATTCGCGCCGTGCCGGCGGGATTCCAACGCCGCCGCGCAAAAGCCAAAATTGAAAAAACCGCGCGAAAACTCGGTATGACCACCATTACATTGGAGTACGCGTCGCCTATGATTCAAGAAGCCGCCGACGAAGACTATACGCCCATTTTCGCCAACAAAGACGGCAACGGGGGAACGCCCGCACCCGCCGCCGGCAACGGGGGGACGGAACCCGCCGGCAACGACCCCTATCAGTGGGTGCCCGAAGCCCTGCAGCGGCTGGAACGCGCCCCGGAAGGGTTTATGCGGGATTGCACGCGCGCCCTGATCATCAAGCACGCCGAGAAACTGGGCACCACCCGGATCACCCTCGAAGTCGCCAACGAAGGCATCGAGCAAGCCAAACACACCATGGAAGAAGCCATGAAGTCCGGCAATGTCAAAGACATCATTGCCAAACTGACCGGCGCCGGCGCCCAGTAGCCGCCGGGAAATCGGCCACCGCGTTATGAGTCGACCTTTGCCTGTCATACAGTTTCCTTCCGGCCCGTCGCGGCCTGTCGCCCTGGGCGACCAGGTGACGTCCTTTTCTTCTCCGGGAGAGGCTCCCGCCGACGGACGCACCGTGGATGATTTCAAGCCGTACCTCGTCGCGCTGAATCTCACCAAACGCTGCAACCTGAAATGCGCCCACTGCTACCTGGATGCCACCACCCGGGCGGGCGGCGGAGCGGATGAACTCTCCACGGAAGAATGTTATCGCGTCATAGGGCAAATCGCCGAGGTCAACCGCGGCTGCCTGCTCGTCATCACCGGCGGCGAACCCCTGGTCAGACCGGACATCATGGACATTGCCCGCCATGCTGTCGGATTGGGCTTCATGGTGGTCTTCGGCACCAACGGGATGCTGATTACCGACCACGTCGCCAACACGCTCGTTGAGATTGGCGTCATGGGCGTCGGCATCAGCATTGACTCGCTCAACCCCGGCACCCATAACACGTTTCGAGGCGTGCCCGGCGCATGGGAGGCGGCGATCGCCGGCATTGACGCCTGCAAACGCAACGGCCTGCAATTCCAGGTGCACTTCAGCGCGCAGCCGATGAACTACAAAGAATTGCCCGACGTGATTGAATGGGCGCACCACCTGGGCGCGCGCGTGCTGAACGTCTTCTTCATGGTCTGCACGGGACGCGGCGAGGAATTGACCGACATTACCCCCGAACAGTACGAAGAGGTGCTCACCTTCCTGGTGGACACGCAGGACAAATACCCGGATATGCTGGTGCGCGCGCGATGCGCGCCGCATTTCAAACGCCTCGCCTACGAACGCGATCCCGAATCCCCGATCACCAAAGCCCAGGGCTACATGGGGGGGGGATGCCTGGCGGGGACGAATTATGCGCGCGTGACGCCCAACGGCGACGTGACGCCCTGTCCCTACATGCCCCTGTCGGCGGGCAATATCCGCGACACCAGCTTTGTGGACTTGTGGGAGCGGTCGGAAATTTTCGACTCGTTCCGTTACCCGCACTTGAAGGGCAAATGCGGCGACTGCGAATACAGCGAAATCTGCGGCGGATGCCGGGCACGCCCGTACGTGGATCACGGCGACTGGATGGATGAAGACCAGTGGTGCTTGTATACCCCCAAAGGCGGGGACAAGATCAAAGTCGCCTTCAACGTTCCCGAGCACACCGACATGGCATGGGAGGACGCCGCGAAAACACGGTTGAGCCGGATCCCGTATTTCCTGCGGGCCATGGTGAAAAAAGGCGTGGAACGGCATGCCCACGAGCACAAGATCCCGCTGATCACGGTGGCCTTGATGGACGAACTTCGCCAAAAGCGGTTCGGCAACGACAAACCCGTCTTTAAATTCTAATGCGGCACCTCCAGGAACTCTTGTTCGATCTCAACGCCATCCTCCCCATTCTCAATCACTGGCTCCACCTGCTCTCGGCCGTCGTGTGGGTCGGGGGGCTGGCCTTTCTGGTGCTGGCCGTCACGCCGGGGTTGCGGGCATCCGTTCCCGGGGAATTCGTCAAACCCATCTGCGACACGTTCTACCGGCAGTATCGCAAGGTCGTGGGGCTCCTGCTTATCGTGATTCTCTTCACCGGCGGCATCAATCTCCATTACGTGAGCGAGCTGATGCAGACACAAACCGGCGAAGGCATCTCCGGCCACCCAAAATACTTGACGGTCTTTTTCATCAAACTCATCCTGGTGCTGGGAATTATGACGTTGTATCTGTACACCGTCATCTTTCGCATTGACCCCACCGGCGAGGAAGATGCGGAAGAACGGGAGGCCCACATCGTCGAACCCATTCCGTTTCAGAAAACGGGACTGCTGCTGGGCGCCCTGATTATTCTCTGCGCCGCCGCCATGAAACATCTCCATATCTGACACGCGCGCGTTCCCGCACCGCCAGGACACAGGCTGGCGTGGTTGGGCGGCACGCAGCGTCGGTCGGCCGGCGTTCCCTTCCCGATCATCGCGCCTTCTTGTTCCACACTCACAGGCCATGCTACCGTCCAAGGCACGGATTGCCATTCGCCTTCGCACGGGATGATTCCCAAATACGCGGCCCTTCCATGAGACGACACAAACCCATGCCACCAGGGCAACGCGCGCTCCTGCCCGGACCGGGAACATCCGGCGCGCCGACTGTCGCCGTCATCGGACGACCGAACGTGGGCAAATCAACGTTGTTTAACCGCATTCTCGGCACACGCAACGCCATTGTCGACGACAGTCCGGGTGTCACCCGCGATCGCCTGTCCGCCGAATGCACCTATCAGGGGCGGCGCTTTCAGGTCGTGGATACCGGGGGGCTGGATCTCACGTCCACCGAGGGCATGATCGGGCTTATCCGCCAACAATCGCACATGGCCCTCACCGAAGCGGACAGTCTGTTTGTGATCATGGATGGCCGGGCGGGACTCACCCCGTTGGATCAGGAAATTGTGAACCTGCTGCACGGCGTGGACAAACCCATGTTTTTTGTGATCAATAAAATTGATTCCCCCCTCCTGGAACCCCTGCTCGCGGATTTTTATCCGCTTGGCAAAGAGACGCTGTTCCCCGTGTCGGCGGAGCACGGCACCGGCGTGGACGAGTTGCTGGAGGCATTTCTGCAATGCATCCCATGCGTGGCGGAGGATCATGACGCGCCCGCCATGACGCGCGTGGCCGTGGTCGGGCGGCCCAACGTGGGCAAATCCACGTTGGTGAACGCCCTGCTCGGCGACGCGCGCGTCCTCGTCAGCGACGTGCCGGGCACCACGCGGGACCCGGTTGACACGCACCTGGAACATCATGGGCAGCATTTTGTGTTGACGGACACGGCCGGGCTGCGGCGACGGGGACGAATGGAGCGCGGGATTGAAGGATACAGCGTGGGCCGAACCATCAAAGCGCTGGGGCGGTCGGACATCGGGATTTTATTACTCGACGGCGTTGAGGGCGTCACGGAACAGGACACCAAGATTGCCGGGCTGATCCAGAAACAGGGACGAGGCTGCATCATGCTCGTCAATAAATGGGATCTGTGCCGGGATCAACCCAATGCCAAAGACAGGTTTACGTTAGACCTGAAACGGCGTTTCCCGTTTTTCCGGTTTGTGCCGGTGGCCTTCGGGTCGGCACACGAGCCGCAAACCGGCACGCGCCTTTTCGGCACCATCACCCGCATTATGAATGCGTTCTCGTACCGGGTGCCGACCAGCCGCCTCAATCAATTCCTCCAGAAAATCCTGGTGACACATCCCATGCCCGTGAAAAAAGGGAATCCCGCCAAATCGGTGTTTATGACCCAGGTGGCGGTCAAGCCGCCGACGTTTGCCCTGTTTGTCGGCAAATTCGTCACGCTCACGCCCGCCTACCTGCGCTACCTGGAAAACCAGCTCCGGAACACGTTCGGGTTTGAGGGCACGCCGTTGCGGATCATCGTGCGGAAGAAACCGTGACGGGCGGGAACGCCGCAAGGCTACGGGGTGCGCAGAGCCGCCACACGGGCGAAGTACTCGACAAACGTGCGAATCCCTCCCGAGGCCTGCCGCCAGTCAAAATATTCATTCGGCGCATGGTAGCCGTGTTCCGGGAGGCTGAGTCCGAAAAAAAGAATCGGCGCCTTCCACGCGCGCTGCATCAACGCCACAGCGCCGATTGACCCGCCTTCCCGCACCAGGGACGGGCGCGCCCCGAATCCTGTCCGCACCGCCTGGGATAACGCGTGGGCATACGGGCCTTGCGTCACGCCGCGAAACGGTTCAAGCCGCCCCTCCCCCTCAACCCGAATATCGGGATTATGTGTTTTGAGATGGGCCTTCAACCGGGAGAGGATGACGGCGGGACGCTGATTCGGCACCAGCCGCATACTCACCCGCAATTCGCCGGAGGGAGGCACCACCGTTTTCACACCAGGCCCCAGGTGACCTCCAGCCAGCCCATGCACTTCAAAGGTGGGTGACGTCCAAATCCGCTTGAGCAGATCCGCGCGATTGTCGGTCCGAAGGGACCGGAGCCCGTACGCCTTTTTGAATTGGGCCACCTGAAATCCCGAGGCGAGAAATTGTTTCATCTCCGCGGCGGTCGGAGGACACACGTCATCGTAAAATCCCGGAATTTTCACGCGGCCCGTTCGAGCATCCACACAGGCGTGAGCGGCTTCGCACAATTCGGCGAGCGGATTTCTGGCGCCGCCGCCGGTCAACCCGGAATGGGTATCCGTCGTGCCCGTTCGAAGAGTCAGTCGAGCCGTCACCAACCCCCGCAACCCCGTGGAAATCGCCGGGCGCCGGCGCGACACCCAAATGGTGTCCGACACCAGGACGGAATCGGGACGAGGCACGGCGCCGCGCTGCTTCAGGGCATCCCGAAAATTCGGACTGCCGATTTCTTCTTCCAGTTCCCAGAGAAACCGGAGATTCAACGGCAGGCCCCGCTCCATGCTGTACCGCGCCGCGAGCAGCGCCGTCAGCGCCGGGCCTTTATCATCGGTGGCGCCGCGGCCCCGGTAGCAATCGCCCTGTTTGCGAAAGGCAAACGGGTCGTGTGTCCATTCCGGTTCCTGCGCGGGCTGCACGTCCAGATGATTGTAAATGGTTAACGTGGGATAGCGCGTCCCGGCCTGCCAGCCCCCCGACACCACGGGATACCCGTTGGTGCGCACAATCCGCGCCTGCGCGCCCAGGCGCGTGAGGTACCCGGCCGCCACGGTTGCCGTTCGGGCCATATCGTTCGCGTGCGCGGGGTCGGAACTCACCGATGGAATCTCCACCAATTGTTCGAGCATCTCCTCAAACTCCGGACGCACCGAACGGATATAGGATTCCAAAAGACCGGAACGTGTCATCGGCATAACCGGCTTCCTTTCAACGCTGCCCGGCGGGCCTGTTATCCCACATAAAACGGCACGGGGGAAAAGCTGACGAAAAAAATGGCCAGCGCGCCCCAGCCGACCCAGCGACGTCCACGCCCCAATTCCGTTCCGGGATCAATCACCGGCGGATGGCCGATCCCGACCAACCCGGCCAGCCCCGCCACGATCAGCCAGCCCGGCCACCCCCAAACACCCAACACCAGCAAGATCGGAATCATGGTGAACGCCAGGGACCGTTGATGGCGCCCCAAAAGCGCATAGGTCACGTGCCCGCCATCCAGTTGCCCGATCGGCAGTAAATTTAACGCCGTGACAAAAATGCCGAACCACGCGGCAAAGGCGACGGGATGCAGCACAATGTCATAGGCGTCGGGCAGCGGACCGAACACGAGCCAGGCCAGAAACTGCAACAGCAGCGGCTCTCCCAGATGCAACCCATAACTGTCCAGGCTCATGACAACCGTTGAATACGACAGCCCGACGACCAGGGCCGCCACGGCCACGACAAAGCCCGCAATCGGCCCGGCCACGCCGATGTCAAACAATGCCCGACGATTCATAATGGGCGAGCGTATCCGAATAATCGCGCCAAACGTGCCAATAAAGTGAGGGGGGCCGGGAAGAAACAGCGGAAGGGACGCCGGGACTCGATGAATCCGGGACAGGTAAAAATGCCCGAATTCATGCGTGACAAGAATGCCCAGCAACGTGGCGGCAAAGGGCCAGCCCTCCCACATGCTTCCGGGATAGCGCACCAGAAAATCCCAGGCCCCCGACACGGGTTTGTCATTGACCTGATACGCCCCGGCCCACAGGGTGGTAAAGACCGTCAACACAAACAAGCCGACCGGGATGAGCAACGCCGACAACGCGAAGCGGGATTCGGGCATGACAGGGTCCCACTGCGGAGACCAGCCGGCGGGATGCGTTGAGGCGTCCCTGTCCGACGGGTCGTCCCGCACGCCTGTCTTGAGGCCGGGAGGCAATGGTGGTTGATCCATAAACGACGACATGTTTCCGGCAGACGACGGGATCGTGCGGTCAGCCAAACGGATTATGCACGCGTTCTTCTTTCACCGTGGTGGGCGGCCCATGCCCCGGCAGCAGCACGGTGTCCGGCTCCATCCGCAGCACCCGCTGCCGCACCGACGTCAAATGATCGGCGTACAGCGAAAACGGATTGGAACGGCCCACGGACCCGGCAAACAGCGTGTCGCCGACACAGCACACGGTGTGCCCCCCGGCATGGATCGTGTAGCAGAATCCGCCCGGGGTATGCCCGGGCGTGGCGACACACGTCACATCCAGGTCCCCCACGGCAATGATGTGATGATCATTCGGCGCAATCACCGACTCGCCGGGAGGCGTCCACGGCAACAGCGGCGCGTCTCCATGGCCAAGATACACCGGCACGCGCCACTCGGACACAATGCGATCCAGGCCCCCGGCATGATCCTGATGTCCATGCGTTAAACACACACCGACCAGTGTCAGATTGTTGGCGTGAAGCGCCGCCAGCATCGCCGTCGCATTGTACGCCGTGTCAATGAAGACGGCCTGGCGGGTGTGCGGGTCGGAGACCACATATCCCTTGACCTCATACCCTCCGATTGCGCCGCGCACTGTGATCACCAGGGCGGAGACCCACTCCGGAGACGGCGCGGGCCGCCAGCCCCGCACGGACACCGCCGCAAGCGCCTCGCCGTTGAGAGCCAGGGCGCGGGCCACGGCATACACCTCGCGTTCCGACGGGAATCGGGCGCCGTGTTCCAGGCGTTCCCACTCGTCTGGCGGAAGATGGGCGGCGTCCGCCGCTTGCGCGACGGATTGCCCTCTCCCCATACGCGCTTTTTTCACGACGTCGCAAAATTCGTCTTCAAGCGTCATCCGTACCGACTCACGTTCCGGAACATGCCGATCCGCTCTCACTGTACCACGGGTCACGGAATCCTGCCACCTGACACATCCATGCCGCCGACCGCGTGACAAGGCGCCGCCGCATGGAAAGAGAGTATTGCCTCCCGCCCTCCTGTTTAGTACTGTGAGGGGAACACGCGCGTCATGGCACACAAAGGATCCTGCATGCATATCTCGGACATTCTTCGTCAGCGCCGCCCCGCAATCAGTTTTGAGTTTTTCCCGCCCAAAAGCGAGGGCGCGTCGCAGGAGTTGTTTCAGACCATTCAACAGTTGATTCCGCTGAAACCGGCCTATGTCAGCGTCACCTATGGCGCGGGCGGGTCAACGCGGGAGTTCACGCATAACCTGGTCGTCAAGTTGCACCATGAAACAAACCTGTCAATCGTGTCGCATCTCACCTGCGTGGGCTCAAGCCGGGAGGACATTCTCCAGGTGCTTCAACGATACGATGAACACGGCATTCACAATATCATGGCCCTGCGAGGGGACCTGCCCCAACAGGCACAGGAGCGCCGCTCGGCGGATGGATTTCGATACGCGCACGAATTGGTCACCTGCATCAAACAACACTTTCCCCGTATGGGGATCGGGGTCGCCGGATTCCCCGAAGGCCATCCCGAGACACCCAACCGGCTCAAAGAAATGGAGTATCTCAAAGCCAAAGTTGACGCCGGCGCGGATTACCTCTGCACGCAGCTCTTTTTTGACAATCGCGATTTTTATGATTTTTGCGAGCGGTGCGAACTGGCCGGGATTCATATTCCCATTGTCGCGGGAATCATGCCCATTACCTCCCTCAAGCGGATGAAGAGGATGGGAGAACTCGCCCTGGGGTCCCGTTTTCCCGGAAAGTTGCTGCGGGCGTTAACGAGCGCACAGGATGACGCGCAAGTCGAAAAAATCGGGGTCAACTGGGCGACGGAGCAAGTCCTGGATTTATTGGACCAGAACATCCCCGGGGTGCATTTCTACACCCTGAACAAATCCAAAGCGTCCCTGCACATCCATGAGGCGTTGAAAATCCACAGTCTGGACACGCTGGTTCAATAAGCGCGCTCCGTTCGCCCGCAGGCAAGACACCCGTGGCGTCACCGCCGCTCTTGCGACTGACCGTTCGCGATTTTCGACCAGGAATCCCGAAGCGCCACGATGCGATTCAGCACAAGCAACCGGGCGGTGGAATCGCCATCAACGCAAAAATAGCCCTGCCGCTCACACTGAAACCGCTGGCCGGAGACGGCTCCCCGCAACGCGCGTTCAACCCGGCATCCCCGCAACCGCTCGACAGAGTTCGGATTGAGCAACTGGCGATAATCCCGGCCCGCCGGATCATGATCGGGATCAGGGACGGCAAACAGATGACCGAATAACCGGACTTCCGCCTCGTGCGCATGCGCCGCCGACACCCAATGGATGGTGCCTTTCACCTTTCGGGTGGACCGATCCGGTCCGCTTTTCGTGTCCGGATCATAGGTACAGTGGAGCTCAACGATTTCTCCCGTCCGCTCATCCCTGATCACGTCCACGCATTGAATGATATAGGCATAGCGCAACCGCACTTCCCGCCCCGGGGCGAGCCGAAAGTATTTCTTCGGAGGATCCTCGCAAAAATCTTCCCGTTCAATATAGAGCACGCGGGCAAAGGGCACCATGCGCGTTCCCATCGCGGGATCTTCGGGATTATTCACCGCCGGCAATTCTTCCTCTCGGCCCTCCGGGTAATTGATCATGACGACGCGAAGCGGCCGCAGCACCGCCATGACTCGTTGGGCCCGCGCGTTCAGATCCTCCCTGACAAAGTGCTCCAGCAACTGGATGTCAATCACGCTCTCGCGTTTCGCCACGCCAATATGCTCGCAAAAACGTCGAATCGCTTCAGGGGTATACCCGCGGCGTCTCAACCCCCTCAACGTGGGAAGGCGCGGATCACTCCATCCCGACACGTGCCCCTCTTCAACAAGCTCCATCAACTTTCGTTTACTCATCACCGTATACGTCAGATTCAGCCGGGCGAATTCAATTTGTTGAGAATGACAGGCCACGGCACATTCGGTGAGCACCCAGTCATACAACACGCGATGATCTTCAAACTCCAGGGTACAGAGGGAATGCGTAATGCCTTCCAGGGCGTCCGACAACGGATGCGCGAAATCATACGTCGGATACATGGCCCAGGCGGTTCCCGTCCGGTGATGCGGCGCCCGGCGAATGCGGTAGAGCGTGGGGTCGCGCATATTGATATTGGAAGACGCCATATCAATTTTGGCGCGAAGCACGTGCGCCCCCTCTTCACATTCACCCGCGCGCATTGTGGAGAACAAGTCAAGATTCTCCTCAACCGACCGCGTTCGATACGGGCTGTCCCGCCCGGGTTCCGTCAGGGTGCCTCGGTAACAACGAATGTCTTCCGCGGACAAACTGTCCACGTAGGCCTTGCCGTTCCTGATCAGCAACACCGCATACTCATGGAACCGCTCAAAATAATCCGAGGCAAAAAAACAGCGATCCTCCCAATCAAATCCCAGCCAGCGCACGTCCTCCAGAATAGACTCGACGTATTCCGTGTTTTCTTTGGCGGGATTGGTGTCATCAAACCGTACATTGCACATTCCGCCTGAACATTCACGCGCAATGCCAAAATTCAAACACAGGGATTTGGCATGGCCGATATGGAGATGCCCGTTGGGTTCCGGAGGAAACCGCGTGCGCACGACCCCGCCGAATTTTGACGTGGCCACATCATGCGACACAATCGCCCGAATAAAATCCTGCGAACCGACGGGAGGCCTGGCCATGCGTGAGGTCCTTTCAGCGGAAGCCGCAACCGATGACGGGCATCAGGGCAACACCGCGTTCATTGTGCCGGAGGCGGATGACCATGACTTCAACGACAATCACGTTTCATTACCGCGTGTGGAGACACCGATGCGCCGCCGCGACTCCGGCGCCCGGCGCCACAACGGCGTGACGGCGCCAACCTGCGAGGCGGCCCGCAACCGGCACATCGCGACACACAGCCGCGCGTCACGTTCAGCACGTGGAACTTCGGCCCGACGCTCAACGCCCGGAATGCGATGGTCTCAAACATCTGTGTGCTGCCGAACGGCGTGGTCCCATCCGCCGGGACGAGACGGTGACTGCTGATGCGATCCCACACGTCGCCATCGTTGATGTCCCGGAAACGGCCCATCCCTTTCCGGCTCGGTGCAGTAACGCAACATGGCTGGGGGAGAAGGATTTGAACCCTCACTCTCAGATCCAGAATCTGATGTCCTACCCTTAGACGATCCCCCAAACCCGCGGAGAAGTTTAAAGAAAATCCGGCGGACAGTCAAAGCGCTTGAGAGCGGAAAGGGTTGTTGCGGATTCCGGCAAACGAAGGACGCGGCAAGCCGCCGCACCCGCAAGCCCTTCATGGCGGCGAGGGCAGGCGTTGGAGCGCGTGGGCGATGCGGCGAAGGGTCCGTTCCCGGCCCAGCCATTCCATGACTTCATAAATGCCGGGACTGAAGGTTGTGCCGGTGAGCGTGAGGCGAAGCGGCTGGGCAAACGCGCCCATCTTCAGCCGGTCTTCCTCAAGCAGGGCCTGCAGGACAGGGGCAATGGTCTCTTTGGAAAACGGGTCCGCGGTCTTCACGCGCTCGGCAAATTTCCTGAGACTGGAGGCCATCGCGGGCGTCAGCAGTTTGACGGCCGCGGCATCGTCCATCGTCACGGGTTCCGTCAGATAGGGCATCGTCCACTCCGCCATGTCGACCAACGTTTTCACGCGCGCGCGCAGATGAGGGATCACCGCCTCAAGACCGCCCTGCGGCTGAATGGCCCCATGACGGTCGTACCCGCGCATTTCCAGAAAGGGACGCAGCCATTCCGCGACCTGCTTCGGATCACCCTGTTTGATATATTCGGCGTTGAGCCATTGCAGTTTGTCCAGGTTGAACACCGCCGCGGAGGCCTGCACGCGGTCCAGGGAAAATTTGTCAATCATGTCCTGTCTGGAAAAAATCTCCTGATCGCCATACGACCACCCAAGCCGCACCAGGTAATTCACCAGCGCGTCCGGCAAATACCCCATGTCCCGATACGCCAGCACCGACGTGGCGTCATGCCGTTTGGACAACCGGGTTTTGTCCCCCCCCAGAATCATCGGCAGATGCGCAAACCGGGGCACCGGATAGCCCAGGGCCTCAAACAGGGGAACCTGGCGAGGCGTGTTCGTGACGTGATCGTCCCCGCGAATCACATGCGTGATCCCCATGAGCGCGTCATCAATCACCACGGAGAAATGATACGTGGGATAGCCGTTTGACCGCAGAAGAATGAGATCGTCCAGCACGGCATTGTCAAACACAATGGTCCCCTTGATCAAATCCTCAACCACGGTGCGCCCCGTTTGCGGAGAGCGAAACCGAAGCGCCGCCGGTTCCGCGGGCGCGGTAATGCCCCGTTCCCGACAGCGCCCGTCGTACTTGGCGGATTCGCCTTTGGCCTGGGCCGCCTTCCGGCGCACATCAAGCTCTTCGGGCGTACACACGCACCAGTAGGCGGCGCCCTGTTCAAGCAATGCCGTGGCGTTGTCCCGGTACAATTCCAGCCGCTCGGTTTGACGATACGGCCCTTCGTCCCACTCCAGCCCCGTCCAGCGCAAGCCGTCCACAATGGCCTCCAGGGCATCATCCGTTGAGCGCGCACGATCGGTGTCTTCAATCCTCAAAATGAATTGTCCGCCATGGCGGCGGGCAAATAACCAGTTAAACAGGGCCGTGCGAAGGCCCCCGATATGCAGAGCCCCCGTGGGACTCGGCGCAAACCGCACTCTGACTTCACTCATACCGAGGCGCCTTTGGTGTGGTGGAACATGCTGCTGCGCACATCAAAACCCGTGACCCACGTCCCGGAGGCGAGGATCTCATCGGATGCCCATCCCTTTAGCAGGTGCGTTCACCGGGTATCAAGCGGCCTGCCTGCTCTCTCGCGCAGACAGACCCGGCCCGGCCAGCGCTGCTTGCCGGCAGCAGGCCGTGGAGACAACGTGCCGGGACCGCCTGTTTTTCGGAAAATTTGATTTCGTCATCGTCATTGCGATACAGTGATGTTTCACAGGATGCGACGTGTCGCGAAAATTCTGTACTTCAGGATAACACGAAAACCACATGTGGGGCTGTGGCGCAGTTGGGAGCGCGCGTGAATGGCATTCACGAGGTCGCCGGTTCAATCCCGGCCAGCTCCACCAAATATGGCACAGAATGTTGATCGGTTCCTGCCTTGATTTCTCCTGACCGGTTTCCGGCAACGAGCACAGTGATCCCGAACCCGTGTCCGAATCCCGGATTGCACGATGATCCATCTTGAATCCCTCAACAAACAGTACCCGACGAAAACGCTGTTTTCCGAGGCGTCGGCCCACCTCCGTCCCGAAACCCGTGTCGGCCTCGTCGGCCAGAACGGAACCGGAAAAACCACGCTGCTCAAAATGATTATCGGCGAGGATGCGCCCGATGCGGGCGTGATTCGCAAACGGCCCCAGCTCCGTATCGCGTATCTCCCGCAAGAGCTGGACGCCCCCACGGACCTGACCATCCTGCAATCCGCTCATGGTGATGAATACCCCGAACATGAAGCCAAACGGATTTTATCGGGACTGGGATTTGGAGAAACCGACTGGCATCGAACGCTGAACACCTGCTCCGGAGGGTACCGGATGCGGGTGGCGCTCGGCCGTCTCCTGCTCTCCAACCCCGACGTGTTGATGCTCGACGAGCCGACGAACCACCTGGACGCCTCCGCGCAAACCTGGTTTGAATCCTTTCTGCTTGCCTCGCACACCACCATGCTCATCATCAGCCACGATACGAGATTCCTGGACCGCACCACCACCCATATTTGGGAAATCCGCGATCACCAGGTGCGGGAATATCGCGGCAACTACAGCGCCTTTCAAACATTGAGCGCCCAGCTTGATGCCCAGCAGGCTTCAACGGCGCAACGCCAGTCCAAAGAGGTCGCGCGCGTCCAACGCTTCGTGGACCGGTTCCGCTCCAAGGCCACCAAGGCCAAACAGGTGCAGTCGCGGATCAAGCAGTTGGAAAAAATCAAAATTGCCGAAACCCGGCGGTCGCCCAAACGACTGCGCTTCCGGTTTCCGCAACCCGCCCAGAGCGGCATTCGGGTGCTGGAACTGAACCAGGTCGGCAAGCGATACGGCGAAAAGGTTGTCTACGACGGGCTGAACATTGCCGTGGAATGCGGGCAGCGGATCGCGCTGGTCGGAGAAAACGGCGCGGGGAAAAGCACCTTGCTGAAAATGCTGGCGGGCGTCCTGCCATTTGAGACCGGAACACGGCGGGAAGGCCATGGCGTGACGCTGCATTATTTTGCCCAGCACCAGGCGGAGAGTTTGAATCCCGAACATTCCATTCTGGAATCGTTGGGCGACGCCGCCCCGCAAGCCGAACCCAATTTTTTGCGCAGCGTCGCCGGGGTCTTTCTCTTTTCGGGGGACGATCAGAAAACAAAGCCCGTCAAAGCCTTGAGCGGCGGGGAGCGAAACCGCGTCGCCCTGGCTCGCATGCTCGTGGAACCGGCCAATACCCTGTTGCTGGACGAACCCACCAATCACCTGGATCCCGATACCGTCAACATGCTCACGGACGCCCTCCTCAACTTTCAGGGCACCATCGTGTTTATCTCCCATGATCCGACGTTTTTGAACCGGATCGCGACGCGAGTCGTGGAGATTGACGACAGCACGGTGACGGATTACTGCGGCGACTATGAATATTATTTATGGAAACGCTCGCAGGAACTTGAGGCGTTGAACGAGCAGAAAAAGGATCGCGCGCCGGCCCGCCCCCCCAAACATCGTGCGCACCCGCGCGCGGCGGCCCCCGCGCCGGCGCCGCCGTCGGACAACGCCAACCGCCGCGACATGGCCAAAAAAATCAAACGTCTGGACAAACAGACGGCACATGCGGAAGCGGACATTGCGGCCCTGGAAGGCCGGATAAAAACCCGGGCCGAAGAACTCGCCGCGCCGGCGCTCTATCAGGATTTTTCCCGGTGGAACACCCTGCACCAGGAACATGAACGCTGGAAACACGAACTGGAAACGCTGACGAACCGATGGACCGCCCTCTCCGTTGAACTCGAACAATTGAAACACCAACAGGCGCAAGTCGGCTGACGGGCGGCCCTTCGCTCACGGCCGGTAATACTTTTTCCCGTCCAGCTCCGGCGGCAAATGGGATTGTTCCGTTTGAGCGGCCGGATCCTGATGGACGTACCGGTAGCCTTTTCCGTATCCCATCTCCGTCATCAGCGAGGTCACGGCGTTCCGTAAATGCAGGGGCACGGGCAGATTGCCGAAATCCCTGGCGTCCTTCCGCGCTTCAAGCAGGCCCGCGTAGGACGCGTTGCTCTTGGGACAGGACGCCAGATACGCGGCCCCGTGCGCCAGATTAATTTGCGCTTCGGGCAGCCCCACCATTTCCACGGCGTGAAAAATCGAGACGGCGACGACCACCGCCATCGGCTCGGCCTGGCCCACGTCTTCCGAAGCAAAGATCACCATGCGCCGCGCGATAAATTTGGGATCCTCGCCGCCCTCCAGCATCCGCGCCAGCCAGTACAACGCGCCGTCGGCATCGGAATCCCTCATGCTTTTGATGAAAGCCGAAATCAGGTTGTAGTGCTCTTCTCCGTCTTTATCATAGCGCACGCGGCGACGGAGCATCTGTTCAAGTTGGTCCCGCGCCACAGTGAGGGGCCGGCCGGGAGACGCGCCGGCTTGCCGAACCACGTATTCCAGGGCCGTCAGCATGGACCGCGCATCGCCGTTCCCGTACCGGATCAAAAATCGCCGGGCCTCGTCGGCGAGCGTCACCCCGAACGTGCCCATCCCGTGTGCGGCGTCGCGCATCGCCCGATCCAGAATCGCTCCCATCGCGTCATCGTCCAACGCATTGAGGGTCACCATCAGGGAGCGTGACAACAACGGCGCGATGACTTCAAAGGACGGATTCTGCGTCGTCGCGCCAATGAGAATGATGTCGCCCCGCTCAACGTGAGGCAAAAAGGCGTCCTGCTGCGCTTTGTTAAAACGATGAATTTCATCCACGAATAAAATGGTGGCCTGATGATGAATCCGACGCCGGCGCACGGCTTCTTTGATGACGGCGCGCAGCTCGGGCACGCCGCTGACGACGGCGGAAAATGCCACAAACACGGCGTTGGTGTGTTGGGCAATGATGTGGGCCAGCGTGGTCTTCCCCGATCCGGGCGGCCCCCAGAGAATCAGGGAAGGGATCTGGTCGGTTTCAATGGCGCGACGAAGTGATTGCCCTTCGCCGAGCACATGATCCTGTCCGACAAATTCCTCAAACGTTTGAGGACGAAGCCGGTCGGCCAGGGGCGCATGAGACGGAACGGAAGGGTGCGTCGGATCGGAAGACGCAACGAATAAATCAGATTGCGAGAGATCGTCATGGGATGACATGAGCCCTCCCTTACCATAGGATTCAAGAGTCAGCTTATGCTATAACGCCGTTAGGAACGGCGGCAAATGAAATGGCCGAAGACATTGCCATAAAAAACCAACATGAACAGTCCCGTCTATGCGAGGTAAGCTATGGAAGATTTTCCAAAAGTTCAAGACGACTTCGACTTCAACGATATCCGGAAATGGAAAGGAGGGTCACGTAAAAGTAGGTTGGTGGCTTGGTTTGCATCGGAGCTCGCAGAGAATGATGTAAAGGTTTTAGACGAAGGGCCGTCAACGGCAAATAGCTGTATTATGCAGACAGGGAAAGCTACTGTTTGTGCCATAATATACGAATATACTCACAAACAGCAGCATACCGAACATCCGGCGTTCTGGGGTGTAAACCAAAAATTTATCAAAAGAATGCAGGCGGGAAAAGATGCGAATTGGGGAGTGATCTTGCTTTGCGGAAAACATGCGGAAACACCCTTGGATTTCGGATTTTGGATTCCTGGTGAAAATTACGAGTCCGTCCGAAAATACCCAAATCGCAAAAGGGAAGTTGATAATATCCATCTTCGAGACCTAGAAGACAATCCCTTAGCCAAAAAATTTCCTAAAGTTCAACAATTCCTTCCACTCAGCGGACTCAATCCACGCTGACTGGATTCCCGCTTTCGCGGGAATGACGGAAGGGCGGCTGTTTGGTCTTGAGGGGGAAATACCTGGTTTTGCATAATTCTGGAAATTCCCGATGAAAGCGCGCGTCAACGGCATTGACCTGGCGTATTCGGATAACGGCCACGGGCCGCCGATGGTGTTTCTCCACGCCTTTCCGCTGAACCGGACGATGTGGGAGCCGCAGGTTGCCGGGCTGGCGCATCGGCATCGCGTCATCACGATTGACCTGCGCGGGCACGGGGAATCCGACGCGCCGTTGTGGCGTTATACGCTGGACGGGTTTGCCGGGGATATCAAAGGCCTGCTGGATCATCTGGGCATTGCACGGGCGACGTTCGTGGGGTTGTCCATGGGCGGGTATATTCTGTTCGCGCTCTATCGAATGTATCCCGCGTTGTTTCACGCGCTGGCGCTGGCCGACACACGGGCAACCGCCGACACGCCCGACGCCAGGGCCGCCCGATTCTCCATGGCCCAGGTGGCGTACCGGCGAGGGGCTTCGGCCATCGCCGACCTCATGTTGCCCAAACTGTTGAGTCCCCGCTCCCTGGAACACCGTGCGGACGTGCGGGATCGCGTCCGCGCCATCATCGCCGGCAATCAGGTCTCCGGCATTGCGGGCGACCTCATGGCCATGGAGGAACGGCCGGATTCCACTCCGCTCCTGCCGCGCATCCACGTGCCGACGCTGGCGCTCGTCGGAGACGATGATCTCGCGTCGCCGCCCGACGAGGTGGAGGACATGGCCCGGCGCATCCCCGGCGCCGTGTTTGTGCGCATCCCGCAAGCCGGACATCTCTCAAACATGGAAAACCCCGACGCCTTTAACGCCGCGCTACTGTCGTTTTGCGGAGGAGAAGAAGACTAGTGCCCGGAGCCGAAACCGGCGGGTCAGAACGTGTGTAAGTTAATACCATTCCCGGATGGATTCCCGTTTGCACGGGAATGACGGAAAGAAGCCCCCCCCAACGTGGCAAAGAAAGTCGCTCCCCCTCCTTCTGTCATTCCCGCGAAAGCGGGAATCCATCTTCGTATGGCAAAGTGGGTGTCTGACACACAAACAGACGGATGGATTCCCGGATGGATTCCCGTTTGCACGGGAATGACGGAAAGAAGCCCCCGGAAGGAGGGAGATCAGACAGTGAAAGGAGAGGGGACATTCCTGTCCCCTGCCCTTCGTCCCCCCCGAAAGAATGGAGATCAGAAAGAAAGAGCGGGAGCGCAGAGTGCGCTACCCGAATGCCGCGGCGGCCAACGCCACGGCTACCACCGGGGGACAGGAATGTCCCCCCTCCGTTATAACCCTTAGCCCCTCCACGGAAGGGGGGAGATCAGAAAGGTGCCCGGTTCATACCTGTGCAACCGTCATTCCCGCGAACGCGGGAATCTATCCGAAGCTCCCGTGGCCGAAACCGGCGGGTCAGGACGGCTGGCCAATGAGTTTCAGAAATTCGCCGCGGGTCTGTTGCTGCTTGCGAAACGCCCCAAGCATATGACTGGTGACGGCAATGGTGTTTTGTTTTTCAACACCCCGCATCATCATGCACAAATGCCGCGCCTCAATGACAACGCCAACCCCCAGGGGATTCAGCGTGGCCTTGAGTGTTTCCGCAATGTCCACCGTCAGGCGTTCCTGCATCTGAAGCCTCCGGCTGAACACCTCAACAATTCTCGGCAGCTTGCTCAACCCGACGACCTGTTTATTCGGGATATACCCGATATGGCACTTGCCAAAAAACGGCAGGAGATGATGTTCGCACAGGCTGTAGAAATCAATATCCCGCACAATGACCATCTCGTCATACTCAATGGGGAATAACGCCCCATTGATAATATCCCGAACGTTCTGCGCATAGCCCCTGGTAAAAAACTCGAGCGCTGTGGCCACGCGCTCGGGCGTTCGCTCCAATCCCGCGCGCGCCGGATTTTCTCCGAGCAATGTCAACATGCGCGCAATCAGCGGCTCCAACTCCGCGCTGTGGCGCAAGTCGGGGGCGGAGTGCCCGGCCGTCTTCGCGTTCCGTCCGCGAGACGTTGGCCCGGTTGCCGGCTTGGGAGAATGACGCTTGCTCATTGGATCAGGGGAACGAACGGGAGCCTGCTGTCGGCACGATGCCGTTCAGGAAGACGGCACGTCCCGGTATTCGAAATAATTGTCGCGCGTTTCACGCAACCCGATTTTTTCCAACCGCCCGACCGGGACGGCGTTCACCAACTCGTCCCAGATAAATCTGGCCAGATTTTCGCCGGTCGTCACGAGACGCAGAAACGCCGGATCGTGATTCAGGTGGCGGTGATCAAACCGTTCCACGATTTTTTGGGTCACCAGCCGGTCCAGGGCCTCAACGTCCGTCACGTTCCCCGTTGCCGTATCCGGTTCGCCCGTCACGGTGACAAACACGGTGTAGTTATGGCCGTGCCCGTTGGGGTTGTTGCATTTGCCAAACACGGTACGATTCACGTCATCCGGCAATTCGCGTGCATGCAGGCGATGCGCGGCACAGAACCGATATTGACGGGTGACGTGAATGGTTTCTTTCATCCGGTCCAGACCTGTTGCCATTCCGATCACGTGTCAGCCCTGGACGGCCCTGGAAGATTCCTGTTGATCCGAATCCACCGGGTCTTCCTGTTCTTCGGGCACCTGCACCACCACGTCTCCAAGCACCGTCGCCTGGCAACTTAGACGATGATAGGGTTCGGTCAACGCCTCACGGTCGAGCAAGTCCTGTTCTTCAAAATCAATTTCGGATAAATGCTCTCCCCCCATCAGCACGTCGACACGGCAGGTTGAGCACGAGGCGCTCCCCCCGCAATCATGCTTGAGGGGAAACCCCAAAGACTCGGCGGCTTCAAGCAACGTGACGCGCTCCGGCACCTCGCCGCTTTTCCCGTCCGGATGAATAAACGTGACACGCGGCATAGGGATCACCCAACGGCAACGGCCGGTGCGGCGGCGGCATGGAACGGACAGGCCTGTTGGGTGACGTGGGCCTCAAATTCGTGCCGGAACAGACGCAGACTGCTCTGCACCAGGACGGCCGCCCCCGTCACCAGGGTGCAATAGCCCGTGCCTTTGACAAAACCGCAAATCTGCAGCAGTTTGTCCAGATCGCCCTGCGTGCCGTTGCCGGCTTCAATTTTTGCCACAAGGCCTTCAAGCTGTTCCGTGCCGATGCGGCAGGAGGGACATTGCCCGCAACTTTCTTCCCGAAAAAACGTCGAGAGCGTGAGCGTGTGCGCGACCATGCACGTTGCGTCATCCACCACAATGACCCCCGCCGACCCCAGGCCGGTGCCGGCCTTTTTCAGGGAATCGAAATCCATGGGAAGCTCAAGGTTGTCAGGCCCCACCATGGCAAAGGACGGCCCGCCCGGAAAGACCGCTTTAATCGTTCGGCCATTCGGCACGCCGCCGCCGCAGACTTCAATGACATGACGCAGAGACGTTCCCAGAGGACATTCATAGACTCCGGGACGATTCACGGCCCCGCTCAAGGAAAACAGCATGGTGCCCGGGCTGCGTTCAACGCCCACTTCCCGAAACCATTCGGCGCCCTTCTCAAGAATGGAGGGAACATGGGACAGGGTTTCGACGTTATTCACCAACGTCGGTTTGCCATGCAGTCCAAAGTCGGTCGGGTAAAACGGCGGCTTTTCCTTTGGTTGAGCGGGACGGCCCTGCATGGACTCCAGCATCGCCGTTTCTTCTCCGGCCACGTAGCTTCCATGCCCGTCGAAAATCTCCAGGTCAAGGTCAACGCCGGAACCCAGCACATTCTTCCCCAGCAAGCCCCGCGCGCGAGCCTGGTCCATGGCCTTTGCCAGGCTGGCCCGCGCGTCAAGAAATTCGGCGTTCAGGTAGATATACGATGCCCCGGCCCCGACGGTGAACGCCGCGATGCAACACCCTTCAATCAGACGATGGGGATGGTGTTGAATCAGATAACGATCCTTAAAGGTGCCCGGTTCATGCTCGCCGGCGTTGCAGACAAAGTACCGCTCCTTCACCCGGTGATGAACCACTTTTTCCCATTTCACTCCCGTCGGAAATCCCGCCCCGCCCCGGCCACGGAGCCCGGCCCGCTTCAGTTCATCAATAACCCGGTCCGGATTGCGGTCCCGCACAACCCGCCGCCAGGCTTCATAACCCCCGCTTGTGATGTAGCCGTCAATCTCCCATGGCTCGCCATCATGCGGAGTCAGCAAACGAAGAGGGGACTGTTTTTCCATAAAAAAAACGCCACAGATCATGAGTGAAACGCCACGCGCCTCGTGAAAACGAGACGGGGTACTATACGAAGCTCCGCAACATCCCGTCAAGGCTTTCTCATCCGCACAAACACAAAAAACCTTTGCACGTCAAAGAGTTATCATCTGCCGGCTTTCCATGTCAGCAGACCAAACCACGCCTGCGGCAGGCCCGCTCCTGTGCGGCGAGAGCCACCACGTTTGCCTGTTCTCCGGTTGTCCCCTGATTGTAAACAGGAGAATGAATTTGTACACTCACGCGGCAACGTGAAACGTCCATCTGATACAAACGCTCCAAACTTTTATTGAGGAGGAATGGCTGTGGCTTCAACAAATGATAAACCGGTCGTCGGAATTCTGATGGGGAGCAAAAGCGATTGGCCGGTCATGCGGCTGGCCGGCGAGAAACTGGCGCAACTTGGGGTGGCCAGTGAATCCCGTGCGATTTCCGCCCATCGGGCGCCCGATGCCCTGATGGAATACGTCAGTCGCGCCGAGTCGCGCGGCCTCCGCGTCATTATCGCCGGAGCCGGCGGGGCGGCGCATTTGCCGGGAGTGATCGCGGCCAAAACGCCCTTGCCCGTACTCGGCGTGCCCATGCAATCAAAAGCGCTGCAGGGCCTGGATTCCCTGCTCTCCATCGTACAAATGCCCGCCGGCATTCCCGTGGCCGCCCTGGCCATCGGCGAAGCCGGTGCGGTCAACGCCGCCCTGCTGGCCGCGGCGATTCTGGCGCTCTCCGATGCGGAGGTCAAAACACGGCTGGAAGAGTACCGAAGGAAACAGACAGAAAAGGTTCTGGCGGAAACATTGCAGTAGCGCAGGGGAATGGCAGGGCACCATGCCGACCACTCCTTCCGTCATGCCTGCAAGTTTCAGGCAGGAATTCGGTCTCGCCGTTTCCTGCTGTTCAAAAAAATGCCGGCCAACCATTCAGTCAGCCGGCAGGGGGTGGGGGTATTTTGCGGTAGCCCGGTTGCCGTTTCAAGATTTGGGCTTGCGTTTGCCGCATTTTCTACATGAGGTTGGCAAAATCGTCCCATTTGTGACCGGCTACGCGGTCTTCACTGCCAGTCCGCTCAATCCAGTCAACACCCTCGTCATCAACTTCCAGGGTTCCAAAAAGCTTGTCATCTCTGTAAACATCAATTGCGAGATAATCTCCTTTCCCCTGTTGCTCTGCGGGTTCATGAAACTTCACAACATACTTGTCCGGATTTTTCATGGCCATCATTCCTTTCCTCTGGTTGTGATGAAAACCCGGTCGACGCCGGTTTCATCGGATTGTGTCGTCACGGCGAGCGGCGATGGCCGCCGTTAGTACTCCACTTCCTGTTCCGCAGACGCATGGTCGTTTTTCTCATCACCACTCTGGTAGGTGACCGTCTTGATATTGTCATCGGCATCATACAATACGATGACTCGTACCATGTCGCCTTTGATAATTCCTTCCATCGGCATCCCGACGATTTCCCACAAACCTATCGTGAACACATCGGCAATAGCATGGAATGCCGCGCGTCCCGCCTTCCAGCCGCCATCGGAACCTTTATGAAAATGAAATATGTCGGTGCGATTCCCGTCTTTGACAATGGTGCCGACCGGCTGGCCCAGTTCCGACATGACGATCGTACGTGAGATGTCTTTGGACAGCACGCCAACGTCTTTTTTCTCCGGTTGGTTGATGGCCATATACGCGGAACACGCGGGAAATAATATCGCGCACCACGCCAGAAGCAAGAACTTTTTCATCACACACCTCAGGTCAATGGCTTCACTCAACAACGCTGTCGGCGGGCTTGATGTCCAATGCGGACAACAGGAGAAGAAACTGTGCAATGTTATTTTTCGCCGACCCTTCGTTCGCCATTTGCATCCTTGTGCCAGGATTCAGGCTATCGCCCAACACAGCCTCATGTTCAGCCACCATGGTTTCTTTCATCACAACCGTGTGACTCTGTGTATCCGTCAAAACATATTGCACGCTGGTTACCGTGTTATTGCTAACTCCGGGAGACTTATCAACGTTGATAAGTTGAGCACTCAAGACGTAACGGCCGCGGCCATTGTCCGCCAACAATCCCTGGTTCGCCAAAGTCTGCTTCAAGGCGCCCGCAAAGGCTTCATTGCTGATTTCTGACAGATGATCGGGAACGAAAAAACCGGCTAGAACGCTGGTTTCCTGACCACCAACAATGGCGCCAACGTCCATGTTGTTTTGCAGGTGTGCGTCATACGTTTTGCGCTCGCCGTGGTAAATCATCTTTTCGGCAGTAGCGGCACATCCGGCAAACACCACACAAAGGCAAAGCACAAACCCATGCCCTGCTTTTCTCGCAGATTTCTTCACGGGGCAACTCCTGTGTCACAAGATGGGTAATCGGCCCGGCATAAAGGCGCCGGGCCGATTGGTCGACGACACAGGTTATGTGGCGTTCCTGCTTATTCACCTGACACGGGGAGCTACCCCATGCGTACTGCGGGCTGTTGTATTCAGCAGGTAACCCGACAAATAGGAAACCTGCGTCATCGACCAATGGAGCAGATGCTACGGAAGCAACCGTGATTCTGTCAAATATGTGAGGGAAAAGCGGCGGGAGGGTGTGTCCGCCAACTACGCTTGCAGATGGATTCCCGGCACGCATGTCTTATGGCTACCGGATGTCCGTGACCGGGAATGACAGCGGGGAAGACCCCCCTACGAGTCCAGCAGTTTGTCCACCTCCCGGCAGAGTTCCCGGACGCCTTGCGCCGACAGATCAAACGCGGTTTTTTCTTCCGGCGTCAGGTCGTACTCAAGGATTTCCTCGACGCCGTGTTTGCCCAGACGGACGGGCACGCCCATATAGACGCCGTTGAGTCCGTACTCACCTTCGCACAGCGCCGCACAGGGCAGCACTTTGTCTTCATCCCGCAGCATGGCTTCAACCATTTCGACCACCGACGCCGCCGGCGCATAGTAGGCGCTTCCCGTTTTGAGAAAATTCACGATTTCCGCGCCGCCGTTGCGCGTGCGCGTGATCAGGGCATCAAGCATCTCCGGTGACAGGCATTCATCCACCGGACGGCCCTTGACCGTGGTGTGGCGAATCAGGGGCACCATCGCATCCCCGTGCCCCCCCAGCACCATGGCCCGCACATCGCTCACCGGCACGCGCAACTCCCGGGCGATCAACATGCGGAACCGGGCGGAGTCCAGAATGCCGGCCATGCCCACCACGCGCTGCCTGGGAAATCCGCTCACCCGCCAGGCAACGTAGGTCATGGCATCCAGCGGATTGGCCACGATGACGAAGATGGCCGAGGGCGACCGTGTGCTCGCTTCCCGCACGACGGATTGCACGATCCGGATATTCGTCGCCAGCAATTCGGACCGGCTCATGCCGGGCTTCCGCGCCATGCCCGACGTGACCACCACCACGTCGGACCCGGCGGTTTCGTCATAGCCACCGGTTCCAATGATCCGCGAGTCATCGCCGGACACCGCACCCGCCTGCGCCAGGTCCAGGGCTTTGCCCTGCGGCAGGCCGTCCACAATATCCACCAGGACAATCTCGTACCCGTTCTTGTCCACCAGTCGCTGCGCGATGGAGCCCCCGACATTCCCCGCGCCCACGACGGTGATTTTCCGTTGTGTCATGGCACCCCTACCATCCTCGCGTTCGTTCGCCCCTGGCGCGAAACATCCCCGCGCGGGCGTTGCGTCCCGCGGACACACCCGGCCCACAGGAACCGTGAAGCGGGGCATGACTCCGACTAGTCATCGTCATGACTGGCCCAGCCCCCCACCTTGAAATTAATGGTACAGACAAAATTGTCTCCATCATAAAAATTGACCTTGATTTTTTTTCGTCCATATTCCCTGGCCAGAAATATTTCCGGCGTGTCAACCAGTTCCTGGTAGCCGCCCGGCGGATAGGACCCCAGTTCCTTGAAACCCACAATCATCCCCTGTTTCACTTCCTGTAAAATTCTCGAGGAACATCGAGGGTACACTTCCCGGAATTTGGCCTCAATTTCCTCACGGGACGGCTCGGAGCGCGGCTCGCCGATGACGCGATCCTTCTTCTCAAATTTGGCAAGACGGCGGACATACGGATACTGGTGGCCGGTAAACAGCTTATGCAGCCATGGCGGCACCGGCAGCTCTTGAGATGACTCACCCATCACGTGGCGTCCTCCGGGAGCCGGACGTGTCCCGCATGGCGATCCGACACACCATGCGGAACGCGCGACACATCAGGCCCCTCCCGTCAATCGTTGATACATCCGCGGCAACCGTTCGGGCAACGTCCGCACGTCATCCAGCACACAGTAGTGAATGTCCCCGTACATGCGTTTGAGATAACCGCTCGCCTCGCGGTCTATGGTGACACAAAACGGCCTGATCCCCCGCTGCCGGGCCTCCCGAAGCGCCATGCGGGTATCCTGAAGGGCGTACTCCTCCCCATAATCGCCGTCAAGGGGTCGCCCGTCACTCAACAACATCAGCACGCGATGCCGGGCCGGGCAACGCAGCAATTTGTGTGTCACGTGTCGAATCGCGGCTCCGTCACGATTTTGCCGAAGCGGCGTCATGGCCTCAATGCGTTGCCCCGTTTGCGCGCGCCGGGTGTCGCCAAAATCCTTCAGCACAATCACCTCCACGTCATGACGGCCCTGGCCGGAAAACCCATAGAGCGCATAGTCATCCCCAATGGCGTCCAGGGCCTCCGCGAGCAACACCAGGGCCTCCTTCTCAACATCTATCACGCGGCGCGGTCCCTCTTCCAGTTGCCGGCCCGTGGATCCGCTCATGTCCACCAAAAACGCCACGGCCACGTGCCGTTCGCGTTTGTCCCTCCGATCATAAATCCGGTCGGACGGATTCCCGCCCGCCCGTCGTTCCGCCACGCGACGAATCGCGGCATCCAGATCAACGTCTTCGCCATCGTCACAGCCATGAACGCGACGCCAGGCCGTCGGGCGAAGTGTTTCAAAATAGCGACGCAAGACCCGCATCGCCGGGGCATGCTTCTCCAGGACATGCGGCGCAAAATCCTGACGCCCTTCTTCCCCGGGACGCTCAACCACCCGACACCATTGAAGCCGGTAATCCTGAAGCCCGCCGTCCCATTCAGGATACACGGACGACGGCGCGTGCCCGGACGGAACAGCCCACGGCCCGGTGCCCGCGCCGCTCGCAGGGAGGGCCTCATCAAGGCCCGCGACGACATCAGCGTCCGGGGGGTCCCGCTTGGACACAGTCCCATGGTCCGCGGCGCGACGCTCATCCACGCGAGGCGTTGAATGCCACGCCGGAGCACCAGCCACCTCCGGCGCCGACTCGTCCGATGCACCGGAATCGTCGTCCGACTCCCCCGGGCCTCCCCGGACGAAATCCGGATTGATGGCGCCTCGATACGCCCAATTCGTCACGGCACGATAGCCTCCCGCCGTTTCTTCCGCCGCGCGAGGGCCCGCGCCCTGATCCTCCTGTTCCTGTTGTTGGTCGGCATCGTCCCGCTCCCGGCCGGCGGCGTGCAAGCTGCCGATCATGGCATCCAGCGTTTGGTAAATCCTGTCAGCCAGTTCCACCGACTGCTCGTGCGTCGCATGAGGATGCAAAATCGTCCGCGCGCAGGTCCAGCAACGATCCACCACCTCCCGCAGATCATGCGGGGGCCCGTGTTCGCCGGATCCCCGGGTCAAAAGGAGCAGGAGATGATCCAGCACCATCTCCCTGGCCGTCATGCCATGCAGAAGAGACCGGGTTGTCACCGACGCCAGGGACACTTCCGCCAAATCATGGCGCAGTCCAGGATATTCCCGCTGCAACAAAAACTCCACGCGCGCATCTTCCAGTATGGTCCACAGATCCCGTATCACGCCCTGTTGAGGATAGAGCGCAAAAAAATCCGCCAACCCGTTGATGGCCGGAGCGCTCGCCGGCGCAGTCGCCGGCGCACTCAAAGAGGCGCGCGCCCGAACATCCTCGCCGCCGTGCGGGGAAAGCGGATCGGGCCGCCGCTCCGCCTCCCCGTCATCACGGTGATAGCGGGCCGCGACCTGTTGCGCCAGGGCACGAAGAAACGGCATGTCCAGGTGATACGTTCCAAACGCCACATGACCAACTTCATGCGCCAGCGCGACCGTATAGCTTCGCACGTTCTGCGCCTTCAGCGAAAACCGGTTCATGACCGCAGGCAGCCAGACGAGCGGCCCTTCCGGCGTCATCTCCATATGAGCCGCCTGCTCGGCATCGGCCAGAGACGCGATCCGCACCGGTTGACCGCAGATCATGTGGGCAAACAATTGCAACGAGCGAGCCACATGCCGAAGCGGCACGCCGTGCATCGCCTGCTCAACGGCATGCAGCGCCTTGGCGGTGTCAAGCGCAAAATACGCGCGCGCGCCCTCCACGCTGTAGTCCAGGACTTCCATGCCGCCGCGAAACCATGTTTCAAAGGCGCCGTCCCGGCCTTCCGCCCCCTGGTCCATGCGGACGACCTCCGGCGCGCGCCGAAAATATTCCATCGTCACCGCGGCGTCCCGCTCGGCAAGCAGCCCTCCGTACCGGAGCACGGTGTGCCGCTGTTCCGCCGAGGGCAGCGCATCCACCAGCATCGGCGCTTCGGCCAAAAACGTCAGCGCGATTTCGGGGGAGCGATCCGCGAGGGTTGATCCCACACTCACAACAGTTGGGCGCAAGGCGGCATCGGGAATGGCGCCGATCAGGCCGGGACTCGTGCGAAAAAATTCAAGGATCCCCACGTAATCGGGTGTGCCCAAACTGTTTTGCGTGATCAGTTTCATCCCGAAGGCCACCCAGGCCCGCACCTCATCAAACGCCAGCGCCTCCGCCACCTTCGGACATTCGCGAAAAAACTCAATGCCCAGCACCTGGTTCCACTCGGTCAATTCCCGGCCAATCTCCGCCCACCTGGCCAGGTTGGCGCGCGCATCAACAGCCAGCAATGCCGGCGCGTGGCGGAAGAATGCCAGCGCGCAGTTCGCCGCAAACTCCGAGTCGCCGTCAGCCAGTTCCAACGCCGCCCCGGCCACCTCCCGGCGAAGCGCGGAAGACGCCAGCACCCCCAACAATCGCGGACTCTCTTTCAGGTATTGCATACTCATCGCACCCGAACGCCCGGCGAGCGCAATCGCCAGATCCATCCAGACAACGACGGTCTCGGAGCCGCATCGCTCCACCAACTCGGGGAGCGCGTCAACGGCTTGCCCCGCGATTTTCGCGGAACACGCCTGAAATTCTTCCAGTAATTCCGAGACCTGGCCGGCCACACCCGCTTTCAGCAGGGCGTTTGACACGGCATGCGCGCGGTCGGCGCTCACGCGGTCCGCAAGAGCGGCCTGGAGTGGTGGAGGCAAGGAAGCGTTATCCATGGGGCACACAAGCAAAACGGGATTATAAAAAGCGGCCGGGGTGGTTGCAAACCTTCGTCACATCTTTCCCCCGTTCGCGGCGGACGACGACCAGCCGGACTCAATGGACAATGTCTCACAAACCTTCGACAGCCCGCCCCCCGCGACCTTGATGCGTTTCTTCCGGCCGGTGTGACCGGACAGAACGGAAACGCATGATGGCGGGACGGCAAACAAGGCCGCCAGGTGTTGGCATAAGGCGGCATTGGCCTCTCCCCTGACCGGCGACGCGGCGACGCGAAACTTCAACGCGTCACCATAAAGCCCCGCGAATGCCGTTCTGGCGGCCCCGGGCCGGGCATGAATGGTCAGGACGACGCCATTTTCAGTGGAGACGATCATTCAATAATCATTCAATAATCAACTGGTTGTAAAAAAATGGCCCTGCCCGTCATTGTGCGGCCCGACCCTGCCAACACTTGCTCATGGTTCGGGCTTGACAACCGCCCAGGCTCGCATTTACAATTATCACAGATGAGAACGGTACTCAATATCGTATTCGGTTAAACATTATGTACGTGTGCGTGTGCAAAGGCATTACGGAATCCGACGTCGAGCATCTCGGCCGTAGCGGAATCACCTGTCCGAACAGGCTGGCCGCCACGCTGGGTATTGACGACGAAGATAATTGCTGCGGGCGATGCCTCAACCATATTGTTGAGCTGGTCACCATTGCCTCACGAGCGCATCCCCGCCGCCGCGCCGCCGTGCACGTGTAGTCCGAACATCGGCGAACCCGCTCTCTGCCTCCGGCGGGCGCTCATCCTGCATGGCATACGTGTCAGCCTTCATCAGTCCATCATGCCGAATCCGCGCATCGTGCCTTACGGGTCATGGAAATCCCCGATCACGTCCGACCGGATTGTGTCGGCCTCAATCAAACTCGGCCCACTCGCACTTGACGGCGCCCACCTGTTCTGGATGGAAAGCCGTCCGAGCGAAGGCGGGAGAAATACGGTGGTGCGCCGGGACGCCGATGGCGCTTGCTCCACGCTGATTCCCACCCCCCTGAACGTTCGCACCCGCGTTCATGAATACGGAGGCGGGGCCTATTGTGTGGCGGAGGGGGTCGTGTATTTTTCCAATTTTTCCGATCAACGGCTGTATCAACAGCGTCAAGGCGGGCCGCCCGAACCCCTCACCGCGAAAGCTCCCATGTTCTATGCCGACGGATGCAAAGACCGCAAGCGCCACCGGCTGCTTTGCATTCGTGAAGATCATACCCGGGCCGACCGGGAACCCCGGAACACCATTGTCAGCATTCCCCTTGACGGCGGCCCGCATGACACCTGCGGCGACATACTGGTGTCCGGGAATGATTTTTACGCCGCTCCCCGTGTGCGCGCGGATGGGCAACAACTCGCCTGGCTGACCTGGAACCATCCGAACATGCCCTGGGACGGCACGGAACTCTGGGTGGCCGACCTTCGCCCGGACGGCGCTCTCCACGCGCCCCGGCAGGTGGCGGGAGGACCCGACGTCTCCGTCTGTCAACCGGCATGGTCACCGGATGGCCGCCTGCACTTTGTGTCGGACCACTCCGGCTGGTGGAATCTGTATTGTCTGGACAACGACCAGGCCCTTCCGCTCTATCCGATGGAGGCGGAATTCGGCGTCCCGCAATGGACCTTCGGCCAAACGCTCTATGGGTTTGAGTCGTCTCACCGTCTTATCTGTGCCTGGACGCAACAGGGCCGTTGGCATCTGGGACGCCTGGACACCGCGCAGCAGACGCTCGAACGATTTGATGTCCCGTACACCGCCTTCGACAATATCCACGTCCAGGCATCCACAATTTTTTGCACGGCCGGTTCTCCCTCCGAACCCGCGGCGCTGGTGCAGATCAACAGCGACTCGCAAGCCGTGACCGTCCTGCGGCGTTCCGTGAACGTTGCCGTGGACGCCGGATATATTTCCGTCCCGTCCGCCATCACCTATCCCACCGAAGACGGCGCGACCGGTCATGCGTTCTATTATCCGCCGCGCAACGCGGACTGCCAGGGCCCGCCGTCCGCGCGCCCCCCGCTCTTCGTCAAAAGCCATGGAGGCCCGACCGGCGCCTGCATCCCCGCCCTGAACCTGATGATTCAGTACTGGACAAGCCGGGGCATTGCCGTGCTTGACGTGAACTACGGCGGCAGCACGGGATACGGCCGGGCGTACCGGGCACGCCTTGACGGACAGTGGGGCATCGTGGACGTGGATGATTGCGTCAACGCGGTCACCGCGCTCATCACCCGGGACGCCGTGGACCCGCAGCGCGTGGCGATCACGGGCGGCAGTGCGGGAGGGTTCACCACGTTATGCGCGCTCACGTTTCGGGAATGTTTTACGGCCGGGTCCAGTTACTACGGCGTCTCGGACCTCAAGGCGCTCGTTCGGGATACCCATAAATTTGAATCGCGGTATCTCGACCGGCTGATTGGCCCGCTTCCGGAATGCGCGGACCTCTATGACCGGCGGTCACCCATTCATTTCACCGACCGGCTGTCCTGCCCGCTCATTCTTTTTCAGGGGTTGGAAGACGCCGTGGTTCCGCCGAACCAGGCGGAAAACATGTTCAAGGCGGTGCGAGCCAAAGAGCTTCCCGTGGCCTATATCACCTTTCAAGGCGAACAGCACGGGTTTCGGCGGGCCGAGCACATCAAGCAGGTGCTGGACAACGAACTGTATTTTTATTCCAAAATTTTCGGCTTTACCCCGGCGGACCGGGTCGCGCCCATCCCCATAGAGAATTTATGACCAATGTACCTCGCGCGGCACGGGCGCGCTCTCCCCTCCGCCTGGCCGACCCCGTCAGCGAAGCCGCTCAATCACCAGCGCCCGATCCGTTGACGTCACCGTCGCCCTGATCACATCGCCAAACTGGAATGTTTCGGTCATCCTGGTATCAGGCGTGCGCTCCACCCGGATTTCGCCTCGTTCACCGCGAAGAACGTAGAAATCTCCATCAACCATCAAAATCCGGCCTTCAACGATTTTGGTGTCATCCCCCAGGTCCGAGACCGATGAAAACGCCGCTTGCGCGTGACCGTCCCCGCCCGCAACGGGTTTATCCGCCGCTTCGGCGGTATCAGACACAGAGCGGGGCATAGAGCGCGCGCCATGAATCATGACACCCGGCACATCATCGGGACCGGCGCGTTCAATCGTCAATGCTTTATTGTTCATCAGCGCAGACGCCTTGATACGGTCGCCGAACTGAAAGGCTTCCGCGATTGCCGTTTGCGGCGTGGCTTCAATCTGAATCTCGCCCCCCCCGTTCCGCACAATGTAGAGATCCCGATCAATCATCAACAGGTCGCCGACAATCGTTTTCCCCGCCGGCCGTTTCCGTGGAACCGGCACCGCCGCATCCTCAACCGCCGTCTCCTTCCCGGCGGTTGCGGCAGGTGCGGCGGTTGCCGTGGCGGGAGCCGTGGCGGGAGCCGTGGCGGGAGCCGATTGAGTCTCCGCCACGCCCGGCACGTCATCGGGACCGGCGCGTTCAATTGTCAACGCCTTGTTGTTCATCAGCACAGACGCCTTGATACGGTCGCCGAACTGAAAAGCTTCCGCGATGACCGTTTGCGGCGTGGCTTCAATCTGAATTTCGCCCCCCCCGCTCCGCACAATGTAGAGATCCCGATCAATCATCAGCAGGTCGCCGACAATCGTCCTGGTGGGAGCATTTGAGAGATCCGTCTGCGCGAACACACCCGGATGCTGCGCCGACAGGCCCGCGCACAGAACACAGAACAGACTGAAAAACGCCAACGAAGTTTTCATGTCATCACCGCCTTGCAGGACATGAGCACCGACCATCCGTAACCAAAATGTTAGATTGAGCCTGCCTGACCGTCAATGCGGTTAATTACTTAGCATCCCTTTTCCTGTGACCCTTTGCCGCTTTGGGGGGCAACATATCCACGTCAATGTCCGATTTCCTGAAAGCGATCGTGCGAAACTTGAGGGGGGGGGGGGCGGCATTCCCGCCCTCCTTCTGTCATTCCCCCTCCTTCTGTCATTCCCGCGAAAGCGGGAATCCATCTTCACATGGCAAGGAGGGTGTCTGACACACAAACAGACGGATGGATTCCCGTTTGCACGGGAATGACGGAAAGAGGGTATTAACCGGGCACAGGGGTAACACTTGAAACCTGGCACCTTGGTAACAACTCTGGTGGCACTTCACCCCATAGGAGCACGGCCATGCCCTGGACATCAATGGATACCCTGACGCAAAGAGAAGACTGTATCCAAGACTGGCTCCGGCGGGGCTTTCCGATGCGTGGGCTGTGTGCGCGCGACGGGATTGCCCCCAAACCCGGCTCCAAGTGGCTCCACCGCTTTCAGGTGCAAGGGATGAGCGGCTTGGTGGATCACCCGTCGGTGCGCCAGCACCAAGCGCACCGGACCGCGCCGCCGGTGGTCAAGCAGATTCTGCACGCTAAATATACCTATCCGTTTTGGGGCCCCCGGACCATCCACCTGGCCCTCCAGCGCCATCCTCCCGGGGGCCCGGTGCCCGCGGTCAGTACCACCGGGGCGATGCTCAAGCAGCACGGCTTGGTTAAGGCCCGCAAACGAAACCAGCGGACCCCGACCCATGCGCTCTGGAGCGCCGATTTCAAGGGACAGTGCAAGCTGAGCAACGGGCAGTCCTGCTCTCCCCTGACGGTGTTTGATGATTACAGTCGCTATTTACTGGCCTGTCGTGGCTGTGCCTGGCCAGCGAAAGGCGTCGCTTTAGCCACAGACGACAAAAGTGGTCTGTGGAGGAAGGTTTACATCTGCATCGCTGGACCAGATCAAACAGATGAATCAGACAAGTGCGACAAGATAAGAGAAAAACTCCGCGAGCAATTTCAAAAAACACTCCGTGAGGACAATAAAAAGTACAGCATGGAATACTGGCCAACACCTGCATACACGGATATGAAGAATGGCCCGCTCAACTGGAATGAAGAAAAATGCCTGGCAACAGTGGCTGATCCAAAGAATGCTGAAGAACTTGCCGAACAGTTAGCTTCCCAATTGTGGGAGCTGGCAAAAGCAGTCGAGCCTGTTTTCGACAAAGAACAGGGAGCCTGATCCTCTCATCCCCCCGCCATCGGCGGCAGGATAAAATCTTTTTCAAACACGCGATACGGCGGCGGAGACAGCCCCAGGCGGCTGTACACGGTCTGGGCGACAACGTTGTCCTGTTCCACGTAGAGACGGATGCCCGCCACGTTGCCGCGGCGTTCGGCTTCCCGCACCACGTGCCCGTACAATTGTTTGCACACGCCCCGCCGTCTCCAGTCCTTGTGGACGTACACGCTTTGCAGCCACCAGAAAAATCCGTTGCGCCAGTCACTCCATTCAAAGGTGATCATCAGTTGCCCGATCACCTCGCCGGCGGACCGGCGCTCCATCACCATGTACATCCCCCTGGCGGCGTCGGACAGGATGGATTCCACGCCGGCCCGCAGGCGGACGGGATCCAGTTGCCTGCCCTCCGTTTCCCACGCAAGCGCCGTGTTAAACGTGACCAGCGATTCAAGGTCGCCGGCATGGCCCACACGAATATGAAAATCCGCGGCGTGTTCCCCGTTCATGCGCGCCTCCATCTCCTTGCAAGCATTTTCACGATGGATTAGTGTATGAAAGGCAGGCAGAGAACACAAATGGCAGGCGGCGGAGGCGCGGCATGAGTCCTGATCGGACAGTCCCATCCATGAATCTCGACCCCGAGCTGTGGAACATTTTATGCTGCCCGGAAACGAAACAGGCCATTGCGCCCGTGGATGCCGCCTCCCTCGCCCTCCTCAATCAAAAAATCGCGGCCGGGAACGTGCGCAACAAGGGCGGGAGCGTGGTGCAACACCCGCTTGACGGCGGGTTGCTGCGAAGCGATAAAAAGGTGCTGTATCCGATCCGGGATACGATTCCTCTCATGCTCATTGAGGAAGGCATCGTGATGGAAGGGCTTGTGTAGGCAGAACGTTCCCGTCTTCCGTCGGCAACAAACAGGCTCACCCATTCCCGTTCAGGCGCCGGGCCTGCCCCCGGCATCAGGACCCCTCCGGCCTCGCGCTTCTGCGCCACCACCACACCGAGCGAAGAAGCTGCACGCACACATAGACGGCCAGAGCAAGCAGGATGCCGTAGATCCACAGGGTGTCGGCGGGCCATTGTTCCGGAGCGTGCAACAGCAGCGCCAGGGCAAGATGGCCGCCCAGGCCAAGGCAGAGGGCAAAAATTATCCACTCTTTGACAACCTTTGACCGGGCTTTGCCGGAAGCAAACAGCACCAACGCGCCTCCTCGCTCATGGCAGAGACGGACGATCCGGGCACGACGGCGTCAGTGAAACATGCCCCCGTGACGCAATCGCCTCGGGCACCATCTGCACGGCAACAAATTAGACGGGACTTTTCGCCGATTCAATTTCCGTGGCCGTCATCAAACTGACCAGATAGTCGGTGACAAAGATCAGGGCTTCTTCCCGTCCGTCCGCCCGTCTTCCCTTTTCCCGCCGCTGCACGGACAGCTCATGGTCCAGATCCGATTTGACGTCACCCAACAGTTTGTGAAGTGAGGACGTGGTGAGATTCTGGTCCACGTCTTCAAACTCCTGGCAGCGATCAAGCACCCAGTTCAGGCCCTCGCCCTGCCCCAGGTAGCGATCCTGATCGGCGGAATCAATGCGAGACATCGTCGTCGAAAACGCCTGTGCCTCATAGATCAGATTGTAAAAACTTGAAATCGCCCGATGTAAAGTTGAGTTCATTGTTCCCCATTCCTCCTGAAAAAGCCTGACGCCATTATACAGATTTCCAGCGCGAATCCGCCACCTTATAATGCAGTCGGCATTGTGCCGTTTTTCCCCGGCAATCCCGGCGCAACAACCCACAATCCATGCGGGCGGAGCATCGCACAGGGGGGGGTGACACGCCATCGTTCACGCGACGGATGTGCCGCCCGCCATACCAGCCGGAGCGGGGCAACCTGGGCACGGGGCCGTCGTTACGGGCGACCGAACGAACGGACATACAGCAGCACGTGCCAGGCTTCTTCTTCCGTCAACACGAGCGGGATAAACGAGGCCATGGCCGTGCGCTGGCTGCCATGTTTCAAAATCCAGAACAGTTCGCCATCCGTTCGCGCCGCCTGCCAGGCACGATCTGTAAAATTTCTGGGCAGCGCGCCCCGCAGTCCCGGAATATCTCCCAACCCCGTGCCGTCCCGCCCGTGACACGTCACACAAAAACCTTTTCCGTGAAAAAGTTTTTTCCCTTTTGCCAGACGCCCGGGCGTGGCGGAAAACGGATTCGTCCAGGTTCGCGCCTCCTCAATCTGACCGGGCGGCACACGCGGCTTGAGCGTTGCCGGGTCGGCCCCAAGGACCAGCGCCTCCCCCGCCAGCACGAACGCCGCAAGCTGTGTGACCAGTTTGGGAATCGCCGATTGCATCATACCGTTCCCGCGAAGGCCCCGGAGCGGCCAGGATGCCGGAGGGCGGGTTTCAAAATCCGTCATGTCCCGGTGCGGGAGTCAGGCATTCCCGCACCGGCATGATATTACTCTGTTCGGAATGTATGGCCGACCGCGTTCGGAATCGTCACCGTTCCATCCGGCACTTTTTGTCCCGGTTGCCAGAGCTGGTAAATGATGCCGTCGGTTTGCGCGGCGGCGGCGGCGATTTCCTGCACCTTCTTTTTGTCTTCAATGTCCAGAATGTGCACGCGACCGGTCGCGATTTCGACTTCATGGTCATGGAAATTTCTGTTCCATGTAATCAGCGGAACTTCTTTGCGGGCCAGCTCTTTGGCGACAAAATATTCCACCCCGATCAACGGGGCTTTGGGATCGGTGGAACGAAAGAGCAGGCACTGGATAATCTCGTCCGAGATACCCTTGCAATAATGATGGAAGGGGCCCCCGATTTGTCCGTCAGTCATCATGTGCGGCGCCTGGACGTGGAGACCAAAGCCATCCGCCGGGCCATTGCCCTTGCTGATGGCGGGCGCGGTCATACACCCGAACATGAACACACCAAGAACCACGATGAAGCCCACGGAACGCATAACACGGAGCATATGCAACATGGCCAATCTCCTTTGGATAAGGGTGAAGCCTGCGCGGGTTGCGCAATGACGCAAGACCAGTGTCCGCGCGCCTATGAATGGGCCGACAGCAATGAGCGAAACGTCGGATCGGTTTCCACCAGTCCTTTCAGGGTGTCATTGTGAAGGAGAAACACCCAGGACTGATCCGTGGCCCCGGGAATCTGCCGATACCAGAGCCGGGCTTCCTTCAATAATTCAAACATCGCCTGATTGTTGCGCTGGGGACGAAAGGCCAGGCTGTACGCCTTGGCGTAGGCGGCGAAGGATTTGATCAACGGATCAGAGGCTAAATGAAACGCCTCGTCCGCTTCTTCGTAGCCCCGGACAATATCAGGGTCGTCAAAATGCCGATTCCACGCGACTTTGCTGATGCGTGACCAGGCCAGGGTCGTCAAAATCCTCGCGCGAAGGCGCGTTTGCTCCGTCGGCACTTCGGCAAGCAATTGTTGAGGCGTCATGATGGCCGTGAGTTGATCGTTCGTCCACCGGTAGGCCCGGCTCAATTTCAGGCGCGTGTCAAAATCCAGGGGTGCCAGCGTCGCCAGCGTTTCCATCGCGGGAATCAATCGGTACAGGTAATCCGCCGGCGTCGGGTCGGATTTTCCGCCCATTTCCATATGCAGGGAAATATCCATCCGGTCGGTTTGCGACTGCACCGTCCAGTATAATTCATTGAAGGCCTGGTAGAGCGGGCCGCGCGCCACCTGCACGCCATGCGTCCGCGCCCCAAAGTCCATCAGCCCCCCGTACAACTCGGGCACCATGGCTTGCAGCCCCTCCAGATGCGACGGATTCACCGCCAGCACCCGGTTGAGCATGGCGATCCGCTGCCGACGGCTCGGCAACGTCTTCGCGCGCGCCACGCCAGCGTCCAGCGCCGCCTGCGCTTCATGCGATTGCCAGAATTCCGTTGAGTTCCGCTCAAACCCTCCCGCATCCACCACAAACGGAATCGGCGTCCCCATGGAAGATTCCATCGGGATATTGAGCACGGCCGTATCCACGGGAAACCCATGCCGCAGCAACCCGGACAACACGACCCATCTCGCAGTCACGGCTTTGACCGGATGAATCGCTTTTTTATACGGCACAACCCAGTCCTGTTGTCCCGGAGCATTGGCCACCGGCGAGGTCATCGGATCGGGGTAGGCAATGCGGACCCGAACCAACGTGGTCGGCACGGCCACCACGTGACCGGAGCCGGGCGTCTGAAACGAGGCATGCGGGAGGGGCGCGGTCTCAAGCACGGTCATGGTGAACCCCCGTGACCCCGACATCGCGCCGATTTCGGGCATCACAAAAAACGACGGGGCGCGCTGGCGCGTGCGGGTTTCCGCAATTTCGAACCGTTTGAAATCCCGAAAATTCACCAGTTTCCCGACGCCCGGCCACAATTCATCCAGGGCACGGTCACGACGCTCAATCACGTCCGCATGTGCGCGAACAATCCGGTCCAGGCACCAGGCATACACCGGGTCGGATTCAGGCGGAAAAGCCCCCTCCCGCATGGCGCCGGCCGCCCCCATCTTCAGCAGGCAGACAAAATCGTGTTGGGCCACCTGCGCCGCATCCCGGTCGGACACCGCCTGGACATACGTCCGGACCGCCTGCACCGCGTCCTCACGGGAGGCAGTCAAAGCCGGCTCCGCCGCCTGCGCGGGAGGGCTGACACCCGGCACACCCAGCAACATGACTCCGAGGCCCAGCATTCCCGCAATCCGGTCGCGCCGGGACGCGCGGGCGCGCGCCCTGTCTTGAGCAGGAACCGGGAGGTCACTCATCAACGCAACTCCCTTCTCGCACCGGAAGACACCGACGCCTCTTCGCCGCCGTTTGAACTTTTTCTGACGTTCTCCCACAAGTCGTCCAGCCACATCATGGAGTCGGCAAAACATTGCAAATCGGGCGAGGCGGAATCTTTGAATCCGGCGAGGCAGAACGATTTGCCCATCTGCTTGATATACTCCACCGCATTGGCAAAATCACCGTCGCCGGCGGTCAGCACAAGCTGGTCGTAGCGGTCTTGCGCCGCCAGTTGGAGCATCATCGTGACGATGCCGACGTCCACGCCTTTTTGCGTCTGCTTTTCGTATCCGGCGCCGCAGTGCGGGCAGCTCATATGCGTGTTCTTGAGCGAGTAGAGTTTGAGGACCATCTTCGGCCCGATCGGCGGCGCGCACTTGAGCCATTTATGAAACGAATCCTGCCCCGCGGTCGGCATGGCCTGGGCGCCGAAAAAGTAACTTTCGGCGAACGGCGCACCGGCGCCTTTTTCCAATTCGTGTTTGAGTTTGAGATAGTCAAGCCGCCCCGGAGCGGCTTTGAAAAGATAGGCGCCGTCGTTAATCCATATCGTGCGTTTCATTGTGTGTTCCCGCCTTTCGCTCCAGTATATTCGCCGTCCACCACGATCGTTCCGTTCATCACATGCCCGGGCAAATCACAGAAAAAGGGAAACGTGCCCGCCTTCCGCGACACAAACACCAACTCGGCGCGGCCTTGCGACGGAATCAACACGCGACGAAATCCGTCCCGGCCAAACTGCGGCGCCCCGTTGCCGCCAACCTGCACATGCGTCCGGGTCAAAAAATCCACGGGGACAAACGCATGAAGCTCGGCATCCTGATTTCTCAATATCAACCGGACCTGTTGTCCAACCCGAATGTTCACCACGTGAGGCATAAACCGGCGATGCCTGATATCCACGGTAATCGTGACATCCTCCTGGCCAAGCGCCCGAACGGTCATGGGCTGACTCACGCCGGGGGCCGGGCTCCCCCCCCAGCACCACACCCCCAACAGCACAGGCAGAAGCCCACGGGCACAGGTGGCGGCACGCGCGCGCATCATGACGTTTCTCCTCTTCCACATTCCCGGTCACGCATCCGATCGCGGCACAGTGTAACAAAATCACCACCCCCCCACAAATAGAGCGGGCACACCTCATGGGGCCTCGCGCGCGGGAAGGGAAAGGCATGGCCCCCCTTGCGTCCCCGCCTCGCCCCCGCGTATGATTTCCGCTCCACCGCTCGTCACGAAAGGTTCACGCCACATGATTAAACTGATCCGCGAAGGCTCAAGAGAACACCCCTGGATTCTGAAAATTATCATGCTGCTGATCGCCGCGACCTTTGTGATCGGGATGGGCTGGTTCGGATATGAAACCTCGCAGCAACCCAACGTGGTGGCCGAGGTTGGGGACTACGAAGTGGATGAGCGGGAATTCCGCCGGGTGTACGACAATCTCTATGCACTCAGCAAAGAACAGAGCGACGAGGAAGTCGTGGAAGCCGACATCAAGCAGGGCGCCATGAATGCGTTGCTCGGACAGAAACTGTGGCTGGTGGCGGCCGATGATTTTGGGTTAGGCGTGCATCCCGACACACTGCGTCAGGCCATCATGACGCGCGAGGAATTTCAACGGGACGGCGCGTTTGATCCGACTCTCTATCACCGCCTGCTGGCCCAAAACAGGGTTGTGCCCAAACAGTTTGAAGAGCGGATCGCCAAATCCCTGCGCATACAAAACGTCCGGGCCATTATTCAGGACGTGGCGACCATCAATCCGGCGGAGATGGAAGAAGTCGATTCGCTCGCCGCCCGGCAAGCCGCGGCGAGGGACGACGACGACACCGACGTTGAAACGATGAAAGCCCGCATTCGGCTTCAACTGCTGGGCCAAAAGCGGCAGCGCGCCCTTCAAGCCTACCTCACCGCCTTGAGCATCGCCTCTCGCATTGAGATTCGCGACGGGTTTCTGTAACGAAGCGCGGCGGCGCCCACCTCAAAGAACCGCGCATGGCATCCTCACAATCCCGAACGGTGAATTGAACCGTCCCGACCGGACTCCGCCAGGTTCCCGCCGCCGCTTCCTGCTGACCAGGAATGAAACGCGTGACGCCCTCACGCGCCGCCGTCACCTTCCCGGTCATGGAACAGCGTTGTGTCACACAACCACAGCGCCACAAAGACCGTCCTGGTTCAGGCAGGGCGCGCAGCATGCACAGCACACCCACGGCAACATCCACTCGCCGTCATTCCATCATCTCCGCAACGGGGAACGCCGACCGCATTGCCGGCCACGCCTCGTCTCTGCGACGCCGCGGCCGGCTCATGACCGTCTGTGCCTAGAACAGCTTCATCCCGCCTGCCCCGTCGGTGACGACAAGCGGCTTTGATTGCAACCTGCGGAATTCGGCGGCGTGATCGGCGCAGGCCTGTTGGTTCACGCTGTTTTCAATGTCGCGGCGGTTGCGGGGATTTGACTGCCAGCGTTCAAACGCGTGCCGCTGGCTCTGCGTCAGCCCCATGACGGCCTGCTGGGCGGGGATATTGTCGGACGCAAATCCGGCGACGCCGCAACGTTCCGAAATCAGCGACGCCGCGGCGAGGTCATTGATGGAGACTTCCACTTCATCCACCATCATCAGCCCGATGGAGGACGGCATTGAAGTTTCGCATCCGGTGAGCAGCAACGACGCGGCAAAGAACATTGTGAATCCGGCACAGCGCATGACAGACCTCCTTTGCAATGGATAATGAGCGGAAAAATAACAAATTGCATGTCCGCACGCAATCATCGGAAACCCGCCGGCTTCGTCGTGCTCAAGACGGCGGCGGCCATGCACGGCGCACATGGCGGCGGTCACGTGGCCGGCATCGCAGACGGGCGGCTTACTGTATCAGCATGGCGTCGCCGTAGCTGTAGAACCGGTACCGCGCGTTGACGGCTTCTTCATACGCCGCGCGCATATGGTCAAGGCCGGCGAAGGCCGAGACAAGCATGAGCAAGGTCGTGCGCGGCAGATGAAAATTGGTCAACAGCGCGTCAACCATTGCGAAAGAAAACCCGGGCGTAATAAACAGCCGGGTTTCCCCCTGGCCCGGCTGCACGGCGCCGGCGTCGTTGACCGCGGATTCCAGCGTCCTGACGGACGTCGTGCCGACCGCCACGATTCGCCGCCCTTCCGTTTTGGCGGCATTGACGCATCGCGCCGTTTCCCCGGAAATCTCAAACCACTCGGCATCCATGTGATGGTCTTCAACGTTGTCAACGGTGACGGGACGAAACGTTCCAGGCCCGACGTGCAGCGTCACGGTCACCACCTGAATCCCCGCGTGCGCGAGGTCCGACAACAATGGTTCCGTGAAATGCAGCCCCGCCGTCGGTGCGGCAACGGCGCCCTCTGATTTGGCAAAGACCGTTTGATAGTCTTCCCTGTCCCGCGCATTCACGGGACGCCGGATATAGGGCGGCAGCGGCACTTCGCCCAGGGCGTCAATCAGGTCTTTGACGGAGCCTTGCGCGTTGAGCCGAATGACCGTCCGTTCCCGGCTCCGCTCCAGCACCTCCGCGGTGGCCGCATCGCGAAACCGCAGAATCTGCCCCACGGTGACGCGGCCCTTCAGCAGTACTTCCCATACCGTCTCCTCCAACGGCCGCACCAGCAACACTTCAATGGCGCCGCCGCCTGGCTGCTTGACGCCATGCAGCCTGGCGGGAAACACCTTCGTGTCATTCAGCACCACCACGTCGCCGGGCCGCAGCAGGGTCGGCAGATCCTTCACCCGCGCGTGCCGAAACGCGGCGTCGCGTGTTCGCGGCACAACCAGCAGCCGGGCCTGGTCTCGCGGAGACACCGGCGCATCGGCAATGAGCGATTCATCAAAAGGAAAATCAAACGCGGAAAGCTGCATGGCGGATATCAGGGCCAACGCCGTATGACGCGGGGCCGGCACACATGGACGGGACGCCGAAGCGCGTCGGCCGTCAGGAAGGGAGGCGCATGAGAACCTGGCCGCGCGGGAGGATCTCGGTGCCCGGGTAGTAATAGCGAAGAATGGCGCGATAGCGGTACCCCAGTCCGGCCATGGTCCGGGCGCCCCATTGACACAGCCCCACCCCGTGCCCGGCGCCGCGTCCCGCAAACACCACGTCTTGCCCGATACGTTCAATGTGAAACCGCGTGCTGAACACGGTGGAATACCCCAGGAGGCGCCGAAACTCCTGCCCCGTGATCATGAATTCCCCCTGGGAATGCAGGATCCGCACCGCTTTGACCCGGCCGGCGTTGGTCATGCCCGCAAGCGTGAGCGTCGCGAGCGAACCCATGGGATAGCCTCCCTGCCGCAGTCGGGATTCAATGGTGTCAAACGGCACGGCCACCCGCCATTGATACCGCGGCGCATCCTGGTCAAAGGGACATTCCACCCCTTTGAGATAGGGCACATCTATGGCCCACACATTCATGGCGTCTTCCGTCGGGCCGGCGGCCGTGGACGAATACGCCGCGACAATGGGACGGCCGTCATACGTGATGACTTCTCCCCGCGTGTCGTCCACGGCATCGCGCACGGCGTCATTCACGTTCGTGAGACCCGTGTACACCTGATCCTGCACGCTGGCATGCACGTCAAACAGCCGGCTCGCATTTTCAAGCATCTTGCGCAACGCATAGGTTCGCGCGGCCACGGCCTGCGTCTTCAACACCTCGTCGTGCCAGTCCGGATTAATCTCCGCACTCACGACTCCGGCCACGTACGCTTCAAGATCAACAACGTTCACGACCAGGAGGCGCGACTCGCGCATGATGACCGACAGCGTTCCATTCACCATCCACCGTTGACGCTTCAATCCCGGAACATCCAGGGTGACCGTCAACGCCTTCGCGGCCAGCAGCGTCACCCGGTCGCCCTGCACGCGCGCGCGATTGACGTGCAACGCCTTCCCGTTCGGCACAATCGTCACCCTGGAAGAGAACGCGGCCCGATGACCGGAAGGCGAGGTGAGACGAAGACCGGCGGCGGACGAGACCGTGACACGGCTGGCCGTTTCGGCAAGCGCCACACGAATGCGATCCGCCGCATCAACCGGCGCGGGCACAGGGCAGAGTCCGACACTCATCAGCAGCAGACACACTCGTCCCGTGGAGAAGCCGAACATGGGCGTTACCGTTTCATGAAAACATACAGGAGCACACTGCCCACCACGCTCACGAGTAAGCCGGTGCTCAACGGGAGATACACGGTGAAATGCTCGCGTTTGATCAACAGATCACCCGGCAGCCTGCCCAGCCAGCCGAGCCAGTGGCCCGCCGCTGGGGACTTGCCGATGAGCGCAAGCACAAAGCCCGCCGCCGCAATCCCCAACCCCAGCACGATGAGCGTTTTTCCGGGCCCGCCGAACTCCGGCATGGATCACTCCACCAGGGCCTCGGCAATCTGCACGGCGTTGAGCGCGGCGCCTTTGCGCACATTGTCCGCCACCACCCACAGATTGAGGCCCATGGCAACGGAATCGTCCTCACGAATCCGTCCGACAAACACCGCGTCGGTGCCCACCACGTGCAGGGGCAGGGGATACACGTCCCGCGAGGGATCATCGCACAGTTGCACCCCCGGAGCGGTCGCAAGAATCGCCCGGGCCTCCGCCGCCGACACCTTGTGCTTCGTTTCAACATTGATGGATTCCGCATGACCGACAAACACGGGCACGCGCACCGCCGTCGCGGAAATACCCAGCGAGGCATCGCCCAGAATCTTTCGCGTCTCGTTGACCATCTTCATTTCTTCCCCGGTGGAGCCGGAGGCTAAAAACGTGTCAATATGCGGCAGGCAGTTAAACGCGATCTGGTGCGGATACACGGCGGGCTTCACCTTGTTGAAGTTCAGCAGTTGCCGGCACTGTTCCGCCAATTCATCAATGGCGTCTTTCCCCGTACCCGAAACCGACTGATAGGTCGACACCACAATCCGCGCAATCCCGGCGTGGACATGCAGCGGGTTGAGCGCCACCACCATTTGAATGGTGGAGCAATTCGGGTTCGCGATAATGCCCCGGTGTGTGTCCAGCGCCTGCCGGTTCACTTCGGGGACTACGAGCGGGACCTGCGGGTCCAGTCGCCAGGCCGCACTGTTGTCAATGACCACGGCCCCGGCTTCGGCGGCAATGGGCGCGTATTCCTTGCTAACCGCGGCGCCGGCCGCAAACAGCGCGACGTCGACCCCCTTAAACGAATGCTTGTCAAGCGATTGCACCGTGATGTCAGCGCCGCGAAACCTCACGGCGCCGCCCGCCGACCTGGACGACGCCAGTGGGAGCACCCGGTCAACGGGAAAATTTCGCTCTTCCAGAATGGAGAGCATTTCCGTTCCCACGACTCCGGTGGCGCCCGCAATGGCGACGGTACAGGCGGATGACTTCCTCATGGCGTCTCCCGGCCAATGACGCGGATACGATGATTAAAGGTATCCGCGACATACACGTGCCCCTGTGCGTCCAGCGCCACGCCGAACGGGTAGTTCAAACTCCCGCGTGCGGGATGCCCGCCGTCACCGGCGCACCCGGCCGTCCCGTTCCCGGCCAGCAGCGACATGACCTGTGTCCGCAGATGCCACACCCGAATCACGTGATTATCATTGTCCGTAATGAACAGGCGTCCGTCGGGATGGAGCGCGATGGCATAGGGGCGGGACACATTGGGCGAGGATTCATTTTCCCCCGGCACCAGTTGAAACGAGCCCGCTCCTCCCACCACCGCATCCACAATGCCGGTCCGCCGGTCCCACTTCCGAATCCGGCTGCTGAACGTATCGGCCACGTACACATTGCCCTCGTGATCCACGGCCAGCCCGCTGGGGCCGGCCAGCGCGGTGTCGGGACCGGGCGCGCCATCGCCATTGTACCCCGACTCTCCCGTCCCCGCGACCGTCGTCATCACGCCGGAGGTCAGATCAATTTTCCGGATGCGATTGTTGCTTTGATCGGCGATATACAACCCACGGCTCCCGTCAAGGGCCAACGCCACCGGCTCATTCAGGGCCGCGCGTATGGCAGGCCCGTCATCGCCGGACCATTTCGCCTGGCCCGTGCCGGCAATGGTGGACATGAGGCCGGTGCGCGGATCAACCCGCCGAATGCGATGATTCCAAGTATCGGCAATATACACCGTCCCGTCATCGGCCACCGCCACGGCGGAGGGAAAATTGAGCGCGGCCCGTGTCGCCGGCCCGCCGTCCCCGGAAAACCGCGGCTCATGCGCCGGAGGCCCGCTCACATAACGGATCATCCCGCTCAAGTCCGGTTTTTGAACGTAGGCATTTTCGGCCGTGGTCACCGGGTCCGCCAGCGGATCGTCCACCTCTTCCACGCCGTCGCCGACAGGGCCGGCGGGGTCGGCAACGGGAGCGGCGCCGTCGTGGAAACCCGCGATGGTTGTGATGATGCCGGTTCGCGCGTCAACCTTGCGCACCAGATGATTCTCCGAATCGGCGATGTAGAGATGGCCCTCGGCGTCAAGGGCGATATTTTTTGGTTCATTCAACAGGGCGGCGTCGGCCGGCCCGTCGTCGCCGGCGCAGCCGGGGTCCCCCGTCCCGACGAGGGTGCTGATTGTACCGGGTTGAATGGAGTGCAGCATCACGCGCCGGCCCTGTCATTCACCAATATGCTCAAGAATACGCGCGCCCATCTCACGGGTGCCGACCACATGCTTCGCACCCGGCGCCGCAATGTCCCCGGTGCGATACCCCAGGGCCAGCACGCGTTGAATGGCGCGCTCAATGAGCGCCGCCTCTTTCCGCAAATCAAACGAATACTCAAGCAGCATCGCGCACGAGGCAATCATGCCGATGGGGTTCGCGCGATCCTGTCCCGCAATATCCGGCGCGCTGCCGTGAATCGGCTCATACATACCCGTGGCCGACCCGATGCTGGCCGACGGCAGCATCCCGATGGACCCGGTCAGCATGGCGGCGGCATCGCTTAAAATATCGCCAAACAGATTCGTCGTCAGGATCACGTCAAATTGCCGGGGATTCCGAATCAGCTGCATCGCGCAGTTATCCACGTACATGTGCCGCAATTCCACGTCCTGATACTGGCGGTGAACCTCCACAACAACCTTCCGCCACAGCTCCGAGGATTCCAGCACATTCGCCTTGTCAACGGACGTCACAAGCCGCCGCCGCGTGCGGGCCGCGTCAAAGGCCGCGCGCGCAATCCGCGTGATTTCTTCCGTGGTATAGACTTCGGTATTGAATCCACGGTGGCCCGTCGGCGTCGCCTCCACGCCCCTGGGTGTCCCGAAATAAATACCTCCCGTCAGTTCACGCACCACCAGGATATCAATGCCTTCAATCACTTCCCGTTTGAGCGTCGAGGCATCGGCCAGTTCCGAAGAAAGTTTGGCCGGACGAAGATTCGCAAACAATCCAAGCTGCTCGCGCAGACCCAGCAAGGCCCGTTCCGGTCGCCGCTCATAGGCCAGCCCTTCCCATTGAGGCCCGCCCACGGCCCCCAACAGCACCGCGTCGCTCGTTTGCGCCACGCGCAGCGTCTCGTCCGGCAGCGGCCATCCCGTGTCGTCAATGGCCCGGCCACCGACCACGGCGGGCCGAAACGTCAACGCATGGCCGCAGGCGTTGCCGACAGCCTCCAGCACCGCCACGGCCACGGGCATAATCTCCGGCCCCACGCCATCCCCCGCCAGCACGGCTATCGTCTTGTTCACCACCATCCGCCTTTCAAGTCCGCCGTCAGCACGGCCCGATGTGCGGGCCTGCCTTGGCTCGACGTTCCAGCCGCAACGCCAGTTTATTCAGCGCGTTCAAATACGCCTGCGCCGAGGCCACAATAATATCGGTATTGGCGCCGTTGCCGATCACGGTTTCGCCATCCTGTTCCACCCGCACCGAAACTTCTCCCTGCGCATCCGTGCCGCCGGTGATAGCCCGCACCCGGTAGGACAACAACGTGCTTTTCGTTTGCGTGATGCCGGCAATCGTGCGATAGGCCGCGTCAACCGGGCCGTCCCCCGTCCCGCGTTCCTCCACCACGCGCCCGTCCATCTCCAGGGCCACCGCCGCCGTCGGCACGCGATCCATCCCGCTCTCCGTACTCATGGCTTTCAGGGAATACCGTTCGGGAACTTTGGCGACAATGGCGGACACAATCGCCTCCAGGTCTTCCTCAAACAGCTCTTTCTGATCCGCCAGTTGTTTGAACCGCTCAAACGCGACCCTGATTTCGTCGTCCGTGAGCGCATAACCCAGCTTCGCCAGCTCATCCCGAAAGGCATGGCGCCCCGACAGCTTCCCCATCACAAAACGGCTGTGCGTGACACCGACGGTCTCGGGCCGCATAATTTCATACGTGCTTTTATCCTTGAGCAATCCGTCCTGATGAATGCCGGAGGTATGGGCGAACGCATTGGCCCCCACAATGGCTTTATTGGGCTGGACGACCATGCCCGTGATCGTGCTGACCAGGCGACTGGTCCTGGCGATTTCTTCCGTGCGAATGCGGGTGTCCGCATCATAAAAATCATGCCGCGTCCGCAGTCCCATCACGATTTCCTCCAGGGACGCGTTGCCGGCCCGTTCCCCGATGCCGTTGACGGTGCATTCCACCTGTCCGGCGCCGGCGTGAATGGCCGCCATGGAATTGGCCACCGCCAGCCCCAGATCATTGTGACAATGGACGGACAGCACCGCCCGGTCACAGCCGCGCACCCTGGTCCGCAGCGCGTGAATGACGGCCTCCAGCTCCTTCGGCGTCGCGTATCCCACCGTATCGGGAATATTCACCGTCCCGGCACCGGCGGCAATCACCGCCTCCACGACCTCGCACAAATAGGACACATCCGACCGCGTGGCGTCCATCGGAGAAAATTCCACGTCATCCACGTAACCGCGCGCATGGGTCACCATCTCCACCGCGCGCGTGAGCGCTTGCGCTCTCGTCATGCCGAACTGACGCTGCAGATGAATGTCCGACGTGGACAAAAAGGTGTGAATACGCGGGCGGGGCGCCCCCTTGAGCGCCTTCCACGCCGCATCAATATCGTCGGCTTTGGCGCGCGCCAGACTACAGACAGTCGGCCCCTCCACCTCGCGTCCGATACGCTGCACCGCCTCAAAGTCGCCGGAGGAACTGAAGGCAAACCCGGCTTCAATAATATCCACGTTCAGGCGGGCAAGCTGTTTTGCGACCAGCACTTTTTCGTCCACGTTCATGCTGGCCCCGGGAGACTGCTCCCCGTCCCGCAGCGTGGTGTCAAAAATTTTAATGTGCCGCGTCATGGCCCTTCCTCCTCACACGATGATTCATGGTCGTCCGTTCCACACAACCGGCGTGACCGTCTCCATGCCCCACAATAAAAAAGCCCTCACCCCCGATGAGGTGAAGGCCGCCCACCTGTTTCGGGGAATGCGGCTCGCGTCACGGGGGATCGGACAGACCCAACCGCGCGCGACCCTCGTCACACAAGAGCAGCGTGCCCCGTGCTGTGCCCCGCCATGGCTCCATGTTACCGATCCTCCACATCCCGCGTCACGGGAACCCCCGCCGGCATTTCCCGTTTCGCCGGGGTTTTCAGCGCGTTCCAGACTTTTTCGCACACACCGGAACAGGCATAGCCCAAACACGCCACAAACAACATCAGTTGAGGATAGGCGATGACGGACACCAGAGTCAAGACAGTCCAGACCAGGTACATAAAATGATGGTGCCCGCGAAACTGCATCTGTTTCACGCTGCGGTACTTCACCGTACTGACCATGAGAAACGACAGCGCCAGACTCAAGGCAATCACCACAGAGGGCCGCACGCCTTCCGACAGCCGCGCGATATGCGTGTCAAAAATACAGAACGTCGCGATCAACCCGGCCGCCGCGGGAATGGGCAGCCCCGTAAAAAACCGGGTTTCCCCGTGGCTCCCCGCAATCACGTTAAACCGGGCCAGTCGAAGCGCGCCGCAGGCCACGTAGGCGAACATCACGGCCGCCCCCAGCATCCCCGGCGACCCCAGCGCCCAGGCATAGATCAAGACCCCCGGCGCCAGCCCAAAGGAAATGAGGTCCGACAAAGAATCGTATTCAACCCCAAACGCGCTCGTGCTGTCGGTCAACCGCGCGGAGGTGCCGTCCAGAACGTCAAACACCATCGCAATCAGAATCGCCATGGCCGCCATTTCAAAGCGGCCGTGCAGCACCAGCACCACCGAGGCCAGTCCGCTGAACAAATTGCCGGTCGTGAGGATATTGGGGATGAGCTGGACGCCCCGGCGTCGCTGCCCTTCTTTATTCTGCAAAATCCGCCCCTTCATGCGATGGTTAAACGTGGGACCTTTCATACAAACTCCGCGAGCACGGATTCTCCCGCCCTGACCTGCTCCCCCACCCTGACGCGCACCCGGCTCTCCACGGGAACATACGTGTCAACGCGGGACCCGAATTGAATCAGGCCGAACCGCTCTCCCATGACCGCCGCGTCGCCGGGCCGAACCCAGCACACAATCCGCCGGGCAATCAGCCCGGCAATCTGCACACAGAGTACCTTGTGCCGCGCGGGTGTTTCAATCATCAGTGCGTTCTGTTCATTGTGTGTCGTGGCTTCGGGATAACTCGCGTTGTGGAACCGGCCCGGCCGGTACGCCACGTCCGCGATGATGCCGGCACACGGCAGGCGATTGATATGCACATCAAACACATTCAGAAAGACGCTAATCCGCAGACTGCGGTCTTTGAAAAACCTCGGTTCAAATTCCTCCTCAACGGCAACCACCCTGCCGTCGCCGGACGCGAGCACCAGGCCCTCCCCTTGCGGAACCGTGCGCGGCGGGTTGCGAAAAAACCACCCGACCCAACACCCCAGGACGCCAAAGACCACGGCGGTCTTTCCCCAGCCCAGCATGCCCGCCGCCGCCGCCGGAACGGCCATGCCCATGACAAAGAGCAGACCTTCCCTCGCGATGGGGATTCCTTTTGCGCGATCCGCCATGCCGACTCACGACTCCCCTCAATCCGTCTAATTCTTTTTCTGATCGACAAGTTTATCCTGCTGCAGCCAAGGCATCATCCCGCGCAGGTGTTCCCCGACCCGCTCAATGGGATGCGCCGCGCCCCGTTTCAGCAGTGCGTTATACACCGGGCGATTGGCCTGATTTTCCAGCACCCACTCCCGCGCAAACTGACCGCTCTGGATTTCTCCCAGAATTTTTTTCATGGTCTGTTTGGTTTTGCCCGTAATAATGCGCGGGCCGCGGGTGACGTCGCCATACTTGGCGGTCGTGCTGATGGAATACCTCATGTTGGCGATCCCGCCCTGGTAAATTAAATCCACAATCAGCTTCACCTCGTGCAGACATTCAAAATACGCCATCTCCGGGGAATAGCCCGCTTCAACCAGGGTTTCATACCCCGCCTGAATCAACGACGTCAGGCCGCCGCACAACACCGCCTGCTCGCCAAAGAGATCGGTTTCGGTTTCTTCGCGAAAATTCGTTTCAATGACCCCGGCGCGGCCTCCGCCAATCGCCGACGCATAGGCCAACCCGACGCGAGCGGTATCCCCGCCCGGGTCCTGATGCACGGCCAGCAGGCAGGGCACGCCGCTGCCCTTCAGATATTCGGAGCGCACCAGGTGGCCGGGGCCTTTCGGCGCCACCATAAACACGTTGACCGTCTCCGGGGGTTGAATCTGGCCGAAGTGAATGTTGAACCCGTGACCAAAAGCGAGATATGCGCCGGGTGTCATATGCGGAGCAATTGAGTCCCGGTACACAGCCGGCTGCGCTTCATCGGGCGCCAGGATCATCACCACGTCCGCCTGCTTCACCGCGTCGGCCACCGTCGTCACCTTCAGGCCCGCGGCCTCGGCCTTCTTCCAGGACGCGCCCTCCCGCAGCCCCACGACGACGTTGGCGCCGCTCTCCGACAGATTCAGGGCATGCGCATGGCCCTGGCTGCCGAATCCGACAATCGCCACCGTCTTGTTCAGAATGTTCCGCGCATCCGCGTCTTTGTCATACAAAATCTTCATCACCGCGCTCCTTGGAGAAGTAAAACCACCGGCATCGCCGGTGGCCGCCGGCGCATCACGGCGCGCCGTCAGGGGACATTGGCAAGCGGACGCGGCTGACTCGCCGCCGGGCGTATGGGTTCCCGCGCAATGGCGATCCGGCCGGTCCTGACGATTTCCTTGATGCCCAGGGGATGGAGCAACCGGATCATCGCCTGAATTTTTTGCACGTCACCCGTCGCTTCAATCGTATACGACGTCGGGGACGAATCCACCACGTTCGCGCGAAAAATTCCCGCAATCCGCAGGGCCTCGTCCCGGTCGTCCAACCGGGTATGCACTTTAATCAAGGCGGTTTCGCGGCTGACGGCGTCGCTTTCATTAAGGTCCACCACCTTGATCACATCAATGATTTTATTCAGTTGTTTGAGAATCTGTTCAATGATGCGCTCGTCCCCGTTCGTGACAATCGTCATCATGGACACCGTCGGGTCCAGTGTCGGCGCCACCGACAGATTTTCAATATTAAATCCCCTCCCGCTGAACAGTCCCGCGACACGGGACAGGGAGCCGGATTTATTTTCCAACGTCACCGAGATAATATGTTCCACAACAACACAATCCTTTCGGCGTGGCCGCCTGTCCGCATGAACCGCTCAACGGGAATCCGCCATGCCGCCGGCGGGAAAAAACCACCGGCCTTTCTGACGGTCTCAACGCATCCTCACGCCACGGGCGCGCCGCAGGCGGCTGTTCCCAACGGCCGCCTAGGCGGTCAAAATGGCATCGCGACTGTCCTTGGTCCCAGTCGGCGACGCGGGCGTCCGCTTTCGCAGCTCCGGAGGATCTTCCAGCAGCATTTCATGGTTGCATCCCCCGGCCGGGATCATGGGATAACAATTCTCAAACTGGTCAACCATGACGTCAACAAAGACCGGCGTCTCAACGGCCAGCGCGGCACGAATGCCCTCGTCCACCTCACCGACGCGTTGAATCCGAAGCCCGGCCGCGCCGTAGGCTTCCGCCAGCTTCACAAAATCCGGCGTGGTGCCCAGGTCACTGCACGCATAGCGCCCCTCATAGAACAGGTCCTGCCACTGCCGCACCATCCCATGGAACCGGTTATTGATGATAAACACCTTGACCGGCAGTTTGGCAACCATGGCCGTCGCCAGTTCCTGGAGGTTCATCTGGATGCTCCCGTCACCCGCGATACACAACACCAGTCGCTCACGATACGCCGCCTGCGCCCCCAGGGCCGCGGGAAACCCAAAGCCCATCGTCCCCAGCCCGCCCGACGTGAGCCAGGTATGGGGACGGGCCAGGTGAAAGTATTGCGCCGCCCACATTTGATGCTGCCCCACGTCGGTGGACACAATCGGGTCGCGCTCTTTGGTCAGGTGATAGAGGCGGTCAATCAGATACTGCGGCTTAATCAATTGATCGGCCTCCTGGCGGTAGCCGAGCGGATGGGCCGCCTTCCATTCATGCAGTTGATCCCACCACGGCTTGCGCAAGGCGCGTTGATCCCCGTTCACCGTCGCGCGCAGCATCGTGTTCAACGCCTGCAGCACGCGCTTGCAATCACCCACGATGGGAATATCCACGTGAATGTTTTTCCGAATGGACGTGGGATCAATATCAATATGAATGATTTTCGCCGTTGGGCAAAACTCGGACACCCGCCCGGTGACGCGATCATCAAACCGCGCGCCCACCGCAATCACCAGGTCCGAATAATGCATGGCCATATTGGCCACATACGTGCCGTGCATCCCGAGCATCCCCAGGGACAACGGGTGATCGCCGGGAAACGACCCCAACGCCATTAACGTCTGATCCACGGGAATCTGCGTCATTTCGGCGCATTCACGCACCTCCCTGGCGGCGCCGGACAACGGCACCCCGCCCCCCACGTACAGGATGGGGCGACGGGACTTCAGAATAGCGTCAACGGCCTGTTTGATTTTCCACTTGCTGCCCTCGTAGGTCGGGTTGTATCCGCGAATGGAGACGGAATCCGGATAGCGAAACTCGGCCTTCTCAATGGAAACATCTTTGGGAATATCCACCAGCACAGGCCCTGGCCGGCCCGTGGACGCGATATAAAACGCTTCTTTAATCGTTCGGGCCAGGTCATTCACATCCCTCACCAGAAAGTTATACTTGGTGCAGGGCCGGCTCAACCCGATATTATCGGCTTCCTGAAAAGCGTCATTCCCGATGAGCGCCGTGGGCACCTGGCCGGAAAAACACACGAGGGGCACGGAATCCATGTAGGCGTCGGCCAACGCGGTAATCACGTTGGTCATGCCGGGCCCCGACGTAATCAGGGCCACGCCGGGTTTCCCCGTGGCTTTCGCATAGCCTTCCGCCATATGGCCGGCGGCCTGCTCATGCCGGGTCAAAATAATTTCAATATCATGTTGTTGATGCAGGACATCAAAAATTTTCAGGACAACCCCGCCGGGCAGCGCAAACACCGTTTGAACGCCTTCCCGCTTCAAGGCTTCCAGAAAAATTTCGGCTCCTGTCAATTGTGCCATCGTCTCCCTCACTTTGACGGAATCATGCACCGTCCGTTGAAAAAACTTTTTCGGCCCCGGCGTCCGTCTCTCACAGGCCGGGAACCCGCATTCTATCAAGCGATTCAGGTTTTAGCCGATTGATGATAAACCTGCGTTATCCACAAGTCAACTCCACCGTCCACCGGCCCGTTTTAACGGACGGACAGCCGTCATCCGCGGCTATTCACAAACCGCGCCATCCGCCCCCCTCACGCGACTGACACCCGCCGCAAACGCATGACCACCCGCCACGCCACCCGGATACCGGTGCGGTCTCACCGACAGAACGCCATGCTGGAACACATGAATGGGAAAGGAGAGGGGAGGAGGGGGAAATCAGAGCCTGTCATTCCCGCGTTCAAGGAAATGACCAATTTGATTTGGGAATGACAAATTTGATTTGATGGAACCATGAACCGCCAGGTTGCACACAGGTTTCGCCACGGCCGCCGTGTCTCATCGGACGGGAGTACTCGTTGCGTCACGCACTGTGAGCCTGAACCGGTGTATGGTCATATTGTGTTATCCCTTCATCACCCACCGTCCCGCGCGTCCTCTTTGTCATTCCCGCCCTTCCATTGGTCATTCCCGCCCCTCTTTGTGTCATTCCCGCCTTTCTTTGTGTCATTCTCGCGAACGCGGGAATCCAGTCACGCAATTTCGGCGCCGGATGCTGCCGTCCTCCGGGGCGATGCGCTCACTTCGCTGCCCGGCCATAGACCAGGGCGTCCTCCAGCCCATCACCCGGCGTTCCTGACCCCTCATGCTGCGCGATTTTGAACAGGAGATACGCGACGCGGAGGCTCGACACCTGCGGCGGCGTCTCTGCGTCACGGACTCGCCTGCGGAGACGACCATCACCATCAAGGGCCGCCGGTGTATCGCCATGGCCTCCAATAATTACCTTGGCCTGGCCACGCATCCTGCCGTGAAACAGACGGCGACAGAGGCCATTGCGCAGTGGGGTGTCGGGGCCGGGGCCGCGCGTCTCCTGTCCGGAACCATGCCCCCCCACGACCAACTGGAACAGGCCCTTGCCCAATTCAAACAGGTTGAGGCCGTGCTGACGTTTGGCACCGGCTACATGACCAGTCTCGGGCTGCTGCCCTCACTCGTTGACCGGGGCGGACTCCTCCTTGCCGACCGCGCGTGCCATGCCAGCCTGATACAGGCCTGCCGATTGTCGCGCGCGGTGTTTCGCGTGTTTCGTCACAACGACGTTGAACACCTGGACACCCTGCTCACGCGCCGCAAGCATACCGGGGCCACCCTGGTGGTCACCGAAGGCGTGTTCAGCATGGACGGGGATCTTGCGCCGTGCCCGGAGTTGCTGACGGTCTGCCGACGGCACGACGCCGCACTCCTCGTTGACGACGCCCACGGCACGGGCGTCATGGGCGCGCACGGACGCGGCACGGTTGAACATTACGGGATGAACCCTCAAGACCTGATGCAGATGGGCACCTTGAGCAAAGCGATTGGAACCAGCGGAGGCTACGTGGCGGGCACGGCCGCGTTGAAAGATTATCTCGTCAACACCTCAAAGGCCTTTATCTATACAACCGCCTCGCCGCCGGCCCTTGCCGCCGCCGCGACCACGGCGATACGGATTCTCCGCGATGAACCCGAACGCCGCGCGCGCCTGTGGGACAACCGCCGGACGCTTCATTCCGCACTCACGGGCATGGGGTTTCACCTCACCGACACGCACAGCCCCATCCTGCCGATTCTCGTCACGTCGCCGGAGACGGCCCTGCGTATGTCGCAAGCCCTGTACGACGCCGGCGTCTACGTCCCCGCCATCCGCCCGCCCACGGTGCCCGTCCACGGCAGCCGGCTGCGCCTCACCGTCAGTTCGGAACATACGGCAGAACAGTTGGAGTACGTGGTAACAGCGTTGCGGAAGGCGGGGGAAGCTCTGCGCGTGCTGTGACCGCCGGCCGGTCTTCGCAAGAAACGCGGCATGACCGGATGTGCGGGGGGGGGTCGTTTGAAGACGCGGCCGGGGTGTTGCGGCACGCGGCGGGTTATGGATGATACAGAAGGATGGATTCCCGCTTTCGCGGGAATGACAGAAGGAGGGGCGGGCATGACGGAAGAGGCGGGGGGGGACGGGAAGGGGCGCGGGCATGACGGAAAGAGTGCAGGGGGACGGGAAGGAGCGCGGGCATGACGGAAAGAGTGCGGGGGGACGGGAAGGGGCGCGGGGGACGGAAAGAGTGCGGGGGGACGGATGACCGGACGTGCGCCATTCGCCGCCCGACGCTGCGGCCGGTGTGTCACGGCACGCTTTCAATCCTCAACAAATAACGAATGATTTTCTCCAGTGCGGCGGCGGTGAGTTTGCGGCCGTACCAGCGCGGCATCACGTGGTCGGGGTAGCCTTCCACCACGTAGATGCCCGGCCGCAGAATGGATTCCTGCACATACTCCCACTCGGTCCCGGCAGTCCCCCGATACGCCGGGTCGGCCAACCGCTTCCGGGCGGTGACGCCCAGTTCCAGCACCGGCCCTTCCCGCCCTTTGGCAACACGAATGCCCGGAATCGTGTGGCAGACGGTACACCCCGATTGCACAAAAATTTTCTCAATGGGCTCGCTGCCCGTGGCCAGCGGCACGTTGGCGAGGGTGACATCCCCCACCGCCTCAATCGTCGGGGGAATGCGCGGAGCCTCGCCGGGATCATGGGGCGTGAACACGCGATTGATGGTCCACAGAACCGCCACGCACAGCAGCCCCAGCAGGATGAACCGCTCCATATCCGACTGAAAGGGTTTTTTGTCCACGGCCACGTTGGTTCACTCGCTGCCGAATCCGGCACGACACGGTTGGCGCGGCGCGGGTGGCACGACACAGGTGGCGCGGCACGATTGGCCCGGCACGACACAGGTGGCGCGGCGTGGTTGACACGGCACGATTGGCCCGGCACGACACGGGTGGCGCGGCGTGGTTGACACGGCACGATTGGTCCGGCACGACACGGGTGGCGCGGCGTGGTTGACACGGCACGATTGGCCCGGCACGACACGGGTGGCGCGGCGTGGTTGACACGGCACGATTGGCCCGGCACGACACGGGTGGCGCGGCGTGGTTGACACGGCACGATTGGCCCGGCACGACACGGGTGGCGCGGCGTGGTTGACACGGCGCGATTGGCACGGCACGACACAGGTGGCGCGGCGTGATTGACACGGCACGGGTGGCCCGGCGCCTCTCACGATGCGCGGCACGGCACGGCGTCCGAAACGTCCGCGGCGTCTACCGGCCCGCAAACCGCTCCAGCGCCTCACGATACTTCGCGCTCGTCCGCGTGATCACGTCTTCGGGCAGGTGAGGCGGGGGCGGGGTATGATCCCAGCCCGCCGAGTCCAGGTAATCCCGCACAAACTGTTTATCAAAACTGGGTTGCGGCTTCCCCGGCTCGTAGCGATCTTTCGGCCAGAACCGCGACGAATCGGGCGTGAGCAGCTCATCAATGACCATCAGCCGCCCCGTGTCCCGATGCCGCCCGAATTCCAGCTTGGTGTCGGCGATGATAATCCCGCGCGCATCGGCCAACACCGCCGCACGGCGATACAGCGTCACGCTGGCCCGCCGAACCTGTTCGGCCAGGTCCTCGCCGATGATGGCCTGCATGGCGTCATAGGAAATATTCTCATCGTGCTGCCCTTCCACGGCCTTTGTCGACGGCGTGAAGAGCGGATCAGGGAACGGCTCCGATTCCCGCAGTCCCGGAGGCAGGGGCTGTCCGCAGACAGTCCCCCGCGCCTGGTATTCCTTCCACGCCGACCCGGCCAGGTATCCGCGCACAATACATTCCACGGGCAGCGGGTCGGCTTTCTCCACAATCATGCTCCGGCCCGCCAGCACATCAAGATACGGGCGGCAGGCCTCGGGAAACGCCTCATGCGCCATCGTCCGTAAATGATGCGGCGGCACGCCCCCTTCCCGCCACAGGCGGTCAAACCAGAACCCGGACAATTGCGTGAGCACATGGCCCTTGCCGGGAATCCCCTCCGGCAACACCACGTCAAACGCCGAAATGCGGTCAGTGGCGACACACAGCAGGCAATCGCCAAGATCGTAGAGATCGCGCACTTTGCCCCGCCGCGTTTCGCCAAGACCGGCGAAATCGGTCGCAATCACAGCTGGATGATTCCACGCATCACGCATGATAAACAGTTTGAGTGTGTCGGAATAGCATCACCAGACCCGTCCCGGAGACGGGAACGCCAGCACTCTAGTCAGACCGGCGCCGTGAGTCAACATGCGTCGGCAAGGCGGGGCACGGGTTGCGTGGCACGGCTTCGGTGTGTTTTCCTTCATCCTCTCCGGAGGATGCGGCCACAGAGTGCGGGAGCCGCGGGTGAGACTCGCCGCCCCGATGACACGTTATGCGTCACAAACGTCCAGAATCAAGCCAGGGGTTTCTCCGACACCTGCATCAGCCGTCCAAAAAATACCTGGAGGAATGGTTTGACCTGCCGGCGCACATTCATCACGTCGCCCATCGCATGGCCAATCCGCCATCGGACCGCCCGCACAGCCGCCAGGAATTTTGCCATCTGCTGGAATGCCTGAACATCCCCGAAGAGCACTGGGTCATTCATGGCAACTTCGGCCATGGGGCCAAAGTCGCGCCCAACGGCGACCGATTGCTCGTCACGTGGGAAGCCCACACCGAATACTACAGCTACCAGGTGTGGCACATGCCCGACGACAAATTAAAACCGCTGGCCTTCGGGCCGCTCGGGTTTCCCGACTACGCCATGCCCCTGTCGCCCCTGGACGTCCCCGTCAACGCGCTGGACCTGTTGGTCCTGCCGCACACCAGTCCGGCCATTGAAGACGTCAAACACACGATGCCCGGGCCGCAACTCTATGGAAGCCGGCTCTTCGGGCATGACATTGCCGTCATGACGACATTCACCCCGGATGAGCATCAACGCGAACGGTATCTCATCACGTCGCCGTCGTTCGACACGCTGCTCACGCACCTGGCCCGCACCATTGACACGCTGGTGGCGATTGAAAACTACACCCACCTCATCCTCTTCCCGTTTCCGGCCTTTGCGCGGGCTGTGGACCAGGTGCATCAGTACGAACACGACCATCTGCGGCAACGCGGCGTCATCACCACGGAGATTGCCACCGCCACGCCGCCCACACTCCAGGACTGGCTCACCGCCATGACGCAGGACTTCATGCACGTCAGCCGCATGGCCGAATCCATGCGGTACAAGCTGTCGGCCTCCGTGCCCTACGAACGCATCATTCGATCCAACGTGGCGCTGCTGCAGGAACGGGTGATTGAAGGCTGCCGGCCCATCGCCGAATACGTGGACGGCAAAACCATCGGGGTCGCCGACGGCTACCAGCAATTACTCAAACGCATCGGCGCGCTGGTGAATGATTTTCAGGGGTCCATTGCGGTCATCCGCACCAAGGTGGAGCTGCAACTGCAGAACCAGAATCTGGCGCTGGAAGATCAGAACCTGAAGCTCCTGCGCAGCGTCGACAAGACCACCCGCAGCCAGGCCATTCTCCAGCGTACCGTGGAAGGCCTGTCGGTCATCGTCATTTCGTATTATCTCAGCGGGCTGGGCAGTTACGTATTCAAGGCCCTGGAACTTCAGGGCATCATTGACAACCACGAGATGGCGTCGGGCATCTTCGTCCCCGTGTCCCTGGTCATCGCGTTGGGCCTCATTCTGATTGGGCGGGTGTTCCTGGACCAGTCGCACAAGAAAGCCGGGAACGACCAGCCGCCCGCCGCGCCCGAACGCGACTGACGCGCCGCGCACCATAGTGCGTCCGGCCCGTCGGTGTTCCCTCCGCCTCCGCCGCCGACACCCACACACGACTCCGCCCCGTGGCACACGGCCCGTCCGTCCCCGTCATCCCTCCCCTGCCCACCGCAAACGCACACCCCCCCGCCACGCCTGGCCGAGAAGAGCCGGTGCGCTCAACGAACAGCACACCATGCCGGAACGAATGAATGAGGACGGAGCCATGCGGGAGGGGGAACCAACGCATGACGTGCCGCGCACTCCCCTCGTCTTGAGGGAAAAGCACGGCACGTCACCGACGTGACGCCGACGGGTCGCGGCCCGTCGGCGCAGTCTTTACTTACCAGTCCAGTTGCAGTTTCAGCAGGATGCCATGCTCCACCGGCTTGGTGGCGGCTTCACGCCGCAGGGCTTCCAGGTTGAAGGCAAGGCCGTCCTGCATCTGCAGGCGGCTGCCGACCCTGTAGGCATGCGTGTCGGTGTTGGTCAACGACAGGCGGCTGTAGGGAGTGATGAGAGCATCGGCCCCGGCCCACGCCAGCCCGTAGCTCAAGTCCACATCCATTTTCCCGTTGCGCGGGGTCGGCGAAGCGGCATTGGCAGTCGGGCTGACAGCCAGCTCTTGCGCCCACAGGCTCGCCACGCGGCTGGCGGTGGCGCCGTAGGAGGGGACGAGGCTGAAAGCCATCCCCCGGCCAGCCTGGCCCGGCGCAAAGCGAATCGTGCCGCCGACGCCCCAGTCCTTATAGTTGCCGCTGTGCGCGAGCAACACCCGGCCCCGGCTTTCCACGGTTAACCCATGAACCGTGTCGGTGAAGCGCAGACCGCCGCCGACTTCGGCGCCGCTGCCGACGCGACCGTCACCCCCGTCTTGCCGCAGGCCGACCTCCACGGTCGGCGCCAGGCGCGCGCCATTGGCAAACTGATATTCATGGGTGCCTTCCAGGGCCACGCGTATCCGCCGCGCGTCCAGGGTGAGTTCACGAAGCAGGTCGGTGTTGCCTTCCACCTCAACCTGGGTATGTTGGAGCTGGCCTTTGATCCGCAACGTGGTGGCGCCGGCTTGCAGCAGGTCCCCACTGCCGCCGACAGCAACGGAGCGGGTGATAAGGTCGCTGGTCTGCGTATCAATGTCCGGGTCATCCAGGACCACATCGCCAAAGCCGTAGCCGAGGGTGGCCCACAGGGACAGCCGGCCATCCGCTGCGGTCCAGCCGAGGTAGGGATGGACGCTGGTTTGTTCCACTTCATAGGCGCCGCGCCCGGTGGTGCTGGTGGTGTTGTCCGCATAATCAAACTCCCCGCTCTGCCAGGAGACAGCCACCCCGGCCAGGACACGATCCGAGACTTGCGCATCCGCGCCCACGCGGTAGCTGAAGATATCGCCGTCCCAATCCAGGGTGTTTGTCTCGCCGGACAGGTTGCGGTAGTCACCGCCGCCCCAAAGGGTCAGCCGGGAGATCATGTCCTGGCTGGTCAGCGGCATCACAAAGGAGGAATTACCCAGCGCACGATCCAGACGCCACGATTTGTTGGTGGCGGTGCGCGCGATGCCGGACAGCAGGGCGGCAACGCCGGTAGACTGGTCGTCCAGCGCGCCGGCGAGCGTATCGGACTTCGCCAGTGCGGTGAGTGAGACGGTTTTGCCGTCCAGGGTCATGGTGGTGACGGCGGGGCCGGCGGCGGCGCGTTCAACCCGCTGCGTGATGGCGTTGACGGTGTTGTCGGTCATGGCCCGCGCGATTTCCGGGAGGATGATTTCGTTGATGGCATTGAGGGAACCGCCCTCCTGAACGTTTCTGAAAATAAGGTCCTGCCTGTGGATGACGATCCCCCGGTCGGTGACCGTGTACTCCAGTGTCATGGTGTTGCCCATCGCTGTCTGTGTCTGTGTCGGTACCTGTGTCTGTGTGCCGGACAGGATGCGGGTGGACAATGATGACCCGGACACCAATGCCCTGGCCGTCGGTGTTGATGTCAGTGTGCCGGACAGGATGCGGGTGGCCGGGTTAAAAGTCAGCCCGGCGGGCAGGGCCGTGCCGCCCGGCCCGGTCAGGGTGTAGGTGAGCATCGCCACCCCGGGGCGGAGACCAGTGGTGGGTACCGGCAGGGTTAGGGCGAATTCCCGATTCAATGTATATCGCTGCTCGGGCAGAACAAGATCAACATCGAAGATGACAAGAGCAAAGGTCTCCTCGACGATGACCACGGAGTCGGTGGCCGTGTAGGTCAACATGGTTTCACCCAGCAAGGCCGGAGTGCCGAACAGGATGCGGGTGGTCGGGTCAAAATTCAGCCCGTCGGGCAGGGATGCGCCGGCTGGCCCGGTCAGGGTGTAGATGGCCGACCCGGTGACATTCTCGGCTTCCGGCAGGGTTAGGCTGAACGCCTGATTCACTGCATAGCGCTCATCGACGAGCGCCGGCAGACTCAGTACCACGATGGTGAGAGTAAAGGTCTGCTCAGCGGTGGACACGGAGTCGGTGACTGTGTAGGTCAACTGGGTATCACCCAGCATGGTCGGTGTGCCGGACAGAACGCGGGTGGTCGGGTCAAAATTCAGCCCGTCGGGCAGGGATGCGCCGGCTGGCCCGGTCAGGGTGTAGATGGGCGTCCCGGTGACAATCTCGGCTTCCGGCAGGGTTAGGCTGAACGTCTGATTCACTACATAGGGCTCACTGTCGACCACCGGCAGACTCAGCCCCAGAACGATGGTGAGAGTAAAGGTCTGCTCAGCGGTGGACACGGAATCGGTGACTGTGTAGGTCAACAGGGTATCACCCAGCGTGGTCGGTGTGCCGGACAGGACGCGGGAGGTCGGGTCAAAAGCCAGCCTGGCAGGCAGGGATGCGCCGGCTGGCCCGGTCAGGGTGTAGGTGGGCGTCCCGGTGAAACCAGTGGCTGCCAGCAGGGTCAGGCTGAACTCCTGGTTCACTGCATAGCGCTCACTGTCGACCACCGGCAGACTCAATCCCCCCCCAACGATTTCGAGAGTAAATATCCGATCAAGGTTGGTGACGTCGTCGGTGGCCCTGTAGGTCAACTCGATTGCATCCTCAATGGTCGGTGTGCCGGACAGGACGCGGGAGGTCGGGTCAAAAGTCAACCCGTCCATGCGGGCCGGGCCGGACGGCCCGATCAGGCTGTAAGTAACCCTCCCGGTGAAACCAGTGGCTGCCGGCAGGGTTAAGTCAAACTCCCGATCCAATGTATAGCGCTGATCGGGCAAGTCGACCGGCAGCCCCAGCAGGGTGCTACTGACCATAAAGCTCCCACTGACAGTCTCGGCACTACTCTCGGTGACGTCGGTGACCATGTAGGTCAGCATGGTGTTGCCTATCGCGGTCGGTGTGCCGGACAGGATGCGGGTGGACCGTTCAAAGTTCAGCCCGGCGGGCAAGGCCGCGCGTTCCTGTCCGGTCAGGGTGTAGGTGGGCGTCCCGGTGACATCAATGGCTTCATCCAGGGTGTAGGCAAACGGCTCTCCAACTGCATAGCCCAGTCTGATCGGGACCCGCAACCGCAGTAGGTTTTCGACGACATTGATCACAAAGCTCGTCGTGTCGCTGCCATTGTCGTCGGTGACCGTGTAGGTCAGCGTGGTGGCGCCCACTACGCGCGGCGTGCCGGACAGGACGTCCACACTGAGCAATCTGCCGGCCTGGCGGATGACGGTGTTCGCTCCAAAGTTCAGCCCGGGGGGCAGGGCCGCGCCGCCCGGCCCGGTCAGGGTGTAGGTGGGCGTCCCGGTGACACCAGTGGCTTCCGGCATGCGGAGGTGGATGAAAGAATCGAGGACATATGTCCCCTCAAGGAACGGGGGAGACAGCCGCAGTTCTGCGGTGGCGGCGACGGTGACATCAAAGGTACTGTCGACGGCGCCATTGTCGTCGGTGACCGTGTAGACCAGAGTGAAGGTGCCCAACGCGGTCGGCGTGCCGGACAGGATGCGGGTGTCCGCGTTAAAATTCAGCGCGGTGGGCAGGGCTGCGCGGTCCGGTCCGGTCTGGGGGTCAAAGCCCAAGGTCAGGGTGTAGGTGGGCGTCCCGGTGACATTCTCGGCTTCCTGCAGAGTGAAGGGGGTGATCGTCTGGTTGCGTACATAGCGCTGATTGGACGGCACCGGCAACTGCAGCATCGGTGGCAGTTCGGCGATGGTGACGTCAAAGGTTCTGCTGACGGCGCCATTGTCGGCGGTGACCGTGTAGATCAGCGTGGTGACGCCCGGCGTGTTCGCTCTGCCGGACAGGATGCGGGTGTCCGTGGCGTAGGTCAGCCCGTCGGGCAGGTTCCCGGTCAGGGTGTAGGAGGGCGTCCCGGTGACACCAGTGGCTTCCGGCAGGGTTAAGGGGGCGATCATTTGGTACTCCGTGCAGGTCCCGGAAACACTCGGATCACCTTCAGGAGGGCAATTGTTGAGCCTTGTGGGTTCATAGAACCGATCGCTGAGATAGGGCAGCGTCAGGACAGTGCTGATGGTGGTCACAGCCACGTTGCTCAACGCGGCGGCCTCGTTGCCGGCCACATCCCGCAACGGGTTGGTGCCGGGCGTGTAGGTCAGCGTGACTGTCGGGGCGCCGATGATGGCCGCAGTGAGCGTCAGCGTCACCTCGGCGCCATTGAGGGACACCGCGGAGACCGTCGGCGACATGCAGGAGTCCGCATCTGCATTGGAGACCGTCTCCGCCGAGCAGGGGGTCACCACTATCATGTAGTCTCCGGGGGCCGGAATACGGGCAGGGAGCGGAAGACTATCGGGATCGTCCGGGTCAACCCGCGGATTAAAGCCCCGTATTCCCGCGCTCAACTGCTTATTATAGGTCAGTACCATCCTGTTGCCGTTGTTGACGGATGCGCCCTCAAGCACCAGCGCGACCGTGTCCACGATATGGGCGGCTTTTGCGGTCACGGTGGGATGCAGCAGGAACGCATCGTTGCGGTCGATGTCCTGTATGGAGGCGCCGCCGGTCACGGTCAGCGCGTTGGGGAAAATACTGACCCCGTCCTCATCCATATCCTCCGCAAGCACGGTGTAGGCGAACACGAGCCCGGTGCTGCCGCTGCCGCGTGTGTAGTCCGCCCTTCGGGTGTTCCGGCCCACCACCAGAGTTATCTGCGGGGTGCCGACCACCTCAACCGTCTCGCTGAAGGTCACGGTCACCTCAATGTTCTCACCGAGGGCATAGGGGCCGGCACTGGTAATCGCTACGCTGTTCACCAACGGCGACTCCGTGACGGTGACAACAAAGGTCTGACTGACGGTGGCCGGAGGGGTGGCACCGTCGGTGACCGTGTAGACCAGCGTGTTGACGCTCACCGTGGTCGGTGTACCGGACAGGATGCTGGTGTCCGCGTCAAAGTTCAGCCCGGCGGGCAGGCTCCCGGCCAGGGTGTAGATGGGCGTCCCGGTGAAACCAGTGGCTCGCGGCAGGGCGAAGGTGATCGCCTGGTTGGCCAGATAGAACTGATTGGACGGGTCTGACAGCCGCAGTCCGGTGATCCTGATGTCAAAGTTCACTTCGGCTACGCGCTGGTTGGCGTTGACCCTGTAGACCAGCCTGGCAAAGCCCTCCGTGGTCGGCGTGCCGGACAGGACGCGGGTGGCCCGTGTAAAGGTCAGCCCGTCGGGCAGGCTCCCGTCCAGGAAGTAGATGTCGTTCGTCCCGCTGAAACCAGTGGCTCGCGGCAGGGTGAAGGGGATGATCTCCTGGCCGACTCTATAGTCCTGAGCGAACATGGTCGGTAGCCGAGGGGTTCCTGATTGGACGATGTTGATGATAAAGGTCCCACTGGCGGCGCCATTATCGGCGTTGACCCTGTAGGTCACCGGGTTTTCGCCAAAATTGCCACGACTGCCGGACAGAACGCGGGAGTCAGGGTCAAAGTTCAGCCCGCCGGGCAGGCCGGTCAGTGTGTAAGTGGGCGTCCCGGTGAAACCAAGGGCTTGCGGCAGGGTGAGGTTGAAAAACTCCTGGGCGGTATAGAACTGATCGACCAGGCGCGGCAGCCGCAGTCCGTTGATGACGACCTCAAAGCTCCCACTGACGGTATCGCCACTGCCGCCACTGCCGCCATCGGTGACCCTGTAGATCAGCGTGGTGACGCCCTCTGCGAACGGTGTGCCGGACAGGACGCGGGAGGCCGGGTCAAAGACCAGCCCGGGCACGGCATCTCCCAGCGACATGCCACCAGATCCGGTCAGGGTGTAGATGGGCGTCCCGGTGGCATCTCTGGCTGCCTGCAGGGTGAAGGGAGTGATCGCCTGGCCAGGTATGTAGCGCTGATTGGTCGGAGACGGCAGCCGCAGTAGTCTGTCGACGACGTTGATCGTAAAGCTCGTCGTGGCGCTACCATTGTCGGCGGTGACCGTGTAGACCAGAGTGTAGGTGCCCAACTCCGGCATGCCGGACAGGATGCTTATATCGAGCAATCTGCCATCCAGGCGGAATTCAGTGTTCTGTGCAAAGGTCAGCCCGGCGGGCAGGTCCGCGCCGCCCGGCCCGGTCAGGGTGTAGACGGGTATCCCGGTGAAACCAGTGGCTGGCGGCAGGCCGCTGCGGATTCTCTCGTTGACGACATATGTCCGCTCACTGAACGGGGGATTCAGCTGCAGTTCTCCAGTGCCGCCGCCGCCGCCGCCGACGGCGACGGCGACGACGACCTCAAAGGTACTGTCGACGGCGTTATCGACGACCCCAAAGGTACTGTCGACGGCGCCATTGTCGTCGGTGACCGTGTAGACCAGGGTGTAGGTGCCCAACACGGTCGGTGTGCCGGACAGGATGCGGGTGGCCGGGTCAAAATTCAGCGCGGCGGGCAGGGCCGCGCGTTCCGGCCCGGTCTCAGTGTCAAAGCCGCTGGTCAGGGTGTAGGTGGGCGTCCCGGTGACATTCTCGGCTTCCGGCAGGGTGACGGGGGTGATCGCCTGGTTGATTCCATAGCGCTGATTGTACGGCACCGGCAACTGCAGCATCGGTGGCAGTTCGGCGATGGTGACGTCAAAGGTTCTGCTGACGGCGCCATTGCCGGCGGTGACCGTGTAGGTCAGCGTGGTGACGCCCGGCGTGTTCGCTCTGCCGGACAGGATGCGGGTGGCCGTGGTGTAGGTCAGCCCGTCGGGCAGGGTCCCGGTCAGGGCGTAGGAGGGCGTCCCGGTGACACCAGTGGCTTCCGGCAGGGTTAAGGGGGCGATCATTTGGTACTCCGTGCAGGTCCCGGAAACACTCGGATCACCTTCAGGAGGGCAATTGTTGCGCCTTGTGGGTTCATAGAACCGATCGCTGAGATAGGGCAACGTCAGGACAGTGCTGATGGTGGTCACAGCCATGTTGCTCAACGCGGCGGCCTGGTTGCCGGCCAGATCCCGCAACTGGTTGGTGCCGCGCGTGTAGCTCACCGTGACGGTCGGGGCGCCGGTGATGGCCGCAGTGAGCGTCAGCGTCACCTCGGCGCCATTGACGGCCACATTGGAGACCGTCGGCGGCGTGCCGGTGGTCACCCCTATCACGTAGTCTCCGGGGGCCGGAATAGCGGCGGAGAGCGGAAGACTTTCGTCATCGTCCGGGTCAACCCGCACATCAAAGCCCCGTATTCCCCTGCCCAACGGCTCATTATAGGTCAGTACCATCCTCTTGCCGTTGATGACGGATGCGCCCACAAGCACCGGCGCGACCGTGTCCACCACATCGGCGGCTCTGTTTCTGGCCACGGCGGGATGCAGCAGGAGCGCATCGTCGCCGTCGGCGCCCTGTATGGTGCCGCCGTTCAGGTTCAGCACGTTGGCGCCAATAGTGACCCCGTCATCATCCCTGTCCCCCGGGACCACGGTGTAGGAGAAAAACAGTCTGTTAGTGCCGTTGCCGCTTTCCCAGACCGCCTGGCGGGTGCTCTCGCCCACTATCAGGGATATCTGCGGGAAACCGCCATCGGTGTTCACCGTGACTGTCTCGCTGAAGGTCACGTCCACCACAATGGCCTCATTGAGGGCATAGGGGCCGTTCTTGAGAATCTTTATGTCGTCCACCACCGGCGCATCCGTGACGATGACGCTAAAGGTCTGACTGGCAGTAGTCGGGGTGGCGGTCGCGTCGGTGACCGTGTAAATCAGCGTGGTGACGTCCACCGCGGTCGGTGTGCCGGACAGGATGCGGGTGGCCGGGTTAAAGGCCAGCCCGGCGGGCAGGGGCGCGCCGTCCGACCCGGTCAGGGTATAGATGGGCGTCCCGGTGACATTCCTGGCTTCCCGCAAGGCGAAGGGGGCAATCTCTTCGTTGGCTATATAAATCTGATTGGACTGGACCGACAGCCGCAGGTCGGTGTCGGTGCGCGAGGTCGGTGGTTGCGGTACTTCTCCAACGGCGGCGACGATGACGTCAAAGATTGCTATAGTGGGGTCATCGCCGGCGACGACCGAGCCGTCGGTGACCATATAGACCAGCCTGGTGGTGCCCAATACGGTCGGTGTGCCGGACAGGATGCGGGTGGCCGCGTTAAAATTCAGCCCGGCGGGCAGGGCCGCGCGTTCCGGCCCGGTCTGGCTGTTAAAGCCGCTGGTCAGGGTGTAGGTGGCCGTCCCGGTGACATCAAGGGCTTCCGGCAGGGTGGCGGAGGTGATCGCCTGGTTGATTGTATAGGTCTGAAAGCCCGTGAACGGCAGCCGCAATTGGGTGATGGTGACGTCAAAGGTCGCCGTGGAGGTAATCACACTGTCGATCACACCGTCGGCGACCGTGTAGGTCAGCGTGACGGCGGCAGCGCCCATGATCGGCGTCCCGCTCAGGATGCGGCGGCCCGGGTCAAACCAGAGGCCCGGCACGGCGTATCTCAGCGGCACACCGCCCGGCCCGGTCAGGCTGTAGATGTAGACTGTCCTTTCAGGATCAGGCAGGCCAGGCCCCAGGGTCAGGCCAAGATCAGACGGGCTAGGCTCCAGGGTCAGGGCGGGGATCTCACTGAGGGCCGGATAGGTCTGATCGTCCGGCGAGATCGCCATCGGAGCATCGGCAGCGGCGAAGACGATGTCAAAGTTCACCGTGACGAAGCCGTTGGTGTCGGTGGCGGTGTAGGCCAGGCGACTCCGGACGCTACCCGGCCGTGGGTTGCCGTCCCGGTCGTCCATCGGCATGAAGGTGCCGGACAGGACGCGGGAGGGCGAGTCAAACATCAATCCGTCGGGAACTCTGGTCAGGGTGTAGGTGACTGGCCCGGTGGAGTCCGTGACGGTCGGCAGGACCAGGTTGACCGACTCGTCTATCTCGTAGCGCTGATCCATCGGCGTGGCCAGGATCAGCGTCCCGCTCGTCAGGACCTCCACGTCAAAGGTCGCCGTGCCGGGGCGGTCACTGCTCTCGGCGGTCACCGAGTAGGTCAGCGTGGTGAGGCCCGCCGTGGTCGGCCTGCCGGACAGGATACGGTCGCTCGGGGCAAAGACCAGCCCGACGGGCAGGAACGCGCCGCTCGGCCCGGTCAGGGTGTAGGTGGGCGTCCCGGTGAAGCCAAAGGCGGCCGGCAGGGTTAAGGAGGTGATCTCCTGGTTGATGGCATAGCGCTGATTGGCCGGCGCGGTCAGGATCGGTTGAGACAAGACGGTGTCTCCAAAGACGTCAACGAAAAAGGTCACACTGCCGGTGGTGCTATCGTCGTTGGCCGTGTAGAGCAACACAATGCGGCCCAACCTGGCTGGCCTGCCGGACAGTGTGCGGGCGGTGGCATCAAAAGACATGCCGGGAAGGACTGTGGACAGGGCCTCGCCACCGGAACCGGTCAAGGTGTAGGTGGGCGTGCCGTCGGGGTTGACGACTTCCGGCAGGGTCAGCGCGTTGCTCCCAATCAGTATGCCTCTCACATAGCGCTGATTGGGCGGCGCCGTCAGGAACCGATTAGCCTCAGCGTCAATGTCAATGGTCACGGTAAAGGTCGCCATCGCGCTGGCGCCAGGAGTGTCGTCGGTCACCATGTAGGTCAGCGTGGCGCCGCCCGCCGTGGTCGGTATGCCGGCCAGGATCAGAACGCAACACTCCATGTTCACACCTGTAACACGATTGCCCACGGCAAAGGTCAGCCCGGGGACGGCGTCGCTCAAGGCCTGGTTGCTCGGTCCGGTCAGGGTGTAGGTGGGTGTGCCGACGAAGCCGGTGGCCTCCGGCAGGAACAGTCTGACCGTGTCGACCGGCGGCACGTCCGGGCTGCTGGTGACCGTGTCGCCAACCGTCCATCTCTGATTACCCGGACTCTGCAAGGCCAGCCCGGCAATGTCCAGATTAAAGGGGACACCGACGCTGCCAACCTCGCCGTCGGCATTGGCTTCAGTGGCAATGTAGGTCAGCATGGCGCTGCCCGCCGTGGTCGGTGTGCCGGACAGGATGCCCACCCTCACCTGTGGGACAAAGGCACCCCCATCTCGACCCCGTAGAGTAAGGATTTCCTCTGTAAAGGTCAGCCCGTCAGGCAGGTTGTCGCCGCCCACGGCGTAGGTCACCGTGTTGATGGTCACCGTGTTGGTGTCGTCTATGGTGCCGCCGAGACCTGTGACGGTCGGCAGGGTCAGGGAGACCGCCTGGCCGAGATTAAATTCCTGATCGCCCGGCGACTCCAGAGCCAGCCCGGTGACGAAGATAACAAACATCACGGTGACCGAGTCGACTCCGTCGTCGGTGACGACGGTGTAGGTCAGTTCATCATACACGCCCGTCGTGGTCGGTGTGCCGGACAGGATACGGGTGTCCGGGTCAAAGTTCAGCCCGGGCACTTCGCCTTCCAGGCTGTAGATTACCGACCTGCCGGTGCCGGTCACCGCCGGCAGTTCAACGTCGGTGATACTGACGTCAACCGGATAGGTGAAGCGCTCTATCGCCGGGAACGTCGGCAGCCTCGGCAGGTCGTTGACGGTGACGGTAAAGGTAAAGGTCTCCGAGACGGTGTTCGCGCGGGAGGCCGAGACCGTGTAGGTCAGGACGGTGTCGCCCATGGCGGTCGGCGTGCCGGACAGGATGCGGGTGTCCGGGTCAAAGGCCAGCCCGGGCACCTGGGTCACCGCGTCGTTCGGGCCGGTCAGGGTGTAGGTGACCGGATTGGTGGTGCGGTCGTCTGCCGGCAGGGTCAGGTCGGGGATAGGCATGTCGATTTGAAAGAGCTGATCGCCCACTGGCTGCAACATCAGCACTTCCACTTCCAGTGTGGGGTCAAACAGTATGAGATCAAAGGTCGCCGTGCCGACGGTCGTGGAGGTGTCGCTGTTGGTGACCGTGTAGGTCAGTGGCGTGGTGCCGACCGTGGCCGGCGTGGTGCCGGACAGGATGCGGGTGGCCGGGTCAAAGTTCAGCCCGGGCACGGCGGCACTCAAGGCCTGGCCACTCGGCCCGGTCAAGGTGTAGACGACGGGGATGGCGGGGTTGACGACGGGGAAGGTGTTGTCGGGGGCGGCGATGCCGAGGACGAGGGCGGAGGCCCGCGGCAGGGGCCGGTCAGGGATGAGTGTGCTGATCGGAAAGGTCTGATTGCCCGGCGACCGCAACACCTCTTCCACCTGGAATTCAATGTTGAACGTGCGTACGGTCGGAGGGGTGTCGCTGTCGGTGATCGTATAGGTCAGTGTCCTGGTGCCGGGCACGGTCGGCGTGCCGGACAGGATGAGGGTGCGGGTGTCAAAGGTCAGCCCGGGCACGACTTCCTCCACGGTGGCGGACACTGTGGACCCGGGAACCGCTACGAAGGCCTCATTCAGGGTGTAGGTGTACGGGGTGACACCAACTTCACCTGGCGGCAGTGGTGTGTCGGGCAGTGGTGTGTCGGGGATCGCCATGTCGACCAGATAGCTCTGGTCAAGATCCACAGCGATGTGCTCATATCTGGTGGACACCGTGATGGTGAAGGTCCGTACGGTGTTGCTCAAATCGTTGTCGGCGGTGGCGGTGTAGGTCAGCGTCGTTTTGACGTACTCGGTCGGCGTGCCGGTCAGGGAGCTGATGCGGGGGTCAAACGTCAGCCCGGGCACGGCTTCGCTCAAGGCCTGGCCGTTCGGTCCGGTCAGGGTGTAGCTCACCGGGCCGAGAAGGGTGTTGCCGTTTTCCCGGAGAGGGTTCCGGGCAGGGGACCTCGGCAACTCTGTCGAGATCTCACTGCCCCACAAATAGGCCCGCGAGGGAATGGCAGGCAGAAGCGGCCCATCCCCAAACGACACGGTGTTCACCGGAAAGCTAAAGCGCCGCGTGGTGCTGACCGGGGGGGTGGCCGAGTCGGTGGCGGTGTAGACCAGAACGGTGTTGCCGGTTTCGGTCGGCGTACCGGTCAGCGTACGTTCAGCGGCGTTAAAGGTCAGGCCGACAGGCAGGGAGTTGTCCGGCTCGGTCCGGGTGTCCCCGACCAGGGTGTAGGTGATGGTCCCGGTGCCATCAGTGGCCTCCGGCAGCGTCAGCGGTTCAATGGGCACGTCCACCACATAGAAGGGCCTCCCCCCCGTGGGCTCCGGCAAGGTCAGCCCGTCCACCGTCACGCAGAAGCTCTGATAGACCTCGCCGCCATTGTAGAAGGCCGAGTAGGTCACACCTGTGGCGCCCCGAATGTTTGGCGTCTCCGTGGACCGTGTTCTCGCACCGGTATCGCTGTTGAATGTGGCCGGCTTGCCGGACAGGACGCAGATCTCATCGTCGGGGGTCACCCGGGACGGCGTGCCGGACAGGACGCGTGTGACCGGGTCAAAGACCAGGCCGGGCAATGCACTGCTTAAGGGGGCGCGGTTCACACGGGTCAGGACATGGCGGATGGGCCCGGCGGCATCGGTGAGCTCCGGGAAGGTCAGGTTGGGAATCATGCTGCCGACCGTATAGGTCTGATGGCCCGTATCCGGCGACAGCGTTCCCCCTCCCACCGTAATGTCAAAGGTCTGCACGTCGGTGGCCGGGGCACCGGCGTTGTCGACGACCGTGTAGGTCAACTCGGTGCGGCCCAATATAGTCGGCGTACCAGTCAGGGCGCGGGTGTCCGAGGCAAAGGTCAGCCCGGGCACGGCAGTGATCAGGGCCAGGCTGTCCGGCCCGGTCAGGGTGTAGGTCAGCGACGAGGTGCCGCCGGCGCTCATGGCCAAGGGCAGGGTAGTCGTGGTGATCGCGGTGTCACGAGTGAAGATCAGGTTGCTCTGAACACTTGTCAGCCTCGGCCCGCCGGTCACCTCCATGCTCACCATCGACGTGGTGATGCGCTGGCTGCTTGCGGTGTCCTGGGCTGAATACGTCAGGACGGCGGTTAGTCTGGTTTTGGTCGGCGTGCCGGTCAGGATGCGGGTTTCAGTGTTAAAGGCCAGTCCGGCGGGCAGCGGGGACAACTCATAGACCCGTCTGGGGTCGCTACCGGTGCCACCGGTGGCCGCCGGCAGTTCCAGGGGGGTGATCTCCACATTGACCGGGAAGGTCTCCGAGACTGGCAAACCCGACGGGAAATCCATAATCATCGGGACCGGCGCTTCGCACACGGTGTTGCCGTCAGACATCGCACCGGATTCGCAGATATCAAGGTCAATGAATAGTTCAACACTGGTGCCTGAAGCGTCCGTCGCCAGATAGCGGAACCTGAAATTATCATGACCTCTAGGGTAGATACCGTCCCCCGCATATTCGGTCGTTACTGTCCCGCCATCCGGGTCAGAGAGGTCCCGTCTGCCGAGCGCACCGTTAAAGACGGCACCGGCCAGGGTCGGTGTGCCGGACAGGACGAGGGTGACAGGGTCAAACGAGAACCCCAGATCCGCCAGGCTCAGGGCCTCCTCCTGCATCAGTTCGTAGTTCAGACTGTCCACACCGCCAGCAGGGTCCAGGGCCTCCGGCAGGGGCCGGGGGTCGATCGATTGGCCTACCTCATAGTACAGCCGGAGTACGTTATTCGGATATTGAAATTGCTCCGGGAAATGGAGAAACCGGGGTCCCGGGTCTGTTTCATCATATATGGTCAAACCAAACGACTCCGTGAGGATGACAGTGCCGTCGGTGACGGCATAGTTCAGAGTGACGGGGGGGAAGGTCTCGCGGGTCGGCGTGCCAGACAGGACGCGGCTGGCCGGGTCAAAGGTCAGCCCGGTAAAGACAGCGTCCACGGGGTCGCCGTCGTTGGGGTGAGGCGGGTAACGCGGCGGTGAGCTGGGGTCAAAGGGGTCGTGGTTGGGGTCGGGGTAGTTGCGGTTAGACCCTATGAGCAGGGTGTAGGTGAGCGTCCCGGCGAAGTTGCTGGCTGCCGGCAGGGTCAGGGGGGTGATCGCTTCGCCAAGCAGATAACCCTGATTGAACGGCGCCGTCAGCGACGGCATCAGGGTGTTGGGCACAGACAGGTCGGTCAACGCGACAGCCTGGGTGCCGTCACTATCCTGCACCCGGTTGGTGCCGGGTGCGTAGCTCAACGTAACTGTCTGGTCTCCGGTGACGGCCGGATCCAGCGTCAGCGTCACAACGGTACGATCAATGGCTACATTGGAGACTGTCGGCGTCGTGCCGGTATCCACCCCTATCGTGTAATCACCATTGGCCGGAGTAGAGATCGCATCCAACGGCCTGCTATAGGTCAGTACCAGGCTCGTGCCGGCGACGGATACTCTGACAAGGCCCAGTCTGGCGGGGTCAAAGGTCTTAGAGTTTATTTCGACGTGTACGTTAGTCTGCGCCGCAGCCTGCGAGGCCAGGCCGAACAGCAACAAGAAGGCGAGCAGCGACATGCCGAGGCCCACGGTGCGGCGCGACATCCGGGTGCGGCCGGCCACGTCTGCCGATGCCGGAGCCAGGCCGCGCGGGGTCGTGCCGGTCGGGGCGCTTCTCCTGTCGGCGGATGTGTCACGCACCGACGTTGTCTTCAATGTGCTATTCGCCATTTCAACCATGGTAGAGCCGCTCCCTGTGTTCATTACTCATGCACCGTTTTCCATATTTGCAAGATTGGATGATTACAATGCGGAACAATACAATATCGTTAGCAGTACACGCAACCGCAAAAATGTTACACACCTCGCCCCCTCATACACACGCCTGTCATCACCTGTGATGCGTGACAGTAATGCTATTCCCCGCCGCAATAAAAATTGGGGGGGGGGGGGGGGGGGGGTAACAACCATTGCGCATGATTTCATTCATAAAGAAGTCCTTTTAAGGCATTCAACGTTTTTTTGTCAAGACCAAAAATACGACTGCGGCATCACGAGCATCCAGGGAACAGGGAAGGCCATGCGGATGCCGGTGCGAACACCGATGGAACACCGTGCCGGAACGAATGAACGGGGCGGAGCGTGCGGGAGAACACCGTCGCGTGCGCGACGCCGCGCACTCCCCTCGCGTTGAGGGGGCAAGGAACACACACGCCACCGACCTGATGCCGACAGGCTGCCCGCCGGCGTTGCTTACCAGTCCAGTTGCAGTTTCAGCAGGATGCCATGCTCCACCGGCCTGGCGGAGGCTTCACGCCGCAGGGCTTCCAGGTTGAAGGCAAGGCCGTCCCGCATCCGCAGGCGGCTGCCGAACCGGTAGGCGTGCGTGTCGGTGTTGGTCAACGACAGGCGGCTGTAGGGGGTGATGAAGGCCCTGGCTCCGGCCCACGCCAGCCCGTAGCTGATGTTCACGTCCATTTGCCCGCCGCGCGGGGTCGGCGAGGCTGTGTTGGCGGACGGGCTGACGGCCAGCTCTTGCGCCCACAATTGCGCGACGCGGCTGGCGGTGGCGCCGTAGGAGGGGGCGAGGCTGAAGGCCAGCCCCTGGTCGCCCCGGGTCGGCACAAAGCGAATCGTGCCGGCGACGCCCCATTCCTTATAGTCGCCGCTGTGCCCGATGAGGATTCGGCCACGGCTTTCCACGGTCAGCCCATGGGTATCGTCGGTGAAGCGCAGACCGCCGCCGACTTCGGCGCCGGTGCCGGTGCGGCCGTCACCCGCGTCGTTCCGCAGACCGATTTCCAGTGTCGGCACCAGGTGCGTGCCATCGTCAAACTGGTGATCATGGGTGCTTTCCACGCTCAGGCGCATCCGCCGGGCGTCCAGAACGAGTTCATTGAACAGGTCGGTGTTCCCTTCCACGTCAAGCTGGCTATACTGGAACTCGCCTTTGATCCGCATGATGGAGGTGCCGGATTGCACCAGGCGCCCACTGCCGCCCACCCCGGCGACGCGGCTGGTGATGTCGCTGGTCTGCTCCCGGTCAATGGACTCATCGTTCAGCGTCACGTCGCCAAAACCGTAGCCGACGGTGGCCCACAGGTCCAGCCAGCCATCCACCGCGCTCCAGCCGAGGTAGGGATGCACGCTGATTTGTTCCACTTGATAGTCGCCGCGCGAGGTGGAGACGGCGGGGTTGTCATAGTCAAACTCCCCGCGCTGCCAGGAGGCGGCCAGGCCGACCCGCAGAGTCTCCCTGACCTTCGCGTCCGCACCCACGCTGGCGCTGATGATGTTGCCGTCCCAGTTCAGGGTGGCCGCATCGCCGGACAGGTTGCGGTAGTTGCCATCGCCCCACAGGGTCAGCCGGGAGAGCTGGTCATGCCCGGTCAGCGGCAGCACGAAGGAGGAGTTACCCAGCGCACGATCCAGTCGCCACGATTCGTTGGTGACCGTGCGCGCGATGTCGGACAGCAGGGCGGCAACGCCGGTGGATGTGTCGGCCAGGGCGGCGGCAAGATTGTCGGCCTTCTTCAGGGCGGTGAAAGACACGGTCTTGCCGTCCAGCGTCATGGTGGAGGCTTCTTCGCGGCCGGTGGCACGGGCCGCGTTCGCGTGTTTCAATCGCTCCACAATCGCGCTGACGGTGCTGTCGGTCATGGCCCGCGCAACTTCCGGGAGGATGATGGTGTTGATGGCGGCGAGGCTCTCCACCGGATCGTCGTCATCCATGACGGTGATGATCATATCCGGTATGTTCAGTATGCCCAGGTCGGCATAGCTGGTGTCCGTGGTCACCACCATATGGGTCAACCTCGCGGAACGGACGCCGCCGGGGTTATCAGTGTTGTCGTTCACACCGGTCACAATGACGGTCTGCGGCGTGTTCCAGTTGTTCGCGGTGAAGGTCAGCGATGCCGGCGCGACCGTGGCCACCGTGGGGACATGCGAAGCAACATGCCGCCGGTCAACAGTCAGCGATGCCAGCGCGACCGTGGCCACCGTGGGGGCGTCGCTGACAATGTTAATCACCACAATGTTAATCACCACACTGGCTGTCGGCTGGCTTCGGAGCACCACGGTGTAGGTGTCCGTGCCGCTATTTTCGTCAACCATGGTCTCACCATTGCTTTCCATCACGATGATGCCGGCGACGTCGTCATCGGTGGCGGTGACGGTCACATCCGCCACGGTCACACCGTTATAGCCGCCGCCGGTGATGGTGTGGGTCACGGTGGTGGTGCGGGCGTTCAGGTTATCTATGTTGTCGTTCACCCCGGTCACGGTGACGGATTGCGGCGTGTTCCAGTTGGTCATGGTGAAGGTCAGCGGTGACGATACTATCGCCACCATTTCGTCGTCGCTCTCAGGACTAATCACCACATTGCCCGTCGGCTGGGTTTGGAGCACCACGGTGTAGGTGTCCGTGCCGCTATTTTCGGCAACCGTGCGGGCCGTCTGGGAGACGGTGACGCCAGCGATGTCATTGTCGGTGATGGTCAGGGTCGCCGCGGTGACGGCGAGGCCGACCGTGGTCGTGCCCCCAACGAGCACGGTCTCATTCCCCTCGTTAATCACGTCTTCCAGGATGGGAATGGTCAGCGTCATCTCCGCGCTGTCGGTGTTCATCGGGATGGTCAAGGTCGCCGCCGTGGCCGCCGCGTAGTCCGTGCCCACGAGCGCCGTGCCATCCGCCGTGTTCAGGCTGACAACCGTCTCTGTGGTCCGGGTGGTGCCGCCCGCAAGGGTGGCGGTGACGGTAATCGCGGCGCCGCCGGCAGCTTCACCGACGCTGGACGGGTTCAGACTCAGGGTAATGCCGGTCGGCGCGGCGTCATTGTCGGTGATGGTCAGGGTCGCCGCAGTGACGGTGAGGCCGACCGTGGTCGTGCCCTCAACGAGCACGGTCTCATTCCCCTCGTTAATCGCGTCTTCCATGATGGGAATGGTCAGCGTCATCTCCGCGCTGTCGGTGTTCATCGGGATGGTCAAGGTCGCCGTGGCCGCCGCGTAGTCCGTGCCCACGAGCGCCGTGCCGTTCGCCGTGCTCAGGCTGACAACCGTCTCTGTGGTCCGGGTGGTGCCGCCCGCAAGGGTGGCGGTGACGGTAATCGCGGCGCCGCCGGCAGCTTCACCGACGCTGGACGGGTTCAGACTCAGGGTAATGCCGGTCGGCGCGGCGTCATTGTCGGTGATGGTCAGGGTCGCCGCAGTGACGGTGAGGCCGACCGTGGTCGTGCCCTCAACGAGCACGGTCTCATTCCCCTCGTTAATCGCGTCTTCCATGATGGGAATGGTCAGCGTCATCTCCGCGCTGTCGGTGTTCATCGGGATGGTCAAGGTCGCCGTGGCCGCCGCGTAGTCCGTGCCCACGAGCGCCGTGCCGTTCGCCGTACTCAGGCTGACAACCGTCTCTGTGGTCCGGGTGGTGCCGCCCGCAAGGGTGGCGGTGACGGTAATCGCGGCGTCGCCGGCAGCTTCACCGACGCTGGACGGGTTCAGACTCAGGGTAATGTCGGTCGGCGCGGCGTCATTGTCGGTGATGGTCAGGGTCGCCTCGGTGACGGTGAGGCCGACCGTGGTCGTGCCCTCAACGAGCACGGTCTCATTCCCCTCGTTAATCGCGTCTTCCAGGATGGGAATGGTCAGCGTCATCTCAGCGCTGTCGGTGTTCATCGGGATGGTCAAGGTCGCCGTGGCCGCCGCGTAGTCCGTGCCCACGAGCGCCGTGCCGTTCGCCGTACTCAGGCTGACAACCGTCTCTGTGGTCCGGGTGGTGCCGCCCGCAAGGGTGGCGGTGACGGTAATCGCGGCGTCGCCGGCAGCTTCACCGACGCTGCTCGGGTTCAGACTCAGGGTAATGCCGGTCGGCGCGGCGTCATTGTCGGTGATGGTCAGGGTCGCCGCAGTGACGGTGAGGCCGACCGTGGTCGTGCCCTCAACGAGCACGGTCTCATTCCCCTCGTTAATCACGTCTTCCATGATGGGAATGGTCAGCGTCATCTCCGCGCTGTCGGTGTTCATCGGGATGGTCAAGGTCGCCGTGGCCGCCGCGTAGTCCGTGCCCACGAGCGCCGTGCCGTTCGCCGTACTCAGGCTGACAACCGTCTCTGTGGTCCGGGTGGTGCCGCCCGCAAGGGTGGCGGTGACGGTAATCGCGGCGTCGCCGGCAGCTTCACCGACGCTGCTCGGGTTCAGACTCAGGGTAATGCCGGTCGGCGCGGCGTCATTGTCGGTGATGGTCAGGGTCGCCTCGGTGACGGTGAGGCCGACCGTGGTCGTGCCCTCAACGAGCACGGTCTCATTCCCCTCGTTAATCACGTCTTCCATGATGGGAATGGTCAGCGTCATCTCCGCGCTGTCGGTGTTCATCGGGATGGTCAAGGTCGCCGTGGCCGCCGAGTAGTCCGTGTCCACGAGCGCCGTGCCGTTCGCCGTACTCAGGCTGACAACCGTCTCTGTGGTCCGGGTGGTGCCGCCCGCAAGGGTGGCGGTGACGGTAATCGCGGCGTCGCCGACAGCTTCACCGACGCTGCTCGGGTTCAGACTCAGGGTAATGCCGGTCGGCGCGGCGTCATTGTCGGTGATGGTCAGGGTCGCCTCGGTGACGGTGAGGCCGACCGTGGTCGTGCCCTCAACGAGCACGGTCTCATTCCCCTCGTTAATCGCGTCTTCCAGGATGGGAATGGTCAGCGTCATCTCCGCGCTGTCGGTGTTCATCGGGATGGTCAAGGTCGCCGTGGCCGCCGCGTAGTCCGTGCCCGCAAGCGCCGTGCCGTTCGCCGTACTCAGGCTGACAACCGTCTCTGTGGTCCGGGTGGTGCCGCCCGCAAGGGTGGCGGTGACGGTAATCGCGGCGTCGCCGACAGCTTCACCGACGCTGCTCGGGTTCAGACTCAGGGTAATGTCGGTCGGCGCGGCGTCATTGTCGGTGATGGTCAGGGTCGCCTCGGTGACGGTGAGGCCGACCGTGGTCGTGCCCTCAACGAGCACGGTCTCATTCCCCTCGTTAATCACGTCTTCCAGGATGGGAATGGTCAGCGTCATCTCCGCGCTGTCGGTGTTCATCGGGATGGTCAAGGTCGCCGTGGCCGCCGCGTAGTCCGTGCCCGCAAGCGCCGTGCCGTTCGCCGTACTCAGGCTGACAACCGTCTCTGTGGTCCGGGTGGTGCCGCCCGCAAGGGTGGCGGTGACGGTAATCGCGGCGTCGCCGACAGCTTCACCGACGCTGCTCGGGTTCAGACTCAGGGTAATGCCGGTCGGCGCGGCGTCATTGTCGGTGATGGTCAGGGTCGCCTCGGTGACGGTGAGGCCGACCGTGGTCGTGCCCTCAACGAGCACGGTCTCATTCCCCTCGTTAATCGCGTCTTCCAGGATGGGAATGGTCAGCGTCATCTCCGCGCTGTCGGTGTTCATCGGGATGGTCAAGGTCGCCGTGGCCGCCGCGTAGTCCGTGCCCGCAAGCGCCGTGCCGTTCGCCGTACTCAGGCTGACAACCGTCTCTGTGGTCCGGGTGGTGCCGCCCGCAAGGGTGGCGGTGACGGTAATCGCGGCGTCGCCGGCAGCTTCACCGACGCTGCTCGGGTTCAGACTCAGGGTAATGCCGGTCGGCGCGGCGTCATTGTCGGTGATGGTCAGGGTCGCCTCGGTGACGGTGAGGCCGACCGTGGTCGTGCCCTCAACGAGCACGGTCTCATTCCCCTCGTTAATCGCGTCTTCCATGATGGGAATGGTCAGCGTCATCTCCGCGCTGTCGGTGTTCATCGGGATGGTCAAGGTCGCCGTGGCCGCCGCGTAGTCCGTGCCCGCAAGCGCCGTGCCGTTCGCCGTACTCAGGCTGACAACCGTCTCTGTGGTCCGGGTGGTGCCGCCCGCAAGGGTGGCGGTGACGGTAATCGCGGCGTCGCCGGCAGCTTCACCGACGCTGCTCGGGTTCAGACTCAGGGTAATGTCGGTCGGCGCGGCGTCATTGTCGGTGATGGTCAGGGTCGCCTCGGTGACGGTGAGGCCGACCGTGGTCGTGCCCTCAACGAGCACGGTCTCATTCCCCTCGTTAATCACGTCTTCCATGATGGGAATGGTCAGCGTCATCTCCGCGCTGTCGGTGTTCATCGGGATGGTCAAGGTCGCCGTGGCCGCCGAGTAGTCCGTGTCCACGAGCGCCGTGCCGTTCGCCGTACTCAGGCTGACAACCGTCTCTGTGGTCCGGGTGGTGCCGCCCGCAAGGGTGGCGGTGACGGTAATCGCGGCGTCGCCGACAGCTTCACCGACGCTGCTCGGGTTCAGACTCAGGGTAATGCCGGTCGGCGCGGCGTCATTGTCGGTGATGGTCAGGGTCGCCTCGGTGACGGTGAGGCCGACCGTGGTCGTGCCCTCAACGAGCACGGTCTCATTCCCCTCGTTAATCACGTCTTCCATGATGGGAATGGTCAGCGTCATCTCCGCGCTGTCGGTGTTCATCGGGATGGTCAAGGTCGCCGTGGCCGCCGCGTAGTCCGTGCCCGCAAGCGCCGTGCCGTTCGCCGTACTCAGGCTGACAACCGTCTCTGTGGTCCGGGTGGTGCCGCCCGCAAGGGTGGCGGTGACGGTAATCGCGGCGTCGCCGGCAGCTTCACCGACGCTGCTCGGGTTCAGACTCAGGGTAATGCCGGTCGGCGCGGCGTCATTGTCGGTGATGGTCAGGGTCGCCGCAGTGACGGTGAGGCCGACCGTGGTCGTGCCCTCAACGAGCACGGTCTCATTCCCCTCGTTAATCACGTCTTCCATGATGGGAATGGTCAGCGTCATCTCCGCGCTGTCGGTGTTCATCGGGATGGTCAAGGTCGCCGTGGCCGCCGCGTAGTCCGTGCCCACGAGCGCCGTGCCGTTCGCCGTACTCAGGCTGACAACCGTCTCTGTGGTCCGGGTGGTGCCGCCCGCAAGGGTGGCGGTGACGGTAATCGCGGCGTCGCCGGCAGCTTCACCGACGCTGCTCGGGTTCAGACTCAGGGTAATGTCGGTCGGCGCGGCGTCATTGTCGGTGATGGTCAGGGTCGCCGCAGTGACGGCGAGGCCGACCGTGGTCGTGCCCCCAACGAGCACGGTCTCATTCCCCTCGTTAATCACGTCTTCCAGGATGGGAATGGTCAGCGTCATCTCCGCGCTGTCGGTGTTCATCGGGATGGTCAAGGTCGCCGCCGTGGCCGCCGCGTAGTCCGTGCCCACGAGCGCCGTGCCATCCGCCGTGTTCAGGCTGACAACCGTCTCTGTGGTCCGGGTGGTGCCGCCCGCAAGGGTGGCGGTGACGGTAATCGCGGCGTCGCCGGCAGCTTCACCGACGCTGGACGGGTTCAGACTCAGGGTAATGCCGGTCGGCGCGGCGTCGTCATCGGTGACGGTGACGGTCACACTGTTGATGGTTATGCTTCCCCCGTTATAGCCGGAGTCGGAACTCGCCGCCGTATGGCTCACGGTGGCAGTGCGGGGCATCGGGTTGACTATGTCGTCGTTCACGCCGGTCACGGTGACGGTCTGCGCCGCGTTCCAGTTGGCGGTGGTGAAGGTCAGCGATATCGCCGATACCGTCGCCGCATCGGTGTCGTCGCTCGCCGGGGTAATCGTCACATCGGCGGTCGGCGGGGTGTCGAGTACCACGGTGTAGGTGGCCGTGCCGCCGGCTTCCGGGTCAACGGTGAGTGCCATCTCGGAGATGGTGACGCCGGCAGACCCCGGGCTCGGTGGAGCGCTTATGGTTACAAGCTCGTTGGTCAAATTCTCAACACGGTTGCCGGCAATATCCTGCAACGGGAGGGTGCCGGACGTGTAGCTCACCATGACTGTCTCGGTGTCGGTGATGGGCCTGCTTAGCGTCAGCATCACATTGGCTTCGTTGATTTCAACATTGGTGACCGTCGCCGCCGGAGTCGCCGTTATCGTGTAGTCACCATTGGCCGGAGTAGAGGCACTGTCCAACATCTCATTATAGGTCAGTACCAGATTATCGGCGGTGACGGATGCGCTGACAAACCCCGGCCTGCTCGTGTCCACTACCTGGGCGGGGTCTGCGTCCACGGCGGGATGGGCAAGCATCGCATTGTTGCCGCCGGTGTCCTGAATGGTGCCGCCGTTCACGTCCAGCGCGTTGGCGTCAATACTCACCCCGTCCTCATCAGTATCACCATCTATCACGCTGTAGTCGAACACCAGCTCGGTGCTGCTGGTGCCGCTTGTATAGTCCGCCATGCGGGCGTTCGCGCCCACCATCAGGGTTATCTGCGGGATACCGACCACCGTGACCGCCTCGTCGAAGGTCACGGTCACTCTAATTGTCGAACCGGATATATAGGGGCCGGTACTGGTAATCGCTACGTCGGTCACGAGCGGAACCGACATCGCCTCGACGGCGACGAAAACGAACGAAGTAATGGTGTTAGAGGCACTGTCAGTGGCCGTGAAGCGCATAGCAAGAGGTCCCACCGCGACCGGAGTGCCGGACAGGATGCGGGTGGCCGGGTCAAAGGTCAGCCCGGTGGGCAGGGGCAGGACTAACCCGCTCATGAGCCGGTCCAGGGTGTAGGTGATCGTCCCGACACCATTCACGGCTTTCGGCAGGGTCAGGGGGGTAATCGCCTGGCCGACTTCATAGTCTTGAGTGATGGTCTGCCCCCCCGGAAACGCCAGACCGCCGGTGATGGTGACGGCAAAGGTCACTGTGTCGGTGGCCGCACTGTCGGTGACCCTCAAAGTCAGCATGGTGGTGCCCGCTCTGGTCGGCATGCCGGACACGATGCGGGTGGCCGGGGCAAAGGTCAGCCCGGGCACGGCGGCTCCCAGCGATATGCCGCCTGGCCCGGTCAGGGTGTAGGTAGGCGTCCCGGTGACACCAGTGGCTTCCGGCAGGGTGAAGGGGATGAGCGCCGTGCTGACTGGATATCTTTGAGCGATCAGGAACGGCGCCAACAGTTCTGGTGCGGCGATGGTGACGTCAAAGGTCCCGCTGCTGGTGGCCGGGGGCATGCTATTGTCGGTGACCATGTAGGTCAGCGTGGCCCTGCCCACCGTGGTCGGTGTGCCGGACAGGACGCGATTGGGCAGGCTAAAGGTCAGCCCGGGCACGGCGTCTTCCACCGGCATGCCGTTCGGCCCGGTCAGGGTGTAGGTGGCCGGCGCAACGGCATCAATGGCTTCCCGCAGGTTTAAGGGGGTGATCGCCAGGTTGACGGTATAGCTCCGACTTAACGGGATCGGCAGCCCCAGGTTTGTTGTGAAGACGGTGACGGTAAAGTCCGTCGTGTCCGTGTTGCCATCGCCGTCGGTGACCGTGTAGTCCAGCCGGACATCGTCGACCGCCATGGTCGGTGTGCCGGACAGGATGCGGGTGTCCGGGTCAAAGGTCAGCCCGGGCACTTCGCTCAAATCCATGCCGTTCGGCCCGGTCAGGGTGTAGGTGGACGCCCCGATAGCGTTCATGGCTGACAACAGGGGGAGGCTGGGGATCGCCTGGTTGATGCGATAGCTCACTTCAACGAACGGGAGCTGCAGCAGCAGTTCTGGCGGGGTGGTGACGGTGACGTCAAAGATACTGTTGACGGCGCCACTGTCGTCGGTGACCGTGTCGTCGGTGACCGTGTAGATCAGGGTGTAGGTGCCCACATCGGTCGGTGTGCCGGACAGGATGCGGGTGGCCGGGTCAAAGCTCAGCGCGTTGGGCAGGGGCGCGCGTTCCGGTCCTGTCTCGGTCTCAAAGACGCTGGTCAGGGTGTAGGTGGGCGGCCCGGTGACATTCTCGGCTTCCGGCAGGGTGAAGGAGGTGATCGCCTGGTCGACTACATAGCGCTGACCGGACGTCACCGGCAACTGCAGCAACGGTGGCGGTTCGGCGATGGTGACGTCAAAGGTCCTGCTGACGGTGGTCGGGGTGGCGGCCATGTCGGTGACCGTGTAGGTCAGCGTGGTGACGCCCTCCGTGGTCGGCGCGCCGGACAGGACACGGGCGCTCTCGTCGTAGGTCAGCCCGGCGGGCAGGTCCCCGGTCAGGGTGTAGATGGGCGTCCCGATGAAACCATCGGCTTGTGGCAGGGTTATGGGGGTGATCTGGGAAGCTACGGGATAGCTCCGATCGCTGATACCGACAGAGGGCAGTGTCAGGACGATGTTGACGGTCACAGGCGCGTCGACCAACGCGGCGGCCTCGTTGCCGACCAGATCCTGCAACGGGTTGGTGCCGGGCGTGTAGCTGACGGTCGTCGGGGTGCCGGTGATGGCCGGAGTGAGCGTCAGCCTCACCTCGGCGCCATTGATGGCCACATTGGAGACCGGCAGCGTGCCGGGGGGCGTGGTCACCCCTCCTATCGTGTAGTCTCCGGGGGCCGGAATAGCGGGGGGGGCCATCACACCAAAACCCTGTATTCCCCTGTCCAACCGCTCATCATAGATCAGTACCATCGTGTTGGTGCTGACGGATGCGCTTACAAACATCGGCGCGACCGCGTCCACCACATTGGCGATGCTTACGGCCACGGCGGGATGCATCAGTAACGCATTGTTGTTCTCGGCGTCCCGTATGGTGCCGCCGTTCGCGGCCAGCGCGTTGGCGTTAATACTGACCCCGTCCTCATCCGTATCCCCCGCGCCCACGGTGTAGGTGAACACCAGGTCGGTGCTGTCGCTGCCGCTTACGTAGTCCGCCGTGCGGGGGGTCGCGCCCACCATCAGGGTTATCTGCGGGGTACCGCCCACCGTGACCGTCTCGTTGAAGTTCACGGTCACCTCAATGACATCATCAAGGGTATAGGGGCCGTCACTGGTAATGGCTACGCTGTCCACCAGTGGCGACGCCGTGACGGTAACGTCAAAGGTCGGACTGATTCTGTTTGAAGCACTGTCGGTGACGGTGTAGGTCAGCGTGGTGGTGTCGGTCTCCGTGGTCGGTGTGCCGGACAGGATGCGGGTGTCCGTGTCAAAGGTCAGCCCGGGCACGACGGCTCCCAGCGACATGCCACCCGGCCCGGTCAGGGTGTAGGTGAGCCCCCCGCGGAAACTGACGGCTTGCGGCAGGGCAAAGGAGGTGATCGCCAGGTTGACGGGATAGATCTGATTGGACGGCAGCGGCATCTGCAGCCGCACTGTTTCCGGGATGATGGTGACGCCAAAGGTCCCGCTGTCGCTGGTCGGGGTGGAGTCGCTGTCGGTGACCGTGTAGGTCAGCCGGACGAAATCGGCCACCGTGGTCGGTGTGCCGGACAGGATGAGGGTGTCCGGATCAAAGGCCAGCCCGGGCACGGTGGCCGCCAGCGACTCGCTGTTCGGCCCGGTCAGGGTGTAGGTGGCCGTCCCGATGACATCAATGGCTTGCCCCAGGGTGAGGGGGGTGATCGCCTGGTTGATGGCATAGCGCTGATTGGTCGGGAGGGGCGTCAGCCGTAGTTGTGTTGTGACGATGACGTCAAAGATACTGTCGACGCCGCCACTGTCGTCGGTGAACGCGTCGGTGACCGTGTCGTCGGTGACCGTGTAGACCAGGGTGTAGGTGCCCACCATGGTTGGTGTACCGGATAGCTCGCGGGTGTCCGTGTCAAAATTCAGCCAGGCGGGCAGGGCCGCGCGTTCCGGTCCTGTCCCGGTCTCGGTGTCAAAGCCGCTGGTCAGGGTGTAGGTGGGCGTCCCGGTGACATTCTCGGCTTCCTGCAGGGTGAAGGGGGTGATCGCCTGGTTGATTAAATAGCGCTGATCGGACGGCGCCGTCAACTGCAGCAACAGTGGCGGTGCGGCGATGGTGACGTCAAATGTCCGACTGACGGTGGCGGTATCGTCGGTGACCGTGTAGGCCAGGGTGTAGGTGCCCGCCTCGGACGGTCTGCCGGACAGCATGCGCACCCTGCGCGTTCTCTCCGGGAGGGTGTCGGTGGGCGGGAGGGTAACGGTCTCTGCAATAAAGGTCAGCCCGGCGGGCAGGGGCGCGCCGCCCTGCCCGGTCAGGGTGTAGATGGGCGTTCCAGTGACACCAGTGGCTTCCGGCAGGTTTAAGGGGGGGATCTGTTGGTACGTCATGCAGCCGATAATAGTACCGTCAGATTGTCTCTCGCGAACGAGGCACATTGTGCTATAGAACTGATCGCTGATGATAGAGGGCAACGTCAGGGCGGTGTTGACAGTCACAGGCGCGTCGTTCAACGCGGCGGCAGGGTTGCCGGCAGCATCCCGCAACGGGTTGGTGCCGGGCGTGTAGGTCAGCGTGACGGTCGGGGTGCCGATGATAGCCGCAGTGAGCGTCAGCGTCACCTCGGCGCCATCAACGACGGTATTGATGTTCACCTGGGAGACCGTCGGCAGCGGGTCGGGGGCCGGGGTCACCCCTATCACGTAGTCTCCGGGGGCCGGAATAAGGGCCGGGTCCGGCACACCACCGCCCCGTATTCCCGCGCTCAACCGCTCATTATAGGTCAGTACCATCCTGTTGGCGCTGACGGATGCGCCCTCAAACACCGGCGCGACCGTGTCCACCACATCGCCGCCTGTGGCCACGGCGGGATGCTGCAGGAACGCTTCGTTGTCGTCGGCATCCCGTATGGTGCCGCCGTTCGCGTCCAGCACGTCGGCGTCAATATTGACCATGTCACCATCCATATCATCCGCGAGCACGGTGTAGTTGAACACCAGGTCGTCGCTGCCGCTGCCGCTTGCGTAGACCGCCGTGCGGGAGTTCTCGCCCACCATCAGGATTATCTGCGGGACACCGGTGCCGGTGTTCACCGTGACCATCTCGTTGAAGGTCACGGTCACCTCAATGGTCCTGCCGATGGCATAGGGGCTGAAACTGGTAATGGCTACCCTGTCCACCACCGGCGCCGACGTGACGGTGACGTCAAAGGTCTGAATGATGGCGTTTGAAGCACTGCCGGTGACGGTGTAGGTCAGCGTGGTGGTGACGCCCTCCACGGTCGGGGTGCCGGACAGGACGAGGCTGTTCGCTGCAAAGGCCAGCCCGGCGGGCAGGGCCCCGCCGGCCGGCCCGGTCAGGGTGTAGGAGGGCGTGCCGGAGACAAAGGGTCGCGGCAGGACGTAGCGGATCGCCTGGCCGACGACATAGATCTGATCGGAAGTGAGCGTTGATGGCGCTACGATGATGGTGACGTCAAATGTCCCGCTGGTGGTGGCGGCACTGTCGGTGACCGTATAAATCAGCGTGGTGACGCCCTCCCTGGTCGGTGTGCCGGACAGGGTGCGTCTGTCCTGGTCAAAGGCCAGCCCGGCGGGCAGGGACGCGTTGTCCAGCCCGGTCAGGGTGTAGATGGGCGTGCCGGTGGCATCAATGGCTTGCGGCAGGACGAAGGAGGTCTCCTGGTTGACTGCATAGGTCAGACCGGTCGGGACCGGCAGCCGCAGTAGTGTTGCGAGGATGTTGACGTCAAAGGTCGTGGTGGCGGTGGCCGGGGGGCTGGCACTGTCGGTGACGGTGTAGGTCAGCGTGGTGCGGCCCTGCATGGTCGGTGTGCCGGACAGGATGTTCGCCATGATCTGTGTGCCAATCGGGAGGGTGAAGGTGGCATCTGCTGTAAAGGTCAGCCCGGTGGGCAAGGCGCCGCCGTTCGGCCCGGTCAGGGTGTAGGAGAGCGCCCCGGTGAAGCCGGTGACCTGCGCCAGGATGCGGAAGGTGTCGATGGGGTCGGGTTCAATACTCTGGTCGATGAAAAAGGTCACCTCACTGAACGGGAGCGCCAACTGCGGGGCGCCGCTGATGATGACGTCAAAGGTCGCCGTGGAGGTAATCACGGGGCTGGCGACCGTGTAGGTCAGCGTGGTGCGACCCGGCATGGTCGGTGTGCCGGACAGGATGCCCATCTTGATACCCATACCCTGGTCGCCCTGGAAGATGGTGACCTCTGCAAAGTTCAGCCCGGCGGGCAGGGCCCCGCCGCCCGGCCCGGTCAGGCTGTAGTCCGTATTCTGTGGATCAGACGGGCCAGGATCCAGGGTCAGAGGCGTGATCTCACTGCCGACATCATAGCGCTGCTCGCCCGGAGACATCGCGACCGGAGCATTGCCGGCGACGACGGTGATGACAAAGTTCACTGTGACGGAGCTGTTCTCGTCGGTGGCGGTGTAGGTCAGGGGACTCTGGAAGTTGACCTCCCGGGAGTTGCCGTCCGGGTCGGTCAGCGCACTGAAAGTGCCGGACAGGACGCGACTGTCCGGATCAAAGGTCAATTGTCCGATGGGAAATCCGGTCAGGGCGTAGCTGACCGTCCCGGTGGAGTCAGTGACGGCCGGCAGGGTCAGGTCGACCGACGCGTCGTACGCGTAGCGCTGATCCATCGGCGTGGCCAGGATCAGCGTCCCGCTTGCCAGAACCTCCACGTCAAAGGTTGTTGTGGCGGTGGCGCCGTTGGTGGCGGTGTAGGTCAGCGTGGTGACGCCCAACGCGGTCGGCATGCCGGACAGGATGCGGGAGGCCGGGGTAAAGGTCAGCCCGGCGGGCAAGGCGCCGTCGCTCGGCCCGGTCAGGGTGTAGTCGGGCGCCCCGGTGAAGCCGGTGGCCTCCGGCAGGGTCACGGAGATGATCGCCCGGTTGATTGGATAGCGCTGATTGGGCGGCGCGGTCAGGGTCGGCCCTGTGGCCCCAAGGACGTCAACGACAAAGTTCACACTGGCGGTGTTGTCATCGTCGGTGACGGTGTAGATCAACGCGGTGCGGCCAAACACGAGCGGCGTGCCGGACAGCGTGCGGGCGGCGGCATCAAAGGTCAGCCCGGGTATGGCGGTGGACAGAGCCTCGCCGCCGAAGCCGGTCAGGGTGTAGATGGGCGTCCCGCTGGGGTTGACGGCTGCCGGCAGGGTCACCGGGGGATCAATCGGTACGCCTGTCATATAGCGCTGATTGGCCGGCGGCGTTAGCAGCCGATTCTCCCGATTGTCAATGGTCACGGTAAAGGTCGCCGAGACGTCCCCCGAGCCGGTGTCAGTCACGGTGTAGGTCAACACGGTGCCGACCAACAGGGTCGGCAGCGTCGGTGTGCCGGCCAGGACCAGATTGCAACACTCCGTGCGCTCACCCATCGTGTCCGGACCTGAAACACGATTGTCCACGGTAAAGGTCAGCCCGGGCACTTCGGTCAAATCCGTGCCGTTCGGCCCGGTCAGGGTGTAGGTGGGCGTGCCGAGGAAGCCGGTGGCCTCCGGCAGGAGCAGTCTGACCGGGTCGTCAACCGGCCATCTCTGATTACCCGGACTCTGCAAGGCCAGCCCGGCAATGGCCAGGTCAAAGTTGACACTGACGCTGCCAACGGTGCCTTGGCTATTGGTTTCAGTGGCGGTGTAGGTCAGCGGGGCGGCGGCGGTGGCCATGGTCGGTATGCCGGACAGGATGCCCGCCATGACCGATGTGCCGTCCGGGAGGATGACGCTGCCCTCTGCAAAGGCCAGCCCGTCGGGCAGGGCGCCGGTCAGGGTGTAGGCCACCGTGTTGAAGGTCACCGTGTTGCTGGCGTCTATGGCGCCGCCGAGGCCGGTGACGGTCGGCAGGGTCAGGGAGACTGTCTGGCCGCGCACAAATTCCTGATCGCCCGGCGACGCCAGCGCCAGCCCGGTGATCGCGATCTGAAACACCGCGGTGACCGAGTCGGCGGCTGGGTCGTCGGTGGTGGCGACGTAGGTCAGTGTATACATGCCCGTCGTGGTCGGCGTGCCGGACAGGATGCGGGTGGACGGGTCAAAGGCCAGCCCGGCGGGCACGTCGCCTTCCAGGTTGTAGATCACCGGCCTGCCGGTGCCGGTCACCGCCGGAAATTCAACGTCGGAGAGGGGGGTGTCGACCGGATGGCTGAAACCGACCACCGTCGCCAGCCTCGGCAGGTCGTTGACGGTGACGGTAAAGGTCACCGAGAAGGTGATCGCGGGGGAGGCCACGTCGTCCGAGACCGTGTAGGTCAGGATAGTGTCGCCCATGGTGGTCGGTGTGCCGGACAGGATGCGGGTGGCCGGGGTAAAGGCCAGCCCGGGGACCTGGGTCAAATCCGTGCCGTTCGGCCCGGTCAGGGTGTAGGTGAGGTTGCCGAGGTCGCCGAAGGCCGGCGGCAGGAGCAGGCCGGGGATGGGCGCGTCAATCTGAAAGGTTTGATCGCCCGGCAACCGCAGCCCCAGTTCTTCCACGAAGAAGTCGAAGGTCTGCGTGGCCACGGCCGTGGCGCTGTCGGTGGCCGTGTAGGTCAGCGTCGCGTTGACGCGCGTGGCCGGCGTGGTGCCGGACAGGATGCGGGTGTCCGGGTCAAAGGCCAGCCCGGGCACGGTGGCCGCCAGGGTTGCGCCGGCCGGCCCGGTCAGGGCGTAGGTGACCGCACCGGTGGGGTTGGCGGCTCCCGGCAGTGTCAGCTCGGGGATGGGCCGGTTGGCTGGAAAGAGCTGACTGCCCACCAGCGACTGCAGCAACAGGCTGTCCACTGTGAATTCAAAGGTCTGCATGACGACGGTCGGGGGAGTGTCGGCGTCGGTGACCGTGTAGGTCAGCAGCGTGGCGCTGGGCGTGGCCGGCGTGGTGCCGGACAGGATGCGGGTGGCCGGGTCAAAGGCCAGCCCGGGCACTGCGGCCAAATCCATGCCGTTCGGCCCGGTCAGGGTGTAGGTGAGGGCGCCCCTGCTGGGGCCTGCGGCCTGTGGCAGGGTCAGGTCGGGGATGGGCGTGTTGACCAGAAAGGTCTGATTGCCCGGTGACCCCAGCACCAGCTCTCTCACGGTGACGTCGAAAGTCTGCGTGGCCACGGCCGGGGGGGTGTCGGTGGCCGTGGCCGTGTAGGTCAGCGTCGTGGTGCCGGGCGTGGCCGGCGTGGTGCCGGACAGGATGCGAGTGGCCGGGGTAAAGATCAGCCCGGCGGGCAGGCCGCCGCCGCCCGGCCCGGTCAGGGTGTAGACAACCGGCACGGTGGTGGGGACGGCTTCCGGCAGGGCCAGGTCGGAGATGGGCCGGTTGGCCGGAAAGAGCTGATCGCCCACCGGCGACGGCATCGACAGCCGTTCCACTGTGAATTCAAAGGTCTGCATGAGCACGGTCGGGGGGCTGTCGTCGCCGGTGGCCGTGTAGGTCAGTGTTGTGGTGCCGAGTGCGGTCGGTATGCCGGACAGGATGCGGCGGCCCGGGGTGAAGAGCAGCCCGGGCACGGCAGTGCCCAGGGCCTGGTCGTTCGGCCCGGTCAGGGTGTAGACGAACCCGGGGAGGGGACCGGCTGGCCCCAGGGTCATGGGGCGTTCAACTGCCGACAGGGTCAGGTTGGGGATGCGACTGTTGCCCACAGCGACCTGATCGCCCGGCGACCGCAGCAACAGACTGTCCGATATGACGCTGAAGTCAAAGGTCTGCGTGAGCACGGTTGAGGGGGTGGCGGCGCTGGTGATCGTGTAGGTCAGCGTCGTGGTGCCGGTTGCGGTCGGCGTGCCGGTCAGGATGCGGGTGGCCGGGGTAAAGATCAGCCCGGGCACTTCGGCCAAATCCGTGCCGTTCGGCCCGGTCAGGGTGTAGCTGGATCCATCGTTGTCGAATCCCGGCAGGAGCAGGTTGGGGAGCGCCACGTTGACCAGATGCGTCTGATCAGGAGGCACAAACCCGACGTCGGACACCGTGATGGTGAAGATCCGTACGGTGTTGCTTAAATCGTTCTGGTCGGTGGCGGTGTAGGTCAGCATCGTGCGGATGGCCACGGTCGGCGTGCCGAACAGGACGAGGTCGGCGGGTCTGCCGCCCAGGACGGAGAGCAAGTCGACGGGTTCAATCATCAGCCCGGGCACGGCATCGCTCAAGGCCTGGCCGTTCGGCCCGGTCAGGGTGTAGAACACCGGGCCGATAGTGATGCCATCGCTGCTCCTCTCATTGGCCGGCGGCAGTGTCGTCGAGACCTCCATGCCCACATCATAGTTCAGCGGGGGAAGGAAAGCAGGCAGTAGCGGCCCATCCCCAACCGGCATGGTGGGCATGCTGTTCACCACCACGGCAAAGCGCCGCGTGCTGATGGCCGGGGGCATGTCCGAGTCGGTGACGGTGAAGACCAAGGTATCGCTGCCGGTTTGGGTCGGCGTGCCAGTCAGGGTTTGGGTGGCCGGGTCAAAGGTCAGCCCGGGCACGGTGGCGTCCAGGGTCGCGCCGTTCAGCCCGGTCAGGGCGTAGGTGAGCGGGGGCGTGCCGCCGGAGTGCCGGAACTCGAACGGGGTGATCTGTGTATCCACCCTGTATTCCTGAGGGTCCACCTCCGACAGCACCGGCCCGTTCACTTGCAAATTAAAGTTCCGCGGGAACAGCGTGCCGCCACTGAAGGTGACGTGGTATTGCAGCCTGATCACGCCGCCCACCTCCAACCGGCCGGACAGGATGCGGGTGTCCTGGTCAAAAACCAGACCCAGTGCGGGGGGCAACTCGAAGCCATTCTCATCGGTTACCCCATAGTTGATATGTCCGGCGGCATTCATAAGCTCCGGCAGCGGGTCGCTGGTGAACGACATGCCGGACGAAACTTCTATGGTTTCCACCTGAGCCAGGTCAGCACTTAACGCCAGAACCGTGAAGGGAAAGATAAGTGTGTCAGTGTTCGGGGTGCTGTCGGTGACCGTATAGGTCAACTCGGTGCGGCCCGCCACGGTCGGCGTGCCGGCTATTGCGCGGGTGGCCGGGGTGAAGGTCATCCCGGGCACGGCGACGTCCAGGGTCGCGCCGCCCGGCCCGGTCAGGGCGTAGGTCAGCGGCGGGGTGCCGCCGGAGGCCGACGCAAGGATCGTCTCGCGGACCTCGCGGTTACGATTGAAGAGCAGGTTCTGCTGAACCCTGCTGTCGAACGTCGGCGGGTCCGCCACCACGGTCACGGTCACGATTCCCGTGTCGCCCCGGCTGCTTTCAGGGTCTGTGATGGAATACGTCATGGTGGTGGTTCCGCCTTCGGTCGGGGTGCCGGTCAGGACGCGGGTGGCCGGGGTAAAGGTCAGTCCGGCGGGCAGCGGGGACAACGCATTGACCAGGCTGTCGTCGAGGTTTCCAAGGTGATCCTCAAAGTTGAGGGTGACCGTCGGCAGGGTCAGGGGGGTGATCGGCGTGTCAAGCCCATAGACCAACGGCATTGGCAGGGGCGTTGCAAAATTCAGAGGCGGGCACGGGGTGTTGCCGTCTGGTGTCGCCCCGGACGCGCAGACGATGATGAGAAGGTCAATAACATCAAAGGCGGCGGTATCAAAGTCCTCCGCGATATAATCAAATCTGTAGGTGCCGGTTCTGGTCGGGGTGCCGGTCAGGGTGTTAAGGTCACCATTAAACTCAAACCCCACGCTCGCCAGAGTCGGCCCAAATTGCAACGTAGCAGGATCAAAAAATGGATCAATAAAGTAGATCAAATTGAACCCGTCAGGGTCTTCAACCGCCGGCAGGGACCGGGAGGTGATCGCCTGGCCTCGCTGATACCACAGAGTAATATTCTCGTCTTGTTCTGGAAAATTTGGTACCGGCGGCAACGAAACCGTGAGGGAAAAGGTTTGTGTGTCAGTGCTCGGGGGGCTGCTGCTGTCGGTGACCGTATAGGTCAACTCGGTGCCGCCCACCATGGGCAGCTCGCCAGACACGGTGCGGGTGACCGGGTCAAAGTTCAGCCCGGGCACGGCGGCGTTCGGGGTCGCGCCGCCCGGCCCGGTCAGGGTGTAGGCCAGCGGCGGGACGCCGCCGGTCCCCTCCACAAGGGTCGTCCTGAGGGGGATCCCGACGTTACGAAAGAAGGCCAGGTCGTCCTGAACACCGTCCAGCCTCAGACGCGGGCACACGGTGTTGCCGTCTGGTGCCCCCTCGGACTCGCAGACGACGATGGAAAGGGCAATTGTATCAGAGCCGGAGCCGCGGAGGTCCTCCGCGATATATTCAAAGCTGTGGGTGCCGATGGTGGTCGGGGTGCCGGTCAGGACGGCGATGCCACCGGCTTCGACAAAAGTAAACCCCAATTGACCCAGTGCCGTACTATCACGCACGAAGTAGCTCACAAAGAATTCGATACTGGGGTTTTGAATCGCCGGCAGGGTCCGGGGGGTGATTGCCTGGTTTCTCTGATAGTACAGAGTAAGAATCGGGTCACCAGCCGATGTGGTTCCGCCCCCCAGGTCTGGGAAAGTTGGTGCCGACTGCGCCGCAACCTGCGAGGCCAGGCCGAACAGCAGCGAGAAGGCGAGCAGCAGCGACAGGCCGAGGCCCACGGCACGGTGCGACGACCGGGTACGACCGGCCACGTCCGCCGATGCCGATGCCAGGCCGCGCGGGGTCGTGCCGGCCGGGGCGCTTCTCCTGTCGGCGGATGTGTCACGCACCGACGGCCCTCCTCGCGCACAACGGCCGCCGGAGAGGACGCTTGCTGTTTTCAATGTGCTATTCGCCATTTCCGTCATGGCGATGCCTTCCTCTGTGTTGATCACTCATGCAGCTTGTTTTATTTGGAAGATTGGAACGCAGAATAATACTCTATCGTTAGAATCATGGCAATACGAACAGTGCTGCCGACCTCACCCCTTCACTCACACGCTTCCAGTCAACGATGGCCGACTGGAAGCGACATTATCATAGAAAATTGATACGGACTGTCAATCGGTGAACGCCGGTGCGCACACTGCGGCGGCTGACGCCGCCGCAAACGCATGACCACACGGGCGCCGGTGCGGTCGCCAATAGCACGCCATGCTGGAATATATGAATGGGGGGGGAAGGAAGGCGGGCGGGAGCGGGGGGAGAGTACAACCGGTCGTCATTCCGGCACCACTTCTGTCATTCCGGCACTCCTTCTGTCATTCCGGCACTCCTTCTGTCATTCCGGCACTCCTTCTGTCATTCCGGCACTCCTTCTGTCATTCCGGCACTCCTTCTGTCATTCCGGCGAAAGCGGGAATCCATCTTCACATGGCAAGGAGGGGGGCTGACACACAGAAAACAGACGGATAGATTCCCGTTTGCACGGGAATGACGGAAAGAGACCCCCAACATGGTACAGAAAGTTGCCGGCACTGCTTTTGTCATTCCTGCACCACTTTTGTCATTCCTGCACCACTTCTGTCATTCCCGCACTCCTTCTGTCATTCCCGCGAAGGCGGGAATCCATCTTCACATGGCAAGGAGGGGGGCTGACACACAGAAACAGACGGATAGATTCCCGTTTGCACGGGAATGACGGAAAGAGACCCCCAACATGGTACAGAAAGTTGCCGGCACTGCTTTTGTCATTCCCGCATCACTTCTGTCATTCCCGCACCACTTCTGTCATTCCCGCACTCCTTCTGTCATTCCCGCGAAGGCGGGAATCCATCCGCTCCACTGTCTTTTCGAACAGGCAACCCCCCTTGCCCCCCTTGTCAGGGGGGGGGATTTTGTCGCATCCTGCCGGCGCTGAACGAGGGGTGGGCGCATCTGCCGGGGGAACGTATTTTCTGTTTGACTTCGCCGACAGGGGGGGCATACCATTTACATATGAAGTTTTGTTCATATGAATTACGGCGCATGTGATGGTGCGTCAACACCCCGACACGCTGGCTTCGTCTTCTTGCGCGGATAAGCTGAAACTCCTGGCGGATTTGACACGACTGGCCGTACTGGAGTCGCTGATGGATCGCCCGAAACATGTTGACGAACTCATGGACGCCCTTGGCGTGGAACAAAGTTTGCTGTCGCACCACCTGGCCCTGTTGCGGGACGCAGGACTGGTCCGGGCAACACGGGACGGGAAATGCGTGCTGTATCAACTGGCAGAGGGGGTGACTCAAGGGACGCACGGGAAAGGATTTGATCTCGGATGCTGCCAGTTGCGTTTTCCGATTCGCAAACATCCAAGGCCGCGCGCATGACGCACACCACCAAGGCCGCGCCCATGACACACACCGGCAAGACCACGCGCATGACACACACCGGCAAGACCACGCGCATGACGCACACCGCCAAGGCCGCGCGCATGACACATACCGCCAAGACCGCGCCCATGACGCCCGGACGCGCGGCGCTGCCGCTGCTCCTGCTCCTGCTTGTCGCACCTGCGACGGGCTGCCACGATTCCCCGACCCATCCTCCATTGACGAAGCTGTCTATTACCGGGTCAAGCACCATGGCTCCACTTGTCGCCGCAATGGGGAAACGCTTTGAAGCTCATCACCCGGGCGTGCGTATTGATGTCCAGACCGGTGGCTCTTCGCGCGGACTGGCCGATACCCGTTCGGGACTGGCCCATATCGGAATGGTCTCGCGGGCCTTGTACGACGATGAACACCGCGACCTGGTCGGGATACCCGTGGCACACGATGGCATCGGGTTGATTGTGCATGACTCCAATCCCGTTGAACGCCTGTCCCCCAGGCAGGTGATTGACCTGTACACGGGACGCCTGACGAACTGGCGGGCCGTGTCGGCAATGGATGCGCCCGTGGTGGTGGTGAATAAGGCGGAAGGCCGCGCCACGCTGGAGTCGTTTCTGCATTATTTTCATCTCAAGAATTCCGAGATTCAGGCGGATGTGATTATCGGTGATAATGAACAGGGGGTGAAGGTCGTGGCGGGGAATCCCCACGCGATCGGCTATGTGTCCATTGGATCGGCGGACTACGCCGCCAGTCACGGCGTGCCGATTAAACTGCTTCCGCTTCACACCACGCCCGCCGCGCCGGATGCCGCGCAGATGGAACGGTTTTTTACCGCGCGCCCGCTGACCCTGGTGACAACCCGGCATCCTCCCGCTCTTGCGCAGGCGTTTATCGCCTTTGCCGCGTCCGCTCATGTGCATGACCTGGTGGCGGCCCATTACTTTGTCCCACTCACGGCGTGATCAACTGCTTCGCCTGCTCCTGTGGGGCTGCGCGAGTGTCGCCGGGCTGACGCTGGCCGGCATTGTGATGTTTCTGCTGCTGGAGTCGGCGCCGGCCCTGCTCCACACGGGGTGGCGGCGTTTTGTGACGGACGCGTCCTGGCATCCGGCGGAAGGCGCGTACGCGCTGTGGCCCATGCTGGCGGGCACCCTGTTCAGCACGGTCGGCGCCCTGCTGCTGGCGGCGCCGCTCGGTCTCTGCGCGGCGGTGTTTTGTCATTGGTACGCGCCCGCGTGGCTCGCCGTGCCTTACCAACGGTTTCTGGAATTGTTCGCCGGGATTCCGTCTGTGGTCTTCGGCTTTTGGGGGCTGGTGACGCTTGTGCCGTTGATTAATCAATGGCAGCCGCCCGGCTCCAGCCTGCTGGCGGGTATTTGTATTTTGACCCTGATGATTCTTCCCACCACCAGCCTGCTTTCGCTGACCAGCCTGGCCGCGGTCCCGACGGAATCCCTCCGGGCCGCGTCGGCGCTGGGGTTCGGGCGGTGGGGCATGCTGTGGCGCGTGGTGATGCCTTCCTGCCGGTCGGGGCTGTGGACGGCCGGTCTGCTGGCCGCCGGGCGGGCGCTGGGGGAAACCATGGCGGTCCTGATGGTCTGCGGCAACGTCGCGCAGATGCCTGCCAGTGTCTTTGATCCTGTCCGCACGCTCACGGCGAACATGGCGCTGGAAATGACGTATGCGGTGGGCCATCATCGCTCCGCGCTGTTTGTCAGCGGCTTGCTGCTGGTGGTGCTGGTGATCGGCCTTGTCGGCTCGGCCACCCGTCTCAACCGAATGCCCCGCCATGTCTAGCCGCCGCCAGTCCCGCCGGGAACGATGCGCCACGGTGGTGACGTGGGGCGTGGCGCTGGCGCTGCTGGGCTGCGTTGTGCTGCTGCTGGGGGACCTGCTTCGGCACGGCGTCGGCGGATTGTCCTGGGAATTTTTTACGTCGGCGCCCCGCCAGGCGGGACGGGAGGGCGGCATTGCGCCTGTCCTGGTGTCCACGGGGCTGATCCTGGGCATCTGCCTGGCGACGGCGCTCCCCGTCGGACTCGGCACGGCGGTGCTGCTTGCGGAGTTGACGCAGCACCGGAGCCGCACCGGGGCGCTGGTCCGCCGCAGCCTGGACGCGCTGGCGGGTGTGCCGTCTATCGTGTTTGGTTTGTTCGGGAACGCGTTTTTTTGTGTGACGCTCGGACTGGGGTTTTCTATTGTGTCGGGCGGGCTGACCCTGGCGTGCATGGTGCTGCCGATTCTGATTCGCTCCGCCGAGGAAGGCTTGCGCGCGGTGCCGCATGAGTACCGGCTGGCGGCGGCGGCGCTGGGGTTTTCTCAGACCGCGACGGTGTGCCGGCTGCTGATACCGGCCGCGGTTCCCGCGCTGCTGGCGGGCCTGATTCTTGGCCTGGGACGGGCCATGGCCGAGACGTCCGCGCTGATTTTTACGAGCGGATACGTGGATCGTATGCCGACGTCGTTTCTGGATTCCGGGCGCGCGTTGTCTATTCATATTTACGATCTGGCCATGAATGTCCCCGGCGGCGATGAGCGGGCGTATACGTCGGCGCTTGTGCTGATTGGGCTGCTGCTGGTGATTAACGCGGGGACGATCTGGACGGGCCGCCGACTGGTGTCGGCACGGATCCTGGTGTCATGACGCCGCTTCGGGACGCGTCTGCGCCGGACGGCGGTTCCGGTTCCGCCGGTGCGCCGATGCTGACCGTGCATCAGGTCAATGTGTTTTACGGGGCGCGCCAGGCGCTGAAGGATGTGTCGCTGTCTATCGCCCAGGCCGGTATCACCGCGCTGGTCGGGCCGTCGGGAAGCGGGAAGACGAGTTTGTTGACCTGTTTCAACCGGCTGACGGATTTGATTCCATCCTGCCGGGTCACCGGCTCCATTCGCTGTGCCGGGCTGGACGTGCTGGCTCCTGAGACCGATGTGCTGCGGTTGCGGCGGCGCGTCGGCATGATTTTCCAAAAACCCAATCCCTTTCCGTTTTCCATTCGCCAGAACCTGGCATGTCCCCTGCGTGAACACGGTGTGCGGGATCCGCACCTGATTGAGGCGCGCCTGGAGTCGGCGCTGCGGCAGGTGGGACTCTGGAACGAGGTGGCCGACCGGCTGGAGACCGCCGCGCTGGCCTTGTCCGGCGGACAACAACAACGTTTGTGCCTCGCGCGCGCGCTGATTCTGTCTCCGGAGGCGCTGCTGATGGATGAGCCTTGCAGCGCGCTGGACCCGATTTCAAGCGGGTGGGTGGAGGACCTCATCACGGAACTGCGCCGGCAGTACACGATTGCCATCGTGACCCATAATCTCGCCCAGGCCCGGCGTATTGCCGATCATACGGCCCTGTTCTGGGTTCGGGACGGCGCCGGTCAACTTATTGAACACGGGCCAACGGCCCGGATGTTTGAACAACCGGAACATGAATTGACGGCGGCGTATATTCGAGGGGTTCGGGGTTAATTGTTCTGTAGCGCTCGGTTCCGCCATGTGAACAATTGAGCGGCTTGTCGGATGCCCCGTGACATGGCGGGTCGTTCTGCGTTGAGGGTTGGACTGTACCGCACAGTGATTGCCCCCCCCACAGTGACATGGCGGGTCGTTCCTACGTTGAGCGGTTGGATGGTTGAGGGGAGGATGGGAGGCATGGGCGTTTTGGGAATTTACGGCTTGTTGATTCTTGTTTAACGGGTTTGTAACAAGCCTGCTTCATGGTCGTTTTTTGTATGGGCGATTGTGAATGGTTATGAGGGCAAGGGAGAGGCACGGTATGAGTATGTTTCCGGGGAACGTCGGGCGGACGGGGGTGTTGATGTTGGTGATCTTCGTGGCGTTGGTGCCGACGGCGGCGGGGGGAGATACGTTGCTGGATGTTCTGCTGGAGAAGGGTATTCTGACGAGGGAGGATGTGACACGGATTCAGAATGCTGAAAAGAAACAGGGGGCGGCGCGGGACGCGGAGGATGGACGGGCGGCGGATGAGATGATTCTGGGGATTGTTGAGAAGGGGGAGGCGGAACAGAAGAGCCGGGCGCAGGATGGGGATTCGTCAATCAGGGTCGGCTGGGGTAAAAAGGGGTTTTCGCTGGCTACCGGCGACGGCTTGTTCAAAACGACGCTCCAATGGCGGTTTCAGGGCCGGTGGACGTATCCCGAACGATCCGATCCGCGTGACCCGGAGGCGTTCGGGGATAACGCGGAAAGCTCTTTGGAATTGCGGCGGGTGCGGATGAAGGTCGGCGGGCATGGGTATCAGCCGTGGATTAAATACTATTTTGAGGTTGATTTGCAGCCTGGACGAAATTTTGATGAGGATTCGTCCGCCGCGCATGCGCGGCTGCTGGACTGGCGGATTACCCTGGATAAATATCCATGGGCCAGGCTGCGGCTCGGACAGTGGAAAATCAATTATAACCGTGAGCGGGTGGACTCGTCGGGGAAGCAAACGTTTGTTGAGCGGTCTATCGTGAATCGTGTCTTTACCCTTGACCGGCAAATCGGCGTGATGCTGTACGGGCGCCTGTATCCCGGCACGCTGGCGGATATGAATTATTACGCGGGCGTTTTTTCCGGAGGCGGCAGGGGGCTGGAGAGGAATGATGACGATAACATGATGTATATGGGAAGGCTCCAGTGGAATGTCTTCGGGCGGGAGCTGTCATGGCGGCAAAGCGATACGATGTTTCATGCCAGGCCCGCGGCGAGTGTCTCGGTTGGGGGCTATACGACGATCGGCCCTTGCACGCGATGGTCATCAAACGGGTGCAGGGAGCTTGACGGGTTGGCTGATGCCGATGCGGATTCGGAGGGCCAGCCCAGGCTCCTTTCTGTCCGCGTGGAGGGGGTGCAGGTCGGGTCCGCGTTCAAGTATCGCGGGTTTGCCTGGCAGCATGAGAATCACTGGAAGCGCGTGAAGGATGGCGGTGACGCCGGGCGGGAATCAAATCTGTTCGGGGGGTATTTCCAGGCGGGGTATTTTCCGCACGGGCTGATTGCGGTTATTCCCAAACCGTTGGAGGCGGCGGTGCGATATGCGTATGTGGATTCGGAGGTCGCGGGAGATGATGATTTTCGACAGGAATTTACCGGCGCCGTGAATTGGTTTTTTGCCGGCCATCGTAATAAATTGACGATGGACGCTTCTCATCTTACGCTGAACCGCGCGACGGTGGGGCGCTTTTCTGAACAGCGCGTCCGCCTCCAGTGGGATGTGTCTTTTTGAAGAGGGTGCAACGGAAGGATGCTTCGGAAGGATGCAGCGATATGCGGAGGGGGGGATGGATTCCGCGTGCGGACGGGCCTTTCGCCAGGGAGCATCGGAGACGCGGAATGACGGAAGGAGTGGGTCATTCCCGTGCAAACGGGAATCCATCCGGGGGGCATCGGAGACGCGGAATGACGGAAGGAGTGGGTCATTCCCGTGCAAACGGGAATCCATCCGGGGGGGTATCGGAGACGCGGAATGACGGAAGGAATGGGTCATTCCCGTGCAAACGGGAATCCATCCGGGGGGGTATCGGAGACGCGGAATGACGGAAGGAATGGGTCATTCCCGTGCAAACGGGAATCCATCCGGGGGGTATCGGAGACGCGGAATGACGGAAGGAGTGGGTCATTCCAGTACAAACGGGAATCCATCCGGGGGGTATCGGAGACGCGGAATGACGGAAGGAGTGGGTCATTCCCGTGCAAACGGGAATCCATCCGGGGGGGTATCGGAGACGCGGAATGACGGAAGGAATGGGTCATTCCCGTGCAAACGGGAATCCATCCGGGGGGGTATCGGGGACACGGAATGACGGAAGGAATGGGTCATTCCCGTGCAAACGGGAATCCATCCGGGGGGTATCGGAGACGCGGAATGACGGAAGGAATGGGTCATTCCAGTACAAACGGGAATCCATCCGGGGGGTATCGGAGACGCGGAATGACGGCGGGGGCGCGGAAGCCGTTAGCGAATTTCTCTGAATTTTACTCCGACGCGGCGTTGCCGGGCGCCGGTGAGTGTCGTGAAAAAGCCTTCCTGCGACGGCGCCATGTATGCTTCGGGGATAAATACCAGGCGGCCGGGGACGGGGGCTATCGGGTCAAGCGGCCGGGTGCGGATGGGCGCCCGGTATTGTTCATTGTCCTGCCAGACTTCGGTCCTGACTCCGTGATTGCTCAAGATGATGTGCATGGTGTTCCCCTGAATAAAAATCCCGCCGGACGTTGTTAATTCATACCTGTCGGATATCCCGGCGGTCTCGTAAAAGGTGACCACTTCGTCCGGCTTCGCCTGCTCAAGCCCCTTGACGAACAACGGCGCGAAAAACGCGATTTCTTTTTGACTGAAGGCCCGCCGACGGTGCGCGGCCTCCCCGCCGGACAGCAGCCGCGAGAACGGCGCGTCCCGTGTTTCAATATACAGCCCCCGCAACACGCCGGCCACGTCGTCTTCCGTGAGAGAAGCCGGATGCGAAAACGGGCTCCCGTGATGCCCGTCCGGCACCGTCTGAAGACCGACGGCGCGATGGTCGTCTTCATAGACCGACGGGACAGGCGTCCCCGGTGTGGCGCACGCGGCCAGCAGCAGGATGATGCCGCAGCCCGGCCCGGTTACTCTGTTCATCGCCGGGTCACTCTTTTCCGCGCACGTATCGCGGGGGGCGCGTTGTGAATGACCATGCCGGCGTCCCCGGCACGGCACGCGCGGCCAGCGGCAGGATGATGCCGCGGCCCGGTATTCGCGCGCGACGCCGTGATGGATTGGGACGGCGGTGAGCATTGTTCTCCGCCGACAGTCTCTGTTAGCATTGGGTTGCCGGGGGAGCTTCGCATGGATTGTCTGTTATTCCGACATGGGCTTGCCGTTGACTGGAGCGACTGGAGCGGCGACGACCGCTCACGGCCCCTGACCGACGAAGGCATGGCGAACACGCGACACGCCGCGCAAGGTCTTGTCCGGCTCGGCGTGATCCCGACCCGCCTCCTGTGCAGCCCCTGGCTCCGCACCCGGCAGACCGCCGGCGTTGTGCGGGATATTCTGAAGATTCCCGACGACCCGCAACTTTGCACGGCACTGCTTTCGGACGCCTCTCCAGACGATTTCCTGGCCATGCTGACCGCATTTGCCCATGATGATTGCGTGTGCTGCGTGGGCCATGAGCCGCATTTGGGCCATGCCGCCGGCGTTATGCTTTCCGGCCAGCCCGTGGCGGGCCTGTCCTTCAAACCATCGGGAGCATGCCTCATTCGGTTTGACGGCAAACCCCGGCACGGCAACGGGACGCTCCAATGGTGGCTGCCGCCCGCGCCAGGCCCCTGACCACCGTCCCGCCGGGGCAGGACGCCCCCCAAGCGCGCGAGGTCGCGGCGGCGGTATCATGCGCGGCTGGTGTCACCACGACGCTTAGGCAAAGTCCAGGACCGTGACCAGTTGTTCAACCAGCTTCGGCGCGCCGAACACGGTGTCAATTTTGTTTGCGGCGCGGGAGGGGCGCGTCACCACCTTCCCGCCGGCTTCTTTGACCAGAATGCGGGTGGCCGCGGCGTCCCAGAGATTGAGCGCGGGATCAATCATGGCGCCGATTGAGCCGCCGGCCACCAGCGTATGACCAAAGCAATCGGTATACCCCCGCAGGTAGCGGCACGTGCCGGTCAGCCGTTGCAGCATCCCTTCGCACCCGGCGCTGACGAACTGCGCCAGGTCGCCCATCGCGATGATACTGCTCCCCAGCGCCGCGTCATCGGACACCGACACGGGTATGCCGTTACACCGGCATCCCAGGCCGCGGGCCGCACTGTAGGTCATTTTCAGCACGGGTAAATGGATGACCCCGACGAGGGTTGTGTCCTGTTCCCGGTCTTCCAGCGAGACGATCGTTCCAAACAACGGGATGTGGCGCACGAAGGAGCGCGTGCCGTCAATGGGGTCAATCAACCAGCGATAGCGGGTCTTCTGTTCGCGCTGGCCGAATTCTTCGCCCAGGATGTCAAAATCCGCCGAGACCGGATTGCTCCGTAACATGGCGCGAATCGCGTCTTCCGCCTCGCGGTCCGCCACAGTCACCGGCGAGCCGTCGCCCTTCTGTTCAACGTTCAGGGTCCGGTCCTCAAAATGTTTGAGAATGATCCCGGTCGGGGTTTGCGCGGCCCGCACGGCCACGGCCAGAAGGCGTTCCAACGCTGGGGTTTTCACAGGCCTCCTCCTCGCCTCGTCTCGCCGGCCACGCGCCAGCTCGCATGAGTACGGCACGGGCAGCCCGTGGCCGCCGCCGTGGCCTCGCACGCCGCCACCCGTGCCCATGATCGCTGCCATGGCCGGACCACCCGGCCCGGCGCCGGAGCGGGGCGGGACACCGGGAGACGCTTACGGTGTCTGCGGGGGAATCGTATGGCGGATGTTTTTTCCTTCAACCAGATACACGACCAGTTCCGCGATATTCGTGGCATGATCGGCGACCCTTTCAATGTATTTGGCAATAAAGGACAGACGAATCGCACGGGTAATGGTCCTGGGATTTTCGATCATGAAGGACAACAGTTCCCGGAAAAGCTGTTCCGTCAGGTTGTCCACGGCGTCATCGTCGTCAATGACTTTTCGCGCCAGCGCCGAGTCGGTTTTCACAAACGCATCCAGCGACTCCCGCACCATCAGCCCCGCACGGTCGGCCATATACGGAATATCAATGTACGGCTTGAGCTGCGGCTCCTCGTTGAGTTCAATCGCGCGCTCGCAGATATTTTCCGCCAAATCGCTCATCCGCTCCAGTTCCGATGAAATTTTCATCGCGGTCGTCAGAAAGCGCAGATCCCTGGCGGCGGGCTGGTAGCGCGCCAGGCATTCAATGGCCAACTCGTCAATTTCCAGGTCCAGCGCGTTGACGCGCCGGTCGTTTTCAATCACCCGGCGGGCCAGCGCCTCATCGCGCTCAATGAGCGCTTTCATGGCGTTCTGCATCTGGTCTTCAACCAGCGCACCCATCTTGAGCATGGTGGTGTTGACCCTGCCAAACGCCTCTTCAAAATAACGTTCCATCGCGCCTTGACTCTGCTCCCGGCCCGTCAGCCAAACCGGCCCGTCACGTAATCTTCCGTGCGGGGGTCGGACGGATTGGTAAAGATCTGTTTGGTCTCGTCGTATTCCACGAGCTCCCCCATCAGAAAAAATCCCGTGACGTCGGAAATGCGGGCGGCCTGCTGCATGTTATGCGTCACAATCACCACGGTGAGCCGCTCGCGCAGGGAGCGCAGCAACTCTTCAATCTTCGCCGTCGACACGGGGTCCAGCGATGAACAGGGTTCGTCCATGAGCAGCACGTCGGGGTTGACGGCCAGCGCGCGCGCGATACACAGCCGCTGCTGTTGCCCTCCCGACAGCCGGAACGCGTTGTGATGCAGGCGATCTTTGACTTCCTCCCACAGCCCCGCGCCGCGCAGGCTTTTTTCCACAATGTCATCCAACGGGGCGCGGCGGCGGATGCCGTGCAACTGCGGCCCGTACACCAGGTTCTGGTAAATGGATTTGGGAAACGGATTGACTTTCTGAAACACCATGCCGACGGTGGTGCGGAGATCCGTGACGTCCACCGACGCCTCGTAGATGTCCTGCCGGTCCAGGCGAATTTTGCCCTCCAGGCGCGCGCCTTCAATCAGGTCGTTCAGCCGGTTAAAGCAGCGCAGCAGGGTGGACTTCCCGCACCCGGACGGCCCGATGAGCGCCGTGACCCGATGTTCCGGGATGGCCAGGTTGACGTTGAACAGCACCTGCTTGTCGCCATAAAAAAAGTCCGCGGATTCCACCGTGAGTTTGGGCGCGGCACGCCCGTGCGAAAGACGTTCGGAAGAAGTCATGACCGTGTCAATCCCCTGCGTCCGGCGGAGCAGTGTGCGGAGGTTGGGACGGAATGTCAATCATGGGAGTCATAAGGCACCATGGCCGTGTGACGCCGCCGGCATTACACCGCCGACGAGCGAAACTTTTTCCGCATATGATTCCGCAGCACAATGGCGCTGATATTCAGCACAATCACCACCAGAATCAGTATCAGCGCGGTGACATAGACCATGGGCTTGGCGGCTTCCACGTTGGGTGACTGAAAGCCCACGTCAAAGATATGAAACCCCAGGTGCATGAATTTGCGTTCCAGGTGCAGAAAGGGGAAATGCCCGTCCACCGGCAGCGCCGGCGCCAGCTTGACGACGCCGGTCAGCATCAGGGGCGCCACTTCGCCGGTCGCGCGGGACACCGCCAGGATCAGCCCCGTCAAAATGCCCGGCAGGGCGCAGGGCAGAATCACGCGAATCATGCTTTCCAGCTTTGTCGCGCCCAGCGCCAGCGAGCCTTCGCGGTATTCCCTCGGCACGGCCGCGAGACCTTCTTCCGTCGCCACGATGACGACGGGCACCGTCATGAGCGCCAGGGTCAGCGACGCCCACAGGATTCCGCCCGTGCCAAACGTCGGAGTCGGCAGGGCCTCGGCGTACAACAGATCGTCAATGGTCCCTCCGACCGCATAGACAAAAAACCCCAGCCCAAACACGCCGAACACAATGGACGGCACCCCCGCCAGGTTATTCACCGCAACGCGCACCATGCGGACAACCGGCCCCTGCCGCGCATACTCCCGCAGGTAGAACGCGGCCAGCACCCCGAACGGCGCCACGACCACGCTCATCAGCAGCACCATCATCACCGTGCCGAATATCGCCGGGAAAATGCCTCCCTCGGTGTTGGCTTCCCTGGGTTCTTCGCTCAACACGGCCCAAACATTGACGGCGTACGCGAGCGTTTTTTCCCAGGCGCTCATCGCGTTGGGACGGCGCGCCCGCACAATGTGTCCGACCGGAAGCCGCTGCTCGCGGCCATTGGCGTCGGCCAGCACCACGGTGGACTCGTTGAGCCGGTCGTTCAACGCCCGAAGCGACTCCACGTGTTCCTGGTAGCGGCCTTCCAGCCGCCGCATGGACGCCTGGAGCGCGGCCACGCCGGGGGCGGCGCCCCGCCCCGCCAGCTCCAGTTTCCGAACCGCCAACCGAATGTCTTCCATTTCGTAATTGATGCCGCCGATGACGTCCCGTTGAAGATGCGCCACGTCGTCCTGCAGGGCGGCGGCGCGGTCAATCAGGGGCTGTAACGCCTTCCATCCCTCGTCATTGCCCGACGCCGCGACCTGCCCCTTGTGCTCAACCCGGCGAATCCGGCCATAAAAATTCCCCCATTCCCTGCGTTCAATGGCGACCACGTGCCGCGGAGCCGCCACCGAGACGATCTGCTCGCGGTCAATCCACCGGAAATCCAGGCCGTACAGGTCACGATTCCCGATTTTCAGCCGCACCCGTGTCTGGCCTTCGGGAACGTCCGGCGTCACGGACTGGGGAATGACCTCTTCGTTTTTGAGTTCGCCCAGCACGCGCGTGCCGTCTTTGAGTTGCAGTTCCAGCAGCGCATGGGGCCAGAAAAATCCAAGCCCGTTGATCATAATCAGCACCAGGACACCGCCGACCATGAGCAGCGAGGCAGCCACGGCCACGCCGCAGAACCACACGAACAGCGTTCCCGAATCAAAGAATTTGCGAATCCTGCCGATCATGTCACCTGCCTAAAACTGTCCGTAGCGAACCCGCAGCCGCTGTCGCACCACGTCCGCGACCGTGTTCACCAGAAACGTAAACACAAACAAAATGAGACCGGCCAGAAACAACAGGCGGTACAGCGTTCCGCCGTGCGGGGCTTCGGGCATTTCCACGGCGATATTCGCCGAGAGGGTTCGGAATCCGTTCAGGAGATTCAGATCCAGCACCGGCGTGTTGCCCGTGGCCATCAGCACAATCATGGTTTCCCCGACGACCCGCCCCAACCCGATCATGAGCGCGGAGAACAACCCGGGACTCGCCGAGACAATGACGAGTTTGGCCATGGTCTGCCACGGGGTCGCGCCCAGGGCCAGCGAGCCGGCAATCAAATGACGGGGCACGTTGCTCAAGGCATCCTCGGAGATGCTGAAAATGACGGGGATGACGGCCATGCCCATGGCCACGGCGATGACCAGTGCGTTGCGCTGGTCATAGTCCACGCCGAACGTTGAGAGCGCCCATTGCCGGTAGTCGGCATCAAACAGCCAGGCTTCAATCTGCTGATTGCCTTGCACGCACACCCAGACGGTTCCGCCGAGGACCAGGACGCATGCGGCCAGTTCCGTCAACGTCCCCGACGGGTGCTTGATGACCGGGGGAAGCCATTGCCAGGCGACGCAGACCAGCACAATGGCCGGCGGCAGCACCAGGAACATTGCGACCACGGCCGGGAAAATTTTTTCCAGGAGCGGGGCCAGCCACAAGCCGGCCAGGAATCCCAGGATGACCGTCGGGAACGCCGCCATGGTTTCCACCACGGGTTTGATCACGGCGCGCACGGCGGGATTCATGAACATCGCGGTATAGATTGCGCCGAGCACCGCAATGGGCGTCGCCAGGAGCATCGCGTAAATCGTGCCTTTCAGCGTGCCGAAAATCAGCGGCCACAGGCCGAATTTGGATTCAAAGGCGTCGGAGCCGCCGGTGGATTGCCACATCGGCAACGGCTCGTCATACCCTTCATAGAGGACGGGACGGAACAGGGACGCGAACGTGACTTCGGGATGGTCATTCTCAATGTCATAGGCGACCAGCCGGCCGTCGGCATGGAGCGCAATGGCCCCGTTGGTCTTCGGCGCGAACATCGCGTCCAGCACGGGGGAGCCGTTTCCCGGAATCGTGATGAGCGTTTGATGGGACGTGGAATAATGCACGGCCACGCCGCCGGCGGCATCGGCCGTGAGAAATCCTTTATCGCGCTGCGACGGCGAAATGGCGGTCACGGCCCCGTCATGCGGCGCAAAGTCGCGGATTTTTTGCAGGCGCGGATCCCCGCCCACGTCAGGGTCCAGCATGGACAGCCAGACGGCGACGGTTCCGTCGGTCGTGCCCACCACAAGCGAGCGGTCGCCGATGAGATACGCCAGCGCGGTAATGGCCGCTCCGGCGTCGTAGGTCCCCATCAAGCGCGGACGGCGCGGATCTCGAATATCCCACTGCCGCAATCGTCCATCCTCCGACCCGGCGATCAGGGTGTCTCCCGCGCGATCCAGGAGCAGCGATGAGATGGCGCCGATTGACGCCCCGGTGATTTCGGATTGACGAACGTCCCGTGCGCGTTCATGCGCAAACAACGCGGCCGTGCCGTCAACCCTCGTGAGAAACAAGCGGCCGGACGCGGTCAACGCGGCCACCATCGTCGCGCCATCCGTTTCCAGGAAGGCCAGCCTGGCAATGGCCCCGGCGGCGGGCGCCGCGTCGACAGGCTCGCCGAAGGTCACCACCGGAGCAATGTTTCGGACGCCATCTTCAAACGTGACTTGATACCGCACGCGCACGGGAATCACGCGCCCGTTGGCCGTTCCCAATCCGTAGAGGCGGGGGTTCCCCGACGCGCGCGCCACGGCGGTAATGCGCTCCGCCGCAAAATCCGGCGCGGCCTCAAGATGAATCGGGGCGCCGGACGGCAGGGCATAAAAGGCAATGCCCCCCCGGCGCAGCACGTACCCGATTTCCCTGTAGTCGTCAATTCCCACGCCGACGTTCTGCGGGGCAAGACCGGCGGGACCGGCGGGATCAACGGCGCCAACATCCACGGACGCCGCTTCGTTCCAGGAGGCCGGATAAAACAGGGGCGCCACTTCAATCAGCAGATAGGCAAAAATTCCCAGGACGCTGACGATGGTGACCCAGCCTCCAACGGTAATGACCCCCGTGGCCGCATGATCCATCCAGCGGCGCGCCGTCCTTGAGGCGCCCCGCGCAAGCAAAGACGGCGAGGGAGACGCGGCCATCCTGTCCTGATGTGTGCCGGCGTGATCGTGGTTCATGGATGGTGGAGACCGTGCATCAAAGCACACCGAAGAATGCGGCGCTCCCTGGTTGGGATCATGCGATGCCGCCGTGACAACGTTCCCGTCGCGGAGCCACCGGCGCCGTCAGGACATGCCGGCGAGTGTCCGGCTGATGATGCGCTGCGGCAACGGGAAATAGCCGTCCTTGATGACCACGTGCTGCCCTTTGCCGCTATACACGTACTTCAGAAATTCTTCGACCAAACGCGGGAGCGGCTTGCCGGGGACTTTATGCACGTACACGTAGAGAAACCTGGCCAGGGGATACTGTCCCGAAGAGGCGTTTGCAAACGTCGGTTCATAACAGGGACGCCCCCGGGCCGCCGACAGGGGCACCACGCGAACCCCCGACGTGCGATAGCCGACCCCGCTGTAGCCGATCCCGCCCCGATCTTCCGTCACGCCCTGCACCACCGACGCCGACCCGGGTTGTTCCTTGACTTCATTTTTATAATCCCCCGTCTTCAACGCCATCTTCTTGAAAAAGCCATACGTCCCCGACGCGGAATTGCGGCCGTACAGGCTCACGCGCACGGTCTGCCAGATCCCGTCAAGGCCCGCCTTCCCCCACGTGCGAATGTCTTTGGCATACCCGCGCCGCCGGGTTTTGGAAAACACGGCGTCCACCTGTTCCATGCCCAGGCACCGGATTGGATTGTCCTTGTTGACATACACCGCCAGCGCGTCCACCGCGACGGGAAGGCGGGTGGCCGGATAGCCGAACTTCTCCTCAAACCTGTCCATTTCCTTCGCTTTCATCTCACGGGACATCGGCCCCAGTTGCGCGGTGCCTTCAATCAGCGCCGGGGGAGCGGTGCCGGACCCCTTGCCTTCAATCTGAATCTTCACATTGGGATATTCCCTGCGGAACCCTTCGGCCCAGAGCGTCATGAGATTGTTGAGGGTGTCGGACCCGATGCTGTTCAGATTCCCGGACACCCCGCTGACCCTGGCATAGGGTTTCCAATCCGGATCCGTCATGGATTCGGCGGCCCCACTGTGAGCGGCGCCGATGAGGCCGCACAGGAGCAGCACGCCCAGACATCCCCCCCCCCGGCCGCACACCCCGTTGACCCGCTTCAGGACATTCGCGCGCCGTCTTCGTCCCATGTTGCGCACCTCGTTCGGCTTCATGCTTCACTGCCTCCCGACTCCCGGCTACACCGGCGCTCACTGTAGACACGGCATATGAACCTGGCGTCAAACACAGGTTACAAAATTGTTACATCGCCGGCTGAACGGCGGACCGCGGGCACGTTACGCGGACGGAAGCCGCACGCCGATGGTCGTCCCCTTGCCGTATTCACTGTCAATCCGAAGCGCCCCGCCATGCAGGTGCACCAGGTGTTTCACAATGGCCAGACCCAGTCCGGTGCCGCCGGCCTCGCGCGAACGGGCTTTCTCAACCCTGTAAAATCGTTCCGTCACGCGAGGCAAATCCGTGCGCGGAATCCCGGGGCCCGTATCCTGAACCGTGATGCGCATATGATGGTCGTCTTCCTGCTCCGCCTGAAACGTGACGGTGCCGCCGTTCGGGGTGTACTTCACCGCATTGTCCACGAGATTGACCAGGATTTGCGCGAACCGGTCACGGTCGGCCCGCACACGGCAATGGGCGGGCACCCGGTTCAGCAGCGCCACGTCTTTGCCGGCGGCGTCCTTCTCAAACATGGCCGAGACTTCGCTCACCACGTCCCCCACGTGAATGGGCACGGGGGTCAGCACCACCTTGCCCGCTTCAATATCGGACAGGTGCCGCAGGTCGTCAATTAAACGCCCCATGCGTTCCACGTGACTGTTGGCCACCTCCAGAAATCGCCGATGCGTGGCCGACGCCGGCGAGACTTCATCCAGCAGGGTTTCCAGGTAGCCCTTGATGGCCGTCAGCGGGGTGCGCAGTTCATGCGACACGTTGGCCACAAATTCGGCGCGAACCGTTTCCAAACGCCGCAGCTCGGTGACGTCGCGCAACACCAGGACCGTCCCCTTCGCGCGCGCGGAAAAGGGCACGGGCAGGGCGTGCACCTCAATCGTTGTCCGGGCGGGCGCGTGACGCTCAATGTCCCGCGTGCGCGGCGCGGCGGCGTCCGGCACGCGGCACAACTCCACCAGGTCGGTCAAGCCCCGATCCCGGATCACCTCCAGCAACGCGCGGCCTTCCGGCGGATCGCGCGTCTCATTCAGCATGGTGCGCGCGGCGTGATTCATAAACACAATGCGGCTGTGCTCGTCCAGGGCCATCACGCCTTCGGTCATGCTGTTGAGCATGGCGACAATGGCGGCGTGGTCGGTTTCCAGCACCCGGAGCCGGTCACGGGAATGCGCCGCAATGTACGCGACCGCCTGTTTCAACACGCCAAATTCGTCGCCGGTGGCCGGGTCGCCCCATCCCCGCAACAACCGTTCGGCGTCGCGTTGAATGTCATGCACCGGCCTCAACATCCGTGTTCCCAACCACAGCCCGCACGCCACGATAGACACGAACAGCACGCCGCCGGCCACCCAGCGGCCCCCGCCCGTCACCCCGGACAACGCCAGCCACCACGCGGCCGCCAGGCCCGACAGCGTCACCACGCTCAACGACAACCCGAACCGGAAATCCAGACGGCCTTTCAGCATCGGCGGCCCCGCATGTGTCCTTCAGCCTTCGGTTTCAAAGCGATACCCCACGCCCTGGACCGTCACGATGCGGCGGCTTTCTTCGGCGAGTTTTTCCCGAAGGCGCCGGATATGCACATCCACCGTTCTTGATTCAATCTCCCCGGCGTTGGCGTACCCCCAGACCATGTCCAGAATTTGCTCACGGGTCAGCACCCGCCCGCCCGCCCGCATCAACGCGCACAGCAGATCAAACTCTTTCACCGTGAGCTTGACGATGCGCCCCGCCACGCGAAGCTGATATTTGGCCGCATCCACTTCAAGCGCGCCGACTCGCTGAATGGCGTCCGCCGGCGCGTCCCGTCCGCGCCGCAGCACCGCCTTGACTCTTGCCACCAACTCACGCGGGCTGAACGGCTTGACGACGTAATCGTCCGCCCCCATCTCCAGCCCCACCACCCGGTCCACTTCATCCGCCTTGGCCGTCAGCATGATAATCGCCGGCTGCGGGCCGCCCGGCTCACGACGCAGCAACCGGCAAATTTCCAGCCCGTCAACGCCGGGCAGCATGAGGTCCAGCACAAGCACATCGGGGTGTTCGGTCCGGGCAAGCTGCAGGGCCGTGTTGCCTTCGGACGCCTCAAGGCACCGCAACCCTTCTTTTTCCAGGTGATGGCGCACCAGGTCCACAATCGCCTGTTCATCGTCAACGATTAAAACTTTCGGCGCCATGCGTCACCCGTTTCTTTGTGTGAACCCGTGCGCCGGCGCGGCAGCCGGCAAGCCTCACGGCACAGCGGACGGCTGTGGACGGCAAGTGTGCGAAGGCGGGACAAAATTGTGATGGAACGATGGTGGGTTCGGACCAACGCGGGGCCTTTAGACGGTGAGCACGAGCTTGCCCTTCCCGTGACCGGCTTCCAGCCGCTCATGCGCTTTCGCCGCTTCGTCCAACGGCAGCACGCCCGCGAGAAGGGTGTTCAGCGCGCCCTGCTCAATCAGCGCGGTGAGCAGGTCCAGTTGCGCCGCGTTGGGTTCCACAAACACAAACGCGGCGTGCAGACCCCGCGCTTGCAGTGCGGCGGCTTGCGCCCGGTCAGTAATGGTCACGAGCCGCCCCGTCGTTTTCAGCACCTCGGCGCTGTGTTCCAGCACCGGCCCGCCCGCACAGTCATACACCACGTCAAGACCGTCGGGATACCACGCGCGCACCGCTTCCCGAAAATCCCGGCTGGTGTAATCAATCACCTGGTCAACGCCAAGCTCGCGAAGATAGTCATGATTGGAAGGGCGCGCGGTGCCGATCACCGTGGCTCCCGCATGTTTGGCAAGCTGGACGGCAAAACCGCCCACGCCTCCGGCCGCCGCGTGAATCAGCACCGTCTCACCCTCGCGAAGCCGGGCGGCGTCAAACAGGGATTGGTACGCGGTCAACGCCGCCAGGGGGATGGACGCGGCTTCTTCAAACGACAGCGTCCGGGGCTTCCGACAGACCTGCTCATGCGGCAACACCAGGTACTCGGCATAGGCCCCCCACTGAATGGTCGGCGCACGACAGTAGGCGTATACATGATCGCCAACGGCAACGCGGGTCGCCTGCGGCCCCACCTCTGTCACGATGCCCGCGACGTCCCAGCCTGGAATCACGGGGAAGACGTGCGGGAACATTTCCCGCAACCACCCTTCGCGGATTTTCCAGTCCACGGGATTCACCCCCGCGGCCCGGACCTGAATCAGCACGTCGTGCGACCCCACCGAAGGAACGGGAAGCTCCATCACCTGCAAGGTTTCACGCCCGCCGAATTGCTGAATCGCAACGGCTCGCATCCGCTCTCCTTTCGCGGGTCACCACGGCTTTGTACCGGCCTGTTTGTACCACAAACGCACCAGAGAGACCATAGCCGCCCGCACCGGTACGGATGCCCTTCAAGACGGCATCGTCATGGCGTCCCGGCTCTCTGTCGGCATGGCCCGGGCAAAACCGGGCACCGGCATTTTCCGGTTCATGTTGTGTCCATTTCCCGCAGCGAACATGGCGCCCCGGCAGCGGATACAAGCCGTTGACAACAGGCGAATGGCGTGCCGGGGAAGGGGCCGCCGATTCCGTATTGAACACATGCTCCACGGAACGGTATGCTGTGCGGGCCGCGTCGCACGCATCTCACCCCATGGCGGCTCCGCCGGGCCGGAGGCGGCACAGGGTTCGGGTGGTGAAGCATGGAACAGATAATCATCGGTTTTCACCAGGACGACCATGGCGACTGGGTGGCGGACCTTGCATGCGGGCACGGCCAGCACGTGCGCCACCATCCCCCCTGGAGCGACCGTCCCTGGGTGGTGACCCGTGAAGGACGTGAGCAGAAACTGCATCAACCACTCCAGTGCAAGCGATGCGATGACGGGGAACCGGCATAAGCCGCAATCCGGTCATGCCGCAATCCGGGGATTGAAAAAGGCACCGGGGTCTGATTAAGATGGAGCACGGTCATGCAAACGATTGACGTCAATGATTCGGAACTCCCCGACCTGCAGTTTGCGCTGATGGTGGTGGCGTTGTGCACGTCGGATATCCCCACCCTGAACGTGCCCGAAGACGTGCGCGACATGGTGTTTAACCGGTGCTGGGCGTTGCTCCACGAAACGCCCGCTCCCACAGACAAAGCCCGGCGCGTGCTTGATCTGCGCCAGGGAGACGCCGTGACCCTTGACGCGCTTGTGACCGTCATCCGCACAACGCTGACGGATCACGGGTACACGCGGCTCACGTGGGATCACGAACCCAGCGAACCCACCCAGGCCACCAGCCCGGAAGCCCAACCCCTGATTGACCGTCTCCAGGTCTGGAACCCGGCGAAGCCGCCTCCCCCCGGCGACGGGACGGCATAACGCCCCCCGGCCCGCGTCTTCGGCGTCTCCCAATCCACATGGTTGCAATCCGCGCGAACGGGCGGGTTCACGGAACCGCCCATGCACCGGTCACGGCTTCACCAGTCAAGTCCGGCAGCGTTGTGGGATGCACGCGGGCGCCTGTGGTATAGTATCCCCTGATCATGTTTGCACCCCGCAATCGCACTCATGTTTCACGGCGGACATCCCATGCCGGCGCGGCGGAACAACAGGGTGTTACCCGCAAATACCCTTCCCTGGAATCCGCGCTGTCCTCGAGCATGTCACAATGCCCGGCGCCCTTTTTCTGACCCCCTGAAAGGATGTGAACATGATGCAACCGTTGCCCGTCCAGCTTTCGCGTGCCAGGTGCGTGACGCCCGCACTGCCCGGTGTGTGTCTTCTGATGCTGTTGCACACCGTGACGTGGGCAATGCCGGCGAACATTCCCCGAGGACAGCCTCTTCCCGACGCCACGCTGGCCGGCGCGAACAACGCCGCCGTGTCGCTTGATGACATGAAGGGGCGCGTCAGGATTTTCAGCATCGTCCCGCAACTCAATACCCCGGTGTGCGACGAACAGACCCACCGGTTCAGCGAACAGAAGAAGGAGAGGGGCCGGGACATTGAGATCGTCACCGTCAGCACCAACACGCACAAAGATCAGGCGGCCTTCGCGGAAAAAGCCGGAATCACCAACATCATGTTTCTGTCGGACGCGCCCCGCTTTGACTTTGGGGAACACACCGGCCTGCTGTATCCGGGACGGCATATATTGCAGCGAGCCGTCATCGTCACCGATGAGCACAACATCGTGCGGTATGTTGAAATTGTGCCGATGAGTCAATTGCCCAACGTGACGGCGGCCATGGACGCCGCGCGCAGACTGCTGGCGTTGACCTCCTTCGCCATGCCCGCGCGGAACGGGGCGCCGCAACAGCGCAATCCGCACGGCGATGCATCAGACGCCATGACAGACGCCATGAACCCGCCGCCGGGCATCATCGGCATCGCCCTGCATTTGACCGCCGAGCGTGTCGGCAGCCCCGCCGGCCTGTTTATCCGGGCCACGCATCCCATGGGGCCGGCCGTCAACGCCGGGCTGATGCACGGGCAGGAGATTCTGGCCGTTGACGGTCAATCGCTCACGGGCAAAACGTACCGGGAAGTCGTGGGCATGATACGGGGAGACGTTGGAACCGCCGTCACCCTCCTGGTCAAAACCATGAACGCGGTCAACGAGGTGGAGATTGTTCGTGTTGCCGAGGACAGCTTGCTGAACACGCGCGACCATAAATTGACACATCCCGGCAAGCGCCACTCGTGATGACCCCCGCGTCCGGTCGTCCCGTTCGTGTGGGCATCAGCCAATGCCTGCTGGGTGATCCCGTTCGGTACGACGGCGGCCATCAACGCGAGCCGTGGCTGACGGATGCGCTTGGGCCATACGTGGAATGGGTGCCGGTGTGTCCCGAAGTGGAAGCCGGGTTCGGGGTTCCGCGAGAAGCGATGCGCCTGGTTGATGACGTGGCCGCCCCGCGCCTGCTCACTGTTCGGTCGGGAAGAGATGAGACTGCGCGGATGCGCCGTTACACCGGGCAGCGGTTACACGGCTTGCGGGCATTGCATCTTGCCGGCTATGTGTTCAAAGCCGATTCCCCCAGTTGCGGAACGCGGCGCGTACCCGTGTTCACCCGCGACGGCCGGCTCCTGGGGGACGGGGCGGGCCTGTTTGCCGATGCGTTCCGGCAAGCGTTCCCGTTGGTTCCCGTTGAGGAAGCGGAACGATTGCGGGACCGGAACATTCGGGAACATTTTCTTGAACAGGTGTTTGCCTGTCACCGCCGGCAATTCCATAATCCGGTGCATCCGGCGCCGTCGCCTGACATGCTGGCGGGGTAGAAACATGGTGAGCATCAGTAGCCACAATGAAGACCGTCGTCGGCGCGCAGACAGTTGGCTCGCGCAAAGCGAAAACGTCGACTCCGACGATGAAAAATTTATCTTCCTCTGGATCGCGTTTAATGCGGCTTATGGTGGTGAGCCAGGCAATACCCCTGAATCCAATGTATTGGGAAAATTTCTGGACAAAATCCTGAACAGGGACAACAAAAAATCCATGGAGAAAATTCTTTTCGAAAATATATCACCCACGCTGTTCCATCAGATCATGCAGAACAAGTATATGTTTGAGCCATTCTGGCAATCAGTTCGTCGTGAGACGGGCAAAGGAACCTGGAAAAAGAGCTTCGACAAAGATAATGAGGATGCCATCAGATACCATAAAGACCGTAGGGCCAAACTTGTCCTCGAAGAAATCCTCAAGCGACTGTATACGCTACGCAATCAGATTTTCCACGGCGGCACAACGTTTGCTGCCAGCAAAGGCCGTGACCAGCTTCGGGACGGTGTCGAAATCATGGCCAGGCTGGTGCCGGCAATCCTGGCAATCATGAAGAATGCCAAATCCGACGATTGGGGAACCGTTGCCTACCCACGTCAGCATGGCAAATGAGACTTTGGTTGACTTATTGTGATTCCATTCAGGACCGGATTCCCGCGGAAGCGGGAATCCATCCCGTCGCCACCCAGCGTACCCAACATGCCACATCCCCTCTTTCCGTCATTCCCGCGAAAGCGGGAATCCATCCGGGAATCCATCCGTCTGTTGGTGTGTCAGACACCCGCCTTGCCATGCGAAGATAGATTCCCGCTTTCGCGGGAATGACAGAAGGAGCGGGAGTGACAGAAAGAACGGGAGTGACGCCCGGCTCCCCTCCTTCATATCTCCCTCCTCCTTTCATATCTCCCTCCTTCCGGGGGGGACTAAGGGGGGTCTCCTTCCGTCATTCCCGTGCAAACGGGAATCCATCCGAAAATCCATCCGTCTGTTTGTGCGTGTCAGACACCCGCCTTGCCATGTGAAGATGGATTCCCGCTTTCGCGGGAATGACAGAAGGAGGGTGGGAATGACAAAAACGCGGGAATCCGGTCCACGGTTTCTCGCGCCTCCAAACAGGCACCCCCCCTGGCCCCCCTTGTCAGGGGGGAATGACTGTCCGCCATCACCTGCACGGCACAGCACAGGGTATGCGCCGGGACAGGATTGCCAACCAGAGTGCCCGAAATACTAAACTTCTCTTTCCGTCATTCCCGTGCAAACGGGAATCCATCCGGGCATCCATCCGTCTGTTTGTGTGTCAGACCCCCGCCTTGCCATGTGAAGATGGATTCCCGCTTTCGCGGGAATGACAGAAGGAGGGGGAATGACAGAAGGAGGGGGCATGAACCGGGTACAGGGGTAACACTTGAAACCGGGCACATCGGTAACAACTTTGGTGGCACTTCACCCCATAGGAGAACGGCGGTGCGGCCTGAGGTCGGTTATCCCGAGGCCTGGACCGTGCGGAAGGTCACACACGGCGGCTACATCAAGCTCAACGGGACCCCGATCTGCTTCGCGCGGTAGTGAGTGGGCGAGTCTGTCGGGCTTGAAGCGTTCGGTCCGCAATAGTGGCGGCTCTCTGTTGCGGCTTTGCTGCCGGACGTGGTGGATGAGCGGTTGCACCGGGTCAGGCGTCCGGTATAATGAAGAAAATGTGTTACCCCTGTGCCAGGTTTCACGTGTGACCTCTGTGCCCGGACTTACAGGGGAGCGTGATTGTACCCTGGCATGGGATGAGAACCGGATTCCCGCTTCCACGGGAATGACGGAAGGGGGACGGAGTAGTGGGATTGGGATTGGGATTGGAATCGGGATAGTGATGTCAGCATGAGTTCAAACTTCTCTCCAGTGATAAGGAGGCGACAGGATGACTGATTCAACCAGAGGGGTGGTGCTTGTGGGGCATGGCGGGATTCCGAAAGGGTATCCTTCGGAGGATGTGTCCAAACTGAAACGGCTGGAAGCACAGCGACGGGCCGCGGGGGTGCCGATGTCCGCGGAGGAATACGAGCTTGACCAGAAAATCCGGCAATGGCCGCGCACGCCGGACACCGACCCGTACCAGGCCGGGCTGGAACGGCTGGCCGCACATCTCAAGCCGCTGTTGGGAGGGGCGCATTTTTCCACGGCGTATAACGAATTTTGCGCGCCCACACTTGGCGAGGCGATTGAGCAACACATCGCGGACGGCGCGACGGATATTACCGTCGTTTCCACCATGTTCACGCCCGGCGGCTCGCACTCGGAATATGAAATTCCCGAAGACATGGCCGAACTGCGCAAGCAATATCCCGATGTGACCCTGTCCTACGCATGGCCTTTTGATCTTGGGAAGGTGGCCGCCATGCTGTCGGAGCATATCGCGGAATGCCGCAACGCCCTGGTGTGAAAGGGGCTTTCGTGTTGACTCTGTTTCGGGGGGCCGCCATTCAGGGGTTGGGGTCCGGGGGCAGGGTCGCCGATGATGGGCCGTCCCGCTTTTTCTCCAACGCAAAAATGATGAGCAGGGAAACGACGCCGACACTGATGGCGCTGTCCGCCACGTTGAAGGCCGGCCAGTGCCAGCCGCCCACGTAAAAGTCAAGGAAGTCCACGACTTCGCCATAGCGCAACCGGTCAATCAAATTCCCGATGGCCCCTCCGACAATGGCGGAGATGGTCAGTTGGCCCCACCAGTCATCCGGATGCATGCGGTAAAAAATCGTCCACAGCAATCCCAGGGCAAAGACGGACGTCCCGACAAAAAAGATGAGCCGGAACGCGCTGTTGGTCGTGGCAAAGATGCCAAAAGCCGCGCCGGGGTTTCGAATATACGTCAGGTTGAACAACCCGGAGATCACGGGAATGGAATCATGCAGGTGCATGGTCTGCGTCACCAGAAGCTTCGTGACCTGATCCAGCACCACAATGATGAGCGCCACGCCAAGCAGCACGCCGGACCGACGACAGCCTTCCGTCATGTCACCGCCTTAATGCAGCGCTCACACAAGGTCGGATGCCGGGCGTCACAGCCCACGGAGGGGCGGTAATTCCAGCATCGCTCGCATTTGCCATCCGTTATTTTCTCAACTTTTATGTTGATTCCCAATTCAGGTATGTTCTGCCCACCTTCAGCATCAACCCCCATTCCTTCGTCGGCTTCATGTGTATCGGGAAGTTCCGGGACCTCGTTTAAGGCAACCTGGGACACGATACATAACATCGGCAGATCCTCTTCATAACACTGAAGGAATTTGTGCTGACGCGAAAGGGCCTTGAATACCACTCGGGCCTCCAACGAAGACCCGATGATTTTATCCTGCCGATGCCGTTCCAATACCAGAAGGACCGCCGTACGGATTGCCAGCAATTTTTTCCAGCGATCCTCCAACGCCTCCTGATCGTCCAGGCTCACCTCTTCCGGAAAGGTTGAGAGGTGCACCGAGTCGCGCGCCGCCGCCCCGCCCCCTCTCGATGGCAGGACGTCCCACACGTCTTCCGCCGTAAAACTCAAAATGGGGGCCATGAGTTGGGCCAGCCCCGTGACAATCTGAAACAGGACCATTTGCGAGCCGCGCCGGACGGGCGAGTCTTTGGGAAAGGTGTAGAGCCGGTCTTTCAGAATATCCAGATAGGTGGCGCTCATGTCCACGGAACAAAAATAGTCCAGTTCGTGCACGATCTGCCGAAAGGCAAAGGTCTCGTAGCCTTTCCGCACGCGGCGAATGACGTTGTTGAATCGCATGAACGCCCAGCGATCCAGTTCCGGCAAATCTTTCATGGCGACCTGATGGGCCGGATTTTCCGGCTCAAAGTCATAGATGTTGCTGAGCAAATACCGGCAGGTATTCCGGATTTTCCGGTAGGCTTCAACCAGTTGCTTGATGATTTGCGGCGAAATGCGAAGGTCTTCCTGGTAATCCTGCGCCGCGACCCACAGGCGAAGAATGTCCGCGCCGTACTGCTTGATGACATCCTGGGGCGACACCACGTTGCCGGCCGACTTGGACATTTTTTTGCCGTGACCATCCACAACAAACCCATGGGTGAGCACGGCCTGATAGGGCGCGCGCCCGTCCGTGGTCACGGATGACAGCAGCGCGCTGTGAAACCACCCGCGATGCTGGTCCGAGCCTTCCAGGTACAAACTCGCCGGCCACCAGTTTTCGCCGCGCTGTTTCACCACGGCAGCATGACTCACGCCGGACTCAAACCAGACATCCAGAATATCCCGCTCCTTTTCCAGCTCCGTGGCCCCGCATTCCGCGCAGGCCGTTCCGGGAGGCACGAGGTCGCGCGCCGAGCGCTCAAACCACACGTCCGCGCCATGTTCATTCACCAGGTCGGCGATATGCTCAATGACCCCGGCGTCCGCCAACGGGCTTTGGCATTTCGCGCAGATAAATACCGGAATCGGCGTGCCCCAAATGCGTTGACGGGATAAACACCAGTCGGGACGATTCGCCACCATGCCGTGAATGCGATCGCGCCCCCGTTCCGGAATCCATTGCACGCGGTCAATTTCTTTGAGCGCGCGTTCACGCAGCCCGCCCGTGTTCATGGACACGAACCATTGCCGCGTAGCCCGGAAAATCACCGGTTGTTTACAACGCCAGCAATGCGGATAGGAATGCACAAGTTCGCCATGACCGGCCAGCACATCGCGTTGCCGCAACTGTTTCACAATTTCCGGATCGGCTTTGAAGACGTGCTGACCGGCAAACGCCGGCACGTCACCGGTAAAACACCCGCGATCATCAACCGGCGCCAGCACGTGCAGTGGTTCGGACGGTAATGTTTGCAATTCCTGCTTTGCGTCAAGCCCCATATCGTCATCATACTGACTTTGGCGTTCCAAGCCTTCCCGGATTGCGTTATAGCCCAACGCCAGCAGGTAATCCTCCATCCCGTGACCCGGCGCGATATGCACGCACCCCGTCCCCTGTTCCAGCGTCACAAAATGATCCAGCAGCACCGGGGACACTTCATCGGTGAGCGGGCGGTGGCAGAACAACCATTCAAAACAGTCCTTGCCTTTTCGGGTGCCCAGGAGGGAATGGTGCGTCAATGCGCAGGCGTGGACGACGGCATCCATCAACGCCTTGGCCATCACCAGCACCTCGTTGCCCGTGCGTAGGAAGGCATAGTCAATATTCGGGTGAAGGGCCACCGCCTGATTGGCCGGCAGCGTCCACGGCGTGGTGGTCCAAATGACGATGGAGACCCGCTCCACGTCTTCAGGAATCGCCTGGCCAAGCTGTTCAAGCCGTTTCCGCGAGTCCGTCGTCAACGGAAATTTCACATAGACGGCGGGCGAGGTATGATCCGCGTATTCCACCTCGGCTTCGGCCAGGGCGGTCCGATCCTGCGTACACCACAACACCGGCTTCAGCCCTTTATACACCCCGCCGCGCGCCACAAACTTTCCGAATTCCCGGATGATGGTCGCTTCATACGCCTTATCCATCGTGAGATAGGGACGTTCCCACTCACCCAGGACGCCCAGCCGTTGAAACTCCTCTCGCTGGATGCGGTAAAACCGGTCGGCGTACTCGCGGCACAGCCGGCGCAATTCCATGACGCTCACGTCCTGTTTCTTCTCGCCGAGCTGCTTCGTGACCTGATGTTCAATCGGCAAGCCATGGCAATCCCACCCGGGCACGTAGGGCGCCCGCAGGCCTTCCATGGTGCGGGACTTGACGATGAAGTCTTTGAGAATTTTATTGAGCGCGTGGCCAATGTGAATGTGGCCGTTGGCGTAGGGCGGGCCATCATGCAGAAGATACAGCGGTTTTCCCGCGCGCGATTCCTGCATGCGGTGATAGAGCCGCTGCTCCGTCCACCGGGAGACAAAGTCCGGCTCGCGCGCCGGCAGATTCCCCTTCATGGGGAAGGCCGTTCGGGGCAGGTTGAGCGTTGCTTTATAATCCATGATTCAACGGGCCGCGTGTCGGAACACGGGAGGGATGGTCAGGGAGCAGACGCGACGCCGGTCAACTGACCGCCATCATGCGGTCAATCGCCATCAGGGCCAGGGCCTTGTCGTCGTCCGGCACGGAAATCCGGTTCACCACACAGCCGCGCGCAAGGTTCTCCAGGCTCCAGCACAGATGCGCGGCATCAATACGAAACATGGTCGCGCAGCGGCAGACCGTGGAGGAAAGAAAAAACACCTGCTTGTCCGTTTCTTCCTGTTTCAGACGGTTGACCAGATTCAACTCCGTCCCCACGGCCCACAGGCTCCCGGGCCGCGCCTTTTTCACCGTGCGGATAATCGTCTCGGTGGACCCCACAATGTCGGCCTGATTGACAACATTTTCGTGGCATTCGGGATGCACGATGATCTGAATGCCCGGATAGGTTTTGCGAAAGTACGCGACGTGCGCGGGCTGAAACATCTGGTGGACGCTGCAATGGCCCTTCCATAAAATCAGCGTGGCCTGCCGGATGGCCTCTTTGGTGTTTCCCCCGTAGGGCAGAAAGGGGTCCCACACAATCATCCGTTCCCGCGGAATCCCCATACTGTTTGCCACATTGCGCCCAAGATGTTCGTCGGGAAAGAACAGAATTTTTTCCCGGCGTGCCCAGCACCATTCCATGACGGCTCGAGCGTTGGACGAGGTACAGGTAATCCCCCCGTGCTCCCCGCAAAAGGCCTTGAGGATCGCCGCCGAGTTGACATACACCGCCGGCATGACCGCCTCTTCCACGCGCAGCACACGCCCCAGTTCTTCCCAGCACTGATCCACCTGCTCAATGGCGGCCATATCCGCCATGGAACACCCGGCGGCCAGATCCGGCAAAATCACGGTTTGACTGGAGCGGCTCACAATGTCGGCCGTTTCCGCCATAAAGTGGACGCCGCAAAACACGACGTTCGGATACTGCGACCGTTCCGCCGCCAGCCGGGACAGCAATAAGGAGTCCCCCCGAAGATCGGCATGCACGATAACGTCATCCCGCTGATAATTATGCCCCAGGATAAGCACCCGCCCGCCCAGCGCCTGTTTGGCGGCCACGATTCGTTCACACAACTCCTCGTCGGAGACCGATGCGTAATCGGTGATGGGGAAGGCTTCGGTTTCAATGGCATTCACGCGCGCACCTCTTTCTCTGTTGACTCCATCATGCTCCCGCCCTGTTGCAGTCGCCGCCGGGCAAAACGCCATGAGTCTGAATGGATGATTGTAGCAGATATGGCCCGTCCTGCGAAAGTCAGGCAACAGACACGGGATTCGGCACGAACGATAAGAACCCTTCAATTTTGTCCAGCATGAAGGACTTTCATACTGGCAAACGCCAATAGACCGGTTTATACTTACACGTAGAATCCACGCAACAAGTTCATCAGAAACAGGAGATCAAAATATGAATGATCTGCTAACCCAGTCCCCACTGAGGGACATCATTGACGACTTTGCTAATGAGCTAAAGACAAAGATGCGACGTGGGCCTAGTCCCTCAAAAGCTGTGATCCGATTCAGGAATGAACATCTGGAAGGTACGACTAAAGAACGAGATGTGATGCAAGTGCCGGTAGAGCTTCTACGTTTTCGCAAGGATAACGGAAGGATTGCCTTGGATGTTTTAAGTTACGAAAAAAACAGAGGCCCATTAGATGAGCAAAGCAAGAATGCTCAAGAGATACTCCGGAAATTTCTCAAAGACAATGACCCCCAAAAAACCGAAGAGTTAAAGAAGGATATTCGCCAGAACGGGCAAAGAGAGCCCGCCATCGTAACAGTCGATGGATTTCTGATAAACGGAAACCGGAGAAAAATGGTCCTTGAGCAACTAGAGGGTGAGCAATATAAATGGATAAAAGTGGTCTTTTTGCCGGGCAAGGATGACGAAGGAGGACCACCAACGCTCAAAGAAATTAAGCAAATTGAAAATCGCTATCAGTTACAGACTGAGGGAAGGTCGGAGTATTATAAATTCAACATGGCGCTTACCATACGAAACAACATAGAGAATGGAATGCCTCTTGAAGAACAACTGCAAGACAACTCCCAATTCTCAACTATGTCACCCAAAAATTTCGAAAAAGCAGTTCGCAAATACAAGGAAGAATTTCTTTCTCCGTTGGACTGCATTGACGAATATCTTGAAGCATTGGAAAGGCCAGGACTTTATAACACGGTATCTACCGGTGTTTCTGACCGTGAAGGTCGGTGGGAAGCCTTTGTGGATTGGAGCAAATTTCATAAGAAGCTCAAGGATAAAAGTCAACTCCTAAAAATGAAAATTGAGGAATCGGAAGTCGGTGACGTTAAAGACATTGCCATAAAAATAATCAGGAAAAGGGAATTTCCTGGTCTCAAAGTACATTCTATTATGCGGGAGTATCCTAAATGGTTGGCTGATAAAAATGCAAAAAAGGAAATCTTTAAGCTACGCGATATTCCATTGGACCTGCCTGAGAGCGAACGCTATGATCAGGATGGAAACGAGTATGACGAAAAAGAGAAAGATAAACTCTGGGGGGCAACATACAAAGATATTTTGTACAAGCAAGTCAAGTCGGCTCAACGGATGGTTGACCGCGCAGTAGACCTTGAAAATCCTCTTGGCTTGCTAGATGCGGCCCTTAAAAAACTTACACATAGAAATATGCACCTCACAATACGCAACGAGGATCTAGAAAAAGCGATGAAACTCGCAGAAGAGGTTAAAGACAAAGCTGATGAACTCAAAAAAGATTTTTATCGCCTTCACAAGAATGTAGGAAAGGACAAACAACAACTCCAGGACAAGTATGGCCATAATAGAACTCGTTGATGAGAAGTTGCATGTCAAGGACTTTACTCCAACGCTACAGCCAAACCACAAATTTCAACTGAGCTATTGGGGGTTTCAGAAGCAAAGCGGTGGAATTCTTTGCCTTAAAGACGAGATTGAAAAAACCTTGCCCAAACTCATCCAGTATTTTGAAAATAAAGGCATTCCTTTTGATCTGTCCGATTCATGTAAGCGATTACTGGAAAAAATCAATGCGTCACATAAGAATTTTTGCGATCTGCTGAAGAGAGGCCAAGAGTTCAAGAATGGCGAGTTTGACCAAGCAGACTTTGCAGACCACTTGAAATTTCTCACGTCAAAAATCCCAAGAAAACTAAAAGAACACCAAGTCAAAGCGTCTTATCATCTTTGGTTAATCGGGAACGGCGCAAATTTTTCCGTGCCAGGCGCAGGAAAGACCTCTGTGGTATTAAGTGTTTATGAGAGATTGCGATTGGCGGGCGAGGTGAATGTTCTTCTTGTTGTCGGCCCTCCAGCATGTTTCGGTCCGTGGAAAAATGAATTTAAAGCGACATTTGGACGTGAACCAAGTTGTACCATCTTGGCCGGTGGCGACAAATCACAGAGAAAATCTGCATATTATGAAACAGGAAAAACATCCGAACTGTACCTGACAACATTCCAAACTCTTCTAAATGACCAAGAAGAAGTTACTGCGTTTTTGAAAAGTAGAAATGTTCAGACATTTTTGGTTATTGATGAAGCACACTACATGAAGCGAATCAACGGAAATTGGGCCAATGCCGTTTTAGGTGTTGCAAAAGACTCCTCAAGGAGATGTGTCTTGACTGGAACACCAATCCCTAAAAGCTATTCTGATCTGTACAATCTGTTCGATTTTCTTTGGCCTGATGATAATCCAATAAGCGAGGAGAACAAGTACGCATTAGACACATTGGAGAAAGAGCATAGCAACGAAGAGGCAATCGGCATATTGGAGCCTACAGTCGGGCCACTTTTTTATCGGGTAAGAAAATCAGATTTAGGATTGGATAAACAGATTACCGAACAAGAATTTATCAAAATGAATCCGGTGGAACGGAAAATTTATGATGCGATAGTCAAAAAAATTAAAGACTACCCGATTCAGGAATATCTGCAGAACATTGATCTTGTTGAAAAGTTAATAAGAGGAAGGATGATCCGTCTAAGGCAATGCTTATCTTTCGCACAATTATTAAGCACAGCGATTGACGACTACCCCGAGGATCTGATTGATGATAATGCCGACTTGAGATCTATGATATACCATTATAAGGAGAGAGAGCTTCCAAGGAAAATCACCAAATTATTGGAGATGGTAGAAGCTTTGCAGGAGCAAGGCAAAAAAGTTGTCATTTGGGCACATTTTATCGGCACAATCACACTAATTGAAAAACAACTGACTAATGCCGGGTTCAGCTGTAAGAAAATAATCGGGAAAACCCCAATTGAGCGCACAGGAGTCACAGAGGAAGAAACCCGAGAAAAAATACGAGATGAATTTGTTGATAAAAACAGCGGCCTTGATATTTTATTGGCAAATCCTGCTGCTTGCGCAGAATCTATTTCGCTACATAAAACCTGCCACAATGCGATTTATTATGATCTATCGTACAACTGCGCTCAATATTTACAATCACTGGACAGAATACACAGGGTTGGTGGTTCCGAAAATCAGAAGGCTTATTATTATATCCTTCAGTATGAAGACACGATAGATTCAGATATTTATTCAAACCTTCAGCAAAAAGCCCAAAAAATGTACGGCATCGTTGAAGGTGATTACAACATATATTCGCTTGATATGTCTGAGGATAGCGATGAATTGGCAGCCTACAAACAATTATTCCCGCAGGCAAAATGAAAGCATTTGAAAATCTGAAATATCGACAGGTGAAAACACTCATTGAGGTATGTAATGAGACAAAGGCAAAGCATTTAGAATTCGTCAGGAGCAAATATGAATCTGTTTCAGAGCATTTTGATAGAGCGAAAGACTTCCTAAAAGATCTGGATATTTTGAGCGAGAAAAACGAAATTTTGTCAACATCAAAAGTTCTTGAAAAATCTGGGAACGAACAACTTTCAGATGATGGGTTAAAGGAAATGCTTCGCAATGAATTGCTGGCTACCAAAGGGCCACTTTCTAAACACGTACGAACTTATCTTGATAATTTCAAACTCGCAGGAAGCACATATTCGTATAAACCATCAACGGTTTCACGTCTCAAAGAAAGTGGGATCAGGAACTTCCTTATAGAACTTGGCCTAGTGGAACACAACCAAGATTTTGGTTCATACGAGATCAAAGAAAAGCACTTTGATTTATTTGAGGAATATCTTAAGCGAAACACATTATCGCCCCACAAGCTGGCAACAATTCTTAAAGAGAAAGATGAAATAGGCAAGGCTGCCGAACTGGCGATACTTCGATACGAACGTGAAAGATTAGCGAAACACCCTGAATTGCTTACGAAGATTGAACATGTTGCGTTGAGCGATGTTACAGCAGGATTCGATATTTTGAGTTGGGAGACAGAACACACACAAAATAGACCAGTGCCAAGACATATCGAAGTAAAAGCCGTCTCAACCACTGATAGCGGATTTTATTGGTCGTGGCATGAAGTAGAGAAGGCAAAGCGATTAGCAACAAGATATTCTCTCTATCTTTTGCCGGTTATCAACGGAAGAGGTTTTGACATAAACAATTTGGAAATTATCCAAAATCCGACAATGCACCTTTTCAATAATCCCAAAAATTGGAACTGCCAAACAGAGACATATCGGTTTTCCAAGACCGATGCACAGTGAGCAATGTATGGAAAACTATTCAACGGCAACAATTGAAGGGATTGCACAAGCTGAAAAAACGAGCACAGAGCGGTACATTTACAAAAAAGTCAACACGCCTTTCGGGTACTTCGGCTCAAAAAACAAAATTGCTCTCCAGTTATGCAAGGCATTACCTCCTCACCATTGTTGGGTAGAGGCATTTTGTGGATCAGCTGCCTTGACGCTGAGCAAAGCACCAGCCGCCATTGAAGTCATCAATGATCTCAACGGTGAGATCGTAAATGTATTTGAGCAATTGCGGAACAATCACCAAGAACTTTGCCGATTAGTTTCCGGGACTCCGTACGCCCGACAGGAATTTGAATGCACTCGGACGGCAACCCAAAAAGATGATAATGCGGAACGAGCACGTAAGTTCTTAGTGCAGTCCATGATGGCCATCAATGGGATATTTGGAAAGGAGAGAGGCGGATTCTCGTACTCTCAATCGTATTCTCGTAATGGAAGAGACGCGAGAGTAAATCGTTGGTACAATCTACCCAAACGTTTGGAATACGTGGTTGAACGTTTACGCGGGGTCCGCGTCGAGAATAAGGATGCCGTCGAATTATTGGAAATGTTTTTGAACCGTCCCGCGACATTGGTCTATCTGGACCCTCCTTACCTAGGAAAGCGCACTAAAGGCTATACACATGATGCAAACGACGAAATGTATCATCGACGACTTCTTGATATAGCCAGCAAAGCAAAGTGCATGATTTTTATTAGCGGGTACGAAAATGAACTCTACGGAAAATTGCTAACCGAAGGCAAAGGGTGGAAGCGTAAAGTTTTTGAGACGAGCACGAAGGGGACCAACGGTACCTGTCATAGCAGGAGAGAGGTAGTTTGGATGAACAAATATTTTCAAAAATCTTTTGATTCAGGGAAAATCGGGATGCAGCTGACCCTCCAAGAAACCAAACAAAACAAGGTGAATCCAGAGCGATAAAAATTTGTCTCCAGGCACGGAAATGCCTTTCCCGTACCGAAGCATGGGTCACGTTGACAAGCCACATCCCACGGCATAGGATTTGCGGCGTGACGAACAGCTGGGGGAGCCAGACGGCTGAGAGTCTTCGTTCGGAGACAACCCTTACCACCTGATCTGGGTCATGCCAGCGTAGGGAAGCGGACATACGGGAAACAATCCCCTTTTGTACGGCCGCTTCCAGAATCTGGAAAGCGGCTTTTTTCATATGAAAGGACTTCCGTATGAACCATACTGAACTCCCTCAACATCCTTCTTCCGACGGACACGAGGCACAGAACGGCAAGGCCCCCGCCACGGCGGCGGTGACCACCACCCCGCTTCCGGCCTCGACAAAAGTGTATATCAAAGGGAAGCAGCCCCATGTGGCCGTGCCCATGCGGGAAATTTCGCTCGCATCCTCGCCGCAGGGCCGGGACGGCAATGACGCGTCTCCCGGCGCCTCAATCCTGGTGTACGACACGTCCGGCCCCTATACCGATCCCTCGCAGGACATTAACATTCGACTGGGCCTTCCTCCGCTCCGGCGTGACTGGATTCTGGGCCGGGGGGACGTGGACACCCTGCCGGATGTCTCGTCCGAATACGGGCGGCGGCGGGCCACTGATCCGGCGTTGGCCTCGCTGCGCTTTGACCATGTTCGCCAACCCTTGCGGGCCAAATCCGGAGCGAACGTCACGCAAATACATTATGCCCGCCGGGGCATCATCACCCCGGAGATGGAATATATCGCCATCCGGGAAACGCAGGCACGGCAGGACGCGCGGGCCGCGTCAAATGGCACGGCAAACGGCCGGGGGCACACCGAGGCCCGTGGCGTGGCACAGCATCCCGGGCAGTCCTGGGGCGCGACCCTGCCGCAGACGGTCACGCCGGAATTTGTTCGTGACGAAGTCGCGCGCGGGCGGGCCATCATCCCGTCCAATATCAACCATCCGGAAATCGAGCCGATGATTATCGGCCGCAATTTCCTGGTGAAGATCAACGCCAACATCGGCAATTCCTCTGTCGCGTCGTCCATTGAGGAGGAAGTCGAAAAAATGATCTGGGCCATTCGGTGGGGCTCCGATACCGTCATGGACCTGTCCACCGGCAGGAACATTCATGAAACACGGGAATGGATTATCCGCAACTCGCCCGTGCCCATCGGCACCGTCCCGATTTACCAGGCGTTGGAGAAGGTCGGCGGGAAAGCCGAAGACCTGACGTGGGACATCTACCGGGACACGCTGATTGAGCAGGCGGAGCAGGGGGTGGATTATTTCACCATTCACGCCGGCGTCCGGCTGGCCTACGTGCCCCTCACCGCCAATCGCATGACCGGCATTGTGTCGCGCGGCGGCGCCATTCACGCCAAGTGGTGCCTCGCGCATCATCAGGAGAATTTTACGCACACGCATTTTGAAGAGATTTGCGAGATCATGAAGGCCTATGACGTGTCCTTCAGCCTGGGCGACGGGCTGCGGCCCGGCTCCATTGCGGACGCCAACGACGCGGCGCAGTTTGCCGAACTCGACACGCTGGGCGAACTCACCACGGTCGCCTGGAAACACGACGTGCAAGTCATGATTGAGGGGCCGGGCCACGTGCCGATGCATCTCATCCATGAAAACATGGAACGGCAGTTGAAGGTGTGTCACGAGGCGCCGTTCTATACGCTGGGCCCGCTCACCACGGACATCGCGCCGGGATACGATCATCTGACATCGGGCATCGGCGCCGCCATGATTGGATGGTACGGCTGTGCCATGCTGTGCTACGTCACGCCCAAGGAACATCTGGGCCTGCCGACGAAGGAAGACGTCAAGGTCGGCGTGATCGCCTACAAAATCGCCGCGCATGCCGCGGACCTGGCCAAAGGGCACCCGGGCGCGCAGCAACGCGACAACGCCCTGTCGCAGGCCCGGTTTGAGTTCCGGTGGGAGGATCAGTTTCATCTTTCGCTGGATCCCGAGACGGCCCGCGATTATCACGACGCCACGCTTCCGGACCAGGCCGCCAAAGGCGCGCATTTCTGCTCCATGTGCGGGCCGCACTTCTGCTCCATGAGCATTACGCAGGACGTGCGCGAGTATGCCGCGCAAAAACAGATGGAGACCGGGGACGCGCTGGCCACGGGGCTGAAGGAAAAAGCCGACGAATTTCGCAAAACGGGCGGGGAGCTGTACGTGCAGTCCGAAAGCCCGTCGCCGCGTTCGGGAGTGTGAGCCATGGATAATCTTCATCCGACACCGCTTCGTGAACGAGATGTGACGCGCCACATTGCGCGCGAATTTTATCAAGAGTTTGATCAACTCATTGAATGCGACGTGATTGTAGTGGGTGGCGGCCCATCGGGGCTTGTCTGCGCCCGCGACCTGGCGGCGCAGGGGGTTCGCACCCTGCTGATTGAACAGGGGCTTGCCCTCGGCGGCGGGTTCTGGTCCGGCGGATACCTGATGAACAAAGCCGCCGTCTGCGAACCGGCTCACGATATTCTGGAGCGCATGGGAGTTCCGTGCAAACCCGTTCGGGAATGTGCCGGCATGAGAATCGTGGACCCGCCTCATGCCACCGCCTGTCTCATTGCCGCGGCGTATGAGGCGGGAGTCAAGGTCCTCAACCTGACCAGGGTGGTGGACCTGGTGCTTCGGGGCGAGGGCACACTTGAAGGCGTCGTCGTCAATAACACCACGGTGGAAATGGCGGGGCACAACGTGATCCACGTGGATCCCATCGCGCTGGAGTCGAAGATCGTGGTGGATGCCACCGGCCACGATGCGGTCATCGTCGGGTTGCTCAACAAGCACGGGCGCGTCGCCGCCGTCCCCGGCAACGGCGCCATGTGGGTTGCGCGCTCCGAGGCCATGGTTGTAGAACAGACCCGTGAGGTGTATCCGAATTGTGTGGTCACCGGGTTGGCCGTGGCGGCCGTTGACGGCTCTCCCCGCATGGGCCCGGCGTTCGGGGCAATGCTGTTGTCGGGACAACGCGCGGCGCAGATTGTCCACCAAAAACTCAAGGGCCAATAAAGCAAAGGTGAAACGGGAGCGTGGATGACGCTATGACCGGACGGTGCCGAAGCCGATGAACCAGCAGGACTTTCTTCAACAGGGCGAGGGGCAGAACGCGGACAAGCTGACGGCGTGGGATTTTTTCCAACAGGCCTACGAATGTCAGATGAAAGGCGATCTGGAGGACGCCGTCACCTTGTACCGGAACTCCATTGACGCCTTTCCCACCGCCGAGGCGCATACGTTCCTCGGCTGGACCTACAGCTTCATGGGACAATTACACGATGCCATTGAAGAATGCCACCGGGCCATCCGGACCGATCCGGATTTTGGAAATCCGTATAACGACATCGGGGCCTACCTGATTGAGATGAATCAACTGGATGAAGCCATTCCCTGGCTGGAACGCGCCGCCAAAGCCAAACGGTATGAAAGCCCGGCCTTCCCGCACATGAATCTTGGGCGCGTGTATGAACGCAAAGGCGACTGGCTGCGCGCCATTGAATCGTACAAAACCGCCGTGACGCTCAACCCCGATTACACGCCCGCCAGAAAAACCATGATGCGGCTGATCAGCTCGATGAATTGAGCCGGAGCCGGGTTCACCGGCCCGCGTGTTCAGGAAAGGCAGGACTGATGGACGACAACAAAACCGTGCTTGTGGGTGTGACCGATATTTTTTTCTATACCAAAATTCGTGACGCGTTTCGACCGGCCGGCTATGCGCTCAAGCGCGTCACCTCTCCCGATGCCATCGCCGACCAGGTCACAACCCTGGCGCCGGCGGCCATTGTGCTGGACATGAATGATCCCAAATTTGACGCCGCACAGACGCTGAAGACGGTCAAAGACAATCCGGCCTGTCAACACATCCCGGTCCTGGCGTTTGCCAACCATGAGGAAGTGGACACGTGGCGCCAGGCCAAAGCGCTGGGCATCGACAAAATTGTCTCCCGCAATGAATTTTCATCCCGCACCCTGGCCCTCCTTGAAGACGTGATCCACACCCGCGCGACCTGAAACCGTCCCCGCACTCCCGCACCCGTCCCGGTGCGGCCCCGGCCCGCAAGCAAGACGCCGGAATCGGGCGAAGCCTGGTCAATGACGTGGCGCATGGCGCGTCCGCCACGTGTGTCTCACTGGCGAACCAACTCCGCCAACACCTGCTCAAATTTCTCCGCGTTCCTGTCACCGGGATGCGTCTCCCCCACCATGGTGTACCGGATGGTGCCGGCGCGATCCACCAGGTAAAACGTGGGCCAGGCATGGTTGTCCAGGGTTCTCCAGTACCGGAAATCGTTGTCCATCATCACCGGATGCGTCACGTGAAACTGCTCAATTTTCGCTTCCAGATTGCCGCGCAGTTTTTCATGTTCCATTTCCGGGGTATGAATGCCCACCACTTGCAGCCCCTGAGGGGCAAACTCCCGCTCAAGGTCCAGCAACCACGGGAACGAGCGGTAAGAATTCCAGCAGTCAAACGTCCAGAAATACAGCAACACCACTTTGTCCTTCAGGTCCGCCGGACGAAGCGGTTTTGAATGAATCCAGTCCTGTTGCTGCGATGAAGAAAACGGCGGCAGCGGCCGGGCCGTGACATCCGCCCCGGTATCGCCCGGCGCCACCACCCCGCCCGTCAACAGACAGGCCGCATACACCATAACACCCATGGTCAAACGTTTCATGTCAGTCGCCTCCTTGTGCATATCACTCATGCCAACCCTCCCATTGTATGGCAAACAACCGGGCGATTGCCACCATCCGCGACGGCGCGGCGCATACCCCCTGCGCGAAGGCCAGGCCCATGGCGGCGGCACGAGGTTGCGCGTGGAGAGACGATCACGGTAGAACAGGCCCATGACGCACATTGACATGATGTGTCCCACCGGATTTGCCGCGGCGGCTGATGATGGCAAGCAACGCACCGGAAGCCTGTCCACGTGTTCCGCAAAGGCCCGGCGCGTCCCGTTTCCTGAAAACGCAGTCCGCAACCATTTGACATGAAACAATCCGCGCTCCATTCCGTCCATCAACAACTGGGGGCATCCTTTGACGCTGTTGGCGAGTGGGACATGCCAACTCACTATGGCGATCCCGTGGCGGAACATCACGCGGTGAGGAACGGCGTCGGCCTTGCCGATCTCTCGCATCGCGGCCTGCTTCAGGTCACCGGAGACGACCGCGTCACCTGGCTCCAAAGCATCATCAGCAACGACTTGACGCCTGTCACGCCCGGGCAGTGGCTGTATTCCAGTTTCATGTCGAACAAAGGCAAAATACTGGGCTGCTTTCGCGTCTACCGGCTTGAGGAGTCCCTGTTTGTGGAAGACGCGGGCGAAGTGGGCGACGCCACGTACCAGACGCTGAAAAAGTTTCTGCTCTACGGCACCAAAGCCAAAATGAAACATTGCGGAGACGCCTGGGGCATTCTGCTGGTCAGCGGCCCGAAGGCGCCGCAACTGCTTCGGCAAGCGTTGGACGTGGACGTCGCCGCCTTGTCCACGGGCGCCTTCTGACCCACGACCTGAACGGGCAATCCATCCTGATTGCCGGCACAGAGGAAACCGGCGAGCGTGACATAGAAATCCTGGCGCCCGTGGAAGTCATGGAACCGGTCTGGCGGCGGCTGTGGGACGCCGGAAAATCCGTTGACCTCCGGGCCATCGGGACGCAGGCACGGGAATCCCTGCGCATTGAAGCCGGCATCCCCAAACCGGGACCGGATTTGAATGACCGGATTGTGCCCCCCGAGGCCAACCTTGAAGGCAAAGCCTTCAGCCTGAACAAGGGATGCTACCCCGGGCAGGAAGTCGTCGCGCGCATGGACACCTACGGCAACATCAAGCGGCGGCTGGTCGGCCTGGTCATGGAGTCACGGGAAAACGGGATTCCCCCGGCTGAAGCCAAACTGTTCAGCGGGGACAGGGAAGTCGGCTGGGTCAGCAGTGCGGTTCATTCTCCCACCCTCAACGCCGTCATCGCGTTGGGATTTCCGCTTCGGGATTTTTCCGCTCCGGGCACGGCCCTTGATGTGGACATCAACGGGCAACGCCAGCCCGCCGTTGTGCGGACGCTGCCGTTTTATGCGGCGGGGTAGCGTTCTACCTCTTGCCTTCCGTCATTCCGCACCACCGACTTCAAATGCCTGTGAGTCGTCTTATGCGGAATCCATCCTGCCGTCGTCGTGAGGAGAACCGAAGGAAATCAACAACTGGATTCCCGCTTTCGCGGGAATGACAGAAGGAGCTTATTCCGGATAGCGCGCCAGCGACAGGCGTGCGCCAATCGCCAGGGCCGTCGCGCGCTGGTCGTCGTTCAGGCCCAGGAGAATGTGCGCTTCGTCACCGTGCTGGAGCCGCACACTCAAGAAGGGAATTTCTTCGCGCTTTGCCGCGTCTTTATAAATGCCGTCAATCGTCTGGATTTTGTTCAGGTCGACGGCGGCGAAAATATCATGGCGGAAATAGGTGTCGCCAATCACCATGTCATACACCACGTTGCCGTTGGTCACGACGATAACGTTGAAGTGTCCCTGGTCTTCATAGCCTTCCGGCAGGTGGCGATTGATATGAAAAGTCGCGATTTTCCGGCTACCCAGCGTCGACACGATTTTCTTCTCCAGGGCCTCATAATCAATTTGCAAGGCGCTTTCATCCAGCCCGGTCGCCGCCAGGGCCGACTGTTTTACCGCTTCAAAAACTTCTTTTGCCGTTGGCACAAGTCACTCTCCTTTTCAAATGCGTTCAGAACCGGCATGTCGCCTCAATCAATCCGTCGGTCACCATAGCCAGACGACCGGCGGGAATGCAAGTCTGCTGGCGCGTTCTTGCAATTCCACAGGCCCGTTGCGTATGGTCACTGATTGGATGTTGAACCCAACTGTGCCACAATTCCAGCGGCACAGTCGAAAATACAGAAGACAGTGTTATCTAATAAATCCTGTCTTATCTAAAGACAAAGGAAAGGAAAAATCGTGAAAGCAATAGAAGGAAACCCGCAATGCATTAGGGAAATATTTCGTGGACATGAGTTTGAGATTCCAGAATTTCAACGCCCGTATTCTTGGGAAAAAGAGGAGTGCATTCAATTATGGGATGATCTCTCCAGCTTCCTTAATAACACAGACAGCGGACAGGAAAAATATTTTCTGGGTAGCATTGTTGTGCATCCGAAGAAGAGCGATAAAAAAATATGGCGTGTTATTGATGGACAGCAAAGGCTGATCACCTTGCTCATGCTCGTCAAGGCATTGTTCGAGAAAGCGACAACGCATACCGTTCTACAAAAAATAATTTACAAAGAAGATCCTAAAACCGGCGATCCCATAACAGGGGAACCGCGAATACAATCTCTTGTGTTCACGGGAACCGACGGAGAGGATCTTAGAAAAATTCTAGACGGAAAGGCTTCTGAATTAGGCACGAAAAACTTATTCCGTTTGAATTACGAGCTATTACAAGAACGTCTGAGCGAATGGTGGAATGGCAAGACTCCAGATGATCGCGAAAAAATCATAGAAGCATTGCAGGAAAACATTGTGATGTTACCCATTCAGTGTTCCGAAGAGGACGATGCGCTGACTCTTTTTCAGACCATCAATGATCGCGGCAGACCTCTGGATGATTCCGACATATTCAAGGCCAAAATATACAATGCCGTTCCCGAGAATGACCGAAAGGATTTTATAGCGCGCTGGAACAAAATTAAAGAGCACGAATATCTGTTCAGACTTTATATGCATATTTCAAGGGCAGGAAAGAATGACACTACAAAAGAAATTGGTCTTAGAAAATACATGTTAGCCCACCATTTGAACCAGCAGGAACTGGGCCAAAGCTATAAGACCATCATGAATGCTCTGGAGGCCTGCTACTGGCTGTTTGAGAACAACTCAACTCAAGATGAGAAGATTGGTAAAGAAGAAAATATTTATTGGAGCATCATGGAAACATATCCCAATATGTATTGGTACTATCCTCTACACGTATTCTTGCACAAATACATGAAACGTGAGGGAAACAGTTTTGATCTTCCGAAAGAGCACCGCGACGAATATTTAAAATTGATGAAAGAAACTGTGCGTTATTTTTTCATTAAGGGTGTGGTGCATAATGCTGTCAATACTGTCAAAGATACAACGTCTAAAGTGTGCGTTGCTATTGATCAAGGAAAGAATTATGCCGATGAATACAGGAAGAATATAGACAAAAAAGAGCTTGAAATATTTTACAAGAAGTTGGCGGATTCCGATTGTGGGCGATATGCAAAAGGCCTAGTTTTTCTTAATTCTTCGTTGAACCACGAACAAAAACGCGCCGAGTATGGCAAGGCGCTTCAAGGCAAAATTCACATTGAACATATTTTGCCTTGGGATTGGAATAATTATGGTAAATGGACTGTTAATTCTCACGGGCAACACATTAACAACATAGGAAATCTCATGCCGTTAGAAGAAAAAATCAATATTAGCGCAAGCAATGAATTTTTCTCACGCAAAATGGAAAGATATAAAAAATCAAAAATTCAGGATGCCTTGGATTTGTCGACGAAAGACCCTGCTGACTGGTATCCCGAAGATGTCAAACAAAGGCAAGAAGAGGCACGAAAACGACTTGGAGATTTCTTTAAATGATCACGCAACACTGTATGATTGAAGGATGTACGAACCAGGGCTATGCCCCGGCGGGAACGGGCATTGTCTGCAAAGACCATTTTGCCGACTTTGTGACCTGGCGGCGCAAAACGGGCGGCAAGAGTCTGTTCAGAAAATACAACGGCATGACCATGGTGGAACGCGACGCGACCGTGACAGAGTGGAAGAACACACTCACGCACTGACACGCCGTCACTTCATGGCGCGAACAAAGGCCGCGAGAGCGGTGCCCGTTATCTTGCCGGCAAGAAATTCATCAACTTTGGCGCTCAATCCATGCACCAGCGGCAACGAAGACACAATGCCCTTGCTTAACGAGGGGGGAATCACAAACCAGGTGGGGTGGCCAGTCGAAACAGGGTTTCCCGTGTTCCCCCAAAACCAGCGCATGCCCAGACGAGGCTCTTCGTCCCAATCCATGGCCACGATGGCATAACGCTCTTCAAGACTTTTGAAAACAACCACATAAGGGCCGCCAACAAAATCCCTGGGGGATTGAATTTTTAGTATTTTCTTGTTGTTTTCCAACTTCAGTTTCTCTCCACCCATAGCTGCTCCTCCTCTGATTAACGCTCCCGCCTGCGCGGCAATGACGGCATGGCCTTCGCTACTCCATTAACGGCGAGCCGTGATGATGGATAATTTTCCAGATTCCTTCCAGTCGCTCATACAAATTGGTCGCCACCACCCGGCTGCTTTGCGTGGCGTCCCCATGCCGGCTCGTGATATTTTCCGTACACGTCACCCAGGCCACGTCCTCGGCAACCTGCACCTGCACATTCGTCAGCGAAAAACTCATGGAAAACACGTTATTGAAAATCACGACCCATGAATCCCGCACCTGCGGCCACCCTTCCTTGATATTCCAGCCCGGATGCACGCACGTCACATATTCCCGCTGCGCCCAGATTCTGTCCATCAGGCTAATATCCAGACTTTCAAAGGCATGATAAAATTCCTCGTTGGCCGATGTCACCTTCGCAATGCGCTCTTCAATCTTTGATGGCAACGCTCTCTCCCTTCCGCAACGTGTGACTCGCCGCACAAGCCGGCCCGGCGCTTCGTCGTCCCGCTATCATCCCATCAGGGAATGTTTTGAGCAACCCCAGGCCGGCGCGCCATGGCTGTGACAGGGACACACGGCGGGGCAGGCGTCATCGGCGCGAGGTGCGGTTGACCAGCCAGACACCGCCCAGGACAAACCCGATGCCGAGGCCTTTGACCGGGTCCAGCGATTCACCGAGCACCACGAAGGACAGGAGCAGCGCGGAGACGGGAATCAAATTGATAAACACCCCGGCACGGGACGGCCCGATACCGGACACCCCGTAGAGCCAGGCTTGCTGGCCCAGTGCGGTGGCAAAGACAATGACATACACCAACGCCACCCACCCGTCAGACGGAATACTCCCGACCCCCGCCTCCAGCACTTTGGGGTCTGTCCACAGCAACGGAATTTGGAAGAGGACGGAGATCAAGAGCGTCGTCCAGTTCACCGTCAGCGGCGACAGTCTCTCCATCACCCAACGACTCCCGATGGTGTAGAACGCCCAACTGATCAGCGCCAGGACAATCAACCCGCCACCGAGCAGGGAATCCGCTCCGCCCGTCGCCGTCGCATTGCCGCCCGAGACAAGGGCCACCCCGATAAACGATACCGCGCACCCAACCCAGACACGGCGAAACGGCATATCGCGCAGAATCAGGGAGGACAAAAAGGCGGTAATGGCCGGGCTGGCTCCGATAATCACACCGGCGGACCCGGCCCCGATGGATTGCAACCCGTACAACACCAGCAGGTGATTGCCGACAACGGCAAGCCCCAGCGCCGCGAGTACGCCGAGATCACGAGCGGCCACGCGCGTGCGGGATCGCTCCTGCCACCACCACAACGGAACCAGAATGCACAACGCGCCCATCCCGCGAAACACCGACACTTCCACGGCGGAGAAAGCGCCCAGGGCCACCTTCTGCGCCACCACCGAGCCGCCCCACACCACCGCAGCCGTGATTAGCGCGGCACAGGCCGCTGATTCTTTGGACCCGACTTTGGACTCTGTCACCGTTCGCCCAATCCGTGAGTTGAACAATGCGCTCCCTGTGGCCCGCACCCCGATGAGGGCGGGAGAGGCTGCACGCCATCCCGGTTTTTCTTGAGACGTCGGCGGATGTACCGGTTCAAGGATTCAATCCCGTTGGCGTGAGCCATTCCGTTGACCTCGTGCCCCATGGACGACCGTGCCCCGCCTGGCCCGTGTGCGCGCGGCGTGCCCGGCCGCTCACCCGTGCGGATGCGGCGGATTAAAAAACCTGACGTGCGAATGCTTAAAGAACCCGATCAGCACGATGCCCGCAACGAACCCGCCAATATGGGCAAAGAACGCGACGCCGCCCCCTTCCGCGCCAAGGCTCATGCCGCCGCTCACGACCTGGATCACAAACCACAGGCCCAGCACGATGGCCGCCGGCACATAGATCATCTGGCTGATAAATCCCAGCGGGATGAGTACCAGCACCCTGGCGCGCGGGTATAACAGCAGATACGCCCCCAGCACCCCCGATATGGCGCCGCTGGCCCCGACCATGGGAATGACGGAAAGCGGATCGGTGGCCGCGTGACTCAAGGCCGCCACAATGCCGCACAACGCGTAAAAGATGAGAAAGCGTCCATGGCCCATGACGTCTTCAATGTTGTTTCCGAAAATCCACAGATACAGCATATTGCCGATCAGGTGCATCCAGCCGCCGTGCAGAAACATGCTGGTGATCAAACTGAAGTACGGCGACACCGCACCAAACTCAACGGGGATTTCGGCATAGGCAAACACCACCGAAGGGATGGCCCCGTACTGATACACAAAGGCTTCGCCGCTCGTCGTCATCCCCAGTATCGCCTGGTACAGGAAGACCAGCGCACAAGCGATGATCAACCCGACCGTGACAACGGGGGTGATTTCCGCGGGATTATCGTCACGCAATGGAATCATGGCAACATACTTTGACGGATGACGTTCAAGGGATCATGGCGCGGCGTACCCGCGCAGGGGATGGCGTATGTCCGACGTGTCCGATTGAACGGGAAACGAAAAGCCCGCCGCATTCACATGACCGCCGCCGCCGTACCGGGCGGCAATGGCGGAGACATCGGCGGCCCCGCGTTGTGAACGCAAACTGAAATACCGCCGCCCCTGTTGTTCGTGCCAGATAATGCAAAACGGCACCCCCTCGCACAGGCGTTCGCCGATTTGACTGGTCATCACCGCACTGTAGACCGCCGGCACGGTTTCCTCCGCAAAATTCACCAGGACGGATTCCGCGACAATTTTGTCAATCAAGGCATGTTCCCGCCGCAGAATCGCCCGTCCTTCGGTTTCCAGCACATCCTGCGTCAAGCCGTCCCACACCTGAAAGTCAAACGGATACGAGGACAACGCCGCGCTGATTGCACGACTCCCCGGCAACTGCCACTCCCACAAATCCTTATCCTGAATATACCGCAGCAACCAGGGCACCGGTTCCCGGTGCGCCCATTCCCACGCCAGCACCGCCCCGCTTTTCGTCATGTCAAAATGCGCGTAGGGCAAATCCGCCAGCGCCGCCTGCGCCGTGACGTGGTGATCCAGAATAAAAAAACTGGACGTAGACGCCGCCAGTTGTTCAATCACGTCCCGCTTATAACTGAAGTCCGCCATCACCACGTGCGCCTTGTCCAACCCCGCCGGCGGCGGCTCGCCATGTTTGACGGGAAGGTATTGCGCATCCGGATATTTTTTCCACAACGCCCACGCCGCCCCAAACCCATCAGCGCAATCAGCGTGATAGAGGACGACGGTGGGGTCAGTGTGTGGATACGGATTTTTCATAGACATACTCACTATTCGGCTACCTTCACTTATTATTACCCATGAAGTTTAATGACGGAAAGACTCACAGATGTCATACTAAATTCACGCTCGCCAGACTGCCAACAAGACACTACGGGTAACATCCTTAGTAAGACATAGAAAGAACATGCTTTCTATGCCAATTCAAAGCAACGCGGTGAGGAGCGAAATTGACTTCACGAGGGCACTGAATCAAAACCCCCTTATGGCAAGCAGAGATTGTTGCCAACTTCTAGCACATGGGGGAGGGAAGGGTCTAGAACCTTTTAGCGTCAGGCTAATATCGCAGGGGGTTACAAGAAAGGCATATTTACAGCACTGTCCATCAGGCCAGGACACCGCAGTTGACGACAGGATTGTTCCCTAGCAGAATTGGGATAGTATATGTTGCGAATTACGCCTTATAGAGCAAAGCAACGGGGAATTTTGGACAATGCTTGCGCTTGAATGGTTCAGGATTGTGGAAACATTTATCGGCCCACTCGCAGGCGCGGGCTTGGGCGCATTCCTTGCATTCAAACTGGAAGAGTATCAGCGGGAAAAACGCGAACATAGCCGACAAATTTCATCCCTTAACAATGCTCTATTCAGTCTTGGCCAAATGCTACAAGAATTGTGGAATATCAAACGTCAATTTATCGACCCATGCAGACAAGATAGGCTTTCATATGTGACCATGCGACCATCTATTGACTCCCATCTATCATTTGATTTCGACAATCTTACGTTTTTAGGTTCAAAATGCCCTCAATGCTATGATCTTTTGAACGAGCTTTTGGTACAGAAAAGGCGATACGACGAATTTTTTGATGCTTGGAGACATAGATCCGCGCTTCACTTAAACCAACTTCAGCCAAAATTTGAGAGTGCTGGATTTGTGGACAGTGGAAATTACACAGAACAGAAAATTGAAAATGCACTGGGACCTGCCCTCACAGCTAACATGAAAAGTATTACCAAAGAAATAGTTGAATGGAACTCTACAACAATAGAGTCAATAACCAAGTTTTCTGAAAAATTTGCAACAGAGATGGAAAGATTGTTTCCAAAAGAACATTTTCCCAGATTTGAGATTATGGAACAAACCAAAAAAGAGGTCACGAAACCGCATCCAGAAAATTGGGGGAACCCATGAGCTTCTGGCACCACCTCCCCCGCCCCATTATCGGCTTGGCCCCGATGGACGGCGTCACCGACATTGCCTTCCGGCACATCATCGCCACGCATGGCCGACCGGACGTGGTCTTTACCGAATTTACCAACATCCATGACGTGTGTTTTGGCCGGAGCGACATGGCCTGGGAATCGTTGCGGTTTACCGATTGCCAGCGTCCGGTCGTCGCGCAACTCTACGGCAAGCACCCGGAATTGTTTTACCAGGCCGCGCACGTGGTGAGCGAACTCGGGTTTGACGGGCTGGACATCAACATGGGGTGTCCGTCAAAAAACGTGGCCTCGTCGGGGTCCGGCGCCGGGCTGATTAGAACACCGGAACTGGCGCTGGACATCATGGAGGCCACCGCGCGCGGGCTGCGTGACTGGGCCGAAGGACAAACCCTGACCGAAGCCGGCCTCAAGCCCCGCATTGTGGAACGCGTGCGCCAGATTCGTGACGCGCGGGCATCCTTCCCGCGCCCCATCGTCGTCCCCGACCCACTGACGCAAAACGACCCGCCCCGCCACGGGGCATACGGTACGCCAAACAACCATCCACGGGGCGGAACCGTAGAACCCCAGAACAACGTCCGGGCTTTGCCCCTGTCCGTAAAAACGCGCCTCGGGTACGACTCCGTCATCATCAGGGAATGGAGCGCCTGTCTCGTGGAGGGCCACCCGGAGGTCATCTCCATCCATGGCCGCACCCTGAAACAAATGTACCGGGGCGACGCGGACTGGGACGCGATTGCCGACGCCGCCGCGCAGATTCGCCAACGGGGCATCCTTGTGTTCGGCAACGGCGACATCGGCTCGCTGAACGACGCCATCGCCCGCATCCGGGCCAGCGGCGTGGACGGCATTCTCCTTGGCCGCGCGGCCCTGGGCAACCCGTGGATTTTTCACGGCAAGGACGCCATCCGCCAGGCCGTGCAGCACCACACCCCGCATCCGGTGCGTGAGCCGTCGGTGTCGCTGGCAGACCGGTTTGACATGATGCTGACACATGCCCGCACGTTTGAGCAGTTCCACGAGGCGCGTCGTTTTCCGCGTATGCGCAAACACCTGGGATGGTACTGCAGCGGCTTTCCACATGCGGCGGCCCTGCGCGCCGGCATGGTCACCATCCATCACGCCGGGGACGTGGCGCGTTTGCTTGAAGCGTATCAGTCCGAACGGGTCCCGCCCGCCGTGGACTCACGCGAACCGCTCGCGGCTTCAGCAACGTAACCCTTTCACCCCCGGTCACCCGTGTCCCTTATCCTGGCTTCCACCTCTCCCCGCCGACAAGCATTGCTGGCCCTGCTCGGCGTCCCGTTTGAGGTCATGCCCCCCACGGCGGACGAAGTCCCGTCCCCCACGCGTGCGCCCGGAGACCAGGCCACACAATTCGCGCTGGACAAGGCGCGCTCCATTGCGGAGCGGTATCCGAACGACCTGGTGCTGGGCGGCGATACGGTGATTGAGATTGACGAACGCCTGCTGGGCAAACCAACAGATCGCAAAAACGCCGAGGCCATGCTGCGCCAACTCCGGGGACGTGGTCACGCCGTGCATACGGGCATCGCGCTGCTGCGTCACGCCTCACGCACCACCGTGACGCACCTGGAAACCGCGCGCGTGTGGCTCACGCCATTCACGGACGATACGCTCCGATGGTACCTGGACACGAACGAAAGCGAGGGCAAGGCCGGCGCCTATTCCATCCAGGGAGAAGGCGCGCGGCTCATTGAAAAAATTGAGGGGGATTATCCAACCATCGTCGGGTTGCCGCTCCGACGCACCGCCGCGCTGCTGGCGCAACACGGCGTCGCGATCCCGCATGATGTTGAAGAGGTGTACCGATTAAAGCCGTATGGCAACTGGAAGGCGTTTTGAACAGATCAACCTACATAAACTTCATGAATTTTTCTTTGGCCTCATCCATGAAGTCGGCCGTCACGGTGGTCGCGCCGCGTTCCTGGGCCAGCCGCTCGATTTCCTTGCGGGCCATGGGTTGAATGAAGTCCGGAATGTTTTTCAACCGTTGCTCGGCATCCGGCGACCAGGTCATGCCCGTCGCGGCATTCTTGGAATCATCCATGACTTGCAGCGTGACCGTCGTATAGCCGTGCTTGCGCGCATAGACTTCCACGCTGCCCTTGACCATCGGCTGCACAAACGACGGCAACTGGCCCAGGCGTTCCTGCGCTTCCACGCTCCATTGCAGATCGGAGGCTTGCGTACCGGCACCCGTGCCGGTGCCCGTGCCTGTTCCGCCAAGTCCCATTTGCGCCACCATTGAGGAAAACGGACAGCCCCCGGACGACGCTTCCTGCCCGTCTTGCCCGGACGCGGGTGCGAATGTCGGCGCAGGCGCACCTTTCGCGGACGCGGACGCGGGCGCGGGCGCGGGTGCACCCGCCGCGGCGGTCGTCGACTGTCCCGCATGAATTTTGTCGTTCAGATACGCCGCCATGGAGCCGGACGTGGCGGGGGCGCCGACGCCCTCCTGCAACCCGCCCCGTGTCATTTCGAGCGGAGCCGCCGCCTCGGTGCGCCCCCCAAGCTGCACGCCCAGGGAATTGACCATTTGCGTCTCACCCGGATTTGTCACCATGGAAAACTTCGCGTCGCAGGAGCCACAGACAAAAAACACCCCCAGGGAGCTTTCCGTCGGTTTCTCCACTTTCTGAAAGGTCATATAGGTTTCGCAATTCAGGCAGACAAATTTCATAATGGCCTCACACGGGAGAGTTGGTCAGTAAAAAAGATCGGCGCCATGGTCTCGCTTACAGCTTTTCGGCCAGCACCTTCCTGTAATCAACAAGCGAAATCACGCGCTCCACAATTTCATGGTAGCGTTGGTTCGTCGGATAATCCGCATCCAGCAACGGGACGCCTTTATCAAAGGTCCTGGCAAAGTTCCGGTCAAAGGGGATGCGGCCCAGCAACGGAAGATTGAGCGCGTGACACATACTCTCGGTGTCGCCGTCAAAGAGGTCATGCTCAACGCCGCAGGACGGGCACCGGTAGCGGCTCATATTTTCAATGATGCCCAGCACCCGCAACCCCAGATCCGTCGCATAGCCGATGGACTTCTGCACGACTTCCGACGCCACTTCCGACGGGGTGGTGACAACGACCGCACCGGCCAGGTCGGGCAGGAAACCGGCGATGACGGGCGGTTTATCCGCGGCGGCTCCCGGCGGAAGATCGGCCAGTAAATAATCCAGATCGCCCCAGATGATATCGGCGAGGAACTCCCGGATCACGTTCATTTCCGTCAGCCCCAGCCAGACGGGGCTCAAATCCATCGGGCCTTTCCACCGCACCGGCGCCGATTCATTGAGCAGAAAATCCATGGACGCCACCTTGATGCCATACGGCCCTTCCGGCGGGCGCGCGCCATCCGGCGTGACCTCAAGCCCCCGACCGTGCATACCCATCATGCGGGGCACACAGGGGCCGTTCAGATCCACATCAATGATGCCGACTTTGCAGCCCTGCCGTCCCAGCGCCAGCGCCAGATTCACCGTGGTCATGCTCTTGCCGACCCCGCCCTTGCCGCTCATCACCGCAATCTTGTGCCGAATGCCCGACATGCGGTCATGAACCCGTTGGGTTTGCTGGGTGATTTGCTGCACGACTTTGGCGTCGTCGGTGTACTGCAGCTTCCCTAAAATACTCTTCAGATCTTTGTCCATACCTGTTCCATTTGCCTAACGGGACCGGCGATTATCAGCCTGGTCGGCGTCGCGGGCCACATGGCAATCAACAGCCTCACGCGCACGAAAGAAACGCTAACACAAGGATTTTGGGGCCGTCAATTGAGAACGCCCCCGCTTACTCACTGCGACCCAGGTCAAGCGTCAACGCGCCCAGCCGCTTGAGTCGTTCGAAATAGTCAAGGGATTCTTCGTGGACTTCCGGGAGCAGGGCGTCCAGTTCGGACAGGCCATCCTCAAGAATCGTCACGCGCTGCGGATCCAGGCGGCGCTCTTCCAGAATATAGAGCACACATCCGCCGAACACCGTATCCAGCGTCATGAGTGCCCCTTCATGCGCGCCCACGCCAACCGGCCATTCCGCCGCCCGGTGCTGCTCCCACACCCGCGTTAGCTCCTGATGGTTTGCGCGACGTTCCTCCTGGTTGACGGCGGGCATGTCAGCCATGGAGCATCAAGTCCGCGGCCAGCAGGACGGCGAGGACCACACCCAGCGCCCCGTCGCACCGAAACAGCCACACCGGCCACTGACTGAAGCGCCGCCATATCCGATCCAGCAACGACTCGGACGCCCCAAGCCACACACAGCCTTTCACCACGCCGATCCCGCCGCACGCGACCCACAGCCACCGCCCTTCCAGAGAAGACGTGCCGATGATCAGAAGCAACCCGATCAGCAGCGTGGCCTGCGCGGTCCAGAATCGCCACCAGGTATCAAAGAGGATGCGTTGGGCCCTGGCCAGCACCGACGCCGGCGCAATCGCAAACAGCAACCCCAGCACACCCCAGACAACGCTGAACAACCCAAGAATGACCTGTGCGATCACGGCGCCCTTTCTTTACCGCGGCTCAACGCCGCCCAACGCATGGAACAACAGCAGGGAGAGCGCACACAACACCAGCCCCGCCAACCGGTAATCCACTGCCTCCCGGCTCAAACACCACTGCAGCACAGCCTGGCGTCTGTCCTCATGTGCCAACAGAAAAAACCCGCCCTTCGCCATCATGGCCGCACCCGCCACCATCCATAACGCCGGGTAGGCCAGCTCGGGTGCGGCAACACACAGGACGAGGCCCGCGACCAGCGTCACCCCCGACCATGGCGTCATCGCCGGCGCCGCCAGCAGGATGGACCTCATCCGCCCGACAATCCACAGCGGCGCCGCCAGCAACGCCACGCCATCCGCCATCCATAACCCCGCAATTGCCATCAGAAGCCACGCCATCGCCTTGACCGATCATGCCCTTGCCCATCACCCTTCCCGATCCTGATGATCGGAGCGAATATCCCACGGCAAGCCTTATCCTCGCCGAGGCGCGCTGTCAAGCGAGTATGAACTTCCGTGCGCGGCGGTTGCCAATGAGGCGTTTGCAAGACGAGTGGCGGCATCTGGAATAGAGGAAGCACGAATGGTATTGCGTCATGCAGAGCCGTGTGATTGTTGCAGGCATTGCTTGTTTTTCAAGGAGATATGACGTGAAATGAACACGCCCTTATAGACTTTCGCAAAATGCTCTTCGTCCAGTGATTCGTGCGGAACGAATAAATTGTCCCTCACGCCTTTCAGCAACTGGTCTGCTTTTTCAATGCGCGCCCAGCGATAATCAGCGAAACTGTTCTTTGTGATAAAGGCATGGCAACGGGCAGGCAACTCGCAAGCCGAATCGTAATATCTGTCTTGATGTACGGAGCTACAGGGAACAATCAACACTTCGCCATCACGTGGCGGGACAGGGTCGTTGAGGAGAATAAACAGGTGGAATCGGTCCGGGTCATGGGCCGGCCCCGATTGAATGAGGATCGTTGCCCTGCGAACAGGCAAAAAGATCCTCATAGATTCGTGAATATCTTATCTACCTCCGCCGCGCGGTCAATGTCGGCAAGGTATGCCCGCGTGGCCTCCTCTGTATGATTGACGGCCCGATAGATGGATTCACGGTCAATGGGCAAGCAGGAACCCTGGGGGTCCCGCCACTCATCACAGTGTTGGTGTGTCCAGTCCCTGATGTCCCACCTGTTCATACGGCCAAATTGCTGCCACACTGATTTCAGTATCTCTATGTCAGCCTGACTCAACTCGTCCAGCGTCTCAATGTCAACGTCCCGAACCAATGACACTTCATGGTGCTCTTTGTCGGATATCCAGAACTCCCAGCCTCCCTGTTCTGATAGAATATCCCCATTCATGTAGTTCAAAGTCCTGGACAGCACCGGGCCATGGGTCATGGACACCGCATGGTCTTCAGAGATAGATCTCCCATACACTCTAATGGCTTCCCGGTCGGCCAGGTAGAGAAGCTTCATGAGTTTCAGGTGAGACATTTGCCCCCCGCGACGCATGAGCAGGTAGGCTGCCATTTGCGCGACTTTCGCTTCGCTGTACACAACGCTCCTCAGGTTACAGGCGACGCAATACCCTGTTTACAACACGCCAATATGTACCAACGCGCAGACATCAATGCCATGGTGGCAAGATCGTAATGCAAAGCAAGGCAGTATGCGAAAACAAGCCGGACCCGGCAGGACAACATGTTGACAAGCACATGTTTTCATCATAATAAACAAGACCCGTTCTGTCAATTCGGCTCTCATGGAAAGAGCCTGGCAAGCGTGGTCGGAGCGCCGACATTGGCTGCATTGATGTGGAAAGTGTTTGCTTCAACGCTGTTCATCTTCGTATGCTGGCCCCGGTTGCGCTTACCCGCAAACGCGCCGAACACGTTATGACCGATCACGCTCATCAGACGGCGAACGCCCTCTTTGACCTCATCACGCCGGCCGTCGCCCCGGATTTCCTCAAGGACTACGGGCTTGAGCTGGAACCCCGGCAGGCGCAAGCCATCACCATCATGCTGCTGTCGCTGACCACGTACTGGATCACCAGCGCCATTCGCGTCAGCATCCCGGAGCCGGTCTGCGGCCGGATGCTCCAGATCATTCAGGAGCGGATCCGTGAAAAATGGGGCAGTCGATTCGGGCTGGTGCATGTCCCCATTGAGCCATCGCGTTCCGTGATGGAGAAACAGCATCAGGCATGGGAACGCCTCGTCCAGCACGGCGGGGAACCCATTGCGGTATTGCATGAAGCCGCCGGGAGCCTTGCGGCCGACGGGATGCCGGCCTCCTGCGACGAACAGAACATCCTGGCGGTGTTGCTTGACCTCGTGCCCCTTGATGAAATCGGCACGCACGTCGCCGAACTTGAGTACAGCTTGAGACCGATCATCTGACAGACCGACACCCCGATACCGGGACCGGCCACGCGCCGGTTAGAAATACCGATGGGCGGTCACGCGGTCCCGCTCATCAAACTCGTAGCAGAACGGGGCGCCCGTGGGAATGTTCAGCTCAAGCACGTCGTCCCGGGACAGCGCGGTCAGGTGCATGACCAGCGCGCGCAGGCTGTTCCCGTGCGCCACCACCAACAGCGGCTTCCCGTCGGCCAGTCGCGGCTGGATGTGGCGCTGATAATAGGGAATCACACGTTCAGCCGTGTCATGCAAACTTTCCCCGCCCGGAGGACGCACGTCATAACTTCTCCGCCACAATTTCACCTGTTCAGCGCCGTATTGTTTCACCGTGTCCACCTTGTTGAGTCCCTGCAGGTCTCCGTACATGCGCTCGTTCAGCGCCTGATGTTTTTCAATCGGGATATGAGACTGGCCCATCACCTCCAACACAATGTCCAGCGTGCGAACGGCGCGCGTCAGCACGGAGGTAAAGGCCCGGTCAAATCGCAAGCCCCGCAACTTCTCCCCCGCCTCCCTGGCCTCCTGTTCACCCCTGGGACTCAAGGGCACATCCACCCACCCGGTAAACCGATTTTCGCGGTTCCATTGCGATTCGCCGTGACGAAGGAAGACGACCTGTTTCATGCGCGCTCCTCTGCAACCATGATCGTCACCGGCGCCCCGCCGACCCTTGCGCTGCGGCCCGGCACGCCGTACCATGCCACACCGCGTTCCCCAATCCGGCGCGGTTTCCCGAACGCTCCCCGTGTCCGCCGATAGCGCCCATGTCGCACCCTGATACCCGCCACCCCGATGCCCGTCTGCCGGATATGGCATGGTGGATCGCGCTGGCCCAACGCCTCAACATCACCGCACAGGTTGAGCAATTCTTTCACAATGCGAGCGCGCCGCCGGCGATACTGCATCGCGTGGCGGCCGTCCACGGCGACATGCACTATATGCTGTTTGTCCTGATCCGCCACTGGATCCCCGTCGTCCTGCCCCCGCCGGGACGGGAGCGCCTGTCCAAACATGATCCGGATTACTGGCTGGAATCGGCGCATATCCTGGAAGCGGCGACCGTCCGCCTGCGCGAATTAAAACCGCTGATTGACCTGCTGGCCGCCGACAACCCTTTTGAACCCCGGAAGGAGGCATCCGCCCCGGTGGTTGAAGTCGAACTGGCCAACATGCTGCAAGGCATCGCCGAGGTCGCCGGCCGGTACGGCGGGCCGGATTACACCTCCATCATCAAAAATTTCCACCCCGTGCCCCTGTGCCAGACGCAACCCTTCAAGCATAACAAAAAACACAGCGCCGAGTTGTGGGTGGTGTTTCTGCTCCGCGAACATTGCCGCGCGCTGGGGCTGGGCAAAGACCGCTACTGGCCGCTGATCACCGACGTGATCACCGCCGCCGGCATCCGCCAACCCAACGAGCATCCGTTTACGGCCGGCGAACTCAAATCGTGGTGGACGAAAAACTGGCCGCGGACGTATACGATGCTGCAGGAAAAAAGCGGCGGGCTGCCCACCAGCCATACGGCCTACCGGGGCGACTATCAATGGTTTCAATCATGGCTCGCGTGGGAGCGATCCCATGCCGCACACCCCAATGCCTGATGGCCGGTCGTCTCCGCTACAACAGTTGACGATCCCCGGTCCCGTCAGCGGGCAACGGGAGATCCTCCTCAAGCGGAGGTTCACCCAGCATCCCCGTAAAGACGACGATTTTCAGCAAGATTGACGCGGCCACCAGCCACAACACATACGGCTGCACACCCCCCGCATCGGCCATCCCCTGCTTGCACGCCACGGAGTTGGCCCCCGCCTGCTGCTTGATCTTGATGAACAGATCTTTCAAGTGCCAGTAATACACATAGTTGGCGCTTGCGCTGCCAATGACGGACCACACGACCGGCACCGTGAAATCCCCGGTGAGCGCGATGGACACGATGGGGCCGATCAAATAGACCAGCGCAAACAGATACATTTTGCGATACAGAAACCAGAGAAAGGGTTCAATGAAAAACGGCGCCCAGTTCCACGTGAACGCAAAGCGAGGGCCTTCCCCGGAGTGAAAGCGTCGAAACACCCGCCGGTAATAATCCCAGGCGGGTTTCCACGACCAGCCGCCGCTCCATCTGAATTGCAGACAGAAACCGGGGCCAATCAACACCCGCCAGTACTGCTCGTCCGTCAGCGTCTCTGACGAAGGCGACTCCGGGGCATCGGACGGAGCGGCAGCCGGTTCGGCGGACGGTTCGGCGGACGACCCGGAGAACTCCTCCCCGCATCGCAGACAAAACCGGGCATCATCGGGGTTGGACTGTTGGCAAGCCTCGCAGGTTCTCATATCCCGTGATGTATAACACGGGACACGGCATGAAGGCCACCGGCAGGGTCGTGTGTCGCATCGCCTGCGCGATTTCCGGCAGGCGGTCCCCGTGGACGGTGCGCGGGATTCACGCGATAGCAGACCCCCCGTTTCTATTGCGACATTCAAACCCCTGTGCTAAATTCGCCTGTATTCCCGCATGGTTTCACCACAATGCTGACAGAAGAACTTCAACAACGCACGGCCCGGACAATGATGAACACCTATGCCCGGCTCCCCGTCAGCCTGGTGCGGGGCAAGGGGTGTACGGTCTATGACGCCGAAGATCGGGACTATCTGGACTGTGTAGCCGGCCTCGCCGTCAATGCGCTCGGGCACGGTCATCCCGACCTGGTGACCGCCATTGAGCGACAGGCGCGGCGCCTGGTGCATACGTCCAACCTGGTGTATTCCGAGCCGCAAGTATGTCTCGCCGAGCGACTGGTCGCCCATTCATTTGCCGACAAAGTCTTCTTCTGCAACAGCGGCGCGGAGGCCAATGAAGCCGCGATAAAGCTGGCCCGACGCCATGCCTTTCAACGCCACGGGCCGGATCGCCATGAGATCATCACCATGCGCCACGGGTTTCACGGCCGCACCCTGGCCACCCTGACCGCGACCGGACAGGCCAACATCCAACACGGGTTTGCCCCGCTCCTGCCAGGGTTCACGTATGCCGACTTTAACAACGTCGCCTCCATTGAACGCGGCATGACGCCACGCACCGCGGCCGTCATGATTGAACCGATCCAGGGCGAAGGCGGCGTGGTGGTGGCGGACCGCATATTCTGGGAACAGTTGCAGCAGCTCTGTTGCGCCCGCGGTGTGCTGTTGATTCTGGACGAGATTCAAACAGGCATGGGGCGAACCGGCACGCTTTTCGCCTATGAACAGTACCCGATTCGGCCGGACATCATGACGCTGGCCAAAGGGTTGGGCGGCGGCCTGCCCATCGGCGCCTGCCTGGCGACCGACGACGTGGCGCAGGCGTTTGAGCCAGGCTCGCACGGCTCCACGTTCGGCGGCAATCCCCTGGCCTGTGCCGCGGCGCTTGCCGTGTTCAAGGCCCTGGTGGACGACCGGCTCCTTGAGCGCGGGCGGGCCATGGGGGAGTATCTTCACAACGGTCTGCGCGCCCTGCGGAATCAATGCTCCCTGGTCACGGACGTGCGCGGCCTGGGGCTTTTGCAGGGCATGGCCCTCGCCATAGCCGGACAACCGGTCGTCCAGGACTGCCTGGCCCGGCGTGTGCTGATTAACTGCACGGCGGAAAACGTCCTCCGCTTCGTGCCCCCGCTGATTGTGACCGCACGCGAGATTGACCGCTTATTGGACGTGTTGTCCGGCGTGTTGACGAAACGACTGGCGGCGCAGTCGGCGTCATGAGATAAAGCGGGACAGAAAGTATCACGCAAACCAGGGACAATGTCATACTGGTACGCCATTGAAGATATTTCAAAAAGTACATTCGCCGTGATCAAAACGAGCAAGAAAGCGCACCGCAAAGATGACGCTCATTCCGGTGAGCCAGGCACCCATAAGTCTACATCAGAACGATTAGTGAACGCATGAGAGACGCCTTGAATGATATTGGATCAACTTGATGAAAATTGAACGTATCCATCTGGAAAACTTTCGCGCCTTGCACGATGTGGAATTGAATAATATTCCGCCATTTGCCGTGTTTTTTGGCGAAAACGGCAGTGGCAAATCCACGCTGTTTCAGGTTTTTGGTTTCTTGAAAGATGCATTGAAAAACAATGTCAGCACTGCCCTGCAAAAAATGGGAGGCTACAAAGAGGCGGTGACTCGTGGTCACGAAAATGACCCGATGGTCATTGAGATTCAATTTAGAATGGCAATCACGGGATCGCAACGATTAGTCACTTATCGGTTGGAAATTGCCACGGACACGAAGGGAGCACCCGTCATACAACGAGAGATTTTGCGATATAAACGCGCCGGCCATGGCTCCCCATTTCATTTCCTGGACTTTCAGAACGGAAGCGGATTTGCGATTAGCAATGAAGAAGACTTTAGTAAACCCGACCAGGAATTGACGAAAGATGCTCAATCATTGGATTCGCCAGACATACTCGCGATCAAGGGGCTGGGGCAATTTCAACGTTTTAAGGCGGCGAGCGCGTTCCGCAGTTTGATTGAGAATTGGCATGTTTCCGATTTTCATATCATGGCCGCCCGCCAAAGAGTGGAAGTTGGCGTTGCCGAACATTTGTCGGAAAGCGGCGATAATCTGCCCCTGGTTGTGCAGTACTTATATGAACATGATCGGCCGACTTTCGATAATATCCTGGAAAAATTTCAATCCAGAATTCCCGGCATGTCTACAGTCACTTCACATGTGACCGAAGACGGTCATGTGTTGCTGCGTTTTCAGGATGGCACGTTCAGGGATCCGTTCATTGCCCGCTACGTATCTGACGGCACCATCAAAATATTTGCCTATCTGGTGTTGTTGCATGACCCAAAACCGCATCCGTTTTTGTGCATTGAAGAACCGGAAAATCAGCTGCACCCGAAATTGCTCGGCGTACTCGTTGAAGAACTGCGCGATTACGCCACGCGTGGCGGGCAGGTGTTTGTTTCCACGCATTCACCCGACGTGCTGAATCATGTAGATATTGAAGAAGCCTTCCTGCTCAAGAAAGAGAACGGCGTAACGAAAATTGACCCACTGTCGGGGAGTGAGCAAATCAATGCGTTGATTAATGCCGGAGACAAACTGGGCTGGCTGTGGCGCCAGAATCTTCTCAACTAACCACAGCACACCCACATGACTGGCAACGAGCACATCCATCTTGTTTTTATGTTGGAAGAGGAATCCGCCCAGCACTTCCTGGAGGCACTGTTACCTGAACTACTACCCAACTCGGTAAGCTTTCAGTGTATCCCGCATCAAGGTAATACTGATTTGAAACGCTCAATCCGTAGGAAGTTGCCAGCCTGGCGTAATACTCCCGGGATCAAGACCGTTTTCATTATCCTGCATGATCAGGATAACTGCGATTGCATTGCACTCAAAAATCATTTGCGGCAATTGTGCGCGCCATCAAACCGACATCCCTTGATTCGCATTATCTGCCGGGAACTTGAAGCGTGGTATTTTGGCGATCTTGACGCTGTGCAAAAAGTGTTTCCCAAATTTTCTGCCAACCTGTACAAAAACAAAGCCAGGTTCCGAAACCCGGATGCCATTGACAAGCCCGGAAAGGAATTGAAAAACATCATCCCAAACTTTGGCAAAATTCATGCGGCAAAAGAAATCCCCAAACACATGGATATACGCAACAACACATCGGCTAGTTTTCATCACACGATAAGTGGTATTAGAAGGCTAACGGGATGCTTGGCAAGCTGAACACAGGAAAGATGAAGCACGTCCTCCGCTTCGCGCCCCCGCTGATTGTGACCACACGCAAGATTGACCGCCTCCTGGACGTGTTGTCCGGCGTGTTGACGAAACGACTGGCGGCGCAGTCGGCGTCATGACGAAAGACCGAACTGATGCGACACACCACTCCATGCAGGATAGACTCATGACCATTCTGGGCCATACCGTTCCCGACCGCGGCGTCTCGGCGCCCCCGCACGCAACACCCGCGACCGGCGCGAAAGATTTGCTGACCGTGGCCGCCATCCCACGCGAGTACATCTTTCACCTCCTCCAGGTGGCATGCGCCCTCAAAGCCGCACCCCGTTCCGGCCCCGCCGCCCAATGGCTGGCGGGATTGACGCTGGGTCTGATTTTTGAGAAACCCTCCACCCGCACACGGGTATCCTTTGAGGCGGGCATGTCGCAACTGGGCGGACGCGCCCTGTTCCTCCCTTCAGACACCATTCAGTTAAGCCGGGGGGAGAGTCTCGCGGACACCGCCCTGGTGCTGTCACGATACCTTGACGGACTCGTGGTGCGAACGTTTGAGCAATCCACGCTGGAAGCCTGGGCCCGCTACGCCACCATTCCCGTCATCAACGGGTTGACGGACCTGTGCCATCCCTGTCAGGCCCTGGCCGACCTCCTGACCATTCTGGAGGCCAAAGGGTCGTTTGAAGGACTCAAACTCGCCTACGTCGGGGATGGGAATAATATCGCGCATTCCCTCATTGAAGCCGGCGCGAAGGTCGGTTTGCGCATCGCGATCGGATGCCCGCCCGGCTATCAACCCGATCCCGACATCGTCGCCCGAAGCCGGACCGAAGCCGCACTCACGGGCGCCGCCATTGACATTACCCATGATCCGGCCGACGCCGCCGACCAGGCCGATGTGCTGTATGCCGACGTCTGGACAAGCATGGGGCAGGAACGCGAACAGGCCGACCGGATCAAGGCGCTGGCCCCCTATCAAATCAATGACGCCCTCCTCCGACGCGCCAAACCGTCGGCGATCGTGCTGCACTGCCTGCCGGCCCATCGGGATGAGGAAATTGCCGCGTCGGTGCTGGATGGCCCGCAATCCATGGTGCTGAACCAGGCGGAAAACCGCCTCCACATGCAAAAGGCCATTTTAACGGAATGGCTCGGGCGCCCCTGGTCCTGACGGATTCTCCCGCCCGCCACACGCACCCCATGCCCACACGTCGCGCCACCACGAAGCCCAAAATCGTACTCGCGTATTCCGGCGGCCTTGATACGTCGGTCATCCTGCAATGGCTCCGCGAAGAACACGACGCCGACGTCATCGCCTTTTGCGCGGATCTCGGCCAGGGCGAAGATCTCCGGGCCGTCAAGACCAAAGCCCTCGCCATCGGGGCGTCAAAAGTCTACGTGGAGGATCTCCGGGAAACGTTCGTCAAAGACTACGTCTTTCCGATGCTGCGGGCCAACGCCGTCTACGAGGGCGGGTATTTGCTGGGGACCGCCATTGCCCGTCCGCTGATTGCCCGCCGTCAGATGGACATTGCGCGGAAAGAACGCGCCCGGGCGGTCAGTCATGGGGCCACGGGAAAAGGGAATGACCAGATCCGGTTTGAATTCACGTACACGGCCATCAATCCCCGCATCGCCGTCATCGCGCCATGGCGGGAGTGGACGTTTCAATCGCGGAGCGAGCTGATGCGGTTTGCCCGGCAACGGAACATTCCCATCACCGCCACCAGGGCCAAACCGTACAGCATGGATCTGAACCTGTTTCACGTGAGCTACGAAGGCGGCGTCCTGGAAGATCCCTGGACCGCCCCGCCGGAATCCATGTTTCAGATGACGGTGTCGCCGGAACGCGCGCCGAATACCCCGCAGCACATTGAGATCACCTTTGAACGGGGCGACCCGGTCGCCGTGAACGGCACGCGCCTGTCCCCGGCCCGGTTGCTCGCGCGCCTCAATCAGTTCGGGGGCCGCCACGGCATCGGGCGGATGGACATCGTGGAAAACCGGTACGTGGGCATCAAGTCACGCGGCGTCTATGAAACACCCGGCGGCACCATCCTGCACGTGGCGCACCGGGGCATGGAATCCCTGACCATGGACCGGGAAGTCCTCCACCTCCGCGACAGCCTGATTTCCCGGTATGCGGAACTCGTGTACTATGGATACTGGTTCGCGCCGGAACGCGTGATGCTGCAAAAAGCCATGGACGACGCCCAGCGCACGGTGCACGGCACGGTTCGGCTCAAATTATACAAGGGGAACGTCATAGTCACGGGCCGACAATCGGATTGGTCGCTCTACCGGCAAGACCTCGCGTCCTTTGAACGGGACCACGGGTACAACCAGCGGGACGCCGAGGGATTTATCAGGCTCAACGCCTTGCGCCTGGCCATTGGCAAAACCCAGGGCCCCACCCGTGGGACGCCGCGCCCCCGTGGCGCGTCCCGCCCGCGCCCACGGCGGTCGACATGAAATCCGGACCCCGCGGACCCCGTCGCGCGCCGCCGTCGTCGACCACGCGGGCCGCACGCTCAACGGCACCCCGCGCGACTAGGGCCGCCGCCCCACACGCCCGGCCCGGGCGATTCGCCGAGCCGCCCCACGCCCTCGTCGCACGCTTTACCACATCGCTGGCCTTTGACCGCCGCCTGTTTGAATACGACATTCTCGGCAGCCTCGCCCATTGCCGGACGCTGGAACACATCGGCGTCCTCACCGGTACGGAATACCGCGCCCTCATCCGGGGCCTTGAGCAGGTGCGAACGGAGCTGCGCGAACAGCGGTTCCCCTTCGCGCCGGCGGACGAAGACATTCATATGGCCGTGGAGCGCCGCGTCACGGAACTCGCGGGGCCGGTGGGCGGCAAGCTGCACACCGGGCGCAGTCGCAACGACCAGGTCACGCTTGATCTCCGGCTCTGGCTCCGCGACCAACTGCGCACGGTGGACACGCGTCTCCGGGACCTGCAGCGGGCCTTCCTGCAACAGGCCCGCCGGCACCTTGACACGATACTGCCGGGGTACACCCACCTCCAACGGGCACAGCCCGTCCTGCTCGCTCATCACTTTCTGGCCTACGTGGAAATGCTGGAGCGGGACCGGACACGCGTGCGGGACGCCGGCACACGCCTGAACGTGATGCCCCTCGGGTCGGGCGCGCTGGCGGGCAGCAATTACCCGCTTGACCGGACGTTCACGGCGGCACTCCTGGGGTTTCCCGCCGTCACCCAAAACAGCCTGGACGGGGTGTCCGACCGGGATTACGTGGTGGAAACGCTGGGCGCGCTGGCCATCATCATGGCGCACCTCTCCCGGTTGAGCGAAGAACTCATCCTGTGGTCCTCGCAGGAATTTTCCTTTGTGGAACTTCCGGACGGCTTTTGCACCGGCAGCAGCATGATGCCCCAGAAAAAAAACCCCGACGTGCCCGAACTCATTCGCGGCAAAACCGGGCGCGTCTACGGCCACCTGCTGTCGCTCCTGACGACCCTCAAGGGACTGCCGTTGAGTTACAACCGGGACCTGCAGGAAGACAAAGAGCCTCTTTTTGACGCCATGGACACTGTGGTAGAATCCCTGACGATATACGCCGGGCTGATCCGGCGCCTGCGCATCCGGCGTGACGTGCTGGCCAAGACCATGTCATCGGGATTTCTCCTGGCCACCGAGCTGGCCGACTACCTGGTGCGGAGAGGCGTGGCATTTCGGGAAGCCCACGGCATCGTGGGCCGACTGGTTCGGGATTGCCTGGCGCAGAAGATGGCCTTGAGCGATCTGTCGCTGGCCCAACTGAAAGCCGCGTCGCCGCATTTTTTCAACAACGCGCTGGCGTGCCTGACGCTCAAAGACGCCATTAACCGCAAAAATCAAATCGGCGGCACGGCGCGGACACAAGTGGCCCGGCAACTGAAAAAATGGGAATCGCGCCTGGCCATAAAACCGGCGCGCGCGCCACGGGGCCGGGGATGATGCGCACGGCTTCACCACGCCGCCGAGGTCTCCGATACGACATGCCGGCGCCGCCGCCGATTGGCGGCCGGTTGGGTGGTGACCGGACAGCCATCCTGCCGGGCATCCTGCTGGGTGCGCTGCTGGCAGGCGGAGCAGGCTGCGGCGCGGTGGGCGACCCCATTGCCCCGGAAGACATCGGCATTGAAGCCAAAGTGCGGGCGCAGCGGCAAGCCGAGGCGTTACGTGCCGCACCGGATGGGCAACAAACCACCCCGGACGAGGAGCCGGAGATTGTGTTGCCGCCGTTGCAGCCCATCGGCGCGCAATAGGGAAACCTGTACTCATGGAATTCGCCAAGTTTAAAAAAATATCGCTCAAAAACGACCCCGACGTGAATGAGAAGTGGGTGCAGGAGCGCATCGCGGACGATCCGGGGATTTTGGGCCTTGGCGACGTGATTCTCAAAGACAAAGAGCGCCTCCAGCCTCACGCCGGCCGCCTTGATCTTTTGTTGCAGGACACATCATCCCGTCTGCGCTATGAGGTGGAAATTCAACTGGGCGCCATTGATGCAAGTCATATCATTAGAACCATTGAGTATTGGGACATTGAACGAAAACGCTACCCCCAGTACGACCATGTGGCCGTCATTGTCGCCGAAGATGTGACAAGTCGCTTTCTGAACGTCGTAAGCCTGTTCAACGGCACGATTCCACTCATGGCCATTCAAATGAATGCCCTCAAGCATGGGGATCACATCGGTTTGATCTTCACAACAGTCCTGGATCAAATGTCGCTTGGTCTTGTGGATGACGACGAAGACACACAAGAAGTCACGGACAGGGCGTATTGGGAAAGCACGGCGAGTAAGGAAACCGTCGCCATGGCGGATGAACTGCTTGCATTGGCCAGGCAGTGCGATGAGTCCTTGCAATTGAAATTGAAATACAATAAGTCCTATATCGCCTTGCCAAAGAATGGCACCTCCTCCATTTTTATTGTTCTCCCCCAGAAAAAAGTCAGTCTATTCTATCCACGATTAAGAAAATCCCAGGAAACAGCCAAAAATCTGGAAAATGCAGGCTTGGATGTTAATTTTGACAGATTCTTGGGGCGCTATCGAATCCGTCTCAAGCCGGGAGAAATTGAGAAAAACAGGGAAGTGCTCACTGAAATCATCAAAGAATCATATGAAGCCTCAAGCGGCGAATAACGAAAAGCCCGTTTGCCGTGGGGCACTGGCAAGTGGTACATATGTTTGTACGTCTGTTCTGGAAAAATTGTGATTTATGCGACAGTGACGCCCTCTGGGTGGAAGCGACGTCGGATGAAGCGAAAGCCGATATTTTCCCCCGGTTATCCAGTGAGGAGGTCGCCGAATCCAAGGAATTGGCGGAGCGAGCAGAACACATCGCGGACAGCCTGGGCAGGTCCGCGCTGACATTTTGCTTTTTGGTCTCAAAGGACATGTCGTTTATCCGTCCTTTTCACGTCTACTACCCGTTCCATCAACTGTGGAACGGGTACTCGCCTTTTCGCAAAAGGCCGGAAGTGCAGATTGATACGCTTGACGAATGCCGTGACATTGTATTGCCGGACGCGGTACTCGAAACAGGCTAAACCACGCGACAGGGGCAACGATCAGGCTTCATGCCGACTCCAACGCCATCAGACTGAACCGTTTATTTCGCCGCCACCAGGGAGAGCATTCCATGACTATGACATCAGCCCCCGATACATCCAAAACGTTATTGCTCCTTGATCCCTACCCCCGGAACAATCCGTACAGCATGACCGCCAGCGAGCGGCGTTCCATCTGGTTTCCCAAATTGAGCCTGCCGTCCATCGCGGCCTACACGCCTCCCTCCTGGGACGTGCGCCTCGTTGATGAGGCGGCCCAGGTCATTGACTTTGACCAGCCGTGCGACCTGGTCGGCATCTCGGTGATGACCTGCTACGCGCCCAGGGCGTATGAGCTGGCCACGGAATTTCGCAAACGCGGCAAAAAGGTTGTCCTCGGCGGGGTCCATCCCACCTACTGCCCCGAAGAAGCGCTGCGGTACTGCGACACCATTGTCTGCGGGGAAGCCGAAGACCTCTGGCCGCGCGTCGTTGAGGACTTTGAGGCCGGGACGATGAAACGCATCTACCGGATGGAGCAGTTCCCGCCGCTGGACAATTATCGCGCCCCGCGCGTCCAGCTGTTGAGTCCGGATTCCTACATGACCCGTCACTGCACGTTCACCACGCGCGGGTGTCATTTTGATTGCGAGTTTTGCAGCGTGTCGCCGTTCAACGGCAAAACCACCCGGCGGCGTCCCGTGCCGGAAGTCATTGAGGAAATGCAGCGCGTCAAGGAATGGATACGCTCCGAGGTGGTCGAGCGCATGGCGCGCGGGTCGTTGCTTGAAGCCATGAAAATCTGCTCGAAAATCTGGGTCGGCCTTGAAGAAGGCTCCATCGTCGCCTTTGTGGACGATCTGCATAACAGTCACCGCGCGTACTGCCGGGAACTGTGGCAGGCCATGAAACCCTTAAACGTCAAGTGGGGGTGCCAGTCCACCCTGTTTTTGGGGGATGACCGGGAGATGGTCAAACTCGCGGCCGACAGCGGTTGTGTCTCGGTCTTTGTCGGCATGGAATCGGTCTCCGATCATTCGCTGGGCGAAACCAACAAGGGCTTCAACCAGGTCAGAAAATTTGAAGACCAGATTAAAATGTTTCACGACTACGGCATCATGGTGAATCCGGGCATCGTGTTCGGGTTCGACAATGACGACGAATCCGTGTTTGAATCCACGCTGAATTTTCTCATCCGCAACCGGGTTGAGCTGGCGTATTTCAACGTGTTGACGCCGCTGCCCGGCACCGCGCTCCATGAGCGGTATACCCGCGAAGGCCGGATTGTTGACCAGGACTGGGCCAAATACGACGGCAAACACGTGGTGTATCAGCCCAAACGGATGACGATGGAACAACTCCAGGAAGGATTTTTCTGGGCGAATCATCACTTCTACGGGTGGCCCTCCATTTGGGAGCGGCTCCGGCATACCAGTCAACGCCTGGTCCCCCGTCTCGAAATGAATCACGAGTTTCGCAAGCACGTCAAACGCACCTACCCACGGGGAACACTCTCGCCCATGGCGACGGTCCTGAAAAATCTCCAGGCCAAGCTCCCCACCATGGACACCAGCCTCCTCGTGCCCAACGCGCTGCTCACCATCAAGCAGGCGGCGCTGAAACCCCATGAGGCGTTTCTCGATATCAAAGGCCGGCGCCACGATGCGTTTGCCGCGCTCTTCATTGACCTGGAGGGCACGCTGGATCACCTGAACGCGCGGGAACTGCTGGAGCGCATCAAAGACGCCGCGCAAAAAGCGAAGATGGACATTGTGGTCAATTTTGAACATCTGCGGCAGGCGACGCCCGGGGCGATGCGGACGCTCCTGGACCAGAACATTCTCAAGACAGTCACGCCCCACGCGAAGCTGCGCTATCGCAAATTGCAGGACGCGTTTCATGACGCCCTGGAAGGCATCACGCTGTCGGACTCCGAACTGTTCGAAGAGTTACCCCAAGATGCATGACTTTCACTACCGTCATGATACGTTGTACTGTGAAGACATCCCGCTTGAACGCCTTGACAAAGCACAGGGCACACCCTGCTACATCTACAGTCACGCCACGCTGATCCGTCACTTCCAGGCCTTTGACCAGGCCTTTGCCGCCGTGCCCCATCTCGTCGCGTTTGCCATGAAAGCCAATTCCAACCTGGCCGTCCTTCGGCTCATGGCGTCGCAGGGCGGCGGGGCCGACATTGTGTCCGGCGGCGAACTCTTTCGCGCGCTCCGGGCCGGCATCTCTCCCGACAGGATTGTCTTTGCGGGCGTGGGGAAAAGCCGGCGGGAAATTCACGATGCGCTGGAGTCCGGCATCCTGCTCTTTAACGTGGAGTCGTCCGCGGAACTTCAGGCCCTCAACGACGTGGCGAGCGAAATGGGCACGCAGGCGCGGGTGGCGCTTCGGATCAATCCCGATATTGATCCCCGCACCCATCCGTACATTTCAACGGGACTCAAAAAAAGCAAATTCGGGATCGGCGCGGACCAGGCGGTGGCGGCATTCCACCAGGCGGCGGCGCTCCCCTGCATCCAGGTCGTTGGCGTGCATGCCCACATCGGCTCTCAACTGACGGACATCAGCCCCTTTGTCGAGTCGCTGAAGAAAGTGAGCGCGCTCATTGAGACCCTGAAATCCCAGGGCATGCCGATTCGGTACCTCAACATCGGCGGCGGACTTGGGATTACCTATGCCGACGAAACGCCGCCTCATCCGCAGGCGTTGGCCGACGCCATCACGCCGCTGCTTCAGAAGACCCAATGTGAAATCATCATGGAACCCGGGCGGGTCATCGCCGGGAACGCCGGCATTTTGTTGACGCGGGTCCTCTACCTGAAAGAAACGGACGCCAAAAAATTTGTCATTGTGGACGCGGGCATGAACGATTTGCTGCGGCCCAGCCTGTACGACGCGCACCACGACATTCTGCCGGTGCGCCGGAATCCCCAGGCGCCGGACAACACGGTGGACGTGGTCGGCCCCGTGTGCGAATCCGGAGATTTTTTCGCCCGGCACCGGGTCATGCCCGCGGTCAAAGCCGGCGAGTTGCTGGCGGTGATGTCCGCCGGCGCCTACGGGTTCACCATGGCGTCCAACTATAATTCCCGGCCGAGAGTCCCGGAAATTCTGGTCAAAGGCGGGGACAGTTTTGTGATTCGGGAACGCGAGACGTTTGACGACCTCATTCGCGGAGAGCGTATTCCCGATTTTCTCCAAACGAAGGCGTAAGATGTTTTCAGGCTCCCTGGTCGCCATCGTCACGCCGTTCAAAGACGGCCGATTCGACGAAACCGCCTATCGCGACTTACTTGAATTTCACATGGCCAACGGCACGCATGGCATCGTCCCCTGCGGGACCACGGGCGAATCCGCCACGCTCTCGCACGCGGAACACGAGCGCGTCGTGGCCCTGACCGTGGACATTGTGAACCGGCGGATTCCCGTGATCGCGGGCACGGGATCCAATGCCACCGACGAAGCGATTGCCTTTACCAAACACGCCAAACAGGCCGGCGCCGACGGCGCGCTGCTGATTACGCCCTATTACAACAAGCCCACGCAGGAAGGTCTGTATCAACATTATGAGGCCGTGGCCCGCGCCGTGGACCTGCCCCTGGTGCTCTACAACATTCCGGGGCGCACCGGCGTGAACATGATGCCGTCCACCGTGGCCCGTATCGCCACCCTGCCCACGGTCGTGGGCATCAAAGAAGGCAGCAGCTCACTCGGGCAGGTCTCCGAAATCGTTCAGCGATGCGGGTCCCGTGACGGACAGGCCCTCACGCTGCTCTCCGGGGACGATGCGCTGACCCTGCCCATGATGGCGCTGGGCGCCAAAGGCGTGATTACCGTCACCGCCAACGTGGCGCCGCGGGACATGGCCAACCTCGTGAATGCGGCCCTGGCCGGGAACTTTGCCGACGCCCGCGCCGTGCATATGAAACTCGCGCCGCTGTTCAGCGCCTTGTTCTCTGAAACCAACCCCATTCCGGTCAAAACGGCCCTGGCCATGATGCGCAAAATTGAACCCGGGCTGCGACTCCCGCTCACGCCGCTTTCATCCGACAACCAGGCACGGCTGCGGCGCGTCATGCAGGACACCGGATTGCTCACACCGTGACCACAGGAGCTCGTCACGCCGGGGCCGCGCCCCGCACACGACACACGGCGGCATGAAGACACCCCTCAACGTCATGATCACCGGCGCCGCCGGGCGCATGGGACAACGCCTGGTGACCCTGGTCAACGCATCGCCCCGGCTGCGACTGTCCGGAGCCAGTGAAGCGCAGGGCCACCCGGCCCTTGGCAAAGACGCCGGGGACGTGGCCGGTTGCGGACGCCTAGGCGTCGCGTTAACAGACGACCCGGCCGGGGCGATCGCCTCAAGCGACGTCGTCATTGATTTCACGTCACCGGACGCCGCGCTGCGCCATCTTGCGCACGCCGTCAAGCACAAGCGCGCCATCGTCATCGGCACCACGGGATTTTCCCCCGGTGACATGACCACACTGCGCGCGCATGCCGAGTCCGTCCCCTGCGTGCAGGCTCCCAATATGAGCGTGGGGATTAACGTGCTGCTGCGGATTGTCGGCAACGTGGCCCGCGCGCTCGGCGATGACTATGATCTCGAAATCATCGAAACGCATCACAACAGGAAAAAAGACGCCCCAAGCGGCACCGCGCTGAAACTGGCCGAGGCCCTGGCCACCGCCACCAACCGGGACTTGCGGGACGCTGGCGTCTATGCGCGGCATGGCCTCATCGGGGAGCGCGCGAAAAAAGAAATCGGGATGCAGAGCGTGCGCGCCGGCGACATCGTGGGCGATCATACCGTGCTCTATGGCGGGCCGGGGGAACGGATTGAAATCACGCATCGCGCCCACAATCGCGACCCATTTGCGCGCGGGGCCTTGCGCGCGGCAGAATGGGCGGTCACGCAGCCCCCGGGGCTGTATGGCATGGCCGACGTGCTGAAGTAACCGGCCGGGATCACCGGCGCGCGGCGGAAGCGATCGCGCGTTTCATCCATGTACTGACAAACGGGCTGTGTTGAATAAGGAGGTCTGCGTTATGGATATGTTTGGAAAAATTCCCCTGATGGAAATTCCGTTGCACGTCACCCCGGATCAAAAAAAGTGGCTGGACAAAATGGTGGAAGAAGGCCGGATTGCCGTCCCGCCCGGCGGGACACTGGAAAAAGGCTCGGTCATCTCCATGTTCCTCCGGATGCTGATTCACAACGCCATGGAAGAGCAGATGCGCCAGGCCGCGCTGGAAGCCGAAGACGAGGATGACGACGACGATGACGACTAGGCGCGCGCCGCGCGCGGACGGCATGACCGGTGTGCGTTACAACCGCCGGAACACGTCGCGCGCGGCGCGGATGGTTCGGTCAATATCCGCCGCCGTGTGAGCGGTGGAGACAAAGGCGGCTTCAAATTGTGACGGGGCGAAGCAGCACCCGCGTTCCAGCATGCCGTGGAAGAACCTGGCATACCGGGCCGTATCCGACCGTTTCGCCGAGCGGTAATCCACCACCGGCCCTTTCGCAAAAAATCCCCCCAGCAGAGAACCGACTCGCGTTTGGCACAAAGGCACATTGGCCTGCCGGGCCGCGTTCGCCAGGCCCTGGGCCAACTGCCCGCCTCTCCGGTCCAGGCGCTCATACACCCCGGACGCCTTGAGTGTCTTCAACGTTTCAATGCCGGCCGTCACGGCCAGCGGATTCCCGGACAGCGTGCCGGCCTGGTAGACCGGGCCTTCGGGCGCCACAAGCTCCATCATCTCCCGTGCCCCGCCATACGCGCCGACCGGCAGCCCGCCGCCGATGATTTTCCCCAGGCACGTCAGGTCGGGATGGAGGCCGTACAACGTCTGCGCGCCCCCGTAGGCCACGCGAAAACCGGAAATCACCTCGTCAAAAATCAGGAGGATGCCATGCTGCCTGGTGAGCGTGCGCAGTTGCCGAAGAAATGTGCCGCGAGGCAGCACGACACCCATGTTGCCCGCAACAGGTTCGACAATAACGCAAGCCAGTTTCCGCCAATGTGTCCGGATGAGACGCCGCACCGCCTCAATATCATTATACGGCGCGGTGAGGGTGTGACCGGCCGTGGCCTTGGGTACGCCCGGACTGTCGGGAAGGCCCAGCGTCGCGGCGCCGGACCCGGCCCTGACCAGCAGAGAATCGGCATGGCCGTGGTAACAGCCTTCAAATTTCAGAATAGCGTCCCGCCCGGTAAAGCCCCGCGCCACGCGAATAGCCGACATCACGGCCTCGGTGCCGGAACTCACAAGCCGCACCTGTTCAATGGACGGCAACGCCGCGCAAATCATGTTCGCCAACGTCAACTCCTGTTCGGTCGGCGCGCCGTAACTGGTCCCCAGGCTCGCGGCCCGCTGAATCGCCCTGACCACCGCGGGATGGGCATGGCCCAGGATCATGGGCCCCCACGACGCCACATAATCAAGGTACGTGTTGCCATCCACATCGGTCACCGTGGCGCCGCGCGCGCGCTTGATAAACAACGGGTGGCCGCCGACCGCACGAAACGCGCGCACCGGGCTGTTCACCCCGCCGGGCATCACACGCCGGGACTGGCGAAACAATTTTTTCGACGTGGCAATCTTCACCATTGACGGACTCCGCCTCCTCCCGCCCCTCGCACCCGGCGGGCGGATAACCTAATCGCTGTAGCGTTTTCCTTCCTCACCCGACCAATGCACGATACCGACTTCCTGCGACTCCCATAACGCGGCCTGTTCCTGAACGGCCAGGTCGGCCTCCTTTTGCCTGGTTTCCGCATCAACCCCGGAAACCTGCTCGCGGGCGGAAACCCATCCCGGCGGTTTGTGTCCTTTGGGAATATCTTTCCGAAGCATGTTGACCGGCATCTGGTTTCTCCTTCCCATCTCTCCGGGCCACACGCCCCTGCCCGTCTTTCAGAACAGTGGATTCAAGGCCCCGGACTTGTCAAGGGATGCTGGACGCGATAGGCATAGAGGGCCATGCTCGCGGCCACGACCGCGTTCAAGGACTCAACCGAATTCGTCATGGGAATGGCCAGTCGTGTGCCGGAAGGCAGCGGCGGCAGACCAGGCCCTTCTTCCCCAACGACCAGCCGAATATGCTCCGGCCATTGAAACGCGGGCAAACTCTCACCCCGCGCGTGCAGCGTCACCCATGTGGCGGGTTCGGGCAACTCTCTGACCGAAGGCCCCTGCGCCAGTCGCACATCAAACATTGTTCCACTGGCGGCGCGCACAGACCGGGGATGCCAGGGATGCGCCGACTCTTTCAGCAGGATAACCTGGCCGACCCCCATAGCTGCCGCCGTCCGAATCAACGCGCCCACGTTAGCCGGATCGCCCAACGGGCACAGCAGTTCCAGGCCACGCGGTGTCGTCGCAAGGTCCGCAGGGGGCAAGGGGGGAGCCGTGCAGACCAGAATCGGCACCCCCGTGCCGAAGAGATCAACAGTGTGGAAAACCGCCTGGGCCAGTGCATGGGCGCGCACATGGGGCGGCAGAGGGAAAGGCACACGGGCTTTCGCGGGGTGGAGCAGTTCCAGGCAACGATCGGGATACCGCGACAACGTTTCGCGCACCACTTTTTTCCCAAAGACAAGACATTGCCGAAATCGTTCAATCCCGCGAGAGTCCTGCAGCGCCACCCAGCGCTTCGCATGGGCATTCCGCGAGTGGTTCATGGTTCGCGGCAAACAGGGTCACCGATGGTTTCTTTCCGGGAATACTCAAACATCATTCTGGAAACGGCAATCCAGGATTTTTTCCTGGAATATCACAGGCTGTTATACGAAGATTTTCCACTTCATTTTTTCCATTCCATGACAGTAAACCAGCATCAAATGTGTGGAACAAGTCCGCTCCGATGACAATGGCTGTTGCAACATGAACAGCATCAGGCGTTTTCAGGCCAGTGCGGTTGCGTACTTCCTGGGCTTTTTCAGCCACGCGAATATCAACGGCGATGATTGCTATCTTTTCCCGGTTTTTCATAAATTGTTTAAACGTTTCCATAGCATGATCGGACATCGTACTTGCGATCACTTCCACATAAACCAAAGTGGAAACAGCCAACAGGTGAATGCCTTTTTCCACATCGTCAACAACGGATCTTATGGATGTGATTCTTGGTGAGTCTTGCCCGTTTCCGCGAATCCAATCAATTAAAACCGAAGAATCCCAGCAAATCAGATTCCTTGTCATTGAGTATCTTTACTCCATTGGTCGCGCAGTTCTCTCACAAATTTTTCAGAAGTCTTCTCTCCCGTTGCGTCGGGAGCAATGCCATAAAGATCTCCCAGAGAAGGGAGCTCTTCGCCCGGGGGGTGAATCTTCATTTCCTGAACATCTATTTTGTAGGGAAATGCCGCATCGGGACGATAAAAGCATTCGCCTGAAATGGAAACAAAAGACCCCAGAGCGCCCTGTACGGCTCCAAGCAAATTTTTCGGAAATTTGCAACTGACGGAAGAAGCAAAGGTATAAATTTTAAATGTGTTGGCATTATTGTGAATGTTAATCTGCTCAAGTTTTCCGTCAATTGTACTGAAAATCCTGTCTTCAACTTTTCGTGCCTCGCACAATTTCTCTCTGAATCTCTCGTCTAATTTATACACACGTTCGTCCTCATCATCGCCGGCAATAGTTTGTATTTCGGCCCGTGCAATTCTTTCCGGGCTGATTGTTGCGAGATGTTCCAAGTCAGACAAAACAGGGTGGGAAAGGCAACGCGCCTGTCCTTCCTCCATTAAACGAAATGTACCGTTGACCATGTTAAAGATAGTATCGGTGTCCAAATCACCTTTGGCTACCGGCTCACATTCTAGGGTTGCGGGGCTGGAATGAGAGAGACCGACAACACGGAAGGTAGCGCCTTTTGCACTGTGCATCAGCAAATCAAGAAATTGCCTGATTTTTTCCACAAAAACAGACAAGTCCAGGTGGTGGTCGTTTTGTTCAGGCCCTTCCATCTTGAAAACGAACCTGTTTTTCCTCCTCATGCCGAATCCCCCATTATAGATTGGAACCCGAATTTATACCCCCACTTCCTCATACGGCAACCCGCAAAATACTACTCCTGTCTGCGTCAGTTCCTTCTGCCCCATAAACTTGTGGGTAGCGAACACGATTTCAGTTGAATGGAAGGACCACAAAAAACCCGGGGAGCCACAAACGACATTAGTCCCGAGGGGAGGAAGGGAGAGAGGAAGAGCCGGAGCGAGCGAAAGGGAAATCGTAGAAAATGTGAAAGGGCAAAGAGCAAAACCCGACATCACACCCGCAAAGACGTCATTCCCGCGAACGCGGGAATCCAACATGACAGAAAAAGTGCGGGGAATGACAGCGCGCGGAGGGATGACGGCTCCCTGCGGCTTATGGGTGAGGCGGGGCGGGGACGGATGACTGAATGCCCGGTTTCGTGGAATGGAAATGCTTCGCGTTGCCGCGAAGCTGCACGCCGGCGGTGGCAATGACCACGTCGGCGCCGTCCCGCTCCCGGTCGGTGACGCGCCCGATGCGGTGCGCGTGTTTCCCAAACCGGGTGACGAGTCGCAACGTGGTGTCCGCCTGGGATTCCGGGACCACGAGACAGAAGCCGATGCCCATGTTGAATACTTCAAACATGTCCGCGTCGGACAGGCCGCCAAGGCGCTGCAGAATGGTGAACACCGGCGGCGGCGGCGGGAGCGCGTCTATTACGAAACTGACGCTGGGTGGGACGCGGCTTAGATTCAGCAACCCGTCGCCGGTCAGGTGCGCTAACGCCTTGATGTCTATGTGGCCCTCCCCGTGGAGGAGCGGCAGGATTTCCCGCGTGTAGATGTGGGTCGGCGTGAGTAAGGCTTCGCCCAGCGTGACGCCGCCCAGTTCGGGAAACCGCGTGTCGTAGAGTGACGTATCATGCGCGAGCGCGTTGCGGGCCAGGGTGAGGCCGTTGCTGTGTACGCCGCTGCTTTCAATGCCGATGACGACGTCGCCGGCTTGCACGCGCGCCCCGATGATGATCTTGTCCAGCGCCACGGTCCCGATGGCCGAACCGGCGACGTCAAACCCTTCGCCGTCTTTGCCTTTTTCGCTTTGAATCACGTCGTTGACTTGCGCGATTTCTCCGCCGGGGATGGAGATGCCGGCTTGCCGCGCGCCTTCGGTGAAGCCTTTGGCCAGGTCTTGCAGGCAGCCCGGGTCCAGCCGCTGCACGGCGATGTAGTCCACCATGGAGAGCGGGGTCGCGCCGACACAGAGCAGGTCGTTGACGTTCATGGCGACGCAGTCGATGCCGATGGTGTCGTACCGCCCCAGGCGCTGGGCGATCAGTACTTTGGACCCCACGCCGTCGGTGGTGATGGCGATGCCCTGGTTGAGGCCGATTTCTATGATGTTGGCGAAGAAGCCGAAGTCCAGGCACACGTGGCCGGTCTGGCCTTTGGGGACGGTCCACGTGGTGCGGAACTGGCGCGTGAGGCTGGTGAGGGAGGCTTCGGCTAACGTGGTGTCTACTCCGGATGCCTGGTAGGTTGGAGGCGTCTGGCTCAAGGTCCGGCCCTTTCGTTGAGGGATGGCGTGATATACCGACCGGCGGCGCGTCGCGGGTGTGTTGGGTGCCCGGCTACCTGGGCCGGCTGACGCTTGCGCGCGCTGCGTGAGGGGTGGCTGGGGGACCAGGAATCGAACCTGGGTTCACAGATCCAAAATCTGTTGTCTTGCCCCTAGACGATCCCCCAATCAGGCCGGACAGTAGCGGGGCGGCCCGGCTTCCGTCAAGGCCCGCACGGGCGCGCGCGCCGTGCTTACAGGCGGCCGGAGACGAGCCAATGGCGGTCGTCGGGCACGTCGATCAGCAGGCGGCTGAAATTCATTTCGGCCAGGTGTGCGGCGACTTCGTCTTCGGTGAGTGCGCTTAACAGGGAATGATAAAAGTCGTGCTGCAGGAGCGCGGGCTCATTGGCGGCGTAACGTTCCACCAGCGCGCGGGCGGCTTCCGGCGTGTCCGGCCGCAGTAAATCCATGACGAGTACCGGCGCACCCGGCCGGGCCAGTGTTTTGACCGCGTACCAGAATTGCAGCGGATTGGGCACATGATGCACCAGGCTGTTGGAGAGCACGGCGTCTGCCGGCTGCTCCAACCAGCATTGCTGGAACCGCTCGCAGAGGAGCTGAATGCGGTCGCGCAGTCCTGCCTGCTGCACGGCTTCGCGCGCCCAGTGCAGCATGGGCTCGGATGCTTCCACGCCTATGACCTGCAGGCCGGGGCGGCTCTGGAGCAGCCTGATGGGAATATCCGCCGGGCCGCAGCCCAGGTCCAGCACGGTGCCGTGGTCGACTTCGGGATATAACGCGAGAAAGTGATTGATGAATGCCTGGTTTTCTTCTGCGAAGTCGGCGTGCGCGTATACTTGTGCCTGCTCTTCGCTATCCATGATTTCGGGTTCAAGTTTGCGTTCCATGGTTTCGGTGTCCTGGTCGCGCTTTTTGCGCTGTGCCTGTTGTGACGGCGTATCTTAGCACGTTGAGGTTGGGAAGGGGATGGAAAGGGATGGAAGGGGATGGGAGGGGATGGGAGGGGATGGATTCCCGCTTCCGCGGGAATGACTAAAGGAGGGGACGGGAATGACTAAAGGAGGAGGCGGGCAGGACTGAAGGAGGGGACGGGCAGGACTGAAGGAGGGGGCGGGTATGTCTTTCCGTCATTCCCGTGAAAACGGGAATCCATCCGTCTGTTCTTCCGGTATTCCCGTGCAAACGGGAATCCAACATGACTGAAGGAGCGGGCACGGCATGACGGACGGACGTGCCTTGCGGCGATTCGAGGTTCCGGCTAAGGTCTGCGGAACGCGCGGGACGGAAGGAGCCGTATGGCTACGTATGTATTCGGCGATATTCAGGGGTGCCTGACCCCTCTCCACAAACTGCTGGACCTGATTCAATTTGACCCCGCCGCCGACCGGCTGTGGTTTACGGGCGATCTCGTTAACCGCGGGCCTTGTTCTCTGGACGTGCTGCGATTGCTGAAGGGTCTTGAGGCCCGGTGCGTGATTGTGCTGGGTAACCATGACTTGCATCTCCTGGCTGTCCATGGCGGCGCGGCGTCACTCCGGGAACATGATACGCTGCGCGCTGTCCTGGACGCGCCGGATGCGGAGGAGCTAATGGACTGGCTGCGACGACGCCCCCTGCTCTATCGCGAGGGCGAGTGGCTGCTTGTCCATGCGGGTATTCTTCCGCAATGGGACACGGCACAGGCCCTGGTATTCGCCGGGGAGGTGGAGCGCGCGTTGCGCTCTGATGCCTGGCGGACGTTCCTGCCGCATATCTACCGCCATGAATCCACCCGCTGGGATGACGCTATGCCGACGCCGGCCCGGCTGGGATTTGTCGCTAACGTGTTGACCAGGATGCGGCTGTGTTCTTCGGACGGCGTTCTTGATTTTTCCTGCAAGGGGCCGCCGGAACAGGCCGGCGCCGGGCTGCTGCCCTGGTTCCTGGTCCCTTCCCGTCACCCCCGGACGGAAACGGTGCTGTTCGGACATTGGTCGGCGCTTGGCGTGCGCGTGAATGCGCGCTATGTCGCGCTGGACGGCGGGTGCGTCTGGGGCCGCACGCTGGCTTGCCTGCGCCTGGAAGACAGGTCCATCCATACGGTGGCGTGCGGAGCCTGATGTGCCACATATCCCGCACGCTTCTGCTGAACGCGCCATGAGGCTGCTGCCAAAGCACGGGATCGCGCGACGCGTATGCCTGCACGCTCCTGCTGAACACGCCATGACGCTGCCGCCAAAACACGGGTTGGCGCGACGCGTATGCCTGCACGCTTCTGCTGAACGCGCCATGACGCTGCTGCCAAAACACGGGGTCGCGCAACGCGTATGCCTGCACGCTCCTGCTGAACACACCATGACGCTGCCGCCAAAACACGGGGTCGCGCGACGCGTATGCCTGTACGCTTCTGCTGAACGCGCCATGACACTGCTGAAACATTTACATACACCATGGTGTTGATGTGATGACCGGGCACTCTGCTGAAGACGCTATGACGCTGCTGCCGAAAGATCAGTCCATCCTTGACAGACCCTTGATGCAATTTCGTCCGTTTGGTCTTACGCCGGACGGGGACAAAATTCGCGATGTGAGCGGGTTCACTATCAGGGCGAACCTGGACTACCTGGAAGAAGTGGTCGGCGCAACACGCGGGAAGGACGCCGCCCGTGACGTGGTGTCACTCCTCTGCGATTCGCTGAATGGCCGTATCGGGAATCCGGCGTATCATGTGACTGACAAGTTTTTGCGCAATGCCTGGAATAGTTATTCGTATGAGTTTGCCTGTTACCTGGGAGAATTCTGCATCCTGCTGTCTGATAATCCGCGCTTTCAGTTTGAAATGGGTAAGCACAAGTTTATTTCTCCGATTATTCAAACCCTGGGGCGGCCGTTTTCTGTGTCGCAAATTTTCAGAATGTTTCCTCATTTCGGCGAAAAGTTTGCTAAGGGCTCCATCCATTTTAATGTGCTGTCCGTTACGAATGGCTCGGCGGTGCTCCGCATGAAATTTGCCGATCACGTCTATCAGCAATTCGGCCCCTACCGGAAACGGTGCGCCGATATTGTCTGCCAGGCTTCTAAAGCCGGGCTGCTGGCTGTGCCGCAGCATATTCATCACCTGGGCTTTGCCGACGTGCGCGACCGGCTCTGTATTGCGGACGGGGATGAGTATTGTGAATGGGAATTTCACTGGCCGGCGCAGCCGCGTTTTGCGCGCATGAGGGGGGTGGCGATGGGGGCGGCGGTGAGCGGCGGGGTTCTGGGCGGGGTCCGCTGGGCGCATCCGGAATTGTCGTGGATGGAGGCCGGCGCGTGGGCGGTTATCCCCGGCTTGACGACCTGGCTTGCCGGGCATTGGTATGGCCTGACGCGGAAGGCGGGCGAGCGGGAGCGCCTGATGAATGAGCAGATCACGTTTGTCAACGCCCACCACGAGGAGTTGCGGGAGGCTTCCCTGGAACAGGAGCGCACGGCGGTGGAACTCCGGCGCAAGGTGAGTCATCTCACGACCCTGTATCAAACCGGGTTGGAGTTCAGCGCGACGCTGGACCGGGAGGCGCTGCTGGATATTGCGCTGCGCTCAATTCTGCACGAGCGGCGAGACGTTTGCGTGATGATTGCGTTGTTTGACCGGGACCGGCAGATGACACACGATGCCCGATTGCTCGGCGCGCCGCCGGACGTGATTCATGATGCGCGGAGCATGGAAATCCCCGTCACGGATCCGTCCAGTATTGAAGGCGAGGTGCTGCTGCGGGGGCGCCCCCTGCTGATGAATGATTTCCGGCGGGAATGGGAGCGGCTGCATCCGCTGAACCGGCAACTGGCGCAACGCGCGCAGGCGCGGTCGTGTATCGCGGTGCCGCTCAAGACGCAGGGGAAAATGCTTGGCTCGCTGACGGTCCATCACGCCACGGACCAGGCGCTGACCCAGGATGATCTGCATGTCATGGAGACGGTGGCGAATCAAATCGCCATTGCGCTGGACAATGCCGACGCCTATCACCAGATTGAAACATTGAACGCGGGACTGGAGCGCCGGATTGAGGCTCGCACCCGCTCCCTGCAGGCGGCGAATGAAAAGCTGCTGGAACTGGATCAACTGAAATCGACGTTTGTCTCCATTGTCTCGCATGAATTTCGGACGCCCCTCACGTCCATCAAGGGGCTGGTGGAAACGATGCGGGACGGCTTTACCGGCGCCTTGAGTGAGCGGCAGGTGTTTTATCTCACGCGGGTGACCCATAACATTGACCGACTGGCTCGCATGGTGAACGACCTGCTGGACCTGTCCCGTATTGAGGCGGGCCGCATGGAGCTGACGACGAGCGAGGTGGCGCTGGCGCCGTTGATTGAGGAAGTCATCGAGAATTTACGCCCCCAGGCCGAAAAGAAATCCATCACGTTTGAAACCACGGCGCCGCCCGACCTTGTTCCGGTGTCCGGCGACCGGGACAAACTGCTCCAGATCCTGACGAACCTCACGCACAATGCCATGAAATTTACGCCTCCGTCCGGTCGCATTTCGGTCACGGTCACGCTGGAGGATGCTGACACGATTCGGATTTGCGTGGCGGACACCGGCTGCGGCATTGCGCCGGAAGACGCGGCCCAGGTGTTTGACCGGTTTTACCGAAGCCGCGATGATTCAACGGAGGCGCGCGGAGCGGGGCTGGGGTTGGCGATTACGAAAAGCCTGGTGGAGCTGCATCACGGGACCATTTGGGTGGAAAGCGAACCGGGACGCGGGAGTCAATTCTTTTTTACGCTCCCAATCCGCGGCGTGGAACGCGCGGACGCGGTTTGACGGGCGTGTGACGCGGGGCCTGGCGTGTCGTGGGTCGTCCGGCCCGGCCCGCCAGTGTTTCAATGACGGCGGCCGCCAGCAGGGGAAACATGATTTCATGATGGCCCGTTAAGGCATAGCCCTGGCCGCCTTTTTGCGTGGGGCGTTTGACCACGTTGGTCAACGGGCGGTAATGCGGCAGAAAATCCATGTTGGCGGTGGTGATTTTCTTGAGAGGCTTTCCCAGGTTCCGACTCAAGGTGACGGTTTTCAGAAAAATTTCCGGCAAGAGCACCGCGGACCCCAGGTTGATGTAGACGCCGCCTTCCATGGTGGACACCACGGCGGTTAATGTTCGGAAGTCCAGCAGCGACCCGGCGCCGAGCGCGGCGCCGTCCGCCGACGGATGCATGTGCACAATGTCCGTGCCGACGGCCACGTGCACGGTCACGGGAATCCCCCGTTGCGCGCCCGTCGCCAGCAAACTGGTTTTCCAGTGCGGAAACTGTTTGCGCCGCCGAAGGATGTACCGGCCCACGGCGGCGCCAATCCCGATGCCCCGCTGCATCCCTTCCATGATGGCTTCGTTAATCATGCGCCCGGTTTCTTCCGCCATGCCAAACCGGCCGGAATCAATTTCCGCTTCCACGTCTTCCGAGGTATGGCCCATCAACGCCAGCTCAAAATCATGAATGACGCCCGCCCCGTTCATGGCGACCGCCGTGAGAATCTCCCGCCGCATCAGGTCCACAATCACGGGATTCAGCCCGACTTTTGTCGGGTGCGCGCCCATGCCGAGAATCACCGGACGTCCCCGCTGCCTGGCCAGGGCCACGCTGTTGACCAGGCCCCGCAGGGTCTTGACCGCCAGCACGTCGGGCAGTGACGACAGAAAGGACGTGAACGCCTGTCGCGGTTTCCACGGAATGGCAAAGTCGGCGACCCGCACTTTGCTCCGCCGCGTGTGCAGCGAATAGGTTTTCAGGCGGGAGACGTCAAGGGGACGGATGGGAGCGGGGGGCTTACGAGGCGTGCGCAACGATGTTCTCTTCGACCATTTCGCACAACACGTGGCCGAGCGTGATGTGACATTCCTGGATGCGGGCGGTGACGTGCGACGGCACAAGGAACGGATGATCCACCAGCGTGACGAGCGCGCCCCCGTCTTTTCCCGTCCATCCCACGGTGATGAGGCCTTTCTGCCGGGCCGCTTCCACGCCGTTCACCACGTTGGGCGAGTTGCCGCTGGTGCTCATGGCAATCGCAATGTCGCCCGGGTGGCCGAGCGCGTGAATCTGCCGCGCAAACACGTCGGCGTAGCCGTAATCATTGGCAATACACGTCAGGGCCGCTCCGTCCGCCGTCAGCGCCAGCGCGGGCCACGGCATGCGGTCCCGGTCATAACGCCCCACAAACTCCGCGGCAATGTGCGACGCATCCGTGGCGCTGCCGCCATTGCCGAATAACAGAATCTTCTTTCCCGATTGCACGGCCGTGCTTAACAGGGCCGCCACCGTCGTGATCCGGTCGGCATGGGTGCGCGCAAACCGGAGTTTGATTTCTCCGCTTTCCTGAAAGCGCCGGGTAATGTCGTCGGGCGTCATGGGCGCGATTCTAGGCCGCCGGTCGGGAAATCTCAACTTTGGGAGGATGCCGGAGGCGGCGCGGTCGCGCGGTTGCGGCACCATCCCCGCCTGGCGAAAGCCGACGCCGGCCATGCCGTGTACGGTTATCATCCACCATGAGGATGCCGACGGCGGCGGCGGGGGGAGGGATGACGCTGACTGTTTTGCATACCCGGAACGGGCCGGGGCCGATGATTGACTGGCGCATGGAATGTCAATCGCGGAGTTTCAACGGCAGGGTTTCCACGGTGTCGTGTCGCGTGCCGAAGTGCTGTTTGCCGGGCGGCGGCGTAGCGCGTCACCAGCCATAGGGCTAAATGCGTAGAAACAGACCGCACGGGGCAAGCTGATCTTCACAATCCATCCCCAGGTAATTTAAGATAACATTGTTATTATTAACATAATTGTTGATAAATAAAGTTTAGTGCCGTATGTTTTAATTATAGATTTGGTAAATAAAGGAAGTTTTGTTTTGTTATGGGCAAGCCAGAAAAAACCCGGCAAACAGGGCGGTACGCCATTCATGCGGTGGGGGGCGAGGAGGTGCGCGCGTTTATCCCCATGCCCCTGCCGCCGCCTCACCCCCCGTTGCGCCTGGAGCCGTTTCACGTCCTGATGGAGGAAGCGAACCAGGCGCTTGGCCGCCTGGATGGCATGAGCGCCACGCTGCCGGACCCGCATCTGTTCACGTCCATGTATGTGCGGAAAGAGGCGGTGCTGTCGGCACAAATAGAAGGCACTCAATCTTCAATCGCCGACCTGCTGCGCTTTGAAGCCGGGGGAGAGTCCGGGGCACCCCATCACGATGTCGCGGAGACGGCCCTCTATGTCAACGCCATGCAGCACGGGATGCGGCAACTGCAGGACGGGATGCCGCTGTCCAACCGGCTCATCAAGGAAGTCCACGCGAAATTGCTCGCCGAAGGCAGGGGCAGTGACAAACACCCCGGCGAGTTTCGCCGCAGTCAAAACTGGATTGGCGGAACACGGCCGGGGAATGCCGCCTATGTCCCGCCGCCGCCGCCGACCGAGGTGGAGGAGGGCATGAGCGACCTGGAAAAATTTATTCACAAACCGGACGCCGCCATACCCCTGTTAATCAAGGCGGCGCTGGCACACGTGCAGTTTGAGACGATCCATCCGTTCCTTGACGGCAACGGCAGGTTGGGACGGCTGCTGATTACGTTCCTGCTGTACGCCGGGGGCGCGCTGCAACAACCTGTTCTGTACCTCAGCCTGTTTCTGAAAACCAGGCGGACGCAATACTATGACCTGCTGCAGCGTGTCAGGGAACACGGGGACTGGGAATCATGGATCGGGTTTTTTCTGGCCGGCGTCAAAGACACATCGCAACAGGCCGCCACGAGCGCGCAACACATTCTTCGCCTGTGCGAGGAAGACCGTCAACGCATTGAGCGATTGGGGCGGGCGACCGCTTCTACGCTGTCGGCACACCACTACATGAAACACCATCCCGTGTTTTCGGTGTCAACCATGACCAGGGCGCTGCACCTGTCCGCACCGACCGTCCACAGCGTCATTGCCCGTCTTGTGAGTATGGGCATCGTGAGAGAGATCACTGGCAAGCGGCGCAGACAGGAATTCGCATACGACAAATATCTCAATATCCTTGAAGAAGGCACAGAGCCGCTGTAATGGCACAGGCAGACGATATGATGATGACGACGGCGGCGGCAGACACGAGACGGCCGCGGACGGCCGCGAGACGGACACGAGACGGACGCGGCAGACCGCGGATGGCCGCGGACGGACGCGGTGTTGCTCCCGATGGCATACCGATGCTGATTGGCTTGACGAGTCAGGCGCCGTCAATGGAAAGGAGGCAAGACGCGGTTCGGGGAAACACGGTTCGGGGAAACACGGCCTGGATTGCTGGAGCAGGTTGGTCAATGGAAAGGAAGCAAGACGCGGTTCGGGGAAACAGGGACGCATCCATCACGGTTTGTCACGAAACATCCAGGCCAGGTACATCCCGCCGATAGCCAGTGTGGCCAGTTCCACGGTCTGCAGGATGCCGCTCACCACGGCCCCCGGCTCCGGAGGATGCAGCAGAAAGTGCATGCCGAGATACGCGGGAGGATCGCCGGGCGGTGATTCCCATGGCGGAAACAGCACCGCCAGAATCAGCAGCCCCGCCATGATATACAGGATTTGAAGATTGAGGATTTCTTTTGACCGGGCCGGCTCCGGCCTGGACGGCTTGCGCGGCTCCTGAACAACCGGCGTACCGCAAGCGGGACAAAAGCGGGCGGCGGACGGCAGGGCCTGGTCGCAGGTTTGGCAGGTTGGTGGAGGGTGCATGGTTAGTCGATTATCCCAATTGCGCCAACCTCCACTTCAGCGCATCCCTGTCAGGATAAAATTTCCGGTCTCCCGGTAACAGCAGGGGTTTGCCATGAAGTTCCAGAAGTGGTTGATGGTCGGCAATGCGGATGTCCAGCATCTTCGCCACGTGCCATTTCATGTCCGGGCCCGGAGCAATGATGTTCCTGTCCATCGCCCAGTGAAAATTCGGCGTGAGAGCAATCCCGTTCTGCGGCGTGTCATTTTGTGTTTCACAGAACGGCACGATGTGCGCAGCCTCAACCAACACCCTGTAATCGGGCAAGACAATCCGCCAGCCGGACGCCGCACACCGGAAATCATACGCCTCGCGCACCAGTCTTCGAAACGCCATCGTCCGGGAAGAAGTCTCCGGCGCCCGCTCCATGACCTGGCCGGCTTCCAATGCCTTTTCATATTTGGAAATTTCAACCTGCTTCTGAAGCTGTTCGGCATGGTTCGGAAACCAGTGGTGAATCATGGTTTCTCTTAGTGCATGCCTTGAACGTACATCAGACAGGAGCGCAACCAGATCATTGTCCAGGAGAACATGGTCAATGTTGTCCGTAATGTGGCTCTTGCCGACTCTGGACAGCGCCTCCACCACCGGTTGACGACCCGGCAATGGGACAAGCTGCCAGAAACCCTCGGAACGCAAATGAAAAAACGGCATCCATGGGTTCAGATGATCTTTCTCCGTTTTCACAATCTCGAAATATTCCGCATATCGGCTCAACAACACATCATCAAAGCGGATGATGTTCGCCGGATATTTCCCCGACTCGAACAATTCCACAACCGCCAGCAACATGCAGGGCTTGTGGGGACTGAACCGGTTTTCGCCCCTGTCAACCCGCAACCGACAGAACGCGGTTTTGCATGTTTCAAGATTCATGACGTGTTCCCGGCAGGCGTGTCGATCGTGATTTCGCCTTTACGCCTGCCTGTTTTTGTTGTTGTTCGCCACGCCCCCACCCCGAAGGACACTACTCAAACATGGCCAACGCCGGCAATCCTCACGCTGCGCCAAGACACCCATCCGTTGACAACCCCGCAGTGGCATTCCTATAATATATTACATTTCCATTCGCGTCACACTCACAAACTCCGTGACAACTCCTTTCCCCATCATTCACAACAGCCCCGAAAATGTCTCCAGGAATTTGATGACGATGAGACAGCAAACGCTTATGGCTATTGACAGGGCTGAGGTTCCGCTCTTTATTAGACTATATTTTTCTGGAGACATATCGTAAGTCGAGGACGATGACCATAAAGTTCAAGAATCCTCCCATTAATGAACTTATCGTTTCTACTTATTTCAATCCACCGATACATGGATTACGAAACGAGCACATTGGTCTTTTCTGGCATTCCATCAAAGACAAGTTCCCGACCGTTTCCCAACAAATTCCCATTCCGGACTTTGCGACGCATTCGGACCTCAATGCGGGGAAAGAAATTTCTCCGATGCCCAGATACTGGATGATTGCATCAGATGATATACACCTCATCCAAATACAAAAGCATGCTTTCATGCTGAACTGGCGACGACGCGATGCTGAATACCCGCACTATGAAAACATCAAGCCGCTTTTTGATACATACTATTCGAAATTCCAGGATTTTATCTGCTCGGAAATCAAGAGTGATCTTCTACAGATAGGTGTTTGTGAATTAACGTACATCAATACGATAAAACAATGTGACTACTGGCCTCATCCCGGAGCCGTCAAAAATGTCATTCCATCGTTTCCCATTCCAACCCTGGGCCTGTCCCGGGAAATACAGCATGGATATAACTGTGCCTTTGTTTATGAAATTGCCACAGACCTTCAATTACGCGTTTCGATACGCAACGCGCAATCCAGGCAAAATCCTGAAATCCCGGTGCTTGTATTTGAAATTCAGGCATCCGGACGGATTGGTTCAGCGAACAAATCTATGGCCGACAGTTGGTTTGATCGTGGTCACAAAGCGATTATTGATTGCTTCGTCAAGATGACAAACCCCGATATCCAGAATAAATACTGGATACCCATGGAAAATCAGGCATGACCACCATTGTGCTAAACGATGAAGCCGCCGGCATTTCTGCCTATGAGCCTGAAGCCTCTGTCAAGCGCACAGATTCCGCTTCAACATCTGAACCGAATGCTCGCCCCCCATCTACGTTCAAATTCAGGTCGAAATATGGCTTGCCTCGTGAAGCCAGGCCAGGGTCTCACTCTGCGACGTATACGTTTGAAGATCAAAACAGAGTCAGCCCTCCTGACGCACTCGCAAGTGAGTTTTACGAAAAGTTTGAAGATAGAGTCAGCCCTCTTGACGCACTCGCAAGTGAGTTTTATGCAAAACAAGAGACAACCTGTCAGGCAACAGAGGCCTATAGAGAGCGGATTGACACATTCATGAGCGATGCGGTTTCTGGTGACGTTCCCATGAATAAATCATCCGAGCGGCAATTCTGGACATTTTTGGGATCTCAAGGATTTTTCAAAAAGGGCGCTCTCTTTCTTTTGAATAATGGAAATCTTCGTGCTGCCTGGAAAAACGAAACGGGAGATCAGATCGGGCTCCAGTTCCCTGGAAATGAAATCATCCAATACGTCATGTTCAAACACAGACATCCCGGGACAGAAAATATTTCAAGGGTTGCCGGTCGCGACACCCTTTCCGGTATCTGTCGCCAAATTGCAGCACTTGACCTCTCCCACCTTATCTCAGCGTGAAAGGCGATTCTCTTCCAGGTGTCGATCATGTCGTGCGTTACATTCGACCTGGTTTGGTAGATGGCGAAGATATTGACGGTGAAGCCTTTCGTGGATCTCCTGAAAAAGATGGCGAAATTGCCTGTTCGATAAACTGGCTGGACTACTTCCGAAATCAGTCCAAAGAACAGCAATTGCGTGAAGTGCGCCGACTCATTCGCCTGGAAATCCGTCCCACTGGACGTTTTGCAGAACTTAACGTGGGTCTGACCAGGCAATGCCTGGCCGATTGGATTGAAACCCTCAAATTTGTTGAAGACCCACTTGCCGCCAACATGGTGAATGGTCATGACGAAGACCCTTCGCATGCTCTTATCAAAGGACTGCCAAATCCTGACCAAACGCCTGAATTGTCAGAAATGATCGGCGATATGATCGCTACATGTGTCGCAAAGCCGCTCCATAAGGCTATTGAAAAATGATTTCCGTTTGTTACTGTGTGGCGGTATCACTCTCAAAGAACCCGTAACCGAGGATACCGTTTCCACCAAATGACTGGTCACCTTTTACGGGAATAAATGACCAGACATCGCCATTGACTCATCTACCATCACCCTCATGACACCCACCCCCCCCACCATACACACCGCTTCGGTCATTGGGGCCGGGGCATGGGGTACGACGCTGGCGCGGCATTTGGCGAACCGGGGGCTGGCGGTGACGCTCTGGACGTATGAGAAAGAGGTTGTCGAACAGATCAATCGCAAACGGGAAAACACTCTGTTTCTGCCGGGCGTTACGCTGCCGACGACGCTCTCCGCCACCCACTCGCTGCACGAGGCGGTGGCCGACACCGGGCTGATTGTGCTGGCCGTGCCGTCTCATGCCATGCGGTCGGTCATCCGGCAATGGCCGCCCTCACCGGCCAACCCGCGGCCGATTGTCGTGGCGTCAAAAGGCATTGAGGAAGATTCGCTGTTGTTGATGTCCCAGGTCCTCGACGAACTGCTGCCCGCCGCCTGGATTCCGGGCGTCACCGTGCTCACGGGGCCGAGCTTTGCCGCCGAAGTGTGCCAGGACAAACCGACGACGGTGCTGCTGGCCGGACGGGATGCTAGACTGACGGCGCGCCTCCAATCGGTCTTCATGTCCGCGCCGTTCCGGGTCTATACCGGCGCCGATCTCATCGGCGCGCAATTGGGTGGCGCGCTGAAAAACGTCATGGCCATTGCCGCCGGCGTGGTGGACGGACTGGAACTTGGACTGAACGCGCGGGCCGCGCTGATTACCCGCGGCCTGGCCGAGGTGATTCGGCTGGGCGTCGCGCTCGGCGCCGACGTGCATACGTTCTACGGGTTGTCGGGCCTGGGGGATTTGATTCTCACCGGGACGGGTTCGTTAAGCCGGAACCATGCCGTCGGATGGCAAGTGGCCCAGGGCCGCCGGCTGGAGGATATTCTGAAGGAGACTGTCACGGTGGCCGAGGGTGTGCGCACCACGAAAGCCGCGGCGGCGCTGGCGCAACGGTGCCAGGTGGAGATGCCGATTGTGCAATGCGTCCACGCGATGTTGTTTGAAGGAAAACCGCCGATGCGCGTTGTCGCCGACCTGATGGCCCGCGCGGCCAAAGAAGAAACACCGTGCGCCACGTCCACCCGCGCACCCTAGCGCCCAATCCGCCATCATGGACCCTTCAATCCTTCACGCGCTTCTCACGTCGGTTCACAATGGATCGGTGTCGGTGGCGAAGGCGCTTCGGCAACTGCGCACCCTGCCCTATGCCGACCTGGGCTTCGCCAAAGTGGACCGCCATCGCGCGCTGCGCCACGGCGCGCCGGAGGCGATTTTCTGCGAAGGGAAAACCCGTGCCCAGATCCTGAACATTGCCGGGAGATTGCTGGCGGACAAGGTGCCCGTGCTGGCGACGCGCGCCGATGCCGCCATTGCACGCGCGCTCAAAGGCATGAGCCGGAACGCGGTGTATCACCGCACCGCTCGCGTCGTGGTGATTCCGTCCACACCGCCCCGCCCGCTCCGGGGCGACATTGTGATTGTCACCGCCGGCACCGCGGATATTCCGGTGGCGGAAGAAGCCGGCGTGACCGCCATGACGCTGGGGAGTGCGGTGGACACAGTGTTTGACGTGGGCGTGGCCGGGGTGCACCGGTTGTTTGACCAGATTGATCGTCTTCAACGGGCGCGCGCGGTCATTGTCGTGGCGGGGATGGACGGGGTGTTGCCGAGCGTGGTGGGCGGCCTGGTGTCAACCCCGCTGATTGCCGTGCCGACCAGCCGGGGGTATGGCGCGCACTTCGGAGGCCTGGCCCCGTTGCTCACCATGTTGAATGCCTGTTCCGGCGGAATCGGCGTGGTGAACATTGACAACGGATTCGGCGCCGGCCACCTGGCGCATCGCATCAACGTGCTGGTTGACGATGATCAGGTCACGTCGTCGGGATGATCTTGAGCGTGATCCGCCGCGTTCGGGCGTTTGTCGTCTGTCTTCCGGGAATCCGCGCCCCCTTCAGATGACGGCGCAGATTCGGGACGCGGGGGTGGCGTCGGCGTGTGTGCCGGCTTCACCACATCCGGCGGCGGGGACGACACCTCCAGCGTGCCTCGCTTAAACCGCGAGACGGTTTTGGACTTCACAAACCCTTTCTCCTCGGCCATGAGTTTGGCCCGGATGGCATAGGCATACTTCCCCGGTCTCACATACTGGTGGTTTTGATCTTTGCCATCCCAGAGCAGGGTGAACCGCATGCGGGGCTTCCCGTTCTCCACCACCGCGTGGTCCAGGGATTGCCGGTCAAATAAAAACCGGATGGAGCGCTTGGACGGGAAACTGATGAGGGACGACACTTCAAGGACATCAACCCCCTCAAGGCGCTTGGGCAACTCCACGGTGACCGCCAGGGTCAGCGACGACCCCGGCCCGGGACTAAAGGGCACGGGCGAGGGGGTGACGTTCACGATTTTGAGCGGCGGGCGATAGGTCCGCTTTTTCCGTTTGGCGTCAAGCGCATCCGGCGCCGTCAGCAACGCCAGCAGCGTCAACGCGCCAATGACGGGCAGCAGGGAGGGCGACCTTCGCATGGTGTTCAGGCTGGCAATCATGGCCTATAATCAGAGCAAGCGATCGGGAACGGGACGGTGAACGGCTTGCGCCTGTTGTCCCTGCGGCAGGCGTTGAGCCGCTTTCCCTTGCGCGGGGTCCGGGACCATGGACGCGAAGGGGCCGTGAACGGGAGAAACCACTTGTCATTTCACGGGAATTTTCGTATGTGCTTACATACCGTGACGCGGTAGTTCCGTCAAGGACATCCGCGTCGGCCACTGTGGAACAGGATTGCCATGCATCTTCACTTTGACTGTTTTTCCGGCGTCAGCGGGGACATGATACTGGGTGCGCTCGTGGATGCGGGCCTGTCGCCGCACACACTGCGCAAGGGCCTCAACGCGCTTCCCGTCTCCGGTTATCGTCTCAAGGTCTCACAAGTCCACCGCGGCGCGCTGCACGCGACCAAAGTGGACGTCGTCATCGCGCGGGGCCGGACGTCATCGCGGTCATGGCCGCAAATCCGGCGCCTGCTTGCCGCAAGTCATTTGCCGCCATGGGTGAAAACACACTCGCTGGCGGTGTTCGCGCGCATCGCCACGGCGGAAGGCGCCGTGCATGGGCAGGATCCCGCGAAAGTGCATTTTCATCAACTGGGCATGATTGATTCCCTGGTCGACGTCGTGGGGGGGCTGCTGGGCTGTCATGCGCTGGGGGCGCGGACGTTCAGTGCGACGCCCGTCAACGTGGGATCCGGAACGATTGAGAGCGCCCATGGCGCCTTGCCGATTCCCGGCCCCGCCGTCGCCGAAATGGCCAAAGGGTGTCCCATTTATTCCCACGGCCCCGCGCTGGAATTGACCACGCCGACCGGCATGGCCCTGTTGACCACGTTGACGCACACCTTTGGGCAGCTGCCGCCCGTCGTCCCCGGCGCCATCGGGTATGGAGCGGGCACGGCCAATCCGCATGACTGGCCGAATGTGTTGCGGGTGTTTCTGTCCGCGTCCGATGCCGCCACGTCGCCGGAGGCCGACCAGGTCGTCCAGTTGGAAACCGGCATTGACGACATGAACCCTCAACGGTACGAAGCGGTCATGGAGCGGCTGTTTGCGAACGGCGCCCTGGACGTCAGCCTGACGCCGACCATCATGAAGCATCATCGCCCGGGGGTGATTCTCACGGTCCTGGCCCGTCCTGAACACGCCGGGCCGCTGACGCAAACGCTGTTTCGTGACACCACCACCCTCGGCGTGCGCAGCCAGCTCGTCAGCCGGATGACACTGGCCCGTTCCATGCGCACCATTCGTTTGCCGCAAGGCCGCGTGCGGGTGAAAGTCGTGTACGCGGGGCACGCCGTGCAATACCGGCCTGAATTTCAGGACTGCCAGGCCCTCGCCGACAAAACCGGTCTTCCGGTGCAGGACATCATCAACAAGGTGATGCGGAAGCTGTCCTGAACCACGCGTGTCATGCCCAAAGCCACCACACCACGACGGCAAAAACATGGTGCATTTTTCAGGCAATCTTCGCGCGCCATGCCCAAGGCCACCACACCACGACGGCCCATACTGGCCATCACCATGGGCGACCCGGCCGGGATTGGCCCCGAGGTCATCGTCAAAGCGCTGGCGTCTCCTGCGGCGTGGCGTCTGTGTCGTCCCGTGGTGATCGGGTCCATTCCGGTGCTGCAACGGGAAATCCGCCGGCTGCATTCCCCGCTCACCGTGGCGCCGGTGATCACTCCCATGACACGTCATGCGGCGCGTGGGGACGGACTGGAGCCGTGGCCGGTTGCGCGTCGCGGCGTGATTCCCGTGATTGATCCATTGACCATTCCGTTGGGCCGGTTTCGCCAAGGCCACCCCGCCCGCGGCCCCGGCGCGGCGTCCGTCGCGTTCATTCACGCGGCCGTGGGGCTGGCCAACGCCGGCCACGTCGCCGGCATGGTCACGGCGCCCATCAATAAAGAAGCCCTCCACCTGGCCGGGTATGCGTACCCCGGGCATACGGAACTCCTGGCCGACCTGACGAAGACAAAACGGGTCGGGATGATGCTCATGGGCGGGCCGCTCAAAATTCTGTTTGTGACGACGCACCAGGCCCTTCGCCACGTGCCCGGGGCTTTGACAATCCCGCGCGTGTTCCAGGCGATCCGGCTCGCGCATCACGCCCTGCGGTCGTATTTCGGGATCGCCCGGCCTCGCATTGGCGTGGCGGCTCTCAACCCTCATGCCGGCGAACACGGGTTGTTCGGCGACGAAGAGCGCGCCGTCATTGCGCCGGCCGCCCGTCGCGCCAGACGAGCCGGCATCCGGGCCACCGATCCTCTGCCCGCCGACACCCTGTTTGGCGCGGCCGTGCGCGGCACGTATGACGTGGTTGTGGCCATGTATCATGACCAGGGATTGATCCCGCTCAAAACCGTGGCGTTCGGTCGCTGCGTGAACCTGACCGTCGGCCTGCCGATCATCCGCACCTCGGTGGATCATGGCACGGCCTATGGCATCGTCGGCAAAGGCCAGGCCGATCCGCAGAGCCTGCTGGAAGCGATGACCCTGGCCGCCAAACTGTCCGCCACGAAGTGCCAGCGGCAACTCAATTGAACAAAGGCTGCCCGCCCTCCGCCGTCATTCCCGCCTCCGCCGTCATTCCCACCCTCCGCCGTTATTCCCACCCCCGCCGTCATTCCCGCCCCCGCCGTCATTCCCGCCCCCGCCGTCATTCCCGCGGAAGCGGGAATCCATCCTGTCGCCACCCAGCGTACCCAACATGCCACATCCCCTCTTTCCGTCATTCCCGTGAAAACGGGAATCCATCCGGGCATCCATCCGTCTGTATGTATCCCGGACACCCACCTCCCCATGCGAAGATAGATTCCCGCTTTCGCGGGAATGACAGAAGGAGGGTGAGTGACGCCCGGCTCCCTTCCTTTCATATCTCCCTCCTTCTTTCATATCTCCCTCCTTCCGGGGGGGACTAAGGGGGGGCCTCCTTCCGTCATCCCCTCCCCTCCTTTCGTCATTCCCGTGCAAACGGGAATCCATCCGGGAATCCATCCGTCTGTTTGTGTGTCAGACACCCGCCTTGCCATGTGAAGATGGATTCCCGCTTTCGCGGGAATGACAGAAGGAGGGGGAATGACGGAAGGAAGCGCGCATGATAGAGGGAGGCAGACATACGAAGGCCCTCTCCAGCATCTTGAAAACATCAAGGACGTTGATGAGTTGGTAAACCAGATACGGCAACCCTCCTGACCAGGATCACGCGCTGTCTTTTTCCCGGCCTAACATTCAAGTCCGGCAATCTCCACTTGAGCCAAAGCCGCGTTTTGCTCTATAAGGTAGCTCATGCCCCCGCCAATCGTACACCTTGCGCCTTCAATTCTTTCCGCCGACTTTGCGCGGCTGGCCGATGAGGTCGCTGCCGTGGAAGCCGCCGGCGCCGACTGGCTTCACGTGGACGTGATGGACGGGCATTTTGTGCCCAACCTGACTATCGGCCCGCCCGTGGTTGAATCACTTCGCAAAATTACCGCACTCCCCCTGGACGTCCATCTGATGGTCACGAATCCGGACGCCCTCATTGCCGACTTTGCGCACGCCGGCGCCGGCTATCTCACGGTCCATACGGAAACCTGTCCCAATTTGCACCGCACCATTCAATGTATTAAAGAACACGGCGTGAAGGCCGGGGTGACACTCAACCCCGGCACGTCCCTCACCACCCTTGAAGAGGTGATTGCCGACGTGGACCTGGTGCTGATCATGTCGGTCAACCCGGGGTTCGGGGGCCAAACGTTTATTCCCGCCTGCCTGGGGAAAATCGCCCGCACCAGGCAGTTGCTGGACCGGACCGGAAGCCGCGCCCTGCTGGAAGTGGACGGCGGGATCAAGGTGGAGAACGCCGCCGATGTCATCAACGCCGGCGCCGATGTGCTGGTCGCCGGGTCGGCGATTTTCGACAGCCCCGTGTATGCCGACACGATAGCCGCCTTTCGCGCCGTGGCCCGCACACGCCCTCCCCGCTCCGCATGAACACCGCGTCCGTGTATGACAGTTTGCACCCGCTGGAGATCAACCTGCTGGCGGCATTGGGGCAATCCGCCGACACCCCGGTTTCCGATGACGCGTTACAGGAACGCGCTCAACTGGAGCCGTCGCAAATCAGCATGGCCCTGGGGTGGCTTCAGGCGAAGGCGCTGATCCGCATCCACGCCGAAACCGGCACGGCCTGGGTGGGACTGACGGAGGTGGGGCACGAGTACTTGGTCACCGGGTCGCCGCCGGAATGGATTGTGCGGACGTGCCGACAGGGGCGGGAAGACGGCCGGCCGCTTACGGTGAAAGCGTTACAGGCCACGGACACGTTTCCCCCCGCGGAAATCAGCCGGGCCATCGGCCTGCTCAAACAGGAAGGCGCCATCCGTCTCACGTCCGGGGGCCACGTGGAACCGACCGGGGTGGCAAGCCCCACGATTGAACGGTTTGATGTGCTCCTGCGCCAGTTGCGCGAGAACCGGCACACACTGCTGTCCTTTGCACCCGACCAGCAAACCCTGTTGCGGCAGTATGCGGTCAAACGGGGAAGCGCGCAGAAACCGTTTCGGATTGAGGAGCGTGTGCGGCGCGAGTACGCCCTGACGGACGACGGCAACACGGTGGCGCAACGCTGCCAGGCGGGCGCGGTGGAAGAGGTGTCCCAATTGACACCCGACATGCTGAAAGACGGCTCATGGCGCCACAAGCGGTTCCGGCGCTACACCATCAGCTTGCGACCGCCGCGGGTCGCGCCCGGACGGCGGCATCCGTACCGGGCCTTTCTTGACCTGGTCAAACATCAACTGGTCGGCATGGGCTTTCGGGAAATGCGGGGCCCGCTGGTTGAGACTGAATTCTGGAACATGGACGCCCTGTATATGCCCCAGTTCCATCCGGCCCGGGCCATTCACGATGTGTACTTTGTGAAAACGCCCACCCATGCGGCCCGGATCGCCGAACCGTTTCTGTCGCGCGTGGCCGCCACTCATGAGCACGGCGGCGACACGGGGTCGCGCGGGTGGGGTTACCGGTATGACGCCGAGCGGGCGCGCCGGCTGATTTTGCGCAGCCAGGGCACCGCCGTGTCGGCGCGCACGCTGGCGGCGCAACCTCTGATCCCCGGCAAATATTTTTCCATGGCCCGCTGTTTTCGTTACGACCAGGTGGACGCGACTCATGCCACGGATTTTTTTCAGGTGGAGGGCATTGTGCTGGGCGACGAGATTCATTTCCGGACGCTGCTGGGTCTGCTGACGCTGTTTGCCGAAGAAATGGCGCAGGCGAAGGAGCGCGCGTTTCTCCCCGCCTATTTTCCGTTTACGGAACCGTCCGTGGAACTCCACGTCCGGCATCCCCGGCTCGGCTGGATGGAACTGGGCGGCGCGGGGTTGCTGCGGCCGGAGGTCACGCATCCGCTTGGGGTGACGGTGCCGGTGATTGCCTGGGGCCTGGGGCTGGACCGCATGGCCATGGTGGCGCTCGGGATTCATGATATTCGCGACCTCTTTTCCGTGGACCTTGAAAAAACCCGCACCCTGCGCGGGCGGTTTGCCTGAACACGCGATGCCGCCTGTTGCAACCGTGACGCGCGGTGGCACGCGCATCGCCGTGCGGCACACCACGCGCCGGCCCCGGTAAGGACGCTATGCCGACAATTTCGTTTTTACAAAAAGATCTGGAACGGTTCCTCGGTCGCGCCGCCACACCGGAGCAGATTGAGGCGTGGCTGCCGCTGGTCAAAGGGGAGCTCAAGGATTGTGACGCCGCAACCGGTGAATTGCGGATTGAGCTGCAGGACAGCAACCGGCCGGATTTGTGGAGCGTGGAAGGGATTGCCCGGCAAATTCGGATCAAGCTGCAGGAGTCGCCCCTTGCGTATCCGTTGTTCCAAACCAGGACCCGGCCCAAACGACGGGTGGTGGTGGGACCCGGCATGGAACAGGTTCGTCCCTACGTGGCGGCTTGTACGGCTGTGGGGCCTCCCGTCACCGAAGAGGACCTGGCGCAGCTCATTCAGACGCAGGAGAAACTCGCGGACGGGTACGGCCATAAACGCAAAACCGTTTCGGTGGGACTGTACCGCCTGCCCCGGATTCAGTTTCCGGTGACCTATGGCCTGGTGAAACCCACGGAAGCGCGCTTCACCCCGCTGGGGTTTTCCGAACCACTGACCCTGCAGGACATTCTGACGGTGCATCCCAAAGGCATGGAGTACGGGGCCATCCTGGCCGATCAGCCGTTGCTGCCCCTGCTGTGGGATACAGAAGGCCAGGTGCTTTCCTTCCCCCCCATCATTAACAGCGAGGACATTGGGCAGGTGCGGGTGGGCGATTCGGAATTGTTCGTGGAAGTGACGGGCACCGACGCGCGCATGGTCCTGCTCACCCTCAACATTTTTGCCGTGAATTTTGCCGACCGCGGCGCCGTGATTGATCCCGTGGAGATTCAGTATCCGTATGCCACGGAGTGGGGCGCGTCGGTGAAAACCCCCTGCGACATCAACGAGATTCAGAAGGTGCCGTTGAACGCCATTGAAGCCGCCCTTGGTCTGGCCATGGACACGGACATGGTGCAACACGCCTTGCGATCCTACGGGTATGAAGTCAACGCCACGCGGAGCACGCTTGCGGTGCGGTTGCCGTGCTATCGCAACGACCTGATGCACCCGGTGGACGTGGCGGAAGACGTGGCGATCAGCCGGGGGTATGACTCGTTTGAGCCGGTGATGCCGGCCCACTTCACCGTGGGGTCGCTCTCCGCACTGGAACGGATGTCCGATCACCTGCGCGACCACATGATCGGGCAGGGGTTTCAGGAAATGTTTTCCAATATTCTGATGTCCCGCGAGGAGCTGGTGACACGCATGAGGCTGACCCCGGCGGACCAGGATCAGGTCGTGGAAGTGGACAACGTCATGTCGCAAAGTTTTTCGTGCCTGCGATCCTGGATCGTGCCGTCGTTGCTGCGCGTGGAGACCGCCTCGCCACGGGCGTTTTATCCGCACCGCCTGTTTGAAATCGGCGAAATCGCGCGGCCCGATGCGAGCCAGCCTCTCGGGTCGCACACGCTGATTCGGCTGGCAAGCCTCATCGCCCATCCCCACGCGAACTTTTCTGAAGTGCATACCTGTCTGGATGTCCTGATGTTCTACCTCATGCAGGACTATGTGCTGGAACCCGTCAGCCATGGCTCCTTCATGGAGGGGCGAGCGGGGAAAATTCTCTGCGGCGGGCACTCCATCGGCCTGATTGGGGAATTGCATCCGGCGGTGCTGGAGAACTGGCACATCGCCATGCCGGTCTCCGTGTTTGAGATTGACGTGGACCCGCTGTGCGGGGAAGGGCCGTCAGCGGAGAAGGCATCATCCACGGCCAGATGAAGGCCAGCGGGACTCAAACCCCGCCGTGCAAGCCAACCATTCACTCAACAGGAGGGTAAGATGACTGAAAAGGCACTCTGGCAATGGGAAGAGGGAAACTGGAAATGGGATAGCGAACTCTGGCGATGGGAGGAAGACGTTGAAAAACGAGAGAAAAAATATAAGATAAAGGTGCTGAAGAATTTATATTTCTATCCCCTTCCGAGAAGACCGAAACCCACCGGGCCTAAACAAACAGTCTGGAAGAAAGAACTTAAAGACTGGGATAAAGAACTTTGGGACTGGGAGGACACGCTTCGAAAACGGGAGAAAGAACTCAAAAGGCAAGGCTGCTAGAAAACAGAAGCCTTGATACAAACCGTGGATTTCATTTCCACCAGGGATGTCTTGACCCAGGTCATGTTTACTGTTCAAGCAAGCTGCCGAACTGCGGATGCAAGACCGTTTTCTTGATTAAATCCTGCACGGATGGAATCAACGCAGCAGCCACTGCATCGCAGGCTACGTCACCGAGATAATTACTCGTAAAACTGTACTGGTGGCTCACTGGCAGGGTCTTGCCATTAGAAGACTTCAGATTCAGTGCAATATTCCAGTAGCCGTCAAAAAATACTCCCGGTGAGAACTCGACTTTGGTAACGTCGCCAGTGATTTTGATTCCGTTTTCGGAATAGATTCCCGCCAATTTGAACTCGTCGTTGAAGGCCTTGGCAATGAACGCTGCGATGGTCAATCCATCGGCAGGTGCAACAAAACTACGCAGTCGGCAGAGAGAGTTAAACGCTGCCGACTGGGTTAATGAAACAACTTGAGCTTGAGTTCCAGCATAGGTTTTCAGTTGCTCAAAGTTGTCTGCAGATACGTAGTATCGCGGCGGGTGATCGCGGATGCACGCAGCAAAAAGAAGTGGGGCAAGCAACAAAGCCGTTGCTTTCAAGCATTGCTTCAAGTGGTTCGAATACATCTTCGGTGTTCTTCTGTTGAAGCGCGAATGAAGCCGGCAACACGACCGCAATGAATGGGGTGGCAATGCATGATTCACGGGGCTACGGGTGGATCATTCTGGTTTCTTAACTCACGAACAGATTTAAGGCCTGGTTGAGCATTCCCATTAAGGCCATACTTTGTAGAGTTGGGAAGTCCATAGCTCCATCTCATCCTTCCCATTCTTATAAGACTTACAAAGCTTCAACTCCACTGCCAGTTCAAAAAATCCCCACCCAGGTATCCCTTCGGTCTTACTCACTACGATTGCAGTAAGCATTCCCCGTCTGGCTTTATGCTCCTCGGTGCTTATTTCACCCAACAGTTCATAGAACGCTTCATCACGATAATGAAATGGAATGGCTCTAATTTTGTCTGCAAGGTCACCATATGTTATCAGCGCCTTCTTTTTCGCTACTTTAATAAGATGCTGTTTGGTTTCTGCTTTGGCTCGGTTCCACTTAGCCGTAGGATAACCATATTTTTTTAACATCGTTGTTTCTCCTTCTGTGTTCAGGTTGCCCACTGCCTTCTTGCAACTTCCGGGCCAATGGTATCACGAACCCAGAACTCACACCATCCCGGTTTCAGAACAGGCCGCTGCCGTTCGTGCCCGCGTAGAGTCGGCTGTTCAGGATGCACAACAATCGCGCGAATGTTGACGTTGCCCAACCCGTTCTTGCGGGCGGCCCACGTATCGCTGCCGTCGCAAACGGGATTGAGCGGTTTTACTGGTCGACAAAGCGGATGTTGGTGTCGAGCGGGGGAACGAGGCCTCGCGTGTTGATATGTCTTGTAAGCGGTCTTGTGAGCGACGCTATGAATACCGGAGTGTATTCCCGCCATTGTCTTACATCAGGTTGGTCGCTGTCACGGCGCAGGATTTGGAGATTGTGAAAACTGTTGCTGAAGGTTTTTATCACCGAGTATCCGGGAACGGAAAACTTCATGTTCCTGGTCACAATGTGGCTGACATGGGTATACGCGTCCGCCGCGGTTTTGATGCGCTTGCCTGTGTAAGAATCATACAGCGGCACTTTGCGATGCAGGTAGTAATAACCGGGCGTGTTGGCGTACGGTCTGTCCGTCTGCCATACCCCGGAAACATCCGGCGCGCCGGAGAGATAACGGTAGGCGGCAAATATCGGGGGCTGGTCGCGTAGAAAACGGACAGTGTGTTTTCCGTTTCCAAAGATACTGTGATACACATCATCCTGATACGGCAGCGCATTGAAAATTCCCGCAACGGACACCAACGCAAACACGGCAGCCGCCATGCCCGCCATCAGTTGCGAATGCTTCGCACGTGAGACCAGTGTCGTCAGTATATCGGAGCCGATAAGCAGCCAGAGCGGAACAATGGCGATGATAAAACGGTATTCCTTGTGTGAGGAAAATATGGAATGCACCAACACCATGACGGCAATGACGGCGAGGAGCAGCCAATAGCGTCTCATGTTGCGCAACGCCGCCGTCATGCACAGCACTCCCATGCCCGCGCTGGCAATCACCAGCCACAGGAGATATTGATATGCAGGATTGAGTGGAAATTTTTCAAACGGGAAGTTGAGATTGAGGCGGATATTGTTGAGATAGGAGTGAAACAGTTCACTGTTCCAGGTAATGGCATCAAACACGCCGAATGCGAGGAAAAACACCGAAGCGGCCACCGTGATCAGTATTTTCCTCTGTGTGCGCAGAAAGAACGCCATGAAAATCAACAGGGAGACCGGCGCGTATTGCAACCGCAGGGCGGAGAGAAAAACCGCCAGAAACGCCGCGAGCCAGACATCTCCCGGTTTTTCCGCACCCGGTCGGACATACAGGGCGAGCAGCGCCATCAGAGGCACGGCAGACAGGACCTCCAGGATCGGTTTGTGGGCAAAACCGATCATTTCATACCAGAACACCCCGGCCACCAGCGCCACCCGCGCCGCCGTTTCGCCGAAATGCCATCGCCCGTAGCAATACATCCCCAGCGGAACCAGCAGGGAAACCGCGCAAAACACCAGCTTGACGCCGCCGATATACCAAAACGGCGAGTTCAGCCCGACGACATCAAACAGCTTGAGCCATACGGCTATAAATCCGGGCAACAGCCATGACCGCGCTCCGTAAAACATTTCCCACTGTGTGATGCCGTTGCCAAACGCCAGCCTGTGTGCTGATTCCAGGTATTGATTGGTCTCATCGGGGTGAAGCGTGAAATCGCCGGACAGCGCCGCCAGGGCGCGCAACCCAAACGCGGTCACTAACAGATGCGGCAAAAAACGCCAAACCGGGCGGTGTGGCGCTGTGCCCGCCATAGGCTTTCCGGCGCTCCGGCTGACGGTGTCGCGGGATGGTGGCCGTGTGGCGTGAAATTTCTTGCGGTCTGGTTTATTCTTTTTTGCCATGGTGTTGCAGGAACACAGTGTTAGATTGCAAATGTCTGCCTTGTTGACCACAGTGCAAAAGTCAACGCCTGAAGCAGAATTAAGACAGCGACTATTGAGTAGAATGCCGCTCCTCTTCTTAGCCCAGACGCCAAAATAATATAAATGGGAAACAAGACAACAAAGTAACGCGGCGTTGAATAAGTTGAGATGAGGCTAAGAGAGAGAGGCACTGCAATCATTACCAGAGACCAGAGAAAGAGCAGATTTCCTATCTGTCTCCTTCCCCAAATGAGCATTCCGGTTGTGGCGACTGTTATAACCGCCCCATAGCCCAAACCCAAAGCTACAGGCGGATTGTTCCACTCCAGAACCTGTTTGAAAGCAAATACCAGAGGCTGGATAAAAAACACTTTTTCCGTGGACCAGAGCTGCTGAACGTCTGAAAACATAAAAAGATTACCTGTCAGGCGGTAATTTTCCACCATGAAAATACCTATGCCAAGCGGCACAAGTCCTATCCAAAGAACATTCGGGCGTATGTTTTTCAAGCGCCAGTTTTTTTGCCGCAGATATTCAAGTCCCAGGAGCGGAGCGGCAACCAGTCCGAGAAATTTGGTCATGCCTGACAGCATTCCCAGAATGCCGGCAACCAGCCAGTTTCCTTTCCGGGCAAAATACCATGAGCCGATGGTAAGGGTGATAAAAAGTCCTTCCGTCATAAAGCACGAAAACAAATACGAGGTGGGAAAAAGGAAGAGAAACAACGTGGCTTTTCTTGCCGTTTCGCGGCCTTTTTCTCGCTCAACAAGTTTATACAGGAACCATGCGCCGACCAGAATCGCGGCATTTGATACCAGAAGACCGGCGATGTATGTGTTACCCATCAGCACGGCGACTATGCGCGCCAGCAAAGGATAAAGCGGAAAAAATGCCCAAAGTTTCTGGGGAAGGGCAATGTCGGAGTTCGCCGGATACCATGTATTCGCTATGGCATAGTAATACTCTGCGTCCCATGCACTCCAGATATCAAGCCAGCCAACTTCGGAGAGCGTGTAACTCTGGCCCATCCAATCTCTTGCCAATACACCGACAACAGTCAGTATCACACGAGAAGAGAACCATATGATCAGGATGTAAGGGATGATCCCCAAGCCGCCCCTGTGAGTTTCAGGAAGAACCTCCGCCTGTGGTTGCTCTTGTTTTTCTTTTGCTCGGAATGTTTGCGAATGTTTCCGAGGTTTTTTGCCCTTTGATTTTGACATTTTCGTTCAGCCTCTGTTGTGTTCGTCGGATTGCGCTCCTCTTCAACGGTAAGAATAGAGTCCGCCTCGTTTGTCGTCAAACGAAACATCGTTCAGGGGCACTCCCCTGTCTCCGCTGGAGCGGAACACAAGCGTGGTATACATGGCGGCTTCTGTCACGACGCAGACAAGGCCGGGCTTGACGGAATGCACGACGACGGCCACACGCGATCGCTTGCGCGAGCCGCACCCCGCCGCAACGGTCAGGAAGATCAGCAACGGGACGATTGCATGTCGCACTTGCGAGATTTCTCCCTGCCTACGCTTAGGTGAATTAATTTTTCATACTAAGCTCGTAAAGTGATAACTCGCTCGGGGGGGAGGTAATTCGGGAAAAATAAGGCCTAAATTCTTTAGATATTCTCATTGGAGTAACATCTAAAGCCAAATCTAAGTGAAACCTGGTTAAAATATCTTCATGACTCCGTTTAAGTACTTCTTCATAACTGCTCAAAACTCTTTCTTTGTCTACTTTTCTAGACGAATACCATTCATGAAATGAAGGCGCGATAATCATATACTTTTCAAAGCTCTCCGGATCACCCTCTGTTTTTGCATAAAAATTTTCAACCGGAAGCATCTCTAATAATTGCTCCTTGTCCACGCCATAAATTCTACACGCTATTAAGAACCTCTCCCAACGCTCCTCAAAATTCGCTGTCCCCATATGGTAGCCTTCAAAATATTGATTTAAATCAGTATGGATAAATGAAAGATGATTAATCTCTGAATTCATGGAAAGCAATACCTTATCCGCCTGAACCGTCAAGGGATATATCGATTCAATGTTTCTGAAGACTTGAAAGATTTCTTCATTTTCTTGATAAAATTCGTAGTTCTTTTTACTCCATAAATATCGGGCAGAAAGATTGGAACTCAAACATAATACGGCCATAACAGCCGCAAACCCTACTAAATATTTCTGCTTGTCATAAGTTTTCAATACACTTGATGCCAAAATAAAAAAACTAAAAGGTATAAGAGGCAAAATCAACGTGCTGCTAAAGTGATACGGTTGAGGAACCAGGTTGCCCAGATAGGCTATCATTTCAAGCGTTGCAATACTGCTCAAAGGTATGATTACTAAATACAGAATGAGATCTTTATCTTTGTTGCTTTGCAATCTTAATATGTTAAATAGCAACAGAGAAAAGGCAACACAGAACCATGCAATCAGCGTGCTATCCGTTACATTCTGAAACGTGTATTTAGATTCTATTAAGAAATCTCCATAAGGCATTCTTTGTAAATAGTTAATCCAAAAAGGAATACTCACCAAGACAGCGGTGATCCCGGAAATGAAGAAAAATTTTGGCCTGATATATGGACGAACAAGTGAACATACAAACAAAGTTGCCAATACAACGCTAAAGCCACTGAAATAAAAAGCATAATCATAATATGAAACACCTACAACCAAACCTAAAAATAATGCATTCTTATATGTGGGATTTTTTAAAAGCCTCTGCAAAAAATAGAAAAAGGCCAAGACAAAAAGAAATGAAAATAATATTTTAGGAAACCGATTGAAATACTTTGGCAAATAGTTCTCGTCGTACAAAAATAAATACAAAGGGTTTTTAGGTGCAAGCAATGTTATGATTGGAATACATAAAGAGAGCGTATGAGAAACGAGAGTTTTCCTGCATAGAAGGTAAAACAGGATGAAAACTATAAATGTAAATATAAAACTTACAAAAAGTAGCGCCTCTGCAACCCTGTAATTAAACAGTTTCAAAGCCCATGCCAGGGGCCAATATCCCATAGTTCCTTCAACTGCTTTGGTTTCCTTATGCTCTTTTAGATAGGCATCACCAAAAAATATACCGTGTTGGTGATCAAGGAGTTCTCTTGCCAGCCCCATAAATAAAGCTTTGTCATAACTCAGAGAGTTACCCCCTTTTATGGGAAAAGGATTGTATTTACCCAGAGCATTTTCCTCTTGTAGTTTAGTAACAAAGAAATGTTCCGACACATTAATAGAGGAAACGAAGATCGCTACCGCGATGACACTTAACAAGACAAAAGAAATGCTACCTTTTTCCATTTTCATTCTTAGTTTCTACCAGAAACAAACCATCGCCTATTGAATGATGTCACTCATGGGATCATGGACGGCGGCCGCGTGACTGATTGCCGGGAAACGGCTTCGCATACCCCACCAGTTCGACATACCCGTTCCCGGCAATCGGCGCCTGCTGGTAGTGTCCTTCCACACTGACCGCCCCTTCCCAGTACGTCACCCGCGTACTGTGTTCGGTGCGCAGTTCCTGGTCGGCCAGGACCGGGGTAAGCGTCACCCGAAGCTGCACCGACGGCACGTCCACAATCCATTGCGCCGGGTAGCGCGCATGACTGACCGGACTGGTCCAATGCGTCACCGTGCGCACGATGACGTCGTCCCGCGTCAGGTGCGTGGTCGCGGCATCGGGAAAGATCAGCGTCCCGCTGGATGCGGGATCATGGGACCCGTCGTTGTTTCGCAAGAGATACATCATCAATTCCATATTTGCATCAAACTGCACGCTGAACCAATCCCACCCGACCTGCTGCTCCCCCGACTCGCCGGAGCCAAATTCATGATCCATCCAACTCGTCCCCGTCACGTCAAACGGCTCGCCCTTGACCCGAACCGTTCCCTGCGTCGCCAGGCGCGTGAGCGAATAGTAGTGTGACGCCTGCCCGGGGGCGGCGCCTTTGCGGCTGATCCCATCCTGTCCATGGATGACGGGCGGTTTACGCAGCGTGAGCGTGAGATCCACACCCACGTCGGCCTTGGCGTCGCGCGCGGTGAGATGGAGCCGTTGATGATCTTCCGTCGCGGGTTCCAGCATCCATCGGTCAATCCAGACCTTCATCCGGCCGGGGCTGGCTCCGGCTTTCCCAAAGGCGGCGCGACTGACTTTTTCGGAAAAGTGAAACGCGCCCCCCTCCACATCAGTGAGGGCAAAGTGAGCGGCATACACCTGCCTCAACGCCCATGGGGACGGATGCTGTTTGACGCGCGGATCATCAATGGTCTTGCGGAAAAACGTGACTTCATAGCCGAACCGTCGCGCCGAGCGATCATACACATGGCCGGTGACGTACCACCACTCCAGCCCATAAGGCTCATGGGAGCCGTGATCCCTCGGAAAGGCATAGACGTACCCGGGGAGGACCGGCGCCACGTTTGACGATACGACCGCGGGCGCGGCCCCCGTTGGCCCGACAGGCACGAACAGGAACGCGAACAGCACACCGCACAGATGGATTGTCTCACGCCGCCGTTTCTTCATGACACGCCTGGAACCTCCTCGCAGGGCCACTCTGCCGTCCCGCCCCGCCGGCCCCCCCGTCATGCCCGCCCCGCCACGAGGCCATCCCGGGAGCCGCACCACCGACGCGGAACAACCGTCCCACAGGGCAGAAGCGTGGAATACAGCACACAGTCCGGGGCGTTCCGGCTTATATCATGCAAACGGGTGGCACGCAATCGCCTTTTCTGGAAAGGCGATTCATCGTTCCGCCACCGCGCCGCGCCGCCCGCGACCCGTTGACAAGGCTTTTCGGCGTCGGCTATCGTAGCGTATGTTTGAACCGCGTCACATCGCCGAGTCCGAGACCATTGCCATTCCGGACATCATTCCGATCTTTCCGCTGCCCAATGTGGTGTTTTTCCCCGACACGTACTTACCGCTTCATATTTTCGAGCCTCGCTACCAGAACATGCTCGCCGAAGTCGGGACGGACGCCTGCATCGGCATGGCGCTGCTGAAGGACGGAGGGGAGCGCGATTATTACCGGAATCCCGCCGTCTGTTCTCCGGGATGCGTGGGGCGCATTCACACGGTCAAGTCGCTCGGGGACGGCCGCTCAAACCTGATCCTTCACGGCCTGACCCGGTACGTCATTGAAGAAGAATTGTTTGACGCGAGCTACCGCAGAGCCAAAATCACCGTGCTGTCCCGTCACCCGTTTCATACGCTTGACGAAGATTCCGTGCGCACGACGGTGACGAAGCTGGCGGTCCAGTATCTCCAGGCTCGCAAAGCCCATGACCTCTGCGCACTCATCACCAATGCCTCCATCACGGACGCCGTCCTGGTGAACAGTCTCTCCTCGTGTCTGGACTTTACGACGATTGAAAAACAATTCCTGCTTGAATCCGAAAGTCTCTGCCGGCAGGCCCGCCGCCTCATTGACCTGTTGCGATTCAAGCTTTCCGACACCATGTCACTATCGGGGGGGGAATGATGACTCCCGGCGTCGCGATTGAAGTCACGAATCTGGGGAAACACTATGGCTCGGTGACGGCCATCAAGGACCTGTCGTTCACCGTGCATCCCGGGGAAATTTTCGGGTTGCTCGGCCCGAACGGCGCCGGGAAAAGCACGACGCTTCGCATTTTGATCACCGTGCTGCCGCCGTCGTCGGGCACGGCCACCGTGCTGGGACACAACGTGGCGACGGAGGCGGACATCGTCCGAAGCCTCATCGGTTACGTGCCGCAGGAACGCGCCATTGACCGGTTTCTGACCGGGCGCGAACATCTTGAACTCCTGGGGAACCTGTACCATCTTCCCCGGCAGGAGATGCGGACGAGGATTGACGAACTGCTGCGGCTCGTCAACCTGGAAGCCCAGGCGGACCGTGTGGCCAAAACCTATTCCGGGGGCATGAAGCGAAAACTGGATATTGCCTGCGGGCTGCTGCCCAATCCCCGCATCGTGTTTCTGGATGAACCGACGCTGGGGCTGGACGTCCACAGTCGTCTGCGTATCTGGGAGCACATCCGCCAACTCCGCGAGCGGGGCATCACCATTGTCATGACGACAAATTACCTGGACGAAGCCGACCAACTGTGCGACCGGCTTGCCATTCTTGACGGCGGGACCATTCGCGCCATCGGGTCACCGATGGAGCTGAAGGCCGGCGTGGGCGGCGACAGTTTATCGTTGACGATCAGGGAACACGATACGGACGCCCTCGCTCACCTGCGTGACGGGGTCAAGGCCCTGCCGTTTGTGCGTGACGTGCACGTCAAATCCAACGGCCTGGATATTCGCGTGGAATCGCCGGAAAAATCCCTCCCCGCCGTGCTGGAAATCGCCAACCGCCTCAACTGCCGGGTGGAGGGGATTGAATATCATCGCCCCCGACTTGATGACGTGTTTGTCGCCCATACCGGCCACGGGTTCAAGGGAGAGTACCCGGACGACGGGGAGGAGTAGGCGGGGGTGTATCTTATTTGTAAAAATCCCTTTTCTTCACTACCTTGCCAGAAAGGAGGAACAGTGAAAAAACTAGTGGGCATCGCCGCCGTTATGGCAATCGTTGGCTTAGCCGGTTGCGCTCCGCAAGTGGCACTCATCAAACAAACCGCATCAGGTCAGCCTGAAGGCGTTTTTGATAATACGACCATCGAAGATGTCAAGGGTAAACTGGCATCGACTTGCTCTCGCAGGGGTCTTCTTGTGGTCTCTACAAACAACAACGAGGTTGTCTGTCAGAAAACATTGACTGGCGGTGATAGTTTTCTTGCAGGGATGGTTGTTGGCACGCAATACGGAACGACCCCAACGCGGAAACTTCGTATGGTGATATTTAAGAACGGTGATAGCATCCAAGTAGTAGCATATGATTACCTTGAATCACAAAATGCGTTTGGACAAATCAACCAGCACTCATTGAATGCGAATCACCAGAAAACCTCCCACTGGCACTATTGGAGGGATAAAATGATGAAACAATCTAGTCCATTTATGGCGCGTGCAGAATCAGTGGAAAAGAATCCAAATGCACATTTGGTAAATCACCAAGAGTCGCGTCTTGTTGATAAACACACATTAAAAAGTATACCAAAAACCCAAGAGGATATGGAAGCCGCAAAAAAGCGTGGTGTAAATATGGGTTTAATACCAAATACTGGCGATACAGTAGAATTGCAATGGTTAAAAGGTGAAATTAAACGGGCTATGAAGGTTTATAATAGCAGAGAATATCGTCCAGAAACCAGGAATGTTGCTCGCAGTCATGTGAATTGGGCTGCAAAGCAGATAAGTAACTTAAAAGACCACATGCCACTTGAATTTGCAACAAATAATGATGAGATTATACAGTATGTTTTACAAGAACTGGATGATATACCGAATTATGAGCAAGAAGACCCTTTGTCACAAGGTGCACCTATTGACCCTGACAGTTGGAAGTACTTTCTAGAAACTGTGCGTAAGGCACATGACCGAAAATGATTTACAAGAAATGCTGTTTTCGATTGGAGCAAAGTGAACTCTGATGACATATGCAAGGAAACCATGACCCTACAACACTACCAACAGGAAGTCTGGGCGTTGACCATGCGGTGGGTGCGGCGGTTGAGCCGGGAAAAATTCAGCATGATCTTCACGCTGGTCCAACCCATGCTGTTCTGGCTGATTTTTTTCGGCAGCCTCTTCCAGCGTGCCGCCGATATCCAAATCCTCCAGGCCCCCAACTATATGAGCTTCCTGGCGGGGGGCGTCGTCGTGATGACCGTCCTCAACAACGGACTGGCCGGCGGCGTGGACCTGTTGTTTGACAAAGAAAACGGATTTCTGGAACGCATGATCTCCACGCCCATTCACCGGACCTCCGTGATCTTGAGTCGCTACATCTTTGTCATGACCATTACCGGGATGCAGATTCTCGTCATTCTCGGAATCGCGTTTGCCTTCGGGGTGCGCCTGGAAACGGGACTGCCGGGCCTCGCCGTGATTCTGGCGCTGGGCATGCTCTTCGGCATCGGCCTGACCGCCATTTCCATGGCCCTCGCCTTTTCCGTCAAAAGCCACGGGGATTTTTTTTCCATGCTGGGCTTTCTGTCCCTGCCCATGATTTTTTTGAGCTCGGCGCTCGTGCCCCTGTCGGCCATGCCGGGATGGATGCAGGCGCTGGCCATGGTGAATCCGATGACGTGGGTCATCAACGCCGTGCGTCCGCTCATTATCACGGGGTGGGAGGCCGCCATGCCGCACGTCGCCCTGGCGCTTGTCATCCTGGTGCTGTTTGACGCGGTGTGCCTGTACGGCGGAGCCAGGGCCTTCCGTCGAGCCATTGGGTAGCGCGGCCCGCACGCCGGCGCCCGCACATGTCGTGATGATGCCAGCGTCTTCTCCTCCTCCCGAACACTCCGCGAACACCATCAACGCGCTCATCGCCCTGCTCTCCGATCAGGACCGGCGCATCGCCCGTCAGATTCATCAACAGCTCGTGGACAGGGGACACGAGGCCCTGCCCTTTCTCCGGCACGCCCGGCAGGATTGCCACGACCCGCTGCTGGCGCAACGCCTTCACGCGGTGATGGACGACCTGGCGCAGCGCGACATTGAACAACAATGGGCCGCGCTGCTGACGCCGTCGCGGCGGGAGGTGGATCTGGAAACCGGGGCCTTTCTCATTGCCCGGGCCGGAGACCCCCAGGCGGATATGGCCCCCTGGCGGCAATGCCTGAACGACATGGCCGCCGACCTCGCGCGCCTTGTGGACCCGGCGCACGGGCCTCGCCGCAACATCCTCACCATCAACGAATACCTGTTTCAGACGCTGCGGTTTCGGGGCAACACCCGTGAGTACTACGACCCCCGCAACAGTTTTCTGCACCGCGTTCTGGAACGTCGCGTGGGAATTCCCATCAGCCTGGCGGTCGTGTATCTTCTGGTGAGTCACCGGCTCAATGTGCCGGTGGCCGGCGTCGCCATGCCGGGGCATTTTCTCGTCGGACTGCAAACGGAGCCCCTGTTGATTGATTGCTTCAACCGGGGAAAGCTGTTAACGGAAACAGAGTGCGCGCGCGCGTTGGAAGGCTCCGGCGTCGCGTTTGACCGTCGCTATCTTGCGCCCTGCTCCCATGACCGGATCCTGGCTCGCATGCTTCGCAACCTCGTCGCCATCGCCGACCATCGTCATGAGACCACCGACCGGCAGCGATGGAGTCGGCTGCTCGCCCTTCTTGAACAGCGGGAAACGCCCTCGCACGTTCCCCGGGGCGCGTCGTGACCCGCGGCATGCCCGCCTCGCAGCGTCATGTCCAGAGAGGGCAGGCCACTCCTATCACGGCTCTGGCCCTGCTCGCCGTTGTCGTCGGCGCCATCTGGTTTTGGCACCATCTGGATTTTGACACCCAGGACTTTATTGTTGACGACGTCGTCCCCGTCCTGTTGCTGGTCGTCGCGGTCACACTCCCGGTCTGGGCGATGATTCGCCGCATCAGGCGGACGCGACGCCGCACCAGGCAGCGCGCTATGCTCATGCAGAAATTTTCCCGCGAACAGGCTCCCGGCAAACGGTTTGATCTCGCCATGGCACTCATTGAACTCAATCAATATCAACTGGCGGGGCTGGAACATCTCGCTCACGACATGGCCGAGGTGTTCATTGCCACGTTCAAACGATTCCCTGGGGATAAACAGCATCGCATCCGCGGGATGGCGGCCAGTTCGCTAGGCGTCGTGCAACATCGTGACAGTATCCCGCTGCTCATGAAGGCATTGGAAGACGATCACGCATACGTGCGCAGCTGTGCGGCGCTTGCCCTGGGACGCATGCGCGCCACGGAAGCCAAAGCCAGGCTGGAATACACGATGAAGGAAGATTGGGATCAGACCGTCCGCAGCCGGTCGAGAGAAGCGGTTGAACGCATGCGGTAACCCACGCGGGGCCGGGTGTCAGGACGCGCCCGTCACCCGGCCCATCGCGGCCTGATCCATGTTGGTGAACCGGTACCCTTTGCGGTAGAGCGTCGCCATGCTGTCGGTCAATACCGTGAACTCCTCCGCCATGCGCACATTGTCAAAGGCTCCGTTCAGCCGGGCAAGCGACTGCAGGGGATATTCTCTTTCCAACCGCGACAGGTTGAGGGAGTCCAGAATGTCCCGCAATTCAACGGCATCATAGCGCTCATCATCATCCCGGTCGGCCACCAGCGCCAGTTGATAAAACGTCAGGCTCAACGACAGGGTGGACTGGCTTTTCGCGAAGGCGGCGCGCGCTTCATTGATACCGGGGTATTGACTGGCACAGGCATGTGAACCGTGCGCCTCGTCCGTGAATGACAGGCGATACACGTCCACGCGACCACTGGGGGGCTTGCGCAATTGTTCATAGAACCAGGCGGTACAGGACTCCGCCGCCACAAAATCGGCTTTGTCCCTGTCGACCTGCTGCGCGATATGGCCGACGAATCCCTGAAACACGTCGCTGCCCTCGGCCACAAAGACCGCTTCGTCCGCCGCCCGGCTCACCCCGACCGTCAACAGCGCCGCGACCATGCCGCCCATGATGCCGAGGAGCCACGCCTGCTTGCCCGCCAGATTCATCTCGTCAGTATATCACCCACGCTTCTGTGTCACCAGAGACCTGTGCGCAATCCTTGATGGCGCTTTCCGCGCTCCACATCAAACCGGATGCGCCGCACCGCCTTAAGAGGCCGAAGTTGACGCGCAGGATGCCTGTATCGTCAAATACGCGGGTTTGCAACGGTCGTGTTCATGGTCGCGGAGGACATGCGGATGGAACGACGACACGCTCACCGGTTGGAAGGACGTGATGGATCCCGAACCCTGGTTCGACATTGACCCCGGTCCCGACACTGCCGACCACCTTCGCAAGGAGCGGGACAAAGCCCGCGCGCTGAAACGCACACCGTGGTGGAAGACGCAACGCCACCGGGGCATCTGCCACTACTGCGGCAAGCAGTTTCCGCCCGACCAACTGTCCATGGATCATATCGTACCGCTGGCACGGGGCGGGAAATCCACCAGGGGAAACGTGGTGCCGGCATGTGCCACATGCAATCGAAATAAAAAACTCGACACGCCGGCGGACACAGAGCTTCGGCGGCTGGCAGAAGAAGAAACGACGTCGTGAACAGAAAGGGACGAAATTGCTGAAACGGATGCCATCCACAGCGTTGATAGACAACATCGTTTTTCTTGTGCTCTCAATCTTTATTGCGGGGTCAGTCCTGTTTGGATACAGGACATTTGCCTTGCCCCCAGGTCATTACGACTATATTTCATGCGGAGAAAATTGCGAGAAACTTATCTCAGAGAGCATCAGGCAAAGACACCATTTGTTGAAAATTTACAAGCAGAAACCGCATGAGGGGAGCGACAAAAACAAGGGCGACCCTGCCATACAAGCAGGGGCGAAGGACACTTCGACTGTGGCCAGCAATATAGGCTCTAGCAACGAAGCGATCGCTTGGTTGATTACTTTCCCTTTTTATATAGCTCGAACCACTTTTTATAATGCTTTGTATCGTCTCTCTGTTTTTTGGGGTCTGCCCTTTGGTGTTGTTCTCTCAATTTTTATTTCCTTTCTCATAATTGCCATCGCTCTCCTGGCAGAAAAAATCTCCCCCTCTCGCGTTCTCTACGGCAAGGGATTCTTTTTGGCAACACAGATGATCTTTTTCCTTTTTACTCATGGAAGGCTGGTTGTTTTGAGCTTCAGTATCGTGCTTCTTTTGTACCTGTTTTACCTGCCTGATGAAGAGAAAAACAAGCTGCGCAATATCCTCTTACATCTCATCTGCTTCTTTTGTGCGTCTCTTTCCACGGGTATTTTCTTCGTGGTCTATATCTTCTATCTTGTACAAGTTATTCTGCAATGGCATAGCTTGAAGGTTGCAAATCGAACCATGGGCATCTTCATCGTAACTGCTTGCTTTCCTTTGTTCTGCAGTGCGATTTTGAAAAATCTTGCCGATTTTGACTTTAACCTCCTCGCCATGACAGCGCATGGGCAGCACGTGTCGTCGGTAAATACCATCCGTGGTCTAATCGAGAATAGCTATAAACTGTTTCTGTATTCCGTTCCCTTGCTCTCCCTGATTCCTGGTTTGAAAAAAATCTATTTCCATTCCTACTTCCGTTCACTGTCTCTATGCCTGGCTGGGGGGGGGCTATTTTTAGGCCCAAACTTTGGGCATATGTTGCTGGTCATGAACAGTGTGGCCTTGAAGAAATTCTTGCTTGACGGCTATTTGTTAAAATCAGAAAAGTCTTTGATCTTCTTGTCAGAGGGGCGAGGTGAGCGAGGGGGGAATGGTAAATCCCGTTCCATCTAATGGGTGTCCCGTTACTCAAATGAACACTGCCTAACGCCGCAGCAGCGTGATCCACCGCCAGATATTCAGCAGGCCGCCCAGCGACGCCGCCACGTAGGTCAGGGCGGCGGCCGTTAAAATTTTGTGCGCGCCCGCCATGTCCTTTGGCGGAAGATAGTGACCGCGTTCCAGGATGGGTAACGCCCGGCGAAAACTGGCATCCCATTCCACGGGCAACGTCACGAGATGCACCAACGCCCCCACCGACATGACGGCCAGCCCGGCCAGCAACACCAGCAATCCGCCGGCCGGTGAACGGGTCAGCCCGGCGACGAGTGGAATGCCCATCATGACAAAGGCGCCGATCTTTTCCGCACCGTGCGCCCACCGGATGAGCGTGGTGCGTTCGCGGAGCGGGCCGTACCCGGTGTGATCCTGCACGGCATGGCCCACCTCATGCGCCGCGACCGTCACCGCGGTTAATGATTTGCCGTGATAGTGCTCCGGGAGCAACCGCACCGCTTTGGCGGACGGGTCATAGTGATCGCCGCGCTCCGTGGTCTCGACCGTGACGTGCGCCATCTCAAAACGATCCAGCAAATGCCTGGCCAGTTCGCCGCCCGTGCCCGCATAATCTTCACGATGCCCGCGATGGCGCTTGAAGACCCATTTGGTCCACACCTGCGGCCCGATCAACACGGCCAGAATGAGAAGGAGAAGAAGAACGCCTCGTATCATCCGACTCGCACCACGCCCTGCGGTTCAGGAATACGCCCGTCCCGCTTGCGCGGTCTTACGATGAACAACTCACCGCAAGACGCTTGCCCCAATCCGGCGGCGGGGCGGCATAGTCATGCATCCCGGGATGATCGTCAAAGGGACGGCACAGCAGTTCCCGCAGGCGGTCAATTTCCGAATAGTCCCGGTGCTGCGTCGCCCGCTCAATCGCAATCTGGACGAGATAATTTCTCAACACATATTTGGGATTGCAGGCATCCATGCGAATCCTGCGTTCCGCGTCCACGCTGCGTTCAGCTTTGAGCCGGGCTTGATACCGGTCCGCCCACCAGTCAAAACCTTCACGATTAAGAAATTGATCCCGCACCGGCGCGTTCGCCGACGGGTTGTCCTGCTGAAAGCTCCCAAGCGCACGAAAGAAATTCGTGTAGTCCACGTGGCTGTCGTGCATGAGCGCAAGCACATCGCGCCGGAGTTTGTCATCGCCTTCGCGGACGTCCGTCAGTCCCAGCTTGGCCTGCATCAGGTTGGCATAGGTTGCGTGCATGGTCTCTTCATACCGTGCGGGAGCCTGCACAACATCCGCGTCCTCCACAAGAGGGGAGAGCGCCTGCGCGAGCGCGCGAATGTTCCAGTACCCGATATCGGGCTGGTTCTGAAACGAGTACCGGCCCTGATGATCGGAGTGGTTGGGAATAAACCCGGGGGAAAAATCATCCATGAATCCATACGGCCCATAGTCAAGCGTCAGCCCGAGGATGGACATGTTGTCGGTATTCATCACCCCATGCGCCCAGCCCACGGCCTGCCATTGGGCAATCAGCCTTCCCGTGCGCTCGGCCACCTCATGCAGAAACCGCGCGTACCGGTCGGGCCGGTCACCGAGATGCGGAAAATGCCGCGTCATCACATAGTCAGCCAGCGTTTTCAGATGATCGTGCTGCCGGCGGTAAAAGAACACCTCAAAGGTCCCGAACCGGACGTGACTCGGCGCCAGGCGCACGAGCATCGCACCCGGCTCGACGCGTTCCCGCAGCACGGCTTCGTCGCTGCCGATGATACAGAGGGAGCGGGTTGTCGGGATGCCCAGACCCTGCATGGCCTCGCCGCACAAATACTCGCGTATCGTCGAACGCAGCACCGCGCGACCATCGCCGTCCCGTGAAAAGCGGGTCATGCCGCCGCCCTTCAGATGCAGATCCCAGGTTTCCCCGCGCCGATTGCGCACTTCGCCCAGCAGCATTGCGCGACCATCCCCAAGCTGCGGCACGTAGTGGCCAAACTGATGCCCCGCATACAGCATGGCCACCGGCTCACTGCCGGGGAGTGGAGATTTACCGCACAGACACGCGGCAAATTCCGGGCGCCTGGCTTCATCCGGATCCAGATCAATCAAGGCTGCGGCGGCAGGATTCACACTGATCACATGCGGTGCGTCAAAGGCCGTCGGCATGACCCGTTCAAAGAAAATGTCGGGCAGGCGGGCGTAGGTGTTGTCAAAGTTCAATGTGGCAAGCGTGTTCATCTGACCATTATCTTCCGGAGCCGGCCCTGGCCGCAAGTGAGCGGGATTCCCCTCACAGAACCTGTGTGGTAGAGTGCAAATGGCCCGACACCATTCATGTCTGGTCAAACACTCACATTTCTGTGCGTTTATCTACAGGGAGATGCCATGACGATGAACACCAAAAACCACACTGTGTGCGTTCTCTCGATTGTATACGCGGTCGTCATTGCCGGATGCGGTGGTGGTGGCGGCGGCGGCATGTCGTCCCTCGCAAACACGGTAACCGGCAATATCAGGAGCATCAATCAAGACGCCGCAAATCTGGAGACACGAACGGCTGCCCGGGCCATACCAAACAGTGGCAGCGTCACCCAATCTTCCAATGTGGACGGGAGCAATGTGACACTCGACGAAGTGAGCGCTACGGCAACCTATACCAACGGCGTGCTGAATGTAGAGGTGACGAACGGACGATCTGGCGGATGGGGCACTATCAGCAGTTCCAGCAACATCAATTTGACCGGCACACGGACGGACGAGGACAACGACTTCAGACAACAAACTCTGGGCAGACGGGACGACAGCGGGGACGTCATTGTTGATGTGTTCACCAACCGTTTGAACAACGCCGACACCAACTATCTGGTCGGCGGCACCTGGCTCTACCTCCCTTCCGAGGAAGAGAGCGAGTTAGAAATCGGAGCCTTTCTGGATTCTCCGGTCGCCGACACCCCGGTTGCCTATCTACGAACGCAGGCAACGGCGAACTATGAGGGGGATGCGACCGGCGTGTTTGTGGGAAATGACGGAGGAAACTCCCTGCTTGGCGAATTTGTCGGACAGGTTGAGCTGACCGCCGCCTTCGGGGGAAATCCCACCGTCCGCGGCAGAATATTCGACATGGCGGAAATAGATGACACCAGAAGCGAGTTCACATCCCTCGACCTTCCGGATTTAACACTGGGTGAGGCGGATATCAGAGATGAGTCCGGTGGGTTCTTTACCGGAGATACCAGCCTTACCGACGCGTCAAACCGCGCCTATACCGGGAGATGGGGCGGGCAGTTTTATGGCGATGAAGCCCAGCATGTCGGCGGCACCTTTGGCAGCAGTACCAGCAACGAGAATTACGATCTTTCTTTTGTGGGGGTGTTTGCGGGGAGCAAAGAAGAAGAGTAGTTTTTTGTGCGAACAGGGAATCGGCTATCGTGCGGGGGGCTTGTTGTTTGTGTTCTCGTGGGTGTGCTGTGCGTGGCGGCGTTGCCTGACACTCCGGTTTGCATCGCCCAACGCGCACATTTATCCGGGGACCCGCAGATCAATCAGGCGCGAGAGTTCATACACAGCAGGCGTTATCAAGACGCCCTGAACATCCTGCGCCCGCACGCCAACCACGACCGCGCAGACATCACCGATATCCGGTTTTTGATTGGCCTGGCGGCGATGCGCTTGGCGCAAAGCGTGCGCGAAGCGCCGACACGCAACGACTTGTTGCGCGAAGCGATCATCGCGCTACGCGCAATTTTGATCAACCAGCCCCACTTAATGCGTGTGCGCCTGGAATTGGCGCACGCGTTTTTTCTGCGCGGCGACGATGCGTTGTCCAAACAACATTTTGAACGCGTGCTGTCCGGCGACCCGCCGCCGGCAATGGCCGTCAACATTCGCCGCTTCCTGTACACCATTCGCGCCCGGCGCAGGTGGAGCGGCTACCTTTCGCTGAACATTGAACAAAACGACAACATCAACAGGGGCAGCGATAACGAGACCGTGTATATTTTTGGCCTGCCCTTTGTGGTGAACGAACAATCCCGTCCGCGTGCGATCATCGGCCTGTCTCTTTCGGGAGGCGGCGAATATCAATATCCATTCAGCCGGCGCTGGCGCTGGCGTTTTGGCGCCAACGCAACGCGCAGCGACTACGAAGGTGATGAATTTGACCGGAACTACGTGCTGATTCGCAGCGGTCCGCGCTGGCTGTTTTCGCGGCGCAGCGAAGTCAGCGTGCAAGGCCTCGGCGCCCAGCAATGGATGGGCGGCAAGCTGTACAGTCATGAATTTGGCGTACTCCTGAACGCCAGACATCAACTCACACAGAAATTCGGCGTCAACGGGCAAGTGTCCCACATCACAACCCGCTATCGCCAGATACCCGAAGCGGACAACACCGATTTGGATTCCGTGCTGAGCCTCACCTGGCTGTTTTCGCCTTTGGTCCAAGGCAACGTGGGTGGTGGCTTTGCCTATGAACGTTTCAGAATCGGCGTCCACACCCACAGTTACCGTTTCAATACCGGCTTGAACGTGATTTTGCCGTGGGGGTGGACGGTGGGCAGTCAGGTGTTATGGTCGCAGAAACGACACGGGCGCAACGCGCCGTTTTTAACGGTACGCCGTCTTGATCATGTGCTCACGTTCCGTGCGTTTGTGTTGAACCGGGGGCTGACGTTTTTGGGCTTCAGTCCGCAGGTCATTGTGACGCAGGAGAGACAGCAATCCAATTCGGTGCTGGATAATTATCGGCATCTGCGAACGGATGTGCGGTTTGTGCGGCAGTTTTAGGACGGGCCACTCCTGCACGCGGCAGTTGCGCGCCATTCATTGTCAGCAATCAGTACGCTATGCTACACTGGCGCATGTGGGCGATTAGCTCAGTGGGAGAGCGCTTCCCTCACACGGAAGAGGTCACTGGTTCGATACCAGTATCGCCCACCACGTCACCTGGCTCCACGTTATCGTCTGGATCGCACTTGAGGTCTCACTCCCTTCATCCGCCATCACGCACCCTGTGGCGTGTTTCCCCTCGTGCTGCCGAAGACGGCGGCCGGCGGATGCTTGTGCTGTGCCTGGCGGTCATGCTCACGGCTTGCGGGGGCGGCCCGTCTCTCACTGACTCCCCGTTTCCCCCCACGGCCAGCGATCTGGAACTGCTGGGAGCCACTCACCTGTGTGACGCGAAAGACGACATTGTCCAACGCTGGCAGGACGCGCCCTATCGCACGATGCCCTGGGGCTCCGGCGAACAACTGCAACGCGCGACGCCACAGGCCCCGGCCGGCCACGACGGTTTTTACTTTTTCAATGACGAACAGATTCTGGTGGGAGCCGTGTTTCGATTCAATCCCGGCCTGAACCTCGCCCCCTATCCCGTGCTGCAGGAAACCCTGTCCGCACTCGCCCCGTCCTCCACCTTTTACCTGGATCCCACTCAACTCCTTTCCGAGGAGAAGGCGCGCGCCCAATCCGCCGTGCTGTACCGCACCGGAGATAAATCCACCACGACCCAGTACCTGGTTCTTGAACGTGACGATCACCCTCTGCTGCTCGTGGCCTCAATCGCGATTGATCCTTACGAACAACTGTTGTTGAGTTATCACGAAAATTTTCTCCCCGGGCTCAAACGAAGCCGGCCCGCGGATGTGGCGGGTGCCCCGGCGCCCGACGTCACCCCGAACGAAGACTTTCTGGGCACGCAACAATTTGCGCGAGGGGAGGCGGCGCTCTTCGGGTCTTGCGGACCCGCGCAGCCGCACATCGCCAGTGACGCCTATCAGCGCTCCATCCAACATGGTCTCAAGGACAAGACCCGTTTCGCCGAAGCCCACCATCGGCTGGGCCTGGCGCTCCGCGACCAGGGCCGGTTGGCCGACGCGCAACACACCCTGGAGCAGGCCATGACGTTGCGGCCTCATGCCCCGGAGATCATCAACAGTCTCGGCCGCGTGTTGGCCGAACAGCGGCAATGGGACCGTGCCCGGGAATTATTTGAACGGGCGATTGTCCTGCGCCCGAATTTTGCCGACGCCCGGTTTAATCTCGGAGAAAGTCTCGAACAACGCGATAGACGACGAGCCATTGAAGAATACGAAACCTATATCGCGCTCGTTGAAGGGATACCCGGAGAAGCCAAACGGGTCATGCTCGTGAGGGAGCGTGTGAAACGGTTAAAGGGCAGATAAGCCTCGTGAAGTTTTACGCGGTCCGAAACGGACACACGCCCGGCATCTACACCACCTGGCCCGCATGTGAAGCCCAGGTCAAGGGATTCCCCTTGGCCCGCTACAAATCATTTCCGACACGAGCAGAGGCCGAAGCGTTTCTGGACGGTGCCCGGCCCACGGTCACGCCTGCGGCCGTGAAAGCGCCTGTGCCTTCACCGGCCACACGCCGGACCGCGAATGCCGTGCATATCTGGGTGGATGGCGCCTGTCTGCAGCACGAGGAAGGGCCTCTGCGATTCGGCTGGGCCTACGTCATCCTCCTTGATGGAGAGCGGGAACTCCATCGCGGCAAGGGACATGCCGTGCCCGCCGGTGCGCGACAGCATCGCAATGTGGCGGCGGAAATTCAGGCGGTGCTGCACGCGCTGACGTGGTGCCAAAAACACGGCATTGCGGCCGCCACAATCTATTTTGACTACCAGGGATTAGCCAGTTGGGCGCTGGGCGAATGGAAAACCAACATGCCCTTTACGCAATCGTATGCGGCAAAGGTCCGCGCCATGGGGATGCGGCTCACGTGGCAAAAAGTGCGCGCGCATTCCGGGGAAAAGTACAATGAGCTGGTGGATCAACTGGCGAAAGAAGCCGCCCGCTCCGCGAAGCGCGGGCGAGGGGTCACAACGGGGCGGTGAAGAAGTGCGGGGCAGCGTGGCGTGGGAAGGGAGTGCGTCGCGGAGCGTTACAGTTTGCCTTCGCCTTTCAGATACCGGCGAAAGCGGCCCATTAATTCTTCGCCGAGTACACCCACGTCCGGCTTGACCTTCATATAGTCCCGAATTTCCGCCAGACGGTGTTCGGCCTGTTCATTGCCTTTCAGGCGTTTGACTTTCACCAGCGCGTCCTCAAAGGCGTCAAAGGTCAATTCCTGATACCCAAAACTTCTGATCCGCTTCACGGCCTTCATCATGGCTTCGTTCCGAAAGGTGGTCAGGTGCTCGGAATCAATCTCCCGCAACCCGAGTTTTCTGGCCCGCCGCTCCGCCGCTTTGCGGATCCCGCTTCGCACAAAATCAGGTGAGGTCAGCAACCGTTTCCAGGCTTCATCCGACCAGGGCACGCTCCGTTGCGGCGCGTCCCATAATTGCACAAGCGTCTGTTCATCAATCGTGGTCAGCCCCGACTCCCGCGCCAGGTCTTCCGCGTCGCGCTTCAGCATGTCCGTCACAAAGTCCAGCGCGATGGGCGGCGAATCCTTGATTTTTTCCCGCAGTCTCGCCTTCGCGCCGTCGGTCCATTCCAGGGGCGCGGCGGCGCTGTCGGCCCGATCCCCCATGGCTTCCACTTTTTCAAACAGTTCCACATTGACTTCCAGATGTCCCCGTTCCCGCGCCACCTCTTCCGTAATGTTCCCGATCATCGCCCGCATAAATTCGGGCACGCTTTCCAGCCGTTTGCGCGCCTCCGCCGTCCACGGCAACTGGCCCCGCTCGATTTGACCAGCCGCCTCGGCCATCCCGGTCTGCCCGCCCATACTCCCCATCATCTGACGCTTAAACTGGTCCAGCAAGGCCCCGGTAATCTCGCTTTTGCCCAATTCATGCGCTTTCTTTTCCGCCAGGCGTTTCACCATCCCGCGCAAAAACACGGGTGCGCGCGCAAGCCGCTCACGCGCATCGGCGGTCCAGGTCGGAGCCGTCACGGTGGTGTTCGGTTCACTCATACGGGCTTTTCGTCCGGCTTCACGGGATTCAACAGTTCTTTAATCTCTTTCCCGGCTTTGAAAAACGGCATCCGTTTTTCAGGAACGGACACGGCCTCCCCGGTTTTGGGGTTGCGACCGTCTTTGGTGCGCCGAATGCGCAGGCGGAAACTTCCGAAACCGCGAATCTCTGTTTTGTCGCCCCGTTTCAAGGCATCACGGATGGAACCAAAAATACAATTCACCACCTTTTCGGCATCGCGACGACTCAACGTTGTGGATTTGGCCGTCACTTTCTCAATCAGGTGTGCTTTGGTCATGACCGCTCCTTGATGCAGTGACCGTGCGTCCTGTGCCGGCACCCCGAAGACGCGCCGCGCACGCGCAGGGTTCGTCTTCTTAAAACGCCATCAAATACATGAGGTGCATTCCCGTTTGCATGGGCCATACGGGGGCGTTCCCGAACAGGGACCCGACCAGCCAATCACGAATTGAAGGTTGCCGGGTGGTCTCAACGACCGGAGGCACACCTTCCATCCCGCTCATGGCGGCCGCCAGTGTGATCGCCGCTTTCAGATCGCCAAGCTCATCCACAAGGAACGCGTCTTTGGCTTGCTGTCCGGTCAACACGCGTCCATCCGCCAAGGCTTCCACGTCGGCGATGTCGAGCGATCGTCCTTCGGCCACGGCTTCAATAAACTGACGATGGGTGTCATCCATCACCGACTGCAGCAATTGACGATCATCGTCCGCCATCGGACGAAACGGGGAGCCGAGGTCTTTATACCGTCCGCTTTTAATGACGAAATTTTTGACGCCGATTTTATCCATGAGCACTTCAAAATTGGCCAATTGCATGATCACGCCGATACTGCCCGTCAACGTTCCGGGGTTGGCCAGAATGCGATCAGACGCCACCGCAATGTAATAGCCCCCGGAGGCCGCCACCGACCCCATGGACGTCACTACCGTTTTTTGTTTTTCCTGCCGGACGCGTGTGACGGCGCGGTAAATTTCCTGAGAGGGCGCCACCCCGCCGCCGGGCGAATCAATCCGAAGCACAATGGCTTTGACGAGTGGGTCATCGCCATACGATTCCACCTCATCCACCGTGGAACGGGAATCCAGAATGGGGCCTTCAATTCTGATGAGCGCGATCCGCTCTTTGCCAATCATGGCGAGGTCCGGCCCCAGGACTTTCCCCAGCACGGCCAGGGCCACCACGCTCACGATCATCCAGAAGATCCGTCGCCGCCACCGGGAGAACACGTTCCGGAAAGAGTGGTCTTCGTCCATGAGTCCCGCGCAACAAACGTCGGTTACGCACCTTCTGACGCGGAAGAGGTTTCCTTATCCTGAAGAATCCGGCCGAGACTCTGATCAATGTCGCCCTGGACACGAGGCGGCGGCGCCGGGTCCTGCCGCGCCGATTCCTGCGTCTCGTCCTTCAGACTCAAGGCGATTTTCCGCTCGGCGCTATCCACTCTCATAATCCTGACGGGAAGGGACTGGTCAATGGCAAAGCGCGATTCAAGCGTCTCCGAGCCATCCGACCCGATTTCGCTGACGTGGATCAAGCCCTCCACATCGTCTTCAAGTCTGACAAACACCCCAAAATCGGCGACCTTGGACACCGTCCCCGTCACCATGGCCCCCACCAGATAGCGGGCGGGGATTTCCGATTCCCAGGGATCGGCGGTCAGTTGTTTGTAGCCCAGCGACAACCGCTCTTTTTCGGTATCAATGCACAAAATGATCGCGCTCACACGCTGGCCTTTCTTAAACAATTCCGTCGGGTGTTTGATGTGCCTGGTCCAGGACATATCCGAAATATGAATCAGTCCGTCAATCCCTTCATCCAATCCCACAAAGGCCCCAAAATCCGTGACGCTTTTCACTTTGCCTTCAATCTGCGTGCCCACCGGGTAGCGGGACTGAATGATGTCCCAGGGATTGGGCACGGTCTGTTTCATGCCAAGAGAAATTTTGCGACCCTGCTGGTCCACGTGCAGCACCTGAGCTTCAACGGCATCGCCCACCGCCACCACCCGCGAAGGATGACGGACTTCATGCGTCCAGGACATTTCCGAAACATGGACCAGCCCTTCCACGCCCGGCTCCAGTTCCACAAACGCGCCGTAATCCGTGAGGCTCACGACCTTGCCATGCACACGCGACGCGGCCGGATACTTGGACGCGAGGTTCATCCAGGGATCGGCGGTTTTTTGTTTGATCCCCAGAGAAATGCGTCCCGACTCGCGCACATACTTGAGCACCAGCACCTCCGCCCGATCCCCCACGGAAAAGACATCCGACGGATGGCCCACGCGCCCCCAGGACATATCGGTAATGTGCAACAGGCCGTCAATGCCTCCCAAATCCAAAAACGCGCCGTAGTCGGTGATATTTTTTACCGTGCCCTGGAGCAATTGACCTTCGGTGAGGGTTGCCAACGTGTTTTGCCGCCGTTTATCCCGCGTTTCCTCCAGCAAGACACGGCGGGAAATAACGATGTTGCCGCGCCGATGATTGATTTTAATGATTTTGAATGAGAAGGTGGCGCCCACCAATCCGTCCAGGTCGCGCACGGGGGTCAGATCAATTTGCGAACCGGGCAAAAACGCCTTGACCCCGATATCCACCATCATCCCGCCTTTAATGCGCGCGATAATTTTCCCTTCAACCTCCCGCTCCTCCTCATACATTACCTCAAGCTCCTCCCACACTTTCATCTTGTCCGCTTTTTCTTTGGACAGGAGCAAATTCCCTTCCGAATCTTCACGTTGCTCGATATACACCTTGAGTTGGTCACCCACGGCCAACGTATCGAGTTCGTCCGGAAGAAACTGATTTGTTGAGATCAGGCCTTCGGATTTATACCCAATATCCACAACCACTTTATCTTTTTGAATGGTGACCACCCGACCTTCCGTGATCGTGCCTTCCTCAAAATTCTTGAACGTCGCTTCGTACATGGCCTCCAGGGCCCCGCGGTCCAGTTCTTCTTCGGTGTTTGACAGTGTGCTCATGGCAAATTCCTCACTTTTGATTGCTGCACAGCAACCGTTGTGACAGAGATCAAGCCGAGATCCACGTGGAGGCTCAATGTCCCGGGTTCATGTTAGCGGTACCGCCGAATGATCCACGCCGCGCAATTCGGCAATCCGCGCCATCACCGTGTGACTAATGCGTTGGAATAACGCTCTTCCCCTGTAGTGTCGACAGTCCTCGCGAAAATCCATGGATTCACCAAACAGCACTTCCACCGGATGCAACCGGAACCGGGCGGCGCCCATGGGCAGCACCTCATACGTTCCACGAAGATAGACAGGCACCACGGGGCATTGCGCGGCGGCCACCAGCAAGCCGATGCCGGCTTTGCCCGGCTGCAGCGCGCCGTTCGGCGTACGGGTCCCTTCCGGAAAAATCACGACCGCCTTGCCGGCCTTGAGCAACGCCACGGTCGTCCGGAACGCCTCGCGGTCCCAGCGGTCATGTTTCAACGGAATCCACCCTATCGACCGCACGAGGCGACTCACGAAAGGATGCGGAAACAAATCGGCCCGCCCGAGATAAAAGAGGCGGCGGCGGATGCCGCATCCCAGCAAGGGAATATCGGCATAACTCGCGTGATTCGCCGCCAACAGCACGCCGCCGGATGCCGGCACATGTTCCACCCCTCGCGTGCGATACCGCAGGAACAGGCGGCTGAACGCGCGGCAGAAAATCCACATGATGCCATACACCGCCGTGCTCACGAGCGACCCGGAATCCACTCCATCATGTTCTCAATCACCTGGTCAACCGTCAACGACGAGGAATCAATCACCACCGCATCGTCAGCCGGTTTCAACGGAGCGGTGTGGCGTGATTGATCATTGGTGTCCCGCTCCTGCATGTGCCGGCGAATCTCGCGTGGCGGTTCGGCGTAGCCGGCGCGCGACGCCTCGCGATACCGGCGCGCCGCTCGCGTGTCGAGATCCGCCTCAAGAAAAAATTTCACGTCAGCGTCAGGAAACACCCGGGTGCCCATGTCACGGCCTTCCGCCACCATCCCTCCCGCCCGGTCAGGCCGTTGCTGAATCGGCAACAACCATTGGCGCACCGGCGGAAGCATCGCCACGGTGGACGCCAATTGACTGATGGTGGGCGAACGCAATTGCGACGTCACGTCCTCATGGTTGATCACAATCCGGGTCACTCCCTTTTCAAGCGACACGCGCATATCCATAGATGCCAGCAGGGCCTCCATGGCGACGGCATCCGTCCCGGCAATTCCCGCGCGCCGCACGGCCCAGGCGATCGCCCGATAGAGCGCGCCCGTATCAAAATAGGCATAGCCCAACCGCGAGGCCAGGGCGGACGCCGTCGTACTTTTCCCCGCGCCGGCAGGACCGTCAATCGTGATGACCAAGCCGTGCCTGTGGGCGAAATTCGTCACCATGCTCCAAAGCGGATTATTACAGGATTCAGTTTGAAAGTGTCAATAATTCCAACAGGTTGTCATGAAAACCCGGGAAGGATGTCGCGATGCAATCGGTGTCAAGAATCGTGGTCGGCGCGTCTCCGGTCAGGGCGGCGATGGCCAGCGCCATGGCCACTCGATGGTCGCCATGGCTCGTACAGGTCCCGCCCGTGACGGACGCGCCGCCATGCAGCACAAACCCGTCCGGGGTTTCCCGAACGGGCACGTTGAGTTTGCGCAACTCCGTGGCCATTGCATGAATCCGGTCGGTTTCCTTCACGCGCAACTCTTCGGCTCCCGTGACCACGGTTTCGCCTGTGGCCGCCGCCGCCGCCACGCAGAAAATCGGAAATTCATCAATCATGGCGGGAACGTGTGCGGCGTCAATGGTCATGCCCCGCAGAGGCGCCGCGCGGATCACCAGATCGCCGACCGGCTCTCCGGCGTCTTCGCGGCGGTTCACAATCCGGATGTCGGCGCCCATGCGGCCGAGGATATCCAGGATCCCCGTGCGGGCCGGGTTGAGTCCGACATGCAGGATCCGCACGTCAGACCCCGGAACCAGCGAGGCGCCGACAATAAAAAACGCGGCGGCGGACAGGTCGCCGGGGATGACCCAGTCTTTGGCGGCATAGGCGGGACGGCCCGGCAGGACGAGGTCCCGTCCGTCAGCCTCAAGCGGAATCCCGAGATACCGAAACATCCGCTCGGTATGATCCCTGGAGGGCAGGGGTTCGGAAAACCGCGTCTCCCCTTCGGCAAAGAGACCGGCGAACAGCACCGCCGATTTGACCTGGGCGCTTGAGACCGGCGCACGATAGGCGATACCCGTTAACGCTCCCCCCTGAATCGCCAGCGGAGCCAGCTCTCCCCCCCGTCTCCCCTGAATTGTCGCACCCATCATGCGCAACGGCGTGACGATGCGCCCCATGGGACGGCTGCGCAGCGAGTCGTCGCCCGTCAGGATGGAAAAAAACTTTTGACCGGCGAGCGCCCCGGCCAGCAGACGCAGGCCCGTCCCGGAATTGCCGCAATCCAGAGGCCGCACCGGCTCGGTCAGCCCCCCCAGCCCCTTGCCCGACACATGCACGGCGTCCGTTTCAACCCGAATGGCAATGCCCAGGGCCTGAAGCGCACGGAGCGTCATCAGGCAATCGTCGCCCCGGCAATACCCCCTGATGGTGGATGCGCCGTCGGCCAGGGCGCTTAAAATCAACGCCCGGTGAGTTATGGATTTGTCCCCCGGCATCCGAAGCGTCCCGCGCAAGGGACCGTGCGGCGTGATCGTGAGCACGCTCATGGCAACCGCCGGCGCACGTCACGCGCCTTCGTGATTTCGCGCTCCAGGCCCGCCCGGTCCTGCTCGTCAATCAACACTTTGAAGCGTTGCAGGTGGTGGGCAAACACATCAATCATGCGGAGAAGATTCTCACGATTCTCAAGACAGATATCCCGCCACATTTCCGGGGAGCTGGCGGCAATGCGCGTGGTATCGCGCAAGCCGCGTCCGGCATAGTCCAGCAGATTCCTGTCCTCCGTGGTCTGTGTTTGCAGATCCGTCAAGGCATTGATGAGCGCGAAGGCCGCCACATGAGGCAAGTGACTCACCGCCCCCAAAATCCAGTCATGCACAAACGGATCCATGGACTGGACGACGGCGCCGGCGGCTTCCCACACATGTTGAATGGCCGCCAGGGCATCGGCGTTCGTCTGTGCGGTCGGCGTCATCAGGCACAGCGCGCCGGTGAACAAGTCCGCCGACGCCGCGCCGGCCCCCGACACCTCCTGGCCCGCAATCGGGTGGGCGCCCACAAAATGCACGCCGTCGGGGAGCCACGATTCCACCTGTCCCACCAACGCGCCCTTGACGCTCCCCACGTCGCTCACAATCGTTCCGGGTGTCAGAAGCCGTCCCCACTCCCGAAGATGCGTCGCGTACCCGTCCAGGGGCGTGGCGAGTATGACCAGCTCCGTGCCGGGGATGGCCGCTGTCGGGTCGCATTCATAGGCGTCAATAGCCCCGCGCGCCACCGCCAGCGCCAGGTTGTCCCGGCTCCGGCCCACGCCAACCACACGGTCAGCCAAACCGCGGCGCTTCAGGATCATCCCGAGGGATGCCCCGATTAATCCGACGCCGACAATCGTCACGTGTTGGAAATGGACAGTCATGGCGGGAGCGCAAACCGGCCGGCCCGGTACAAGGATAAACGACCACTCATCTTCGCAGGATGTATACCATCGGAGCCGTCATGACTAGTGCGCGACGCGTCGCTCGCCGGCGTGACGCACGAGCGCCGCTCAACACCGGCGGGACTACAGGTCCCGTCCCACGGCCTGCGCGAGGATTTTCAGATCCTTCATCAGGGCCGCAAACCGGTCCGGTTTGAGGGATTCCTCGCCGTCGCACAAGGCGTTTTCCGGGTCGGAATGGACTTCAATGAGCAGCCCGTCGGCGCCCGCCGCCACGGCGGCTTTGGCCATCGGCGCCACCAGGTTCCATTTGCCGGTCGCATGACTCGGATCCACAATCACGGGCAGATGGGACAGGGCTTTGAGCGTGGGAATCGCCGACAGGTCCAGCGTATTGCGGTACTGGGTTTCAAAGGTGCGAATCCCGCGCTCGCACAGGATCACGTTCCGGTTGCCGCGTGACATGATGTATTCAGCCGACAACAACCATTCCCTGATCGTGGCGGACAGGCCGCGCTTCAACAACACGGGCCGGTCGTAGGCGCCGACTTCTTTGAGCAATTCAAAGTTCTGCATGTTCCGCGCCCCGATCTGAATCACGTCGGCTTTTTCCAGAAAGACGTCCGTGTCGCGGGGGTCCAGAATTTCGCTGACCACGGGCATGCCCGTCTGCTTCTTCACGGCAACCAGCACATCAAGGCCGTCGCGCCCCAGGCCCTGAAACGAATAGGGAGACGTGCGCGGTTTGTACGCGCCGCCGCTAAATATCACGCCTCCGGCGGCCTTGACGTCCCGCGCAATCCCGACGGTTGTTTCCAGTTGTTCCACGGCACAGGGGCCGGCCATCACGATCACGCGATTCCCGCCGATCCGCACCCCGCCGACCGTGATGACGGAATCCTGTTGCTGAAATTCACGGCTGACCAGTTTCCACGGCGCCAGAATAGGCGTGACGCTTTCCACGCCGGGGAACGTGCGAAGGGGTTGATTATCCAACAGGCGCTCATCGCCAATCACCCCAATAATGGTACGCTCCTCGCCACGGGACATTTGCGATTTCAGTCCCAATTCCCGAAGCCGGTCGGCGACGTGAGTAATGTCCTGTTCCGTCGCGTCTGGTTTGAACACGATAATCATGAGGGCATCCCCTGGGTCTCAAGCACGGGCACGGCATCCATCACTTTGGTCAGCGCCTTGAGAAAACGGCGGTTGTCTTCGGGCCGTCCGATGGTCACGCGAAGCATTGAACCATGAATATGCCGAACGATGACGCCTTCCCGCAACAGGCCGTCAAACATGTCACGGCCGTCCCGCCGCGTGTCAAAATAGAGAAAATTCGCCTGGCTGGGCAGGGGGGCCAACCCTAACCGGCGAAGGCCGTGTTCCACGGCGGCCATTTCCGTTTCATTTAATGTCCGACTGGCGGTGACATGTGCGTCATCGTCCAGCGCCGCACAGGCCGCGCGTTGCGCCAGGCTGCTGGTGTTGAACGGAGGGCGGACACGATGAAGATAATCGGCAATCTCCGGCGTCGTCATTCCATACCCGATTCGCAACCCCGCCAAGCCATAAATTTTGGAGAACGTCCGCAACACCACGACGGGCCGGTTGCGCCGAACATATTCAACGGTGTCGGGATAGCGCGGGTCCCGCACGTATTCGGCATAGGCTTCATCAAAGACCACGATCACATCATCCGGGACGGTATTCATCAACGCCGTGACCTCGTCCTGCGTCGCCATGGTGCCCGTGGGATTGTTGGGATTGCAGACAAACAGCAACCGCGTTCGACCGGTGATGGCCGCGGCCATTGCGGGGAGATCATGTCGCCACACGTTCAACGGGACTTCCACGCAGACCCCCTGCACGGCGGTCACGGCAAGTTTGTACATGACGAAGGTCTGATCGGCCATCACGGCTTCATCCCCCGGGGTCATGAACGTTTTGACCAACAGACTGATGATTTCATCGGACCCGTTGCCCACGACAATGTGATTGACGGGCAGTCTCCACCGGTCCGCCAGCGCGCGGGTGAGCGCATGCGCCCCGCCGTCGGGATAGCGGTGCAGAGTGTCGTCGCCGTCATGCAGCGCGCCCAGGGCTTTGGGCGAGGGACCAAGAGGATTTTCATTGGAGGCGAGTTTCACGGCCCCGCGAATCCCCAGTTCCCGCTCGACCTCTTCAAGCGGTTTCCCGGGAGCATACGGGACTAATCCGGCGATGGCGGGATGAATGTGGATAGACACGTCGTCCTAGGCATGCATGGGATACGAACCGAGAATCTTCACAAACACACACCGGCCCTGCAGCTCCTCCAGTGTTTGACGGACTCGCGGCTCGCGGCCATGTCCTTCAATATCGACAAAAAAGAGATAGTCCCAGGCTTTGCGGCGCGAGGGCCTCGACTCAATTTTGGTCAGATTGATGCCATGCGAGGCAAAGGGACGGAGTAACTCGCAGAGCGCACCGGCCTGATCGTTCACCGACAACATGAGGGAAGTCTTATCGTGTCCCGTGGCTTCAGACGCATGCTGACACAGCACCAGAAATCTCGTGAAGTTGTTCAGATGATCCTCAATGCGCGATTGCAAAATGTTCAGACCATACAGATGGGCAGCCGGTTCCGAGGCAATGGCCGCCGCGCCAGGCTCCGCTCCGCACCGTGCCGCCGCGTCCGCGGTGCTGGGAGTGTCCACCACCGGGACCGCGGGCAGATGGGTTTCCAGCCAGTGTCGACACTGCGCCAGGGCATGCGGATGCGAATACACCGTCTTGATGTCCTCGATGCGCTCACTCTTTGACATGAAGTGATGGGTCACCTCCTGCATCACCTCCCCGTAGATCAGCAGGGTGGAATCAATAAACATATCCAGGGTGTAGTTCACGACGCCTTCCGTGGAGTTTTCGACCGGCACCACTCCGTAGAGCGCGTGCCCGCGTTCCACGGCATCAAAGACTTCTTTAATGCCGCCCAACGGCACATACCGGGCCGAGGCGCCGAATTTTCCCATGGCCGCCGCATGGGTAAACGTGGATGGCGGCCCCAGGTACGCCACGGTCTGCGTCCCTTCCAGCGACAGCGAGGCGGACATAATTTCCCGATACACCGGACGAATCGCCTCGTTGGGAAACGGCCCGGCATTGTGCCGCATCAACCGCTCCACAATGGCGGTTTCGCGCCCCTGGGTATGCAGCAGCGCCTGCGGGTCGGCCTGCCGTTTCGCCTTCCCAATCGTGATGACATGATGCGACCGCTCATTGAGCAGCCGCAGAATTTCATCATCCAGCCGGTCAATTTCTTTGCGTGAATCGTTGATTTGCGGTGATTGCGACATGCCCCAAACCCACGGGTTGACAGAGGAAGAGTGAGCATACGCAGACGGGCAGGGCTTTGCAAGAAAAGGGGGCGTGTACGCTGGTCTTTCTTTGCGGACACACCTCGGTCGTTCGTCCGACCGGGAATCGCTACCATCCGTCACTGTCACCATGTCCCAGAGAACACCAGCCGCAACATCCCAAACCCAACGCTACTCCACCAGTACACCATTGCGAAACGTAACAATCTCTCTGGAGCCATCTGGCCACAGAACTTCCCACTCCCCATGCTGCTTGCCATTCACATAAGGCCCTTTATTCATCAAACCATCTGGCCCCCGCAACTCCCATTCCCCATGCCGCTTGCCATTCACATAAGGCCCTTTACTCATACGACCATTTGACCACCGCAACTCCCATTCCCCATGAGGCTTGCCATTCACATAAGTGCCAACAGCGGTCTCCTGCTGATCTTCATTATATTTCCAAATCTCTTTACCATACCCATCCACCTTTCCCGCCTTACATTTACCCGACCAGATATATGTTTCCTTCGTCCCCGAAATCTCACTCCACACATAACAATCCTGATGATTCTCCACCTTCAACCAACAAACCGCGTCCCCTTTCACGGTCGGTACTCTACACTTCGGCGACACATCAACCATAGCTACCTTCCCCGAAGAACATCCCGCCAAAATACCAATCATAACTAACGCGGAAATCAACCAGACCTTCATAGCCCCACCCTCCTCAAAAAGTTAAAAGCCCTGCAAAAGACTCGCACCAAACTCAAATCATCCGAAACGCCAATGTCTCACTTTGTGCATGTGGATCGAGAAAATTACGGTTGGTTTTTCAATGCCGAGGCTTCGCAATGAAAATTTTACACAGCACGGGACGAATTGACGACTGGATTCCCGCTTAAAAATTGCGGGAATGACGGTGACAGCGAACACAACGCCATATACGCAACGCTCATTTCCTGGACCCGGCGCTTTCCCCATGGACGCGCATTGTGTTACATCTCTGACAGACGTTGTTCCCGGAACGAGAGGCGTGGGGAACACACCACGAACACGACACCATGAACCCGCCTGACAAGGACTCCGCGAACAAACACCTGTGCCTGGTGGATGGCTCCAGTTTTCTCTTCCGCGCCTTCCACGCCGTGCCGTTGCTGACACGGCCGGACGGGACGCCGGTGAACGCCGTGCTGGGGTTTACCAATATGCTGCTCAAGCTGCTGGATGATCTGCGGGCCACGCATCTGGCCGTGATTTTTGATTCGGCCCGGCAGTCGTTTCGGAACGAGCTCTCGCCCGAGTACAAAGCCCATCGCCCCGACACGCCCGATGAACTGATCCCCCAGTTTCCTCTGGTTCGGGATGCCACGCGCGCGTTCAACGTGGCCTGTCTGGAAACGCCCGGCTTTGAAGCGGATGACCTGATCGCCACGTATGCGCAGCAGGCGCAGGCCGAAGGAATGGCCGTGACTATTGTGTCGTCGGATAAAGATATGATGCAGTTAGTGACCGACCACATCAGCATGTTTGACGCCATCAAAAACCGAAGAATCGGCCCGGCGGAAGTCAAAGAAAAATTCGGCGTCGGGCCGGAGAACGTGGTGGATGTGCAGGCCCTGGCGGGGGATGCCACGGATAACGTGCCGGGGGTCCCCGGCATTGGCGTGAAAACCGCCGCGCAGTTGATTCAGGAATACGGCGACCTGGACGCCCTGCTCGCGCGTGCGTCCGAAATTAAACAACCGAAGCGGCGCCAAAGCCTGCTTGAGTTTGCCGAGCAGGCCCGACTCTCGCGGGAACTGGTTCGGTTACGGAATGACGTGCCCATGGATCTGACCGTGGACAAGCTGCAACGCCAGCATCCCGACCCGGGGATTTTGCTCGATTTCCTCAACGCCCAGGGCTTCAAATCAATCGCGGCCAAAATCACAAACCGGCTGGCGATCTCCGGGAAAGACAGGTCCGACACCGGTGAAGGCCCGTCCACCACCACACACTATGAATTGGTGCAATCCATTGAGGTCCTGCAAGATTGGGTCACCCGTGCGCGCTACGCCGGCGCCGTCGCCATTGATACCGAAACCACGTCGGTGGATGAACATCGCGCGGAACTGGTCGGCCTGTCCCTGTGCGTGCAACCCGGCCATGCCTGCTACATCCCCCTCGCGCACCGTGCCCCTGAACCCGTGTCTGAACTGAATTTTTCCGCATCGTCGGATGAGGCGCAGGCCTCGCAACAGCAAGCGCCGCCCCAACAAATTCCACTTGACGACGCCCTCGCGCTGCTGCGTCCACTGTTCGCCGATCCATCGGCGCTGAAGATTGGGCATAACCTGAAATACGACATGGCGGTCCTGCGACGGTACGACGTCGTCATCTCCCCGGTCGACGACACCATGCTGCTGTCCTACGTCCTGGACGGCGGCAGCCATGGCCACGGCATGGATGAATTGGCCGAACGGCATTTGGGACGCCCGACGATCACGTTCAAAGACGTGGCCGGCAGGGGAAAATCACAAATCACTTTTGATCTGGTCCCGCTGGACAAGGCCCTGGCCTATGCCGCCGAGGACGCCGACGTCACGTTTCAATTGCACCAATGTCTCAAACCCCGCCTGCTGGCCGAACGCATGGTGACACCCTATGAGACATTGGAACGGCCCCTCATGGCCGTCCTGGTGGAGATGGAAACCGAGGGCATCAACGTTGATCGCGCCAAACTGGAAGCGTTGAGCCAGGAGTTCGCGGTACGTCAGGGCGCACTGGAGCACACCATTCATCAGCAAGCCGGTCATGCATTTAATGTCGGCTCGCCCAAACAACTCGGCGAGGTCCTGTTTGACGAGATGCGGCTGGAGGGCGGGCACAAAGGCAAGTCCGGCGCCTATGCCACGGGAGCCGACGTGCTGGAATCGCTGGCCGCCGACGGACACGACCTGCCGGCCAACATGCTGGAATGGCGGCAGCTCGACAAATTAAAAAGCACGTATGCCGACGCACTGGTCGAGCAGATCAACCCGCGAACGGGGCGAGTGCATACGTCGTTTGCCATGGCCGCCGCGTCGACCGGCCGCCTGTCTTCGATGCAGCCCAATCTTCAAAATATTCCCATCCGCACGGCAGACGGTCGAAAAATTCGCCACGCCTTTGTGGCCCGGCCCGGATGCAGGCTGTTGTCGCTGGATTACTCCCAAATTGAACTCCGCCTGCTCGCACACATTGCCGACATTGCCGCCCTGAAACAGGCGTTCCGCGAAGGCCAGGACATTCATGCCCTGACCGCCAGCCAGATTTTTGGCGTCGCGCCCGGCGAGCTGGACCCGGCGATGCGACGGCAGGCCAAGGCCATTAATTTCGGCATTATCTACGGGATCAGCGCCTTTGGACTCGGTCGGCAACTCGGCATCACGAACGAAGAAGCCGCGGCGTATATGAACGCCTATTTTGCACGCTACCCGGGCATCCGGGAATACATGGCCCGCACCAAACAATCCTGCCGTGAACAGGGACACGTGACCACACTCTTTGGTCGTCGGTGCCATATCCCGGGCATCCACGACAAACACGCCGCGCGACGCAATGTTGCCGAACGCGCGGCCATTAATGCCCCGATCCAGGGAACCGCCGCCGACATTCTGAAACGCGCGATGATCCGCGTGCCGCCGGCCCTGGCACGACACAACCTCCGCGCCAAAGCCAGCATGCTGTTGACCGTCCACGATGAATTGCTGTTTGAAGTGGAAGAAGACGCCGTTGAGCAAACGGGCGAGGTGGTGCGGCACGTCATGGAATCCGCTTCGCTGCCCGCACTGCAACTGTCGGTGCCCCTGACCGTCGAAATCGGACAGGGCCATTCATGGGACGAAGCGCATTGAGGCCGGGGGGGTTATGGCCCGAACTCGTGAATCACCTTCAGAAAATCGTCGCCGTACCGGCCTACTTTGACCTGCCCCACGCCTGAAATACCCGCCATGGCTTCCACGTCGCGGGGCCGGCGCATCGCCATCTCAATCAGCGTGGAGTCGTGAAAAACCACATAGGGCGGCACATTCTGCGCGCGCGCCAGCCCAAGGCGCACCTTTCTCAATGCCTCAAACAGCGCACTGTCCGCCTCGCCCAATAACTGACTTGCGGCAGCCGATTTCTTTTTTGTTGAGGTTTTGGCGGCGGGCCGTGTCGACTCCTTGCGCCGCAGTTTGCGCAGCAACACCGTATCGCCATCGCGCAACAATGCCCCGCCCTTCTCCGTCAGGCGCAACCCGCCGTACCCATCCGGGTCGGGAACCAGCAGCCCCGCGGCCACCAGTTGCCGCATGATGGCGCGCCACTCCATAGCCCCAAAGTCCTCACCCGTACCGTAGACTTTCGCACGATGGTGCCCAAACCGCTTGATGCGTTCGTCATCCTTGCCAAGCAGCACGTCAATCAAATAATTGACCCCGAACCGCTGTCCGGTCTGGGCCACGCACGACAGCGCCTTCTGCGCGGCCGCGGCGCCGTCCCAGGTTTCGGGAGCATCAAGGCAATTGTCACAGTTGCCGCACGGCCCTTCATACGACTCGCCAAAGTAGCAGAGCATGGCCCGCCGCCGGCAGTCCGCGGACTCGCACAGCCCCAGCAGCGCATTGATCTTGCCGCGCTCCACGCGCTTGAATTCCTCGTCGGCCTCCGACTTCTGAAGCATCTCCATCAGCAGTATCACATCCTGAAGCCCGTAACTCATCCAGGCGCTGGCGGGCATGCCGTCCCGTCCGGCGCGACCGGTCTCCTGATAATAGGACTCAATGTTTTTGGGCAGGCTCAAATGCGCCACAAAGCGCACATCGGGCTTGTCAATGCCCATGCCGAACGCGATGGTCGCCACCACGATCACGCCTTCCTCGTCCACAAACAGGTTGTGCGCGCGCTCCCGCTCCGCCCTGGAAAGCCCCGCATGGTACGGCACGGCGCGCAGCCCTTTCCCGCACAGCCACTTGGTCGTGTCATCCACATTGCGGCGCGACAGGCAATAGACAATCCCCGAATCCCCGCTGTGCTTCTCATTGATAAAATCCAGCATGGCCTGCCTCGCACCCGCCGTTTCGCTGATCATGTAGCGGATGTTGGGACGGTCAAAACCGGCAATATGTTCGTCCGCCTCGTGAAGGCCCAGTCTCTCGGCAATCTCCCGTCGCGTCATTTCATCCGCGGTGGCGGTCAGCGCCACGCGCGGCACTCCGGCAAAGCGCTCTCCCAGAACGGACAACCGCAGATATTCCGGGCGAAAATCATGCCCCCAGCGCGACACGCAGTGCGCTTCGTCAATGGCAAGCAGCGCAATGGGAATTTTTTCCAGCATGGCCAGCGTCTGCTCCGCCAGCAGCCCTTCCGGCGCCAGGTAAAGCAAGTCCAGCTGGCCGGTCATTAAGTTGTGTTCCACGCGCCGTCTGTCCGCATACGCCATGCTGGAATTCAACGATGCCGCCCGGACCCCGTATTGCCGCAGCGCGTCCACCTGATCCTTCATCAGCGCGATGAGTGGCGAGACCACGATGCCCGTTCCCTCCCGCACCAGTGACGGAATCTGATAACACAGGGACTTGCCGCCGCCCGTCGGCATAATGGCAATGGCGTCCCCGCCTTCAATGAGTGTGCGAATCACTTCCCCCTGATGCGGATGAAACCGGCTGAACCCAAACGTGTCGCGCAGCACCTCCAACGCCCGGTCCATGCCGCTGTCCGCCGGGGTGTCTGTGTGTGGCTGCTTTGAGAACAGGTTTTCCATTGTCACGATTCACTCGAGAATGCTGTCTCCTGACAACGCCATCGGCAATCTGCCCGGCATTTTTGGGAAACTTTTCGGAATTCCATACTGAACTTCACAGAACGCTATCGCCATGGTTGTACAAATTTGTTGTGGCAAGACCACCCACCACCGCCGGTATCTTGACGTCCTTCGCGTTGTCGTCCATCATTCAACCGTCTCCTTTTATCTCACCAATGTCCGGTGTGCTGTATTCTTCAGGGATGGTCCAACTCCTTAACCAGGCGTGGCGGCATGAACTCGCAGACATGGCATCGGTTGCCAGACGTTCCATGCTCGTCGCGGCGCCATTCATCAAATACGAAGAGGCAAGGTGGCTTTGCAAGCAACTACGCCCCGGCATTGAGGTTATCACCCTTACCACAATAGACGCCGACGCCGTGAGTGCATTGGCGTTGGATCTGACAGCGTTGCGTCATCTGGCCGAAGTCTCTCCTTCGGCAACGCTCTTCGCACTGCCGAATCTGCACGCCAAGGTGTTTGTCATTGACGAGAAGGCGGCCATCATAACATCCGGGAATCTGACGCGCTCCTCACTCGACACGAATATTGAATACGGCGTACTGCTCCGAAAGACGGAACTTGTGCGGACGGTGCGCAAGGACATGCTTTCATTCGCCCGTTTGGGCAGTCGGGTTGATGCGAACACGATTGCCAAACTTATCCCCCTGGAGACCGATCTTCGTCAAGCACGAGTCAACATCGCAAGTCGGGATACACCAACCGCAAGGCGCATGTTTGATAAGATTATGCGGCAGATTCGACCGCAACTCACCTCCCTGCAAGTGGGTGATCGAAGCGCCCACGCCGTATTCGGAGATGCCATTCAGTTCGTGTTGGCCCACGGGCCGCAAACCACACAAGTGATTGAGCGGACGGTCAGCGCACTCATGCCGACTCTCTGTGATGAAAGCAAGTATTTTATCATTAAAGGTGAGCGTTACGGCAAGGAATGGAAGCGCCGTTTACGCCATGCCCAATTGCACCTCAAGCGGAAGGGAGTTGTGACATACAACTCCAACAGGAAAACATGGATGCTCACACAACCATGAAGATCGCCACGTGGAACGTAAATTCCGTCAGGTCCCGGTTGCCGCATGTGCTCGCGTATCTGAAAGAGCGCGGCCCGGATGTTCTGTTGCTCCAGGAATTGAAAACACTGGAAGAACAGTTTCCCGCCGCCGAGATTGAAGACACCGGCTATCACGTGGCGGTCGTCGGACAGAAAACGTTCAACGGGGTGGGGATTCTCGCGAAACAACCCATTGAGGTTGAACAGCGCGCGTTGCCGGGCGAGGCCACCGACGAGCAGGCCCGGTACATTGAGGCCATTGTGGGAGGCGTTCGCGTCGCGTCAATCTATCTGCCCAACGGCAACCCGATTGAGTCGGAAAAATTCACCTACAAGCTCGCGTGGATGGATCGCCTGATTGCCCATGTTCGCACCCTGCTCGCCCATGAGGAGCCGTTGGTGCTGGGTGGCGATTATAATGTGTGCCCCATGGATAACGACGTGTACGACCCTGACGGGTTTGCCGGCGACGCGCTGTGTCATCCGGACACCCGGTCCCGGTTTCGCACCATGTGTTACCTGGGACTCACCGATGCTCTTCGAGCCAGGCATCCGCAATCGGGCATGTACACGTTCTGGGATTACCAGGCTGGACGCTGGAACAAGGATCACGGGTTACGCATTGACCACTTGCTCCTGTCTCCGCACGCGGCCGACCGGCTCGTGGCCTCCGACGTTGACAAAGGCCCGCGCGGGAAAGAGAAACCTTCCGACCATACCCCCGTGTGGTGTGAGTTGTCGGATGGGTAGAGGCGCGCGCCAGGCAAGGACGGGAAGACGGTTACACCTGAAGGCCAAGGTCCGCCGAATCGGCAACAACGGCGCCGGCCTCCCGCATGGCCGCCAGCGCCCGGTCTGCATCGCCGGGTTCCACGTCAAGACCGCGAACGCCGTCTCTGATGACCACGACGCGAAAGCCCCGTCGGCAGGCATCCAGAACCGTTTGCTTCACGCCATCGTCAGTGGCAAGCCCGATCACGTACAAGGTGTGCGCTCCTGAATCTTCAAGGCGTTCGTCCAGCGTCGTTCCGTCAAAACTGGAGGCGGAGGAAGCGTCCTGTGTGGGATGGGTCCCACCGGACACAATTAACGTGCCGGGCGGCATGTTCAAATCCGGATGAAACTGGGCGCCGAATGATCCCTGCACGCCATGCGGCGGACACGGGCCTCCCTGGTCCTGAAACGAACAATGATTGGATGGATGCCAGTCCCGCGTCGCCACCACGCCATAACCTTGACCGGCAAACATGCGAATCCAGGCATTGGCAACGGGAATGACGTGATCCCCTTCGGGCACCGGCAAGGCCCCGCCCGGGCAAAAGTCATTTTGCAGATGAACCAGCAGCAACACCGACTGTCGGTCGGGGGGAGGCGCGGACGCCTGACGCTTCGTCGCAGGGCCGGTGGGCGCTTTCGCGAGCTTCATGGGAACGAGGGTCCGGCAACGGCGCGAGGCAGGACGGCCCCGGCGTCACACGAGAGCGTTTGGCAAGTCTCCGTCACATCGCGCCGGGCACCCGGTCCCGCCTTCACGCCACAATCTCCGTGCCAATGCCTTTGTCCGTGAACAGCTCCAGCAAAATGGCATGTGCGATCCGGCCGTCAATAATATGGGCCTTGCGCACGCCCGCTTCAATGCCCATTAAACAGGCCCGCACTTTAGGCAGCATGCCTTCACGAATCGTGCCTTTGCCCGCCATCCGTTCGACGCGTTTTCCGGACAGGGTGGACACGTGACGATTCTTGGCGTCCCGGATGCCTTTCACATCGGTGAGCATCAGCAGCTTTTCCGCTTTTAACGCGCTCGCCACGGCGCCGGCCACGAGGTCGGCATTGATATTATGAGGCCGTCCCCGGGGATCAACCCCGATGGGCGCAATGACTGGAATAAAATTCTCCTGCTGCAAGGTGGTGATCAGGTGCGGATTGATGGTGTCCACCTCGCCCACGAAGCCATACGCTTCATCGGCGAGACCGGGGGCGTCCGGACGCAGTCCCCGTGACCAGGCTTTCGCGGAAAACGGTTTGCACACAATAAACCCGTCGTCCTGCCCGGTGATCCCGATGGCTTTCCCGCCATGCTGATTGAGCAACATCACGATTTCCTTGTTGATCGTTCCACCCAGGACCATTTGCACCACGCCCATGGTCGCGTGATCCGTGACCCGAACGCCGCGTTGAAAGGTCGACTTCATGCCCAACCGGCCCAGCATGTCATTGATTTGCGGCCCGCCTCCATGGACAATCACGGGATTGAGCCCGACGTACTTCAGCAACACCACGTCTTTGGCAAACCCGTCTTTCAAAGCATCCTGCGTCATGGCCTTCCCGCCGTACTTGATCACGACGGTCTTCCCCGCAAACGTCCGAATGTAGGGCAGGGCCTCAACGAGAATGTCGGCTCTCTTAATCAGTCTGTTCATGAGTGTTCCCGGAGTCGACCGTTCGGCGCGCGTCCTGTTGCGAACGACGGGACGGGCGCGACGTGTCTTACAGAATATACCGGCTCAAATCCTGATCCTTGACGATCTCCTTCAAATGATCCTTGACATAGGCCGCGTCAATCACGACCGTTTTCTCCTTCCGCTCCTGCGCGTCAAAGGAGACATCCTCAAGCAACCGCTCCACAATCGTAAATAACCGGCGGGCGCCGATATTTTCCGTTTGGTCATTGACCTCAACCGCCGTGGCCGCGATTTCTTCAATGCCGTCCGGGGTGTACTCAAGCGTAATGCCTTCGGTGGCCATCAAGGCCTGATACTGCTTCACCAGGGCGTTGCGGGGTTCCGTCAAAATGCGCACCAGATCATCTTTGGTCAGCAGCTCCAACTCAACACGAATCGGAAATCGCCCCTGCAGTTCGGGAATCAAATCCGCCGGTTTCACCGCGTGAAACGCCCCGGCGGCGATAAACAGAATATGGTCGGTCTTCACCAGACCGTATTTGGTATTGATGGCGGACCCTTCAACAATCGGCAGCAGATCACGCTGCACGCCCTCACGGGACACGTCGGGGCCCATGTGCTTTTCGCGACCGGCAATTTTATCAATCTCATCCAGAAAGACGATGCCGGATTGCTCAACCCGTTCAGTGGCGTCACGGATCACCTCGTCCATGTCAATCAGTTTATGCGACTCTTCCTGGGTAAAATATTTCATGGCATCGGCAATTTTCATCACCCGATTTTTTTTATTCCCCTGCCCCAGCCCGCCCAGCATGTCGCGCAGATGATGTTCAAGTTCTTCCATGCCTCCCACATTGGAAATAATGCCCACCGGCAGACCGCGTTCCTTGACTTCCAGCTCCACCGTTCGGGTATCAAGCCGGCCTTCCCGTAATTGCTTGCGGAGTTTTTGCCGCGTGCCGTTGTCGCCGGGCTCACCGGCCCGTGTCGCGGGTGCGGGTTCGTTGCCCTCCTTCACACCTGTGCGCGACGGCGGACTCAAGGGCAGCAACAAATCAAGCAGCCGCTCTTCGGCCAGCTCTTCGGCCTTCCGTTCAACTCGCTTCAGGGACGCGCTCTTCACCATAGTGACGGACTGTTCGGTGAGGTCGCGAATGATGGATTCCACGTCACGCCCGACATAGCCGACTTCGGTAAATTTTGAGGCCTCAACTTTAATGAACGGGGCATCGGCCAGTTTGGCCAGACGCCGGGAAATTTCCGTTTTCCCCACGCCCGTGGGCCCGATCATGATGATATTTTTCGGGAAAATTTCTTCACGCAATTCCGGGCTCAACTGCTGACGACGCCAGCGATTCCGCAACGCAATCGCCACCATCCGCTTGGCGTCCCGTTGTCCAATCACATAGCGGTCAAGCACGGCGACAATGTCGCGGGGCGACAGACTGTCAATGCGCACCGTGTCCGCCGTGTCCACGGGTGCCGCCATGTCCGATGCGGGAGATTGCTTCATGACGACGCCTTCAATGTTTCAAGCACAATGTCCTGATTCGTGTAAATATCAATGTCGGCCGCAATGCGCAGCGCGTGTTCGACAATGTCCGGCGAGGCGAGGGCGGTATGCGCCATCAACGCACGCGCCGCGGCCAGCGCGTACGGGCCGCCGGACCCGATCGCGAGCAGGCCGTCCTCCGGTTCCACGACGTCCCCGGTCCCGGAAATGACAAACGAACATTTCAGATCCGAGACAGCCAACAACGCTTCAAGACGGCGCAGCACGCGATCCGTTCGCCACTCCTTCGCCAGCTCAACCGCGGCCCTGGTCAGATTGCCCTTGTATTCTTCCAACTTCACGTCGAATTTTTCAAACAGGGTAAAGGCGTCCGCGGTGGCGCCCGCAAACCCCGCCAGCACGTGCCCCTGATACAAGCGGCGGACTTTGCGCGCGTTGGCCTTCATCACCGTCGTGCCCACCGTCACCTGGCCGTCCGACCCCATGGCCACCGTCCCCTCGCGACGCACGGAAAGAATCGTGGTGGACCGAATGGTCATGACGGTTTCCTCTTGACGTCGGCGCGCGCCGCCGTGCCATGTCCGGATCGCGGATGCGCCTGATCGTACACCGCCATTAACCGATCCGTGGCCAGATGCGTGTATTGCTGTGTGGTGCTCAACGACGCGTGCCCCAGCATTTCCTGGATAACGCGGAGATCGGCGCCTTCATCCAGCAAATGCGTCGCATAGGAATGCCGCAAGGTATGCGGGGTGACGGCTCCGCTCTCCAGCCGGGCGGCATACCGCCGCACCAGGCGTTCCACGCTGCGCGCGGACAACCGGCCGGCGCGATTATTTTGAAACACCGGCCCGTCCACCGGCGGCACGGGCAGCGTCGCGGCGGCCGGGGCGCGTTCAACATCAGACCGGCCGGACCGACACGGCGTCACCGCCAGATAATCGCGGATCGCCTCCACCGCGACACGCCCGACAGGCACCAGGCGTTCTTTGCGGCCTTTGCCTCGCAACCGCACCATGCCGTCATCAAGATTCAAATCGTCCCAGTTCATGCCCACCAGTTCGCCCACCCGCGCCCCCGTGGAATAGAGGGTTTCCAAAATCGCCTGATCCCTGGCGACCGACGCGCCATCGGCGGACCCGGGAGATTCCATCAACCGCTCGGCCTCATCCTTCGTCATAACGTGGGGCAAGTGGTGCCCCTGTCGCGGCGTCCGAACCCGCACAACCGGATTGTCGGGCACCAGGCCCCGCTGATGCAAAAACCTGAAGAGACACCGCAACGTGGCCAGCTTCCTGGCCTGCGAGGATTTTTTGTCCTTTCGACCGGACAACCATACCAGAAACCGTCGAATGAGCGCCGCGTCAATCCGGAGCGGATCCGGAACCGCTTCGCGCATGTCCATGTTCAGAAAGGTCACAAATTGCCGCAGGTCCGATTGATAGGCGCGAATCGTTTCCCGCGAGGCGCCGCGTTCCACATCAAGATAGGTCAGGAAAGCGCGAATTGCTTCTTCCATGCCTGACACTCATCCATGGCCCGTTGGTGGATCATGCGCCGCCGGCGCTCCTTGTCCCGAATGTGTTCGGGCAGGGGCGGGAACAATCCAAAGTTGGTGTTCATGGGCTGGAAATGCCGGGCGTCGCTCGTCGTAATATAATGCACCAGCGCCCCGTGTGCCGTCGCCAGCGGCGGGGTCACCAACGGCAAATTAACCAACGCCCGGCCGGCATTGATGCCCGCCAGACCGCCCGTGGCCGCCGATTCAACGTATCCCTCCACGCCCACGATGCACCCCGCCAAAAAGGTGGTCCCGCGCATTTTCAATTGCAGCGTCTGCCGCAATAACGCGGGGGAGTTCACAAAGGTATTCCGATGCACACTCCCGAACCGCAGAAACTCCGCCCGTTCAAGACCGGGAATCATCCGAAACACGCGCTTTTGCTCCGGATACGTCAGCTTGGTCTGGAACCCCACCATGTTATAACACGAACCATGGAGATTTTCCGCGCGTAATTGCAGGACCGCATACGGCCGGCGGTCGGCGCGCGGATCCACCAGCCCGACAGGTTTCATCGGACCAAAGGTCAAGGTCTGCTTCCCGCGGTCAGCCATCACCTCGACGGGAATGCACCCTTCAAAGTACGGAACCTGTTCAAAGTCTTTGGCCTGCACGCGCTCCGCCGCCTTCAATGCTTCGTAAAAATCCGAATACGTGTCCGCATCCATCGGACAGTTGAGATAATCGGGTCCGCCTTTATCATAGCGGGACGCGCGGAACACCTTGTCCATGTCAATGGAGTCGGCATCAATGACCGGAGAAATCGCGTCAAAAAACGCCAGGTTCTCTTTGTGCGTGAGGGCGGCCAGGGCCTGTGCCATACGGGGTGACGTCAACGGCCCCGTGGCCACAATACACACCGCGTCGGTTGGAATCTCCTGAATCTCTTCCCGAATGATCCGAATGTTCGGATGCGCGTCCAGCGTGCGGGTGATGATGGAGGCGAAGATGTCGCGATCCACCGCCAGCGCCATCCCGGCGGGCACACGAGCTTCTTCCGCCGCACGCATGACCAGCGAATTCAGCATCCGCATCTCGGCTTTCAAAATGCCGGGCGCGCTCACGGGGTCGGCGGACCCCAGCGAATTTGAGCACACGATTTCCGCCAGATAATCGGTCTTGTGGGCCGCCGTCGGCTGTACGGGCCGCATCTCATAGAGCGTCACCTTCGCGCCGCACTGCGCCGCCTGCCAGGCCGCTTCCGACCCCGCCAGCCCACCGCCTATGACCACCACATCATCACGCATCATGTTGCGACGTGTCTCCGGATCATACGACTCATCACGGGCCGATACATCATGCCGTCCCGCCTTGAAAGCAGGCTGCTCCTGATCTGCTCACAGCCACACCCGGCAACAGCGAGAGAGGAAGAACCGTGACAGACGCCCCCGGACATATCTTGAACGCCATGACCGTCACAGGCAATGCAGGAGAACGTGAATTGTAGAAACCTCGCCAAAGCCCGGTCAAGCAGGAGGCGACGCG
>OZ242177.1:0-2072500 GCA_965205795.1 Nitrospirales bacterium | reverse complement strand
ACGGTAGAGAGTACCTCCCCAGCCATTTGGACATTCGCAGGGACTACCGATTTTTGCTGAAAAATTTACAACGCAAGCTGTATTACAGTCACCATCTTCTCGGCAAATATCTGATTTGCTAGTGACCACTCCCTTAACTTTGTTCCAATGATTTTCACATTCACAGGAGCTTCCCAATTTTTGCGGGGTTTTTAAGCGGCATTGTTTGTAATATGTGGAAAAATTTCTTCCTTTTGCAGGATTAGTACAGAGGGTGCTTTTATTATTGCCATCAGAACTCGCCGAGGCAATGTCCTGGGAGTCAATCTCGGGATTCGCTAACTGTTTCCGAAGCGCTTCAATTTCTTTTTCTAAAGCCTGAAGACGCTCTTCTGCAGCCTCTGCCATGAGCAAGCCCTGGTCATCGGCAACCGTCCGGGCGAGTCCTTTTGAGGAGATGTTCGCCTCACACTTGCGTACTTCCCAGGTGCCGCCACATCCCAACCAATTGACCGGAACCGGACGGGTTTCCACCGTCTTGAAAATCTTGAGGTTCTTTGCGAGGTTCTTTTTTTCCCTTTCCAGGGCCTCAAGACGCTCCTGGATTGCCTCTGCCGCTCCGACGACAATGCCCTCGCCTCCACCAAAAACCAGGCGGGAGATTCCTTGCGGCACAAGGAAGGTCGCTTCACTGATCATGAACATGGAGAGAGAACCCAAAAGCACCAATGACAATAAAACAATAGAACCTGTTTTCATGCTCCCCCCCCTTCTCCTGCATTTGTGCCGCGAAAGCCGCAACGCCCCGTTTAACCGGCTGACGTCAGGCCGCGGTTTTCGCCACATCCGTCAGTGACTTGAAACCGGCTGGGTCATGAATGGCCATCTCCGACAACATCTTCCGATTCAGGGCCACGTCGGCTTTGAGCAACGCATTGATAAAGCGGCTGTACGAAAGCCCGTGCGCCCTGACCGCCGCCGAAATTCTGGCAATCCACAACCGCCGAAAATCCCGCTTGCGATGCCGCCGGCCCCGGTACGCATAGCACTGGCCTTTATCAACCGACTCCGTCGCCGTCCGAAACAGCTTGCTCTTGGCCCCATACTGCCCTTTGGCTAACTTCAGCCGCTTCTTGCGGCGACGACGGGTTTGTGGACCGCCTTTAACGCGTGGCATGACGTAGCTCTCCTTCTTGATTCACGCTGTCTGTAAAGCCGTTCCGGCGGGGCCTTGAATCTGTGCTCCGCTCCGAGCGACGGTGACTGTCGACACGATCAGGCATAGGGCAACAGCCGGGACAGCGAGACCCGATCCGTTTTTGAGACGACCACGGCGCCACTCAAACGACGTTTCCGTTTGGCGTTTTTGGTGGTCAGGATATGCCGCAATCCCGATTTCCGCCTCATGAACTTTCCGCTACCCGTGCGTTTAAACCGTTTTGACGCCCCGGAATGATTTTTCAATTTCATGCGTGCCATGGCGGTATCCTGCTTTCGTTCCGGCTCTTAATTCTTCGGGGCGACAATCATATACAGATTCCGCCCTTCCATTCTGGGCTCCATTTCGACTGTGCCCGCTTCCGCAATTTCTTCCCGCACTTTCCCCATGGCCGTCAGACCCAGGCTCCGGTTCGCCATTTCCCGGCCCCGAAACATGACGGTCACCTTGGTTTTGCTTCCCTCTCCCAGGAACTCCATGATCCGGCGTATTTTGGTTTGCAGGTCATGGCGATCCGTGCGCGGCCGCAGTTTAATTTCTTTTATCTGCGTCGACTTCTGATGCTGGCGGATTTTATGTTCTTTTTTGCTCTGCTCATACTTGAATTTTCCATAATCCATAATCCGACAGACCGGCGGTGTAGAGGTGGTGGCCACTTCCACCAAATCACATTCCGCCTCCAGGGCCCGCCGGATTGCGTCGGACGTCTTCAGGATCCCCAGTTGTTCCCCGTCCGGCCCAATCACCCGGACTTCGGGAACCCGAATCAGATGGTTCACCCGATGTTTGGCAACGACCGCCCGCCTCATGGGTGCAGAGCCGGGCTGGTCAAGTATTCCAAGGGCATGTGAGATGCATGACTTCTTCGGATACGTATCACGCTTTTCTCTATTTTTTTGCTAATGCAGGGCCTGGAATATTCCGTTGCCCCTCCGAACCGCTTTGTGAGCATGGTCCCAATTCAGGCAGGCCTCAAGCGGCCATCAACATTCAGCCGTTGAGCATCACCCCTGATTTGCCCAGCGACTGTCAAAAAGTCATCCACGCGGTCGTGGAGAAATCTTCTGACAACAAACCCTGTAAGTTGCAGGGTAATTTCCCACCGCAACCACGGCGTGTAGGCCAGAAACGCCTGGACCAACAAGCGGACGAAGCGTGTGTAAAACTCCTTAATGGCGGAATTGTCCGGCATGACAATTCTTTCAACCTGTTTTTTCGCATCCTGGTAACCCAGCATGTGCTTGAGTATTTTCCTGAGATTAAACATCCGCGTCTTGTGGCGGTTGTAGTGGTAAATGGTGTTGTCAAGCGTAGTCAGCAACATACGCAGGGAACGATATTCCTCCTGTGTCACCGTTTCCATGTTATCGCGCAGAAAGCGCATGATGTCCCGCCGTAACTGGCAAAACGGGAATAGCACCCGATCATGCTTGTCGACCTTTTTTATCTGACAGGCCGAGAACGCGAAAAACACGACAAACATTGCGAACAAAAAGTAAATCATCGTTGTTCCGCCGCTTTTTCTCCAGACCGTGTATTCAGGTTGTTTTCGAGAATTCGAGTAAATCGCTCCCGATATTCCCGATTTTCTTCCGCGAGCCGGTCAATCTCCTTCTGTCGGTCGTCAAGTTGCCTCTGGTGGATTTTGTATATCCAGAAGCCCCCCCAATAATAGCAGAATCACCAGAAGCCCCTCAATAAAATTGAGGTCGCTGGTGAATTCAGCAAAGGACTGCAACATCTGTGTCACCGCCTGAATTCAACCAGCAACAACGTATCGGTGAGGTTGCCGACTGTTGTTGGAATCAGATGGTTCACCCGATGTTTGGCAACGACCGCCCGCCTCATGGGTGCAGAGCCGGGCTGGTCAAGTGTGCTGACGGCATATCGTGTTGAATCAGATCCTGCACTTCCACAATGGACATCGTGCCGGCATCGGTCCCGCTCCGTTTCCGGACCGACACCGTTTGCGCCTCCCGTTCCCGGTCCCCGACGACGAGCATGTAGGGCACTTTGGATTTTTCAGCCTCGCGTATTTTGAGCCCAACTTTTTCATTTCGCAAGTCCAGCTCAACCCGCAGGCCGGCGTCCGCCAGTTGATCCCGTACCTGCGCCGCATAATCCGCCTGCTTGTCCGTAATGGGCAGGACGACGGCCTGGACAGGCGCGAGCCAAGTGGGAAAGGCCCCGGCGTAATGTTCAACCAGAATGCCGAAAAACCGCTCAATGGACCCCAGCAGCGCCCGATGAATCATGATCGGACGGTGCGCCGCGCCATCTTCCCCAATATAGGACAACGCAAACCGTTCGGGATTGTTGAAATCAATCTGCACCGTGGAGCATTGCCAGGACCGCCCCAGCGCGTCACGGATTTTCAGATCAATTTTCGGTCCGTAAAACACGCCTTCGCCCGGATCCATGCGATACGGCAATCCGCCGCCCTTCAGCGCGGCTTCCAACGCCCGCGTGGCCTGGTCCCATTCGTCCGGCGCGCCGACGGATGTGTCCGGTCGCGTGGACAGATACCATTCAAACTCCGTAAAGCCAAAGCGACGGAGCACAAACACGGTGAACGCCAGAACCTTGCCGACTTCCGATTCCACCTGGTCCGGACAGCAGAAGATATGCGCGTCATCCTGCGTGAATCCCCGCACCCGCATGAGGCCGTGCAGCACCCCCGACCGCTCGTAGCGATAGACCGTGCCCAGCTCCCCATAGCGAACGGGAAGATCGCGATAACTCCGCAAGCGCGACTTGTACACCATGATATGGAACGGACAATTCATGGGTTTCAACTGGTACTCGCCGGAATCCACGGTGATGGGCGCAAACATGTTGTCTTTGTAATAGTCCGCGTGGCCGCTGGTTTGCCACAGCTCGTGCCGCGCGACATGCGGGGAATAGACCAGTTCATACCCGTGCTTCACGTGCGCCTCGCGCCAGAAATTTTCGATGACCAATCGCACGCGCGCGCCCTGGGGATGCCAGAGAATCAAGCCGGGGCCGGTTTCATCCTGAATGCTGAACAGGTCAAGCTCTTTGCCGAGTTTCCGGTGATCGCGGCGTTTCATTTCCTCCAGCCTGTGCAAATGCGCATCCAGGTCCTGCCGGGTGGGAAACGCGGTCCCGTAAATGCGTTGCAGCATGGGCTGGCGTTCATCGCCCCGCCAGTAGGCTCCCGCGCTGTGCAGCACCTTGAACGCCCGCACCTGGCCGGTGGCGGGCACGTGCGGCCCGCGACACAAATCAATGAACGCGCCCTGCCGGTAGAGTGACACAACGGCATCCTCAATCTGCTGAATGATCTCAACCTTGAAAGGCTCCCCTTTGTCCCGAAACAGTTTCATCGCGTCCTCTTTCGACATCTCAAGACGCTCCACGGGATAATTCTCCCGAATAATTTCATGCGCGCGCGCCTCAATCATGGCGAGATCATCGGGCGTGAACGGCCGTTCAAAGAAAAAATCGTAATAAAAGCCTTCATCAATCGCCGGCCCGATGGTCATATTGGCGGACGGAAACACATCTTTCACGGCCTGCGCCAGAATATGCGCGCTGCTGTGGCGATAAATTTCCTTCCCGTCATCCGACGCAAACGTCAGCGGTTCAACCGTGGCGCTCCGCGTCAGGATCGCGCTCAAGTCACCGGGGACCGCGTCAATTTTCACCGCGAACACCTCCGGCGGCAGCGACCCGGTCATCTCCGTCAACACGTCCCGCGCCGTCACCCCGGCCCGGAACGTCTTCGTCCCGGTCCCCGGCAACGAAATTTCAATCGTCTCGCCCCGCGCCTGTTCGGGTTTCGTGGAAACCGTCATGATGATGCCTTTCCCGTCATGCTGTGTCTCAACGTGCGTACTCTTGCTTCCCTGTACTCCAATTGTAGCGCAGGCTTTCGTCATCCCCCGCGTACTCTTGCTTCCCCGTACTCCAATTGTAGCGCAGGCTTTCGTCATCCCCCACATACTTTTGCTTCCCCGTACTCCAGTTGTAGCGCAGGCTTTCGTCATTCCCCGCATACTCTTGCTTCCCTGTACTCCAGTTGTAGCGCAGGTTTTCGTCATCCCCCGCGTACTCTTGCTTCCCTGTATTCCAGTTATAACGTAAGCTATCTTCGCCAAAAGAAGCCCAGGGGAAAACAGCAAAGACCAGTACCACGAACAAAAACAGCCGCAATCGCTTCTTCGCGGACACAAAATTCTTCGTCATCTTCGCTCCTTTCCTTTTTTGGGTATATGGCAAAATCGATGGTAGGCGCGGGCGGTATTGAACCGCCGACCTCTACCGTGTCAAGGTAGCGCTCTCCCCCTGAGCTACGCGCCCATCGCAAAGAGGACATGGTAGAAGGGCCTCTTGCGCCCTGTCAAGAACGCGTGGCTGTGTCCACGAACAGGCTTCGGGTTCCGGCGGGACCTCCACCGCACACACGGGCGTCCGCGATCCGGGAGTCCGACCCCCGCCGGGCAAAGCTTTAAGAGACCGCGTCGCGGCGTTGGCGGGATTGCGACCGCCGTTTCAGGGGAATGCGGTACGCCTTGATTTTCTTGCGAAGGGTGTTGCGATTCATGCCAAGCAGCCGCGACGCCTGAATCTGGTTCTCATCCGTTTCACGCAGCGCGTGCTGGATCAACGGCCCTTCCACCGCCCGGATCAGAGTCGCGTGCAAACTCCTGGCCGAACTCGCCTTCATGGCCCGAACGAACTCCCCGAATTTTGACTCAATGTACTCTTCAAGCGTCAAATCCCGGAATGTGCGGACGCCGTGCCCGGTCTTTCCCCCGTTCTGTCTGTTGAGGAGCCAGTGCATGCCATCGCAGGCATCCGCCACGGAAAAGGGGCCGGCGAGGACCAGCGTGCTGGACGCATCAATGACGGCCGACGCATCCCTGAACGTTGCCAGGGAGACGTTGTCGGACATCACCAGCCCGTCAATCGGGCCTCGGTGCGCTTCGTGTTTGAGTTGCTGAAGCGTCTCCACCACCACCACATCAACGTCAGACCAGGACGGTATCCGCTGCGAAGACTCCGCAGCCGAACCTTTCATCACGACGATGCGTATTCTTTTCGACATGGCAGGGCGGCTCACACCTCACAAGCGAAGAGGCCGGCGCCGGCCTCCCCGGATATCCCTGAACATTCCAGACTCATACGAACCCCAGCAGTGGACAGAGCAGGTACAGCATCACCCAGATCAGCACGGCGCCCACCACGTTTAACAGGAACCCGACTTTAAGCATCGTCGGCAACGGGACAAGGCCGGTGCCGTACACCATGAGATTCGGCGCCGTCGCCACCGGCATCATAAACGCCAGACTCGCGCCCAGACACACTCCCAGCGCGGGCGGCACGGGAGAAAGCCCGGCCGCGGCGGCAATGGAAATCACCACGGGAACGAGCATGCTCGTTGAGGCGGTATTGGACACCATCTCCGTGAGCGCCAGCGCCATCACAATCGAAACCGCCGTCAACATCCACACCGACCTGGTTCCAAAGAGCGACACCAGATTTTCGCCGATGATCGCGGCCAACTGTGTTTGCACCATATAATGTCCGAACGTCAAGCCGCCGCCAAACAACAGGATGGTGCCCCAGTTGATGCGCGCGGCCTGGGTCCAGTTCAACGTAAACTCACCGGTTTTGAAATGCACGGGCAACACAAACAGCAGTCCCGCGGCAATGATCGGCACCATTTCCTTGGGAAGACGGGCATTGATCAACCGCACCACCTCGGCGTCCCGTCCCAACACCACGCCCAGAAGCCCCACACCGACCCAACACCCGATCGCCAGCGCAAACGCGATGCAGGTATTCACCTGGCCGCGCGTCCAGCGTTCCCGTGTCCGGTCGGGCAGGCGACACGGCCCGTTGTCCGCCAGGAAGGCCCGGGGCGGCGGGTGAAACCAGAAGAGCACAACGGCAATGCTCAACCCGAGCACGACAGCGAGCGGCAGCCCCAAAACCATCCAACTGAAAAACGAGAGGGAAATGCCCGCTTGCTCGGACAACAGGCCCACGGCAATGATGTTGGGAGGCGTGCCGATCATCGTGGCAATGCCCCCCGCCGCCGAGCCATACGCCAGCAACAGCAGCACGCCAGGCTCATACTGACCGTGTGGCGCGTCCGGCCCGCGCATCGTTGAGAGAATCCCCAGCGCGATAGGCAGCATAATAGCCACCGACGCGGTATTGCTAATCCACATGGACAGGACAGCCGTCGTGAACCCCATGGTCCCGACAATCGCCATCGGTCGGTCCCGCAGTCCTTTCCGCGACAGGAGCCACAGCGCAAAGCGCCGGTCCAGCCCGTGCACCACAAACGCTTCCGCCAGAAAAAAGCTGCCGATAAAGAGAAAGATAACCGGATGGGCAAACGTCGCCAGCACGTCCTTCGCCGACCCCAGCCCCGTGGCAATACACAAAGCGGCGCCAAGGAGCGCCGTCATGGCGAGCGGCAGGGCCTCCGTGGCCCAACTCACCACGACCCACACCAGAATGGCGGAAAGCGTATGCGCGGCAGGCGGCAGGGTGGACCACGGGTTGACATACACCAGCAACGCCAGCGCCGGCGCCGCGTACAGGCCGACCTGCTGCCTCATGCCCCATCCCTGCCAGATGACGGTTGTCATGGTGCTGACCTTCCCCGCCCGGACGCGACAATGCACCCGGATGTGATGGAGACGGCTGAATCAAAAAAGGGATGCAGTATGACACACGCCGCTGATGCTGTCATTCCACCGCCGCGATCATTCCGCCACCGCAATCATTCCACCACCGCGATCATTCCACCGCCGCGATCATTCCACTGCCGCGATCATTCCACCACCGCAATCATTCCACTGCCGCGATCATTCCACTGCCGCGATCATTCCACTGCCGCGATCATTCCACTGCCGCAGTCAACCCCGCGCCTCCCCCGTTGTCATTCCCGACATCTTCAATCGGGAATCCATCTTCGCCGTTCCGACCATTCATAAACCGACTACGAACCTTCGTACTCTCTTTTCGAACCTTAGCAAAACCCCGCCCCTTCACCGCCGTCCCAACTCCTCACCAACACTGACCTTTCCGCATTTTTCCCCTGCCGCCCCGCTCCGCCGTTTGCCGTCGTGGTCGGAGGATGGGTAGTATCCGCCGCTGATGATGGCGATTATCAAACCCGCGTAACGGACCGGGCGCAAGCCCCGCCGGTTTCATAACTGCAAGGAGTAACCCAATGACACACAAACCCATGCTGTCCCTGATGCTTGTGGTGGTATTGTTGCCGGCGGTTGTTTTGGCGGATGCGACTGATGATTTATTCACTGCCAGCGGCGGTGAGAATGACACCGCCGCTGTCGACGCTGTCGAACGAGCGATTGCCAACGGGGCCGATGTCCATGCCACGCAGAACGGATTCACGCCGTTGCATGAGGCTGCATTTAGCAATGCGGACAAAGTCGCCGCCGTGCTGATCAAGGCGGGCGCCGATGTCCATGCCACGGATGATGAGGTTGGATTCACGCCGTTGCATGAGGCTGCATTTAGCAATGCGGACAAAGTCGCCGCCGTGCTGATCAAGGCGGGCGCCGATGTCCATGCCACGACTAAGACTGGATACACGCCGTTGCATCGGGCTGCATCAAGCAAGGCGAACAACGTCGCCGCCGTGCTGATCAAGGCAGGGGCCGATGTCCATGCCACCACGGATGTGCATGGATACACGCCGTTGCATCTTGCTGCATCGAAGAATGCAAACAACGTCGCCGCCGTGCTGATCAAGGCGGGCGCCTATGTCCATGCCACGGATAAGATTGGACTCACGCCGTTGCATTGGGCTGCATTGAGCAATGCAGACAACGTCGCCGCCATGCTGATCAAGGCGGGGGCCGATGTCCATGCCACGACTAAGAACGGACTCACGCCGTTGCATAAGGCTGCATCGGAGAATGCGGACAACGTCGCCGTCATGCTGATCAAGGCAGGGGCCGATGTCCATGCCACGACTAAGAACGGACTCACGCCGTTGCATAAGGCTGCATCGGAGAATGCGGACAACGTCGCCGCCATGCTGATCAAGGCGGGCGCCGATGTCCATGCCACGACTAAGACTGGATACACGCCGTTGCATCGGGCTGCATCAAGCAATGCGAACAACGTCGTCGCCGTGCTGATCAAGGCGGGCGCCGATGTCCATGCCACGACTAAGACTGGATACACGCCGTTGCATCGGGCTGCATCAAGCAAGGCGAACAACGTCGCCGCCGTGCTGATCAAGGCGGGCGCCGATGTCCATGCCACGACTAAGACTGGATACACGCCGTTGCATCGGGCTGCATCAAGCAATGCGAACAACGTCGCCGCCATGCTGATCAAGGCGGGGGCCGATGTGAATGCCACTACGAATAAGGGACTGACGCCCCTTGACGTTGCCAAAGCAGAAAAACACTGGAGCGTGGCGGCACTGCTTGAACGACACGGCGCCAAATAGCATTCGCCGACCACATTCCCGGAGTGGCATCCGACACAGACGCACTCTGAAACACCACGGCGTGGGCATCACCATTCACGATTTCATCTGAGGACTTCAATGCCATCTACATTGATGAACGTCGTAGTCGTCGCTGCAACTGCTGCCACCATGAGTACCACCAGCGCCGCGCGAGCGGAAACGTGGTATGCAAACGGGAATCTGCATACGGCGTCTGTCGCCGAGTGGAATGCCGCCCGATACAGAAACAGGTTCGCCACTGCCGATGATTGGGCCGTCGTTACTCCGCATGTCAGACCAAAGGTTGTCATGGTGCTGACCTTCCCCGCCCGGACGCGACAATGCACCCGGATGTGATGGAGACGGCTGAATCAAAAAAGGGACGCAGTATGACACACGCCGCTGATGCTGTCATGGCCCCCTGGCGGCGGGCGGAACGGCATGAGGGGTCATGCCTGAAGATGTATCTGCACGGGAGCGTTACGCGGGCAAGGCAAACGGAACATGGACGCCGAAGTCTCCCCGTCATTCCTGCGAAAGCAGGAATCTACAAGGCTCCTTTCAATGGAGTTGAGGCAATGAATGTTTGGAATTCATCGCCCAAGCCCTCACACTGCGAGTACGAGACCAAAACAATCGGGAAGGGAAAGGGCAGGCGATCGCTGCCGATAGGCCAAGGCATGGCTTACTCCATCGCCGTCCAGTTGCTCAACGACAAGGCCAAGCCGCATCAATTCCTCGCCGCCTTGATTCTTCAATTCGCGCTCGTAGAGCAGGTCGGATACGACGAACCGAAACGGTAAGCGGAAGCTGGCCTCCAGCAGTGACCCGCGTTCAAGATCAATCAAAACGGAGGTATCGGAGACCAGCACCTGCATGGGACTTAAGTCCCAACCATATGACGTTCAACAGTCTCAACAGTCGGCGGTTCCTCCATCCGCCGATTCAAATCATGCACCGACATGCCAAGCAACTCTGCCGCCTTGGATTCGGAAATGGCTCCCTCGGCAAGAGCACGGAACGTAAGGCGCTCAAAACGTTTCGGCTTTTCCCCTTCTTCTCTCGCGTCCGACTCCTTATATGGCGGGTCACGCCACCCCAAACGCTTGAATTCGTTGAACAGCCTCTCGAAAAGGGCGCGATTGAAAATGCCAAGATCCTTGCAACGATACGTGATCGCCTGAACACTCGCACCAAAGAGTCGCTTCAACTCGAAAAGTTCTCCCCAACCGATCGCCGTGCGGTGCTTGCCGATCTCTGCCCAAAGAGCATCGGCAGGCATAAGGAAGGCGCCAGCAAATCGGTGCGCGGCTTTCTCCTCGTCCAACCTGGTGGTCACGTCCATGACCAGATGCCCAAGCTCATGGGCCAACGTGAAGCGCTGATGCTCTCCCCAGTCCTTGCGGTTCACCACAATGACGGGTACGGCGCCTTTCCCGGCGCGGCGGACACGCGCCGTCAGGCCGTCGATATTTGTCAGATCAGCAGCAAGCACTTTGATGCCTTGTTCTTCCAGTAACTCGACGAGGTTCGGGATGGGATCATTGCCAAGCCCCCAGTGATCCCGAAGGCTTTGGGCGGCGCGGTCAGCCTCGGAAATATCCTGCATGACGGGGTAGGGGGCTTCGCGCGGACTGTGCCACTCGACACTCGGAAGGTGGATCAACTCCTCAACCAGAAGGTAGCGCTCCAGAAGGTGCAGAACCTTGGCTTTGACCTGGGATTCTTCTCGCCTGCTCGTGATCGTTTTTTTCCTGAACTCCACCGCTTCAAGGATAATTTCCTGGTCGCCAACCAGATAATCCACCGAGACATCCAGAGCATCGGCAAGTGCAATCAGAACGCCGGAGCCAGGCATTGATTCGTCGCGCTCATACTTCCCGATTGCCTGGGCCGTGACGCGGTTTCCAATTCTCTCTTCTAATCCCCTAAGAGACAAACAAGCCGATGAACGCAACAGCTTAAGTCTTTTCCCTATCATTGTTTATTCTCCTTTTATAAGATTGACAAATATACATTAAATATAGATAATTGTAAACTAATGGAAATGGTTATCTTATCATCACACGATCAACAGGGTAGCACCGGAGGACAACCATGACAAAACTTCTCTTTTGTTTTGACGGCACATGCAACGATCCCGATGATGTCGGGGATTTCTTCTCGGATGGCAGTATCAGCAATGTACTCAAGCTACACGCATTGCTCGGCGGAACATTGCGACCGGAGAACGCCAAAAAAGACAAAATTCCGGGACAGCGCAGTTTTTATTACAGCGGTGTCGGCACTTACGGCGGATTGTTGAGACAGAAATATAATACCATGTATCCCAGCGGAGACATGAGCGCCATTCTCCGTGACGCCAAGGAAGATTTGCTTGAACATTTTCAGACTGGTGATGAGATTTGCGTGTTCGGCTTCAGCCGCGGCGCGGCCATAGCCAGAATGTTCGCAGCCGAACTTGCCGCTACGTATAGCATCAAGTTTCTCGGTGTGTTTGACACCGTGGCGGCCACCAAAGGTTCTCGCGATTTCAATCCAGACACGTTTCCGGCCAGCGGCATCGTGTTTGAAAACGGAACTCTAGGCAGCCATGTTGAGACCGCCGTTCATCTGGTGTCGATAGACGAAAAGCGCGTCATGTTTCAACCGACGCTTTTCAACAAGAGAGGAGGGGTGACCGAAGTATGGTTTGCTGGCGTCCACTCTGACATCGGTGGCGGCTATTGGTTTGACGGACTTTCGGACATTGCGTTGGATTACATGCTCAAGAAAGCGAAAGAGAAAGCGGATTTGCAGGTGCTTGATCCAGGCGAAATTGATTATCAATCGCTTGCCTGTGAAGGGGATGATGAGCATGACAGAATTTGTCGAGACGACATTGCCATCAAACCGCTTGCCCACGGCACAATGCATGAGCAACAGCGCTCCCGACTCATGCAAAAAATGACGCTCGCGCCGCGCCAAGTTCGAGTGAGTGTCGACGATCTGCCAGTGAATATAAGCAACGATTCGTCACCGGATGATTTTCCTATAGTTCATTGTACCGTTCGCAACCGCTTCAAGATGGTGGCAGGATATCGTCCGTATGCCCTGCGCAACACGAAGTACCGCATTATGGACGAAAACGGGAACGTGGGGGAGCAAATCAAGGAAGGCATAGCGGAATTAGGAGACTCGTGAACACCGGGAGGGGTTGAACGCGAATGCAGGATTTTGGGGAAGAGTTGCATCGAGTTGGTCGGCAAGCCAATTCCTGGCGGTTCCCGCTCGCATCCAACGCCTCATACAACACCGCTTCAACTCATTCTCCTCGCGCATCATCACCCTTGACAAGACTCGCTTCCAACCTGTCGCAGAGGCCATCAGTGCCTCAACCTTGGCGACGATGCGGTATTGCTCAAGGGGGGGGGCGGGAGTGGGATATACGACGATTTCAGAAACTTGAAATGTCGCCCATAACCCCAGCCATCGAGAGGCAACCATACACCCATACCTTGCCCTGATCTACAACAGGAAACCCGCCAACTTCCAATACCTCTTTTGTCTTTATCTTCTTGCCAAAGTCTGAAACACCATAGGCAAGGTATGTTGCTGGAACCCATTCCCAGGTATTGGGAATATCGAAGAGACGTTCGTTTTGGTAATTATTTCCAGCAGGACATTAACAAGACACAGAACAAGCAGGGGAACGTTGGGTAAGAGCCATGTCTAGGATTTTTCCCGGCGACAGGGTATGATAGACAAGTCCTGTCACAGGAACGGCGCAACCGTTGTGAACCCATCCATCGTCACCGCACACGAACTTGTTTCTCTCCTGACCCGGCGGCGCGGGGGGGGCGCCCGTGTGGTGTTCACGAACGGGTGCTTTGACCTGTTGCACGTCGGGCATGTTCGGTATCTCCAGGCGGCGCGGGCGCTGGGGGATATCCTGGTGGTGGGCGTGAACAGTGACGCATCAGTGCAGGGCCTGGACAAAGGCTCCGGGCGGCCCGTGGTGCCGGATAGCCAGCGCATGGAGGTCTTGAGCGCCCTGTCGTGCGTGGACTATGTGGTCAAGTTTGAGGAACCCGATCCGCTGCGGCTGATTGAAACCATACGCCCCGACGTGCTGGTGAAGGGCGGAGACTGGCCGGTTGACCGGATTGCGGGACGGGACAGCGTCAAGGCCCGCGGGGGGGCGGTGGTCAGTATCCCGCTTGTCCCGGATATTTCAACGAGTCGTCTGATTGAACGCATCCGACAGTCGGACGGAACACAGGCAGGCTGAAGACTAGAAGGATCCCGAACCGCGTTTCCCCGCCGACGCAGAACGACCCACTCCTGTTCCCCGCGACCGTCATTTCTGCACAGGCAGGAATTTAGTCCCACAAGGACGGGGGCGGCCTGGGGGGAGGGAAAGGCTGGATTCCCGTTTTCACGGGAATGACAGAAGGACGGGCATGACAGACGGAGGCGGGCATGACAGACAGGGGCGGGCATGACAGAAGAGGGCAGACATGACAGACGGGGGCGGGCATGACAGACGGAGGCAGGAACGATAGACGGGGGCGGCTTTGGGGGAGAGAAAGATGGATTCCCGCTTTCGCGGGAATGACAGAAGGACGGGCATGACAGAAGAGGGCGGGCATGACAGACAGGAGCGGGCATGACAGACAGGAGCGGGCATGACAGACAGGAGCAGGCATGACAGACAGGGGCGGGCATGACAGACAGGGGCGGGCATGACAGACAGGAGCAGGCATGACAGACAGGGGCAGGCATGACAGACGAGGGCAGGCATGACAGAAGGGCAAGAGTGACAGAACAAAGTCTGTCGGCGAATTAGTGAACATCTACTATGAGTATCCGCGAACCGTCCACCCTGTCCCTCTCATCGTGCGAACACATGGTGACGCCCGTGCTGGAGGCCCTGACCACGCCGGGCGCCAGACCGTTCGTGGCGGGTGCGCATGGCCCGGGACTTGCCTTCATTCTCACGGCGCTCATGACGACGCAGCAGCGGCCGGTCGACACGGCAGCGCATGATGGGAACGAGGCGGCGCAGCGGCGGAACAACACGGCAGCGCACCATGGGAACGAGTCAGCACATCGGCCGGACGAGTCGACCGGTGATCTTCCGTTCCAGGGCATCCTGCCCCGCACCTGGCTGATTCTGACGCCGACGCAGGAAGACGCGGACTTGCTGTGGCAGGACATGGCGTTTTTCTTTGCCTGCTTCGCGCTTCCCGTGGACGTGCTGACGTGTTTCCCGGAGAGCGGCCAGGCTCCCTATGCCGCCGACGCGCCCTCCATTGACCTGGTCGCGCAACGGATGCGAACCCTGTTTCGCCTCCACACTCACCGCCCCGCCGTGGTGATCACCACACCCGCCGCCATGCTGCAACGCCTGATTCCGCCATCCGCGTTTGCCCGGTCATGCACGCGCCTGCACACGGGTGGCACAATTGACCGGGAGTCGCTGGTCCGCGAGTTACTGTGCACCGGATACCGGCGCGTGACCGTGGTGGACATTCCAGGGGAATTCAGCATTCGAGGCGGCATCATTGATATTTTTTCCACGGGTCACACGGCGCCCTGCCGGATAGAATGTTTGGGCGATACCATCGAGTCCATTCGCCGGTTTGATCCGGCGACACAGGAATCCACCGACGCCATGCTCGCCGCCGATATTCTGCCCGCCCGCGCCTGCCTGCTGCCGCCCGAACAATCCGAGCGCGCACTGGCCGACATCCCGCCGGCCGCGGAATGGCGATTGCCGGACACCTACCCCGCCATGGCCACCCTGCCGGATTACATGGCCGCCTCGCCGTTTGTGATCATGGATCGCCCCATTACGCTGGAACACGTCGCGCGGGAGTGGGAGGACGCGGCACAGGAAGCCTGGGAGGAACATGACCAGACGCACACAGAGGCCACCAACGCGCCCTACCCCGAACCGTCGCGGTGCTACGCCGCCTGGGACGAACTCGCGCAAGGTCTTGCCGAGTGTCCATCCCTGGCCTGCGACGCAATCGCGCCCTCCGGGGACTCGTGGACTCCCGTCATCACGCTTCCCATCCAGTCGCCCGCCAGCGCGGGGCTGGGACTGCGCGGCACGTCCTTTACCGAAACCCTGGTGATACTGGAGCGGCTTCGACGCGACGGGCCGGTCATGGTCGTGGTGCGCTCGGCCGGACAGGTCGGTCGCCTGCTGGAATTATTCGCAGAACATCAGGCCCCCGCCACCGAGCAGAACCCCCTTGGTCCGCACCACAACGGGCCGACTCCCCTGCCGTCCGGCCACGTGCCGTTTTACATTCTTCAGGGGGTGCTGTCGTCGGGATTTGTGGCGCCGTCATGGCCGTTCACGGTGATCACGGAAGAAGACGTCTTCGCAAAAATCGCGCGCCGGCGCCTCCAGCCCGCCAGCCGGACCGCCACCTTTCTGTCATCGCTGAATGATGTGAATGCCGGCGATTACGTGGTCCACGCGCAACATGGCATCTGTCGGTACCGGGGGCTGCGGCGCCTGACCGTGCAAGACTGTGACAGCGACTATCTCTTTCTGGAATTTTCCGGACGGGACACCCTCTACGTGCCGCTGGATCGTCTGAACCAGATTCAACCCTACCGGGCCGGCGAGCACGCGGCCCTCCGGCTCGACAAACTGGGCGGCACGAGCTGGGCCAAAACCAAAGCGCGCGTGGCCAAAAACATCGAGGACATGACCGACGAACTGGTTGAGTTATACGCCAACCGCGAAGTCGTCACCCGGCAACCCTACCAGGGGGACGCCATGCTGTCCCATGAATTTGACGCGGCCTTTGATTACGAAGAAACGCCCGATCAGCTCAAAGCCATTGAGGACATTCAACACGACCTGGAACTCCCCCAACCGATGGACCGGTTAGTCTGCGGAGACGTGGGGTACGGCAAAACCGAAGTGGCGATGCGGGCGGCGTTTCACGCCGTCCAGAGCCATCGCCAGGTGGCGGTGCTGACGCCCACCACGCTCCTCGCGCAGCAACATTATGAAACGTTCACGCGCCGCTTCGCGCCGTTTCCCGTTCACGTGGCCGTCCTCTCGCGGTTCCAAAGTACCAAAGAGGTCAACGCGTTGTTACCCGACCTGGCATCGGGCGTCGTGGACATCGTCATCGGCACACATCGGCTCCTTCAGAAACAGGTGCAGTTCAAACACCTGGGCCTGGTCATCATTGACGAAGAGCAATGGTTTGGCGTCCGGCATAAAGAGCGCCTCAAACAACTGCGCACCAATGTGGACGTGTTGACACTGACGGCAACCCCCATTCCCCGCACCATGCAAATGGCCTTCTCCGGGGTGCGGGACCTGTCGGTCATTGACACGCCCCCGCCCGCGCGCCTGGCCATTCGCACGCAGATCGCCCGGTTCCATTCCACGCTGGTGCGCGACGCCATCCGTCGGGAACTGGCGCGACACGGGCAGGTCTTTTATGTGCATAATCGCGTCGAAACCATTGAGCGGACGGGGCAATGGCTGCAGGACCTCGTCCCCGAAGCCCGTATCGTCATGGCCCATGGGCAGCTCAACGAGCACGTGCTGGAAGGCGTCATGCTCCGGTTCCTGCACGGCGAGGCGGACATTCTGCTGGCGACCGCGATTATCCAGTCGGGGCTGGACGTGCCGAGCGCCAACACCATCCTGGTGGATCGCGCGCATACCTTTGGCCTCGCCCAGCTTTACCAGTTGCGGGGACGGGTGGGGCGCGCCGGAGAGCAGGCCTATGCGTATTTTCTGTTCCCCAACGAAGAACAGTTGAGCACCGATGCCCAACGACGACTGACGGCCATTCAGGAATTTTCCGACCTGGGCTCGGGGTTTCGCATTGCCGCCGCCGACCTGGAAATCCGTGGAGCCGGCAACCTGCTGGGCAAGCAGCAGTCCGGCAACATTGCCGCCGTCGGATTTGATTTGTATATGCGGATGGTGCAGGAAGCCGTGCAACGGAAGAAAGGCGCGCCCATTGAAGACGAAGTGGATCCGACGTTGCACGTCAACGTGTCGGCCTTTCTCCCCGACAACTACGTGGAAGACGACCATCAACGCCTGTCCCTGTATAAACGGCTCTCGGCCAGTCAGACGATTGGCGACCTCGCGCTCCTCCATGAAGAAACCCGTGACCGGTACGGGACGCCGCCCGAGCCGGTGGAGCGGTTGTTTGAAGTCATGCAGCTTCGGTTGCTGGCCAGAAAACTGCGCCTGGAATCGCTGGACGCCACGAATGGAAGACTGACGCTGACCTTTGCGCCCACGGTCACGGTGGCGCAAGAACGCCTTGACTGGCTCATGCGGTATTCGGAAGGCGATCTCCAGTTCCCCTCACCCGTGTCCTGCGCGCTGGCCATGCCGCTTGAAACGTGGCCGGACGTGGCGGCCGAATTGCAAGTGATTTTGAACGGCTTGCTGGACGCCGCACCCGGCAAGCCCGGAGCGCCGTCCCGATCATGACGCCCCCGCTCCTCTCTGCCCCGCACATGATGCGGCGCGGGTGCTCAACGGCGCGTCGCCGGCTCAAGGCCCGGCTCACGCTCATGGCGGCGCTGCCGGTCATCCTGTGCGGAATCGGGGGCCTCGCGTCCGTGGCGCCGGCCCAAACCCTGACAGACGGGATTGCCGCCATCGTCAATGCGGAAGTGATTATGGTGTCCGATCTTCGGGCCGCCATGGCGGATGAAATCGTTCGCCTGCAGGCCCGGTATGAAGGGGAGGACTTCAAGAAGCGGCTCGCGCAAAAACAACATGCGGTGCTGAATCGGATGGTTGAACGGAAACTTGAGCTGCAGGAAGCCGAGGCAAAGAGCATGACGGTCACCGATGAGGAAGTGAACGCCGCCTGGGAGCAAGTCCAAAACAATGCCGACGCCGGGCCGGCCGAGCGCGACCGGGAGACCTTGCGGGAAACGATGACGCTGCGCCGCCTCATGGAGTTTGAAGTGCAGCGACGCATCATCGTCCCCTTTGAAGAAATTCGTGCCTACTACCACGAACAGGAGGCGCAATTCACCACGCCGCCGACCTACCGCCTCCACCAGATTCTGCTGGTGCCGAAGCCGGATGAACGCATGGCGGCGGTCCGGGTGCGGGCGGAAGATCTTGAAAGGCGGCTCCGGGAAGGCGCACCGTTCGCGGAGCTGGCCACCGTGTATTCCGAGGGGCCCGCCAAAGAAAACGGGGGCGATCTGGGATTTGTGCGGAAAGAGGACTTGCTGACGCCGTTGGGAGAGGCTCTGGCCGAGCTGGCGGAAGGCGACCGCAGCCCGCTGATTGCCACAGACATCGGGATACATATTCTCAGGCGCGGGGAGCGGCGCGAGGGAACCCCGCAACCGTTTGACGACGTGAAAGGCTTTATCGAAAACCAGTTGTATCAAAATAAACTGCGCGACGGCCGCGACGCCTGGCTGTCGGCGTTAAAAGACAAGTCCTACATTGACATCCGTCTCTGACTCTGACTCTGACGACGCGCGCGGGCTCCACAGTTCATAACGCCGTTTCATCGTGTGCCACAGTTCCTGGCGACCCTCGTTTGTGTGCGAAGAATACCCCACGAAGTCGTTCTGCTCATCCAATCCCAGGCGCTGACACAGGCGCAGCAGGCCGGGCCGACGCTGTCCGCGGGACAATTTGTCCATCTTGGTCCCCACCACGACGGGGCGATGCCCGAGATGGGTCAACCATGCCAGCGTGGTCACATCACGCTCTTCAACCCCCCGGATATCCACCAACTGCACCACAACACATAATTGAGCCCGCTCCTTGATATAGCGCTCAATCATCGGGCCCCATTGTTCCCGAACCGACTTGGACGCTTTGGCATAGCCGTAGCCGGGCAAATCCACAAACATAAGCGCGGGGAACGCCTTGTCGGCCGTCTTCACCCGAAAAAAATTCAGGGTCTGCGTTTTCCCCGGGGACGTACTGATCTTGGCAATGCTCTTGCGGCACAACAACGAATTAATCGCCGACGATTTACCGACGTTGGATCGTCCCACAAACGCCACTTCAGGAAGCCGCTCCCGTGGATACTGATCCGGCCGCACGCAGCTTGTCACAAATTCCGCCGAAAGAATTTTCATGTGGCCCCCCACCATGACACGGGCATCACGTCCGCCGTTGCCGCGTTTTCATCGCGCGTTCCATTTCACGGCCGGCTTCGCGTTTTTTCACCCTCTCCCGCCGGTCATAATGCTTTTGCCCGCGCGCAAGCCCCAACTCAACTTTCACAATCCCGCGCGGATTAAAATACAGGCGGAGCGGCACCAGCGTCAGACCTTTCTGCTGCACTTTGCCGTTCAGAGTCCGGATTTCCCTGCGATGAAGCAACAATCCGCGCGATCGCAACGGTTCATGATTCATAAGATTCCCATGACTGTATTCACCGATATGGCAATTATGCAGCATGGCCCGCTCTCCGACCACCGTGGCATACGCCTCGCGCAAATTGACCCGGCCTTCCCGCAACGCCTTCACCTCGGTCCCGGTGAGCATCATGCCCGCCTCAAGGGTTTCTTCAATCGAATAGTCGTGAAACGCCTTCCGATTGCTTCCGATGATTTTAATAGTTCGCTCTTGCGCCATGAGCATCCACAATCCGCGACCGGCAAGGCGCGGCCTCCGATAAACGTCCGGGCCGCATGAATCACGCGCGCGCCACAACCAACGCGGCGACCGTCATCCTGTTGCCCCCGATCCCCGCGACGGCCTAGAATACCACGACCATGCACTCCTTTGCTTCCTCCCGGTTCCTCGTCAGAGAAATTTCCCAACGCCACGGGTTTGCCGCGCGGCTCGTTGAATATCATCTCCAGCAACAGTGGGAAGCCATCGCGGGCACATTCGTGGCGGCGCACACCTGGCCGACCAGGATCAAGTTTCACACGCTGCACGTGGCCGTGGAAAATTCAGTGTGGCTGCACCAGCTCACGTATCTCAAAGCCACGCTGCTGAAGAAAATTCAATCAGACATAAAAGACGTCACGCTCCAGGATATTATTTTCAGAATCGGCGACATCCCGAAATCCCCGCAACCTGGCGCCGCCCCCGCCGGCGCCGAAGAAGCGGACGCGCTTCAAGTGTCTCCCGCCGCCCGGCAGACCGCCGCCGACTGCACGCAAGTGGTCCAGGATAAAGCCCTGCGGGATTCCCTCACACAAGTCATTGCAACGGCGCTGTCGGCAGGGAGATGATTGGGCCAGAGCCACCCGGACAACGCTGGAGCATCCCTTGCGGCAATCGCGACGTGGCGCCTCATCAAGCTGCCCGGCGTCCCATTCATGCCGCCGAGAACGGGAATGAACATGGAATATGAACCGCCGCCACCCTTCCCCCGGCAGCACGAACGGGATTACATGGTGCGGGAGCAACTCCTCGCGCGGGGGATTCACGAAGAGACCGTTCTGCACGCCATGCGGGAAATTCCCCGGCATGAATTTGTGCCGGCAGGGGATGCCGCCGAAGCGTATGACGATCATCCCTTGCCCATCGGGTACGGCCAAACCATATCGCAACCCTACATGGTGGCGTATATGACCGAAGCGCTGACGCTCCAGCCGCACGAACGGGTATTGGAAATTGGAACGGGGTCGGGGTATCAGACCGCCATCCTGTCACAGGTGGCCGCAACGGTGTTGACCATTGAAATCATCAAGGAGCTGGCCGAACGGGCCAGACAGACGTTTCACGCGCTGAACATCCCCACGATCACCAGTCGGGCAGGAGACGGCTACCACGGCTGGCCGGAGACGGCGCCCTTTGATGCCATCATCCTCACAGCCGCCCCGGAGCATATTCCCCACCCGCTCATGGAACAGCTTGCACCCGGCGGCCGCATGATATTGCCCATGGGAAAAACCATGCAGCGCCTGCTCCTCGTCACCAAAACGTCCGAAGGGTTCACGCGCAACAACCTGCTGCCGGTCGCGTTTGTGCCGATGACGGGAGAAGCGCAAACCACGACACCAAGCGCCTGATGGCCGGGGAAGACGGGCCTGGTGACCGGCGGCAACGCCACCTCCACCACATGGCAATCCGTCCGGCACAGACCGCAGACGCGCATCCGCACCCGCACCGGGCCGGGGCCGGGTTCCGGCACGGGCACATCCCGAAGCCGCAAGGGAGCCGTGCCGACCCCGGCGGACAGGTCAAGCATCCTCGCGTTCAGGCAAGAGACCCGCTCCGCATCAAAACACCATGCCGCCAGCGAGGCGGGGCATCAGGCAAGACCCGTGCGGCCATAGCCGCCGACACAAGGCCCCCTCCCCTGCCCGGCGGGAAATATCCCTCCGCCACCTTTCCTCACCCGTCACGATTGCCATATAATACACGGCTATGAATCTTCACACACAAACCACAGGAGACGCGGCGCGCCCGTCTCATTCACAGAACATCCAACCACGGGAACGAACATGACCAATTCATTTTTCAAAGGCCACGGGCTTGGCAACGATTACATTGCCCTTGATCCAAAACAGTTGACGTTCACACTGACCCCCGGAACCATTCGCGCGATATGCGACCGTCATTGGGGCGTGGGGAGCGATGGCATCCTGGCATTGGCGCCGTCCAAAAAAGCCGACTTCGGATTGCGGATTTTCAACCCGGACGGGAGCGAGGCGGAAAAATCCGGCAACGGGTTGCGCATTTTCGGCTGTTTCCTCTACGCCACAAAAAAGACGCGGCGCCGGTCGTTTTCCGTCGAAACCAAAGGCGGGCTGGTGCGCGTGGAATTAGAGCTTGACCGCAAGGGGCAGGTGAAGGGGGCCACCGTCGACATGGGCCGGGCCTCGTTTCAGCCGCGTGATTTGCCCTGCACCATCAAGGCGCCGGAGCTGATCCGGCAACCGATTAAAGCCGTGGGACAGTCCCTGCGCTTTACAGGCGTGAGCGTCGGCAACCCGCATTGTGTCGTCTTTCAAGAGCCAGGCGGGAAATGGACGCGGGAAGATTTGCTCCGCATGGGCCCCGTGCTGGAAACCCACCCCACCTTTCCCAGGCGCACCAACGTTCAACTGGCCGTGGCCACCGGCCCGCGCGCCATGTCCATTCTCATTTGGGAGCGCGGGGCCGGCGAAACGCAGGCATCCGGCTCCTCCGCCTGTGCCGTGGCCTGCGCGGGTGTGCGCCTGGGGCTGGTCAAAAGCCCGGTCAAAGTAACGGCCCCCGGCGGCATTCTGGACGTCACCGTGGACGCCCGCTACAACCTGACATTGAAAGGCCCCGTGGCCGAAGTGTACCAGGGACGGTTTAGCGGAGGGTGGTGAGGGGATGGGTGGTGAGGGGATGGGCGATGAGGGGATGGGTGATGAGGGGATGGATTCCCGTTTTCACGGGAATGACAGAAGGATGGGAATGACGGAAGGATGGGACGGAAATGCGGGAGGGATGGAAATGCGGGAGGGATGGAAACGCGGGACGGACGGAAAGACGGGGCACCCGTCTGTCATCGTCCGTCATTCCCGCGAAAGCGGGAATCCATCGGAAAATCGGCTCCGTCAATGAATTTCCTGCATGGTCCCCGGAAGAATCAACGGCCATTGAAGCAACACCTGGATTGTGTCAAGTCATGAAACCTCAATGGTATATGCCAGGTCATGCCTGACGCAGAAGACAAATCACTGGAATCCTGGATCTGGGACGCGGCGTGCTCCATCCGCGGAGCCAGAGACGCACCGAAATACAAAGACTACATCCTCCCCCTCATCTTCACCAAGCGCCTCTGCGATGTATTTGATGACGAAATAAACCGCTTCGCCGCCGAAATCGGTTCGCGCCGCAAAGCCTTCCAACACTTCCAGGCCGACCACCAACTCGTCCGCTTCTACCTCCCCCTTCAGCCGGACGACCCCGAACAGCCGGTCTGGAGTGTCATCCGCACCCTCTCCGACAAAGTCGGCGAAGGCGTCACCACCCATATACGGGCCATCGCACGGGAAAACCCGCTCCTGAAGGGCATCATTGACCGCGTCGACTTCAACGCCACCACCCACGGCCAGCGCGACCTTGATGACGACCGCCTCTCCAACCTCATTGAAGCCATCAGCACCAAGCGCCTCGGGCTGGCCGACGTTGAAGCCGACATCATCGGCAAGAGCTACGAATACCTCATCCGCAAATTCGCCGAAGGCGGCGGCCAGAGCGCCGGCGAATTCTACACCCCGCCCGCAGTCGGCAGCATCATGTCCCGTGTCCTCCAACCCGAGCCGGGCATGGAAATCTACGACCCCACCTGCGGCTCCGGCGGCCTCCTCGTGAAATGCGAGATTGAAAAGGAGCGCGGGTTTTCCAACCCGCGAAAAAAGGAGCGCGGGTTTTCCAACCCGCGAAAGGGAGAAAAAGACGCGGGTAAGAAAACCCGCGCTCCTTTAAAGCTGTTCGGCCAGGAATACGTCCCCGAAACCTGGGCCATGGCCAACATGAACATGATCATCCACGACATGGAAGGCCAGATTGAAATCGGCGACACCTTCAAAAACCCCAGGTTCCACGCAAACAAAAGCGGCACACTCCGCACCTTTGACCGCGTCATCGCCAATCCCATGTGGAACCAGAGCGAATACACCGAAACCGACTACAACAACGACGAACTTGACCGCTTCCCCGCCGGAGCCGGCTTCCCCGGCAAATCCTCCGCCGACTGGGGCTGGGTCCAGCACATGCACGCCAGCCTCAATGCCAAAGGCCGCGCCGCCATCGTCCTTGACACCGGCGCCGCCTCCCGCGGCTCGGGCAATGCCGGCGTCAACAAAGAAAAAACCGTCCGCCAGTGGTTCATCGACCACGACCTCATAGAAAGCGTCCTCTACCTGCCCGAAAACCTCTTCTACAACACCACCGCCCCGGGCATCGTCCTCTTCCTCAACCGGGCCAAGCCCAAAGCCCGGCAGGGCAAAGTCTTCCTCGTCAACGCCAGCCAGGTCTTCGAAAAAGGCGACCCCAAGAACTTCATCCCGCCCGAAAGCATCCAGCGCATCGCCGACACCCTCATCAAGTGGAAAGAAAAAGACAAACTGAGCCGCATCGTCGCCCACGCCGAGCTTGCAAAAAACGACTACAACATCTCCCCCAGCCGCTACATCCACACCAGCGACGCCGAAACCTACCGGCCCATTGCGGAGATCGTTGAAGAACTGAAGGTCATCGAAGGGGAGGCGCGGGAAACCGACAAAGCGCTGAAAGCCATCCTGAAAGGACTCGGAGCCGCGTCGTGAGCGAACTGATTCTCTACACCTCCGACGATGGCAAGATACGCCTGGATCTCCGGGTGGACGGCCAGACAGTCTGGCTCACCCAGCTTGAAATCGCCGAGCTATTCCAGACAACCAAACAGAACATCAGCCTCCACGCCAAAAACATCTTTGAAGACGGCGAATTGCGCCCCGAAGCAGTTGTCAAGGAATCCTTGACAACTGCCGCCGACAGAAAGCGCTACAAGACCAGTCTCTACAACCTCGACCTCATCCTCGCCATCGGTTACCGCGTCCGCTCCCCGCGCGGCGTGCAGTTCCGCCAGTGGGCCAGCAGCCATCTCAAGGCATACCTCATCAAAGGCTTCGTCATGGACGACGAGCGCCTGAAAAACCCCGGCGGCTGGGACTACTTTGATGAGCTGCTCGCCCGCATCCGCGAGATCCGAGCCTCCGAAAAACGCTTCTACCAGAAAGTCCGCGACCTCTTCGCCATCAGCAGCGACTACCAGGCCCGGGAGAAGGAAACCCGGATTTTCTTTGCCGAAGTTCAGAACAAACTCCTCTTCGCCGCCACACACAAAACCGCAGCCGAGCTCATCGTTGACCGAGCCGATCCGGATACGCCGAACATGGCCCTCACCACCTGGAGCGGCTCCCGCGTCCGTAAGCACGACATCGTTATCGCCAAAAACTACCTCACCGAAAACGAAGTCGACACGCTCAACCGCCTCGTCGTCATCTTCCTTGAGCAGGCCGAGCTTCGCGCCAGGCAACAACAGGACCTCACCCTTGATTACTGGCGCACCCATGTTGACCGCATGATGACCTCCAACGATCAGCCGCTTCTTGATGGAACCGGCAGCATCAGCCACGAAGCCATGAAAACCATCGCCGAGGAACGCTACGAAGCCTTCGACGCCCAACGCCACACACGCGAAGCCCAGGCCGCCGATGCCGAGGATATCAAGGCTATTGAAGCATTGGAAAAAGACCTTAAGCGGGCGGGAGGGGGGGGTGAAATTAGGAATTACGAATGAGGGATCAGGAATACAAATTGGTGCGGGAGACGGACAAGGTTTTGAAGGTGATTCTGGGGAAACTTGGGGTATGAGCAACACTTTAAATGGTTGGCAAAGAAACGCACTCGGTGAGTTGGCAACAACCACCAGCGGTGGAACGCCCAGCCGCAAACAAAAGGACTACTTCAAGGGCAGTATCCCGTGGGTGAAATCGGGCGAACTCAACGACGATTACATCGACGAAACAGGCGAACATATCAGCAAAGAGGGCTTAAAGAACTCATCTGCAAAATTGTTTCCACCCGGAACGCTGCTGATTGCCTTATACGGAGCAACGGTGGGCAAGACCTCCATTCTGAGAATCGAAGCGTCAACGAATCAGGCCGTTTGCGGAATCACTCCGGGTTTCGAACTCGATACCAAATATCTTCGTTTCCATCTCGTGCACTTGCGGCCTGAGTTGCTAAGTCATCGTTACGGCGGAGCACAGCCAAACATCAGCCAGCAGGTTGTCCGGAATCTCAAAGTCAATTACCCCCCACTCCCCGAGCAGAAAAAGATCGCGCACATCCTTTCGACGGTGCAACGGGCGATTGAAGCGCAGGAGCGGATCATTCAGACCACCACCGAGCTAAAAAAGGCCCTCATGCACAAGCTCTTCACCGAAGGCCTCCGCAACGAACCCCAAAAACAAACCGAAATCGGCCCTATCCCCGAAAGCTGGGAGGTGGTAGAGTTGGAAGTAAAAGCTGAATCGTTCCAATATGGCACTTCTGTCAAATGTGGCTACGACGTGGATGGAAAACCCGTCTTGAGAATTCCCAACGTCATGGGCGGTCATGTCGACCCGACGGACCTAAAGTTCGGCAAGCCCAAGAAAAACGAACTTGGAAAGCTCGCCCTAAAACGTGGAGACCTCCTTTTTGTTCGGACGAACGGGGTGAAGGAGAACGCCGGACGTTGTTCAAAATTCAATGGCGAATTGGCCGACTGTTATTTCGCATCGTATCTGATCCGAGTCCGCTTGGACCCTGCCATTCTCAATCCCGATTTTCTCAACGAGTATTCGAGAACCGAAGTCGGCACGTCGTTTCTCAGCGGGAAAGCAATCCGAACCGCCGACGGGAAGTTCAACATCAATTCGGGAACGCTGAAGACAATGCTCGTCCCCGTTCCTTCAGTCGACGAGCAAGAGGAGATTGCGCAGACTCTCGCGCTCATTGACGACAAGGTTGGTAACGCTCTATCAAAGAAGGTGAGCCTCCAAGACCTCTTCCGCACCCTCCTTCACGAACTGATGACCGCGAAGATTCGCGTTACGCGTGTCGACTTGGATGTGGCTGTCTGAAACAATTAACAGCAAGAGGACAAGATCATGATCAATACCATTTGGGGTAGCACGGTAAAATCAGTTTCCAGCAAGCAGTTGGCAGAAACACTCTCTTCTGAGGAGGATATTAAAGGTACGCTATACATAGGCTATCCGATCATCGGAACACCCGACGGAGCGTTTCCCATTGATGCCCTCTTGGTTTCACCACAGAAGGGATTGGTTTTGTTTAATCTGATTGAAGGGCGAGAGGTCGGTGAATACGGAGACAATCAGGATGAGGCATTCAACAAAATGCAGGCCAAGCTCCTGCAACACCAGACTCTAATCCAGAAACGTCAGCTCAGAGTCGATATTCACACGGTAACGTTTGCGCCAGTCGTGGCGAATCTCGAAACTCACAAGGAAGAAGATTATCCACTTTGCAACTCTCATAACCTGATTGCCACGATCAATGAGTTGGGCGAGCAAGATGATGACGTTTTCGTTCGACTGGTTGCTGTTATCCAGGCTATTTCAACCCTCCGCCGTGGCCGGCGCAGACGCGACCTCAATGATCCCGATTCCAAAGGAACCAAGATCAAAGCACTCGAAGACTCAATCGCGAACCTCGATATGCAGCAAAGTGCAGCGGTCATCGAAACCTTCGAGGGCGTCCAACGGATTCGCGGATTGGCGGGATCTGGAAAGACAATCGTCTTGGCACTAAAAGTCGCCTATTTGCACACGAGACACCCTGATTGGGATATCGCGGTAACATTCCATACCCGGTCGCTCAAAAAGCAATTCGAGAGCCTGATCACAACATTCGTCTTGGAGCAGGCTAATGCAGAGCCCGATTGGGAGAAGGTTCGGATTCTCAATGCTTGGGGCGCGCCTGGAGGACAAGACAGAGCCGGAATCTACTTCGAGGCTTGCAGAGACCATGGCGTCGAGTATTTCGACTACCGTGGCGCCCGAGCGAAGTTTGCTGGCAACAAGGAATTTGAAGGCGCATGCGAAGTTGCCCTCGAAAGTGCCAGGAAGTTTGTTCCGAAGTATGATGCGATCTTCATTGATGAAGCACAGGATTTTGCGCCAAACTTCTTGTTGCTTTGTTACGAGCTTTTAAAAGAACCCAAACGTCTCGTTTACGCCTATGACGAGCTACAAAGCCTTGACATGCGGTCGCTTCCCCCGATGGAGGATATCTTTGGCAAAAATTCAGATGGATTACCACGCGTGATTCTTCACCCCGAAGAACCAGGCAAGCCTAAACAAGATATCGTTTTGGATACTTGCTACCGGAACTCTCGTCCGGTGCTTACGACCGCACACGCTTTAGGTTTTGGAATCTATCGCGCGAACGGCTTGATTCAAATATTCGAAAACAACCGTCTCTGGCTTGATGTGGGGTATAAAGTATCAGATGGCGAGCTTGCAGATGGAGAAAATGTGACTCTTGAGAGGACTTCAAAATCTAGCCCTGATTTTCTAGAAAAACATTCGGCTATAAACGATCTTATTTCGTTCGAAGTTTTTGATTCAGAGGAGAAGCAAACAGCATATGTAGTAGATAGCATTGTTGATAATTTAACCAAGGATGAGCTTTTACCCGATGACATCATTGTGATCAACCCTGACCCTTTGAAAACGAAAAAAGCAGTAGGTGTTGCTCGACAAACACTTATGGAGAGGAACGTAAACTCCAATTTGGCAGGCGTCACAAGCTCTGCGGACAGCTTTTCAGAACCGGGAAACGTTACATTCACGGGAATCTTCCGCGCCAAAGGCAACGAAGCGGCAATGGTCTACATAATTAACGCTCAAGATTGCTTTTCTGCATCTCTTCCGCGAGACCTCGCTCGTGTCCGCAATCAACTTTTCACGGCTATCACGCGCAGTAAAGCGTGGGTTCGTGTGATGGGCGTCGGTCCCAATATGGTGGCCCTAAAAGAGGAATTTGAAAGAGTGAAGGCATCGAAGTTCAAGCTCTCATTTGATTATCCTACCGCGGAACAACGAAAAGAAATCACGATCGTCAACCGCGACATGTCGAAAGATGAAAAGGAACGTCTTAATCAGAAGCAACACACATTGATAGACCTCCTTGAGTCACTTGAATCGGAAGAAACGTTCATTGAGGATTACCCTGATGACGTCGTCAAGAAGTTGCAGACGCTCCTAAATCGCAAGATAAAATGAGGTTGTTCTCATGAGATCAAATGACACACTTTCCGAGATCAACAAGCTGACTGCCGTTCTGATTCGTTTGAGTCTATCGAATGAGCAAAATTTCCCATCAACCCATGGGCGCCCCGACGCCAGTTTCGAGATCACAGTTAAAAACGCAGCAGAGCTGACCGTAGCACTGCGGAACTTATCATACTTTGATATTTACAGTTCTCTTTCCGAAGCAAACTGCTTCAACATGAAGCTTCTCGACGGTGCGTTGGTCTGCCTTCGATACAGGTTTCAAAAGGGTGAAATTATCGAGCACTGCCTCAGCTATTTCCCATCACCAGACCTGGAGCACTTTCAGAATGATCCGGAAGTTTATCTGTCGGACGATATATTTGCGGATATCGTCGCGCGAAACATTGTTCCGTTCCCAATTCGATTCGACTTCAACGCTGACTATGAACGCTACGTTGATGTGGATCATCCATATTCGCACCTAACCCTTGGCCAATACCAGAATTGCAGGATCCCGGTTTGCTCTCCCCTCAGCCCCCTTGCCTTTGGTGGCTTCATACTACGCAATTTTTATAACACTGCCTTTCGGAAATTCTCTGATGACATTCCTGTGCCCGGATTTCGATTCGATCGAACTATTAGTGTCAATGAGCAGCAGGTTCCTCACGTCGTCTTGGTTGACCCTTAGAGTTGATTGCCCATGCCCACACCCGGAGAACATAAGACTGTTCAAACTCGCATCCTTGTGATGACCGCGAAGAGGCGCGTCCATGCACTCATCTTTCCGCCGAAAGTAGGCAACTCATAGCGAGACCGTTTGATGCGTTTGCTCAATCTCCATATCCGAAACTTCCGCAAGATTGAAGACTTGTCCGTGACTTTCCCGAGAGGTTTGACCGTTATTGTCGGCGAGAACAACGCCGGGAAAACGGCCATTATTGATGCTTTACGGCTGATGCTGTTTTCAAGCCGTGACTTTGAAGCCCTACGTCTGAATGAGGATGACTTTCGTAGTGGGGCAGAAAACGCACCGATCGAAATTTACTGCACCTTTTGTGATCTCAATGATGCTGACGAAGTTCGCTTTCTGGAGTGCCTTGTAGACATTGGCGATGGGAAATTTCACGCGCGTCTGAATGCGCGAGCTGAATTCAATACCACCACGCGAAGAGTCAATGTAAAAACGTGGGGTGGCGAGACGGAAGGAGGCACACTTCCATCAAACCTTTACGATCACCTCAGCTCTATTTACCTACAACCTCTCCGTGATCCAGAAAGCGGCTTGCGCCCCGGCAAACACTCCCAGGTGTCCCGCTTGATCAATTGCCTCACGACGGCTGATAAACACCACGAGTTCGAAACCATTACACAGACAGCAAACGATCAGATTCGCGAACTTGGTCCCGTTAAGAGCGCAAAAGATGACATCAAAGACCAATTGACTTCAATTGCCGGGGCCGAACTTGCGCAAAAGATTGAGCTCATATTCAGCGACCCCAGCTTTCATCAGATCATCGCAGGGCTTCAACCAAAAATTGATGGATTGCCTTTCGCGTTAAACGGTCTGGGCTACAACAACCTTGTGTTTACGGCTGCGACGCTGGGAACCCTCCGGCGGAGCGAGAACTATTCGTTTTGTTCGATCATCGTCGAGGAGCCGGAAGCCCACCTTCACCCTCACCTGCAAGTTCTCCTTCTTCAGCATCTGGTGAATGAAGCAGAGGCCACAGAAGGAAATCCAGTCCAGGTATTATTAAGCACCCATTCCCCAATCTTGGCGAGCCAGGCTCCGATCGACTCGGTTATCTCCATCCACGATTCAGCCGGGAAAGTGACGAGCGTATCCCTTTGCTCAATCGGCTACGATGAGACGCTCAAGAAGAAACTTCAGAGGTTTCTCGATGCGACGCGGGCAGAGCTCTTCTTTGCTCGCCGAATCCTCATGGTCGAGGGAATTGCCGAAGCGCTTTTGCTCCCAGTGCTCGCCCGAATAACTGGAGGGAATTTGAAAGACTCGTCGGTTACCGTTCTTAATGCTGACGGAATAAACTTTAATGCGTTCATACCGCTTTTTGGAAGCGGTCGCCTGGGTTTACGGGTTGCGATTTTGACTGATGGAGATGATGCCGACCGAACCGGAGCGCCTTCAGCGAGCGCAAGGGGACTAAAGGCGAGGGAAGCCGAAATCCCCAATCTCCATGTCGGATGCTCGGAAATTACTTTTGAGCACGAGTTGGCTCGGTCGGCTGTCTTACGTCCATTCATGCTCCAGGCATTCCAAACACTGCGCCCCACTCTCGGCACTGAATTGGAAGCCCAGATTAACGAACTCGGCACCGATGACGATAAGGCCGATGCGTTCCGCGATGCGTTCTTGAAGAGTAAGACTTCCAAGGGTGAATTTGCGCAGGAATTGGCAGGACTGCTCGAGGACTCGCTTTCAAACCCTGCGGCGGATTTTCCGCCGGATTGTGTTCCGCAGTATATTCGCGACGCCTTGCTGTTTCTTGGCGTCATCAACAACCAGAAGATCAATGAGCCAGATGGAGCAACTAAAGGATCAGATACTGTCCCAGAACCCGACTGACCAGCAAAGGGACGCGATCTTTGCGGACGAGTCGGAGTTTCTGCTCCGGGCATCTCCCGGAAGTGGCAAGACATGGACGTCATGTCGCCGATTCATTTGGCGTGGGGCAAATTGGCATCACGAAGTCGGAGGTCTCGCGCTCCTGTCGTTCACGAACACCGCAATTCGGGAATTCCACGAAGCAACAATCAAAGTCGGCAGGAGAGAGCTTCTCTCAAACCCGAATTACATTGGAACCTTTGATTCATTTATTGAGCACTTCCTGATCACGCCATTTGGCCACCTTCCGGTGGGCATCTCCAAACGTCCAAAATTGTTCACTGAGGCTCATGCTGCCCGGCTAAAGGGCGGAAGTTTTTCGACGTTGATTGAGTTCGATAACGGCAGAAAGATGCCAGTTGAAACCGGGAAACTGACGCCAATTATCAAGGATGGAGGGACCGTATACGGTTTTCGGGGAAAGAACGGGCAACTATCAGTAGTGAAGGTGATTTCAGTACAAGATCCACCTGTTGCCTTGCTCAAAAGCGGATACTACAGTCACGAGCATAGGAAATTCTGGGCTTACTATCTTCTCAAAAAGCACCCAGCAATCTGTCGAATCCTTGCCCGTAAGTTTCCTGAGATCATTGTCGATGAGGCGCAGGATACAAATGAATGGTTGCTCGAATGTCTCAGTGCACTTCGGAACGCGGGTGCCAAGATTACGTTGGTCGGCGACCCGGATCAATGCATCTATGAGTATTCCAGAGCTGCTCCAGATTCTTTGCTGTCGCTAAAGACGGCTTGGGGAATTCGCGAACTACCACTCTCGAAATCATTCCGCTGCAACGATCTAATAGCTGCGTCCGTGAGAATGGTTAGCGGTAACACCGAATTCACTGGGTCTGGCGACCCATGCGTGAACCGCGAAGGTTCGTTCATCGTCCGCGACCCTGATAACAATTTTGGTCATTCCATTGCCATTTTTGAGAATATGCTCAATGAAGTGGGAATTAAGAAGAACGAGGCTTCAATCCTGTGTCGTGGCCATGGCCAAATTCAGTCCATACGCGGGTCTGCAAACTATAACTCTTTCAAAGGTCAAACGAAGGAATTTGCACACGCCGCGTTTTTAAGGGACTGCCGAAAGGATTTTCTAGGGGCATTCCGACAGTTTGAAAAATGTCTGCGTGGAATTACCAACACCGATCAGCTTTGGGAAAAGTTTGACGAGGATGAAGATTCCGATGATGCCATGGCCATAAGGCTAGTTCTATGGCGGTTCGTGAAATCGGCAGACGGGTTGCCTCCAGTAAGCTTATCTGGGAATGAATGGGTTTCTGTATTGAAGGAAAGACTGGATGAATTAATTCCATTGATCGGTATTTCTGGACCGATAAAGCTCGGGCAAAAGATCAAGAAAAATGGAACTGCCGAACAACTATGTCTTCCTATCTTCGCTCCTGAAACACTATTTCCTCCCATTCGTCAGGAAACCATCCATCAGGTAAAAGGTGAAAGTATCGACGCAGTTCTATTTCTAGGGTCATCTAAATTTTTCAATTCGGTGGTGAGTTCAATCAACTCAAACGAGAACACAGAAGACCGGCGGTTGGCGTATGTGGCAATGACCAGGGCGAGACACCTTCTGCTTGTTGGCCTCCCGGCGAAACACTACGATTTGCACAAGGCCAAATGGCTGCAATGGGGATTTAAAACCATCTGAATGCTCATGCCCACCCCCTCCGAACACAAAACCGTCCAAGCCCGCATACTCGCCTACGCCGAAGCCATCGGTTGGACCTTTGTACCCCGCAACGACGCCGAACATCAGCGCGGCTTTGACCCCGACGTGCCGCCTGCCGACCGCGCCAAACACTGCTCGCTCTTCTTCAACGATCTGCTCGACGCCAAGGTGCGGGAATTCAACCCGCGCTATGACGAGGCCGCGGGGGTGTTGCTCGGACGGTTCCGTCATCTGGACGCCAGCATCTACGGCAACCGGGAGTTCGTCAGGCACCTGCGCAACCGCAGCACGTTTTCGGACCACGAAGAGCAGCGCGAGCGCGACCTGATCCTGATTGATTACGACGACCCGACCCGCAACGTTTATCATGTCACCGAGGAATGGGCCTTTCATAACGGCCGCTACGGTACGCGGGAGGACGTGGTGTTTCTTATCAACGGCATCCCGGTGCTGGCGATTGAGTGCAAGAACGCCGGCAAGGATGAGGCGATTGACCTGGGGGTGGAGCAGATTCGCCGTTACCACCGCGAGACGCCGGAGCTGTTTGTTCCGGAGCAGATTTTCACCGCCACCGACGTTATTGGGTTTTCTTACGGGGTGAGTTGGAATACGGTGCGGCGGAATATTTTTGATTGGAAAGGAGAACGGGTTTTCCAACCCGTTGGTTTTGAAAACACGGACAGGAATGTCCGTGCTCCTTTTTATGACCCCGATTCCGACATTGATGAACATCGGCGGAATCTTCCGCACTGGCAGCAGGGAGGGGTCTGGATATTCGTGACCTGGCGGTTGGGGGACTCCCTCCCAAAGGTGAGGCTGGATCAGTGGAAGGAGGAGCGGGCGATCTGGCTTTCCCTCCACCCTGAGCCGTGGGACAGGAAGACGGAGGCCGAGTATCATGACCGTTTTTCACAGCAAATTGATGAGTGGCTGGATCAGGGAAGCGGGTCGTGTGTGCTGAGGGAGCCGGCAAATGCGAATATTGTGGCGGAGGCGTTGCGGTATTTCGATGGGGAACGGTATGAGATTGCTTCGTTTGTGGTGATGCCGAATCATGTGCATGTTTTGTTTCGGCTGCTTGGGGATCATGCGCTGGCGGAGATTTTGAAGTCATGGAAGGGTTTTACGACGCGGGAGATTAATAGACGGAGCGGGAAGACGGGTTCGCTTTGGCAGGATGAGTATTGGGATCGTTTGATTCGGAATGAGCGGCACTTTTTCAAGGTGAAGGAGTATATCCGGGAAAATCCGGTGAAGGCGGGGTTGCGGGAGGGGGAGTTTGTTTTGGGTGAGGGGGGAGTTTACGGGGGTGGGTTGTTTGGAGGGGAAGGGGTGATGAAGGGGGGAGAGGAAGGGGAGCTGAAGAGGGGACAGGAGGGGGGACAGGAAGGGGGACAGGAAAGGGGACAGGAGGGGGGGCTGAATGGGGGACAGGAATGTCCCCCCTCCGGTACGTTTGAAGACAGGGTGAAATCATTTTGCGCTGTTCCGCAGGTGCTCGCGTTTCTGAAGGACTATATCGTTTTTGCTGAGAAGGATGAAGAGCTGAATAAATATATCTTGCGCCAGCACCAGACGGGCGCGGTGGATGCTTCTGTTGGCCGTGCGCTTGAATCGGGGCGCACCCGCGGACTTGTCTGGCATACCCAGGGCAGCGGTAAGACGTTCACCATGATTAAGACGGCGGAGCGGCTCTTTCGCGCGCCGGAGGCGGATAAGCCGACTGTGCTTCTGATGATTGACCGCAACGAGCTGGAAGACCAGATGCTTAAGAACCTCGCCGCACTCGGCCTGGGCAACCTGGAACACGCCGGCAGCATTGCCCGGCTTAGCCAACTGCTGAAGGATGATTACCGGGGCATCGTCGTGACGATGATCCATAAGTTCCGCGATATGCCGGCGAATCTCAACACGCGCGCCAATATCTACGTCCTCATTGATGAAGCCCACCGCACCACCGGCGGCGACCTTGGTAACTTTCTCATGGCCGGCCTGCCGAATGCGACGTTCCTCGGCTTCACGGGCACGCCGGTGGACAAGACTGTTTACGGCAGGGGGACATTCAAGACCTTCGGTTGCGAGGATGATCAGGGCTACCTGCACAAGTATTCCATCGCCGACAGCATCAGGGACGGCACCACGCTGACGCTCTACTACCAGCTCGCGCCTAACGAAATGCTTGTCCCGCACGAGACACTGGACAGGGAGTTCCTTTCCCTCGCCGAGGCCGAGGGCGTATCGGATATTGAGGCGCTGAACAAAATCCTTGAGCGGGCGGTGAACCTGAAAAACTTCCTCAAGGGCAAAAAACGCATCCAGCAGGTCGCGCGGTTTGTCGCCAGGCACTACCGCGAGAACGTTGAGCCGCTCGGCTACAAGGCCTTCCTCGTCGGCGTGGACCGCGAAGCCTGCGCCCACTACAAGCGCGCGCTTGATCAGCTCCTCCCACACGGGTATTCCGAGGTCGTCTATACCGGCAGCAACAACGACTCCAAACTGCTCAAGCGATTCCACCTTGACCCGAACAGGGAGCGGCAGATCCGCAAGAGCTTCGGCAAGATTGACCAGCAGCCGAAGATCCTCATCGTCACCGAGAAACTGCTCACCGGCTTTGATGCTCCCGTCCTCTACGCGATGTATCTCGACAAGCCGATGCGCGATCACACTCTGTTGCAGGCCATTGCCCGGGTGAATCGCCCTTATGAGAATGAGGCGCTGGGGATGAAGAAGCCGCACGGGTTTGTCCTTGATTTCATCGGCATCTTTGACAAACTGGAAAAGGCCCTCGCCTTTGACAGCGAGGAGATCAATGCCATCGTCAAGGATCTGAATATCCTGAAAACGCTTTTCCGGAATACGATGGAGCAGAGGGCGCCGGGCTACATCGGCCTGATCAAGCGCAACTTTGATGACAGGGACGTTGACGCGCTGATTGAGCATTTCCGCGATCCCGCGCGGCGGAAGGAGTTCTTCAAGGTCTACAAGGATATTGAGATGCTCTACGAAATCATCTCGCCGGATGCTTTTATGGGGCCGTTCATTGATGACTACCGCACGCTTTCCGCGATCTATCACGTCGTGTGTAAGGCGTACAGTTATCATGTGACGGTGGATCGGGATTTTCAGAAGAAAACGAATCAACTGGTGCGGGAGCATGTCGGCTGTGAGGATATTGAACGGGTGGATGCCCTGTTGAAGATTGACGACCAGACCATTGAATACATTCAAGCCGCACGAGGCGGTGAGGCAACCAAAGTGATCAACCTGGTCAAAAGTATTGAGCGGCAGGCGGGGGAAGATCACCACGACCTGAATCTTGTCGCCATGGCCGAACGCGCACAGACCGTGCGGGAAAAATTTGAAAACCGCCAAATCAGCACCGCCGGGGCGTTGGCGGAATTGCAAAAAGACATCGGGGAAGGCGAGAGCCGGAAAAAGGAGCAGGCGGAAAAAGGATTGGATGGGCTGGGTTACTTTGTCTATCGCACCCTTGACGACGCCGGAATCGGGAATGCGGACACGGTCAGCCGGAAGATCCGGCAGGCCCTGGCCGACTGCCCCCACTGGAACAGCAGCGAGAACGCACTCCGGGAACTGCGCACGAAGGTCACCCTGGCCATCCATGCCGAAGTGGACGATCCGAAGCGGGGCGCCGCCATGGTGGATACGTTGTTGACGTTACTGAAAAAGGCGGGGTGAATCTGATCCCATGCAAACCGCCGTTCAGAAACAGGCCTTCAAAGACCGCGTGTATTACTGGTCAAACAGGCTGGACGTGAAAGTCCTCTGGCTTGGCATTCGTCCCATGCGCCACAAGTGGGCTTCCTGCTCGACGAACGGCCATTTGAATTTCAATGTTGAGCTTCTGGCGTTGAGCCGGCAGCTTTGGGATTACGTGATCGTCCACGAGCTGCTCCATTTCTACGTGCCGAATCACGGCAGGCTTTGGAAGGCCCTGATGCGCGCGCATTTGGGAACATACGAAGCCGCCGAAGCGCAGCTTCGGGGAGGCTAGTGCTTGTACTACTATGAAAAAATGCACTGCGTGGAATTTCTGGCGAGGGATATGGCGGCGATCAGGGTATTTTTCGGCAGGGTTTTCGGATGGATGTTTGTGGATTATGGGTCTGGCTATACGGCGTTTTTAAGCGAAGGCCTTGATGGGGGGTTTTTCAAGTCCGACCTGTCCGCCTCCACCGGCAACGGCAGCGCGCTTGTTGTGTTCTACAGCAACAACCTTGAGCAAACGCAATTGAAGATTGAAAAGGCCGGCGGCTTGATTATCAAACCCGTGTTATCATTTCCCGGGGGACGGCGCTTTCACTTTGGCGATCCCAACGGCAACGAGTACGCGGTGTGGTCGGATATCGGCGTCTGACAACGCAGGACAACACGGGGAAACGGCGGGGGGGGGGAGGTCATGGACTGTTCGTTGATAAATCAGGGTATGTCAAAAATGGGGAATGATCAAAAAAATGAAATAATTCCGAACACGCGTAGCAAAGCGGGAAATAGAGTCAATCGCGTCCACATCGCCAGTAAAAACAACCAACGGAAAAATCAGTCATGACCTACGACAGCACAGAAGACGACGCGAAGCCGATTCGGGAGACGGAAATTCACTCGCTTGCGGAGTATATTAACGAGGTTGGAAAAATCAGTGAGCAGGGTGGAATTTTTTGGTATCGCGGGCATGCCAATGCGGCTTGGCAGTTGGCACCAAGCATATTCCGTGATTTGATCAGCGAGAAGGTTACGAATGAGCGGGAGAAAGACCTCCGCGGGATAGAAGATACCACCAATATTAACTTCCGGCATCAGGCGAAAGCGAGAGAAAGAAATTTCCCGCACGATGATGACCAAGTGGGGCAATTGGTTGTTGCGCGTCATCACGGCTTGCTTTCTCGGTTATTGGATTGGTCGGAGTCCCCCCTTACGGCATTGTTTTTCGCCGTTGAAGATGACATTTCTGACCGTGAGCTGGATGATTCCTGCGTATGGATGATTCTCCCTGACACGCTTAATAAAAACCAGTGGGAGAGTAGGATTGTTTATTATTCGCATGCACATGTTCCGAAAGCAATCGCTCGCTGCGCATTTAATTCGCATGTAACTTTGGAAGGTACTCTGAAAGTGATGGCGGGAAATAGAAAGCGAGAAATAGAAAAATCAGGGGTTGTTGCTGCATTTATACCGCAGCATACCATATTGCGCCATATGGTGCAGAAAGCCCATTTTACGATTCATCATACGCCCAAAGTGATGGATAAATTGCCGAGTGCGTCCGAATTTTTGGTCAAAATCATCATTCCATTTGATAAACGGAAAGAAATTTTGGGGGAGTTGCGATGGGCGGGGGTTTCGCGGGATTTGCTGTTTCCGGATTTGGATAATCTGGCGAAGCATTTGAACGCCTGGATAAAACGGGAAATGGAAGAATAATTTAAGGATGCCGACGCTTAACTGACTAACGCGAGAAGATGACATTACGCACGCAGAGCGGGTGCCTTATTGCGCCTTGGAGTCGGCGGGCACAAAGGGATTCCGATACTATGGTGCGTCAGGCATAATTGACGCAATTGAAGATTGAGAAGGCCGGCGGCTTGATTATCAAACCTGTGTTCTCATTTCCCGGGGGACGGCGCTTTCACTTTGGCGATCCCAACGGCAACGAGTACGCGGTGTGGTCGGATATCGGCGTCTGACAACGCAGGACGCCACGGGGAAACGGCGGCGGCGACACCCAACGCGCGTTGACCGTCACCCCCGCCCGCCTTACCTGGGAAATGTCCGTGGCGGTTCAACGGCCCAGCCTTCGCCATTCAGGGTGTACAGAAATTCCACGAGATCGTCCTTTTCCTGCTCCGTCAACTTCAACGGTTTGATTGCGGTGTCCAGTTGGGGATTCGGCGTGCCGCCCCGGTCGTAAAAGTCAATCACCTGGCGTAACGTTGCGAGGCTGCCGTCGTGCATGTAGGGGGCCGTTCTGGCAATTTCGCGGAGTGTGGGCGTTTTGAACGCGCCGCGGTCTTTGGGCTCTTGCGTGACGGCGTAGCGGCCAGCGTCATGATCGCCCTGCTTCCATCCCACGCCAAGGTTATGAAATTCTTCGTCGGTAAAATTGAATCCGAAATGACAGCGCAGGCACTGGCCTTTGCCCAGGAACACGCGGAAGCCGTTTTGCGCGCGCTCCGATAAGGCGTCCGTCTCGTCCGCATAGCTGAATCGGTCGTAGGGGCTGTTGCCGGACAGCAGGGTGCGTTGAAAGCCGGCAATGGCTTTGCCGATCAGGTCAACCGTGATGGGCGTCTTCCCGAAGGCCTGTTCAAAGAGTGGCCGATACCCGTCAATCATCTTTACTTTGTCGACCAGCGCGTCATGGTGGGGAAACCCATGCTCCACGGGGCTGACGAACGGGCCGACGGATTGGGCTTCCAGCGTGGCGGCGCGCCCGTCCCAGAACTGGGCCGAGCTGAAGACGCGGTTGATGGCCGTCGGCGCACTGCGCCCGCCCTGTTGGCGGTGAATGCCGGTGGAGACGGGCTGCCCGTCGGTGAAGGCCAGCGCCGGGATGTGGCAGCTCGCGCAGGCAATCGTGTCGTTCGCCGACAACCGCGTGTCAAAGAACAGCAGTTTCCCGAGCGCCACTTTTTCTTCGGTGAGCGGGTTGTCTTTGGGAATCACCAGGCTGTCCTGTTCCAGTCCCAGCGGCAGGGTCAAATGCAAGGGCGTGTCGGCCTGGGCCAGTCCCGGCTGCGCGGTCAAACCGATCAGCAGAAGCCCGGCCAGCAGATGCCGTCGCATCGGGGAAGCTGCGCGTGCGCCAGGAACGCCTTGCTCGCCAGTGTTGCTTGTCATGTTGTGCCTCCAGTGTGGTGAGCCGTCATCGTGTCTCCGCTTCGCAACGCATCCCGGAGCGGGACATCGTTTATAGCATACTCCCGCCCTCTATCAGCAACGGGCGCGCCTATTGCGCCTCATGAAAAATAATGCCCAGCACGGAGCGGTGACCGGTGGTGAGCGGACTGACTCCATGCCGCAACGAGGCCCGAAGCACGCCCCGCTTTCCCTGGACGGGCCGTTCATACACGGGGAAGATGATCAGGTCGCCCTGCGCGGGATGCAGGACGGTCACCCTGGCTTGTTGGCGCGGCCGGTTTTCAACCAGTACAAAGTCGCCGCCGGTAAATTCCTTTCCCGGGGCGCTCAACATGACCATGGCTTGAAACGGGAACACCGTCGGGCCATAGATGTCCCGATGCAAACAGTTAAAATCTCCGGCGTGGTACCGTAGCAGCAGGGGGGTCGGCTGCGTTTGGCCCTGCCGGCGACAGGCGTTTCGAAAGGCCCCCAGCGTCGGGGGATACCGTTGCGGGCGGCGCATCGTGTCCATCATGTGATTGGCAATGGGTGCCAGGCGCGCATACAGGCCGGTTCGCAAATGGGACACCAGGGCCGGCAGGGGATAGGCAAAATACGCATACGCTCCCTGTCCAAACTGGTAGCGCGCCATCACGATTCTGGATCGAAAATGCCGGTCGTGATCGTACAGCGCCCGGAGGGTGCGACAGGCGGAGAGGCGGACCACACGCGGCACGTGGGCGTATCCGTTCGCCAGGAGCGAGCCTGTGATGGACACCCAGTCCAACGCGTGAAGATTCGGAAGACGGTTCATGGGCGCGGGTCTCAATGCCGGTGTGGCGCGAATGAAGGCCCTTGCCTCCCTGCGCGCGGGACGATCATTGGAAACGTTCTGGTTCGGGCTTGTCAACACGGCGGGCGGGCGTTGAAAATCATTTAGACAAGGCAGGCCCAAAACCGTTATTGTACGGGACGCCGTGGCCGGCGGGTCGCGCACGCGGCGAACGGCAAACGGTCTTACTGGAGAGGCAAACTGGAGAGGCAAACCATGATGGAATTCTGGGACATAGTGGTGGAGGTGTGGCACGCGGGCGTTTTCGGCGTCAGCCTCGGTGAAGTCGTGACGGCGCTTTTCGTGCTGCTTGCCTTTCTGGGACTGCGCCGCATCTTTTTCAGGTTTGTCCTGTCTTCCATTCAAGCCGTGACCCGGAGAACGAAAACGGATATTGATGACCGGCTGCTCGCCGCCATGGAAAAACCGCTGGGGCTGACCTTTCTGGTCTTCGGGTTATACATGGCCGGTCAGTTCCTTCCCCTGGGCGGGGCTTCCAGCGCGATTTTTGACAAATTCATTCGTTCCCTGATTGCGGTGACGTTGTTCTGGGCCATGTTCCGGGCCATTGATCCTGTGTCGTCTTTCATGGATCGCGGGATTGCCATGCTGTCCAGTTCAAGCATGCGCGACACCATGAAGGGTTTCTTTGTCAAACTCACCAAGTTCATCGTGGTCTGCCTGGGCGTCGCGTCCATCTTTCAGGAGTGGGGCTTTAACGTGGCGGCCGTCCTGGGAGGGTTGGGACTCGTCGGCATGGCCGTGGCGTTTGGCGCGCAGGATTTCATTGCGAATTTATTCGCGGGCCTGACGATCTTTCTGGATCGCATCTTTGAAAAAGGCAACTGGATTCGGACACCGGATGTGGAAGGGATCGTGGAAGACATCGGCTTTCGCGCCACCAAAATTCGCCGGTTTGATAAAGCCCTGGTGACCATTCCCAACGCCAAGCTGGCCGGCGGCGCGCTCGTGAATTTTTCCCGGAGGACCAATCGAAGAATTTACTGGACCATCGGCGTGGAATACCGCACGACCCAGGAGCAACTGCGCGCGATCATTCACGAGATCGTGGCCTACCTGACCACCAGCCCGGACTTTGAAACGGATCCGACGAAAGGCACCCCGTGTTTTGTCTTTGTGGAATCCTTCGGGGCCTCCAGCATTGACCTGATGCTCTATTGCTTTACGAAGACCACGGCGTGGGGGGACTGGCTGGCGTGCAAGGAGCGCCTCGCGTACAAGGTCAAAACCATCGTGGAGGGCCAGGGCGCGGCGTTTGCGTTTCCTTCGACGTCGCTGTACGTCGAATCGCTTCCTCCCGGTCAACCCGAAACGTTTCCTCTTCCGGGGCCGGCGGCCTCCCGGCACACCATTTGAGGCATTGAATGTTCTGGAGCGGGGCATCCATCCGTCTGTTTGTAGGCCAGACACCCGCCTTGCCATGCGAAGATAGATTCCCGCTTTCGCGGGAATGACAGAAGGAGCGGGCATCCATCCCGTCGCCACCTAGCGTACCCAATATGCCCCATCCCCTCTTTCCGTCATTCCCGTGAAAACGGGAATCCATCCGGGCATCCATCCGTCTGTTGGTAGGCCAGACACCCCCCTTGCCATGTGAAGATAGATTCCCGCTTTCGCGGGAATGACAGAAGGAGCGGGAATGACAGAAGGAGCGGGCATCCCTCCCGTCGCCACCCAGCGTACCCAACATGCCCCATCCCCTCTTTCCGTCATTCCCGTGAAAACGGGAATCCATCCGGGCATCCATCCGTCTGTTGGTAGGCCAGACACCCCCCTTGCCATGTGAAGATAGATTCCCGCTTTCGCGGGAATGACAGAAGGAGCGGGAATGACAGAAGGAACGGGCATCCATCCCGTCGCCACCCAGCGTACCCAACATGCCACATCCCTCTTTCCGTCATTCCCGTGCAAACGGGAATCCATCCGGGCATCCATCCGGCTGTTTGTAGGCCAGACACCCGCCTTGCCATGTGAAGATAGATTCCCGCTTTCGCGGGAATGACAGAAGGAGCGGGCATCCCTCCCGTCGCCACCCAGCGTACCCAATATGCCCCATCCCCTCTTTCCGTCATTCCCGTGCAAACGGGCATCCATCCGGGCATCCATCCGTCTGTTGGTAGGCCAGACACCCGCCTTGCCATGTGAAGATAGATTCCCGCTTTCGCGGGAATGACAGAAGGAGCGGGAATGACAGAAGGAACGGGCATCCATCCCGTCGCCACCCAGCGTACCCAATATGCCCCATCCCCTCTTTCCGTCATTCCCGTGCAAACGGGAATCCATCCCCTCCTGGCGGTGCATCCACGACCTTCCGATCCCCTGATTGATCTGCGAACACTCCGGAACGGGGACGCCATGCGTGAGCGGGTGAGCGAAAAAATGATGGTCAAGCCCAGTCCGGGGGGTTACAATTGATGGACCAGGGCAGGAACCCGTCAAAGACGGATCGTGCTTCAGGGGTACTTTCACAAACCATGCGAACTCAAGACCATCCGGGGGAACAGACAGGCACGGCATTTGGCCGAACTCTCCCCGATGCTTGAGCGTCAAAAGGAGGTCTCGTGATGTTTATGCAAGCGTATACAAGCCAAACTTATGCTTTGTTCCGTATTATGACCGGGCTGTTGTTTCTCTGGCACGGCACGCAAAAGCTGTTTGCGTTTCCCATGCCCCATCCAATGGCGGGGAAAATTCCGGCGTTCGTGGTGTATATCGCCGGGCCCATTGAGTTGATCTGTGGCCTGATGGTGGTGATAGGGCTGTTCACCAGGTGGGCCGCGTTTGTCTGCGCCGGGCTGATGGCGGCGGCGTATTGGATGATGCACGGGATGCAGGCGTTTTTCCCGATTATGAACGGGGGTGAAATGGCCGTGCTGTATTGCTTTGCCTTCCTGTTCATCTCGGCTCAGGGTTCCGGCATCTGGAGCATGTGCAACAAAAGTTGATCGTCTGAAGCCGTTTATCCCGTCCAACGGGACGGGCATATGGAACATGGATACGGCGTGAGGCCCCGCGGGACAGCCATGAGACCGCGGGGCCTTGCCATCTCTATGAGAGAAGATGATGGTTCGGTTGCTGATCACCAGCCTCTGCGTATGTGTGATGGGCGGGTGCGCCCTGGGACCGGAATATGAACGCCCGCCGGTAGAGACCGCTGACCGCTTTCGGATGCAGCCGGGCGCCGCCGCCGGGGCGTCCTCCCTGGCCGATCTGGCCTGGTGGGAGCTCTTTCAGGATGAACACCTTCAAACCCTCATCCACCAGGCCCTGCTCGATAACAAGGACGTCCGAATGGCGGTCTCCCGCGTTCGGGAAGCCCGCGCCCAACTGGACACGACCGGGGCCGGTCAATTCCCGCGGATTGAGGGCAACACCGGTTTTCAACGGAACCAGACGTCGCTCGCCCGTGCGCGGCAGTTCGGCGTCCCCGATTTCGGCAACCGGGAAGGTCCTACCACCAGTCAATTCACATCCACGGCGGAACTCTCGTTTGAACTTGATCTCTGGGGGAAACTTCGCCGAGCCACCGAAGCGGCCCAGGCTGACCTGCTCGCACGAGAATGGGCACGCCGGACGGTCGTCCTCACGCTGATCAGCGATATTGCCCAGGCGTATTTCAACCTTCAGGCGCTGGATCGGGAACTTGAGATTGCCGGGCGCACGCTTCAAACCCGGCAAGCGTCACTTGCGCTTATCCGGCTGCGCACCCTCATGGGGCAAAGCTCCACGCTGGACTTTCGCCGCGCGGAGCAGGAGGTGGCCCGCGCCCAGGCCGTGATCCCCGACCTTGAACGCCGGCTGGGGCAAACGGAAAATCAATTGAGCATCATCACGGGACGCAATCCGACGACCATTGTTCGCGGGGCGTCGCGGCGGGATCACCCGCTGGTGCCCGACGTGCCCGCCGGACTGCCTTCGGCGCTGCTTGAGCGGCGTCCGGATATTCTGGAGGCCGAGCAGCGGCTGGTCGCGGCCAATGCCAACATCGGCGTGGCGCAGGCGGCCTTTTTCCCCGCCATTCGGTTAACGGGAGATTTCGGCTCGCAAAGCCTGGCCTTCTCTGATCTCTTTGTGGGCCCGGCACGACTCTGGTCGCTCGGGCCTTCCATCACCGTGCCCATGTTCAACGCGGGGCGCAATCAAGCCAACCTGGAAGTGAGCAGGGCCCGGCAGGAACAGGCGCTCATTGCCTACGAACACACCATCCAGCAGGCCTTTCGGGAAGTGGAAGACGTGCTCATTGCCCATCACACCATTCGGGAAACCCGAACAGTCCGGGAACGCCTGGTCGACGCCGCGCGGGAAGCCTTGCAGTTGGCGCACCTTGAATACCTGAACGGGAAGGCCTCCTACCTGGACGTCCTGACGGCGCAGCGCGAGGCGTTTGACGCGGATATTACCCTGGCGCGCACGCAGCGCGATCAGCGCGTCGCCGTGGTGCAATTATACAAAGCCCTGGGGGGAGGCTGGCATCAGCTCCCGGCTGACGGGGCGGAGCATCCCGCCGGACGGGAGGGGCCGCCGTGACCGGGCAGCCGGAAGGCGATAACCAATACGGGCCAAAGCCCGCCTGAACGCTCCGCAGTGTGCAAACATTAACCGGTGGACAGTCATGGGCCAGAAATCATCAACGCAAAGCGGCAAGTCATCGGCGAAGGTGTCACAGGATTCCGCGCCGGAAATGCCGGTGACGAATACCCCCCTTCACACCGGCATGGAAAGCGGAAGGTTTCTCATTGCGGGATTGGTCATTGTTCTTTTGCTGGGGCTTTTTCTGCGGTATGACGAAACGGGTTTCCGTACAGACCATGCAGAGCTGTATACGTATGACGGCCAGCCGGTGTTAATCAATGCGGACGGTTACTACTACCTGCGTTTTGCCCGCGACATACTGGAAGGCGGCTACGAGCGTTCCGACCCGTTGAGGAAAGCTCCCGACGGGGCGGAGCGGCCGCTGCCCGCGCCCCTGCTTTCGCAACTCACGGCGGCGGTCAGCGTTGTCACCGGCGCTTCACTTGAGAAAGTGGCAACGTATCTCCCTCCGATGTTGGCGGTCTTGATTGTTTTCCCCCTGGTGTTCCTGATGAAACGGTTGGGCAAGGGCGGGATACGCGATGTGTTCGCGGTGAGCGCCGCGGCATTCTGTGTGTGCGGCGACATCTATGTTGAGAGAACAAGCGCCGGAGCTTTTGATACCGACTGCCTGAATGTTTTTTTCCTGCTGACGGCGGCGGCCGCCGCCCTGGGTTTTGCAAAAAATGCCGGCATCCGGCGGTATGTCTGGTTTGCCGCCGCGTTGCTCAATCTGCTGCTCTTTTATCTGTGGTGGGATACCGCAAGGCAGGTGGCGATGATGATCGGTCTGGTCCCGCTGGTTCTGTCCGCCGCTTTTTATTACCGTCCGGCGAAAAAGGAAGCGCGGGTGTTCGGCGGTGTGCTGCTGCTGCTCTGCCTCGTCGTTTACTTTGCGGCATCGGATGCGATTATGTCCGATTTCTCCATCAGTGATGACGAACAACTGTTTGCGACATCGGTTTCGGGCATCACCTATCCGGGCGCCATGGAAAATGTTGCCGAACTGAAACCCTTGAGCTGGTCGGAAATTGTCAAGCAGACCGCCGTGTGGAGTCCGGCGTTCATCGCCCTTGCGCTCGGTTTGCTCGCCTATCTCTGGTCGCTGGGAAAGGATGCGGTGTTTTTGCTTGTTCCCCTGACGGTCGCCCTGACAGCTTTTGTGTTTGGATTTCGCATACTGATTTTCTGGATACCGCTGCTGGCTCTTGGGGGCGGTTATCTGGCAAATCTCATTGCCCTGCGCGCACGAGCGGTCAACCGGTGGCTGTTTTTGACGGTGTGCGCCGTCCCGTTGATTTGGATTGTTCCGCCCGTGATGGCGAAGTTGAGGCAGCCGCCCTCCGCTCCGCGCATGGTTAACTTTCTGCCGGTGGTTGAAGCCGTCAAAAAGCACACCCCCGAGGATGCGGTTATCTGGACGAACTGGGTTGCCGGGTATCCGATTATGTATTACACACGGCGCAGGGTGATTGCGGACGGGCAGTTTCAGTCCGGCGCCAGAAGGATGGTTACCTATCTCCCGATGGCATCTTCCGATGCGCGGTTTTCCGCGAACTTTATGCGCTTTTATATGAAGCACGGCTTCGAAGCGTTTGAGCGGCTTCTTCTCATCGGCGGCAGCAGCGAGCATCCGGGCGATTTTCTGGGCACACTCTTTGGGGATGAAAAAGCGATCTCCGTTCAAACATTCCTCAAACACATCAAAGGGCACAAACTTGCGGAAACCGTCACAAACGCGCGTGAAGCCGAAAGGTATCTCTTTCCGTCCGATATTCCCCCGACCTATCTCTACCTGCATCGTGAACTTGTTTCGGGGCACTGGTATCGCTTCGGCACGTGGAACGCGTATGAAGCCCGCCCCGGCGGGGAGGTTTATATCAGCGCGATTGAACCGGTGAGACTGGAAGGCGACACGGTGAACACCCCGGGCTTTTCATTCAATATCAACGAAGGGACAACGCTTCGCATTTCCGGCTTGAACGGCGGCGACGCGCGCAAGCCGATGAAGCGGTATGTCTTTCACAACGGGGAATCGCTTGAGTCAAAGGATTATGATGTGGGGGATGACGGCTTTCATTTTGAATGGATAGCCGCCTCCGGTTTCGGCGTGTTGCAGAGCGGGAACATGGCGGAAACCGTTTTCAACAAACTGTTCATCAGGCATTCCTTCAGTCCCGAATCTTTTACGCCCGTTGATGTGAAGACGCCGCGCTATCAACTCTGGAAACTTACTTCAACGGACTGATGTGATGTCTTCTCAACATATCATAGCCGTCATCCCGGCATACAATCCGGACAGCCGTTTGACGGAAATCGTGAACGATCTTGCGGGCGCGATGAACGTTGTCGTCGTCAATGACGGCAGCGATGACGGGAGTGTCTTTGAGAGTCTGTCCCGTCAGGACGGTGTGACGGTGCTCCATCACCGGCGCAACCGGGGAAAGGGCGCGGCGCTGAAAACGGCGTTTGAGGAGGTGTTGCAATCGCACGGCAATGCGGACGCCGTGGTTACGCTTGACGCCGACGGGCAGCATCTGGTTGACGATGTGAAAAAGGTTGTCGCCACCGCACGGGCGGACGCAAAAGCGGTGACTTTGGGAGTGCGGTCGTTTGACCGGACGGTTCCCCCGCTTTCCCGGATTGGAAACCTGCTGACCGTTTTTGTCATCCGCCTGATTGTCCGGCGGAACATATCGGACACACAGACCGGACTGCGCGTTATCCCGCTTTCGCTGCTGAAAACATTACACGGTATCCGCTATGACGGGTATGAGTTTGAGACGGAAATGCTGATGGTGGCGGAGAGGGAACGATACGAAATCAGGGAGACGCCCATACGGACGGTCTATATTGACGACAACAGAGGTTCGCATTTCCATCCGGTTGTGGATTCCATGAAAATCTACCGGGTGCTCCTCGGGCATGTTTGTGCCAGACTGCTGTCCGTGGTGATTGACACCCGGTCGCTCGGGCCTTCCGTCACCGTGCCCATGCTCAACGCGGAACGCCATCAAGCCAATCCGGAGGTGAGCAGGGCCCGGCAGGAACAGGCGCTCATTGCCGGCGAGCAAACCACCCGGCAGGCCCCTCGGGATGTGGAAGACGCGCGCGCCGAACGGGAAGAGCCGCCGTGACCGGTCCGCATCGGGCCGCTCGTCCGCTATCCCTCGTGCGGCGGATTGTGCTTCCCCTGCTCATTGTCGGGCTGGCCGCCCTGGGGGCGCAATGGTTAATGACCAGTCGTCCGGGCGTGCCCAAAATTTCAAAGGACGTGACCCCCACCTTTGTCGAAGTCCTCACCGCGCACAGGCAGGATAAGCGGGCGATGCTCACCGCATATGGCACCGTGCGCGCGCACCGGCAATTGACCGTGCAGCCGGAAGTCGGCGGCCGGGTGGTGCGGCTGAATCCCAACGTCGTCATTGGCGGCACCCTCAAAGCGGGGGAGGCCCTGCTGCGGATTGATCCGCGTGATTATCGCTTTGCGGTGGATGAACAACGCGCCTCCCTGGCGAAGGCGGAATTTGACGTGCAGGTGGAGCGGGGCCATCAAGCCATCGCAAAGCGTGAATGGGACTTGCTGAAACCATCCGCCGGCGAAATCAGCGAGTTGAGTCAACAACTGGCCCTGCGTCGTCCGCACCTCAAGGAAAAGCTCATCGGGCTGGAAGCCGCCAGGAGTCGGTGGCGCAAGGCGCAACTGGATTTGCGGCGCACGGTGATCCACACGCCGTTTAACGCGCTGGTGCTGAATGAATCCGTGGAGACGGGGCAACTTGTCACCGCGCAAAGCGCCGTGGCGACGCTGGTGGGCACCGACGAATTCCGGGTTCAGGTGAGCGTGCCCATTCATCAGTTGGAGTGGATGGTGTTTCCCGGCGCCGACGGGAAGCCCGGATCGCGGGTGCGGGTGATTCGCGAGCGGGGCAATGGCGAGCCGGTGGTGCGACAGGGAACGGTGGTCGAATTTCTGGGCGACGTGACGCAGAATGGCCGCATGGCGCAGGTCCTGGTTTCCATACGCGATCCGCTGGAGCTGGAACAATCCGAGGAGGTGCGGCGCCCGGTCCTGCTGGGCGAATATGTCCGTGTGGATATTGAAGGCCCCATGCTGCGCGACGTGACGGTGTTGCCCCGTCATGCGATACGGGAAGGCTCCCGCGTCTGGATCAGCAATGCCGAGGGGCAATTGGAAGTGCGTCCGGTTGACATTGTCCTCTCCCGAAAAGACACGGTCCTGGTCGGCCAGGGACTCCGGGACGGGGAAGCGGTCATCATCAGTCACGTGCCTGCGGCGATTCCCGGACTCCCGGTGCAAACCATTGATGAGACGCCCTCCGGCGGCCCGGCCGGCCCGCGTGGCGCCCGTCCTGAACCAGGGACGCCCGCACCGGCCCCGCAGACCCACTGACCCCGTCCATGGCCTCAAACGATCACGCTCACGGAACGTCCGGGCCCATTGCCTGGATGGCCGGCCACACGGTGGCGGCCAACCTCGTCATGCTGATTTTTATTCTGGGCGGGTTGCTCGTCGGCACCCGGCTCACGCAGGAAGTCTTTCCGCAATTTGACGTGGACCTTATCCGCGTCTCCCTGGCCTACCCCGGCGCCAGTCCGGAGGAAATTGAACGCGGCATCGTCCTCGCCGTTGAAGACACCGTGCGGGGCCTGGACGGCGTCAAAACCGTCACCGCCACGATCAATGAGGGCAAGGCGACGGTGTCCATTGAACTGGTCACCGGCGTCAACGCCAACAGCCTGCTGCAGGACGTCACGAACGAAATTGAACGCATTCAGTCGTTTCCGGATTTGGCGGAAGCGCCCGTCATCAGCCTGGCCGAGGTGCGGAAGCAGGTGCTGACCGTGATGGTGCACGGCGACCTGGAGGAGCAGACGCTGCGTGACGTGGCCGAACGCCTGCGTGATGAATTGCTGCAGCGACCGGGGATCACGCTCGTGGAACTGGGCGGCGCGCGCGCACGGGAAATTTCCATTGAAGTGCCGCAGCGTCATCTTCGGGCCTATGGCCTGACCTTCAACCGGATTGCCCGGGAGATAGGGGAAGCCGCCATTGACCTTCCCGGGGGCGGCGTCAAGACCGCCGGCGGAGAGGTGTTATTGCGCACGCAGGAGCGCCGGGACTTTGGCCGTGAATACGCCGGCCTGCCCCTCACCTCAACGCCGGACGGCGCCATGGTCACGGTGGGCGATATTGCGACGATCAACGACGGGTTTGAAGAGACCGACGAGGCGGCTTTCTACAACGGCCAGCGGGCGATCCAGGTCAAAGTGTTTCGCGTCGGCCGGGAAACGCCGCAGTCCGTCTCCGAGAGCGTCCATGCCTACCTGGATGAATGGCGGCCGGAACTGCCGGACGGCCTTGGCCTGGCCATCTGGAACGACCAGTCCGAGATTTATCAGGACCGGATGCAGTTGTTGTTGAAAAACGCGTTTCTTGGTTTGATCCTCGTGCTGTTGCTGCTCGGCCTGTTTTTGGACCTCAAGCTCGCGTTCTGGGTCACGGCCGGCCTGCCGACTTCCATCATCGGGGCGTTCCTGTTGATTCCCCTGACCGGCGCCTCCATCAATATGATTTCCCTGTTTGCGTTTATCGTGACCCTGGGCATCATCGTCGACGACGCCGTGGTGGCGGGGGAAATCATTTATCAAAAACGGGAACAGGGCTTGCCGCCCGGCGAAGCGGCGGTGGCGGGCGCGCGGGAGATTGCCGGGCCCATCACCTTTGCCGTGCTGACCAATATCGCGGCGTTCCTGCCCCTGTTTTTCGTGCCCGGCGACACGGGGAATTTTATGCGGCAGATTCCCTCGGTGGTGGTGGCGGTGTTTGTGGTGTCGCTGATTGAGTCCCTGTTTGTGCTGCCGGCGCATTTGTCGGGCACGCGGCCGCCCACCGGATTCTGGAAGACGCTGGATCGCCCGCGACGCTGGTTCAGCGGCGCCATGCGCACGTTTATCCGCGACCGCTATCAACCCTTTCTCCGGACGGTCATCGCCAATCGCTACATGACGGTGGCGGTGGGGCTGGCGTGCTTGAGCCTGGCCGTGGGCACGGTGGCCGGCGGGCATATTCCCTTTCATTTTATTCCGGCCATTGACTCTGAACTTGTCATGGCGCAAGCCACGCTGCCCTATGGCACCCCCCTGGAGTCTTCCAGGGCCGTGTTGGCCCGCCTGCAGCAGGCGGCGAACACCACGGTTGAAGCCCACGGGGGCCCGTCCGTGGTGCGGGGCGTCTATGCCCAAATTGGCTCGTCCCTGCCGCGCATGGGGCCCGGTGATACCGACCAGGCGGCAACGGGCAGCCACCTCGTCGGGATGATGGTGTTTTTGGTGCCTGCGGATGCGAGGGATTTCGGCGGCGCGGATTTTTCCAATGACTGGCGCGCGGCCGTGGGGACCATCCCGGGGCTGGAGTCCATCACGTTTAAGGCGGAAATCGGCCCGACGGGCGGAGCGCCGATTGATATTCAGCTTACGCACCGCTCCCGGCCCGTTCTTGAAGCCGCCGCCAGGGAACTGGCCGGGGCGTTGGCACAGTACCAGGGGGTGACGGACATTGACACCGGCGTATCAGTCGGAAAACCGCAACTGAATTTTCGCATCAAGCCGGCGGCGCGCAGCCTGGGGCTGAACGCGACGGACCTGGCCCAACAGGTGCGCGCCGCTTTTCATGGCGTTGAGGCGCTGCGTCAACAACGAGGACGCGATGAGGTCAAGGTGATGGTGCGGCTGCCCGAGGCGGAACGCCGTTCCTCGTTCACGGTTGAACAATTGATCCTGTTAACCGGGCAGGGCGGAGAAATCCCCCTGGCCGAGGCCGCGGAGATTGAGCGGGGCCATGCCTATACGGAAATCAAACGCCGGGACGGGCGGCGGGTCGTGGCGGTGACGGCCGATGTTGATGAACGACTCTCCGACGCCAACACCATCATCGGCGCCGTGACCGGCCAGGAACTGGCCGCGCTGACGAAAAAATATCCGGGACTCCATTATTCGCTGGAAGGCCAGCAGGCCTCACAGCAGGAGTCGCTGTCGGCGATGGGCGTTGGGTTTGCCCTGGCCCTGTTGCTGATCTACGGGTTGTTGGCTATTCCCTTCCGCAGTTACGTGCAGCCGCTGATTGTCATGCTCACGATTCCCTTCAGCATTATCGGCGCGGTGGTCGGGCATCTGCTGCTGGGCTACGGGCTTAGCATCATCAGCCTGTTCGGGATTGTGGCCCTGGCCGGCGTGGTGGTGAATGATTCGCTGGTGCTGATTGTGGCGACGAATCGCTTCCGCGAGGCGCAACGCGGTTCCCTCGCTGACGCGGTGGTGCAGGGCGCGATGCAACGGTTCCGGCCCATTGTCCTGACGTCGCTGACCACGTTCTTCGGGTTGGCGCCCATGATTTTTGAGACGGCACTGCAGGCGCGGTTTATCATCCCCATGGCCATCTCGCTGGGGTTTGGCATTCTCTTCGCCACGGTGATTGTGTTGACGATTGTGCCGGCCGTGTATCTCATGGTGGAAGACCTGACGCGCGGACACCGGCCGGAACAGCCCGCATGATCGTGCGTGATCGCCGGAGCCGCGTTCCTTCTTAGTGCGGCTTCGGGCCGTTGTCGCGTCGGGGGGCTGTTCCGGGAATTGCGGGCACACCGCCGTCGTCAAACAGCACGCGAATCGCGCGGGTGCGGCCGGGGCGGGCCGGATCGGGAATGGGGCCGAGCCAGCCTTTGGTGTGGCCCCGTGTATAGCGAAAGCCGCCGCGGGCCGCGTCCTGCCATGCCCGGCGAAACGCCTCGCCGTCCTCGCCGCCAAGCCCGGCCAGGTAGCGATGCAGCTGCTCCGGCTGGGTCCAGACGGGATTGGAAAAAATGTAGAGGATGACGTCACGGTACAAGGTGTGGGGATCCTCCGACGTGGTGGGGCGCACTTTCAGGGACCGGAAATCACGGTCGGCCATGCCGACTTCGCGGAAGCGATGAATCAGGGTTTCAATGGCCGGGTCGCTCGTTGAGGCCGGCACGTGGACGGCCACCACGATGCCTTCCTGCGATCCGATACTGTACGGGGGAATGGTGCGGTCGGGCCTGGACAGGAACATGCCGCCGGCGATGAGCGCGAAGCCTCCGAGTAAGACGGCCAGGCCTATTTTGACGATGGGGTCAAGCGGTGGTCCTGGGGGTGGAGTGCCCGGTGTGAGGCGAGAACCCATTTTTGACACGGGCAACACGGGCCGGCGGGGACCTCACTCACACATTTGGCGGGGCCGTCTCTTCCGCCCCGGCGGGGGTGTCGGGGGCGTCGGCGTTGCCGGGTTCGTCGGTGTCCGCGTCGTCATCGCTTTCGGCGAGCTTGGCCACACCGGTCACCCGGTCGTTGTCTTCCATATCTATGAGCCGCACGCCTTGCGCATTGCGGCCAATGTCCCGGAGGGCGTCTATTTTGGTGCGGAGGATTTTCCCTTCGGCGGTCATGATCATGATGTCATCGGATTCCTGCACCTGATGGAACGACACCGCCAATCCGTTTTTCCCGGTGACTTTGAGGCTGATGATGCCACGGCCTCCCCGGCCTTTCGCCCGGTACTCGGTCGCCAGGGTCCGTTTTCCAAACCCCCGCTCGGTCACGGTCAGGATTGAGGCGTCCGCGTCCGGTCGGATGACGGCCATGCCGATGACGTGATTGGTGCCCTTCAAGCGCATGCCCGTGACCCCGCGCGCGGTGCGGCCCACGGCCCGGACGTCCTGTTCCCGAAACCGAACGACCAGCCCTTCCCTGGTTCCCAGAATGATGTCGCTTTGGCCGTCCGTGATTTCCACGCCAATGAGTTTATTGCCTTCATCCAGTGTCAGGGCAATAATCCCGCCCTGGCGGGGATGGCCATACGCCGATAATTTCGTCTTCTTGATGTATCCCATGCGGGTGGCCATCACCACGTATAACTCATCGGAAAATTCCCGCACGGGCAGCGTCGCGGTGACGCGTTCGTCCGGCGCCAGGGCCAGCAGGTTGACCATGGCCTTGCCTTTGCTGATGCGGCTGGCTTCCGGGATTTCATGGACTTTGAGCCAGTAGACTTTTCCGGCATCGGTAAAGAACAGCATGAAGTCATGCGTTGAGGCCGTGAACAGGGTTTCGACGAAATCTTCGTCTTTCACCCCCATGCCGATTTTGCCTTTGCCGCCACGGCGCTGCGCGCGGTATTCGGAAACCGGATGGCGTTTAATGTAGCCGGTATGGGATATGCTGACGGCCATTTCTTCGTCCGCAATCAGGTCTTCAATGTTCAGCTCCGCTTCCTGCGGCACGATCCTGGTGCGGCGGGCGTCCTGATAGGTGTTTTTGATGGCGTGCAGCTCGTCCCTGATGATCTGTTTGACCAGATCATCGGAGTTGAGGATGGCCCGCAGTGACGCGATGGAGGCTTGCAGCGCGTCATACTCCTGCGTCAGTTTTTCCTGTTCAAGCTGGGTCAACCGCTGGAGCCGCATCTCCAGAATGGCTTGCGCCTGGATGTCCGACAGCGAAAATTGCTGCATGAGGCGGGTCTTCGCCTCGTCGGGCGACGCGGCGTGACGGATTAACGCAATGACGTCATCCAAATGCTCCAGCGCGATTTTGAGGCCTTCCAGAATATGCGCGCGTTCCTCGGCTTTGCGTAACTCATAGGCGGCCCGGCGAATGACCACTTCATGGCGATGCGCGAGAAAGGCCGTCAGGATTTGCTTGAGATTCAAAATCTCCGGCCGGTTGTTCACGAGCGCCAGCATGATGACGCCAAACGTACTTTGGAGTTGGGTATGCTTGTACAACTGGTTCAGGATGACGGACGGAATCACGCCTTTTTTGAGTTCAACCACGACGCGGAGGCCGTCCCGGTCCGATTCGTCCCGAATGTCGGAAATGCCTTCAACGCGTTTCTCGTGAACCAGGTCGGCAATTTTCTCCAGCAGCCTGGACTTGTTCACCTGGTAGGGAATTTCGGTCACAATGATGCTGTCCCGATCTTTCTTGTCATCCTCTTCAATGTGGGTTTTGGCCCGGAGCGTCAGGAGCCCGCGCCCCTTTTCGTAGGCGTCAATGATTCCCTGGGTGCCGTAAATAAATCCGGCCGTCGGGAAATCGGGACCCGGAATGTCTTCCATCAACTGCGCAATGGTCACCGCCGGGTCGTCCAGCACGCGCAGGAGCGCCGTGACGACTTCGCCGATGTTGTGCGTGGGAATGTTCGTGGCGTAGCCCACGGCGATCCCGCCGGCCCCATTGACGAGCAGGTTGGGAATTTTGGCCGGCAACACCAGCGGCTCAACATCCGATTCATCATACGTGGGACCAAAATCAACGGTGTCGCGATCAATGTCCTCCAGCATCTCCCCCGCAATTTTCATCAGCCTGGCTTCGGTATAGCGCATGGCCGCCGGCGGGTCGCCGTCCACCGACCCGTAATTCCCCTGGCCGTCCACCAGGGTATAGCGCAGGTTGAAGTCCTGCGCCATGCGCACCAGCGTGTCGTAAATGGCGGAATCGCCGTGCGGATGATAATTCCCCATGATTTCGCCGACGATCTTGGCCGACTTGCGGTAGGCGCGGTTGGGCGCCAGGCCCATTTGATTCATGCCGTACAAAATGCGCCGGTGCACGGGTTTCAGCCCGTCGCGCACGTCCGGCAACGCACGGCCCACGATGACGCTCATGGCGTAATCCAGATACGACATGCGCATCTCGTCTTCAATGGCGACTTGAGTTAACTGGGATTCGGTAAGCATCGTGTGTGACGGCGTGGCAGGGGTTGGTGTGGGTTGTGCGACTGGCTACACGTCCAGGTTGCGGACTTCCAGCGCATGCTGCTGAATAAAATTGCGGCGCGGCTCCACTTCATCGCCCATGAGAATGGTGCAGATTTCATCCACACCGGTCATATCTTCCAGCTTCACCTGCAGCAGGGATCGCGTGTGCGGGTTCATGGTGGTTTCCCACAGTTGCGAGGGATTCATTTCGCCCAGCCCTTTGTACCGCTGAAGGTTCAGCCCTTTTTTCCCGACGTCCAGAATCCCCTGCACAAGGGTATCCGTGGAGGCGAAGGTGGTTTCGATGTCCCGCGCTTTCATGCGGTACAGGGGCTGGCCCAGGCCAATGGCGTGGGGCGACAGTTTCTGCAATTCCCGAAAATCCGCGGACCCCACTAATTCATGGTTCACGTCGAGGGTCGCTGTCATGCCGCCGGTCGACACCCGGCACACGATTTTGTTGGATTGATGTTCCGGGTCGTCCACCACGTCCAGGTGAATTGATGCTTGAGGATAGGCCATGGTCAATCGCTCTTTCACGCGGACGAGCAACTCCCGGACCGCGTCCCGATTCTTTAAGAGTTCGCGCCCAGGGGTCGGTTCGTCCACGAACGCCCGCAACAGCCCGACATCCTGTTTTCTCTGGCTCGATTTTCCGAGGAGCCCTTCAAATGCAATCATTTTTTTCAGGATGAGACTCAACGCCGGTCCGCTCACAAACCCGTGTTCCCGCTCCACGTAGACTTCAACTTCGTGTCCCGCCAACTCCGCGAGGTAGTCATTCAGGGCATGCTCATCTTTGAGAAAGCGTTCGGCTTTGCCTTTTTTCACCTTAAAGAGCGGGGGTTGCGCAATGTAGATATAGCCCTGATCAATCAGCTCGTGCATCTGGCGAAACAAAAACGTGAGGAGCAGCGTGCGAATGTGGCTGCCATCCACGTCGGCGTCCGTCATCAAAATGATTCTGTGGTACCGCGCGCGCGCAATATCAAATGTTTCTTTGTCATCCTTGCCGTGTTCCGCGTCCTCCCGCGGGCGACCGATGCCCGTCCCCAGGGCCAGGATCAGCGTGCGAATTTCTTCACTGGCCAGCATTTTGTCGAACCGGGCTTTTTCAACGTTGAGGATTTTCCCCTTGAGCGGAAGAATGGCCTGGAATTTTCGATCCCGCCCCTGCTTCGCCGATCCCCCGGCGGAATCGCCCTCAACAATAAACAACTCGCTCAGGGCCGGATCTTTTTCCGAACAATCGGCGAGTTTCCCCGGAAGCGAGCCGCCATCCAGGGCGTTCTTGCGACGGATGAGATCCTTGGCTTTCCGGGCCGCTTCCCTCGCCCGCGACGCGTCCACGGCTTTGCTGATAATGCGTTTGGCCACGGACGGATTTTCTTCAAAATACCGGCCCAGGCCTTCATTCATGGCGGTTTCCACAACGCCCTTGATTTCGCTGTTCCCCAGCTTGGCCTTGGTTTGTCCTTCAAATTGCGGATTCCGCACTTTGACGCTCACCACGGCGGTGAGGCCTTCCCGCACGTCGTCGCCCGTGAGCGAGTCCGTGTTCTTTTTCAGCAGGTCATTCGCCCCCGCATATGAATTGATTGTTCGGGTCAGGGCGGCCTTGAATCCGACCAGATGCGTTCCCCCTTCGCGTGTGTTGATATTATTGGCAAACGAGAAGAGGTTTTCGACGTAGCTGTCGTTGTACTGCAACGCGACTTCCAACATGGCGTCCGGCTTTTCCACGGCGATGACAATCGGTTTGTGCAGCGGGATTTTGGCTTCGTTCAAATGTTCAACGAACGACATGATGCCGCCTTTGTAACAAAAGACCTGTTCTTTTTGTTTGAGCTTATCCGTCAGTGCAATGGAAAGCCCTTTATTGAGGAAGGCCAATTCCCGAAGGCGCTGCGCCAGCACGTCATAACTGTATTCCACCGTCTCAAAAATGTCCGTGTCGGACTTAAACGTGATTTTCGTCCCGCGTTTTTGTGTCACTCCCGTCATGCGAAGCGCGGCGTCCGGCGCGCCCCGGTGATAGAGCTGCTCAAAGACCTGGCCGTCCTGCCAGATTTCCAACTCCAGCCATTCCGACAGGGCATTGACGACGGAGATGCCCACGCCATGCAGTCCGCCGGACACGGTATAGGCGCCCTCCTCAAACTTTCCGCCCGCGTGGAGGACGGTCAGGGCGACCTCGGCCGCCGATTTCTTCTGGAGGGGATGCATGCCCGTGGGAATGCCGCGGCCATTGTCCGTGACCGTGACGCTCCCATCAATTTCCAGCGAGACTTCAATGGTCTCCCCGTAGCCGGCCATGTGTTCATCCACGCTGTTATCCACGACCTCGTACACGAGATGGTGGAGACCATCCACGCCGGTGCTGCCGATGTACATGGCCGGTCGTTTGCGAACGGCTTCCAGGCCTTCAAGCACGCGGATTTGCTCCGCGCCATACTCGCCCCGTTCGACGGGCCGGGCCGGGGATGGCTCCAATGGCGTGGAAGGCAACGACTCGTTGGGCGGAGCGTCGGGAGCCACCGTCCCGTGAGGTATGGGTTTCTCTGTCCGCATTACACTTTGACCGGCATCACGACGGTTTGCAGCAAGGGGGTGTCACTCTCAAGAATCAAACAGGGGCTCAAGGGGGCTTCCATATCCAGGACCAGCTTGTCGCCGTCAATGACGCCCAACACGTCAAGCAGGTACCGCGCATTAAATCCGGCGGAAAACGCCTCGCCGCGAAAACTGGCGGGAATGTCTTCTTCCGCTTCGCCCAGGTCCGGATGACTGGCAAACAGCTCAATGGATTTCTCCGAAAACGTCAGCTTCACTGGAAAGGTTTTATCCTGGGACAGGACCGAGACCCGTCGCAGGGCGCCTTCCAGGTCGTCCCGGCTCACCATGATTTTATTTTTACTGCTCTTGGGAATGACCTGCTGATAGTTGGGATAACTGCCTTCCATCAGCCGTGAGGTCAGCACCAGCCCGCTCTTTCTGAACACCAGCAGGTTGCTGGTCACCCCAATCATGGGCTCGTCGCCGCCCTCTTCCAGTAATCGGCGAATTTCCAACGCCGCTTTTTTGGGGATGATCGCTTTGAGCTCCTGGCCGGCAAGGTCCTTGTGTTCCATGTCCAAGGGCTGGTCCGCCACCGCCAGGCGATGCCCGTCGGTCCCCACGAAGCGAATCACGGAGGCGTCGCCCACGCGCACGATCGTCACGAGCAGGCCATTGAGCACGTACCGGGTATCATTGTCCCCCACGGCAAACAGCGTCCTTCGGATGAGCTGGGACAGCCCGTCGCCCGGCAGGGCAATGAGGCCTTTGCGCTCAATGGCGGGCAGGGCCGGGAAATCTTTGCCGGGAAGCCCGACAATTTTAAATTGACTGCGGCCCGCCTTGATGGTGACCAGGTCATTGTCCTTGACCGTCATGGTCACTTCGGGCTCTTTGATTTCCCGAAGTATTTCGTAGAGTTTTTTGGCGGGAAAGGTCACCATGCCGGGCTCTTTGACTTTCGCTTTATACAGCCCCCGCATGCCGAGTTCCAGATCCGTGGCCAGAATATCCAGCCCGTCCGACTTCGCCTCCAGTAAGACATTCGCCAGGCTTGGCATGGTATTGCGTTTTTCCACGATACCCTGAACGCGCTGGAGCGCCGTCAGCAATTCGTCTCGTGCGATGGTCACTTGCATATGCGCAGACTCCCTTCTGTCAGGTTTTGCCTATTTCCTCGGTCAGACTGTCCAGTGTGGTCCGCAAGGCATGGTCGTGCTCCATGGCTTTTTCAATCTGCCGACAGGCGTGCATGATGGTTGTGTGATCTTTCCCTCCGAACTCGCGCCCAATTTCCGGGAAGGAGGAGTTCGTGAGCTCGCGGGACAAATGCATCGCAATTTGCCGGGGATGAACCAGCGCCCTGGTGCGTCGCTTGGATTTCAGATCGGAGATTTTCAACTGAAACCACCGGGCCACGACTTCCTGAATGCCGGCCAGCGTGACGACCTTTTTTTCGGTCACCAGCAAGTCCCGAAGAATAGTTGTTGCCAGGTCCGTGGTCACGGTCTGACCGGTCAGCGTTGCGTAGGCCTCAAGACGGGTCAACGCGCCTTCCAGCTCACGAATGTTTTTGGTCAACCGCGCGGCCAGCAACTGTATCACGTCGTCGCCGATGGTGATGCCTTCATCCTCCGATTTTTTTCTCAAGATCGCAATGCGTGTTTCAATGTCGGGGTGCTGGATGTCGGCGATCAACCCCATCTCAAATCGAGACTGCAGCCGTTCGGGCATTGAGTGCATTTCTTTGGGAAACCGGTCACTGGACAGGACAATCTGTTTTTTCCCCTCATACAGGACGTTAAAGGTGTTGAAAAATTCTTCCAGGGTCCGCTCCTTGCCCTGCAGAAATTGAATGTCGTCAATGAGCAGTATGTCAATGTTCCGATAGCGCCTTCGAAAATCCTGCATATTGTCGTAGCGAATTGAGCTGATCACCTCATTGGTGAATTGTTCGGATGTCACATACGCCGTCCGAAAGTCTCGCGTCTGACTGATGAAATTTCCGATGGAATGCAGAAGATGTGTTTTGCCCAGGCCCACGCCGCCGTAAATAAACAACGGGTTATATTTGCCGGCCGGATCCTTGGCGACCGCCATGCTGGCCGCATGGACGAACTGGTTGCTGGCGCCGACCACAAAATTCTCAAAGGTATATTGAGGATTCAGGGACAATCTGCGAGTCGGACGATACTGGTTCACCGCATCCGGGGCGGGATTCCCCACGGGCGGGATGGACGTCACCGCGTGCTCGCTGACCACAAATTCCAGCTCAACCACTCCGGCGGCGGATGGCCGAACTTCCTGCAGGGCTTCACCGATGACCTCACGGTAATTTTGCCCCAGCCACTTCCCGAAAAACTTGTTGGGCACCACGATGGTGGCCTTCGTCCCGTTGATGGCTTTCAAACTCGTCGATTGAAACCATGTTTTGACGATATCCTCCCCCATCTTCCCCTGAATAAAACCAAGGGTTTTTTCCCAAAGATCATCGTCTTGTTCAATCTTGATATTCACAACTTTATCAACATATGTTTATAACTTTACACATTCACGTCAATACAAAGAGTTATGGATCGTCACCGCCCTGTAAGTGACATGTTTATACACAATTATTCACAGCAAGATCCGCTCGTTATATTCCGGGTTCCGCACAAGCTGACGGTTTATTTTTCCAAACAAAATTACCGTGATAGACAGAATCATTCTTATTCACAGCCACTATGACTACTACTCCGACGACTATTTTTCTTCAAGAGAAGAATAGAAGAAGTAAGGACATCAACAACAGGACACAATCGTATCGGCGTCGAAAATCATGTGAAGCATGTCAGGATAATGAATCTGCGAAGGCCATGCCTTATGTTCGTGTTCGGCATGATCTCCCGGATCAAGCACATAACAGGGAAAAGGAAACCGATGGTCCTCAAGCGGCGCCCCCTGTATGAAAATACCGCGTGCCGAGTCCAGGGAAACAGTTTGCGCCCTGATGAGTTCATACACAGGCGACCGCGCCGTGGATGATAGAAGAAAAAGGACTTTTCCCGACATTAAAACACCAGGGAGCGACTGGACTGAAACAACAGCGCCGCAATATCAGAATCGGACATTTCCCGAACGGTACGTTCCCCGGTCAGAGAAAAATCATCCGCGCTGCCTTCCGGCACCACCAGGTCAAGACCCAGTTCCCGCACAACAGGAAGATGTTTTTCCAAAATCTCCGCGTCAACGACGTCGCCCGCGTCTTCCGTCAACAGCAGTCTTGCCCGTCCCAGAAACACAATCGTCACCGCCTCAACGCCGGTGGACAGCCCGAGCGCAATGCGAAGTCCTTCAACCGGCCGATGGGTTTCCATCGGATCGCTCTGAATGCAGACCAGAAGCGCCGGCGTCATCGCAGCATGCACAGGCGAACAGTCCTGTCTACGGCCGGCTGATGAACGGTCATGAAGAGAATCTCACTTTTCGCGAGGCACCAACGCGGAGAGAAAAACCCAAACACTCGCCGGGATAATCAGGGTACGGATTGCCTGACGAGAAGAAAAAATCGTAGTCTTCGCAACAACAAAAGTCAATAAACGTTTCTACGTGTTTTGTCTCACCGAAGACGGTTGATGATCGCGGAAGATGCCGTGCCCAGGGAGTGAATCTCCTGCTCTTTCGTTGTCATGTTTCTCAAGATCATCCGCCCGTCCGCAACCTCATCATCACCCAGTATGGCGACATACGGAGCGCCAAGACGGTCGGCGGAACGCAGGAGCGTCTTCAGGGTGAACGCCTGGTAATCCGTATCCGCTTTCACGTGCTGCGCGCGAAGGGCATCCAGCAGCGACAGGCCGGCCGGCCGGCCCCGCTCCCCGAACGACGCAATAAAAATCCACGGAGCCGGAGGCGGAAGCACGGAGTCGGGAAGCGCCAGAATCACCCGTTCCAAGCCAACGGCAAAACCAATCCCCGGCGTGGCGGGACCACCCAGCGTCTGAAACAAACCATCATACCGCCCTCCGGCGCCAATCGCGTTTTGAGCCCCCAGCGCGGCGCACGACACCTCAAACGTTGTCAGGGCATAGTAGTCCAGTCCCCGCACCAGGCCGGGATTGATGGTGTACGGCACGCCCAATGTCCGCAACCCCTGCAGCACATGATCAAAATGCTGCCGCGCGGGCAGGGAAAGAAAGTCGGTGAGGGCAGGAGCCTCTTTCGTGGTTTCCCGGCATTGAGGGACTTTGCAATCCAGAATCCGAAGCGGGTTGATCCCCATCCGCCGCCGACAGTTTTCACACAGCCGCGGCTCCCTGCCCTGCAGAAAGGACAGAAGGGTCCTGGTGTATTCCCGGCGGTCCGGAGGCTCGCCCAGGGAATTAATCTCCAGCGTCAGACCGGGCAGGCGCAACGCTGAAAAATATCTCCAGAGCAGCGTGATGACTTCAATATCGGCATCGGGGTGCGCGTTGCCGACGGATTCAACGCCGAACTGATGAAACTGCCGGAACCGGCCGGCCTGGGGCCGTTCGTGTCGAAACATCGGGCCGAGGTAATAGAGTTTTCTTGAGGACGGGCGGGTCAGCAACCCCTGTTCAATCACCGCGCGCACCACCCCGGCGGTGCCTTCGGGCCGAAGCGTGACCGAGGTCCCGTCCCGGTCGGGGAACGTGTACATTTCCTTTTCAACAAGATCGGTCGCGTCACCAAGACTGCGAACGTAGAGCTCGGTTTTTTCAAAAACAGGAATCCGGATTTCATGAAACCCAAACGCATACGCCAGCGCATGAGCGGTTCGCTCCACCACGGTCCACCAGGGAATCTGGTCCGGCGTAATGTCCTTGATGCCTTTAATGCCACGAATCACCGCCAGGCTCCTTTCATGTTCGGAGAGCCGTCTGCCCACGCGCGCCCCGCTTGACTATAGTAGGGCCCTCTTCGGGGAGTCAATGCGCTGACGGGCCGGCCGGGCCGACGCGCGTGAGACCGGCCAGGCTTGTTGCCGGCGGTCGTGCCCCGCCCCACCGCAGGAAACGCCCCCCCGGCCGGGAATCCGCGCGGGCTGAAAAACCGATTTGACAGTTGAGAGATGGGAATTTACAATCACCGTTTTCCACCATTGCGGCAACGAGGGGTTCCACCATGTCCATGACATACAGACAGCCGTCGAATCTGAAGCGAAAACGGGACCATGGCTTTCGCAAGCGCATGAGTACCAAAAACGGGAGAAAGATACTTGCGCGGCGTCGCCGAAAAGGTCGGTATCGCCTCACGGTATCCGATGCGTGACGGCCTTTCGTCTTCCGCTCAGGTCTTCCTGAAAAAAAAAGAGGATTTTGAACGGGTCAAACGGGAAGGCGTGCGCGTCACGACCAGGTTTTTCAACGTGATGTCCTGCGCGTCGCGGTCGGGGCACACCCGCGTCGGCATTGTGGTGGGACGCCGGTTTGGAAAAGCCGTGGCGAGAAACCGGGGGAAACGTAGGTTTCGCGCCCTGACCAGCACCACCTACGGGCATCTGCTGCGCGGGAACGACATTGTGATTTTCCCCAAACGATCGTCGCTGACACTGCCCCACCCCGCCCTCTACAAAACGTGGGTGACAACCCTGACCAGCCAGGGCCTGATGGGGACCCCCGATGCTCTCTTATGCGCACAATAGTGTTGTGGCTCATTGCCGGTTACCAGAAAATCATTTCTCCGGCGCTGGGGCCGCACTGCCGGTTTGCACCCACCTGTTCGCGCTACACCAGTGAAGCGATAATCCGCCACGGCCTTCTGCGTGGTCTGTGGCTGGGGGGTTGTCGGCTTGCAAAGTGTCATCCCTTCCATCCGGGTGGCGCGGACCCTGTTCCCTGATCGGACGTCAAGAAGGGTGTTCACCACATGGCGGAGGCGTGACCGGCAGCCGCCACGGGAGATGGAAAGCCGGGCCGCCCGGATATCGTCACGCGCCTCGCGTCACCGCTGGGGTCTTTCGGAATTATGGAAAAACGAATCGTCCTCTTCCTCGTCCTTTCATTCGGTATCATTTTCAGCTTTGACATGCTCATGAGCAAGCTGGGCCTGATCCCGGAACCTCCGCCCCTTGAAGAGGAAGGCACGGGTTCGTCCACAGGGCCGGCATCCTTCTCCGACGACGCCCGGTACGACGGGGATCAATTCGCCCCCGCTGTTCCGGATTCCCATGAGGCGGACGCATCAGGCCGCCCCGCCCTGCAGGAACACAGCGAAGACGTTGAGACGCCATTGTATCGCGCCCGGTTCACCACCCGCGGCGCGCACATTCAAAGCTGGAAACTGAAACGGTACCTGACCCGGGACGCGGACGATCCTCAACCCATTGAGTTCGTGTACCCGGAAGGACATTTTGCGGGCCCCCTGTCCGTGCAGGTCGGCGACCCGGCGATCACCGCCGCGCTGAACACCGCGACGTTTGAAGTGAGTCGGGACTTTGACCGGCTCGACGAGGTCCATCCCGTCGGCCACCTGACGTTTTCCTGGCGCGACGAGGAACGCGACCTGCTCCTGGAAAAGGCCTTTACCTTTTACCACGACGACTACCTGGTGGACGTGGCCATGCGCGTGCGCGGTCTTGACGAGGCCGTTGAGGTGCTGCTGGGAACCAATTTCGGGGTGGTGGAATGGGGGCAGGGATTTATCGGCGCCATGGGGCCGGCGTGGATGAGCGGCGACGTGCTGGAAAAGGAAACCCCGGATCCCGAGATTCGGCGTTCCGGCGACATTCGCTGGGCGGCGCTGCAGGATAAATATTTTATCAGCGTCATCATTCCTCAAGACGCGCGCGGGGTGTTTGCCAGGACCGAAGCCGACTACGTGGCGACGACGGGGGTGGAGTTCCCCGTTGACGCGCAGGGCAGTGAGCTCCGGTTTCAGCTCTATGCCGGCCCGAAGCAGTTTGACGCGATGCGCGCGCTGGGCCACGACCTGGAAGATACGATTGATTTTGGATGGTTCATTTACGGGAGTTGGGCCATTGTCAAAACGGTGGCCAAGCCGCTGTTTTATGTGCTGCGGTTTGTGTATGACTACACCCAGAATTACGGCGCGGCGATTATTCTCCTCACGTGCGGCATCAAGCTGTTGTTTGTGCCCCTGCAGTACAAGAGTTACAAATCCATGCAGGGGATGCAAAAAATCCAACCCAAAATTCAGGCCCTGCAAACCCGGTTGAAAGACGACCGCGAACGCCTGAACCGCGAACTCATCAAGCTGTACAAAGAACATAAGGTCAACCCCGTCGGCGGGTGTTTGCCGATGGTGTTGCAGATGCCCGTCTTTATCTCGCTGTTTAACATTTTGTACATGACCGTGGAGCTTCGCCAGGCGCCGTTTCTGCTGTGGGTGACGGATTTGTCGGTCCCGGACCCGTATTATGTCCTGCCGGTGTTGATGGGGGTGTCCATGGTGGTGCAGCAAAAAATCATGCCCACGACCATGGACCCCACGCAGGCCAAAATGATGCTGCTGTTGCCCGTGTTTCTGACGTTTCTCTTCCTGACCTTTCCGGCCGGGCTGGTGATCTACTGGCTGACCAATAATGTCCTGACGATTCTTCAACAGGTGGTGACGGATCAATTCTTTCTCAAAAAACCGGCGCTCGTCCCGCCGCCGCGCGACGGGGACGGCCCTGCGCCGCCCGCCGGTCCCGACGACGACGCGGCCGCTCACAAGAAAAAGGGGAAAGGCAAGGGGGCCCGCCGGGGCCGTGAGTAACCGCATGAGTGTGCGCTGAATGCAGCACGCGATTGACGATACGATTTGCGCCATTGCCACGCCCATGGGGGAGGGGGGCATCGGCGTCATTCGCGTCAGCGGCTCGGACGCCCTTGACGTGGCCGCGCATGTCGTGCGTCCCCGCAACCGCATGTCCCTGCAACACCTGGACAGTCACCACCTGTATGTGAGCGACGTGATGAGCGCGCCGGAATCCGTCGTGCCCGGCGGGCGATCGGGAGGGCCGTCGGTGATTGACGAAGCGCTGGTCGTGGTGATGCGCAAACCCCGTTCCTATACGGGGGAGGACGTGGTGGAAATTCAGACCCACGGCGGCGCCAGGATTTTGCAGACCGCCTGCCAGGGCCTGGTGCATCATGGCGCCAGGCTGGCGCAGCCCGGGGAGTTTACCAAGCGGGCGTTTTTGAACGGACGGCTGGACCTCGCGCAGGCGGAGGCGGTGCTGGATACGATTCACGCGACCACCACCCGTGGGTTGCGGGCGGCGCAGGCGTTATTGCGCGGGGCCCTGTCACGGGAAATTGACGCGCTCCGGGAACAATTGATTCGGGTGCTGGCGCATCTTGAAGCCGGCATGGATTTTGTCGAAGATGAGATTGTGTTCATTCACACTCCGGAAGTGCGGCGGGTGCTGGACGACACGCAGCAGACGCTGGAGCGGTTGATCGCCTCGTATGAGGAAGGCCGCATTGTGCGGGACGGCATCACGGTGGCCATCATGGGACGCCCCAACGTGGGCAAATCAAGTCTGCTCAACGCCTTGCTGAACATGGAGCGCGTGATTGTGTCGGAGCAGCCGGGCACGACCCGCGACGTCATTGATGAATCCCTGCACGTCGGCGGCATCGCGCTGCGTCTCCTGGATACCGCGGGACTCCGGCAGACGCGGGACCGGATTGAAGCGGAAGGGATTCGCCGAACGGAGCACGCGATTGCCGACGCCGACGCGCTCTTGCTCGTGATTGACGGGGCCCTGGGCGTGACGGACGCCGACCGTGCGCTGCTGGACACCTATGGAGGTCGACGCGTCCTGCTGGTGGTGAATAAAATGGACCTCCCCGAAGCCCGGGCGCGCCCTGTGCCCGACTGCCCGTGCAATGGCACTGGCGACGGCGCGGGTGTCGTGCCGGTGTCGGCCAGGACCGGGGAAGGACTTGATCGCCTGAAATCTGACATTCACAATTTGTTTGTCACGGACGCGCCCGCAAAGGAGGCGACGCCGTCCGTGCTGGTGACACGGCTTCGGCACCGGTCAAGTCTGGACCGCGCGCGCGGCTCGCTTGAAGAGGCCGGGCGCTCGCTTCAACAGGGGGAAGCCGGGGAATGTATCGCGCTGGATCTTCGAGCGGCCCTGGATGCGCTGGGGGAAATCACCGGCGCGGTGAGCACGGAGGACATTCTGGACCGGATCTTTCAGGATTTTTGTATTGGGAAGTGATGGTATTAACCTAGGAAAATATATCTATGGCGCTTCAACGTGACATCATCGTCATCGGCGGCGGTCATGCCGGCTGTGAAGCGGCGCTGGCCGCATCCAAAATGGGGTGCCGGGTGTTGCTGCTGACGATTGATCCGGCGACCATCGCGCATATGCCCTGCAACCCGGCAGTGGGCGGCATCGGCAAAGGCCACCTGGTCAAGGAAATTGACGCCCTGGGCGGCGAAATCGGCCGCAACACGGATAAGGCGGGGATTCAGTTTCGGATGCTGAATACGAGAAAGGGGCCGGCGGTGCGGGCCACGCGTGTCCAGTGTGATAAATCCCTGTACCAAAAGGCCATGCACGAGACCCTCGCCCACCAGCCCAACCTGGAAATCGTGGCGGGGACCGCCAACAGCATTCTGACCAGGGGCGGCGCCATTCAGGGGATTGTCACGGATGCCGGGGAGACCATCCACGCGCACGCGGTCATTATCACGTCCGGCACGTTTTTGAAGGGGTTGATGCATATCGGCATGAATCACATGCCCGGTGGACGGGCCGGAGAGGCTTCTGCTGAATACCTTTCGGATTGCATGAGGGATTTTGGCTTTGAAGTCGGGCGATTGAAAACGGGCACGCCCCCGCGACTGGATCGCGACACGCTGAATTTTGACGTCATGGCGGTGCAGCCCGGCGATGTCCCGCCCCGGCCGTTTTCCTGTCGGACGACCCGCATCACGACCCCGCAGGTGCCCTGTCACCTCACCTATACCACGGCACGCACGCATGACATCATCCGGAACAATCTGGACCGCTCCCCGATGTACGGCGGGGTGATTGATTCCGTGGGGCCGCGGTATTGCCCGTCCATTGAGGATAAGGTTGTGCGGTTTCAGGAGAAATCCCAACACCAGATTTTTGTGGAACCCGAGGCGCTTGATTCCCCCTCGTTTTACCCCAACGGCATCTCCACCAGTTTGCCCGTGGATGTGCAGGCGGCCATGCTCAAGACCATCCCGGGCTTTGAACGCGCCGTCATGCTGAAGCCGGGCTATGCGATTGAATACGACTACTTTCCCCCGTACCAGCTTCATCAAACGTGCGAAACCAAACAGGTGAGGGGGCTGTACCATGCCGGCCAGATCAACGGGACCTCCGGGTATGAAGAGGCCGCGGCCCAGGGCATCATGGCCGGGATCAATGCCGCTCTGCGGGTCAAAGGGGAGCCGCCGCTGGTCCTGGATCGCTCCCAGGCCTATATCGGCGTGCTGCTGGATGATCTCATTACCAAAGACGCCAGGGAGCCGTACCGGATGTTTACGTCACGGGCGGAATACCGGTTGTTGCTGCGTGAGGATAATGCGGACCAGCGGTTGCTGGAAACCGGGTACCGGCTGGGGCTGGTCTCTCCCGATCTCTACCGTGCCTTTCAGGTCAGACAGGAGGCGATGGCACGGGAGCGGCATCGTCTGTCACAGACCCGGCCGCAGTGGACCCCGGCCGCCCGGAGTCGCTGGAACCAGACGGCCCACCCCTTGCCCGACCCGGCCGCCACGCTGGCCCAGTTGCTCAAGCGTCCGGAATTGACCTACGACCAACTCATGGGCATTGTGGGGGACACGGGCTTGTCCGGGGGACACATGGGCGAAGCGGTTGAAATTGCCATAAAATATGACGGGTATATCAAACGACAGCATGACCAGATTGAACGATTTCACAAGCTGGAACGCAAGCACATTCCCACAGACTTCCCATATGCCGGGGTGACGGGATTTTCCAACGAGGTGGCGGAAAAACTGTTAAAGGTCAAACCCGCCACGGTCGGCCAGGCGTCAAGAATTTCCGGCATGACGCCCGCCGCCATTTCGTTGCTGCTGGTGGCGCTGGAACGATGGCGCCCCTCCGCATCCCCTGCAACCGTCGCCTAGCCCGTCGCGGGATCACCCCTGCCGTGCCTCGCGTTGTGCGCGGCCCCGGGCCCGATGTTCCACGTGGAACAATGTGACATGAACACGGAACACACGGAACGCCTGGCCGCGCTCTTTCATGAAGGGTTCGGGGCCATTGGCATGGCTCCCCGCCAGGACGCGGTTGATCAGTGTGTGTCGTATGTCCGTGCCCTGCGTCAATGGAATGCGAAAATCAACCTCACGGGCTATCGCACGGATCGGGAGATCGTCGGCAAGCTGTTTGTCGACTCGCTGGTCTGGGCCGTGGCGTTTGGCCGGGACACGGCCCACGCGGTGCTTGATATCGGAAGCGGCGCGGGATTTCCCGGCATTCCCATCAGCATTGTCTCCCCTCAACACGAGATGACGCTCCTGGAACCCAATTTGAAGAAAGTCGCGTTTCTTCATCACCTGATCGGGTTGCTGGGCCTGGCGCGCGTGCGGGTGGAATCAAAAAGCGTGGAAGAGTTTTCCCGGCAGCGGGATGTCCGGGGGGCTTTTGACTGGATGCTGATGAAAGCATTGCGATTGGACGTCGGTTTGCCTTATGTTAGCCCCCTGCTGGCCGCGTCGGGGAAGTGCGCGGTGTGGCGGACGCAGTCCGTGACCGATGAACTCGCCCTGCTCAATCTTGACGAGTTCACCGTCGTCCGGGAAATGCCGTATGCATTGCCGTTCGGGTTCGGGTCACGACTGTTGAGTATTGCGGGGCGCCGTCCATGAGCGCGTGGTGGGGGCCTGCATTGTTCCACGTGGAACAATCCGGGGCGCATTGAAACGGGTGAGCACACAGCCTGATGGCTAAAATCGTCGCAATCGCCAATCAGAAAGGCGGGGTCGGAAAAACCACCACGTCCGTCAATTTGTCGGCGGCGCTGGCGCTGTCCGGACAGAAGGTCCTGCTGGTGGATCTTGACCCGCAGGCCAATGCCACCGGCGGCGTCGGTGTTGAGCATCCGACCTACACGCTCTATGATTGTTTGTTCAAGGACATCCCGGCGTCCAGGGCCATTGTGACCACGTCCATTGCCATGCTGGATTGTTTGGCATCCGGCGCCGACCTTGCCGGCGCGGAACTTGAATTAGCCGATCTTGACGACCGGGGCGAACACGTCAAACGTCTTCTCTCCGCCGTGGCCGGGCGGTATGATTGCATCATCATGGATTGTCCGCCGGCCCTGGGGCTGCTGACGGTGAATGCCCTGACAGCGGCCGATTCGGTGTTGATCACGGTGCAATGTGAATACTATGCCATGGAGGGGCTGGGGCGGCTGATCTCAACCATTGAGCGGGTGGGGAGCACCCTCAACAAAGACCTGTCCATTGAGGGAATCCTCTTGACAATGTGGGATGCCCGGCTCACGCTTTCCAGGCAGGTGTCGGAGGAAGTCAAAAAGTTTTTCCCCGATAAAGTGTACCAGTCGGTCATCCCGAGAAATGTGGCGCTGGCCGAGGCTCCGGGTTATGGCCGCCCGGGGGTGCTGTACAATGCGATGTCCAGGGGCGCCAGAGCCTACATGGAATTTGCGCAGGAGTTTTTAGCCCATGAACAAAAAAGCGCTGGGTAAAGGGCTGGAAGCCATTTTGCCGGGGAAGCCGGTGCCTGGGAACGACCAGGCGTTTCGCCTGCTGCCCGTGACCAGTATTCTGCCGAACCGGTCGCAACCCAGAAAAACGTTTGTTGAGCATGAGCTCCGGGACTTGACGGACTCCATTCGCCAACACGGGATGCTTCATCCCATTCTTGTGCGGCGCAAAGGGGACGGTGTCTACGAAATCATTGCGGGAGAGCGGCGGTTCCGTGCGGCCAAACAGGCGAAACTCACCGAAGTGCCTGTCATCATCCGGCAATCCAAAGACGATGAATCTACAGTCCTGGCTCTCATTGAAAATATCCAGAGGGTGAATTTGACTCCCGTGGAAGAAGCCAAAGCCTATCGCCAACTGATGGATGAATTCGGGTTGACGCAGGAAGCGGTGGCCGGGCATGTGGGCCGCGACCGGGCTTCCGTGGCCAATATCTGCAGAATCCTTTCCCTGCCTCGCGCCGTGCAGGACATGCTGGAATCCGGTCAATTGACATTGGGGCATGCAAAGGTCATGGTGGGTCTCAAGCGCGGCGACGCCCAGGTGGCCCTGGCGACGCGCATTGCGCGGGAGCAGCTTTCTGTCCGGCAGACCGAGCGGCTGATCCAGGGAGGGAGCCGCGGCACTCGCAAAACGCCGTCCCGCTCCGGGACGTCAGGAACGCGCAGGCTTGATGCCGATGTGGAAGAGCGTCTCCGCAAGCATTTGAGAACGAAAGTCACGCTTCGCGCGAACGCGCGAGGGGGGGACGTGATGTTCCGCTATTATTCCCGTGAAGATTTAACGCGCATTGTTGATGTGATTTTGTCCTGATCATCAACGGGCCGGAGGATTCGAGAAACCCGTGCATGAGAATGTCAACGCCAGGCGGTCCCGCTCATGGCCGCCGTCATCGTCAAGGAGGGCTTGCGTATGTGGGGCGGCAGATCCGACAACAAACAGGAATTGTTCTCTGAAGAAGACAACTACACCTTTTTGGGAAAAGGCACGGACTTCAAGGGGAAAGCCACGTTCACGGGCACCGTCGTCCGTATTAACGGATCGTTTGAGGGTGAATTGAGTGCGGACGATACGGTCATCATTGGTGAACATGCGGTCGTGAAAGGCGCGCTGACCTGCGGGATGGTGGTGTGCAAGGGCAGAATTGAAGCCAACGTGACGGCCACCCAAAAAGTCCAAATGCTGAAACCGGCCGTCCTGATCGGCGATGTCTATTCCCCGTCTTTTTCCATGGAAGATGGCGTCGTGTTCCATGGCCGGTCGCATATGGACACGAGCGATCTGGAATCCTACGCCACTCGCTCCCAGGAACAGGAACGTGTCAATCTCTCTCATTCGGTCGAGAACTGACGTCAACGCTCCGGCGTCCCGGCCCGTCATGTCTACATCTACACCAACAGTCCTTCTTGGCATGAGCGGCGGCGTGGACAGCTCCGTGGCCGCGTTGCTGTTGCGCGAGCAGGGGTATCACGTGCAGGGGGTGACGTTGCAGGTGTGGGAGAACGAAGACGACCACGCAGTGACCAAAAAATGGGAAGAGCGCGGATGCTGCAAAGTGGGATTGGCCCGGCACGTCGCGGCGCGATTGGGCATTCCGCATGAAGTGGTGGACACGCGAGAGACGTTTCGCAAAAACGTGGTGGATGATTTTATCGCGGGCTATGTGGGCGGGACGACGCCCAATCCCTGCGTGCGATGTAATGAACGCGTGAAGTTTGGGATGCTCTACCGGTTGGCCATGGCCAGGGGGGTCGACTATGTGGCCACCGGTCATTATGCTCGCGTGCTGCCGGTTGAGGGAGGGGTTGGCCTGTTTCAAGGTGTGGATGCGGCCAAAGACCAATCCTATTTTTTATACAGGATTGCGGCTGCCTGGCTTCCCCGGATTCTCTTTCCCGTCGGCCATCTGCGCAAAACAGAAGTGTGGCCACGCGCGAACGAGCTGGACCTTCCCGCCGATGAAATGAAAGAAAGCCAGGAAATTTGCTTTGTCACCCAGGGCGATTACCGGAAATTTTTGACGGTGGAAGCTCCGCACGCACACCGGCCGGGCCCGTTTGTTGATACGGAAAACCGGATCCTCGGCGAGCATCGGGGCATTGCGTTTTATACGCCCGGACAACGCAAGGGGCTGGGCCTGGCCTGCGGCGAACGCGTCTACGTCCAGGAGGTGCGCCCCGAGACCAACGCCGTCGTCCTGGGACGGGTGGAGGACCTGCTCCGGTCCACCTGCACGGTGCACGATGTCAATTGGCTGGCCGGCGCCTCGCCGCCGGCCGTGCAGACGGTCGACGTCAAGTATCGGTATGCCTCGTCGGCCGTCTCCGGTCGCGTGTGCCGGCAGCCGTCGGGCGCTCTCCTCGTCGAATTTCAGGAGGCGCAAAAAGCGTTGAGTCCTGGTCAGTCGCTGGTCCTCTATCACGGCGACCGTGTGCTGGGGGGCGGCTTCATTGAACGATTTCCCCCGCCTCGCTCAACGCCGTTCCGCGCGACCCCACCACGTGCGGACCTTGCTGTCCCGGATGGCGACTCCCGTCACGGTGTCCCCGCCGGTTGACACCCCCCGCGCCCCATGGTATTTTGCCCTCCCCTTTGTGCGCCCGTGTAAACACTGGGATTTGGCCTTTTTCTTCACAACGGATTCATGATGAATCATGCCATAGCGCGACGGTATGCCCATGCGTTTTTTTGCCTGTTGCACCGTGACGACTTCGTCGCGGCCCTGGAGGGCTTGCAGGCCCTGGCTCATGCGTTGAAACATTCCGCCGCGTTGAAGCACAGCCTGGCCTCGCCGGCGGTGGCGCTGGAAGAAAAATTCGACGTGCTCACCGCGTTGTGCGAACGGACGGGCGGCCCGCCGATGATGGGACGGTTCTGCCGACAATTGCTGAAAAACAACCGCATGAGATTGCTCCCGGACATTGCCGACGCCTTCAAATCGCTGCTGGCGCGGCAGCGCGGCACGCAACACGTTGCCGTCGTGTCGGCGCACCCGATTGATGACGGCATGAAACAGGATCTGCTCGTCCGGTTGCGCGCGACATTGAACCGCGACGTCGAAGTCAACTTTCAATCCAACCCTGCCCTGCTGTCGGGCCTGCAAATCCGTATCGGGAGCAAAGTCTACGACAGTACGGTCAGGGGTCAACTCACCCGGATGCGGGCGCAATTGGTAAAGGGGTAAGGCATGCAGATCAAGGCGGAAGAAATCAGTTCAATTATTCAGGAGAAGATCAAAGACTTTGATCAACGGGTGGATGTGACCGAAACGGGTTCCGTCATTCAGGTGGGAGACGGCATTGCCAAAGTCTACGGCCTTGAAGGCGCCATGGCCGGGGAGTTGCTGGAGTTTCCCGGGGGCACGGTCGGGGTGGCGCTGAACCTGGAAGAAGACTGCGTGGGCGTCGTGCTGATGGGGTCCGACACCGGGATTAAAGAAGGGGACCAGGTCAAACGCACGGGACGGATTGCCGATGTGCCCGTGGGCGAGGCGCTCATCGGGCGGGTGGTGGATGCGATGGGGCAGCCCCTTGACGGGAAAGGCCCGGTCAACACCTCGGAGACCCGGCTGGTTGAAGTCCGCGCCCCCGGAGTGGTGGAACGCCAGTCCGTGCATGAGCCGTTGCAGACGGGCTTGAAAGCGATTGACGCCATGATTCCCATTGGCCGCGGGCAGCGGGAGCTGATTATCGGCGATCGCCAGACCGGGAAGACGGCCATTGCCGTGGACACCATCATCAATCAGAAGGGGCTGAACGTGTTTTGCATCTACGTCGCCATTGGCCAGAAGCGGTCCACGGTGGCGCGGGTCGTGAAGACGCTTGAAGACCATGAGGCGATGGCCTACACCACCGTCGTGTCGGCCACGGCCAGTGATGCGGCGCCCCTCCAGTTTCTGGCCCCCTATGCCGGGGCCGCGATGGGGGAATATTTTCGCGACAATGGTAAACATGCCCTCATTATCTATGATGACCTGTCCAAGCATGCCGTGGCCTACCGGCAACTCTCGTTGTTGCTCCGCCGGCCTCCGGGCCGCGAGGCCTTTCCCGGCGATGTGTTCTTCCTGCATTCCCGGTTGCTGGAACGCGCCGCGAAATTGAGCGATGAGCGGGGCGCCGGCAGTCTGACGGCGCTGCCCATCATTGAAACGCAGGCCGGCGACGTGTCGGCGTATGTGCCGACCAACGTGATTTCCATTACCGACGGACAAATTTATCTGGCCGCCGACCTGTTTTATTCGGGCATTCGTCCGGCCATTAACGTGGGATTATCGGTGTCCCGCGTCGGCGGGTCGGCGCAAATCAAAACCATGAAACAGGTGGCCGGGACCCTGCGGCTGGATTTGGCCCAGTACCGGGAGATGGCCGCGTTTGCGCAGTTCGGCAGCGAGTTGGACAAAGCGACGCAGGCGCAGTTGGCGCGCGGCGCGCGCATGGTTGAGCTGCTCAAACAGGAACAGTACAAACCCATGCCGGTGGCGGACCAGGTGCTGTCCATTTTTGCCGGGGTCAACGGGTTTCTTGATGACGTGCCCGTGAACAAGGTGCGGGAATTTGAAGCAGGCCTGCTGACCCACATCAAAGAGCGCCATGCGTCACTGCGGGACGACGTCGTGGCGAAAAAGAAAATTGACGAGGAGTTCAGCGCGCGACTCAAACAGGTCGTGGCCGAGTATAAACAAACCACCCGGTTCTGACCCACACACCCTGAGCGTGTTCCATGCCGAGCCTGCAAAGCCTGAGACGGAAAATCACTTCCGTCAAAAATACACAGAAGATTACGAAGGCGATGAAAATGGTCGCGGCCGCCAAGCTCAAGCGCGCCCAGAACCGGATTCTCTCGTCCCGCCCTTACGCGCACAAGCTGCGGGACGTGGTGAGTCATCTTGCGGAGCGGACGAGTCGGACCTCGCATCCGCTGTTGCGCAAACGGGAAGGCAACACAACCGAATTGCTGGTGATTACCAGTGACCGGGGGCTGTGCGGGGCCTTTAACGCCAACATTCTTCGCCGGGCGTCGGAGTTCCTGGCCGGGCATCGCGCGCGCGGCGAACAGGTGGCCGTGGCCGTGGCCGGAAGAAAAGGCGTTGATTTTTTTCGCCGGCGCGAGTGGCCCGTTCGCCGGGAATGGCCGGGTATCTTCGACCGGTTGAGTTTTGAACATGCCCTGGAGATGGGAGAGGACATCGTTCGTCAGTACCACGATGGCGCCTTTGACCGGCTGTATGTGGTCTATAACGAATTCAAATCCGTGATGCAGCAGCAGGTGACCGTTGAGCAACTGCTGCCGATTGAAATTCTGCGCGATAACGGCGAAGGGGCGGACGACGAACCTTCTCCCGCGCCGTCGTTGGAGCAGGGGGCGGACGGGGCGTATCTCTTTGAGCCGGAGGAACAGGCCCTGCTGGCCGCCCTGCTCCCGAAACATTTTCAGGTGCAGGCGTTTCGCGTGCTGCTGGAATCCGCGGCCGCCGAACAGGCCGCGCGCATGACCGCCATGGACGGGGCCACGCGGAATGCGGGCGAGCTGATTCAGAAGGTCACGTTGTTTTACAATAAAACCCGCCAGACCGCGATTACGAAAGAATTGATGGACATTGTCGGCGGCGCGGAGGCGTTGCAATAGACCGTCAGGGCGCAGGGGCGTCCGCATGCAGAAAGGGAGTCATATCCGGTGAGTACTGAAACAGGAAAAGTCGTTCAGGTGATCGGCCCTGTCGTGGACGTGGAATTTCCCGCCGGGCATCTGCCAAACATTTTTCATGCGATGACCATCGCGCGGGAGCACGACGCCAAAACCGGGCAGGAGGCCATGACGCTGACCATGGAGGTCGCGCAGCATCTGGGAGAAAACCGGGTGCGGGCCATTGCGATGTCTTCCACCGACGGGCTGGTGCGCGGCATGGACGTCCACGATACGGGCGCGCCGATCTCGGTCCCGGTCGGTCGTGAGACGCTGGGGCGGGTCATCAACGTGCTGGGCGATCCCGTTGACGGCTTCGGGCCCGTGCAGGCGAAGAAAAAATACGCCATTCACCGGCCGGCCCCGTCGCTTGACGAGCAGGAAACCCGGACGGAAATTCTGGAAACCGGCATCAAAGTGGTGGACCTGCTGGAGCCGTATGCCAAGGGCGGCAAAGTGGGCCTGTTCGGCGGCGCCGGCGTGGGCAAGACCGTCATCATCATGGAGCTGATTAACAATATCGCGCTGCACCATGGCGGCTTTTCCGTGTTCGCGGGCGTCGGCGAACGCACGCGGGAAGGCAATGACCTGTGGCACGAAATGCAGGACTCCAAAGTGATTGATCCCAAAGACCACACCAAGTCCAAAGCGGCGCTGGTCTATGGCCAGATGAACGAGCCGCCGGGCGCGCGCCTGCGGGTGGGCCTGACGGGCCTGACCATCGCCGAATATTTCCGCGACGAAGAACAGCAGGACGTGCTCCTGTTCATTGATAACATTTTCCGCTTCACCCAGGCCGGTTCGGAAGTGTCGGCCCTGCTGGGCCGGATGCCGTCGGCGGTCGGGTATCAGCCCACGCTGGGGACGGAGATGGGGACATTGCAGGAACGGATTACGTCAACGAGAAAAGGGTCCATCACCTCCGTGCAGGCGATTTACGTGCCTGCCGACGACCTGACGGATCCGGCGCCCGCCACGGCATTTGCCCATCTGGACGCGACGACGGTGTTGTCACGACAACTGGCGGAGCTGGGCATTTACCCGGCGGTGGACCCGCTGGATTCCACCTCGCGCATTCTCGACCCCGCCATCCTCGGCGAAGAACACTACCGCGTTGTGCAGCAGGTTCAGGGCACCTTGCAACGGTATAAAGACCTGCAGGATATCATTGCCATTCTCGGGATGGATGAGTTGTCCGAAGAAGACAAACAGACCGTCTCACGCGCGCGCAAGCTGCAACGGTTCCTCTCGCAACCGTTCCACGTGGCCGAAGCCTTCACCGGCACGCCGGGCAAATACGTTCCACTCAAAGACACCGTCCGGAGTTTCCAGGAAATCGTCGAAGGCAAGCATGATGATTTGCCGGAGCAGGCGTTCTACATGGTCGGCGCAATTGAAGAGGCCATTGAAAAGGCGGAGAAGCTGGGGCACACACGATAATGGCCGCACCATCTTCACCGGCACAGCCGGGCGTGGCGCCGGCGGGGAAAATCCTGCTGGAAGTGGTCGTGCCCGATGCCCTGCTCTTGAGTGAGTACGTGGACCAGGTGTCCGCCCCCGGCACGGAAGGCGACTTTGGGGTACTTCCGGGCCATTGTCATTTTCTGACAACCCTGCGGATTGGCGAACTGCACTATCGCATCGGGGACGCCGTCCATTATCTGTCGGTGTTGTGGGGTTTCGCCGATGTGACCCCCCGCAAGGTCACCATTCTTGCGGAGATCGCCGAGAAGGCGGAAGATATTGACGTGGAACAGGCGCAAGCCGCCGTGGCCCAGGCCGAAGCCGCGCTGGAGCGCGGCGGGTTGCCTTCGGAAGTTGAAGCGGCCAGGGTGAGTCTGGAAAAAGCCCGGCTTCGACAAAAGGTCGCCGAACGGATTCGGCAACACGGGCACGCGTGATGATCAGCCTTCCTGTATGCGTCCATGCCACATGTTGAAACGCGGGCGGAGATTGTCGTGTCCCCGGGGGAAGGCCCCAAGCGGCTGGACGCTTTTCTGGCCAACCGCGACCCGGATTTCTCCCGCACTGCGCTCCGGCGATTGATTCTTGACGGTCGCGTCACCGTTGACGGTCACGTGGCCCGACCCAGCCACACCATCAAACCCGGCAACACGATCGTGCTGGTGGCGCCCAGGGCCGAGCCGCTGGAGATCGCGCCCGAGCCGATTCCCCTGCATGTGCTCTATGAAGATGACGCGCTGCTGGTGTTGAACAAACAGGCCGGCCTCGTGGTTCATCCGGCCCCCGGCCACTGGTCGGGGACGCTGGTCAATGCCCTGCTGTACCATGTGCAAACGGAGGCCAGGACGGGCGCGCTCTCCAGCGTGGGGGGCAAGGAGCGGCCGGGGCTGGTGCATCGGTTGGATAAAAACACCACGGGAGTCATGGTTGTGGCGAAACAGGATCAGGTCCATGCCGGTCTGGCCCGCCAGTTTAAGCAACATACCATCAACAGAATCTATCAGGCGATTATCCGGGGCGTGCCCCGAAAACGCGAAGGCGTGATTGATGTGGCCATTGGGAGAGATACCAGAGACCGAAAAAAATTTTCCGCGCGCACGGCTCGTCCCAAACTGTCATCCACGCACTACCGGGTCACGGAACGGTTTGACACACAGGCGGCCTGCGTGGAGTTATTGCCGCAGACAGGCCGGACCCATCAACTGCGCGTGCATTTGGCGACGATGGGTTGTCCCATCCTGGGGGATCCCACTTATGGCGGGAGCAGGGCGGGTGTGCTCGGTGACGTGGTGATTCCCCGCGTCATGCTGCACGCCGCCGTGCTGGGATTTCTCCATCCGGTCACGCAGCAGCCCATGGATTTTGCGGCGCCCATGCCGGACGACATGACAGACGTGGTCCGCCGGTTGCGTGACCAGGGGCGGGGAACCCCGGTTGGCGCCGTGGCAGCGTCAGAAGCGGGTCTGCCGCGATGACGCCGCCACAGGACATGGAAGCCGCGCGGGCGCTGGATACCTTTGGAGAAGTCATAGCGGCGTTGGCGGCATTGGCCGTGAAAGTGCCGGCCCAATCGTTCATGTCCATTCCCGGCGGCCTCCGTCCCACCGACGAAGCCGTGGAAAAATATGAAACCACCGTCTACCGGTTCCGCGACCGGGCGGGCACGACCGGGCGGGTGCTCAATCAGTTTTTCATGGACTCGCTGGAGGCCTTTGAAGCCGGCCGCATCTTTGACGCCGTCCCTCCCCTGTTTCAGGCGCTGGAGCGGGTTGTGGAACTGCACCAGGACGGGAAAGTCAGTTTGACGTCGGCGGAGCAGGAGCGCATTCGCGATTTTCACCACCGCCTGGAAAAAATTTTCCCGGATGCGAGCAAGTCGGAAATGGAGCTTCCCAAACCGGAGTCGTATTAAGCCGCATGACGCACGACGCATGACGCACGACGCGGTCTCGCACAAAGCGGCGCCGGTGCGTTTCCTGGCCGGTGCCCGTCACGCGCCGGTTGACAGCGCCGGTCAAAATAGTTGAAGACCACCGAGGCACGCGCCCGTAGCTCAATGGATAGAGCATCAGACTTCGGATCTGGGGGTTGGGGGTTCGAGTCCCTCCGGGCGCGCCAGCCCATCCAGCAGCATCATGACGGCCTCGCTTGTCGCTGGTTTGTTCAACCGGCCTTCCGGCCGTCTCCATGCCGGCGACCGCCCATCCGATTTTCTCACCGCATCCCGCACTGTGTGATGGCCGTGAATAAAGACGCAGGAAGCCAACCAAACGGAGCATGATGAGACGGTATGCCGATATCGGAGTCATTCTCCGGTCTGCCATCAGGAAGTTTTTTGAAGATCACGGGCCATTTTTAGCCTCCGGGCTTTCCTTTGATTTGGTGTTGTACTGTTTGCCCCTGCCCTTCATCTTCGTGTCGGCCCTGGGGTACACCGTGGTCGGGTCGGACCAGGCCCTGGTGTGGACACACACCGTCATGAAGTACCCGCTTCCCGGTTCGGAAAAATTCTTCATGGACACGCTGGATACCATCGTGGCCAATCGCGGGGCCCTGGGGGGCACGGGGCTGGTGATGTTTGTGCTTTTCAGCAGCGCGGTGTTCGCGTCCGCCCGGCACGTGTTGAACGTCGTCTTTCAGGTTGAGACGTCGGCCACCTTTCTGAAAGGGAAAATGGTGGATTTGATCCTCATGGTGATCATGTCCCTGCTGCTCATCTCCACCGCCCTCGTGGCATCGGGGTTTTCCCTGGTCCAAACGCTTGGAGCCTCCCTCCCGTTTCTGGGAGGCCTGTTGAATCCGGTTGAGGTGTTGTTTGGGAAACTGTTGAGTTTCACGTTTCTGGCCGTCCTGTTTTATATGTTGTACGGGCTTTCGACCAGTTCGCCGTTAAGCCAGGCCGCGCTCTGGACCGGTGCGTTGACCGGCGCGGGATTGTTTGAATTATCCAAAACGGCGTTTGCGTACTATGTGTCGATGGCCAAACTCATGACCTCGTTTTACGGGGTGTTGAGCGGCCTGATGTTTTTCATTATCTGGATTTACTATGCCTCCGTGGTCTTTATCCTCGGAGCGGAAATCGGGTGGGCGTATCACCGGCTTCAGCAGGAAAGAAAAAACGCGGCTCCGGACTAACGGGGCGGGATGAGTATTGTGCCGAGGACCAGACGCATGTCCGAATTCCACTGTCAGGCCAGAGCCTTCGAAAAAGCCTTTTCAATGGCATTTTCTGACTTTCAATTGAACATAACAGTATGATTAACAAGAGAAAAAATGTGCACAACCATATAAGATAAGTCAACTTTGCTTATATTGACATTCACGCCTCGTCACCCCCATAATCCAGTCTTATGCACACCATCCCCGACGAACAGCTCCAGGAGCGTATACGTGTTGAAAACCCCTGGTGGAGCGGAACAGCGCACCAGACCGATGAAGTGTATGGGAATATGCGCCCCCGCGCCGGCATTCAGTCATTCGCCAAACTCGTGGAAGCGGAAAATGTGCGCCGTGCCGTCGTGCTGATGGGGCCGCGTCGCGTCGGCAAAACCGTCTTGTTGCAACAGATAATTCAGAAACTGTTGCATAAGGGAATACCCCCGAAGGCCGTGGCTTACCTGTCGCTTGACCAACCCCTCTATTCCAATCTTTCCATTGAAGACCTTGCCGGACACGTCCGTAAAGCCAGCGGATTGAAAAAAACAGAATCCGCTTTTCTCTTTCTCGACGAAATTCAATATCTGCGTGAGTGGGAGCGTCATCTGAAAGTGTTTGTGGACATGCACCCACACATCAAATGCGTGGTCTCCGGCTCGGCCGCGGCGGCATTACGCCTCAAGAGCATTGAATCCGGCGCCGGGCGCTTCACCGATTTCTTCCTGCCGCCATTGACGTTCTACGAATATCTGAATTTGCAGGGCATTGATCCGAAGATTGTTCAGGAAGGAGACAGATGGAATTGGGATGGTGCGAATATCAAGACGCTCAATGAGCACTTCGTCCGTTACATCAAGATCGGCGGTTACCCTGAAATCATTTTCTCCGAAACCATACGGCAGGACATGAGCCGCTATGTTCGCAACGACATCATTGACAAAGTGCTGTTGCGCGACCTGCCCAGTCTCTATGGTATACAGGACATCCAGGAACTGAATGCCCTGTTTATGACCCTCGCCTGGAACACCGCGCAGGAGGTCTCACTGGACGGATTGTCGCAACGCTCCGGCGTGTCCAAGCCCACGCTCAAGCGCTATCTGGAATATCTGGAGGCCGCGTTTCTCATCAAAACCGTTCATCGCATAGACCAGAATGCCAAGCGGTTCAAGCGCGCCAACTTTTTCAAGGTGTATCTCACCAATCCTTCAATCCACTACGCGCTGTTTGGTCCGCTGAAGGGAGAAGGACCGAGCGGGGCGCTGGTTGAGACCGCGGTATTCGCCCAATTGTTTTATTTGAGAAACTATGAATTTCACTACGCGCGATGGCAAGGCGGTGAAGTGGATATCGTGGCTCTTGATGAGCGTGGGCGCCCATTCTGGTGTTTGGAAGTGAAATGGTCTGACAGGGATATTGCGCAACATCTGAAGAATGGGCCATTGCCGGCATTTCTCAAAAAGCATCCTGGAATACAACATTGTCATTTCACAACGCGAACTGAAACAGGGAAACATGATGCAGGAAACCAGAGGATCGCGCACCTGCCCGCCAGCATGTATAGTTATGTGGCTGGTCTTGTCTCCGCGCCGGATTTTTCCTCATGAACCTCACGCCCAACGACAAGCGCGACATCGTCAAACTCATTGAAGAAGGCAAGCCGTTGCCCGACAAGTACCGTTTTCTGTTGTTTGACGACAAGCGGGAAGTGGAACTGGTGTGGAACGGCAAGACGAATGAGGTGTGCAATGTGGTGCTGCCGTTTCAGGTGATTGAGCAGGTGGATGAGCCGCGTGCGGAGAAGCCGGAAGATGCGGCGCAGCAAACGGATCTGTTCACCACCGACGCGCGCGGGCGGCAACTCAAGGGCTGGAGCAACAAGCTGATCTGGGGCGACAACAAGCTGATTTTGTCGTCGCTGAAAAACGGCCCGTTGCGCGAGGAGATTGAAGCGCAGGGCGGGTTGAAACTGATTTATATTGATCCGCCGTTTGATGTTGGCGCGGATTTTTCCATGGACGTTGAGATCGGCGGCGACACGTTTACCAAAAAGCCGAACGTGTTGGAGGAGCTGGCCTACCGCGACACCTGGGGCAAGGGTGCGGACTCATTTATTGCGATGATTTATGAACGGCTGGTGTTGATGCGGGATTTACTGGCCGAGGATGGGAGTATTTATGTGCATTGTGATTGGCGGGTAAACTCGTATATTCGGCTGGTGATGGATGAGGTTTTTGGAAAAGGAAATCATAAAAACGAAATCGCTTGGCATTACCCAAGCATGTCAAGAACCAATAGATTTTTTCCTAGGAAGCATGACACTGTATTGTTTTATACAAAATCTGGTGAATATGTATTTAATGCAGAAGATGAAAATCTACGTATGAAATATGCCGATTCTACTGTTTCGAGAAGTCAATATGCCGCTGGATTTAATAATGATCAAGCAAATTATCTGAAGTCAGATACAAAGCTGATGGATACAATTTGGAAAATCCCACATCTAAAAGGTAAAGAGAATATCGGGTATCCAACGCAAAAACCAAGCACACTGTTAGCCCGCATAATTAGTGCTTCAAGCAATCCTGCTGATCTCGTCGCCGACTTCTTCTGCGGCTCCGGCACCACCGCCGCTGTCGCCGAAAAACTGGGCCGCAAGTGGATCGTCTCCGACCTCGGCAAGTTCGCCATCCACACCACCCGCAAGCGTATGATCGGCGTGCAGCGTGAACGCAACGCCGAAAGCAAAGATTACCGCGCCTTTGAGATTCTCAACCTCGGAAAATACGAACGCCAGCACTACATCGGCGTCAATCCCAATCTGTCCAACGAACAACAGCAACAGCAGATTGCCGCCAAATCAAAAGAATACCAGGACCTGATTCTCAAAGCCTACGCCGCGCAACCGGTGGAGCAGTCCCGCGTGTTCCACGGCAAAAAGGCCGGGCGCATGGTCGCCATTGGCCCCATCAACCTGCCGGTGACGCGCCTGTTCGTGGAAGAAATCATCCTTGAATGTCGCAAGGCGCACATCACCCGCGCCGACATTCTCGCCTTTGAGTTTGAAATGGGATTGGTTCCCGCAATCACGGACGAGGCGAAAAGCAAAGGCATTGCACTGGAAATGAAATACATCCCCGCCCAAGTCTTTGACAAACGCGCGGTGGAAAAAAACCAGGTGGTGTTCCACGACGTATCGTTCATCGAAGTCAAACCACACATCACCCACCCCCCTGACAAGGGGGGCAAGGGGGGTTACATCCCCTACGACAACTCCCTAACCCCCAAAGCCCGCGAAAACAGAAAAAACCCAACACCGGCGGAAGGAAAACTCTGGCGCGAAGTATTGCAGCACAAACACTTTGAGAGCTTGAAGTTCACCCGGCAAAAACCTGTAGACAGATTTATAGTTGATTTTTATTGTGCGGCTCTCATGGTTGCCATAGAGATAGACGGCGACAGTCACGCCGAGCAACAAGAGTACGACAGGCACCGAACCGCCAGATTGAATGCGCTCGGCATTGAAGTGATTCGCTATACGAATGAAGAGATATTGAATAACCTGGCCGGGGTATTTGATGATTTGCAAAAGCGTTTGGCGGAACGGGAACCCCCTAAATCCCCCTTGTCAGGGGGACTTGCGAGGGTGGCGGTGGAGTTGACGGATTTCTCGGTGCACTACTCGCAGGACAGTATCGCCGGCGCTGAAGAATCCGTGAAAAACGGCAAGAGCAAAATCGTCGTAGATAACGGGCGGATTGTGCGTGTCGGCAAAGACAAAAATGGTAAAATAACCCGCGAGCCATTGACCAAACACTGGACCGACTGGATAGACTACTGGGCCGTGGACTTTGATTTTGAAAGCAAACGTGAAATCATCCGCGTGCGAAACGAAGACACCGGCGAGACCGAAGAGCAATGGAGCGGGGATTACATCTTTGAAAATGAATGGCAGAGTTTTAGAACAAAGAAAGACCGTTCGCTGGAATTGACCAGTGTCGCCCATGAGTGCCCGCCGGGGCGGCGCAAGATTGCCGTCAAGGTGGTGGATATTTTTGGGAATGATACGATGAAGATTGTGGAGGTGGGGGTGTGAAAGTACAAAGTATTCAACAAATCCAAGACCTAATAGTTTCGACTGAAAAGGTTTTATCGTAAATACATAAAGACCCTCTGCGTAAAAGCCATGATTTTGACGGTGGATCAGGGCAACGTGTTTTTGACATTGCCAAACGAAAGATGGAAAAAAAGCAAAGAGGGAAATGGAAAAAGAGGGCAATTTGCCAGAATGAGCTGATTGGAAAACGAAAATATGGGCGAAGAGATGAAAAGTTTCGGTAGTCTGTTGCCGGAAATTTATAAGGATGCTGCGCAGCCGACGGTTAGGAGTGCCGGCAAGGCTTTAGGCTTGGTTGCAGAACTTGTATTCTATCCGTTTGGCAGGTGTGCAGAGATTACCAAAAAGAATGTTTCTAAATTTCTTGATAAATTTGACGGAGAGGAACAGACCAACATTGTAGAACCGGAAACCAGTATCGCTGTCCCGGTTCTTCAAAAGCTATCCTATACCGAGGAAGAGGAACTCGTGGAATTATACTCTGAATTGCTAAAGAAGAGTTGCCTGAAGGATCGTAGAGATAAGGTCTTGCCCTCGTACGTCAATCTTATTTCCAACCTGACTTCTGATGAAGTCATGCTGATTGATTACTTATTCAATGTAAGATATATCATCTATCTATTACCGGATTTGAGGTCTGAACTTCTACCCGAAATCCTAGAGGCCCACGAATATGAGAAAAATAGTAAGGGCGAATTACCATTTGCATCCTCTAGATTGCCTTTTCTTGAAATTCGTGATCAGCATCAGTCAAAAGACGAATGGATAAGTCGGATCAGATATTTTACAGACATTGTTAGCAGAGTGAATTTTCAGAAGCCAGAAAACATTGAATTATACTTCGACAATCTCAAAGCGCTGGGCATTCTTGAAATTAGAGATGACAGGTATATCACACCAATAGAAGTTTACGATCACCTGGAAAATAACAAGGAAATTCTTGTGCACAAAGCAGCCATTGAAGAACAAGGTCGTAACATGGTTTTGATAAAAGGAATAATTCAATTCACAAATCTCGGCCTTTCTTTTCTCGAAGCCTGCAAAGAGTGAAAACGTCTGAAAGCTTAATCATTATGACGATGAATACACACACTCATCCCATAACCGCAAAGGATGTTCATGGCATTATTCAAGACATTATCTCTGTCCACCCCAACACCCAGGCCATCTACATCTACGGCACATGGGGCACCGAGTACCAGCGTTCGGATAGCGATCTGGATATCGCCGTGCTGCTTCCGCCTGCAACGGCGCGCGTTGTTGACTTCTGGGCGTGGTGCCGCCTTTCGGTTGAGGTTGCATCGGCCGCAAAGATGGAACGCGCCGACTTGATCAACTTGCGCATGGTCCCGGTAATCCTGCGCAAGGAAATTATCGCCGCCGACCGGCGCATTTACTGCGCCGATGAAAATGCGGCCGATGAATTTGAAATGCTGACGATCTCTTTCTATCAGAAGCTGAACGAGGAACGGAGAGAAATTGTGGAAAGCGGTTTGAAAACCGGCAGGTTTTACCATGTCTGACATTCTTCTGCAGAAAAAAGCCGGCGTGGAGCGGTGCATAAAGCAGGCGCGGGATTACTACAACATGCCGTCGGAAAAACCTTTCGCCGAAGATGCTTTCAAGCAGGATGCAATCGTTATCAATTTACAACGGGCATGTGAGCAGTGTATTGACATGGCGAATCACATGATACGCACGAAAAAACTGGGGTTGCCGGCTGACAGCGCCGAGAGTTTCAGTCTGCTCCGGAAAGCGGGCGTTATAGACACTGACCTGGAAAAGAAATTAGCGGGCATGGTGGGATTTAGAAATATCGTTGTTCATCAATATCAGGATATTGATTATCAAAAAGTGCAAGCGGTGGTCACACAACATGCGGATGATCTGATCCAATTCGCCTGTATTCTTGTTTCCCTGCAGAAGTAGTATTTATCAATGCCCCTTCCTCCCAATTTCCCCGCATCTCCTCACGCCATTCTGTACCCCAATGCCCGCTGGGTGCCGGACGAGCCTGATTCACGCATGGAGAAGTTGCCGCCGCTGGTGCAGAAATTACGCGAACAGGTCAAGGTCTGGCGTGACAAAAACCATGAGGGCGCGACGGATACCAGCCGCAGCCTGTTGCACTGGTGGTTTCGGGAAGAGCATCTGCTGACCTTTGAGTTTGAAATGGGATTGTTTCCCGCAATTATGGACGAGGCAAAAAGCAAAGGCATTGCACTGGAAATGAAATACATCCCCGCCGAAGTGTTTGACAAACGGGCGGTGGAGAAAAATCAGGTGGTGTTCCACGATGTGTCATTCATCGAGGTTAAAACACACGTCACCCACCCCCCTGACAAGGGGGGTAAGGGGGGTTACATCCCCTACGACAATTCCCTAACCCCCAAAGCCCGTGAAAACAGAAAAAACCCAACTACTAATGAGGAGATATTGAATAACCTGGCCGGGGTATTTGATGATTTGCAAAAGCGTTTGGCGGAACGGAAACCCCCTAAATCCCCCTTGTCAGGGGGACTTGCGAGGGTGGCGGATTTCTCGGGACACCACTCGCAGGATAGTATCGCTGGTGCCGAAGAATCTGTGAAAAACAGCAAGAGCAAAATCGTCGTAGATAATGGGCGGATTGTGCGTGTCGGCAAAGATAAAAATGGTAAAATAACCTGCGAACCATTGACCAAACACTGGACCGACTGGATAGATTACTGGGCCGTGGACTTTTATTTTGAAAGCAAACGGGAAATCATCCGCGTGCGAAACGAAGACACCGGCGAGACCGAAGAACAATGGAGCGGGGATTATATATTTGAAAATGAATGGCAGAGTTTTAGAACAAAGAAAGACCGTTCGCTGGAACTGACCAGTGCAGCCCATGAATGCCCGCCGGGGTGGCGCAAGATGGCCGTCAAAGTGGTGGATATCTTCGGGAATGATACGATGAAGATTGTGGAGGTGGGGGTATGAACAAAATACGAAAATTTATCCTGAAAGACGTGCGGTGCTTTGAAGGTAGGCAGGAATTCAACATCCGCCCTCTAACGTTTCTGGTGGGAGAAAACAGCACTGGAAAATCAACCGTTCTTGGTTGCATGCAGGCCCTGGGAGATTTTTCTGGGATTGGTTCAAGAAAAATTTCTCGTTTCGACTTTAACGCTGATCCTTACCAGATGGGAGCATTTGCCGATATAGTCAGGAAAGTCGGTGGTCGTGCTGGCAGAAGCAATTGTTTTGATTTGGGCTTCGAAATGGAGATCGGCGAAACAGAAACAATGCGTTTTATCGTCACTCTGATTGAGCGGGAAAGCGGATCTGAACCAAATCTTGAAAAACTGACGGTGGAATTCAGTGATGGATCGGTGGTTTTTGAAGTAGAGAAGCAAGATGATAGATCCGCTATTCGGTACCTTCAGGCTAAAGGGCCGATAAGAAGGACAACGGGAGATAAGAAGCCCATCTATACATTTAGAATCGACGACGAAGAAAGTTTGTCTTTGGAAATCCGGTATTTGATGTTTTCTAACCCTTCTAAGAAATCAGATAGACAGCTCAAGGAATTCAAAACGTTCCTGGAAAATATCTCATCTCGCTTGGGTACGGAAACGAGGACGGGAATGGATTTAGAGCACCAAATCCGATATCCGGTACGTTTGTTTTTCCCCCCGTATATGGATCTTTGTTTTAAAAGTTTTGCACCGATCCGTTCCAAGCCTATGCGTACTTATGATCCCGTAAGAGAAGTTGAAGATCCTGAAGGTAGCGGTATGCCCATGACACTTATGAATATGTATCGGAATGATAAAAAAAAGTGGGAGGCCATGCAGCAAAAATTAGTGAACTTTGGCAAAGGTTCCGGCCTCTTTGCTAATATCGAAATCAAAAAACATGGCCGATCAGTGAATGATCCATTTCAGCTTCAGGTTAAAGTCAGAGGCCCCCAAACCAACATAATTGATGTAGGTTATGGCGTCAGCCAAATACTGCCCATTTTAGTTCGTATTTTTAAGGCAAGGCGGGAGACATGTTTCCTCGTGCAACAACCAGAAGTTCATCTACATCCTAGGGGCCAGACAGAATTATGCTCATTATTAATTGATATTATCAGACAACATGAGGGGCATTCCTTTGTGATTGAAACACATAGTGACGCTATGGTTGATCGTGCTCGGATAGAGATTATGAAAGGTAAAATTCACCCTGATGATGTTTCGCTGATTTATTTGGAACCTGTAAGGAATAAAGTGGAAGTACACAATATCACATTCGACAAAGAAGCCAACCTTTTGAATGCTCCTGATAGTTACAGGGAGTTCTTTCTTCGGGAATCCGACAAGTTGCTAGGGTTTTAGGGAGTAAGTTATGTGCATTATTATAGACTCAACTATATTTGGTGAGTTTAACAAAAACAGTACAGAGATAAAACCTGTAAAGGATTGGATGAAGAAGTCTGGGAAAATAGTCTACGGTAACGCAGGTCGACTCAAAATAGAATTACACCGTTCTACTAAGATGCTGAAGTTGTTTGCTGACTATCGAAAGCAGGGAAAACTTAAGCTGATTGGCAGTGAAGTAATTGACGATAAAAGCAGAGCATTGAATCAGCATACGCTTCGTTCTAACGACAGGCATATTATCGCATTGGCACAAGCGAGTATGGTCCGGGTGTTAGTTACTTCAGGAGATCATAGACTAATCAATGACTTTAAAAGATTAATACAGGGCGGCAAGGTTTATATGAAAAAAAGTCATAAGCATCTTCTCAAGCAAGACTTGTGCCCATAACATCAGTCAACCCTAGAAACTAATCAATGCCCCTTCCTCCCAATTTCCCCGCATCCCCTCACGCCATTCTGGACCCCAATGCCCGCTGGGTGCCGGACGAGCCTGATTCACGCATGGAGAAGTTGCCGCCGCTGGTGCAGAAATTACGCGAGCAGGTCAAGGTCTGGCGTGACAAAAACCATGAGGGCGCGACGGATACCAGCCGCAGCCTGTTGCACTGGTGGTTTCGGGAAGAGCATCTGCTGACCGGGGCGGACGGGGTCGCGCGGGAATTTTGTTACTACTTCGCGCAGCGCGAGGCGATTGAAGCGATTGTTTATCTGTATGAAGTCGCCGGGGTCAAAGACAAATACGACATGATGCGTTTTGATTCTTCCGGCGCGGTTTCCGCCGGACTGTTTGACGAAGACTGGTTGCGTTTTGTCGTCAAGATGGCCACCGGCAGCGGCAAGACCAAGGTGCTAAGCCTCGCGCTGGCGTGGTGCTATTTTCACAAACTCTACGAGCCGGATTCCAAACTCGCGCGCAATTTTCTGGTTATCGCGCCGAATATCATCGTGCTGGATCGCCTGAAAAAAGATTTTGACGGGTTGCGAATTTTCCATGCCGACCCGGTGTTGCCGGACAACGGTTACGACGGGCGTAACTGGCGCGATGATTTTCAATGTACGGTGCATTTGCAGGATGAGGTGCGGGCGGTTCGGCCCACAGGGAATATCTTTCTCACCAACATTCACCGTGTCTATTCCGGCGACGACATTCCGCCTTCGCCGGATGATGACAATACCATGGATTATTTTCTTGGCTCCAGGCCCACTGGCGCAACCACCGACTCCAAGGTGGACCTGGGTATGATCGTGCGCGATATTGATGAATTGGTGGTACTGAATGACGAGGCACATCACATCCACGATAGGCGCCTGGCGTGGTTCAAGTCCATTGAAGACATTCACAACCGGCTGAAGCACAAGGGAAGCGGACTTGCGTTGCAGGTGGATACCAGCGCCACACCCAAACACAACAACGGCGCGATTTTTGTGCAGACGGTCGTGGACTATCCGTTAGTGGAGGCGATTGCGCAAAACGTGGTGAAACATCCGGTTATTCCCGACGCCGCCAGCCTTGATAAGATGAAAGAACAGACAAGCAGCAAATTTTCCGAGCGATACGCCGACTACCTGAACCTCGGCATTGTGGAATGGCGCAAGGCGGATGCGGAACATCGGAAGATGGACAAGAAATCCATTGTGTTTGTGATGACCGATGATACAAAAAATTGTGATGAGGTGGCGGAATACCTGGAAGGCGCGTATCCCGAATTGAAAGATGCCGTGCTGGTGATTCACACAAAAAACAATGGTGAAATTTCCGAAGCCGATACGGGGAGACCAAAACAGGAACTGGAAACATTGCGCAAGCAGGCCAACGAGATAGACAGCTTGGAGAGTCCATACAAGGCCATCGTTTCGGTGATGGTGCTGAAAGAAGGATGGGATGTGCGTAACGTGACGACCATTGTCGGCCTGCGCGCCTACTCCGCGGAGAGCAATATCCTGCCGGAGCAAACCCTGGGACGGGGATTGCGTCGTATGTATCCCGATGCTGACGCCGAGGAAAAAGTGAGCGTCATCGGCACCAAGGCGTTTATGGATTTTGTGGAATCCATCGAAAAAGAAGGCCTCACCCTGGAGCGGGAGGCGATGGGGGGCGGTAGCGGAGCAAAAACGCCGCTGGTGATTGAAGTGGATAAAGAAAATCCCGGCAAAAAAATCGACGAACTGGACATTGAGATTCCGCTGCTGACGCCGAGGACGTACCGGGATTACGGCCTTCTTGAAAAACTGGACAGCAGGCAATTCAACCATGAAAAAATTCCATATCGGCAATTTGACGAGCAACAACAACGGCACATTGTTTTTCGTTACATCGCAAGAGATGAGATCAGCCATGAGACCGGGTTGGACGATGCCGGTGTGTCCGACTACCGTTCTGTTGTGGGGTTTTTCAGCCAGACCATTATGAAGGAATTGAGGCTGGTCAGTGTCTATGATGTGGTGTATGAAAAGCTCAAAATGTTTATCCGCGACGATTTATTTGAACATCCGGTTGACCTGGAAGACCGCAACACGTTGCGCAACCTTGCCGAACCGGGAGTGACCAAAACCGTCATTGAAACGTTTAAGAAGCAAATCAACGCGCTCACCCTGCAGGACAAAGGCGGCACGGCGATCCAGGGACACATCAAGGTCGGGGACATGCGCCCGTTTGTTGTCAAGCGGCAGGGGTTTATCGTCCCGCAGAAAAGCGTCTTCAACAAGATTATCGGCGACGGTTCACTGGAATTGCGTTTCGCCGAATTTCTTGAGAAATGCGGGGATATTATTTCCTACGCCAAAAATTACTTTGCCGTGGGCTTCCGATTGGATTATGTCAACGCTCGCGGCGATGCGACCCACTACTTTCCCGATTTTCTGGTCAAAAAATCGCCGGGTGAAATATATATTGTCGAAACCAAAGGCCGGGAAGAACTGGATGTGCCGCGAAAAATGGAACGGCTGAAACAGTGGTGCCGGGATGTGAACCTCGCGCAGTCGGCCGTGGCGTTTCATTTTGTCTACGTGGATCAAAACAGTTTTGACCAATACCGGCCGCAATCGCTTGACGCGCTCATCACGCATTTCAGAGAATATCACTAAGCCCGACGTTTGGCGCGCAGGCATGGCTTCTTGCGTCTCTGTCGCACGCTGAACCTTTTACGCAACTCCGCACATCCGTCTCCCATGGACTTTTTCGACATTGTCGCCATTGTGTTGAGCCTGGCCGCCGGGTTTTCGTATCTCAATTACCGGTTCATCGGGCTGCCCGTCACCATCGGCGTGATGGTGATGGCCCTGGTTGCCTCCCTGCTGCTGCACGGGATTGATTTCCTGGGGTTTCACCTGGAAGACCAGGCCCGCGTGTGGCTGCACTCCATTGATTTCAACAAGACGCTGCTGCACGGCATGTTGAGTTTTCTGCTCTTTGCGGGGGCGCTGCACGTCAATCTCAACGATCTGTTCAATCAGAAATGGGCCATTGGCTCGCTGGCCACCTTCGGCATTCTGCTCTCAACGTTGTTGGTGGGCACGTTCACGTACTGGGCGCTGGCCCTCATCGGCCTTCCCCTGTCCTGGCTCACCTGCCTGGTCTTTGGCGCCCTCATCTCCCCGACCGACCCCATTGCGGTGCTGGGCATTCTGAAACATGCCAACGCTCCCAAAAGTCTGGAAGTGAAAATTACGGGCGAATCGCTCTTTAACGATGGCGTGGGAATCGTGGTTTTTCTGGTCCTGGCCGAACTGGCGGCTGCACCCTCCGCCCCGACCCTGGGCCATATCGCGGCCCTGTTTGCGCAGGAAGCCGTGGGCGGCGTGCTCCTTGGGTTGGGGCTGGGTGCGCTGGCCTGCTGGCTCTTGAAAAGCATTGACCAGTATCAAATCGAAGTCATGATCACGCTGGCGATTGTCGCGGGCGGCTACGCGCTGGCGAGTGCGTGGCATCTCTCCGGCCCCATTGCCGTCGTCGTGGCGGGGTTGATGGTGGGCAATCACGGGCGCGCCCGCTCAATGTCGGACACCACGCGCGAGCATCTGGACATGTTCTGGGAACTGATGGACGAAATTCTGAACGCCATCCTGTTTGTGTTAATCGGCCTGGAAGCGCTTGTCCTCACGTTCACCCACCAGTATCTTCTCGCCGGCGCCGTGGTGATTCCGTGCATTCTCCTGTCGCGCCTGCTGGCGATTGGCGTCCCCATCACGCTACTGCGTCTCGTGCGTTCCTTTACGCCCGGCGTCGTGTGGCTGATGACCTGGGGCGGTCTGCGGGGCGGCATCAGCGTGGCCCTGGCCCTGTCACTGGAGGCCGGCCCGGCGCGCGACATCATCGTGGCGATGACGTATATCGTCGTGGTGTTTTCCATTGTGGTCCAGGGGCTGACCATGGAAGCGCTGGTCAAGCGCCTGGCGCCCCGTTCATGACCCGCTTCGTGAGCCTCGCCCGTTTCCAAACCATGACGTGAAGGGAGTTGGCCGACGGAACCGCACACCATCCATGTCACCCTCGCGCTGCTGGCCATCGGCTTTTGGGCGCCGGTCGGACTCTGGCTGATGCGCCACCGGCACGCGCTCACGGTGTTGGCATCCGTCCCGGCTGGCGAGCCTCACCGCCTCCCGGGCGTCTCCATGGTGATTCCCGCCCGCAATGAAGAACGGAATCTGCAACGCGCGCTGCAATCGGTGTTGGCCCTGGAGTACCCCGGCCTTGAAATCGTGGTAGTCAATGACCGGTCCACCGACGGCACGGGCCGGATTCTTGCGCACATGGCGGCGCAGGATCCGCGCCTGACCGTGGTGACCGGCGCGCCGCCGCCGCCGGGCTGGATCGGGAAGCCGTATGCACTGCACACCGGTGCGCAGCGGGCGCGCGGCGAATTCATCCTGTTCACGGACGCGGACATCACGTTTCATCCGCTGGCGCTCCGGAACGCCATGCGTCACCTGCAGACCCACGGGCTGGATCATGTGACCGTGGTGCCCGAAGACACCATGCCCGGCGTGTTTCTGAAAGTCTTCTCCGCCACGTTTGCCATCTTTCTGTTTATGATCTTTCAACCGTGGAAGGCGCGCCATCCGCAGAGCCGGCAGTACATGGGTATCGGCGCGTTTAATGTAATCCGCGCGTCGGTCTATCGTGCCCTGGGCGGGCATCATGCCATTGCCCTGCGGCCCGATGACGATCTCGCCTTCGGCAAGCTGGTCAAGCGCAGCGGCTACAGGCAGGACGTGATGAATGGCAAAGGGATGGTGGCGGTGGAATGGTACCGGTCGGTGCCGGAACTCATTGACGGCCTGATGAAAAACATGTTTGCCGGCACGGGCTATCGCGTGTCGCTGGTGATGGTGACGACAGTCGCCGCCCTGCTGCTTCACCTCTGGCCCTGGGTCGGGATGTGGGTGGCCGGCGGATGGCCCCGTGCGGCGTATGCCGCGACCGTCGTGATGATGGTCGGCAGCTTTGGTTACACCATGGCGCCGTGGGGCGTGCGATACCGGCATGGCCTGTTGCTGCCGTTCACCATCGGCCTGTTGGTCTATATCCAGTGCCGCGCGACGATTCTGGCCCTCTGGCGGGGCGGCATTGTCTGGCGGGGCCGGTTTTACCCGCTGGCGCTCTTGAAAAAAAATCGCGTGTGAGGGCGCGGAGCGTCCGCCGGCCGATCCTGCGCCTCCTCGTCTTCAGGTTCGCGTGCCCGGCGCCTTCCCCTCCCGAACGGCATCGGGTGATAATGGGGGGGTTGACGTGAAACGCATGAATGGGTAGAAACCTCGCAGAGTGGAATGTGCGTGAACGGACGCCGGGGCCTCGCCGGGGAACATGACGGGCCGGGACGGTTCCGGGTTGGCGCGTGAGCGGGAAATCGCATGAACGCAATGATTGACATACGACAGCTTCGCAAAACCTTTGGCCCGATTGTGGCGGTGGACGGGGTGTCGTTGACCATCAGCCGGGGCGAGGTGCTGGGGTTTCTGGGGCCGAACGGCGCCGGGAAATCCACGACCATGAAAATGATCACGGGGTTTTTGACCCCGACCGCCGGCACCGTCACGGTCAACGGATTTGATATTCAGGCCCAGCCCATTCAAGCAAAACAAAGCCTGGGGTATCTCCCCGAAGGCGCGCCCGCGTATGGAGAAATGACCACGCGGAATTTTCTGCTGTTCGTGGGTGCCCTGCGGGGGCTGCGCGGAGCGGAGTTGCAGCGACGGCTGTCGGAGACCATGCACAAAGTGAATCTGGAAGGCGTGATGCATCAGCCCATTGAGACCCTGTCCAAGGGATTCAAGCGGCGTGTGGGGCTGGCGCAGGCCATTTTGCACGATCCCTCCGTGCTGATTTTTGACGAACCGACCGACGGGCTTGATCCCAATCAGAAACACGAGGTTCGGGAACTCATCAGCGCCATGGCACGGGACAAAGCCATCATTCTGTCCACGCATATTCTGGAAGAAGTCCACGCGGTCTGTACCCGCGCCATGATTATCGCGAAAGGCAAAGTGATCACCGACGACACGCCTGCGGAACTGGAGGCCCGGTCCCGCTATCACAATGCGGTGATGCTTCGCGTGAGCGACTCGTGCCGGGATGACGTGCGGGCCATGCTGGGCGACGATGTGCCCGGGGTCAGGACGGTGGAAGCCATGGACGCGGACCCGGCCGGACGCGCCTGGCGGATTATCCCGAAAGACAAACACTCAATTATCAGTGCGGTCAGTCAATATGTGCACAGTCGCCATTGGGACGTGGTGGAGTTATCCGTGTGTCGCGGACAACTGGACGAAGTGTTTCGATCATTAACGATGCCCGCCCAGGCGCGCACGTAGGCACCCCGACCAGGGTGCGGGAGTCCGGGAACATGTCATTCCTCAACATGGAATCCGCAAAGAGAATCGGCGTCATCTTCAAACGGGAACTGGCCGGGTATTTTTCAACGCCGATCGCCTCGGTGTTCCTCGTCATCTTCCTGATGCTGGCCGGAGCCTTCACCTTTTACCTGGGGAATTTTTTTGCTCGTGACCAGGCCGACCTCCTTCCCTTTTTCGCGTTTCACCCGTGGCTTTACCTGGTCCTGATTCCGGCCCTGGCCATGCGGCTCTGGGCAGAGGAGCGGCGCGGCGGAACCATTGAATTGCTGTTCACGCTGCCTGTGACCTTGTGGGAAGCCGTGCTGGGCAAATTCCTGGCGGCCTGGTGTTTTACCGGCCTGGCCCTCGCGCTGACCTTTCCCATGTGGCTGACCGTGAACGTGCTGGGCGAGCCTGACAACGGGGTGATTGTCGCGGGCTACCTGGGGAGCCTGTTAATGGCCGGCGGCTTTATGGCCATTGGCTCCTGCGTGTCCGCCTTCACCAAGAACCAGGTCATCGCGTTTGTGATCAGCGTGGGCGTGGGGTTGGGCTTTGTGCTAAGCGGGTTCCCGCTCGTGCTGGACTTTTTTCGCGGATGGATGCCCCACGTCATGTTGGAGCTGATCAGTTCATTCAGTTTCCTGACGCACTTTCATGACGTGAGCCGCGGCGTCATTGACCTGCGCGACCTGGTGTATTTTTTCTCCCTGATTGGCGTGTGGTTGTTTGCCACGGCGCTCGTGCTGGAATGGAAAAAAGCCGAATGAAAAGATGGTGGCCCATGCAGGCCCGGCTGTTCACGGGAAGCGGACTGGCCCTCGCGGTCGTGCTCTTTTTCGCGGTGAACGTCTTCAGTAACGCGGCGTTCCGGTCGGTCCGCTTTGATCTGACGGATCAACGGCTCTATACGCTCTCCGATGGCAGCAGAAAAATTTTGCAGGCCCTTGACGAGCCGATCACCCTGCGGTTGTACCTGTCAAAGAAGCTGGCAACGGGCTTGCCCGGCATTCGCAGCTACGCCAACCGGGTGGTGGAATTACTGGAAGAATACGAGCAGGCCGCCGGCGGGAAACTGCGTCTGCGCGTCATTGACCCTGAACCCTTTTCAGAAGCAGAAGATCGCGCCGTCGGGTACGGGCTGAAAGGGATTCCGCTGGACAAGGGCAACCTCCAGTTTTATTTCGGGTTGGTGGGCACCGGCGCGACGGATGAGCAGGAGCTGCTTCCCTTTTTCCAGCAGGAACGCGAGGAATTTCTCGAGTACGACATCACCAGGTTAATCTATCAATTAGCCAATCCCAAGCGCACCGTCGTCGGCCTGTTGAGCACCCTGCCCATGGACGGCGGCCCACCGCCGGCGTTTCCGCAACCCCGGGGAGACGGGGCGCCCCTGATGATCATGAAGAGCATCCGCGAGGCGATGGAGGTCCGCACACTCGACACCACCGTCACGGAAATCCCCGGGGACATTGACGTGCTCATGCTGGTGCATCCCAGGGAATTGAGCGACTCAACCCTCTATGCGATTGACCAGTTTGTGCTGCGGGGAGGCCGGGCGCTGGTCTTTGTGGACCCTTACAGCGAAGCCGCCCCCGTCCCGCCCGATCCCCGAAACCCCATGGGCCCGCCGGGCGCGCGCCGTTCCGACCCTGGCAAGATCTTTGACGCCTGGGGCATTGAGCTTGTCAAAGGGAAAGTGGTGGGCGATCTTCCGTTAGCCAAAAAAGTGAACTTCCGAAAACAGTCCCGCACCTTTGTCGCCGATTACCCCGTGTGGATTGACCTGGCCCCCCGTCATTTGAACGCCGGGGATATCGTGACCGCCAAACTGCCGAGCCTCACCATGGCGTCGGCCGGGATTCTTCGCAAGAAGGAGGGCCGTGAAATAACGTGGAGCCCCCTGGTGGAAACCGACGACCAGGCCATGCAAATTGACGTCGCCCGCATGATGGGGCCGGACATTGAAGGCATCCTGCGGAGCTATCAACCGGAAGGCGAGCCCCTGGCATTGGCCGCGCGCGTGACCGGCACGGTGCGCACGGCTTTTCCCGGGGGCCGGCCCCCGTCCGAAGACCCGGAGCCGCAGGACAGCGATGCCGAGCGCGCGACCGACGCCTCGCCGGCACACCCGCACCTGGACGAATCAGCCGAGCCCATTCAGGTGATCGTCGTGGCCGACACCGACATGCTGCAAGACCGGTTCTGGGTGCAGGTCCAGAACTTTTTGGGGCAGCGGATCGGCATTCCCACGTCCGCGAATAACAGTTTCGTGATCAACGCGCTGGACAATCTGACCGGGAGCAACGATCTCATCAGTATCAGGAATCGCGGAAGTTTCTCGCGGCCGTTCACGCTGGTCAAAGCCACGCAGCAGGAAGCCGACAAACTGTTCCGGCAAAAAGAACAGGCGCTGCGGCAGCGCCTGCAAAGCACCGAGCGGAAAATTCAGGAATTGCAGCGCACAAAAGAAGACAAGACGACGCTCATTTTGAGCGACGAACAGCAGGCCGCGCTCAACGAATTCCGGCAGCAGTTGGTGGCGACCAGAAAAGAGCTGCGGAATGTGCAGCATGAATTGCGGAAAAACATGGAAAATCTCGAAGGCATGGTCAAGTTTATCAACATTGGACTGATACCCCTGCTGATTGTCGGGAGCGGCCTGGTGCGCAGCGCGTACACCGTGCGTCGCCGCCTCCGCGGCGCCACGCGCTAGGCAGGGCGCCCGCCCCTGGCCCTCCATTCGGAGAAAGCGGGAGCGGGCACAAGACAGGCGTTCCACACCATGAAGATGAAATCCCTGGCCATCATGAGCATGATCGCCGTTGTCCTGATTGGCGGGGCGTGGCTGGTGTCCCAGCAACAGGCGCGCGCGCCCGTGAAGGAACGCCTCTTCCCCGGCCTGCTGGCCGCCATCAATGACGTGGCTGAATTGCGGATATCGTCGCAACGGGGCGCCAGCACGATCCTCCGTCGTGGAGACACCTGGGGCGTCAAGGAAAAACACCACTACCCGGCCGATCTCGGCAAAGTGCGGGAAACACTCCTTGGCCTGGCCGAATTACAAATCCTGGAAGCCAAAACCGCCAAGCCCGAATGGCATGAAAAACTGGGGGTGCGGGATGTGGACGTGGAGGGATCGGTGTCCACGGGCGTGGCGCTCAAGGATGCGGCGGGCGGCACCTTGGCCGAAGTCATTGTGGGCCAGACCCGTCCGGCCGGGGATCAGTCCGGTCACCAGGAAATGTTTGTCCGCAAGCCGGGGAATCCGCAAACCTGGCTGGTCATTGGGAGCCTGTCGGTTGAGCCGGGTCCGAGTGAGTGGCTGGACAGGGACGCGCTGCGCATAGAACCGAAACGCGTGAAACGTGTCTCCGTGACCCACCCGGATCGGACACGGCTGACGCTGGAAAAAGCGACGCCGGACGATCTTGACTACCAGGTGGTGGATCTGCCGGAAGGCCGGGACATTCAGTCGCAATTTACCGTGAACAATATCGTGTCGACGATTGCGTCCCTGTCGTTTGAGGATGTGCGTCCAAAGAGCGACATCTCCTTTGACGGGCACGCCGTGGTCGTGGCGGCCCTTGAGACGTTTGACGGCCTTGAAGGGACGGTGACCTTGCTTCAACGGGACGAGAAGAATTATGTCACGGTCGCGGCGGCGTTCAATCCCGCGCTGGTCTGGCAACCCGAACCGGAAACACCTTCCGGGCAACCCGGCGACGAGCCGAAGCCGGAGCCGGAATCAGAACCGGAGTCGGAGTCAAAGCCGGAGTCAGAACCGGAAGCAGAACCGGAGCCGGACGCCGCCACACCCGAACCGCCGGCAATCAAACCGGCCGAAGACGTCAAAGCCGAAATCAACGCGCTGACCCGCACCGTGGCCGACTGGGTGTATGTGATTCCCCAATTCCGCGCCGCCACCATCCTCACCAAACCCGCAGACCTCCTCGCGCCGCCCGCCTCCTAGCCGCCGCGTGCGTCACCAACCCTGCGGCCTGTTTCAGGCGGGACGGGATGTGTGGAGCAGCGCGTCCCGCAGCTCCCCGTAGACCTGCATCAGCCTGGCATCTTCAAGACGATAGGCGAGGGACACCATGACCACACCGAAGAGCAGCACCAGCGCGCCGATTCCCGTCACGCCCGCCGCCAGCAGCCAGCCGCCCGCCGACCGCAACCCCCCGTCAAGCCCGAACAGAACCAGAAACACGACGGTGCCCAGCGCCACCAGCGCCAACCAGAGCATGGTAAGCACGCCGGAGGACCAGGGCATGCGTTTGGTAAGGTGTAATTCCACGCCGCCGTCGGCGGGATAAAGTTCAACCGTCCCCTTCAGCGGCCATGCGGTCCGAAAGCGCATGGAAAATAATTGGTAAAAAGGGCGCAGCGCAATGACTTCCTGTGCCTCGCACCAGCGGGCGGCGCCATGCGGCAAGGGCATCGTCGTCCGTGCGCCAAGGCGTTCAAGAAGAACATGATGGGGCACGTGGTCAAGGCGGTCCCGGCGTCTGGCCACGCCAACGCCATAATGTGCGGACAGGGGATGAAGACTGGTGAACTGGTACCAGTCCCCGATGATAAGCAGGAGAAACAGTATGCTGCCAAAGACGCCCGCCAGGATCATGATTCGCCCACCATACCACACTCGCCGCCTGTTCCGTGAAGCCGTGGCGGGAGCCGCCGCGCGCGGCATTGCCCCACGGGCGGCATGACGTTTGACTTCGTTCACGACGATTCGCTACCATGCAATTGCGGGGTGGAGCAGTCTGGTAGCTCGTTGGGCTCGATACCGTAAGAGAGTCATCCGCTGGTTGCGCGAAAAGTCGGGCAATCCCTCTTACGGATGGGCTGTGCAGTGGGAAACTGCTGTACGATCACCTGTCAAATTCGGGGAAGCCGGTAGCGGGGTAATCCCGAGCCAAGCCTGCGGAGCGCGTGGCGCGTTGCAGGAAGGTGTAGAGACTTGATGGCAGGCATCCAGGCGGCGGCGCAAGCCGGTCCGTGGATGAAGAGAAAGTCCAGACCACAAACTGGATCACCCAGGCGGCGAAAGCCGTAGTGGCAGGCATAACCCAAAGGTCGAGGGTTCAAATCCCTCCCCCGCAACCATCCCCCTCTGCGGCGTTCCCCAGCCCTGGATAGTTCCAGGTTGGCGTGTTCCCCATATCCCCGTCCATCGTGCCCTGCATGGCCATTGCGCCAATCACAGCCGTCCCGCGTTTCCGTCCGTCCCGCGCTTCCGTCCGTCCCTGCGCTTCCGTCATTCCCGTGCAAACGGGAATCCATCCTTCTGTTCCTATCCCCTGCCCCATGAGAGGATGGATTCCCGCTTTCGCGGGAATGACAAAAGGAGCCGGAATCCCTCCTCGCGTCCCCGCAGTCCCTCCCGTGCCTCTTCCGTCATGTTAGATTCCCGCTTTCGCGGGAATGACAAAAGACATGCAAACAACGTTCTTTCCCACATCGGGGGTGGGGCCTCTTTCCGTCATTCCCGTGCAAACGGGAATCCATCCTTCTGTTCCTATCCCCTGCCCCATGAGAAGATAGATTCCCGCTTTCGCGGGAATGACAGACAAGGAGGGAATGCCTGCCCATGCCGGAACGCCGGTTCCCGCCCATGCGGGAACGCCAGCGTGAATCATGGTCTCTTTCTGGTGGAATTCGTCCGGGTGAATTGCGGCAAAGCGACGCTGCATCGTATGCCTCACGGAGAGGCGGTTTCTCTCCAACGCCGCACGAAAAAGACAAACGCCCTCGTTCCTCCAGAGGAGGCAAGGCGTGCCGGGTATCACATGTGGCAGGAGTTACGAAAACCGGCGCAGCGAACCGGCAAGACCCAGGCGGGAGAGACAGTAGATGAGCCACTTTGAGGGATCAAAGTTATACCACTTGGGCCCATTCCGGTAATCACTTTGGTACATGTGGTGATAGTTATGGTACCCCTCGCCAAACGTGATGAGCGAAACCCACCAGCTATCGCGGCTGGAGTTGGACTGACCGTGCGGTTGCGCGCCCCAGAGGTGGCAAATGGAATTGATGCAAAAAGTGGAATTCAGGACAAAAAACGTTCGTCCGAGTCCGGCCAGCATAAAACATCCCAGTCCGCCAATCCAGCCGTCGTTCACATAGCCCACCACAAAAGGCAGCGCCAGGCCCGACAGCACAATGGGAACATAATAACGATGCTGCCACATCACCACCGGATCCTGTTTCAGTTTCGTGGCATATTTCTGGTCTTTATGCGGATCAACCCGAAAGAGCCACCCGCAATGACTGTGCCAGAACCCCAGTTGCGCATTATAAGGATCCTCTTCCTGGTCGCACCGGGCATGATGGCGGATATGATCCGAGGCCCATTTGAGGCCGGAGTTTTGCAACGCCAGTCCTCCGGCAATCAGCAACAGGCCCTTGACCCAGTTGGGGCAGGTAAAACTCCGATGCGCCAGCAAGCGATGGTACCCCACGGTAATGCCCAGGCCCGTAATGACATAGAACGCCGCAAACATGCCCCAGGCGACCACCGAATAATCGTAAAAATACGCATAGGCGGGCAACCCGACAATGGCGCCGGCGGTGACAAGAGAAAACAGCGTGATCGTAAAAGGCTCCGCCGGCCTTGGTTGAGCCGCCGCCGTGGCGGCATCTGTCGCGGTCGTCATGGTTGTATGGTTCATGGTATGTGCGGCCCGTCTCCCGACAACTGAAACATGGAAAGAACAGCCGGCTCCCGTGCCGGCCCCGTTCAAAACCCCGATGGACGTGAAGACGGCCCTTTCGGTCTCGCCTCATTCACCACAAGGTTTCTGCCCTGAAAACCTGAATCATGCAGCGCCGTAATCGCCTTCTGCGCCGCTTCACCGCTCTCCATTTCCACAAACCCGAATCCCCTGGACTGTCCCGTATCCCGGTCCATCACCACCGTGGCGGACTGAACGCCGCCATGTGCCTCAAAGACATCCTGTAATTCCCGATCCGTGGTGGTATAGGGCAGGTTGCCCACATACAGCTTCTGATTCACGATGACCTCCATCTTCTCCCAGGGCGCTGCCGTGAAAAAGACGCGGTATCAGGGAACAGGCCGGCTCGGGAGTAATGATAAATGCGAAGAGTATCCTTTTGAAGGAGGCGTGTGCGTCGCCCGATGCTATGTCTCGCGTCCGCCGCGCCCCGGCAACCGGTCCTGGCTGCCAAGTCTCACACCCGTCAATGGTAATCACACTCAAGGCATCATGTCAAGAGCAACGGGGGGGGGCGGCCGTCATGGCGCGCGGGGAGGAGCGGGCGCCAGCCGGTGAGCCAGCCGGCGCCAGGGAAGCGGGCACGTTACGCGCCGGGTCGCGCCCGGAACTTTTTAATTTCCGTCGTCGCGGCCTTGAACGCGGCGCGAATCGCCTCCTCAAACGTTTTCGCCTCTTTCCGCGCGGTCACGGTATGGCGTGGAGGAACATTCACCACCAGCAGCGCCTCGGCGTTATGGTCGCCATGTTTATGATGCGGATTTTTCGTGAGCGTGATACGGGCGTGAGTCAGATTGTCGTATTCGCTTTGGAGCACGGCGACCCGGTCCATAATCTCCTGTTGCCAACGCGGCGTCATCCCGACATTGCGGCTGTCAATTTTTACATCCATCATATCCTCTCCGCCTGGCGCCCCGCGCGCGGCGTCCCGTGCGGGGCCAATCCTGCCACCTGCTCTCCTCAAATTCTCATCAAATTTCAATCTTGTTTGTCAAGAGGCGCTTGCGGTATCATGCGTCTCCCGTTTCGCACCATGGAGGAGTGATGACCAAGCCCACCCGGCCCGCACAAGCCAAACGCGACAGCCTTGACCGGAATATTGACCGCTTTCGTCAACAGGTCGCAAGCCTGAAAGCCTTCCTCATGGGCAGCCCGTCAACGATATCCCTCGAAGAATTTGACCTGGCCACCGAAGAACTCATCGCCGAAGTGCTGGGAAATTCCTCCAGCCTGCTGGACACCTATGAATATGCCCAGTTAGGCGAAGCGGGCGGGCTGGTCAATCTCACCGGAGAAGCGCCGGAAGCGACCATGCCGGACGATCACCGCGAAGCCCTTCGCCAGCGTCAACGCGTGCTGGAAAGCGGCATCGCGGACCTGGAAGCCCACCGGGCGCAGACCGGTTCGGCGCGGCGCCGCAAAAAAACGAGCGGCCCCACCGTGGGCGAGTTCATGGCGAGGGCCATTCGGTCCATCTCGCATGACGCCACGCTGCGCGAAGCCGGGCAACGCCTGCAGGAATGGCGCATTGGCTCATTGCTGGTGGAAAGCGGCGAAGAATTCATCGGCAGCATTACCGACACCGAGTTAAGCCGGGAAGTGGTCGCCAACGGCATTGATCCCGAAACGGCGACCGTCAAAACCTGCATGAGAGAACCGATTCTGACGATTGAAAGCCGGGAGCCGGTGGTGGAAGCGGTCCGGTGCATGAAGGACAAAGCCACGCGCCACGTGTGCGTCACCGAAAGTGGCAAAATTATCGGCCTGATTTCCGTATCCGACATTTTGCGTTATTATTCCGGCGTCACCTGAACCGGACGGGTGTACACCAGGACAAGGTTGCCAACCAGAATGCCTGATGTGCCAGACTTCTCATTTCGTCATTCCCGCGAAAGCGGGAATCCATCCTCTCGCGGCATGAACCGGGCACAGGGGTAACACTTGAAACCGGGCACCTCGGTAACAACTATGGTGGCACTTCACCCCATAGGAGAACGGCGGTGCGGCATGAGGTCGGTTATTCCGAGGCCTGGACCGTGCGGAAGGTCAAACACGGCGGCTCCATCAATCTCAACGGGGCCCCGATCTACCTCACGCGGCAGTGAGTGGGCGAGTCTATCGGGCTTGAAGCGTTCGGCCCGCAACAGTGGCGGCTCTATTTTGCGGCCTTGCTCCTGGGCGTGGGGGATGAGCGGTTGCACCGGGTCAGGCGTCCGGTATAATGAAGAAAACGTGTGACCCCTGTGCCCGGTTTCAAGTGTTACCTATGTGCCCGGACTTACAAAATCCATCCGTCTGTTTGTGTCTGTCAGACACCCTCCTTGTCATGTGAAGATGGATTCCCGCTTTCGCGGGAATGACAGAAGGAGGGCGGGGATGACGAAAGGGGTGCGGAAATGACAGAAGGAGCGCGGGAATGCCGAAAGGGGTGCGGGGATGCCGCCCGGCACCGCTCTCCCTCTCCCCCTACCCCCTGGGACAATATCCAATTGCCCTATCGCCATCTGTTATCCCCATGCTGTTGCCGGGCCGGAGGGCTTTGCACGCTCTGTTGAAAGACCCTGTGCGTAAGCTGGAGAAAACTTTTTTGCTGTCGTGATTTTCCAGCTATGGGCCTTGTCAATCCAACAGATTGTTATTTTTTTGGGCATTCTCGCTGAAAATATTTTCATACCATATATGGTATGGCATCATCATATGCGGGCAATTATTGAGCATTTTTGCGTTATTTTTGAGAAATTCGCCTTGTTGCGCACTCGGATGACGGCGTGCCGATGAAGAGCCGAATATTTATCCGCAAGGCTTGTTGAAAAGTCGGGACTCAACAGGGATGCTGAAAGGGCACACGCCCCTTTGGCGGCGTCGGGAAAAGCGCGAGGCCGGGCCGGCGGCGGAACGTCTGTTGAATGCGGCAATCCCGTGTCTGAACAGGCGGCGCGATGCTCTGCGGGGCGATGGCGGGAATGAGACCATCGCCCGCGAAGAGGCCCGGTGCGCAGACCGTTAAAAGACCCATTGCGCGCGAAGGAAGATGGAGCGGGGCGTGTTGGCATGAGACACGCCAAGCCCGACACTGCGTTCCCCGATATTCAGCAACTCCTGCTGGTCCAGAAGATTGATCGCGTCCACGCCCAACAACAACGTGCGTTGATTCCACAGGGACAGTGCGTGCGTCACGGACAGGTTGTACGTGGTGTGCGAATCGGCATGACCTGAATTGGTTTTGGCGCCCGGCTCGTGACTGCGCAGCCCGGAGCCAAACAGCATCTGCCCGGAGATGGTGGTGCGCGGCGAGAGACGGTACGTCACCAATGCCGAACTGGTGATGGTTTGCATGTGATCGCAGAAGATGCCGGTTTCAATATCGGCCAGCTCCTCTTCGTGCAGTAAAAAATGTCCCGATTGCAGGCCTTGGCCCCGGCATTGCCCCCAGGCCACGGCGGCGCGTGCCGTCAGCATGTCCGTCGGCGCGACGCGCAGCGAGCCTTCAATGCCCCTTTGCCAGCCGCGTTTGTACGCGAAAAAATTCAGTTGCGGCGTGGTGTTGAATTGATGGGCGTCGGTCTGGTTGATGTTGAGCTTGTAATAGCCCGTCACCTGGAGCACCGCGATGTTCCACAGCGTATGCGTTGAGCCGACTTCAAAGGAATGCGAGCGTTCGGGTTGGGTTCTGTTATTGGTCGGGTCCTCGGCCGCCGCCGTGGTGTCGGCGGTGTTGAGGAGCTGAAAGGGAGTGGCCTCCAGGTTGGGCGGGGTAAAGAGCCGGCCGTAAAACACGTGGAACGCGTGATGGTCGTTGAGCGCGTAGGTCACGCCGAGGCGGGGACTGACCTGCGCGGCGTTAATGTATCCGTGAATATGATCCAGCCGCACCCCGGCGTTGACGGTCCACTGCGCATTGGGCGTCCATTGATCCTGGATCCAGAACTCTTCACGATAGCCGGTAATCTGCCGGTCGGCGTTGCGTGCGAGCACCCCGCCGGTCGGATCGCCGGAATTCCCGTCACGGGCAAACGCAAATAACCGGGTTTTATTCGTCGTCGTCGTCCGGTCAATATGGAGTCCGGCTTTGAAGACGTGCGTGGTGCCGAGCGCGTGGGTGTAATCAATCCGGATACCGCCGGCATATCCCCACCGATCCTGATGGCCTGCGGAAAACGGTTCGTCCAGGTCGCTGGTGTAGGCCAGGATCTGGTGGGGATCAGTGGTGAACGTCGCCCGGCTGTGGCGGACGTATGCGGCCGCGTTCAAGATCTGGTTGGCGTTGATGTTGTACCGCCAGACGAGATGGGAATACTGGTTATGTTCCGACTGGTTTTCGTCAATCGCCTCCGAGGGCTTGAGTGCAAACCGCGCGTCGGTATTGGTGCGGATCAGATCAACAATGCGGCGGTTGGACGCCTGCCCAGGTGTCGTGGGAATTTCATAGTCGGCCACGCTGTTCAGTAAAATCCAGGTCAGGTTTTGTTCGGGGGTCAGTTGGTAATCGCCGCGCAGGTACGTCTGGTTGCGTTCGCCGTGGCCATGGTGGACGGATTGCCCCAGCGTGGGCGGATCAATGCCCCGGTTGGTGGTCAGGTAATTGTTCATCACGTACCACCGGAACCGCTCCCCCGTGGCGCCGCCGTATTCAAAAGACGGTTGCACGCTTTCATTTCCTCCGCCAAATACCTGGAACGTGCGAAAGCCGGACTTCGTGCCGCTTTTGCTGGTAATGTCAATCACCGCCGTCGTTCGATTCCCGTATTGGGCTTCCATGCCGCCGAGAATAATCTCCGCCCGCTCCCAGGCGCGTGGATGAATCAGGTCGGTAAACTGCGTGGTGACGGTGTCGGGAATGGGCACGCCGTCAATGCGAAACTGGAGATTCGCGTGTTCCTGTCGAATGTGGGTTTGCTTCAGACTGCCGGCGACCGCGCCCGGAATGATGGCGAGGACGTCGGTCAGGTCAACATTATTGCCCCTGGGCAGCGCGTCAATATCCTGCCGGCTCACCGCGTAGGTTTCGCTGGATGACCGGGGCTTTGTGGCCACGATTTCCACCGGCGGGAGCGTGGCCGGCTCCTGTGTGTCCGTCATGGTCAGCACGACCGGCGCCGGCTCTGTGTCGCCGCCCAGCGCGACGGCGGCGCTCCGGGAATTTTCCTGAAAGGCCTCAATGAATAACGGGCCTGCCGGCGGGACGACAAGCACAAACTCGCCCGCATCGTTGGCGGTGGTTGAGGCCACGCGGCGGCCTTCCTGGTCGCGCACGGTTACGGTGGCCTGCGCGCCGCGCCGCAAATCCGCGTGCTGCACGTATCCGGAAATGGTGTGCGTTGCGGCGAGCGCGTGCGGCGCGGCCCCCAATGTGAAGGCGAGCGCCGCGTAGACGAACCAGCGCCGCCTGCCGTGCGCGGTGTTGACGGGAGATGTGTCTGTCATCGGTTTCCTCCTGATGTGCCGGGAATAGCCTGTGACCCGCCACGGCCCCGTGGCATGAATGCCTGGCCGGACCATGGCCGGACGAATGTCCGCGTGATGCTGTGTTAATCGGGGTGGAGCTGAAACCGGGGAGGTGCGCGCGAGGGGGCCAGCGAGCGGGTACGGCTTTGCGTGAGGACGGACTTCGCCGCGTTCGCCGTGTGCAGGAACCGGAGGAGCAGGGTGTCAAACGCGGGCCGGCACGCCGGCGTGCCGGAGGCGTGGACGGCGATCCAGACGCACAGGTCGGACTCCGAATGTGTTCCCTGCTCCGCTCCCTCCGACGCCAGGACGTGCTGAATCTCCAGGGCGCCGGCCAGGGGCGCGAGCGCCAGGAGGGCCAGGGCCGGGACGATGAGCGTCATGCCGGTCGGGAAGGAGAAGGAGACGGATCGGAAGCCGCGCATGGGGATACTCTGCCATGTTCTTTAATGCAAGTCAATTGCGTTTGTGGAGTCCGGCCCGGCCGGTGGCGCGCCCCGGTCAGGGATGCCGTTTCCGGAGAAGGATTCCGGCGATCTGCTCGCTGGCTTCTTTGACCAGGATGCCCATTTTGGCGCGGGAGGGTTCGCAGTCCACGGGGAACCGGTGGTGACGGAGCCGCTGGCTGGTCGTGGGACCAATGGACGCGACCATGGCGCGCGCAAGCGCGTGGTGAAAGGCCGCGAGCGTGCCGGTGTCGTGGAGGACGCGCACGACGTGATCAACCTGGATGGCGCTTGTGAAGAACGCCGCGGCGACGCGGCCTTCCACAAGGCCATGGCACGCGCGCTTGAGAGGTTCCACGTCGTCGGGAAGCGCCCATCGGTATACGGGCACACTGGTGACGCGGGCGTTTCGCCCGGTCAGGGCTTCCGCGAGTTCCGTGTTGGCGACGCCGTATTCCTGAATGGCGATCCGCAGGCCGGCGAGGCCGTTGGGTGTGGCGGCGTCCACCGTTTGGAGAATGGTCTGCCAGGTGTTGGGTTCGGGAACGGCGAGGGAGGGCACGCCCAGCGGCTTCAGGGCCGCGAGGGGCTTGGGGCCGCGGCAAACCACGGTGGTGTCGGACAGCGCGCGCCGGATGACGGCGAGGGGAAACCGTGTTTTCCAGATGTCCACCAACGTTTGCGTCCCCACGCCGGTGAGCAGGATCAGCATGTCCACGGTGCCCGCCATGAGCTGCGCGCCAAAGTCCAGGGCGTGCGTGTTGTTTTCCAGCGGAATTTCCTGCAGGGAGGGCGCCACCAGGGGATGCCCCCCGTAGCGCGTGATGAGCGCGGCCATGCGGTCGGCCATCCGGCTTTCAAAGGCGGCGACGGTCATGCCCGCGAAGCCGCTTGCGGGGGAGGATTCCGTGGTCATGGGCGTCTCTGCCGGGCCGTGGACAGGCCGGGCCGGGTTCGCGTGAGAAGATACACAGTGGTCATGGGACGGGCGCTCGCTGGAGAATCCGGGTTGATGATAGCACGCGATTCGCGCGAGGGGAAATGCGCGCGTCGGCGTGGTGCGCCGGCCTGGCGGGGTTGCTCCGTCTTACGGGCCTCGCTAAGATGACGCCTCGGAACCGGGAACGATGATGGACATGCCTGCACAGGGTCGCAACGATATTCCACAGGGCAGGGGATTGCGTCACGTGGCGTTGAAGGTGGCGAACCTGGGGGTCTCGAAAACGTTTTATCAGACTTGGTTCGGCATGACGGTGGTCTGGGAGCCGGATGCCGAGAATGTCTATATGAGTTCGGGGATTGACAACCTGGCGCTGCATCAGATTCCTCGCGGGGACCTTCCCGTGCACCGCCCGCCTCACGGGCAATGCCTGGATCACCTGGGGTTTGTCATGGATTCCCCGGACAGTGTGGACCAATTGTATCACCACGTCGTCAAAGAAGGCGTGACGATTGTGCATCATCCGAAGCGTCATCGCGACGGCAGTTATTCATTTTATCTCGCCGATCCCGACCATATTGTTATCCAGGTGTTGTACGAACCCCGCATCAGCGCGGTGCGCTTTTCGACAGGGGCATAGGCGGGCCGTTCCCTGTGCTGTTGCGTCCTGGCGTGGTGCGGTCGCGCCTCACGAAGAAAGGTGTGTGATGAATGGCTCTCTGGGATCGCGTTGACCCTCATCGGTATGTCGGCCTGCCGCCCTGGGTGTGGGTGCAACTGGAAAGCGCCGAGCCTCCCGGGCCTTTTCCTTTTCTGGGCGGCGTGGAGCCTGGTGTGGTGGCGAGTCTCCATGAGGTCCACGGTATCCTGATGAGTGCGGTGGAAACGGCGATTAGTGATGTGTTTGCGCATCGCGCGCCGGTGGATGCGCCGGAGGCCGGTCGCCGCCTTGAGGATGCCTATGCCGAAGTGGTGCAGTCACGGCCGCGACTCCGGCAGCATATCCGGTGCGGACGGAATCCCGATGGCGCCTTTGCCTGGGAATTTCCCCGCGATGCCGCGAAGTCGGCGGTCATGACGTATGCCGGCCTGCGGATGTTCAACGCGATGACACAGCAGGCGTTGCCGATGGGATTTGATCGTCCCCTTTCATCTTCGGTGGGGACGCTGTTGGGCTGTTTGAACGGGACCCGAACCGTGTCGGAGATTCACACCGTGGTCATGACGGCCGGTCCCGACCTCGCGCGGCCGTTGACGCACCTGCTGGATCAACTTGACGCGCAGGGTTGCCTGGCGGTGTCGGAGCAGTCCACGGTGCGCGCGCGCTGGCTTGATGCCACGCGCCGGCAGGACATGATCCATCTTGGTCATGCGGCCCTGATGTACCGCCAGCAGGAGCGGTTTCTCTGGTTTGATCCCTGGCTGATGCCCTGGTTTGCCGAATCACCGGTGCCCTCGCTGTGGACGTCGTTGTTGCCGGCCCCGGCCGCCGTGTTCCTCACGCATGACCATGACGACCACGTGGATCCCCGCACGCTGTTGCACGTGCCCAAGGACGTGCCGGTTCTCGTGCCGAGCCGGAAGAACCGGAAGGCGTTGTATTTTGATTATCGGTCCCTGCTGCGGGAGCTGGGCTTTACGAACGTGATTGAACTGGCGCATGGAGAGTCCTGGACTTTTGAAGGCGGGCAGGTGGTGTCGGTGCCGTTTTTCGGCGAGGACCCGTGCGACCTCGCGCTGCCGCGCAATTGTTATTTAATCTGTGATCATGGGCACAATACCCTGGTCCACGCGGACAGTGGGCCGACCAATGACGGGCATTCCGCCGTCCGGGACGGCGTCATCACCGAACTGGTGCGGCGGTATGGTCCGATCACGACGGTCTATGCCTCTCAACAACAGTTGAAAGAAATTCGTTCGTATGCGGCGCATGCGAGTTTGTCGCCTCCCGGCAAGTGGCTGGAGGTGGGGGAAAACGGATTCCTCACCAATCAGTACCTGTCGGCGCTGGTTGAGCAGGCGCAGGCGCAACTGTTTGTCTCGTATGCCACCGGCGGCGCCGACTGGTACCCGGATCATTTGTCGTTCATGTTTCATCATCGGAATCCGGCACGGACGGCGTTGCTGACCGCGCACTGGGATCCTCCCGCGTCCCTCGGAGACGTGCTGCGGGCGTCGGGCAGCCGGTATCATTACGGCCAGGCGCTGGACGTGGTGCGCGTGTCCGCGCCGGGGCAGGTGCAGGTGATCTCGCACGCCGACGCCCTGGCGCCGGTTGCGCTGTATGAACTGGATCATGCCCTGCCGGATGCCCTGAAACGCGCGGGGCGCCGGGCGTGACGGAAGTCCGTCAAGCGCGTGATGCGGGAAAATATGTTCGCGGGGATGCCCGGGGCGGCACGCATGTGCCGGCTTGTGCGGTTCTTGCCGTTCGCCCGCTGATATGATAGGACTGACCGTTCGTGTTGTTGCCGTCAGGACTTGCGTATGACCGATCAAGTACGACCCGTGGCCGCGCCCGTGAGGGATGAGGACGCCCCGTTTCACGAGGGCGCCGTTGTGGTGGTCGGGGTGAAGGTCCGCGACTATGGCGAGATGAAAACGGCCCGGACGACGGATCCCACGCTCAAGGTCGGCGACCTTGTGCTCCTGGAACTGGAGAAGGATCTGACGTATGGCAGCGTCTGCTCCCCGCCCCGTACTCAACCGTTCAGCCCGCCGATGCGCATGATGCGGAGCATCCTTCGGAAAGCGACGGAGGCCGACGAGGCCGCCATTGCGCGTCAAAAAGAAATATCGTCCTCGGGCAGGGTGTTTTGCCGGGAGCGGGCGCGGGCCCTGGGGCTGCAATTGAAGCTGGTTGAAGTCTACGGATCGCTCCAGCGGAAGTCGATGCTGACGTTCAGCTACACGGCGGACGCGCGCGTTGATTTTCGGCAGCTCGTGAGGGACCTGGCGCGCCGGTTTGATTGCCGGATTGAAATGCGGCAAATTTCCAGCCGGGAGGAAGCGCGTCAACTGGGCGGGGTTGATACCTGCGGGCTGGTCTTGTGTTGTGCGAGTTTTCTCACGGATTTTAAACCGGTCGCACTCAAGTTATCCCGTCGAGAAGCGGTGCCGTCCGGTGATTCGCATCGCATCGGCGTCTGCGGACGTTTGAAATGTTGTCTGATTTTTGAGAGCGATGACTGGCCGGCCGCACCGTCGTCCGGGCAACAGCTCATTCAACCCACGCGATCCTGATTGGTCTCATTCACCTGTTCTTCAGGGGGGAGTTACATGAGCGCTTCGCCTCTCATGGTCATTTACGCCCATAACGCCACCTATGACAAACTTCACCAGGTGGCGACGCTGGCCCTCACGGCTTCGGCCATGGGCAAAGACGTGGTGGTCGTGTTGTTGTTCTGGACCATCAAAAAACTCGCCGAAGGCAAACTCAATGACGTGGATTTTCCCCCCGAGTATCGCGCCTGGCATGACGACGTGGCCCGTCTGCTTGTCGAACGCAAGGTTCCGCTGATTTCGGATATGTTTGATGAGTCCCGCACCGTGGGGAAGTTTCGACTCATCGCGTGCAGCGCCGGGTTGGAATACATGGGTGTCGACGCGGACGCCGTGGCCAGCCAGGTTGATGACGTGATGGGCCTTCCCGCCATTCTTGCGCTGGCGTCCGGTGCGGAAACGACGTTGTTTATCTAGGCGGATGGCGCCGTGACCACCGCTCGTCTTTCAGGTCTCCGCACATGACAGCCACCGGGTCTACCGGGTGCGCATGTGCGCACGCCGACGCGTTGGCAGTACGTGTGCACCGGGCACCGGCTGCAAAACGGGGACACGGGGCGGCAGAGATGTTGCCCGAAGGGGACCAGCCAGTCGTTGAAGGTGATCCAGTATCGCTTCGGCAGTTTTTTCCGGAGCGCGCATTCCGTCGCCTCCGGCGTGGTCGTCCGAACGTATCCCCACCGGTTGCTGATGCGGTGCACGTGAATATCCACGCAAATCCCCGGTTTGTGATAGCCGATGGTCACCACCAGATTGGCGGTCTTGCGTCCGACGCCCTTCAACGTAAGCAGCTCGTCAATGGTATCCGGCACCCGCCCGCCAAAGTCCTGCAGCAGACTGTGGCAGATCGCATGAATCTGTCGGGCTTTGTTGCGGTAAAACCCCACCGGATAGATGGCGTGCTCAATGGTGTGCAGCGAGAGCGCCAGCAGGCGCTCCGGCGTGTCGGCTAACCGGAATAATCGTTGGCTGGCCTCGGCCGTGGGCTGATCCTTGGTCCGCAGACTCAACAGGCAGGCAATCAATATGCGGAAGGGGTCGCGCGTCTCACGGGCCACCACGCCCAGCACCGGTTCTTTCCAGCGGCGAATGGCTTTTTTGACTTCGGCGGTGACCGCGTGAATCTGGGAATCACGCATGGCAGGATGTTACACGGCGGACGGGGTGGGATACCGGGAGGCTGTGATGATTCGCACTACCGAAATGAACGCTTGGCCAACCATTTTTGCCGACGACGGGCGGCTTCCTGTTCTTTGGCTTTCCGCCGCACGCTCGGCTTTTCGTAAAACCGTCGGCGTTTCAAATCACGGAACAACCCATCGGCGGCAAGTTTTTTCTTCGCGACGCGAAGGGCTTTCTCGACATTGTTGTTGACGACTTTGATTTCCATTGTGTTTCCGATGTGTGATCCGTTGCTTCTTTCGTCGACGAGAGAATGTATAGCATACTTATTCAATGAGTGACAAGTTTGCGGGGCCACGCAATAAAAATATTATCATTTCAATGAATTCAGTGTGTTATGAATGTATTCTTTGGAAAAATCAATGTGGTCCGCCAGGATTGATTAAGGTATTATTGCTAAATAAAACTACCCAAGTCACGGGAAAGGCGGGCGAGGCGTGTGATACGGGATCAGACGTCTTTTAACGCGGCGATAATATCCAGCACCATCTTTTTCCCGTCGCCAAACAGCATGAGGGAATTGTCCGCCGCAAAAAGCGGATTCGGGATTCCCGCAAATCCGGGGCTTAAACTCCGTTTGATAATCACCACGGTTTTGGCCTTGTCCACGTCAATGATGGGCATGCCGGCAATGGGGCTTGCGGGATCCGTTCTTGCCAGGGGGTTCACCACATCGTTGGCGCCGATGATCAGGGCCACGTCCGTTTGATCAATATACGGATTAATCTCATCCATATCCTTGAGAGACTCATACGGCACGTCGGCTTCGGCCAGCAGGACGTTCATATGACCGGGCATGCGGCCGGCGACGGGATGAACGGCGTATTCCACTTCCGTGCCCCGTTCAATGAGCAGGGAGGCGAGGTTGGCCAGCGAGTGCTGGGCCTGGGAGACCGCCATGCCGTATCCCGGAACAATCACCACCCGTCGAGCGGCGTCAAAGAGCAGCGCGACTTCATCCGGCGAGGCGGACTTCACGCGACCGGCATAGACCTCGTCCGCCGTGGCGCTTTCCCCCGTTGGCCCCAGGACACCAAAGAGGACGTTGGTCAGGGAGCGATTCATGGCTTTGCACATGATCTGCGTCAGGATCAGGCCGGCCGCTCCGACCAGGGATCCGGTAATGATCAGGACGTTATTGGACAGGACAAACCCCGTGGCGGCGGCCGCGATGCCGGAGTAGGAGTTTAAGAGCGCGACCACCACGGGCATATCGGCCCCGCCGACCGGAATGACGAGCAGCACGCCCAGCACCGACGCCACCAGCACCAGCAGACCGTACAGGAGGATATTGGCGGGGTCCATGACCACGCCCGCGCTTAACGCGAGGGCCAGCAGCACCAGCACGGCGTTGATGACCTGCTGCCCTGAAAACAACATGGCGTTGTCGTTCAGGAGGCCCTTGAGTTTCCCAAAGGCCACCAGGCTGCCCCAGAAGGTGATGGCCCCGATCATCCCGGAGGCGGCGGTGGCCACGGTCACCTGCACGAACGGGGTGCCGCCGTTGAGGGTCTGTTCCAGCAAGGCCGCTCCCGCCACCAGCACCGAGGCGATGCCGCCAAACCCGTTAAACAACGCCACGAGTTCCGGCATGGACGTCATTTTAATTTTCACGGCCAGGAGCGCCCCGATGGCGGCCCCGATAAGGACGCCGGCGAGGATGATCTCAAACCCGACGATGTTGCGATTCGTCAGCGTGATGACGATGGCGAGCAGCATGCCGCATGCGCCGAGCGCGTTGCCCCTGACGGCGGTGCGGGGATGCGTCAGGCCCTTCAGCCCGACAATAAAAAGCGTGGCGGCCACAAGGTAGCCGAAATTGATGATGACCGGCGTCATGACGAAGATTTCTTTTTGAACATTCCCAACATGCGGTTAGTGACCATAAAGCCGCCGACGACGTTCAGGGTGGCGAAGATGACGGCCAGCAACCCCAGCGTGGTCGTCACCAGCGTGTGCTGGGCGCCCGCCGACAGCATGGCGCCGACCAGCGTGATGCCTGAAATGGCGTTGGACCCCGACATAAGCGGGGTATGCAGCGTGGGAGGAATTTTGGTGATAATTTCAAAGCCCACAAACAGCGCCAGGACGAAAATCGTAATGCCGGCAATCAACAGGTCCATGTTTTACACGCTCCTCTATCCGTCCGCCTGCGCGCCCGGGAGTTCGCGGATTTTGGGGTGAACAATGTCGCCGTCGCGCGTCAGCAGGGTTTCCCTGGTGATTTCGTCTTCCATATCAATCGTCATCTCGCCTTTTTTCACCAGGTGCAGCAGGAAGGTGGCCAGGTTTTTGCTGTACATCTGGCTGGCGTGGTACGGCACCAGGGAGGCAAGATTGTCAGGCCCGAGAATAGTGACGCCGTGCGTGGTCACCGTCTCATTCAACCTGGTGAGTTCACAATTGCCGCCTCGCTCGGCCGCCAGATCAATAATAACCGATCCGGGAGCCATGCCGGCCACCATGTCGGCCGTAATCAGCACGGGCGCCTTGCGCCCCGGCACCATCGCGGTGGTAATCACCACGTCGCTTGCGCCGATCACTTTTGTCAACAATGCGCGCTGCCGGCGATAAAATTCTTCGTCCTGGGCTTTGGCGTAGCCGCCCGTGTCTTCCGCGTCGCCGGTCTCCAGGGGCAAATCCACAAATTTGGCCCCCAGGCTCAACACCTGCTCTTTGACGGCCGGTCGAAGGTCGTAGGCTTCCACGGAGGCTCCCAGGCGGCGCGCCATGGAAATGGCCTGAAGGCCGGCGACGCCGGCGCCGATGATCAGGACCCTGGCGGGCACCACGGTGCCGGCGGCGGTCATCAGCATCGGAAACATTTTCGGAAGCGCGTTGGCGGCCATCAGCACGGCCTTGTAGCCTATGACTGTGCCCATTGACGAGAGCACATCCATACTTTGGGCGCGGGTGATGCGCGGCATTAATTCCATGGCCCAGGCCCGAACGTGTCGCGCGCTTAATGCCCGAATGGCGCGGGGATTGGCCAGCGCATCGGCCAGGCCGACGATGCATTGATCTTTGCGCATCAACGGCAGGTCGTGTGCGCCCTGTTCCGGATTCGCTCCCAGCGTTCGGACCTGGGCGATGATGTGCGCGTGTTCAAACAGGTCCGCGCGCGCCGGGACCATGACGCCCCCTTTCTCCGCATACGCATCATCGGGATAGCCAGCCCTGCCCCCGGCCCCGCATTCAATGCGCACGTCCATCCCGCCCTTCTGAAGGGAAGGGATGATGGCGGGAATCAACGCCACCCGCTGTTCGCCGGGATAGGTCTCTTTGGGAACGCCGATGATCATGATTGCGTCACGTCACTCCATGCACTGCTGTCGCGGAACCCGGATGATCCCCGCCTTCACGTCTTGGAAGGGAACAAAGCGTGAAGCAATACCATATGTGTTTCCTGATAATCAATACAGTTGTGAGGGCACGCGGCGGCCGCATGGAAAACGCCGGCAGGGGGTCAGCGGCCGTACAGGGTGTCCACGATGTGCCGGGTTTGAAACAGCAGGGCGTTCAGCCGCGTATAGCAGGCATGGCCAAAGAGCGATGCGGGCAGGGACGGATCTGCCGCATCCTGGTAGTCAATGAGTATACAGGCCCCGTCATTGGGGCAGCGGGTCACGCGCCGCGCACATTCCAGCCAGCGTTCAAAGCCGTCATACGGCTCCAGGTTGTCGCGCAAGGCCTCGTTCAATTCCTCTTCCCATGGGGTGCCGGGCCTGGCATCGGTGCCCGCCACCGCCAACTGGTGCACGTAATCGCCGCCGGAGGCCATGGGCATTTCCATCACAATTTGCGGCAATTCCATCTTGGCCAGCCACCGCTTGCCATCCTGCCGAATCGGCCGGTGATGGACGAGGTGGAGCAGTGTGCCGATGCCGTCGGTGTTCCAGCCGTACCGAATGGGCGTGCCGAGTGTCACCACGTCCAGTGCGGGCCAGGCGTCTCCCCGGTGTTCGGCGAGAAAGCGGTCAAGGTCCCGCACGTGCGGGGTGGCGTCCGGCGGGGTCTCGCACTGCGCATAAAAAGACGCCAGCGTTTCCAGCACGGTGTCACGAATGGGCGAGTCCCCGGCGGCCACCAGGTTGGACAGCAGGGCCGGCAACTGGCCCGCGTGGCCATAGGCGATCATGACAATGCGGTCGGTGGCCCGCAGGCCGTGCCGGGCGACCAGGCGATTGAGCTCCCCGAACAGCGTCAAGGCCCCTTCCAGGCGTCCCAGGTGATGGTGCCTGGACGACCACAGGAAGCGTTCAACGGGGAACGCCAGCGCGCGGGATTGCGAGAGACCGTCCGCAAGGCCCCTGGCGTATTGTTCGGAAAAATTGCCCTGATCGTTCAGCAGGCGGTCCAGCGCGGTTTTGGTGGCGTCGTCGTTGGTCACGGGGACGCGAGGCGGGGCCACGGAATGGCCGGGGGCATTCTGCGACGCCGGTGGGGAGGCATCGGGGCGCATGGCGGCCAGCAGAGATTCCAGTCCCGGAATGCCGCGGGAGTAGCCGCGTTTGAGACCGCCGACGTCATCCAGCCGCGTCGCGCCGAACAGATCGGCGCCGACGTGGGAGCCATACACCAGGACCACGGCGCGAACCCCCGCGTCCCACATGCGTCCGCCCAGGTGTCCGAGCGCATCGTGCCAGGCCGGAGAACATGCGGGCGCCCCCGGCTCAAACGACACATACCGAACCCGCTCACCCGGATCCGAACGGGAATACCTGGCATGGAGAAAATTATTGTCCTTCGGCACGAACGGGACTCCTTCCTCGCGGCGGATTGCCGCCCGATTTCGCCGTATGATACCGTACGCACCTGTCATGCGGGAATACCGGATCGCCATGCCACGTTTGCTGTGTGCCGCCCTTGCGGCGGCGGTGTTGTGCCCTGGCACACCGGCGTTTGCCGCGGATGCGCGTGTCCTTGAAGCGGCGAAACAATGCGCGGTGATTGCCCCCGAGGGCGAAGACGGCTTCTCCCGCGCCCAATGGCACCAGCGGCAGGTGGCCTGCCTCAAAGACCTCTACATGATGGTCGGAATGCCCGGCGCCGGCCCGGCGTCCGTCACCGAAATTCGCGCGCATCTGGACGATCTGGAAATGTCCTATTACAAAAGCCGCTCCCTGTGCAGGACGCAGGAAAAACACGATAGCCTCTCCGGCGGCTGCGGCACCATGTCACTGGCCCCCTTCGAATTCCGCCGCCTGCTCAAAACCATGATTATTGACGCCGACGCCGGCTGGGTCAAAGAAGACCCGCGCCTGGCGGACGCCCTTAAACTCCGCGAGTAAGCCCCCAGCCCTTCGTCCGCCCAACCACCCTCGCGCTCCCCGTGTGGGTGAGCCGGCAACCCTCGCCAACCCGTTGTCTTACGCTGAAAAGGAATCCGCGCGCAACCGGGGCAGGAAGGCATTGCGCGGTTTTTTCCGCGAAGACCGTTTCGGTATCGCCGTCCCTTGTGCCGGCAAGTTGACCCCTGAAAAATCGGCATGGTACGTTTTCCCATTGTGGCCTGTAACGACAAGGGATTTGAGGATTTTTGCTTTGGAAAGCCAACACAGGCAAGCCCCCGTTTGCATTGGCCCGCACCAATAGACACCCTGAAAGGCACGGAAGCCTGCCGGTTGCCGCAGGACGCCCCGTAATCGGTGATGGCGGTCCACAGACAGATGGAAAAAATTGTGAAGAAAATGATTCCGGCCATGGCCATTGTTCTGCTTGGCATCCTGTCCCCCGGTGTTCCGGCAACGCCCTCCGTGTGGGCCGCGCCCCCGACCCAGGCGGATCATGTGGTGCTGTTTGTCCTGGAAGGCGTGGGCAGTGAGGTGATTGACAAGGGGCCCATGCCGGTGGTGCAAAAACTTGCCAAAGAAGGCGCCGTCACCCGGACGGCGCAATCGGTGTCGCCGCCGTTGACGGTGCCGGCCATGGCGAGTCTGCTGACGGGCCTGCCCGTGGCCCGGCATCGCGTGAACCAGGAATGGGAAACGTATGATTTTTCCCGGTCGTTTCTTCGCTCGCCCACGATATTTGATTATCTTGACCTGGCCGGCGGGGTGGATACCGCCCTCTTCATCATGGATGAGCGGTTTTATCAACTGGCCCGGCCGGAAATTTACGTGGACATGCAAACGTGCGGGAAGGCTAAACCGCAGTGCAATCCAGTCACGTTGGTGGCCTATATCAAAGACTACCTGAAAAAAGTCACCAGCCCCGGCGGCTATAATTTCCGTATCTTCGCGATCCCCGGGTTGCTGGTGGCGCATCTGCCCGAACCGGCGGACGTGGCCCAAAAGCGCGGCTGGGATTCCGGGCCATATCACGAGGCACTCCGCGCCGTTGACACGGCGATTGCGGACGTGATGGCCATTTATCGGGACCACGGCGCGCTGGACCGCACCATGGTGATTATCACCGGCTTGCGCGGGCCGGGCGATCCGTCCCCGTCCCTGGTGCCGTGGCTGGCCTGGGGCGCGAACGTGAAACCGGGGTATGACATTACCCGTCCCGTGAGTATTCTGGACACGGGCGCCACCGTGATGGAAGCGCTTGGGCTGGAGACGCATACCGAATGGGACAGCCACGCACTGACGGACATCTTTCAGATCACACCCGAACGCAGGACGACCGGCAATGAACAGCTTGCGGCTCGCTAAATCTTTCCGGGTGACGGCGGGCGTGCTCGCGGCGGCCGGTTGCCTCGGCGGGCTGTGTGTCGCGGCTCCCGTCATGGCGCGCGAATCGGTGAATCCGCTGACGCGGGAGTACGCGATTACCGTTGATCCGACGACGATCGCCCCGCCAACGTGGTGGCACGTGCCGGGCGTGACGCCCCTGATCTGGACCAACGATCCGATCACGTATGAATCCTACAAGACGACCGAGGCGCGCGAGGTCATGCTGAAGCCGGGAGAATATCGTTTCGGCACGTTTACATTTGACTTTGCCTTTCGGGTGACGCTGGACGGCACGCTGGATTTTGCGGACGCGCTGGCGCAATGCGTGGACGGGCGCGGCACGCAGACGCTTGTGATTCGGTGCAGCCATACGCAGCCGTATAAACAGGAACGCGATTACGATTATTCCTCCGCCAACTAATACGAACAGTCTGGATTGCCATGACACAAAGCGTTGAACATTGGATAGAAGCCCTGGAAGACGTTGATGACGCGACGCGGGAAGAAGCCGCGAAGGTGCTGGTTGAGCTGGGTGATCCCGCCGCCGCCGCCGCTCTGTCCGTGGCGCTGGAGGATGACTACTGGGCCGTGCGCGTGCACGTGGGATGGGCGTTGGCGAAGCTGGGAGGAGATCGGGCCATTGACGCGCTGATCACGTTGTTCAACGACACCATCATGGAAGTGCAAGGTGAGGCGGTGTCCGCCATGGCGTCGCTGGGGCCCGTCACGGTCCCGAAGCTCATTGCCTGTTTGAAGGATGACCGATGGCGTGTGCGGGAGCAGGCGGCCAAGACGCTGGGATTGCTCAAAGAACCCGACGCCGTCCCGCCGCTGATGCTCGTCTGCCGGGATCGCGACGGGGCCGTCAAAAGCGCGGCGGCCGACACTCTGGGGCGCATCGGCGATGCCAGGGCCATTCCCGTGCTCATCAAGTTGTTTAAGGATACCTCAAAAATTGTCCGTGAAACCGCCGGGACGGCCCTCGTGTATATTGGCGCGGCGGCGATTCCCGCCCTCCTGGACACCTTGCGCGATCCGCACTTTGTGGTGCGCTGTCACGGCGTGCGGGCGTTGGGCGGCATGACCACGGACTATCAAATGGGGCGAGCTTGGACGAAAGATCCGCGCGTGGTGGAGGCGCTGATCGGCGCCTTGAAGGATGAAGACCGGGCGGTGCGCGAAGACGCCACGATTGCCCTGGGGATTATCGGGGATCCGCTGGCGGTTGTGGGGCTGATGGACGCCATGAAGGACGGGGCCGTGAAGCGTCACGCGATTGCGTCACTCGGCATGATCGGCGACGCGCGCGCCTTGCTGCCGGTGCTGGATGCGCTGAAAGGCAAAGGGATTCCGCAACACGGGAAGCCGACGCCCGGGTGCATTATCAGCGAAGATCAGCTCATCAAAGAAGCGGCGGCCACGGCGTTGGGGCATTTTCGGGACCCCAAAGTGATTCCGCACCTGATTCTGCTGCTCAAGGATATTGTCTTGCGTGACTATGCCGCCTCGTCGCTGGTGCTGATCGGTGACGCGGCCATTGAACCGCTGGCCGCCTTTCTGCATGACCCGGACGCCTCAAAGGTGGAACGAGAGAGCGAGCGGGTGCTGGCGTTTGCGTCGACCCGGCTGACGGCGTCCAGCGCGTTAAAGAAGACCGTGCTGGAGACGCTTGACAAACTCGGCTGGGAGCCGCCCAGGGGCGGGGAACAGGACGGGACGCGGGATCTTGAATATACCGACCCGGATAAAGTGCTCGGAGAAGAAGGACGGTTCGGCCCGTCGGGAGATTTCGCGCAACCGGCCAAAGCGTACCGTATTGAACGTTGAACGTTGAACGCTGATCGCGCGTCTCCGGTCTCGTCGTGACGGCATCGCTCCTGTCCCGGCGGCCTCCCTCTTCACATTGACACAGGACTGACACGATTTTCTGATGGGCATGGCGCGGACAAAAAGATGTTCTGGTGGCTCGCCACAACAAGGTGTGCATGATGGCCGACCGCGTGGCTGAACATATCGCCGCATTACGGGATGATGATTGGGGCATTCGCGAGGAGGCAGCCGTGGCCCTTGGAGAATGCCGGGATCCGAGAGGGGTGCGCCCATTGATTGATGCGTTGCGGGATTCAGATCGAGCGGTGCAAACCGCCGCGACGCAGGCGCTGTCGGCCATTGGCGAACCGGCCGTGGTGGAGGTGGGCTTCTGTCTGCAGGATCCGGATGTGTCCGTGCAGGAGGCCGCGGCGTCCATTTTGTCCGCGACCGCCGATGCGCGGGTGTTTGAGCCCCTCACGTCCGCGCTCTTGAGCGCGAATTGGGTTGTCCGTATGCATGCCGCCCGTGCCATGGGCCGACTCGGCGACTCTCGTTCGGTGGAGACGCTGGTGCTCCTGCTGCACGACAAGGTGCCGGCGGTGCGCGATGAAGCCGTGGCGGTTCTGACGTTCATCGGCGCGTCGGCGGTGGCGCCCCTGGTGGACGCGCTGGGCCACGACGATTGGCGCATTCGTCTGCGCGCCGCGGAAGCGTTGTGTGTGTTGCGGGCGCCGGCGTCCGTCCTCCCGCTGGTGAGGCTTGTCCGGCACGACCCCGACACGGCTGTCCGCCAGGAGGCCGCCCGCGCACTCGGCGACATGGGCAGCGCCGCCGGTGATGCTGTCGGTGACGTGCTGCTGGAGGTGATTGAGGAACCGTGTCTCCGCGTGCGGGCCATTGAGGCGCTTGGGAAAATCGGCGATCACCGGGTGCAGCCGATCCTGTTTCAACTGCTCGGCGCGTTGACGCCGGGCGCGTATCACGATCGGACACCGGCCTGCGAAGATAACCAGTCCGAACTGGAACTGGCCGCCGCGGAAGAGGCTGTGCGCGCGCTGGCGCGCCTTCGGGATGCGTCGGCCATTGCCATTTTAATTCAGGCCCTGCAAAGTACCCTGGTGCGGAGGGAGGCGGGCGCCGCGCTGGCGCAGTTTGGACAACCGGCCATCGCGCCCTTGGTGAAACAGCTTCAGCGCGAACGCGATGACAACATTTGCTACCATATTCGTGACACCCTGACCCGGCTGGGATGGAACCCCAACCGGGTGCGTCTGGAGACGCATACGTCAGCCACAGGTTGAGACGCCGCCATGCCGAAAGAAACACTTGACGTCATTGTGTCCGAACTCACGCATGAGGAGGACTGGCGGCGTATGCGGGCCACGGCCACCTGTCTCAAGGGCGGGCCGAACGTGGTGGATCTGGTCATCAAGGCCATGCACGACGGCGCGCCGTCCTACCAGATGGAAGCGGCCCGCATGTTGGCGCGGATTCGGGACCCGCGCGCGGGGGTGCCGCTGGTGACGCTGTTGCGCAGCGACGACGCCGGCGTGCGCGAGGCGGTGGTGGCGTCTCTGGAACACATGGCTGGCGTGGTGAATGAAGAAGCGGCCGCGGTCCTGGTCGCGTTGTTGACGGAGGACGGGCTGCGGGACGCCGTGACCGGTCTGCTGGGCGTCATCCCGACGTCCATCGGCCCCCTGACCGCCCGGCTCAAGGACCCGGACGAGGCCGCGCGCGTGCAGGCCGCCGGCATCCTTGATCAACTGCTGGACCCGCGCGCCGCCGATGCGCTGGTGGATGCCATGGGTGATCCCGCCGTGCGGAACATGGCGATTCGCACCCTTCAGAAACTCAGCGCCATTCGGGACCGCATTGACGAGATTATGGATGAATTGCGGAACGTGGAAGAGTCGGAACTCCGCGAAGGCGCACGCCAGGAGGCCGTGCAGAAACTGCATCCCATTGGCCGGCCCGGCGTCGAGATTCTCATTGAGCATCTTGAAGATGATGACTGGGTGGTGCGGGAGGCCGCCGCGGACGTGTTGGGAAAAATCGGCGACGTGCGGGCGGTGGAGCCGTTGATTGAGCGTCTCAAAAAAGACCGGGATACGGGTGTCAAGGAGCTGGCGACCAAGGGGTTGGGCCTCATTGGCGACGCCAGACCCGTGGACCTGCTGATTGACATGATTCCCATTAAACCGTTACGGGTGCTGGCGGTGGAAGCCCTGGAAAAAATCAAGGACATTGAGGCGCTGCGGCCTCATGCGGAAATATTCAAGAAAATGAAAAATGATCGCGACGGGTTAATCTCGTACAACTCCGGGATCATCATTGATAAACTGGAGGCGGCCTCGGCGCAGATGGATGAGACGCAGTGGGCGGAAAAGGAGAACGTGCATGGCTGACAGTCATCGCCTGGAACAATTGCTGTCCGCCCTTCGTGATGACAACGAAGGATTGCGCAATCATGCGGCGGCCGGACTCGGAGACGTGGGCCATTCGGCGATTCCCGGGTTGATGGCGATGTTTGGGGATGATGATCTGGTGATTCGGGAAGCCGCGGTCACCGCCATGGTGCAAATAGGGGAATCCGCGATTGATCCCCTGATTGAGGCGTTGGACGATGATGAATGGGCCGTTCGGGAGCAGGCGACATCCGCCCTGGGGAAACTGAAACATGCCCGTGCGGTGGCCCCCCTGGTGCGGGCGTTGCACGATAAAGACGGCGGGGTGCGCACCGCCGCGGTCCTGGCCCTGGAGCGGATTGGGGACCCGGACGCCGTGCCCGCCCTTGTGGACTGTTTGATGGACGCGATGTTGCGCGAGGACGCCGCGCGCGTGTTGAAAAAAATCGGCGACACCCGCGCCACGGACGCCCTGATTGACGGCCTGCAAGGCTCCAGTTGGATTGTCCGCCGTCATGCCGCCGAGGCCCTGGGCAAAATCGGCGACGCCAAAGGGTTTGCCCCGTTGGTGGAGGCGTTGACGGATGAGGACTGGCTGGTGCGGCGCAACGCCGCCGAAGCCCTGGCCCGATTGGGCGACCACCGCGCCATCCAGCCGATGGTCGCGTTACTGGAAGATGAAAATGAAATGGTGCGTGACACCGCCGAAGGCGTGTTGGCGAGCCTGGGATGGACGCCCGGGTCGTAACGGCGCCGCCGGCGGTGCGACGCAGGGCAGGGACGTATGCAACGCCCCTGTCTGAATGAGAAGAAGGAGAAGCAGCCATGGCAGATTCAACCCCGGTTCCCGCCCCCACGCCGTCCCCGGATCCGGCGCTCCTGGTGAACATTTCGCCCAAGCGCACCAAAAAAGACGGCTTTAACCTGGTGACCGAAAATGTCATCGCCATCAACCCGGAGACCCGGCAACTTGAAGTCGAACTGCTGGCCTATGACGGGAAAACCGTCTTGCTGGACGTGGCGGAAGAGGCGCTTGACGATCTGCGCAAGCTGAAAACGGGTGACGGCGCCACGCTCCGCATTGTCGAGGAAGACGGCAAGCGGGTGGTCAAGCAGTTTCGCATTCGGGCAAAAGATCCGAACATCGTAAAAAGCGACGCCGCGCTGCTGGATTTAAAGGATTCGCACTGGCTCAATCGCAAATATGCCGTAGAGGTTCTGGGGGAACTCCGGGCTGCCGATGCGGTGGATGACATCGTGGTCTGCCTGGAAGACGACGTGGGTGATGTGCGGCATCGCGCGTATGAAGCCTTGATTAAAATCGGCGCGCCCTCTGTCCTCAAAGTCATTCCGCTGTTGGTGTCGGAAGAAGATGAATTGCGTCAGTCCGCGACCGAGATTCTTCGGAAAATCGGCAAGCCGGCCGTGGAACCGCTGGCCACGGCCCTGGCCGAAGCCGACGGACCGATGAAAAAGCGGATTACCAAAGTGCTGGACCGCATGGGGTATAAACCCAAAGACGCGTAATCCCCGCTCTGTTTGTGTGCCAGACACCCACCTTGCCATGCGAAGATGGATTCCCGCTTTCGCGGGAATGACAGAAGGAGGGGGCATCCATCCTCTCGCCACCCAGCGTACCCAACATGCCACATCCCCTCTTTCCGTCATTCCCGTGCAAACGGGAATCCATCCGGGAATCCATCCGTCTGTTTGTGTGTCCGACACTCTCCTTGCCATGTGAAGATGGATTCCCGCTTTCGCGGGAATGACAGAAGGAGGGGGCATGAACCGGGTACAGGGGTAACACTTGAAACCGGGCGCCTCGGTAACAACTATGGGGGCACTTCACCCCATAGGAGAACGGCGGTGCGGCATGAGGTCGGTTATCCCGAGGCCTGGACCGTGCGGAAGGTCACACACGGCAGCGGCATCAAGCTCAACGGGACCCCGATCTGCCTCACGCGGCAGTGAGTGGGCGAGTCTGTCGGGCTTGAAGCGTTCGGTCCGCAGCAGGGGCGGCTCTCTGTTGCGGCCTTGCTGCCGGGCGTGGGGGATGAGCGGTTGCACCGGGTCAGGCGTCCGGTATAATGAAAAAAACGTGTTACCCCTGTGCCCGGTTTCAAGTGTTGCCCCTGTGCCCGGGTTCACGTGTTACCTCTGTGCCCGGACTTACAGGTGTGGGGGTTCACGCCGGCGGCAGGCCGTCCGACGGACACGTAGTGAAAGCCGCAGGCGGCCACCTGTTCGGGGTCGTAGACGTTGCGGAGATCAATCATCACCGGCGCGCGAAGCCGCGATTTCATGTGTTCCAAATCCAGGTTGCGGAATTGATTCCATTCGGTGGCCAGCACCACGGCATCCGCGCCGTGCGCCGCGTCATACGCATCGTCGCACCCGGTCAATCCCGGTAACATCGCGAGCGATTGTTCCAGGCCTTCCGGGTCGCAGGCTCTGACGGTGCACCCTTCCTTCAGCAGATGTTCCGCAATGCTCAACGCGGGAGAATCTCGAAGGTCGTCGGTGTTGGGTTTAAAGGACAATCCCAACAGGGCGATGGTTTTCCCCTGCACGCCGTTCACGGTGTCGCGGATTTTATCAAGCATCCGGGCCCGCTGCTGTGCGTTGACCCGTTTGGTCGCCGTGGCCAACTGCATGGCGTATCCGGCTTCTGCTCCAATATGCACCAGCGCCGCGGCGTCTTTCCCAAAACACGATCCTCCATACCCCGGCCCCGCGTGCAGGAACTTCGCCCCAATCCGTTTATCCAGTCCCATGGCTTTGGCGACGGTTTGCACGTTGGCGTTCACGCATTCACAGAGATTGGCGATTTCGTTGATAAAGGAAATTTTGGTGGCCAGAAACACATTTGACGCGTATTTAATCATTTCCGCCGTTTGCGCGCTGGTCACGATGAAGGGCGTTTCAAGGAGATACAAGGGCCGGTACAAATCCTTCATGATCGCCGTCGCCCGGTCGCTGTCCGTGCCGATGACCACACGATCCGGACGCATGCAGTCTTCAATCGCCGACCCCTCGCGTAAAAATTCGGGGTTGGACACCACGTCAACGTTGACGGGCGCCGCCTGTGCCGCCCTGATGATGTCCCGCACGCGTGTCGCGGTTCCCACGGGCACCGTTGACTTGGTGGCCACGACTTTGTAGTCGGTCATGTGGCGGCCAATGCGCCGGGCCACGTCATCAACCTGGGACAGATCAGCCGACCCATCGGGGCGTGAGGGCGTGCCCACCGCGATAAACACCACCAACGCCTTGTCCACGGCATGGGTGAAGTCGGTGGTAAACGTGAGCCGTCCGTCTTTGCGGCCCTTGGCCACCAGTTCGGCCAGGCCGGGTTCATAAAACGGCACGTCACCCCGTTCCAGGGAGTCAATGCGGGCGGTGTCCATGTCCATACACGTCACCGTAAGCCCAAATTCCGCAAAACACGCGCCGGTGACGAGACCCACGTAGCCCGTGCCGAGAACACTAATCCGCATCACCACCCCTTCCCTGATGAGCGCCGGTCAACTGTCGGACATGCGTGGTGAAAGAATAGCACAACGTGTGAAAAAATAAACCGCTTGGCCGGGGCCTGGCCGACTGCGCGAACACCGGCGCCGGGCGTTTTCTTGACGCGGGTTGTCCCGACGCACTAGAATCATAGTCCAACCTCATTCCGGAGAGCGGGAATAGCTCAGTGGTAGAGCATCGCCTTGCCAAGGCGGGGGTCGGGGGTTCAAATCCCCTTTCCCGCTCCAACTTTTCCACAACACTTCAAGGGATTTGTACCCCCGACCGGGGATTCCGAAAAGGGTGCGCCCCTTTCAGGCATGCGTTGCGTTTGGCCTCCTCTGCACCTGAAAGATCACGTCAAGGGGGATTTTCGTCAGCAGTTGTTTCCGGTGAAGAATTTCAAACCACCAGGTTCCTTCCATGTTGATTTCCATGACCATTTTCACAATGATATTGATGCCTTTATATTCAGGTCCCTCAAAATGAACAGGGTGTCTTTTTGACGGTAACTTTTCCCCGCCGGGTTTGATCGGCACAATTTCCAGTTCATGTGAGCCTCGTTCGCCTCCGCATTTCAGGCTGACGTACAACGTGAGAGGATGCTGAATTTTGGGAAGCTCCTTCATCTCGCCCTCCGTGGTAATGGCCACATGAACGCGATCAACAATCCTGATCAGGGAATGCACGTTGTCGTTTTCCTGTAAAACCTTTTCCGCAAAACACGCAACGGCAACATACGGGCCGAGGCTTAATGTGGGCACAATGCCTTTTTCCTGTGTCATGTGGTTTGTCCTTTCACAAACTGTGGAGTCCTTTCAACACGTCCTTATGCAGAAACCTTGTTGCACCGTTCATCCACCGGCTCCGGGACGAGAACCAGTTGCCACGGCGGCGCTTCTTCGCTCATGTGCGGAAAGTGTCGGGCGGTGGATCCGGCGGGCATGTCGGGAAACACGGCGCCTCGCCGGATTTCCACAAAACGGAAGCGGTGGGGCGCGGGTCTTCCATCCCCGGGATCCGGCCCGGCGGGGAAGGTGTGCCGGAGCGCGGTGATGTCGGACAGCGGACAGCGGTCCCCGATGTGCAGTGACGTCAGCGTGTGATGAACAGGCCCGAAGACGCCGGGGATCGTGTCCGGCGTGAACACGATGTCCGCCGGCCGCATCGCGGGATTGTCCACCAGTTGCGCGAGCAGTTCCCAAAACACTTCGTCGTCAATGGCGGTGAGGACGCAGAGTGCGCCCCGACGAGCCGCAAGATTCAACAGCGCGAGCGGGCCCTGAATTGAGAATTTCCACGGAGGAAACGTCAGGCTCGTTCCCCGGTGCATGACGGCCAGCGCGTCTTCCCCGTTCACGCGCACCGTGTGAAAATCGCCTTTGGTCCTGGCGAGATGGGCGCGGATGATTGCCGGCGAAAGTCGGGAAGGCTCATACGCAAAGGTCGGCGTGGCCGGGGCATGACAGGTGACGATGGTGTAACGGGGAAGCAGGGCGCGTGGTGTCGCCGCCGCCATCATGTCCATGCCGCCCCAGAACCGGAAGTGAAGCGCGTCCGGCGCGACACGCGCCAATCGGCGAAGGCGTTCCGGGCTGGCGTGGTACAGGCCGCCCAGTTGCGATCCCGGCTGCAGGCGATCCAGCGCATGTAGCGTGAAGACCTTCCCGCGTTGCCGCAAGGGCGGGAGGTACCGGTCAAGCAGTGCTTCTTCAAAGGATAAATCTCCCGCGCCCAGATCAAGCAATGACGGCTTCTCCACCCGAAGCAGCAGCTCGTAGGGTGACGGGCCGTGTCGCACGACGGCTTCGACGTCATGAGGCGTGAGTCCGGCCGATGAGGGCGCGCTGTCCCGGACAAGTGCAAAGTACAGGCACAAGGCTCGAATCGCTTTCGTGTGCGGGAGTCCCGTGAAGGCTTTGAGCGTGTGGTCTCCTGCCGTGCCGCTCGCCGGGGCACGGGATGTCTCAAGGCCGGCGGCCAACCGTTCCCGCAATGTGTCCGGCAAGGCGCTGTGCCGGATGCGCGCCGTGAGTTGGGCCAGGGTGTCGGCCAGGTGCGCGGGATGCACGCATTTCCTGGTCCGCTCCCATGCAACCGGGTCGGCCTGCTTGCATGTCTGAATGTGCGCGCGCAGTTGAGCGGGGGTGTCGGGAATGTCCGGGGCGTCGGAGGAAGGAGGCATGGACGGTGTACTCAATGGGAACGTAGCCTCCGGTGGGCGCGCCTGTCAAGATTGGGGCCGGGTGCATCGCGGCGCCGACACCGGGTTGCGGTCGCGCGTGGCCCGTGCTACACCATGCGCATGACGCAGCCCGTCGGTGACTGTTCCGGGAAACTGTGGGCGTTCATGGGGCTGGCCGGCTGGCTGGCGGTGGCCGCCACGGCCTGTGCCACGACCCCACCCGCCGGCCCGTATCACGTCGGCCAGATCATGGCACTGAACCCCCCGGTCACCGTCTCCTACGCGGCCTTCAGCGCGCGTCTCCAATCGGTTGATATCATCTATATCGGTGAGGCGCATTACACGCCTTCTCATGTGGCCGCCGCGCTTCGGGTGCTGCAAACCGTTCTGGATGGAGGACGGCAACCCGTCCTCGGGATGGAAATGTTCAGTTGGGACGGGCAGAACGGGATTGATCGTTATCTCAACGGCACGGTGACCTCGGCGGAGGATTTTGTAGCCGAGTCCCGATGGAAAGACAATTGGGGGGGGGACTATGCGGAGTACTCGCCCCTGGTGGAGTTTGCGAAAACCCATGGCGTGACCCTGCTGGGCCTCAATCCGCCCCGTTCGCTTGTCCGGCGCGTGGCGCAACAGGGATTAACGGGTCTCGCGCGTGATGCGGAGGCGCGGCAATGGCCTGTTCCGGACCCGTTCCCTCCCGACGATGCCGACTATCGGCGGGTCGTGTACGAACAAATTGAACACTGCCATGAAGGATTGTCACAGGAGATCTATCAGAAAATCTATGAAGCCTCTGTCTTTCGGGATGAGGGCATGGCCTCTGTCGTGACGGCGATGGCCTCGGGCGCCGCGCGGGCGCCGGGGCCTTTCGTCAGTTATACCGGCGCCGGGCACATGCAGTACGGGCTTCCCGTTCCCAAACGGGTTCAGCGGCAATCCGGCGGGGCCGTCACCCACGTGACGGTGTATCTCCACGCGCTGGACCCCGAACACCCGGAAGATGTCGAGCGGTTGCTCCGGGAGCGTATTGCGGATTATGTGTGGCTGACGGCATTGGGGCCGCACGGCAGACAACCCCGGTGCGGGGAATCGTCTCACGAGAAACGGTCTGATCATTTGATGAAGGAGGCAAGGCATGAGTGACCCAATCCAGATTGCGCAGCGGATGCCCTACGTGATGGAGATGGAACCCGGCACGTATCATTGGTGTCGGTGTGGCCGGTCCCAAACACAACCTTTTTGTGATGGGTCTCACACGGGCACGGAACATTCCCCCGTGGAAGTTACCCTCACCGAGAACAAACGGGTGGCATGGTGCGGGTGCAAGCATACGAAAAAACAGCCCTTTTGTGACGGTACCCACTCTCACCTTGACGAGTAGCGTAGGGGGACGAGCAGAGGTCTTGCCCCGGTTGGGGGAGTTTTTATAGAATACACCTCTCATCTGTTCACACGAAATCACGTCACGACAACTGTTGCGTGAGAAGGAGGATCAGACCATGACAAAGACTACGATTCTTGGTGTGGCGTTACTGGTGCTGGGAGCATCCCCGGCGTATGCCAATACCCCTGGCGGCGGGTATGAAGGGATCAGCGCCCTGTACTATGGGGTGATTGCCCTGGTGCTGGGGTATGGTGCGTGGGATATCTTCTTTAAAAAAGACTGATACGCGTCCTCCCGCGTTCCGGGTATCCGGGCCTGTGCCCTGTGTTCGGGGATGCCCCGGGTCTGGCCCGTGGGCCTGGAACGAGGGTTTGCTCCGGAAATGTTGTTGATTTCACGGCGTCCCCGGCCTTGCCTTCTTGAGCAACGGCTCAATCACGTCAAAGACCGTCCGAGCGACGATGCGATACCCTTCTCCGTTGGGATGAATGCCGTCAGCCTGGTTCAAGGCTGGCTGGGTCGCCACGCCTTCAAGGAAAAAAGGAATCAGGGTGACCGACTGTTCACGGGCCAACCGTGCAAACAGCGTCGCAAAGCCCGTGGTATACTCCAGGCCGTAATTTGGAGGAATCTGCATTCCCGCCAGCACCACCACGGCGCCCCCCTCGCGCAATCCTTCAATGATGTCCTGCAAATTGGATGCGAGGTCGGACAGGGACAGGCCTCGCAAGCCGTCGTTGGCGCCCAGTTCAAGGATCACGATTGACGGACGGATTTTGAGAATCCACGGGAGGCGATGCAGGCCGCCCGCCGTGGTCTCTCCGCTCACGCCGGCATTGATGACGGTATAGTGATAGCCTGCCGCCCGCAGTTGACGTTGCAGGTGCGCGGGATACGCCTGGTCGGGTGAGATGCCGAGGCCGGCGGTGAGGCTGTTCCCGAACGCGACGATGCGCGGGGCATCCGTCTGGACGGGATGCGCGGGCGTTGTGTCTTCAAAGGGCCGCGCGGGTTCCTTGCCGGCGTCGCAGCCTCCCACCGCCGGGGGCACAAGACCGCAGACCGCCATGAGGGCGAGCGTCTGGACCCAGCACCCTGCCTGACGCGTGGATGGATGTGTGGCGAAACCGTGTGGCATATCAAACATGCGGGGAAACCGGTCCATAGCGTATACTAGACTATCAGCCCACAGGTTTTCCAATGGAGAAAGACGTGTCCGGACGATGATCCGCGTTGCCAATCTGACCATGCAGCTCCGTGGCGGCGGCCACGTGGTGTCTATTCTCAAGGGAGTGAGTTTTGTCGTGCCGCCCGGGCAAATGGTGTCCATTGTCGGGCCTTCGGGAAGCGGGAAATCCACCCTGCTGGGGCTGCTGGCCGGATTGGATACTCCCACCTCCGGCTCCATTCAACTGAACGGCCGGGAGATCACGACGTGGACGGAGTCGCAACTGGCGCACTTTCGACGTCAACACATCGGGTATATTTTTCAGTCGTTTCATCTCATCCCCACCCTGACCGCCCTGGAAAACGTCGCGCTGCCGCTGGAATTGAGCGGGGCGGCGTCCGCGCATGTCCGGGCCCTGGAACTGCTGGACGCGGTGGGGCTGCAGGATCGGCAGGGCCATTATCCCGCGCAGCTCTCCGGGGGCGAGCAGCAGCGGGTGGCGGTGGCGCGCGCCTTTTCCTGCCGCCCGGGTATTCTGCTGGCCGACGAGCCCACCGGCAACTTGGACAGCGCCACGGGCCGGCGCGTGATTGACCTGCTGCTCGCGCTGCATCGTGAACACGGCAGCACGTTCGTTCTCGTGACGCACGACGTCACGCTGGCGGACCAGACGGAACGCGTCATCACCCTCCATGACGGCATGATTGCCGCCGACCGGCTGCGTGATTCGTAATCCCTCCATGCGCGGCGACGTGCTCCCTTTCTCTCTCACAATGGCCTGGCGGGAAACGCGAGGCAGCTGGCGCCGGTTTATCTTCTTTATCCTCTGTGTGGCCATTGGCGTCGGCGCCGTGGTGGGGATTGAACTGTTTGCGGCGAACGTGGAAGGTCTGATTCTTGGCGATGCCAGGAGTTTACTGGGCGGCGACATTGAGATTCGGCTGGCGCGGGACATGGGCGCGTCCGGGAACACGGTTGTCGCCTCGTTGAAAGAACGCGGCATTGCCATGACCCATGTGCGGGAACTGGTCGGCATGGCGGCCGTGCCGGAGCGCGTGGTCGGCGACAAGGGCCGGGGGCCGCGCCCCTCCCGCCCCACCCAGTTGGTGGAACTCAAAGCGGTGGCATGGAACTATCCGCTCTACGGCCGGGTCGGCGTGTCTCCCGACCAGCCGCTGCGCGACGTGCTTGCCCCTGCGGCGTCGTGTCCGGGCCAACCCTGTTTCGGGATCGTGGTGCAGGACTCGCTGCTGATCATGCTGGGCCTGGACAGGGGGGCGCATCTGAAAATCGGGCAAGCCTGGTTTGAGGTCGGGGGCGTGTTGCTCAAAGAACCTGACCGGGTGGCCAGCGCGTTCAGCCTGGGCCCGCGCGTGCTGATCTCTCAAGACGCGCTGGCGGCCACCGATCTGGTGCAAGCGGGCAGCCGCGTGCGTCAGCGGTATCTCCTGCGCGTGCCGGAGTCCCTGGCGATTGAGCCGCTCCTGGGAGAGTTGCGGGGACGGTTGGCCGACGAGGGCGCGCGGGTGTCCTCCTTTCGTAATGCCCAGCCGCGGATTCGAAATTTTCTCGATCAATTCACCACCTGGCTGGGGCTGATTGCCCTCACCGCCCTGCTGGTCGGCGGCCTCGGTATCGCCTGTACCATGCATGGATTCATCACGCACAAGCTGGCGACGGTGGCGATCTTCAAGACCCTGGGCGCGGATGCCGGGTTTATCATGCGGGTGTACCTGGGCCAGAGTGGATTGATGGGCTGCGTCGGGAGCCTGCTCGGGGCGGCCGGAGGCGTGGGGTTTCAGATGGCGATGCCCGTGATGCTGGGCAGCCTGCTTCCCGTTGCCGTCAGCGCGACGGTGACCGTGATGCCGTTGGTCAAAGGGCTGCTCCTCGGCCTGGGAACCACGCTGTTATTTACCGTGTGGCCCCTGCTCACGATTCGGACGGTGCCCCCGGCGCTGGTGTTCCGGCGAGACGTGGAGCAGGGCGTCGCTCCGGCTCACGAACCTTCCCGCTGGACCATCGTGGGACAGTCGTTCCGGCGGTTTGGTCAAGACCGTCAACGGCTGCTCGCCGGCGCCGTCATTGGCGCGGGGCTGCTGTTGCTGGCCATGTGGCAGGCCCGCTCCGCCTTGTTGGGGGCGGTGTTTCTGCTGGCGTTTGGCGCGGCGCTTGTCCTGCTGTACGCGGGCGCGTGGCTGCTCTTGACCCTTGTGCGACGGGCGCCCCGGCCTCATGCCCCGGTCATGCGGTACGCGCTTGGCCGGATCCGGCGACCGGGGCATTACACGATGAGCATGGCCATGGCCATCGGCGTCGGCGTGATGGTCATGGCGACGGTGGCGATGGTCAAGGTGTCCTTGCTGGCGTCGCTTGGGGATCGTCTTCCCGAAGATGCGCCGACGTTTTTCTTTATTGACATTCAGCCGGATCAAACACAAGCGCTTGAACGGATTGTGCGCGCGCGCACACGCAACGGAACGTATGCCCTGACGCCGGTGGTGCGTTCACGACTCACCTCGCTCAATGGCGCGCGCGTGAATCCGGAAGCGCATGCGGAGACGCGCCATGGATGGTACTTCACGCGGGAATACGTGCTGACCGAATCCGCCGATCTTCCCAAAGACAATGTGATTGTCAAAGGGCGCTGGTGGCCGCCGGCCCGCTCCGGCTCTGCTCCGCCCCGTTCATCCCGTGCGGTGGCGCATGTGTCGGTGGAGGAAGAGGCCGCCCGCATTCTCGGTCTGGATGTGGGTTCCACGATGGTGTTTGACGTACAGGGGGCGCCCCTGTCGGCGGTGGTTGCCAGCATTCGAAAGGTGGATTGGGGGAGTTTTTCCACCAACTTTTACATGATCCTTTCACCGACCTCGCTGGACGGGGTCCCGCTGACGTATCTCTCAACGGCCACGGTCGACCCGGATGAAGAAATCCCCCTTCAGCAGGCCATGGTCCGGGCGCTGCCAAACGTGACGGCCATTCAGATTGGCGACGTGCTTGCGAACGTGGCGCGGCTGCTGGAGCAGTTAGCCTGGGTGATTCAGGGTATGGCGTTCGTGAGCCTCGTCAGCGGCGTGGTGGTGATGGTGGCGGCCCTGTCGTCGACACGGTACCGCCGCGTGTATGAAGCCGCCGTGCTGAAAGTCGTTGGCGGCACGCGGCGCATGCTGGCGCAATCGTTCGCGCTGGAATTTGCCGTGGTCGGCGCACTGGCGGGCGTGATCGGCGTCGTCCTCGCCAGCGCGCTCTCCTGGGCCATCCTGTATTTTTTCCTGGACCTGCCCTGGGTATGGCAACCCGCGGTGATGATCCAGGGACTTGCCGCCACGGTGGGATTGGCCGTGATCGTCGGCTTCATGAGCACCTGGCGCGTGCTGGGCCAACCGCCGTTGGCGGTGTTGCGGCGGGAGTAGTTCAACTACGGTTGGCATGTCTTTTAATCTTTCCCGTGAGTGCCGACTAGCTTTTCAAGTGATCAATTGACTTTGAATAACAAAATATCTACCATGGATTTCCCATTACGATATTCATTTGACACAAGATTTTGTGTAGATCCTGTCAAGGGAGGCAAGAAGTTTATGACGATCGGCACAGTTCTGGTTTTTAGCACGCTCTTGTTGCTAACGGGTTGTGCCACATATGACAAACGGGAAGTTGTGCAATCGCTTCCCGAATCCCCAAACCCTTCCAGCCAGCTCCCTGCGATTGACAGTCCTTTGGGCGCGCGTTCCTCCGACCAACGGGTCTTAAAACGAAAAATCGCCGTGTCGCGTTTTACGAATGAAACAAAATATGGTGCTGGGCTGTTCACCGATAAAAACAATGATCGCCTTGGGAAGCAGGCCGCTGATATTCTGTCTTCTGAATTAACAAAGTCCGGAAAATTTATTGTCTTTGAGCGAGCCGACCTCAATAGACTGGAAGCCGAAAATGAGTTGTTGGGCTTGACCCCTGAAGAGTTCAAAAATAATTTAGTTGGAGTTGATGCCCTTCTCATGGGTTCAGTGGTGGAATTCGGGCGAAAAGATACCGGCGAAGTCATTCTCTTTTCTCGATCTAGACGGCAGCTTGCCCATGCCAAAGTGAACATTCGTCTGGTTGATCCTCGAACAGGACATGTCTTCTTCAGCGAAGATGGCGGAGGAGAAGCCACGTTGGAGTCCACAACACTGCTGGGTGTGGGAGACCGTGCGACTTTCGACTCTACGCTGAACGATAAAGCGCTATCTGCCGCTATCGGTCATTTGTTGGATAAGTTGATGAATAAACTTTCCGACAAATCATGGACAAGCGGAGTGCTTTCTGTGGACGGTGAGAGCGTTTTAATCTCTGGGGGGAAACGCCAGGGCCTTAAAATTGGCGACCGATTATTGGTCGTGACGCCCGGAAAAATTATCAAAAGTCCTCAAACGGGATTTAATGTGCAACTTCCCCATAAGCAAGTGGGTGAGATTGAAATTGAAGGATTTTTTGGAGATTCGGAAACGAATGAAGGATCAATTTGCCGCATGGTAGAGGGGCCAATGCCCACGACCGACCACATTATCCAATTTAAGAAGTAGGGAACGGCTATGTCAAAAAAGATTGTTCCTCTTGGGTTCCTCGCGTTGGGTGCAATAATAATGCTAACCGGTTGCGTGATCCCGGTTTATGAATCAACAACCAGCAATGTGGACCAGGGAAAGGATGAGAGTTATATCCAGTTTGTTAATGTGCAGCGCGAGCATCAAATTTTCATTGATGGAACTTCGATAGGGTCCGGTAAAAAATATAATCCCGCTTTTGCGTACGATGAAACGTATGATGATTCAGGTCGTGCACCACTGCGGGGCGTGCTGGCTGTTTCCCCGGGGACGCATCTCGTAGAGATCACGAAGGACGGTCGCGTTTTGTACCAAAGAAAAATTTTCTTGAGTGCGGGATCAACGAAGAGTGTCACCATTCCACAATGAGAAGACTATTTCAGTGTTTTGTTGTAGTTGGTTTTGCGGGGCTCGTATCCGCCTGCGCTTCTCCGCCGCTTTACTATTGGGGTGAGTACGAAGAAAGCCTGTACCTTCGTGCGACCGATACGAGCGAGGAATCGCAAGCGGAAGCCGTGCGGATGCTTGAGCGAACCATTAACGAGGCCGAGGGAGAACAGGGAAGGCCAGCTCCTGGCGTGTATGCCGATTATGGGTATCTCTTGTTTAAACAGGGACGCGGGCAAGAAGCCGTGGTGAATTTCAAAAAAGAAGCGGAGTTGTATCCCGAATCAAGGCATTTGATGAATTCGGTCATTTCTCGAATACAGAATAAGGAAAAATTGTGAGAATCCGAATCATTTTGCTGGTCTGGATGATTTTGGTATTGCAGGGTTGTATGACTCAACCTGACTATCACTATGCGAAATTTTTTGAAAACCACCCCCGATCAATTTTAATTCTGCCTCCTTTCAATGAAAGTACGGCTGTTGATTCTCCTGTGCTTTTCAATACAACAGTGAGCCAGCCTTTCGCCGAGAAAGGGTACTATGTGTTCCCTGTCTTTTTGACGCAGGACATCCTCCTCGACCTTGGCTTGAGCGATGAAGGATTGCTCAAAGAAGCTCCACTGCAGACGTTCAAGGAGGTGTTTGGGGCGGATGCGGTCTTGTATATTACTGTTAAAAAGTGGGTCACCACTTACCTGATTATCCAATCAGCGGTCTCCGTACAAGCGGAATACAAACTCGTTGATACGAATACCGAAGAAATACTATGGGAAAGAACGGAGATGGTTACTGAGGGTAGCGGAGGAGGTCACCCCGTTGCCATGTTAATCAGCGCCGCCGCTCATGCCTTGTTCACTGACTATCGACCGCTGGCGCGACAGACGAATCTGCAAGTTGTGTCAAAGGAAAACGCGGGCCTTCCCGCTGGCTCGTATCACCCGGATTACAAAAAGGACTATTCCGCCTTTAACCCCTAGTCCATACTGGTGGCTCTTTGGGGACGAAATACCAGCCTCGTGCCCTCGCTTCATGTCAGATACCATGAGAAGGGGTGGCCTTTCTCGTGATGTCCTGCCTGGTTCAAGAGAACGTGTTTTCTTTCACAGGAAGTATGACCGGCGTGACATGATCGTGTCTGCCGTCAAATGTGTGGTGCCGAAGCCGGGGGTGGTCGGCTTTTTAAGCACTTGGCGCGTGCTGGGCCAACCGCCGTTGGCGGTGTTGCGGCGGGAGTGAGCCGATCCGGGCCATTGACAGAAAAGAGACATTCCAACAAAATCGGCGGGAACACCGGACGAAAGGAGCGGGAACATGCGCGTGACCGAAAAAGGCCAGGTGACCATCCCTGTGGCGATGCGAAAACGATACGGGCTTCAACCAAACGTTGAAGTGGAATGTATCGCCGATGCCGACGGCATTCGATTGCGAAAACGGGAACCCGCGTCCGCCAATCCGTTTCGCGCACTACGCGGAGTCGTGACGAGGGGACTGAAGGTTGATCGGTATGTTGAATCAATTCGCGGTCGATGATTGCGGCGGTTGATACCAGCATTCTCCTCGATGTCTTTGTCGAGAACGACAGAGTGGATCACTCTGAAGCCCTGCTCGTCCGGGCCTACGAACAAGGGAGTCTCATCATTGCCCCGACCGTCTATGCCGAGCTTGCGCCGCAGGCGCGAAGCCGTGACGAACTTGATCATTGGGTTGAGCCTGGGCGGCATTGAAGTCGTTCCTTTCACAAACGAACATGCGTACACCGCGGGAAAAGCCCACGCGGCCTATCGAAAAGCCGGTGGGAAACGCGACCGCATTCTGTCTGACTTTTTCATCGGCGCCCATGCCTTGCACGAAGCCAACGCGTTGCTCACGTGAGACCGGGGATTTTACAGAAAGTATTTCGCCGGTCTGGTCATTCTTCCCGGTTGAAAAAAACGGCAGAGATTTTTGGCGAGTCGCCGCTGGCGGTGTTGCGGCGGGAGTGAATGCGGAATGGCGACAAGGGTCAGGCCAGGCTCTGGACACGTTCAGACCCACACCCCCACCCTCCCGTCATTCCCGCACACCCTCCGTCATTTCCGCGAAAGCGGGAATCCAGTCCACACCAACAGGGCGGGCGGACATGATGACGCTCTGCCCTGTGCCACAAGGGCAGTCTTGAACATACATTGAGAAACTGATCGTGGATACGCGTCAAATGTGTGGTGCCGAAGCCGGGACTCGAACCCGGATAGGTTGCCCCACACGCCCCTCAAACGTGCGTGTCTACCAATTCCACCACTTCGGCTCGTCGGGAGTATAGGGAGCGATTCAAATGGTTGTCAATGCGCGAACGCTGTGGCACAATCGAAAAATCGTCTCGTGATGATTCCAAACAAGAGCCATGTCTGATTCTGTCCGCCCCGCACCGTCCGATGTTTCTTCCCCCCATTCCATCGGCGCGTTTTTTGACGTGGACAATACGCTGATTCCCGGTCAATCCATTGAAATTCGCTTTGTCCGGTATTTATGGAAAGCGGGCTTGTTGTCCAACCGTGTGCTGCTCAACAGCGCGCGCTATTTGCTCTCCAATTTTTGCGCGTTTTCCTTAAGCCCCTTGCGGGAACGCAAGGTGTATCTGACCGATAAACAACCGGCGGGCGTTGAACCCCTGGCGAAATGGTTTGTGCGGTCGGAAATCTGTCCGCGCCTGTCGTTCAAGGGCACGGCGGCCCTGGCGCAGCATCAGCAAGCCGGTCATCGGGTGGCGTTGGTCAGCGGCACGCCGGAATTTCTGATCAAACCCCTCGCGCAGTTTCTGGATGTGCCGCACGTGCTCGCGGCACGATTGGACACCGATGACCATGGCTATACGTGCCGGGTCCTGATGCCCTATCCGTATGGCGAAGGCAAGCGGCGCCTGCTCCGGGCGTTTGCGGAGACGCATGGCGTGGATCTCGCGCAAAGTTACGCGTATGGCGACAGCCCCGGCGACATTCAGGTGCTGGAATCCGTGGGCCATCCGCTGGTGGTGAATCCCATTCGCGGGATGGCGAGGATTGCGCGGCGGCACCGGTGGCCCATTGCCACCTGGGCCTGATCGCCGCGGCGTCATGAGTGCCCTTCAGGTCACGGAAATTTTTCACAGCATTCAAGGGGAATCCACCCATGCGGGTGAGCCGTGTGTCTTTGTGCGGTTGACGGGATGCCCCCTCCGATGCACCTGGTGTGATACGGCGTATGCGTTTCACGGCGGCGACGAGATGTCCCTTGACGCCGTGGTGGATCGCGTCACACGGTATGGCTGTTCGCTGGTGGAAGTGACGGGCGGGGAGCCGTTGGCGCAGTCGGCGGCGCCGGCGCTGATCACGCGCTTGTGCGAAGAGGGGTTTGAGGTGCTGCTCGAAACCAGCGGCGCCATTGACATTGCGCCGGTGGATGCCCGCGCCGCCGTCATTTTGGATGTGAAATGTCCCGGCAGCGCCATGCAGGACCGCATGTGCTGGGACAATCTCCGGCATCTCCGGCCGAAAGACCAGGTGAAATTTGTCATCGGCGATCGTGGCGATTACGATTGGGCGGTGGACGTGGTGAAGCGGTATCACCTCGCGGAACGCTGTCCCGTGTTGTTCAGCCCGGTGTTTGGCGGACAGGCGTTGCGTCCGTTGGCGGAGTGGATTCTTCAGGACCGGTTGCCGGTGCGGTTTCAGGTGCAATTACACAAATTTATTTGGGATCCGAACGCGCGAAGCGTCTAGAGGAGATTCTATGAAATGTCACGTGAAGGCGGGAGAGCCTGACAAAGAAGCCACGGCGGTGCTGGTGCTTGGTGGGTATGAAGACGAGCGCACGTTGCCCGGGGCCTATCGGGCGGTGAATGCCGCATTGGGCGGACAACTCCGGGAGTTGCGCAAGAGCGGGGAGTTTGCGGGCAAAAAGCGGCAATCGGTGTTGATTCATACGCGAGGCGCCCTTCCCGCGCAACGCATTCTGTTGATGGGATTGGGCAAAAAGCGCGAGGTGACTCTGGATTGCGTGCGGCAAGCCATGGGCGAGGCGTCCAAAAAGGTTCGGCAAATCGGGGCGCACACCTTTTCCGCGCCGGTGTTGGGAGCGGATGCCGTCCGGGCGTCCGCCGCCGACGTGGCCCAGGCGATGGTGGAGGGGGCCATACTGGGCAATTACCGGTTCACGCACTATCGGTCCGACCAGGAGGCGCCTTCACACGCCGTGCGGGCCATGACCGTGTTGGCCGATCATGCGACGCGGGTGAGCGGACTGCAAACGGGAGTCCGGCGGGGAATAGTCAGCGCCCATGCCACGTCGTTCGCGCGCGACCTCTGCAACCACCCGGCCAATGTCATGACCCCGTCCCGCGTGGCGCGGGAAGCGCGAAAAATCGCCAAAGACTTCAGACTCAAAGTGACCGTGCTGGCGCGCAGGGATCAGGAGCGGTTGAACATGGGCGGGATGCTGGGCGTCTCGCGCGGCAGCCAGGAGCCGCCTCAATTCATCGTGTTGGAATACGCGGGGGGGAAGAAGCAAGACCGGCCCGTCGTGCTGGTCGGGAAAACGGTCACCTTTGATTCCGGCGGGATTTCGCTGAAACCGTCGGAGAATATGGAACAGATGAAAGCGGATATGACGGGCGGCGCGGAAGTGTTGGGCGCGGTGCGGGCCGCCGCGCAATTGCGGTTGCCGCTCAACGTCGTGGGCATCCTGCCGGCGGTGGAAAATATGCCGGGCGGGCGCGCCGTAAAGCCGGGGGACGTGCTGCGCATGTCCAACGGCACCACCGTGGAAGTGCAGAACACCGATGCCGAAGGACGGTTGATCCTGGCGGACGGCCTGGCGTATGCCGCGCGGTTGCAGCCGGCCTGCATCGTGGATATCGCCACGTTGACGGGCGCGTGCATTGTGGCCCTGGGGCAGTTTGCCATCGGGATGATGGGGAATGACGACGCGCTCAAGGCCGCATTCACAAACGCGGGGGAGCAGGCCGGAGAGCGCGTGTGGGGGATGCCGCTCTGGGAGGAATATTTTGAGCAGCTCAAAAGCGACGTGGCGGACATGCGCAATATCGGTGGGCGCGGCGGCGGCATGATCACGGCCGGGATGTTTTTGAGCCGGTTTGTCGGCGAATGTCCCTGGGTGCATCTCGACATTGCGAGCACCGACTGGAGCGCCTCCGAGCGTCCGTATATCGGCAAAGGGCCGACGGCCACCGGCACGCGGTTACTGGTGCAGTTTTTAATCAACCGCGCGGGCAAGCGGGAACGGTGAGTTCGCGATGACGGTGCGGGATCGCGTCGGGCAGCTCCTGATGATCGGGTTCCAGGGGACGGCGCTTTCGCCGGCGGATATCCAGTGGCTGCAGGAGTCCCGTCCGGGCGGCGTCATTCTCTTTTCGCGCAACCTCGTGGACCCCGAACAGGTGGCGCGGCTGACCAATGCCCTGCAGGAACACGCCCCGAATCCTCCCCTGGTGATTGCGATTGATGAAGAAGGCGGTCGCGTGTCGCGCCTGCCTCGTGGCTTTACCACGTTTCCCCCGGCGTCACGGATTGCCGCGCAGTCATCGCCGGACGTGGCGTTTGACGCCGCGCAAGTGACGGCCAGAGAATTGCGGGCGGTCGGGATCACCATGAACATGGCCCCGGTCCTGGACGTGAACAGCAACCCCGACAATCCCGTCATTGGCGATCGTGCGTATGGGGATGATCCGCAACGCGTCTGCGCCTTTGGCATGGCCGTAATGGCGGGGCTGCGGGACAATGGCGTCATGCCGTGCGGCAAACATTTTCCCGGGCACGGCGACACCATGACGGATTCGCACCACGTGCTGCCGGTGGTCGGGGCCGACCGGGCCAGGCTTGACGCGATTGAACTGGCGCCCTTTCGCCAGGCGATCCGGCAGGCGATACCCGCGCTGATGACGGCGCATGTGCGGTATCCCGCCCTGGACGCGGACGCCCCGGCCACCCTGTCCCGGCCAATCCTCACCGGTCTGTTGCGGAACGAGTTGGGCTTTGGCGGGGTCACGCTCACCGATGACATGGAAATGCGCGCCATCCTTGATCATGGGAGCGTGGGAGAGGCCGCGGTGCAATCGTTGCGGGCCGGCGCCGACATGGTGCTTCTTTGTCATCGGCAGGACCGGCAGCGCGAGGCGGTTGCGGCCATTGAACACGCGCTTGAACACGGGACGCTGTCATGGGAGAGGCTCACGGCCAGCGTTGAGCGTATACGGGACCTGAAACAGCAGCATCCTGCATCGCGTCAATCCGTTGATCCTGCCCGTGTCGCCCACACCGTCGGTCATCCCCGGCACAAAGCCCTGTTGGAGAAGATTGAAAAAGTTGCGGCCCGCCTCTAGCATCGTCCCTGTTCAGGCCCGGGCGCGGCTCGCCACCCTGTGGTGCCGGCCCGCCGTCCCTGTGGCGGGCGAGTGGCACGCCGTGGTATAACCCCTGCTCAACAGGCGGGACGTTTCGCTCGGAGGATCGCATGGGACTCACAAAAGGAGATATTCTTGACGAGCACAAGAACCATCCGCAGAGTTGCGGGTTGATGATCAAAGTCATGGCCGGGGGAGAAGGGTTTGAAAAAGTCGTGTGCTGCGGACATGACTTGACGGAAGCGGACGTGACGCCGGTTTTTTCGCGCGGCATGGGACGCAAGCGCGGGAAACTCCAGCCAGCAGTCCTGCTTGATGAAAAAAAACTGTACCCCGATTCCTGCGGTCTCCGCGTCATGATTCTGGACGGCGGGGAAGGATTTCAGGAAATCATGTGTTGCGGCCATGCCCTCCGGCTCGATTCGGTGAAAGAATTCAAGTATGGTGAAGCACAGCGGGGGGCTTTGCCCGATGCGGGTCCGGCGGGACACGCCTGAAGAGGCGGTTGTCAGGAACCGTGATCCGATAGTTTCCCAAACCTGCCATGAGCGCACTGCCTGAATTTGTCGGTACGATCCATATTTTCCTCGGCCCCTGTCGCGGCAATCCAATCGGATTGTATCTTCGGCGGGAGGGTGACACCTGTTCCATTGCCCCGACGGCCACGCCCTGGGATCGGGTGGTCGGGGTGGGTGAAACTCCGAATAAAGCCGCGGCGGATTTTGACGCGAAATGGAAAGCCGGCGAAGTCGACCCGGAGATGTACTCCGGCCCGCATTGGGAAGGCGGGATTAAACCGGAAAAACCCAAACCGCCGCCCAGGCCGTCGCCGCCGCCGACCGCCGCGACACCCGACGCTGCGGAGCAACCTCAACCAGGCGCCGCCGCCACTGCCGCCGCCACTGCCGCCGCCACTGCTTCCGCTTCCCCGCCGCCACCGCCGCCCCAGGTTTCCCGTGCCGTAACTGCTCCGCCGCCATCGGCCCCGGCCTCTTCGCCGGCGGAAGGCGCTTCAGATCCCCCGGATGCTCCGCCATCTCAATCCACGCCGTCTGCGCAGGACGACCCGGCGCCGCCGGAGCACGACCCCAACCACGCGTCGTAAGGGTATCTCACCCCGGCGGTCCCTCACGGTGGGCTGACAGCGCCCGTAACTGCTCGCTCAACGTGGCATAGGCAGAGACGCGGGCCGTCTCCAGTTCGCCGAGTGTGGTGTTCATGCCGGCCAGCGATTCACGCAACGGCCGCACCAGGGCTTCCACGGCTGCTGTGCGGGCATCCAGATCGCCGCGCGCGCGTTCCTGGTAAGTGTCAAGCGTCGCCCTGGCAAGATCCAGGAACGACTGGTTGTTGCTTTGCAGAACGTCGGCGGACAAGGCCTTGAACACGTCGGTCAGCTTCTGCTCGGCGTCCTGAAGGAGGGCGATTTTCTCCCTGGTTTCTTTTTCAACGTGGACAAGGCGTTCTTCAAGCCTCGCCTTCTCCGCCACGTCCTCATGGCGTCTCTGCTCCTGTCGCGCACGCGTGCGGCGATGAAACCCCATCACAACGCCGGCGCCCAGCAAGACACCCAGCAGAACACCCAGCAGGACGCCAATCCATACCGATAGCCAGTCAATCATGCGCCTTTCTCCTTCGTGCGTGGTGAACGGATGACGTGCGCAACCACACCCGGGCGGCGCGGATCAACGCGGTAAAGAGACGTCGCTGGACGGGATCCCGGTCGAGAAGAAATTCCGGATGCCATTGCACCCCCAGGACAAATGCGCGATCCGGCGCTTCAATGGCTTCAATGACGCCATCGGGCGCGATGGCGGTCTGAATCAGTTTCGGCGCCACCTGCTTGACCGATTGATGGTGGGAGCTGTTCACCTCAATGCGGGCTTTCCCGGTGATGCGGCGCAACAGGGAATGCGGCGCCACGCGCACGGCATGAGCCGTTCTGTGCGCCGTATACGCCGGACGGTGTTCAAGGGGCGTGCGGAATTGCGCGTGAATGTCCTGGTACAGCGTGCCGCCGAGGGCGACGTTCAGTGATTGCATGCCCCCGCAAATGCCCAGCAGCGGAAGGCCGGCCCGGTACGCCGTGTTGATCATGCCGAGTTCCAGGGCCGCCCGTTGTTCACTCATGCGTGTAAATTTGTATCGTTGTGTTTCCCCGTATAATTCAGGCGCGAGATCGGACCCGCTTCCCGTGACGAGGAGCCCGTGCACATGTGCCGTCATCTGCCGCCATGCGGCCCTGTTCAACACAAGAGGCAGAATGAAAGGGATGCCGCCGGCCTTTTCAATCGCCTGCAGGTAGTAGGCAGAAAGGAAGTACGTCGGCTTTGTGCCTCCCATGTCCTTGCGGTTGCCGGCGTTGAAGTCGGGCGTGACCCCGATAATGGGTTTATGCATCACACGATCAGGTAGCGCATCAGACGTTAATTCGCGTACTCGTCATCCCGGTCAGACAACCGGCCAATAAATCGAACGGGTTCCCGGCCTTGCAAATGATCCGGCGTAATGACATAGGTGCCGTGCAGGCTGGCGTCCCAGACGGCATCTGCGGCGCCCGTATCCCCTCCGCTCAATATCCAGGTGAACCCGCCGATGATGCCCCCCACGCCGGCATACACGATTTTGCTTGCGCTGTAGGGAATAGTCACAATCGCGCTGGCAATGCCCAGGCCGACCTCTTCAGCCGTGTTGCCGCCTCCGGCCGCATGGACAGGGCCGCAGGGAAACATCATCAGGCACAACATGGCAATGAGCGCGCGGCTCATCCCTGGCACTCGTCGACCGACGGGGCCTCGCCCGCCGGCATGAACACGTGGTTTCATTCGCTCTCCTCCTTTCATGGAGACAGGCCTGCACATGCCGCGAGCCTGGTCATCCATGCCTTCCCGAACGGGGCGCGCATGACCGCCCGTCGTCTCCAGCCCATCATAACCTGCCCATTGACCGCCCGGCATCGTTCTCCAGCGGCGGCACGTCCAATTCCTCCAGCAGGGCGGCTTTCAGCGCCTGGCCGGTCTGCCCGACGGCATCCTCAAGTTCCTGCGCCAGTATGTCATGCGCGACCAGGGGCCTGTCCTGTTTCAACCCGTACTCAATGGCGAGCCGCAGTTTGACCCGGCACAGATGCTGGAGGCACAGCTCCTGGCCTCGTTGAAAATACTCGTCGCATTCCTCTTGCGGAAGATGGCGAAGGACGTGCCGCAGCCAGGACTCAACGCGCAGGAGGCGTTTGCAATGGGAGACCTGGGCTTGCGCGATCTCCACCACGCATTGCATGCCCCCTTTCCAACTCCGTTTTTTGACGTTAAACACGCAATAGACAATATCGGGATCGCGTTCCTGCACGTCGGGTCCGAAAAACAACGTGATGCGATACGGTGGAATGGCTGGAGAAGATGATGTGGTCATCAATAATGATTTTACTCATCCGTCCAATATGACACAAGACAACCCGTGCCGCCGCTACCCGTTCCGGCGGGCCGAACGTCTTTCCCGCTCCCGTGATCAGGTTGACACGGATCGCCGCGCTCTTTACAGTACCGACGGACCACGATGATGCGTATATCCTTTTAGAGTGAAGGATTTGCGATGTTTGGCACCCTTGGATTTCAGGAATTAATCATCATTCTGGTCATCGTACTGATCATTTTTGGAGCCGGGCGGCTTCCTCAAATTGGCGAGGGAGTGGGGAAAGCCCTGAAAGGTTTCAAAAAGGAAGTCAACGAGATTCCTCCTGTCGCGGACGAGCAAAGCGGCCAGGCGGCCTTGCCCCAAACTCCCCCAGAACCTGCCGCTCCGCCCGTCGCCGGGACAGAAACGGCGGCGTCCGAACCCGCGCCCCGGCCCGTGACTCCGCAACCGTACCAGCCTGGCCCGGAAAGAACCCCGGGGACGTTGGCGGCCCAGGTGTATGGTGGCTTTGGCCCCGAAACGGTTCAACCGGCCCAGGCGGCCGCCCCCACCGAACCGGCGTCCACCACTCCCTACCAGGAATCGTTTCAACCCGTGACCATGGAGCAGCGCGCCGCAAGCACGGTTCCCCGCCCCCTGGCGCAGTACCCGCCCGTGCCGGCGGCGGCGATGCCGGCGGCGCCGGGCAAACGGCCGGCCGCCATTGTGAATAAAAAAGCGGTGGCCCGTGTGCAGGCGCAGCGTGCCGCGATGCAGAAGGCCAGGGACGACCAGGCCCGCGAAGCGGCCGGCAGTGACGACCTGCAATCGCTTGGAGAAGGGCTTGGCAGCGCCTTGCGCACCTTTCGCGAGGCGACGACGGATGTGCGGAATGCCGTTGATCCGGAAATGCGAACCATCCAGGCCGAGCTTGAATCCGCTCAAAAAGAAGTTGAACAATCCGTTGAGGCGGCGAAACAACCTCCGGTCCCCCGCGATCTGCCACCGGCGCCCTAAGTGTCATTCCATCACCCTTCCGTGTTGCCGCACAAGATGCGTCTTGCCCTGCTTGCCCTGTGCGTTCCCCTGGCCTTGAGTTGCCAGATGGATGCCCCCGCAGGGGATCCGCGCATGGTCGCCGTTCGTCTCGTAACACTTCTTGAAGACCCTTCCAACGATGTCCGACGGACCGCCGCGCTTTCCCTTGGCAAAATTGGTCATGCCGTCGCCGTGCCGGCCCTGGCGCAGACGTTATCCGACCCTGATCCCCTCGTTCGTGAATATAGCGCCTGGGCACTGGGCCAAATCGGGGAAGAGGTGAACGACGAAGCGGCCGGCCGCCTCGCCGAAGCGTTGGACGACCCGCGCCCTGCGGTCACAAAAGCCGCGGCGCGGGCATTGGGAAACATCGGGCCTCGTCCGCCCGTGCTGGCATTCCTGAAGGAAGCCCTGGCCGCCGGAGAGCCGGGCCGCCGCCGTGCCGTGGTTGAAGCCCTGATGCAGCTTGAAGTCCCGGGCGCCTATCCGGACTTGGTGAAGGCGCTGACGGACCCGGCCCCTGTGGTGCGGCAGGGCGCCCTTGCGGCGCTGGGTGAGTTGGCGGATCGTCGCGCCCTCGTTGAGTTTCGGCGGCGGCTGCTGCATGACGCCGATGCGGGCGTGCGCGCGGAAGCCGCCTACCGAATCGGCAAATTGGGCGAGGCCGGGGACGTCGCCGCCCTGGAGCGGGCGGCACAGAACGATGCGGCCCCCATCGTTCGCACGTGGTCGACCTGGGCCAGGGACGCGATTGTCGGCGAGTAGGGCGGGTAAGCCGCAAGGCCCGGCTATTCAGCCTGCGTCGCAACCAGGAGTCCGATGGCGCGACGAATCGCATCGCGCGTGCCGAGCAGCGCCACGACGTCCCCGGCTTCAAGCACGGTTTTGTCGGAGGGGTTGGGGGATGTGCTGCCGGCGCGCGTCAGGGCAATGACGGTTGCGCCGGTTCGCGCCTGGATCGCCAGCGCGCTGAACGGTTGGCCGAGCGCCGGCGAATCTTCATCAATACGACACGTCTCCACCTCCACGGCCTCCTGGCTCTCCAGGCGTGTTTCGGCCCGGCGGTGCGGGGCGGTCTCGGGGAATTTCCCGCGCCGGAGAAAGGCATACCCTTCCCGCCGAATCTGCTCAACCTTCTCAAAAATGACGGTGGGGGGAATCTGGAACGACTGGAGCACCAGGCGTGAGATCTCAATGGACGTTTCAAATTCTTCGGGAACAATTTCGTCAACGCCCAAGTCCCGCAATTCTTTGAGTTCCTTGATGTCGCGGGTCCGCACCACGATATGAATTGAAGGGTTCTCGTGCCTGGCGAATTGGATAATGCGCCGCATCGCAAAGGGGTCCGACGTGGTGACGACCAGGACTTTGGCGTGTTGAATGCGGGCCTGGTGCAGGACCGTTAAATTGGCGGCGTCGCCATATTGAATGGGGACCCCGGTGCCAATGGCCTGCTGCACCACTTCCCCCCGCAGGTCCAGCACGACGTAGGGAATCCCGCAATCCTGCAGCACCTGCGCGAGATTGCGGCCGTTCAGGCCGTACCCGACCACGATGACGTGATCCCGGCTTTTCAAGGGCGGGGTGTCCACGTGCAGCGAGGGCCGCCCGGGCAGCCACTGGTGCAGCCGTTGAATGGCTTCCGCCCGCCGCGCGATTTTGGGAGCCCATTGCATCAGGAACGGCGTGATGATCATGGTGAAGACCGAGACCGTGAGAAAGACGTTGTAGGCCGCATGATCCAGAATGCCGGTCATCAATCCTTTCTGCGCCAGGATAAAGGAGAATTCCCCCACCTGCGCCAGGGCCACGCCGGCAAGAATCGCCGAGCGAAGCGGCGCGCCCATCACCAGCACGGCGATGGTGCCCGTCGCAAATTTTCCGATGACGACCGCTCCGACCATGCCCACGAGCAGCAGCGGATGTTCCAGGACCACGCGCGGATCCATGAGCATGCCGATGGAGACAAAGAACAGGCTGTTAAAACTGTCCCGAAACGGGAGCACTTCGGCGAAGGCCTGGTGGCTGTACTCCGATTCGGCGATGAGGAATCCGGCGATAAAGGCGCCGAGGGCCAGGGAAAGCCCGACCAGCGAGGTCAGCCATGCGGTCCCCATGCCAAGCACCACGATGGTGAGGATAAATAATTCCCGGCTTCGCGTCCGCACGATATGCTCAAGAAGTTTGGGCACCAGCACCCTGGCGGCGATGATCACAAGGATCAGCAGCGCGAGCGATTCTCCAAGGGTCAGCAGAATGCGGCCGAAGCTTTCCGATTCCTGGTTGCTCAACATGGGCGTCATGAGCATCATGGGCACGATGGCCAGGTCCTGGAAAATTAAAATGCCCAGGACGGATTGTCCATGCAGCGTCTCGCTTTCCCCCCGTTCGGCCAGGGCTTTCAGCACAATGGCCGTGCTGCTCAAGGTGACCAGGAATCCCCAAAAAATGGTGGTGTTGAGATCCGCGCGCAGCAGGAGGCCTCCGCCGATGAACAGGAACATGACGCCGAAAATCTGGGCCGGGCCGCCCAGGAAAAACAGGGCTTTGGAGGATTTCACTTTGTCCAGTGAAAATTCCAGGCCGATGGTGAAGAGCAGGAGCATCACCCCGATCTCGGCCAGCACCTGCACCTGATCAATATCGGAAATGAGGTTGAGTCCGTAGGGGCCGACGAGCGCCCCCACGACAAGGAACCCGGCAATGGAAGGCAGGTGAAGTTTCTGAAACAGGAACACCACCGCCACCGACACGGAAAAAATGAGGATGAGGTCCCGAAGTGCGCTACTTTCGTCCATAGAATGTCATGCTGTCGGCCATGGCGGCGTTGAAAAAAACGGGGATGACTATAATGCACTCACACGTGTGAGCAAAGCCAGGGGGTCACGCCGCCGCCGTGCAGCCGGGGTATACAGCACGACGGGGGTGACGGGTGAAACGGCGCGCTTACGAACGCAGGTCCTGAAAAAGCCAGGGCGTGTCCCGCCGGCCCCTGGCTTCGTAATCGGCAATGTCACGCTCGCGCCGGAGGGTGAGGCCAATCGCATCCAACCCCTCCAGCAGGCAGTGTTTATGAAAGGGGTCAATGGCAAACCGGAACATGGTCTGCGGAGTCGCGGAGAGAGTTTGCGCCGCCAGGTCAATCGTCATCTGGAACGGGTGATCCGGGTCATCCGCCCGCACGCGGTCAAAAAGCTGTTGAATGTCCCGGCCCGGCAGCACGATCGGCAGGATGCTGTTTTGCAGGCAGTTATTATAAAAAATATCGGCAAACCCGGGAGCGAGGATGACGCGAATCCCATAATCCAGCAATGCCCAGGGCGCATGTTCCCGGGACGACCCGCATCCAAAATTATCGCGCGTCAGCAAAATGGTGGCGCCGTCATACCGGGATTGATTCATAAAAAAATCCGGGTTGGGCGAGCCATCGGGCCGCGTCCGCCAATCCGCAAACAGCCCCACTTTCAGGCCCGTGCGATGCACCGTCTTGAGATATTGCTTGGGGATAATCTGGTCGGTGTCGACGTTCACGCGATCCAGGGGCGCGATGTGTCCCGTCTGTGTGGTAAAGGGTTCCATGCGTCGCGCCGGGGTCAGGCCCAATGCCGAATATCGACAAAATGTCCGGCAATGGCCGCCGCCGCCGCCATGGCCGGGGAGACAAGATGCGTGCGTCCACCCTTGCCCTGCCGCCCCTCAAAATTCCGGTTACTCGTTGACGCGCAGCGTTCGCCGGGCTGGAGCACGTCGGCGTTCATAGCCAGGCACATACTGCAACCGGCCTCCCGCCATTCCGCGCCGGCGGCCCGAAAAATATCATCCAGCCCCTCTGCCTCCGCCTGTTGTTTCACCAGGCCGGAACCGGGAACGACCATAGCCTGCACACCGTCGGCCACGGTTCTCCCCTTCAGGTAGGACGCGGCCAGGCGTAAATCTTCAATCCGCGCATTCGTGCAAGACCCGATAAACACCCGGTCAATAGCGATATCCACCATGGGCGTGCCGGGCCGGAGGGCCATGTAATCCAGCGCGCGCACCGTGGCGTCCCGCACATCGGCTTCAGCAAAAGCGCGGGGGTCCGGGACTGTCCCCTCCACGCCCGTCACCATGCCCGGGCTGGTGCCCCATGTAATTTGCGGCGAAATATCGTCCGCCGCCATAACCAGGCGCCGGTCATACGCCGCGCCGGGGTCTGTGCGCAATCCTTCCCAATGCCGGACAGCCTGGGGCCAGAGCGAATCGGGCGGCGCCAGTGGACGCCCCTTGATATACGCAAAGGTGGTGGCGTCAGGCGCAATCATGCCGGCCCGCGCGCCCCCCTCAATTGTCATGTTGCAGAGAGTCATCCGGCCCTCCATGGACAAGGCGCGAATCGTCTCGCCCGTATATTCCACGACCGCCCCCGTGCCGCCGGCGGTCCCCATGCGGCCGATAATAGCCAGGATCAGGTCCTTCGCCGAGCAATGCGGGGAGAGTCGTCCCTCAACCCGGATTTCCATAGTGCGGGGCCGTTTCTGGATCAAGCACTGGGTTGCCAGCACATGTTCCACCTCGCTGGTGCCGATGCCGAACGCCAACGCCCCGAACGCCCCGTGCGTGGAAGTATGAGAATCCCCGCATACAAGCGTCATGCCGGGCACGGAGAACCCCTGTTCCGGACCCACCACGTGCACGATGCCCTGGCGGCGGTCTTCCATGGAGAACATCGTCATATCCCATTCGGCGCAATTATCCTCAAGGGTTTGAATCTGGATAAGGCTCAAGGGGTCCGTCCCGTCCAGCGCCCGTTGGTTAGTGGTGGGCACATTATGATCCGGAACAGCCAGCACCGTCCCTGGTCGCCGTGGCCGCCGTCCGGCGTGCTTAAGGCCTTCAAAGGCTTGTGGAGAAGTCACCTCGTGGATCAGGTGCCGGTCAATATACAACAGCGTGGTGCCGTCCGGATCCTCATGCACCGTATGGTGCGTCCAAATTTTATCAAACAAGGTAAGTGCGGCCATAGCGTTACCCTCATTAGGAGGGCACAATATGGCACAGCGGTGCCGTTTCGGGCAACCCGCCGCCGCCTTCCCGCCCTCCTTCAGTCATGTTGGATTCCCGCGTTCGCGGGAATACCGGAAGAACAGACGGATGGATTCCCGTTTACACGGGAATGACGGAAAGGCCCCCGACATGGCAAGCATGGCAAAGAAAATCGCCCACCCTCCTTCAGTCATTCCCGCGGAAGCGGGAATCCATCTTCTCATGGCAAGGGGGGGGTGGGATACATACAGACGGATGGATGCTCGGATGGATTCCCGTTTTCACGGGAATGACGAAAGGAGGGGAGGACGGAAATGACGGAAATGACAGACAGGCCCCCGACATGCCAAACATGGCAAACATGCCAAGCATGCCAAGGAAAATCTCCCACATCGCGTGCGCGGTGGCGCTTCTGTGCCGAACGGCAGGCGACTGTTGCGCTTTGCTGGACGGCTTGCTATTCTGATTAGTCAATTCCGGGCATGGAATGATTTGGTTGAATAATTCCAATAACGCATAACGCCTCCCACTCGGCTATTCCCGATGGTGATTAACAAGCGCCGTGAATACTCCCGGAAAAAGATAAAAGCAATGATTGACACAACACCGGCATCCCGCCGCCCGCCCGTCCCTTGCGTCACCCGCATATCAGTACCCCCCCCCTCCCCCCGGAAAATCTGGCGGTTCGCACCTGTGGCGAGATGATGTCATGCTGAAACCAAAACGCCTGGCCGCATGGCTGCTGTTGTTGCTGGTCACGCTGGTCACGCTCGCCCCGGCGCCGGCAAGCGCACAGGTCTGCGACGGTGATGTCACCTGGAACGGCATCGTCCCCGCCTGCCTCTCGCCCGGCGATAGCTACCGCATCCTGTTCGTCACCAGGGACACGCGCACCGCTCAAAGCGCCAACATCAACGACTACAACGACTTCGTCCAGGATCAGGCCGCCGGCATCCCATTCGCTGGCATCACCTTCCGCGTGCTCGGTTCCACCAACGCCGTTGATGCCCGCGTCAACACCATAACCACCGGCACCGGCGCCAACATTCGGACATTCTACTACCTCGGTCGCAAGGTGGCGGACAACTACGACGACCTTTACGATGGCGAGTGGGACACCAACATGCCGAGGGTTCAAACTGGAGACCGACTTATCTCCAACCCACTAGTCTATACCGGTTCCAACGACGATGGAACCGCACAGACTAATACCCACTTGGGTGGTCGGTTTGGAGTTTTTACAGTCGGTGAGCCTGGAAGGTTCAGGCCTGGGGCTGAGATAGATGGGGCCGTTAGTGATCAGCCAAACAGATTCTACGCCCTCTCCGAAGTCCTGATTGATGGTTCCCCCCCCCCCCTCATCGGCGACGATGTTCCCGCCTTCGACAACGCGGCTAGTATTGACAACCAGCTATACTTTTCCCAGCGTCCCATTCCCAGACTCGTCCTGCCGATCGCCACCGGCGGCGACGGCGCGCTGATCTACAACATCAGCCCGACATTGCCCAACGGCCTGCGCCTGAACATCACCTCGTTTGAGGGCAATACCCTGAGCGGCACACTGGCAGCAGGCACGGAGCAGAGCGCCACCACCTATACCTACACCGTGAGCGACAGCGACACGGACACCTCCCCCGCCGACACCGACAGCCTGTCGTTCACCATCACCATCGCGTCGTTGCCGACCGTGAGCAATGTGGCCTTCACCAGTACCGGCCCCTATACGCTGGGCGACCAAATCCGGGTCACCGTCACCTTCAGCGAGAGCGTCACCGTCACGGGCACCCCGGAGCTTCCCCTGATAGTCGGCTCAACGCTCCGCACGGCGGACTACACCAGCGGCAGCCCCGGCGCCGATCTGGTATTCGTCTACACGGTGGTCGCCGGCGACACCGATGCGGACGGCGTGAGCATTAACGCCAATGCCCTCAGAACGCCAGGCAGCAGACGCATTCAAGCCACCGCCAACAGCGCCATTGATGCGGCCCTCATGCATGATGCCGTGGCCGCAGACCCCGCCCAGGCAGTGGACGCGGCCATGCCGGTCTTCAGCCGCGCATCCGTCAACGCCGGCAGTCTGGTCCTGACCTACAACGAGCCGTTGGACGCGGCCTCTATTCCGGCCAATGACGCCTACACGCTCATGGCAAACCCCGGCCCGTCGCCGACGGTCACCACTGTAGCCATCAACGGCGCCGTTGTGACGCTGACGCTGAATGCGGCCGTCACCCGCGCCCAGACCGTCACGGTACGCTACGCGCCCGGCACCCCCCCGTTGCGGGACCTGGTCGGCCTCAATGCCGCCATGTTGAGCGATGCGGCGGTGACCAACACCGCGCTGCCGCCGGTTGCGACCGCGCCGGTCAATCAGATCTATGCAATCAACAGCGCGATCATCCCCCTGACCCTGGAGACCGGCCCTTCTAATCCAGGAGAGACGACCTACACCCTGACCGGGCCGACCGCCATGCCGGGCGACGACGACTTGCCCGCCGGCCTGATCTTTACCCCGGCCACCCGCATCCTCTCCGGCACGCCGACCGCCGCCGCCGCCGCCGTCACGCTGACCTACACAGTCCGCGACAGCGAGAGTGCCGACACGGCGACCTTTGACGTCACCATCACCACCCTGCCCCCCGCTGCCACGTTGACCGGCACACTGACCGAAGCCGGCCTGTTCGCCACACCGGCGCCGACGGTCACCATCGCACTGACCGACACCGTATACATGCCCACCGAAACTCTGCAGCCGAGCCACTTCACGCCGACCGACACCATCGATGGCACGGTGACGCTCACCGGTGTCACCCGCGTCACCGACACCACCGCCACGCTGACGCTCGGCTATGACAACATGGACATCACCACCACCGGCACCCTGTCCTTCACCGTCGCCGACGCCGCTCACATCGGCCGCGGCGACCTGCAAACCGGCGCCATCAATATTACCGCCAGCGCCGGCGACAACATCTGCGGCCGCACGTCACAGGTGCAGACAGTCATCCTCGCAACGTCCTCGGCCACCGAATGCACAAGCGTGGGTAATCTGGCGATGATTACGGCGCTGAATCTGAGCAACATGAGCATCCCGGCATTGCAAAGCGGCGACTTTGCCGGCTTATCGGCGCTTACCAGGTTGACCCTGGACCGCAACAGCTTCACGTCACTTGATGCCGACATTTTTGCCGGATTGTCGGCGCTTCAGATATTGCGTCTGGACCAAAACAACTTCTCTTCATCTTCACTTGAAGCCAGCATTTTTGCCGGCTTGTCGTCGCTGGAGAGATTGAATCTGGGCAACAGCAGCCTCTCTTCACTTGATGCCAACATTTTTGCCGGCTTGACGTCGCTTCAGTTTGTGGACCTGCGCGGCAACCCCTTCCAAACATTTGAAGTCGGTCTGTTTAACGGCCTGACGGTGCTGAATAGTTTGGTTTTGATTGGCAACAACTTCACGGCGGGAACCGGACTGCCCGCCGGCGTCTTTGACGACGTGCTGGATACCCTGGTCACCATTGCAACAGGCGGAGGCACCGGCTTTGTGATTGACGACACCGTCCGCGCCGCCCATTTTGTCTGCTCCCTTGCCGACTTCGCGGCCATTGTCGCCGCCACGCCCCCCCCGACCCTGCCCGCCATGCCCGACTGCCTCCGCATCACCGCCGCACAACTCAACGCGGCGAGGGCCGCCACCTTGAGCGGCCTGACCCTGTCCGACGGCGCCGACATCCCCCTCACCCCGCCATTCGCCTCCGGCACCACGGCCTATACCGTCGCCGTCGCCAACAGCGTCACCAGTGTGAGGGTCACACCGACCGCCACCAATGCCGTCGCCACCATCACCATCAACGACGCCGCCGTCACCAGCGCCAGCGCCAGCAACCCCATTGCCCTGACAGCAGACGAAACCACGACAATTACCACGATCGTCACCGCCGCCACCGGGGGCGCCATGATGACCTACACCGTCACCGTCACCAGCTCGGCGGCAACGCTGCCCACCGCCACCCTGACCGGCACGCTGACCGAAGCCACCCTGTTCGCCACCCCGGCGCCGACCGTCACCGTCACGCTGGCCAACACCGAATACGCGGCGCCCCCGGGCACCCTGATGCAAAGCCACTTCAGCGTGACGGATACCGTCGACGGGACTGTGAGCGTGAGCGATGTCACCCGCGACAGCGCCACCGTCGCCACGCTGACGCTGGCATACAGCGGCGAGGACATCACCACCCCCGGTACCCTGTCCGTCACCCTCGCCGCCGCCGGCCACACGGGCACCGATGACCTGATGACCAGCACCATCGCTATTACCGCCAGCGCCGGCGCCAATGTCTGCGGGCGGACGGCACAGGTGCGGGATGGGATTGTCGGACGGTCCTCTGCCACCGAATGCACGAGCATCACCGACCTGGCAACCATTCGCTTTCTTTTTTTGAACGGGCAAAGCATCGCTTCGCTGCAACCCGGCGATTTTGCCGGCTTGACGGCGCTGCGGGATTTGTTTTTGCACAACAACGCCCTGGAGGCACTGCCCGACAACATCTTTGCCGGCTTGTCGGCGCTGCAGGTGTTGGATTTGGACGGAAATGAACTGGAGGCACTGCCCGCCACCATTTTTGCCGGCTTGCCGGCGTTGCAGGTGTTGGATTTGAGGAACAACGCCCTGGAGACACTGCCCGCCACCATCTTTGAAGGTCTGGGTAGTCTTGAGATGTTGGTAATGTTCGGCAACCCGTTCATGGCGTTCACGGCGGACACCGGACTGCCCGCCGGCATCTTTGACGACGTGCTGGATACCCTGGGCCCCATTACAACAACAACAAACACATTCGGCCTCAGCTTTGTGATTGACCAAACCGTCCGCGACGCCCATTTTGTCTGCTCCCGTGCCGACGCTGTGGCGATTGTCATGGCGACCCCCGGCGTGACCAACTGCCTGCGCATCAGCGCCGCACAACTCGACACCGCCATCCCGCTGGTGATGGACGCCACCTTGAGCGGCCTGGCCCTGTCCAGCGGCATCCTGAACCCGCCGTTCGCCTCCGACGCCACGACCTATGAGGCCTCGGTACTCATTGATGTCGACACGGTGATCGTGACGCCGATCGCCACCACAACCGGCGCCACGATTCTCGTGGACGGCACTGCAGTGGCCAGCGGCAACCCCAGCGCCGCCATTGGCCTGACGGCAGACACGCCGAGGGACATTCCCGTCATAGTCACCTCCGCCGACACCACCGCCATGACGACCTACACGGTCACCGTCACCCGCGCAGCCTCTGCCGCGCCCACCGCCACCCTGGCCGGCACGCTGACCGAAGCCAACCTGTTCGCCGCCACGGCGCCGACCGTCACCGTCACGCTGGCCAACACCGCATACGAGGCGGCCCCGGGCACCCTGATGCCAAGCCACTTCAGCGTGACGGATACCGTCGCCGGGACTGTGCGCGTGAGCGATGTCACCCGCGACAGCGACACCGTCGCCACGCTGACGCTGGCGTACAGCGGCGAGGACATCACCACCGTCGGTACCCTGTCCGTCACCCTCGCCGCCGCTGGCCACACGGGCACCGACGACCTGATGACCAACACCATTGCTATTACCGCCAGCGCCGGCGCCAATGTCTGCGGGCGGACGGCACAGGTGCGGGATGCGATTGTCGGACGGCCCTCTGCCACCGAATGCACGAGCATCACCGACCTGGCAAGCATTGATCAGCTTGATTTGTTCAATCAAAACATCGCTTCGCTGCAACCCGGCGATTTTGCCGGCTTGACGGCGCTGCGGTTTTTGAATTTGAACGACAACGCCCTGGAGGCACTGCCCTCCAACATCTTTGCCGGCTTGTCGGCGCTGTCGATATTGCGTTTGGACGACAACGCCCTGGCTACACTGCCCCCCAACATCTTTGCCGACTTGTCGGCGCTGCCGACATTGCTTTTGAACAACAACGACCTGGAGGCACTGCCCGCCGACATCTTTGACGGTCTGAATCGGCTTAGTACTTTGCGACTGTTCGCCAACCGGTTCACGGCGGACACCGGACTGCCCGCCGGCATCTTTGACGACGTGCTGGATACTCTGGGCGCCTTTACAACAATCGGAAACGTCGGCTTTGTGATTGACCAAACCGTCCGCGACGCCCATTTTGTCTGCTCCCGTGCCGACTTTGCGGCGATTGTCATGGCGACCGCCGACGTGACCGACTGCCTGCGCATCAGCACCGCACAACTCAACGCCGCCATTCCGCTGGTGGAGGTGGACGCCACCTTGAGCGGCCTGACCCTGTCCGACGGCACCGACCTCTTCCCCCTCACCCCGGTGTTCGCCTCCGGCACCACGACCTATACCGTCGCTGTCGCCAACAGCGTCACCAGTGTGATGGTCACGCCGACTGCCACCAATGCCGTCGCCACGATTACCGTCAACGACGCCACCGTCCCCAGCGACAGCGCCAGCGGCCCGATTGACCTGACGCCCGACGGGACCACGACAATTACCACGATCGTCACCGCCGCCACCGGGGGCGCCATGATGACCTACACCGTCACCGTCACCAGCTCGGCGGTAATGCCGCCCACCGCCACCCTGGCCGGCACGCTGACCGAAGCCAGCCTGTTCGCCACACCGGCGCCGATCGTCACCGTCACGCTGGCCAACGCTGAATACGAGGCGGCCCCTGGCACCCTGATGCAAAGCCACTTCAGCGTGACGGATACCGTCGCCGGGACTGTGAGCGTGAGCGATTTCACCCGCAACAGCGCCACCGTCGCCACGCTGACGCTGGCGTACAGCGGCGAGGACATCACCACCGCCGGAACCTTGTCCGTCACCCTCGCCGCCGCCGGCCACACGGGCACCGACGACCTGATGACCAACACCATCAATATTACCGCCAGCGCCGGCGACAATATCTGCGGGCGGACGACACAGGTGCGGGATGGGATTGTCGGACAGTCCTCGGCTACCGAATGCACAAGCGTGGGTAATCTGGCGACGATTACGAATCTTAATCTGAGCAACATGAGCATCCCGGCATTGCGAAGCGGCGACTTTGCCGGCTTATCGGCGCTTGAGACATTGCGCCTGGACCGTAACAGCCTCACGTCACTTGATGCCGGCATTTTTGCCGGCTTGACGTCGCTTACGCTATTGCGTCTGGACCAAAACGACTTCTCTTCATCTTCACTTGATGCCAACATTTTTGCCGGCTTGTCGGCGCTTCAGAGATTGAACCTGGGCAACAGCCTCCTCTCTTCACTTGATGCCGGCATTTTTGCCGGCTTGTCGGCGCTTCAGTTTTTGGACCTGCGCGGCAACCCCTTTGAAACATTTGATGCCGGTCTGTTTAACGGCCTGACGGCGCTTAATAGTTTGATTTTGCTTGGCAACAGCTTCACGCCGGGAACCGGACTGCCCGCCGGCGTCTTTGACGCTCTGCTGAATACCCTGGGTCCCATTGCAACAGCCGGAAACAGCGGCTTTGTGATTGACGATACCGTCCGCGCCGCCCATTTTGTCTGCTCCCGTCCCGACTTCGCTGCCATTGTCGCCGCCACCGCCACCGTGGAGGACTGCCTGCGCATCAGCACCGACCAACTCAACACCGCCATTCCGCTGGTGAGGGTGGACGCCACCTTGAGCGGCCTGACCCTGTCCGACGGCACCCTGGACCCGGTGTTCGCCCCCGGCACCACGACCTATACCGTCTCGGTCGCCAGCAGCGTCATCAGTGTGACCGTGACACCGACCGCCACCAATGCCGTTGCCACGATTACCGTCAACACCGACACCGTAGCCAGTGGCAGCCCCAGTGAGGCCATTTCCCTGACCCCAGGCCCGCCGGAGGACATTGTGATTGAAGTGACCGCCGCCGACGGGACCACCACGCAGATCTACACGCTGACGGTGACCCGCGAAGCACCGCCGATCACCGGAGTCACGATCGGCACAGTGACGGAAGACGATCCTGTGGACACCGCGAGCGGCCAGTTGACCCTGGACGGCGGCTTTGTCGCCCAGACCGGCACCACCGACCGCGCCAACGGGCTGGGCACGTACGGCATCTTTGTACTGGCCGCCGATGGCGCGTGGACCTATACGCTGGCGAACATGCCGGCCAGCACCCCCTCGTCTGACGCCACCCCTCAGGGAATCGCCACCAACGCCCTGGCCGCAGGCGCCACGGCGACCGACGTCTTTACGGCGCTATCCACCACCGACAACAGCGTGACGCAAGAGGTCACCATCACCATCACCGGCGCCGACGATCCGACATACATCACCGGCAATACTGGCAGGGTAACGGAGGATGAGCTCGTCGACGGATTCAACACATTCAGCTTCTCCTTGGGGCTGGCGGACCCTGACAATACCCCGCCCAGCCCCTCATTCCGCAGAGTTGGGAGCGGGGACGGTACCTATGGCCAATTCTTCATCCCCGGACGCCCCCCCTTCAACCAAGGACGTTACACACTGGACAATACCAGGTCGGTCACCAACGAGCTGGCCGCGGGTGAGATCGTCTTCGACGTGTTCACTGTGATGTCCGGAAGCATCACCGGTATGGTCACCATCACCATCACCGGCGCTGATGACCCGGCGGTCGTCACCGGCGAGCGCACCGGCACCGTCACCGAAGACGCAGAGTCGGTCAGGACCACCGCCACCGGCACGCTGAGCGCCAACGACCCGGACGGCTCCGACAACACGTTCCGGGTGCAGTCGAATGTCCCCAGCACCTACGGCGCTTTCACCGTGACCGCCGCCGGCGGATGGACCTATACATTGGACAACACGCCGGGCGACGACGGCCCGGGAGACGCCACCAATGCCCTGGCTGAGGGCGACGAGGAAACCGACGTGTTCACCGTGACGGTGTCCGACGGCACCCCGGCGACGGTCACCATCACGGTCACCGGGGCCAATGACGCGCCCACCGCCGATGCCGGCGACACCCTGACCGTGCCTCCGGCCGCTGTGGTGAACCTGAACGGCACGGGCAGTAGCGATCCGGACACCGGCGACACTCTGACCTATCGGTGGGCGCAGGTTGCCGGCACGCCGACCGTCGCGCTGGACGATGAGACCACCGACACGGCCACCTTCACCGCGCCCGCGGTCACCGAGGACACGGTCCTGATGTTTCAGTTGACTGTGACCGACTCGCAGGTTGTCTCCGACACCGACACCGTGGCGGTCACCATCCAGGCGGACAATACCGCGGCCATCATCACCGGCGATCTGGCGGGCAGCGTCACCGAAGACGCAGACGAGAACACCGCCACCGGCGTGCTGACCGCGACCGACCCGACCGAACCCAATATCGAGTTCAATGAGCAGTCGAACACCGCCGGCACCTACGGCGCCTTCGCCCTGACCGCCGAGGGCGCGTGGATCTATACTCTGGACAACGACGCCTCCGTCACCAACGCCCTGGGCGTGACCACGATTGTCCCCGACATGGTCACCGAGACCTTCCAGGTGCAGGCCAGCGACAACACCCCGGCGAGCGTCACCATCACCATCACCGGCGCCAATGACGCGCCCACCGCCGAGGCCGGCGACGCCCAGATCGTCGTCGTAAACGCCGAAGTCACGCTGGACGGCACCGGCAGCCGTGATCCGGAGGACGGCAGCCCCCAGACCTATCGGTGGGTGCAGATCGATTCTCGCGAAGTTTTGCCCAACGCGGTCGACACCGCCAGGTTCACCTTCACGGCGTTCTCTGTCTCCGGGAACACGGTGCTGACGTTCGAGCTGACGGTCACCGACCAGAATGGCGCCACGGACACCGACAGAGTGACCGTGACCGTCCACCCGATATCGGGCGGCATCAGCGGCATTGAGTTGACCTCAGACGCCGGCGCCGATGGCGTTTATGTGACTGGCGACGTGATTGAAGCAACGGTGATGTTCAGTGCGGCGGTCACAGTGGACACCGCCGCCGGTAGCCCGCAGTTGGCGCTGACAGTGGGCCCGCAGACGCGCCAGGCGGTCTGCGACCGTGCCCGTAGCATGGCGACGGCGCTGGTATTCAGCTATACGGTGGCCGCAGACGATCAGGACGGTGACGGCGTGAGCATCGGCTCCAATGCGTTGAACCTGGCCGGTGGCACGATTCAAGGGAGCGTAAGCAATACCCCCACGGTAATTACGCATAGCGAAGTAGCCGTCGCCCGCCAACACCGGGTTGACCTGGCCGGCACCCCGACGGTGGTCGGTGTCACCATCAGCACCGGTCCGTACGCCGTGGGTGAAGCGATTGAGTTGACGGTAACCTTCAACGAAGCGGTCACGGTGGACACCGCCGCCGGCACGCCGCGGATACCGCTGACGGTGGGCGCGGAGGCGCGCCAGGCGGTCTACGACAGCGACAGCAGCACAATCACGGCGCTGGCCTTCAGCTACACGGTGGTCGCCGGTGACAGCGATGACGATGGGGTTACGGTGGCGTCCAACGCACTGGAGCTAAACAGCGGCACCATCCAGGATCTTGTCGGCAACGACGCGGTGCTTACCCATGCTGCCATTGCCCCCGATACCGCCAATCAAGTGGACGCCGTCGCCCCGACGGTGAACAGTGTCACCATCAGCAGCACCACCACCGGCCCGTACAGTGAGGGCGAAGCGATTGAGTTGACGGCGACCTTCAGCGAAGCCGTCACGGTGGATACCACCGGTGGCACGCCGCAGATACCGCTGACGGTGGGCACGGCGACGCGCCAGGCGGTCTACGACAGTGGCAGCACAACCACGGCGCTGGTCTTCAGCTACACGGTGGCCGCCGGCGACAACGATGCCGATGGGGTTGCGGTGGCGCAAAACGCACTGGAGCTAAGCAACGGCACCATCCGGGACGCCGCCGGCAACAACGCGGTGCTTGCCCACGATGCCATTGCCGAGGACAACGCCAATCGAGTGGACGCCGTCGCCCCGACGGTCAGCACGGCAACAATTGATGGCATGACACTGACACTGACCTACGATGAGGAACTTGACGACAGCTCGGCGCCGGCGCCGGCAGACTACACGCTGACGCTGGAGTCGGGCACTGCCCCGACGGTGGACAATGGCGGCGTGGCTATCAGCGGGCAGACCGTGACGCTGACGCTGAGCACAGCCGTGGTATCGACCGATGGCGTGACGCTGACCTACACTGCCGGGCTGACTCCGCTGCTGGATCTGGCCGGCAACCGGGCCGCCGATCTCACAGCCCAGGCGGTAGAGAACACCACCGATGCACTGCCGAGCTTTGGCACTGCGGTAGTGGAGCCGCAGATTTACACAGTCGGCGTGGCCGTCGACCCGGTACTACAATTGCCGGCGGCGAGCGGCGGCAATGGGGCGCTGAATTACACGCTGACGCCGGCGCTGCCGAATGGCCTGACATTCAATGCGGAGAACCGCCAGATCAGCGGCACGCCGACGGCGTCGGCGCCGCCGACGACCTACACATTGACAGTGCAATTGACCGTCGGCCCCGCCACGGCGGAAACCACCGTCATCATCACCGTCACCGAGGCCGAGGCCAGCGCAACCCTGACCGCGACCTCGCCGCTGACCGAAGCCGCGCTGTTTGCGAGTACGTCGCCGACCGTCACGGTCACACTGGCAAACACCGAATACGAGGCCACGCTGACGACGGCGGACTTCACCGTGAGTGATACCGTGGCCGGGGGTGACATCACACTGGACGACGTCAACCGCGGCGCTGACGGCACCACCGCCACGTTGACGCTGGGGTTTGACGGCGCGGACCTCACCGCCGGCGACCTGTCGGTCACGGTCACGGCTGCCGGGCACACCGGGACCGGCGACCTGCCTGCCGGCAGTGTGTCAATCACCGCCAGCGCCGGCGTCAATGTCTGCGGCCGCACGACACAGGTGCGGGATGCGATTGTCACGGGTACAGCCACCGAATGCACGAGCATCACCGGCCTGGCGACGATTATGAGCCTGAACTTGAATAATCAAAGTATTGCGACATTGCAAAGCGGCGATTTTGCCGGCTTGACGGGGCTGATGACGTTGGATTTGCGAGGTAACACCCTCACAACACTGCCAGACAATATTTTTGCCGGTTTGACGGCGTTGACGATGTTGAAGCTTGACAACAACCAAATCAACACGCTGCGAGCCAATATTTTTACCGGCTTGACGGAGCTGACAACGGTGACTTTGGCCACCAACCAACTCGCCGCACTGCCAGCGGACATTTTTGCCGGCCTGGCGAAGCTTACGAATTTGAGTCTGTTCAACAATTTACTCACAGCATTGCGCGCCGATATTTTTCATGGCCTGGACGTACTAAGGGTTTTGTCTTTGAGCCAAAACCTTTTTGATCCGGGTGGTCTTCCCGCCGGCGTCTTTGATGAGGTGCTTAATACCTTAGGTCCCCTTGAAACCCAATTCGTTGTTGACGTCAACGTCCGCGACGCCCATTTTGTCTGCTCCCGTGCCGACTCCGGGGACATTGTCGCTGTCACCACCGGCGTGGACGACTGCATCCTCATCAGCTCCGCACAACTCACCGCCGCCCTGGCGGACGCCACATTGAGCAACCTGGACATTGCCGACGGCGCCACCCTCACCCCGCCGTTTGACACCTTCACCCTCACCCCGGTGTTCGCCTCCGGCACCACGACCTATACCGTCGCCGTCGCCAACAGCGTCACCAGCGTGACGGTGATACCGACCGCCACCAATGCCGTCGCCACGATTACCGTCAACGGCGACACCGTCACCAGCGGCAACGCCAGCAACCCCATTGGCCTGACAGCAGACGGAACCACGACCATTACCACGATCGTCACCGCCGCCACCGGGGGTGCCATGATGACCTACACCGTCACCAGCTCGGCGGTCACGCCGCCCACCGCCACCCTGGCCGGCACGCTGACCGAAGCCAATCTGTTCGCCGCCACGACGCCGACCGTCACCGTCACGCTGGCCAACATCGCATACGAGGCCCCGAGCACCCTGATGCTAAGCCACTTCACCGTGACGGATACCGTCGCCGGGACTGTGAGCGTGAGCGATGTCACCCGCAACAGCGACACCGAGGCCACGCTGACGCTGGCGTACAGCGGCGAGGACATCACCACCCCCGGGACCCTGTCCGTCACCCTCGCCGCCGCCGGCCACACGGGCACCAACGACCTGGTGACCAACACCATCGCGATTACCGCCAGCCCCGGCGTCAACATCTGCGGGCGGACGGCACAGGTGCGGGATGCGATTCTCGAAGGGTCCTCGGCCACCGAATGCACGAGCATCACCAACCTGGCAACCATTACCAATCTTGATTTGAGCGGGCAAAGCATCGCTGCGCTGCACAACGGCGATTTTGACGGCTTGACAATGCTGCGGGAGTTGTCTTTGTTCAACAACGCCCTGGAGACACTGCCCGCCACCATTTTTGACGGCTTGTCGGCGTTGCAGGGGCTGGATTTGGGCGCAAACCGCTTCTCTTCACTTGATGCCACCATTTTTGACGGCTTGACGGCGCTGTCGACATTGAATGTGAACAACAACGCCCTGGAGGCACTGCCCGCCACCATTTTTGACGGCTTGACGGCGCTGTCGACATTGAATGTGAACAACAACGCCCTGGAGGCACTGCCCGCCACCATCTTTGACGGCTTGACGGCGCTGTCGACATTGAATGTGAACAACAACGCCCTGGAGGCACTGCCCACCACCATCTTTGACGGTCTGGAGAGGCTTACGACTTTGCGAATGACGGCCAACTCGTTCACGGAGGACACCGGACTGCCCGTCGGCATCTTTGACGACGTGCTGGATACTCTGGGCCCCATTACAACAAACCCATCCGGTAACGGCTTGGTGATTGACCAAACCGTCCGCACCGCCCATTTTGTCTGCTCCCGTGCCGACGCTGTGGCGATTGTCATGGTGACCCCCGGCGTGACCAACTGCCTGCGCATCAGCGCCGCACAACTCAACACCGCCATCCCGCTGGTGATGGACGCCACCTTGAGCGGCCTGGCCCTGTCCAGCGGCATCCTGAACCCGCCGTTCGCCTCCGGCGCCACGACCTATGAGGCCTCGGTACTCATTGATGTCGACACGGTGACCGTGACGCCGGTCGCCACCACAACCGGCGCCACGATTCTCGTGGACGGCACTGCAGTGGCCAGCGGCAGCGCCAGCGCCGCCATTGCCCTGACGGCAGACACGCCGAGGGACATTCCCGTCATAGTCACCTCCGCCGACACCACCGCCATGACGACCTACACGGTCACCGTCACCCGCGCAGCCTCTGCCGCGCCCACCGCCACCCTGGCCGGCACGCTGACCGAAGCCACCCTGGTCGCCGCCACCGCCACGGCGCCAACCGTCACCGTCACGCTGGAGCACACCGCATACGAGGCGGCCCCGGGCGCCCTGCTGCCAAGCCACTTCAGCGTGACGGATACCGTCGACGGGACCGTGAGCGTGAGCGGTGTCACCCGCGACAGCGCCACCGTCGCCACGCTGACGCTGGCGTACAGCGGCGAGGACATCACCGCCGATGGCACCCTGTCCGTCACCCTCGCCGCCGCCGGCCACACTGTCGTCGGCGATCTGATCACCAACACCATCCTGATTGCCGCCAGTCCCGGCGTGAATGTCTGCGGCCGCACGGCACAGGTGCGGGATGAAATTGTCTTCCGGTCCACGGCCACCGAATGCACGAGTATCACCGACCTGGCGACGATTGACACCCTTGAATTTAACAGGGCTATGAAAGTTTCAGGTGCTGGCCTCACTGAGCTGCAACCCGGCGATTTTGCCGGCTTGACGGGGCTGAGATTTTTGCGTTTTCTCCGAAACAGCCTCACGACACTGCCTGCCAATATTTTTGCCGACTTGTCCGCGCTTGAGGAGTTGAATTTGTTCAACAACGACCTCAACACACTGCCCGTCGGCGCGTTTGCCGGCCTGACCTCAGTGGTGAGTTTGTACATAAACAGTAACGAGTTCACATCCCTGCCCGTCGGCATCTTTGACGGACTGAACTCGCTTGTGAATTTAGGCTTGCACAGCAACCCGTCGTTCACCCCGGGCACCGGTCTGCCCGCCGGCATCTTTGACGACGTGTTGAATACTCTGGGTCCCGTTCATGAAGAAGGTGGAGGCGTCGGACTTGCCGTGACCCTCATCGGCCGGAACGCCCATTTTGTCTGCTCCCGTCCCGACGCTGCGGCCATCGTCACCTTCACCGGCGCCGCCCACTGCCTGCGCGTCACCGCCGCACAATTCAACGCCTACCTGGCGTCAATGGACGCCACGTTGAGCGGCCTGACCCTGTCCGCCGGCACCCTGGACCCGGCGTTTGACTCCGCCACCATGGCCTATACCGTTGCGGTCGCCAACAGCGTCGACACGGTGACCGTGACGCCGACCGCCACCAATACCGACGCCACGATTACAGTCAACGGCGCCACCGCCGCCACCGCCATTGCCCTGCCGACGCCAGGCATAGCGGTGCCGATTGCCATTGTTGTCACCTCCGTTGATGGCGCCACCACGGAAACCTACACGGTGACCGTCACCCGCCTGTCAATGCCGACCGTGAGCAATGTGGCCTTCACCAGTACCGGCCCCTATGCGCTGGGCGAGGAAATCCGGGTCACGGTCACCTTCAGCGAGAACGTCACCGTCACGGGCGCCCCGTTGATTTTCCTGAATGTCGGCGCAGCCGCCCGCCCGGCGGTCTTCACCATCGGCCCCAGCCCCGGCACCGACCTGGTCTTCACCTACACGGTGGCCGCCGGGGAGACTGATGCCGACGGCGTGAGCATAAGCGCCAATGTCCTCGTCAAGCCCGGCAACAGCACCATTATTCAAGGCGTCACCGGCAACGAGGCGGACCTCAGGCATGAGGCCGTGGACGCAGAGACCGCCCATGCGGTGGACACCGCAGCGCCGGTGATACTGACGGCAACCATTGATAGCGATGTCCTGACGCTGACCTACAACGAGCCGCTCAATAACACCTCGGGACGGGCAGAAGACTACAGTTTCGGGCTGATGGAGCCGGGCGGCCCGCTCTTGCAGTTGAGTATCAGCGATGTGGCTGTCGACGGGACGACGGTGCGGCTGACGCCGGGCCGGACCGCGGTCACAACCAACGTGGTGGAAGTGACCTACACCGCCACCGACGGGAATCCGCTGCGCGATATTGCCGGCAACCGGGCCGCCAGTGTCACGTCCCGGGCGGTGATAAACAACGCCGCGGCCGATGTGGCCCCGGATTTCGGCACGCAGACCATTGACGACGAGACCTACGTTCAGGGCGGAGCCATTCCCACCCTCACGCTGCCGGAAGCCACCGGCGGCAATGGCGCACTGGACTACCGTCTCCGCCCGCCGTTGCCGAACGGCCTGACATTCAATGCGGCGGAGCGCCAAATCACCGGCGTACCGGAGACGGTGCAAACCACCCCGGTGACCTACACCTACACCGCAGGCGATAACGACGTGAATGACGCCGACACCGACACCGACAGTCTGACGTTCACAATCGCCATCACAGTCCCCACTGCAACCATCACCGGCATGATGACCGGCGACGTCAACGAAGACGGGATAGTGGGCACGTCGGGTAACCTGCAAGTGGATGGTGACCGTCAAGCATTCTTCGGAGCGCAGTCATTCGGCGATACTCCCGGTACTTATGGCAGTTTCGCCATAACCACTGAAGGCGCCTGGACATACGCCCTGAACAACGCCGCCGCCGTCGTCCAGTCCCTGGCCGCGGGCCAGACTGAAGTGGAACAGTTTGACGTGGAAACCGTGGACAACTCCATCATCACCATCACCATCACCGTGAACGGCGCCAACGATGCGCCCGTCGCCGTCATCACCGATGTGTTGGAGGAGATCCGTGAACAGGAAGCAATTGAGCTCAGTGGCGCCGACAGCATGGAAACGGATAGCAGAGACTCGCTGACCTATGCGTGGACGCAGACTGGCACGCCCACCGTCATGCTCACCAATGCGGACACCGACACGGTGACGTTCGTCACGCCCGGTTTGACAGCGGACACGGACTTGACGTTCACCCTGACCGTGACCGACCCGCATTTGGCAACGGACACCGCCACGGTCATCATCCCCGTTGAGGCGTACAGCATCGGCGGCACGACCGGGGGCACCGTCACCGAAAATGCGGAGACGAATATGGTCACAGGCGCACTGAGCTTCAGCGAAATGTCCCCCGACCCGGACAGGATGTTTGAGCCGAAGATGGAAGTGGGCGCCTACGGTACCTTCAGCCTCACCGGCACCGGCGACTGGACGTACAGTCTGGATAATGACAACTCCCAAACCGACGCATTGGTCGCGGATGAGCGCGTCAGCGATGTGTTCGGCGTGGTGGCCCATGACGGCACCGAGGGGGCCGTCACGATCAACATCATCGGCAGCAACGACCCGCCCGTCGCCGAGGCCGGCGCCCCGCAAACCGTGCCTGAAGGCTTTGATGTCACGCTGGTGGGCACGGGCACCGACCCGGATGGCGACGAGCAGGATCGCCTGGGCTATCAATGGACGCAGACCGGCACGCCCGAGGTTGTTCTCAGCAGCCCGACGAGCGCCACCACCCGTTTCACCGCGCCCATTTTGGAGTTGAACGCGGGCGAGAACATGGCCCTGACGTTCACCCTGACCGTCACCGACCCGCGGGACAGCCACACCGACAGTGTGATCATCACTGTTGAGGATAGTGGCCTGTCGTTCATCAGCGGCACGACCGAGGGCGCCGTCACCGAAGACGTGGCGCAAAACACCGTCACCGGCATGTTGACCGCCATCCCCCCGGCCACCACCGCCGTCACGTTTGTTCCGCAGGGAGAGAGTGCCGGCACCTACGGCGTCTTCACCCTGGATGCGAACGGCGCCTGGACCTACACGCTGGACAACACGCTGGACACCGACCGGGGAGACGCCACCAACGCCCTGGCCATGGATGCGGAGGGCCTTGACAGGTTCACCGCCAGAACCAGTGACGGCGTCCAACAGGACGTCACCATCACTGTCACCGGCAGCAACGACCCGCCCGTCGCCGAGGCCGGCGACCCGCAAACCGTGATTGAAAACCGCGATGTTGCGCTGACGGGCACGGGCACCGACCCGGATCGCGGCGATCAGCTGACCTATCAGTGGACGCAGACCGGCACGCCCCCGGTTGTTCTCAGCAGCCCGACGAGCGCCACCACCGGCTTCACCGCGCCCATTTTGGAGTTGAACGCGGGCGAGACCATGGTCCTGACGTTCACCCTGACCGTCACCGACGAGCGCGGCGGTGAGGACACCGACAGTGTGATCATCACTGTTGAGGAGAGTAACCTGTCGGTCATTGAAGGCACGCTTGAGGGCACCGTCACCGAAGACGCAGAGCAAAACACCGTCACCGGCACGTTGACCGCCACCCTCCCGGGCAACAATCCCACCGTGTTCACTATGCAGGGAGAGAGTGTCGGCACCTACGGCGTCTTTGATCTGGATGTGAACGGCGACTGGACCTACACGCTGGACAACGCGCCGGACACCGAGCGGGGAGGCGCCACCAACGCCCTGGCCGCTGGCACGACGGCGCGCGACAGGTTCACCGTAGCAGCCAGTGACGATGTCCAACAGGTCATCACCATCAACATCATCGGCGCCAACGACGCGCCCACCGCCATAATCACCGAGCCGACCGGAGCCGTGTTCGGCGGCTTTGAGACGGCCTTGAGCGGCAGAGAGAGCAGCGACCCGGAAACCGGCGCGGCGGATCTGACCTATCAATGGAGTTACCCCACCAACGTCAGCAATGTAATCGGCGACCAAACCGACCGAGTCACCTTCAACGCACCCCAGGGATCTGCAACCCTGATCTTCACGCTGGCCGTCACTGACCCACGGGGCGCCACGGCCACCGACACCGTGAGCGTCAGCGTGATCCCGCTCCCTGTTTTCTCGGGCAGAGATGGCCGCATCACCGAAGACGCGGATCCGAATACGGTCAGGGGTGAGCTAAGGAGGCTTGGGAGCCAACCCTCCCTCGCCGCCCTGCAGCAGACGGATGTTGAAGACGCCTACGGCACCTTCAGCCTGACTCCCGAGGGGACGGGCACGAGTAGGTTCGGCCGCTGGAGCTTCACCCTGAACAACGACGCCCCGGTCGTTCAAGCCCTGTCCGGTCTTGACACCGTCAACCTTTTCTACTCGGTAAACACCTCCAACAATCTGGAGGTGTCGGTGCGCATCATCCTTAGCGGCGCCAATGACCCGCCCATCGTCCAGGCCGGGCTGGGCCAGAGCGTTGCCGCGGTTGGCACCTTCGCCGAGGGTGAATCCGTGACCCTGACCAGCATGGTCAGTGACACGGATGCCGGCGACGAGGTGTTCCTGGTCTATCAATGGAGGCAGACCGGCGGCCCCGATGTCAGTCTCACCGGCGCCCGGACCACCACCGCCAGCTTCACCGCCCCCGATTTGGCCGCGAACACGGACTTGACGTTCACCTTGAGCGTCGCCGACCGGGGGGGTGCCACGGTCGTCTCCAACCCGGTCATCGTGACCGTGGAAGCGGTCAATGCCCCGGCCGACATCGGCGGTGAACTGGAGCACGACCTCACCGAAAGCGGGACGACGACCACCGTGATCTCCGGCCGGCTGACGATCATGGATCCGGATGGCCGCAACAGCGTCCTGTTGCAGACGGAGTCGGGGATCGGCACCTACGGCACCTTCACCCTCTTACCGAACGCCGAGTGGATCTACACGCTGGACAACACACCGGGCAGCGCCCAGGGAGACACCACCAACGCCCTGGCTGAAGGCATGATCGGCACTGAAATGTTCACCGTGCAGGCCGCTGACGACGAACCCACAGCGGCCCGCACCCTCACCTTCACCGTCACCGGCACCAATGACGCGCCGGTCGCCAACGCCGGCGGCCCCCAGACCGTTACCGAGAGCGCCGAGGCCATTGTGGTGACGCTGTCCGCCGCCGGCACCAACGACCCGGATACCGGCGCCGTGCTGACCTATCAATGGGCGCAGACCGGCGGCACGCCCACAGCCACGATCGCCGACCCGCAGAGCGCCACCACCACCGCCACCATCACCTTCACCGCCTCCGAGCCCACGAGCCGTGGCGCTGTCGCAGGTGAAACCGCCCACGACATCTCCGCCGCCCCCGGTTTGGCTGCCCCCACGAACCTGACGTTCACGCTGACCGTCACCGACGATATCGGCGTCCAGGACACCGCGATGACGATCATCACGGTGGATGCGGACAACGACCCGGCGGACATCACCGGCGTTCTTACAGGCGCCGTCACCGAAGACACGGACCCGAACACGATCACGGGCGCGCTGACGGTCAGCGATTCGGACAGCCCCGACGGCTTCCTGGTGCAGCCGCAGGCCATCAGCGCCTACGGCACCTTCACCCTGGATGATGTGAACGGCATCTGGACCTACGCCCTGAACAACGGCGCCCCGGCGACCCAGGCCCTGGCGGAGGATCAAACCGTCACCGACGTGTTCACAGTCCGTTCCAACGACGGCACCGAAGCGACCGTCACCATCACCATCACCGGCGTCAACGACGCGGCCGTGGCCAACGCCGGGCCGCCGCAGACCGTCACCGAGCGTGACATCGTGACGCTGTCCGGCGCCGCCAGCGCCGACCCGGATACCGGCGCCGTGCTGACCTATCAGTGGACGCCGCCCGCCGGTCCGCCCGACATTGCGTTGATCAACCCGGCCACCGCCACGGCCACCTTCACCGCGCCGCAGTTGCTCGCGCCCGAGGACTTCACCTTCACGCTGACCGTCACCGACGGGCGCAGTCCTGAGGACACCGCCATGGTGATTATCACGGTGGATGCGGCCGACGACCCGGCCGTCTTCGGCGGCGCGCTCACCGGCGGCGTCACCGAAGACGCGGACCCGAACACCGCCATCGGCACGCTGACCGCCACCGACCCGGACACAGAGGACAACCGGTTCCGGGCGCAGGTACCGCCCGCCGTCAGCGCCTACGGCAGCTTCACCCTGGCAACGGATGGCGTCTGGACCTACACTCTGAACAACGGCGTCCTGATCACCCAGGCCCTGCCGGAGGGAGGTGCCCCCGTCCCCGATGCGTTCCCGGTCCAGTCCGACGACGGCACCGAAGCGACCGTCACCATCGCCATCACCGGCGCCAACGACGCGCCCACCGCCGAAGCCGGGCCGGCGCAGACCGTGACCGAAGGTGACGGCGTGGATCTGATCGGCGCCGGCAGCGACATTGACGCCAACGACGTGCTGACCTATCAGTGGACGCAGACCACCGGCACGCCCTCCGACATTGAGATCAGGAACGCGGACAACGTCATCGCCGACTTCACCGCGCCGCAGTTGAATGCGGAGATGGTCTTCACCTTCACGCTGACGGTCACCGACCAGGCGGGCGCCACGGCCACCGACACGGTCATGGTCACCGTTGACGCGACCGATGACGCCGCCGTCATCAGCGGTGCGCGCTCCGGCAGCGTCACCGAAGGCGCGGACCTGAACCAGGTCATGGGCACACTGCGGGTCAGAGACCAGGACAGCCCCGACAGCTTCCAGCCGCAGGCACAGACCATCGGCGCCTACGGCACCTTTGCCCTGGATGAGAACGGCGTGTGGACCTACACGCTGGACAACACGCTGGACGGCACGCCGGACGACCGGGCAGCCGCCACCAACGCCCTGGCCGCGAGTCAGCAGGCGCCCGACCCCTTCACCGTGCTCGCGCTTGACGGCACCGAAGCGACCGTCACCATCACCGTCATCGGCGCCAACGACGCGCCCACCGCCGAAGCCGGGACGCCGCAGACCGTGACCGAAGGCGACGGCGTGACGCTGACCGCCGCCGGCAGCACGGATCCGGACACGAACGACGTGTTGAGCTATCAATGGACGCAGACTGCCGGCCTGCCCGACGACATTGCAATCAGCGCCCCGACCAGCGCCATTGCCGGCTTCACCGCGCCGCAGTTGGATGCGAACAGGGACTTCACCTTCACGCTGACGGTCACCGACCCGGCGGGCGCCACGGCCACCGACACGGTCGCGGTCACCGTTGAAGCGACCGACGACGCAGCCGACATCACCGGCGCGCTCACCGGCGGCATCACCGAAGACGCGGACCCGAACACGGTCACCGGCGTCCTGACTGCCACCGACACGGACAGCCCCGACCGCTTCACGGCACGGGACGCCATCGGCGTCTACGGCGCCTTCACCCTGGAGGAGAACGGCGCGTGGACCTACACGCTGGACAACACGCCGGACGACCGGGCCGCCGCCACCGACGCCCTGGACGAGGGTGACCAGGTTGACGACCCCTTCACCGTGCAGTCCGTTGACGGCACCGAAGCGACCGTCACCATCACCGTCACCGGTGTCAATGACGCGCCGACCGTCACGGCCACCGGGCCGGAGCAGACCGTGATTGCACGCACCGAGGTGACGCTGTCCAGCATCGTCAGCGACCCGGAGACCGTCGACCCGGCGGCCCTGGCCTATCAGTGGACGCAGGCCGGCACGCCGCCCGCCGAACTGTCCGTCGCGCTTGACGGTGCGAACACCGCCAGCGTCACCTTCACCGCGCCCGATGTAACCGGGGACACGACCCTGACGTTCATGCTGGCCGTCACCGACGCACGAACGGCCACGACGACCGCCCTGGTGACCGTCACCGTTGAAGCGTTCCGCGCCCCGTCCACCTTCACCGGCGCAGACACCGGCACTATCACCGAAGACGCGGACCCGAACACGGTCACCGGCGTCCTGACTGTCACCGACCCGGACAGTCCCGAACGCTTCACGGCACGGGACGCCATCGGCACCTACGGCGCCTTCACCCTGGATGAGAACGGCGCGTGGACCTACACGCTGGACAACACGCCGGATGGCACGCCGGATGACCGGGGAGCCGCCACCGACGCCCTGGACGCGGATGCGCGGGTTACCGACCCCTTCACAGTGGAGTCCGTTGACGGCACCCCGGTGACCATCACCATCACCGTCACCGGTGTCAATGACGCGCCGACCGTCACGGCCACCGGGCCGGAGCAGCCCGTGCGCGGGGGCGCCCAGGTGAGACTGTCCGGCGCCGCCACCGACCCGGAGACCGTCGACCCGTCGCCCCTGACCTATCAGTGGACGCAGACCGGCACGCCGTCCGTCTCGCTCGACGATGCAGACACCGCCAGCGCCACCTTCATCGCGCCCGGGGTAACCACGAGCACGACCCTGATGTTCATGCTGGCCGTCACCGACGCAGGAACGGCCACGGCGACCGCCACGGTGACCGTCACCGTCTTGCCGCCCAACGTCCCGTCCATGATCGCCGGCACCATCACCGGCACCATCACCGAAGACGCGGCCCCGAACACGGTCACCGGCGACCTGACTGTCACCGACCCGGACGACGACGAGCTCTTCACCGTACAGGACACCATCGGCACCTACGGCACCTTCACCCTGGATGAGAACGGCGCATGGACCTACACGCTGGACAACACGCCGGACGACAGGCCGGGCGACCGGGCAGCCGCCACCGACGCTCTGGGCGCGGGTGAGGAGGTGTCCGACTCCTTCACCGTGCAGTCCGTTGACGGCACCGTAGCGACCGTCACCATCACCGTCACCGGCGCCGAAGACGCGTTGAGAATCAGCGGCGGCGGCATACCCCCCCGACCTCCCCGCGAGGTGGTGGAGGATGAGTTGCTCAGTCCCGTTCCGCCGGGCGAGGACCCGCCGACCAGGCGTGATATCGGAGGCTTGCTGCGTGTGGAAGACCCGGACAACTCCGATGCCATCCTGGACGTAGAGGACGAATTCTTCGATACTGCCTCTGTCACGGGCACCTATGGCGTCTTTAGACTGCGTGATGTCGGAAACTGGGTCTACACCCTGAATTTTCTTGACCCCGACACCAACGCGCTGGCCGAGGGCCAAACAGGCGCCGAGCAGTTCACCGTGGCGAACGAAAGAGAATTCTTCAATCCTGGAACCGGCCTTGAAGCGACCCTCCACATCACCGTCATCGGCGCCAACGACGCGCCCACGGCGAACGCCGGGCCGGATCAACTTGACGTGAGTGCCGGCGCCACGGTCATCCTGGCCGGCAGCGGCACCGACCCGGATACGGGCGACAGCATTGCCGCCTACACCTGGAGGCAAATCGGCGACCCGCCGGTGACCTTGAGCGCCACCGACGTGACCGGGCCGACCTTCGTGGCGCCGACCGTGGCGACCGACACCGCGCTGACCTTTTCACTGGTGGTCACCGACGGCGATGCGGATTCTGATCCCGACACCGTCATCATCACCGTCATCGGCAGCGTCAATATCTGCGACCGCACAGAAGAGGTGGAGAATGCCATTCTCGCCGCCATCATGCCCCCCCACACCGACTGCACCAATGTGCCGACGTCTGGGCTGCAAGCGATTACGAGTCTTAATCTGAACAGCATGGGCATCACGGCATTGCAAAGCGGCGACTTTGCCGGCTTGTCGGCGCTTCAGAGATTGAACCTGGGCAACAGCCTCCTCTCTTCACTTGATCCCGGCATTTTTGCCGGTTTGTCGGCGCTTCAGTTTTTGGATCTGCGCGGCAACACCTTCACAACATTTGATGCCGGTCTGTTTAACGGCCTGGCGGCGCTTGATAGTTTGATTTTGCTTGGCAACAGCTTCACGCCGGAAACCGGACTGCCCGAAGGCGTCTTTGACGATGTGCTGGGTAGTCTGGGCGACATTGCAGACAGCGGAGACATCGGCTTTGTGGTTAACGACATCGTCCGCGCCGCCCATTTTGTCTGCTCCCGTCCCGACGCCGCTGCCATTGTCGCCGCCACCCTCGGCGTCACCGACTGCCTGCGCATCACCGCCGACCAATTCAACACCGCCAGGGCGCTGGTGGAGGCGGACGCCACCTTGAGCGGCCTGACCCTGTCCGACGGCACCCTGGCCCCGGCGTTCGCCCCCGGCACCACGGCCTATACCGTCTCGGTCGCCAACAGCGTCACCAGCGTGACCGTGACACCGACCGCCAATAATGCCGTCGCCACGATTACCGTCAACACCAACACCGTAGACAATGGCCGCCCCAGTGAGGCCATTGCCCTGATCCCAGGCGTGCCGGAGGACATTGTGATTGCAGTGACCGCCACCGACGGGACCACCACGCAGACCTACACGCTGACGGTGACCAGCGAAGTACTGCCGATCACAGGAGACACGACCGGCACAGTAACGGAAGACGATCCTGTGGACACCGCGAGCGGCCAGTTGACCCTGGTGAACCTGGGCGGCGACTTTGGCCCCCAGACCGGCACCACCAACCGCGCCAACGGGCTGGGCATGTACGGCATCTTTGAACTGGACGCCGATGGCGCGTGGACCTATACGCTGGCGAACATGCCGGCCAACGCCTCCCCGGCCGACACCACCCCTCAGGGAATCGCCACCAACGCCCTGGCCGCAGGTGTCACGGTAACCGACGTCTTTACGGCGCGATCCGCCACCGACCCCAGCGTGACGCAGGAGATCACCATCACCATCACCGGCGCCGACGATCTGTTATACATCGCCAACACTCGCGGCGAGATAACTGAGGACGGAGCAGTCAGTGCAATCAGGATGATCCTGAGCCTGGTGGACCCCGACGGTTCTTCCCCCTCCGGCCCCTTCAGGGTCCGCAGCACTGGAAATGGCACCTATGGCCAATTCACAATCACCGATCAGGAGTGGAGTTACAGTCTGGACAATAACAGGGCGATCACCAACGCCCTGACCGCGGGTCAGGTCGTCACTGACAGCGTGGCTGTGTCGGCCTTCTCCACCGGCTCCTCGTCCGAGTTCCTCGCCGCAGGGACGATCATCGTTACCATCACCGGCACTGATGACCCGCCGACCATCATCGGCGGACGCACCGGGGCGGTCACCGAAGACGCGGTGGAGGATACCGCCACCGGCGCATTGACCGTCACCGACCCGGACAGCTCGATCACCAACACGTTCCAACCGCAGTCGGATGTCGTCGGCACCTACGGCAGCTTCACCCTGGCCGGGAACGGCATGTGGACCTACACGCTGGACAACACGCCGGGAGACGGCCCGGGAGACGCCACCAACGCGCTGTCCCAGGGGGGCACCAATGGCATTGACGCGTTCACCGTGACGGCGACGGATGGCGGCACCCCGGCGACGGTCACCATCACGGTTGCCGGTGCCAATGACGGCCCCACCGCCGAGGCCGGGCCGGATCGGACTGTGGCTCAGGGCGGCAGGGTGTTCCTGGGCGGCACGGGCAGTAGCGATCCGGACACCGACGACGCCCTGACCTATCAGTGGGCGCAGGCCGCCGGCACGACGCCGGTCGTTGAGCTGACCGATGAGACCACCGACATGGCCACCTTCATCGCGCCCACGGTCACCACGGACACGCCCCTGACGTTTGAGCTGACCGTGACCGACCGGCAGAGTGCCTCCGACAGCGACACCGTGACGGTCACCATCAATTCGGGCGCTACCGCGGCCGTCATCAGTGGCATTGAGTTGACCTCAGACGCCGGCGAAGATGGCGTCTATGCGACTGGCGACGAGATTGAAGCAACGGTGATGTTCAGTACGGCGGTCACAGTGGACACCGCCGCCGGCAGCCCGCAGTTGGCGCTGACAGTGGGCACGGAGACGCGCCAGGCGGTCTACGACGCCGACCGCAGCACGTCGACAGCGCTGGTATTCAGCTATACGGTGGTCGCTGGCGATAGCGATGACGATGGGGTTGAGGTGGCGCAAAATGCACTGACGGCCAACGGCGGCACCATCCGGGACATTGACGGCAACGACGCAGTACTCGCACACGCTGCCGTTGCCGCCGACACGGTCCATCGGGTAGATGCCGTCGCGCCGACGCTAATGACGGCAACCGTTGATCTCAATATCCTGACGCTGACCTACGACGAGCCACTCGACGCCAGCTCGGCACCGGCACCGGAAGATTACACGCTGATGGTGAGGGTTTCCGGCGGCGGCAACCTGGCGCGTAACATCACCGCTGTGACTGTCAGCGGGACGACGGTGCGGCTGGTGATGGTGAGCATGCGGGGCGAAATCCAGGGCGTGAACTCAAACCACGTAGTGCGACTGGCCTACACCGCCCCCGCCGCGAATCCGCTGCGTGATCTGGCCGGCAACCGGGCCGCCGGTTTCCCGCCCCTGAATGTGGTAAACAACACCGGGCCCAATACCTTCCCTGATTTCGGCTCGCAGACCATTGGCCCCCTGAGCTACATTGTGGGCAGAGCCATCCCCACCCTCACGCTGCCGACGCCCACCGGCGGCAACGGCCCACTGAACTACAGACTCACCCCGCAGTTGCCGAACGGCCTGACCTTCAATGCGGCGCAGCGCCAAATCACCGGCACACCGACAGCGACGCAAAACCCGGAGACCTACACCTACAGGGTAGGCGACAGTGACGGGAATATCGGCCCCGGCGACGAAGACAGTCGGAGGTTCACGATCGCCATCAAACTCAACCAGGTGCCAATAGCGGTGGGCACCATTGACCCACAGACGGTCACCATCGGCCTGCCGCCGGTCGCCGTTGATGTCGCCGATCACTTCAGCGACCCGGACGGTGACAGCCTGACCTATCAGGCATCGTCGGCTGACGAGGCCATCGCGACCGTCAGTGTGCAAGGCAGTGACGTGACCATCAACGCAGAGGCGGCGGGCAGCACGATGATAACGGTAACCGCAGCCGATGCGTCCGATACGGACAGCAATGAATCAAGGGCAACGCAGGATATTGCGGTCACCGTCCAGCCTGCCGGGGCAGTGCTGACCGGCACGCTGACCGATGCGAATCTGAACGGTGCGACGGTGACGGTGACGCTGGCGAACACCGAATACGCGCCGGATGCCGAGCTGGCGGACGACGACTTCAGCCTGACCACCACTGAGAACGTGCTCGGGGTGACGACGGTGAGCGGTGTCCGCCGCGACAGCGCCACCGAGGCCACGCTGACGCTGGCGTATGTCGGTGAGGACTTCACCGCCGACGGCAGGTTGTCCGTGACGGTACTGGATTCCGGGCACATCGGCAGCGGCGATCTGGATGCCGGCAGCATACCGGTGACCGCCACCAACCCCGCTCTGGTCCTGACCGCGCCGACCAATCAGCGCTATCCAATCAATCAGGCGATCCCCTCTTTAGCCCTGCCGGAGGCCAGTCATGCCATCGGGACGGCCACCTACACCCTGACCGGGCCGAGCGACGGCGACTTGCCCGCCGGGCTGACCTTCACCCCGGCTGACCGCGTCCTGTCCGGCACGCCGACCGTGGAGGGCGTCACCACGCTGACCTACACGGTCACCGACAGCGCCACCCCCCCGGCCACCGCCAGAGCGACCTTTGACGTCGCCATTGAGGTGGTGCCGCTGGTGGACAGCCTGACGATTACCAGTACCGGCCCCTATGCCATCGGTGAGGCCATTGAGGTGACCGTGACCTTCAGCGAGCCGGTTATGGTGTTGGACGGTACCCCGCAGATAACTCTGGTGGTGGGCGCGAACCGCCGCGGGGCGGCCTACACAAGCGGCACCGGCGCCAACCTGGTGTTCACCTACGCCGTGCAGGCGCTGGATACGGACGGGGCACAGGTGGGTATTGAGGCCAACAGTCTGACCGTGAACGGCGCCACCATTCAGGACACCGACAACAACGATGCGTTACTGGCCCATGACGCCGTGCCCGCAACATCCGACCATGTGGTGGACACGTCCGTGCCGACGGTGAGCAGCGCATCCGTCAACGCCGGCAGCCTGGTCCTGACCTATAGTGAGACGTTGGACGCGGCCTCTGTTCCGGCCAATGGCGCCTACGCGCTCATGGCGACTCCTGGCCCGGCGCCGGCGGTCACCAGTGTAACCATCAACGGCTCCGTTGTGACGCTGACGCTGGATGCGGCCGTCACACGCGCCCAGACCGTCATGGTGAGCTACGCGCCCGGCATCCCCCCGTTGCGGGATGTGGCCGGCAACAATGCCGCCCTGTTGAGCGGTGCGGAGGTGACCAACACCGCGCCGGTTGCGACTGCGCCGGTCAATCAGAGCTATACAGTCGGCAGCGCGATCATCCCCCTGACCCTGGCGGCCGGCCCATCCAATCCAGGGGAGACGACCTACACCCTGACCGGGCCGGCCGCCGTGCCGGGCAACGACGCCTTGCCCGCCGGCCTGGCCTTTACCCCGGCCACCCGCATCCTGTCCGGCACGCCGACCACCGTCGCCGCCGCCGTCACGCTGACCTACACGGTCCGCGACAGCGTGAGTACCGACACGGCGACCTTTGACGTCACCATCACCGCCCTGCCCCCCGCTGCCATATTGGCTGGCACGCTGACCGAAGCCAACCTGTTCGCCGCCACGGCGCCGACCGTCACCGTCACGCTGGCCAACACCGCATACGAGGCGGCCCAGGGCACCCTGATGCAAAACCACTTCAGCGTGACGGATACCGTCGCCGGGACCGTGAGCGTGAGCGATTTCACCCGTGACAGCGCCACCGTCGCCACACTGACGCTGGCATACAGCGGCGAGGACATCACCACCGATGGTACCCTGGCTGTCACCCTCGCCGCCGCCGGCCACATGGACACCGGCGACCTGATGACCAACACCATCAATATTACCGCCAGCGCCGGCGCCAATGTCTGCGGGCGGACGACACAGGTGCGGGATGCGATTGTCAGCCAGTCCTTGGCCACCGAATGCACGAGCATCACCGACCTGGCAACCATTACAAGGCTTTTTTTGGCCACGCAAAGCATCGATTTGCTGCAAAATGGCGATTTTGCCGGCTTGTCGGCGCTGGATCAGTTGTATTTGAACGACAACGCCCTGGATGCACTGCCCGCCAACATTTTTGCCGACTTGTCGGTGCTACGGGTTTTGTCTCTCAACGGCAACGGTCTGGATGCACTGCCCGACACCATTTTTGCCGGCTTGCCGGGGCTGGGGCAGTTGTTTTTGTACAACAACGAGCTGGATGCACTGCCCGCCGCCATCTTTGTCGGTCTGGGTAGTCTTAATACTTTGTCCATATTCGACAACCAGTTCACGGCGGACACCGGACTGCCCGCCGGCATCTTTGACGACGTGCTGGATACCCTGGTCGCCATTCCAATGACACCATCCGACACCAGCAGAGGCTTGGTGATTGACCAAACCGTCCGCGCCGCCCATTTTGTCTGCTCGCGTCCCGACTTCGCTGCCATTGCCGCCTTCGCCGGTGTGAGCGACTGCCTCCTGGTCAGCTCGGTGCAATTCAACGCCTACGTGCAGGCCGACGCCACCCTCTCCGCCCTGGCAGTGTCCTCTGGGATCCTGGCGCCGGCGTTTGCTCCCGAAGCCACCACCTATACCGTCGACGTCGTCAACAGCGTCGACAGTGTCACCGTCACGCCCACCGCCACCCAGGCCGGCGCCGGCGCCGTCATCACCGTCAACGCCGTGCTGGTCACCAGCGGCAGCGACAGCAACCCCATTAACCTGACGGCAGGCACACCGACGGTCATTCCCGTTCTTGTCACCGCCGCCGACGGCGCCACCGTGCAGACCTACACTGTCACCGTCACCCGCGTACTGGCGCCGACCATCACCGCCATTGCGTTGACCTCGGATGCCGTCGACGACGTCTACGCGATTGGCGAAACGATTGACGCGACGGTCACCTTCAGCAAGGCGGTCACCGTCACCGGCCAGCCGCAACTGGCGCTGGCCGTGGGCACGGAGACGCGCCAGGCAGTCTACGACAGCGGCCGCAGCACGGACACGGCGCTGGTCTTCAGCTACACGGTAATCGCCGGCGACAGCGACAATGACGGCGTGAGCATCGGCATCAATGCGCTGACCCACACCACCGGCGCCGGCGGCAGTACGATTCTGGACGCGGCCGACGCCACCACCAACGCGCTGACCACGCACGGTGTGACGGTGGCCGGCACCCTCGCGCATACCGTCGACGGCATCGCCCCGACGGTGAGCACGGACACCATCAACGGCGCGGCCCTGATGCTGACCTACACCGAGGCGCTTGACGACACCTCGGCGCCGGCGCCGGCAGACTACACGCTGACCCTGGAGTCGGGTGTTGCGCCGGTGGTGAGCGGTGTGGCCATCAACGGGGATACGGTGACGCTGACGCTGAACACGCCCGTGGTATTGAGCGACGTAGTGATGCTGACCTACACCGTCGGCGCCAGTCCTGTGCAGGATGAGGCGGGCAACGATGCCGCCGGTTTCATCCGCTCAATGGTGCCTAACCAGACGCCGCCGCCAACGGCCAGTCTGGCCGCCCCGGCCAGCGCCGCGCTGACGGAAGGGGGCAGCTTGACTACGTTGGTGGTGAACCTGGATGCCGTGGCGCCGGCCGGCGGCGTGCTGGTGCAGTTGGACAGCGAGCAGACGGTGCCGTCCACCACGCCGCCCAACGTGATCTACGGGCTGGATTACAATGTGACGCTTCAGGACACCACCGCCACCAACTCGGCCTGCGCCATCGCCGGTTTCAGTTTTGACAACGCCACCCCGGCCGCGCTGATGTCCCGGCGGGTAGTGGTGCCGTTCCCCGCCGGTTGCGCCAGCCAGACGCTGGAGTTGACCGCGATGGAAGACGTGGACGGCCTGGACGAGACCCTGGCCTTCAGCCTGGCAATGCCGGCGGCTGACGCCGACTACACGGTCACGTCGGTGCCCACCGGGGCCAGCCGCACCCTGACCGTCACCGACAATGAGCCGGTGGTGACGCTGTCTGAGTTGGGCGATCCGAGTGAGAACGTCAGGGGTGTGGTAACAGAGCGGAATGTCATAAGAGTGGAAGTCTTGCTTCCGGACCATGTCCCGATGACGACCGTGACGGTCAATGTTGATGTCAGTGGCGACATTGATGAAAACGATGTGAATGTGAGCGGTCAATCGTCAGGCGCGCAGCCGTTGCGAGCATTGAGGACGTTGGTCATTACTGGCACGTCGGGGCAGCGGATGGACTTTATAACCGTCGCCGATAACATGATGGAGGACCCGGAAGTGGCGACCGTGACGCTGCTGGCGGGCAACGGCTACCGGTTGCCGGCCACAAACGTCAGCCGCAGCGTCACGATACTGGACTCGTTGCGTGCGACCATCCTGGACGCCGCCACCGTGCGCACCGCCGTTGAGGGAGGCGCTCCGGCCACCGTGACGCTGCGACTAAGCCGGGGGCTAAGAGCAAGCCTGGGTGAGGGCGCCATGGTGTTTATGAGTCTTCTGCCGAGCGAGGATTACACCCTGAGCGCCTCGGTGGTTGTGGGAGGCTCGCCGGTCGTGGTGCCGGTGAGAGAGACCTCTGCCAATCGGTACACAATGACGTTCCCTGGTGGTCAAGACAACCTGAGGGATATAACGGTCACCATCACCGCGACAGAAGATGCCGACACCGTCGACGAGGAGATTCTGCTGACTCTGGTCGGGTTGAGTGGAACCAATAGTTTCGTCACTCCCGGATACAACTTCTCCCCCCCGGACCTGCCCACTGTGACCATCATCCTGGAAGATAACGATGCCAGGGCGATGCTGGCCGGCACCTTGACCAAAGTGAATCTGAACGGCGCGACGGTGACGGTGACGCTGGCGAACACTGAATACGAGCCGGCTGCCGGGCTGACGGCGGACGACTTCATGCTGACCACTGACGTGACCGGGGTGACGGTGAGCGGTGTCCGCCGCGACAGCGCCACCGCGGCCACGCTGATGCTGGCGTATGATGGCACGGACTTCACCGTCGACGGCATGTTGTCCGTGACAGTACTGGATTCCGGGCACACCGGCAGCGGTGACCTGACCACCGACAGCGTGCCGGTCACCATTTTCACCATCATCGGCAACATTTTCGGCCGCGTCACCGAAGCCGCGGGTGATCCGAACACCGCCACCGCCATCGGCACGCTGACCGTAACGGACGGGGGCGACACCGGCGGCACCACGTTCCGTACGCAGGACGTAGCCGGCCCCTACGGCACCTTCACGCTGGCCGAGAGCGGTGTCTGGACCTACACGCTGGACAACACGGAGGGCGGCGACACCGACGCCCTGTCTCAGGGCTCCGAGATCCAGGAGACCTTCCGGGTGGTGGCCGTCGCCCCGGCTCTCACCCAGGCGACCGTGACCATCTTTATCACCGGCGCCAATGACCGCCCCACCGTCGTCGTCGAGCCGACGCAGACCGTTGGCGAAGAGACCCTCGTGACGCTGACTGGCACCGGCGATGACGTGGATACCGGCGACCGGTTGCGCTATCGGTGGACACAGAGCGATTTTGAGCTTGCCGACCCCACGGCTGTCACGCGGCAGGTCACGCTGACCAACGCGGACACCGCCACCGCCACCTTCACCGCGCCCAATTTCATCGAGCCCACGCCCCTGACCTTCACGCTGACCGTCGCCGATGTGCATAGCTCCGGCGTCACCGCCACGGTGATCGTCACCGTGGACGCGGACGACGACCCGGTGCTCATCGGCGGCGAGCAGACCGGCAGCGTCACCGAAGACGGGGCGGTGTTGGCGCGGGGCGAGTTGACGATCCGTGATCCGGATGGCCACGACCGCTTCCAGGCCCAGACGGCCGTGGCCGGCGACTATGGCACGCTGGCGAGCCTGACCGCCACCGGCGTGTGGGTCTACGCGCTGAACAACGGTGACGAAGTCATCCAGAACCTGAGGGCGACCGACATGCTCTCCGAGATATTCACCGTGGAGGCCGAGGACGGCACCCCCGTGAGCCTCACCATCACCGTCACCGGCGCCAATGACGCGCCGACTGCCAGGGGCCGGTTCCGGAGCGACGCGGTGATCATTGACAGCAGCGTCATTGGGGGGAGTGAGGTGAGTCTGGTCGGCACGGGCACCGACCGGGATACCGGCGAGCAGGCGGCGTTGCGTTATCAATGGAGGCAGGTCAGCAGCCAGCCCGACGTCACGCTGACCGACGCGGATATGGCCACCGCCACCTTCACCGCGCCGTTGTTGTCCGCGGAGACGACGCTGGTGTTTGAGTTGACGGTGACCGACGGGCAAGATGCCGCCATCGCGCCGGTGCGCGTGCTCGTGCGGGCGGCGGACAACATCCCGGCGGTCTTTGGCGGGACGCGCGGCCGCGTCACCGAAGACGGGGAGCTGACCGCCACCGACACGCTGACCGTGACCGACGCGGACCCGGACGACTCGGATACCGTCCAGCCGCAGACCGACCTTGTCGGCACCTATGGCACGTTCACGCTGGACGCCGCGACCAGCGTGTGGAGCTACACGCTGAATAACGACACGGACGCCGTCCAGGGCCTGGCCGCGAACGAGGCCGAGGCCGTGGTTGAGCGGTTTGCCGTGCAGGCCGCGGACGGCACGCGGGGCGAGGTCGTCATCACCGTCAACGGCGCCAACGACGCGCCGACCGCGACCGCCACCGGACCGGCGACGGCCGTTGCAGAGGGCGACCTCGTGACCCTGACCGGCACCGGCAGCGACACGGATCGGCAAGACCGGTTGCGCTATCAGTGGACGCCGCCCGCCGGCATCCCGACCAGCGGGCTCCTCCCCTCCGCGACCTCGGCCCGCATCACCTTTGTCGCGCCGGAGTTGATCGACGGCACGGATCTGGCGTTCACGCTGACCGTCACCGACTCGTCGGGCACGGCCACCGCCACCGCCACCGCCACGGTCACCGTCATGGTCACGGCGGAGAACGATGCGGCGGTCTTTGGCGGCACCCGCACCGGCAGTGTCACCGAAAGCAGTGCCACCGAAAACAACGCGCAGAGGAGCCTGGCCTTTGGCCTGCTGACCGTCACCGACTCGGACGGCCCCAACCGCTTCGCGGCACAGACCGATGTGGCCGGCACCTACGGCACGTTCGCCCTGTTCGCCGACGGGCGCTGGCGGTACGATCTGGATAACGACCTTTCCGCCACCAATGCCCTGGCCGCGCCTGTTGCGGACACCGCGGCGCTGGCCACCGAGAGCTTCCCGGTGCAGCAGGCCACCGAGGACACCATCGGGGGCGCCGTTGAACAGGAGGGTGTGGTGATCACCATCACCGGCGTCAATGACGCGCCGACCGCCATGGCTGGCGCCGACCGGATTGTGAGGGAGAACGTCGCGGTGACCCTGACCGGCATGGGCACCGACCCGGAGACCGCCGACCCGGCGGCCCTGACCTATGCGTGGACGCAGACCGGCAGCACGCCCGAGACCGCAGTCCAGCTGACCAACGTCGCACCCTCCGACACCGCCATCGTCAGCTTCACCGCGCCCGATTTGACCGAGGACACGCCTCTGACGTTTACGCTGACCGTGACCGACCCGCAGAGCGCCGAGGGCACGGATACGGTGGTCATCGTGGTGGACGCCCTCGTCAACAGACCGGCGATCATCACCGGTGACAGGACCGGCACCGTGACCGAAGACGCTCCTGTCAATGTCGCCGCCGGCCAGCTGGTGGTGAGCGACCCGGGCGACGACATGACCGTCCAGCCACAGGTCGACACCCTCGGCACCTACGGCACCTTCGAGGTGGCCATGGACGGGCGATGGACCTATACGCTGAATAACGCCGCCCCCGCCACCGATGCCCTGAGCGCGAACGATCCTGAGGGCACCGAGCGGTTCACGGTTGCGACCGTCGACGGCACCGAGGCGGTGGTGGCGATCACCGTCATCGGCGCCGATGACCTCCCGATGGCGATCACCGGCCAGACCACCGGCAGCGTCACCGAAGATGCCGTCGTGGCGGAGACCACCGGCACGCTGGCCGTGACCGACCCGGATGGTCCGGCGGGTTCTGCCGCGTTCCAGGCGCAGGGGAGCGTCGTGGGTATCTACGGCACGTTCACCCTGGCCGCGAACGGCGAGTGGGGCTATACGCTGAATAACGCCGACCCCGAGACCAACGCCCTGGCCGCGGGCGCCACGGCGACGGACGTCTTTACGGCGGTCGCTGCTGATGACCCCGGCCTGACGCAAGTTGTCACCATCAGCATCACCGGCGCCGACGACCTCCCGACGATCACCGGCCAGACCACCGGCAGCGTCACCGAAAATGCCGACGCGGCGGAGACCACCGGCACGCTGACCGTGACCGACCCGGATGGCTCGGCGGGTTCTGCCGCGTTCCGGGAGCAGGGGAGCGTCGTTAGTATCTACGGCACGTTCACCCTGGCCGCGAACGGCGAATGGGGCTATACGCTGGATAACGCCGCCCCCGACACCAACGCCCTGGCCGCGGGCGTCACGGTGATGGACGTCTTTACGGTGGTCGCGGTTGACGACACCGCCATGACGCAAGTTGTCACCATCAGCATCACCGGCGCCTACGACCCGGTGGTCGTGGTCGTCAGCGGCCAGTTCACCGGCGGTGCGACGGAAGACGTGTCCGACGGCGGATTCAACGAAATCAGCGGCATCCTGAGAGCGACGGACCCGAACGGCCCCGGGTTTAGCCCCACCTTCCGCCGCGTGGACAGCTTCCAGGGCACCTACGGCACCTTCACCGTCAGCGGCGGTGGCGGCGGCCTCCCCCGCTGGCGCTACCGGCTGGACAATGCTGACCCGGACACCGACAGACTGACCGCGGGTGATACCGGCACCGACACGTTCATCTTGACGGTGGAAGATGCAGACGGAAACCGCATCACCCGGCTCCAGGATGAAGACGGAAACGCCATAGACCCGCTGGCCGTCACCATCACCATCTTCGGTGTGGATGACGCGCCGACGATCACCGGCGCGCTCACCGGGGCGGTCACGGAAGACAGCGACGCGGTCAGGACCACCGCCACCGGCATGCTGACCGTGACCGACGTGGATAGCACTGATCTCGTCACCGGTTTTGAAGCGCAGGAAGATGTCGTCGGTACCTACGGCAGTTTCACGCTGACCGCCGGGGGCGCGTGGACCTACGAACTGGATAGCGCCGACCCCGAGACCAACGCGCTGGCCGCGGGCGTGACGATGAGCGACGTCTTTACGGTAGTCCTCGCCGCCGACACCAGCGTGACGCAAGCCGTCACCATCACCGTCACCGGGGCCAATGACGCGCCGACCGCCGTGGCCACCGGGCCGACTCAGACCGTGCCTCGGGACGTGATAGTGCGCCTGAGCGGCACGGGCAGTAACGATCCGGACAGCGGCGACACTCTGAGCTATCAGTGGACGCTGGCCTCCGTCACACCGCCCGTCACGCCGCCCGTCACGCTGATTGACGAGACCACCGCCACGCCCACCTTCACCGCGCCCGCCATGGACACGACCCTGACGTTCATGCTGATCGTGACCGACCAGCAGGGTGTTGTCTCCGACCCCGCCACCGTGACGGTCACCATTGATGCGGACAATACCGCGGCCGAGATCACCGGCACTCTGACGGGTAGCGTCATTGAAGAAGGCGTTGAAGTTGGTGACGGCATCGCCATCGCCACCGGCATGCTGACCGCGACGGACGGCACCACCGACCTTGCTTTCCAGCCGCCGTTGAACCCCTCCGACACCTACGGCACCTTCACCCTGACCGCCGAGGGCGCGTGGACCTATACCCTGAACAACGCCGACCCCGACACCAACGCCCTGGGCGTGGACACGATCGTCACCGAGACCTTTGAGGTGCGGGCCAGCGACAACACCCCGACGCTCATCACCATCAGCATCACCGGCGCCAATGACGTGCCGACGGCGGACGCCGGCCCGGATCAGATCAACGTGAGCGTCGGCGACACGGTTACGCTGGACGGCACCGGCAGCCATGATCCGGATGACGGCAATGTCCTGACCTATCAGTGGAATCCGATCGGGCCCTCCTTCAGTATAGCCCCCACCGCCAGACCCACCTTTGTCGTGGTTTCGGAGCAAGCGAACACGGTGCTGACGTTTGAGTTGACGGTCACCGACCAGGATGGCGCCACGCCCACCGACCCGGATGGCGAGTTGGCCACCGACACGGTGACCATCGCCGTCCAGGCCCGGGCGGCGCCGCCGGTCGTCTCCATCGCCGCCGGGACGTCCCCGGTGACCGAGGGGACAGCCGCCACCTTCACACTGACGGTGGAGCCGGCGCCGGCGACGGATCTGATTGTCAGAGTTGACGTCACCGAATTGGGCAACTTCATTGGCGGCGCCCGGTCGACGCTGGTCACGATTAACGCCAGCGAAACGATGGCCACGCTGATGGTGCCGACCGATGACGACCTCGCCGACGAGGACAGCGGTATGGTCACAGCCACGGTGGCCGTCGGCGTCGACTACACGGCAGCCGTGCCGCCGGACAACACGGCCAATGTTGAGGTTCGGGATGACGACGACACCACCATCACTGGCGCCACGACCGGCATGGTGACGGAAGACGAAGTCACTAACACCGAGCGCGGTATGTTGACCCTGTCCCTTGGCCTGTTTACGGCCCAGACCGTCGCCGACGGGCAGGGCACCTACGGCAGCTTCACCCTGACCGGGAACGGCGCGTGGACCTATACGCTGAATAACGGCGACCCCGCCACCAATGCGCTGGCGGGCGGCGTCCGGGTCACCGACGTCTTTACCACCGTCTCCGCCGCCGACACCAGCGTGACGCACGATGTCACCATCACCGTCACCGGCGCTAATGATGCGCCCACAGCGAACGCCGGGGCTGATCAACCCGCCGTGCTTGTCGGCGCCACGGTCACGCTGGAGGGCCGCGGCACCGACCCGGATGCCGGCGACAGCATTGCCGCCTACACCTGGACGCAAAGCGCCGGGCCGGCAGTGATCTTGAGTGACGCCACCGTGGCCCGGCCGACATTCACGGCGCCGGACGTGACGAGCGCCACCGCGCTGACCTTTACCCTGGTGGTCAGCGACGGCGAAGCGGATTCACCCGCCGACACCGTCACCATCACCGTCTCCCCGGGCATCACCGGCGCCACGACCGGCATGGTCACAGAAGGCGGCGTTGGTGTTGAGACCATTAACCACGTCGCCGGCCAGTTGAACAATCCCGCCGGCGGTTTTGTGCCCCAGCTCGGCGCCCCTGACCGGGCCAACGGGCAGGGCGCCTACGGCACCTTCCTCCTGACCCTTGACGGGGCGTGGGCCTATGCGCTGGATAACGAGGACGACGACACCAACGCGCTGCCCGCCGGCGCCACGGTGACCGACATCTTTACCGCCGTCTCCAGCGAGAACCCGGGCGTGACGCAAGCCGTCACCATCACCGTCACCGGCGCCAATGACGCGCCGACCGCGCTGGCCGGCGACGACGACCGGACCGTGCCCCAGGAGGCCCCGGTGACTCTGATCGGCAACGGCACCGACCCGGACACCGACGACCAGTTGACCTATGCGTGGACACAGACCGGTGGCACGCCGACCGTCACCCTCGCCCCCGCCCCCGGGGCCCCCGCCACCGGGGTCACCTTCACCGCGCCCATGGTGATGGATGACACGACCCTGACGTTCACGCTGACCGTGACCGACCGGCAGGGCGCCGCGGACACCGCCCCCGTGATGGTCGCCATTAATGCGGGCAGCACGGCCTCCGACATCACCGGCGACATTTTCGGCCTCGTCACCGAAGACGCGGATACGAACACCGCCACCGGCGCGCTGACCGTAACGGACATGGACGGCGCCCCGCACAATTTCATGGCACAGACCGTGACCGGCCCCTACGGCACCTTCACGCTGGTCGCTAGCGGTGTCTGGACCTACAGGCTGGACAACGCGGCGGCCGTCACCGACGCCCTGTCCTCGGGCGCTGAGATCCAGGAGACCTTCCGGGTGGTGGCCGCCGACCCGGCCGGCACCCCGGTGACCGTGACCATCTTTATCAACGGCGCCAACGACCGCCCCACCGTCGTGGTCGAGCCGGAGCAGACCGTGAACGAAGAGACCCCCGACGGTGCTGCGACCCTCGTGACGCTGACCGGCACTGGCGATGACGTGGATACCGGCGATCGGGACCGGTTGGGCTATCAGTGGACACAGATTGATTTTGAGCTTGACGACCCCACGGCTGTCACGCGGCAGGTCACGCTGACCAACGCGGACACCGCCACCGCCACCTTTACCGCGCCCAATTTCATCGAGCCCACGCCCCTGACCTTCACGCTGACCGTCGCCGATGTGCATAGCTCCGGCGTCAGCGCCACGGTGATCGTCACCGTGGAAGCGGACGACGACCCGGTGCGCATCGGCGGCGAGCAGACCGGCAGCGTCACCGAAGACGGGGCGGTGTTGGCGCGGGGCGAGTTGACGATCCGTGATCCGGATGGCCACGACCGCTTCCAGGCCCAGACGGCCGTGGCCGGCGACTATGGCACGCTGGCGAGCCTGACCGCCACCGGCGTGTGGGTCTACGCGCTGAACAACGGTGACGAAGTCATCCAGAACCTGAGGGCGACCGACATGCTCTCCGAGATATTCACCGTGGAGGCCGAGGACGGCACCCCCGTGAGCCTCACCATCACCGTCACCGGCGCCAATGACGCGCCGACTGCCAGGGGCCGGTTCCGGAGCGACGCGGTGATCATTGACAGCAGCGTCATTGGGGGGAGTGAGGTGAGTCTGGTCGGCACGGGCACCGACCGGGATACCGGCGAGCAGGCGGCGTTGCGTTATCAATGGAGGCAGGTCAGCAGCCAGCCCGACGTCACGCTGACCGACGCGGATATGGCCACCGCCACCTTCACCGCGCCGTTGTTGTCCGCGGAGACGACGCTGGTGTTTGAGTTGACGGTGACCGACGGGCAAGATGCCGCCATCGCGCCGGTGCGCGTGCTCGTGCGGGCGGCGGACAACATCCCGGCGGTCTTTGGCGGGACGCGCGGCCGCGTCACCGAAGACGGGGAGCTGACCGCCACCGACACGCTGACCGTGACCGACGCGGACCCGGACGACTTGGATACCGTCCAGCCGCAGACCGACCTTGTCGGCACCTATGGCACGTTCACGCTGGACGCCGCGACCAGCGTGTGGAGCTACACGCTGAATAACGACACGGACGCCGTCCAGGGCCTGGCCGCGAACGAGGCCGAGGCCGTGGTTGAGCGGTTTGCCGTGCAGGCCGCGGACGGCACGCGGGGCGAGGTCGTCATCACCGTCAACGGCGCCAACGACGCGCCGACCGTGACCGCCACCGGACCGGCGACGGCCGTTGCAGAGGGCGACCTCGTGACCCTGACTGGCACCGGCAGCGACCCGGATCGGCAAGACCGGTTGCGCTATCAGTGGACGCCGCCCGCCGGCATCCCGACCATCGGGCTCCTACCCTCCGCGACCTCGGCCATCGTCACCTTTGTCGCGCCGGAGTTGATCGACGGCACGGATCTGGCGTTCACGCTGACCGTCACCGACCCGTCGGAGGTCACCGCCACCGCCACGGTCACCGTCATGGTCACGGCGGATGACGATGCGGCGGTCTTTGGCGGCACCCGCACCGGCAGTGTCACCGAAAGCAGTGCCACCGAAAACAACGCGCAGAGGAGCCTGGCCTTTGGCCTGCTGACCGTCACCGACGCGGACGGCCCCAACCGCTTTGAGGCGCAGACCGGTGTGGCCGGCACCTACGGCACGTTCACCCTGTTCGCCGCCGGGAACTGGCGGTACGATCTGGATGACGACCTTTCCGCCACCAATGCCCTGGCCGCGCCCGTTGCGGGCACCGCGCTGGCCACCGAGCGCTTCCCGGTGCAGCAGGCCACCGAGGACACCATCGGGGGCGCCGAGGACCCGGAGCGTGTGGTCATCACCATCACCGGTGTCAATGACGCGCCGACCGTCCTGGCTGGCGACGACCGGATTGTGAGGGAGAACGTCGCGGTGACCCTGACCGGCACGGGCACCGACCCGGAGACCGCCGACCCGGCGGCCCTGACCTATGCGTGGACGCAGACCGGCACGCCGACCGTCACGCTGACCAACGCGGACACCGCCACGGCCACCTTCACTGCGCCCGATTTGACCGTGAACACAGACCTGACGTTTACGCTGACCGTGACCGACCCGCAGAGTGCCGTGGGCACGGATACGGTGGTCATCGTGGTGACCGCCCTCGTCAACAGACCGGCGATCATCAGCGGTGACAGGACCGGCACCGTGACCGAAGACGCTCCCGCCACTGTCGCCAACGGCCAGCTGGAGGTGTTCGACTCGGACAACGGCGACAGCACTGAAGTCCAGTTACAGGGCGGCCCCCTCGGCCTCGGCACCTACGGCACCTTCACGGTGGCCACGGGCGGGCTGTGGACCTATACGCTGAATAACGAGGACGACGACACCAACGCGCTGGCGGGCGGCGCCCGGGGCACGGAGCGGTTCACGGTTGTGACCGGCGACGGCACCGAGGTGATGGTGGCGATCACCGTCATCGGCGCCGATGACCTCCCGACGGCGATCACCGACCAGACCACCGGCAGCGTCACCGAAGATGCCGTCGTGGTGGAGACCACCGGCACGCTGACCGTGACCGACCCGGATGGCCCGGCGGGTGCAGCCGCGTTCCAGGCGCAGGGGAGCGTCGTGGGTATCTACGGCACGTTCACCCTGGCCGCGAATGGCGAATGGACCTATACGCTGGATAACGCCGACCCCGAGACCAACGCCCTGGCCGCGGGCGCCACGGAGACGGACGTCTTTACGGCGGTCGCTGCTGATAACCCCGCCCTGACGCAAGTTGTCACCATCAGCATCACCGGCGCCGACGACCTCCCGACGATCACCGGCCAGACCACCGGCCGCGTCACCGAAAATGCCGACGCGGTGGAGACCACCGGCACGCTGACCGTGACCGACCCGGATGGCTCGGCGGGTTCTGCCGCGTTCCGGGAGCAGGGGAGCGTCGTTAGTATCTACGGCACGTTCACCCTGGCCGCGAACGGCGAGTGGGGCTATACGCTGGATAACGCCGCCCCCGACACCAACGCCCTGGCCGCGGGCGTCACGGTGATGGACGTCTTTACGGTGGTCGCGGTTGACGACACCGCCATGACGCAAGTTGTCACCATCAGCATCACCGGCGCCTACGACCCGGTGGTCGTGGTCGTCAGCGGCCAGTTCACCGGCGGTGCGACGGAAGACGTGTCCGACGGCGGATTCAACGAAATCAGCGGCATCCTGAGAGCGACGGACCCGAACGGCCCCGGGTTTAGCCCCACCTTCCGCCGCGTGGACAGCTTCCAGGGCACCTACGGCACCTTCACCGTCAGCGGCGGTGGCGGCGGCCTCCCCCGCTGGCGCTACCGGCTGGACAATGCTGACCCGGACACCGACAGACTGACCGCGGGTGATACCGGCACCGACACGTTCATCTTGACGGTGGAAGATGCAGACGGAAACCGCATCACCCGGCTCCAGGATGAAGACGGAAACGCCATAGACCCGCTGGCCGTCACCATCACCATCTTCGGTGTGGATGACGCGCCGACGATCACCGGCGCGCTCACCGGGATGGTTACCGAAGACGCGGATCCGACCACCGCCACCGGCCTGCTGACCGTGACCGACGTGGACAACGCTGATCCCGTCACCGGTTTTGAAGCGCGGGCAGATGTCGTCGGTACCTACGGCAGCTTCACGCTGACCGCCGGGGGCGCGTGGACCTACGAACTGGATAGCGCCGACCCCGAGACCAACGCGCTGGCCGCGGGCGTGACGATGAGCGACGTCTTTACGGTAGTCCTCGCCACCGACACCAGCGTGACGCAAGCCGTCACCATCACCGTCACCGGCGCCAATGACGCGCCGACCGCCGTGGCCGAGCCGCTGAATCAGACCGTGCCCGAGGGCGTCATGGTGCGCCTGGACGGCACGGGCAGTCATGATCCGGACACCGGCGACCAGGCGGCGCTGACCCATGCGTGGACGCAGATCAACATCGGGACCGTCACCGCCACCCTCGTCCCGCCGACCGGGCGCGCCTCGTTGGTCACCTTCATGGCGCCCGCGGTCGACGCGGACACGACCCTGACGTTCGAGCTGACCGTGACCGACCAGCGGGGCGCCATGAGCACCAACACCGACACCAACACCGTGATGGTCACCATCCAGGCGGACAATACCCCGGCTACCATCAGTGGCAGTAGCAATCTGATGGGCAGCGTCACTGAAGACGCGGATCCGAACACCGCCACCGGCATACTGACCGCGACCGAGGACGGCACCGGCCTTGATCCTCAGTTCTTGCCGCAGTCGGACGCCCCCGGCACCTACGGCGCCTTCACCCTGGCCGACGGGGGCGCGTGGACCTATACCCTGAACAACGACGACTCCGCCACCAACGCCCTGGGCGTGGACACGATCGTCACCGAGACCTTTGAGGTGCGGGCCAGCGACAACACCCCGGCAACCATCACCATCACCATCACCGGCGCCAATGACGTGCCGACGGCGGACGCCGGCCCGGATCAGGTCAACGTGAGCGTCGGCGATACGGTTACGCTGGACGGCACCGGCAGCCATGATCCGGAGGACGGCACCGCCCTGACCTATGAGTGGAATCCAATCGGGCCCTCCTTCAGGATAGCCCCCACCGCCAGACCTACCTTTATCGTGGGTGAGACGCAAGAGGACACGGTGCTGACGTTCGAGCTGACGGTCACCGACCCGGATGGCGCCACGCCCACCGACCCGGATGGCGAGCCGATCACCGACACGGTGACCATCGCCGTCCAGGCCCGGGAGTCGCTGCCGGTCGTCTCCATTGCCGCCGTGACGTCCCCGGTGACCGAGGGGACAGCCGCCACCTTCACGCTGACGGTGGAGCCTGCGCTGGCGACGGACCTGATTGTCAGGGTTGACGTCACCGACTCGGGCAACTTCATTGACCGCAGCAGCGCGGTGCCGATGATGGTGACGATTAACGCCAGCGAAACGATGGCCACGCTGACGGTGCCGACCGAGGACGACAACGTCAATGAGGCGAACAGCACGATCACGGCCACGGTGGAAGACGGTGTCGGCTATACGGTCGTGCCGCCCGCCAACGCGGCCGATGTTGATGTCCGGGATAACGACGCCGGCCTCACCCTGACTCCTGGCGCCGTGACTGTGAACGAAGGCGGGCCCGCCGGCACCTACACGGTGGTACTGGACACCCAGCCGACCGCCACCGTGACGGTCACGATACCCGCAGTCGGGGACGTGACGGCCACTCCGGCGTCGCTGACCTTCACCACCGGCAACTGGAACACAGCGCAGTCGGTCACGGTGACCGCTGGCCAGGATGATGATGGCATTGATGACAACCCGATGTTGGTGCATACCGCCCGTGGCGGAGATTACGAGGGGATGACCGGCACGGTCACGGTCAGGGTCAGGGATGACGACACCGCCGGCCTGACCCTGACTCCCGGGAGCGTGGAAGTGGCCGAAGGCGGGCCCGCCGGCACCTACACGGTGGTGCTGGCCACCGAGCCGACCGCCACCGTGACGGTCACGATACCCGCAGTCGGGGACGTGACGGCCACGCCGGCGTCGCTGACCTTCACCACCGGCAACTGGAACACAGCGCAGTCGGTCACGGTCACCGCCGGCGAAGATGCTGACGGAAACAATGACAACCCGATGTTGGTGCATACCGCCCGTGGCGGAGATTACGAGGGGATGACCGGCACGGTCACCGTCACCGTCAGGGATGACGACACCGCCGGCGTCACCGTGACGGAAACCGACGGCGGCACCACCGTGGACGAACCAAACGGCACGGACACCTACACCGTGGTACTCCGCACCGAACCGACCGCCGATGTCACCATTACCCCGACAAGCGGCGACTCCATGACCGCCACCGTCTCCGCGGCGCTGACCTTCACCACCGGCAACTGGAACACACCGCAAACCGTCACCGTCACCGTGGTGAACGACGACAGAGATAACCCCGGCAACGCCCGCACCACCACCGTGACCCACACCATCACCGGCGGCGGCTATGACACGGTGCCCGTGGCCACGGTGACCGTCACCGCCACCGATGACGACGACGCCGGCGTCACCGTCTCCGACTCGTCACTCACCGTTGACCCGGAAGATGGCGGCACCGCCACCTACACCGTGGTACTCCACACCGAGCCGACCGCCGATGTGACCATTACCCCGGCAAGCGACGCCCCCTCCGTAGCCACCGTCTCAACGGCGCTGACCTTCACCCCGGACACCTGGAACACGCCGCAGCCCGTCACCGTCACCGGCATCAACGACGACATTGACAATCCGAACGACCGCACCACCACCGTGACCCACACCATCACCGGCGGCGGCTATGCCACGGTGCCCGTGGCCACAGTGGACGTCACCGCCACCGATGACGACGCCGTCCGCGTCACCGTCTCCGAATCGTCAGACGTCACCACCGTCGCGGAAGATGGCGGCACCGACACCTACACCGTGGTACTCCACACCGAGCCGACCGCCGATGTGACCATTACCCCGGCGAGCGACGACTCCGCCGTGGCCACGGTCTCGGCGGCGCTGACCTTCACCCCGGACAACTGGAACACGCCGCAGCCCGTCACCGTTACCGGCATCAACGACGACGTTGACAATCCGAACGACGCCCGCACCACCACCGTGACCCACACCATCACCGGCGGCGGCTATAACGGTGTGCCCGTGGCGGATGTGCTGGTGACCGCCATTGATGACGACGGGGCCGGCGTCACCGTCTCCGCAACAGAACTCACCGTTGACCCGGAAAGTGGCGGCACGGCCACCTACACCCTGGTACTCGGCACCCAGCCGACCGCCGCCGTGCTGATTGCCCCGATGAGCAACGACCCCACGGTGGCCACGGTCTCAACGGCGCTGACCTTCACCATGGCCAACTGGAACACGCCGCAGCCCGTCACCGTCACCGGCATCAACGACGACATTGACACCCCGGAGGACCGCACCACCACCGTGACCCACACCATCACCGGCGGCGGCTATGACACGGTGCCCGTGGCCACGGTGCCCGTCACCGCCATCGATGACGACAATGCCCGCGTCACCGTCTCCGAAGCGGCCCTCACCGTTGACCCGGAAGATGGCGGCACCGCCACCTACACCGTGGTGCTCCACACCGAGCCGACCGCCGATGTGACGCTGACCCCGGCGAGCGACGCCCCCACGGTCGCCACCGTCTCGGCGGCGCTGACCTTCACCCCGGACACCTGGAACACGCCGCAGCCCGTCACCGTCACCGGCATCAACGACGACATTGACAATCCGAACGACGCCCGCACCACCACCGTGAGGCACACCATCACCGGCGGCGACTATGACGATGTGACCGTGGCGACTGTGCTGGTCACCGCCATTGATGACGACGACGCCGGCGTGAGCATCAGTCCGACGACGTTGACGATTGCCGAAGGCGGCACGGACACCTACACCGTGCGCCTGAACACACAGCCGACGGGCAATGTGGAAATCACGGTGGGCGGAGAAAGCGGCGATGTCAGCGTTAGCAGTTCCCCGCTGACCTTCACGACCGGCAACTGGAACCTGGAGCAGACCGTCACCGTCAATGCGGCCGAAGATGCCGATGCCGTAGCGGATGCCCTGGTCACCCTGACCCACGCAGTCACCGGATACGACACGATCAGCAGTGGCGCCGAGGTCGTGGTGACGGTCACCGAAACCGACACCGCCGGCGTGAGCATCAGCCCGACGGCGTTGACGATTGCCGAAGGCGCCACGGACACCTACACCGTGCGCCTGAACTCGCAGCCGGCGGACAATGTGACGGTCGCGGTGGGCGGAGAAAGCGGCGATGTCAGCGTCACCAACTCCCCGGTGACGTTGACCTTCACGACCGGCAACTGGAACCTGGAGCAGACGGTCACCGTCAATGCGGCCGAGGATGCCGATGCCACAGCGGATGCCATGGTCACCCTGACCCACGCGGTCACCGGCTACGACACGATCAACAGTGGCGCCAACGTCGTGGTGACGGTCACCGAAAACGACACCGCCGGCGTGCGCATCAGCCCGACGACGTTGACGATTGCTGAAGGCGACATGGACACCTACACCGTGCGCTTGGACACACAGCCGGCGGACACGGTGACGGTGACGGTGGGCGGCGCAAGCGGCGATGTCAGCGTCACCGGCTCCTCGGTGACGTTGACCTTCACCATGGACAACTGGAACCTGGAGCAGACGGTCACCGTCAATGCGGCCGAGGATGCCGATGCCACAGCGGATGCCCTGGTCACCCTGACCCACGCGGTCACCGGCTACGACACGGTCAGCAGTGGCGCCAACGTCGTGGTGACGGTCACCGAAAACGACACCGCCGGTGTGAGCATCGCCCCGACAATGGTGACGGTGGCCGAAGGCGGCACGAACACCTACACCGTGCGCCTGGACACACAGCCGGCGGACACGGTGACGGTCACGGTGGGCGGCGCAAGCGGCGATGTCAGCGTGACCGGCTCCCCGCTGACCTTCACGACCGGCAACTGGAACCGGGAGCAGCCCGTCACCGTCAATGCGGCCGAAGATGCCGATGCCATAGCGGAGGCCCTGGTCACCCTGACCCACGCGGTCACCGGCTACGACACGATCAGCAGTGGCGCCAACGTCGTGGTGACGGTCACCGAAAACGACACCGCCGGTGTGAGCATCGCCCCGACAATGGTAACGGTGGCCGAAGGCGGCACGAACACCTACACCGTGCGCCTGGACACACAGCCGGCGGACACGGTGACGGTCACGGTGGGCGGCGCAAGCGGCGATGTCAGCGTGACCGGCTCCCCGCTGACCTTCACGACCGGCAACTGGAACCGGGAGCAGCCCGTCACCGTCAATGCGGCCGAAGATGCCGATGCCATAACGGAGGCCCTGGTCACCCTGACCCACACGGTCACCGGCTACGACACGGTCAGCAGTGGCGCCGAGGTCGTGGTGACGGTCACCGAGAACGACACCGCCGGCGTGAGCATCAACCCGACGACGTTGACGATTGCCGAAGGCGACATGGACACCTACACCGTGCGCCTGGACACACAGCCGGCGGACACGGTGACGGTGACGGTGGGCGGCGCAAGCGGCGATGTCAGCGTCACCGGCTCCCCATTGACCTTCACGGTCGACGACTGGAACCTGGAGCAGACGGTCACGGTCAATGCGGCCGAAGATGCCGATGCCACAGCGGATGCCATGGTCACCCTGACCCACGCGGTCACCGGCTACGACACGGTCAGCAGTGGCGCCGAGGTCGTGGTGACAGTCACTGAAAACGACACCGCCGGCGTGCGCATCAGCCCGACGACGTTGACGATTGCCGAAGGCGACACGGACACCTACACCGTGGTCCTGGACACACAGCCGGCGAGCAATGTGGCGGTCACGGTAGGCGGAGAAAGCGGCGATGTCAGCGTCACCAACTCCCCGGTGACGTTGACCTTCACGACCGGCAACTGGAACCTGGAACAGACGGTCACGGTCAATGCGGCCGAGGATGCCGATGCCACAGCGGATGCCATGGTCACCCTGACCCACGCGGTCACCGGCTACGACACGGTCAGCAGTGGCGCCGAGGTCGTGGTGACGGTCACCGAAAACGACACCGCCGGCGTGCGCATCAGCCCGACGACATTGACGATTGCCGAAGGCGACACGGACACCTACACCGTGCGCCTGAACTCGCAGCCGGCGGGCAATGTGGCGGTCACGGTAGGCGGAGAAAGCGGCGATGTCAGCGTCACCAACTCCCCATTGACCTTCACGGTCGACAACTGGAACCTGGAGCAGACGGTCACCGTCAATGCGGCCGAGGATGCCGATGCCACAGCGGAGGCCCTGGTCACCCTGACCCACGCGGTCACCGGCTACGACACGGTCAGCAGTGGCGCCGAGGTCGTGGTGACCGTCACCGAAAACGACACCGCCGGCGTGAGCATCAGCCCGACGACGTTGACGATTGCCGAAGGCGGCATGGACACCTACACCGTGCGCCTGAACTCGCAGCCGGCGGGCAATGTGGCGGTCACGGTAGGCGGAGAAAGCGGCGATGTCAGCGTCACCAACTCCCCATTGACCTTCACGGTCGACAACTGGAACCTGGAGCAGACGGTCACCGTCAATGCGGCCGAGGATGCCGATGCCACAGCGGAGGCCCTGGTCACCCTGACCCACGCGGTCACCGGCTACGACACGGTCAGCAGTGGCGCCGAGGTCGTGGTGACCGTCACCGAAAACGACACCGCCGGCGTGCGCATCAGCCCGACGACGTTGACGATTGCCGAAGGCGGCATGGACACCTACACCGTGCGCCTGAACACACAGCCGGCGGGCAATGTGGTGATTGCCGTTGCCGGCGCCCCCGACACGGTGGCCACGGTCTCGACGGCCTCGCTGACCTTCACCACGATCAACTGGAACACGGCGCAAACCGTCACCGTGACCGGCGTCGACGACAACGTGGACAACCCCCCCAACGACCGCCGCACGGCGACCGTGACCCATACGGCAACGAGCAATGATCCCAACTACCGCGGGACAAGCATTGCCAGTGTGGTGGTCACCGTCACTGATGACGACAACCCGCCGATGGTGATGAATAGGGCTATCATTGACGAACTTAACAATCAAATCTTTCCGATTGACGTCAGCATAGTTTCCGTGACCCTGCCGGAAGCCACCAGCTCCAGCGGCACGGTGACCTATGCCCTGTCCGGCCTGCCTGACGGGCTGACCTTTAACACGAACACCCGCATCATCAGCGGCACCCCGACCAGCGCCGGCCCCTTCCCTCTGACCTACACCATCAGAGACGCCGTCGGCACCACCACCATCAGCTTTACCATCCGCATCGGCTCCCCGACGGATGAGCGCACCGCGCAATTGAACGCACAAATCCTGCCGAGGGTGTTCCTCTCGGTCGTGGACAGCGGCAATCAATTAATTGCCGAGCGGCTACGCAACGGCAGTGCGGCGATGAGCGGTGGCGGCGGCAGCATGTCGCTCACCGGCGCCGGCGGGTTATTATCCCCCGGCGTGCTGAAACAGGCGGGGCAATGGTTGGCCGGGGACACGGACGAGCTGCCCTGGCGCGACTGGGTGGGCGGGCTGGATTACGCCACCGACGGCGGGCGCCTGGGCCTGCCCCCCGGCATGTCGCTGTACGCCAACGGCAATTATACCCGGCTGTCCGGTGACGGCAGCGGTGGGCTGGACTGGAACGGGATGTTGTACGGTGGCTACGGCGGCGTGGACATGTGGGTGCGTGATGACGTGCTGGTCGGCATCTCGGCGTCGCATTTCAGGGGCGAGTTTGACTATACCGATGAGTCTGTGACCGACGGCGAATACGACATGGAGGTGAGCAGCCTTCATCCGTACATCGGCTGGTCGCTGTCGGAGGATCTGGACATCTGGGCCAGCGGCGGCTACGGCATCGGCGACGTGGCACTGAAAGACGACGACGGGCCGCGCGACAGCAAATTGCATTATGGCGCGTTGAGTTTTGGTGCGAGCGGGCGGGTGTATGCCTCGGATGCGCTTCTTGCGGGCGGGACCAGCGAGCTGCGGCTGCGCGCCGACGGGACGGTGGCGCGGGTGGCCATGGATCGGGAAGGCGATGGCTTTGGGGATATGAACAGCCGTCGCGGGCGCCTGGGGCTGGAGGCGAGGCATACGCGCAACGCCATGCGGTACGGCAGTCTGCGCACCGGCCTGGAGTTGGGGCTGCGGCATGACGCCGGCGACGGGCAGAGCGGCGAAGGCCTGGAAGTGAGCGGCAGTGTGGAATGGCGCGATGCCATGCCCGGGTTGATGCTGTCCGGCCGTGGCCGTGTGCTGACGCTGGGCACATACGATGAATGGGGCATCAGCGGTGCGTTGGAGTTATTGCCGGGGGGCCGGGACGGTCACGGACTGTCGTTCAACCTGTCGCCGGGCTACGGGCAGGAGAAGAGCGGCATGGAGCAACTCTGGCAGGCCGGCACGCTGAAGAGCATCACGCCCGGCGGCACGTCATCGTCCGCGCCTTCGGCGCGGATGCGGATGGACAGTGAAATCGGCTATGGCGTGCCGTCGTCGTTTGGGATGGTTCGACCGTACCTGGCCGCGTCGCTGTTACAAGGCGGCGGTCGGACGCAGCGCATGGGCGCGCACTGGGAGTTATCGCCCGGCATGAAGCTGAATCTGGAAGGCACCCGCCGCGAGCGCGCCACCACCGATGACGAGCATCGCATTCAATTGCAATGGGAGTGGAGCTGGTAACGGAGGGGGGACATTCCTGTCCCCCGGTGGCAGCCGTGGCGGTGGCCGCCGTGGCATTCGGGTAGCGCGCTCTGCGCTCCCGCTCTTTCTTTCTGATCTCCATTTTTTCGGAGGGGACTAAAGGCAGGGGACAGGAATGTCCCCTCTCCTTTAAGTTTCCGATCTCCCTCCTTCCGGGGGGGGCTTCTTTCCGTCGGGGGCCCTCTTTCCGTCATTCCCGTGCAAACGGGAATCCATCCGGGAATCCATCCGTCTGTTTGTCTGTCAGACACCCGCCTTGCCATGTGAAGATGGATTCCCGCTTTCGCGGGAATGACAGAAGGAGTGGGAATGACAGAAGGAGCGGGAATGACAGAAGGAACGGGAATGACAGAAGGAGTGGGAATGACAGAAGGAGCGGGAATGACAGAGTCGGCTATGGTGTGCCGTCGTCGGTTGGGATGGTTCGACCGTACCTGGCCGCGTCGCTGTTACAAGGCGGCGGTCGGACGCAGCGCATGGGCGCGCACTGGGAGTTATCGCCTGGCATGAAGCTGAATCTGGAAGGTACCCGCCGCGAGCGTGCCACCGCCAATGACAAGTACCGCCTTCAATTGCAATGGGAGTGGAGCTGGTAACGGAGGGGGACATTCCTGTCCCCCGGTGGTAGCCGCGGCGGTGGCAGCCGTGGCATTCGGGTAGCGCGCTCTGCGCTCCCGCTCTTTCTTTCCGATCTCCATTTTTTCGGAGGGGACTAAAGGCAGGGGACAGGAATGTCCCCTCTCCTTTTCTTTCCGATCTCCCTCCTTCCGGGGGGGCTTTTTTCCGTCGGGGGCCCTCTTTCCGTCATTCCCGTGCAAACGGGAATCCATCCGGGAATCCATCCGTCTGTTTGTCTGTCAGACACCCGCCTTGCCATGTGAAGATGGATTCCCGCTTTCGCGGGAATGACAGAAGGAGTGGGAATGACAGAAGGAGCGGGAATGACAGAAGGAACAGGAATGACAGAAGGAGTGCAGGCAACTTTCTTTGCCATGTCAGGGGGGGGGCTCTTTCCGTCATTCCTGCGCAAGGGCGTTTCGGGTAGCCCGTCGCGGGAACGGCCGGGCCTCCGGTTGCTTGCCGTGAAACATGTGCGTTATTCTACGGTGTCGCGGGGCAGAGTCGGGACGGTGTTCGTTACCGGTGTTGGCCGGAGCCGGACGGTCGCCCGGGGCGGTGTTCCGCTTGCGTGGTGACTTTTGAGATTTTAGGGCCATGTCTGCTATACTGCGTGGCTGATTGATGTTGATCCTGTGTGCGTAAGGGCTTGGGAGTGCGGCGAGGTTAAGGGCGCCAATGGCCGCCGACAATCGCCGCTCCCGTGGGGACTGGCCGGGGCCGGGGGGTGTGACACCCGTGAATGTCCGGCGCCACAGTGCAATCTCCACGAACTGAATGCCATCCGGAACGGGTGTGACTCCCGTGAATGTCCGGCGCCACGGTGCATGAGGCGTGCGTTGCGGAGAGTGAGGGTAAGACGGTTATGGGATTAGTCGGCCGGATGCTGGGCTACATTTCAAATGATATGGCGATTGACCTTGGGACGGCCCATACCCTGGTGTGCGTCCAGGGGCAGGGCGTGGTGCTGAATGAACCGTCGGTCGTGGCGATTGAACGGCACTCCAATAAAATCCTGGCGGTGGGGAGCGAGGCAAAACGCATGGTCGGACGGACGCCGGGAAACATTTTGGCGATTCGCCCGATGAAGGAAGGCGTGATCGCCGACTTTGAAATGGCCGAGCGCATGCTTCGCTATTTTATCACCAAGGTGCACGATCGTCGCGCACTGGTGCGGCCGCGGATTATTATTGGCGTGCCGTCACGCATTACGCAGGTGGAACAGCGCGCGGTGAGAGAGTCCGCTGAACTCGCGGGCGCGCGCGAAGTCTACCTGATTGAAGAGGCCATGGCGGCGGCGATCGGCGCGGGATTGCCCATCACCGAGCCGTCGGGAAATATGGTGATTGATATTGGCGGCGGCACGACCGATATCGCCATTATCGCCCTGGGCGGCATTGTCTACAGTGGTTCCGTGAAAATCGCCGGCGACCAGATTGACAGTGCGCTGATGAGTTATATCAAGCGCACCCATGGCTTGCTGATCGGCGAGCCGATGGCCGAGCGCGTGAAAATTGAAATTGGCTCCGTCTTTCCTTTGCCGGAACGGGCGGAAATGGTGGTCAAGGGGCGGGATTTGATCACGGGCATTCCCCGCAGCATTACGCTGGAAGACAGTGAAATTCGGGAAGTCCTGCAGGAGGCCATGGCGCCCATTATTGCGGCGATCAGGACCGCGTTGGAAAATACCCCCCCTGAATTGGCAGGGGATATTGTGGACCGAGGCATTGTGTTGACAGGAGGAGGGTCGCTGCTGCGGGGGCTGGATGCCTGGCTGCGCGATGAAACCGGGTTGCCCATTGTCCCGGTGGATGACCCGCTCACGTCCGTGGTGCTGGGGGTGGGGAAGATGCTTGAAGAGCTTTCCCTGCTTCAGAGTATCGCCTCGCTGCCGACGAATAATCGCTAAAGGAACAACCAGGTGATGCGCGGCCGATTGCGGCCTGGAAGCCTTGTGAGGTCCGGCGCGAGCCGGATTGTTGTGATCGTTCTGGTGATCGTCGGCGTGGCGGTCGCTCTCTTCCCTGCCCACACGCAAGGACTCCTCCACATGGCCGGCTATCCCCTGGCCGATCTCATTGCCATTCCCATGGAGCGCATGGCGGTCATGGATCGCAGCATCCGTGAATGGTGGACGCAGCGTGGCGCCGAACTTCAGGAGATCCGCGAACAGAATCGTGAGCTTCGGAGGAGCGTGGAGAGGCTGGAAGGCGAGGTGAACCAGTGGCGGGAACGGATGCTGGCGTCCGGGCGGTTGTCCGAATTGCTGGAATTTCGGAAACGCGCCCCGGTGCGCACGACGGCGGCGATGATCATTGGCCGCAACGCTTCAAACTGGTACCAGGGCGTGGTGCTCAACAAGGGCGCCGATGACGGCATCCGCGCCGAAATGGGAGTCATGACCCCGGCGGGCGTTGTGGGACAAATCGTCAAAACCGGACGGTCCACGAGTATTGCGTTGTTGATGATTGATCCGAATGTGGTCATGGGCGGGCTGGTGCAGCGCACGCGGGATGAAGGGGTGGTGCAGGGCACGTCCCAGGGGCACGTGCGCATGAAATATATTCCCCCGCTGTCGTCCATCAAGGAAGGGGACGTGGTGATCACGTCCGGGTTGACCGGGGGCTTTCCGAAAGGCATGTTGATCGGGCGCGTTTCGCACGTTGAGGAAGGTGAAAGCGACCTGTTTCAGGTGGCGGCTATCGTTCCCGCCGTGCATTTTCGACAGTTGGAAGAGGTGCTCATCGTGCTGGCCCCGCACCCGTCGGAGGTGGCGATCCCTCTTGAGACGGCCGGCAAGGCTCCCGTGAGCCGGAATGCCGCTCCATGAAAATCGGCGTGTTCATCGTGTTCCTGCTGCTCCTGTTTCCCTTTCAGGCCACCGTGTTATATTCGTTGAGCCCCTGGGGGATTCGCCCCGATCTCTGCCTGGTCACCGCCTGCTTGACGGGGTTGTGGGCGGGACGGGTGCGGGGGACGCTCGCCGGTATGGTCCTGGGGTTGATCCAGGATGTCTTTTCCGCCAGCTCGCTGTGGCTGAACCTGTTGATGAAAGCCGGGGCGGGATTCCTGCTGGGCAACCTGGCGAGACATTTATCCAATCTGAAATCCCCGCTCGTCTTTGTGCCGGTCACGGCGTTGTCCTTTGTGTGGGGCATCGTCTTTTTGCTGTTGTCACGGACGGGCACGGGAGAGATGCTTTTCAGCGTGGCCACGCTTCTGTTGCCTCAAGCGGTGCTGGATGGACTGGTGGCCATCGGCATCAACTGGGTGATTGCGCGGTGGTGGGTCGCCGCGCCGGAACGTGAGACCTGGACCGGGAGGCTCTCCGGGAGCGTGAGCCGGTGACGTCATCCCCGATGCACCATCTCGGTGATCAGTCCGCCGTGCTCGGCGCCGCCCGGCGGCGATTTCTGTTCCTCAAAATCGTGATCTTCTTTTTGGCGGGGCTGTTGATCCTGCGGTTGTGGCAGCTCCAGATTCGCGACGGGTCGCACTATCGCGCGCTCTCGCAGGATAATCAAACCCGCTCCATTCTCCTCCATCCGGTTCGGGGGCTTATTTACGACCGCAACGGGGTCCTCCTGGCGAATAGTGTTCCGAGTTTCAACCTGTACGTGCAGCTTGAAGACGTGCCGGATCGTGATGCGCTGCTTCGGACACTCGCCGACCTGTTGTCGCTGGATGAACGGGTGCTGCGCAGGAATATGCGGGGCGAAGACCGGGGAACGCGCATCCGCTTGAAGCAGGGCTTGAGTCTCAAGGAGGCGGCCATTGTTGAATCGCACCGGTTTGACCTTCCGGGGGTGGGGATTTATCCGGAGGCGCAACGCAACAATCCGAAGGGGATGTACGCCGCTCATGTGATTGGGTACGTGGGGGCCATCTCGGAGGCACAACTTGCGCGGGAAGAGTTTCAGGGGCTTCCCCGGCGCAGCATCATCGGCCAGTCCGGCGTGGAACGCATCTATGACCGGACGTTGCGCGGGCGGGTGGGGAGCAAGCTGATTGAAGTCAATGCCCTGGGGCATGAGAAACAGTTGCTGTCCGTGGAGAAACCACAGGCGGGCAATGACATGTATCTCACCATTGATTTTCGTCTGCAGAAGCTGGCGGAGGATTTGCTGGGAGAACAGGTCGGCGCGATTGTGGCCCTGGATCCTCAAACGGGCGCCACGCTGGCCCTGGCCAGTCGCCCCGGGTTTGATCCCAATGCGTTGTCCCGCGGCTTGAGCATTGAGGACTGGAACGCCATGTTGTGGGACGCGCAGCACCCGTTGATGAATCGGGCGATCCAGGGGCAATATCCTCCCGCGTCCACGTTCAAAATCATTATGGCGATGGCGGGCCTTGAGACCGATACGATTAACCAGACCCAAACGCTCCCGTGTAACGGGGGGTTTCGCTTTGGCAATCGCACGTACCGGGACTGGTATGCGGGGGGGCATGGGGCGGTCAATTTGCACAAGGCGCTGGTCCACTCGTGTGACGTGTATTTTTATCAACTGGGTCATCGCATGGGGATTGAGGCGATTGCGGCTTCCGCGACGCAGTTTGGGCTGGGCCAGCCCACCGGCATTGATCTCCCCGGGGAAGCGAAGGGCATTGTCCCGTCCCCGGCATGGAAACAGGAAACGCGGGGGGAGGTCTGGTATCCGGGTGAAACCGTGTCGGTGGCCATCGGGCAGGGCTACGCCATGGTCACGCCCCTGCAAATGGCGCAGGTGATTGCCATGGTCGGCAATCAGGGGATGTCGTATACGCCGCACGTCGTGCGCGGTATCCGGGAACGCGAGAGCGGGAGGATTGAGGAGTGGATGCCGTCCCCACCCGATGCGCCGAGGGTGCCCCAGGAGTACTTGCAGAGTATCCAGACGGCGCTGGCCGGGGTGGTGACCAGCGGGACGGCGCGACGGGCGCGGTCGTCCAAGGTCAAAATCGCGGGGAAAACCGGGACGGCCCAGGTGGTGGCGTTGCGCGCGACGACCGGCGACGACGTGCCCAATGAGTTTCGCGACCATGCCTGGTTTGTCGCGTATGCGCCGTTGGACCATCCCCGCATTGCCGTGGCGGTGCTGATTGAACATGGCGGCCATGGCGGGTCTGCGGCGGCGCCGCTGGCGAAAAAACTGATTGAGGCTCATATGGCCTACGAGTCCGGGGGGGAGACGCGCGCGCCGTGGCTTCCTTCCCTGTCGCCGCCGGTCGTGAGGCACAAGGAGCAGCCGTTGCATGGGTGAACAGGGGCTCCCTCATCGAGGCCTGGACGGTTTTGAATGGGGCTTTGTGGGGATCATCATCGCGCTGGCGTGTTGCAGCGTCCTCACGCTGTACAGTGTGGCCGGTGAGACGACCGGGTCTCAATGGCCCGTGTACTGGAAACAGGTCCTCTGGATCGGTCTGGGCAGCGCGGCGTTTCTGGTCGTGTCGGCGATTGATTACCATGCCCTGGCTCGCTGGTCGTACCTGCTGTACGGCGTGGGGCTGCTCTTCCTCGTGGTCGTGATGTTCTTCGGCCAAGGCACGCGCGGGGCCCAGCGATGGATTGCCCTGGGGCCGATCAGGCTTCAGCCGTCGGAATTTATCAAAATTCCCATCCTGCTCGTGCTGGCGTCCCATTATTCCAGCCAAACACGGCCTGGCTGGTGGTTTCGTGTGATTCTGCCGGGGTTGATCGTCTTGCCCGGGTTTGTCCTGATTCTCAAGCAGCCGGACCTGGGCACCAGTTTGAGCCTGCTGGCGATTTATGTCACGTTGCTGCTTGCCGTGGGGGTCAAGTCAAAGGCGTTCGGGGTGATTGTCCTGTCGGCGTTGATGATTTTTCCTTTTGTGTGGGGTGAATTATGGAGCTCCCTGCACATCTATCAAAAAGAACGGATTTTGAGTTTTGTGAATCCGCAATATGACCTGGGCGGACAGGGATACCAGGGACTGCAATCCCGGATTGCCGTCGGCTCGGGGGAATTAATCGGGAAGGGGTTTTTTGGCGGGACGCAAACGCAATTTCAGTTTCTTCCCGACAGCCACACGGATTTTATCTTTGCGGTCTTTGCCGAGGAATGGGGGTTTTTGGGGGCCGTGCTGCTGGTCGGCCTGTTCCTGGCGCTCTTTGTCCTGGGGCTGGAGATTGCGACGAAAGCGAAAGATCTGCTGGGCGCCCTGTTGGCGATCGGGCTTGTGGGCATGCTGGCGTTTAACACCATGGTCAACGTGGGCATGACCGTTGGGCTGGCGCCTGTCGTGGGGATTCCCCTGCCGCTTTTGAGTTACGGGGGGAGCACCACCATTATGACGATGGCGAGCCTGGGACTGTTGTTCAATATCAAACGGCGCCGGCGGATGTTCTTGCCGTGAGGGGCGTGCCGTGCGCGCCTCCGGCGCTGTGTCATGCGTGAAATGAAACCGACGTGTTCCCTCCCGTCCGTGCCGGTGCCGCACGGACAGGAGGCCGGCGGTATGGTTGCAAACCTGGTTGTTGAAAACATAAAGGAGTGTGTATGGGCGTTGAGATTGCCATTAATGTGACCCCCCAGGAAACGCGGGTGGCGGTGCTGGATAATAAGCTGGTCATGGAATTATACGTGGATCGCGCGCACAAAAAAGATTTTGTGGGCAACGTGTACAAGGGGAAGGTGGTGAAAGTGCTTCCCGGCATGCAGGCGGCGTTTATTGATATTGGCCTGGATCGTGCCGCGTTTATCCATGTGTCCGATCTGTCGACGGGGACTGAACCGGGCGACGTCCTGGTGGACGACGACACCGATAACAACGATAACAGCGACACCGGCGACAGCGACAAGGGCGACGGCGGCGACAGCGGTGACAGCGACAAGGGGCCGGACCTTCCGCGTGCCCGGCGGCAAACCCTTCGGCCGATTGAAGAATTGCTGGAAAAAGGCCAGGAGCTTGTCGTGCAAATTTCCAAGGGCTCCATCGGCACCAAGGGGCCGCGCGTGACGTCCTGCTGTTCGCTGCCGGGACGGTTTTTGGTGTTGACGCCGACCGTGGACAGCGTCGGGGTTTCGCGGCGGATTGCCGATGACGATGAGCGCGATCGCCTGCGGGAGGTCATGAAGCGCATTCGTGAGCCGGGCTACGGGTACATTGTGCGGACGGTGAGTGAAGGCGTGAGCGAGGAGGATCTCAAATCCGACGTCAAGTTTTTAACCACCATGTGGCAGGACATTGTCAAGAAGCAGGATGCCCGGCCCGCGCCCGCCCTCCTGCATGCGGATTTGAGCCTGACGCTCCGGGTGGTGCGGGATTTGTTTACCAAAAACGTCAGCCGGCTTCTCATTGATTCCAGGGAGGAATATGAGGCGGTCAGGGAATTTGTCCGACGGTATCTGCCCGGCCAGACCTCGAACATTTTTCATTACCATAAAGAAGAGGGGTTGTTTGATCATTTGGGGATTGAAATGGAAATCGCGCGCGCCATAACCCGCAAAGTCTGGCTCAAGTCCGGCGGCCATATTGTCATTGATCACACGGAAGCCATGACGGTGATTGATGTGAACACCGGACGCTACGTGGGAAAGCGCGACCAGGAAGAAACCATCCTGAAAAACAACCTGGAAGCGGCTCGTGAAATTGCCTATCAAGTCAAACTCCGGGGTATCGGCGGCCTGATCACGATTGATTTTATTGACATGTCGCGAAGCCGGAATCGGGACAAGGTGTATAAAACCCTTGTGGACGCAATGGCCGATGATAAAGCGCGCACGCGCATTTCACGCATCAGCGATCTCGGGCTGATTGAAATTTCCCGCGAGCGCGTGCGTGAAGACCTTCTCCGCACGCTTTCAGACGTGTGTGCGGAATGTGACGGCCGCGGCTATACCAAGTCCGCCGTCACGGTGGTGTATGATATTTTTCGCGACATCCGCCGGATCGGACGCTCCGCCGGCCCGCACACCATGGCGATCGGCGCCCATGCTCACGTCGTGGACCTGCTGCAGGACGCTGAACATGAAGGGCTTGCCCAGTTCCAGCGAGACTATAATTACCGGATTCTTGTGAACACCGACCCGCTTCTGTCGCTTGAGCAGTACGATATTATGATGTGGGAAGAAGGGGCGGCGGTGGCGGCGGCGGCATCCTAGCCGATCGGCGCGCGGTGCGATCCCGGTGGTGCGTGCCGGCGCCCGGCGAGGCGAGGCGCGGTGAACGGGCGTGGCGATTGGACAGAGGGGGCAAACCGGAGGAACGATGGAGTCGCTGGAAGCATGGCTGACGTTGCGGTCGGCGCCGGGAATCGGCGACGGGACGATCTGCAAACTCGTTCGGTATTTTGGCGGACCCAACGAAGTGCTCTCGGCGTCCGTGGGCGAGTTGCGGCACGTGGCCGGGCGGTCTTCCCCCCTTGTGGATTCGCTCCTGAAAGAACCGGACCGCCGTGTTGTCGAGTACATTCGCCACGCCATGCGAACCGTGGAACAGGGCGCGTGTTCCATCGTCACGATCATGGACGACGCCTATCCCGTCCGGCTGGCGATGATCCACAATCCGCCGCCCCTGTTGTATGTTCGCGGCACGCTGCCTTCGCCCAACGAGTATGCGATCGCGATTGTGGGATCACGCAAAACGACGCCGGCCGGAGTGCTGGAGACGCAGGACTTGAGTCAATCTCTGGCCGCGATGGGGTTTACCATTGTGAGCGGAATGGCGCGCGGTATTGACGCCGCGGCGCATCAGGGGGCACTTGCCGCCAATGCCAGAACCGTCGCGGTCCTGGGGTGCGGCGTGGATCGCACCTACCCTCCCGAACATGCCTCCCTGCGCCGGGACATTGAGGCCAATGGCGCGGTGGTGTCGGAGCTGCCGTTGGGCGCGCCGCCCCTGCCGTATCATTTTCCGCTCCGCAACCGGATTGTCAGCGGATGGTCGTTGGGCGTGATTGTGACGGAAGCCGGGCCGCAGAGCGGAGCCTTGATCACCGCGCGATTCGCGCTGGAACAGAATCGTGAAGTGTTTGCCGTCCCGGGTTCCATCAAGCAGGGGAAACACCAGGGGGCGCACTCGCTCATTCAACAGGGGGCCAAACTGGTGGAAGCGGCGGACGACGTTGTTGAAGAACTGCTTCCCCAGCTTGATGAATCCTTTCGTGATCGGATAAAGAACGTTGCCGTTGACGCGCCCGCGCCCCCGGTCGTCACGGCCAGCGAACAGCACGTGCTGGCATTGTTCAATGGCGAGCCGGTCTCCGTGGATGAGGTGTTGGCGCGCGCGTCGCTGGATTTTGCCGAAGTGATGAATATCCTGTTAGGCTTGGAATTGAAAGGTGTGCTGAAACAGGTGCCGGGTTCCTGTTACATCAGGAGATAACCTGTGATGAGGCCGACGACCCGGGTCACGTCGCGTGCGTGGCGATGCCGATGCCGGGGCGGTGTGGCCGCCTCACGATGCGGGAATGCGATGCCGGAACCGAAGTCAGAAGTCCTGATCATTGACGATACCCCCCTCTATGCCTACTGACGCCACGATGACAAAGAAGGCCGCGAAGACCGCACGCGCGCAGTCTGCCCGGGAGGCGGGCAAGATCCTGGTCATTGCCGAGAAACCCTCGGTGGCCCGCGACATCACCCGTGCGCTCGGCGGCCTCCAGAACAAGAAGGAATTTTTTGAAGGCCCGCACTATGTCGTGACCTCGGCGATTGGTCACATGCTGACACTGATCCCGCCCGAGGGCGCCGAGGTCAAGCGCGGCAAATGGTCGCTCAACAACCTGCCGGTGATTCCCGATCACTTTGACCTGGAGCCGATTGCGCAGAGCGAATCCAAACTCAAGCTGCTCAAGAAGTTATACAAGCGTAATGATATCGTCAGCGTCATCAACGCCTGTGACGCCGGACGCGAGGGCGAGTTGATCTTCCATTACCTCATCCGGCACTTCACAGGCTCCAAGCCGGTGCAGCGCCTGTGGCTGCAATCCATGACCCCGCAGGCAATCCGCGAAGGGTTTGCGCATCTTCGCGAGGGACGTGAACTGCTGCCGTTGCAGCATGCCGCCGTGTGCCGGGCGGAATCGGACTGGCTGATCGGGATCAACGCAACCCGTGCGATGACGGCGCTGAACTCCAGCGCCAGCGGATTTTCATTGACCACGGTGGGGCGGGTGCAAACCCCGACGCTGGCCCTCCTGGTGGACCGCGAGAAAGAGATCCAGCGCTTCATGCCGCGTGACTACTGGGAGATCAAGGCCACGTTTGAGATTCTCTCGGGGCGGTACGAGGGGCGCTGGATTGATCCGCAGGCGCAGGGCAAAGCGAAGAAAGATAAAGACGCCGCCCAGGGCGCGGCCAAAGACCAGCACGGCACGACGCGGCCGGAGCGCCTGTGGGACAAGGCCCGCGCCGAGGCCATCGTCACCACCTGCGAGGGGCGGGAGGGCCGTGTCTCCGAAATCACAAAACCCGTGACCCAGCAGGCGCCGATGCTGTTTGACCTGACTTCGCTGCAGCGTGAAGCGAACCGGCGTTTCGGCTTTTCGGCGCGCGCCACGCTCGGCATCGCGCAGGCGCTGTACGAGCGCCACAAGGCGCTGACCTACCCGCGCACCGATTCGCGCGCGCTGCCGGAGGATTACCCGAACACGGTCAAGAAGATTATGAAGTCACTGTCCGGGATGGACGCCGGCGTCGCTGCTGCCCTGTCGGACGATGAGCAGACCGTCCCGTCGGCGGGAATCGGTCACTGGGCCGGCCGGGCGCTGGCGAACAACTATATCCACGCCACCGACAGGCGCATCTTCAACAATGCCCGGGTGTCGGATCACTTCGCCATCATTCCCACCGGCGAGGCGCCGCGCCAGCTCAAGGATCAGGAACGCCGTGTGTATGAACTGGTCACCCGTTGTTTCATCGCGGCCTTCTATCCCCCGGCCCGCTTTGAGGCCACCACGCGCCACACCGTGGTTGAGGCCGAGACGTTTGAGACACGGGGGCGGGTCCTGGTTGAGAGTGGCTGGATGCAGGTGATGGGGCGCAAGGAAAGCAGCGAAACGCTGCCGCCTCTCGCGGTGGCGGCCGGGGACTCGGAGCGGGCGGCCCTGGTCGCGATTGACGTGGAGGACAAGCAGACCAAGCCGTTGCCGCGGTACAGCGAGGCGACGCTGCTGTCCGCGATGGAGGGCGCCGGCAAACTGATGGAGGATGACGAGTTGCGCGAGGCGATGCAGGGGCGCGGCCTCGGCACGCCCGCGACGCGCGCCTCAATCATTGAGGAGTTGATCAGGGTGCACTACATCCTGCGCGATGCCCGCGAGTTGGTGCCGACGCACAAGGCCGCGACGCTGCTCCGGCTGTTGCGCGCGCTCAAGATTCACGACCTGACCAGGGCCGAGTTGACCGGGGAGTGGGAAAAGAAACTGAAGCAGATAGAAAGCGATGAGTTTTCTTCCGATGCCTTCATGCGCCACATCCGCGAGATGACCAGGAACATCGTGAGCGCCGCGCGCGAGTGCGACGTGGACCAGATTGACGGCGAGTACGTGGCGCTTGATGCGCCCTGCCCCAAATGCGGCACGGGCACGGTGCGCGAGAACTACCGCAAGTTTGTGTGCAAGACCTGCGATTTTGCCATGTGGAAATCCAAAGCCGGGCGCGAGTTATCCCCCGCGGAGGCCACCACCCTGCTGCGCGAAGGGCGCCTTGGTCCGCTTGACGGGTTTCGCAGCCGTCTCGGGCGGGAGTTTTCCGCGGAGCTGGTCATCAAGGACGACTACGCTGTGGACTTTGATTTCGGCAACGCCACCGCTGATGAAGACGTTGACCCGCAGGAGTGCGAACAACTGGGCGCCTGCCCCAAGTGCGGCGCGACGGTGCTGGCCACGCCGAGGCGCGACTATCCCTGCACCAACGCGCTGGGCGCCGAGCCGGCCTGTGATTTTCGAATTGGCCGGCAGATCTTGAGCCGCCCGATTGAGGCCGATGACGTGCGCCGCCTGCTGGGGCACGGCAGGACCGATCTCCTGCAGGGTTTCGTGTCGAAGAAGAACAGGCGCAAGTTTGCCGCCTACCTGACGATGGACCTGAACGACAAATCCGGCAAACTTGGTTTTGAGTTTGCGCCGCGCAAGCAGGCGGCGGGTGGCGGAAAGTCCACGGGCCGGGGCGCGGGGAAAGCCGCCGCGGGCAGGAAGAAGAAGGCGGGAGCGGCATGAGCCAGACTGTCTGCCGCCGTGGCGTTTGATGGGTAAGACGCCCGAAGGCGCGGGAACAGGCCGGGCGGGCCTTACGAACCGACCGCGGGTTTCATGCCTTTGGACTGCTCGAAAATTTTTATCGCGTCGCCCTTCTTCAGAATCACGTCTTCGGTAATCACCACTTCCCTGATTTCCGTCTGCGACGGGACCTCGTAGAGCACGTCAAGCATCACATCTTCGAGAATCGCGCGAAGACCGCGCGCCCCGATTTTTTGCGCATGGGCTTTTCTGGTCACGGCGGTGATGGCGTCAGCGGTGAATTTGAGTTTGACGTTGTCGAAGGACAACAGTTTTTCATATTGCTTGAGCAGGGCGTTTTTGGGTTCGGTCATAATCCGCACCAGCGACGGTTCATCCAGTTCTTCCAGCGTGGTCACCACGGGCAGGCGGCCGATGAATTCCGGAATCAGTCCATAGTGAAGCAGGTCTTCCGGCTGGACGTGGGCTAACAGGGCATTGCCGCTTGCCTGTTGCGAAGTCGTCGCGTCCGAGGTGAACCCCATGCGTTTTTGATTCAGCCGCCGTTCAATAATGGGTTCCAGTCCCACAAACGCGCCCCCGCAGATGATCAGGATGTTTTTCGTATCCACCTGGATAAATTCCTGGTGCGGATGCTTGCGGCCGCCCTGCGGCGGGACATTGGTCACGGCGCCTTCAATGAGTTTGAGCAGCGCCTGCTGCACGCCTTCACCGGAAACGTCGCGGGTAATGGAAGGACTGTCGGACTTCCGCGTGATTTTATCAATCTCGTCAATATAGATGATGCCCCGTTCCGCGCGCTCCACTTCATAGTCGGCGGCCTGCAGCAATTTCAGAATGATGTTCTCCACGTCCTCGCCCACGTAGCCGGCCTCGGTGAGGGTGGTGGCGTCGGCCAGCGTGAACGGCACGTCAAGGTAATTGGCGAGGGTTTGCGCCAGGAGGGTTTTGCCGGTTCCCGTCGGGCCGATCATGAGAATGTTGCCCTTTTGCAGTTCCACGTCGCCGGTGTCGCCGGCCGCGCTGGCGGCGATGCGTTTATAATGATTGTGCACGGCCACCGAGAGAATTTTTTTGGCCCGGGTTTGATGGATGACGTATTGATCAAGGTGCTGATGAATCTCGGCGGGCTTGCGCAGTTTGGAGGAAATGGCGTCTTTAGCCTCCTGCCACTCCTCGGCCATGATTTCATTGCAGAGGCCCACACATTCATCACAAATGTAGACGGTGGGTCCGGCAATCAGTTTGCGCACCTGATCGCGGTTTTTCCCGCAGAACGAACACCGCAGATTCGCGTCTGATTTGACCTGTTTCGCCATGGGTGTCTCCGAGCGCGTGAAGTGTTCGGCGGGCTAGTTGCCCTTCGAACCGGTTTTGTCCTTTTCCGGCCCTCTGACAATGACTTCATCAATGAGGCCATATTCTTTGGCCTCCGTGCCCGACATGAAATAATCCCGTTCGGTGTCCTGGCTGATTTTCTGCAGCGACTTCCCGGTATGGTGGGCAAAAATTTCGTTGAGCCGCTCCCGGATTTTCAGAATCTCCCGCGCATGAATATCAATCTCCGTCGCCTGGCCCTGAAAGCCGCCCATCGGTTGATGAATCATCACCCGCGCGTTGGGCAGTGAGTAGCGTTTCCCCTTGGCGCCGGCGGCCAGCAGCAGGGCGCCCATGCTGGCGGCCTGTCCCAGGCAAATGGTGGTGATGGGAGGTTTGACGTATTGCATGGTGTCGTAAATGCCCAGGCCCGCGGTGACGCTCCCGCCCGGGGAGTTCACATAGAGGTTAATGTCTTTTTCCGGATCTTCCGCCTCCAGGAACAGTAATTGCGCGATGATGAGGTTGGAGAACACGTCATCAATGGGGGCGCCAAGAAAGATAATGCGATCTTTCAGGAGGCGGGAATAAATGTCATACGCCCGCTCGCCCCGGTTCGTGCTCTCAATAACCATTGGAATTAACATACGGGTGTGTTCCTTTCTGTCACACGTGCACCGGCGGCGCGTGTTATCCCTGAATCACCGCGTGCCGGTAGACCAGTTGCAGAGCCTTGTCGGCCCGAATACGATCTTCAAATTCCTGGCGCGAGCCTTGCCCCCCGGACTCCACCATCTTCTGAATCTCCGCCAGGGGGACGCGAAGGCCCTGGGCAAGTTTGGCGAATTCCTCCTGAATCTCCTGGTCGTTCACGGACACGCCCTCCTTGTCCGCGATGGCTTCCAGGAGCAAGCCCACCTTGACCCGTCGTTTGGCCTCGGGGGTGACCTCCTGTTTGATGCGTTTCGCTTCGGCTTCCATCTGGACGGAATCATTCAGCGAGAGCTGCCCGGTGTTGGCCCGTTGCTGTTCCATGAGGCGTTGCCGCACCATGGTGTGCAGTTCCCGTTCCACCAGCGTTTCGGGAAGATCAAAATGATGCATGGTCACCAGGCGTTCAAGGATTTGATCCTTATAGCCTTCTTCCGTGTCCCGTTTCAGCCGCAATTCCAGTTCAGACCGAATCTTGTCCTTGAGCGCCTCAAGGGTGTCAAAGGCGCCGCAATCTTTGGCAAATTCATCATCCAGCGCCGGAAGAATTTTGTGTTTCACCCCAAGGATGGAGACGGTGAACGTGACCGCTTTGCCGGCCAGGCGGGTGTCCGGGTGCGAGGCCGGATAGTCCTGGACAATTTCGGCGCGGTCCCCTTCCTTCTTTCCCATCAGCGTCTCGTCAATGCCGATGCCCAGCACAGGCTCGCCTGAGCCGACTTTGTGAAGGACGCCGTCTTTGCGTGAGCCTTCCACCGGCTCGCCATCCACCGAGCCTTCAATCGTCACCATGGCGTACAGGCCGTCATCCAGCAGGGCGCCGGACGGGGCGGCCTCCATTCGGGACTGCTGTTCCTGGAGGCGCGCGAGGGTGTGCGCCACGTCCTCTTCGGGCAGCGTTCGGGTGTCGCGCTTCAAGGCAATGGGATTGGGCGGGCGATACTCGCGCAAGGTAATGGACGGCTTGATTTCAACGGTGGCCGTGAAATGCAGCGAGGCATTGCGTTTGACCTTCAACCGCTCCAGCGAAGGCATTTCAACCAGCACCGGCGCCACGCCGGTTTCCTGAATCGCCTTCTGGTAATAGGCCGGCACCAGGCGCTGAATCACATCCTGTTCCACGGCCCTGGCGTAGCGTTTTTCCAGCATGGCGACCGGCGCCTTGCCGGGCCGGAATCCCGGAACCCGCACCTGGCGCTGCAGATCAACATACACCCGGTCAAATTCCTTGTTGACGACGTCTTCGGGCACCTCAATGGCAATAGCCCGTTTCATCGGCCCTAATTCCGTGACTTCCAGTTTCATAACCTGATGATTCCTGTTTGGACGGGCATGAACAGCATCGCGCAGGGTGGTGCGAGAGGGGGGACTCGAACCCCCACGGTCTCCCACGAGATCCTAAATCTCGCGCGTCTGCCAATTCCGCCACTCTCGCTTACACGGTCGTTCCTGTTTCCAGCTTCGCTTGAAATGATCCGCGACTCTCCAACGGGACATGATGACCGGTTCGTATCGGCACGACGCCATCGTTCCTATTTACCCACACCATGCGCGCACTGTCAACGGGGCACGTCCGATTCCCCCGGGCCGCGGCGCGCTTGTCAGCGTCCAATGCGGTAGGCTATGGTGGGCGTCATGGGCCTGAAGAAATTATACAGTGACATCTATGAGCAATTCGTCCACACCCGTGACGCGCACAAGGGGTTTGATTTTCAGGAAGAGCCTCTCAAAAGTGTGGCGCCGCAATCCGTGTCGTTTCAGGACCGGATCAAATGGTGGACCGTTGACCGGCCGCAACGAGTCAAGAAGATTGAGCGGGAACGGGACCGGCAGCAACAGGCCATTCTGGCCCTGAAACATCACACAAAACCATCGTCGTAATCACCAGTTCGCACACTCCGCCACCACCGCGCATGTCGGCGTTCATCCACGCGACCCTTCATCTGTATCGTGACGCCGGACTCGCCACCTGGCAGTCCCTGGTGCGAAGCTGGCTGCTGGTGCCGGCGGTCCTGCTCATGGCGGGGTGCCTGTATGGCGTGACCGTGGCGGCCATGACCGTTGGCATGGGGGGCATGGTCGGCGGCATTGTGCTGGGTGTGGCCAATGCCCTGGTGGTCGGGGCGTTTCTGGGATTGCTTGAGCAGGCGGTCTTAAGCGGGCGGCGCATGGTCTGGGCCGACTTGTGGAGCGTGGCGGGCCGCTATTTCCAGGACGTGATCACCATTGGCTTTCTCGTGTGGGTGCCCCTGCAACTGCTTGAACTCGGCCTGCAAGCCAACCCCTACGGCCCGGTGATTGTCTCGGCGGTTCTGCTGCTGCTGTTTATCGTGTTCAATCCCGTGCCCGAGCTGATTTACCAGTCGCGCACAGGGGCGTCCCTGGGCACCCTCACCGACAGCTACGAATTTGTTCTGGAAAACTGGATTGAATGGTTTGTGCCGCTTGTCGTGGTGTTCGCGCCCTGGGGGGTGTCCTTTTTCTTTGCCGTGACGAGCCAAAGCGGACGGCTTGGGCTGGATTTTTTTCAGCTTCTGGGGCTGCCCTTCGCCGTGTTGAGTCAATGGATCCACACCCTGGGGCTGCCGTCCTCGCTGTCCGCTCTTCTGCTTCTGCTGCTGACGCCGCTCGGCATGGTGCTGATGATGCTGTTTCGCGGCCATCTCTACAAAGCGTTATCCGGATCATCCCGCCGGCAACGCGCCTTTCTCCGAAAATCCGCCGGTCGCTGACAGGGGCCGCGGAGCCTTCTGAAACGGTGTGAGCCTGCGGCGTGATGGTGGCCGTCACAAGGCCCCTGCGCGCAAGGACGGCGTCGTCTTGTCGCACCTGCGGCCCCGTGGTAGGATAGCCATCCCCCAACAGACACTCACATCGGAGAGGTGCGAGAGTGGCCGATTCGGCGTGCTTGGAAAGCACGTGTGCCGGCGACGGCACCGCGGGTTCGAATCCCGCCCTCTCCGCCATATAACAACACCGTGTGCGGAATGATTAAAGCCTGCCACGGTGTGGTGCGCTTTGATGAATGGATGAGGGAACGATGCCAAACAACACTGCCTTCACTGGGTATGGCGATTTAGTGCGTCATGCGAGAAGTACAAAGTTAATAAGTGAAATACTGACGAAATGTGCTGATGGAAAATACATTTTCCGAGGCACACCGCAAGTTCACAGCCAGAAAGAAGATGGCATCAATTCATCGTTGTACCGCTGGGCAAAAGATAACGATGTTCCCTTGAATGATTATTTTAACCCTGTAGATATAGAGAAAGAAATCGTAGAAAAAGCGAAAAGATACTTTCCACCCAATACCAGTAACATAGAGATATTGACCGACTTACGACATTATGGCGGTAATGTAACGCTGATAGACTTTAGCCGTAACCTGTATGTCGCCCTGTTTTTTGCTTGCAACGGTAATTTTAATAAGGATGGTGAATTAATAGTATTAAAAACAGATGAACTCAAAACAATCAAAGAGATTGGTTATAGCAAAAAAGAATCACAGATGAGGGTAATAGAACCCGCGAATACACAAACCAGCCAGAGGAGGACGATTTCCCAGAGCAGTGTTTTTGTTGTTGCACCAAACGGATATATTGAAGAAAGGAGTTGTCGCACTTTGGAAATCGTGAAAATCGAAAGAGAACTTAAGCAGAAAATCATGGAGCATTTGAGAATTTTTCATAACATATCTTCTGACACTATCTATAACGACCTTATAGGTTTCATCGCCAACGAGGAAAATGATACCACCGCCGGGTCTGAGTTTTACAAAGGGCTTGCAAAATACAAAGAAGGAGACAGCAGAGTAGCAATAGATCATTACGACAAAGCCATTGAGCTTAACCCTCAACTTGCCGAGGCATATAACAATCGTAGCCTTGCAAAACATGCCTTAGAGCACTACGAAGAAGTTATTGAAGACTGCAACAAAGCCATTGAGCTTAACCCTCAACTTGCCGAAGCATATAACAACCGCGGCTTTGCAAAGTCTGCCTTAGAGAAACATGAAGAGGCCATTGAAGACTTCAGCAAAGCAATTGAACTTAACCCTCAACTTGCCGAAGTATATAACAACCGCGGCTTTGCAAAATATGCTAAGGAACATAACCGCGGCTTTGCAAACTTTGATTTATTACAAGATGTTATTGAAGATTACAACAAAGCAATTGAACTTAACCCTCAATATGCCGAGGCATATTACAACCGCGGCAATGCAAAATCTGATTTATCGAAAAATGCGGGGGGCATTGAAGATTACAACAAAGCAATTAAACTTAATCCTCAATATGCCAAAGCATATCACAATCGAGGTGTCGCAAAATATTTCTTAGATCAAAAGGCCGAAGCTATTGAGGATTATACCAGAGCAATTGAACTTGATCCTCAAGATGTAGAGGCATATTACAACCGAGGTAGCGCAAAATCTTCCTTAGGTCAAAAGGCGGAAGCTATTGAGGATTATACCAAAGCAATTGAACTTGATCCTCAAGATGTATGGGCATATCACGCCCGCGGCAACGCAAAATCTGACTTAGGTCAAACGGAAGAAGCAGAAAAAGATTACGACAAAGCAAGCGAACTTTGATCCTAAACTGTCCATGCCAAGTTAAAGCTATTTTGAGAAATATAAATCCACCGGATGAAAAGCAGTAATGACCGTCTTCTACGAATCGGATGTCGAGAAGTTTGCGATAGGACTGCTGGAGAATCAGGAGAGAATTAAGGCTACTCCTGCGTCTCTCCCCGAACGGCAGAAAACCGAAAGAGACGGCGCGTTGCCGATGTTTATATCGGCAGTTTGAGATGGCGACAAAACCAGTGAATGACAAAGTTATAAAAAATTGCAATCAAAACAACATTATTGAAGTTTTGCGGGATGTATTGTTGTCAAAGTTAATGAGTGGAAAAGTAAAGGTGAATTAATATCATGAGGGAGAAAAAAACTTTTTCTATAGCGAGGCTAATAGTAGGCAGCAAACTCCGATTCACGCTAACCGACTTCGCTTTAATCCCATCAAGGGACAGCGAAGAAATAAATCAAGATGGTGGCACATTAAATAGGATTGTAGAAAAAGAAGAATTGGAAAATAGGTTCCTTTCTCTCTACTTTGAAGAAGGGAAAACTCTTCCACATCCTGATAATGTTTACAATATAGATAAACAGCAAGATGAAAGAAATCCCAGACAAACTAACCAGATCGAACGGGACTCCCAAACATTTGTCTTAATTGACGAATCGGAACAAAGAATATTGATTTCTGACTTCAGAAAGAAATTTTTTTTACAAGGGTATTTCAAAGAAAAGACTAAAAAAAATGTAGAAATAAAAAACATCATAGATAAGTCAGAATTTCTAGACAAAATCAAAAATCTCAATACTATCTATCTATCCGCAACTCCAGACTTCTTCGCAAGAGGTGTGCTCTCCGACGAGTTAAAGAAAGACGTCTACGGTTATGGCGTGGGTATTAAACAAATTTCGCTGAGATTGATCTTTGATGCAAATTCAGCTCCACAAAAAGCCAAAGAAAAAATACGAGCTATGCTTGAGCAACAAGAAGATTGCCAAATGAAAAAAATTGAGGTCACAGGACGAACAGATGAAAACTTTGAAAGAGTATTTAATGCAGAAGGCATTGTAGACAAAATAGAAATAGAAGTGAACCGTGATGCAAATGGATTGCTTGACAAGACTGAAGTGTTTCGAGACTTAGCTAATAGAATGAAGTAGAAAATGATATTACTTTTATTACCTATAGCAATAGCCTCTTTTTTTATCCAATGGAAATTTCAATTGCCACTACAAAAAGAGTTAATATCTAGCATCCTGACAGCATTTGCCATATTTTTTGGTTTTTATATAACAAGCTTTGCAGTTTTTTCAACCTCACCCTACCTACAAACCCTTTACAAAATTCAAGACAAAAACGATAATCGTAAAACATTGCTAGATAATCTTTTAGAAACTTTCAAGCGTGCTACTTACACCCTTCTCTATTCAATTATTTATCTTATCGTATGTCTTATCATTATTGATTACACCGGATCCAATTTCTGGTTTTACTGTATTTATCTTATATGGGGAGTGGTCGGAGTCAATTTCTTCTTCATCCATAAAACCCTGTCCATATTTATCCAAATTACCCGCCAATCTGCAAAAGGTAATCAGTGACCGCCCTCTACTAATCCAATGTTGAAGAGTTTGCGTTGGAACTCTTTGAAAAACAGGGCTACGCCCTGCTCTCTCCCTAACAAACGGAACAGGAACGACAGGACATTTCTAATGTCATCCTGTACAATCGCCTCAAGACCGCAGAAGTTTGGGAATCCATACCTTATCGTAAAAGCAATCATAAACCGTTCACGGATATGATTCTTATTTCGCCATTGGGAGTAGCAAATGAAAACCGAAATCATACAATCCCTTACCAAAAACTTTGAATCCCACGCCAAACAAACCGAAAACGGCGTTGAGTTCTGGATCGCCCGCGATCTTCAGCATCTGCTGGGTTATACAGACTGGCGTAACTTTTTGCAGGTCGTCAACAAGGCCAAAATCGCTTGTGAAGTCTCGAAACATGCCATTTCCGACCATTTCGTTGACGCCAACAAAATGGTCTCCCTGGGTTCCGGCAGCCAACGGGAAGTGGCCGACATCATGCTCACCCGCTACGCCTGCTACCTCATCGCCCAAAACGGCGACCCGCGCAAAGAAGAAATCGCGTTTGCTCAAACCTACTTTGCGGTTCAGACCAGAAAGTTCGAGATTATCCAGCAAAGAATGCTGGAAACCGAAAGAGTGTCCGCTCGCCGAAAGCTGGCGGACACAGAAAAAGAGCTGTCCGGTGTGATCTATGAACAAACGGGAAGCGACCGAAATTTCGGCATTATCCGCTCCAAAGGTGACAAGGCGCTGTTCGGCTACACGACAGAACAGATGAAAGGTAAATGGCAGGTTCCAAAAGGAAAGGCTTTGGCGGATTTTGCCCCGACCATCATTCTCAAGGCGAAAGACTTTGCCACGGAGATTACGATTTTCAATGCCAATGCAAACCGTATGCAAAGCGAAAGCGAAATATCAGATGAACACAGCACCAATAACCGAAGCGTAAGAAATACCCTGATAGAGCGTGGCATCAAACCCGAAGAACTGCCGCCCGAAGCGGATGTCGGGAAAGTGGCGAGAAAACTGCAATCCGATGAGAAAAAAGGATTGAAAAATCCGAAGCCCCTGCATGACAAGCAACAATGACTACCCGTGTCGTTCTACGAAACCGCACCTTGCACTAACAATCAGCCCATCCTTAACTTTCAATCAGCCTCACCATGGGTGCATCATCACCCCCATGACGAACCCGTACCCGCGCCATGTGGAGCCGCGCCTGAAAGAAGCGTTGAAGGACTCGCCGGTTACGCTGGTTCTCCCTCACCAAACCATGATTGAGAACAATAAAGCCTTTCTCCTCTGGTCCGCCGGTCGCTGACGGGGGCCGCGGAGCCTTCTGAAACGGCTTGAGCCTGTGGCGTGCTAGTCGCCGTCAAAAGGTCGTCGCACAAGGACGGCGTCATCTTGTCGCTCCCGTGGCCCCATGGTAAGATGACCTTCCCCCGACAGACTCAAACTGGAGATGTGCAAGAGTGGCCAATTCGGCGTGATTGGAAAGCGCGTGTGCTGGCAACGGCAACCTTGGGTGGGTTTGAATCCGCCCTCTCCGCCATTTGTCTTACATTAGCCTTATGATGGATTCAGTGGTTTTGTGTCGTCAGCACACTGAATGTCGCAAAGAATCATGACGCAACACGAAGCAGTCATAAAAGTAAAGGAACAAAACGTAGAAAGACTGAACGTTTGCCAGGAATGATCAAACGAAACAGTGTATTACTTTTAACGGAAAGGGGCCGGGCCCTGTGCAACAGAATCCTGTGAACTCCGCCAGATCCGGAAGGAAGCAACGGTAAGCAGGCAAGTCTGTGTGCCGCAGGATCACCCGGCCCCGGTTTTCAGATTGATTGAGACAGGAACGCAACGGGCCGTGAAGGGTATACGCCACGGGTTCAAGAGGATACGTTACGAGTGATGGACTATCAGGTTTCCGCAAGAAAATTTCGGCCGGGCGCGTTTGACGAACTCATCGGGCAGGCGCACGTGGTGCAAACGCTGCGGAACGCCATCCTGCAAAAACAGGTGGCCCATGCCTATCTGTTTTCCGGCATGCGCGGTGTGGGCAAGACCACGGCCGCCCGCATTCTGGCCAAGGCGTTGAATTGCGAACAGGGGCCGACGCCGGAACCCTGCGGCCAGTGCGGAAGCTGTGTGGAAATTACGCGCGGCAACTCGGTGGACGTCATTGAGATTGACGGGGCGTCCAATACCGGGGTGGATGACGTGCGGGAGCTTCGCGAAAACGTCAAATTCTCGCCCTTCCGCGGCGCCTACCGGATTTATATTATTGATGAAGTGCATATGCTCTCCAACTCGGCGTTTAACGCGCTGCTGAAAACGCTGGAAGAGCCGCCGCCGCACGCGGTGTTTGTGTTTGCGACGACCGAGTCCCAGAAAATTCCGGCCACCATCACGTCGCGCTGTCAACATTTTACCTTTCGGCGTATTCCACGGGGGGACATTATCGCCCGTCTGCAAACCGTCACGCAGCACATCGGCGTCACCATCGGGGAGCGCAGCCTGGGCGCGATTGCCCGCGCGAGCGAGGGCAGTATGCGCGATGCCTTGAGTATGCTGGATCAGGCCGCGGCGTTTGGCGGCGCCACGATTACCGATCACGACGTGGAGGATATGCTCGGGGCCGTCCCGGATGAACTGGTGAATCGCCTGGTGGAGACGGTGGTGCAACGGAATCCCGCCGCGGCCGTGCAGCTTGTTGAAGAGGCGATGGTGCAGGGATACGACCTGCGGGCCTGGTGCGGGGCGGTGGTGGAGCGTATGCGCCACTTGACGATTGCGGCGGTGGTGCCCGGTCCGGAGCAGGCGCAGCGGTTGATGGATGTGCCCGTGGAGGATATGGAGCGGGCGGTCGGGGACGCCGCGTCGTTTTCCATTGAGCAATTGCAGGATTTATTTCATCTCTTTGCCCAGACCGAAGACCGTCTTCGGACAACCGCGCGCCCCCGTTTTGTGTTTGAAATGGCGGCGATTCGCGCGGCGGGTATGCCGCCACGCGACGCCGCGCCGGCCGCCGCCGCGCCGAAGGGGCCGCCGCCGCGTTCACCCGCGCCGGTGGACAACCGCGCGCCGGCGTCCGGAATGCCGCGGTCGTCGTCACCGCCGTCGTCACCGCCGCCGCGGACGCCGCCGCCGGTACAACAGGCCGGCACGCCCGCCCCGCCGCGAGCCGACGGGGCCGGTCAGCGCGCCCCGGCTCCTGCGCCGCGTCAAGGCGCCGCTCTTCCGCCGAAGCGTCCGGCGGGCGCGCCTCCTGTTCCATCTGCGCCCGCGCCGCAACGGCCGGCGCCCGCGCCGGCTGCCACGGAGAAGCCGGCATCCCGTGCGGGCGATTCGGTCATGCGGCAGGAAGACTGGTCGCGCGTCGTGGAGGCCGTGATTGCCGGGCATCCCAGTGTCGGCTCTTTTTTGGAAGTGGGGGTCTGCGTCAAGGTTGAAGGCGGGCAGGTCATTGTCGGGTTTGCCAAATCCGCCTCGCTGGCCTGTTCCATCATCCAGAAAGAAGAAAACCGCACCCTGGTGGCGCGGGTGTGCCGTGAGGTGACCGGGGCGGCGATCCGGCTTCGCGTCGTGGAGTTGACCGAAGAACCGGGCGACCGGGGCACGGTCAAACAGATGCGCGAGCAGCAGCAGCGGGATGATAACGAGGCGTTGCTGGAACAGGTTCGGGAACATCCCATGGTGAAACAGACGCAGGACCTGTTTGGCGTGGAAGTGGTGAAGGCGAATCGGGTGCCGGGAAAGAAGGAGGCATAAGCATGTCGGAGAATCCTTTGGCGAACATGGGGAATTTGTTGAAGCAGGCGCAGGCCATGCAGGAAAAATTAGGCAAACTTCAGGCGGAAGCGGCCGCAAAAACCGTGCAGGCGTCGGCCGGGGGCGGGATGGTCACGGTGACGGCCACGGGGGGTATGCGCATTGCCAAGGTGGAGATTGACCCCGAAGTGCTGAAGGCGGAGGATCCCGACATGCTGCAGGACCTCCTGGTTGCCGCCACCAACGAAGCGTTGCGCAAGGCCAAGGACATCATGGCTGAAGAGGTGAAAGGCTTGACCGGAGGGTTGAATATTCCCGGGATGTTTTAACGGGTGTCGGGCCATCCGGTGCGCGACGGCGTCGTGAGCGTCTTCGCCGGGCGGCGCATGGGACGGAAACCTTATGAGCGGACAACAGCGGCAGGGCTTGCTGGCGCGGCTGGCGAAAGAGTTTGTTCGGTTGCCCGGCATTGGGCAAAAGACGTCGCAGCGTCTCGCGTTTCATATGATGAAGGCGGGCAAGGAGGACGCCATGCGCCTGGCCGATGCGATTCGCGACGTCAAGGAGTTTGTGACGTTTTGCGAGCAGTGCCGCAACATTGCGGAAGGCGGGTTGTGCGAGGTGTGCCAGGACCCGAAACGGGATCGCACGAAAATTCTGGTGGTGGAAGAACCGAGCACCTTGCATGCCATTGATCAGAGCCGCGGGTACAAAGGCCTCTATCACGTCCTGATGGGTTCGCTGTCGCCGCTGGACGGTGTCGGCCCGTCCGACATTCGCGCGAAGGAGTTGGAACTGCGCGTCCGGGAGGGCGGCATTGAGGAGGTGATTGTGGCGACGAATCCCACCATTGAAGGCGAGGCCACGGCCATTTATCTCACAAAACTGTTGAAGCCCTACGGCGTCAGGGTGTCGCGCATTGCCTATGGCATTCCCGTCGGGATGGATATTGAATATGCCGATGAAGTGACGCTGACCAAATCTATTGAAGGCCGCCGCGAGTTGTAGCGGCGTCGCTGCCAGGGAGCAACGAATGCAACAAACACAATGGAGACAGATAAAAATTTTCCTGTATGTGTTGCTCCTGGTCGGGGGCCTTGCGGCTGTCGGGATAATCATGCTTGCCCTGTCGTTCACGACGCTGGTCAAAACCGGGGTGGAGACGATGGCCCCCAAAATCCTGGGCGTGCCGGCGACACTGGAGGACGTTGACCTGTCGCTGCGGGGCTGGTCGGTCATACAGGTCGACCTGAAGCAGCTCACCATTGGCAACCCCAAAGGCTATGAAACCGCGCATGCCCTGTCCCTCCCGCGTGTTCGGGTGCGGGTGGACTGGACGTCGCTGCTGGGCGAGACCGTTGTGGTCAAAGAGGTGCTGATTGAGAAGCCGCTTGTCACGTTTGAAAGGTTAAAGCTGGGCAACAACCTTGGCGACATTCAGAACAACGTCACGCGCAACACCCGGTCGGATTCGGATGACAGGCCTGCCGGTGTGCGCGAGGACGATGACGAGGACGATGATGAGGATGCGGAGGAATCGGAGCCGCGTGTTCACATTGAACGTGTGACGCTGAAAGGCGCGGAAGCGAACGTGAGTCTTCTGGGGGGCAAACGCGGCGTCATGCAATTGCCGTTGCCCGACCTGGAATTGCACGATATTGGCAAAGCATCCGGCGGCGCCAGTCTCCGGGAAGCGTCGGCGCAAATTTTCAGTGCGGTGTATAAGGCCATGTTCAAGTCCGTCACGGAACCGGGAGAGTTTATTCCCGAGGGTATCAAGCAGCTTGGCGCCGCCGCCAAAAATTTGGGGAAGACGGCGGAGAAGACTGCGGGAAAGGCCGGCGAAGCCCTGGAGGATGCGGGTAAGAAATTGTTGAAGGGGTTGTTTCGGCAATAATTGGAGAGGAAAAGAGTTTGGTTCATGCTGATTTTGTGTTGATCTCGATAGGAGGTGAAACAGACATGAAAACTTCAACTGCCAAGAAAAACAACTACATATGTACAGAGTGTGAGGGTGACATTGCACAAGACAAAAAAGGACGAGGGTTTGCGAGGCATAAGAACTATGGAAATAAGAGTTTCTGCGATTTTGAGAAAGGAGATAGTGATAAGGTGGCTATTCAGAATTAAACCGAATCCCCGTTTTCTGCACTTCCCGGTAGGGCAGCAGCCAGGCCAGTGATTCATCGTGAAGGTCGCCGACCTGGATGCGGTTGCCCCAGGGGTCGCGGAAGTCGCAGCGGAAATTGGGTTCCATCTTCAGACCGTACTTGTTGACGAGTTTGTCCCGCACGGCCTGAATCTGCGCATCGTCGCGCACCATCAACCCGAAGTGTTTCGTGCGGTCGGGTTGCAGGGTGTCCACTTCAAAAATGGCCATGAACTGGTGTTCTCCCAGTTTGCACCAGGCGGCGCCTTCCCCGCCCCGGAGCATTTCCAGGTTAAACACGTCCGCGTAAAACTCCACGGCTTTTTTGGCGTCGTCCACTTCAATGACGATGTGATTGCATCCATAGACTTGCACGTCCATTGTTCACCTCTCTTGTGTGTGTGATGTTTGTGGCATGGTGTGGTGTGTATTCTATCAGGAGTGCAGGCAACTTTCTGTGCCATGTTGGGGGTCTCTTTCCGTCATTCCCGTGCAAACGGGAATCCATCCGTCTGTTGGTGTACCAGACACTCTTCTTGCCATGTGAGGATAGATTCCCGCTTTCGCGGGAATGACAGAAGGAGTGCGGGGATGACAGGAAGGGGTGCGGGGATGACAGGAAGGGGTGCGGGAATGACAGAAGGAGTGCAGGCAACTTTCTGTGCCATGTTGGGGGTCTCTTTCCGTCATTCCCGTGCAAACGGGAATCCATCCGTCTGTTGGTTGGTGTACCAGACACCCTTCTTGCCATGCGAGGATGGATTCCCGCTTTCGCGGGAATGACGAGGGGTGCGGGAATGACAGAAGGGGTGCGGGGATGACAGAAGGGGTGCAGGCAACTTTCTGTGCCATGTTGGGGGTCTCTTTCCGTCATTCCCGTGCAAACGGGAATCCATCCGTCTGTTGGTTGGTGTACCAGACACCCTTCTTGCCATGCGAGGATGGATTCCCGCTTTCGCGGGAATGACGAGGGGTGCGGGGATGACAGAAGGGGTGCGGGCAACTTTCTGTGCCATGTTGGGGGTCTCTTTCCGTCATTCCCGTGCAAACGGGAATCCATCCGTCTGTTGGTTTGTGTACCAGACACCCTTCTTGCCATGCGAGGATGGATTCCCGCTTTCGCGGGAATGACAGAAGGAGGGTGGGAATGACGACGATATTCAGAATGACAACGAGAATGTTCACATGGTTCTGCCTGCATCCTGTCACAAAAAATAACGGAGCCTGTGACGCGACAGAGACAGGCAATGACGGCGGCAGGGGGTGTGCTATCCGCCACATGCACAGTTACCCCATCTCCAGAAGGTCATGGTCGGGGTTGCGCTCTTTGGCAAAATTTTTCGACCACGACGAGCGGAAAAGCACCACGGGACGGCCCCTCTGATCTTTGACAACAAGAGCGTCGCCCGGGGCGCGAAAGGCATTGAGGTCTCCCGCCAGCCAGGCGCTGCATTCATAAGGAAGCGGGTCCAGCCTGGTCTCCACGCGGTACTCATTGCGCAGGCGAAATTGCAGCACGTCAAACTGAAGGCGTCCCACGGCGGCAATGATGAATTCCAGATCATCAAGACTCCACAGCATCTGCACCGTGCCTTCGGCGGTCATTTGCTCCAGGGCCTTGTCAAAGGATTTGCGTTTGCCCACGTCGGTGGGGTGAACCCTGGCAAAGACCTCCGGTTGAAATTGCGGCAGCGGTTTGTAATTGAACCCGTCATCAAGCGAGACAGTGTCGCCAATGGCAAACTGTCCCGGATCAATGACGCCGATAATGTCGCCGGGATACGCCACATCCACGGTGTTGCGGCTTTTGGCAATGAGACGATGGGGACGGGACAGGCGGACTTCATTGCCAAGACGGTGATGTTTGACCACCATGTCGCGCTCAAATCGCCCGGAGCAGACTCGCAGGAAAGCCGTGCTGTCCCGATGGCGGGGATTCATGTTCGCCTGAATCTTGAAGATATACGCGCTGAATGACCGCTCCGACGGGTCCACGGTGATTTCGGTGCCGTCGGGCCGGTCGGCCGTGCGCGGCAGGGCGGCGGGCGCCATGGTCACAAACGCATCAAAGAAATTTTCAACGCCGAAGTTCGTGAGCGCCGAGGCAAAAAAAACAGGCGTGACGTCGCCTTTCAGAAACGCCTCCTGCGCATAAGGATTCCCGGCCACCGCCAGCAGTTCCAAATCGTGGTTGACGTCCCGCCACAACTCGTCCCCGATTAATGTTCGGACATCGGGGCTGTCCAACGGCGTTTCCGTGCGGCCGGCTTGCACGGCGCCGCCCGCCGCCATTTTCTGGAACAGCGACACCTGCCGAGTGGCGCGATCCACCACGCCCACAAATTCCCGCCCCGACCCCACCGGCCAGTTGACGGGGCTGGCGTGAATGCGAAGGACGTCTTCCACCTCCGCCGCCAGGTCAAGCGGCGGCCGCCCCGGCAAGTCCATTTTGTTGATGAGCGTCAGCACGGGAATTTTCCGCAGGCGGCACACCTCAAACAATTTCCGCGTTTGGGTTTCCACGCCCTTCGCGGCGTCAATCACCATGATGGCGCTGTCCGCGGCCGTCAGCGTCCGATACGTGTCTTCGCAGAAATCCTCGTGGCCCGGAGTGTCCAGCACGTTGATGATGGTCTGCTTGTACTGGAATTGCATGGCCGACGTGGTGATGGAAATCCCGCGTTCCTGTTCCATGGCCATCCAGTCGGACGTCGCGGTTTTGGCGCTTTTGCGGCTGCCCACCATGCCGGCGGTGCGGACCATGCCCGAATAGAGCAGCAGTTTTTCCGTGAGCGTCGTCTTGCCCGCGTCGGGATGACTGATAATGGCAAAGGTGCGGCGCTTGCCGGCCTGTGCCCGAATATCATTGTGCGCATGGGTCTCGTGTGAAGGCATGTGTGCGGCTTTGAACATCGGACGCGCGCGGCGGCCCGTCATCCCGTGATGCCCTGCCGGGGAAGGGCGGCGCGCGGACTAGAGATCGCCCAGCCGGCCTTGCGCCCTGGCCAGGTTCACACGGGACGCATTGAAATTAAACAGCGCGTCAATAAGATTGTCCCGCGCCTGCGCCACCGAGGTTTGCGCGTCCGTGATTTCAAGATTGGTGGCCACGCCGACAGCGAAACGCTGCCGTGCGAGATCAAGTTCCTGCAAGGACAGCCGCAATCCGTCCTGGGCCACGGCGACCTGCTGTTGGGTGGACTCCAGCGTCAACAGCGCGTCCCGGACTTCAAGCGCCACCTGCTGTTCCAGGTCGCGGCTTCTGATGGCCTCAAGGCGGACGACGCTGCGATTTTCAGAAATGCGTCCTTCCCGCTGCCCTCCGTCAAAAATGGGAATGGACAGCAGGACCTCAACATTGTTCGTGGTCAACGCATTGGGGATTTGATTGCCGATCAAGCCCACGTCTCCGCTGCCGACCAGCGACGGCACGCGCTCCATGGTGACCGAGTTCAACGTCAGCTCCGCCAGCCGTTGACGCTTTTTCTGGGCTTTGAGTTCCACGCGGTTGGCATGGGCGATAGCCAGGGCGTCGCCGACGGTCTGCGGCACAACATCCACCAGCGCCAGTTCATCCGTCAGCGTGAGCGTCAGGTCAAAGGGCAGGCCGATAATGCGAATCAAATTAAGTGTCGCGCGGTCATAGGCGTTGCGGGCGACAAGCAGGCGTTGTTTTTCATTTTCAAGTTGCACCTGTGCGCGGGCGACGTCCAGGCTGGTGGCCATGCCCGCCGCCTTGCGTTCCGTGGCCAGGTGCAGCAGGGCATGGTTGAGTGTCACATCGGCCTGCCGGGCATCAACGGCTTTGTGCATCCGCAAGGTTTCCAGGTACGCCAATGCGGTCATGGCCATGGTGTCCATCTTCCGGGTTTCCGCGCTCAGGAAAGCCACCTCAACATTGGTGCGCGACGCGCGCCACCGTTGAATCAGGCTAAGACTGAACAGGTTCTGGGTCAACGCCAGGCGGCTCTCAAAAAAATTCAGTGGTTTGGACACGGTGGGATTACCGCCGAATGCGCCAAAAAAGAACCGCCGTCTCGCGCCGCTCACCCTGGCGGACAAATTGGGGAGCAGCGCCCCGCGTTGCGTGACGGCCTGACTTTCGGCCTGCGCGATCTGCTCCTGAAAAAGTTTGACCGTATAGTTGTGATTGACGGCGGCGCGCATCGCGTCCCGCATACTGAACCGGCGTTCAGGCAGGGCCGGGGAGGCGTTTCCGACGTTTCTCCGCTCGCCGTCCCGCGTACTGAACCGGCGTTCGGGCAGGGCCGGGGAGGCGTTTCCGACGTTTCTCCGCTCGCCGTCCCGCATACTGAACCGGCGTTCAGGCAGGGCCGGGGAGGCCGGGGTATCTTCTTGATCCATGGCGCCCGGCACCGCGTCAAACCCCATGCCGAACCCCGCGCCCGGCATCGCGCCAAACCCCGCGCACAGCATGAAAACCGCAATCGCCGACCTGGCGGCGGGACGTGACAGACGTGACATGGTGTGCTCCATATTGTTCCCGGTCATACCTGGTGAGTGGCCGGAACAGGGACGTCATTCGCCGCCGGGGCCGAGGCGTATTTGAGCTTCCAGTCCATCACCAGGCTGAACAACGCCGGCACCAGCAGGATAGTGAACATGGTCGACAGAATAAGTCCGCCCAGCACGATGCTGCCAATGCCCCGGTACAATTCCGACCCCGCCCCCGAGGCCAGCACCAGGGGCAGAAGGCCAAAGGTGGTAGTCAGCATACTCATCATAATAGGCCGGACGCGCGACCGCACAGACTCGCTGATAGCCTGGCGCGCCGTCATGCCGTGCATGGTCTCGCGTGCCTCGCGGCCCGGCGTGTTCGTCCGGTGCGGGTCCATAAAATTCAGGGCCTGATGCACAACCAGAATGGCGTTGTTGACCACCACGCCGATCAAAATAATAAACCCCAGCATACTCAAAACATCCATGGGTTGATAAGTGATGGCATGATTAACAATGAACAATCCAAGAATACCCCCGGCCGCGGCCATTGGCACGCTGAAGATAATCACCAGAGGATACAGGAAACTTTCAAACAGCGCGGCCATTAACAGGTAGGTAATAAGTATGGCGAGGAGAAAATTATATTTCAGGGCGTCATAGGTTTTGGTGAGGTCATCCGCCGTGCCGGACAGGCGTATGCTATACAGCCGGCTCAAGGTGCCGCCCTCCTTGAGCGGCCGCAAAATCTGCCGGTCAATCAGGTCCATGGCCGTTTCCAGCGGCATGTGGTCTGGAGGAATCACCTGGACGGTGATAGCCCGTTCACGTTCAATATGGTTGATTTGTTCCGGCCCCGCCACAAGCGCGATGTCGGCAAGATCGCCCACCGTGGTAAGGCGGCCGCCGCGCGTAAAGACGGGCAGGTTCGCCAGGTCCTGCGTGCGGTCGGCATAGCGGTCAACGCCGTGAATGGTGAGATCAATTTCATCGCCTTCAAACTGGTAATCACTCGCCTTCGCGCCGTCCACCAGAGCATCAATGATAAAGCCGAGTTCCCGGTTGGTCATTTGCACGTCGGCCGCGCGCTCCCGTTTCAGGCTGACCCGGATTTCGGGACTGCCCAGGTCAAGACTCGGCTTGGGACGCACCTGTGCGTCCGGCAGGATGCCCCGCACCTGTCCAAAAATTTGTCCGCCCAGCGCCAGGAGCCTGTCAAGTTCCGGGCCTGTGATTTCAATGTCAATATTCCGTCCCTCGCCCAGCCCCCGCTGAAACAAACTGCTTTGGTTCACAATGCCGATAATGCCGGGGATGTCGGCCATGGCTTTGCGAAACACCGGGATTAAATCGCGAATTTTCGCATCATCATTCGTGCGGGCGCCCATAAACACCGAACGGCCCCTGGCCACGTAGAAAAAATTGCGAATGCTGGGCCCGTCCAGTGCGGCTTCTTCCGGGGAATCAGGTTTGGCGTCCCAATACGGCGCGAGCACGCCCTCAATGGACTCTCCCAACTGCACAAATTTTTCCTCGTTATAGCCCGGCGGAGGGAGCACAATGCCGATGATAAGATTGCGATTCCCGCTGGGCAGGTATTCGGCTTTCGGCAGCAGCAGCCAGGTCATGCCCATGGCCAGCGCGGTGAATCCGACGACGATGCCCAGGCGCCCCATGATGCTGCCGCACATCCAGTACACAAAATCCCCCGCCATGGCCCCCATCCCTGTTCGGCGCGCCGCCGGCGTCGGTGTCGGCGCGAGAGCGTCGGCCTGGCGGGCGCCGCGTGTCCCTGTTTTCAGAATGCGCGCGGACAGGCAGGGAATCACGGTAATGGAAACAATCAGGCTCAAGCCCACGCCGGCGCTGATGGCAATAGCAATATCCCGAAACAGTTGGCCGGCCTGTTCCTCCACAAACACAATAGGCACAAAGACCGCAATAGTGGTGAGGGTGCTGGCCAGCACCGCCCCCCAGACTTCGGTGGTGCCGTCATAGGCCGCCTGAAACAGCGACTTTCCCGATTCGCGGTGACGGTAAATGTTTTCCAGGACGACAATGGAATTATCCACCAGCATACCTGCGGCAAACGTCATGCCGGCGAGGCTGATAATGTTCACGTTGCGGTCCAACAACCACAAGGCGATAAACGTGCCCATGATGCTGATGGGAATGGCCAGCCCAATCATGAGCGTCGTGCTGCCCGTGCGCAGAAACAGCCACAGCACCGTGATAGCCAGCAGACTGCCGATGACCAGGTTTTTTTGCACCAGGTCTATGGAGCTGGCGATGTAGTCCGTCTCATCGTACACCTGGAACAGCGTGAAGCCCCGTTTTTTCAGGACGCTCTCATTCAAATCCCGCACGGCGTCCCGGAGCTTCTCCATCGCGTCCATGACATTGGCGCCGTTCTTCCGAATCGCGTTAACCGCAATGGCATTCCGTCCCATTTCCCGCACGACGTGCAAGGGGTCCGTATAAGCGATATTGACCGTTGCGACATCCCGCACGTACACCGGCAACCCGTCCCGCCTGGCGACAATCACCTCCCCCACGTCTTCGGGGCTGTGATATTCCCCGATAGTGCGGACCACATACGAGCGTTTCCCCTCGTCAAAAGTCCCCGCGCTGAAATCACGATTTTCCTGGTCAAGCGCCAGCGCCAGATCCTGCACCGTCAGCTCGCGCATGGCCAGTTTCATCGGATCCACCAGCACGCGCAATTCGCGGTTGCGCCCCCCGTAGACGCGGGACGCCGCGACCCCCGGTATCCGCTCAAAACGCGCCTGGATCACGTCTTCCGCAAAATCAAGCATGGTGTCAATAGCGACGGGATTACCGTCCACCGGTTCAAAAATAAACCAGGCCATGGCGCTGCTCAACGTGTTGGCGCTCCTGATAATAGGCTCGTCGACCTCATCCGGGTAAGCCTTGACCTGCTTCAACCGGTTAGCGACATGCAGCAGGCTGGTATCAATATTGGCGCCGGCGGGAAACTGCAGGATAATTTTAGCGGAATCGTAAGAGCTTTCGCTCAGAATCTTCTCCAGGCCCTCAACACCCTTCAACTGCTCTTCCTGTTTATCCACGACCTCGCGCTCCACCTCCTTCGGGCTGGCGCCCTGCCACCGGGTTTCCACCGTGATTTCGGGTTTAGAGACATCGGGCGTCAACTGGATAGGCAGTTTAGCGAGCGACACGCACCCAAAAAGGATCACAAAAATAACCCCGACAGTCGTAGTGACGGGGTACCGGATCGCAAATTGAATGATACTCATTGAGCACTCGCGGGCGCATCAAGAATCCGCACGGGCTGGCCGGGAAACAATCGTTCATTCCCTTCCGTCACCACGGTCATGCCTTCCCGGATCATACCCGTGACTTCAACAAGGTCATCCAGATGCACACCGGAAGTCACCGGAACCTGATCCACCGTGTTCGCCTTCACCAGAAACACAAACTCCCTGTTACCCCGAAGCACCAGAGCATCTTTAGGAATCACCACCCCCTGGCGGGGCTGGCCCACGTGGAGCGTGACACGGGACACCATGCCGCTCTTAATAGCCAATGACGGATTCGGGATATCCACTTTCACCGGAAACGTTCTGGACACCCGGTCGGCCTGGGCCACCAGCGAAAAGACCCGTCCACGAGCCTCAAAACCCGGGAGGCTGTCAAACGTGGTAAGCACCGCATCCCGGATTTGAATATGCCGCACATAGCGTTCCGGCAGAGGAATCTCCACCTGCACATGAGACACATCCACCATCTCAATAATATCCCCGCCCGCCTCCACCCATTGCCCGACCTCCGTCAATTCCCGCGTAATCCATCCATCAAAAGGCGCGACGATTTTGGATTTTGCAATCTGATCGCGGACACGCCGAATATCGGCATCAAGCTGAGACAGGCGCTCCCGCAAAGCGCGTTCTTCAGACCGGGCATCATCAAATTCCTTATTCGTAACAAGCGCCTTATCAAACAGCGCGCGGATGCGAATCAAATCGCGCCGGGCCTGTTCATGGCGGGCGCTCGCCTCCCGTTGCGACGCCGAAGCGGCATCAAGCTGTATCGCCAGAGTCTCCATCCGCAAATGCGCCAGCACATCCCCCTGCTTAACCCTTCGGCCCTCCTTCGCCGGAAAATCACGGATAACCCCTTCAACCTCGCTCGCGACGACGCTGCGTTTCCATGGCTCAACCGTGCCCACCAGCGCCACAGTCTCCTGCACAGCCTGTTTCAGCACCGGCGCCACCCGCACCGGAGTTGGCGGACGGCCCTGAGGAGGCGGTGCAGCCTCCTGCTCGCCGCAAGACACAGTCAAAACCGCGCACAACAAGAGCGGGAGAAACCGGGAAACGCTGTAGCGCATAGTATGCGAGGGAAGCAAAAATATCATGATAGACACAGGCGGCGAACCGCGTGCATGTCGACAGGAAGCGCGCACCCCTTAGAACAAGTAGCGAACCCCCGGTTAAGAAAAGCGCGGCACGGGTCAATCACAGCGTGCCGCTCAACAGAACAACCCGCGCGCCCGTTCATGGCGCGTACAAGCGGAACCTATTCAGCAGTCTTCCGGGACACCTCCGGCGCCGGCAGTGCCGGAGTGCTGGCCTGCACCGTAGCGGGCGCCTCATGTTTCCCGTTCCCCCCGCCGCCCGACACGCCGCCCGACACAATAAACGTCATCACATCCGACGTTTCACCCTGGAGCGGACGAATATGCTCACGAGGCACAATCAGCAAGTTACCGGCAAAGTTATAAGATTGCGGAAAATAGACCGCCACCCGGTTCTCCAGCCCGAACATTTCCAGGCTCTGGCGTGTAACAAACCCGATTGCCTCGGCATGGCCGCCCGGAATAATTGTCACGATCACAGGTTGGCTAAACCGTTTTTTTTCACCCATAAACGCCTCAATAAGGTCCTTGAGCGACGTATAGACCAGTTTAATAAATGGAGTGCGGGTCAGGATTTTTTCCATAGACCCCAGCGCCCCGCGAAAAAACACGTTGGACGCCAGGCGTCCGACAAGAATAATCATGCCGATAGTCAGCACAAATCCCAAACCGGGAACAGGAATTTTCAGCCAGCCGTCAATAAAATTAAACACCAGGAAGACGACATAGACCGTCACTGCCATAGGGACGACAAGAAACAGTCCCTCAAAGAAATTGCGGGCAAATTCCTGCATATCCCACCGTCTGGGGATGATCTCGCTCTTAAACGAGTGAAGAATTTTTTTCCAGTCAATCCGCATAAAGTGTAGACTCCGGGCACAAGGAGCGCGTGCACGTCATCCCGTATAAAAGCCGCGCCAGGTTCCCAGACTCTACCTGTCCGAAAGGGAATGAGACAAGACCTACAGGAGGGGGGACTTCAGTCCCCCCCCCGCTCCGGCGGTCTACATCATTCCGGGAAAAAGCAAATCAACAACGCCTAATTTGACACCAGGAACAACAAACCGTCACAGTCAGCGTCATCAATCCCGCCTCGTCTATCCAGAGCAAGCGAAAGGGAATCCATAGTGGCCGAGCACACTCCACAGCGAAAAACATCCCCATCCGCTCGTGCCGCAAGCTCCGTTGAAACCGAAATTCTAGCGGTACACGTTGAGCGTGAAGGCCGGCAAGTCAGTGCCAAATGGGGTTTAAATCCGGCCTTAAAAGAAGCCCTGACACCCGAAGAATGGAAAGAAGTAACAGAAATAATGGGTACAGTCACCGACATAACCAGAAAGCGGTTTTCCGAAATGCTCACGCAAAAGCCCGAAGAAAGCGGAAATGCCTGACCCGCGTGCCCTCCTTCAGTCATGTTGGATTCCCGCGTTCGCGGGAATACTGGAAGAACAAGCGGATGGATTCCCGTTTTCACGGGAATGACGGAAACGCATACCCGTGCCCTCTTTTCGTCATTCCCGCGAAAGCGGGAATCTATCCTCCTCCGCGCCCTCCTTCCGTCCTGTTGGATTCCCGCTTCCGCGGGAATACCGGAAGACCAGGCAGATGGATTCCCGTTTACACGGGAATGACAGAAAGACATTTCCGCGTCCCTCCTTCCGTCATTCCCGCGAAAGCGGGAATCTATCCCCTCCGTCCTTCCCCTCCTTCCGTCATTCCCGCGAAAGCGGGAATCCATCCTCTCCGTCCTTCCTCCCCTCCTTCAGTCATTCCCGCGGAAGCGGGAATCCATCCTCTCCGTCCTTCCCCTCCTTCCGTCATTCCCGCGGAAGCGGGAATCCATCCTCATTCACCCTCAAGGGATAGCGTCCCATGACGAAACAGCCTGCTGTATACATCATGGCCAGCACACGCGAGGGCACGTTATATACAGGAGTCACGACGAATTTACCGGCGCGCGTATGGCACCATAAAAACAATGTCGTCGAAGGGTTCACACGCAAGTATCAGGTGCATACATTGGTATATTTTGAGTGCCATGAAGCGATCATGTCGGCCATTAAGCGCGAAAAACAAATCAAACGATGGAATCGTCAATGGAAGATTGATCTTATTGAAACACACAATCCTGAATGGAGGGATTTGTATGAGGAGATCGTTTGAATGTCTGTCTCCTCCTTCCGTGTAACGGAGGGGGGACATTCCTGTCCCCCGTGCTTCCCCGATGTGGCAAAGACCGTCGTCCGTCCTCCTTCGGTCATGTTGGATTCCCGCGTTCGCGGGAATACTGGAAGACCAAGCGGATGGATTCCCGTTTTCACGGGAATGACGGAAACGCATTTTTGTGTCACTCCTTCAGTCCTTCCCTTCCTCTCCTTTCGTCATTCCCGCGGAAGCGGGAATCCATCCTTGTCCGTCCTTCCCCTCCTTCAGTCATTCCCGCGAAAGCGGGAATCCATCCCCCTCCGTCCTTCCCCTCCTTCAGTCATTCCCGCGAAAGCGGGAATCTATCCCCTCCGTCCGTCCTTCCCCTCCTTCAGTCATTCCCGCGGAAGCGGGAATCCCTCCTGGAATCCCTCCTGGAATCCCTCCTGGAATCCCTCCCGGGATCCCTCCGTCTGTTTGTGTGCCAGACACCCTTCTTGCCACGTGAGGATGGATTCCCGCTTTCGCGGGAATGACAAAAGGCGTGCGGGAATGACAAAAACGCAAGAAACCGGCCCACATTCCCCCCCTCCAAACAGCCCCCTCCGTCGCCCCCTCCGTCGCCCCCTCCGTCGCCCCCTCCGTCCTTCCCCTCCTTCAGTCATTCCCGCGAAAGCGGGAATCTATCCCCTCCGTCCGTCCTTCCCCTCCTTCCGTCATTCCCGTGCAAACGGGAATCCCTCCTGGAATCCCTCCGTCTGTTTGTGTGCCAGACACCCTTCTTGCCACGTGAGGATGGATTCCCGCTTTCGCGGGAATGACAAAAGGCGTGCGGGAATGACAAAAACGCAAGAAACCGGCCCACATTCCCCCCCTCCAAACAGCCCCCTCCGTCGCCCCCTCCGTCGCCCCCTCCGTCGCCCCCTCCGTCCTTCCCCTCCTTCAGTCATTCCCGCGAAAGCGGGAATCTATCCCCTCCGTCCGTCCTTCCCCTCCTTCCGTCATTCCCGTGCAAACGGGAATCCCTCCTGGAATCCCTCCGTCTGTTTGTGTGCCAGACACCCTTCTTGCCACGTGAGGATGGATTCCCGCTTTCGCGGGAATGACAAAAGGCGTGCGGGAATGACAAAAACGCAAGAAACCTGCCCACATTCCCCCCCTCCAAACAGCCCCCTCAGTCGTCCCCTCCATCATGGCCCGGCTTTGCGGGGGGCCAGGCGGGGGCCATGCGGGGGACAGGAATGTCCCCCCTCCTTTTCCTCCGTCATGGCCCGGCTTTGGGGCCATGCGGCGGGGCCATGCGGGCGGCCATTGCAGGCGCGGCCATGCGGGGGACAGGAATGTCCCCCCTCCTTTTCCTCCACCATGGCCCGGCTTTGAGGAGGGGCGCGGACCGGGGATTATCGGATTTTCATGTCCGGTTTTGGGGATTGCATTTTCTGCGACGGGAAATTATAATTAAAACACTCTTGTAGTTTTGAGTGGTATCAGGCATCATAGTCTGAACACAATATTACAGTCTGAACACAATACCCATGCGCCATCATTCCAGGCATCATCATCGTATGCACATTCCCCTTGAGTCCGCGCAAGACAGAGTAGCCAAACATCGAAGACGCCAAACCGTGAACGATATCTACCCCCCCACGAAAATCCGACGGTTCGCACCCGGTGGCGCATCCATAGTTCCCGCCCCCACGAAAATCCGACGGTTCGCACCCGGTGGCGCATCCATAGTTCCCGCCCCCACGAAAATCCGACGGTTCGCACCCGGTAGCGCATCCATAGTTCCCCCCTCCCCGAAAATCCGACGGTTCGCACCCGGTGGCGCATCCATAGTTCCCCCCCCCCACGAAAATCCGACGGTTCGCACCGGTTGGCGCATCCATAGTTACCCCCCCCCCCCCCCCCCCCCCCCCCGAAAATCCGACGGTTCGCATCGGTGGCGGGGTGACATCATGCTGAAACTAAAACATCTGGCCGTGCTGCTGCTGTTGGCCGCCCTCGCCCCGGCCCCCGCATGGGCATCGCATACGCTCTCCGCGCCTGCCAGCTTTACTGAGAGATCTGGCGGCTTTGTCGGCCCCACAGTGAACGTGGGTCAGTCATTGGACTTTCTATTTCCAATCGGTCCTGGTCCTACTGGTATTGGTGGGGGTGCATCGGGCAACTGTCGGAGACCAGGCGCCGCCATTGTTAGTCCCGTAGTCCAACGAGTGGAGTTTTCAAGTTCATTTCGTGAAATACGCTGGCGATGGACGCCACCTGCTACAGTGGCCGACAGGACATGTACTTTTTTCGTTGTGAATGTCGTCCACGGTGACGAATTACGCATTGATTTTGACATCATCGTCCGCCCCGTCGACACCACCGTGCCGGCCTTCAACAGCAACGCCCGCATTGACGACCAAGTGTATATTTCCATGCGGGAAATTGGCAGCATCACCCTGCCGACCGCCACCGGCGGCGACGGCGCGCTGGCCTACAGCATCAGCCCGACATTGCCCACCGGCCTGACCTTGACCGGCAATGTCCTCACCGGCGAGGTCGACACATCCGCAACCGGCCCCACCACCTACACCTACAGGGTGGGGGACAGCGACCCCAATACCGCCGCCACCGACACCGACACGCTGACGTTCACCATTGAATTCCTTGGCCAGAATGGCCGCTTCGCCCCCATGTTCAGCAGCACGGCCAACATCCCCGCCCAGAGCCACGCCGTGGGCGGAAACATCGGCGACGTCACGCTGCCGCAGGGATACGGCGGCAGTGACGGCTTGTTTGTCTACAGCATCACCCCGGCATTGCCCACCGGCCTGACCTTGACCGGACGCATCCTCACCGGCACCCCGGACACCGTGCAGGCGGCCACCGCCTACACCTATGTGGTGAACGACGGCGACGAGTTTACCGAAGCAAGCGACTTCAGCACCCTCCCGTTCACCATTGAGATTGCAGGAAATCAGCCCCCTAGACTCATAGTGCCAGACAATGTCATTTTCAATCCCCGTGTAGGTGAACCAGTAACATTTGATTTTGATGCTGATGATCCTAACGATGATGACCTGTCATGGCTCATCTTTGCTGGACGTTACCGCCTGAACGAGATTGGAGCTATTGGTGAGGCAGTGACTCAAGACGGAGTATTCACATGGACTCCTCTTCAAGGACATGCAGGTGTCCTTCGGCCAGTTACTATTACTGTTATAGAAACTGATCGAATAGTATTTGCAGACCCCCCGGCAGTGAATGTTATATCTTTTCCCTCTCGAGACACGCCTCGTAATCAGCTCGTTCAATACCAATTCAACTTTGTGGCACGAAACCTGCCGCCTGACATTGAAAGGTATTCTCCAACTGTCAATGAAGGTACTACAATTCCCAGTCTTGACACGGCAGTCACAGCACCGGCGGCTTCGACTCCGGTATACACATACTCAATCGCACCCGACCCGAGTGATACTGGGCCTACTGATCAGACGACTGTCCCTCAACAGATTTTAGACTCTCTGGATTCAGCCACGGGCGCTTTTGCATTACAGTTTCCATGTGATACTACCCAAAATAACGAAGTACAATTTCGTTTCAGGTGGCGCGTTCAGGAAGGTGATGAAATCTCCGACATCCAGGTAGGCTTTCTATTGGTTTCAAACAACAACAACTGTGAGACACAAGTAACAGCCCGGCTGACCGGCCCGCTGACCGAAGCCAGTCTGTACGCCATACCGGCGACGACTGTCTCCCTGACGCTGCTCGCTTCCGAATACGTGGACTCCCTGGAGGCAAGCGACTTCACCGTGATGGAAACCATCCCCGGGACCGTGACCGTGAGCGGTGTCACCCGCATCAGCAACACCGTCGCCCAGCTGACGCTGGCGTACAGCGGAGAGGACGTCATCACCAACGGTGTGCTGTCAATCACCGTCGACAGCTTTGACCACACCGGTCTGGGCCCAGCGCTCTCCAACAACATCCTGGTTGCCATCAGCGCCGGCGTGAATATCTGCGGCCGCACGCCGGGAGTGCGCGATGCCATCGTCGCCGCATCGGCTGACAGCAGCTGTGCGGACGTGACCGATCTGGCGACGATTGTGACCGTGAATCTGGCTAGTCAGCAGGGTCCCGTCTCGGTGGCAAGAAGCGATTTTGCCGGCCTGGATGCGCTGAGAAGTTTGGGTTTGAGAAACGCCGGCTTGACCATGTTGCCTTCCGACCTCTTTGCCGACCTGTCGACGCTTGAGACGTTGAGCCTGGGCCCCAATGCGCTGGGCACGCTGCCCGCCGGCCTTTTTGACGGCTTGAGTGTGCTCGGTCGGTTGGATTTGAACTCCGCCGGACTCACCACCCTCAATGCCAACGTCTTTGATGATCTTGATGTGCTGGGGAGTTTGGATCTGACAGGCAACCCGTTCGTGGTGGGCACCGGCCTGCCTGCTGGCATCTTTGACGAAGTGTTTGATACTCTGGGCGCCATTACCTCAGACAGCGCCGACACGGGCAGTAGGCTCCGCGTCGACGACGCCGTCCGCGCCGGCCATTTTGTCTGCTCCCATCCCGCCGCCGACGCCATTGTCGCCGCCACAGCAGGAGTGGAAGACTGCCTCCGCATCACCGCCGCACAATTCAACGCGGCCACCCCGCCGGTAGACCCCACATTGAGCAGCCTGACCTTTTCCGCCGGCGTCCTGACACCGACGTTCAACTCCCGCACCATAGACTATGCCGTCTCGGTACCCAGCAACATCGAAACCGTGATCGTGACGCCGATCGCCAGCCAGCCCGGCGCCACGATTACCGTCAACGGCGGCTTCGGGCGTACCTTCAGGCTGGAGCGGGGCGTGCCGCAGTCGATTCGCATTGAAGTCACTGCCCCCGATGGCACCACCAGGGTGACCTACACAGTGTTTGCCACCCGTGTCCTGGTATTGACCAATGTCTGCGACCGCACGGACGAGGTGGAGGAGGCCATTCTCAATGAAATTAATAACCAGAATGGAGCGGCCCCCAGACCCGCCTGCGAGAGTGCTGACTTGTCGGTGATTCGGCAACTTTCGCTGGTTGGTAGGAGCGCATCGCCTAGTCGGGACATCACTGCGCTGCAAGAAGGCGATTTTGACGGCCTGATTGAGCTGAGGCTTCTGTCATTGAATGGCAACAGTTTGACCACGCTGCCCGTCGACATCTTTGACGGCCTGGATAATCTTACCCAGATAGCCTTGCACGACAACGACCTCACCATGCTGCCCGCCACCGTCTTTGATGGCCTTGCTCTGGGGAATTTGTCGTTGGACAACAACCCACTCACGGCGAACACCGGCCTGCCCGCTGGCATCTTTGACAATGTGCTGAATACGCTGGGCGCCATTGTACCACCCGAACCCGGACCCGGAGTCCCCGACGGCTTTGTGGTTGACGCCGCCGTCCGCGCCGCCCATTTTGTCTGCTCCCATCCCGCCGTCGACGGCATTGTCGCCATCATCGCCGGCGTGGACGACTGCCTCCGCATCACCACCGCACAATTCAACCAGGCCCTCCGGTACGCAGACCCCACATTGCGCGGCCTGACCCTGTCCGTCGGCACCCTGACACCGAGGTTCAACTCCCTCACCACAGCCTATACCGCCCTGGTACCCATCAACGTCTCCAGTGTGACCGTGAGGCCGGTCGCCAGCCAGTCCGGCGCCGCGATTACCATTGACGGCGACCCCGCCCCCAGCAGCCAATTCAGCGCCCCCATCAATCTGACGCTGGACGTGACGCAGAGGATTCCCATTGTCGTCACTTCCCTCGACGCCGGCACCATGCTGACCTACACAGTGGATGTCACCCCTGCCCGGGCATTGATCAATATCTGCAACCGCACGATGGTGGTGCAGCAGGCCATTATCCTCGACATTGATAACCGCAATGGAGATGACGGCCCACCCAGCTGCCAGGGTGTTGACTTGTTGGAGGTTCGGCAACTTTCGCTGAGTGGTAGGAGCGACATCACTACGTTGCAAGAAGACGATTTTGACGGCCTGACCGCGATGACGAATCTGTCATTGAATGGCAACAGTTTGACCACGCTGCCCGCCGACATCTTTGACGGCCTGTCCGCGCTGCAGACTTTGACGTTGCACAACAACCCACTCACGGCGGGCACCGGCCTGCCCGATGGCATCTTTGACGATGTGCTGAATACGCTGGGCGCCATTGCAGCACCCGGATCCGCCAGCGGCTTTGTGGTTGACGACGCCGTCCGCGCCGCCCATTTTGTCTGCTCCCTTTCCGACGCCGACGCCGTGGTCGCCGCCACAACAGGAGTGAGCGACTGCCTGCGTATTACCTCCGCACAATTCGCCGCCTACAACGACGACAACCAGCTTTCCTATATCTGCGACCGCACGGACGAGGTGGAGGATGCCATTCTCGACCAACTCGATTTCCGCAATGGAAATGCCCCCAGACCCGACTGCGCGAGGGCTGACTTGTCGGAGATTCAGCAGACACTGTCGCTGGTTGGTAGGACCGCATCGCCTAGTAGGGACATCACTGCGCTGCAAGAAGGCGATTTTGACGGCCTGATTGAGCTGAGGGGTCTGTTCTTGAATGGCAACAGTTTGACCACGCTGCCCGTCGGCATCTTTGACGGCCTGGATAGTCTTGCCCGGATAGAATTGCACAACAACGACCTCACCACGCTGCCCGCCGACATCTTTGACGGCCTGGATATGCTTACGAGTTTGTTTTTGCAGGATAATGCGTTCACGCCGGGAACTGGCCTGCCCGATGGCATCTTTGACGATGTGCTTGATAGTCTGCTCGCCATCCCCGATACCCCGGATACCGTCCTCAGCGGTTTTGTGGCTGACGAAGCTGTCCGCGCCGCCCATTTTGTCTGCTCCCGTGACGACGCCGACGCCGTGGTCGCCGCCACAGCAGGAGTGGGCGACTGCCTGCGTATTACCTCCGCACAACTCACCGCCTACGCGGCCAGCACCGGAACGAACCGTATCTGCGGCCGCACGCCAGCGGTGCGGGATGCCATCCTCGGACGATCCTCGTCCAGCGACTGCGGGAACGTGCCCGATTTGGCGACGATTACCGTGCTTAACCTGAATGACAGCGGTATCACCGTGCTGGAACCCGGCGATTTTGCCGGCCTGGATGCGCTGACCAATTTGAGTTTGGCCAACAACGGCGGCTTGACCACGTTGCCCGCCGGCATCTTTGCCGGCCTGACGATGCTGGACACGTTGAATTTGGGCACGAATAGGCTGGCATCGCTGCGAAGCGACGCTTTTGCCGGCCTGGATGCGCTGGAAACGTTGGTGTTGTCCGGCAACGACTTGACCAGGTTGCCCCCCGGCATCTTTGCCGGCCTGACGGGGCTGGACACGTTGAATTTGGGCACGAATAGGCTGGCATCGCTGCGAAGCGACGCTTTTGCCGGCCTGGATGCGCTGGAAACGTTGGTGTTGTCCGGCAACGCCTTGACCGCGTTGCCCCCCGACATCTTTGCCGGCCTGCCGCGGCTTGTAAGTTTGTTGCTGACCGGAAACAGTTTCACGGCGGACACCGGCCTGCCCAGTGGCATCTTTGACGATGTGGTTGATACTCTGGGCAGCATTGTCACAACAGTCATCACGGGGAACATCTTCCTCGTCGACGACACCGTCCGCGACGCCCATTTTGTCTGCTCCCGTGACGACGCCGATGCCATTGTCGCCGCCACCGACGGCGTGTCCAACTGTTTGAGAATCACCTCGGCACAGTTCGACGCCTACAATCTGACCGATGCCACATTGAGCGTCCTGACCGTGGACCCCGGCACCCTGAACCCGGTGTTCGCCCCCGGCACCACGAACTATGCCGTTGTGGTCTCCAACTCCGTCGAAAGTGTCACCGTGAGTGCAAACGCCACCAATTCCTCTGGTGCCACCATTGCCCTCAACGACGTCTCCTTCGTCACCGACCCCGCCAGCGCCGACATTCCCCTGACGGTCGGCATGCCGCGGGCCATTCCCATTGTCGTCACCGCCGCCGACGGCGCCACCACGATGACCTACACGGTCACCGCCACCCGTCGTGCGGGTCTCAATATCTGCTCGCGCACGGCAGGGGTGCGGGCTGCCATCCTCGCAGCATCCTCGTCCACCTCCTGTACGAGCGTGACCAGGGACGCTTTGGCGGCGATTGAAGAGCTTGAAGTGGATGACAGCGGTATCACCGTGTTGCAGCGAGGTGATTTTGCCGGCCTGACGGCGCTGACAAGTTTGACGTTGTCCAACAACAGCGCCTTGGCCACGTTGCCCGAAGGCATCTTTGACGGTCTGACGGCGCTTGAGACGTTGAATCTGAGCTTAAATGGTCTGGCATCGCTGCGAAGCGACGCTTTTGCCGGCCTGACGGCGCTTACAGAGCTGTTCCTCGGAAACAACGCACTCACCGCCCTTGATGCCGACGTCTTTGATGGTCTTCGTCTACGGTCGTTGTCGCTGAACGGAAACAGTTTCACGGCGGACACCGGCCTGCCCGATGGCATCTTTGACGCTGTGCTTCCTGGTCTGGGCAGAGTTACCGATTCCATCACCGCCATAGGCAACTTCTTCCTCGTTGACGACAACGTCCGCGCCGCCCATTTTGTCTGCTCCCGTGACGCCGCCGCCGCCATTCTCGCCAGCACAGCAGGAGTGACCGACTGCCTGCGCGTCACCTCCGCACAACTCGCCCCCTTCCTGGTGAGGGCAGACACCACGTTGAGCGGCCTGGCCGTGTCCGGCGGCGGCACCCTGGACCCGGTGTTTGACTCCGCCACCACGACCTATGCCGTTTCAGTCGACAGCAGCGTTGCCAGTGTGACCGTGACGCCGACCGCCACCAATGACGCCGGCGCCACCATTACCGTCAACGGCGCCCCCGTCACCAGCCGCGTTGCCAGCAACGGCATTTCCCTGACGGAAGGCACGACGCGGACCATTTCCATTATCGTCACCGCCGAAGTCGGCATGACCACGATGACCTACACGGTCAACGCCATCCGTGAGAGTCGCCTGGGCAATATCTGCTCGCGGACAGACGAGGTGGAAGCGGCCATCCTCGACGCCATCACGCCCCGCCCCGCCGACTGTATGAACGTGGACGTGAACGATTTGGCGACGATTACCGCGCTTACCTTTAATGGCGGCGGCACCGGTATCACCGAGCTGCGGCGACGAGATTTTGCCGGCTTGACGGGGCTGACAAGTTTGACGTTGTCCGACCACGCCTTGACCACGTTGCCCCCCGACATCTTTGACGGCCTGAATGCGCTGACAAGTTTGACGGTGACCCAAAACGACAACTTGGCCACGTTGCCCGAAGGCATCTTTGACGGCCTGACGGCGCTTGAGACGTTGGATCTGGGCTTAAATAGTCTGACCGCGCTGCGAAGCGACGCTTTTGCCGGCCTGCGTACTCTGACAACGTTGACGTTGAACAGCAACCGCTTGACCATGTTGCCCGAAGGCATCTTTGACGGCCTGACGGCGCTTGAGACGTTGGGTCTGAGCGTAAATGGTCTGACCGCGCTGCGAAGCGACGCTTTTGCCGGCCTGCGTACTCTGACAACGTTGACGTTGACCAACAACAGCTTGGACACGTTGCCCACCGGCGTCTTTGCCGACCTGGGTGCGCTGACAACGTTGTCGTTGGGCGGCAACAGCTTGGACACGTTGCCCACCGGCGTCTTTGCCGACCTGGGTGCGCTGACAGCGTTGATATTGAACCGCAACAGCTTGGACACGTTGCCCACCGGCGTCTTTGTCGGCCTGGGTGCGCTGACAACGTTGTCGTTGGGCGACAACAGCTTGACCACGTTGCCCCGCGACATCTTTAGCGGCCTGACGGAGCTTGGAGTGTTGTCTCTGGAAAACAACCCACTCACCTTCCTTAATGCCGACATCTTTGATGGTCTTCGTCTACGGGCGTTGTCGCTGAACGGAAACAGTTTCACGGCGGCCACCGGCCTGCCCAGTGGCGTCTTTGACGATGTGATTGGTACTCTGGGCGCCATTACCTTGGACACCACCGTCGAGGGCGACAGGTTCCTCATCGACGACAACGTCGGCCCCGCCCATTTTGTCTGCTCCCGTGCCGACTCCGGGGACATTGTCGCCGCCGCCGGCGTCCTCAGCTGCCTGCTCGTCAGCTCCACACAATTCAACGACTTCCTGGCGTCGACCGTTGCCACGTTGCGCGGCCTGACCATCTCCGACGGCACCCTGGAGCCGGTGTTTGACTCCACCATCAGGACCTATACCGTTTCGGTCGCCAACCACATTGAAGCTGTGACCATAATGCCGACCGCCACCAATGGCTTCGCCACGGTGACCGTCGGCGGCAATCCGGTCGCCAGCGGCGTTGACAGCATCGTCTTTGAACTGGGTGAAGGCATACCGCGGGCCATTTCCATTGTCGTCACCGCCCGCGACGACACCACCACGGAAACCTACACGGTCACCGTCACCCGTTCGGCGACAATCGGCCCGAACAATATCTGCATGCGGACCGAAGCGGTGTGGGATGCCATTGTCGCCGCATCAACGGCCACCTTCTGCACGGATGTGAATGCAGAGCAACTGGCTTCGGTGACGACACTGAGCTTTGGTGGTGTTGGTGATGCCATCAGGACATTGCAACCCGGCGATTTTGCCGGCTTGACGGGGCTGACGAGGTTGAATTTGATTGGCGCTTTTGACACAAGCAGCAACAGGCTGACATCGTTGCCCGATGACATTTTTGCCGGCTTGACCTCGCTTGAGAGGTTGTCGTTGGCCAACAACGCCCTGACCACGTTGTCCCCCACCATTTTTGCCGGCTTGACCTCGCTCACGAACTTGGCACTGGATGACAACCAATTGAACACATTGTCTGCCGATCAGTTTACCGGCTTGACGAGTCTTATAGGTTTGTCTTTGAGCAACAACGCCCTGACCACGTTGCCCCCCACCATTTTTGCCGGCTTGACCTCGCTGATACAGTTGAACTTGCATGGCAATGACCTCACCACGCTTGATGCCGGTCAGTTTACCGGCCTGCCCCTCAGGATTTTTGGGTTGTTTGGCAACGATTTCACGGCGGGAACCGGTCTGCCCGCCGGCATCTTTGACGGTCCGATCAATATCCAGAGAACCGATCGACCCGACGAGAACATCGTTATTGGACCCGACGGGGAACTCGTTAATGGCTTCTCTGTGGACCTGAACGTCCGCGAAGCCCATTTTGTCTGCTCGCGTCCCGACTTCGAGGACATTGTCGCCCGCACCGCCGGCGTCACCGACTGCCTGCTCATCACCGCCGCAGAATTCGCCACGGCCACCACGCTGATAGCCGCAGACGCCTCGTTGAGCGGCCTGATTCTGTCCACCGGCGCCCTGAACCCGGTGTTTGACTCCACCATCACGACCTATACCGTCGTGGTCGCCAACAGCATCGACAGGGTGATCGTGACGCCGAGTGCCACCAATGCCGACGCCACCATTACCGTCAACGCCGTCGCCGTCACCAGCGGCAGCGACAGCGGCGACATTGCCCTGCCGCCAGACACGCCGCTGGACATTCCCATTGTCGTCACCGCCGCCAACGGCAACACCGTGATGACCTACACGGTCACCGTCACCAGCGCGGGGCCGTTGTCCACCGCCACCCTGGCCGGCACGCTGACCGAAGCCGGCCTGTTCGCCACACCGGCGCCGACCGTCACCGTCACGCTGGCCAACACCGAATACGAGGCGGCCCCGGGCACCCTGCTGCCAAGCCACTTCAGCGTGACGGATACCGTCGCCGGGACTGTGAGCGTGAGCGATTTCACCCGCGACAGCGACACCGTCGCCACGTTGACGCTGGCGTACAGCGGCGAGGACATCACCACCGCCGGTACTCTGTCCGTCACCGTCGCCGCCGCCGGCCACACCGCCGCCGGCGACCTGATGACCAACACCATCGCTATTACCGCCGCCGCCGGCGCCGGCGTCAATGTCTGCGGGCGGACGGCACAGGTGCGGGATGCGATTGTCGCGGCGTCCAGCGACGCCGAATGCACGAGCATCACCGACCTGGCAGAACTTTTTCCGGGTCTTAGGGATAATCGGCTTGAGTTGAACGGGGCAGGCATCACTTCGCTGCAACCCGGCGACTTTGCCGGCTTGACGGCGCTGGCGAGTTTGCGTTTGAACGACAACGTCCTGATGGAACTGCCGGCCGACATTTTTGCCGGCTTGACGTCGCTGCAGGTATTGCGCTTGAGCAACCTCGCCCTGGAGGAACTGCCGGCCACCATTTTTAACGGCTTGACGGCGCTTCAGACATTGCGCTTGGCCGGCTTGGCCAGCCGCGCTCCTGGCGGCGCTCCTGGTCTGACGGAACTGCCGGCCAACATTTTTGCCGGCTTGACGGCGCTGGATGAGTTGGATTTGGCCGACAACGCTCTGGCGGCACTGCCGGCCACCATTTTTGACGGCTTGACGGCGCTGGTGCGGTTGGATTTGACCGGCAACCCCTTCACGCCGGGAACCGGACTGCCCGCCGGCATCTTTGACGATGTGCTGGCTAGTCTGGGCGCCCTTGGCGATACCTTCTTTGTTGTTGGCCGGAGAGTTCGCGAAGCCCATTTTGTCTGCTCCCGTTCCGACGACGCCGCCATTGTCAGGGCCACCGACGGCGTGGACGACTGCCTGCGCGTCAGCTCCACACAATTCAACGACTTCCTGACGCGGAGGGACGCCGTCTTGAGCGGCCTGACCCTGTCCGACGGCACCGACACCTTCCCCCTCACCCCGGTGTTCGCCTCCGGCACCACGGCCTATACCGTCGCGGTCATCAGCAGCGTCGACACGGTGACCGTGACGCCGACCGCCACCAATACCGGCGCCACGATTACCGTCACCGCCGCCGCCGTCACCAGCGGCAGCGCCAGCGTCCCCATTGGCCTGACGGCAGGCACGTCGCTGGACATTCCCATTGTCGTCACCGCCGCCGAAGGCGCCAACACGGCAACCTACACGGTCACCGTCACCCGTGCGACGGTCGCCCAGGACGCCAGCTTATCCGGCCTGACCCTGTCCGTTGGCGCCCTGGACCCGGTGTTCGCCCCCGGCACCACGACCTATACCGTTTCGGTCGTCAATAGCGTCGACAGGGTGACCGTGATGCCGACCGCCACCAATGCCGCCGCCACCATTACCGTCAACGCCGCCGCCGTCGACAGCGGCGTCGCCAGCAGCGCCATTCCCCTGTCGGCAGGCGTGCCGCTGGACATTCCCATTGTCGTCACCGCCGCCGAAGGCGCCAACACGGAAACCTACACGGTCACCGTCACCCGTGCGCCGCCAGCGGCGCCCATCATCTCCATCGCCGCCGGGACTTCCCCGGTGACCGAGGGCACGGCAGCCACCTTCACGCTGACGGCGACCCCGGCTCCGGCGAGCAACCTGACCGTCATGGTGACGGTGACTGGGGCGGGCGACTTCATTGACGGCGCCGCGCCGACGTCGGTCACCATCAACGCCGACGCCACCACCGCCACCCTGACGGTGCCAACCATCGACGACAGCACGGTTGAGGTGCCCGCCATCATGACCGCGACCGTGACCACCGGCGCCGGCTACACGGTGGACGGCGCCAGCAACAGCGCCAGTGTCACGATCCGGGATAACGACGCCGCGTCGATAGACGCCAGCTTATCCGGCCTGACCCTGTCCGCCGGCGCCCTGAACCCGGTGTTCGCCTCCGGCACCACGACCTATACCGTCCTGGTCGCCAACAGCATTGACACGGTGACCGTGATGCCGACCGCCACCAATGCCGACGCCACCATTACCGTCAACGACATCGCCGTCACCAGCGCCACCGCCAGCGACGCCATTGCCCTGACGGAAGACATACCGATGGACATTCGCATTATCGTCACCGCCGCCAACGCCAACACCACGATGACCTACACGGTCACCGCCACCCGTGCGGTGACGTCCATCATCTCCATCGCCGCCGGGACGTCCCCGGTGACCGAGGGCACGGCGGCCACCTTCACGCTGACGGCGACCCCGGCTCCGGCGAGCGACCTGACCGTCATGGTGAGGGTGACTGGGGCGGGCGACTTCATTGACGACGCCGCGCCGACGACGGTCACCATCAACGCCGCTGCCACCACCGCCACCCTGACGGTGCCAACCACCGACGACAGCATGGACGAGGCGTCCGCCACCATCACCGCGACCGTGACAGCCGGCACCGACTACACCCCGCACAGCGACGACAACAGCGCCAGTGTCACGGTCCGGGATGACGACGGTACCGATATCTGCTCGCGGACAGTGGCGGTGCGGGATGCCATCCTCGCCGCCCTCACGCCCACCCCCGACTGCACGAGTGTGAGTGCAGAGGAGCTGGCTTCGGTGACGACACTGTCCTTGGTTGATGGTGCCGTCACGGCATTGCAAAGCGGCGATTTTGCCGGCTTGACCTCGCTCACGATGTTGGCGTTGAACGGCAACGCCCTGACCACGTTGCCCGATGACATTTTTGCCGGCTTGACCTCGCTCACGACGTTGGCGTTGAACAACAACGGCCTGACCACACTTGCTACCGGTCAGTTTACCGGCTTGCCCCTCAGGGATTTGCTTTTGTCTGGCAACGGGTTCACGGCGGGCACCGGTCTGCCCGCCGGCATCTTTGACGATCCGATCGCTACCCTGGGAAGCATTGGAACCGACCCGGCCAGCGAGGGATTCGTTGTGGACCCCGCCGTCCGCGCAGCCCATTTTGTCTGCTCCCGTGGCAACTTCGCGGCCATTGTCACCGCTGTCGCCATGGTCGACGCCGCCGTCACCGACTGCCTGCTCGTGACCTCGGCACAACTCAACGCCTATCTCGTGTCGATAGAGGCCGGGTTGAGCGGCCTGACCGTGTCCGGCGCCGCCCTGACCCCGGTGTTCGCCTCCGCCACCACGGCCTATACCGTCGCGTTCGCCAGCAACGTCGACATGGTGACCGTGACGCCGACCGCCACCAATCCCAGCGCCAGCATTACCGTCAACGACGACCTCGTCCCCAGCGGCAGCCCCAGCGTCGCCATTAACCTGATAGGACCAGGCATCCCGCAGACCATTTCCATTGTTGTCACCGCCGCCGACGGCGACACCGCGATGACCTACACGGTCACCGCCACCAGTGCGTTAGCCGTCCAGGACACCAGCTTATCCGGCCTGACCCTGTCCGTTGGCACCCTGGACCCGGTGTTTGACTTCGCCACCACGACCTATACCGCCGCGGTCGCCGGCAACGTCGACACGGTGACCGTGATGCCGACCGCCACCAATGCCGGCGCCACCATTACCGTCAACGCCGCCGCCGTCGACAGCGGCAGCGCCAGCGCCGCCATTACCCTGACGGCAGGCATGCCGATGGACATTCCCATTGTCGTCACCGCCGAAAACACCATCATCACGGAAACCTACACGGTCACCGTCACCCGTGCGGCGACGCCCATCATCTCCATCGCCGCCGGGACGTCCCCGGTGACCGAGGGCACGGCGGCCACCTTCACGCTGACGGCGACCCCGGCTCCGGAGAACGACCTGGCCGTTGTGGTGATGGTGGACGACGGGGCGGGCGACTTCATTGACGGCGTCGCGCCGACGACGTTCACCATCAACGCCGCCGCCACCACCGCCACCCTGGTGGTGCCAACCACCGACGACAGCGCTGTCGAGGCGACCGGCGCCATCACCGCAACGGTGGCAGCCGGCACCGGCTATACGGTGCACAGCACCGACAACAGCGCCAGTGTCACGGTCCAGGATAACGACAGTACCAATATCTGCGAGCGGACAGACGCGGTGGAAGCGGCCATCCTCGCCGCCATCACGCCCACCCCCGACTGCGCGAGTGTGCCTATAGAGCAACTGGCTTCGGTGAGTACACTGACCTTTGGTCGTAGTGACGTCACGGTATTGAAAAGCGGCGATTTTGCCGGCTTGACGGGGCTGACGGTCTTGTCTGTGCCTGGGAATTCTGGGCGCGACAGGCTGACCATGTTGCCCGATGACATTTTTGCCGGCTTGCCCTCGCTCACGAGGTTGACTTTGTCCAACAACGCCCTGACCACGTTGCCCGATGACATTTTTGCCGGCTTGACCTCGCTCAGTGAGTTGCGCCTGGCTGGCAACCAATTGAACACATTGTCTGCCGGTCAGTTTGCCGGCTTGCCGGCTCTTTCAAGTTTGTTTTTGGACGACAACGCCCTGACCGCACTGCCCCCCACCATTTTTGCCGGCTTGACCTTGCTCAGTAATTTGCAACTGAGTAACAACCAATTGAATACATTGTCTGCCGGTCAGTTTGCCGGCTTGCCGGCTCTTTCAAGTTTGTCTTTGAACGACAACGCCCTGACCGCACTGCCCCCCACCATTTTTGCCGGCTTGACCTTGCTCAGTGATTTGCAACTGAGTAACAACCAATTGAATACATTGTCTGCCGGTCAGTTTGCCGACTTGCGCCGCCTCTTCTTGTTGGGGTTGCGTGGCAACAGTTTCACGGCGGGAACCGGTCTGCCCGCCGGCATCTTTGACGCTGTGATCCCCCTGGGACCCATTGGAACCGACTTCTTCGTTGTGGACCAAAACGTCCGCGCCGCCCATTTTGTCTGCTCCCGTGCCGACTTCGCGGCCATTGTCACCGCTGTCGCCATGGTCGACGCCGCCGTCACCGACTGTCTGCTCGTGACCTCGGCACAACTCAACACCCAGATCGCGCCGAGCGACGCCAGGTTGAGCGGCCTGACCCTGTCCGACGGTGCCCTGACCCCGGTGTTCATCCCAGGCATCACGACCTATACCGTCGCGCTCGCCAGCAGCGTCGCCACGCTGAGCGTGACGCCGACCGCCACCAATGCCGCCGGCGCCACCATTACCGTCAACGGCGCCACCGTCACCAGCGGCAGTGCCACCACCGCCAACCTGACGGCAGGCACGCCGCTAGCCATTTCCATTGTCGTCACCGCCGAAGACGGCATGACCACGATGACCTACACGGTCACCGCCACCCGTGCGAGGGTCACCCAGGATGCCAGCTTATCCGGCCTGACCCTGTCCACCGGCACCCTGGCCCCGGGGTTTGACTTCGCCATCACAAGCTATGCCGTTGAGGTCGCCAACGGTATCGACACGGTGACCGTGACGCCGACCGCCACCAATGCCGCCGGCGCCACGATTACCGTCAACGCCGCCGGCGTCGACAGCGCCAGCGCCAGCGCCGCCATTACCCTGACGGCAGGCACGTCGCTGGACATTCCCATTGTCGTCACCGCCGAAGACACCACCACCACGATGACCTACACGGTCACCGCCACCCGTGCGGCAAACCCGATCATCTCCATCGCCGCCGGGACGTCCCCGGTGACCGAGGGCACGGCGGCCACCTTCACGCTGACGGCGAACACGGCTCCGGAGAGCAACCTGACCGTCATGGTGAGGGTGACTGAGGCGGGCGACTTCATTGCCGGCGCCGCGCCGACGACGGTCACCATCAACGCCGACACCACCACCGCCACCCTGACGGTGCCAACCGCCGACGACAGCACTGTCGAGGCGACCGGCGCCATCACCGCAACGGTGGCAGCCGGCATCGGCTATACGGTGGACGGCACCGACAACAGCGCCAGTGTCACGGTCCAGGATAACGAAAGTGCCGATATCTGCGAGCGGACAGACGCGGTGGAAGCGGCCATCCTCGCCGCCATCACGCCCACCCCCGACTGCACGAGTGTGACTCCAGAGCAACTGGCTATGGTGACGACACTGACAGTTGGTGCTGGCACCTTCACGGCATTGCAAAGCGGCGATTTTGCCGGCTTGTCAAGGCTGACGATGTTGTCTTTGTCTGGCTTTGCCCCCGACTCCATGAACCTCGACAGGCTGGCATCGCTGCCCGATGACATTTTTGCCGGCTTGGACTCGCTCGAGACGTTGGCGTTGGACTTCAACGCCCTGACCACGTTGCCCGATGACATTTTTGCCGGCTTGGACTTGCGTGCGTTGGATTTGAACAACAACGCCCTGACCGCGCTGCCCGATGACATTTTTGCCGGCTTGCGCTCGCTCACGAGGTTGTCGTTGAACAACAACGCCCTGACCACGTTGCCCGATGACATTTTTTCCGGCTTGACCTCGCTCACGACGTTGAACTTGCACGACCAGGGTGGTGCGGGTAACGATAATGGCCTCACACAACTTGCTGCCGGTCAGTTTACCGACTTGTCCCTCAGGTTTTTGAGGTTGCGTGGCAACAGTTTCACGGCGAGAACCGGTCTGCCCGCCGGCATCTTTGACGCTGTGGCCCGTCGCCTGGGAAATATTGGAACCGACCCGAACGCCGATGCATTCGTTGTGGACGACAACGTCCGCGCCGCCCATTTTGTCTGCTCCCGTGCCGACGCCGCCGACGTTACCGCCATCGTCGCAGCCAGTGACGGCCGCGTCACCGACTGCCTGCGCGTGACCTCGGCACAATTCAACACCCACATCACGCCGATAGACGCCACGTTGAGCGGCCTGACCCTGTCCGACGGCGCCCTGGCCCCGGTGTTCACCCCAGGCACCACGACCTATACCGTTGCGGTCGCCAGCAGCGTCACCAGTGTGACCGTGATGCCGACCGCCACCAATGACGCCGCCGGCGCCGCCGGCGCCACCATTACCGTCAACGCCGCCGCCGTCGACCGCGGCAGCGCCAGCGCCGCCATAACCCTGACGGCAGACACGCCGGTGGACATTCCCATTGTCGTCACCGCCGCCGACGGCACCACCACGATGACCTACACGGTCACCGCCACCCGTGCGACGGCCACCCGGGACGCCAGCTTATCCGGCCTGACCCTGTCCGCTGGCGTCCTGGCCCCGGTGTTTGACTCCGCCACCACGACCTATACCGTCGCGGTCGCCGGCAACGTCGACACGATGACCGTGACGCCGACCGCCACCAATGACGCCGCCGGCGCCGCCGGCGCCACCATTACCGTCAACGCCGCCGCCGTCACCAGCGGCAGCGCCAGCGCCGCCATAACCCTGACGGCAGACACGCCGGTGGACATTCCCATTGTCGTCACCGCCGCCGACGGCACGACCACGATGACCTACACGGTCACCGCCACCCGTGTGGCGGCAACGACGCCCATCATCTCCATCGCCGCCGGGACGTCCCCGGTGACCGAGGGCACGGCGGCCACCTTCACGCTGACGGTGGACACGGTTCCGGAGAGCAACCTGACCGTCATGGTGAGGGTGACTGACGGGGCGGGCGACTTCATTGCCGGCGCCGTGCCGACGACGGTCACCATCAACGCCGCCACCACCACCGCCACCCTGACGGTGCCAACCACCGACGACAGCACTGCCGAGGTGGCGGGCGCCATCACCGCAACGGTGGCAGCCGGCACCGACTACGTCCCGCACGGCACCGACAACAGCGCCAGTGTCACGGTCCAGGATGACGACGGTGTCAATATCTGCGAGCGGACAATGGCGGTGCGGGATGCCATCCTTGACGCCATCAGTCCCAGCCCCGACTGCATGAATGTGACTCCAGAGCAACTGGCTTCGGTGAGGATACTGGACTTTGATGCTGGTACCTTCACGGCATTGGAAAGCGGCGATTTTGCCGGCTTGTCGGGGCTGACGATGTTGTCTTTGCCTGGCTCTTCTGACCCCAACAGGCTGACATCGCTGCCCAGGGACATTTTTGCCGGCTTGACCTCGCTCACTTCGTTGGCGTTGGACAACAACGGCCTGACCACGTTGCCCCGCACCATTTTTGCCGGCGTAACCTCGCTCACGGACTTGCAACTGAATAACAACCAATTGAACGCATTGTCTGCCGATCAGTTTGCCGGCTTGACGAGTCTTACAGATTTGTCTTTGAACGAAAACGCCCTGACCACGTTGCCCCGCACCATTTTTGCCGGCGTGACCTCGCTTGAAAGGTTGCGCCTGGACGACAATGGCCTCACACAACTTGCTGCCGGTCAGTTTACCGGCTTGTCCCGCTTGAACTCGCTTGCGTTGCCTGGCAACCCTTTCATGGCGGGAACCGGTCTGCCCGCCGGCATCTTTGACGATGTGATCGATACCCTGGGATCCATTAGCGACGACGGGATGATCATGAATAGCTTCTCTGTGGACGGCACCGTCCGCGCCGCCCATTTTGTCTGCTCCCGTGCCGACGCCGCTGACATTGTCGCCATCGTCGTAGCCATTGACGGCCGCGCCACCGACTGCCTGCTCGTGACCTCGGCACAACTCAACACCCAGATCGCGCCGATAGACGCCAGGTTGAGCGGCCTGACCCTGTCCGACGGCGCCCTCGCCCCGGTGTTCACCCCCGGCACCACGACCTATGCCGTCGCGGTCGCCAGCAACGTCGACATGGTGACCGTGATGCCGACCGCCACCAATGCCGACGGCGCCACCATTACCGTCAACGCCGCCGCCGTCATGAGCGGCAGCGACAGCGGCGACATTACCCTGAGGGAAGGCGTGCCACGGGCCATTTCCATTGTCGTCACCGCCGAAGACGGCACGACCACGATGACCTACATGGTCACCGTCACCCGTGCGGTGGTCGTCCAGGACGCCAGCTTATCCGGCCTGACCCTGTCCGACGGCGCCCTGGCCCCGGTGTTTGACTTCGCCATCACGAACTATGCCGTCGAGGTCGCCAGCAGTGTCGACACGGTGACCGTGACGCCGACCGCCGCCAATGCCGCCGCCGGCGCCGCCGGCGCCACCATTACCGTCAACGCCGCCGCCGTCGACAGCGGCAGCGCCAGCGCCGCCATTACCCTGACGGCAGGCACGTCGCGGGACATTCCCATTGTCGTCACCGCCGCCGACACCATCACCACGATGACCTACACGGTCACCGTCACCCGTGCGCCGCTGCCCAACATCTCCAGCGCCGCCGTGACTTCCCCGGTCACCGAGGGCACGGCGGCCACCTTCACGCTGACGGCGATCCCGGCTCCGGAGAACGACCTGACCGTCATGGTGACGGTGACTGGGGCGGGCGACTTCATTGCCGGCGTCGCGCCGACGACGGTCACCATCAACGCCGCCGCCACCACCGCCACTCTGACGGTGCCAACCACCGACGACAACACTGCCGAGGAGCCCGGCACCATCACCGCGACCGTGACCCCCGGCACCGGCTACACGGTGGATGGCACCGACAACAGCGCCAGTGTCACGGTCCAGGATAACGACGCCGCGTTGAGAGACGCCACGTTGAGCGGCCTGACCCTGTCCGACGGCACCCTGGACCCGGTGTTTGACTCCGCCACCACGACCTATGCCGTCGCGGTCGCCAACAGTGTCGACACGCTGAGCGTGACGCCGACCGCCACCAATGTCGACGGCGCCACCATTACCGTCAACGCCGCCGCCGTCACCAGCGGCAGCGCCAGCGATGCCATTACTCTGCCGGAAGGCACGCCGCTGGACATTCCCATTGTCGTCACCTCCGCCGACGGCATGGCCATGATGACCTACACGGTCACCGCCACCCGTGCGGCGATCAATATCTGCGAGCGGACAATGGCGGTGCGGGATGCCATCCTCGCCGCCATCACGCCCACCCCCCAATGCGAGGCTGTGACTGGGGCTGCTTTGGCAGGGATAACGGAACTGGCTCTGAATAGTATGGGAATCACCTCGGTGGCAAGAAGCGATTTTGCCGGCCTGGATGCGCTGACGAATTTGAATTTGTTGAGCAACAATTTGGGCACGTTGGACGCCGACCTCTTTGCCGACCTGTCGACGCTTGTGACGTTGATCTTGAGATCCACCATGCTGACGTCGCTGGACGCCGACATCTTTGACGGCCTGGATGCGCTTGAGACGTTGACCTTGACCTCCAACCAGCTGGTGTCGCTGCCCGCCGACATCTTTGACGGCCTGGATGCGCTTGAGAGTTTGTTTTTGCTTGATAATCTGTTCACGAGTAACACCGGCCTGCCCGAGGGCGTCTTTGACGATGTGCTTGATACCTTGAGTACCCTCACTGTGGACGACGACGTCCGCGAAGCCCATTTTGTCTGCTCGCGTGACGACTCTGACGCCATTGTCGTCGCCACCGGCGGCGACCCCGCCGTTGACGCCGACGCCTGCCTGCGCATCACCGCCGCCCAATTCAACGCCTTCCTCACGCCGAGAGACGCCACATTGAGCGGCCTGACCCTGTCCGCCGGCGCCCTGGACCCGGTGTTCGCCCCCGGCACCACGACCTATGCCGTCGCGATCGCCAGCAGCGTCGACATGGTGACCGTGACGCCGACCGCCACCAATGACGCCGACGCCACCATTACCGTCAACGCCGCCGCCGTCACCAGCGGCAGCGCCAGCGCCGCCATTACCCTGACGGCAGGCATGTCAATGGACATTCCCATTGTCGTCACCGCCGCCGACGGCACCACCACGATGACCTACACGGTCACCGCCACCCGTGCGGAGGTCGCCCAGGACGCCACGTTGAGCGGCCTGACCCTGTCCGCCGGCGCCCTGGACCCGATGTTTGACTTCGCCACCACGACCTATGCCGTCGCGATCGCCAACAGCGTCACCAGTGTGACCGTGACGCCGACCGCCACCAATGCCGCCGCCGGCGCCGCCGGCGCCACCATTACCGTCAACGCCGCCGCCGTCACCAGCGGCAGCGCCAGCGCCGCCATTACCCTGACGGCAGGCACGTCGCTGGACATTCCCATTGTCGTCACCTCCGCCGACGGCATGACCACGATGACCTACACGGTCACCGCCACCCGTGCGGCAACCCCGATCATCTCCATCGCCGCCGGGACGTCCCCGGTGACCGAGGGCACGGCGGCCACCTTCACGCTGACGGCGACTCCGGCTCCGGAGAGCGACCTGACCGTCATGGTGACGGTGACTGACGGGGCGGGCGACTTTATTGACGGCGTCGCGCCGATGACGGTCACCATCAACGCCGCCGCCACCGCCACCCTGATGGTGCCAACCATCGACGACAGCACTGCCGAGGCGGTGGGCACCATCACCGCAATGGTGGCAGCCGGCACCGGCTATACGGTGGACGGCACCGACAACAGCGCCAGTGTCGCGGTCCAGGATAACGACGGTATCAATATCTGCTCGCGGACAATGGCGGTGCAGGATGCCATCCTCGCCGCCATCATGCCCAGACCCGACTGCACGAGTGTGATTCCAGAGGAACTGGCTTCGGTGACGACACTGGAATTTGATGATGGTGACGTCACGGCATTGGAAAGCGGTGATTTTGCCGGCTTGACCTCGCTCACGATGTTGGCGTTGAACGACAACGCCCTGACCACGTTGCCCGATGACATTTTTGCCGGCTTGACCTCGCTCAGTTCGTTGGCGTTGAACAACAACGGCCTGACCACACTGCCCCGCACCATTTTTGCCGGCGTGACCTCGCTCGAGACGTTGCGCCTGGACAACAATGACCTCACACAACTTGCTGTCGGTCAGTTTACCGGCTTGTCCCGCTTGAACTCGCTTGCGTTGCTTGGCAACCCTTTCATGGCGGGAACCGGACTGCCCGCCGGCATCTTTGACGATGTGATTGATACCCTGGGAGAGATTGGAGACGACGGGATGCGCACTGATGGCTTCTCTGTGGACGGCACCGTCCGCGCAGCCCATTTTGTCTGCTCCCGTGACGACGCCGACGACATTTTCGCCGTCATCGCCGTCATTGACAGCAGCGTCACCGACTGCCTGCTCGTGACCTCGGCACAACTCAACACCCAGATCGCGCCGATAGACGTCAGGTTGAGCGGCCTGACCCTGTCCGACGGCATCCTGGACCCGGTGTTCACCCCCGGCACCACGACCTATACCGTCGCGGTCGTCAGCAGCGTCACCAGTGTGACCGTGACGCCGACCGCCATCAATGCCGACGCCACCATTACCGTCGACACCGGCGCCACCGGCAGCGCCGGCGCCGCCATTGCCCTGACGGCAGGCGTGCCGCGGGTCATTCCCATTGTCGTCACCGCCGCCGCCACCACGACCACGATGACCTACACGGTCACCGTCACCCGTGCGAGGGCCGCCCAGGACACCAGCTTATCCGGCCTGACCCTGTCCGACGGCGCCCTGGACCCGGTGTTTGACTCTGCCACCACGGACTATACCGTCGCGCTCGCCAACAGTGTCGACACGGTGACCGTGACGCCAACCGCCACCAATGCCGTCGGCGCCACCATTACCGTCAACGCCGCCGCCGTCGACAGCGGCAGCGACAGCGGCGCCATTACCCTGACGGCCGGCACGCCGCTGGCCATTCCCATTGTCGTCACCGCCGCCGACGGCATGACCACGATGACCTACACGGTCACCGCCACCCGTGCGGCGATCAATATCTCCATCGCCGCCGGGACGTCCCCGGTCACCGAGGGCACGGCGGCCACCTTCACGCTGACGGCGAACACGGCTCCGGCGAGCGACCTGCCCGTCATGGTGAGGGTGACTGACGGGGCGGGCGACTTCATTGCCGGCGCCGCGCCGACGACGGTCACCATCGCCGCCACCACCACCACCGCCACCCTGACGGTGCGAACCACCGACGACAGCATGGACGAGGCGAACGGCGCCATCACCGTGACCGTGACCCCCGGCACCGGCTACACGGTGGACAGAGCCAGCAACAGCGCCCGTGTCACGGTTCAGGATAACGACGCCGCGTTGGACGACGCCACGTTGAGCGGCCTGACCCTGTCCGCCGGCGCCCTGGCCCCGATGTTTGACTCCGCCACCATGACCTATACCGTCGCGGTCGCCAGCAACGTCGACATGGTGACCGTGACGCCGATCGCCACCAATCCCGGCGCCACGATTACCGTCAACGCCGTCGCCGTCGACAGCGCCAGCGCCAGCGCCGACATTACCCTGACGGCAGACATGTCAATGGCCATTCCCATTGTCGTCACCGCCGCCGACAGCATGGCCACGATGACCTACACGGTCACCGTCACCCGTTCGACGGTCGACCTGGACGCCACGTTGAGCGGCCTGATCCTGTCCGACGGTGCCGACACCTTCCCCCTCACCCCGATGTTTGACTTTGCCACCACGACCTATACCGTCGCGCTCGCCAACAGTGTCGGCACGGTGACCGTGATGCCGACCGCCACCAATGCCGACGGCGCCACCATTACCGTCAACGCCGCCCCCGTCACCAGCGGCAGCGCCAGCGACGACATTACCCTGACGGCAGGCGTGCCGCTGGACATTCCCATTGTCGTCACCGCCGCCGACACCACCACCACGATGACCTACACGGTCACCGCCACCCGTGCGCTGCCCATCATCTCCATCGCCGCCGGGACGTCTCCGGTCACCGAGGGCACGGCGGCCACCTTCACGCTGACGGCGACCCCGGCTCCGGAGAGAAGCCTGCCCGTCATGGTGATGGTGACTGACGGGGCGGGCGACTTTATTGCAGGCGACGCGCCGACGATGGTCTTCATCAACGTCTCCACCTCCACCCTGACGGACGACTCCTTCGCCACCCTGACGGTGCCAACCGACGACGACAGCATGGACGAGGCGAACGGCGCCATCACCGTGATCGTGACCCCCGACACCGGCTACACAGTGGACGGCACCGACAACAGCGCCAGTGTCACGGTCCAGGATAACGACGCCGCGTTGGACGACGCCACGTTGAGCGGCCTGACCCTGTCCCCCGGCGCCCTGGCCCCGATGTTTGACTCCGCCACCATGACCTATACCGTCGCGGTCGCCAGCAGCGTCGACACGGTGACCGTGATGCCGACCGCCACCAATGCCGACGGCGCCACGATTACCGTCAACGCCGCCGCCGTCGACAGCGGCAGCGCCAGCGCCGACATTACCCTGACGGCAGGCACGCCGATGGCCATTCCCATTGTCGTCACCGCCGCCGACGGCATGGCCACGATGACCTACACGGTCACCGCCACCCGTGCGACGCCCAACGTGGACGCCACGTTGAGCGGCCTGACCCTGTCCGCCGGCACCCTGGCCCCGGTGTTTGACTTCGCCACCACGACCTATACCGTCGAGCTCGCCAGCAGCGTCGACACGGTGACCGTGACGCCGACCGCCACCAATGCCGACGGCGCCACCATTACCGTCAACGCCGTCGCCGTCACCAGCGGCAGTGCCAGCGCCGCCATTACCCTGACGGTCGGCACGCCGCAGGACATTCCCATTGTCGTCACCGCCGAAGACGGCACGACCATGATGACCTACACGGTCACCGCCACCAGTGGGGTGGTCAATATCTGCGAGCGGACAGACCAGGTGGAAGCGGCCATCATCGCCGCCATCAACATCGATCCCACCCCCCCATGCGAGGCTGTGCCTGATGCTGCTTTGGCAGGGATAACGAGACTGAATCTGAGTGATATGGGAATCACCATGCTGCAACCCGGCGATTTTGCCGGCCTGGATGCGCTGACGTCTTTGACTTTGTTCGGCACCGGGCTGGTGTCGCTGCCCGCCGACATCTTTGCCGGCCTGGATGCGCTTGTGACGTTGGAATTGAGGGCCAACCAGCTGGCGTCGCTGCCCGCCGACATCTTTGACGGCCTGGATGCGCTTATGACGTTGACCTTGAACTCCAACCGGCTGGTGTCGCTGCCCGCCGACATCTTTGCCGGCCTGGATGCGCTTGTGAATTTGTCTTTGCAGAATAATCCGTTGTTCACGCCGAACACCGGCCTGCCCGAGGGCGTCTTTGACGATGTGCTTGATAGCCTGGGCCCCATTGCAACAACCGGAGAGATGGGCATTGTGATTGACGACACCGTCCGCGAAGCCCATTTTGTCTGCTCCCATCCCGACGTCGTTGCCATTGTCGACGCCACCGACAGCGTCACCGACTGCCTGCGCATCACCGCCGCCCAATTCAACGCCTTCTTCGCGCAGAGAGACGCCACATTGAGTGGCCTGACCCTGTCCGCCGGCGCCCTGGACCCGGTGTTTGACTCCGCCACCATGACCTATACCGTCGCGGTCGCCAGCAACGTCGACATGGTGACCGTGACGCCGACCGCCAATGCCGACAGCGCCACGATTACCGTCAACGGCGTCGCCGTCACCAGCGGCAGCGCCAGCGACGACATTGCCCTGTTCGCCCCCGGCACGTTGCTGGCCATTCCCATTGTCGTCACCTCCGCCGACATGACCACGATGACCTACACGGTCACCGTCACCCGTGAGACGGCCAACCGGGACGCCACGTTGAGCGGCCTGACCCTGTCCGTTGGCACCCTGGCCCCGATGTTTGACTTCGCCACCACGACCTATACCGTCGCGCTCGCCAGCAGCGTCGACACGCTGACCGTGACGCCAACCGCCACCAATGCCGCCGGCGCCACCATTACCGTCAACGCCGCCCCCGTCGACATTGGTGGCGCCGTCATTGACCTGACGGCAGGCCCGCCGATGGACATTCTCATTGTCGTCACCGCCGCCGACACCACCACCACGATGACCTACACGGTCACCGCCACCCGTGCGACGGCCGACCAGGACGCCACGTTGAGCGGCCTGACCCTGTCCGCCGGCGCCCTGAACCCGGTGTTTGACTTCGCCACCACGAACTATACCGTCGCGCTCGCCAACAGTGTCGACACGGTGACCGTGACGCCGACCGCCACCAATGCCGACGACGCCACCATTACCGTCAACGCCGCCCCCGTCACCAGCGGCAGCGCCAGCGACGACATTACCCTGACGGCAGGCATGTCAATGGACATTCCCATTGTCGTCACCGCCGCCGACGGCATGACCACGATGACCTACACGGTCACCGCCACCCGTGCGACGGCCGACCTGGACGCCACGTTGAGCGGCCTGACCCTGTCCGCCGGCGCCCTGGCCCCGATGTTTGACTTCGCCACCACGAACTATACCGTCGCGCTCGCCAACAGTGTCGACACGGTGACCGTGACGCCGACCGCCACCAATGCCGACGACGCCACCATTACCGTCAACGCCGCCCCCGTCACCAGCGGCAGCGCCAGCGACGACATTACCCTGACGGCAGGCATGTCAATGGACATTCCCATTGTCGTCACCGCCGCCGACGGCATGACCACGATGACCTACACGGTCACCGCCACCCGTGCGACGGCCAACGTGGACGCCACGTTGAGCGGCCTGACCCTGTCCGCCGGCACCCTGGCCCCGATGTTTGACTTCGCCACCACGACCTATGCCGTCGCGATCGCCAACCGTGTCGACACGCTGACCGTGACGCCGACCGCCACCAATGACGCCGGCGCCACCATTACCGTCAACGCCGCCGCCGTCACCAGCGGCAGCGCCAGCGACGACATTACCCTGACGGCAGGCATGTCAATGGACATTCCCATTGTCGTCACCGCCGCCGACACCACCACCACGATGACCTACACGGTCACCGCCACCCGTGCGGCAACCCCGATCATCTCCATCGCCGCCGGGACGTCCCCGGTGACCGAGGGCACGGCGGCCACTTTCACGCTGACGGCGGACCCGGTTCCGGAGAGCGAGCTGATCGTCATGGTGACGGTGACTGGGGCGGGCGACTTCATTGACGGCGTCGCGCCGACGACGGTCACCATCGCCGCCGCCGCCACCACCGCCACCCTGATGGTGCCAACCACCGACGACAGCACTGCCGAGGTGGCGGGCACCATCACCGCAACAGTGGCAACCGGCATCGGCTACGCCCCGCACAGCACCGACAACAACGCCAGTGTCACGGTCCAGGATGACGACGGTACCAATATCTGCTCGCGGACAGCCCAGGTGGTAACGGCCATCATCGCCGCCATTGATCCCACCTCCGTCTGCGAGGCTGTGTCTGTGGCTGATTTGGCGGGGCTTGAGACACTGTCTCTGGAGCGGATGGTAATCACCATGCTGCAACCCGGCGATTTTGCCGGCCTGGATGCGCTGACGAATTTGAATTTGCTCAACAACAATTTTCGCACGTTGCCCCCCGACATCTTTGCCGACCTGCCGACGCTTGTGACGTTGGACTTGAGCTCCGGCCTGCTGGAATCGCTGCCCGCCGACATCTTTAACGGCCTGAATGCTCTTGAGAATTTGTTTTTGCAGGATAATTTGTTCACGCGGGGAACTGGCCTGCCCGTCGGCGTCTTTGACGACATACTTAATAGCCTGGGCCCCATTGCAAGAGCCGGAGAGATCGGCATTGTGATTGACCAAACCGTCCTCGACGCCCATTTTGTCTGCTCCCGTGACGACGTCGATGCCATTGTCGCCGCCACCGGCGGCGACCCCACTGTTGACGGCGCCTGCCTGCGCATCAGCTCCGCACAACTCAACGCGGCGGAGGCGGACGCCACCTTGAGTGGCCTGACCCTGTCCGCCGGCGCCCTGGACCCGACATTTGACTCCGCCGCCACGACCTATACCGTCGCGGTCGCCAGCAGCGTCGACACGGTGATTGTGATGCCGACCGCCACCAATGCCGGCGCCACCATTACCGTCAACGCCGCCGCCGTCGACAGCGGCAGCGGCAGCGCCGCCATTACCCTGACGGCAGGCATGTCGCTGGACATTCCCATTGTCGTCACCGCCGCCGACACCACCACCACGATGACCTACACGGTCACCGCCACCCGTGCGCTGGCGACGGATCCCGCCGCCACCCTGGCCGGCACGCTGACCGAAGCCAACCTGTTTGCCACACCGGCGCCGACCGTCACCGTCACGCTGGCGAACATCGAATACGCCGCCACGGGCACCCTGGCGCAAAACCACTTCAGCGTGACGGATGACGTCGCCGGGACTGTGCGCGTGATCGGTTTCACCCGCGACAGCGCCACCGAGGCCACGCTGACGCTGGCGTACACCACCGAGGACATCACTGCCGACGGTACCCTGTCTGTCACCCTCGCCGCCGCCGGCCACACTGGCGCCGGCGACCTGATGACCAACACCATCCTGATTGCCGCCAGTACCGGCGCCAATATCTGCGGCCGCACGGCAGAGGTGCAGACCGCCATCCTCGGGACATCTTCGGCCACCGAATGCACGAGCGTGGGTAATCTAGCGACGATTGGGCAGCTTAGACTGGGCAGCATGAGCATCATGGCATTGCAAAGCGGCGACTTTGCCGGCTTGATGGGGATGACGAATTTGCGTCTTGATAACAACGGACTGACCACCCTGCCCGCCGATATTTTTGACGGCTTATCGTCGCTCTCGTCTCTGCTTTTGAACGACAACCAACTCGGCTCCCTTGACCCCGATATTTTTGACGGCTTATCGGCGCTGCTGACCCTGCGTTTGAACAACAACCGCCTCACCACCCTGCCCGCCGATATCTTTGTCGGTCTGGATATGCTTGCGAATTTGAATTTGCGCGACAACGACCTGCTCACGGCGGCCACCGGACTGCCCGACGGCATCTTTGACGACGTGCTGAATACTCTGGGCGCCGTTAACGGAACCCGATTCGGTAGCGGCTTTATGATTGACGACACCGTCCGCGCCGCCCATTTTGTCTGCTCGCGTGGCGCCGCCGACGTTGAGGACATTGTCGACGCCACCGCTGGCGTTACCGACTGCCTGCGCATCAGCTCCGCACAACTCAACGCGGCGGTGGACGCCACCTTGAGCGGCCTGACCCTGTCCGCCGGCGCCCTGGACCCGATGTTTGACTCCGCCACCACGACCTATACCGTCGCGGTCGCCAACAGCGTCGCCACGCTGACCGTGATGCCGACCGCCACCAATGCCGACGGCGCCACCATTACCGTCAACGCCGCCGCCGTCACCAGCGGCAGCGCCGCCATTGACCTGACGGCAGGCATGCCGATGGACATTCCCATTGTCGTCACCGCCGCCGACACCACCACCATGATGACCTACACGGTCACCGCCACCCGTGCGCTGGCAACGGATCCCGCCGCCACGCTGGCCGCGCCGACGGCGCTGACCGAAGCCACCCTGTTTGCCGCCACGGCGCCGACCGTCACCGTCACGCTGACCAACACCGAATACGAGGCGGCCCTGGACACCCTGCTGCCAAGCCCCTTCACCGTGACGGATACCGTCGACGGGACTGTGAGCGTGAGCGGTTTCACCCGCGACACCAACACCGTCGCCACGTTGACGCTGGAGTACACCGGCGAGGACATCACCGCCAATGGCACCCTGACTGTCGTCCTCGCCGCCGCCGGCCACACCGGCGCCAGCGACCTGACGACCAACACCATCGCTATTACTGCCAGCGCCGGCGTCAACATCTGCGGCCGCACGCCACAGGTGCGGGATGCGATTCTCGGCGCCATCACCGCCATCATGCCCGCCCCCAGCGACTGCACCAATGTGCCGACAGCGGGGCTGCTAGCGGTGAGGACCCTTAATTTGACCAGGGAAAACATTGATTCGCTGCAAAGTAGCGATTTTGCCGGCTTGACGGAGCTGGATCAGTTGTCTTTGAACGGAAACGACCTGGAGACACTGCCCGCCAACATTTTTGCCGGCTTGACGGGGCTACAGGTTTTGTTTCTCAACGACAACGAGCTGGATGAACTGCCCGCCAACATTTTTGCCGGCTTTCTGGCGCTGAACCAGTTGTTTTTGTACAACAACGAGCTGGAGGAACTGCCCGCCGACATCTTTAACGGTCTGAGTATGCTTACTACTTTGTCCATATACGGCAACCCGTTCACGGCGACCACCGGACTGCCCGCCGGCATCTTTGACGGTCTGGGTGGGATAGTCAGCACTCCAGTGACACAATCCGTCAGCATGCTTGGCTTTGTGATTGACCAAACCGTCCGCGCCGCCCATTTTGTCTGCTCGCGTCCCGACGCCGCCGCCATTGTCGCCGCCACCTTTGGCGTGTCCGAATGTTTGAGAATCACCTCGGCACAGTTCGACGCCTACAATCTGGTCGATGCCACCTTGAGCGGCCTGACCCTGTCCGCCGGCGCCCTGGACCCGATGTTTGACTCCGCCACCACGACCTATACCGTCGCGGTCGCCAACAGCGTCGCCACGCTGACCGTGATGCCGACCGCCACCAATGCCGACGGCGCCACCATTACCGTCAACGCCGCCGCCGTCACCAGCGGCCGCGCCGCCATTGACCTGACGGCAGGCATGCCGATGGACATTCCCATTGTCGTCACCGCCGCCGACACCACCACCATGATGACCTACACGGTCACCGCCACCCGTGCGACGGTGCCCGCCGCCACGCTGGCCGGCCCGCTAACCGAAGCCGACCTGTTCGCCACACCGGCGCCGACTGTCACCGTCACGCTGGAGAACACCGCATACGAGGCGGCCCCGGGCACCCTGCTGCCAAGCCACTTCAGCGTGACGGATACCGTCGCCGGGACTGTGAGCGTGAGCGGTTTCACCCGCGACAGCGCCACCGAGGCCACGCTGACGCTGGCATACAGCGGCGAGGACATCACCACCGCCGGTACCCTGTCTGTCACCCTCGCCGCCGCCGGCCACACCGGCGCCAGCGGCCTGACCACCAACACCATCAATATTACCGCCAGCACCGGCATGAATGTCTGCGGGCGGACGGTACAGGTGCGGGATGGGATTGTCTCCCAGTCCTCTGCCACCGAATGCACGAGTATCACCGACCTGGCAAGCATTGACGATCTTCTTTTGGCATCGCAAAGGATCGCTTCGCTGCAAAACGGCGATTTTGCCGGCTTGTCGGCGCTGCAAACTTTGATTTTGACTAACAATGAACTGGAGGCACTGCCCCCCAATATTTTTGCCGGCTTGTCGGCGCTGGATACTTTGAGTTTGAGCGGCAATAACCTGACCACACTGCCCGCCACCATCTTTGACGATCTGGGGGAGCTTAGTACTTTGCGACTGTTTGGCAACTCGTTCACGGCGGACACCGGACTGCCCGCCGGCATCTTTGACGACGTGCTGGATACCCTGGGCCCCATTGCAACAACCGGATTCAGCGGCTTTGTGATTGACGCCAACGTCCGCACCGCCCATTTTGTCTGCTCCCGTGCCGACTCCGGGGACATTGTCGCTGTCACCACCGGCGTGGACGACTGCATCCTCATCAGCTCCGCACAACTCAACGCCGCCCTGGCGGACGCCACATTAAGCACCCTGACAATTGTCAACGGTGCCACCCTCACCCCGCCGTTTGACACCTTCGCCCTCACCCCGTCGTTTGCCTCCGACACCACGGACTATACCGTCATGGTACCCAACAGCGTCGAAAGCGTGTTCGCGACGGTGGTCGCCAACTTTAGAGATATAACATCAATTACCGTCAACGGCGTCGCCTTGAGTAGCAGCGCCACCGCAAGCGGTCTGATTCCCCTGACGGCAGGCACGCCGATGGCTATTCCCATTGTCGTCACCGCCGCCGACGGCACCACCACGCAGACCTACACGGTCACCGCCACCCGTGCGCTGGCGACGGATCCCGCCGCCACGCTGGCCGCGCCGACGGCGCTGACCGGGGCCAACCTCGCCACCGCCACGGTCACGGTCACACTGGCAAACACCATGTATGTAGACGCGTCGGCGCTGGGGCCGGATGACTTCAGTCTGACCGACACCATCGCCGGGACGGTGAGCGTCGGCGGTGTCACCCGCACCGGCAACACCGTGGCGACGCTGACCCTGACGCACGGCGGCGAGGCCATTCCCGACAGTGGCACCCTGTCGGTCACGGTGCTGGCGTCCGCGCACGTCGGCACCGGCGAACTGCTCGCCGGCAGTGTGCCGATTACGGTGATCAACACCGTCCCGGATTTCGGCTCGGAAACCGTCGCCGACCAGACCTACACCGTGGGCACGAGTATCGGCACCGTCATGCTGCCGCCGGCCACCGGCGGCAACGGCGCGTCGGCCTATACCCTCGCCCCGGCCCTGCCGAGCGGTCTGACCTTTACCGCCGCCGACCGCACCCTCACCGGCACCCCGGCGGCGGGCACCGCGCAGGCCGCCACCGCCTACACCTACACGGCCAGCGACAGCGACACGGATACCGCCACCACCGACGCCGTCGTGCTGATGTTCACGATCCAGATTGCCGACCCGCCTCCCCCCCCGGTGATGGTCACCCTGAATGCCGACATTGCCGGCAACGATATCGTGAACATTGCCGAGCAGGTGGCGGGCTTTGAGATTAGCGGGACGGTGGATAACGGGGCCACGGTGAGTGTGACCCTTGACAGTGGCACACCCCGTGATGCCACCGAGAACGGCGCCACCTGGACGGTGACCATTCCGGCCAATGACCTTGAGATCACCGGCGTCAGCGTAGTGGTAGAGGCCACGGCCACGCTGGCAGGCGGTACGGGCACGGTGAGCCGGACGATTGTCGTAGACCTGACGCCCCCGACGGCGACCTATGCGGCGCCGGCGTCACTGACCGTCGGCACGGCCATCACCGCCATCACGCCGGGCACCCCGTCTGCGGACATCACCGCCTATGCCGTGCCAAGCGGCACCCTGCCGCCGGGCCTGACGCTGGCCGGTGACACCGGCATCATCAGCGGCACCCCGACCACGGCGAACACGAACCCGGCACCGGTAACCATCGGCCTGACCGACACCAACGACAACCCGGCCGACGTGCCGCTGACCTTCCCGGCGGTAACCATGGGCAGCCAGACGCTGAGCGACTTTGCCTACAATGCCGACACCGCCACGCTGGGTCAGCAGGTCCCGGCCGTGACCGCGCCCACCGGACGGCAGACCGGCAGCAGCTTGAGCTACGCGAGCGGCAATGCCAGCATCTGTACGGTGGATGCCGCCACCGGCGCCCTGACACTGGTGGGCGCAGGGGACTGCGTCATTACCGTCACGGCCTCGGCGACCGCCAACTACGAGGAGGCGACCGCCGACTTCACCATCACGGTGTCTGAAGCCGGTGTGGCACCAACCGTGAGCGGTGTGGCCTTCACCAGTACCGGCCCCTATGCGCTGGACGAGCAAATCCAGGTCACGGTCACCTTCAGCGAGACCGTCACCGTCACCGTCACCGTCACGGACACCCCGCAGATTGCGCTGAATATCAACGGAATCTCCCGCGCGGCGACCTACACCAGCGGTAGCAACAGCGCCAACCTGGTTTTCACCTACACGGTGACCGCCGGGGAGAGCGATGGGAACGGCGTGGGCATTAACGCCAATGCCATCACCACGCCCGGCAGCAGCGCCATTCAAAACGCCGGCGGCAACGATGCGGACCTCACGCATGTTGCCGTGCCCCAAAATCTCACCCATAGGGTGGACACCACGGTGCCGACCCTGACCGCCGCCACCGTCAACGGCAACAGTTTGGTTCTCACTTATAATGAGAACCTGGGCTCATCCTCCACCCCTGCAAATAATGCCTACACGATAGCGGTCAGCGGCGGTGGCACGGCCCCGACGGTCACCGGAACGACCATCAGCGGCGCCATGGCCACCCTGACGTTGAGCGACGCCGTCACACGAGGGTTGACGGTCACGGTGAGCTATACGCCCGGCACTACCCCGTTGCGGGATATCGCCGGCAACGCCGCCGCCGGGCTGACCACGAGGTCTGTGACCAACGACACGCCTGCACCTCTAGACCCAACGGCAACCCTGGCCGGTACGCTAACCGAAGCCAGCCTGTTCGCCACACCGGCGCCGACCGTCACCGTCACGCTGGCCAATACCGCATACGAGGCGGCCCCGGGCACCCTGCTGCCAAGCCACTTCAGCGTGACGGATACCGTCGACGGGACTGTGAGCGTGAGCGGTTTCACCCTCGACAGCGCCACCGAGGCCACGCTGACGCTGGCGTACAGTGGCGAGGACATCACTGCCGACGGCATGCTGTCTGTCACCCTTGCCGCCGTCGGCCATACCGGCACCGGCGCCCTGATGACCGACACCATCAATATTACCGCCAGCGCCGGCGCGAATGTCTGCGGTCGCACGGCGGCGGTGCGGGATGAGATTGTCGCCCGGTCCACGGCCAGCGAATGCACGAGTATCACCGACCTGGCGACGCTTACGACCCTTGAATTTAATGATCCTGCTCCAGGTGATGCCATTGATACGCTGCAACGCGGCGATTTTGCCGGCTTGACGGGGCTGAGATTTTTGCGTTTTCTCCGAAACAGCCTCACGACACTGCCTGCCAATATTTTTGCTGACTTGTCCGCGCTTGAGGAGTTGAATTTGTTCGACAACGACCTCAACACACTGCCCGTCGGCGCGTTTGCCGGCCTGACCTCAGTGGTGAGTTTGTACATAAACAGTAACGAGTTCACATCCCTGCCCGTCGGCATCTTTAACGGACTGGACGCGCTTGTGAATTTAGGCTTGCACAGCAACCCGTCGTTCACCCCGGGCACCGGTCTGCCCGCCGGCATCTTTGACGACGTGCTCAATACTCTGGGTCCCGTTCATGAAGAAGGTGGAGGCGTCGGACTTGCCGTGACCCTCAACGGCCGGAACGCCCATTTTGTCTGCTCCCGTGCCGATGCTGCGGCCATCGTCACCTTCGCCAGCGCCGCCCACTGCCTGCGCGTCACCGCCGCACAGTTTGATGCCTACAATCTGGCCGATGCCACGTTGAGCGGCCTGACTCTGTCCGCCGGCATACTGGACCCGGTGTTTGACTCCGCCACCACGACCTATACCGTCGCGGTCGCCAGCAACGTCCCCAGCATCACCGTGATGCCGACCGCCACCAATGCCGCCGACGCCACCATTACAGTCAACGGCGGCAGCGCCAGCGCCGCCATTGACCTGCCGACGTCAGGCACAGCGGTGCCGATTTCCATTGTCGTCACCGCCGCCGACACCACCACCATGATGACCTACACGGTCACCGCCACCCGTGCGATGGCGACGGCGCCCGCCGCCACGCTGGCCGCGCCGACGGCGCTGACCGGGGCCAACCTCGCCACCGCCACGGTCACGGTCACACTGGCAAACACCATGTATGTAGACGCGTCGGCGCTGGGGCCGGATGACTTCAGTCTGACCGACACCATCGCCGGGACGGTGAGCGTCGGCGGTGTCACCCGCACCGGCAACACCGTGGCGACGCTGACCCTGACGCACGGCGGCGAGGCCATTCCCGACAGTGGCACCCTGTCGGTCACGGTGCTGGCGTCCGCGCACGTCGGCACCGGCGAACTGCTCGCCGGCAGTGTGCCGATTACGGTGATCAACACCGTCCCGGATTTCGGCTCGGCAACCGTCACCGCCCAGACCTACACCGTGGGCACGAGTATCGGCACCGTCATACTGCCGGCGGCCACCGGCGGCAACGGCGCGTCGGCCTATGCCCTCGCCCCGGCCCTGCCGAGCGGTCTGACCTTTACCGCCGCCGACCGCACCCTCACCGGCACCCCGGAGGCGGGCACCGCGCAGGACGCCACCACCTACACCTACACGGCCAGCGACAGCGACACGGATACCGCCACCACCGACGCCGTCGTGCTGATGTTCACGATCCAGATTGCCGACCCGTCCGCCTCCCCGGTGATGGTCACCCTGAATGCCAACATTGCCGGCAACGATATCGTCAACATTGCCGAGCAGGAGGCGGGCTTTGACATTAGCGGGACGGTGGATACCGGCGCCACGGTGAGTGTGACCATTGACAGCGGCAACGCCCGCCCCGCCACCGTGGCCGGCACCACCTGGATGGTGGCCATCCCGGCCGGTGACAACGAGATTACCGGCACCAGCGTCACGGTGACGGCCACCGCCACGGTGGGCAGCACCACCGGCGAGGCGACCCGGACGCTGACCGTAGACCTGACGCCCCCGACGGCGACCTACGCCGCGCCAGCCACACTGACCGTCGGCACGCCCATCACCGCCATCACGCCGGGCACCCCGTCTGCGGACATCAACGCCTATGCCGTGCAAAGCGGCACTCTGCCGCAGGGCCTGAGACTGGACGGCACCGGCGGCGTCATCAGCGGTACCCCGACCATGGCGACCGCGGCCATGGCACCGGTGACCATCGGCCTGACCGACACCAACGGCAACCCGGCCGGTGTGTCGCTGACCTTCCCGGCGGTGGAGCGGGGCAGTCAGACGCTGAGCGACTTTGCCTACAGTTCCTCCACGGCAACGGCCCTCCAGCCCGTCCCCCCGACGCTGAGCCCTCCCAGGGGCGCGGTTGCCGGCAGTACCTTGAGCTACGCGAGCAGCGATACCAACATCTGCACGGTGGATGCCACCACCGGCGCCCTGACACTGGTGGCCGCAGGAACCTGCGCCATTACCGTCACCGCCTCGGCGACCGCCAACTACGAGGCAGCAACCGCCACCTTCACCATCACGGTGTCTGAAGCCCCTGTGGTGATGGTCACCCTGAATGCCAACATTGCCGGCAACGATGTCGTCAACATTGCCGAGCGGGCGGCGGGCTTTGTCATTCGCGGGACGGTGGATGCCGGCGCCGCGGTGAGTGTGACCATCGGCAGCGGCATCGCCCGCATCGCCACCGTGACCGACACCACCTGGATGGTGACCATCCCGTCCGGTGCCGCCGGGATTACCGGTACCAGCGTCACGGTGACGGCCACCGCCACGCTGTCGGGCAGCACCACCGGCGAGGCGACCCGGCTGCTGACCGTAGACCTGACGCCCCCGACGGCAACCTACGCCGCGCCGGCCACACTGACCGTCGGCACAGCCATCACCACCATCACGCCGGGTACCCCGTCTGGGGACATCAGCACCTATACCGTGCAAAGCGGCACCCTGCCGCCGGGCCTGACCCTGGACGGCACCGGCGGTGGCATCAGCGGCACCCCGACCACGGCGAACGCGGCCACGGCACCGGTGACCATCGGCCTGACCGATACCAACGACAACCCGAACGATGTGTCGCTGACCTTCCCGGCGGTGGCCATGGGCCGCCAGACGCTGACCGGCTTTGTCTACAATGCCGCCACCGCCACGCTGGGCCAGCCGGCCCCGGCCGTGTTCGCACCCACCGGACGGCAGGCCGGCAGCAGCTTGAGCTATGCGAGCAGCGATACCAACATCTGCACGGTGGATGCCGCCACCGGCGCCCTGACGCTGGTGACCGCCGGGTCCTGCGTCATTACCGTCACGGCCTCGGCGACCGCCAACTACGAGGAGGCGACCGCCGACTTCACCATCACGGTATTTGAAGCCGGAGTGGTGACGGTCAGCCTGGATGCCAACATTGCCGGCGACGATGTCGTCAATATTGCCGAGCGGGCGGCGGGCTTTGTCATTCGCGGGACGGTGCAGGCCGGCGCCGCGGTGAGTGTGACCATCGGCAGCGGCAGCGCCCGCGTCGCCACCGTGAACGGCACCACCTGGATGGTGACCATCCCGGTCAATGCCGCCGGGATTACCGGCACCAGCGTCACGGTGACGGCCAGGGCCACGCTGGCGGGCAGCACCGACGGCGAGGCGACCCGGCTGCTGACCGTAGACCGGACGGCCCCGATGGCGACCTACGCGCCACCGGCATCACTGACCGTCGGCACGCCCATCACCGCCATCACGCCGGGCACCCCGTCTGCGGACATCAACGCCTATGCCGTGCAAAGCGGCACTCTGCCGCAGGGCCTGAGACTGGACGGCACCGGCGGCGTCATCAGCGGCACCCCGACCATGGCGAACGCGAACCCGGCACCGGTGACCATCGGCCTGACCGACATGGCCGGCAACCCGACCGGTGTGTCGCTGACCTTCCCGGCGGTGGAGCGGGGCAGTCAGACGCTGAGCGGCTTTGCCTACAGTTCCTCCACGGCAGCGGCCCTCCAGCCCGTCCCCCCGACGCTGAGCCCTCCCAGAGGCGCGGTTGCCGGCAGTACCTTGAGCTATGCGAGTGGCAATACCAACATCTGCACGGTGAGTACCACCACCGGCGCCCTGACACTGGTGGCCGCAGGAACCTGCGCCATTACCGTCACGGCCTCGGCGACTGCCAACTACGAGGAGGCCACCGCCACCTTCACCATCACGGTGTCTGAAGCCCCTGTGGTCACGGTCACCCTGAATGCCGGCATTGCCGGCAACGATATCGTCAACATTGCCGAGCGGGCGGAGGGCTTTGACATTAGCGGGACGGTGGATGCCGGCGCCGCGGTGAGTGTGACCATCGGCAGCGGCATCGCCCGCTCCGCCACCGTGAACGGCACCACCTGGACGGTGACCATCCCGGCCAATGCCGCCGGGATTACCGGCACCAGCGTCACGGTGACGGCCATGGCCATGCTGGCGGGTAGCACCACCGGCGAAGCGACCCGGCTGCTGACCGTAGACCTGACGCCCCCGACGGCGACCTACGCCGCGCCAGCCACACTGACCGTCGGCACGCCCATCATTACCATCACGCCGGGCATCCCGTCTGCGGACATCAACGCCTATACCGTGCAAAGCGGCACCCTGCCGCCGGGCCTGACACTGGACGGCACCGGCGGCGGCATCAGCGGCACCCCGACCACGGCGACCGCGGCCACGGCACCGGTGACCATTGGCCTGACCGACACCAACGACAACCCGAACGATGTGTCGCTGACCTTCCCGGCGGTGGCCATGGGCCGCCAGACGCTGACCGGCTTTGTCTACAATGCCGCCACCGCCACGCTGGGCCAGCAGGCCCCGATCGTGACCGCACCCACCGGGCAACAGACCGGCAGCAGCTTGAGCTATGCGAGCAGCGATACCAACATCTGCACGGTGGATGCCGCCACCGGCGCCCTGACGCTGGTGACCGCCGGGTCCTGCGTCATTACCGTCACGGCCTCGGCGACCGCCAACTACGAGGAGGCGACCGCCGACTTCACCATCACCATCGTTTCCGCCGCCGGCGTCACCGTCTCCCCGACGATGCTCACGGTCGAGGAAAATGGCGGCACCGGCACCTACACCGTGGTCCTCAACAGCGCACCGACGGCCAATGTGATGATTGACCTTACCGGCCTTACCGTTGCCCGCGCCAACAACTTGCCGGCCACGATCTCGACGGCCTCCCTGACCTTCACCACGTCCGACTGGAACACGCCGCAAACCGTCACCGTCACCGGTGTCAACGACAACGTGGACAACAACCCCAACGACCGCCGCACGGCGACTGTGACCCATATGGCAACGAGCGTGGACACCAACTATAACGCGGTAAGCGTAGCCAGTGTGACCGTCACCGTCACCGATGACGACACCCCGCCGGAGGTGGAGCCCATTGAGATTCAACCCTTGCCGGTTGGCTTCTCCATAGCTTCCCTGACTCCTTCCCTGACCCTGCCAGAAGCCACCAGTTCCACCGGCACGCTGGCCTATGCCCTGACTGGCCTGCCGGACGGGCTCGGGCTGACCTTTGACCCCGGCGACCGCAGCATCACCGGCACCCCGACCCGGACCGGCGACTTCCCGCTGACCTACACCGTCACCGACACCATCCCCGACACCAGCGGCGGCACCGGCAGCGGCACCAGCGGCACCAGCGGCGGCACCTTCATCCTCACCACCACCACCCCCGACACCTTCATCCTCACCACCACCATCACCTTTACCCTCACCATCAGCCCACTGAATGAATTCCCGCCGGTGGTGCCGGGCATTGAGGATCAACGCTTGTCGATTAACATCCTCATGGTTTCCCAGGCCCTGCCGGAAGGCACCAGTATCATCGGCGGTATGCTGACCTATGCCCTGACTGGCCTGCCGGACGGGCTCGGGCTGACCTTTAACCCCGACCCCGACAACCGCATGATCACCGGCATCCCGACCCTGACCGGCGACTTCCCGCTGACCTACACCGTCACCGCCACCGGCACCAGCGAGATAGAACCCTTCACCGTCACCGCTACCATCTTCTTTACCCTCACCATCGGCTCCCCGACGGATGAGCGCACCGCGCAAGTGAACGCGCAAATCCTGTCGAAAGTGTTCCTGTCCATTGTGGACGGCAGCAACAATATGATTGCCGACCGGCTGCGCGCCGGCAGCGCGGCGATGAAAGGTGCAGAGGGCGACGGTGCGGCGGTGAGTGGCACCGGCGGCGGCATCGGCGCGGCGCTCACTGGCATCGGCGAGGTCTTGCCCTCCGGCGTGTTGCGGCAGGCGGGGCAATGGTTGGCCGGGGACACGGACGAGCTGCCCTGGCGCGACTGGGTGGGCGGCCTGGACTACGCCACCGATGGCGAGCGCCTGGGCCTGCCCCCCGGCATGTCGCTGTACGCCAACGGCAACTATACCCGGCTGTCCGGTGACGGCGGCGGGGTGGACTGGAACGGGGCGTTGTACGGCGGCTACGGCGGCTTGGACAGTTGGGTGCGTGATGACCTGCTGGTCGGCGTCTCGGTGTCGTATTTCAAGGGCGAGTTTGACTATACAGCAGAGTCTGTGACCGATGGCGAGTACGATGTGGAGGTGGGCAGCATCCATCCCTACATCGGCTGGTCGGGGGAGGGTATGGACATCTGGGCCAGCGGCGGCTACGGCGCCGGCGAGGTGGAGCTGAACGACATTGACGGGCGGCGCGGCAGTCAATTGGATTATGGCACGTTGAGTTTCGGCGCGAGTGGGCTGTTGTTGGCGTCGGACGCGCTCATTGCGGGCGGGCACAGCGAGTTGCGGTTGCGCGGCGACGGGTCGGTGCTGTGGGTGGCCATGAGTCGGGAAGGCGAGGGCTTTGATGATTTGAGAAGTCAGCGTGTGCGCTTTGGTCTGGAGGCGAGTCATACGCGGAGCGTCATGCAGTACGGCAATCTGCGCACTGGCCTGGAGGTGGGGGTGCGGAGTGACACCGGCTCCGGCCAAGGCGGCCAGGGCCTGGAAATGGGCGGCAGTGTGGAATGGCGCGATGCGATGCCCCGCCTGATGCTGTCCGGTCGTGGGCGTGTGCTGACGCTGGGCACCTACGATGAATGGGGCGTGAGCGGTGCGTTGCAGTTGATGCCGGGGAATGCCGGTCATGGCCTGTCGTTCAACCTGTCACCGAGTTACGGGCAGGAGAATAGCGGCATTGATCAACTGTTGCAGGTTGGTGCGCTGGGTGGTGTCGCGTCATCGGCGGCGCGGTCGGCGCAGATACGGGTGGACAGTGAAGTGGGCTATGGTCTGCTGTCGCCGGTCGGGATGGTTCGTCCGTACCTGGCTGCGTCGTTGTTACAGGGCGGCGGTCGGACGCAGCGCATGGGTGCGCGTCTGGATGTATCGTCCAGCATGAATTTGAATCTGGAAGGCACCCGTCGCGAGCGTGCCACCGCCAATGACGAGCACCACATTCAATTGCAATGGGAGTGGAGCTGGTAACGGAGGAGGGACATTCCTGTCCCCCGGTGGTAGCCGCGGCGGTAGCCGCCGCGGCATTCGGGTAGCGCTTCCCGCGCTCCCGCTCTTTCTTTCTGATATCCATTCTTTCGGGCGGGGGCTAAGGGCAGGGGACAGGAATGTCCCCTCTCCTTTCACTTTCCGATCTCCCTCCTTCCGGAGGGAGCTTCCTTCCGTCATTCCCGTGCAAACGGGAATCCATCCGGGCATCCATCCGTTTGTTTGTGTACCAGACACCCTTTTTGCCACGTGAGGATGGATTCCCGCTTTCGCGGGAATGACAGAAGGAGGGCGGGAATGACACCCGGCTCCCCTCCTTCATATCTCCCTCCTTCCGGGGGGGACTAAGGGGGAGCTTCCTTCCGTCATTCCCGTGCAAACGGGAATCCATCCGTCTGTTTCTGTCTGTCAGCCCCCCTCCTTGCCATGCGAAGATAGATTCCCGCTTTCGCGGGAATGACAGAAGGAGCAGGAATGACAGAAGGAGTGCGGGAGTGACAGAAGGGAGGCGGGGATGGCAGAAAGAGGGCGAGCGACTTTCTTTGCCACGTCCGGGGGGGGGGGCTTCTTTCCGTCATTCCCGTGTAAACGGGAATCCATCCTTCTGTTGGTGTCTGTCAGCCCCCCTCCTTGCCATGTGAAGATAGATTCCCGCTTTCGCAGGAATGACAGAAGGAGCAGGAGTGACAGAAGGAGCAGGAGTGACAGAAGGGAGGCGGGGATGGCAGAAAGAGGGCGAGCGACTTTCTTTGCCACGTCGGGGGGGAGGCTTCTTTCCGTCATTCCCGTGCAAACGGGAATCCATCCGTCTGTTGGTGTCTGTCAGGCACCCTCCTTGCCATGTGAAGATAGATTCCCGCTTTCGCGGGAATGACAGAAGGAGTGCGGGAATGACAGAAGGAGCAGGAATGGCAGAAGGGAGGCGGGGATGGCAGAAAGAGGGCGAGCGACTTTCTTTGCCACGTTGGGGGGGGGGGCTTCTTTCCGTCATTCCCGTGCAAACGGGAATCCATCCGTCTGTTGGTGTCTGTCAGCCCCCCTCCTTGCCATGTGAAGATGGATTCCCGCTTTCGCGGGAATGACAGAAGGAGTGCAGGAATGACAGAAGGAGCAGGAGTGGCAGAAGGGAGGCGGGGATGGCAGAAAGAGGGCAAGCGACTTTCTTTGCCACGTCGGGGGGGGGCTTCTTTCCGTCATTCCCGTGTAAACGGGAATCCATCCTTCTGTTGGTGTCTGTCAGCCCCCCTCCTTGCCATGTGAAGATAGATTCCCGCTTTCGCGGGAATGACAGAAGGAGTGCGGGAATGACAGAAGGAGTAGGAATGACAGAAAGAGCAGGAATGACAGAAAGAGTAGCGGAGCTGGCTCTTGTCACAATCGTGACAGCACGGTGCGCACAGGCGCCTAAAGATGAGGATTGACCGGCAACGCAAGGGTGAAGTGTCGGCCCTTCTCTTCCACCATGAGGCGCTTGGTGACGAGGAGTGAAACCGCATCGTCAATGGAGTGTCCCCCCTGTGTCGCCCCCTGTGCCGCCCCCTGTGACGCCACGGGCTGCTCGGATACCGCTCGCCGGATTTGGTCGAGCGTTTTCGGCGTTTCATTGCAATAGTCCAGAATGAACGAAAAGGGCGGGTCAAAGCGTTCGCTGGTCGGGTGCTCGGTGCGGCCATCATAGACGGTGATGTAACTCATGGCTTTGGCATAAAACAGAAACGGACGATCCCGGGAGCAGGCCCGCGATCGCCATTCCCGCACCAGCCCGGTTAATTGCTCATACAGCGCCGGGGCCACCTTCCACGTGATCTCATATTCAAAGTCATACGCGATTTTGTTCAGGTCCACGTTTCTCGCGTCGTACACATATTCATAGGCCGCGCCCGGGCCGGTAATGCGTACCCCGTAGGCTTCGGGCCGCATGAAATACGGGCTGAAACGTTCCAGCCACAGCTTGCCCGTACTCTCCGGCGGCTGCAGATGAAAGAGCGAGGGGATGAGGTCTATCTGGCGCTGGTAGTCTTCGTTGGTTTCCTGCGGGAAGCCCAGCAGGATGTTCCAGTTGATGTCCAGGTTGTAGTAGCGGCTCCATTTGAGGCATTGAATGTTCTGGAGCGGACTGACGCCTTTGTCCATTTCCTTGAGCTGCGCCGCGCTTAAACTTTCTATGCCCGGCTGCATGCATTTGACACCGCCACGGGAGAGGGTTTGAATTTGCTGCTTGGTCAGGTTGGCTTTGGTCTCCATAAACACGTCAAGATCATAATGACCGGCGGCAAAGCGCCCGAATAAATTGTTGATGTAGTCCAGATCAATGATGTTGTCCACGAGCCGGAATCGCGTGGTGTCATAGCGGCTGGAGAGCAGGTCCATTTCCCTGGCCACTTGCTCGGAAGACTTGGCGCGAAACGTCATGGCTTGCGCATTTAATCCGCAGAAGGTGCAGTGATGTTTTTCTCCCCACCAGCATCCGCGTGATCCTTCGTAGAGTAAAATCCGGTTCAGCCCTGTTGAGCCACGCCCTTCCAGTTCCCGCACGGTGTCAAAATAATCGTCGTAATCCGGTGGGCCGACTTCGGTAAAATCCGCAAACAGGGTGGCGTTGGGCTGGAAGCGTATCTGCCCGTCCTGGCGGTACGCCACGCCGGAGGGAAACCCGTGTTCCTGCCGGCGAAGAATGCGTTGGACCAGGGCGGGAAAGGTGGCTTCGCCTTCGCCGACCACGACGTAATCAATCCAGGGATATGCCCGGAAGTGTTCCAGGCCCATGGCTCCGTCAAAGTTGGCCCCGCCAAAGACGATGCGAATGTCGGGATATGCGTCTTTGATTAATTTCGCCATGGTGAGGCTGGCCACGTTTTGATCAAAGGTTGAGGTGAAGCCGACGATTTTGTATTGCGCCCAGTCGTACGCGGTGACCAGCCCGGTGAGAAATTGCGGGGCGACGGTGCGCGCCATGTCTTCCAGCAGGGCCGTGGAACATCCGGCTTCCTGTGCCGCGCGCTCAAACGCGGGCTTGAACACGTGCGGGTAGTGCGCGTGCTTTGGATTGTCGCGGAAGAGGATGGAGGAGAAGAGCCATTCCCCGAGCATGCCGCGTGTTTCGCACAGCACGTCGTACAGCGGCTGGCCAATGCGATGGGCGAACAGTAAATTGAAGTGATAACTTTTTGCCCCGATGCCGTGGTTTTTCAGCACGCGCGACAGGGTGCCCAGTTGAATGGAGGGAAACTTTGCATAGCCAAACGGCATGGTGACCAACGCCACTTGCGGGATGCCGTGTGGATCCACCCAGGGTGTCTCGTCGCGCGCCGGGGTGGCGGGAGCCGGCGGGTCAATGGTGATGAGTGACTCAGCCATGGCGCGCCAGCACGCGGTCGGCCTTGGCGGCCAGGTAAAAGTCGCTTTCTGTCAGCCCGTTGATTTTGTGTGTCCAGATTTCCACGGTGCATTTGCCCCATGCCAGGTGCAGGTCGGGGTGGTGCCCTTCGGCTTCCGCAATGGCCCCGACGGCGTTCACAAAGGCCAGCGCCTCCGCGAAATTTGTGAATTCGTACAGGCGTGCGATATGCCCTGCGGCATTCACGCTCCATCCCTGGTCCAGTTGGCCTAACAGCTCCCGCACCTTCGCCGGTTCCAGCGCAGGCACTCCGCCTTTGCACGGCACGCATTGATGATCCGCTAAACTCATTGGGTTCTCCTTTGTGTGAGTGTCAGGCTTTGAGAATCCGGCCAAGCCAAATAGTGGGCGACAGGCAGGAAATCTTTTTGCAATAAATTATAGTCGCTTGCAACGGCTTAGACAAATTGATGTTTTGCTGGATAGGTTGATTTCGATTTATCGAATCGACGACGTTTAGTCTGAGGGTTTGAGGCTGGCGGGAGAACTTGAATGGTACACCAACACATTTTGAAAAGGATGTTTGACGATTCCTTTGTTCTTCCGACACGTTCTTTGGTGGAATTGTGACTATTGCATTTTGTTTGCCATCTGCCATCTTATGGAAAGCAAAAAGGAAAAAAGCTTTTGGCATATTTGCTAATCATGGTATGTAGAACAATAGTTAGCAGATAGATAGACTTTGATTATCCATCATGAAAAAAGAGATTTTGATCAAATTCGGCAAAAGGGTTCGCGAAGAACGCATAAAGCAGGGATTTTCCCAAGAACAACTCGCTATGCGAGCTGGTGTTCATCGTACTTATATTGGGATGATAGAACGGGCTGAAAAGAACATTACTCTAGAGAATATTGAGAAAATTGCCAAAGCCCTCGTATTGCGTTTAGGTAATTTGCTTGATTTATGAACTATAAAGACATTCTCAAAAAAGCCACAATAGAGGTTGAAGCAATGAAAGGGCGGACTCTTGATATCTTAGATATCAAGAAACCGCATAGCGTGGAATATGCCAAACACTTGACGAAAATTATCTCGAAAATTTCCCCGCTACTTGGCAACATGATTGAGTTTTCCGTTGTTGAGAAACTTAATAAAACAAAGTGGGATGGGCTTGGTCAGTGGATTCGTCAGGACCCAGGCTTTCCTGATGCTTTATTTCTTGGTTTGGTTGAACCTACACCGGGAATTGAAATTAAAACTTGGTTTCCGTTGGCCACCGAGATAACCGCTCGCTTTAAAGACAGCATCCTTCACTTTAAAAAAGATCAGACAAATGTCGCTCTTATGGTGTGGTTGCCAGAGTTTTTGATATATGGAAAACCCAGAATTATAGATGTGTGGGTTGGTTCTGCGAAAAGCCTTGCACGAGCTCGAGACAAACATTATCACAAACCACCCGACTATCTTGTTCTGGAACCCGAAGATACTTCTGCTCGCACTGTGAACTTACAGCAGACTAATACAAACGGATATAAATTCCAAGGCACACTTGCACAGTTAAAAAAAGCAGAAACAGAAGTAAAGCGTTGGGGGGAAAACGGAGCGGAATTTCAGCCGACTGTCAAATATCAACGAAAAGTAAAAGATTTGCTTGGTCGATATCCCTACCGTCTAGACACCAATTTTGCAAAAATCGACAGGATTAAACACAATGATCTGGAACGTTTCAAGACACGCGTGCTTCATACAAAGATCAATGGTGAAACTGTTGGTAAATGGGCGCGTGTCATGACATCTGAAGATTCGGTTATCGAAAAGATGATTGCCGAAATAATTTAGGAGTGTTTTGGTGACAATCAAAGCGATTGATCGCGTGTTTGAAAATATTTTCATCTATCTCACATGCTATACCGCGGCGATTTAACTCCATGGCGGACAACAGGCCACTGCACAGTCCACCAAATGGTTCCCATACGAGATCGTTTTCATCCGAAGACGCACGAATAATCAAGTGCATTAGTTTCAGTGGTTTTTGATTGAGATGAACCGACTTCATTCCATTCTTTATTCTCTGTTTTCCATTCACAGGAGGCTCACCCCAAACATTGGTAATTCCATGTTCGTGGTTGAATTTTGGCCTGAACCTTGCCCAATCTTCTTTTGTAAGGGGCTTTTCCCCATCAAGCGAGAAATAGGGCTTGCCTGATTTTTCGCCGTACTTGTTGGCGTAGTTTTGCAATTTTTCGAACGCTGTGGCGGGAGGAAAATACCAAAGATGCGAAAGGGTAAAGTATTTTCTTGTTGCGGCATCCTTCACACCACATGCTTCGTTTGTTTTCGAGAAAGGTATGCCGCTTCGTTTCCATTCATAACGGAGCCACTCTTTTGTTGAGAGTTTTTTGCCATTTATCTCAAACTGGGGTTCTTTCACGTATTGCACGCATGCTTCTGTCACCACAGGTAACTTCCTTATACTTTTTCCATTTACGTTTCCAGCAATATGTGCGATCCCTTTATCCCAGATATGACACGTGCGGTACGTCCAGCCATGCTTGGCAAGTATTGGATGAACGGTTGCCCACCCGACTTCAGTATTCCAAAACCATAGAGTTGTTTGAGGAGTAGCTTTTTCTGCCCATTTTTTTATATGTGGTTCATACCATGTGGCTAATATTTCATGAGTCGGAGGATCACCAGGAAATCCACAGATGCCATAAGGACCATCGGAAATTATCACAGTTGGAATCTCCCATGAGTCGTAAAACTCCATGACGTCCCCATGATAAATTGAAAATTTTCCGTTGATGTAGTTTTGAGCCTTCATAGATTAGCTAACTATAGTATACTTGTCTTTGCCGTATCGCGCAAGCAGAAAAATCGTTTTTCTTGTCTATTGAAATTTAAAAATCTATTGTCTATTATGTAATAGATTGGAATGATTGCAGGTTTATTGCTTTATTCTTACGGAATCAGAGGAGGGAGTATGCCAACGACCAAACTAAAAATTAATTTGGCAGATTTTTCGCTTGAGGTGGAGGGCAAGGATACTTTTGTGCAAACGATATATCAGGATTATAAAGCAAAAATCATTCCAGGAAATTTTGAAGCTATTGCCACTAAGAAGCCGTTTCAAACCGAGAGCAAGGGTGATAATGCGCGATCTGTCCATCGCGCAAAGAATAGCAAAAGACTCAAATCTAGTGCTCGTAAGCGCAAGGAATCATATCAAATTGTAAAGGATCTTGATCTTTCCGCTAAAGGCAAGACTGAAAATGCGCTGAAATTTTTTTACGAGAATAAGTCACCGTCAACCGGGATGGCAAGAAACGCAGTGTTTGTTTATTATCTTGCAAAAATCTCAAAAGTTAACGATATTAGTTTAGACCATATTTACACTTGCTATAAAGATGTTAATGAAAAAGTGCCTGCTGCACTTCATCAAAGTCTATCCGATACTTCATTTAGGAAGGGGTGGATTGAAACTCATTCAATGGAAGATATTACGATTACCGTACAAGGAGAAAATTTCGTAGAGCACGATCTTCCCCAAAAGCCTCACAATGAAAAGATTAAAAAATAGATTTAGGTTTTACTCTGCATGAAAAAGAAACAAATTGAATGCTTTGTCGAACGGTTTGATAATTTCTCTAAATTGAATGGGAAGGAGCAAGTCGACTATTTTGCTTATTTCTTGACAGCCGAAATGGCAGCAGAAAGTTTTACTGCCAAACAAATCTGCGAATGCTTTGAGTTAGTTTCTCTAAAAAAATATGCTAGAACAGGAGTGTATTTGTCTGAAAGTGCAAAGGATAAAAAAGGACGGTACATTAAAAAGAAGATAGGATATTGTCTCGAAAAAAGCGTATATGATGATATTAAACAGAAGGTAAGTAACGAACCTAAAAAAGTTCAGGTATCGCAACAACTAACCAATTTGGTTGAGAAAATGAAAGACTTCCAAGAGAAAGATTTTTTGTTGGAAGCCCTGAATTGTTATCACGTAGGAGCGTTTCGTGCTACCATTGTCATGGTGTGGATTCTGGCAATTGATCATTTTCGAAAGTATATATTTGCTCATAAACTCAACGAGTTCAACGTTGCTTTAGCGAACAATCCAGACAAAAAAATAAGGCGGATCGCGAATCGTGACGACTTTTCTAATTTGATAGAATCAAAGTTTATAGAGCTGATGCGATCTGCCAATATCATCTCAAACGATGTTAGAAAAATTCTTGACGAGAAATTAGGCATAAGAAATAGTGCAGCTCATCCTTCTGGAACCGTTTTTTCTGGCCATAAGACAACGGAATTTACGCTTGATATCATTAGCAATGTTTTGCTGAAGTATTAGATCGTTTCTCTAAGTATTCCCGAAATACAAAGCCCCTGGACTCATGTCGTCCAGGGGCTTTGTATTTGGTGGAGGTGGCGGGAATCGAACCCGCGTCCGAAGACATTCAGCGCAATGGTCCTACGTGTGTAGTCAATGTTTTAAGATTCGCGCCCGCCCACGCCCACTGACCGGCTTAGAGCGTTTGCTAGCCCAGAAAGTCTCATCCGCCGCCGCTGAGCACCGGCGTTGGACCAGCCTGTTAAGGTAGCGCCCCGTTCCATGCCCACAGACAAAACATGGAGAGACGTCGCAGTCAATTAAGCTGCGAGGGCCAATTCTTCGTTGGCAGTTATACAGTTCCCGAAGGTTTAACGAGACTCCGAGAAGCTCGACACGCACCGTTGACCTCCTGTTCCCCGTCGAAGCCAGTCACCCCCTTTGTGTTCGGTTGGCAAGACTGTCTCAATGGTCTTGTACTATATCCTGTTATGCTCTAATACATCAATGATGTGTGATACGGCGCCGCCGGCGCGTTTTCGGGTAACGGTGTCGTCACCATGCCGGGCGGGCCGCACAAAACCGTTTGGCCGGACGTTTCGTTTGGGAAGGGAGGACGTGATGGCGTGGGTGTATTTGGTGGTTGCCGGCGGGTTTGAGATTGTCTGGGCGGCCGGGCTTAAATATACGGATGGATTCACGCGGCTTTGGCCCAGCGTGGGGACGGTCGCGGCCCTCGGTGTGAGTATGGTGTGCCTGGCGCTGGCCGTGCGTGCGATCCCGATCGGGACGGCGTATGCGATCTGGACGGGGATTGGCGCCGTGGGGACGGCGGTGGTGGGTATTCTGCTGTTTAATGAACCGCGCGATGCGGCCCGTCTGGCGTTTATCGTGCTTATTGTTGCGGGCATTGTCGGGTTGACGCTGTTCTCGTCTCGCTAGTGTGCCGGGTGCGCGTCTTCGTGTGTTCACGGAAGGGGAACAGGGCGCGCAGGTCACACCGTGTTTGTGGGAACGGGGTGGAGTGGGGGTGGGGCGGCGCCCCGCGCGTCATGGCCGTGAATCAGGCGCGAGGGCGATTAAATCGAAAATTGAAAGCCGGAGGGGGTGCCGGTCGCTTCGCCCAGCGTGCCGGTGCGTTTCAGCTCGGCCAGCACGTCATGGGCCGCGGCCGTAAAGTCTTCAGGGCCGGTAAAGCAGAGGTCTGCCGCCTGGGGCGCCGGGCCTGTGTCCTGGCTCATGTAGACCGTGAGCACGGGGGCCGGGTGCACCAGGGTGCGGATGGCGTCCAGCGCCTGATCGTCCGGCAGGTTGAATGAGTTCGTGGTGGAAATCAGCAACGACCCGGTATCAATGAGCAGCCGAGCCACTTCGCCATAGCGCCGAATTGTTTCGCCGGCGTTCCCTTTCCGCAAATCCGCATCCAGTCCGCGCCGCAGGTTTTCCGGGTCCAGCATGTAGGCGTGCCGGCCTTCGGCCACGAGTACGGATTCCAGCTTTTTGGCCAGAAAGGTTTTGCCCGTGGTGTCGGGGCCGATGAGTAGGACAAGCGCCGCATGATGGCCGTAGTGTTTGGCGCGCTCCCCCACGGCGACGTTTCCCTTGATCCAGGCAACGTCACGTTGCCGGGCCTCGGTCCGAAGGGTGTCTTCGCGATCATGAATCATGTCGGTGATGATGCCGCCGCCGGACACGTCATAACGATCCACCAGCACAAAGCGCCCCGTGGCCTCACAATCGGCGTACAGATCAAAGGCGAGCGGCGCACGGGCCTGTATGGTGATATTGGCCACTTCGTTTTGCTGCACCAGGGTGTTGGTGGCCTGCGTATCCAGCGAGAGATCGTTGGCGTCCACAATGCGGTGAATCGCCGTCACGCGGCATTCAACTTCACGAGTGGCTAACCGCATCAGGTAGGGTGTGCCCATGGCGAGGGGACGACGTCCAAGCCAGAACAGGTTGGCCCGAAAGGTGGTGGAGACAAGAGGCAGGGAAGACGGGTGGCCGATGATCTCCCCGCGCTCGACGAAAATCTGCTCGTTCAGGGTGATGCCCACCGATTGCCCGGCCTGGGCCTGCGTGGGGGGCGGGTCCACGTGAAACGCTTCGATGCTTTGCACCACGGCGGTTTTGTTTGAGGGGGAAAAGATTAATTCGTCGCCTACGTTCAGGCGTCCGGCCGTGAGGCGTCCCGCCAGAATCCGGCAGGCGTCGAATTTGTAGACGTCCTGAATGGGAAACCGCAGAGGCTGCTCCGCCTGTTCGGATTCCGGGGAAAAGTTGCTTAATGATGCCAACACCGTGGGGCCGGTGTACCATGGCATGTGAGCGCCGGGCTGGACGATGTTGTCGCCGTGCCTGGCGCTGGCGGGGATCACGAACTGCGGCGTGACGTTGAGTTGCGCCAGGAACGCCCGATAGTCTTTTTCAACAGCATTGAATGTCTCTTGCCGGTACTCCACGAGGTCCATTTTGTTGACGACCACGGTGACTTGTTTGACGCCCAGCATGGAGAGCAACAGGCCATGCCGTTTGGATTGCTCTTTGACGCCTTCCAGGGCGTCAATCAGCAGGAGCGCGGCTTCGGCGCGCGCGGCGCCGGAGATCATGTTTTTGAGAAATTCTTTGTGGCCCGGGGCGTCAATCAGAATGTACTGCCGCCCCTCCCATTGAAAAAACGTGCGCGCGGTATCAATCGTCACGCCCTGCTGCTGCTCTTCCAGGAAGGCGTCAAACAAAAAGGCGTATTCAAACGCTTTGCCCTGCTGCGCGCAAATGGCTTGAATTTTTTCAATCTTGCCTTCCGGCAGCGTGCCCGTGTCCGCGTACAGCCGCCCCAGCAAGGTGGATTTTCCGTGGTCCACGCTGCCCACGATGACGATGTTCATGCGGTCACGCACCGCGGCGCCGGCCTGTGTGTCGAGTTTACATGTAGCCATCTTTGCGAAGTAACTCCATGCCCCGGCCTTCGTCTTGTGCGCGGCCGGCGCGCTCGGCCACGTTTGTGGCGCGCAATTCTTTGATGATTTCGGGAACCGTGGAGGCGGTGGACTGGATGGGGAACGTACAGGGTGCGCATCCCAGGCTCCGGTACCGCATGCCGCTTCCCTTGTCGAGATACAGGTCCAGAAAGGGAATGCTCTCAAGCTGGATGTATTCCCAAATATTAATTTCCGTCCAGTCCAGGAGGGGATGGATCCGAATGTGCGTGTCCGGGGGGAAGGAGGTTTTAAACTGGTTCCACAGCTCCGGCGGCTGGTCTCGAAAATCCCAATCGTTGTTTTTGTCCCGCGGGGAGAAATACCGCTCTTTGGCCCGTGTGCTTTCTTCATCCGCGCGGACGCCGAGAATGATGCCCGTGTAGCCGTGCTGCTCAATGAGGAGTTTCAACCCGTTGGTTTTGAGCGCGGTGCAGCATTCCACCCGGCCTTTTTCATGATTCATCCCCGCCGCCAGGGCTTGCGTGTTTTGTCCGACGATCAGGTTGAGGCGCCATTCGCGCGCCAGCCGGTCGCGGTACTCAATCATGGCGGGAATTTTGTAACTGGTGTCCACGTGCAGGAGCGGAAACGGGACGTGCCCAAAGAAGGCTTTCCGGGCCAGCCACAAGAGGACGGTGGAGTCTTTCCCCATGGACCAGAGCATGGCCAGGTGGTCAAAGTGTTTATACGCTTCGCGCAGGATGTAGACGCTTTGATCTTCTAATTGCCGAAGATGGTTCATGCGTGGACGACCATGTTGTCGGGTGTGTGGGAGCGCAGGGGCGTTGCGGCAAGGGCCGCCAGCTTGCGTGCGGTGGCGCCCGATTCCAGCGTGGTGTGCGCCAACTTTACGCCGGCGGCAATGGACGATGCCTGTCCCGACGCATAGAGCAGCATGGCGGCGTTGTAGAGCATCCAATCGCGGGAGCGGTCGCGCACGCGGTTGTGCAGCAGCTTGTGAATCAGCGTCGCTTCCCGTGTCGCCAATGCCGTGTCGGACGGTTGGGACGGAAGGGCCATGTTGGGGAAGCCCCCAGATGGCAGATGCACGTCCTGGGGCGTGAGGGTGAGGGGCGTCACACGATCCTGCCGGCGTTCGCGCATGATGGTCGGCCTCGTCAGCGACAGTTCGGGAAACCCTTCCACGCCCTGAAACACGAGGAGCCGCTGCCCTCCGAGCATGGAGACGGCTTCCGGGATTTTTTGGAGATACAGGGGATGGGCCACGCCCACCACTTGTGACTGCGCGCGCGCGGGATTGAGCAGGCGGGCGACCTGATGAAACATGTTTTGCGCGCCCAGTTCCTCGCGCAGGGCGATAAACCGTACCAGCGGGGGGTGATACAACGCGAGGTCCAGGTAGGCCAGGCCGTTCTGCTCCAGCGCCGCCAGCAGGTCCGGGCCCTGCAATTGTGCGGGAATCCCCAATTGCTCGAAAATCCGTGGCAGGTCGGAGTCCACCGACGGGTTGTCAATGCCGTGCAACAGGATGGTCGCCCCCGCCGCGACGGCCACAATGGCGGCGGGGATGCACACGTGAAACGTGTTGTGCTTTTCGGCATACACCGGCACGTCAACGATATTGAGGTGTGCCGGCACCTCAAGGGCTGCCGCGTAGCTTCGCGCGGTGGCGGTACAGGCGGCCAGTTCCGTCACGCTTTCAAGTTTAATCCGCATGGCCATCAAAAAGGCGCCGATTTGATGGGCGGTCGCGCGTCCTTCAATCATCTCGCGGGTGGCGTGTTTGGCTTCTTCCCACGAAAGATCTTTGGCCCCGTCCCGGCCTTTGCCGATTTTGGTGATGAAGTCCTGCATCAGGGGTGTCTCATGCGCATCGTGCCGGCGGCCGGGCGGTCTCGTCTCGCCATGGTCGGCTTGCTGTTGAGGTGTGTCCATCGCCATGCTCATGTCGCGGGCGGCGACGGGTGCAGACCGCATTCGGTTTTTTCAAGGTTCTGCCACCGTCCGGCCCGCGGATCTTCGCCCGGACGAACGGGGCTTGTGCAGTGAGTGCATCCGATGCTGGGGTAGTGCCGGTCATGGAGCGCGTTGTAGGGCACGTCGTATTGTTTGATATAGGCCCAGACGTCATCGTGCGTCCATGCGGCGAGCGGATTCACTTTGACGAGTCCAAACGTGGCGTCCCATTCCACCAGCCCGGCGCCGGCGCGCGTTGGGGACTGGTCGCGGCGAATGCCGGTCACCCAGGCCGAGTAGTGTGCCAGGATGCCGGTCAACGGCTCGACTTTGCGAATCCGGCAGCATTGATCGGGTTGCCGGCTCCACAACCGGTCGCCGAATTGTTCAGCCTGCTGCGCGGGCGTGAGCACCGGCCGGACGCGGATGACCTGCCCGGCCGATACCGCGTAGCGAGCCACCAGGCGGTCGCGCACGGCGCAGGTTTCCGGAAAGAGAAAATCCGTGTCCAGGTAAAAGAGCGAGGCGCGAGGATTCAACCGGTGCATCATGTCCCAGATCGCCATGTCTTCCGCGCCAAAGCTACAGGCCAGCACCATGTGCGGGAAAAACTGTTCAAACGTGTAACGCAGCACGTCTTGCGGGGATTGGGATTCAAGGCGCCGGTTCAGCGCGTGCAGTTCTTCTGCCGATATTGCGGTGCGGTTCATGGCGTTCATCCGTGGGCGCTCACTCGGTTTCAACTTTTTCCACCAGGACCTTGAAGTGTTGCGCGTCGGCTTCCAGCGGGTCTTCGGCGAGCACGCGATGCCCGTCGTTGCGCAGGCTCATGGGGACGTTCCTGATGGGGTCTCCCGCGTCCAGCCACACTTCCAGGCGGGCGCCCGCGTCCAGCGTTTCCAGTTTCAATTTGGTTTTGACGTAATTCATCGGGCACATGACGCCTCGCAGATCCAGCACGGTCGCGTCGTGTGCGGGTTCGTCGTGTGCCGTGGCCGGCGCCGGTGCCGGTGCGGTGTCGGCGTGACCGTCGGCGCCGGCGCCGGCGCCGGCGCCGAGTGTGAGGTCCTGATCCAGGGCTTCGGTCAGGTGCCGGCAGACATCCACGAAGTCTTTGGCAAACGCCATTTTGTCTTTGGTGCATTCCGCGAGATGCTCTTTGGCGCCCATGTCGCTGGCCGTCCTGGCCAGGTCCCGGTAGCGGGCGGGAATCAGCTCGTGGTGTTGAGCGGAAAACCGGTCACATTCCGCCAGCGTGTCCGCGTCGGTGCTGGGGTCAATGCCCTCCGTGACGAGCAGGGCTTTGGCGCCAGCCACCACGGCGCGGTAGGCTTTGTTGATGGCCATGGCAAATTGATGTTTCCCGGCCAGCAGACGGGCCTGGTACAGTTCCTGCTCGGCTTCCAGAATGCGATTGTCAATCATTTCCATGGCGCCGCCCGCGCATTCTCCAGGCCCCAGGTCTTCCACCGTGAATTCCTCGTCGGCTTCCCAATCCCTGTAGTGCGAGGGGTCTTCGTCGTAGGACGGCGGAATGGAATATCCGAGCAGTTCTTCTTTGAGCGCGGCTTTGCCCGCTCGTTTCAGAAACGCATGGAGGCTTTCGCCGGCCCGCCGGTCCCGGCGATACACGTCCACCAGGTGCGCGATGGCGGGCGGGACATTTTTCGCCGGGAGCTTGATGGTCATTTGCCCGATTTCCGCGGTCCCGTTGATGCGCCCGCCAAGATGCAGCTCATACACGGGGGCCACGTGGCTGCCGATGCGCTTGCCCACGCCGTGCAGACCGATGGTTGCGATATGATGCTGGGCACATGAATTGTGGCAGCCGCTGATGTGGATGGTGGTGCCTTTCAAATCGTCGGGGACCTGTCCCGGCGGAAAGACATCGGCCAGCGCGCGGGCCAGGCCCTTGGAGGAGGTGATGCCGAGTCCGCAGGTGTCGGTTCCGGGGCAGGCCACAATGTCTTCGGTGTGATTGGCGCCGGGCTGCCCCAACCCCTGGGCGGCCAGGGCCTGATAGAGCGTGTCCAGGTGCGCGTCCGGCACCCAGCGGATGATGACATTCTGCCCGATGGTGGTGCGCACGTTGCCGTTGGCATGGCGTTCCGCCAGATCGGCCACCGCGAACATTTGCTCGGCGGTCACATCACCCGTCGGCAGTCTCACCATGACGGCGACAAAGCCTTGTTGTCGTTGTGGCGACACGTTCGTGCGCTGCCACGTTGCGAAGGCCGATGGTGCGGCGTCTTGCCCGTGGCCGTCCCGGCCGTTTGCCCCGTTTTTCGCGGGCATCACCAGCGGAGCGGGGTCGGCGTGTGGGAGCAGTTGCAGGGGGGGATGCACCGGCCTGGCGCCAAACAGTTCCGTGCAGGCGGCTTCCCATCGTCGACGAAATTCGTCAAAGCCCAGTTTCTCAATCACAAATTTCATCCGGGCTTTGCTCCGGTTTTTTCGGTTGCCGAGGCTGTCAAAGACTTTAATGATGGCTTCAATGGACGGAATCAGCGCATCCACGGGCACAAATTCCCGGAGCAGGTGCGCGACGCGGGGCGCCGACCCCAACCCGCCGCCGACCACCATGCGAAAGCCCGGCGTGCCGTCCTCCGCCCGCTTCGCCAGTAAGCCGACGTCGTGGATGGACGTCATGGCGCAATCATGGCTGCATCCGGACAGGGCGATTTTAAATTTTCGCGGCAGGCTTTGATTGAGCGGATTGCGCAGCAGGTGTTGCGCCACGGTGTTGGCATACGGGGTGACGTCGAACACTTCGCCCTGGCAGACCCCGGCGAGATGGCAGGCGGTGACGTTGCGGACGGTGTTGCCGCAGGCTTCACGCGTGGTGATCCCCACTTCCGCGAGTTGGCGCATGACGGCGCCGATCTGCGACAACGGAATGAAGTGCAATTGAATGTCCTGCCGGGTGGTGATGTGGCCGACGCCGGTGGCATGGGTCTCGGTCAGTGCCGCGATGCGGCGAAGCTGATTGGACGTCAGGCCGCCAAAGGGAATTTTGATGCGCACCATTTGCACGTCCGGCTGGCGTTGTCCGTAGATGCCATATTGCAGCCGGAACGGCTTAAACTGGTCCATGGGGAGGTCGCCGTCGCGTACCCGCTGCACCTCTTCCTCAAACGTCTGGATTTCTTCCTGTATCTCTTGAGGAATGGGAATGGTCTGAATGTCGGGGATTGTGGTGAGTTTGCCGGTGTTCATCATGTGTCTCCAGGTGAGTGTCTGCCGTTCGTGGTTGCCGACTGTGTGCCGGTGGCCTGTCACCGCCGGTCACCCTGTGTCATGCGCAAAATCAACAATCAAATATGATACATCGGAGCCTGTTGCTGTTCGAGCCGCGTGTACTGTTCAATCAGGGATTGAAGCGTGACGGCGTTCAGGACATCCCGCTCTGCCTGGTACACGCGACCCCAGATGGTTGCGGTCAATGACTCCTGAAGTGGAGGCCGTCCGGTGTGGCCATTTGTGCCGGTTTCTCGCGTGTCGGGTTCGGCCTGCCCGTTCATCGTCTCAACGATGGAGGCCAGCGACACGGCAGACGGCGGTTGTCGAAGCACGTATCCTCCCTGTGGGCCTCTGATGCTGTCAACGACGCCGCCATGTTTCAGCGCGTGCAGCACCTGCTCAATAAACCGTGGAGGGATGGTTTGCCGTCGGGCAATCGCTTTGGCCTGAATCGGTCCCTCTCCATAGCGCAAGGCGAGATCCAGCGCCGCAAAAATCGCATAGGTCACCTTGGTCGGGATTTTGAACATTTCAATTCATACATTTCCGATAGGAATTGTCATCTATTATAGGATTCAGTGAATAACGTGTCAATACCGCTTGAGTTGAACATATCATATTGAACGTGATTGTATGCCTAACTCATTGAGCGTATTGATAATTTCCAGATTGACGTGTTTGATGGTGATGGGTGAAGCTGAAAATTCCCTGCGTTGTGGATAATCACGCCGGAGTTGGTCGAATGCCTTTTGACGCATGGACTCGGGAAGAGCGAGGAGGCCCATCATCCGCGCATGGTCTCCGGCGATGTCGTACAGCGTTGTGGTCACGTCATGGGCGAGCGTTTGGACATCCTTGCCGGAGCCATCATAGTGAAGGGGGGGCGTCGCTCCGGCGGTGCGGCCTGTCGCCGGTGGGAGCGTTGCCGCCGGCATCTCCGTGGGCTGCCACGTCGCCGGTATGCCCCAAAAGCGGCAGCAGGCGTGATAGATCATCATCATGCCATTGACCTTCGCGTCGAAAGAATGGCCGGCAATGTGAGGTGTGCCCAGGATGACCAGGGGCAGAAGATTCGGGTTGACGGCCGGTTCCCCTTCCCAGACATCCATGACCGCTCCCCCGATGGCGCACCGGGTCAGGGCCTCAAGCAGGGCGTTGTTATCCACCACGTCACCGCGTGCGGTATTGATTAGAATGGCGTTGGATGCCATGCAAGCCAGTTCGTCCTGTCCGATGAAATGCAACGTGGGGTCGGGGCCTTCAACGGTCAACGGGACGTGAAGGGTCAGGACGTCGGCCCGAAGGGTTTCGGCGAGAGGCCGATAGCGCGGGTCACCCGTGGCTCTTGCCAGGGGCGGGTCGTGCAGAATGGGATGCATGCCCAACGCCTGTGCCTTGCGGACCACCCGGCTTCCAATGCGGCCGACGCCGATAATCCCGATTGTTTTTCCACGCAGCACAAGGCCGCGCGCGTGTGCCGTGGCCAGCAAGGCCGTCAGGACGTACTCGGCCACGGCATCGGCATTGCATCCGAACGCCGCCGCAAACTCAATGTTCCGGCCGGCCAGATACCGTTGGTCAATGTGATCCACGCCCGTGGTCGTGGTGCCCACAAATTGCACGTCGCAGTGGTCCAACAATGCGGCGTTGACGTTGGTGCCGGATCGGACAATGAGCGCGTGAGCGTGCCGGAGTGTCTCCCGCGTGATGGCGCGTACCGGGAGCAGGGTCACGGAGCCCAGGTGCGAAAACGCTTCCCGGGCAAAGGGAATCATGTCATCAATTACGAAGTGCGGGGGCGTCGGCGGTTTCATCTTGAGCGGTGTGTCCTTGTCTGTCAGTCTCTGTCTAGCTTACCATGCCATGGTCCGCTGTGAATCGGGATGGCGGGAAGATGTGTGAAAACATTGCAATGATGGTTGCGGCCGATACCGTGACCGGACAAAGGAGAATCATGGCTTCACAACGCAAAGCAACGAACAAAACCGCATCACGTGGAAGCGCCGGCAAGACCTCAACGAAACGCAAGACCGTGACGAAGCGCAAGACCATAACAAAACGCACGACCGTGACGAAGCGCACGACCACAACGGCCACGCGTCGGGTGAAACGCACGACTGTCGCGAAGGCTGTGCCCGGGCCGTCCACCGTGGAATTGAAAATCGGACAAAAGGCGCCGGCGTTTGCCCTGCCGAATCAGGATGGGGTCATGCTGCGTCTGTCGGATTTCGCCGGGAAGAAAGTCGTGCTGTACTGTTATCCCAAAGATGATACGCCGGGTTGCACCAAAGAGTCCTGTGATTTTCGAGACGGCCTGGAGGAGATTCATGAGCATGGTGCGGTGGTGCTGGGGATCAGCGGCGACTCTGCGGCCTCGCATAAAAAATTCGCGAAAAAGTTCAATCTCAATTTTCCCCTGCTAAGCGACGAGCAGAAAACCACGTTGCGGGCCTACGGTGTGTGGAAAGAAAAATCACTGTACGGTCGGAAGTTTCTGGGCGTTGAGCGCGCGACGTTCATCATCAATGAACAGGGAAAGATTGACGATATCTTCCGCAAAGTCAAAGTGGACGGCCACCTGGAGGAAGTCCTGGCCGAGCTGGATGTGATGCCGTGACGGGGAAAACCTGTCAGGCCGAGGCCAGCCACGCACAGTTCAAAGTGTATAGAAATGATTCAGGTGAGCATCTATACGATACTGATGCTCAATATTTATCGCTCAACAGGGAAAAACTATCAATTGAGATTCGAGCAACCAATTAGGGGAAAAATCATGTCTCAAGCAGGTGACAAAAATTCCTCAAAGCGCTTTCAGATCAACGAAGGCGTTATCAAAAAAGGCGGTGTCAACAATTTGCCCTCCAGGGAACGTCCAGGCCCGCCGGCCGCACAAGGTAATGGAAGTTCTTCCAGCAAGGGCAGCGCGGGTGAAGCTTCGGAGTCAACACAAGGAAAAAGCCAATAGTCACATCCAGTAGACATCAGAAGGCGGCATTTCCGTTTCAATGCAGCAACACGTTTCTGGCCTGCTGGTACGGGGGTGGTTGCATACGATCCAGATCCCGGCGCACCTGGTCGAGACCGGCCACGCACAGTTCAAAGTTCAGGGAGAGTTTCTGAAACAACGCCGGATGATCCTTGAAGTCGCCTCGTTGAAAGGAGGCGACAATGCCGTATGAGCGTTTTCCCGCCTTCATGTAATTCACGAAATGATCTTTGTGGTAAATCATCCCTTCGGTTTTGAGATGGTGCATGTATTCCGGAAACAGGCCCGCGATAAACAACGTCATGTCGCCAATGTGCCGATGAATTTCCCGCTCTCGCTCGCCGCCGGCGTCCTCCGTCGCGCGTTCGGATTCGTATAACAGTTCGGCCACGGTTTCAACCGGTTGACCGTGTTGATTGTTCATGCGCCGGAGACGATCCATGTGGGAGAATTCGACGAGCAGATTTGAGAGATAGGCGGTGACGTTAAAATCAGGCCACCCCAGCGATTCGGTAAAGCTGCGTTCCGTCAGCGCGCCCAGTAATGTTCTCAATGGGTGATGTTGAGGAATCGTGGTCGCCATGCGTGCCTCCTTCCGGTCAGATGATAAGATGACCGTGCATTGGACTTCCCTGTGCCCCTTCCCCTGTGGTGCGTGCGTTCAGGAACGGACCCATTGTCACCGATTGTCTCCCATGGCTGTCAAGACTGCCCGTGGTTGCCGCGGATACCGACCCGCCCTGCTCCACGGTTTCTGCCATGGCAGCACTGCCCCGCCCTGCCCGCGTGTGCGCAAACGCGTCGTTTCCCATCAGCCCCGATGCGGGCGGATAAACGGCAGGTGCCGCTGCACCATGTTCCACACGACGTCCTGCTCTTCGGAGCGCAACAGGGCCTGCGTGCCGAAATAGCCGGTCATGCTCAAGCCGATGCCCACCAGAAGCATGATGCCCTTGGCTATCCATTCGTCTTCGCGCTGCCAGACGGCCAGGCCCGCCACCCACGCGCAGGCAAGGATGACGGGGATGGTGGCAAGTCCGGTGCAGGCCAGCGAACGGCCGACTCTGCGCCAGTCCATGCCGCCGAGACGGTGCGCCACAATGCCGAGCAATACGCTGATATGCACCATGGCCGAAAGCGCCGTGGCCAGGGCCAGCCCGACATGGGCCAGCGGCCGCATCAGGATCACCGCCAGCACGATATTGACCAGCATGGCCAGCGCCGCGGCCAGGGCCGGTGTCTTTGTGTCGTGGAGCGCGTAAAAGGCCGCCACGATAATCCGAATGCCGGCAAAGGCCCACAGCCCCACGGCATAGGCCGCCAGCGCGCTGGTGGTGCCGTGCGTGTCGGCGGCGGTAAAGGCGCCGTGCTCAAAAAATACATGCACAATCGGATAGCGCAGCATGATGATCCCCACCATCGCAGGCGCCATCAGAAAACCGATCATGCGCAGGCCGAATCCCAATGTGTCCCGCAGGTCGTCCATGGCCCGGCGGGACGCCTGGTCCGACAGCGTGGGGAGCAGCGCCGTGGCCAGGGCAATGCCCAGAATGCCCAGGGGAAACTGGATCAGCCTCATGCCGTAAAACAGGTAGGTGGGTCCGCCCGGAAAATACGAGGCCAGGACGGTGCTCACGGTGAGATTGATTTGTGTGGCGGAGACGCCCAGCAACGTCGGCACAATCAGGAGGCCGATCTTGCGCACGCCGGGATGCCGGGGGGTGAATCGCCACCGAAACAGCAGCCCGCGTGTGTGAAGGCCGGGCAGTTGGATGACAAATTGCGCCAGTCCGCCGATGACGACGCCAATGGCCACGCCGATAATCGGTTGCTCTAATAACGGGGCCAGCCACAGGGCCGCGGCAATAATGCAGACGTTCAACAACACGGGGGCGAAGGCGGGCGCGGCAAAGGCTCGCAGGGAATTGAGCATCCCCATGGTTAAGGCCGCGAGACTCACAAAAATTAAATAGGGGAACATCATGCGCGTGAGGAGCGTGGTGAGGTGGAGCCGTTCGGGGTCATCGTGAAATCCCGGCGCGAAGACCCACACAATGGCGGGCGCCGCGACGATGCCCAGCAGGGTGAGCAGGGTGACGATGGACAGCAGCGTGGTAAACGCGGCGCTGGCCAGTTCCCACGTGTCCTGTTTGCTGCGCAGGGTGTGGTATTCGGTGAAGACGGGGATAAAGGCGGAGGACATGGAGCCTTCCGCCAGGAGTTCGCGCAGCAGGTTGGGAATGCGATAGGCGACAAAAAACGCATCGGCGGCCAGGGTCGCGCCCAGGAGTCGCGCAAGAATGATGTCGCGCGCGAATCCCAGCATGCGGCTGGACAGGGTGGCCGCGCCAATCAGCCCGGCGGCGCCGGCGATGGCATGGTGCTCGTCGGCGGGCCGTGGTGGTGGGGCGTGGGACATGACGGGAAGGTGATCTATAATCCGCCGCGCTCGTGCCGGGGGATGGTGAGTTTCGCGTTGATGAATTCCTGGTGAGGCAGTGCCAGCGACGTGGCGATGTGTCGAATCGCTTCAATCTCGGCATGAGAGGTCTGCTCCGCGGCGTTGGCAATCGCGAAGAGGCACCGGACGAAGGCCTGGCGTTCCTCAAGCGTGGTGTAGGCGCAGAATCCCGTGGTGAGCCGGACGAGGTCCAGGCCGTGCATGATGCGGGTGCGGCTCATGTCGGCGATCAGCCGCGCTTCGTCTTCCGGCACCTGCCAGAGTTGTTGCAGCCCCAGGCACATGGCTTCGCGTTCGCGATGACACACGTCATGGTCGGCCCACGCCACGTGCGCCATCAGTCCCGCGGCCAAACAGATTTTGCGGACCTCCGTTTCCGGAAGGGACAGGGTGTGTCCCCGATGGTGCATCTCCGACGTCAACTGGAAGTAAATCGTGTTCTTGATAAAATCCTCCATGCGATCTTCGCGCGCGGAGGCTCCCTGGTAACGGCCGGCGTTTTTGCGCAGCGTCCGCCGCAGCGGGCCGAGAAGGTGGGTGAACAGCCCGGGGCGGTGTCCTTCAATATCCTGACGAATCTGCGCGAAAAATGCCGATTCGCCGCTCTGTGACGCCTCGTCGCCGGCGACCAGCTTTTCCAGGGTCTGCAGAATGAGGTGTGTGTCCCGTGAGGATTGAATGCCGGCGAGGACGCGATCCAGCAAGTCCCGGCGTTCGGCGTCGGTGACGGCGTGCGTCATGTAGAGTTCAAGCTGCATCCAGTCTTCCCCGGAAATGTCGGGGAGGAGAAACAGGAGCTCCTTCAGGGCGTTGCGTTCTGCCTGGTGCAACTGGCCGTCAATCCACGCGATGCCGATCATCAGTTTCCCGAGATTGAGAATAAACTGCCTGTGGGCCATGCGTCCTCCCCTGACCCCGGCCCGTCCCCATGGAACATGGGCGATGGGCGGATCATTGCATTGACACTCAAAAGACCCTTTCTATACCATCCTTCTTCGTCTTTGTCTTGGGGAAAAGGATGATGTGCGGCCCGGGCGCGGCTCGGGCGGCTTTCGTTGACCGCACCCGGACGCAGACAAGGCTCACATCCTCCGGCAGGTATGGATATCCCAATTACGCCCGCAGCGCCCGCGTCTTCTTTCCCCTGGTCCCGGTGGTGGTTTTTTGCGACGGCCTTTACCACGGGCGCCGTTGTCATGGCGTTGGAAATTCTGGGCAGTCGTCTGCTCGCGCCGGCGTTTGGGAATTCGCTCTTTGTATGGGGCGCCTTGATCGGGGTGGTCCTGGCCGCCATGAGCAGTGGATATGCCACGGGCGGCTGGCTGGCCGACCGGCGCGCGTCCGGGACGGTGTTGACCTGTTTGCTGCTGATTGCCGGGGCGTGGACATTGCTGTTGGCGGGGTGCGGGCAGTCCGTGGTGTTCACCGTCGCGGAATGGACATCGGACCCGCGATGGGGGCCCTGTCTGGCGTCCGGCATACTGTTGGCGGTGCCCGCCTTTTGTTTGAGCGGCGTGCTGCCCGCCCTGCTGCGGCTGTCAATTGCCGATATGGGCCATCTCGGTCGTCATACCGGCGCGATGATTGCCACTTCAACCATTGGCAGTCTGCTGGGCACCTGGGGCACGTCCTTTTTCCTGTTGACGTGGTTGGGCAGTGTCACCATGGTGGCGGTGCTGGGTGTGCTGTTGGTGGGATGGGGACTGGGCTGGTTGTGGTGGAGCCGCTGCCGGGTTCCGGTGTGGCTTCTGGGGTCTCTGCTTGGGGTCATTGGCGGATTGAGCTGGCTGGGGTTTCATCCCGTCGTGGTGTCCCCGCCGTCGCTCTATCACGCCGACAGCCCGTATCAGCAGGTGCTGGTGCATGATGAGCAGGGGCTTCGTTTTCTGGTGCTGGACAATACCTTCCATGCGATTATGTGGCAACCGGATCCGGTGCGGCTGGCGCTGCCGTACAGTCAAATGATGGTCGCCGCCCTGGCACTGCATCCCGCGCCGCAGCGTGGCCTGATCCTGGGGCATGGCGGGGGCAGCCTGGCGAAATGGTTGGCGCGTCACTGGCCGCGTCTGGAGCTGGATGTGGTGGAAATGGATCCGGTGGTGGTCCATGCCGCCGAGCGGTTTTTTGACTATCAGGCCCCCGGCAATCACCATGTGCATGTCCGGGATGCCCGCGTCTTTTTAACACGATCGGTGGCGCGCTACGATATTATCTGGATGGATGTCTTTGCGCGGCACCAGATTCCGTTTCACCTGACCACCAGGGAGTTTTTTGCCGAGTTGAAGCGGCACCTGACTCCGGCGGGCGTGCTTGCCGTGAATCTGGCGTCATCGGCGTCCGAGTGGGATCAGGCCAGGGCCGAGGCCGTGGTGGCCACCATGAAGACCGCGTTTCCGCACGTGGAGACGTACCGGATTCCCGGCCCCTCCTGGCTGCGGATCACGCCCGGTTCGGCAAACCTGCTGTTCTTTGCCGGGTCCGCCCCGCTCAACATGGCGTCCGGGGATTTCTCCATGGCGACGATTGCCTTGCTGAATGAGGATAAAATGCCGCCCGAAGTCCTGATGTTTCTGCGGGATGCGCGGCATCCGGCGTGGAATCCCGGCCTCATCCTGACGGACGATTTTGCCCCGTTCAATATTCTGCAAGGGAGTGGATCGCCCGCCACCGACCGGCGTCGCCGGGAACGCGCGGCCGTGTTCAGCCGGCCTGTTGCGCAGGCCAGAATTTATAGCGGATTTGAGGCAACTGTTTGCCCTCAAGATTCGGGATGTCGTAGAGGCATTGATCAATGGTGGCCACTTCCTGTGTCGTGAATTCAAACGTCTTTGACGTTTTCCAGAACTTGTCAAACGTAAAGTAGTCGCCTTTTTCAGGTTTTTCGGCCAGCGAGGCTTTCATGTGTTGAAAGCCTTCGGTATCCACGCCGGGAATGCGACCGTTATTTTTGTCCACGCACCATTTCAGAATTTCGGCCACCCCGTACATGGTGATGGTGATGTTGATTTTGCTGGAATGTTTGCCCGCCATGGTTTCCTCCTGTGTGTAAGAAAGAGGTCTATAGCATATTTCTTCAAAGTTCTTCAAATTCCTGTTGTATCACCCAGTCGCAACCCCCTATACTGATCTTCGTTTTCCAGCTCTGACAGGCCGGGGGCCGCAAGCCCCGGTTCCCCCCTCTTGCTGAAGAGGTCGTCGCGTGTCCTGTTCCTGTGTGGCCGGCAACGTGGTGCGTGTCCTCACGCTGGCGGCGTGCCTGCTCCTGCCCGGGTGTTCAAATCACGATGCCTATGTGCCGCCCGATCTGCTCTATCTCTTTGCCACGTATGACGTGGGAAAAAATCCAACGGCCATTCAGGCCGGTGACTTTAATCATGACGGGTTTGCCGACCTGGTGACGAGTAATATTTCGGCGAATACGCTGTCGTTCCTGATCGGCAACGGTGACGGGAGCTTTCAGCCGCACGTGTCCATGCGCGTGTGCCGGGAGCCCCGGAATGTGTTGCTCCGGGATTTCAACGGCGACGGGAACGATGACCTGGCGATTGCCTGTTCCGGGAGCAATGAAGTCGCCATTTTTCTGGGGCGGGGCAATGGCACCTTTAAGAAACACGCGCACTATCGCGTCCACCGCACGCCGGTGTCCATTGCCAGCGGGGACTTCAACAGCGACCAGCGCCTGGATTTTGTGGTGGCGCTCCGCAATGACAAGCTGCACCTGTTTTTCGGTGACGGCAAAGGGAAATTTCGCAGCGGGCCGTTATATGAATATGGGGATACGCCGACGTCGGTGGCCACCGCCGATCTGAATCAGGACGGGCATCTGGATTTGGCGGTGACGAACGGCGGGCCGATGAGCAGCGCCGTGTCCATCTGGCTGGGCCAGGGCGACGGCAGTTTTCTCCGTCCCGCCGATTATCGGACGGGGAAGCGGCCGCTCTCCGTGTCCTTTGCGGATTTTAACAATGACGGCGCCGTTGATTTGCTGGTGGTGAACGGGCAAATGAACACGATCACCGTGTTTTTGGGGAATGGCGACGGCACGTTTCGGGAAGGCATGGATTCCGGCGGGGATGCCGGTCCCAATCATGGCCTGGTTCAGGATTTTAACGGGGATCACCTGTCCGACGCGGCGGTGGTGAATATTCAATCCGGGAGCCTCTCGGTCCTGTTCGGGAAAGGCGACGGCTCGTTTCATTATCCGCCCCGGCATTATTCCACGCCGCGCGGCCCCTTTGCCATCACGTCTCTGCGCATCGCCAGTGACCGTGATGAAGAGCCGGGGCTGGCGATTGCGAATAATGCGGAACACAGCGTGTCCATCTTTCTGCATCATGGATTAAAATTCCGGGAGTCGTTTGAGGCGCGTACCGCCATTTGACGAGGGCGCGGTTCCGCCGCCTGGTCTTGACAGGGTTCCCTCTCTCGCGACAGGATGGCGGAGTGCGGTTTGACGGGTACGGCGACCGTGCTCGCGAAACGGGTGACAATAGTGGGCGGCTCATATCGGAGGATGGGCTTGATTGTGGAGAAACGGCGAGGACGGCCGGCGGAACGATATCATGAAATGTCTGAAATGCCATGGGCTGATGTTGGTGGAACGGCATTACACCACGATGAGCCGGCATCTTTATGCCAAGTGCATCAATTGCGGGTTCTGGTTTGACCTGGCGGATGTGCTCCGGTTTTTCCATCGCGTCGTCAGCAATGCCTACTGCGGCGCAAAAATCCGGGACACGCTGTAACCAAACCACGTGCGCCTCTGCGCGAGTGCGGCGTTTGTGCTCCCCGCCTTCCCCCCGGATTCCCCACGCCTCGCCGCCGCGCGAAGGCTGAACGGCCTAGGGTTTTGAGAGCATTTTCAAGCCTTCCCGAATCAATTCATCCAGTGACAGCGAAGGATTTGTTCGGCCCGCCCGATCAATCGCGTCCTTCACTTCCTTGTACCGGTAGCCCAGGTTGACCAGCGCGGAAATGGCGTCGTGCCGGGAGGCGTGCAGCGCATCAGGCGTGGTGGTGTCGTGCGCAGGCTGTATGCCATCCCGAAGGTCGGCGAGTTTATCCTTGAGCGACAGGGCAATGAGTCCGGCTGATTTTTTCCCGACGCCCCGCACCGACGTGAGTGTGTCGACGTCGTTCGAGAGCACGGCCTGCGCCAGGTCGGGAATGGACAGGGTGGACAGCACGCTCAAGGCCAGTTTGCCGCCCACCCCGGAAATTTTGGTCAGCAGGGCAAAGGCCTTTTTTTCGGCGGGCGTGAGGAACCCGAACAGGTGCGTTGAGTCTTCTGTCTGCTGGGTGAAGACGTGTAGCGTCAGCGGCGCCTGCACATCGGGCAAGTCAAAATAGGTGCTTAACGGAATCCACACCTCAAAGCCCACCCCGTGGACGTCAAGAATGAGCCGCGTAGGGTCTTTGGCAATCAGAGTGCCTGTCAGGCTGGCAATCATGGGAATGTCACCCGTATTTTTGATAGTGGTGGAGCTGGTGTGTGGAGACTATGAATTATTATCCACTATTTCCTTCAAACCCCAAAATGGGTTTCCACCGTCACGAACAAGCTCATTGATCAAAGTGCCGGTCTGCAATTTCGTTTCCGAGTTTTCATAGAGAATCTTGAGCGCGTCAACCCACTCATTATCTAAATATGCGATGCTTCGCAATCTACTGCCCTGAACACTGCCTTCAAGTAGATGCCTCCGAATAATCTCAAGCGTATCCTTCGGTGCTTTCTTGGCGAGTAGGACTATTGATTTTATAAGTTCAAAGTCCCGGGCCAGCTTTCCATTTGTCTTTTTGAGTGTTTTCTTTATTCGCTCTGCAAGCCAAGCGGGCTCAAAAATTTCGTTTCCGGGTTTTATCCAGTAAGAAAATTGTATAAATGGATCACAACTTTTCTCATAGTCCTCAAGCATCCAATCCCAAAAAATTTTTAGCTGTTCTTTGGTCCTTGATCCTTCTCTTAAAAGTTCATTTTCATCCATGCCAATTACATATGAACGCCCAAGGAATTTTACGAAATCCGCATGATGTTTGGGAGTACCTTTTTCCCAGAACGCATTAAATAAAGAGTGATCAAATCCGAAATTCTTGTAGTGCATAAAGGCGAGCGCGAGATGAACCGCAAATCTCTCGCCCGGCTCTCTGAAATGTTCTTGTCTTGGATAGTCGGCATTTGTCAAAGTAAGTCCACGCTCATAGAGTTTTTGAATTTCAGGGTCAAAAAACATCTCCTCGTAGAGGTTATTGATGAGGTATCCCTCCCACGCGGCCGTATAGAGAAATTTCTTGTCTTTTTCTTGAGGAAAAATTTGCGGTAGAAGGCCCTGAATCCATTCTATGTCTTGAGAATAAAATGTTGGCAAGCGGTATCCAAACATAAACATAAGTGCTCGAGTGGTTTCTTTATTCAAAATGCTTTTGTAAAGATCTTTAACATCATCGGAAATTTTTACTTCATCCTCCTTAACTTTCTTGCTATCCAGATACATGAAAAACACAAACGCTTCAAAGGCACGGCCACGTACGGTATTGATAGCCATGGTAAAAGGATCGCCGACTATGTTATCCGCGTTGTAAGAAGTTCTTGTGAGCATGGCGGTCTCGCCTAGCTCGTCCTCTGGTGATGGGTCAGGATACGAAAGGAGGTAGCTTATAATCCCGAAAAGCTGGTCTCTATACTTCCAAAAATCAATTGGTAAAGAGTTATTTTTCTTTATGAATAACTCTTTCAGGATATCAGCCATGCCCGAGTGTACCTCGTCCCATCCGGCAAGCCAGCCATTAAACAAAACGCGCTCTCTTGGTGTTCGTTCAAACGGATGTTTCTCGCCGGACTGCTTTATTGCAATGCAGAGATTAACCACTCCATCCCAATTGATTCTGGAAGCGTCTTCTCGTTGGTTTTTTATCGTCTCCTGAATTCCGTACAGGAAAGAATAGGTATAGTGATGGTCAAGTTTCCCTCGCTCGAAAAAGTTGCTGGCGCTCTCTACGTATTCCTGTAACCGCTTAGGAATATCATTTCTCAATAATGTGCCGGTGCCATCTGCATTGAGGGAATTAAAAAAATCTTCCACTGAATTTTGTTTAGCCAATTTTTCCGGTGTCCATTCATTTCGAAGTTTCGTGGCTATTTCAACGATTGGGAACTTTCTAAATTCTTCCTGGGTGGTAGGGCCGTGATGCATTATGTATCCAGCCTGGACTTGGCCAATGCTTGTTTGCGGATGATAAGTTGGCTCAATTTGGAAACCTGCTCTCTCGGAGAGTTGTTTTTCTTGAGGGGTAAGTTGCGTGCTAAGCGTCGAAAGAATTTGTGATCCATATCGAATGTGCCAGTCATCGTTTTGGTTTTCTTCTTTTTGGTCTCTCTGAGAAAAGCATTTAATAACCTGTCTAACGTAATCACGTTTTTCGTCCTCGGATAATACAGAAAATGTTCCCTGTAAAGCCTTCAGGTATTCAGTGCCCGATATAAGCTCGTTGCAATGATGAACTTTAAATATTCGAAAGAAAGCGCATTTAAGCCGATCTTTAAATGCTTCAGGGCATAAACTCAAAACAAACAGTTGTAATCGCCACATTGCTCTGCTTTTTGGCAAAGAATCCATGTACTGTTCATAAATTCTTTGCACCTGTGCCGTTTCACAGCATCGTTCATCCATCAAACGACGAGCCATGGTAGCAATAACTGCTGCCAGTTCGCGTACGTTATCCCTGGATGACTGATGTGGTTTCGGTCCTAGCGTCAAGACAAAAAAATCTATATCTGAAAGTATCCATCTGTCGTGAAAATCAAACACTGTGTCCTGCTTTTCCTCCCCATACAAACGGATTAGATTACTCATCACTTGCACGACTAGTGCGAATGTAGCCTCTGTATATTCATCGCTCACGTTAGCCAAATACTCAAAAACATTTGTGTGAGATAAATCATGAAAATAAAAAGGATCATGATCAATATATTGGTTTGACAATTTTTCCCTTTCTTCTCTGGTACACAGAGTCAGCACAGATTCAGCAAGTGTTAATAAACTATGATAATTCTTTGCCTCGGCAAGTGTCTTAAACATCTTCCCGTATTCAAACCCGAATCGGTTGAGGCCCCCACAAGATATCCATCGCTCGTGCCGAATTTTTTCTACTATTCTGACAAGATAGTCTGCCCGTAGCCTGCTACCAATGTGCAAAAAGTAGTAAACCACCTCCGGATTAAATGTTTCCCGCGAAATTGGTATTTCAAGCATAATAGCCACGACTTTTTCTGGATCCTTTTCCGCCATTCGTGCGAGATAACCGATTTCTGGAGTTCTATATCCGTGTGTCATGTCTTCCGGTTTCTGTTTTATCACGTCCAAAAAGCCATTCTGCCAAAGCCAATCAAGCCACCTTTCGTCGGCTTTTGCGTAGAAATATTGTAGGGCATCCGGGTTTGCATGGATAAGCCCATGAATTCGCTCTCTGTTTTCCAAAGTATCTTCGCTCATGGTTGTGCTTGTTGGGTATCTGACTGTGAGATCAACAGTTAAGGAGTACCATTTAAAATCTGATCAATCTTGTCGTGCAAATCAAGTTGCCGAGTCAATGAGCGCTTCATGACTTGCTCAAAATCGTCTAGCAGTTGTTTAAAATCTGCTTCCTTGAAGTTTGAAGAATCTAAATCGGACGAAGGTTTGCAGTGGTGATGAGCCAAATCGTTTAGTTGACCATATAGCCTACCTATTTTTTGGGTAAGGGCTTTGTCAACAAGAACAGACCCGTGATTTTTAAGGGCAACATCCTTTTTATCATGTGCGTTTTTAAATCGAGGACTACCACTCCAAAATGGATAAAGAATCTCTCGTAGAGAATTGGCAGCTTGAGCAATATAGTCAGGATTGCTACGGCATTCTGGTCTGATGGCAAAAATTGCTCCTCGAAACATATCTGAAGGCTTCGACTTTAATTTATAATGCCTATGCCATTCATCCAACCGTCTGCATAGACCCTCTTGGTCAGGCCTTAAAGAAGGAGGCGGTAATAGTTTATCTTCCATGGTTTTCTACAATCTGAATTTCTTTATCGGTTAAACCATAGAGTTGATAGACGAGTTGATCAATTTGTTTTTCGTAGTCGCAAACTTTGGCTTTTTTGGTGGGATTTTGCAAATAGTCATCGTCTTTGGTGATAGCGAGGATTTTGTCAACGAAACGTGCAACTGCCTCTTGTGCTTCTAGGCTGGGTTTCATGAGAGGAAGCATAACAAGTGGCTCTTTGTCGATTTGATAATTTGTTCCTTGCATTTTCCCTCGATGCCGTAACCAAAAAGCGATCAATTGAGAATTCAAAACCCCGACCAGCCATTTATTATTTAACTTTTTTGTTTTGATAACGTAAAATGTTGCCGATACATAGCTATCAAAATTCACATAAGTAAAAGTCGGACGAGTACATTTCCTGACAGCGATAATTTTTTCGCCTTTAAAAAAATTCTCATCCCTGGATCTGTGAAGCCCATAAGGTTTATTATCCGAAGTAATGACTTTATTGAAACGATCAAGATGTTTCTTGATATTTGGATAGTCTTGAATTTTTTTCTTTTCCTTGAAAGTTGAATCTGTATAGATTACCCATTCTTGGTTTGCCGGATTTGCATGCCATCGTGACAATTCTGTTGTTGTGTAAGAAGGCTTTAAAATCGATAATTCTCTCTTTCTTAATGAAGGGAATTTCCTTTTTTCTTTGTCGCTCAATACAAAAATTCCATCTCCTGTATTAAATTTATCTCCCAAAATTTCTCCACGTTTCTTGTTAACACGGTCGTGATGGTGATGTATCCCGTTAGCAACTTCACTCCCATTTAACCTAAAATTAGATCGTGTAGAAATTTTCTCAAGAATTTTTTGAACATCGGAAGTACTAAATGTAAGTAATCTGTCTATAAGTTGCACTCTTTCGATTTTTGGAAACAGGTATTCTATGTTAACACCACTTTCTTTATTTAAGAGGACTACAACATCCTCTGTTTTGAGGTCATTTCCTTGGAGTCTTCGACAATCAAAGCAATAGCTTTCTAATTCGGTATTCTTTTTTAATATCATGACCATCGTTTGAACGCCAGCCGCAAATACTTTGAAATCTCCAAAGTCGATGAGGCTCAATATCTGAGTATCTTTGATCACCTTGTTTCTCATTTTTGAAGCACCATAGTTCGTGCCCCAGTTATTCTGTGCGATAAATGTTAGTATGCCGTTATTTCCCAATGAATCTATTCCTTTGCAGGTGAACATATACCAGAGGTCCATCTTGCCTTGATAGTATGGTGAGTCTCTAAGTCCATCGAAGGCGGAACGGTTAACATACTCTTTCACATACGGCGGATTGGCAATCACCACATCAAACCCCTTCTTCTCGTGAAAAACTTCCGAGAAGTACACTTCAAAATCAAAATCTCTGCGACTGTTGGTGATTTCGCTGAAAAGCTTGTCAATCTGCTCTTTGTATTTTTGTTTTTTGCTGGCACTGGTTTCGTTGAAGTAACACGGTTTTAATTTCTCAATCTGTTTTGATAATTGGTGATTAAAGAGCTTATTTATGCTCAACAGCGAGTTGCCCTGCACGATTTTGTAGTCCAGGTTCGGCAGGGGCTGGATGGTCTCGCGCTCTTCCTCGTCCACGACCAGCGAAAGCCATAATCGGAGTTTGGCGATTTCCACGGCGCCCGGGTCAATGTCCACGCCGTACAGGCAATTCTGGATCGCCTGTCGTTTGAAATGATACGGACTGCGCTCGCCGTTTTCGCTGATGTGAGGGGTGAGTGCGTTTCGGGTCCTGATAATTTCATTCATCATCCCGACCACAAACGCACCGGAGCCGACGGCCGGGTCGCAAACACGAATTGATTCCAGCTTTTCATCTATGCGCCTGGCCTGCCTGGCAATGCTTTTGGGAAGTTTCGCCTTGTCATAGTTGCCCCTGTATTTTGAGTTTTTCGCCGTCTTTTCCCTGTGCGTTGTATCGTGTTCCACGGATGTTTCGCCGTGTTGAATCAGTGTCTCAATGTCTTCTTTGCTAATAAGAGTTTGCGACCGATGCTCAATAGTCAGATCAAGCTGATTTTTGGGGGCTTCATTGCCGAACAGCCCTGTCTGCCGGTCGCCAATTTTTTCGTATGCCACTACTCCATGATTGAGTTCGTTGTATAGATAATTGATCAGGCTTTGCTGGCACATGTAATGAACAATCTCGCGTGGGGTGTAGTAGGCACCTTTGGATTTGCGGTCTTTCACTACCAGGAGATTTTCAAAGACCTTGCCGAGCATTTCCGGGTCAATGGCCACTTCTTTTTCCAGCGGCTCGTCTTCTTTGACGGTAAAATTGTAGCGGTCAAAAACGTCCAGCACCCCGTTGCCGCTGTCACCTTCTTTTGTTGTATGGCTGTTGGAGAAAATGTCATCCGGAATTTCAATATCGGTATCCTGCCAGTCGTAATCATTGATTGGGTCAAACAGTCCGCCATTCAAAAATGGTATCCGGCACTTAAACTGATCATAATAATCTTTGGGTCTTTCAAGTCGCAGGGCTTCGTAGAACAGCGGTTCCAGAATGTCGTTGAAGAAGTTGTTGTAGTCGCGATGTTTCCTGTCAAACAGTTCCCGCAAAAAATGCTTTGAGCCGGAACCCCAGTCCTTGCCGCGCTTGACGCCAAACCAGCCCTTCTTTTGGAGGAAGTACAGAAAGACGATTTGGCCCAGGAGTTTCTTGGCGAAATCGTCAGTCTGAACGTTTTTTGCTTTGAAGTCGGCTTTGATTGTCGCGTCTTTCTTGACAATGCCTTCAAGCGATTCCTTGAGCCGCCAAAAGAGGTCGCGGTATTTTTCAAAAAATTCTTTGGTGACTTGTTCGACACTGAAGGCATCTTCCAATTCGTCCAGCGTCGGGTCTGTTTCTTCCTTGAGCAGCATCGGCAAAAGACGGCTCTGTGCCGTGTGGCTGTTTTCGTTTTTGCCGACCAGAAACGAGTAGCGACGGGCGGGAGTAAATTCGTCTTTCACCGTCCCTTTTTCGTCGAACCTGTATTCCATCTTGACGAAAGAAAACCGCCAGTCGGCGCCGTTGGGTGCGACAAACGCCACCAGTGCCGCGTCTTTCATGCCGCGATGTTTCAGGTAATCGGCAACAAAATTTCTTAGAGACGTTCTTGCCCGTTCAATTGAGTGTTCTTTTTGCAAATACACAATCAGTAAATCTGTTTTTCTATCTTCTGAATCCGTATACGTGCCGACTCTTTCATAAGTCTTGATGATGGGCATTGTTGTCTTGAATTTTTCTTTGACATACCCTCGGAAGTGACGGGCTTTTGATTCATCAAATCTGTTCAGCATATTTTTGAGCAACGAGACAAAGCGTTCTTTGTCGAAAGAGGCTTCCAGCGTTGTCTGCACCAGTTTTTGGGCGGCGGCTTTATCCATATCAGTCGGCCATTATGTATGCGGAGAAAATGATTGCCCTTGATCTGTCTGTGTGCATGGCGCTCTCCGTGAGACGGGTTGCCGGCAATTCATCCGGGATATGGTTGTGGGAAGCGAATGGACAGCAACGGAATGGCAGAGTCGGGCGGAGCGGTTGTTCAGGCATTGGAAGACGTCATGATTCAAATTCAGTTCCGGGCAGACCGGACTGGCGGATAATTGACTTCAACGTTCCGATGCGGATTTCATGGTGATTCGGAACCGGAATGGTTGTCGTGCCCTCGGGCCGCTGCTTTTGCATGACGATATGACTGCCGCGCCTCCGCGCTTCCATGAAACCATGTTTGGCAGGAATGGCACATACCTCTTTGCCGGACAGCACCCGGAACCTACCCAACGGCCACCTCAATCTGGGTCACGAACACATCTTCGCGCAGTCGGTGTTTGACTTCGTCGGCCGGCGCCGTCTCGAAAAAAAGCGTCAGGGCTTCTTGAAGATTGTCCCGTGCCTGTTCAATGCTGTCGCCCTGGCTTGCGACGTCTATCTCCGGGCACAGTGCGACATAGCCATTGCCTTCACGTTCAATGATTGCCGTCAGTTTCATGGCGCCCCTCCCTGCTTGCAAACGTTTCTTTCCATGCAGACTAGCACGGATTTTTCCATTTCCCAATGAAGTGCTGCATGAGCGCCATGATACGACAACGCCGTGTTGATTATCATGGCAACAGCGGGGAATGTCTCCCTGTCAGTCGGCAATCATGTATTCGGATAAAATGACTTCCTGTGGTCCGGTGGTGTGTGCGGCGTTCTCCGCGATGTGGCTTTTCAGCAGTTCCTCCGGGATATTGTGTTGCAATAGCGCGAGCAGTTTGAGCGAATTTGGCCGGCCCTGTTTCAGTTCTTTTTCCAGGGCCTTTAATGCTGTTCTGGCTGTTTGCCTGGGCAGGGCGCCTTCTTCAAGCCGATTCATCACTCGCTTGATATAAGCTTCCTGCTCTTCGGTATATTGCCGCAGGTCGGCCCTCATCGCTCGGATGGTTCGCAACAATTGATCTGTACTGTCCCGGCCGCGATGCGCGTGAATCTCCGCCTCTTCTTCGCTCGTCGCCAACCTGAAGGCCGCTTTGTTTTTTTCCAGTTTGTCATAGAAGTCGGCGGGCGGTTGCTTGCGCGGCGTTGCTGTTTCGGTCTCAAGCTGCCCCGCCGCGTTCATGAAGTCAATTTCTTGCGAGTCGTCTTGCCCGGCCAGAAAAAACTTCTGGAGCTTTCCCTTTCTGAAATAGGTCAGCAACCGGTTTTCTTTGTCGCCGTGTTGCCTGGCCGTCCGCGCTTTTTTCGGGAGGCGCTTCACTGCATCAAACAAGTCCGGGTGGTTATCGCGAATGCCTCGGATGATCTGTAGATATTTTAATTCGCTTTCGTCTTCCCCGTCTTCACCGGTAATGGTCTTTTTGGATATGAGGCGGTTGAAAAGCTCATGGGATTCTATGTCCTCGCCATCGGTCAACAGTCGCGCGTCGGCTCCCAGGAGGGTAATGAACGCCTGTATCTTCGCCTCCGCGGCTTCTTTGAGTTTTATTTGGTCGTTGGATTGTTTGGTCGGGAAAAAATTGAAGCTGTAAATTTTATCAAACCTGGTATCTACGCGGTTAATGCGCCCGACGCGCTGCATCAGCCGTGTGGGGTTCCATGGAATATCGTAATTGATGACGACGTTGGAGCGATGCAGGTTCACGCCTTCGGACAATATCTCTGTCGTGATGAGGATTCTGTAATCATCTTTGGGGGAACGGGCGCGGGCGTCAAAATTCTTTATCACTTTTTCCCGTGTGGCTGCGCTTGATGCGCCGCTGAAGGCCAGCACTTGCTCGGCAAATTCTTTTTCCAGCTTCTCCGCAAGGTAATTGGCGGTTTCCCGGGACTCGGTAAAGACAATGAGCTTGTTGTGCTTTAAGACAGGATGATTTGAGAGAAGCCCCGCAAAGGCGAGGAGTTTCGGGTCGCGCGTTACGCCGTTCCAAAGTTTTTGTATCTCTTTGAGGATTTTCAGGTCATTCTCCAGGTCTTCTTTTAAGGTGCCGCCAAAATCCTCTGCTGGATATTGTATGGCCTTATCGTCTTCAAGCAGTTTTTGAATCGCTTCGTCATCGTCATTCTCCAAAAGCTCAAAAATTTTGCTTGCGTATTTTTTGCTGACGTACACGTTGCCTTTCGCGAGCTCCTTGAGGAATAGTTCATGGTTTTTGGTAAAACGGTTTATTGTTTTCCGGAACGCGAAAAAACTGCTTTCCAGACGCTTGATAAGCAAAATCTTTATAAACCGTCCCAGGTTTTCCTGGGCCTGGATTTTCCATTGCTCCGGTTTGTTCTTGCCCCGGTAATAGCGCATGGACGTATACCGTGCGTATGTGAATTTCTGTGCGACTAACTCAACCGTTTTGCTGAACACGGCATTTTCTTTTGTGTTGAGTTGATAGAAGGCCGGCTCCGGATTTTCCACCTCCGGGAATTTCAGTCCTTGTTTTTTCAGGTCGTCGGCAAAATAGTTTTCGATTTCCCTTCTTGTTCTCCTGACCATGAGGTACTTCAAAACGGATTCGCGAATCGCGCGCGCGTTTTTTTTGGCGGTGTGCATGTATTTGGCGCGGTCTTTTTGTCTGTCCAGCTTTTTGATTTTCTGTTCAAGGTCGCCAAAGAACGATTCAAGGTTTTGTCTGTTCGGAATGGTGCTTTTTCTCGCATTCTGGAACAGTTTAATCTGACTCAAAATGTCCTTCGGCGTGTTGTTGAGCGGGGTTGCCGTGACCAGGATGACTCTTTTGCCACGGCAGATTTGAGCCAGCTTTTCGTAGGTCACGTTTGATTCCGTCCGGAAACGGTGTGCTTCGTCAATGAAGACGTTTTTGTATTTTGCCGTATCGCGACGAATGATTTGTTCAAGCTTGCCGAGCGATTCATGGTCGGCCTGCACGCGGAAATCTGAAAAGACACTGGGCCATGAGCCGGGGTTGTTCCTGTCCATGAGCACAGGCGGAGCCAGTACCAGCGTTCTGCCGTCAAGTTGACTTGCCAACATGGCGGACACATAGGTTTTTCCAAGGCCCACCACGTCCGAGATGAACACCCCGCCGTATTCTTCCAGAATCTTTTTTGCGTTCAGGACAGCCTGTTTTTGATATTCCAGCTGTTTGAATTCGGTTGGAACATATTGGGGAGTAAACTCATCGGCCTGGCGGAGTTCATCTTTGAAATACTCATAGAGAAATTTGAGATACAGTTGATAGGGGGTGATGGTGCCGTTCATCCATGTTTGCGTCCTGATGGTTTCACAATACGTATCTTTTACATCAACGGCGTCCTCCCAAAGTTCCTCAAACTTTCCCTTTGCAAAGTCATAGTCGGCACGGGTTTTGAGTTCCACGTTGAATTCAAGATTGTCCACCAGGCCGGATTGCGTAAAGTTGCTTGATCCTGTAATGACGCGGCCGGTGTCGCGGTCGGTTTCAGCGAATGACATGATGTAGAGCTTGGCGTGAATCTTTGCTGTTGGATACGCCTTGATTTCCAGCTTTCCGTTTCTGATCCATTCCAGAAACTTCTCAACCCCCTCCTGGACTCTCCGGCTGTCTTCGGCATTGTCCATTTCATTGACGAGCCGGTCGGAAAAACGTTCTTTCGCTTCTGCGTGGGAAAACTGTTGTTCCGGATCCCATGCCTGTTTGATGGAATCAAGGACGCCCTTGTCGGTGCTGATGCCGATGAGAATCCTGATCTTTTTCGTTTTTTCCAGTGATTGATAGAGCGCGTGGAATCCGCTGGTATAAAAGTAGCCGACAAGGACGTCAAACAAGCGGGTGTCCTTGATGAGCACCTTGAATCTCTCAAGGAGATTATTCCCTGTTTCGTTTGTGATGAATGTCAGATCGGAATGAGCAGCCATGATTCAGTCCGGCTTTCCCGCACGGTCTCGTTCACGCGTGGCGCACGATGTAAAGAATATGCGAATGAGAATCCTGCCCTGCCTTGATGAATGCTTGCGGTGTCGCGCACACGGCGCAATGGTTAGCCGGAGGCCGCGACTTTTTCCATCACGTCATCCGAAATGTCAAAGTTGGCGTGTACTTTCAGGACGTCATCATGGTCGTCCAGCATTTCCATCAGTTTCAACATGTGTACGGCGGGTTTTTCTTCAAGGCGGATGTGGCTTTGCGGCAGGTAGGTGACTTCGGCGACGGAGGTGTTGATCCCGGCAGTCTGCAGGGCGGTTCTCACCGCCTCAAACGCCGCCAGGTCCGTGGTAATTTCAAAACACGGCCCGGACTGTTTCACGTCCTCCGCTCCCGCGTCCAGCGTAAGACTCAAGAGCCGGTCTTCATCAATGGCCTGCTCTTCCGTCACCAGCAGACCCTTTTTCTGAAACTGCCACGCCACCGCGCCGGCTTCGGCCATCGTCCCGTGATTTTTCCCGAGCATGTTGCGAATTTCCGACACCGTGCGATTCCGGTTATCCGTCATGATTTCTATCAGTATCCCGGTGCCCCCCGGGCCGTAGCCTTCAAGGTTGAATTCCTCATACGCGATGCCGGGCAATTCCCCCGTGCCGCGCTGAATGGCGCGCTTGATGGTATCCGCCGGCATGTTGGCCTCTTTGGCCTTGGCCATGGCCAGCCGCAGCGACGGGTTGGCCTCCGCATCCGCGCCACCGCGTGCCGCCACGGTGATTTCCCGAATCAGCTTGCCGAACAGCGCGCCGCGTTTGGCGTCCACGCCCGCTTTATGCCGTTTGATGGTTGACCAGTGACTATGTCCGCCCATGCGTTTGTTTCCTCCGAATGCGAGAGATGGTGATGGTTTGCGAGAGACAAACCGGGGTCCGGTTTGTAGCATAGCAAATTTGCGAGGGGGCGGGAAAGCGTCCCGGCCCGCATGTGTGACCGGGTGGTGTCTTCCCTCTGCGCGGCGGTGCGGGAGCGGGTGCGCGACAGAATCGCCGTCCGGCTTGCCCCGGTGTGGGGCCTGTGCTTCTCCGGAACGTGGCGCGCTATTCCGGTAATGCCGGCGTATCGCCGGGCGCAGTGTCGGAAACGACCAGTGAAATGTTTTCAATCTTGTCAATCGGCTTTTCGAGTGCGCGCGTTCGAGTCGTCACTAAATCATGGAAATCACCCTTCAAGCTTTCAAATCGGCGGCCCAGTTTATCCATTTGATCCACGTATTTTTTCCACTGGCTTCTGAATTCATTCACCAGTTCCAGCACTTCCGATGCGCGTTCGTTCATGATGAAATTGCGCGCGGCCTGATGGATGAGCGACAGCACCGCGTACAGGGTCAGGGGGGAGCAGAGCAGCACATGATTCTGCAAGGCATAATCCACGAGGTCGGTGTCTTCGCTGTTGATAAATCCATAAATGGATTCATTGGGAATAAACAGCATCACGTACTCCAACGTGCCTTCGGCGGTATTGATGTATTCCCGACTGCACACAGACTTGACGTGGTTTTTGACATCTTTCAGAAAGGCGGCCTTTTCGTGCGCCCGCGCTTCGTCGCTGTTTGCGGAAATATAATTTTCGTAATGGGCGAGGGGGAATTTTACATCCATGTTCAATTTTTTTTCCCGTGGGAGCAGAAAGGTAAAGTCCGGGCGTTGCCCGGATTCAACCTGTTCCTGGCGCGTGTAATTCACGTTTTCCACAAAGCCGATCACTTGAAGGATGTCTCCCACCATGCGTTCGCCCCACTGCCCGCGTTGTTGCGATGACGATAATATCGCTCTTAAGTGGGTGGTGTTCTCGCTAAGCGTTTTGTTGGTTTTATCGCTGGTGTCAATGCTGGATTGCAGCGCCGTGGATTGCTTGTGAATGGATTCGAGTTTTTCATTCATCCCCGACAAGCTCTTGTCAATCAGTTTTTTCTTTTCGTCCAGGTCGTGTTCCGAGCTTTCCTTGAGGGCCTTGAACTGCACATTGGCTTGCTGGAGGAACGTCTCGGAATTTTTGCCGGCAATATCGGCGGCCATGGCTTTGAACGCATTGCTCATCTCCTGTCGAATTTCCTCCAGTCGTCTCTTTTCCTCTTCAAATCTGGTTTGCAGGCTCTCCAGTTTGGTTCGGGATACCGCATCGTTCTCGCGAGCGGAATGCAACTCGGTCTCCAATTTCTCCAATTTTGAAACCTGTTCACGAGAACCCGCCAGGGCGTATTTTGAACGGAGAAACCAGCCAAGGCCAATGCTAAGGCCAATGCCGATAAGGCTGATGCCGATACCGATGACAAAGGTGTAAACGTCAATCATGACGGCCATTGTGAAGCTCCCTGGGTGAATGGCGCCCTCAAGGCGTTGCGAACGGCCTCATTGTTGCGAATTGCGGTGAGGGTGCGCAACGTCAACGTGCCGCCGGCGCTCCGGTCATGCGTGAGTGATGGAACACGGGCGGGCCGCGGGCGGTTGCGCGACGGCAGTGATGGTGCTATGAAAATTCCATGCGGCTGGTTTTTATGGGAACGCCGGCGTTTGCCGTGCCTTCGCTGGAAGCGCTGATGGCGTCGGACCATGAGGTCGTGGGCGTGTGTACGCAGCCCGATCGCCCGAAAGGGAGAGGGCAGGCCGTGGCGGTGTCTCCGGTGAAAGCGCTGGCGCTGGCCAGGGGGTTGCCCGTGATGCAGCCGACGAAGATGAACAGTCCGGAGTGTCTGCGGCAGTTGTCCGACTGGCGGCCGGATGTCATGGCCGTGACGGCGTTTGGCCGGATTCTTCCCAAAACGATTCTGGATCTGCCCCCCAAAGGCTGTATCAATGTGCATGCGTCGTTGTTGCCACGCTATCGCGGCGCCGCTCCCATTCAGTGGGCGCTCATTCGCGGGGAGTCGGTCACGGGGATTACGACGATGCGCATGGATGAAGGGATGGATACCGGCGATGTGCTGTTGCAGGCCACGATGCCGATTGCGCCGGAGGACACCGCCGCGGAACTGGGCGCCCGACTGGCCACGGTCGGCGGCGCGTTGCTGGTGGAGACGCTCAAACGGGTGGACGCGGGTTCGGTCGTTCCGCAGAAGCAGGATGAGGCGCGCGCGACCCTCGCGCCTTTATTGCGCAAAGAAGACGGCGTGATGCGGTGGACGTCATCCGCCGTGGATATTGTCAACAGGATGCGGGGCTGTTCCCCCTGGCCCGGCTCCTATACCTTTCATCACCGGCATCGTCTGATTGTGTGGAAGGCTCGCGTTGATGCGCTCGGAACTGCGGCGGGACGCGGTCGGCGGCAGCCGGGGGTGGTCCTGGCCGTGGGGCCGCAATCGTTTTGGGTCGGGACGGGTGCGGGCGAAGTGGAAGTGCTGGACGTGCAGCCTGCGAATGCAACACGCATGTCCGTGGAACAGTTTCTTCAGGGGCATGCGCTTCGGGCGGGTGATGTACTGACTGCGCAGCCACAGGGGAGTGCGGCCGACCAGGCGCCGCCCATCGGAGCCTGTGGGTCTACGGTAAGCACGTGACGCCGAACACGAGACTCACAATGAGCCGGGCATGAGCGACTCCACCAACCCGGCGCTGGAATTTCTTGCGAAACAAATCCAGGAACTCAAAATCATCCGGCCGCATTTGGTGCAGGCGGTGAACGCGGTGTTGGCCAAAGAGCAATTCCACAAATGGAAAAAGCAGGTGGTGACGCTCATCGGCGAGCGCGTGGGACCGCACTACCAGCAGCGTTTGTCCAAAGACTGGCTGGAGACGGCGTTTGCGGGAGCTGATATGTACGATGAATTGAGTGATGATATTGAAATGTGTCTGCGCCATCTCTACAAACTTTCCCACGAGATTGAAACGCAGGGATTGCAGGGCCGCGATTCGGTCGAACCGCTCTCCACGTAACGCGCGCGGGGAATCATGTCCAGCCCCCCCGCTCTCCTGCCGCCTCTGCCCCCGCCGCGCAAACATCTCGGTCAGCATTTCCTCATTGATCAGAATATTGTCCGCAAACTTGTGGCGGTGGCCGCGTTGCAGCCGCACGACGTGGTCTTTGAAATCGGACCGGGACGCGGCGCTCTCACGCGTGTGTTGTGCGAGCGGGTTGCCAAAGTCATTGCCGTGGAAATTGACCGGCAACTGGTTCGCTATCTTTCCGCCGTGCTGGCGAACGACGCGGCGCTGGAATTACATCACGGCGATGCGATGACGTTTGCCTGTGATGCGCTGCCGAGGGGCACGGTGGTTGTGGCGAATGTCCCGTACTCCGTGTCCACTCCGCTGTTGTTTCGGTTGCTGCGGGAACGCGACCGGATCAGCCGGATGGTGTTGATGCTGCAGCGTGAAGTGGCCGCGCGCGTCATTGCCGCTCCTGGCTCGCGGACCTACGGTGTCCTGTCCGTGATGAGTCAGTATTATGCGGAACCGCGCAAGGCGTTTGCCGTGTCCGCGAGCTGTTTTCGCCCTGTCCCCGACGTGGACTCAATGGTGGTGTCGTTTGTCAATCGGCCTGATCCGCGTGGCGATGAGGGCTTTGACCGGGTGTTCACGCAGATTGTTCGGAGCGCGTTTGCGCATCGCCGCAAAACCCTGATGAATTCCTGGCGGGAGGAAGGGTGGGATCAGACCATGATGCAAGGGATTCTGGACCATGCCGGGATTGACCCGCGTCGTCGGGCCGAAACACTTGGCGTACAGGAGTTTATGACCCTGGCACAGGCCGTGCAGACCCGTCAGGCGTGACCGGCAGCGCGGCGGCGCCACACGGACTCTACGAAGAGGTACTCACATATTCCGCACTAGGTATTTTGCTTGATCACCGAATGTTGCCATGCTAAACTCCTTCCATGAGGATCTTCCCAAGGTCCGCCAGGCCCGTCAAGCCCGTCAAAAAACCGTTGCGGTGGCATGCGCCACTCCCCGTCTTCCGAGTGAGCCGGGAAATTCTCGGCATTTTTCTCATCACCCTGACCGTGCTGATCATGTTGAGCCTGTGGTCGTTTTCCGTCCAGGACCTCGGATGGTTTGCGTCCCCGGATGGCGTCCCGCCGGGCATCCAGGAAAGTCCGCATAATTGGGTGGGACTGGTGGGGGCCGTGGCGGCCGCCAGCCTGATTTGGTTCGCCGGCTCCGCGTCGTTGACGATTCCATGTTTGATCCTGCTACACGGGGTTCGCGTGTTTCAGAACGAACCCTGGTCGAAACACGTCAGAAGCCTGGCCGGCTCCGTCCTGTTCATCCTGTGTGCGAGCGCGCTGATCCAGGTACATCATCCCTCTTCAATTCAGGCCTTGCAGGACGGGATGACGGCCGGGTTGTACGCCGGCCAGGGAGGAATCTGGATGGCGGGAGGCGCGGAGTTCCTGTTTGCCCGGTTGGGGAGTACGATTGTTCTGGGCGCTCTTCTGCTCACCGCACTCTTGCTCGTCTTGCCGTTTTCGCTGTCGGCGGAGGTGCGGCGCATTCCCAGGGGCGTGGGCAGGGGTGTGGAGAAGGTGGGAACGCTGACGCGGATGTTTACATGGCGCTGGCCGTCCTGGTCGTGGGAAAGAGGGAAACCCAAGGCCAACAAACAGGTCAAAATCAACCGGAGCCTGGTCGCGCGTCATGCCCGGTTTTCGTTTTTCAATTTCAAGAAAAAAGATGACCTCGCGCTGGAATCGCCTGTGCCTGACGAGGATGCCGCGCGGGCCGGCCTGGAAGTTCCGAACAAGGCGCTGCGACCCTGGGCATCGGTGCGGTCCGAAGCGGTTCGACCTGCGGTCGTTCGGCCTGACCCTGTGCCATCCGCCCCGGCGCGTCCCGAGTCGGTGCGAAAAGTCGCGGAGGGGTATCACTTGCCCGATCCCCTCGTCCTGCTTGATCCGCCCCCCGTTTCCGATACGCAGCAGACGGATCAGATTTTAGAGTCCCAATCCCAAATCCTCACGAGTACGTTGCAGAGTTTCGGCATTGCCGGAAAGGTGACGGAAGTGCATCCGGGCCCCGTGATCACCATGTATGAATTTGTCCCCGGTCCCGGCATCAAAGTCGCGCGTATTGTGACACTCGCGCACGATTTGGCCATGGTCCTCAAATCCACCAGCGTGCGCATTGTGGCCCCGATTCCCGGCAAATCCTCTGTCGGCATTGAAGTGCCCAATCCGATGCGGGACATGGTGGCGCTGCGGGAAATTTTTAGCAGCGAGGTCTATACCCGGTCCCGCTCGAAATTAACGCTGGCGCTGGGGAAAGATATTGTCGGCCGTCCCTGTGTGGCCGATTTGCAAACCATGCCGCACCTGCTGGTGGCCGGGGCCACGGGGGCGGGGAAAAGCGTGGGGCTGAACAGTATGTTGTTAAGCATCCTTTTTTCCGCGCATCCCGACGAGGTCAAGCTGTTGCTGATTGATCCCAAGGTGGTGGAACTCCGAATCTATGACGGCATCCCCCATCTGTTGCGTCCGGTGTTGACGGACCCGAAAGCGGCGGCTCGCGGGTTAACCTGGGTGGTGCAGGAAATGGAGCGCCGCTATCGCCTGCTGGAGGAACACCGGGTGCGCAATATTCACGCGTATAACGTGAAGATGCGCCAGGCGCCGGGCAACAGCGGGGACGAGGACGAGGCGCGCCACGAATCGCTTCCGTATATCGTGGTGGTCGTGGATGAATTTGCCGATCTGATGATGATGGCGCCCAAGGACGTGGAAGAAAAAATTACCCGGCTTGCGCAAAAGGCGCGGGCGTCGGGTATCCATCTGATTCTGGCGACGCAACGGCCGTCGGTGGACGTCGTGACCGGATTGATCAAGGCCAATTTTCCGGCCCGCATCGCCTACCAGGTGTCTTCCAAAACCGACTCGCGAACCATTCTGGACGCGAATGGCGCCGAATCGCTGCTGGGGTTGGGCGACATGCTGTACCTGGCGGCGGGCACCGGACGCCTGGTGCGACTGCATGGCTCCTATGTCTCCGATGATGAGGTGCGCCGCGTGGTGGATTATGTGAAGGCGCAGGCCGGTCCGGATTTTTGCGATGAAGCGGCCTTTGACGATGCCGTCAGTCTGGACGATGAGCGGGACGAACAGGATGATGTGTATATGCAAGCCAGGGAGGTCGTGTTGAACTCCGGACAGGCGTCCGCCTCGCTCGTGCAGCGCCGCCTGCGTGTGGGGTATCCCCGCGCGGCTCGCATGATTGAGCAGATGGAAGAAGATGGCCTGGTGAGCGCGCCCGGACGCGATGGCCGGCGGGAAGTGTTGGGGCGTCGCCTGGCGCTTGAAGAAGAAGTCGGATGACAGCCTTGCGATGGATCATGATGGGATGTGTGGGGCTGTTGTGCGTGCCCGCGCCCGCGCCGGGTGCGGATCGCAACGAGCTTCAGGCGTTGGTCAACCGCGTGGATGCGCGCTATGCGCAGATCAGCGATCTCCAGGCGGACTTCGTTCAGGAGACACGCATTGAAGGCTTTGACCGGCTCTTGCGATCTTCGGGGCGCGTCTTTCTGAAAAAACCGGGCCTGCTGCGGTGGGATTATCTGGAACCGTCGGTTGAACACATCTATGTGCGCGAGAATCAATTGGAAATGTATGTGCCCGCGCATAATCAGGTGATACGGGGGGATCTCACCCTGATGGTGGCGACGAAGGCCCCGCTTCAATTATTGCGGGGCGCGGGAACATTAACCGAACATTTTGTTGTGCAGCCGACGGCACAGGAAACGGTGAGCGAAGGCGCGTTGCCGCTCCTGACGCTGATTCCCAGAACCACTCCCGGTTCGGCGCCGTCGTCCATTGCCAGGGTGGTGTCGGAAATTCAACCCGGCACGTATTTCATTCAGTCCCTTGCCTTGCATGAAGTCAGCGGCAACGTGTCCACGTTTCGGTTTTCCAACTTCAAGGCCGATACGGGATTGCGCGAAACCCTGTTTATCCTGAATCCGCCCGAAGGGGTGGTGATTGTTGAAGATGTGTTTCCGCAGAGTTAAGCCCCGCATGCTTCCGCCACGCTGGTCGGACCGACGATGACCTGTCTGCCGCCCGTCGGGACGGAGCGGCAGCACGAACGACACACGATGCGTGAATCCGTGAGAATGTCCTTGTGCCTTGTCAGTGTGACGATAGGGGCCTGGCTGCTGTCCTCGTCGGCCCTGGGTCTGACGGGGGATTTGACCAACGACCCCGCCGGGGTGATCAACAAATACCTTTCGCTGGATAAACGCGGGGCGCGCTTAACGGCGCAATCCTATGAAGCGGTCGCGCCGTATGCGGCGTGGGAAGACGAACCGGTGTGGGATCACCTTGTGGTGATTCGGGACTATGCGGTGGCCGACGATGTGACGCAGTGGGACATTGTCAGCGGCACGGAAGCGCGCATTCCCGTCACCTTTCAGGTGCTGGGCGCTGTCCGCTGGGAGACCGCGACGTTTATGCCGGCGCCACGGGAGGACGTGGTGTTCATTCGCATTCGCGCCGTCAACAATTACTGGAAAATGGTTGAGCCGCCGTTTCCTCCGCATGTCGGACGACAACGCCTCATGGATTTTGTGAAAGACGCCATCGTGCATGAAGACAACGAAGACCGGGTCACGACGTTGCGCAGACTCAAAGACGATCTCGTCAAGGCTGGATTGTGATGCGGCACGGGCCTCTGGAGGGATCGGTTCGGCTGGTGATTTTTGACTTTGACGGGACCCTGATTGATTCCAAATATGATATCGCCACCTCCGTGAATCTGACCCTCGGGGAGTTGGGGCTGCCGACACGAACTCCCGAAGAAATTTTCACCTTCGTCGGCGACGGGATTAAACGGCTGCTGCGCCTGTCGGTCGGGGAAACCAATGAGGCGCGCTATGAAGACTCGCTCCGCATTTTTCGCCGGCATTATCTCGCCCATGCGATGGATACCACGCAATTGTACCCCGGACTTGACCGGCTCTTTGGCCGGCCGGCGACGCAGGTGAAAGCCCTGGCCACCAATAAATCGCTGGAATACACGGCAAACATTGTTGAGGGATTGAAGATCAAAGAACAGTTTGCGGCGATTGAAGGCCCTCGTGACACCGCGGATCTAAAACCCGCTCCGGCCATGGTGCTGCGAATTCTGGAGAAGCTGGCGGTGCCGCCCGAAGATGCCATGCTGGTGGGCGACAGTACGAATGACGTGCAAGCTGCCCAGGCGGCCGGGGTGCAGGCCTGCGCCGTGGGCTACGGCTACGGCCATCGCGAGAAGGTGTTGGCCCTCCGCCCCGATTATTATTGTGAAAAGCCGAGCGATCTGCTTTCGCTGCTGCTCGGCCAGGGCTGACCGGAACCATGGTGCGATGTGCAGGCTCTTCCCCGGGCAGGCCGTCCTGTTTTGACGAGCGCCTGCCCCCGCTGGTGTAACGGCAGGCGAAGAGAGTACACTGTACGGGAGAGGGACCACAGGGGTCCCGATGGCGGATGAGACAGAAAGGAGACAGGAACATGAACATCGGAAGACGAACCCTTTTGCAGATGAGCGCCCTGGCGGGGCTGGGTGTGCTGGTGGCTCCCACTGGCGTGATGCGTGCCTGGGCGACCACAGGGGCGGAAACATTTGAAGTCGTCAAAACCGACGAGGAATGGAAAGCGACGCTGACGCCGGAACAATATCGTATTCTTCGTCATGAAGGGACGGAACGGCCGTTCACCAATGCTTTTCATCAAAGCAAGGATCCGGGAACGTATCATTGCGCGGGCTGTGATCTGGCCGTGTTCTCATCGGCATCCAAGTATGACAGTCACACCGGATGGCCGAGTTTTTGGGAGCCGGTTACGCCCGAAGCGGTGAGGACCAGAAGCGATTGGAAATTGTTCTATCCGAGGACCGAAGTGCATTGTATGCGCTGCGGTGGACACCTGGGACATATCTTCAAGGATGGGCCGCCACCGACCGGACTGCGGTATTGCATCAATTCCGCGGCGATGCTGTTTCATCCGGCCTGACGCCGGGGTGACGCCGGGGTGACGCCGGGGTGACGCCAGCCTGACGCCGGCCGCCAGTCTGACGCCAGCCGGCCGCCGGGGTGACAGACGTAAAAGGTTGTCTTGAGATGGGACGGCAGGCGACGGCAACCAGACCTGCACACCTGTGCCAGAAGACATCCGTGCCGCTTTGTGGTTGTGGCTCGCACTGGATTCCCGCCTGCGCGGGAATCCATCCTCTCGCCACCCAGCGTACCCAACATGCTCCATCCCCTCTTTCCGTCATCCCCTCCTTTCGTCATTCCCGTGAAAACGGGAATCCATCCGGGCATCCCTCCGTCTGTATGTATCCCAGACACCCCCCTTGCCATGTGAAGATGGATTCCCGCTTTCGCGGGAATGACAGAAGGAGCAGGAATGACAGAAGGAGGGCGAGCGACCTTCTTTGCCACGTCGGGGGGGGGGACTTCTTTCCGTCATTCCCGTGCAAACGGGAATCCATCCGGGAATCCATCCGTCTGTTTGTGCGTCCGACACCCTCCTTGCCATGTGAAGATGGATTCCCGCTTTCGCGGGAATGACAGAAGGAGCGGGAATCCATCCCGTTGCCAACCAGAGCGCCCGAAGTGCCAGACTTCTCCTTTCGTCATTCCCGCGAAAGCGGGAATCCATCCTCGCTCGGTATTAACCGGGTACAGGAGTAACACTTGAAACCGGGCACATCGGTAACAACTATGGGGGCACTTCACCCCATAGGAGAACGGCGGTGCGGCATGAGGTCGGTTATCCCGAGGCCTGGACCGTGCGGAAGATCACACACGGCGGCTGCATCAAGCTCAACGGGACCCCGATCTGCCTCACGCGGCAGTGAGTGGGCGAGTCTGTCGGACTTTGAAGCGTTCGGTCCGCAGCAGGGGCGGCTCTCTGTTGCGGCTTTGCTGCCGGGCGTGGGGGATGAGCGGTTGCACCGGGGCAGGCGTCCGGTATAATGCAAAAAACGTGTTACCCCTGTGCCAGGTTTCACGTGTTACTTCTGTGCCCGGACTTACTTCAGAGGGGATTACGCTTTGATTACGCGGCCGGACCGGAGACAGCGTGTGCAGGCCCGAATGCGTTGAGCCACGCCGTTGACGATCGCGCGCACGGTTTGGAGGTTGGGTCGAAAGACCCGCCTGGTTTTATTATTCGCATGACTGACGTTATTGCCGACCATGCGTTTTTTCCCACATACCGCACATGCAAACGCCATTGTGGTGACTCCTTTTTTTCGGCTCAACACGAACAGAGGAACGCTCCCTCTTACCATACCGTGGCTTCCGCTGACAAGCCGTTCCCCGCCTTGCCCTGAATCCGGCGCCCGCGCCTGAAGCCTTCTGGCATTCCTTTCGCACACCTTGTACTATGCGCCCCTGGAGGGGCACGCGTGGGGTGGTGTCCTGCGCGCTGCTCTCGGAATCGGGGTACTGCCGGGCGTGCGTCGCGCCGGCGGGCCTCCTCTGGTTGGGTAGATACCATGGCTCACCGGCAGCCTTCAGAGTTCCCGTCCGTTTCGGCAGGGCCCCGCGAGGTCGCGGAGTCGTCCGACCGGTTTGCGTCACAAGCGCACCCGGCGATCCACGAGTTGGACATTCGGTTTATCAAAGGCGTGGGGCCCAGGCGCGCGGCGTTATTCGATAAATTGGGGATTCGCACCATTGAAGACGCCCTGTGGTTTTTACCCTGGCGATACGAAGACCGGTCCCGCATTGTCCCCATTGCGCACCTGCTCCCCGGCGGCAAAGCCACGATCGCCGGCACCATCCATCATCCCCAACTCCGACGCACGCACCGGCGCAATCTGACGCTGCTGACGATGGAAGTTCGCGATGACACGGCGGCGGCGGAGGTCGTGTTTTTCAATCAACCGTATCTGGAAACGGCGCTCAAGCACGGCTCCCGTGTGGTGCTCAATGGCCCCGTGGTCGCGCAGGCGCATGGGGGATTCCAGATGCGCAGCCCGCACTATGAGGTCGTGGATGATGATGACGATCTGCTGCTTCACGTCGGACGGCTTGTGCCGATCTATCATGAAACGCGCGGATTGAGTTCCCGGCAGCTTCGCACGATCATGCGGCGCCTGCTGGACGAGTATGGCGGCCACATGTCGGACCCGCTTCCCTCGCGTCTGCTGCAGCAACGGGCGTGGCCCTCGCTGGAGACGGCGATGGCGACGACCCATTTCCCCGGCCCCGGCCATGATGTGCAGGCGCTCAACGACTGGCAAACGCCGGCGCATCGCCGACTGGCCTTTGAGGAATGTTTTCTGTTTCAACTGGCATTGGCACTGCGGCAACGGATGAATCAGGGCGAGGCGCCGGGCATTGCCTTTCGATGTGCCGATACGTTCACCGCGCCGTTCCGCTCGCAATTGCCTTTTCAGCTCACGGATGCCCAACAGCGTGTGATCGCCGAGATTGAAAACGATATGTGCGCGCCGCATCCCATGAATCGGTTACTGCAGGGAGACGTGGGGTCGGGAAAAACCCTTGTGGCGCTGCATACCATGCTGGCGGCTTGCGGAGACGGCTATCAGAGCCTCTTGATGGCTCCGACGGAAATTCTGGCCGAACAGCATCTGTTGACCATCCAGCCGTACCTTGAGCCTCTGAATCTTTCGGTGGCGCTGCTGACCGGAGGGATGACGCAGAAGGCGAGAGCCGGCGTGCTGGAAGGCCTCGCGCAGGGCGTGATCCGGGTGGTTGTGGGGACGCATGCGCTGTTGGAGCCGGACGTGCAATTTGCCCGATTGGGGATGGTGGTGGTGGATGAACAGCATAAGTTCGGTGTGCTGCAGCGAGGGAAACTGCGAGACAAAGGTCTGCGCCCCGATGTGCTGGTGATGACCGCCACGCCGATTCCCCGTACCCTGGCCATGACCGCCTATGGGGACCTTGACGTGTCGGTCATTGATGCGTTGCCTGCCGGACGCCAGCCCATTCAGACGCGGGTCTTTCGCCACACGGCGCGGCACAGAGCTTATGAGCTGGTGCGGAAAGACGTGCGGGCGGGGCGGCAGGCGTACATCGTGTATCCGCTGGTGGAGGAATCCGACAAACGCGATCTGGAAGCGGTCATGCAGGCGGCGGCACGTCTGCGGGAACAGGAGTTTCCGGCGATGACGCTGGTGTGCCTGCACGGGCGGATGAAGTCCGCCGAGAAAACGGGCATTATGAAGGCGTTCAAGGCGGGCGAGATTCAGATTCTTGTGGCCACGCCGGTGATTGAAGTCGGGTTGGATGTGCCCAATGCCACGGTCATGGTGATTGAACACGCCGATTGTTTCGGCCTGGCGCAACTTCATCAATTGCGCGGACGGGTCGGACGCGGCGCGCAACGGTCGTTCTGTTTGCTGATCAGTTCGTCGGGGAAAATGCCGAAGCGGCATGATGCACGGGATGACACGCTGACCGGCTCCCTGCCGGCTGTCCCCGTGACGGGGGAGCAACGCCGTCTGGAGTGGCCGTTTCGCATGGAGACGGCCGCCGACCCGCCTCCCGCGCCGATCAGGGCTACGCAGACCGCCGAGCAGCGCCTCAAAGCGATGCGGCAGTGCGCCGATGGTTTTGCCATTGCGGAACAGGATCTCAACATTCGCGGTCCCGGTGAAGTGCTGGGCACGCGGCAATGGGGGATGCCGGAATTGCGCGTGGTGAATCTGATGCAGGATGCCGCGTTGCTGGAACAGGCTCGCCGGGACGCGTTTGCGCTGGTGGCACAGGATCCGCAGTTGTCGCATCCCGATCATCAGGTACTCAAAGCGGCCATGTTGCGGCGCTGGCAATCCAGGCTGGACCTGGGCTCCATTGGATAAGGCACGGATCACGGATCATGCGATTGGCCGTCATTGATATTGGGACGCTCACCTGTCGGTTGCTGGTGGCGTCGTACATTCCCGGCGGCGTGGGTGATGAGGCGTCTCCCGCCGGCTCGCTTGACACGGTGTATACGGGACACAAAATGGTGTGGCTGGGAGAAGGTGTTGATTCACACCCAACGTCTTCGGCCGGCGGCCATGTCGCGCGTGATTGAGGCCATACAGGAATGGAAAACGGTGATCGGGTCTCGTGAGGTTGAGCAGTATGCGGCCGTGGCCACGAGCGCCGTTCGGAATGCCCGTAATCGTGTGGAGTTTGTGGGGCGCGTCAAGCACACCACGGGTGTCGACGTTGAAGTGCTTGATGGGGCGGAAGAAGCCAGACGAACCGGCGTGGGGATTCGAGCCGGCCTGCCGTCGGATATTCAGGATGTGCTGGGGGTGGATATCGGGGGAGGGAGCACGGAATTTATCGTGAGCCGACTCGGGAAGCCGGCGCGGGTGGCTTCAATTGAGATGGGGGTTGTGCGATTAACCGAGCGGGTGCTGCATGGTGATCCGCCACGTTCCACGGAAATTCAGGAAGCGGACACCCTGATCCGGGACCTGACCCGCGCCGCGCTCCGCGAGATCGGCGACGTGACTGATCTGACGCTGGTCGGCACGGCGGGGACGATCACGTCACTGGCGGCCATGGCGCAGGCGTTACCCGCCTGGGATGCCGCGCGGATTCATCATTATCCTTTGACGTTGTCGGTGGTGCGGCGGATTGCACGCGACGTGTGCGGCGCCACGCGAGCGGATCGGGCGGGGATGCCCGGACTGGAACCGGGACGCGAAGCCGTGATGGTGGCGGGGGCGCTCATGCTTCGCGGGATTATGGAAGAGCTGAATATGGAACGGTGTGTCGTCAGTGACTATGGATTGCGGGAAGGCGTGCTCATGCGTCTGGCCTGGGCCGGTCGCACGCGTCCCGGATCGTAGCCCGTGGGGTCATCGCTGGTTGTACCAGCGAAAACCCTGCGATTCCTGATACGCGGGGCGGTGGAAGCCGCCCGGTTTTTCCAGGAGCAGGGCCTTGAAATCCCACAGACTGAACCAGGCCGGATCAAGGATGTTGTGGTAGTGGAGGCCGGTCAGTTTGGACAGGGTTGTTCCGAGTGCGTGGCGCAATTCCGATTCGGTGTACGCCCGCACGGCAAAGGTGTGGCCTTCGGTTTCCTGGAGGCGCCGGATGGCGTAGGTGGCGCCGGTGCACAGGACTTGCGTATTCCGTGGCATTGAGAGCAGTTGCGGCAACGCGCAGTACTGTTCGCGAAATCCCAGCCAGCGGGCCGCGTGACGCATGTGCGTGAATTGCACTTCATATTCCGTATGGCCGGGCAGTCGAACGGGGTCGGGCCAGCCTGCGTCAATCCCGAATTCAATCAGCAACGCATGGCCGCCCGGTGTGAGCACCCGCCAGAGTTCAAGCAGAAACCGCATCGCCCCCTCGTTGAAAATCGCCTCCTGCGGGTACGGGGTGTCCAGCGTCAATCGGAGTTGCTGAATGAGATCCATACTGCGCTGATGTTCGGGTGTGCGGCCCTGGCGCGTCTCCAGTTCTTCCCGGGACAAATTGACGGGAGTCATATCCGCCAGGTTCTCATTGTCAATGACCAGGTCCACGCTGGCATCGGCGAAGGGCAACTGTTCGGCATTCGCGTTCAGCGCGTGCGCGTCCCACCCCGCCTGCCCGGCCAACGCCAGTTGGGAGTGCAGAAAGGGGCGGGTGAGATCCAGAAAGATGTATTGCACGCCGCGTCGTTCAAGGGGGGAAAATTCTTTCGCCATTTCCCGGGACAGATAGCCCAATCCCGCACCCACTTCCACGACACGCTGCGGTTTCGGATTCCACCACCCGCATTGCCGCAGGGTTTTGGCGATGACCTGGCCATAGGACAATCCCTGCAGCGCGTCGCAGGGTTCCCGCAGCAGATGGGACACCGTGGTTTCCACAATTTCGAAATGGCCATGATGGCTTTGAATCCCCTGATGATGAAACTGTGTCAGGTGCGTCTCGCTCTCAACCGCCGCGTTTTCATGCCAGTGTTCGCGGACTTTCTGGAGCAGGAGATCCCATTTCGCGTTGATGTTGTGACCGGTGGGCGGTTGGGTTCCGAAATAACACAATGAGTAGCGGGGCAATGACCACCGTTCGAGAAACCACTGGCCGGTTTCCCGATTCGGGCCGCAAATCCATGTGCCGAACTGATCGAGGAGTGCGCTGATCGCAAGGCGGCCATCCATGGCTCCGAGCAGCGCGGCGCCCATGCGGTTCAGACGGACGATGGGAAGGTCTTCATCAAGCGGCGCGACCCACCATTCATTCGCCTCATGCTGGTACACCACCAGGTCCGGCATACGCCAGGCTCGCTGTGCGAGCACGTCGCCCTCTAACGGAAGCGGTTGCACGGATGGGACGGGGGCAGGGGGTATGCAAGGCTTACACTATAATGTGGAGTCGGCGGGAATCGCATTGGGAACAACAAACTGCCACAGACTGAATAACAAGCCCGGCTTGTCGCAAGGGCGAAGTGGTTCCCAAAGTCAAGAATAAAATTCTTGCACACGATTAGTTTTTGGGGGTGCTTTGACTTCAACCTTTTATTGACGAGATATATGACAGCGCTCACTGAAGCAAGGAAAATAGCACCGCACCAGTTATTGCTGATATTGCTGAAATTATCGCTAAAAAAATGTCGTCTTTTTTTCTCTTGAAAAATGTATTGGATCTGTGCCTTTCGTATAGAAAAATCGTAGCAGATTTCTTTGTGCGTAAGAAATTCAAGTATATGCACCACAAAAGAGATACTATCCAAGCTACCACCAAAAAAATGGAATAATTTTCATTGATAGAGCTAATTAAAAAGCAGATGAAGATTATGAATACATATAAGATCAAAGAATACAGAAATGATGGAAATCTTGATGTTGACTTAAGATGGGTATCGATTTTTAACAATAGTCCCATGCTGGTGGTGTCATTATTGCCAATGTATACCTTATTGGCGAAAGAAGAAAATTCTAAATTAATGTGTGGATCGATAGAAGTAATTTCCAAGTTTTTGATTTTTTTATCGAATGAAATGCTGGGCAGATTAGTGTGCAAGTCATCGTAAGAAGAAAATTCATGCGTACTCGTTTGTATTTTATACTCAACGTTGCTTTCTTCAAAGAAAGAGCAAATAGTCCTAATGTCGTCAATGTATAATTTAATCGCAGTATATTCTTTCCTTTGTGGTTGATCAATTTTTTTCATGCAGAGTCTTTCTCTGTTATGGCGGCGTCAAATAACGCAAAAACCTAGCACTATGATTTCCATATCCGCCACTGTGCCTTGTTGGCTGTTTTTATGCAACAAGTTCGCCATGTTTATTTTTCAAATCATGTATTTTTTCAATCGCACTCCATTTTGCCTTGATGACATCTTTGATTTGCCTGATGACTCTCTTTCCAGTCGTGGTATCTTCGAAAAATGGCAACCGCAGTTCCTGCCACCTGTCGGCTATGTTTGGCAATGTTGGGTTGTTTTTTGAGCGGTGAGTATCTCAGATTGTTTCGTCTGTATCACGTCTGTATCACGTGGCCAATAAATTTGCTTGTCGTTGTATTGGAACACCGCCAACGAGTGTTGCAATGGTTGCTTGTCGCAAAAATCCTTCACCTGTTGCCAGGTGAGATAGCCGTAATGCGAAACGTCCCACCCGGGGACGTTGGGAAGGTTGGTGTTGCACAAGGTGTTTTTAAAGAAGTCTTTGACTGCATCATCGTCATCGTTTTCAGGAATCAGCATCAAGTAGAACGTTGTATCGCAGTGCTGCTTGATCTGCTCGGCGGCACGAAGGACGGTGGGGTTTGTGCCAATTTTTCTTCTCCTGTTCTTGGACCATTTCGGAAACGGCACACCGGATTTCAGTTTGTCGAGTGTGTGCTCCATAAATTGTTGCTTATGATAAATCTGCGTGAAAAGGTTGGAAGAGTGATATTTAACCTTTGATACTAAACCCTTTTTGAAGTCCGCAAATTCCTTCTCAAGGCGCCAATTGTTCGATTGCGCCGACACCTTTGCCTCAACAAAAATCGTGTACTTCCTCATTTCGGATTGGCCCAGAATAATTGCATCCGCATTGCCAAAATTCGACAGCGATTGTTCAATAAAGACAGTAAAGACAGGATCGGCGGCAATACACGGAAGGTTGGTGACCGGAAATACCGCTTCGGCAATCAGTTCTTTCAACAACGCATCGCCCTTGCCGGAATGGTGAATCTCATAAAGTAGCGCGTTCAAAATCCCGCGCTCGGAATAGCCGAGTAGTTTCATGATTTTGTATCCCCGTCGGCTGCCACTAATTGCTTGTGTATTGGTTTGATCACGCGGTGGAGTCGTGCTTGAGTGGCATCGAAGATAACATGTCACCGCAGGGTACACGTTGCCCCAGGCCCATCACAAGGCGGACGGGTGGCGGCAAGCCGCGACCTTGCTTGACCCCTCCCCCGCTTCCCCCGGCTTGCAAGGTTTCCTCTTCGTGCGTTAGCCTGTTGTGAAGTCGCTCATCATTTCCGGCGCCGTTGAGCCGGTTTTCATTGTTGACCCTTCATTGGAATCGTTGATCCGGGAGTAGAACGCGATGACTGCATCCATGATGAATAGTGAACGATTAGCCGACGCCATGCGGGAACCTGTGCGGAAATTTGTGGATCGGGTACAGACGCTCGGCGGGATGAATTGCCTGGCCGTGATCGGGTTCGGCGCAATGGCCACACCCGACTTTGATCCCGCGCGGCATATCGCGCGCAGTGTCCTGGTTCTGGAAAAGATTGATTTGGAGATGCTCCGGGAGCTGGCGAAAGACGGGGCCAGGCTGGGCAAGGCCAAAATTGCCGCGCCACTGATTATGACGCCCGTCTACATCAACGGTTCACTGGATACGTTCCCGTTGGAGTTGCTGGAGATTCAGCAATGCCGCGTGTGTCTCGTCGGCACCGATTATTTTGCGGACGTCTCGTTTCAGGACACGCATCTTCGCCACCAGTGCGAGCGCGAGTTGAAGACGATCCTGATCGGGATGCGGCAGGGCATCCTGGCCGCTGCCGGACGTGAAAAAATCCTTGGCGCCATGGAAGGCGATATTGCCGAGCGGTTGATGCGGACGCTCCGCGGGCTGCTGTGGCTGCATGGACAACGCGACTTTCTGCCGGCGATTGAAGTGGTCGGCCAAATTGAACAGGAAACCGATCGCTCCCTTCCCGGCATTCGCAGTGCGTTGCAGGACACCCGTCGGCATGACTGGCATGATGTGACGTGCCTCTATGATGAAATTGACGGATTAAAAACTCTGGCTGATCGCTGGTAACGCCTCGTGCCTGCCTTGCTCCCATTCGCCATCATTGTGTTGCTGCTTCTGCCGGGGATGAGCCGGGGCGAAATCTCTGTCCCCGACCCCGGTACGTATGTCGTGGATCAAGCCGGGATTATTGATTCGGGCGCCCGGCAGCGGTTGGAAGGCTGGCTGCGCGAACTTGAACAGAAAACCACGGCGCAGGTGAAAGTGCTGACCGTGCAGTCCACCGATGGTGAAGATATGGTGTCGTTTGCCCAGCGCCATGCCGAAGCCTGGAAACTGGGCCGGGCGGGTAAAGATAATGGCGCCTTGATTGCGTTAGCCGTTAAAGAGCGCAAGGTTCGTATTCACACAGGATATGGCCTGGAAGGGGTGTTGCCCGATTCATGGGCCGGCACGGCGTCCCGTGCGGTGGCCTCGAAATTTTTCAAGCGGGCACAATATTCCGAAGGGCTGTTCCAACTGGCGGTTGTGACGGTCAATCAGATTGCGGACTCTCAACGGGTCACGCTCACCGGGATTCCCCAGCAGCGGTATCGGCCGGGGCGAACCGGTGGACGCGGCGGAACCCTGCTGGGGTCGCTCATCATCCCGTTGCTGTTGTTTCTCATGATGATGTCCAGTATGCGCCGTCGCCGGCATCATTCCACATGGGGCGGCAGGGGTGTCGGGGCCGGCGGGGGACTGGTCACCGGGCTGGTGCTGGGCAGCGTCCTGGGGGGCATGACCGGAAGAAGCCATTGGGGCGGCGGGATGGGCGGCGGCGGATTCGGCGGCGGCTTTGGCGGATCATTCGGCGGCGGCGGCGGATTCGGCGGGGGCGGCGGCGGAGCGGGTTGGTAGGGAGATCGGCAAGGGAGGAAAACGCATGAGTGCTGGGCGTGTGGTCTTGATGATTTTCGGTGGCCTGCTTGTGCTGATGTTGATGGCGGGCGGCTGTGTGTATTCCGGCTATAACCGGGCTATTGAGATGGATGAAGCGGTGAAGAGCCAATGGGCGCAGGTTGAAAACCAGTTGCAGCGGCGGTTTGAACTCATCCCCAATCTGGTCAGTACGGTCAAAGGCGTGGCCGGTCAGGAAGAAAAAATTTATCTGGGTGTGGCCAACGCGCGCAAAGCGTATTTTCAGGCGAAGTCGGTCAATGAAAAAGCGCGTGCGGCGGGCGGGTTTGAATCGGCGTTGTCGCGGCTGCTGGTGCTGCGGGAAGCCTATCCCACGCTCAAATCCAATCAGTCGTTTTTGAAGCTTCAGGATCAGCTTGAAGGGACGGAAAATCGTCTGGCGGTTGAACGCAAACGGTTTAACGATACCGTGCGGATGCTGAACACCTTTACCCGTAAATTACTGGGGCGTTTCTACGCGGGCCTGGCCGGCGTTGAGAAAGCCGAATATTTTGAAATCGGGGACGAAGCCCGCGCCACGCCCAAGGTGGCATTTTAAGCCCGGTCGGGCGTGTCATGCCCGCGGAGGCGGTCACCCGTTGTCACGCCTCCGTGCCATCAAGCTGTTGCCGGCTCATGATTCTTCTCGTGGCTGATCAGGCCGCGTCATGCTGTCCGACCATGTCTTCCAACCATGCCGTTCTGCCGCCCAACCCTTCCGTCCTTCCCGCGAACGCGGGAATCCATGTTGCGCCTCTGTCGTCCGCCCCGCGTCATGGCGGTACGTTGAACACGCTTCGTCAACGCGATCATGCCTGACTACCTCATTGCCTGGCTCCATCTTGCCGCCGCCGCCGCCCTGATTGGCGGGCTGATTTTTTCACGATGCGTGCTGACTCCGGCTTGCAGACGTTCCCGGCTTGATCCAAACGTGCAACACGTTCGACGCCTGTCGGGCCGCCGCTTTCGCACCATTGTCTGGATCAGTCTGATTACCCTGGTGCTGACCGGCGCGTCTCAATTATTGGACGAGAGCGGCTCGGTGCGCATCGAAACCACCTGGGGCGCCGTCTTGATGCTCAAACTCTTTTTGTTTGGTGTCGCGTTCGCGCTGCTCCTGGTTCACGACTTCATCATTGACCCCCACGGCCCGTCGTCCGAGACTCCGCAATCGTCCCCCTCCCGCGCCGATCGTTTGGAAACCGTCATTCTCCTCATCGCCCTGGCGACCCTGCTGATAGCGGCGTATCTGGGGAGGGTGTAGGATAGAGAAATACATTATGGGTATTGAAGCTCTTCATATTCATTTTCGACTTTGTAGAGAAAAGGAAGTAGAAGAAGCGGTAGATTTTTATAAACGGCACGGAGTAACCAACAAAGACGTCTTGCGGCAAGGTTCAACAAACTTTGATGAAAAACATTATCCGGATAATTGCGAAGAACAGCCCATTTATAAAACGAATCTTTATATTCAGCAGTATATGGATATGCACATCAAACAGAATCTGGCAGTTTTGAGGAAGTATTTGAGCGATACGTTAAAAAATTATGAGCACATCGTCTTTGTAGATTTTGGTTGCGGTCCAATGACATCGGGTCTAGCGTTGGCTGAAATTGCATCAAAGAATTTCGGTCGCAGTGATTATCGAGATCGTATAAGCTACCTTGGTATAGATCATTCAGAAAATATGGTTTATCGTGCGCAATTGATTAACAGGCAATATCAAATTTTCAATCAATGTGAGATTGTCAAAGATACGAAATTTCATCCTGAAATGATGACGGGGTTGCCCTCTTCAACAAATGTTCTCGCCATCCTCGTTCTATCGTTTGTGCTGGCGCAGGAGACATATAAATTTCCCAAAAATGAACAACTTACTTGCCTGGAAAATCTTGCAGAAACGTGGCGTCAGTGGGTATCAAGGTTGCCGAATCTGAACGAAACTCGGACTGTGTATCTTAATCCATTGGTTCCAGGGGTTCCTCCAAACAAATCTATTATCCATGCCAATTGGACTAATTTCATGAAAGCATTACCCGCCATGAAAACCGACGATTCCTTTTCTTATGCCGGCGGAGACCTGGAAACTATAACAGTGCCAGGTCTTCCGAAGTCTGTCATGGCGGCGCAGATGATCGGAAAGAGAAAAACCAACCGCTCCCAGTGAGGCAAATCATGCCGATGCAAACCGTATTGCCTTTGGAGGGTATCAGCAACGAGCAATCCAGCCATGAGACGGTGCTTGAGCGGATCAAGGCCATCGGTGGCAACTACATTCCCAACTTTATTGACGAGAATGACGAAAAAGAACTGCTTGCCAGCATTGACAACGAAAAATGGATTACGGACTTAAAAAGGCGGGTCCAGCATTACGGCTATCGCTATGATTACAAAGCTCGGACCATTGACGCCAAAGACAAGATCGGCGATCTTCCCGAATGGGCGGGTAAGGTTATCGAAAAGCTGATGGCGGGGGCCGAACCCGTTTTCAAACAAAAACCGGATCAGATCATTGTCAATGAATATGAACCGGAACAGGGTATCGCGCCACACACCGACCGCGATTGTTTCGGGCCGGTGTTAGCCTCTCTTTCGCTTGGCGGCGAAGGCAAAATGAAGATTAAGCACCCAGGCGACAAGAGCCGGGATTTTACTGTGCGTCTTGAGCCGCGCAGTCTGATCGTGTTTCGTGGAGAAAGCCGCGAGCGCTGGAAGCATGGCCTTCAAATGAATAAAAACGCTAAACGCCGTGTCTCGTTGACCTTCCGTACCGTACTGCAAAAACAGAACACCTAAATCGGCGTCTCTCCCTTGCGGAGTTTGGCGAGGGCCTGCTTGACGAAGTCGGCGTCCGGACTGCCGGGTTGGAGATTCTTGTAGGCGGTGGCCCAGTATTCTTCAGTTTCCCGGTACCGTTTCAGGTACCACAACGCCAGGCCTTTGTACCAGTTGACGCCGGGTTGATTCGGTAAATCCACCAGCACGGCGTCGAAATGTTTGAGGGCTGCCCGGAAAATGTTCGGATCATCAAACTGGCGTTGATCAATCATGATGACGCCCAGGTTGTAATGGGCTTCATGATTCCGGGGGGACAGCGCCAGCACCTTGCCATACGCTTTTTTCGCTTCGTCAATGCGGTTCAGGGCCATGTAGGAGCGACCGGCCATCATCTGCCCCTGCACGTCATTGGGATTCTCTTTGAGCCTGGCTTCCAGTCTGGCCACCATGGCCATGGGATCCGGCGCCTGGGTGGCCATGCCGGCCTGGACGTCCACGAGCCGGTTGATGGTGCGCCACTGCAGAAAACCGTAGATCCCCACCGACAGCGCCGCCAGGACCACGCTGGCCACAATCGCCGAACCCCATGCGCTCCCCGTGCGCGGCGTGCGTTCAGGTGGCGATGGCTGGCGGCCGGATGCGGCAAGGGCGTCAAGTCGGTTCAGGATGGACAGCAAACGCCGTTCATCGGTTGCCTGCAATCGTGCATAATCCTCCTGTTCCAACCGGCCCTGGGCGAGTTCAACGTCCAGTTCCCGCAGTGAATGCCGCAACACGTCCCGTTCAATCAGGAGATCGGCCCGTTCCTGATCGTCCTCGGCGTCCTGACCCATCATGTCGGATGTTGAGCGGTCTTTGCGCCACAAGGGAGAGGCGACGGCGGCAATCACGCCGATGAGAAGGATGAGACAGATGGTGAGAAAGACGGGTGACATCACAATCGTTTCCGGTGGGCGTGGCGTATGGGGTGGCGCCGCCGCCGTTATTCCTCCGGCGGCTCCAGTTCCCGCCTGATGCGTTGTCGGGAGGCTTCATCAAGTGGAGGCGATGCGTCCGGTTGAGGGGCGGGCGTGCGGGTCACCCATCCGTTGATCTCTCTCCACAAGAAGACGCCGCCGCCAACGAGCAGCAGAAACGGGGCCAGCCAGATCAGCCAGTTGATGCCGCGTTTCGGCGGCGCCATCATAATGTAGTCGCCATACCGGCTTTGAAAGTAGGCCCGGATGGTCTCAACGGACTCGCCCTGCGTCACGCGTTCCCGAATGGCGTCCCGCATTTGTTTGGCCAGCGGTGCGCCGGACTCCCAGATATTTTCGGTCTGACACACGGTGCAGCGCAGCGTTTTGGCGATAGTCCGCACCTGTTCATCAATGGCCGTTTCATCCACCATGTCGGCGACGCCCGCGTTTGGAGACGCGACGCAGAGCATGAGGATCATGGGGACGAGACGGGACATGGGTTACGTCGCAGGCTCGGCGTCCTGGAGCAGGGGTGTCAGCACATGGTTCGTGAGTTGGGTATAGGCGTCGCCGGTGATGGGGCCAATCCGTTTATGGCGAATGATGCCGGTGTGGTCTATCACGAATGTCTCCGGCACGCCGTACACCCCAAACGCAATGGCCAGGGCGCCCTGGACGTCGCGCATATGCGCAAAGCCGGACCCGCGCTCCTTGAGATAGGCCCGGGCGTTATCCACTTCGTCCTGGTAGTTAATGCCCAGCATCACAAAGTTCGGATGATCACTGAATGCATCATGCAGTTTCAATAAATTCTCATGCTCAACTTTGCATTCCCGGCACCAGGAGGCCCAGAAATTCACCAGGATGACCTTCCCCGCGAATTGTTGCGAGGAGAGCCGTGCGCCGGTTTCCACGTCCGGCCCTTCAAACAGGGGAGCGGGGGTGCCCACCAGGACGGTCGGGATCCGGTGGGGATCGCCCCACAGGCCCTGATAGAACAACGCGAACAGGGCGACGAGGACGACAAGGATGGATGTTTGCGTGGCGCGCGTCATGCCGCACCCGGCTTCTTCAACTCCCGCATGGGGCCCTCATTGGGGATGGGGTGGACATGAGAGGTCATGCGGCAGCTCTTCATCCCGTCTGCGTGGTCGGAAAATGTTGAGCAGGACGCCGAGCCCCATCATGCCGCCACCGCCCCAGACCCACAGGATCAGCGGATTGATGACGCCTCTGGCCACGGCCACGCCGTCGGGCGAGACGTCCGGCATGGTCAGAAAAATATGCCCCATGTTTTTTGCATAAATCGCGGATTCCGTCGTCGGGGTTTGCGAGGCGTCATACACGCGCTTCTGGGGTCGCAGTCTGGTCAGCAGGGTGTCGCCTTCGTAGACGGCAAAGACGCCTTCCTGCGCGCTCCAGTTTTTCCCCCTGACGTCGTGGAGGCGTTCAAGTGTCACCCGGTAGGCATCAAGCATAAACGCATCCCCGACCCGCAACGACACCACTTTTTCCGTTTGGTAGACCGTGGACGCGATAATGCCGATGACCAGCACCAGGACGCCCACGTGGGTCACAAGCCCCGCGTAGCGGCGTTGATTGGCGGTAAACGCCGAGAACGCGCCTTTCAGGAGATGGCTGGACTCGCGTCGCGCGTACAGCGAGGAAATTTTGCAGAAGTCAATCACGATGGTTGAGCCCGCAAAGCCCACGACGAACGTGCCGGCCAACGCAAAGACGCTGTGAATGCCGAACGCGAACATGACCATGGTTGACGCCAGGCCGATGAGCAGCGGGACCAGAAAGCTTTTTTTCAAGCTGGCGCGGGAGGCCTTGCGCCAGGGAATGTAGGGGCCGACACCCATCAAAAACAGCAGTCCGAGCGCGACGGGCATGAACACGGCGTTGTAATACGGCGGGCCGACGGTGACCTTCGCGCCTTGCCACGTTTCAATCATTAAGGGATACAGGGTGCCGAGAAAGACAGTCGCCGCCGCGACCAGGAACAATAAATTGTTGAAGAGGAACATGGATTCCCGCGACACCATGGAATCCATTTCAATCCGGCTTTTGAGTGCGTTGGCGCGGAGCAGCAGAGCGCCGAAGGCCAGGCCAATGACCGTGGTCACAAAAATCAGAATATACAATCCGCGTTCAGGGTCGGTCGCGAAGGTGTGGACCGACGTGAGGACGCCGCTGCGCACCAGGAAGGTGCCGATGAGTGAGAGCGAAAACGTCACGATAATCAGGAAGAGATTCCACACTTTGAACATCTTCCGCTTTTCCTGCACCATCACCGAATGGAGAAACGCGGTGCCGACCAGCCATGGCATAAACGACGCGTTCTCCACGGGGTCCCACCCCCAGTAGCCGCCCCAGCCCAATTCATAGTAGGCCCAGTACCCGCCCAGGAGAATCCCGGTGGTCAGGCACAGCCAGGCGAAGATGGTCCACCGTTGCGTGACTTTGATCCATTCTTCGCCGAGCCGCCCGGATAACAACGCCGCCATGGCGAAGGAAAAAGGAATTGAGAAGCCGACGTACCCCATGTACAGCATGGGAGGATGCAGGACCATCGCCGGGTCCTGCAGCAACGGGTTGAGGTCTTTGCCGTCCGGCGGGGCGGGGATGAGGCGGTCGAACGGGCTTGAAAGAAAAAGAATCAGGAGCAGAAACCCGGCGATCACCAGGCATTCCACGCCGATCAGGTACGGCATGATGGCCGGCTGGGTTCGCCAGTGGAGCCACACCGCCAGTGTGCTGAACGCGGACAGCATCAACACCCACAACAGGAGCGAGCCTTCATGGCCGCCCCAGACGGCGGCGATGGTGTAGAACAGGGGCAGGTGCGAATTGGAGGTGGTGGCGACGTAATGGACGGAAAAATCCCGCGCCAGAAAGCTGTAGATCAGCGACGCCATTCCCACGGACAGGAGTATGAAAATCATCGTCACGGCCATGCGTCCGACCCGCACCCAGTCTGTGTTGCGGGTGGTGAGCGCCAGCACGGAGGTCACCATGCCGAAGGCGGACAGGACCAGGGCGATGACCACGGAAAAATGTCCGATTTCAATGATCATGGGATGTGCCTTGTGTGCGGGGTATGCGCAGTGACGCGAACAGGTCTTCAGCCCACTGCGGCACCTGCCCGGTCTCGTTGATGGCCTTCACGGCCCCGGAAACGTGCTCCGCGGACATGGAAGCAAAAAATGTGTGAGAGGGCACGGCAGCGCCATTGACATCATTGGGTTCAAATTTATCCAGGGCGGCGCCATACGTGCGCATTGAGCGCGACAGGATTTCCCTGCCCGTTCGTGACGCAAGATACAGGAAAAGGTGCGCGATGTATCCACATCCGAGCCGGTTTGGCTGAAAGCCGTGGAAGCAGGTTAAATGCCGCACGTGGCTTGTGTTGAAAATAATCTTGTAGCCCCCTCTTGAAAACACGCCCAGCAAAAGAGGCGCAGGCGTTCGTTGCTCCGTTTTGTACCAGGGGTTGCGGTGTTTCGTGAGAAAACGATCATTGAACCCCCGGCGTTCCCCGAACCGAATATACCGTTCCGCTTCGTGGGAATGCGCGCCGTTGGCGGAGAACAGGAGAACCGGGTGGTCGGCATCAGACAACGCCTCGTAATCCGCGGCTTCAAAAACCGGTTTGCGAATCTGCGCACTCCTGGTAATGCACGGCACACATTCGGATGCTCTGTCCAGGCCTTGTGCCTGTGCCGTGGACGGGCGAAGCACAAAAAACTCATTCGCGCCCGTGGCAATCCCTCTGCTGAATCTGCCAAACGAGTTGAGCGTCGTCATGTTGGCCGGGTCCGCCGCATAGGCCTGTTGCTGAAACCGGGGAAGCCACTTGGCCCTGGAATGCAGCTCCGCCACCGGCACGTCGGCCACCGGCTTCATCTCGTCAAACCGTGCAAGTTGCGCGAGAGCGGTCACGGCATAAAACTTCACAGACGCATGACGGACAGCGTTATCATACAGGATGAGGCCCACCGACGTGGTGGCGTCCGGGAACATCTCCTTTTCACAATCAAAGCGAAGCATGGCAAATAAGTGGCCGGCGGCAATCAGCTTTTCCTTCACCAGCGATCCATAGCCGGTATTCAGAAATTCAAGGGGCATGATGTAGGCCAGCCTTCCCGATGCGCGAAGCTCCGCAAGCGATTTGAGCAGGAAGGCGGATGCGGTGTTCGTATACCCCGAGAGCCTGATCCCAAGGCGTTGCTGAAACTCCCGAAGCACGATGTGGCGATTCAGGAATTTCTGAAAGCGCATGTAGGGAGGATTGCACACGATGTTGTCATGCGTCCCGCCCCATGAACGCAGATAATCCTCCGCCGTGATAAACCCGGAACGCTTGCCTGTGTGTCGCTCCCAGAATGCAATGATCTTCGGATCCGCCTCGCATGCTGAAAATGTGATCTGTGAATCTTGAGGGACGGCTTCGCGAAACGCCCCCAGTCCAAACGCCGGATCAAAGAGAGACTTCTTCCCGGAACGGAGCACCCAGCGTGTCATAAACCCGGCAACGTCCGGGTGAGTAAAATACTGCCCGAAAAATTTACGGTGAGCATCCCCGACATGCTGAATGTAATCAAGCCTTGCCGCTCCTGTCATGCGGAACGAGTCAGCAATGGTCTCTGTGTGCGGCGTCATGCCTGTGCGTCGCTCAACCAGGCGGACATCACGATTGCCTGTGCGCAAGGGACGCTTCACCTGTTCCCTGCAAGGCGCAAGTCCATGGCTGTGATTATGCCTGCCGGTCTGCACCTTATTGCACCAGCGATTTCATAAAATCCTTGCGGGGCAGCTTGACGCCCGCGCGTTTGAGTTCAATGGGCATATAGTCTTCGGAATGTTTGGCCATGATGAAGTTGGATTGAAATTGCCGCTGATCGGTCCAGTAGCCTTCCACCACGGCCCCCTGTCCTTCTTTGAAGAGGTCCGGGGGGATGCCGGCAAACGTCACGGGAATCGTGGCTTCGCCATCGGTGAGCTGAAAGGTCATGCCCAGTCTGTCAGTGTCGGCCTTCATGCTCCCTTGAACCACCATGCCTCCCACGCGCACCTTCTTCCCGTAATAGTCGGGGGAAAAGGCGGCGACTTCCGACGGGGTGAAAAAATACACCAGGTTGTCCCCGAAATTTCCAAGGGCCAGGTACGCCAGGGCGCCCGCGATCACCAGAACGCTGATCGCCATGCCGGTTTTTTTTCTGCGTGATCCCGTCATCGGATGGTCAATCCTCCTGATACACTGTGGAGGTTTTTATGTCCTCGTACAACAGGCTCACCCGCCGGCTCATGGCAAACACCAGCACGGCCAACGGCAGGAGGCCCACGAGATAGGCGCCGGCCACAAATCCATAATTCGGGACAATGCCGATGTCCCGCGCACTGAAGACGCGTTCCGAGGCATTCCAGGTTCCAATCACAACCAGGGTTTTCAATTCCCGAAGATTGTCGGGAGGCGGCCCCTGATAGATCACGGGCAGCGACGCCTCCCGCCCCATCAGTTGAAAGGCGGCCTCACCCGCCTGCACGTTTCCCGTTAAGGTGCCGCTCTGCACCATGCCGACGACGCGGATTTCTCCGGTCGGTGCTGCGTCGGCGAATTCCTGCGGGACAACACTGGCGAGGTGTGTCCGATAGTGCTGCCCGGTCAGCGCACCCAGGCCCGCCACGACGGCGAGCACGACACTCCATCGGATGTAGAGGCGGCGCAGTGTGTTCATGAATCGGATTTCGACGCGTGAAACCGGCTTAAGAGCCGTCCCTTTTTGGCGTCAAGCAGGTGGGTGAGGTACAGCAGTTGCGTGCGGATCATCAGCATATAGGAAAAGAGCAGGGACATGCCGATGCTCATCAACACCAACGGCGTCAGGAGGCCCGACGCAATGCTCACGCCGCGCAGAGAAATGGATTGTGGCTGGTGGAGTGTGCGCCACCATTCCACGGAAAAATGAATAATCGGGAGATCCACGAACCCGAGAATGGCCAGGACGGCGGCATAGCGCGCCTCTTTTTCCGGATCGTCAATCATGGTGCGCAGCATCAGGTAGCCGACCAGAATGAGGAACAACACCGTAAAGGACGTCAGGCGCGCGTCCCACGTCCACCAGGTGTCCCACGTGGGTTTGCCCCAGATCATCCCGGTCAACAACGCCAGGGCGGTAAAGCAGGCGCCGAGCGTGGCGACAGCGTGACACATGTTGTCGACGACCGGGTCGCGTGTCCACAAATACCACATGCTGCCTCCCGCCAGCACGGCATAAGCCAGCAGGGACGTATGGGCGAGGGGGACGTGAATGTACATAATCCGCACAACTTCGCCCTGGTAGTAGTCCGGCGGGGAAGCCAGGAGTCCGACGTACAGCCCGACCATGAGGCACAAGGCCGCGCCGCCGCCCACCCAGCCCTGATACCGTTGCACGTTTCGGATTACGTGGTGAATGGTCATCGTGGTTCAAGCATCCATCACAAAGTCAAACAGCCAAAAGGACACGATGGTAAAGACCACATCGAAAATGGTGAGGAGTTCCAGCCATGGCCCGTACAGGGACAGGGGATCGCCATTGAGCGCCCCTTTTGTGGCTTCCACCGCAGCGATCATGACGGGGATCACCATGGGAAGGAGGAGGATGGGAAGCATCACTTCGCGTGCCCGGATTTGGACGGTCAGGGCCGAAAAGAGCGTGCCCACGGCGGCCAGCCCCACCGTCGCCAGAAAAAATATTACCAGAAGAAGGGGAATTTCTTCAACGACGTCCAAATTGAAAAAGATGACAAACATGGGGAATAACAGGATTTCCACCACGAACATAAAGGCAAAATTGGCCGCGACTTTGCCAAGATAGATCGCGCCCCTGTGCGCTGGCGCCATTTGGAGGGCTTCCAGGCAGTCATGCCGCAATTCAGCGGAAAAGGATTTGCCCAACCCGATAATGCCGGTAAACGCAAAGGCGACCCAGATAATGCCGGCAATGACTTCTTGCGCCGCCTGCTGGTCCATGGAGAAGCTAAAGCTGAAAATCAGGATCACGATGAGGGCAAAAAACACCATGGAGGAAATCGTCTCGCGGCTTCGCAGCTCAATGACGAGGTCCTTCCACACAATCCACCGGATGGTATGAAACGGCGTCATCGGCTCAAAGCTCCTCCAGCGGGATGTTCTGGAGCGTCCCGTGTTGCAGCCTGCCAGCACGGGTGGTCACGGGGCGGGCTTTGTCCGGATCATGCGTCGCCATGATCACGGCGCCATTGTCGGACACCCGTTCCCCGATATAGTCGCGCATGAGGGCGGTCCCGTCGGTATCAAGTGCCGCAAAAGGCTCATCCAGCAGGAGAATGGTAGGTTGGGCCAGCATGATTTTGGCCAGCGCCAGCCGTTTGTGCATCCCGGCGGAGTAGTGCCGGATTTTCATCTCGGCAAAAGCGCCGATGCGCACGCGGTCCAGCGCCAGCTTGATGTCGCGATCCGTCGGGTGTTTGCCCCGCAAGGCCAGCGCAAACGCGATATTTTCTTTGGCGTTCAAATCATCGTACACATGCGCGCCATGGGCTAACAACATGAAGTGGGCTCTCAAGGCTTCCCGGTGTATCAGCCCGTTCATGCCCAGCATGTCATAGTGCCCTTCGCTGGGCCGTTGAAGCGTGGCCAGGATGTGCAACAAGGTGGTTTTGCCGGCGCCGTTGGGCCCCAGCAGGGTCAGGCATTCACCGTGGGCAACGGTCAGGTTCACGTCGCGTAACACCTGATAATGCCCATAGGACTTGCCAAGGTGGTGACAGGAAATCGCGATCATGGCACTGCGCGCATCATTGGGATTGAGACAGGCCGGCAACGACGACATTGAGTCGTGTGCCGTGGGTCATGCCCGAACGCGAACGGGCCTTCGTCATGTGAGCTTTGTGCGCCTGGCGTCATAGTGTGTCCTGGCTGTTCGCGTCATGCACTTTCGGATGCATGGCAAGGCCGCGTGCGAAATCGTCCTTGCACCAGTCTTCATGTATGCCAAAACCGACACCCATTGCAATGCCGAATACGAGGCCCATGATGATAAGCGCTAGTCCTCCTTCCGTCCTCCCCTCCTTTCGTCATTCCCGTGCAAACGGGAATCCATCCGGGCATCCATCCGTCTGTATGTATCCCGGACACCCGCCTTGCCATGCGAAGATGGATTCCCGCTTTCGCGGGAATGACAGAAGGAGGGGGAATGATAGAAGGAGGGTGGGCATGACAAAAACGCGGGAATCCGGTCCACGGTTTCTCGCGCCTCCAAACAGGCAACCCCCCTGGCCCCCCTTGTCAGGGGGGAATGACTGTCCGCTATCACCTGCACGGCACAGCACAGGGTATGCGCCAGGACAGGATTGCCAACCAGAGTGCCCGAAGTACTAAACTTCTCTTTCCGTCATTCCCGTGAAAACGGGAATCCATCCGGGCATCCTTCCGTCTGTTTGCGTGTCAGACCCCCGCCTTGCCATGCGAAGATGGATTCCTGCTTTCGCGGGAATGACAGAAGTAGGGGGAATGACAGAAAGGAGGGCGAGCGACCTTCTTTGCCACGTCGGGGGGGGTCTTTCCGTCATTCCCGTGCAAACGGGAATCCATCCCCCCCGGCATGAACCGGGCACAGGGGTAACACTTGAAACCGGGCACCTCGGTAACAACTCTGGTGGCACTTCACCCCATAGGAGCACGGCCGTGCGGCATGAGGTCGGTTATCCCGAGGCCTGGACCGTGTGGAAGGTCACACACGGCGGCTGCATCAAGCTCAACGGGACCCCGATCTACCTCACGCGGCAGTGAGTGGGCGAGTCTGTCGGGCTTGAAACGTTCGGCCCGCAGCAGGGGCGGCTCTCTGTTGCGGCCTTGCTGCCGGGCGTGGGGGATGAGCGGTTGCACCGGGTCAGGTGTCCGGTATAATGCAGAAAACGTGTTGCCCCTGTGCCCGGTTTCAAGTGTTGCCTCTGTGCCAGGTTTCACGTGTTACCTCTGTGCCAGGACTTACACAACACCTCACAGTGCGTTCAGTGTATAATCATCTGGACGAAGATCATGGCGCCTCGCGCGTGGAAAGCATGGCAGGCAGTGGAAACATGTTGGACGAAAGAGGCGGCCGCCGGAACACGTTCCCGGGCCGGGTGGCTCTGCGGCGTGGGCATGTGGATCGCGCTGTTGGGGGTGGCCTGTGACACGGGGGATTCAGACGGGCGCCAGGAAGCACGCCAGGGGACACCCGCCGCCTTCCGTCAGGCGCTGCCGGAAATTGGGACGCAGGCTCCTGCATTCACCCTCATTGATATGCACGGGAATCGGCAGGCGCTTCTGGACTATCAGGGCAAGGTCGTGCTTCTTAACTTTTGGGCGACATGGTGTGCCCCCTGTCTCATCGAAATGCCGGGCATGGAACGTGTGTATCGGGATCTTAAGCAGGAGGGCTTTGCCATTCTCGCGGTCTCGTCCGATCCTCAAGGCCGCGCGGTGACACAGCCGTTTGTGGAATCCAAAGGGTTGACCTTTTCGGTCCTGCATGATGCAGACTACCGGGTGAGTGGACAGTACAGGGTTCGAACGCTTCCCATGAGCTTTGTCATTGATCGAAACGGGATGTTGGTCCATCGAATGTTTGGGGCGCGGGACTGGGACACCCCGGAGGCGCGCACATTGATTCACACACTTCTGCGCGACTCGTAAGGCGACTGTCCATGCTTTCCAGCCACGTCTCGCTGTTTGCGGCTTTTAGTGCGGGCCTGCTGTCCTTTGTCTCGCCTTGCGTGTTGCCGCTGGTGCCGTCCTATGTGTCGTACATGACGGGGCTGTCGCTGGAGCAGCTCATGGATGTGTCGGCACGACAACGACTTCGCAAAGCCATGCTTCTGAATTCCCTCCTGTTTATCGGGGGGTTTTCGTCCGTGTTCATCGCGTTTGGGGCGTCGGCAAGCCTGGTGGGGCAAGTGTTGTACGGCTACCAGGATCTCATTCGGAAAATCGGCGCCGTCGTGATTGTGATCTTCGGGCTTTCGTTGCTGGCGTCATGCCGGTGGAATGTGCTGATGACGGAACGCCGACTGTTCGCCTTTCACCGCCGGCCCGTCGGGTATGTCGGATCGTTTCTGGTCGGGACGGCCTTCGCCGCCGCGTGGACGCCCTGCGTCGGGCCGATTCTTGGCGCGATCCTGGCCTATGCCAGCACCACGGAATCCATGTCGTCGGGGGTTCTGCTCCTGACGGCCTATTCGCTGGGCCTGGGGCTTCCGTTTTTGATCACAGCCTTTAGTGTTGAGAAGTTTCTCAACTCCTTTCACAAGGCCCGGCGCTGGTTCCGCGGCGTGTCTGTGGTCAGTGGCGTGTGTTTGGTCCTGGTCGGTGTGCTTCTGTACGTTGATTCTTTCGCGCTCCTGACCGGTGTTCTCGAACGGAACGGCATTGGCTGGTATGTCGGGCAGTAGGCGGCCCGTTCAGGTCACGCGGTCAGCCGCAGGTGCGCGGGTTGGTGAGGCGCTTCACGATCTTCCGTTCCCGCTCCGGTCTTCCTGAAGACCCGCGGCGGCGTGGGCGTGGTGACGACTGGAGGTTGTGAATGCTGGATGAGAAGGCCGACGCGTGCGGTGACTTTATTCGCACCAGGTCCCGGGGCGGCATGTCACGGATCGGGTGGCGGGAGATTGCGGAGTCGGGATGTTGTTCGGGAAGGTTTCCATGGCGTCGCACCAGGATCCGACCCGGCACTGTGTCGCGGCGGCGGCGAAGCGAAAACCGGATGCCAGCGACGACGCGGGGATCGTGGCCGCGTGTGAGGGTTGGGATGAAAAGAGCGTGGGGTTGGTGGGCACAAGACTGGTGATCAGCGCGTTCTGGTTCATGGGATCGGTATCCGCAAGGTCTGGCTTTTCTTTGTGCAGCGCCGCCAGTAGCTGCAGTCCCTCGTTCCGTAGTGCGTGTTGGGGGTGTTGTTGGACCAGGGCCAATGCCCAATCCCGTGACCATTCCAGCGCGCCGAGCGCCTTGTACGTTTTGGTCAGGTACAGTTTGGACTCGGCAGCCTCCTCCAGGTCGGGGTATATGTCGACAACTTTTCTGAATCGTTTTGCGGCGGCCATGTAGGCTTCCTTGCGATAATAGAATTTGCCGACCAGCACATGGTGTTGGGCAAGATGGCGGTCGCATTTTCGAATGGTGGCCAACGCCTCCACTTCGTATTGACTGCCGGGGAATGCCGTCATGAGTTCCACGAATGCTTCGCGCGCCAGTTTGACGGGCGTGTTATCGCGGTCAATCGTGCTCACCATTTTGAAATGGCTGAGCGACAGGCGGTATTGCGCGTAAGGCGCGAGTACGTGACTGCGGTGCATGTCCAGAAAATGCTGGTATTCAACGATGGCTTCGGCGTACCCTTCTTGTTCATGAAACGATTCCGCGCGTTTCATGATCACGTTGGGATCATAGTTCATTTCAATGGTGTCCCCGACAAAAATCTGCGTATCAATCCGCTCCACGTTCTCCACGTTTGCTCCGGTCTCTCCGGTCTCTCCGGTCTCGACGACTTCCGCGGAGGGCGATTCTTTGCCGGCAAACAGCGAGCAGCCGGCGGCGAGGCATCCGGTGAGGGACACGATCAGCACGGCGGCGATGGGATGGCGCGATGGGTGTGTGTGTGGACGCATTGAACGCATGGGACAACCAAAATTGATGTTCAATAATACCAGAAACCTGACCGTGAAGACAAGATTGCGGTTTTGTGTTTGATATGAGGCGCCCGCAGGCGCTTGCGGCGCCGCAGGACAGCATGCTCTATGGATTGGGATGACGACAGCGGGATGGACGGGGGCGAGAGCGAAGCGCGCGCGAACCTGCTGGATATTGAAGCCATTGCAGGGTACTTTTGTTCGGGCGGGGCCGTGGACAGGGCGCTTGGCGATGCCTACGAATTCAGAGAACAGCAGTCGCGGGCCGCGTGTGAAATCGCCTCGGCGTTCAACGAAGAGGCCATCTGTCTTCTGGAAGCTCCGCCCGGCACCGGCAAGACCCTCGCGTATCTTCTGCCCGCGGCGTGCTGGGCGCTGGCGAATGACAAGGCGCCAGTTATCGTCTCCACAAAGACCATCAACCTCCAAAGCCAGATTATCGAAAAAGACCTGCCAATGGTGCGGCGCATACTCGGAGACGCCTTGCGGTTTTCCCTGGTGAAGGGGCGTGGAAATTACATTTGCCCCCGGCGTGCGCATGCGGTGCGTCAGGAACGCACGCAGGTTGAATTGTTTGACGGCAATGCCAACGCTGATCTTTTGAGGCTGCTTGAATGGGAACGGACCACGGAGGACGGCTCACGGGCGGATCTTGCATTCAGGCCGTCCGAAGAGGCGTGGGAGCATGTTTCCGCCAAACATGCGGGGTGCTCTCGGGAGCAATGCCGGTCGTCGAATTGTTTTTTCTTCCAGGCACGCAGCACGGTGAACGACTCGCATCTGCTTGTGGTCAACCACGCTTTTCTGTTTTCCCACCTGAAACACGGGGACGACGCCGGTCTGTTGCCGATGAGCCGCGTGGTGTTGGACGAGGCGCATAATGTTGTTGATTCGGCGACCTCATGCTTCAGTGTGCAATTGTCCAACCATGGCATTCAGAAGACCCTCCGGCGGCTGAATGGCGCTGTGACGCGCGCGGCAACGCTCGCCGGGAAACTTGGCGGGCAGGAGGCGCAGGCGTTGCTGAACGTGCCACACGCCATTGATGACGCCGATACCAGGAGGCTGGAAGAGGATGCCAATCGGTTGTTCAACTCAATTCAGATGGATGGGGCCGAATCATTCAAACGGCGCATCACGGCGGTGGACGAAGAACGCTGGGTGGCCCTGTTTGAGGAATGCGCAACCCTGCAGGGGTGCCTGAAGACCGTGTCGGGGAAAATTTCGCAGTGCAGAATGGAGTTGGCCGGTCAGGATCCCGCAGCGGAGAGCGGGGATGTGGCAAGTGTTGAAGCAGAGCTTGCGGTGGTGGAGCGATTTTTCAAGGAGCATATTGAAGCCGCGGACATGTTGTCCGAGCACGACGCCGGAGACAGGCTGGTCAAAAGTGTGCAGGTGGAACGAAAGGCGAAAGGCGTGTTTGTCGAACTGTCCATCGCGCCGCTTCATGTTGAGCGGCAGTTGCAGGAAATGCTCTATCAACCCTGCAAGGCCGTGATCATGGCCTCGGCGACGCTCCGGGTGGACGACCGTTTTGATTTTCAACAGCGCGCTCTCGGTATTGAGGGCAGTGAACGATGCAGGACGCTGGCCGTGTCCTCGCCGTTTGACCACAAGGAGAAGGCGCTGTTTGCCATGGTGACGGATCTGCCGAAGCCGCCTTCCAGGACGCACGAGGACCAATACGACGCATACGCGGCACGCCTTGCCGAGGCGGTGTTTGCGTCCGTCACGGCGGCGGGCGGCGGGGCCCTGGTGTTGTTTACCGCTCACGGCATGTTGCGGAAAATCAGCGACTTGCTTTCCCCCAGGCTGCACGCCAGGGGGATGACCCCGCTCACGCAGGACGAACAATCGCGGGAGCGCGTGCTTGACGCGTTCAAATCGGACACCAATTCGGTGCTCTTTGCGACGGACAGTTTTCGCGAAGGGGTGGATGTCGCCGGGGACGCGTTGCGGCTTGTCGTCATCACAAAGCTGCCGTTCCGCGTTCCCACCGATCCGGTGTTTGAGGCGCGCTGTGAAGCCGCGGGACAACGCGCCTTTCACGACTACAGCGTTCCGCTGGCCGTCGTGGATTTTCGGCAGGCGTTCGGCAGGCTGATACGAGCGAAAACAGACAGCGGCGCCGTCGTGGTGCTGGACAGCCGTATCGTGGGCACATCGTACGGGCGACGTTTTCGGGCCTCGGTCCCGTCATGCCGGACCGTGCAAGGCTCACTGGAGACGGTGCATCATGCCGTGGGGGAATTTTTTCGTCGGAGCGCATGACATGATCCATGACTGCACCAGCCGAATCTGCGGAACCGGTTCATACGTTCCGGAGCGTCAAGTGACCAACGAGGACGTGGTCGCGCATTTTGCCCTGGGCCGGCAGGACGTGTTCCGGGTGACCGGCATTCGCACCCGTCACTGGAGTCGCGCCCACGAAACCTGCTCGCACCTGGCCGAGCAGGCCGCGCGGCGGGCCCTGGATGCCTCGGGGGTGTCGAGTGACGCCGTCGACGCCATTCTGGTGTCGACCACGTCTCCGGATATGCCGTTTCCTTCGGTCGCGTGCTCGCTTCAGCACCGGCTGGGCGCGAAACACGTCGCCGCCTTTGATTGCGCGGCCTCGTGCAGCGGGTTCCTGTACGGCTTGTCCATGGCTCATGCCTTTATCCGTTCCGGGAAATTTCAGTGTTGCCTGGTGGTGGCGGCCGAGATCAAATCCCGCGCGCTCCACGTCTCGCATCCGGCGAGCGGCATGCTCTTTGGCGATGGGGCCGGTGCGGCGGTGGTGAGACGGGAAGACGTGCCGCGGCCCGACCCGGTCTCAACCCGGCCGCCCGATGGGCCTCGCGGGATTATCGCGATTCGACTCTATTCAGAGGGAGCCCACCATGGCCTGATCACGATTCCGGCGGGAGGATCCCGTCGCCCCACGAGTCTTGAGACCATTCGCGATCATCAGCATGTGATTCACTTGCAGGGGAAGGCGGTGTACCGTGTGGCGGTGAAACGGTTAACCGGGGCGCTTGACGCGATGCTGCGTGAGACCGACACGGCCCTGTCCGATGTGAAGCACGTGATTACGCATCAAGCCAATGGCCGCATGCTGCGCACCATTGCGAAACGGTTGGGGGTGCGCGCGGATCAAATGATCTCCATCGTTGACCGTGTCGGCAACACGTCGTCGGCCTCGTTGCCCATGGCGCTGGATTGGGCGCACCGGCAGGGAAAAGTGCGTCGCGGCGACCTGATTCTTCTCGGCGCGTTTGGCGGAGGACTCACCTGGGGCGCCGCGCTGATTCGATGGTGAACGGCTTCTGAATGGGCCGGCGAGCCACGCGAGGGCGCCGCGCCGTCAGCCGTATCCGCCGTCCGGGTCCTGGCCCGGTTGACGAAGCCCGTGTGTATAACATACCGTTCCTTGTCGTGGGCCACGAGAGACCGGGGCCTGATGGATTGAGAGCCGAGAGACCGATGAAAGGTGTCGCATGAAAAAGATTTATTTAGCCAATCCGCGAGGGTTTTGTGCCGGTGTGGACCGGGCCACGGAAATCGTTGAATTGTCCCTGAAACGTTATGGCGCGCCGATTTACGTGCGACATGAAATTGTGCACAGTCGGCACGTCGTCAATGCGTTGCATGAGCAGGGCGCGATTTTTGTGGAAGAACTGAATGAAGTGCCGACGGGCTCAATTGTGATTTTCAGCGCCCACGGGGTGGCCCAGAAGGTGTGGGAAGAGGCGAAGCGGCGCAACCTGAAAGTCATTGATGCGACCTGTCCCCTGGTCATCAAAGTGCATAAGGAAGTCAACCGCGATTACAACAATAACTATGAGCTTATTCTGATCGGCCATGCCGGCCATCCCGAGGTGGACGGCACCCTGGGACAGATTCCGGATAAATTTCATTTGGTGTCGTCCGTGGAAGACGTTGAAACGCTGCGGGTGTCCAACCCGGATCATTTGTCCTACGTCACACAAACGACGTTAAGCGTGGATGAATGCCGTAACATTGTGGCGGCGCTCAATCAGCGATTTCCGGGCATCAAGGGCCCGCATCAGGAAGATATTTGCTATGCCACGCAAAATCGGCAAAATGCCGTGAAGGAACTGGTCAAATTCGTGGATTTGATTTTGGTCATCGGGTCACCCAACAGCTCCAATTCCAACAGGCTGCGTGAGTTAGCCGAGCGCTTTGCCATACCCTCCTATCTCATTGATTCCTACAAAGACATTCAGCAGGATTGGCTTCGGGACGTGGAATCCGTCGGGATCACGGCCGGCGCCTCCGCACCGGAGGTGCTTGTCATGGAAGTGGTGTCGTATCTCCGGGACCTTGGCGCCACGGAAGTCGAAGAGCTGACCGTCGTTGAGGAGGACGTCGAATTTCTCCTGCCCAGGGAACTGGTCATGCCCGCTCCCGCCCGGGGGTGAGGACACCATCGTGCCGCCGCTGGCGACGTGCCACGGCATCGGTGTCAAAGGGCATGTCCGGCCATATCGGGTTCTACGATCAGGACCTGTCAAAGAAGCTGAACCAGTCGTCGTGGAAGATCACACGAACCGTCTTCTCACCCTTCAATCCCCTGGGAGGGTTCTTCAACTCGCAGGTGTTCTTTGTGCTTCGCAAGTCGTCCTAAGTCCCATGCGACGCCGGCTGTGCTGGCTGATGGTTGCCATGGTACATTCGTTGGGCGTGTCTTCGTGATGTCTTGCCGTCAATCGGGTGTTGGGTAAAGGGTTCTCATGCAATTAAAAACACTGCTTGTGTCCGGATTCAAATCCTTTCTTGATGCCCGGCTTGATTTTCCGCAAGGCGTGACGGCGGTGGTGGGGCCTAATGGCGCGGGGAAAAGCAACGTCGTGGATGCCATATTGTGGGTCCTGGGCGAACAAAGCACCAAAGTGTTGCGCAGTGAGCGTATGGAAGACGTCATTTTTAACGGGACGGAATCCCGTCCGCCGCTGGGTCTGGCGGAGGTGTCGCTGGTCGTCAGCGACGTGACAAGTCAGGAGTTGGAATCTGTCGCCGGGGTGATGGAATCGTTGCCGGGGAACAGGGAATTAATGATCACCCGGCGGTTGTATCGCGACGGCGACAGTGAATATTCCATCAACAAAATCCCCTGTCGGCTCAAAGACATTCGCAACCTCTTTTGGGAGGCGCGGGCCGGCACCAAGGGGCATACGGTCATTGAACAGGGCAATATTGATCACATTCTCTCCGGGTCTCCGCAGGACCGTCGTACGTTTATAGAAGAAACGGCGGGCATTGTTCGCTTCAAAAAACAAAAACTGGAAGCGCTGCGGAAACTCAAAATCGCGCAGCACAACCTGGTGCGCGTGCGCGATATTAGTGCCGAGGTGCAGAAACAGCTGCAGACCCTGACGCGACAGGCGCGGCAGGCCGAACAGTATCAGAAGAGAAAGGAGGAGAGCCGCGCGCTCGAACTCCGAATCCTGAAGCACGATTATGATGGTCTGTCTGACCAGCGGGCCCGCATTGAATCCGACCTGGCGCAGGCGGCATTGCGGGAGTCTGAATTGATGGCCGAGCAGGCCCGCCTGATGGCGTCGCATGAAGCACTCAAGGCGACGCTGTTGCATGATGGAGAACAGCTCGGACAGATGCAGGACACCTTGCGACGGTTGGAGCAGGATGCCGGGCACGCGCTGACGACCATGGAAGTGGAACGGAACCGCGCCGACCTGTTTGCCCGTCAGCGCGCACAGGCGTTGGAAGAACAGTCGCGCCTGTCGGCGGATGCCGAGCAGGCGGTGACGGTTATCCAGAATATGCTGGAGCAGGTGCAGCGTTCTGAAGAGGCCATCGCACAGGTGTCGGAACAGGTGAAGGCGTTGGAAACGCAAGAGCAGGCGTTGGCCGAGGAGCGGGCGGCGGTCCAGACCCGGACCGAGCAGGCCAGGCAGGGGGTTCTGGACTGTGCCGTTGAACGTTCTCACGCTGAATCGCAACGGACCAATCTTGGTGTCAAGCAGGAAGAGCTGTTGAGCCGCATCCAGGACATGCAGGCCGGGCAGGACCGGGATCGGCGGGAACGAGCGGAGGCTGAAGAGGCCCTGGCCGGGCACAACGCGCAGGTGCAGCAGGTCACCCGCCACATGGACGCCACGCGTGAACAGCACACCACCCTGTCCGCCGCCATCGTGGAGCTTGAAGAACGTCTTCGAGCGTTGGAGGAGCAACGGAGCCAGGAACATACCCGGCGCGTGGCATCGGAATCACGACTGCGGGCTTTGCAAGCGGTCCTTCAGGAAGAGTTCGGGTATCGGCAGGGGCGGGAAGGGAATCAGCCTTCCTTGCGAAACATGTGCCAGGGGGTGCAGGACGCGCTGGCGGAACGTGTGGAGGTTCCTCAAGAGTATGAAATCGCTATTGAGGCGGTCCTGGGAGAGCAGATTCGCGCCTGGGTGGTGCAAGGGGTTGAGGTGATTCCCCCGGCGCTCGCGTTTTTGAAGGAACACGGGCTTGGCCGCGGCGCCTTTGTGATCGCGCAGCCGTGGGCTTCTTCTTCCGAGCCGTTCACGGAATCGTGGCCGGCCCTGCGGACGGCGCAGGGGATCCTGGGTCGCGCCGTTGATTTGATGACCATCCCTGACGATCTCAAGGCGGTGTGGCATTGTCTGTTGGGGCGGGTGGTGCTGGTGGAGACGCTCCAGGACGGCCTGTCCGCGATGCAACAGGTTTCGCCGGCCGATCGCGGCGGCGTGCTGTTGGTGACGAGAAACGGCGAGGTGCTGGATCCTCGTGGTATCGTGACCGGCGGCGGGGGCGGCGATGCGGGCGGGCTGCTGCAGCGACGGCGTGAAGTGCGTGTGTTGGAGCAGGATGTGTCTTCCATGGACCAGCGCCTTGCCGAGTATGACCGCCAGCGTCAAACCGTGCAGGAACAGTGCGAGACCCGGAAGCGGGAACAACAGACGCTTGAGGCTTCTCTGAAAGAATCCGAAACACGGTGCCTCCTGCTTGAAAAAGAAACCGCCGCCTGCGTGAGTCGCCTGGAAGCTCTGGAGGAACGCTGGAAGGCGCATCAAGCCGAACGCGATGCGTGCCAGGAGGAACTCACCGGAGTGCGCGAGCAGGCGGCGCTGGCGCAAACCCGCCTGGGAGAGATTGAGCAACGGCAACGTGAGGAGGCGCAACGGCTGGAGGCGCTGACCGCGCAACTTCGGGAAGGTGAGGCAGCCACGGGAGCGCTCTATAAACAATTGACGGAAACGCGGCTCACGTTAACCACGCATCGAGAGCGCGATGATCGGGCACGGGCGGATGTGGGCCGCTTGCAGGAAGAGGAGCACATTCGCCGCACGCGGCTTCAGGGGCTTGCGGAACAGGTGGAGTCTCTTCGGATGCAAACGCTCAAGAGCCAGGAAGAGCATCAACGAGCGGATTCGGTTTTTCGAGACCTGGAAGCAAACAAGACGGCCCTGGAACGGCAGCGGGCGATGGTCGACGAGCGGCATGCGCAAGGCCTTCAACAGAGTCGGGATTGCGAACACCGTCTCAATGATAATCATACACACTGTGCCTCGGCCACGGCCGCGCGGGGGCAATCAGAAATTCAGCTTGCGGAAATCCGCACGCGCATTGAAACGATTGAGGAAACGCTGCGCGGCACCTATGGGGAGTCCCCGGATGTCAATGTGGCCACCCTGTTGCAGTCGGCGGCTGCCCCGGCGCTGGAGGGTGAAGACGACGGTCCCGAAATCTGGCGGGAGCGGCTTCAGACGATTCGGGCACGGATGGAGCGCATGGGGCTGTTGAATCTGGCTGCGATTGACGAGCATCGGGAACTGGAAGCGCGACATCAGTTCCTTGGCAAGCAGGAAGCGGATTTGTCTGCATCAATCCAGTCGCTTCAAGAAATTATTGAGCGTCTCAATCGGACGACGAATCGAATGTTCCGGGAGACGTTTGAGGCGCTTCAGGAAAAGTTCAAAGAAGTGTTTTCGGCCCTGTTTGCGGGGGGCAAGGCGGAACTGGTGTTGGTGAAGCCCGATCCCGAACAGGAAACAGACGGGGAAGGCGCAGAAGAGGACGACGACCTGGCCGTGGACCATGGAGTGGATATTGTGGCCCAGCCTCCCGGAAAACGTCTCAAAAATCTGACCATGTTATCCGGCGGCGAAAAGGCCTTGACCGTGCTGGCCCTGTTGTTTGCGAGTTTTCTGATTAAGCCGTCTCCGTTTTGTATTTTAGACGAAGTGGACGCCCCGCTGGATGAACCCAACGTGATCCGGTTTGCCAGATTCCTGACGCAACTCACGTCGCTTTCGCAGTTCCTGGTGATCACCCACAATAAACGCACGATGGAAGTGGCGAATTCCCTGTTTGGGGTGACCATGGAGGAACCCGGAGTCTCAAAATTTGTGTCGGTGCGACTCTCGGATTTGGAGAGAGTGTAATGACAAGCGGCCTGGCGATGGTGTTGCCGATGCGGAAAGTGCCCAAGACCCACCTTGAGTGAAGATGGGTCCGGAGGCAGGCAACGTCAGTTTCGGACGCCGCTCCACACTTTTGCGGGATCAATTTCTTTGTCGGGATTCAGCACCTTGGCTTTTTCAAGCAGGACTTCGGTGATTTCGGGTATTTCCGGGTCGGACACGCAGCAGTCATCAACCGGGCAGACGGCCGCACATTGGGGTTCGTCAAAGTGCCCGACGCATTCGGTGCAGCGTTCGTAGGTAATCACATACACGGAATCGCCATCGCCCTGCCCTTCCCCCACCTTATTGCCTTTTTCTTCGGCGGCGCTCCGGGTTTCAAAGATGGCCTCGTTTGGGCATTCCGGTAGACAGGCTCCGCAATTGATACATTCTTCAGTTATCAGTAACGCCATAAATCCTCCTTTGTCGAGCGAGCATGGGATTTCTGAAACACAAGCCAGCCAATTAATCTCAATACATTTTATGCACCACGGAACAGCGAGTCAACGGGACAGAAGGCCTAGAGCCTAAGCCATTTGGCCGGGCCTGTGTTCGGCGTGCAGGTCGTAGTCCCATCCCTGGACAAGGGCTGGCTGTCCTTTGATGGCCAATGCTCCCTGGAACCCTGCTTCCATGGGGAGAGACACAAAGGCCCACTGGTGGTCAGCGGGGACGTGTCCCCGAATGGTGAGAATGCGCGGCGGTTCGTCGGGAGCGAAGGCAACCGTGAGATGCTTCAAAGGAAACACCAGCCCGGTGCCCTCGGCTTTGACAAAGGCTTCTTTGCGGGTCCAGCAGGAAAAGAATGCCGCCTTGTGTTTGTCCTGCGGGAGTTGCTGAAATATCGTGAATTCTTCGGGGCTGCAAATGCGTTCGGCCAGTGTGCGGTAATCGGCGCGATCCCGGTCACCCTCAAGATCAATCCCGACTTCAAAATCACGGGATACCGCGTACACGGCGATCTGTTGCGAGTGCGCCACGTTAAAATGAAGCGGATGGGTCGCTGGAGAGTGCAGAAACGGTTTGCCATAGGCTCCCGTTCCAAAGCGAATGTCACGGGGCGGTGTCCCGAGGTAACGACCGAGAATGTGTCGCAACATGCCCCGTCCCACGGTAAAGCGTTGTTGGTGTAAGGGCGTTTTCAAGCGTTGTGCTCGTTCCCGTTCATCCGGACTCAATGTATCCCGGTACACGTGAAGCCGTGCGGGGGGGATGTCTGTCATCCCGCGCCACACGTGTACGTGACCCGGTGACAGGATGGTTTCCTGTTGAGGGACGTTCCAAAAGGAAGGCGACGGAGACGCCGGTGGGGTCGGGGCACGGTTGTGACTCATGCCTGTCTCATGAAGCGGTCAGCGGAAACATGGTTGTGGCGATCCATAACGTGTTCCGGAAACGCGGGACGATAAAGCGGTATTGTACAGAGAAACCGACGGGACTGATAGAATGGTTTCCTCACACGGGTATCGTTGTGTTCCGGCCTCAAATTGGAAGGTGCCTGGCAGGTGGTTATGGCTCTACCAACCTGGTGGATCACGGGGTGTTGTTGAAACTGGAGTTGGACGGGCAGAGTGCGCCGGAGCGGGGTGGGATGGGATGGGATTGAGAGAAGGCCTGCTCCCACCGACGGGATGGTGGCATGGCACGCTGTCCGGTGTCGCTAGAGATTGCCGTGAAGCTGTCAATAAATCTGGTCGTGCCTGCTCCTGGTCCCCCGGTCTTGTGGCCAGAGGATCCTCCTCGCATGAGCGGACAGGAAGATCACGCCTGGCGAAGTGGCTCACGGACGGTCGTGTCTGAAACCGTGGTGGGGCGACATGGACAGCAGTCACTTATGAGGAATTTATAGCAGAAATGTGTTGATGTGTTACGAAAAGTAAACAATTTATCGCCTAATCCATTCACAAATTTTTCTAGAAAAAAATTCATAACTCGTTATTTTTATTGAATTAAAATATATTAATTCACAAAAATCATGAATCCATTACTTTTCCTTGCCATGTCTTTTTCTCACCTGATTGATGCAAATGCTACCAATCGGAAACGTTTCACCATTATCTGAAATGAGAGCATAAAAACATTTATTTTTACTTTCAACATGTTATGATCTTTTATCCAAAATTTTTTGAAATGGACATGAATTTGCTTAAAGAATTGTTGGAAGCAGGTCTGATTTTTGTAGAATTGTTTGTGAGAATTTGTGTATGATGCGCGACAATCTAAGCAAAGCAGTACGAAGGGAGGTGGTCCGGGCAAGTGTTCCCCGTGAGGGGAGTATTCAATTTTGCTGTTCCATGTTAGGCCACGATGATGAATGGGCCTTGACTTGAGGAGGTGTTGGCAATGTTTCTTTCCAGACGGCAATTTTTAAAAGTAACCACCGGGACGGTGGCGGCTGTGGCGCTGGCTGATAAAGCCCTGGCGTTGACTGCGCTGCAACCGGTCGTTGAAGTGGGCAACCCCCTGGGCGAATATCCGGATCGCGCCTGGGAGCGGGTGTACCACGACCAGTATCGGTATGATTCATCCTTTACATGGGTCTGTTCCCCGAACGACACTCACGCTTGTCGCGTGCGTTCCTTCGTGCGGAACGGTGTGGTGATGCGGGTGGAGCAGAATTATGATCACCAGACCTACGAAGACCTTTACGGCAATCGCGGCACGTTTGCGCACAATCCGCGGATGTGTCTGAAGGGGTACACCATGCATCGGCGGGTGTATGGGCCCTATCGGTTGAAAGGTCCCTTGATGCGTCGCGGCTGGAAAGCCTGGATGGATGCGGGCAGCCCGGAGTTCACCCCGGATGTCATGAACAAATACAAATTCACCGCGCGCTATCTGGATGACATGTTGCGGGTGAGTTGGGATACGGCGTTTACGTATCTTGCCAAAGCGATGATCATTATCGCCGAGCGGTACAGCGGCGAAGCCGGCGCCAGACGGTTGCGGGAACAGGGATATCCGCCGGAAATGATTGAGATGACCAAGGGGTCGGGCGTGCGGACCATGAAGTTCCGTGCGGGCATGCCGATTCTGGGCGTGATCGGGAAAATGGCGATCACCCGGATGAACGGTGGTTGTGGCGCGTTGCTGGACCACTACATTCGGAAAGTCAAGCCCAGCCAGGCGCAAGGCGGCCGGTACTGGTCAAACTACACCTGGCACGGTGACCAGAATCCGGCACATCCGTTCTGGTCCGGTGTGCAAACTTCCGATGTTGACCTCTCCGACATGCGGTTCTCCAAGCTGAATACGAGCTGGGGCAAGAACTTTGTGGAGAATAAAATGCCGGAAGCGCATTGGAAACTGGAGAGCATTGAGCGTGGGGCGCGTGTTGTTGTGATCACCCCGGAGTACAACCCGACGGCGTATCGAGCCGACTACTGGATTCCGGTTCGCCCGGAGACGGACGCGGCGTTGTTCCTGGGAGCATGCAAAATCATCTTTGATGAAAACATGCACGACCATGACTTCTGCACGGCCTACACGGATATGCCGATTCTGGTTCGTACGGACACGTTGCAATACCTGGATCCGCGCGATGTGATCAAAGACTATCAGTTGCCGGATTTCTCGAAGACGTATTCAGGGAAAGTGCAAACGCTTGATCCGTCCAAAATTGCCCGCCTGGGCGGTTTCATGGTTTGGGACGTGAACAAAAACCAGGCTGTGCCGATTCATCGTGAATTGGTGGGCTGGCATTTCAAGAACAGTGGCATTGAGCCAGCGTTGAACGGGACCTTTCGGGTGAAGTTGCTCAATGGTCGCGAAGTTGACGTGGCACCGATTTTCCAACTGTATCAAGTCCACTTGCAGGATTATGACCTGGATACGGTACACCAGATCAATCGGTCGCCGAAGGACTTGATCGTCCGCTGGTCCAGAGATTCGGGCACCATTAAGCCTGCGGCCATTCATAACGGTGAAGGGACGAACCATTACTTTCACCAGACCATCATTGGTCGCGGGGCCGCGATGGTGTTGATTATCACGGGGAATGTCGGAAAATTCGGGACCGGACAACACACCTGGGCCGGAAACTATAAAGCGGGGATTTGGAACAGCACCCCGTGGTCCGGCGGTGGTCTGGGAACGCACACGGCGGAAAATCCGTTTAAGATCACGACGGATCCCAACGCGCACGGCAAAGAAATTCATGTGCGCGGGTACTACTATGGCGAAGAGGTGGCTTACTGGAACCATGGGGATACGGCGTTAATTGTAAACACGCCGAAATATGGGCGTCGGGTGTTTACCGGCAAGACGCACATGCCGACCCCGAGCAAATTCCGGTGGGTGGCGAACGTGAACGTGCTGAATAACGCCAAACACCACTATGACATGGTGAAAAACGTTGATCCGCATCTTGAGTGCATTGTCACGCAGGACATCGAGATGACCTCGGATGTGAACCATGCGGACATCGCCCTGGGTGTGAATACCTGGATGGAATTCACCTATCCGGAACATACGGCAACGGTGTCGAATCCTTGGTTCCAGGTGTGGAAAGGGGGCATTCGGCCCTTGTACGACACGCGGAACGATTTGGATACCACCGCCGGTGTGGCCGCCAAGCTCACGGAAATGACGGGAGATGGGCGGTTCCGGGATTACTTCAAATTCGTCTATGACAACCGGGTGGATGTCTACGTGCAGCGGTTGCTGGATGCCAGTTGTACCGCGTACGGATACAGTGTGGATACCATGCTGAAGTCTGAAAAAGGCTGGATGGTGTTGTGCCGCACGTATCCGAGACAGCCCTTCTGGGAAGAGACGAATGAAAGTAAGCCAATGTGGACCCGAACCGGTCGGTATGAAAACTACCGGACGGAACCGGAAGCCATTGAGTACGGGGAAAACTTCATTTCGCATCGGGAAGGGACGGAAGCAACGCCGTACTTGCCCAACGCGATTATGACGACGAACCCGTATGTGCGGCCGGATGACTACGGGATTCCCATCACGGCTCAACATCATGATGACAAGACGGTACGTAACATTGCGTTGCCGTGGCAGGAAATCAAACGGTACTCCAACCCGTTGTGGGAGAAGGGGTATCAGTTCTATTGCGTGACACCGAAGACGCGGCATCGTGTCCACAGTCAGTGGTCAGTCAACGACTGGGTGCAGATGTATGAGTCAAACTTCGGCGATGCGTATCGGATGGATAAACGAACGCCGGGTGTGGGTGAACATCAATTGCACATGAACCCGCAAGCGGCGAAAGATCGGGGGATCAATGACGGTGACTATGTGTACGTCGACGGGAACCCGGTTGATCGGCCATACCGTGGGTGGAAGCCGAGTGATCCGTACTACAAAGTGGCCCGGTTGATGATTCGGGCAAAGTACAACCCGGCATTCCCGTACCATGTGACCATGGCGAAGCATGCGCCGTATGTGGCGACCGCGAAATCCGTGAAGGGACATGAAACCCGACCGGATGGGCGGGCCATCGCGATGGATACCGGGTATCAATCCAACTTCCGCTATGGGGCGCAACAGTCCTTTACGCGGGACTGGTTGATGCCGATGCAGCAAACGGACTCGCTGCCGGGTAAACATGCGGTAGGTTGGAAATTTAAATTCGGGTACCAAGTGGATAACCATGCGGTCAATACCGTGCCGAAAGAATGTCTGATGCGGATTAGCAAAGCGGAGGACGGTGGTATTGGCGGTCGGGGACCATGGGAGCCAGTCCGGACCGGGTTTACGCCTGGGCAGGAAAATGAGTTTATGATCAAATGGCTCAAAGGCGACCACATTAAGATCAAGGTGTAATCGAAAAAGATTACAAGGGGGGGCTGGACTGTACTGGCCCCCCCGAACCAACTTGGATCCTGTTGTGGAATTTTAGAGATTGGACTCACGTTAGCTCAAAGAAACGGAGGGAATCATGCCAGAAGTTTACAATTGGCAATTAGGGCGGAAGATGCTGTACCCATACGAGGAAAGGCATCCGAAATGGCAATTCGCCTTTGTGTTTAACATCAATCGCTGTTTGGCCTGTCAGACCTGTTCCATGGCGGATAAGTCCACATGGTTGTTTTCCAAGGGCCAGGAGTACATGTGGTGGAACAATGTGGAAACGAAACCGTATGGTGGGTATCCGCAGTTCTACGACGTCAAGATCACGCAGTTGATTGAGCAAGTCAACCCAGGTGGGCAGGTGTGGAACGTCCGAGTCGGCCGTAAACACCATGCGCCGTATGGGGTGTTTGAAGGGATGACCATTTTCGATGCCGGAGCCAAGGTGGGTCAGGCAGCGATTGGGTACATACCGACGGACCAGGAATGGCGGTTCGTCAACATTTATGAAGACACGGCGACGTCAATGCGGGCCATTGTGGAAGGCATTGACAAAACCGGGTTCACCAAGGAAGAGCCATGGCGGATGACCGGCAGCAGCTTGCCGGAGCATGAAACCTATTTCTTCTATCTCCAACGCATTTGTAACCACTGTACCTATCCGGGTTGTCTGGCAGCCTGTCCGAGGAAGGCCATCTATAAGCGGCCGGAAGACGGGATTGTGCTGATTGACCAGAACCGGTGTCGTGGGTATAAAAAATGCGTGGAGCAATGTCCCTATAAAAAACCCATGTATCGGGGCACGACTCGGGTCACCGAGAAGTGTATTGCGTGCTACCCACGGATTGAGGGGAAAGATCCTCTCACTGGCGGGGAGCCGATGGAGACCCGGTGTATGGCGGCCTGCGTGGGGAAGATTCGCTTACAGAACCTCGTCAAGGTTGGTGAGGATGGTCTGTGGGCGGAAGACCGGTGGAACCCCCTGTACTACACCATTCGTGTGGAACAGGTGGCGTTACCGCTGTACCCGCAATGGGGTACGGAGCCGAACGGGTTTTACATCCCGCCGCGGCAAGCCCCGCGTGGCTACATCCGGCAGATGTTTGGGCCGGGGGTAGACAATGCGATTGAAAAGTACCTGGTGCCCAGCCGGGAATTGTTGGCCGTACTCCAACTCTGGAGAGCGAGCCAGCAAATTATCTTCCGGTACGATATCATTCCCGGGCCGAAAGTGTTTGAGACCCAGATACACGGGCGGAAGTTTGAGATGTACAACGACACCGTGTTAGGGTTCAACAAGTCCGGGAAGGAAGCGGTGCGGCAGCAAGTGGAAGAGCCGATCTACATTCGGCCTGCCGAACGCGCGACTTGGCTGTAAGAGCCGGTACAGTGCTTAAAAAAGCCGGAGGTTGCCTTGAGGCCTCCGGCTTTTTTTTTAGCGTGACAAGAGAAGCCGGGGGACGGTTGTGTGTATGGCTGGTTGTGCCGGGCGTCGGGCCCATGCAGTGGCCTGTTGGTCTCGGAACCCTGGTGACGCCGGTGTCCGGCCATGTGACCGATGAGGTCTGACGAGTGTGTCCCTGCCGCCAGGATGCCTGAACTTCCTTTTCGTCAATGGTGTTGAGGGGGAGAGCGAGTTTTCGTATCGCTCACGGGTGTGGCATGGCAGGCTGAGACAGGGGAACTCCTGGAAGAGACCAACCAGCATGAGCCTCGCTCCTCCAGATCCCATCCCTATTGCAGCCCGGGCCATTTTCTTTTGGGAACTGTTGGAAGCTGGCAGGGTTCCCGATGAGTACCTTGGTACGGAGTATGTGGCCGAACAATTTGTTGAGCGGCTGGTCCATTATGTGTTGAGCGTCCCTTCTAAATCAATTTCCATGCCGCAACTTTCCACGCTCTTGGAGCAAATTGATCCGCGTCAACAGGTGTTCTTTTTTAAACGGTTAAAGGAAACAAGTCCTCATGGGTTAGAGGAGTTTGCACCTCTGTATTACGGATTTATGGCGGAATTTCATCCTCTGTTATTTACCTGATCATGCTGTCCCGCGGGACACGATTTCACCATCAACAACGCAAGTACGCAACCGCCACCCCCCCGATGATGAGAGCATCCTTCATCTATACTCGTGACCCGCGTCCGGACCGGGCGCCGCATCCATGCTGTGGCGTCCTTGTGCTGATAATGGCATGCATGACCTGTATGGCGGGGGGTTGCATGAGCCTGCCCGAAGCCGATTCGTCACGCGCTGTCACGGACCGACCTTATGATGCATCTCCCACGAGAGCGGAGGCTGAACCGACTGCGGTGTCCCCGGACACGGTTTCCACCCGTCATGCGGCCCCACGTGCGGATCCCCCGTTTTCCATTGAAGATCGGATGTCGCTTGGCGTCGCTTCAACCCCGCGTCTCGCCGCTCTAGCTGCCCCGGTGTTTAGTTTTCGAGCCGAGGAACTCCCGTTAGACGATGCCTTGCGGCTGTTCTCGCGTGTGAATCATCTCAATATCGTGGTGGAACCGGGCGTTGACGGCGTGGTTACGGTCGACTTTCGGGACCTTGATCTGGGCAACGCCATGGCTGCGCTGTTGGATATGCATGGGTATTACTGGGAAAACGATGACGAACTGATTTTTGTTCGTCGGCTGAAAACACGCATCTTCACGCTGGATTACATTCGTCTGGAGCGCTCCGGCATGGGACGCAATAAAGCGCGAGTTACGTCCGGGTCCGGGAGAAGCGGCGGGCAGGATGCGGGTGAAGTGACCTTGAGCCAGGAAGATCACATTAAGTTTTGGGAAGAAATTGAAGCGCAGCTGACCGCCCTGCTCTCCGCCGAAGGGCGCTTCGTCGTGAATCGTTTATCCGGCACCATTCAAGTGACGGATCTCCATCGTCGGGTCGAAGAGATTGCCGCGTTCCTGGCCAACATTCGCCATGCGCTCTATCGTCAGGTCGAAATCCGGGCGAGAATCTATGAAGTCACGTTAAGAGACGACTACAGTCTGGGATTGAATTGGGACCGGATTACGATTGGAAATCCCGCCGGCAATTTTGATCTGACAAATATCATCGCGGCGCCCGCCGGCGGCTTTGTCGCGCGCGCGGCCACCGGAATCTTTAACTTTAATGATGGCGATTTTCAAGGGGTGCTCGAAGCCTTGCAGGAACAGGGAACCGTGAATGTGGTGTCTCAACCTCGGATTCTGACGCTGAACAATCAACCGGCGCTGATTAAAGTGGGAACCGATCAATCCTTTTTTTCTTCAACCGTCACGCAAGGGACGGGAGGGACCGGCAACATTGTGACGGAACAGGTGCGGACCGTGACTTCCGGTCTTGTGCTCTCGGTGACGCCGCAGATTTCTCAAGACGGGTGGATCATCATGGATGTGTCGCCCATTATTACCAGGTTGACCGAGATCGTGAGCTCAAGCAATGGTTCCACCGCCCCTGTTTTGGATGTGAAGCAATCTGGAGGACTGGTCCGCGTTCGTCATGGCGAAATGGTGATTATCGGCGGGCTGATCCAGAATGAGGTCTCAAATACGGAGCGGAAAATCCCCGTGCTGGGCGATATCCCCTGGCTTGGTCGGTTCTTCCAGGGCACCTATCAGGTCGAGAGGAGAACGGAACTCGTCATCTTCCTCATGCCTCGCATTCTGAAGGCGACATGAGAGACAGCGTGGATCTGTGTGCCGCGCCCCTTTACAAGAGCCTTCGACTGTCATTGATCGTGGTTGGGCTTGGCGCCTGTCTGTGGGGGTGGCCCGTTCCTGTCGACGCGGATGGGGTGTCTCTGGAGCATGCAACAGGAACAGGGAAGGGGAGCAAGCGGATGGACAGGACCACGTTGCGTCCCGTCGCTGGTGTTCCCGCGCGCGTGACGGAGGACGCCTCTGCCTCTGTCATGATGGCAGAGGCCAAAGCGAGCGAAGATGCTGCTCCAACAACAACGGCTCCATCCACGGGTGTTGCAGTCAAACCTGATGTTCAGGCTGTGGCCGCACGGTCCACACAATCCACGCGCCAAAAGTCATCGCTGGAAATGTCAGGGTCCCCGGTTGCTCCATCACCGGATCGCCTGTCCACGCGCACGGAATCCAACCCCGCAACACATGTAACACCGTCGGTTGTCGAGGATGCCCCGGTTCAGCCACGGCCGGCCGCTCCCGATGTTCCGTCGTCAGCAACGTCGCCATTTGAGGTCAACGCCGATGCGGAAGCATCCGGTCAACAGCCACCCCTCGTTCGTCCGCGGCTTCGGAACGTGACCCCCGTGGAAGCCGCATTGGCCGACGCGCGAGATCTTATTACACAACGGTACTATGCACAGGCCGTGACCGTGCTGTCTCCCCTGTTTGTGACGCCTTCCCGCACTTGGGAACTGTGGTTTTGGTTTGGCACGGCACAGTTGGGATTGGGCCAATGGGAGGAGGCTCGGGAGTCGTTTCTGGAAGGACTGGCTCGTGATGCGGCGGTGCCGCAATTGTGGGTGCACCATGCACTGGTGAGTCAACAACAGGGCCGACCGGACGAAGCGTTAGCGGCCCTCCGGCAAGCAGAGTTGCTGGCTCCACAGCTTCCCGAGGTGCAATTGAACCTGGCGTATGTGCTTGAAGTGCAGGGAGCCACGCCCGTTGCTGTTGAACACTACCGGATGTTTCTGGCGTTGACGAAAGACAACAACGTGTATGACGGTACTCGCGAGAAGGTGCGGAAGCATCTCCTGCGGTTGGCGATCCGCTGATTCCCGTGACAGTCGTGAACACGACCCGCCCGGGTCAATCGGACATGCGTTTGGGGTGCGGGATGACGACGAACAGGCCGGCCCCGATCTCCTGCGGGACGGCGGGCCTGTCACGTGAGGTCAAGAGACGCGTCGGGGGTGACGGAACAGGGTTCGTAACGCGTGCAGGCATTGCGTGACGATTCCCGTGGTTGCCGCGTCCTGGTGTTCTTCCCATGCTTCCTGATTGCCCAGATAGGCGGCGTCTCGAAATTGGAGACGGCTGCGAAGTTGGGTATAGCCCCGTTCCTGTAACCCGGCGATGAGACTGGCCAACGCCGCGTGTTCAGTGACGTGCGGCTCTGTTTTGAGCAGGAACGTTTCATAGCGAAAGCTGGCGTGAACGGTGTCATGCATGACGGTCATCTGCACCTGCCGATTAAAGCCTCGCTCGAGGTCGTCAAGTCCGGCCAGTTCATATGTGCTGGGGATGAAGGCCATCGGGTCAGCTTGTTCGGCGGTGCGTGTTGTGTGAAGAGGCGTCCTGTCGCGAATGGGTTATCATAGCACACGTTGAGTACGGTCTCGCAATGCAGAAGACCGTGCGTGGCGGACGCACGCCATGGATGGTTCGCATGACACGCGGCTTGCCTGTTGTCACGGAGCAGGGCCGCCGTGTTGAGTGATGTCAAACAGACCTGCTAAGGTTGTCCGGGCCCGTGCCCCATTTCTGGAGACCGACATTGGAACATCGCACGTCTTTTGCCATCTGCGGGCTGGGCATGGTTGCCGTCTTCCTGGCGGAGCCTGGAGTCTGTTCGGCCGCGCAAAATCTTTCCATGCCATTTGATCTTACAAACACCGTCGCCGGCTATGTGGCGATCGGCATGTTTGCAATGGCCTATGCCCTGGTCATGGCCGAGGAGTTTACCGGACTCCGAAAATCCAAACCGGTCATTCTGGCCGCGGGACTGATTTGGCTGTTGGTGGCCGCGGTGTATCCCGGCGATGATCCGCATGCCGTTGCACAGGCGCTACGTCACAATATTCTTGAATATGCGGAGTTGATGCTCTTCCTGCTCGTCGCCATGACCTATGTCAATGCCATGGAAGAGCGGCTGATCTTTGAGAGCTTGCGCTCCTGGCTGGTGCGGAAGGGGTTTACCTATCGACAGCTTTTTTGGATTACGGGCATCCTGGCGTTTTGTATCTCGCCGGTGGCCGATAATCTGACGACGGCCCTGTTGATGTGCGCCGTGGTGCTGGCCGTGGGCGGGGACAACACGCGGTTCGTCAGCCTGGCCTGTATCAATATTGTCGTGGCGGCGAATGCGGGCGGGGCGTTCAGTCCATTCGGCGACATCACGACGTTGATGGTCTGGCAGAAAGGGATCGTGGATTTCTTCACGTTTTTTCTGCTGTTTGTTCCCTCGGTGGTCAATTTTCTTGTGCCGGCCGGGGTGATGTACTATGCCGTGCCCCGTGTGGCCCCGGTGCTGTCGGGAGACGTGGTGGTCATGAAGCGGGGGGCGTGTACCATTATGGGTTTATTCCTGTGTACGATTTGTACGGCCGTGAGTTTTCATAGCTTTTTTCACCTTCCGCCCATGGTGGGCATGATGACGGGCCTGGCCTATTTGCAGTTTTTTGGGTATTACCTGAAAGCGACGCATCATCGCTATGCGGAGCAGGGGACGTGGCGTGAGCAGAAAGCCCAGGAAACCCTTGGCGACATCGTGGCGTTTGACGTGTTTCGAAACATTGCCCGCGCCGAATGGGATACCCTGTTGTTTTTTTATGGCGTCGTGTTGTGCGTGGGAGGGCTGGGATTCCTCGGCTATCTTGCGGTGGTGGCGCAGGTTATGTATGTCGAATGGGGCCCCACGGCGGCGAATGTCATGGTCGGCGTGTTGTCCGCGGTGGTTGATAACATTCCCGTGATGTTTGCCGTGTTGACGATGAATCCCGACATGTCGCAAGGACAATGGCTGTTGGTGACGTTGACGGCCGGCGTGGGAGGGAGTTTGTTGTCCGTCGGGTCGGCGGCCGGTGTGGCCCTGATGGGGCAGGCGCGCGGCCACTATACGTTCTTTGCGCATCTCAAATGGGCACCGGTGATTGCGCTGGGGTATGTGGCCAGTATCCTGGTTCATATGTGGATTAACGCGGGGCGATTTTAAAGGAAATAGGCATTATCGAATATGATACTATTGTCCAGTCAACAGGCAACTTGTTTTTAGCCTGAAAGGATGAATAGAAAATGGAGCCCGAAAAAATCGCGAAAAAGGCAATCAGGAAAATGAACGAGAGGATTACAAATGAAATTTTCTTGATCATCCAAAACGACAGAGATCTTATGAGGGAATATTTAAGAGCGATTGAAAACAGTAGCCTTGATATTGTGAACCAAACAATAGGGAAAGCGGTAAAGAGCGAATATAAACTTGCCAATATGAACGATAGAGAAGACAATCCATCTTGCACTCTCATTCAGAGTCATCAAAAATTTGAATAAATTCAGGCAACAAATCGTTCAAGCGGATGCAGACAAAATAGTTTGCGCCACTCATTCCATGAATCCACGAATGACAACCGGGTTTTTTATGGAAGAAATCTGGTGACGAAGATGAACGCCGACGGAACAGAGTTGCCCAGAGGAACGTGGGCCGGGCTTCGGCATACCTGGAGAGCTGATCTGCTTTCCGGGTTTCTTGTGTTTCTGGTTGCGCTTCCGCTGTGTCTCGGCATTGCCCTGGCCTCCGGGTATCCCGCCATTGCCGGGATCTTCACCGCCATTATTGGCGGCCTGCTGTCAACGTTTTTCAGTAATTCGGAACTGGCGATCAAAGGGCCGGCGGCGGGGCTGATTGCGATCGCCATCGGGTGCGTCACCGAATTTGGTTTTACCGGCCATGATACGGATGCCGACTTCCAGGCCTATCGGCTGGCGCTCGGCGTGGGCGTGGCGGCCGGCCTCATGCAGATCATGTTCGGGGTGTTCCGCACGGGCATTTTTGGAGAATTTTTCCCGCCGGCGGCGATCCATGGATTGCTGGCCGCCATCGGGGTCATTATCATCGCCAAGCATTTTCCGATTGTGATGGGCGGCAGCCCTGACGGGGAGCCCCTGGAACTGCTGGCCCGGATTCCCGCGTTTGTGCTGGACATCAATCCCATCATCGGTGCGATCGGGATCATCAGCCTGTTCATTATGTTCGGGTATCTCCTGATCACCAATCGCACATTGAAAATGGTGCCGGCGCCGATGATGGTGTTATTTGTCGCGGTGCCCATGGGGCTGTACTGGAACATCAGCCAGGAAGGCACCTACAGCTTCAATGGTCAGCTCTACGCGCTGGGGGCGCAGTTTTTGGTCAGTGTTCCGGATAGCCTGGTCAGCGCGGTGACCTTTCCCGATTTTTCCGGATTAACGACGATGATCGGGATCAAGTACGTGATCATGTTTGCCCTCATCGGGAGTCTCGAATCCTCATTGAGCACGAAAGCCATAGACGAGCTTGATCCATGGAAACGCAAGACCGACTTGGACAGAGACATGCTGGCCGTCGGGGTGGGCAATACAGTCTCGGCCTTTGTGGGCGGGCTTCCGATGATCTCGGAAATCATCCGGAGCAAGGCTAACATTGATAATGGGGCCAGGACACGGTTTGCCAATATGTTTCATGGCCTTTTCCTGCTGGTCTGTGTGGCCTTGATCCCGGCGCTGATTAATCAGATTCCCCTGGCCGCGTTGGGGGCCATGCTGGTCTTTACGGGGTTCCGGCTGGCGTCCCCGCAGACATTCATCCATATTTACCGGTTGGGAAAAGACCAGTTCATTATTTTTCTCTCCACGATTGTCGGGGTCCTTGCGACCGATCTTCTGCAGGGCATTGCCATTGGCATCCTGGTCAAAATCGTCATCCACGTCATCCATGGCGTCCCGCTGCGCTCGCTTGTCAGGTTGAACGCCGAGGTCACGCATGATGATGACCACTCCGTGACGATCACGGTGCGGGATTCCGCCGTGTTCAGCACCTGGATTCCGCTGCGCAAGCGGTTGCATCGCCTGCTCATGGACGGGAAACGGGTGACCCTGAATTTGAGCGGGACGCGCCTCGTTGATCATACCGTGATGTCCAAGCTCCAGGAATGGAAAACAGAATTTGCCACGCGGCATTCCGAATTATGCATCACGGGATTGGAACACCATAGACCGCTGGCCGACTCGCCTGTGGCGGTGCATACCAGGGCGCAACCCTAGCGGCCGCCCTTCCCCGGGCTCCCCCATCCTCCGCTCGCCGGTCTGCGTGGCACGGTCGGTGAACAGGTCGGTGACTGCCGTGCCGGTCATGGCGGACCTTCGGCTCGGGAGTCTGGTCAGTGACCGGGCAGGGGGATTTTCAGAGGCGTCTCTGGATTCATGACGATGAAAGATGATAAAATACGCCAGGCATCGTTCCCCCGGAGGAGCCGTGTGCTGACTGTTCCCTCATCCTCGCTCATGTCCATGCCAGACGCTGTGAACGCTCCCGCAATGACGGCCCTTTCTCCTGAACAACGTGAACAGGTGCGCCGGGAGATCGGTGAGGCCCACGAGCCCATTGCTCCGTTCTGGCCGATGAAAACGTTTATTCATCACAACCCGATTCACGGGTTGGAACATCTGCCGTTTGATCAGGCGATTCGCAAGGCCCGACACTTGTCGGGAGGGAAGGGCTACCTCCCGAATGACGAGTACCGCCAGTTATACAGGGAGGGTCGCATCACAGACGCCGGGGTCAAGCGGGCGTTGGAACATGTGGGGATGCGCGAGGCCGCGCCGGCAGGCGTGCGTGTCGGCAGGCGTCAAGTGACGGCAGCCGATGTCTGGCGATTGCATCTGTTGTTTGGGATTGAGCCGCTGGATCCCGCCCTGTTGTCCTGGGCGTTTGATGGCGGAGACGCCACCAGGCGGTTTCGCCACGATCTGCCCGAAGACACTCAACGCCGAATCCTCGAACGCACAATCCGGGAATGTGAGTCGTGCCGGGATTATCCCGAAGAAGCCTATCTGACAAATTTGTGGGCCTGTTCGGTTTCAACGCTTGCCCTGTCTGCGACGGATTCAGGAGACCATGCGCCACGTGGCCGGACAGACGGCGGATCCGGAGATGACGCGCGACTGGCGACGGTGCAGTTGCCCGATCAGCGAACCGTCGGTGACTGGGTGGACGTGCTGGCGGGAGCATCCATCATTGATCAGGTCAATGACCACATGATCAAATGGACCACGGCGTTTCTTGATGAGGGCCTGGCCGGATGGGCCATGCCTGGCCGGCGGGAGGGATTCTATCGAGCCTGGCGGGAGCTGGCCCGGTGGGACCATTCGGGGTCATTGCTCGGGATTCGTAATTTTGCGCGCAAAGTCCGCGATCTTCCCGAAAGCCCCGAAGACGCTGTGGTGTTGAGTCTTCACCGTCTCGGGATTTCGGAAGCACGCCGGAGAGATTACCTCTCCCGTCACCTGGCCCAATTGCCCGGGTGGGCCGGGTTCATACGGTGGCGGGGAGACAATGCCACCTATCATGCGCAGCGCATCCATCCGATTGATCCCGTCCAGTATTTGGCCGTACGCCTGTTCTATGAAGTGGAGGCCGCGCACGTGGTGTGTCGGAGGGAGTGGGGAATCAATGGAACGGTTCCCGCCGTGACCGAATACTGGCGGAACCGCCGGGACGACTATACAACCCGACTGGGAGTCTCCCCGCCTGCGCGGGATTCAGACGCCGACGCGGTCAGCCGCGATGCCTGGCGGTTGTTCCATCTTGCCCAATGCCTGGAATGGTCGCCCTCCGACGTGCATGACCTTGCGTGGTCCGACGCGCACCACTTGCTGGGGTGGCTGGATGTCTTTCCTTCGGACCAACACGGTCCGGTTTGGCTTGAAGCGTATGAAGATGCCTATCGGGAACAGTTGCTGCGGCGATTGGCGGCGCCTCACGACACCAAGGTCGCGTCCGACTCGCGTCCCCTGGCGCAACTGGTGTTCTGCATTGATGTGCGCTCCGAATCCTTCCGTCGCCATGTCGAGGCCCAGGGGCCGTATGAAACCTTTGGGTTCGCGGGCTTTTTCGGAATCCCCATCAGTCATCAAGGCTTTGATCGCGGGGAACGTCTGGCGCTCTGTCCGGTGCTGTTCGCGCCCGGGCATGCGGTGACGGAAACCCCGAGAGGTCAACAACACCGGGCCCTGCAACGCTATGCCTCCGGCACTCGCTGGCGCCAACTGGGGCGTGACCTGTTTCATGCTGTGAAGGCGCATCCCGTCGGCTCGCTGATCCTGATGGATCTGCTCGGTATGTTCTTCAGCCTCGGCCTCATCGGCAAAACGCTGCTTCTCAAGCCGTACCACGCCCTGCACACGACACTCCAACGCTGGTTCACGTTTCCGGTCGCCACGCAGATTGCCGTTGACCCGTCCTCGTCACCGTCTTCGCTTCCCCGTCACGCGAGCGAGCGCGGGGATGGAGAGGCGCCCGTCCCCGCACTGGAATCTTTGTCCGGCATGGCTTCGGGTTTTTCATTGGACGAACAGGCGACGTTTATTGAAAACGGTCTTCGGACGATGGGGCTTACCGCAACGTTTGGTCGGTTGATCGTCCTCTGCGGCCACGGAAGTCTGTCGGACAACAACCCCTATTTTGGCGCGCTGGATTGCGGAGCCTGTGGCGGAAATCATGGGGATCCCAATGCCCGCGTGTTTGCGGCCATGGGGAATAACCCCGTCATTCGGGACCGACTGCGCGTGCGGGGCTTGGACATCCCGGATGACACATGGTTTCTCGCGGGCAAGCACAATACCACGACGGATCAGGTCACGTTTTATGATCTGGAAACCCTGCCGGCCGGTTGTGCCGAAGCGTTTCAGACCCTGACGCGCGATGTCCGGCAGGCCGGCGCCGTGCAGGCGCGGGAACGCTGCCGTCGTCTACCCGGTGCGCCGGTCGGGATGTCGCCCGGGCAGGCGGCGGCGCGGGTGAAGCGCTATAGCATTGATTGGGCGAATCCTCGTCCGGAATGGGGGCTGTCCGGCAACGCGGCGTTTATCATCGGCAGGCGCAGGCTGACCAGGCACCTTGATTTGGACGGCCGCGCGTTTTTACATTCCTATGATCCCGGCCCGGATGCGGAGGGAGCGATCCTGGGAAAAATCATGACGGCGCCGCTGATTGTCGGGGAGTGGATCAATATGGAACATTATTTTTCTGGCGTGGACCCGTGGGTGTATGGGAGTGGCAGCAAGGTCATCCACAACGTGGTGTCGGGAATCGGCGTGATGCTGGGAAGCCACAGTGATCTCCAAACCGGGCTGCCTCTGCAAACCGTCAACAATGGGGACCGGCATTATCACGAACCCATGCGGCTGCTGACGGTGATTGAAGCTCCGATGAATCGGATATCGGCGATCATTCAACAACACGACCTGCTCCAACGCCTCTTTCACAACCAATGGGTGAATCTCGTCGCCCTGGAGCCCGGCACCGTGCGGTTTCATCGCTATACGCACCATGCCACGTGGGAGACGATGGCGTAAGCCATGCGACAACCAACGAATCCTTTTCGGTCCATCCTATGAAGAATGCCAGCAGTAAATTGTCGGTACTTGTGAGCGCAAGTCTGCTGTGCGTGGGGGTGGCGTGGGGCCTGTCGTCGACGTTCTTCCAGTCTTCCACGGTCACCCAGGCGTCAGAAGCGGAGGTCGCGCCAACGTCTTTCGTCCGGCAGGCACGCGCGCAGTCCGATGGCGCGGATCTGTTCGCCCTCAATCGGCATCTCATTGCGATTGCGGACACGGTGCGGCCGACGGTCGTCAATATTTCAGTCACGAAAACGGGAGCCGAGCATTCCCCGTTTTTCAATTCGCCGTTCTTTGACGATCCCTTCTTCCGAAGATTTTTTGGCGAACGCTTTCGGGAGGAGCGCCGTCAGCCTCCCAAGCCTCGCCAGCAGGGCATGGGGTCAGGCGTCATTATCAGCACCGACGGCTACATTGTGACCAACTATCACGTCGTGAAAGCCGGCGATACCATTCAGGTGGCGTTGGGCGATGAGAGAAGTTTTGAGGCGGAGCTGATCGGAACGGATCCCGCCACCGATCTGGCCGTGGTGAAAATTGAGGCTTCCGATTTGCCGTTTCTCTCCTGGGGCGATTCGGGCACGTTGCAGGTGGGTGAAATGGTTGTGGCGGTGGGGAACCCCTTTGGGCTGAACCAGACCGTGACCATGGGCATTATCAGCGCCGTGGGGCGGGCCAACGTCGGCATTGTTGATTACGAGGATTTTATTCAGACCGATGCGGCCATCAATCCGGGGAATTCTGGAGGGGCGCTGGTGAATTTGCGGGGGGAGTTAATCGGAATCAATACGGCGATCTTCAGCCGGAGCGGCGGGTACATGGGCATTGGATTTGCGATTCCCAGCGATATGGTCAAGACCGTGACGCGACATTTGAAAACGCACGGCAAAATGGTGCGAGGATGGCTCGGGGTGTCCATTCAGAATTTGACCCCTGAACTTGCCGGGCAATTTGACGTGCCGGATACCAAAGGGTCCCTGGTCACCGACGTGATTGAGGCGAGCCCCGCCCATGGGCGGTTGCGACGCGGCGATATTATTCGCCGCTACGGCGGACGACCGGTTGAAAATTCGACCCGATTGCGCGCGGCGGTCGCCGATACGCCGCCGGGAACCGAGATCGCCATCGGGATTGTTCGTGAAGGTCGCGAGCATAGTCTGCCTGTCGTCATTCAACAGATGTCCGGGGAACGGGCCGGGCTGGACACGGGAGTCACGGGTGGGGAACGTCATGCCCTGTCCGGGGTGACCGTTGAACCGGTTCGTCCGGGGCGATCCGCGCGCGCGACCGGGGTGCGCGTGGCCAGGGTTGATCCGGACAGTCGCGCCGCCAAAGCCGGGCTCCGCGCAGACGATCATATCCTGGAAATCAACCGAATCAAACTTGAGGACGTGGAGGATTTTGATCGGGTCACCGGTCAGCTTGCCGAGGATGATTCGGTGCTGCTGCTCTTGCGAAGAGGAAACGCCGTGCTGTTTTTCTCTGTGGGGAAACCGTAAACGCACGGGTTCCGGCGCGCGGAGATTGTTGAACGGCACACGGCGTGCGCGCCCCACCGTGGCCCGGCGTGTTGAGGAAGGGCGGGAGACCTGCTATACAACATGACACACCCCGGCTGCGCTGGAGCCGCGTGTTCGGTGTGCCCGGCGCCACGCCCACGGGCCGCCATCGGCACCTGGTGGAGACACGATGACAGGGGAATCCGGCTCATGACTGAAAGGCCGGAGACAGGACAAGTCAACCGAACGCGTGTTGAATGATGGATTCCAAGCGGGCGGTTGGCTTTTTTTGTGAACGACGGTCGGTGGATGCGAGGCCGCCAGCGCGAGTGTTCGGAAGCGCGTTTCGGAGACCGGCAGGATGTGGAGATTGTCTCAAGGCATGTTCCTGAAGATCATTGCGCTGTTTGTCATTTGGCTCATTTTGTCCGGAACGTATCATCCGTTCCATGTGGGTCTGGGGTTTGTGGCGTCGTGCGTCGTGGCGTGGCTGAATTCCGGCCATGCCGGTTCGTCTGCGCGGCACGTTCCCGTCGTCGGCATGCTGTGGTATTTTCCCTGGCTGTTTGGTCGCATCGTGCAGAGCGGACTGCACCTGACGGCGATCATTCTTCGTCCCTCGCTTCCGATTGCGCCCAGGCTGATTCACTATCGAACCGACCTGCGGCATCAGATGGAGATTGCCACTCTGGGGAATTCCATCACGCTGACCCCCGGGACGATCACGGCGGAAGTGCGGGAGCAGGAACTCGTCGTGCATGCCATTGATGACGAGGCCGGCCATGATCTGACGACCCGGCGTCTTGAACGCGCCATTGCCCGGATGTTCCGAAAGAACACGGGTGCGGCATGAAAACGTTTTTTCTCTTCGTGCTGATTATCCTCGTCATCCTGATTCTGGTGTATCTGTATCGCGTGCTCCGCGGCCCCACGCTCTTTGACCGCGTGTTGGGGCTGAATGGGATCTTGACCAAGGCCATTATTCTGCTGGTCGTGATCGGCACCGTGTATGAACGGGTTGACATGTTTGTGGATATCGCCACGGGCTATGCCCTGTTGAACGTGGTCGGCGCCCTGGCCATTGCCAAATTTCTGGAACAGCGAGGTCGTGCGTAAATGTCCCTGATTGCCATGGCGCTCATTCTGGCCGGCGTGTTTTTTCTGGTCGTCGCGGCGATTGGCATGGTGCGCCTGCCCGATGTGTTCACCCGCTCGCATGCCCTCTCACTGACGGATTCCCTGGGGGCGTTGCTGGTCCTGTCGGGGTTGGCGCTGTACCAGGGCGTTGGCGTGAACCTGCTGAAAATTCTGGCGGTGCTCGCGCTCATTTATCTGCTCAACCCCGTTATTGCGCATGCCACGGTTCGAGCGGCGCTTCGCGCGGGGCTCAAACCCTGGGTCCGGGAGTCCCCATGACGTTTTCTTTTGAAATCCCGTTGCTGATTCTGCTGGTCATCACGGCGGTCGGCTCCACGCTGGTGAAAGATCTGGTGTCGGCGGTGTTTCTGCTGGGGTCCTACGGTTTCTTTTTGGCGTTGGTGTGGGCGTGGCTCGGCGCCGTGGATGTGGCCTTTGTTGAAGCGGTCGTCGGCGCCGGTTTGGCAACGGTGTTTTTCCTGTTGACGCTGTTCGGCACGGCGCCCGGGGATACGCACATTGACCGTGAGGCCTTTTCCTGGCCGGCGTTGATTGGCCTGCCCCTGCTGGGCTTTCTCCTGTTGTATGCGGCCAGCGATCTTCCCGAATTTGGCGATCCGGCTTCGTCGGCGAGTCGTCATGTGTCTCCCGTCTATCTGGAAAACAGTCTGCGGGACACGCGGACGCCCAACGTCGTGACGTCGGTGCTGATGGATTATCGCGCGTTTGACACTCTCATTGAAACGGTCGTGATCTTTACGTCCGGGATGGCCTGTGCCCTGTTGCTTCGGAGACGCCGGACGTGATTCACATGTACGACAGCATCCTCGTGCTCACACTGGGACGAATCCTGATTCCCCTGACGCAACTGTTCGGATTGTACGTGTTGTTTTTTGGGCAGTATGGCCCGGGCGGCGGCTTTGTCGGCGGGGTCATTTTTGGGACGAGCATGATTGTCTCCATTCTCATTTTTGGTCATGACGCGTCGTTCAGCCGCCTGGCGAGAACGGTGCGGCATGGCGACGGACTCGGTTTGTTGATTTTCGCGGGGGTCGGCGGCCTCTGTTTGATCGGGGGAGGAGAATTTCTGAATTACGCCGATCTCGAGGTCCCCGGCCTTGACGATTCCGCGCGTCGTTACCTGGGCATTCTGCTCGCACAAATCGGGGTGGCGGTGGACGTGGCTGTGACGGCCGTCTCCATTGTGTTTAGCCTGTCGGTTGAGAACGAAGATGAGGACGCCCATGCTGGAACTCCTTGAGGCATGGCTGGTCAGACCGAATTTTATCGCGTTCGTCGTGCTGTTTCTCTGGAGTTTTTTCATCATGGTGACGAGCCGCAATCTCGTCAAACAGCTCATCGGTCTGTACATCCTGCAAACCAGCGTGCTGTTTTTCCTCATCGCGATAAGCGCGAAAACGGGCGCCACGGTTCCCATCCTCCTGTCTGAAACGGACGCGGTGCAGGCGGCCGCCTATGCCAATCCCCTGCCGCACGTGTTGACGTTGACGGCGATCGTGGTGCAAGTCGCGACCCTGGGCGTCTCGTTGGCGCTTGTCGCGGCGATTTATCGGGAATACGGCAGCCTGGATGAAGAGGAAATTCTGAAGAGGTTGGAATGAGCGGTCACCTGCCGGTGCTTTTGTTCCTGTTGCCCTTTCTGACGGCCATCTCGTTGCCCATGATCGGACTGGCCCGTCGTGCGTGGTGTCGGCCCATGGCGCTGGCGGCGGTCTCCGGCATGAACGGGCTGGCCCTGGCCAATGTCGTGGTGGTCCTGAAGCATGGAGCGATTCGGTACAGCTTTGGCGGCTGGGCGGCGCCGATCGGCATTGAATGGGTTGATGACGGGCTGGCGAGTCTTGTCATGGTGACCATCAGCTTCCTGGCGTTGATCGCCCTGATCCATGCGGGGCCTGCCACGCCTCCGTCGATCGGCGGGCGGGTGGTCCCGTACTACACGTTGATCCTGTTGTTGATTGCCGCACTCACGGGCATTGTTTTTGCCGCGGATTTATTTAATGTGTTCGTGTTTCTGGAAGTCGCCGCGCTGTCCGGGTATGCCCTGGTCGGCGTCGCCGGCGGCAAAGCGCTTGTCTCCGCCTTTCGCTATCTCATGCTGGGCACACTCGGCTCCGCCCTGTATTTACTGGGGGTGGCGTACTTTTACGCGGTCACAGGCACGCTGAACATGATGGATCTGGCGGAACGCGTGCCCCCGTTAATTACGTCCAAAGCCATCGTCGGCGGGTTGATTTTTATGTTCCTCGGCCTCGGCATTAAAATGGCCCTCATGCCGCTGCACAGTTGGCTGCCCGATGCCTACACCCACGCACCGGAATCCGTGTCGCCGTTCCTCGCGTCTTTGATGACTAAAGTGGCCCTGATCGCGTGGATCCGCATTATGTTTTGGGTGGTGGGCCCGATGGCGGAAATTGAACATGTGCCGGTCCTGATTCTGCTGGAAGAGCTGGGCGCCATCGCGGCGGTCGCCGGGGCGTTGCTCGCACTGGCGCAATCTGACATCAAGCGCATGTTCGCCTATGGAGGCGTTTCTCATATCGGGCTGATCCTCATCGGCGTCAGCCTGGGCAATCCGACGGGGTTTGCCGGCGGCGTGTTTTATTTAATCAATGACATGGTGTTGCAGGCCGCGTTGTTTTTCCTGGCCGGCGTGGTGATCGTGCGGTATGGCGTGCGCAGACTGGAGGACCTGGGCCGGTTGCGCGGGCAGGCGCCCTGGCTGACGGGCGCATTTGTTGTGATGGCCATGGCCATGGTCGGCTTTCCCCCGACGGGCGGATTTTTTGGGAAATGGTATATCATTCTTGGCGCGCTGGAGGCCCGGAATTATGTCGCGGTCGGCGCCGTGGTCATTGCCACACTCCTGACGATGGCCTATTTTTTCAGGATCTTTGAACGGATATTTCGCGAGCGGGGCGGGCATCCGTCGTCGTCCGTTGCGCCTCCGCTCGACGTGCCGTTCTCGTTCAAGATCAGCGTGGGCACGATGTCCGCCGCCACCATCCTGTTGGGCGTAGGGAGCGATCCCATTATCGGATTTTTGCGCACGGTCGCGGCGCCGATCGGGCTGTAAGGCGCCGTCGTTCTTCCCTGGAGAGCCGATGTCCATTTTCCTCCTGATCCCGCTCCTCCCGCTGGCGGCTTTTGTTATTCTCGCATGGGGTGGCAGGAGCATCGGGGCCGCCAGCCACAAGGTGGCGATTCTCGCCGTCGGGCTGTCCTTTGCGTGTTCCATCGGCGCCGTGATTGAGGTGGTCAACAACGGCCCGTTCTCCGTGTCGCTCTATCGGTTCATGCAATCCGGCAGCCTGGTCATTGACCTCGGTTTATATCTGGATCAACTCACCGTGCTGCTCCTGCCGCTGGTCACGGGGATGAGCGGCGTCGTGTACGTGTATGCGGCCCGGTACATGACGGGCGACCCGCGGTACAGCCGGTTCTTCGCCGTGACCGCGTTGTTCACGTTTGCGATGATCATGCTGATCATGGGCAGCAACCTGTTGCTGCTGTATATCGCCTGGGAAATCATGGGGCTCTGCTCGTATCTCCTGATCGCGCACTGGGCGGAGCGACCATCCGCATGTCGCGCGGCGATGAAAGCCTTCCTGGTGAATGCCGTGGCGGATGTCGGTCTGGGGTTTGCGATTATTCTCACGTTTGCGACGTTTGGCACGCTGGATATCCAACAGATTCTGGCGCGGGCCGGGGACATGAGCGGGCAGACCGTGAATCTCCTGGGGTGGGCGGGCATGGATTGGCCCGTGCAGACCGTGACGCTGATCACGCTCTTTGTGTTGATGGGCGTCGCGGGCAAGTCGGCACAGATGCCTTTCCACGTGTGGTTGCCGTCTGCGATGGAAGCCCCGACGCCGGTGTCCGCGCTGATGTATGCCGCCACCATGGTGAATGCCGGTCCGTTTCTGCTGGTTCGCTTGAGCCCGCTGGTGTCGCTCTCATCCACGGCCATGACGGTGACGGCGATCCTTGGCGGCGCGACGGCGTTGTGTGCCGCCGTGGTGGCCCTCACGCAGACCGACATTAAGAAAATCCTGGCCTATTCCACCATCAGCCAGTTTGGATTCATGATCCTGGCCTGTGGCGTGGGAGCGTTTGTCGCGGCGATATTTCATATGCTGGCCCATGGCTGCCTGCAAGGGTTTTTGTTCCTGTCGACGGGGAACGCCCTGCAAGCCGTCCGGCCCCACGAGACTGCGGCGGCCCGTGCCGGCCCCACGGCCTGGTCCGGAGCGCGCTCACGGGGCGCGTTGCTCATGGGATCCCTGACGCTGGCCTGCATCCCGCCGGTTGTGATTTTTTCCGGACCGTATGAACAGTTGTGGGCCGTGCAGCATGGTGCGTCGGCGCACATTGTCTTTCGGACGATGGGCCTGATTACGGTCTTTGTGACCGCCATGTATATCTTTCGCGGCGTGACCGCGTGCTTTCACCATGGTTCGGTCGCGGATGGTTCCGGACGCGCCGACTCCGCGCCCCTGCGTCCGCAGCTGTTTTCGCCGTCCCATCTGCTGGTGGTTGTGTCGGGCGTCGTGGTGGCGAGTGGCGCGTTGATGATGGTCTGGACGTGGTTTGCGAATTTTCTGGCGCCGGCGCTGGAGCCATCCGGCACGGGGGGGACGGCCTCCGCCGCCACGGATGCGTTGTCGTGGTGGATGATGGTGTCGCTGGGTGTGGCCGTGTGCGGGTGGGGAGCGGCGTACGCGCGGCACGTCAATCCCGGACGGTTCATGCCGGGGCAGTCGGCGTGGGGCAAGCGGTTGTACGTGCTGTGTCTGAACAAGGGGTACGTGGACGAACTCTACGAGGTCTGCGCGGTGCGGCCCACATTGCGATGTGCCAACTGGCTCTGGAAGACGATTGATCTTGGAGTCGTTGACCGTGCGGTCAGGGGGGTGGCCGTGGTGGCCGTCGCCATGAGCCGCTGGTTGTGGCAAGTGGTGGACGTCAGGGGCATTGATCGAATGGTGATCGGCGTGGGGCAAACGATGAGTGTGGCCCGCTGGTTCTGGCAACACGTTGAGATGCACAAACTTGGCGCCCATGGCGACCACGTTCCGCCCAGGGCCGATGCCGAAGATCCGGCAACGCGGGACACCAGGCCACGGATGCTCCATGACCATATACTCGTCATGGTCTTTTGGCTGATTATCGCGATTGGGCTGTTCTACTGGTCTGTGCCCTGAATGTTGCTGACGAACCATGAGCTTGCCATGATCAACCATCAACCCGTCCCGCAGAGTATGCGATGAGCGCCATCTTCGCCGACCATCTGTTGAGCTGGATGATTGCCATTCCTTTTTTGGGCATCGCCGTGCTGATGTTCGTTCGGGACCAGACGTGGATGCGGCGCACGGCGTTGGCGGCGACCCTGTTGGACGCGGGTCTCGCGCTCGTGCTCTGGTTCCGGTTTGACTCCGGCGACCGGGCCATGCAGTTCGTGGAGCGCGTGCCATGGATGCCCACCTTCAACATTGAGTATGCCGTGGGTGTGGACGGTATCAGTATTCTGCTGGTGTGCCTGACGACGCTGCTTTGTCCCCTGTGCGTGCTCTGTTCCTGGCAATCCGTCACCACGCGGGTCAGAGTGTTTATGATGCTGATCCTGTTTGTGGAAGGGGCGATGCTGGGGGTCTTCAGCGCCCTGGACCTCTTTCTCTTCTTCATGCTGTGGGAACTGACCATGATTCCCATGTATTTCATGATCATTCTCTGGGGCGGGCCGCAGCGCCTGGCCGCCGGCCTGAAATTTGTGCTGTACAGCCTGGCAGGGAGCCTGGTGCTCCTGGTGGCGATTTTGGGGGTGTACCTGGAGGGCGGACGCACGTTCGACATGCTGACGCTCGCCGGTCACACGTATTCATCGGAAGCGCAGTCCTGGATTTTCCCGGCCTTCCTGCTGGCGTTTGCCATTAAATTACCGATGCTGCCGTTTCACACTTGGCTTCCCGACGCCCATTCCGAAGCGCCGACCGCCGGCAGTGTGTTGCTGGCCGGCATCCTGTTGAAAATGGGCGGCTATGGCTTGTTGCGATTTTGCCTGCCGATGTTTCCCGAAACCTCCGCCGCGTTTGCCCCGTTCATGATTTGGTGGTCCGTGGCCGCCATCGTGTACGGGGGCTATATGGCGTTGGCGCAGACCGATCTCAAAAAACTGGTGGCCTATTCGTCCATTTCCCATATGGGGTTTGTGACGCTGGGCATTTTTGTCTTCAACAGCCAGGGCATTCAGGGCGCGATTCTCCAGATGTTTAATCATGGCGTCACCACGGGCGCGCTGTTTTTTGCAATCGGGCAGCTCTATGACCGCACACACAGTCGATCCCTTGACGCGTATGGCGGCCTGCACAGCACCATGCCCCGGTTTGCCGCGCTGTTGTGTCTCTTCGCCGTGGCGTCGTTCGGGTTGCCGGGGACCTGTAATTTTATCGGTGAATTCCTGGTGCTCGTGGGGGCGTCCTCCAACAGTTTTGCGGCCGTGCTCCTGGCCATGGGCGGTATTGTCCTGGCCGCCGCGTATATGCTCTGGATGCTGCAGCGCGTGGCCCTGGGCCAGCCGAAGACACATGCCGCGTCGCTGCTGCGGGATTTGGGACCGCGGGAAATGGCGACGGTCATTCCGTTGGTCGTGATCATTGTCTGGGTGGGGCTGTATCCCGGGCCATGGATGGCGATCACGGACACCAGCGTCACGCAGCTCATCCAGCACACGGTCGGGGACGCGCTTGAAATGTCCGGGCGGTCCCCGGGGCCTTGAGTCACGCGGTATTGTGTTTGTCAAGTGAGTCTGGTTCCGCCCCTTGACTTGTCTGCCATGGAACCTTATTTATTCTTATATGAACACATCTCGTCCATTAACCCATGATGAGAAGCGGGCCGCAGAAGCGGCCTTCCATGGCCGGGCTTTCAATGCCGCGTGGTCGAAGTCGGCGCTGGCCGTCTACCAGGGCATTCTCAAAGCCAAAGGCCATGCGGTGGATGCCGTTGACGCCATTGGCGCGGACCGGGAATTGGCCGGGGCGGTGGAAGGCCCTGAAGCCGGGTTTGCCGAAGCCATGAGTCAGGCGGTGGCTGCCGATGTCAACGGTGAAGGCGGGGACGCGCGTGCGTCAATCCGTCACATGATGTCCCGCCAGGAGGCCATTGATGCCGGGGTGCTGGTTGATGTGACGCCCAAGGCCGAACAGGTCGGGTTTGAGTTGGCGGTGGCGCTGACCAAAGGGTTGTGGGAGCAGAGCATCATGCAGTCGGCGGATCCGGACCCGGATGAACGGGATCTCCGTATCCGCGATTTGCTGCTGGCCGTGCGGCTGCGTCTTGCCAGTCTGGATGCGCCCATACCGTGGCTTGAAGTGCCGGTCCTGTTTCCGTCCACGACGGGCGAAGAGCCTCCCGACGTGTTCTCCGTCTATGCGCTGTTTCATAAAGACCCGGTGGCGTCGGGTTGCCTCACACTGATCCATCCCAAAGAACTGTCTTCCATTCACCCGTTTTCTCGTTCCGAAACGGACGAAGAGCCATCTTCCAGCGATCTCCCGTAAGGGATGGTGCTCTCCCCCCGAACAATTTTTGGCCAAGCCATGCCTTGGATGTCTATGTGCCGTGCAGGCTCCTTTGTTAGGAGTCTAGTGCGTGCGGCCCTTTAAATTCTTACCTGCTTTGATAAGAACGCCCCGGCGACTCGTTTCCGGTTCATGTTTTTTGGGGCTCCAATACCTCGGTTGTTCAGGCAAATTAGCAGGCTGATAGTTTAACCGTTTCAAACCAAGACGTTCCTCAACCGAATGGTGAATGAAGTCTGCTTTTTTAATTTGGCGCGTTTTCTCACCCAAATAGCGCCAGATTCCCTTAAAAGAATCGTGAAACTTCCCACCTGCCAGCGGGTTCACATTGTCGTCGACATATTTTTTTTTAAACTCCAGGCCGTGGCCAAGCGCCCTGAAAATCATCCACTTGAGGGCTATATCGGACAGCCCTTGTTTCTTATAGCCGCCCCCGATATCTGAATGGCTCCCTGCAAACCAGACCTGCAAGACGCGTGTGTCACGTGTCCAACGAAGGACAGGGAATAATGTTCGTTTTTCGTCGATTGCCATCGCGTGGTAACCGGCGATCACGTTTTCGGGTAACTTGTGGTCGTGGTAGTCCGGGTCGTTGGTTGCCTTTACCGTGTCCCATACCCCAACCATCTCGATCTTGATGTTGAAAAAACGGTTCTTTTGTTTGAATTTACGCGCGGAGTCTGCATCCTTCCCTTGATACATTTCCCAACCCAGTTTGACGTCATTGGGATTGGTCGGGATACCACTGTGCGCAATCAAACCCGCAAGTCGCCGGGCTGTGTATGCGCCACGGCTGAATCCGAGAATGAATACACGGTTGGCGTCGCGTTCCCATTCGTGGTCTCGAAACCGGTTGCAAAGGAATCGGTACCCGCCGAGTACGCGCTTGTCGAGACCGTAACCGTATATACCTCCCCGAAGGGTCTCCCAAGCACGGGTGCCGACGCCTTTTTCATACTGCTTGCGTTGTTGACCCTTGAGGCTCTTCATCGCCTGCATGAACTTCACCACATTTGTGCCGACGGTTTTGCCGTCGTTCTGCTGCGGTTCGTTCCAAGTGCCATCACAACCGATCACAAGATTCCGTTTCTGTGTCATGGTATTCCTCCTGCGTTGGCCGATGCAGATTTTCATTCATCGTTTGGATTGAGGCCCGGTTCTTTTGCATCGTTCTTGAGCGATGGATCGTCACACCACCACTCAACTGTTTGTGGTACGTAGACACCGAGAGTTACAGCCGACGTCAACAATTGAAACCAGTTGTAATGAAACTCAACTTGAGCGAGCGCACCATCGTTACATTTTTGTTCATTGTAGTTGTGCCACAGAAATCCATACATCGAACCATGCACCGTCTCGTATTTCTTGACTGATTTTTGGGAGTTTGTGGTGGTGTCAGCGTTGGAGCTGACCTCAAGCTCAAACGCCATGCATCCAGCAACGGTTAGCGTGAGACCGAGAAGTACAAGCAATCGTCTAATGGCCATTGGTTTCCCTCCTTGTGTTTTGTATTGGAGAAGGAAGTATGACTGGCAGTACTGACCGAGTCAAACAATGCCTCATACTCGGGATATGATTTGGCGGGAAGGTTGCCGGCACGACGTTTAGTGTTAATTATCAATCAGCATTTGGAGATCGTTGGACCATTTCCGACGCAGCAACAAATATTTTTTTGTCCTGAACCAGATGACAGGAAGGGTGTTGTAGAGATGGAGCGGAGCGGGCTATAGTGGAAAAATTGGGAAAGGAAAAAGTAACATGAGACGGAATGTGAGCTGTGCCGATGTGGAGACAATGGCAACCAGGAAGGTAGTGCGCTAGACGACCGTAAGGATGAAGGCCAGAGACGCTGACTGAATAGTTACCAGAGATTTCGCGCAAGGCAAATATTGGCGGTGCAGAAGCACGGGAGAGAAAGTTAAAGAAGATGCCGGATCTGGATTTTCTGGGCAAGGGCGATGTGTATGCGCATCATCTGACGGTGCCGTTTCAGGTGCTGGCGGCGGATGCGGCGAAATCCTTCCTGCCGAAAGGCGGCAAGCCCGATCTGGGCGGCAATCTGATTATTCAGGGCGACAATCTCAAGGCGCTGAAGGCGCTGCTGCCCCGCTATGAGGGGAAAGTGAACTGCATCTATATTGATCCACCCTACAACACCGGCAATGAAGGCTGGGTCTATAACGACAATGTGAACAGCCCGATGATCACCAAATGGTTGGGCAAGGCGGTGGACGGGGACGATCAATGCCGCCACGACAAATGGCTGTGCATGATGTGGCCGAGACTGCAATTGTTGAAGGAGTTACTCGCCGATGACGGCGTGATTTTTATTTCTATTGATGACAACGAAGTCCACAGCTTACGGATGGTTATGGACGAGACTTTTGGCGAAGTGAATTTCATGGCTTCATTTATCTGGAAAAGCCGACAAATTGTTGATAGCCGACCGAAAAGCGGCATATCCAGCGACCACGAATATATTGTTGCTTATCGCAAGGACGGTCAGGTCAGCCTTATGGGCAAAGAATCCGACACAGAAAAATATAAAAACCCTGACAATGACCCGCGTGGCGTTTGGATGAGCAACAGCATTCTCGGCTTAGCCAACCAAAAGCAGCGTCCCAATCTGCATTATGTTTTAATTGATCCTAAGACGGGGAATAAATACCCTTGCCCAGCCGATACCGGATGGCGCTATTCAAAAGATGTTCTTATGGAGAAAGTGCGGGATGGCAGAATTGTTTTTCCGAAGAAAAAAGAAGGCCGGCCGAGAGAAAAGAAATTTCTTTCCGAATTGACAAGTAGCCATACTGGCCTTTCTTCAGTTTTGGCCGCATCGGCAGGTTATACATTAAACGGCACAAGAGAAGTCCGCCAAATTCTGGAAGGAAATATTTTCGATTTTCCTAAGCCGGTTTCTTTAGTGAAAATGCTTGTTGGGCAAATCGCAAACAAGAATGCCATTATTCTGGATTCTTTTGCCGGTTCAGGTGCAACTGCTCAAGCGGTTTTGGAACTCAACAAAGAAGATGACGGCAACCGCAAAATTATCCTGGTGGAGTGCGAGGACTACGCAAACAAAATCACCGCCGAGCGTGTGCGACGTGTCATCAAGGGCGTGAAGGGTGCCAAAGATGAGACCCTGCGAAAAGGCCTTGGCGGCTCCTTCACCTATTGCACATTAGGCGAAGAGTTGAGCGAAGATAAAATGCTCACCGGCGAGTCCCTGCCGGATTACGAAACGCTGGCCGCGCATATTTTCTGGACAGCCACGGGCGAGACGCTTCACTCATTCAAGCCGCGCGAAGACTGGTTTATCGGCGAGAGTACGCGTTTCCGTGTCTATCTGGTCTATAAACCTGATCCGGCGTTTCTGAAAAGCAACGACTCCGCCCTGACCGGCGATCTTGCCGATAAAATTGCAAAAAGGCATACAGCAGGCAAAAAGATTCTGGTCTATGCGCCTTCGGTTTTTGTAGGTCGCAAGGAGCTTGTCGAAAAGGGCATCGTCTTCTGCCAACTCCCTTGGACCATTCACCAACGTATGGGAGATACAAAAACATGATAGACGCACTTACCATTCTAGCCTTGTTTGTAGGCCCAGGTTTGGCCGTCTGGATCAATGGCCATCTTGACAGACGACGCGAACAAAGAGAGAGAAAGAAAGAAATCTTTCGAATCTTGATGCGGACTAGGCGGTTACGTCTGTCTCCTGACCATGTTGGGGCACTTAATCTGATAGAAGTAGAATTTGCGAAAGATAATACTGTGATTGACCAATGGCTTGCTTTGCATCGTCATTTCTCCTCTGCTCACCAACGATTACCAGAAGAAACAGTGCTGGAATCCTCATCTGTTGAAGAAACAACGGACAAGGATAATTTATATTGGAATAGAGTCGTCAAGGACCGCGATAAACTCTTAACAAAATTACTCAGGGAGATGGCCACCGTCTTGGGAATCGCCTTGGAACCACTGGATGTCCTTGAAGGAGGTTATACCCCCGAGGCTTTTGGCACTATTGACAATGAGTTGCGGATAATAAGGGAATATCTTGTAAGGCTCTCCTGGGGTGAACGAACGATTCCCATTGAAATCAAGAATCTGCCTCAGAATCAAAACAACCCTGAGGAAGTTTCCTGACATGCTTCCACTCAAAAACTACCAGGAGAAAGCCCTTGAGACGCTTTCTTCTTATCTTACCTTCCTCAAGGACGCACAAGAAAAAGAGGCGCGACGGAATAAGGCACTGGCAGATGTGGGTGAAGAACCGCTTGATGAGGACTGGCCGGAACAGGGGTGGAAGACTTTCTGGAAAGGACGGTCTTCCGTTGAATGGCAAAACCGCGTGGACGGGTGCGGCAGACCGGTTCCGAATGTCTGCCTGAAGATCCCGACCGGCGGCGGCAAGACGCTGTTGGGTGTTCATGCGGTGGAGCGGATTAATGGTGAGTTCTTCCGCCGCAACAACGGACTGGTTTTGTGGATCGTCCCGTCCGAGGCGATCTACAGCCAGACGCTGAAAAATTTCCGCGATCCCGAACATCCCTGCCGCTTTCTCCTCAAGCGTGCTGCCGCCAACAACAGCCCGCGTGTCATTGAGCGCAACGACCGTTTCTCCCGCCTTGACGTGGACGGCAATCTTACCGTCATGCTCCTGACGCTTCAGGCGGGCGCGCGCCAGGAAGGCAAGCAAGGCACTTTGAAATTTCATCAGGAGTCCGGCCATCACCGCGACATTCTTCCTTATCCGGACCGCCACGTTCAGCATGACGCGCTGCTTGAGGAGTTTCCCAATCTTGATCTGGACGTGCCCGGAAGTTCTCCTGCGACAAAGGGGTATGTCAGACACAGCCTTGCCAATGCCGTTCGCGTGTTGCGCCCCATTGTCGTGATAGACGAAAGCCAGAACGTCGCCACCGATATTCGCCGCGATTTTGTCTACAGCCTCAATCCGCGTTTTATCCTTGAGCTTTCCGCAACCCCGGAGCATGACAGCAATCTGCTGGTGAATGTTCCAGGACAGGCGCTCAAAAACGAGGAAATGATCAAACTCCCGATTAATCTGTATAACAGGGAACAAGACGACTGGAAGGACACGCTTCGCCGCGCGACCGAAAAACTCCGGGAACTGGACGCGAAGGCGCGGACGTTCCGCCGGCGCGGCAACCGCTATATCCGCCCCATCATGCTGATTCAGGCCGAGCAGACCGGCAAAGCTCAATTGCAGGACGCCACCCGCATCCACGCCGAACACGTGCGCGACCATCTTGTGCAAAAACTCAACTTTCGACCCGATGAAGTGCGCGTCAAATCGGCGGAAAAAAACGAGATCAAAAAAGAAAACCTGCTTGCCGAAACGTCCCCCGTCCGCGCCATTATCACCAAAGCCGCGCTCCAGGAGGGCTGGGACTGCTCCTTTGCCTACGTGCTGGCGTTGCTTGCCAAATCCACGGCACGGCGCGCGTTGACTCAACTCACGGGCCGCGTCCTGCGTCAGCCGGGGGCCATGCTGACCGGTCTGGATGATCTGGACGAGGCCCATGTGTTCTGCGCCGACAGGAATGTGAACGAAGCAGTCGAAAAGGTTCAAGAGGGCCTTGAGCGTGAGGGGCTTGGGGATGTGGATGGCGTGAACAGGCGCGACGACGACACGGGAAAAGGCAGCCAGCGTATTTCCGTCCCGCGTCGCCTGGCGTTCAAGGATATCACCGTATTGCTTCCGCGGATTTTCCATGGAAAAGGCAAACGCGGCGGCAAGCGTCTGCTGGATTATGAGCGCGATATTCTCTTTGGCCTGCCCTGGGACGACTTTTCTTTCTCAAGGAAAAACGACCGCATGTTTCAGCAGCGGCTTGATGCGGGGGCCACGCGGACCACAATATCTCTCGGCGGTCATCATACGATGGGCCGCCGTGGGGAATCTGTGGGCGACCGGCGAGTGGATTCGGCGTTTTTTGCACGCGGACTTTCCGACTCTGTGCCCAATCCGTGGGTCGCCGCCGGAATCGCCCTGGACGCCCTCAAGGCGTTTGAGCGGCGCGGGATTCAGCAGGAGAAAATCTATCTGGAGCGCGAGGATATTCTTGATGAAATGAAACAGGACATTGCCGAGCGGATGGACAGGGAAAGCGAGGATCTGTTCCGCGCCAAACTCAAGCGTGGTGATCTTGTGTTCAATCTCAACGCCGTTGACGATCCGGATCTGCGTTGGGAAGCCATGAAGACGATGAATCTCCAGGTTGTCAAGGGCAGGCCGGCTTTTTCACGAGCAGACGGATCACAACTGCAGCTTTCCCTGTATGATCGCGTCTTCATCAGCGAACTCAATGACCTGGAGGAAGATTTTGCTTTGTATCTGGAAGAGAACGCCAATGAAGCCATACAATACTGGCACCGATTCGCCGCCCGTGGCGTCAATGATTATCCTCTGCAAGGCTGGCGCAAGCACAAGATTTACCCGGACTTTCTCGTTTGCCTCCGTAAAAAACAGAAAGGGGTCAGGACTTACGCGATTCTTGATACAAAGGGTATGCACCTCAAAAACGAGGATACCGCTTACAAGGAGAAGGTCTTTGCCGCCCTGGAGCAGGAGTCAAGTAAAGCCGTTGTGACTGGTCACATCACCGTTTCCCGCAATGACGGCAAAGCCATGGTGCTGCGTATTCTCATGGCCAATAACTGGAAGCAAAAAATGAATGCCCTCACCTCTTGACGGGATAGAAGCACGAGTGTGTTCTTTTATGGAGTCCCCTGTTTTTCCATAAGCCGTTCTTCCAATCATCTCTTGATCTCCGTCCCCGTTATCTTTTCGACACAAGACTTGCCGTCGTCATCGCTCGCCGTGGCCCGCCCGTGCCGTGCGTGCCATACCCGCATATGCTAGGGTGGATGTCATGCCCTACTCCCTGAAATTTCTGGTCAATGCGATGCTTGGGGCCATGGCGGTGGCCGGCGGGTTGTGGCTGCTGTCGGGCGGGCTTTCCGTTGCCGTGACGGCGACGGTGGTTGTCGGGCTGATGGTGGTCTTTGTGAAAACGTGTCCCGGTGCGGCTTACGTGTGGATGTGGGCCACTCTGCTGTTGGGCCTTGAAAGCCTGGCGTGGCCCGTGCCTCTGGTGCTGGAACTCCGGCAGTTGGGACCGGAACCGCCTCTGGAGGCCATGAGCAAGGTCTTTACCGCCGTGCTGTTCGGGGTCTTGTCGGGAATTTTCTGGCTCACCTTTGCTTATGGACTGTATCGTCGCACCTACCCCGGCCACGCCACGGATCCCCTGACGCCGAATCAGGCCAAAGCCAAACGCCGGAAGCAACTCTGACCGCAGGCGGGAACCGGTGACGGGCAAACGGTTCCGTCATCATGCGTTGCGCGTCATCATCCTGTCATCTTCTGTCAGACTTCCGAAGGATCAACGTTGACTCCCAATCGCACGCGTCGCGCGATGGGTGTGTGCGTCATCTGCTCCAGCGTCCGTTGAACGAGCGTTCTCCCGGCGACACCGTCTTTGAATTTGATCAGCAGGTGATGGCGATGCAGCCCTCGCGGCCCGTGTCCATGCGAGGCCAGGGGGCCGAGGATGGCCTCATGGTGCGGCTGTTCGGTTTCGCCCCGCGCGATCATCCCTTCCAGCTCCGTGACGAGGTGGCGTCGCCACGTGTTGGCGGCTTCCACGGAGGCCGCGGCCTCTTTGCCGGCCACGTGCAATTGAATGAGGTGACCAAAGGGCGGATACCCCATGTGTTCCCGAAAGACCAGTTCCTGATCGTAGAACAGCGCGGGCTGGTGTTGACTGACGGCTTGCATCACGGGGTGGGCGGGCAGGCGTGTTTGAATCACGGCACATCCCGGCAGGCCCGGCGTGAGCAGACCCACGGCCTGTTGTAAATGATGAAACACCCGTTCAGACGAGCGAAAATCCGGAATGTGCAGGCCCGCGTCCGCATAGGGGACACCGAGATAGCGCACGGACGGGAACGGGGCGGCATGAAAGAGCATTTGTGTTCCGACGAGAAGCTGAATCTTCCCACGGGCGAATTGTTCTCTGACGCGGCGCGCGGCGGATTCGCTCCGGATGGTGTTGCCGTCATAGCGTTCGACGACGGTGCGGGGGTAGAGCCGCCGCAGGTCCTCTTCAAGGCGTTCGGTGCCGAAGCCAAACGGTTCCAGCCGCGTGCCGGAACACGATGGGCACGTTGTGGGCAGCGGCTCATGCCGGCCGCAATAGGGGCACAGTAATTGGGATTGCCGGAGACGGCACGACACCTGGCAGCGCGGACATTGCGGCGCGGTCCCGCAATCCCGACAGGTGAGGGATGAGGCGAAGCCTTTGCGGTTGTGATAGACGATGGCGCCGCCATGCGCGAGGGCCTGTTCCAGGCCAGACCGAAAGGCGTCGGAGAAGATCGTGCCAAACGCGGTTTCCTGAAGGTTGACCAACTGCATGGCCGGCGGGGTGTGCCGGCGTGATGCGGGAAGCGCGGCGGAACAGGCGCGGCCTGCCGCAAAGTGCGCGACGGTTTCCAGCGTGGGATGCGGGGAATGCAGCACGAGGACGGCATGGTCCAGCGAGGCCCGTTTTCGCGCGACCTCCCGCGCATGGTAGTGCGGCCCGGCTTCTTCTTTATAGGCGCCGTCTTCTTCATGATCCATCCACACGCATCCCAATGCGGGGAGCGGAAGGAACAGCGCCGATCGGGTGCCCACCACCACGGCATGGTGTCCCTGTTTGACGGCCTGCCATTGCTGCCCGCGTTGTGTGTCCGACAGGCCGCTGTGAAATTCTCCTATCGGGCCGACCACGGCGTGGCGAAGATGTGTCGCCAGGGTCACCGCCAGGTTGATATTCGGCGTGATCACCAGCGTTGTGCGTCGGCAGGCCATGGTTTCCCGGATGATGTTGATGAGAAGCTCGGCGCGGTCATGCGGCGATTCACCGGTCAGCATTTCACCGAATTGCCCGCTCCGCAGGTGACGGCTGAAACGCTCCCACCACGGAGGACGCGCGGCAGGGTCATCGGAGATGTTGAGCGCGGCCTGTTGCGCGGGGGAGGGTGGCCATGGCGGGGACTGGTCGGGTTGAAAAGGCCGTTCGGTCCAGTCCTGCTGTTCCCGGATCCATTGTTGCCGTTTGAGTCTTTGTAACACCGTGGCCGGGTTTTTCAGGAGTTGTTCAATGGTTGATGTCGCCAGCCCTTTGGGGCGTTTGCCCAGGGCGGTCAGCAGGACGTGCGTGGCGGCGCCTGTCCGGCCCGTCTGAATGGCGTCCAGGCGTTGCCGTCCTTTGGGAGTGATGATCCAGCGCGTGGCGCTGCGAAAGGGGAGTTGAGGCGGCTGGATGAGCGCCAGGCACGTGCCGACCGGAGCCAGGTAGTAGCCGGCCATCCATTGCGCGAGGACGATGAGCCGGGGGTCGGGGGCCCATTGCGTGGAGGCGATGAGGCGCGCGTGCAGTTCACGAATGCGGTTGTGTGGCACTCCGACTTGCTTTGCGTTGTCGGCAAGGGAGACAATCAGCCCCGGTTTGAAGCGCGGCCCGAACGGCACCAGCACCCAGTGTCCCACTGCCGGCGGGTCTTGCCAGGTTGGGGGGATGCGGTAGGTGAATGATCGTGACGTGGCGGGGGGGAAGACCACATCGGCGTAGCATGGCTGCATGGAGGCCATTGTGCCAAATGAGACGTGACCTCACAACGCACCGGCGGCGATGGTGCCTGGCGGTGCTGTGCGTACTGGCTGCCGCTTCCCTGGTGTATGCCGAATCCGACGGTCTTCCAGTCCTGGCACGGGATGAGGCGGTTTCGGCGCCGTTGTCGTCGGCGTCCCGGTCTGCCGGGCAAATGCATCTGCGCGATTTTTCACCGCTCCCGCAGGAGCCGGATGAGTTTGACGATCGTGAGCTTGATGCGCGTTACGACTGGCGCAATGATTTGTTCTTTCGGGAATTTGATATGCGCGGGACGGGCGTGGTGAATTACATGACGGCCCGGCGAACCTACAAGGTGTGGCTGGATGAGTTTGGCACGCCGGTCGTGATGACGGTCGGGGCGCCGTTGTTCTATTGGCTGGACCGCAACGGCAACGGGGAATTTGAGACAGGCAAGGGCGAGATGTGGTCGGACCCTGCCGAGGACGGCATCACGGGGAACGAACGCCTGTATGATACCAGCCATTTGGAGGAGCATCCGTCGCGCATTCCGCAGTGGTCCGCGCCGACTCCGTGAACCGTCGGGGTTCCGTGGCGCGTGCTGCATCACAGGCGCTGATGTTGAAGAAGTCGGCAAACCATGTCCAAGCAACCCACTCCGTCCAACCCTCCTGATCCCAATCAGGCCGTGCCCGTGAAGCCGTCTCCGCGCATTCATACGCAGATTCATCGGCGGAACAAGGCCAGGGCGGACTCTCCCCTGACGCCGCTGACGGATGAATGGGAGCAGGCGCAACCGTCGCCTCCCCAGAATTTGAAACGCCCGCCGGGGGATATGCGGAAGTCGTAGCCTTGTCGTCTTGTCACGTTCTTGTTCCTCACGCGCCTTTCCCGTCTCTGCCATGCCACGCTGCACGGGTGTTTGACCGGTCTTTCAGCAGGACAGATGGCGGCCCTGGGTTTTTGAGTATGAGCGGGCATAGGTCTTTTGTTCGCTTGATTCGTGAAAAATCCTGATGCTATCATGCCAAATTCGGCGAGAAAATTGAGGATTTTGACTTCTGCGAGGGGGTGCGCGCATGGTCACCGGGTCCGATCTGCTTCTCGAATATCTGGGGAACTATTTCCCGATTCTCGCGTTTATTGCCCTGGCGTTGGGCTTTGGCGTGGTGACCTTTGCCTTGAGTTATCTCGTCCAGCCGAAATATCCCGAAGCTGAAAAATTGAGCGTCTATGAATGCGGCAGCGAGCCGTTTTCGGATTCGCGCATACCGTTTCCGGTTCGCTATTACATCATTGCGATGTTGTTCGTGATTTTCGATATTGAGGTGATTTTTCTGTATCCCTGGGCCGTGACGTTTCACCAGCTTGGCGTTGTCGGCCTGATTGAGATGCTGATTTTTATCGGGCTGTTTGTGGTGGCCTATGTGTATGCCTGGCGAAAGGGTGCGTTGGAATGGGACTAATCCAAATCGGCAAGAAACACGAGCGGGACGGCGACCTCGGCCTTATCACGCTTTCGCTGGAAAAGGTTGTGAACTGGGCGCGCAAAGGCTCGCTGTGGCCGATGACGTTTGGGCTGGCCTGTTGCGCGATTGAGATGATGGCGGCGGTGTCGTCCCGGTACGATATTGACCGGTACGGCGCCGGCGTGTTTCGCGGCTCGCCCCGGCAATCGGATTTGATGATTGTGGCGGGGACGGTGTGCCGGCGCATGGCGCCGGTGATTCGGAAAATCTACGATCAAATGCCGGAGCCAAAATATGTCATCGCCATGGGGTCCTGCGCGACGTCCGGGAATATCTACGACAGTTACAGCGTGGTGCAGGGTGTGGATCGCTTTGTGCCGGTGGATATGTACGTGCCCGGGTGCCCGCCGACGCCGGAAGCCCTGTTTGACGGGATTCTGAAATTGCAGGATCAGATTATGCAGAAACGGGTGTTTACCCGGCAGCCTGAACAGGTCAGGCCAAAGGAAACGGTGACCGGGTAATGCATCCGCTTGCCGACGCCATCCGTGCCCGCTTTGCGGACGGGTTTGTGGACGCCCGCGAATGGCGGGGCGATTTGGCGGTGACGGTGACGCGCGACGCCTTGCGGGCCGTCTGCCGGTTTCTGAAGGATGATCCGGCCATGGGGTTTGATTACATCGTGCACGTCAGCTCGGTGGACTGGCCCGATGACGCCGAGCGGTTTGAGGTGGTCTACGAAGTGTATTCCATCCGGCATCGCTGGCGTCTGCGTGTGAAAACGCGGGTGCCGGAACATGATTGTGCCGTGGATTCGTTGACGGACGTCTGGCGCGGCGCGGAGTTTATGGAGCGGGAAGTGTTTGACATGATGGGCATTCGCTTCAACGATCATCCGGACATGCGCCGGATTTTGATGCCGGATGATTTTCCCGAAGGCTGGCCGTTGCGGAAAGATTTTCCCCTGCAGGGCAAGGGGTGGCGGGATACATTTGAGTTTCTGAATGAAGGCGCGGCCTGATTGAACGGGCGGCCTGTTTCCACGGAACGACACACACCATGGCACATGGAGAAGACCAGCGCGATACCGTCTATAAAGTTGATCCCGCGCATCCGGAGACCGGGAATCTGCCGATTCTGCGGACCGAGGAGCTGCTGTTGAACATGGGGCCGCAGCATCCCGCGACGCATGGGGTGTTGAAGGTGATCCTGAATCTTGAGGGCGAGCGGATTACAAAATCCACGGTGGTGATGGGCTTTCTGCATCGCGGGGTGGAGAAGCTCGCCGAGGCCGGGACCTATCACCAGTTTATTCCTCATACGGATCGTCTTGATTACGTCTGCGCGATGTATAACAACTTTGCGTATTGCCGGGCCGTGGAGAAGCTGATGAATGTGACCGTGCCCGAACGGGCGGAATATCTGCGCACGATTGTGGCGGAGGTGCAGCGGATTATCGGGCATTTGTTCTGGCTGGGGACGCAGGCGCTTGATATCGGCGCCATGACCGTGTTTTTCTACACGTTCCGCGACCGTGAGATTCTGCTCGACTGGTTTGATGAATTGTGCGGGGCGCGGCTCACGACGAGCTGGTACCGCATCGGCGGCGTTGAGCGGGATTTGACCGACTCACTGGAACGAAAGCTGCGGGATTTTCTGGCGTACTTTCCTCCCAAAATTGATGAATACGTGGTGTTTCTGGAAAAGAACCGCATCTGGCTGGCGCGCACCGTGGGCGTGGCGGTCATCTCGGCGGAGGATGCGTTGAGTTTCGGGTTGAGCGGGCCGACGCTGCGGGGGTCGGGCGTGGATTACGACTTGCGGAAATATGAGTCGTACGGGGCCTATCCCAAGTGCGAGTTCAGTGTGCCGGTCGGCAAAAACGGCGATACCTACGACCGGTACTGGGTGCGCGTTGAAGAAATGCGGGAGAGTGTCAAAATCGTCCGGCAGTGCATGGAGCAGATGCCGAAGGACGGCCCCGTGATGGCCGACGTGCCCAGCGTGACGCTGCCGCCCAAGGAGCGGGTGTTTACCAATCTTGAGGCCATGATTCAGCAGTTCAAACTGTTTTCGCAGGGATTCGACGCGCCGGCCGGAGAGATTTATTGCGGCACGGAGGCGCATAAAGGCGAGCTGGGGTTTTATATTGTGAGCACGGGAGGCGGGAAACCGTACCGCTTGAAGATTCGGGCGCCGTCTTTTATTCATATGGGTGCGTTTGATTATATGGCCAAAGGGTACATGATTGCCGACGCGGTCACGATTTTCGGGTCGTATGATATTGTGATGGGGGAATGTGATCGTTAGCGGACCGTGCGCGTCCGCAATCCGGGGGAAGAGCGATGGGACTTAAACCAGTCACGACGCCAGATACCGAAGCCGCGACTATTGCGTTGAATATTGACGGCGAGACCGTCACCGCAAAGGAAGGGGTGTCGCTGTACGACGTGGTGTCCAGCATGGGCAAAATCGTGCCTGCGATGTGTTATCACTATACCTTTGATCCCTTTGGATCGTGCGGCATGTGCCTGGTGATGCAGGAAGGTAAAAAATCTCCGGTGCGGTCGTGCACCGCCAAAGCGGCGGAAGGGATGGTGGTTCGCACGGAGGGGGACGATCTGTTTGCGGCGCGCAAAAAGGCCGTGGAAAAACATCTGTCCGTGCATCCCTTGGATTGTCCGGTCTGCGACGCCGACGGGCATTGCGAATTGCAGGACATGGCCTTTCAGCATGAAGTCACCGACCTGGCCAACGCCAAACAGAAAAACATTCCGGAAGACACGCGCAGCCTCGTGCTTGATTTCAACATGAATCGCTGTATCGCCTGCGGGGAATGTGTCAATATCTGCAAAGACGTGCTGCGCATTGACGCCCTGCAATTCATGAAGAAGGGCGGCTTTACGCAGGTGGTGGCGAAAGGCGATCAACCGCTGGACTGCGAATTTTGCGGCGATTGCCTCGCCGTGTGTCCCGTGGGCGCGATTACGAACAAGTTTTCCAAGTACGTGTATAAGCCGTGGCAGCTCCGCAAAACCACGACCACCTGCAATTATTGCGGCGATGGCTGCCAAATGTACGTGGAAACCAAAGATACCGAAGTTGTGCGGGTGACCTCGCCGTTGTCGTGGAAAAATAAATGGGGCGATCGGGCCGATACGTTGAATGGTCATGGCGGGATTTGCGTGCGGGGCCGGTTCGGGTTCCAGTTTATTGACAGTCATGACCGGCTCAAGACGCCGCTCATGCGGCAGGACGGCCGCCTGGTTCCCGTGTCCTGGATTGAAGCGCTGGAGACGGTCGCTGAGCGGTTGGGGCGGATTCAAGAGGCCCATGGCGCGGATGCCGTGGCGGGGTTGATCACGGCGCGTTGCACGAATGAAGAACTCTACGTCTTCCAGAAATTCATGCGGAGGGTGATCGGGACGAATAACGTGGACAGCAGTGCGCGGTATGGCCACATGAATTTTGTGCGCGCGGCACATCATGCCCTGGGGGTTCACCGGATGATGAATACCTCCGCGGACCTGACCAACGCCCAGGCCATTCTGGTGGTGGGCGCGAACATGACGGAAACGAATCCGGTCGCGAGTGTGCGGGTGAAAGCCGCCATCGGGACCTCCAACGCTTCGGTGATTGTGGTGGATGCCATGCACACCAACCTGGCCAGGCTGGCGTCGCATCCCACCATGGTCGCGCCGGGGACGGAGGGTACGTTGGTCAAGGGTATGATCGCCTCGGTGCTGGCGCGGGATCTTGTTGATCCCGATGTTGCCTCGCGCATGCCAGAGGCGCTGCAGGCCCTGAAAGCCGCTGTGACGCCGGTGTCGCTTGACGCGGTGGCGACGGAGACGGGGGTGTCGGTCGACGCGATCCATGAGATTGCGAAAGTGTTTGCGGAAGCCCCACGGGCCGTCATTGTGTGCGGGGAAGGCATTGTGCGTCAGAAGGGCGGGTATGACAACGTGCTGTCGCTGATTGATCTGGCATGGGTGACGGGCAAACTTGATGCACCCGGTTGCGGGATTAATACGTTTGTTGAGGAGGGCAATGAACAGGGCGCCGTGGATATGGGCGTGGCGCCGGAATTTCTCCCTGGCCCGGTGGACTACGCAGCGCCCGCGCATCAGAAATTTGCCGAGGCCTGGGGCGCGCCGTTGCCGAACGCCCGGCCCGGCCGTTCCCTCATGGAAATCCTGGACGCCTGTCGCGCCGGAGAGATCAAAGCCCTCTACGTGGTTGGAGAGAATCCGCTCGCCACGCTGCCGAAGTCCTTTGGTGTGGAGGAGGCCCTGAACCGGTTGGACCTGCTCGTGTGCCAGGACCCCTTTCTGACGGAGACCGCGCAATGTGCGCACGTGGTGTTCCCGGCCTGTACGTTTGCGGAAAAGGACGGCACGGTTACGAATCAGGAGGGGAAGGTGCAATTTGTCAGGCCGGCGCTGGACCCGTTGGGTGAGAGCGAGCCGGATTGGCATATCATGGTGGGGATTGCCAACGGGATGGGACGCATGCTCCCGTATGAAACGACACAGGATATCCAGGCGGAAATTCGGAAGCTGCTCCCCGGCTATTATAATCTCGGCCAACCCCGGCCCGTCGTGGCTGATCCCGCCGCGTATCTTCGGAACGGCTATCGGGAGTCGGTCGGTGCGCGGTATGCCGTCCATGGCCGCGTCAACGAGTCGGGGCGTCCCTACGCGATGAAATTGATTCAACTCATTTCTCATTCAGGCAAACTGTCCACGAGGGCGTCCGGGTTGATGGAGATTGCCCCGAATACGCGCGCGTTGCGGATGACGCCGGATGACTGCCGGCGACTGGGCGTGGATGACGGCGGCCGCGTGCGCGTGACGTCGGATCAGGGCAGTCTGGAGTTGGGTGTGCAGCCGGATATGAGTGTGTTGCCGGGCACCTGCGTGTTCCCCGAACATTTTAATGATCCTCCGGTCAAGGATTTGTCGCGGGTTGACGTTGACCCCGTGACGCGCGTGCCGTATTTCAAGGTCACGCGGGTGACGATTGAGACGTTGTAAGAGAGGCGAGCCGTTTCCATGGATACCCCCAGCCACACGAAAAAATTCTACGATGCGGTCCTGTTTCGCGAAATCTGGAAAGCGATGAAGGTCACGTTTAAGCACATGTTTCATCGCCCGATCACCTTTGAGTATCCTCGCGAAAAGCGAACGATTCCCGATGCGCACCGCGGGGCGTTGGGGTTGTTGCGGTATGACAATGGGCAGGAACGGTGCGTGGGCTGCGATCTCTGCGAAGTCGCCTGTCCGTCCCGGTGCATCAAAGTGATCAGCGAACAGGATAAGGCGATGCCGCTGCAACGCTCTGCGACCGAGTTTTATATTGATATTACCAAATGCGTGTTTTGCGGGTATTGCGTGGAGGCCTGCCCGGTCAATGCGTTGGCCATGACCAAGATGTACGAGTATTCAACTCCCGATAAACGGACCCTCCTGTTCGACAAGGCGCGACTCTATGAAATCGGCGACCAGCATCTTGACGCCGCCAAAAAGTATTTATATGCCCATAACCAGGAAAAGAACGATGAGGAGAGTCGCGCCTACCGCTATCACTTTCCGCAGCCGGTTGGGAAAGCGGAATCTTCTGACGCCTAGCCTGTCACGATGATGTATTTATTGTTCGGGTACTTTGCGACCGTGAGTATCCTGTCCGGGGTTGTCACGATCGCCGCGCGCAATCCCGTGCATTCCGGCTTGAGCCTGCTCTCCCTGCTCCTGCACGTGGCCGGCCTCTTTGTCTTGCTCAACGCCGAGTTTCTCTTTGCCGTGCAAATCATTGTGTACGCCGGGGCCATCCTGGTGCTCTATCTTTTTGTCCTGATGCTGCTCAACCTGAAAACGGAAGAACAGTATCTGCACAAGCGGTATCCTTACTTCCTGTTCGCCGGCGCGGCGATTCTCGGTGAATTGCTGATCCTGCTGCTGCAAACCCCCTCCGGGGGCATCAAGGGGACCGCGACGCCGGAGGTGGTGCTGCGCACGGGGCCGAGTCACGCCGTGGGGCTGACCATGTTCAGCGACTATTTGTTGTTGTTTGAGATTGTGGGGGTGTTTCTGCTGGGCGCGATTATCGGGGCGATTGTCCTGGCCAAAACGCCGTCACCGGCGACGCCTCCCGCAGATGACCCGGTCGGGCGATGACCATGATTCCTTTGTCCGCCTACGTGGCCTTGAGCGCCATTCTGTTTATGACGGGGTTGGCCGGGGTGCTGATTCGCCGGAATTTTATCATCGTCCTGATGTCGGTCGAGATTATGCTCAACGCGGCGAATATCAACCTGGTCGCGTTCTCCCAGTATCTTGATTCCATGGCCGGCCAGATGGCCGCCCTGTTTGTTATCGCAATCGCGGCCGGCGAAGCCGCCGTGGGGCTTGCGATTATCATTGTCGTGTTCCGTGGCAAAATTTCGACCAACGTGGACCAGATTAATCTGTTGAAGTGGTAACGTGTCTGATTGGCTTGTCATTTTCATCCCGGCCCTGCCGCTTATCGCCGTTATATGGAACGGCCTGCTGGGTCATCGGTTTGCCCATGCCCTGGCCGGCGGCGTGGCGGTTGGATCCATCGCGCTCTCCCTGCTGTGTGCCGTCACGCTCTTCGCCGGCGCGCTGTCTGATCCCGCACCCCGTGAAGTCATCGCCTATGCGTGGATTTTTGGCGGCGATCTGCACGTCAATTTCGGCTTTCTGATTGATCCGCTGACCATCGTGATGTTGATGGTGGTGACGGGTGTCGGCTTGCTGATTCACGTCTATTCCATCGGATACATGCGCGGCGACGAAGGCTTTGTCCGTTTTTTTGTGTATATGAATTTGTTCATGGTCTCCATGTTGCTGCTGGTCATGGGGAACAATTTTCTCGTGCTGTTCATTGGATGGGAAGGCGTCGGTCTCTGTTCCTACCTGCTCATTGGGTACTACTTCAACAAGAAGTCCGCGGCCAGGGCGGCGACCAAGGCGTTTGTGGTCAACCGGATTGGAGACGCGGGATTTCTGGTCGCAATCTTTCTGATCTTTGTCAATTTTCACACGCTGGATTATCTGACCGTCTTTGCCGGGGCGAGCCGGCTTTCCACCGCCATGGCCACGGCCATTGCGCTGTGTTTGCTGGTGGGAGCGGTGGGGAAATCCGCACAGATTCCTCTGTATACCTGGCTCCCCGACGCCATGGAAGGCCCGACGCCGGTGAGCGCGTTGATTCATGCCGCGACTATGGTGACGGCCGGTGTCTACATGGTGGTCCGGACCCACGTGTTCTACGATATGGCGCCGGTGGCCCTGGCGACGGTGGGGATCATTGGCGGGTTCACCGCGCTGTATGCCGCGACGATTGGCCTGGTGCAGCACGACATCAAGCGCGTCCTGGCGTACTCAACCGTCAGCCAGTTGGGCTACATGTTTTTGGCGTGCGGCATCGGCGCGTATACGGCCGCCCTCTTTCATCTCGTCACCCATGCCCTGTTCAAAGCGCTCCTCTTCCTTTCCGCCGGTGCGGTCATCCATTCCCTGGGAGGCGAACAGGATATTCGAAAGATGGGCGGGCTTGCCAAAAAAATTCCCGTGACGCACGCCGTGTTTCTTATCGGGACCCTGGCGATTGCGGGCATTCCACCTTTGGCGGGGTTTTGGAGCAAGGACGAAATCATGGCCCATGCCTTTGTGCATCACCATTACGTGCTGTACCTCTTTGCCGCGATGGGCGCGCTCCTGACGTCGTTCTACATGTTCCGTCTCACCTATGTGACGTTCTATGGTTCCTCCCGTGTTGCGCCGGACGTGGCGCGCCATCTGCATGAGTCTCCCCCGATGATGATGGTGCCCCTGGTGATTCTGGCGGGGCTGTCCGTGTTTGGCGGATTGCTGGGTGTGCCGCCGGAGCATGGCTGGTTCCATGGCTTTGTGGAATCCGTGGCCACACCGGTCGGCGCGGTGTCTCATGCGGTGAACATGGACACCGTGATGGTGTTGATGGCGGTGGCCGTGGGGATTGCGCTGGGCGGTTGGGGGGTGGCGCATTATCTGTATGCGAGCAGGCCCATGACGGCGGCGGCCTGGTCGGAACGGTATGCCGGGACGTACCGCCTGCTGCTGAATAAATACTACGTGGATGAACTCTATGATGCGATGGTCGTGGAGCCGGTCAAACGCCTTGGCCGATTGTGGGATTGGATTGACCGACATATTATTGATCGCTTCATCACGGGCATCGGTCATGGCGCGGACGTCAGTGGCGCGGGCGTGACCTGGGCCGAGAAGCATGTGATTTATGGCGGCCTCAACGTGGTCGGCTACGCCAATCACTGGACGGCCCGGTCATGGCGGAAATTGCAAACCGGGCTGGTCAATCATTACGCCGCCGTGATCGTGATCGGGATTTTTCTGCTTGTGCATGTGCTGCTGGTGTGGTTGACCGGAACATCCGTCTTGTAGGCACGCGGAGTCATCATCAATGCTTGAAGAATGGCATTTTGGGTTCCCGCTGTTATCGGTTCTGCTCTTTCTCCCGCTGCTGGGGGCCGTGGCGTTGTGGCCGCAGAAGAATGTCGCGCGGCTGAAACAATGCGCGCTGGGCGTGGCGTGCCTGGAGCTGGTCCTGTCGGTGTTGTTGCTGCTGTGGTTTATCCCCGAATCGTCGGCCATGCAATTCAGCGAGCGGCTGCCCTGGATTCCCGCCCTGGGGATTTCCTACCACCTTGCCGTTGACGGCATTAGTATCCTGTTTGTGCCCCTCTCGGCGTTCATCACGGTGCTGGTGATGCTGTATTCCTGGGAGTCCGTTCGGGACGGCGTGAAGCCGTATTTGATGAGCCTCCTGGCGTTGGAAACGACGATCATGGGAATTTTTGTGTCCATTGACCTGATTCTCTTTTTCGTCTTCTGGGAACTGATGCTCGTGCCCAGCTATTTCCTGATCAAGCTGTGGGGCGTGGGGGCGCACAGGGAATATGCCGCGCTCAAATATGTGCTGTATACCCTGCTGGGCAGCGTGTTTATGCTGGTGGGTTTCGCGCTCTTGAGTCTGAATTATCACGACGTCACGCAGGCGTACAGTTTTGACTTGCTGGAATTGTTGACCGTGCCCGTTCCGCTCGGCGATCAGATGCTCATTTTCTGGCTGATCTTTATGGGCCTGGCCTTCAAGGCGCCGGTGTTCCCTTTTCATTCGTGGTTGCCCGATGCCCTGGTGCAGGGGCCGATTGCGATGTCCGTGGTGTTGGCGGGTCTCAAGCTCGGGACCTATGGGTTTCTGCGGTTCTCCTTTCCGTTGCTGCCCGACGCCTCAACCCATGACACCGTGGTGGTGATCATGATGGGGTTGGCGCTGGCGGCCATCATCTGGGGGGCGATTGTCGCCATCATGCAATCCGATTTCCGGCGTCTGCTCGTGTTCAGCAGCATCAGCCATGTGGGGTTTGTGGTCCTGGGGTTGTTTTCCCTGAATTTTCAGGGGTTGCAGGGCAGCCTGCTGCAAATGATCAATCTGGGTTTTACCGCCGCGGGACTGTTTTTCATCGCGGGGTTTCTCTATGACCGGCTTGGTCATACGCTGGTGGAGCAGTGCGGAGGTCTGGCGTCAAAGCTGCCGTTGCTGGCGACGTTTCTCCTCATCATCGGCATGGCCTCAATTGGACTGCCCGGAACCAACGGGTTCGTTGGTGAATTTCTGGTGTTGCTCGGCGCTTTTCAGGCGCATTGGCTGTATGGCGTCGTTGCGGTGTCGGGCGTGATTTTCGCGGCGGCCTATTTTCTGTGGTATTACGAGCGGGCGATTTTTGGGCCGTTGGGCGAGAAGGTGCCGCGGGTGTTGCGGGATCTCACGGTGCGTGAATCAGGCATTGCCGTGGCGCTGTGCGTGATGATTTTCTGGATTGGGCTGTATCCCTCGCCCTTTTTGCGCATGATAAACGGATCGGTGCAGGAAGTGGCGGATCGGTTGAGCCGCGGGTCCGTCGCGCACATTGAACAGGAGCGGATGGCGCGGTTGCATGCCGTGGACCATGAGCCGGCGAGGCGGGGCGACTAGATGGGCGAATTGGCCTTGCTTGCCACGTTGTTTGCCCCGTTCCTGGGGGCGATTGTGCTGCTGTTTGTGCCGAACCGTGAACCGCTTCTGGTGCGGACGGTGGCGGCGGTCTCCGCCGGAATCGCGCTGCTTGCCGCGCTCTTTATCTTTCTCGTCTACGACGCCGGCCAGGGCGGCTTCCAGTTTATTACCAAGTGGGTCTGGTCGGAAGAACTGGGCATTGCGTTCCATATCGGGGTGGACGGCATCGGCACGCCGATGGTGTTTGCGTCGGCCATTCTCCTCTTCGCGGGCGTCTTTATTTCATGGCACATTCAGGATCGCGCCAAGGAATTTTATATCTTCCTGCTGATTCTGGCGGCGGCGACCATCGGCGTCTTCATGTCGCTGGATCTGTTCTTCCTGTACTTCTTTTATGAAATGTCCGTGTTGCCCATGTATGTGTTGCTGGGCGTCTGGGGCAGTCATACCAAAGGGTACCTGGGCATGGATGATGCCGAAGGCCGCAAGCTGCGCGATTCGGTCAGGTTCATTTTGAACTTTGGCGCGAACAGCAAAGAATACGCCGCCATGAAACTCACGCTGTTCCTCTCGGCGGGGGCGATGTTCGCGTTGATGGGCATTCTGCTGATCTATCATTTCTCGCCCGTCCAGACGTTCGATATTCTGGTGCTGCGGGAAGTGGCCGCGTATGACGACACGCTGGCGACGATTATCTGGCTCCTGGTTTTTTTCGGCTTTGCATCCATCGCGCCCATTTGGCCGCTGCATTCATGGTCTCCCGTCGGCCATGCCGCGGCGCCTGCCGCGACCAGTATGCTGCATGCCGGGGTGCTGATGAAGCTCGGCCACTTCTCCATTATTCGCGTGGCGTATGAAATCCTTCCGGACGCCACGAGGGAGCTGATGCCCATTGCGGCGGCGCTGTGCGTGTTCAGTATTATCTACGGCGGGCTGGTCGCGTATTTTGCCAGGGACACCAAGTACGTCATCGGGTATTCCAGCTCCAGTCACATGGGCTACGTGTTCCTGGGGATGGCCGCGCTGGATTACATCAGCCTGACCGGGGCGGTCATCTACATGTTCGCGCATGCGCTGGCGACGGGGATGCTGTTCGCCATGGCGGGCTGGGTGTATGACCAGACCCATACGCGGGACATTCCGTCCCTGGGGGGGCTGGTGACGAAGATGCCCTTTGTGGCCGGGGCGTTTCTCATCGCCTGCATGGCGTCAATCGGCATGCCGGGCACCGTGAACTTCATTGCGGAAATTATGATTATCGTGGGGGCGTGGGAGCGCTATCCCTTCCAGGTCGTGGTCGCGGTGCTGGGCATTGTGCTGACGATGGCCTATCTCCTCAAAATGATGCGCGGGTTGTTTTACGGACACCTCTCGCCCGACCATGCGCATACCCGCGACATGACAGGGTGGGTGAATCGCCTGCCGCTCCTCATCATGATCGGGTGCAGCATTTTCTTCGGGATTTTCCCCATGCACTTTTATCACATCGTGCGGTCAACCGTGGTGCCGATGCTGGACCGGATCAACCAGGCGGCGCCGCTGGTGACGCAGGGCGCCGCGGGATTGGGGTCGTGACACGGTGATGACGTTTAACCTCACCCTGTCCGGCTCGGACCTCCTGCTCCTGGCGCCGGAGATTTTTCTCACCATTTGGCTGTGCGTGGTGTTGGCCATTGACTGCGCCTGGAAACATATCAAACACGAAACGCTGGCGTATGTAAGCGTGGGGGGCGTCGTTGCCGCGCTGCTGATGCTCATCGGGTTTGATTATGCGAACGTCCACGGCGCGCTGCTGCACGACACGTTTGTCCTGGACGGGGTCGCGATCTACTTCAAGATTTTCATTCTGCTCGCGACGGCGCTGGTGTTGCTCATCTCCATTGACTACGTGCGCTCGTTCAGGTTTTTTCGGGGCGAATATTACTTTCTGGTTGTGATGTCGGCGCTGGGCATGATGTTCATGGCGTCGGCGCAAGACCTGCTGTCGGTGTTCGTCACGCTGGAATTTTCCACCTTTGGATTTTACATCCTGGTGGCGTATCTGCGGGAAGATCAGAAATCCAGCGAGGCGGGGCTGAAGTTTTTTATCCTGGGCGTGTTCGTCGCGGGGCTGCTGGCCTACGGCATCAGTCTTGTCTATGGCGAGACGGGCACGCTGATATTTTCCGACATGACCGCGACGCCGGGAAGCTACGGCCTGGCCATCGGCTTCATCATGATCTTTGCCGCCCTGGGCTTTAAAATCGGCATCGTGCCCTTTCACTCCTGGATTCCCGACACCTACCAGGGCGCGCCCACGCCCGTCACCGCCTTCCTGTCCATCGCGCCGAAAGGCGCGGCCATGGTGATTCTGATTCGCATGTTCTACGTTGCCCTCGCCACATTCAAGCCGATGTGGGTGCTCCTGTTCATTGCGGTCTCCATCGTGTCCATGACCTACGGCAACATCGTGGCCATTGCCCAGAAAAACATCAAACGGCTGCTGGCGTATTCGGGGATTGCCCAGATCGGCAACGTCATGATCGGGCTGGCCGCCGGCACCAAACGCGGCAGCGACGCCATTCTCTTTTATCTGCTCACGTACCTGTTCGCCAACCTGGGGGCCTTTGCCGTCGTCGTCGGCGTCAGCAACCGGATCAAGAGCGACGAGATTGAAGATTACAACGGCCTGAACCGCCGTTCGCCGTTCCTGGCCGCCGCCATGCTGCTCTTTCTGTTGTCGCTTGCCGGGGTGCCGCCGCTCGCGGGCTTTATCGGGAAGCTCTATATCTTTGTCGCGGCGATTGAGCAGGAATTGTACACGCTGCTCATCGTCGGCCTGGTGAACATTGTCATCTCCATGTACTACTACCTGATCGTCGTCAAAAAAATGTATATCAACGAACCCGCCGACCCCGCGCCGATTACCGTCTCGGCTCCCCTGAAAACGGCCATCTGTGTCTGCATAGCCGGCACGCTGCTGCTGGGCCTGTACCCCGGCCCCTTCATCAACTGGGCCGTGTCCGCCACGCTGATGTTTTCAAACATGGCGGTTCCGACAGTTGAGATCTTGCATTGAACATCCCTGGTGAGTGGCCGAACCACGGGATTTTGTCCTTTCGGTTTTCCTTTGCCATAATAGACATGTCAGGGTAGAGAACGTTCTTGATGTCAGCCGGGAGGGAGTATGCGGAAACCAGTGGATCACGCTTCCCTGATTCAGGAAATGGTTCGGCGAATTGTCGAAACATGGAATCCGGACAAGATTATTTTGTTTGGGTCATATGCGCGAGGCCTGGCTGGTCCCGATAGCGACGTTGATCTTTTGGTGGTCTTGCCGCTCAACGGGGACAGGCGAACCATACGGCTTGGCATTCGCCGAGCGTTGAGCGGCATGGGACTCCCCAAAGATATTGTCGTTGCCACGCCGCTGGAAATCGAACGCTATCGTGAATGTCCCGGCACCATCATTCGTGCGGCATTGGGCGAAGGAAAACTTCTGTATGAGCGAACACACTGAACGGGACGAGATTGTTCGGCAATGGATCGCAAAAGCCGAGAATGATCTCAAGAATGCTGAATGGACTCTCACGATGCAGGAAGGCTGTCCGTTTGACACAGTTTGTTTTCATGCACAACAGTGTGCCGAGAAATATGTGAAAGCCTGCCTGGTCTTGCTCGGCATGGATTTTCCCAAAAGCCACGACTTAACAGAGCTGACCGCTCTCCTGCCGGAAACGGAACGTTTGCCAATCTCGGTGGATGATTGTGTGGAATTAACAGACTACGCATGACCGACGAGAAGTGCTTCGTGCGTGTGCACCGCCATGAACCGGGTTCGCTTGCCAGTCGATTCCAGTTTCAACGAAGCGACAGTGATCGTCCGCGTTGACGGTATCGTCGGCAAAGACTTCTACATGAGCCGGTTCGGCGACGGCTAGGCCCTGATGTTGCAACTCGGGCTGTCCCGCGGTCCGGTAGTGCTGATGCACACGACCTTTGCCGACAGCGGCTGTCTCAGGTACGGCAGAGGAAGCCATGGTCTCCTTACGCGCGAATGCATAATCGGACTCCAGTAAATCCGGCACGCTGCTGTTTTTGAACACGATGATGAAGGTTGCCGACGTTCACGAGATCATGCTGTCTTTAGGTGAATAGTACACCCCAAAACCGTTTCTTATATTGCCTTGTATGTAAGACCATATTCCGTTTTTTTCTTCTCGGATAAAAAGAAACGTCTGATGTTCTTCGCTTGAGCAATGTTTATTAGACGGTGTACTGATTCTGTATCTGCCTTGATGCCGAAATATATTGAGTCAATTTCACCATCTACGATTGGAATGTCTAGGTAGGCTTTTCGGTTTTTTTCGAATGGTGCCCATACTCTCCACTCTCTCTCATAGTTCCATATATCTGATTTTGCCAATGGGTATTGACGATAAAGTTCAGAAGACCATGCTTGCAAATCACCCGAAGCTAGCAAGTTAATCAACTTGTCATAGTCAAGGAAAGATGGTGGCTTAGGAAGATAGTTAACTTTCTTTGCGGCGCAGATAGGATTGTCTTTTTCGGGCATAACTTTTAGCTTAAAGCATACTCCTTTATGATTATCTGCATAGTGAGACCAGAGCAGGATATTCTTGTTATCCTCGGAAACGCAGAATATTTTTATCGTTTTTAATGGATCTTTCCAGTAATCGTTATATTTTCTTCTGACTTCTTCAATTTCCTCTTGTATCATGAATAAATGAGGCCTAAGTTTTTCAAACAAAGAATCTAACAAATTTTTACTGTCTGTGCCGTTTTCGTGGTGTTTTCGGAGCAACAAGATCGCTTTGCCCAACGAAATTTGACGATTAATCGGCACAAGTCTCTTGCCATGTACCAGCGTATTTATTGCTTTCATAACTAAGCAAGGCAAATCGGCAATAGCAAATTCAAGATATAATTCTGTTTGTAGATCAAATGGATCGTTGAAGTTGGCTGGTGATGAGTATCTAAATTTTCCACCCTCCAAAATTTTGAAAGCAGTCTCCATTGCTGTGAACTTATAGAAATACTCCTGATTGTGTTCTGGATATTTATTCATGACTTGTAATTGTGCAATGCACAGCTTTGTATCTGCCTTGAAATCCTGAATAGCAACTGGAACGATTTTGGATTAACAGGAAACTCTAGGAGTTTTGCTTGGTGAGATTGAATGGCTTCGTTATGGCAGTTATTTTGCTTGTATACCTTTTACTTCAAGGACGCTTTTGTCATTTTCATTCAAATAGACGCTAACCTTTCTTTTTGTACTGGTGGCAATATATGGCCTAGAGGCAGCAACTAAAACAGGAAATATTTCGCGTAAATCATCAGAAGAACCTGCTGAAGTAACAGTCGTTTTCCATATTTCTTTTTCTTTATTGGTTCTACGATATTCACCGAGATCAAAAGCGAGCATGAACATATATCTGACGTAGGTTGTATATGTTTCCGTATAACTTTTTGAGCCTATAACACCATAAGTTGGAGTGTAATCTGTGGTGCTAGAATATGTAGCAGTATCTCCATATCCGCTAACAGTTCCAGAAGTGTTTTTTTGTGAGATGCCAGTTTGTCCGTAAACAGGTGATGAATGTGTTTCTTGATGTGTTGCGGGATCGCTAATTCCGTAACCTAAAAAAATTGCAATGTCAGCTTCTTCGGATCTCTCGGCTTTTACATAGCCTTGAGATCCTAATGCCCTTTCAATATAAACGGCATATTCCTGATATTGGAGATCATCTTCCCCTGTGTCTTTTATCCCTGAAAATAACACATATCTTGTTTTGAATTCAGGGTTAGATACGCTAATGGAGTCTATCTCTATTCTGTAAGACGGTCCTAGGGCACATCCACTAGAAAAGCTCAACAAAATAGATACAACCATCAGCGTTAATCTCATGCTTTGTTTTCTCCGGTATCTGTTAGGCAATAACGTACAAACATACTGTGCGAAAGAGTTCTCGAAGGGAAATTTGGTTGCAACTCCTACCCCGACTTCTTCACAAACGCCTTGTACACCCGTTTGGCGTCGGCGTCTTCTTCTTCAAGGCCGACCCATTCGTGGCCGGTGGTCTGGCACCAGGCGGGCATGTCCTTTTTAATGCCTTCGTCGTCCGACAGGACTTGCAACACCTGGCCCGTGGTCAATTCCTTGATTTTTTTCGAGGTGAGAATGATGGGCATGGGGCAGAAGTACCCCAGCGTGTCGAGGGTGACATCGGATTCAATCATCTTCCTGCTCCGTTGTGGTGAAGAAAACCCCCTTCACCCAATGTCTCATGTTGCGGGGGGCGAGGGTGTCGCATAGTCGCGTGGTTCAGATAAACAGATTCACGGAGCCGTCTTTGGCTTCCGCGAGGTAGGTGGATACGCCGGCGAGCTGGTCAATGCCGTCAATCAGCGTGTCCTTGGAAATACCCAGCAGGCCCAGCGTGGTGGTGCAGGCGATCATGTTGACGCCGAGGTCCTGCGCGGTGTCAATCAGTTCGGGCACGCCGGGCATCCGGTTGTCCCGCATGACCTTGTTCATCATCGTGGCGCCCAGCCCGCCGAAGTTGAACCGGGAAATGGGCAGATGCGCGGCCCCGCCCTTGTTGAGCCAGCCAAACGCTTTGCGCAGCAGGTCTTTGGCCGAGCTTGATGCGCCCGGTTTCCGAATCACGTTCAGGCCCCAGAAGGTGAAGAACATGGTCACCTGCATCCCCATGGCCGCGGCGCCGGTGGCAATGATGAAGGCGGCCATGGCTTTGTCCATCTCGCCGCTTAAGAGCACAATGGTCACCCGTTCCGGTTTGGATGTGTGCAACCCGGCAAGTGTTGTGGCCGGTTCAACTTGCGTGCTATTCATGGGATGGCCTTTCGTGTCGTTCCGCCGGGAATGTTTCTCCCCTGTGGCCGGGAGCGGGGCATCGTTCCTTGACGCTCTGTGAGTGGTTTTGACTCTAATATGCCCCTTTTGAGGTTGTCAAGAAAGCGCGGGTTCAGTATGAACTGTCCGGTAATTTCGTGAACGGGATGCAGTGGTATGACCGGTATTGTCGAAAGTGTGCCCAATGTCAGCGAAGGGCGTGATGAGGGTGTCATTGCGCAACTCATCGCCGCCCTGGCCGCCGTGCCGGGAGTGGCCCTGCTGGATCAGCATCGGGACGTGGATCATCACCGGTGCGTGCTCACCATGGCCGGCGCTGCGGCGTCCGTGGAGGAGGCCGCGGTGGCGCTGGCGGCGAGGGCGTCGGCGTGCATCAATCTGACGCGGCACACGGGGCAGCATCCGCGGATTGGCGCGACCGACGTCGTGCCGTTTATTCCGCTTCGCGGCGCGACCATGGCGGATTGTGTTGAGCTTGCGCGACGGGTGGGCGCGCGCATCGGGCGGGAACTTCAAATCCCCGTGTTTCTCTATGGCGAAGCCTGTTCCCGGCCGTTCAGAAAACGGTTGGAGCAGATTCGGCAAGGCGGGTGCGAGGCGCTGCAACAGCGCATGGCCACCGATCCGGACTGGGTCCCGGATTTCGGTCCCGCGCGCCCGCACCCCACGGCCGGCGTCACCGTCGTTGGCGCCCGGTTCCCGCTCATCGCCTACAATGTGTTGCTGCGGAGTGATGATGTGTCCCTTGCGAAGGAGATCGCCGGCACGATTCGCGCTTCGCATGGCGGCCTGCCGGGCGTCAAGGCCATCGGGCTGGCGCTGCGGAGCCGTGGCGTGGTGCAAGTGTCCATGAATCTTACCGACTATCACCAGACTCCCCTGCACGCGGCTTTTGAAGCCGTCAAACACGAGGCGGCGCTCAAAGGGGTTGCCGTGGCGAACAGCGAAGTGGTGGGGCTGATTCCGCACGAGGCGTTCGCGCAGGCCGAAGGGCATGATCTTCAGTGCGACTCCCCGGCGCGCGAGCACGTGGTGGAGCGCCGGCTCCAACAATGCGGGCTGGCATGATGATACGGTTTGCGCAACGCCTGGTTGGGGCGCCCGGTTTTGAATATGGCATCGTCGCGCTGATTGTCGGGAATGGCGTCTTGCTGGGCATGGAGACCTTCCCGGATTTGGTGCGGCGCTACGGCGAATGGATGCGCCTGGGGAATCACGTCGTCCTGGCCCTGTTCATCCTGGAGGCCCTGTTCAAAATGCTGGCGCTGGCGCCGAAGGTGGACCGGTATTTTCGAGACGGCTGGAACGTCTTTGATTTTTCGGTGATTGTGTGTTCACTCATTCCCGCCAGCGGCGACTATGCCATGATTGCCCGGCTCGCGCGGCTCTTGCGCGTCCTGCGGCTGATTTCCGCCATGCCCGAACTGCGGCTGATTGTGTCCACGCTCGTGCGTTCCATCCCGAGCATGGGGCATGTGCTGCTCTTGATGAGCATCATCTTCTATATTTACGCGATTGCCGGCTACCAACTGTTTCACGACCATGACCCCACGCATTGGCGCAATTTGGGCATCGCCCTGTTGTCATTGTTTCGGATCGTGACACTGGAAGACTGGACGGATATTATGTATACCGCCATGGTCCTGCATCCGATGGCCTGGATCTATTTTCTCAGCTTTGTGGTGGTGGGCACGTTTGTCGTCATCAATCTTTTTATCGCGGTGGTGATTAATAATTTGGACGAAGCCAAGGCGGAACGCCTGCAAGCGTTGGAGCCGCCCGCCTCCCCCGAAACCATCGCGCGTGACCTTCGCGCCATTCAGAAAACCTTGCGGCGCCTGGAATCACGCTTTGAACGTCACGAGCCATAGCATGAGGCACATTCATTCCCCACGGGTATGCTTTGTCATCCCCACCATCAGTCTTGCCGTTATTGTTTTATGTCCATTCTTCATGCCAAAGTCCCGCAGTCGTTGCTTCTCCTGTGTAAGGGATGATGCTCCGCGAACGGCGAATACCATGATGCACTCCACACTGTTCCTGCGGGGAAGAGACTCAACGGGAGTTGCCGGGATTTGATGTTGTGGGAAATTCTCATAGGGTCTGCCGTGATTTCGTTCACGATCCTGATACAGGCGTTCTTTCTCAAAATCATCATCGTTGGTTTGACCAGAGCGGGGCAATGGCTGGTTCGCCCGCCTTGTCTTGAGTGGAAAGGGACGTTGGCTCTCACCTGCTCGGTGTTGTGGCTTGTTGCCGGTATCGGTGTCGGCGCGTGCGTCTGGGCCTGGGTTTTTCTGATGACGGGCGCTTTTGAAACCGTGGATGCCGCCCTGTATTTTTCTCTTGTGACGTTCACGACACTGGGCTACGGAGACATTGTTCCCGACGCTCACTGGCGGTTGCTTTCGGGAATGACTGCCGCAAACGGACTGATTATTTTCGGGCTCAATACCGGGATTTTAGTGGAAATTATTTCACAGATAAAAAATGCGCAGAACACGAACGGTGCGGGAGGGTCGTAGGTTGTCCTCTGTCTTCGGGCAAGGCCAGGCTCTCCTCGCCAACCATGCGCCTGGAATCACGCTTTGAACGTCACGAGCCATAGCATGAGGCACATTCATTCCCCACGGGTATGCTTTGTCATCCCCACCTACAACGAAGCGCTGAATGTGACGCCGCTGCTGCGGCGCTTGAGCGATTTGTACCGTGACGACACCACCGTATTCCTGATCGTTGACGATGAAAGCCCCGACGGCACGGCGGACCTGGTGCGGGCATTCGCCCACGGCGAGCGCCGCGTGCACCTGCTGGAGGGACGGCGGCGCGGGCTGGGAGACGCCTACGTGCGGGGGATGACCCACGCGCTGGAGGCGCTGGGCGCGGAGGTGATCGTGCAGATGGACGCCGACTTCTCCCACGACCCCGCGGACGCGCGCACCTTGCTGGGGCGTCTCGCGGACGGCGCGGACGTCGCGATCGGCAGCCGCTATGTTGCCGGCGGCGCCATTGACGGGCGCTGGTCCATGGGACGGCGGCTGTTATCCCTGTGGGGCAACCGCATGGCGCGGTGGATTGCCGGCTTGACTGCCGTGCGGGACTGCACCGCGGGATTCCGGGCGATTCGGGCGGAGGCGCTGCGGGCCGCGAAGGTCAAGGCGATCCATGTGCAGGGGTACGCGTTCCAAATCGTGCTGCTGCACCGCCTGATCCATGCGAACGCGCGCGTCGTGGAGGAGCCGGTGTATTTCCGCGACCGCGACCACGGGCAGACCAAGCTCGGCATGAGAGACCTGGTTGAGTTTTTTTATCACGTCTGGTGGCTGCGTCTCGCGAGTCACCGCACCTTCATCAAATTCGTCCTGACGGGCCTCACCGGGGTGCTCATCAACCTCGGCTCCTTCCAGCTCCTGCTTGACGCCGGCATGCACAAACTGCTGGCGTCGCCGCTCGCCATTGAGTTGTCCATCATCTGGAACTTCCTGCTCAATAACTACTGGACATTCGCCGATCGCGCCCTGGTTGGCCGCAAGCGCATCCGGGGGTTGAAGTTCAACCTTGTGTCGCTGGCGGGGCTGGCGTTGAGTTACAGCACCTTTATCGTGCTTTCCATGCTGTTCCCGGAAACCAGCCTGGTGCTGCTGCAGGGCTGCGGCATTGTGCCGACGGCGTTCCTCAACTACTTCCTGAATTCCAGATGGACATTTCGCGGAGCGCAACCGGGAGTGGGAGGGAAGTAATATGACAGTTGATTATTTCACAAGCGCCCGTGGTCCCGTCTCGCCTTCAACAGATTCTCGCGGTTCATGCGCGCCTGCTCCAGCGACGGATCCATCCGCAGCGCCCGCTCGTAGCGTTCCAACGCCTCGTCAATCCGTTGCAGACCCACCAGTGCGACCCCCACGCCGACGTGAAACCTGGCCGTGTCGGGCGCGATCGTAAGCAGTTTGCGAAACGTTTCAAGCGCCTCCCGGTGACGCTGCTGCTGGATCAGGAACGCGCCCAGGTGCTCAAGCGCGGAGACGAAACGCGGCATGATCTGCACCGCATGCCGGTAGTATTCCTCCGCCTCACCGGGCCGGCCCAGCGCCTCGGTCGCCCTGCCCATGGCGGTATAGGCCTTGCTGATGCGGACTTCGGGGGATGGTTGTCCCCGTGCGTACTCATAGTCGGTGCGAAAAGCGGCCAGCGCGTCCTCGTAACGCCCCTGCTTTTCATACTCCATGCCGAGGCTGTGATGGGCGAACCTGGCCTGCGGATTGAGAGAGATGACGTGGCTGTAGAACGTGAAGTTGTCGCGGTAGATGCCCGACTGGTTCCAGGTGAGGGTGCCGAGCACGGCCAGCAATCCTACCGCCATGACGTACCCGCCCCTCCGCGCCGCGACCGGCAATGTGCCCAGGCCCAGGGCCGCGGCGCCGGTCAGCGTGGCGATGACCCCGGCCCCGGCCAGGTATTGATAGCGGTCGGCGACGAAGGAATACAGCATATAGCCGTAGTCCACGAACCCCAGCGTCGGCGACAGTATGACCGCAAAGAACAGCGCGCCGGCCAGCGGGCCCCGGCCGATGCGGCCGCGGTAATGCCACAGCAACGCCGCCGCCGTGACGGCGGCCATGAGGCCGGCCCAGGCCAGCGGGTCCGCGACGCCGACCTCCCAGCGCGGGTAGATGACGGCCAGCTCCGCCGGCCACAGCAGTTTGCCGGCATAGAACCATAACACGCGCGCCGCGAGCAGCGTTCGCTCAACCGGCGAATAATCAAACGCGGTGGGGTCCCTGTCCTTGTAGAACGATGCGTCGGCGATCGTGATGCACAACCCCAGCAGCAGGAACGGCAACACCCTCCACATATCGGCCGCTGTCACGCGCCCCCGCTTCCACCAGTGCCAGATGAGCAGCGCCGCCGGCAGGGTGATCAGGATGGATTTGCACAGCAGGCCGGTCACAAACAGCGCCAGCGCCCCGAGGTAACACCCGCGGCGATTGCTCTCCATAAAGCGCAGGTAGGCCAGCGCCGCGCCCAGGAAGCACAGCGCCGCCAGCAGATCCTTGCGCCCGATAACCCAGGCCACGGACTCCACATGCAGGGGATGCACGGCGAACACCGCCGCCGCGAACCAGGCGCCCGGCACCCCCAGCCGCCGCAGCAGCCGCCACAGCAGCACCGTGACCAACCCGTGCAGCAGCAGGTTGACGAGGTGATAGCCGAGCGGCGCGACGCCCCACAACTGGTGCTCCAGCCAGAAGGTCGTATAAAGCAGCGGCCAGTAATGTCCTTCAAATTGCGAAAGCGTGCGGGGCGCGAACCAGATCTGCCAGAGACCGGCCAGGCTCCGCAGCGGTTTGGCTTCGGTCAGCACGATGTCGTCCCACACGAAACCCGCCATGGTCGCGGGGAAATAACTGGCGGCGATCAACAGGGCCAGCGCCAGGGCCGCGAGCGCGTCCGGGATCGCGCGACCGTGTTCCGGGGGAACCGGCTCCGGCGCTGATGGGCGCCGCCGTGTTTTCTTTTTGGGTGCCATGCCTGTTTTCAGATGCGGTCGCGTCGCCTGGCCGCGATGTTATCGTATCCGCGTGGATGTGAGAAGACGGGAAGACGGCCGGGACGCGAGCCGTTGCGCAATCATGGACAGGCCCTCCTGAACATCATGCGGCTTCATCGTTGAAGACCATGACAATCGAATCGCGGGCGCGACGCCTTCCGGATAATCCGCAAACAGTTTCACGATAATTCCGCATTCGGATTCAAGCCGTTTGACCACGTGGCCGTAATCCACGTCCGGCGTTCCCGTGAACGTGAGGATGCCGGGTGCATGAGGTCCCTGCCATTCCATGACGCGACAATGTTGAATCGCGCCGAGCGTGGCCCTGGCCTGTTCCCGAAAGGCGGCCTGTTGTGCCGGCTTCATGCCCGTCCGGCGCCGGTGTTCGCAGGCCTTCGCGAGTCCCGCGATGAGTCCGATGTTGTGTGTCCCGATTTCCAAACGAGACGCCGGGGGGGCGTCCGGCAGGGTTCCCGGCAACGTCCGGCAGTCGGGGTGCCGGAAAAACGAGTCACGCGCCACGATCGCGCCCGTGCCCAGCGGGCCTTCGCACCATTTGTGTCCGGTGAAAAAATAGACGTCGCAATCCGGCGCGCGCAGATCAACAGGGATATGTCCAACGGCTTGCGCGCCGTCTATGATGACCAGGCATGGCCCCGCCCTGGCGGCCGCGGCCACGTCATGGATCGGAAAGATGCGCCCATCCACGTGCGACACGTGGCTGATCACGACGGCCTTGACACTGGTTCGGCTCATGTATGCCCGCAGCTCATGCAGGAACGATTCCGGAGATTCGGGATGAATGGCGTGAATGCGGACCCCCTCGTGTTCAAGGGCATGGAGCTGTCTCATGATGGAGGGGTTTTCGTGCGTGGTGGTGAGAATGGTGTCGCCCGGCTTCCATCGCAACGCCGCAAGCGCGAGGTAGTGGGCGGTGGACGCATTCGCGGTGAACGCGATGGTTGCCGGATCGCGCACGTGTAACAGCGCACCGACCTTGTGCCGGCAGTCATGCACCGTGTTGCGATACCACGCCAGGCCGGCCTCCGAATACAAATGCCGCGCGCATTCGGTCAGGGTTTGTTCCACTGCCTCGCGGGCTTCCGGAAGCGTCGGGCACAGCGCGGCGTGGTTGAGATAGATCATGGCTGGTCACCCATGCGCGGCGGCGGGGCGCGGGGTGTGCCGATGGCTTGCGGAGGGTGTTCGCAACACGGGGAACCGGCTCAATGCGCGGGACGCGCTACGGTTTTTGGGCCAGGGCAAGACCGTGAAGGCAATCGGGGTCGGTATGCCATGCGACAGGGTTGAATCCGGTACGGGTCACCAGCGCTTCCACCTGGGGACGGGTATATTTCGTGCTGATTTCCGTGAGGATTTCCTCACCGGCTTTGAGGTGCAGGGTCAGCGCCAGTTCGGGCAGGGGAATCACTTGCTCCCTCGCCGAACGAAGGCGCATTTCAATCCGGTGTTCGTCGTGATTGAAGCGAGCCACGTGGTCAAAGGCGTCGGGATCAAATTCGGCGCCAATCACGGACTTTAACACGAGCAGCATATTCTTGTTGAAGGCGGCCGTGATCCCGGTGGCATCATTATACGCCGCTTCCAGGCGCTCCACATTGGTGATGAGTTGCACGCCCAGGAGCAAAAAATCGCCCGGGGCCATTTCGCGTTCAATGGACGACAGAAACGCCGAAGCGGACTCGGGTTGTAAATTGCCGAGGGTGCCGCCCAGGATGACGACCAACCGTTTTCCACCCTGCGGGATGTGTTCCAGGTGGGCCAGAAAATCCCCCACCACGCCATGCACCTGCAAGCCGTCATATTCCTCCGCCAGCTCACTCGCCACGCGCCGCACAATGCCTTCGCTGACATCAAACGGGACGTAGAACTTGAGTTGTTTCATGCGTGCCATGGCGTCCAGCAGCACGCGGGTTTTGGTGGCGGCGCCGGAGCCCAGCTCCACCAGTTCGTCGGCGCCCGTTTGCGCCACGACATCATCGGCCACGGTGGTCAGCAGGGTGTGTTCGGTTCGGGTCGGGTAGTACGTTGGCAATTTGCAGATTTGTTCAAACAGCTCGGAGCCCCGGTCATCGTAAAAATACCTGGTCGGCAGTCTCCGTGGAGTGGCCAGCAGCCCCGTGCGGATTTCTTCCTTGATGGCGGCGGGGTCCTGATTATTCAGGTGCACGTCAATAACGATAGAGGAATGTTCACGCATGCAAGCATATCCTTTGGTTAGGGAAACGAATCAGGAACAGGCGAGCGGTGCTGTCTCTGGACGGCGTGAATGTATTAAACGCGCACTGTACCGGGTTGTCATCATATATGCAAGATGTGAGAGCGGGGACGCCGTCGGCGCATGAAGCGAAAGGTTCGCGCCGCGCCCCGGCATGGCCTGGCCCTGCCCGCGCACGATTAACAGGTTCCCGGCGCGGTCCGGCGTTACGCCGGTTCCCGCTGGATGCCGCGCGGTCTGATCCAGGCTTCCACTCTGCCCAGCAACCCGTCAATCGCCAGGGCCAGCGCCGCCGCGGGCAACGCCCCGGAAAGAATCACGGTGGCGTTGGCCATTTGTAATCCCGCGACAATCGGGACGCCCAATCCTCCCGCTCCAATAAACGCGGCCAGCGTGGCGGTGCCCACGGTAATGACGGCGGCCGTGCGCACACCCGCCATGATGACCGGCGCGGCCAACGGGAGCCGCACCCAGTAGAGAATTTGCCATTCCGTCATGCCCAGCGCGCGCGCCGACTCCACGGCCTGCGGCGCCGCGTCGCGGAGGCCGGAATAGGTGTTTCGGACCATGGGAAACAGGGAGTACAGCCATAACGCGACGACGGCCGGGAGTGCGCCGATGCCGAACATCGGAATCATAAAGGCGAGTAACGCGATGGACGGGATGGTTTGCGTCAGCCCAATGCCCCGGATGACGGGTTCGGCAGCGGGCCGGTGGCGTTCAAGCAGCAGGCCCAGGGGGACCGCCGCGAGAATGCCCAGTCCCAACGCGAGGCCGGCGAGGGCGAGATGTTCAACAGTCCGATGTATCAGGGTGGTCCGGTTTGACCAAAGATAGGCCACAAACCCTTCCTGGGCGGACGTTGGCGCGGGGCCGGCGTCGTTGGTCGTGAACAGTCGGAGCGCGGCCAGGGCATCGCGGGCCACCGCCTCAACCGGTTCCCCGCCTTCCTCCAGCCGGTAATTCAATTGCCGCATGGTCTTCGCGTCAAACGCATTGGCGAGCAAGCCCAGGATGGCTCCCAGTTCGGGGTATTGCCGCAGCGCGGCGCCCCGGATTAACCCGGCCGCTTCATAGGGCGGGAAAAACCGTTGATCGTCTTCCAGCACCACAAAATCGTAGGCGGCCAGGCGTCCGTCGGTGGTATAGATGTCAAGAATGTCAATCCTGCCCGCTTTCGCCGCCTGGTATTTTAATGATTCCTGCATGGCTTGCACGTGTTGAAACGTGAGGCCGTATCGCGTCTCAAGGCCGGGCAAGCCATCCGGGCGTTTGATAAATTCATAGCCAAAGCCCGCCGTCATGGACGACGACGTCGCGGCGAGATCGGAAATGGTGCGGAGGGGCGCGCCGGTCATCCGGGATCGCGGGACCGCGAGCGCGTAGGAATTTTCAAAGCCCAGCGGGGTCAGCCACCACAAATCCCAACGGCGAAGAAACTCCGAACGAACGGTGGTCAGGGCCGTGCGCGCGTCACCCGTCGGCGCGTGCCGAAGAATACTGGCCAGCCCGGTGCCCGTGTATTCCGGGTAGAGATCAATGGCGCCGGTGCGAAGCGCCTCAAAGCAGATTTGCGTGCCCGCCAGTCCCAGGCGTCGTTCCACGTCAATGTCGGTCCGGGCCTCAATAAGCTGCGCGAAGATTTCGGCGAGGAGTTTGTTCTCCGGGAAATTTTTGGAGCCCACGACCAGGCGGTCATCCCGGGCACAGGCGGGGCCGGCCAGCGCGAGCAGCAGGGCCAGTCCCAGCAGGACAGCGCCCCCCTGGCGTCCGATGCGCTCTCCCGCGCGCGCCGCGTGACACAACAGCCTGGTCATGGGCGGTGCCCCCCGGAACGATGGCGCAGCAAACGCGACACGTCGTCATGCGCGGGCGCCTGGAGCAATTCGTCCGGGCGTCCGATTTGCAGGAGGCGTCCCTCCTTCAGCACCGCAATCCGGTCGCCGAGGCGCAGCGCCTCATCAATATCATGCGTGACCATGACCATGGTTTGTTTGAGACGTTGCTTGAGCTCAAGAAATTGATGTTGCAGTTCGTGACGAGTCATCGCATCAAGCGCGCCAAACGGTTCATCAAGCAGGATGATGCCGGGGTCGGCCGCGAGGGCCCTTGCAAAGGCCACGCGTTGCCGTTGTCCGCCGGACAGCTCAATGGGGTACCGGGTGCGAAACCGTTGCGGGTCAAGCTTCATAAGGGCAAGGAGCGCGTCCACGCGGCGTGTTCTTCGCGCCGCATCCCATCCGAGCAGGTAGGGCACAAGGCCAATGTTGGCCTCAACTGTCCAGTGCGGCAGCAGGCCGGCGTCCTGCTGCACGTACCCGATGCGGCGGCGGAGCGCGATGGGGTCTTGCGCGCGAATCGCGTCTCCATGAATGCGCACCTCGCCCGACGTCGGATGCCGCAAACCGTTCAACAGGCGCAGCAGGGTGGTTTTGCCGGAGCCGCTTTCTCCAATCAGGGCCAGGGTCTCGCCTTGACAGACCTCAAGCGTGATGGCCTGAAGGGCGCGCACGCCGGAATCAAAGACCTGGCTCACATCGTGGAGGCTCAAGACGGGTGCGGGTGTCATGCCTGATTCTTTTTCTTGACAAGACTCACTATGGATATATTACAAAAGGCCGGACAAGAGCGGATGCGCGCTTCCGTGGTCGGGCGTCGCCTGTGCGTCATCCGCCGTCAGACATCAGCGCGTGATTGTGGGCGTGATTATGCCGGGTTTAGTTGAAATACGAAAGGAATTATCTGCGGCGCGGGCCTGCACCGACCGCATGTTTTCCCTGTTTACGCCGGAGACGCTGTATCAGCGTCCCATTCCCGAACGCCATCGGGTGATTTTTTACGTGGGTCATCTGGAGGCGTTTGACTGGAATCAGATTTGCCGGTCGGCGTTGGGGCAGTCCTCGTTTCATCCCGCGTTTGATGCCCTGTTTGAAGCCGGCATTGATCCCGAAATCGGCTCGGTGCCGAACGATACCCCCGCGGAATGGCCCACGCTTGACGCCGTCCAACGCTACGGGGCCAGGGCGCGGGACGCGGTGGATCACGCGCTGGATCACGCGCCGGACACGATTCTTCGCATGGCGATTGAGCATCGGTGGATGCACGCCGAAACCACGGCCTACCTGCTGCACCACGCCTCGCCTCGCGGAAAAATTTCGCCTGCCGTCTCCCCGCCGCCTGTCGGGCCGCCGCCTCGCCATACCCTGATTGACATTCCCGACGGCGTGGTGACGCTGGGCCGCGAGGACGGGTTTGGCTGGGATAATGAATTTGGAAAACAGCGGGAAACGGTCCCGGCGTTTGCCGTCAGCAAATATAAAGTCACGAATCAACAATATCTGCGCTTTGTGGACGACGGGGGGCCGCTGCCGCCGTTTTGGGTCAAGCGGGGCGGCCGCTGGTGTTTGCAGGCGATGTTTGAGGAAATTCCGCTTCCGTGGCATTGGCCGGTGTATGTGTCCCTGCAAGACGCGCTGGCCTATGCGCAATGGGCCGGCGGCACGCTGCCGACGGAAGCGCAATTTCATCAAGCGGCCTATGGTGCGCCGGGCGGCGAAGAGCGCGCGTATCCGTGGGGGAATCAGGTGCCCAACGGCGTGCATGGGAATTTTCACTTTCGCTTTTGGGATCCGGTGCCGGTCACGGCCAATCCGCAGAGCGACAGCGCCTTTGGTGTGTCTCAACTGGTGGGGAATGGCTGGGAATGGACCGCCACCCCGTTCCATCCGTTTGAAGGCTTCCGCTCCCATCCGAACTATCCGGGCTATTCCGCCCGCTTTTTTGACGATGATCATTTCATTGTCAAAGGCGGCGCCCCCGCCACGGCCACCTGCCTGCTGCGCCGGTCGTTCCGCAACTGGTTCCGCCGAGGCTATCCCCACGCGCATGCGGGGTTTCGGTGTGTGACAAATGCCTGAAGGCGGGTTGGTCTTTCCTTCCTCCGAATCAAGTCATACAATGGTCTTAGCCCCTTCGTGCTGGAATTTGCCCGGACGTGCACATTTTGGTGGAGCATTTATTTCGACATGAGACTGTATCACTTTATCAACGCGCAATATGGGCTGGAGGACTTAGGAGAAAAGCGCTTGAAGGTTGCGGACATTATGGAGTTGAACGATCCCTTTGAGTTTCTGGGTGTGGATTTGTCAAAGCGCAAACTTTGCAAGGTTATGGAAAAGATAAAAGAGGATCTTTCTAAAATATGTGGCATTCTTTGTTTTAGTAAAAGTTGGGATAATCCGATGCAATGGTCACACTACGCTGACGGGTATAAAGGACTGTGTTTGGGTTTTGATATTCCCGATAATCTTCTTATGAAAGTAGACTATGTTGATGAACGATTCTCTGCTGATAATTTTCTAGCCGAATCTAAAGCTCTTGAGAGTAAGCTTTCAGGGGAAATGAAAAACTATATCGGTCAGCCAGCGTCTCCGGATGAGTTGGGGAAGAAAAAAGCTGAATTTCTTGAGGAGGCGAGGAATACATTGCTTGAGGAAGCCATATCAGACGTATCAGGTCAGGAGGACGTCAAAAAAATCCTAATCACAAAGTTTTCCCATTGGCGTCATGAAGAAGAATGGCGATTGTTTGTGCCATTGGACAATAAAGAGAGTGACGGCATGTATTATGCTGATTTCTCGGATAAGCTTAAACTCGAGGAAGTGATCGTTGGTCTTCGCTCATTGGACAATAAAGAGAGTGACGGCATGTATTATGCTGATTTCTCGGATAAGCTTAAACTCAAGGAAGTGATCGTTGGTCTTCGCTCTTGTGTGACTCGTACACAAATTGAAAGAGAACTTGGGGAAATAGCTGGCAGTGTGGATATATTCAAGGCTTGCGCGGATGCTCGTAAATTCGCTGTGGTAAGGGACGAGAATAACGCCTTTTAGGTCTAAAAAAGTCCATTTCCCTCCGGGGGGCGAAGAGGGGATGGATTCCCGTTTTCACGGGAATGACAGAAGGAGGGAGCGGGAATGACAGAAGGATGAGGCGGGAATGACAGAAGGATGGGGCGGGGAATGACAACCGGCTCCATTCCGAAATCTCCGTCCCTCTTTCTTTCTGCTCTCCGTCCCTCTTTCTGATCTCCCTTTGGGATGGACTAAGGAGACCCTGTGTGGGACGGGCGTATGGCTGGCGACGGTTGTCTCATTTGGCGTTGTCTGCGGTGGACAGGTAAACAGTCCGGCTGTTAAAATGCCGCACGAGGTGAATGCCGCCATGCAATGCCATGTTGCCGTTTCGCATGATTCAAGCGCCGCCCGCGCGGCACACGCCGTCAGTCACGCCGTCCGGGAAGCGTTTGGCGGGAACGCCATTGATTTAGCCTGCCTCTTTTTTTCACCATATTATGCGGACTCGGCGCGGGAACTGGCCCGGGCACTCTCCCGGAGCCTGGCGCCGCGCGTGATGGTGGGCTGCATGGGAGCGGGGATTATCGGGCCGTCCGAAGAATACGAACACCAGCCGGCGGTGACGCTGTGGGCGGCGCACTTTCCCGGCGTGCAGTTGGCCCCGTTTCGGTTGACGTTCCGTGAACAGGACGCGGACGCCGCACTGGTGGAAGGCTGGCCCGCGGCCCTGGACGCCCTGTCGGAGCGGCCGACGCTGCTGATGTTTGCCGACCCCTTTTCCACACCGATCAAGGATGTCTTTCGCACAATGGAGCAACGCTGTCCCGGCGCCCCCGCGATTGGCGGCCTGGCGAGCGGCGGGGACGATCTTGGCGAACATCGGTTGGTATACAATGATGAGATTGTGGAGGAAGGCCTGGCCGGCGTGGCGTTGTGGGGCCAGGTGTCTGTTCGGACGCTGGTGTCTCAAGGCTGCCGGCCCATTGGGGAGCGGTACGTGGTCACCAAAGCCGAGAAGAACGTGATTTATGAATTAGGCGGCGTCCCGACACTGAAACGCCTCCAGGCGGTGCTGCAAGGTACGGGGCCGGATGGCGGAAAGCAGGCGGCCAGGGCGGTGCAGGTCGGGGTGGCGTTTGATGAACAACGCGAGAAGTTTGACCAGGGCGACTTTCTTATTCGCAGCCTGGTCGGGGCGGACCAGCGATCCGGGGGCGTGGCGATTTCCGATGTCGTCAAGGAAGGGCAGACGATTCAATTCCACGTGCGGGACCCGAAGGCCGCCAGTGACGATTTCAATGTATTGCTGGCCAGGGATCGTTTGACCCACCGGGATGCTCTCATCAAAGGCGCCTTGCTGTTTAGTTGCACCGGGCGGGGCCGGCGGTTTTTTCCCCAACCGGATCATGATATCACGGCCCTCCAAAGACCGGGACGCGGGATTCCGGCGGCGGGGTTTTTTGCCTCCGGAGAAATTGGCCCGGTGGGCGGGAAAAACTTTATCCATGGGTATTCCGCGAGTGTGGCGTTCTTTGCCGAACCGCATTCCGGGGATGCTTCAACAGTATAATCATCATGCTTCACGAAAGGAGCGAGACACCATGACGCGGAACGCAAGCAGACGATGGGCCTGTGTGGTCCTGATGGCCGGGCTGTTCTGTCTTGAAGGGGCGGGCCTGGCGTTTGGAAAAACGCCTGAAGTGATCAAGACTCCGTCAGGACTGCACTATGTTGACCTGGTGACTGGAACCGGCCGTGAGGCGCACGTGGGTGAAACCGCCGTGGTCCATTATACGGGGTGGCTGGAGGATGGGACGAAGTTTGACAGTTCGGTGGATCGCGGGACGCCTTTTTCTTTTCCGCTGGGGGCCGGTCGCGTCATTAAAGGATGGGATGAAGGGGTCGTCGGGATGACCATCGGCACAAAACGGAAGTTGACCATTCCTTCGCATCTTGGATACGGCAGTCGCGGTGCGGGCCGCGTCATTCCTCCCGACGCCACGCTGATTTTTGAAGTGGAACTGCTGGAACTGCGGTAAGCGGCGGGCTTCCTCCCGCACGTGCTCGTGCCTGCCGGCCCGTTCACACGACGTCCGGCTTCCTGTCTTATGAAACACACGCCCCTGTACGAGGCCCACGTGGCCCACAAGGCCAGAATTGTTGATTTTGCGGGATGGGCCATGCCCGTCCAGTATGCGGGCGTTCTGGCCGAATATCACGCGGTCCGCACTCATGCCGGATTATTTGATGTGAGTCACATGGGCCGCCTGCATGTGGAAGGCCCTGGTGCGATGTCGTTTCTTCAGCGGGTGACCACCAATGACATGCAACACGTGGCGCTGATGCGTTCGCACTATTCCATGGTCTGCAATCCCGACGGGGGCGTCAAGGACGACGTGTTCATATCCCGGTTGGGTGAAGACCAGTTTCTTGTGTGTGTGAACGCGTCCAATCTTGACAAGATCAAAAGCTGGTTTGTCCGGCAACAGCGCGACGAAGGGGATGATGTCCGCATCGTGGATCAATCGGAGGACGTGGCCCAGTTGGCGTTGCAGGGGCCGGCGTCCAGGGCGCTGCTGACCCGGCATGGGGCGGTGTCGCTGGACGGGCTGAAACCGCGACAGGGGCTTCGCGGGACCGTCTGTGGCGAGGATTGTCTGATGACGCGCACCGGCTATACCGGAGAACTCGGGTATGAACTGTACGTGCCGGCGGCTCGTGCGCGCCGGGTCTGGGATGCCCTGCTGCGATCCAGCGAGATGCCTGGCCCGGCGCCGGCCGGGTTGGCGGCGCGGGATTTACTGCGGCTTGACATGGGATACTTGTTATATGGCCAGGATGTCACCGAAGGGATAACGCCCATTGAAGCCAACGCTGAATGGACGGTGAGTTTCACCAAGGGGGCGTTTATCGGTGACGTCGCGCTCAAGCGGCAAGTTGAACGGGGGCCGTCCAGGCGCCTGGCGGCGTTTGAATTGCTGGAAAAAGCCGTGCCCCGTCACGGGATGAAAGTCTTTGCCCTGGATCGGGAAATCGGCGTGGTCACCAGCGGGAACCTTTCTCCGATTTTGCAAAAGGGCATTGGGCTGGCCCGCGTGGATGCAGCCTGTGCCGGGCACGGCATGACGTTTGATGTTGAAATTCGCGGCAAGCGCGCGCCCGCCCGCGTGGTCGTGCTCCCCTTTTATCACCAGCCGGCGCGGCGGTGTGCGTAATGCCCGCGACGTTGCGCATGGTGCGGAGTCTGTCCGTGGACGGATTGCCATGAAAAAGCCGGTCTATCACGGTAAAATCATTGATCTGTCCGTTGAGACGGTGACCTTGCCAAATGGCGCGACGACCGAACTGGAGATTGTCACCCATCCCGGGGCCGCGGCCGCGGTGCCGATGAAAGACGAGCAGACCGTGGTGATGATTCGGCAATATCGTCATGCCGTGGGAGGGTTTATCTATGAAATCCCCGCGGGCAAGCTGGATCCTGGCGAAGAGCCGCGCGAGTGTGCGCGGCGCGAAGTTGAAGAGGAAACCGGCTACAGGGCGGGTCGGCTGGATCCGCTCGTGAGTGTGTGGACGACGCCGGGCTTTACCAACGAAATCATTCACCTGTTTGTGGCGAGGGACCTCTCGCCGGGCAGACAGGACTTGAGTGCGGACGAAGTCCTGGAGGTCATTGACATGCCCCTGGCCGCCGTCATCACGCTCATCAGGGACGGCGCCATCAAGGATGCCAAGACCATCATCGGCATTCAGGCGGTCTGTCTCCGGCGGCACGATCCATCATGGGGGCGGCATGGTTGAGCGTCCGGCCACCGGCGCCGGAACACCCGTTCTGCGTCAGGCGTGCTGTTCGGTCATAAACCAGCCCGCGACCGAAAGACGTTTGTGGTCAACCGCGAGCGGGTCAACCCGGCACACGCGATGGAATCGGGGCACGGTAAAGATGACGAGCGCGCCCGGTTCCGGGGCAATACATTGCGCCACGTCCAGCCTGCGGGCGTCGCGGGTGTCGTGTTGTTCATGGTACAGCACCAGTTCCCCGCCCCAATCCGTGTGCCATTGACGATGGACGTAGGTCGCCACGGCCAACCGTCGCAGCGGGGGGGGAGGGTGGTGGCCGGCACGATAGGCGTCATCCGTGTCATCGTGTGTCGGAAGGCAGTCTCCCGCGCCATAAGAATAATAATTAAAATTCACGTGCCGCTGCGTAATGTTCGGAAACGATTCAATGTACTCCGCAATGCAGGACAGCGACAGTTTGTTGAGAAAAAGCTGCCGCTCCTCGCCTCCCATGTCGGCCTTCCGCCAGTTGCCCGTATTCGGAAACGCCTGCGAGACCGCGGGCATATCCGACAGGCTTGTCCAGTGTGAACGGTTCATGGCCGCTTGAACGATGTCCATTTCCTCCGCCGTCCAGAAGTTGTCCAGCACCAGCACGGGGTCGCGCTGAAAAGAAAATTTCCCGGGATGAAATTGATGAAAGGCGATTCTCATGGACGCGAGCCTTCAGCGGGACGTCACGCACGCGAGGCAGAGGGTCAGGCAGGAGGCGCGGGGCCTCATGTGCCGGCTTCTTCCCGATAACTGTCGACCGACGGGCACGTGCAGACCAGGTGGCGGTCGCCGTATGCACTGTCAATGCGCCCGACGGACGGCCAGAATTTATGATCCCGGAGCCAGGGCAGGGGAAAGGCGGCCTGTGCCCGGCTGTAGGGATGATTCCATTGCTGGGCGGTGACGGCGGCAATCGTATGCGGCGCGTTTTTCAGTGGATTGTTATCTCGCGGAAGACGCCCCTGTTCAATGGCGGCGATTTCCAGGCGAATCGTCAGCAGCGCGTCGCAATACCGGTCCAGTTCCGCTTTGGACTCGCTTTCCGTGGGTTCAATCATCATCGCGCCCGCCACGGGCCATGAAATAGTCGGCGCGTGAAAGCCAAAGTCCATGAGACGTTTGGCGATATCCTCCACCTCAACATCGGCGGATTTCTTAAACGGCCGCACATCCACGATAAATTCATGGGCGCACCAGTTACCGGTTCCGGTGTACAGGACGGAGAAGTCTTTCTCCAGCCGCCTGGCCATGTAATTGGCGTTGAGGATGGCGATGGTGGTGGCATGGGTCAGCCCCTTGCCGCCCATGAGGGCAATAAACGCCCAGGAAATCGGCAGAATGCTCGAGCTGCCATACGGAGCGGCGGAGACCGGCCCGATGCCGCGGGCTCCGCCCGTGTCGCGGACCGGATGCCCCGGCAAAAATGGCACAAGGTGACGGGCCACGGTAATCGGCCCCATGCCCGGCCCGCCGCCGCCATGAGGAATGCAAAAGGTCTTGTGTAAATTCAGATGACACACGTCGGCCCCGATGTCGACCGGCCGGCACAGTCCCACCATCGCGTTCATGTTCGCGCCGTCCATATAGACCTGTCCGCCGTGCTCATGCACAATGTGACAGACGGTCTGAATCGTGGCTTCAAACGCCCCGTGCGTTGAAGGGTAGGTGACCATGAGGGCCGCCAGCATATCCTGGTGCTCGCGCGCCTTGGCGCGCACGTCGTCCAGATCAATGTTGCCCTGGGTGTCACAGGCGACGGGCACGACGCGCAGTCCGGCAATCACGGCGCTGGCCGGGTTGGTCCCATGCGCGGAAAGCGGAATGAGGCAGACGTTCCGATGCCCCTGTCCCCGGCTTGCATGCCAGGCGCGCACCACCATCAGCCCGGCATATTCCCCCTGGGAGCCGGCATTGGGCTGGAGCGACACGGCGTCATGCCCCGTGATGGCCGCGAGCCATGTTTCCAGTTCCCCGAACAGGTGCGCATACCCTTCCGTTTGGTCGGCGGGGGCAAACGGATGCAGGCGGCTCCACTGCGGCCACGTCACGGGAAGCATTTCCGCCGTCGCGTTGAGTTTCATGGTGCAGGAGCCCAGGGGAATCATGGAATGCACCAGCGACAGGTCCCGTGACTGGAGGCGATGCAGATAGCGCAACAGCTCATGTTCCGCATGGTACGCCTGAAAGACGTCATGCGTCAGAAAGGGTGTGGTGCGCGCCAGGGGAGCCGGCAGCGAGACGGAGCGCGTGTCCGCCAGTTCGTGCGCCGTGAACCACAATCGGCCGTCCCTGGAAAAGATTTTCCATAACGTCTCCACGTCGTGCATGGTCGTGGTTTCGTCCAGCGAGATGCCAAAGTCGCCGTCGTCAAACGTGCGAAGGTTCAGACGATGTTCCATCGCCCGTTGGCGTATCACGTCTGCGTTGAGCACGGGGGTCGACACGCGCAGCGTGTCAAAAAAGAGTTCGTCCGGCACACGGCACTCAAGACGGGTCAGGCCCTCGGCGAGCACGGCGGTCAACCCGTGGACGCGCTCGGCGATGCGTCGGAGGCCCCGTGGGCCGTGATACACGGCATACATCCCGGCGATATTGGCCAACAACACCTGGGCGGTGCAGATATTGCTTGTGGCCCTGTCGCGGCGAATGTGCTGCTCGCGGGTTTGCAGGGCGAGCCGGTACGCCGTGCGTCCGTCACGATCTTTGGACACGCCGACGATGCGCCCCGGCATGTGCCGCTTGTACTCCTCGCGCGCCGCAAGGAACGCGGCATGAGGGCCTCCAAAGCCTAACGGAACTCCAAAACGCTGGCTGGATCCCACGGCAATATCCGCGCCGAATTCTCCGGGGGGCCTGAACAGGGTGAGCGCGAGCAAATCGGTGGCCATGACGACCAGCGTCTTCGCGTCATGGGCGCGCTGAATCAGGTCATGGTAATCGCGAATCGCGCCGTCGGTGGCGGGGTACTGGAGAAGAATCCCGCAATAGGCCTCCGGTGTCCAGTGGATCGTGTCGACCGTCCCGATCTCCAGCCGGAGCCCTAACGATTGGGCGCGCGTCCCGACCACGGCCAGCGTTTGGGGGTGACAGCTTTCCGACGCGAAGAACGCCGGCTGCTTCTGTCCGTTCAGGGTTTTGCACATGGCCATGGCTTCCGCCGCCGCCGTGCCTTCATCAAGCAGCGAGGCATTCGCCAGGGGAAGGCCGGTGAGATCGGCCACCATGGTCTGGAAATTGAGCAGGGCTTCCAGGCGTCCCTGGGCAATTTCCGACTGGTAGGGGGTGTACGGGGTGTACCACGCCGGATTTTCCAGCATATTCCGGAGAATGACCGGGGGCGTGTGACAATCGTAATACCCCATGCCGATATACGACCGAAAGACCTGGTTGCGGTCGGCCATGCGCCGCAGATCAGACAGGACCTCCGGCTCGCTCCGTGCGGCCGGCAGGTTAAGCGGCGAGTGGAAACGAATGGCGTCCGGGATGACGGCCTGGATCAACGCCTCCAGCGAAGGCAGCTTGAGGACGTCCAGCATCGCCTGCGCGTCGGTCTCCGTCGCCCCCACGTGACGGTGTTGGAAAATCTCCGTGGGGATGTGCCAGCGCTGTGGGGTGTGATCAGCCATGCGGAGAGGAGCGGACGGGGTGCAGTCGGGCGCGTGACACCACCGCTGATGATCCGTGGTGCGGTCTGGCGCCTCCCGTGCGAAACGTCGCTGCGCGACGGCGATGAGCGTGAACCATGTTCAATGAATGATGAGGTTGTGTCAGCGGTGGTTGCCTGCGTTGTCGTTCCGTGGCCGTGCGAATGTGTTGTCAAAGCCAGTGAAGGCTAACACGGTTGTCCGGCCCCTGCCAAGTTGCGGGCGGGCGTTGGCCGGGCCACGCCTGCGCCGGCCATTGATTGATGTCTTCTGTCTTCTGTATGGTCAACACGGCGTGTTCGGATAAGAGGCGGACGCCCTGCGGGCCGGGTCATGGCGCGGATTGAGAACGTTTCGGGATTGCGGTACAGCGTGAGCAGGACGGCGGGTGTGCAGGGCCGGGAGAGGTGGCACAATGATCGTGCTCTCAAACATCAGGAAATTGTACGACGGGACGTCACGCACGGCGGCGGCGATTCACGAAGGGGTTGACCTGTGGATTGAGGGGGCCGTCATTGAGGCGGTGAAACCGCATGAGGCGCGTCCCGCTCACGGCCCCGACGTGCGCCGGATTGATTGCTCCCCGTTCATCGTGACGCCGGGGCTGATTGACTGTCACAGTCACGTCACCGTGCTGGGCGTGCGTGACGCGGATCTTGCCGCCATGAATGGGCCGGCCGGCCTGCTCTACACCGAGCGTATTTTATACGCCACGCTGGTGCATGGCGGCGTGACGACCGTTCGTGACGTGGGAGGCGCCACGCAGACGGTGAAACAACTGGTTGATGACGGTCTGCTCATCGGGCCTCGCTTGAAAATTGCCATCTGCATGTTGTCCACGACCGGGGGTCATGCGGATTTTCGGGGCGTGGACCGGTGCCATGAGACCGTCTCGCGGTTATGGCCTCCGGGGCCAGGCCGGCCGTCCAGTATTGTGGACGGGCCATGGGCCTGTCGAAAACGGGTTCGTGAAATTGCCGCCTGCGGGGGCGACCTGGTCAAAATCTGCACAAGCCCCGGCGTCGTGTCACCCTCGGACAAATTGGAGAATCGGGATTTTACGCGGGCGGAAATTGACGCGATATGCGACGAGGCGGCGGGGCGCGGCATGCCGGTTGCGGCCCATGCCCACAGCCGGCAGGGCATTGCCCTGGCCATTGAGTGCGGGGTGCGGGATATTCAGCATATGTCGTTTCTGGATGAGGCGCTGGCCGAACAGGCGTATGCCAAAGACTGCACGGTCACGCCAACATCATGGATTACGCATGAGCTGCCGGGGGCGGAGGGCGTCTCCGATTTTGTCGCCGGGAAAATCCGGCAAGTGGCGCAGGCGCATGCCGAGGCGGTGCGTGTGGCCTGTGCGAGCGGTCTGCGCATGATTGCCGGCACGGACCCCATCCTGCCCCGTATGCACGGCCGCAATTATATGGAGATGGTCTCGCTGATTCAGGACGGCCTGGCGCCGTTGTCGGCGTGGCATAGCGCGACGGGGCTTGCGGCCGAGTGCATTGACCAGCACGATACCGGCAAATTGCTCCCTGGCTACCGTGCCGACCTGCTGTTGAGCCGGAGCGACGTCATTACGCAGCCGGACCTGTTTGACCGTGGCGCGTTGGCGGAAGTGGTGAAAGACGGTGTCGGGTATCGCGGCGTGCTGACCGCCATGCCCCAGCGCACCTTTCGCTCCGGCGTGCGCGGCCTGTTCCCCGCGCCGCTTCCCGGCGAGGATGATGCGGAACGTGATGGCGCGCCTCGTGGTGAGGGGTGAGACGAAGCCGATGCCCGGTGCATTGGTGTTGGACTGGATTCTGGATTCCCGCTTCCGCGGGAATGACGAGGGGGGCGGGAATGACAGAAGGGGGGCGGGAATGACAGAAGGAGGCGGGAATGACAGAAGGAGGGGCGGGCAACTTTCTTTGCCATGTTGGGGGTTTCTTTCCGTCATTCCCGTGCAAACGGGAATCCATCCGTCTGTTGGTGTGCCAGACACCCTCCTTGCCATGTGAGGATGGATTCCCGCTTCCGCGGGAATGACGAGGGGGGCGGGAATGACAGAAGGAGTGCGGGAGTGACAGAGGGATGCGGGAATGACAGAAGGGTGTGCGGGAATGACAGAGGGAGGGCGGGAGTGACAGAGGGATGCGGAAATGACGCCCTCGCGGGAATGACGCGCACTCCACTCTCGTTGAGGGAAAAGGGTCGGTCAGGCCGGCCAGGGCCGGTGTGCGGAGTTGCCGGTCTTCCGTTGCCGGCGAGGGGTCATGCCGCTTACGATGGGCTGTTCGGTCGGGCAAGGTCGTGTGGCGTGGCGTCATCCTGCATATCCACGACGAGTTCCCCCTGGGGTGAGAAAAATCCCTGTCTGTCAATCTGGACAATGCCCGTACAGTTCTCCTGAAAAAATTCCAGAATCCAGCCATTAAAATCGTAGCCCTCTTCGGAAATATTATTTTTGATGATTCGGGTCGTAAGAATAAAGTTGGCCCGAACCACAAATTCCTTTGCCAGCTCGGCCTCCTCGTCGCCAAAGGCGGACAGTTGCGAGGAAAAGCCCGTCTGCTCCCGTTCAAAGACATCCTGGTAGGTGCCGGCATTGCGAATGCAAAACACCTGGACGGGTTTTTTCTCCCGATGGTAGCCCAGGGCCACCTGGACCCATGAATATTCATTCAACGCGTCAGGCTCTATGTTCGGGATAAGGGGCACCTGGCTTTTTGATTTTAGAAAATCCAACAGCAGGCGAAGCGGTGGAGGGTCTTTGCGTTGGCAGAAGACCCGTGAATAGATAAACTCGTTTCCCGCTTCATCGGACTGTGTCAGTGAGACGACGGATAATTCTTTTCCCACGGCATACCCCCTTCTGAACGATTGGCGCGTTCCACTGTACCGTGGCGTGCGTACAGGCTTCAAGGTTGTGAGGCGGTTTGTTGTCTGTGGTGGTGGGGTTGGGTTGGGGTTGTGTTGTGTGTGGTGTCAATGGGGTGCGGGCTGGCTATTTTCCTTAAATTCTTAACCCCCCTGGCCCCCCTTGTCAGGGGGGAGAGTGGAGCCGGTTGTCATTCACGCCTTCCTTTTGTCATTCCTCTTCCTTCTGTCATTCCCCCTCCTTCTGTCATTCCCGCGAAAGCGGGAATCTATCTTCGCATGGCAAGGAGGGTGTCTGGCCTATAAACAGACGGATGGATTTTGTAAGTCCGGGCACATAGGTAACACTTGAAACCGGGCACAGGGGTCACACGTTTTCTTCATTATACCGGGCGCCTGACTCTGTGCAACCGCTCATCCACCACGCCCAGGAGCAAGGCCGCAAAATAGAGCCGCCACTGCTGCGGGCCGAACGCTTCGAGCCCGACATACTCGCCCACTAATTGCCGCGTGAGGGAGATCGGGGCCCCGTTGAGCTTGATGTAGCCGCCGTGTTTGACCTTCCGCACGGTCCAAGCCTCGGGATAACTGACCGCATGCCGCACGGCCTCGCGGTAGCTCCGTGTGCAGGGGCAGTACACCGCGGCTGGATACTGCCCGCCGGTGAGGCCCTGATGAGGTCGTTGCTCGTTGTAGTGTGTGAGAAACCGATTGAAGGCGTGTTGCTGCGCGCGCATGGTGGCCGCCGGCGGGCAGGCCGTACTTTGCTTGAGTGTGCGGTGCATCCGCTCGTGCCGACCGTTCTGCTCGGGGTGCCCGGGCGCAATGCGCTCAACCCCGATGCCCAACTTCAAGAGCCACACCGACAGCGGCGTGAGCCCGCCCAGAGTATTCATCGCAAAGGGCCAGCCGTTGTCCGTGCGGATCGCGTCGGGCACCCCATACGTCTCAAAGAGCTCCCTATAGGTCTGGCGCGTGGCGGGGGCGTCCGGCCCGGCACAGCCACGACAGGCCAGTAAATAGCGACTGTCATTATCAAACACCGTCAGGGGATAGCAGAACTGCCCGTTGCCCAGCTTGAACTGTCCCTTGAAATCGGCGCTCCAGAGCGCATTAGGCTCTCGCGCGTGCGCCAGCGGATGCGCATGGGGCGGGGTCCGCTGGCTTCGTTTGCGGGTTTTGACCAAGCCGTGCTGCTTGAGAATTTCCCCGATGGTACTGACCGCGGGCACCGGGCCGCCGGGAGGATGGTGCTGGAGGGCCAGGTGGATGGTCCGGGGGCCCCAAAACGGATAGGTATATTTATAGTGCAGAATCTGCTTGACCACCGGCGGCGCGGTCCGGTGCGCTTGGTGCTGGCGCACCGGTGGGTGATCCACCAAGCCGCTCATCCCTTGCCCCTGAAAGCGGTGGAGCCACTTGTAGCCGGTTTTGGGGGCAATCCCGTAGCGCGCACACAGCCCACGCATCGGAAAGCCGCGCCGGAGCCAGTCTTGGATAAAGTCTTCTCTTTGCGTCAGGGTATCCATTTGTTTCCAGGGCATGGCTGTTCTCCTATGGGGTGAAGTACCACCATAGTTGTTACCAAGGTGCCCGGTTTCAAGTGTTACCCCTGTGCCCGGTTAATACCATTTTCGGATGGATTCCCGTTTGCACGGGAATGACGGAAAGAGGCCCCGACGGAAGGATGGAGATCGGGAAGTTAAAGGAGAGGGGACATTCCTGTCCCCTGCCTTTAGTCCCCTCCGAAAGAATGGAGATCAGCAAGAAAGAGCGAGAGCGCGAAGCGCGCTACCCGAATGCCGTGGCGGCCAACGCCGCGGCTGCCACCGGGGGACAGGAATGTCCCCCCTCCGTTACCAGCTCCACTCCCACTGCAATTGAATGCGGTGCTCGTCATTGGTGGTGGCGCGCTCGCGACGGGCGCCTTCCAGATTCAGATTCATGCCGGGCGATAACTCCCAGCGCGCACCCATGCGCTGCGTCCGACCGCCGCCTTGCAACGACGCGGCCAGGTACGGGCGAACCATCCCGAACGATGACGGCAGGCCATAGCCGACTTCGCTGTCCATCCGCATCCGCGCCGACCGCGCCGCCGATGACGTGGCACCCGGCGTAACACCGCCCAGCGCACCAGTCTGCCAGAGTTGATCAATGCCGCCATTCTCCTGCCCGTAGCTCGGCGACAGGTTGAACGACAGGCCATGGCCGTCACTCCCCGGCGTCAGCCGCAGGGCGCCGCTCACGCCCCATTCATCGTATGTGCCCAGCGTCAGCACACGGCCACGACCGGAGAGCGTCACCCCGGGCCCCGTGTCTTCGCGTTGAATGCGGTGCCGTTGACCACGCCGCGCCGCGCCGCCGGAGGCGCATGCTCATGGCGTCTGCTGTCGTCTTTCGGGGCGCCAGGCTTCCGGCTTTCCGCGCTTCGCCTGTCCCGTGGAAGGGGCGCGCGCACGTTAACCGCCGTGACGGTGTGACGCCGACGGCCTGGCGGTCTTGACGGCCCGGCGTGCCTTCGGGGGCACGCCGCCTTGCGTGTGTGAGCGGACGCGGAATGTGCCGCGCTTGTCCATGGGGCCTGTGATGCGCGCGCGCCGCCTCCTGTCATGAAGGGGTTTTGCGGGGGAGGGGTGATTGACAGTGCAGGACGTTTTCAGTAGACTGGCTTACCTTTTGCCTGTCCAGCCTGATGCTGGATTCATTGAACACCGTTGGCAATATTTTCTGCGAACTGACGAGAGTGAGCCGGGTTCGCTTGTGTGTTCCGCACATTTTATCCTGAAGGGGAGGACCGTATGACCAAAGCGATGACCAAATCAAAAATCGTTGATTACCTGGCGACGAAGTCGGGCGTGACCAAAAAAACCGTGAGTGAAATGCTGGAGAACCTGGCTGAACTGGCTTACCGGGAAGCGAAAAATTCTTTTACCGTGCCCGGGCTTGGCAAGCTGGTCCTGTCAAACCGGAAGGCCCGTCTGGGAAGGAATCCGCAAACCGGCGAGCAGATTAAGATTCCGGCCAAAAAAGTGGTGAAATTCCGCGTGGCGAAGGTGGCGAAGGATAAAATTTTGAACAAAAAGTAGGCGTGTTGCGGGATGGGGCAGGGGCCGGGGCCGGACGTTGCCTCATTCCGCAGGGTACGTCCCGCAGGGTAGGGAAAGATGGATGCCCGCTTTCGCGGGCATGACGATGCGGGGTGGCGGTGGTGACGGTGACGGTGGCGATGCGGTGGGAGTGACGACGGGCTGATATATCCGGTGGGATGGGGCGATGTTCAGGGACGGTTATTGTCCTTTGATACATTGCCCTTTCTTTTTATGGATGGATGCCCGCTTTCGCGGGCATGACGATGCGGGGCGGCGGTGGCATCCGGGGATAGGAATGTCCCCGCTCCGTTTGGGCGCTTTCGCGGGCATGACGATGCGGGGCGGCGGTGGCGATGCGGGGTGGCCTTTTAGTAAAACGACGGGCTTAGACCTTTGGTGCCCATGCCGTCGTGGGCGACCAGGCTGATTTCGTCACCATCGTGGACCTGGGTGTCTTCGCTGGCGACTCGCTGATTGATGGTGACCATTACCCTGTTTTCCCGCAATAGCCTTGTGACCTGCCGCAGGATGCGCCCCTGCTGTTTGATCAGTTGTTTCAACGACAGGGGCGCTTCCAGTTCGCAGGCTACACTCCGTTCCCCGTCCATGGTCTCCAGATCTCCCATGAGGTTGATGGTCACCATCTGCCGTGCCTCGTGTGGCTCTCCGTGGTGGCGGGCCGGGCCGGGCCGGCCGTGTCTTGGCCTGGAGGGAAGAAACCGCTATACTGCGGTGCCTTCATCCCTTCACCCTGGACGAGTTGAGCTATGTGGCGCATTATTTTCATTCTGATTCTTCTGATTGTGCTGTTTTTGATGGTTCGGAAATCTTTCCGGGATTTTCGACGGGGGAAATCCGCTGACCGCTCGCTGCCTTCCAGGGAGATGATGGTGCAGGACCCTGTCTGTAAAATGTATATCGCCGCCGATTCGGCGGTGGTGAAAGATATCGGCGGGCAATGCTACCACTTTTGCGGCGAGGCGTGCGCTTCCAAATTTAAACACTATATGTCCAGAGAGGGTTGAGGACGCCGGCCCCATGCCCTTGAGGCGTTCGCACAAGGGGCGTTCAGGAGAGCGACCCGTTGCAGGATGACCCCGCGCCCGCCGTGCATCCATAACAATGCTGGCCGATGACGATGGGACGAGTGGCCAGAGGCCCGGCGTTGAATTCGGCGATGGTTTGCGGAAGGCCGCGTTCAACGGGCAAGTCCAGCATCTGGTTGAAATCGCAATCGTACAGTCGTCCATCCCACCCCACACTGATCAGGCTGCGGCACATGACCTGATCCAGCGAGTCCGGGTTGAAACTCTTGATCAGCAGGTCGAGATATTGCTCGTATTGGCCCTGTGCGCGCAGATCGTCCAGAAAGCGGTTAATGGGCATATTGGTGATGCTGTACAGGTGGTTAAACCGGATGCCGAACCGTGTGAGTAACTCGGTTCTGTAGGTGGCTTCCAGTTCTTTTTGGTCCGGAGGCAGGTGCGGACCCACGGGGTTGTAGACGAGATTCAACACCAGGTCCCCGCCTTCCATGCCGTATCCCAGCGCATTTAACCGGTGGATGGCGGTGAGACTGCGGCCGAAGACGCCCTTGCCCCGCTGCTGATCCACATTTTCCTCCATGTAGCAGGGCAGGGAGGCGACGACGTCCACCTGGTGTTCGGCCAGAAATTCGGGGAGGTGCGTTTTGCCTTTGACGAAGAAGACGGTCAGGTTGCACCGGTCAATGACTGCTCGGCCGAGGGCACGGCATTCCGAGACCAGGTATTCAAAGTGGGGGTTCATTTCCGGGGCGCCGCCGGTCATGTCCACGGTGGTTAGCTCCGGATGACGCCGCAGGACTTCAAGGAGGGTGTCCATGGTTTCCCGTGTCATAATTTCGGTGCGGGTGGGGCCCGCGTCAACGTGACAGTGTTGACAGGTCTGGTTGCAGAGTTTGCCCAGGTTCACTTGCAGCGTGTGGATGTGCCTGGCGTGCAGGGGGGGGAATCCATGGGCCGCCGGGGGGTGCGGCACGGAGTCGGTGAGCATGGGAAGAGGCGGCATCACAATCGTTGTCTGTTCCCGGGCGTGGCCCGTGCCCGGAGGGTCGGGCGGTGTGCGCGGCCGCCGGGTGTGTGGTTTAGCAACATTCGCTTGCTGTCTGGCAGGTGTCCGCTTCGGCGGAGGCACGGTGCCCGGCGCGATTGAATGTCCCAAAGTAGGGTGCGTATAACGCGGAGTCAAGCACCTTCCGGGTTTTTGAGCAGATTTCCAGTGGCGCGCCGTTGGCAAAGGTATGCCCGTCGTCGTCCCGGACTTCCAGCAGCGGGCCGGTGAGCAGGGCAAAATCTCCGTGCCAGCCGCAGGCCGTTTCTTCGGGCAGCACTTCCCTCCATTGCGGGTCGTTGCGGGTGAGCGTTGTGGGTGTATCGGTCACGTGAAAGAGTGCCGCATAGCGCGGCATGTGGAGCAGGGCCGCTGTCCGGGTGTCCAGCGATTCCGGCATGCCCCGTTGCCAGGTGCGGCCCAGTTCGTCCTTGACCTGGCTGAACGGGCCTTTGAGTGTGGCGAATTGACGGGCCGCCGGGGGGGGGGGCGTCATCTTGTACCCGGTCAGGGTGACGGACAGGAAGTGGAAGCCGTCAATCACGCGCCACGGCATCAGGGTGACCTGGTGAATGTTCAGAAAGCCCGCCGTGCGCAGCCCTTGCAGGTATTCATGGAGCGGGAGCGACCCGGAGAGGCAGTCGCCCCATTTTTCCCTGTCGTGAATGAGGTATTGAGGCAGGGGTTGATCCGCCACAATATCCGAAATGGAAAACCGGCCTCCGGGCCGCAACACCCGGAACATTTCGCGGAAGACGGTTGCTTTGTCCGGCGAGAGATTGATGACGCAATTGGACACAATCAGGTCGACGAGGCTGTCTTCAACCGGCATGGCCTCTGCCTGCCCCTTGCGGAATTCAACATTGGATTGCGCATAGCCCAGATTGCCGGCCACCGTCGGAGCATGGGTGCGCGCCAGGGTCAGCATTTCATCGGTCATGTCAAGCCCGATGACGCGACCGTTCGCTCCCACGCGACGGGAGGCCTCAAAGCAGTCAATGCCTCCGCCGGAGCCGATGTCCAGCACGGTTTCGCCGGGCTGCACGGTGGTGAGGCCAACGGGGGTGCCGCATCCGTAGGAGACTTTGAGAATCGGTTCGGGAATAAAGGTGCGGAGGTCTTCATGGTTGTATCCGGTGGGGCAGCACATTTCTTCACCCGTGGTCACGGCACGGGCATATCGTTCGTTGACGGATTGGGTAATGACATTCGATTCCATCAGGGCCTCTTGGTGAAAGGTATTAGCGAAGACGCACGGGGTTTGTCTTTGTCAAAGGCCGCATAGTCCGGATGTGTCCATACGGCATGGTCGGGAACCCACATTCCCCCCACTATACTGAAAAGTTTCAGGAAAAGCAGTAACCCATTGCGGGAAGCCGGATGAGGGCGCGGAGCCACTGCTGTTCGGTGTCCGGGACGATGCGCGGCGTGTCCGGGACGACGCCAGTATACAAAGACGGTGGGAGCGATGGCAACGCGCAGACCGTGCGGCGGACTGGTGCGGCGGATTAGCGCGGCGGGATGGTCAGTTCGCCGGCGGCGTCCTGGTTGATAAACCAGGTCAGCGCCCCTGGCTGTGGGCGGATCATCTGGGAGGGACAGGCGTCGGGTTGCCGCGGCCCTTCCAGGACCGTGCGGAGCATGGAGGCTTTTTCTTTTCCCTGGACAAGAAAGGTCACTTGCCGGGCGTGATTGAGCAGCACGGGGGTGCAGGTGATGCGGTACGTTTGCAACGTGTCCACCCAGGCGGCGGTCACCAGCCGGCGTGATTCGCGCACCGCCGGGGTGCCGGGAAACAGCGATGCGGTATGACCATCCGGCCCCATGCCCAGCAGGACGCAATCAAAGCGGGGCACGTCCGGCGCGGAGACGGCGAAGTGCCGACGAAGTATGTCTTCATAGCGGTCGGCGGCTTCCCGGGCATCCGGCAGTTCGGCGGGCATGCGATGAATGTGATCCGGAGCGATGGGCAGGTGTTGGAGGAGCGCTTCATGGGTCATGCGGTAATTACTGTCCTGATGATCCGGCGGGACGTGACGTTCATCACCCCAGAAGCAATGGATGTTTGCCCAGTCAAGTTGTGCGCGGAAGGGAGGTGCGGCCAGCCGCGCGTAGAGGCTTTTGGGGGTTGAGCCGCCGGCCAGGGCGAGGGTGCAGGTGTGGCGGGCCGTGATGGCCAGGGCCGCCTGTTGCATGAGGTGTTGGGCGACCGCTTCCATCAGCGACGGGGTCGTGGGGTAGATGCGGATGTCCTGTTGGGAAGCAGGCATGGGCGTGTGTGACGGGCCGTGGAATGGGGGATCCATTCAGCAGCCGGCCCGGGCGGCGTCTTTGAGTATGCCTTCGTGATTAAAGGTTAAATGCATCTGGCATTCGTGGAGGGCGAGGGTGAACAACGGGATGGAGCGCCGGTTGCCGTCAATGTGGAAATAGACCCAGGTTTCTCCTCCAAAAAACCGCTTTGATCTGGCATGCGGGGCGCCCCAGTGTTCGGTAAACCAGGCGTGAGATTTTCCTGCCAGGGTGTCCAGGTTCAGCGTCATGTCCCGTGAGGCTGTTGCCGCACATCCACTGTATGCCAGGCTGATGATGCCGAGCATCAGCAGACACAGGACGCTGGCGGCTTTCCGGTATTGTTTGGCTTGCGATGGTTGTGATATCTGACGGGGACAGGAATGTCCCCGCTCCCATAAGGCTCCCTGATATTGTTTGGCCTGCGATGGTTGTGACGGCATTGCCAACGGACTCCGGTTCGGGGAAGGATGAGGGACGTCATGCGCTAGGGGGCTTGCCGTGTTCCACAGGGCCGGCACGTCTGAAAAATCGTACGCCTGGGATTCTGTCCAGTCAAATGCCGCGCCGCATGAGGCCGGGAATGTTCCGATACCCCTTTCCCCTCAACAAGAGTGAAGTGCGCGTCATTCCCGCGAGGGCGTCATTCCCACATCCTTCTGTCATTCCCGCATCCTTCTGTCATTCCCGCCCCTCCTTCTGTCATTCCCGCGAAAGCGGGAATCCATCTTCACATGGCAAGGCGGGTGTCTGGCAGACACCAACAGACGGATGGATTCCCGTTTGCACGGGAATGACGGAAAGAGACCCCCAACATGGCAAAGAAAGTTGCCCGCCCTCCCTCTGTCATTTCCGCATCCTTCTGTCATTCCCGCCCCTCCTTCTGTCATTCCCGCGAAAGCGGGAATCCATCTTCACATGGCAAGGCGGGTGTCTGGCAGACACCAACAGACGGATGGATTCCCGTTTGCACGGGAATGACGGAAAGAGACCCCCAACATGGCAAAGAAAGTTGCCCGCCCTCCCTCTGTCATTCCCGCATCCTTCTGTCATTCCTGCCCCTCCTTCTGTCATTCCCGCGAAAGCGGGAATCCATCTTCACATGGCAAGGCGGGTGTCTGGCAGACACCAACAGACGGATGGATTCCCGTTTGCACGGGAATGACGGAAAGAGACCCCCAACATGGCAAAGAAAGTTGCCCGCCCTCCCTCTGTCATTCCCGCATCCTTCTGTCATTCCTGCCCCTCCTTCTGTCATTCCCGCGAAAGCGGGAATCCATCTTCACATGGCAAGGCGGGTGTCTGGCAGACACCAACAGACGGATGGATTCTCGGATGGATTCCCGTTTGCACGGGAATGACGGAAAGAGATTCCCAACATGGCAAAGAAAGTTGCCCGCCCTCCTTCTGTCACTCCCGCCCTCCCTCTGTCATTCCCGCATCCATCGCCCTCACGGCCTCCTTCTCCGCCTGCGCCGCAGTCGCCGACCTCGTGGTTACCGGGGGGCGTCCAGCAGGTGACGCGCGCGCCGAAAGACGCGGTGAAACATGGGACGCGTGAGTCTTCCGGTAAAGGTGTTTTGCTGGCTGGGGTGGAAGGACGCCAGGAGCGTGATGCCCCAGGGCGTTGACCAGACGGCGCCGTGCCCGAATGCGGGGGCGGGTGTGCCGATGGCGTGCCCCAACGCGCTGGAGGCTTTCAGATATTCTTGGAAGGCGATTTTCCCCAGGGCCACCACGACGGTGATGCGTGGTAATAAACGGAGTTCCGCGAGCACATACGGCCGGCAGGTGGCGCATTCTTCTTTGGTGGGCTTGTTCTCCGGCGGCGCGCAGCGGACGGCGGCGGCCACGTAACAATCCGTCAACCGCAGTCCGTCGCCTTGATGTGTTGACGCGGCCTGATTGGCGAATCCGAATTGAAACAGGGCTTCGTAGAGCCATGCGCCGCTTCGGTCGCCGGTGAACATTCGTCCGGTTCGATTCGCGCCGTGCGCGGCGGGGGCCAGCCCCATGATATACAGTCGGGCGCGCGCATCGCCAAACCCGTGCACGGGCCGTCCCCAATAGTCCCACTCCCGAAATCGTTTTACTTTGGCGGCGGCGATGGCGCGGCGGTGGGCGGTTAAGCGTGGACAGAGGGTGCAATCGGCGATGGTCTGGTGTAAAACCTTGAGGCTGCGCATCATGGAAATCGTATCATACATGGCGCCATGAACACATCGCGCGCCGGAGGATGCGGTTATCGGACCGACCGGCTGCCCACGTGAACGATCTGCGGAGGATGCGGGACGTCCCAACACGGCGTGACTGAAAGGATGGAAGTATGCACGAAGCGCAAACCATGGTTCAGGAGTTTCACAAGGCGTTTGATCTTCACAGGGCGGAGCGCCCTTGCGTGCCGGATGCGCAGACCGTGGTCTTGCGCGCGCGGCTGATTCAGGAAGAATTTGATGAACTGCGGGAGGCCATGCAGGCGGGGCATCTTCCGCACATTGCTAAAGAACTCGCCGATTTGCTTTATGTGGTGTATGGCACCGCCGTGGCCTTCGGCATTGATATGGAGCCGGTGTTTCGGGAGGTTCAGCGATCAAACATGAGCAAGGTGGGCGGATCAAAACGGGACGACGGGAAATGGGTCAAGCCGCCGACGTATTCACCCGCGGAGATTGAGCCTGTGCTTGAACGGCAGCGCGTCGCGCGGAAGGAGCGTTGAGGGACTGCCGGGCCGGGCTGCCCCGGCCGGGACGCGACAGGTTTTCGGGGGCACGACGTGACGATGATGGCCGCGTGACGGATCATGCCCGGAGTCAATGCGTTTCGTGAGTCAGCAGGGCTTCTTTCGTGGAGAGGCCGCCGCCATAGCCCACCAGTGTTCCGTTGCTTCCGATGACGCGGTGACAGGGCACGATGATGGAAAGAGGATTTTGCCCGTTGGCGGCTCCGATGGCGCGCGCGGCTTTGGGGTTGCCGACGGCCCGGGCAATCTGTCCGTATGACGCTGTGTGTCCGTAGGGGATGGCCCGAAGGGCTTGCCAGACTTTCAGTTGAAACGGCGTGCCCTTCGGCGCGAGCCTGACCTTGAACGTCTTCCGTTGTCCCGCAAAGTATTCTTTCAGTTGCTGAATCGGTTTTTGGAATGGCTTGTCGGTTTGGATCCACCGGGGGTCCGGTGTGACCGAATGCCGGCTATCCTGAAAAGTAATGTGCGTCAACGCTTGCGCGGTGCCGGCCAGTAATAGTCTGCCGACGGGACTCTTGATCACACAATAGTACGCGGTATCGCGTGGCGGGCGGCGTGTTTTTGAGGAGGTGTGTTTGCGGGCACTGGGGGTGCGCATGTGTGTCACCGATGGAAGCGTCAAGCGGTATCGCCGCGATTTGTCAATGCCATGATAGCATTGACGCCGTGCCCTGCCAACGTGCCGGGGGTGCGGACGGAAGGCAGGCACGCCGGAACGACGGGGGGCCGGGGCAGGGGTTATTCTTGAATCTGCACGATGAGATTGTCAATGAAGCGCATGGCGCCGACCCGGATGGCGCCCAGCAGGACGACGGTTCCCCGAAGCTGTGCCAGGGGTTCAAGTGTTCGGGCATCGCAACATGCCAGGTAGTCAATGCCGACACGTTGCTCCAGGTTGACGCGCGCGGCCATTGTTTTTTCCACCGGACTGGCGCGGCGCGCGCCCCGGGCGATGGCGTCTTTTCCGGCCAGCAGCGCGCGATAGAGGACAGGCGCGCGTTGACGCTGCGCCGGGGTCAAATAGCGATTGCGTGAACTGAACGCGAGTCCGTCCACGTCGCGGATGGTCGGGCAGAGGGTGATTCCCGTGTTCCATTCCAGGTCTTTCACGAGTTGCCGGATGACACAACATTGCTGGTAGTCTTTGTGGCCGATGAACGTTTGCGTGGGACGGACAAGGTTCAACAGTTTGGTCACGATGGTGGTCACGCCCTGAAAATGCGTGGGCCGGTGTGCTCCCTCCCATCGTTGAGACAGCGCCGTGACTGTGACGGTGGTTTGGAAATTTGACGGGTAGAGGGTGTCGGATGTTGGAAGAAAGACCACGTCGACGCGCTCCTCGCGACAGAGTGCGAGATCGCCGGACGGGGCCCGCGGATAGCGGTGGTAATCCTCGGCGGGGCCGAATTGGAGCGGGTTCACAAACATGCTGACCACGACGGTCCGGCACGTTCGGCGCGCCCGTTGAATCAGCGACCGATGACCGTCATGCAGCGCCCCCATGGTCGGCACAAACCCGATTGACGTTCGGAGGCCGTCCTGCCGGCGTCGCCAGGCGCGAAGGCCCCGAGTCGTGCGGAGAATGCGCATTTAGCGAGTGGGCGGCAACGCACACGATGGCCGGACGGCGTAATGAGCGCCGGGAATGATGTCCAGCCGGCGCACGTGATGGGTATCCGCCAGCTCGTCAAGCAGGGATTGCATCGTACGGGCGTGTTGAGGATGCACCCAGTCCGGAGCCAGTTCGGCCATTGGCGCCAGGACAAAGCGCCGTTGATGAAGGCGGGGATGCGGAATGGTGAGGGGCGGGGTCGCGATGATCCGCTGTCCGTAGAACAACACATCCAGGTCAATGGTGCGGGAGACGTTTCGCATGGCGCTGTCGCGTCCGAGGCTCCGTTCCGTTTCCTGGCAAATGGCCAGCAGGCGTTCCGGCGGGAGGTGGGTGTTGAGCCGCACGACCCCGTTATAAAACCACGTGTCATCCTCGCCGGGTTCCATGGCGACGGGTTCGGTTTCGTAATACGATGAGACGCCGGTGAACGTGGAATGAGGCACAAGTTTCATCAGCGCCACGGCCCGGTCGCACAATTCCTGCCGGTGGCCCCGGTTTGCTCCGAAGGCGATAAAGACGGTTTCGGCGCTCACCGCGTCACCTTACCATCCGATGCGTTTCATGCGCTCAACGGCTTCGGCCAGGCGCGCGGTTGTCGTGGTGATGGCCATGCGAATGTACCCTTCGCCCGGCGCGCCAAAGCCGTTCCCCGGCGTGGTCACAATGCCGGCCTGTTCCAGCAAATGCGCTGTAAAGGAAGCCGAGGTGTAGCCTGCGGGCACCTCAATCCACACATAGAACGTTGCCGGGGGGACGTCAAACTGAAGCCCCAGACCGCGTAAGCCTGCGACCAGCACGTCACGGCGTTCCTGATACATGGCCCGAAGTTTGTCGGTCCATTGATCGTCTGAGGCCAGCGCGGTGATCCCGGCTTCCTGAATCGCCTGAAATTGCCCGGAGTCCAGGTTGCTTTTGACCTGGCTCAAGCCCGCGATGATTTCCCTGCGGCCCACGGCAAACCCCAACCGCCAGCCCGTCATGTTAAACGTCTTGGACAGCGAGTGAAATTCAATCCCCACGTCCATGGCCCCTTCCGTTTCCAGGAAACTCAACGGGCGTTGGCCGTCGTAGAAAATTTCTGAATACGCCGCGTCGTGGCACACCATGACGTGATACGTGTTCGCAAAGTCAATCACGCGTTTGAAAAACGCCGCGTCCGCAATGACCGATGTCGGATTGTTCGGCGAATTCAGAAACATCAGCCTGGCGTTGCGGGCGACGTCCGGGGGAATGGCGTCCAGATCGGGCAGGAATCCATTGTGCTTCACAAGCGGCATCTCATGGACGATCCCGCCGGCAAACCCGGCGGCCACGGGATACACGGGATACCCGGGGCTTGGCACAAGGACCACGTCGCCGGGATTAATAAAGGCCATGGGCACGTGGCCGATGCCTTCTTTTGAGCCAATGAGCGTGACCACCTCGGACGCGGGGTCGGCGGTCACGCGAAAGCGCCGTTTGTACCAGTCGGCGACGGCGGTCCGAAACGACATCATCCCGCTTGAGGACGGGTATTGATGATGCCGGGGGTCGGTCACGGCTTTCTGCAGGCGCGTGATTATCGGTTCGGGTGTGGGCAGATCGGGATCGCCAATGCCCAGGTTGATGATATCCACGCCACGGGCCACGGCCCGCTGCTTCATCTCATCAATGGCCGCGAAAAGATAAGGGGGCAATGTCTGAATGCGTTCGGCACAGGTGATGGGGAACCCGCTCATGCCAGTTTGCTCCTTGTTGATGATGGTCGGAAAGATGCCCAGCGTTTTTTGCAGCAGGGAGTGTGCACGTTACGTCACCGACAGGCCGTGAATCAAGAACGGCGTGCGATGGTTGGCGACGTAGAGGCGTCAGCCGACTGGATCAGCGTCATTTCCGGTTTCTGGTTTGTTTGAAAACCGGAAAGCGGGCATCAATTGACCCGGTATGCCGCAGGCGTTGTCTTGCCGACCTGCCGCGCTCCCGATATGGACTGGAAAACCGGCGGGGCTCTTTCAGGCGTCTCGTAAGTTCTTTTGCCTGCGGTCTGATGAATTACATGTTTTTGATATGCCAAACCATTCCGGCATTGTTAGGCGATTTTGTTCGGCATATCAAACATTTTTGTTCAGTGCATTGAACAAAAATGTTATTCAACTAACAGAGTGAAATACTGGAATTTTAGTCAGGATTGTCATCTATTAAATATCCCAAAAAAGAGAGCCATCATGACGTGTTGATAAGACATAACGTTCCTCACTTTTGAATGAACACCCCGAAGCGTGTTGAGCATATATAGAACTCATCTGTTGAGTTGCATATTTGATTGCGCTGTCAGAAAAAATGACGGCTCGAGGTTTGCAATAATTGAATACCTCGTTGCAGTAGCCACTCTCCCTGCCATGATGTGAGGCAATAAAATAATTGACTTTCGTTAATTCTTTTCTGAAATCATTATTCTCTAGCAATTTTCTCCAACCGGAAGTTTCAAGATCACCCGGAATGATTAAGCAGATATTAGAGAACTTAAGAAAGGTTACCAAACTTATATTATTAGTATCGTTAAATTCATTCCCATAAGAATTGTAAAAACACTTATATTCTACTCCAGGAAATTCGGGAGAACATAAAGCTGACGCAGTGTAAGATTCCATCATGTCAAGCATGGATTCCATTGCCGGAGATATTGGACCAGACTTGAGCTTCAAACGCCGCAATTGGTCTACGGAAATGCTTTTATTTCTTATGAGGGTTGATATGCGTAATGTTTTCCGAAGATTGGGCAAATCGCTAATATGATCTTCGTCATAATTAGTAACAAAAAACGTATTTATGAGTCTAACGCCCTCATGACTCAAAAACTCTGAAGGTCTTTCACTTTCTGTATGCCCACAGTCCCAAAGCATGACATTTCGATTGTCATGGATAAGTGACACACACAAACCATGCCCTACGTTGTGAATTGTTATTTTCATAGGTCCACCTTATTTTAGTTTTATCAAAATTTTACTTTGCGATTTGAATGATTACAGATTCAAAGTTCCCAAGTAATACAACCTGTATTTGTTCGATTTATAGAACATATCTCCGTTTCCAACCGATAATGATTTGATAATGCTCATGTTATTTTTCTCCTGATGCTCGAGTCTCTTGAATTCCCGCAATAACTTTGAAGATGGATTCAATTTTTTTTATGAAATTATCAACATTTAATCCTGCTATAAAGGCAAGAGCATATATTCCATAGTGGCTTTGTGTCTCTATAGACGATGCTTCAAGCATCAATAAACCAGATTTAACAAACACTAAACTTACTACGCCGCAAACAGTGCTGACAAATGGGCGGACTACATGCCACACGACCCACTTGTTATCCCATTCCTGCTTAACACAATACTGAAGATAAAGGCTTCTTATGCAGTAGGTACAGCCCCCTGTAAGCCCAAATAATCCAACATCCATCCAAAGAGAATTGAATTCATAGAGTGAATTATCCCGCCAAAACCGAGCATATAAACCTAAGCCAACCAGTAAAAGATGATAAAAGAAAAGGCCAAAGATAATTTTCATATTATATTCTCCTTCATTGCTCTCACACTCCACTTTCCAGTCAGCAATTTCTGCCAGCTTCATTATTCAATCGTAGCAATGATGTATTCCATCCCGCGTTGCTTGCACCACATTTCTGCCGCCTTGCGTTTGCGCTGTACATCGTTTGAATCAATCCGGCTGGGATCTTTCACTTCAATGACAACCTTCCTGCCGTCTTCGTATTCCACGAGGAAATCCGGCACATAACGCCGCTGGTGCTTCTGACCGTCAATCCAGGGGATAGTGATGCCGTGTCGTTTCATCCATTTGGTAACATGCGGGTCCTGTTCCAAGCGGTCCATCATCCTTCTTTCGAGATGGCTCTGAGACTTCTCGAAATTCCAAGGGCTCTTTTTCGGGTTCGCGTACTGGCTATGTATACTAAGCGCCATATTCAATGATCCCTGCTATCAGTCCTGGCATGGCTCCGACCTTGGCTTTCACCTGTTGGAGCATTTTCCACGCGTAATCCACATCGGCACGGTCGGCCAAGCCAAGCGATAAGTCGTTAAGAAACTTCGCTCTTACGTGATGGAGCAAGGCGCTGTAAACGCGATCCTTGAACGTCGCGGCGTAACCCGCCTCAATAGTCAGTTGTTCGGCCATGTCAAGCAGTCCCGCCTTCACCGCCTCGCGCACCGCCGCATCCGATACCCGCGTTGTCACGCTTTCGGAACCACTTTCATCAGGCGCAGAGTGAATTGTCGTCCAGCCCTTGCCGCCCAACTCGTGACCGACCACCCCCGCAATACCTACCCCTGTAATCTCAACCGCCGTCGGGTCGTATTCAATGGCTTCCAATGCCTCTCTCCAGTTTTCTAGAGGTTTCGGTGGCGGCGGAATATCCCCGACATCAAAATCTCCATCGTCTATCACCGATGGATCAACCGGTGGAACGTCTATCACCAAATGCGGATTTGTGAGTTCCTGCTTGGGGGGTGGCGTCGGCAAATCTTCGGTCTCGTCAAACAGGTCGTCAATCCGAACATCCGTGCGCGTCCTCGCGTTGAAAATATCCCACAGCCATTGATGATTCAGCTTAGGATGATCCACGACCGCGCAAATCTGCGGCTCGGTCGGTTTGACGCCCTTCACCCGCACCCGTCGCAACCCACGTCCGATGACCTGTTGTCCATACACCGTGCTGCTGAACTTGCGAAGCAACAGGATGACGCCAACTTCCGGCACATCCCATCCCTCGCGCAACATCAGCACGCTGACAACCGCGCGATATGGCGTTCCGGTTCTCTGTTGCTTGCCCAATTCTCGTGCCTTTTGCCGGTCGGCTTCCTCGCTGTCTTCCGTGACCAGCAACGTCTTTACCTTGAAATACTTGTTGAGCATCTGCTCCGCCTTCTCCGCATCGGCCTTGCACACCGCCACGACAAACAAAACGGGCTGATACCGCTTCTTCGCCCGTCGGTCCTGCTCTTCCAAACGTTTCAGCGCAATCGCCATTTGCTGGCGCATTGGTTCGTCGTCTGTCACCCATTGCGTCGCGTTCAACCCCAGGCGGTCCACCTCTTCCCAGTCAATCTCCTCGACCTTGCGTTGCTCGCCGGTGCGCGCGTCGGTATAAGTCAGCTGCACCGTCTTGATATCCGGCTGATAGACCACCGGCGTCTTGATAATCCCATCGGCCAGCGCATCGGTCACACCATATTCATAGATCATTTCGCTATCCGGCACCTTGCCGTCGGCACGGTCGGGCGTCGCTGTGGTGTCCATGCGCAACGCGATCTTTTCCCGCATCCGTTTGAGTGTCGCCTCGTATTCCAGCGCGGGAGAGTTGTGCGCCTCATCGTTGAATAGTGCAAACCCCGGCCCATTCATCAGCGCCGAAAAATTGCTCTGCCCGCTCTTGTTGCTCAGATAAAATTGATGAATGTTGCCCAGAATTACGCTGGCGCTGAACAAGCTGGCCCAGCCGCCTTCCCTGCCGCTGCCCAAAGTCGTGAGACCGAAATCCTCCGGGCGAGCAGGTCCCCCATCCGGCAACAGATTGCGTTCGCTGAATACTTTCCCGCCTTCAAAGTCGTCTTCCAGCCGGTCGCGCACAATCAGATTCGGGCAAAGCATGACAAACTTCTGAACGTCATGTGCGAGGCGAAGCCACGCGACCACCGCCGCGATGACCGCCGTTTTTCCGCCACCCGTGACGATATTCAGCAACAAACCGTCCGCGCCAATTTCCGCCTTGCCCAAAATTTCGTGCGAATACACCACTCGCAGAAACGATTCCCATTGATGCGGCCAAAGCGTATCCGGCCGTGGCGCCTGGTCATCGTCCGGCGAGATCAAAAACTCAATGTAGTTGTAAGATTCGGGATTCAGTCCCGGCATTCCATCCCGCCGCCAGTCACGGAAGGCATCTTCGTGTTTTGCAAACCGGTTGAACACGGGTCAGTTCACCTCAATCTCTTTGCTCCAAAGCCCTTCACCGCCCATGTCGTCCTGCACCTTACAGGCGATGCGTTGCTTGCCGTTCGCGGGGAAGTCGTATTGCGTTTGCAACGCCACTTCCGTCTTGCCCGTCCGTGAAAAAGAATACCCCGGTGTGCTTGAAAAGCGTTTGCCGTAGTCGAAATCCCATTGCACGTTGATAATTTTCGCGCCGGCGTTGAGAACGACCGTCTCGCTGACATCAAACTTATAGGTGCGCGGGGCAATGCGTCTATAACCGACTTCAACTTTTGGTGGTTGCACGAAAGTTAGAAAATTCTCGTAGTCGGCGTTGTTGGTCGAAAGCGCCGATACATGCTCGCGGAAGCGCGGCGAGTCAATACGGATCGTGTCCAGACGGATGAAGTTCAGATCGGTTTGTTCCAGCCGCCGCAACCGCTCCGCCGCTTCCATCGCATCCGGGCGGAATGCCCACGCCAACATGATGCCGTCGCGCAGGTTGTCCTGCTTGTAGCGCAATGTCTTGCGCATGGCGTTGGCGAATGCCTGCACATCCGCCGCGGTTATCGCGTCATTTTGATTTTGCTTCGGCTTACCCACCCAAACGGGAATCGCGCCCTTGTAGCCGTGGATGCCTTGCTCATGTTCCTCTGGCACCGCGCCAAAGCACCGAAGAACAAAGGCGCGAAACTGGTCGGGTGGGGCGTTCGACAACCGTTGCGTCTCATAGACGCCCCAATGCTCCACCGTGAAATCCGGCACGGAGAACATCTTGCCGGTTTGCTCTTCTACCTGTCGGGTTAGCCGGTCTGCGGTAATCGCTACAGCCACCCGGGACTGGTCGCAGGCGACCCAGCGGCGGCCGAGGCGTTGGGCGACAGCGGCAGTTGTGCCGCCACCAGTAAAGAAGTCGGCAATGACCCCGTTTTCGGGCGAGCTACTCGTAATGACTCTCTCAAGAAGTTTCTCTGGCTTCTGAGTAGGATAGCCAATCCGTTCAGGATCCTTTTGCTGAAGATGATTGATCCCTAACCATGTATCTGGAGGCAGCGTTAGTTCATCATCGTAATATTTATAAACCTTTCCACCTGATTTGATCGTCCGATAAACCCGCCCATCTTCATCAACATTCTTTTTAAGATTATTCCATTTCAGTAATTCTTTGCCACACTGAGGACAACTATTTCTTGGAATACCAATCAAATTTCCAGAAAAGATCTTTTGTGAAACGTTCCGCACGTACCAGAGTAAGACATCATGCTTTCGAGGATAAAAGTTCGTAGAACGTCCTCCACTTTCATAGTGCCAAACGATCTCATTAAGAAAGTTTTCGTGCCCGTAAATCTTATCCATCTCCACCTTGATATAGTGGCTTGCATGCCAGTCACAATGGACATAAATACTCCCGGTTTTTTTCAGCAACCGTTTCATCTCAAACAACCGAGCATTGAGCCAGATAAGATAGCCCGGCATCCCACCTTCCCAAATGTCTGAGAAGGAACGTAGCTCGTTCTGGTCGCCGAAGATAACGTTGTATTGCCGTCCGGAGAAGAACGGCGGGTCAATGTAAATCAGATCAATGCTCTCGCTGGGCAATTGGCGCATGACATGCAGATTGTCGCCCCAAAAGAGACGGTTTGGTTCCAGTGCTGGATGACCAAACGTGACCCGCTCAACAACTTGGAGCGGCAACATAACCTGTGGAAACAACTTTCGGAAACCCCGCCGCCGGTCCCATCCCAGTGGCTCCTTCTCCACCGGCACACTGCCAAAGCGTACCGGTGGCCGCCAGAACTCCTCCTGTTGCGGCAGCGCATCCGCTCGCTCGTCCCGCTCCTCCGCTTCTGGTGGCGCGATAAATTCGCCCTTCACAGGGCCAGTGTGTTTTTCTTCTTCAGGCATTGCATCATTTCCTAAATATTATTGTCCCATTGTCTCCTTATCATACGAATTAAAGAGAAATGAGGTGGTTAAGACAGGGATTGTTCAGAACGCGAACTTATTTCCCTTGCTTATTATGGGGAGGCTGACTGCGAGCGATTATTTGCTTTTCTTTATCCTTGGCTTCTTCAATGCTTCTCATCTGCTCAATCTGAACTTTGGTGCCAGGAATGGGGTCTTTGCCCTCACGGAGATGTTCCCGCAAGCGCTCCTGTACGCGACCTCTCTTTGCGACACCCGTGTAGTTGTTTCTGCTCCCTTCGGTTTGAATTTTATAGACAACGGGCTTGTCGTTTGCCAATTTTCCAATGCCGATTTCATTGAAAGACACAGTCTTTTTTCCCATCTTTGAATCCTCCTTTTAGTTCCATCAACAATGACTATAGTGGTCAAATTTAGACATATATCATAAAGCATTTTGTTTGAATTTCATCAGTTTTTTTACGATACAGTTTTCATGTATTGTGTCGGCTTTCGTTACTATCGCGCGAGGTGGGCGATGAGCCGGTCGGCGAGTTGGTGGGATTGGGAAAGAATGGGTATTGCCGATTCCAGTACCGACTCTGCCGTGGTGCGTGCCCGTTGCACGTTCTTTGAAAACCGGAAAGCGGGCATCACTGTACCCAGTATGCCGCAGGCGTTGTCAGAAATCGTTCAAGGGAAATTCCACCTGTGCCGACGATGAAACTCTTTGCCGGTGTGAATCGTTTGGAAAACGCATCCAGGCCGGGGAATGAAGCGGGCGCGTTGCCGCTTTTGACTTCAATGGCGGCCAGTTTCTTTCCCTTGCGCAACACAAAATCCACTTCGTGGTTGTTATCCCGCCAGTAAAACAATTCGCATTCCCCGCCAACGGTGGCATTGAGCAGATGAGCGCCCACCGCAGATTCGGTCAGCCGTCCCAACAGTGGCTTGTCTTCGAGCAGCTCTTGCCGGGTCATGCCGGATTGCGCGGTTATCAGCGCGGTGTTGAATACCTGGAGTTTTGGAATGGAGCGCCGGCGTGCCGCCATGCTGCCCGCGTATTTTTGCAGCCCGGCCAGCGTGCCGGTTCCCGCAAGCAGGTCAAGATAATGCGCAAGGGTGGTGACATTGCCCGCATCCTGAAGTTGTCCGGCAATTTTTCGGTAAGAAAGAATTTGCCCTGAATATGAGCAACCTATCTCAAACAGTTGCCGCAACAGCGCCGGCTTGTCCACGCGGGACAACAAAAGCACATCGCGGGAAATGGTGGTTTCTATCAGCGAGTCCTTGATGTAGCGCGACCAGCGCACCGGTTCTTTGATGAGCGGCGCGGCCCCCGGATAGGCGCCGTAACAAAGATACTGATGCACATCCCACCCGAACGCTCCGCGCATTTCGGCAAAACTCCAGTGCGGCAGATGCAGGGTTTCAAAACGTCCGGCGAGGCTTTCCGTAAGCCCTTGCCCGGTCAGCAGCGGCGCCGAACCGGGCAAGACGACTTTCACCGGTCTTTTCTTGCGGGTATCATCATCCCAAAGACCTTTGACCGTTGCAGACCATTGCGGAACCTTCTGAACCTCGTCCAGTATCAGCAACGCACCCTTTGTTCCCGACCGTTCCGCCAGATGCCGCGCTACCTCCCATTGAGACGTAATCCATCCGTCACCGGCGCGAAGTGTCGGCTCATCCGCGCTGGCAAAGTGAGAGGGTAAATTATTCTGCTTCGCCACTTGCAGGGCAAGCGTTGTCTTGCCGACCTGCCGCGCTCCCGATATGGATTGGATAAACCGGCGGGGCTCTTTCAGGCGTCTCGTAAGTTCTTTTGCCTGTGGTCTGATGAAGTGCATGTTTTTGCTATGCCAAACTCTCCCGGCATGTTAGGCGATTTTGTTCAGTATATCAAACATTTTTGTTCAGTGTATTGAACAAAAATGTTATTCAACCAACGGAATGAAATGCTGGAATTTTCGTCAGGATTGTCCTCTGTGAAATATCCCCCCAAATAGGGGATTTACATACTTAAATAAATCCTCGCCGTGAATGGTTGACAATCAACAACCCCTTTAGGCATAAGCTGTCCAGTCTAGGCATGACGCAGGTCCTCCGGCTTTACGTCGGGTCGCCTGCTTAATACAATAGCCAGTATGTCACGCGGGGTAGCTCCCTGCGTGTTGGTGAATAAGCGGGAACGTCACATACCTGTGTCGTGCCTAGAACGGCCCGGCTCTATTTTGGGCTGGGCTGAAGGTCTCACACTACATTTTTCAAGGAGGTGCTATGAGATTTCTAGGTCTCATGCGATGCGCGTTGTGCGCGGTACTGGCGGTATGGTTCATGGCGTTGCCGGCACAAGCAGAGCAACAGGGGTGGTATGTGGGTCTGTCTGGCGGGATCGATGAAAATCCATCCAAGGCGACGGCGACAAATCCATTAAGCCCTGGCGCAACGTCCACAATCACGACAAAGATTGGCCCTGTCGTCATGGGGTCGGCTGGGTATGCGCTGGGGAATGGTGTCCGGGTAGAGGGAGAAATTTCATGGCGACACAATAGCCTGGATACCATTAGTGGCACTGTCGGCGTTGTGGGAATCAGGCCGTGACCGCGACGGGCTTGAAAATCAATGGCAATGTGCAAAATCTCGCGTTCATGGCGAATGGTGCCTACGATCTGGATATGGACTGGCCCGTGACGCCGTTTGTGCTTGGCGGGGTGGGAGTATCGCTCGTGAAGGTATCGGACGCCGACGTGCTGGGCGTTCAACTCTTCAAGAGTGATTCAGAGGCCGCCTTTGCCTATCAGGTTGGTGCTGGCGTGAAGTATCCCATCACGGACGCGCTGGCTATGGAAGTGTCCTATCGGTTCTTTGGGACTGCGGGGGGTTCCTTGACAGACGAAACCGACGGGGACGTGGCGAAGTCAGACAACCTGCACCATAACGGCCTGGTGGGTATCTCGTACCGATTCTAGCCCTGCCTCACCGGCGGGGAGAGTCAGGCCCTGCCTTCCTTGGATTGTCCGCACGGTTGACTCTTCCTTTCCATGCGAAACGATCCGGGGAACGTGCATTGTTACTGCATCACCGGGGGGAGGGGTTGCGGAAGCGAGGCCGCATTTCCTTATTTGCAACCGTGGCCTGGCCTGTCAGGTAATATCGAGCGGAAGCGGTATTGTCTCATTCATCTTCGGGAAGGCGCGATCCAGCTTGTGCCGAAAGTCCGTCCAATCCGATGAGACTCGCATGAGAGCTGTCACGGCGGCTAGATGCTCCTTGAGTTTAGGATGCCCGATGTCCGTCGTAAACCACTGATGATGCCGATGACGACGGGTTCCGCCTGGCAAGGCGGGATTGACTCGTTGCAGTTCGTCAAGGACGGCCGGGGCCAGGCGGGCATATACGATGTTGTTCGTGGAGTGGCCAATGACTTGTGGCTTCCTGGCACCTTCCGGGCCATCCCATTCTTTGAGTCTGAAAATCTGTTGATAAAACTCAAAGGGGAAGGTCTTTGTCCACGCCTGCAGGTCTTTGGCAATGAATTTCTCAAGGATGGTGGCTAAGGCCCGTCGCGCCCGGACTTGCTGATAGCCGGTGGCTTCATCTACAAGTGAGATGATGCCAACGGTGGCCACGCCTCGGATGAGCACCTCGCAGGCTTCTGCCATTTTCTTCTGATTCGGACGGAGAGCGTTAGCATTCCTCGCGTCAAGTATGGCAGAGCAAATATCAATGATAATTTCGGCCTTATAGCCATATGCCGTAGTCCCCGTTCCGTCCAGCCTGAACAAAATTTGGTTTTCGAGTACACGCCTTAACTCGTTGAAAATAAAAGGCTTAATTGAATTTTACTCCATGAAACGCGGCGTTCTGGTCCGCGTCTCTTTTCGTGGCCCAGCCCGTGAAATTCCAACACCGGCAAACAGGTTCTTTTGGACTAAAACCCTTGTTTCGTCCTCCAGTACATAGCATGGGACCGCAATGTCACCAATGACAAGCGGACGGTTTGCGGCGCCAGCGATAACCCTCTGAATACGTGGCCTAGCCACCTTTTTGTCAATTTCGTTGTGTCTTGGAATGGTGGTCACTTTCTTCTTTAGACGGTTGACATAGACACTGTGATTGCCGCCTTCACGCAATAATTCACAGCCCATTTTCTCAATATGGCTGATCAAAAACCGTCGTTTCATATGGAAACGCTGCCCAAAGCCTCTTTTACAACATGGGAATTGCCCACGGTGATCTCTTCTTCCGCTAACTGCCGGTTTGCTTGCAACACGAGTTGGGTAGCCTCAATCAGGTTCGCTTTCGTCTCCTCCAAAGTTTTGCCTTGCGTGTTGGCACCGGGGAGTTCCTCGACGTAGCCGATGTATCCCTGAGGAGATTTCTCAAATACCGCCGTCAACGTTTCTTTCATGTTGTGCCTCCTCTATGCGAGAGTTTGATACATTCAATTGTATTGATTCCTTATTTGGATGACTTCTTCTATAGCATGAGACCGGTCCAGCGTGCGGAGGGTGGCGAGCGTCCTTGCGGGCATGGCAGTCCTTCAAAAAATCACTGTTTGTTGCTATTTATCGCCGCACCTTCTCACAAAATCAACTTTTTGAGAAGATAAGAGTGGAAATGTATAGTTTTGTGACATTTTCCAGCAGCGTTTTGAGTCGGCGGTTGCGGTCTTTGGTTTTGCCGAATTTTGCTCTGTGGCTATTGCGCGAGGTGGGCGATGAGCCGGTCGGCGAGTTGGTGGGATTGGGGGAGAATGAGCATGGCCGCTTCCATGACCGCCTCGGCGGTGGTGCCAGCGCGTTGCACGTCCTGGGCACATTCTCGACACAGGGCTTTGATACCTGCTTGTTCCAGTTCCAAATGAAACAGGAGTCCGTAGGTGCGCGCTCCGTACCGGAAAGCCTGCACGGGGTAGTCTTTGGATGCGGCGAGCGCCACCGCTTCCGGCGGAAGCGTGAGGCCCTCGCCATGCCACTGAAAGGCCGTGAAGGGGCTGGGAAACGCTCCAAAGACGGGGTCCGTGCCTGCTGCCGCGGCGCGTGTGACCGGCATCGGCCCGATTTCCAGTCGGGGGCCGGGGCCGACCTGCCCGCCCAGGGCCCTGGCGATGAATTGCGCGCCCAGGCACACGCCGACAACCGGAATGCCCGCAGCGATGGTGCGTTGAAGAAACCGCTGTTCCCGCTCAATCCACGGGTCGGGGTCATTGACGGACATGGGGCCTCCCATGACCAGCAGAAAATCGGGCAGGGTGTCGGGCAGGCCCTGTTGGGGCACAAGCCGCGTGTCAATCCGGTAGTGACGTTGTTCCAACGCCTGCCGAAACACGCCGGGGCCTTCAAAGGGAACGTGCTGGAAGCAGAGGGCCTGCTTCATGGGATGATGGCGGATGATGGATTGAAGACGCGTTGAGCGGGGAGTCGCACGTATCAGGAATGAGAATAGCCGTTTTTGGCGTTCACGCATTCCACTAGGTACCAGTAGCGGAAGGGATTCATTTTTTCTTTTTTGATCACTTGCAGGGCCGTGCCGTCCAGCACGTGGTGGAGGGAGAGATCCGTGCGGAATCCAATCCGCTGGCACATGGGGGAAATCAGTTTTTCCACGGCGGCGATATATTTGTTGCCGTTGCTGAAGTGGTTCAACATGATGACGCGCCCGCCCGGTCGGCAGACACGAATCATTTCCGAGACCACTTTCCGGTAATCCGGGACGGCGGTGACGACGTAGGCCGCCATCACCAGGTCAAAGGTATTGTCCTCAAACGACATGTCGCCCGCGTCCATGCGTTGAAGCGAGACGTGCTCCAGCTGGTGCCCGGCAATGCGTTCTTCGGCTTTTTTCAGCATGCCTTCCGAGAGATCAATGCCTGTGATGCGACAGTGCGGCGGATACAGGGGCAGGGCCATGCCCGTGCCGACGCCGACTTCCAGCACGGTATCATTGGGCGAGAGCGTGAGGCCTTTGACGACCGATTCCCGCGATTGATTGACGGCTTTCCCGAACGTCTGGTCATAGACCGACGCGTACTGGGTATAGAACCGTTCAAGACTTTCGAGATTCATTGTCCGGCGTGGCTGATCCATGCCTTCTCCCGTCCCCGATCCTGGTTCCTTTGAGCGTAACTCAAGCATGGTCAAACGAGGAAGGTGTAATCAGAATACGAATCTGGTGTTTTCACGAAGCCGTCGGAGGGCCAGTCTTGAGTCATAATGCAATGAACGTGGCTTACCCTAACACTACGTCTCGCAATGAGTCAACCCGATGATTTCCAGGCGGGGATGGCCCGTGGGGGGGGGGGGCTGACGCCCGTGCGGTGAACAGGCGTTGAAAACAGGACAGGCAGTTTCTTACAATCCCGCAGGGTGCCGGCGAGGCCCGGCGCTTCCACGTCTTTATTCATTTCTCGACGTAAAGGAGAAACCGCATGGGCGCAGATGGATCAGCCAGTCATGTCACAAAGGGACGGGGGATCATGGTGCTGTGTTTGGTGGGAGGGATGGTTTCTCCGGCGTTGGCGATTGACGTCAAGGTCACCGTTGAGGACGCCGGGCGGATTATGAGTGCGGCTCGAGGGCCTATGGAACAGGCAGCGTCCAATGAGGCAATGTTTGAGATGATCCGCGCGGCGGATCAACAGTCCCGTATCGGCGACGACCCCGCCGCCACACCCTGTGGCAGCAGCGCGATTCTTCGGACGAAAACCTACTGGCTTGGATATTTCGGGCGCGAAGAAGCCCGGCGGTCCAAAGTGGCACAACGGGAAATCCGGATGCCTGACGAAAAAATCAGGGAAATTTTGCAGATGCCGAATCTTGAAATGGAGATTGGACTGTGCGGTCGGGAAGAGTTTTTTGCCGAAGGCGTGGATGTCGCCCTGCAGCAAGGCTCGCGGAACGTGATGGCCGTGGATAAAGGCAAGCCCAGCCGTGGACGGAAGATTCCCGGGTCCGCGATGGAGTACGTCTCGCGGTTTTCCGCCAGGTTCGCGTATCAGGATTTTGCCCCGCAGGCCGCGACGACGATTGTCATCTTTTTCCAGGATGGGCAATTGATCAACATTGAGGCGGATTTTTCAGCCATCAAGTAAGCGCGGCCCGGCTTGCCGGTGTGTCGGCGGGGGCGGACGCGTCCGGTTCCAGTTCCGCCATCAGGAGTGTATACAGATGGCGGTACAGCCCCTCCTGTTGCATCAGGGTCGCGTGCGAGCCTTCCTCAACGATGCTGCCCTTGTTCAGCACCACAATCCGGTCGGCGTCCTGAATGGTGGTGAGGCGGTGGGCAATGACCACGGTGGTCCGTCCCGCCATGAGCCGCTGCAAGGCCTGTTGGACCAGCCGCTCGGATTCGGAATCCAGTGACGAGGTCGCCTCGTCCAGAATGAGCAGCCGGGGGTTTTTGAGAATGGCCCGGGCAATGGCGATGCGTTGACGTTGCCCGCCTGAAAAATTGACCCCTTTTTCCCCGACCAGCGTGGCGTATCCGTCAGGCAGCGCCGCGATAAAGTCATGCGCATTGGCGGCCCGGCTGGCGGCGATGACGTCCTGCTCGGAAGCGCCTTCCCGTCCATAGCGGATATTTTCCAGAATTGTGTCGCCAAACAGCACGGTTTCCTGGGGCACGATGGCCATGTGCGCATACAGGCTGGCCAACTGCACGTGGCGGAGGTCACGGTTGTCAATCGTGATACATCCTTCAACGGGATCATAAAACCGGTGCAGGAGATTCACGATGGTGGTTTTTCCCGACCCGGTGGGGCCCACAATCGCCACCATTTCGCCCGGACGCACCTCAAAGGAGAGGTCGGTGAGCACCGGGCGACGTGGATCATAGGCAAAGCTCACGTGTGAAAATCGGATATGGCCCTGCATGTCGCGCAGCGCGAGCGCGTGCGGGGCATCCGTGATTTCGGGGGCGGTGTCCAGCAATTCAAAGACACGCTGCAGGGCGCCCTGCCCCTCTTTCATTTGAGAAAAAACCCGCGCGATGGATCCAAACGGGCCAATGAGAATGCCCGCAAACAACACGAAGGCGAAGAGGTCTCCCGGTGTCATGGCCCCCTCAATCACCTGTGTGCCGCCGTACCAGAAGACCATCCCCGCCATGGCGAACGTCAACAGGGTGATGGTGGGAATGAAGACGGAGAGGATGGCGGCGCGGCGGAGTGTGCCGGTCACCAGGACGTGCAGCGCCGCGCCGAATCGCCTGTCCTCACGGGTTGTGCGGACAAAGGATTTGACCACGCGAATCCCGGAGACCACTTCTTCAATCAGCGTCGACAGCGAGGCGGTGTGATCCTGTATCTGAACGGACAGGGCCTGCAAGCGTTTCCCGAATAACCGGGCCACGAGGATCAGGAGCGGAATCAGCAGGACAATCAGCAGGCAGAGTTTCCAGTTCATGAATAACAAAAACGCGATGCCGCCAATCAGCGTCACGACCTGTTTGGCGGAGTCAATGGGGGTGTCGGTGGCGAGCTTTTGAATAATGCCCACGTCGTTCATGAGCCGCGAAAGAATTTCCCCCGTGCGCCGCCTGGCAAAGAAACTCAAGGACAGCGTTTGCACATGACGAAACAGGTGCGTGCGAAAATCGGCGATGACCAGTTGGGAGAGGCGGGTGGTCAGGTAACTTTGTCCCATGGCCAGGACACTTTGCGCGACGGCAATGGCCAGAAACACGATAATGGTGCGGGTCATGCGCTCGGCATTGCGTTGCACGGCGACCAGGTCCCACAACGTGCCGGCGAGTTTCAGCAGGATCAGATTGAGCATCGCCACGCCCATGATCAGCAGGCCGGCGAGGACCATGTGCGCCAGGTGGGGGCGAAGAAAAGGGAGCAGGCGGGAGAAGTCGTTCATGGCGGGAGCAACAGCGTCAGGCGTCGGTCGGGCAATCGGTCGGCCGCATGGACACACCGTGCTGGACAACGGCAGGCCCGGGCCGGAGCGGGTTCGGAAAACGGGTGGTGAACAGGGAGGCCGGGTGAATGTTTGGCTGTTCTGCTTGCTGGAAACGTTTTACGGCTATCCGGGTTGGCCGGAGACTGCCGGGGATTGCGCACCATGGGACCCGACGCCGTGCGGGCCTCACCTGGTTGTGTGTTCGCTGTCCTGAATGCCTGTTCCCCCACCTGGCGCTGGCATGATGAACGTCAGTTCCGCCGACGGGCAAACTTCATGCGCCTGCGAAGCTTTTTATGCTTGTGCTTCCGCATTTTTTTGCGTCGCTTTTTGACTACACTCGCCATTCACACTCCTTTTTCTTCGCAGGGCATGGACGGGAAGGATTTCCCCGCCCGCAACAACTACGCAGGCCTTCCCCAACTAACACAGCGTTCCGGGATGTGTCAAGACGATGAATCGGTCCGCCGTCCGGAGCGCCCGGACTGGCGGGGCATGATTCAGGGGTATTCAGATGATGACGCGGCGGGAAGCCCCTGCGATATTTTCAGGAGCGCCAGGGCGGTGACGGGCAGATAGATCATACACCCCACCATGCCCAACAACGGTTCGCCGATCCAAAAGGTCACGCCGATATTAAACAGCAACACACCATAATATAATCCGCAGCCCAGCAGGACGTCACGAGCGGGGATGGTGCGGGGCAGTTCGGGCAGCAGGTTGGTGCGATGATCAAGAAACCGGTATGCCGCCATGGCCATCACGCCAACCACAAACCACCCCGCAAAGTTGGCCAGGGGGACGCCGAAATACACACCGGGATCGGGATACCCGTAAATCTGTCCCAAAAACCATCGTCCGCCCTGCAGCGCCACCGGATCAATCACAATGTCCAGAAGCATGAACAGCAGACAGGTCAGGCCGATGACCGGCCAGGAAAGCGGCTTTCGGACCAGCAGCTGCCGCCCCGATGTGTGCGACGCGGATTGATACGGCAGAAGAAACCACAGGGCGAAGCAATAACTCGCATACAGCAAAAAGGTAAACGACAACGAATCCATGAACGGGATGTTCGCAAGATACAATTCCTCGCCCACGGTTGACGCCGTGTAATAGTAGTCGCCAAAGGGAATGCCGATGCGGGTTGAGGCAAACTCACAGGCAAACGCGATCACCCACGTTGTCCCGAACATCGCGCCGGTTCGTTTCCATCCCAGCAATCGTGACGCGGCAAACAGCGAGACGCCCAAAAAGAAAAAGACATAAGGCCGCAGCAGGATGGTCTTGACCAGCAAAACGGGAATATCCGTGAGGATGCTCATGTCCGACCCTTACGCATAACCGTGTTCCCGAAACCATGTGACCGCTTTTGCCAACGCCGTCTCCGCCGGTGTCTGCGGCAGCCCCAGTTCCCGCACGGCTTTGGAGCAATCATAATGCATCACGTACTTTGCCATGCGAACCCCCTCAAGCGGAATGCGGGGGGCGCGATGTGTCACGTAATCCGCCAGCCACTTGTTGAGATGCGCCAGGGGCAACACCAATCCGTGCGGCAACGTCAGCGTCGGCGCGTTGATGCCCGTCAACGGACTCAAGATTTCAAACACGTCTTGCAGCATCAGATTGCGACCGCCGAGAATGTACCGCTCACCCACCCGTCCGCGTGCCATGGCCTGCAGGTGACCGACCGCCACGTCCTCCACGTCAACGAGATTCATGCCGGTCTTGAGAGAGGCCACCATGCGCTTCTTCATAAAGTCCACGATGATCTGACCGGTCGGGGTCGGCTTCACGTCCCCCACGCCCACCGGCGCCGACGGATTCACAATCACCACGGGCAATCCGGCGGTGACCAGCTTCAGGACTTCCTGCTCGGCGAGGTATTTTGAACGTTTGTAGTCCCCCGCCATTTGCGCCGGAGAGACGGGAGTGTCTTCGGTACCCGTCCCGCCGCCTTCGGGCAATCCGATTGTCCCGATTGTGCTCGTGTACACGATGCGTTCAATATCCGCCTCCCGCGCCGCGGCCATGAGGGCTTTGGTGCCTTCAACGTTCACCGTGTAGAAGATGGAGGGATCGCGCGCCCACAGGGCGTAATGCGCCGCCACGTGGTACAACTGCCGGCAGCCGGTGAGCGCCGACCGAAGCGAGGCGGCGTCGCCCAGATCGCCGGACACGGTTTCAATCGCCAGTCCCTCCAGCGCCCGCACGTCCGCGCCGGGGCGCACCAGTCCCCGCACCTCTGTTCCGGCCTGAACCAACGCACGAGCCACGGCGGACCCGATAAAGCCCGTGACCCCTGTGACCAGAACTTTCATGATGGGTAACGTATAAGCAATGCTGGCGCGGCCTGTGTCATCTTCAATCCTTTGACGGTACCGGGGACAGACGCCGTGAGCCATCGGCCAGGGCCAGGCCGGAGGCACGCGCGGCGCAACAGGGCAAGGGGGTCGGGTTCGTGTCGAAGGCGACGATGATTAATGGGTACGGCTGACAATATACTGCGCAATGCCTCTCAACGGATCCGCCTGCTTATCAAAGTCATTCAGCCGCTTCAGGGCGCGGTCGGTGCATTCGCGCGCCAGTTGCCGGGCGCCTTCAAGACCATACACCGAAGGATACGTCTGCTTGCCCCGTTCACCATCCATCTGGGCGTCCTTGCCCAGGGCCTCACGGGTGCCCGTCACATCCAGCATATCATCCGCAATCTGGAACGCCAGGCCAATGTCTTCGGCATATCCCGTCAGGTGTTCAAACTGCGTCATCGTCGCACCGGACAACAGTGCGCCCACCCGCACGGCGGCGCGAATCAGCTTGCCTGTTTTCTGCGCGTGGATATGTTGCAATGCCGCCCACTCAACCTGCTGATGCTCGGCTTGCAGATCCAGCACCTGCCCGCCCACCATGCCCGCCGTCCCGGCCCCCAGCGCCAGTTCCGCGATAATCTGCACCTGACAGCGGGGATCCACGTCCGTCACGAGATCGGCCCGGCTGCACCATTCAAACGCCATCGTGAGCAGCCCGTCACCCGCCAGAATCGCCATCCCATCCCCAAACACTTTGTGGTTGGTGGCTTTCCCCCGGCGAAAATCATCGTTATCCATCGCCGGCAAATCATCGTGAATCAGCGAATACGTGTGGATCAATTCACACGCGCACGCCACGGGAAGCACGCCGGCGGGCGGCGGCCCAATCGCCTCCGCCGCGGCTAGTGTCAGGATGGGACGAATCCGTTTGCCCCCGGCCAGCAGGCTGTACCGTATCGCCTCGTGCAACATGGCCGGGGATGAGTGCGGGGCCGGCACGTGCGCGTCCAGATAGCGATCAACGGCTTCCCGTTTCCGGTCAAGGTATTGCTGAATATCAACGGACACGGGAGGTCTTTCCAAAACGCCTTGTTGGAACGAAGATTCGGGAAGCGGAAACCTGACACAAGGCCCCGGAGAGTGTCAAACCGGCGCGCGCGTCCGTCATGCCCTGGTCGGTGTCTGAATGCGCATACCGTATTTGTCACCACTGTGATCTCCCGGCTATACTGCCTCCCCATGAGCATTCGAAAAGCCGCCGGTGAATGGGAACCGCTCCTGTTGGGCATTGAGCCTGAACACTGCGGGGTGTGCCGTCGCGTGCTGTCCCGTCGCACCACGCTGTTCCGGGGAGGATGGCAACGCTGTTCGGTGTGCCACAGCTTCGTGCATTACACGTGCCTCGCCGGCGGCAAGAGCCTGTTCCTCAAACGACGCCCCCGCGTGTGCCGCAAATGCATGTCCGGCCTGTGACGAAAATACCCCACATAGTGAAATTTTCTGGTGGTCGCTCTTCCGGGATGATGCTTATGGAGTTGCTAAACCAACGAGCATTGCAACCCGAAAGGGGCGATGTGATCGTGTTCAACAACACATCAGCCGAACATCCCGCCACATATGAATTTACCCGAAAAATGAAAGTGTTGGCAGAGCAGACCTACAACATTCCATTTTTCTGGGTTGAATATCAGTCGTATGAAGATTCTGGCAGACACGGCTGGCAAAGGAATCACAGTTATAGATTAGTGAACGAATATCCATACAGCGATAAAAATAAAAATGGCTATCGCCATAAAGGCGAAGTATTTGAAGAGATGATTTCCTTAAAGGGCTTTTTGCCGAATATGCAAAATAGAATTTGTACACAGACGATGAAAATTTTCATTACTAATGCTTTTTTAGCCGACTGGCTAGCGCAAAAACAAGGCATTGAGAGACTGGGACACCACGGTGTAGTGGCAAGAATAGGCGATGAGGATGTCATTCGTAGTCATAAGGCAGATAGAGGAGCAACCCCCGACCAAATATTATTAGCAAAAAGAGAGTTTGTCAGAAAAAGCAATTTTGTTAGAGAACAATCATTATGGCGAAATTTTACCAATAGCGCCTTGTGCTTTAACAATGAGACTATAAAAGATGCCGTGGCTGGCGATAAAGGACAGCTGTTCGGAGAGAGAGCAATTGCATATACCTCTTGTCTGGGAATTCGAAAAGACGAAGAAATAAGAGTGGAAAAAATAAAGGCCAGGATTGCTTCCGCGAAAAACGAAAAGGGCAAGTCGCTGTTTAATCAGCCTCCAGGAGAGAGTATCTTGGCGCCATTGATAGAAAATAATATCTCGAAACAAGATGTGATTGATTTTTGGAAAAAGCAAGCGTTTGACTTGGACCTCCCGGATACTGGCCTTTTTTCTAATTGCGTGTATTGCCCGTTAAAAGGCAAAAGAAAATTGCTGCAAATTGCCACGCAAGAATTATCTGGAGATACGCAAACTGAAATGACCCCTGCTTCGATTGACTGGTGGATAAATATGGAAAAGAAATATAACCGTGATTTAAAGGCAGAGAAACGGACTATCACTTCAGAAAAGGATATTGCTTATATCGGTTTCTTCGGCGCAACAAATGAACTGGTCTATCAAAAAATCAAGGAGCAAGCAAAATTAAATAATTCGAGCATGACAGAAAATATACAAGCCGAATATTTAGATGATGAGAGCTGGGTTCCATGTAATTGTACAGATTAGCAGGGAGCAGAGATGTCAGAATTATATTTTAGACTTGGTGAAATGAAAGGCTTTACCGCCATTGATTTGGCGGACCAAAAAGAAGGCTATGCCAATCCAATCAGAGAGTTATTGCAAAATAGCTTGGATGCCTCCCGAGAGGCTGGTGAGCGTAAATGCGAAATCAATATCTACATAGAAGAAATTCCCACACGTGCAGTTCCACATATTGACGATTACGAAAACGTATTAAAAAAAGCAATTAAAACAGCAAAAGATCAAGGGAGTTTTAATGCCAATTCAGAACAACTGGTTAGGCCCATTCAAATCGCTTTACGGAAAAAAAAATTGGAAGTCCTGATGTTTGCTGATAACGGAATAGGCATGAAACAAGATCGCTTGGAAGCGATATTGACCGGAGGTGTCAGCATTAAAGGCGATGAAAATTCAGGTGGCTCTTTTGGCGTGGGTAATCTATCCAGTTATTCACTTTCATCACTTCGCTATGTGCTATATGCCACCAAGCATGAAGACAATAATGGCAAGATCAAAATGTTATTCACGGGTTCGCCAATTTTGGCCGGGTATAGAGATGGAAGAACACAACGAGGCAACAGAGGAAGAATTGTAACGAAAAAGCCTACAGATGAAATGAACCCAGAATTTGTTTATCCTGAAGATCCACCCGATTTTATCAAGTCCAAAATGCAGAATCTCGATATGGGCACAATGGTTACCATATTAGGTTTGTCAGAAACTTGGGATGAGGATGCTGAATACGCCATCGTCAGTAATTTTTTTCATGCTCTTGCCCATGATGGGTTAAGCATCAATGTCCACCAAGATGTCCACCAAGAAAGTGTTAAGAGGAAAATTTCCTATGACGATGCTAACCGACTGATTGCTGACAAAAAAGACGGCCAACGAGCAAGAGGGGAAAACATTTTATCCGGCAAGGCTGTTTATCAGGCATGGCAGACTGTTACAGAAAGGGAAACTCAAAAAACTATAAAACTCAGCAATGCAGACAAAATTTATGTTTGTATCAAGAATGACAACAACGCCGAATCCGTTGTTGTTCTGGTCAGAAACGGCATGGTCGTTGCTCGCCACGATTCTATGTTATCTGATGAGATAAATTGGCTAAGAAAAGATCCAAGTTTTGAGTTTTTTACGGCAGTTATTGATGTTGACAAAAAAGATGCCCCGGAGTTGTTTCGATTGGTTAAAGATGCTGAAGGCCCTTATCACAATCAATTGAAAGCGAAGAAACTTGACAGTACAGATAAAAAACGATTGAGGTGGTTATTTGAGGAATTAAGCAAGAAAATCAAAGAACATTTAAAGCCAATAAAAATTGGTTCTGAACCTTTGCCATTGTTTACAATACCGGAGAAAGCCACGCCGCCAGGCGATGGTCGCAATGGGCTAAGTGGTCAAGACGATCGAGCAAACACACAACCTTTTCGTGGCAAACCATTCAAACCCAAAAAACCAAAACCAGGAAAAAATAAAAAACGACCAAAGCCAGTTGTTGTCAGTCGAAATCTGAAATCAAAAAATGCTGTTCGGTATACAAGTGAAGACACCCACTGGAAGGTGCGACTAAGAATAATCCCTGAAAAACAAGAAGATGCCAAAAATGATGATGAAGTCTATTTATCAATATGTCTGGCCGAGGATAACGATAAAGAAGAAGCGAAAACTTATCTTGATTTTATAGCGGTTACAATCAATGGACGAACAATAGAAATTCTTGATTCTGTTGATGTAATAAAAGATGGAGAATTGAGAAAGGAACCTGCCAACAAAAACCAGATTAAATTGGGTCCATTAGGGCAAGCAAAGTCATACAACATCACTGCTGAAGTGAAAAAGCCGGATGAAGTCGGTGATATGAAAGTAGCCCTGTTGCCAATTTTAGGATTAAAACAACGAAAAAACACTAAGGACTAATCGTCAATGTCAGATAATTTTATATTGGATTTCCCTGTATTGCAGCAAGATCGTACTGACTTTGTGGAAGGGGTTTCTTATGAAATTGAAGCGAGTCAAATTGACGGAAATTTAAAAATAGAACACAGGCTAAATGGCCAATCATTTATTCGACAATTAGTAAAAAACGGTGGTGCTGCGTTTTCTGCTTCATTATTTTATAGAGATAGCTCTGAGCGCCAAAATCATTCATGCAAGGCCGATGATATTGTTATGCAAGATAATGAGATAGTTGCCAGACAAACTATACAAAGTAAATTTTCCTATGCTCCCGAAATTACGCCTAGTATTATTATCTTGAAAGATAAGAAAATTTCAGTGAACGCTTCATCGGGGCTGACTGACTTCTGGGAGCAGGTTAAATATTTTAACATACCGAAATATTCTCGTATTGCCCTAGGCCGGAAATTAACATTTACCAGTAGTGACGGGTCAAAATTAATGCAGAGAGTGCTTGACGAAAATCTGAGTGACGGAGAGATGAGGGTTATTGTAAATGAAAATGCCGGGGAAGGTGAAATACCCGTTTCTTTATTCTGCGGAAAAAGCGTTCATAGTGAACTGCGTAGAATCACTCCGGCAAAGCCGAGCAATGCGGTTGAGTCAATGAGGTCGGCAATCATTACTCAGGCTTTGTGTGCTGTGTATGCTTATATGCACAATTTAGATGAAGATTGCGAGGTCTGCGGTGCATTGTTGGCACATCTGGAAATGTTGAAAAACAAGACGGAAGAAAGTTGGGAAAATGAGAACTTTGATCCAAGTCTGGCCGCTACGAAAATGCAACCCTACGTTATAAATACAAAAGTGCTTCATGGTGAGTCTGATGGTGCTTAAATGCAAGCGATTCGACGGGAAGACTTGGGGGGATTTCGGATACGAGTTATTGAAGGGCAAAGACTCGGAGAAACAAGAAGAATTTCTGAAGGCTTGCAGAGCGGGAAAAAATGCCTTCTTGGAGTATATTAACAGGCATTTATTATCCTGTACAAACAGTGTTATTGACGGTGACATTGTCAATTTTAAATACAAGTTCAGTGAGAAAGAATTTCTTCACCCGCCAGAAGATACTCAGGAAATTATTTGGAATGCGTTTGAATATGTGCATGAAGAAATGAAGTACCATTGTGGCTTCTGGGGTTATATGGTCATTAGTATGATTAAAAACGACTCTATTAAACCGGAATACTTCGCATCAAACTTAAATGGTGTTAATGAAACAGGAATTTCTGTTATTGATCATGCGTTAGAATCTCATGATAAAGAAACAGTAGATGGTTGCGTTAGAAGAGTTTTGCGATCCATGTGTAACCCAGCGCCAAGAAGAAGCAAAAGAATAGTCTTCTATGATTTTTCTTTAGGCAAAGCATATTGGCGTTGGCACTGGTCGCAAGAAATGTCCGAATTGGTTGAGTTGGAATTTAAGCAGATACTAAAAATATTAAACGAAAATTATTATGGGAAGTTTTCTGAAAAAATGCACTCGGGGAAAAGCTATATTAGTTCTAAAAACGTTCTTGGTGGTCTTTTGTTATACTTGAAACAAGTCGACAAGCAAAAAATCACCGGCGAACAATTAGGCAAAATTATTGACAAAATTTCCTATCTAAGCGCATGGAAAGCGATTGAAATACAAGAACACAAACTTAACCAAAAGGAAATAGAAGCAATATCGGCAATTGTCCTGAAAGAAAAACCTACCATCAGCCGGGAAGATTAGAGAGAGACGTCATGCACAGTCTTAAACAATCTTTACGTGACAACCAGGCCGCACCCGCCGACCGGGCGTAGTCTACGACCATCACATCATGTCCGCTCTTCCAGACTCACAGGCCACGGGATTCAGACGGTTGCCGTTCGCCGCGCGCCTCATGCTCGTCCTCGTCGTGTTCCTGTCCGCCTGGAGCGGGTTTTTCATCATGGATTTTCTGTTGAGCGGAATCTATACGTGGACGCGTTCCAGCCGCGCACTGGCCCTCATCTGCGCGATCTTTATTCTGTCGTATGAATTTGTGTATAAAGAACATCACGCCCGTCATGCCGTCCTCACGGGCATCGCGCCGATGAACATCGTGTGGTATTTCTGCGTGATTCCGTATCTGGTCGGCACGCTGGCGTTGTTGACCCTGGTTAATGTCCGCTAATGTCCACTCACTCACAGAAGGAGAACCAATCATGAAAAATGTGGATCTGTCAGTCGTAGGCATGATATTGACCATCAAGGTTGACCTTGCCAGGGAATTCGGCCCTTCCTCTTCCGGCAAGACGATCATCATTGCCTCCACGGAAGGGAATGTGTCGATTCCGGACAGGGAAGAGAAAATCGGGCTGAACATTTACAAGAAGAAATAACGGTTCGGCGTTACGACACGCCCCGGCCTTCTTCCCGCAGGACTTGCGCCGTCCAGGACGTTCCGGATTGCCTCACCTCGGCGGGCGCGCCTTGTGCCACAATCTCGCCGCCCCGGTCGCCGCCGTCCGGGCCCAGGTCCACAAGCCAGTCCGCGTTTCGGATCACGTCCAGGTTGTGCTCAATCACGATCACGGTGTTCCCGTTCTCAACCAGCCGGTTCAGCACATCAAGCAGGCGCTGCACGTCCGCAAAATGCAGCCCGGTCGTCGGCTCGTCTAAAATATACAGCGTGCGGCCCGTGGCCCGCCGGGAGAGTTCACGGCTCAACTTCACGCGCTGGGCCTCGCCTCCCGACAACGTGGTGGCGGATTGCCCGAGCTTGACGTAGTGCAGGCCCACATCGGCCAGCGTCTGCAGTTTGGTGTTGATGGACGGGATGTGCGTGAAAAACTCCAGCGCCTCGGCCACCGTCATGTCCAGCACGTCCGCAATGTGTTTGCCTTTGTGTCGGACATCCAGCGTTTCTCGGTTGTACCGCCGTCCCCGGCAGACTTCGCAGGTGACATAGACGTCGGGCAAAAAGTGCATTTCGATTTTGATGAGGCCGTCGCCCTGGCACGCCTCGCACCGTCCGCCTTTGACGTTAAAACTGTAGCGGCCCGGCTTATAGCCGCGAACCCGCGACTCCGGCAGTCCGGCGAATAAATCCCGGATAAAGGTGAACAGGCCCGTGTACGTGGCGGGATTGGACCGCGGCGTCCGGCCAATCGGCGATTGGTCAATATCAATCACCTTGTCCAGCGCCCGCATCCCCTTCAATGTGCGACAGCCATCCATCACGGGTTTATCCCGCTCCAGATATTGGGCCAGCGAGGGGAACAGCACTTCCAGCACCAGGGTACTCTTGCCGGATCCGGACACGCCGGTGACACACGTGAACAGTCCCAGCGGAATGTTGACGTTGACGGATTTCAGATTGTGCTTGTCGGCCCCGACGATGGACAGCACGCCTTTGGGTGTGCGGGTTCGGCCCGGCAGCGTCACCCGTTCGTCTTCCCGCAAATACCGCCCGGTCAGCGAGTCGGGATGGTCCATCACCTCCGCCGGCGAACCTTGCGCCACGATGTGCCCGCCATGCACCCCGGCGCCGGGGCCCATATCAATCAGGTGATCGGCGGCGCGCATGGTTTCGGCGTCGTGCTCCACGACCAGCACGGTGTTGCCCATGTCGCGCAACCGCAGCAGGGTTTGCAGCAAGCGGCGATTGTCCCGTTGATGCAGGCCGATACTGGGCTCATCCAGAATATACAGCACCCCCATCAGCCCCGATCCGATTTGTGTGGCCAGTCGAATGCGCTGCCCTTCCCCGCCCGACAGCGTTGCGGCCGCCCGGTCCAGCGTCAGGTAATCCAGCCCCACGTTGAGCAAAAACTCCAGCCGTTCCAGAATTTCTTTGAGAATGCGCTGGCCGATCATTCGCTCGCGTTCGCCTAAGGCCAGCGACTCAAAAAAATTCGCCGCCTTACAAATGGACAGCCGCGTGACCTCCGCAATGGATTGCCCGCTGATTGTGACCGCCAGACTTTCCGCCTTCAGCCGCGCGCCCCGGCACACCGGGCAGACCCGGCTCTCGACGGGCTCCCGCCCATCCCGGCCAATGGAGACCTCATGGCCGATTCCGTCGCACGCGGCACAGGCGCCATGCGGACTGTTGAATGAAAAGACCCTCGGCGTCAGTTCCGGATAACTCACGCCGCAATTGATGCAGGCCAGTGTTTCGCTATACAGCGTCACGTTCCCCTCGTCCCGCAGAATCCCCACCAGGCCCGGTGTCAGTGCCAGCGCCGTCTCCACCGACTCCGCCAGCCGCCGACGCAGGGAGTCTTCATCCTTCATCACCAGGCGATCCACGACAATCTCAATCGTGTGTTTCCGCTGTTTGTCCAGCGTGATGGTGGTGTCAAGGCCGACGACGGTTCCATCAATCCGGGCGCGCACATAGCCGGCGCGGCGCGCGTTGGCCAGTTCCTTGCGGTATTCCCCTTTGCGCCCCCGCACGATCGGGGCCAGCACCTGCACCCGGGATCCGGCCGGCAACGCCCCAATGGCATCCACCATCTGCTGAACGGTTTGCGCCGTGATCGGCTGCCCGCACTTGACGCAAGACGGTCGCCCCACCCTCGCAAAGAGCAACCGCAGATAATCATAAATTTCCGTGACGGTCCCGACCGTGGACCGCGGATTATGGCTGGTGTTTTTTTGCTCAATGGAAATGGCGGGAGACAGGCCCTCAATTGAATCCACGTCGGGCTTGCCCATCTGTTCCAGGAACTGGCGCGCGTAGGCCGACAACGACTCAACGTAGCGCCGCTGGCCCTCGGCATAAATCGTGTCAAAGGCGAGCGACGACTTTCCGGACCCGCTCAATCCCGTCAGCACCACCAGTTGATCGCGCGGAATCGTCACGTCGAGGTTTTGCAGATTATGCTCGCGCGCGCCTTTAATATGGATGGAGTGATTCATGCTCATGGCAAAGCCGTCCGATCACACAAACGGCAGAGTGTACCATAGACCGTCGGCGCCATGGGGGATTCGGCCGTCCCGTTTCTCATCCTCCGCGTTCCCTCCATTTGATTCTGCGCACCTCGTTCGTTACAATCAGGCAACAGGCTTGGCCAATCCGCGGGCCTGGTTTCGCAAAGAACGGAACGGTGTGTTGCCGGACGGGGAGGAGGGTTCCATGCGCGTGACTTCATTGACGGTCCTGGCGGTTTCACTCGTGTTGACTGGCGTGTTGAGCGTCACCGAAGCCTCGGCCAAAGACTACGAACTGACCAGGAACAACGTGCAAAACGCGGAAGAAATTGACAGCATGACCGTGTCCCTGTATGGCATCCGATTGGGCTCATCCGAAATTGACGCCGTGGAACGGCTGGTCAATGAAAAAATTTCCGGGGTGCGGGCCGAGCAGGAAGGGGTCTTCATTTTATTGTGGGATCAATCAAACCCCACCGGGCCCATGGCCGGTGTCCGGATCATGGACAGCCAGGTGGATTTGCTGTTCATCAGTAATCGCTTTGTTCATAAAACCCGGGGGATTTTCCGTCGGGTGCTCACCGCTCAAAGTGCGAATGAAATCCGGGAGCTGTTGGGCCCCGAAGACGTGGGGGATGAAAACGTCATGGGCGCCATGTTGCATTACCAACGGCAGGGATTTCTCGTCAACTACCTGGGGCGGGATATTAACGTCGAATTCGAGCTGCCCTGACACCCCCAACACCTCATGAAGCGCCCGTCAGGCGAGCCGCCTCTCGCTCCAGGCTCCCTGTCCCGCGGGACGGCTTCCATTTCCCGTCATGGAAGATCGCGTAGTCACCACCCACAGGCTTGAAACGGAGCACCACGCCGAGCATTCGCTGCGTCCGCTCACCCTGGACGAATACATTGGGCAGGAGCCCATGAAGGAATCGCTGCGGATCTGCATTGAAGCGGCGACTCGTCGGGGCGAACCGCTGGATCATGCCATTTTTTACGGCCCGCCGGGATTGGGCAAGACGACCATCGCGCATATCATCGCCAGACACATGGGGGGGACGCTTCGGCCCACGTCCGGGCTGGTCCTCAATCACGCGGGAGACCTCGCTGCGATTTTGACGAATCTTCAGGCCCACGACGTGCTGTTTATTGATGAAATTCACCGCCTGCCGGGCGCGGTTGAAGAAGCGTTGTACCCGGCCATGGAAGATTTTCAGATTGATCTCGTCATCGGCCAGGGGCCGGCCGCCCGCACCATGAAGCTGGACCTGCCGCCGTTTACCCTGGTCGGCGCGACCACCAAAGCCGGTTCATTGACCTCGCCGCTTCGTGAGCGGTTCGGGTTGGTCTATCGGCTTGATTTTTACACGCCGGAAGAATTGGAAATCATCGTGAACCGCTCGGCGGGCCTGCTGAACGTGACCATTGAACCCCAGGGCGCGACGGAAATCGGCAAACGCGCGCGCGGCACACCCCGCATCGCCAACCGGCTGATCAAGCGGGTTCGGGATTTTGCCGAAGTCAAAGCCGAAGGCATCATCACCCGAAAGGTGGCACAGGACGCGTTGCAATGGCTGGGCGTGGACGACATGGGATTTGATGACATGGATCGAAAAATCCTGCTGACGATTCTGGAGAAATTTCACGGCGGGCCGGTCGGCGTGGAATCCCTGGCCGCCGCCGTTCAGGAAGAAAAAGCCGCACTTGAAGACATGTATGAACCGTACCTCTTCCAAACCGGCTATCTCGACCGCACCCCCCGTGGCCGCCAACTCACCGACAAAGCCCTCAAGCATTTTGGCAAGAGTAAAAAGAAAGACTTGTTCGGGTAAGCGTCGCCTGTGCTCATCGTGAACCCCGCTCCGGTGCGGGCTTCCTCTCGCTGATACCGTTTCGCGTGTTGCCGAATCTCTTTGTGTTCCCGCGTTCTCTCGCCGCCCCCTTCTGCTTTGACAAATCCGCCGGGCCGTTGCTACCGTCCGACCATGTGGTCATCCGTGGAACACGCCGGTGGAAACCCGGCCGGCAAGACCGTCTCGCAATGGTCCGGCACGCCTCGGGAGCAGGCGGTGCAACGCATGTTTACCGCGATTGCGGGATGGTATGACCTTAACAATTCGCTGTTGAGCTTTGGCCTTCATCATCGCTGGAAGGCGCTCGCCGTGCGCCACGTCCCCGTTTGCGCACAGGGACGCGGCTTGGACCTGGGCGCGGGCACGGGTGATCTAGCGCTGTTGCTGCAGCAGCGGATGGGAGAGCATGGCCGGACCGTGGCCGTGGATTTGAACGAGGCCATGCTGCAGGTCGGCGCGAAGAAGATTGCGCGGCGGGGCCTGGCCGACCGTATCGCCTGTGTGCGCGTGAACGCGGAATGTCTTGTCTTTCAGGACGCCGCTTTTGACGCGGTGACGGCGGGGTTCTGCATTCGCAACGTCGGCGACCGGCAGCGGGCCTTTCGTGAAATTCATCGCGTGCTCAAACCGGGAGGCCGCTTTGTGTGCCTTGAATTTTCCCGGCCCGTGTCGGCCTGGCTGCGGCGCCTCTATGACTGGTACTCGTTTCGCATCCTTCCCGCCATCGGCACGTGGGTGGCCGGAGACCACACCGAGGTGTACCGCTATCTGCCCGAATCCATTCGCACCTTTCCCGATCAGGAACGGCTGGCCGCCATGTTGCGCGACGCCGGTTTTTCCCAGGTGACCTGTCACAATATGAGCGGCGGGATTGTGGCCATTCACGTGGCCGTCACGTAGGGGCGTATGGATTCCGTCCTCTACGTGTTTCTGCCGTGCAAAAAGGTCTATCCGACCGGCATCACGTACCTGGCCGACTTTGTGCACCGGCGGCGTCCGGACGTGCGTCAGCATATTCTGGACCTGTCGCTGCTGCCGCGTGCCGCACGGGTACAGGCCTTACGTGAGACCGCACAACGGCACCGCCCCGCACTCGTGTGCTTTTCGTGGCGCGACATTCAGATTTTTTCGCCCCATGAAGGCGATGCGTCGCTGGAGCAGGCCTTCAACTTTTATTACGCCGGCAATCCGTTCAAGCGCGTGGCGGCTTCGTTCCATGGCCTGAAAAATCTGTATCGGTACTACCGGGACATTCGTCTGACCCTGTCCTACCCGTGGCTCATTCACCGGGAATTTTCCGGCGCGCGGATCATGATCGGCGGCGGGGCCTTCACCGCTTTTGCCGATCAACTGATTGAGCAACTCCCCGAAGGCACACTCGGCATGTTGGGCGAGGGCGAGGACGCCATCCTGAAAGTGCTGAACGGGGAATCCCTCGCCGAGGAGCGGTTCATCGTCAAAGAACACGGGCGGGTCACCAAAGGCTCGCAGCGGCGGCCGGCCCTGCTGGATTCGCTGACCGTCGACCTGCCCTACCTGACGTCAATTTTTCCGCAGTACCCGGCCTACGTGAACGAGTGTATCGGCGTGCAAACCAAACGGGGTTGTCCGTATGACTGCGCCTTTTGCCTGTATCCCTATATTGAGGGCAAACGTGTCCGCTACCGCCCGGCCCACAACGTCGTGCGGGATATCTCGCAGTATTACCATCAATGGGGCGCGCGTCGTTTCTGGTTTACCGATGCGCAATTCATCACGGGGAAAGAGGCCTACCCGCAATGCACGGAAATTCTGGAACGGATTATTGGTGAAGGGTTGCAGATTGAGTGGTCGGGCTACGTGCGCACGTCGCTCATTTCCGCCGCACTGGCGAAGCTCATGGTCCGATCCGGCGTGGGTGATCTGGAAGTCGCCATCACCGCCGGCTCCCAGAAGGTGCTCAACAGCCTGCACATGGGCTTTAAGCTGGAGCACCTGTATGATGGCTGCCGCTATTTGAAAGAGGCGGGCTTTGCGGGTCGCGTGATTCTCAACTATTCACTCAACTCGCCGGAAGAAACCGAAGAGACACTGCTGCACAGCATTGAGTCGTATAAAATGGTGGCGTCCATTCTCGGCGACGATCGCGTGTTTCCGTTGATGTTCTTTCTCGGCGTGCAGCCGAATACGGATCTGGAACAACGGTTGTTGTCGAGCGGACACCTGTCGGCGGGCTATAATCCGTTGAGCCTCGCGCCTTGGAATATCAAAAAACTGCTCTACAATCCCGCCCCGCTCAACACGCTCATTGCGAAAGCCTGCCTCACGGCCTGGAACCGGAAGCACGGCAGCCGCGACCCGCGCCGATGGACCGGCAGCTTGAGTCAAAGCGCCACGCAGGATCACGGCCACGCCTATGCCGATGAAAGTCTCAACCAGGGTCTTGAAGCCAACTCCGGGCGGGATGCCCTGCTGACGCTTGAATCGCTGTTACGATCACGACGGTCTGCGGAGAAGACGCTGGCGGGGAAACGGTGACGCCGGTCGGTGCATCACCGCATCCGTCAGTCGTGAGGGTTGGGCGCGCGGGCCGGGCAGGACTGGTCACGCGGAGTCATCGGCGGCCAGTTACTCAACAATGGTAAACGTCATGGTGCCGATGGCGTTGGGGTCGTAGAGATTCTGGCCGGGGCTTTCGAAATAGAGTTTGAGCAGATACTGGCCTGTTTTCCAGCCGCCTTCGGGTTTGAAGATTTCGAGGTACCCGGCTTTTTCGTTCATTTCCATCATCAGGGCATCGGTGCCGACCATCGTTTCCGAAGCGGTTGCGCCGTCCGGCATGTGGAACCACGCCGCCCGATATTGAGACGGCGCGTCAAGGGCCGACACGGCAAAGACGAGATAAAACATGTCCGTGTCCCTGGAAAATTCCGACACCCCGGGATCCACCGGCTCCACGTAGGCATCGTCTGTCATCCACCCCTGCCGTCCGAATGTATCCCAGGGCGTCTTGATGTCCCTGGCCATGGCAATCCATTTGAAGGCTGATTGCGGCCTCCGCCAGTTGTCCTGATCCAGCGCGATGAGCATGGTTCCCGTCACCGTGTTGCCGTCGCTCTCCTGTGTGGCGGGCCTGGGGGCCAACGCCGGTTCCGCCCCCCGGCTCATTGAGGGCATCGCGCAGAAAAGCACGATGAGCAGACCAATGAGACGTCGGCACAAAGCGCCGGACGGGGAGACGGGAGGACGGGATTCAGGAATGTCGTGGGAGGATGATGGCTGTGTCATGATGTGCCCTCGCACGCCAAGCGTGCCTGTCTTGACAGTACTCCGCCCCGTGGAGTGGACGCAACGGCAGGACGCGCCGCTCGGCCGGATTACGTGAGAGGGGTTGAACCACCGGGAGCGTTCGTTAAGGCGGCGCCGGAACCGTGCATCACACGGCGCCACGCCTACGGCGGCGGGGCCGGAATGCGAGCGGCGGCCATGCTTTGCCGGTGACGTTCGACAATGCCGTCGGCGATTTCAGTCAACCGCTGTTCCAGGATCAGGCGAAGCTGGCTGCCGGTTCGATAATCGGCGGGGGCCATGCAATGCACGCGGTCGGCGTGCAGCATCAGGTCGTAGCATTTTTTGAACGATCGTCGGGTGGGGTCGTCCGGGTTGTAGACGGCCACGGCCAGCCCGCCGTTCTTTTTGATGACGGTAAAACACGGCACATCGGTCGGGCCGTCGCCCACGTACATCATGTGCTGAAAGGGCACCGGCCGTTTTTCTTCGGGCATATGGTCGTTCACGTCCTGCGCCGTGTCCAGAAGGGCTTTGTTCACCCGAAAGAGATATTGGGTTTTTTGCGTGTGACTCACGGTTCGTTTGGGGAAACTGATGTGCCCGTCCGCTTCCGCAAACTCGCATCCCCACATGGCGGTGGTCCACTTCGCAATCTCGCTCCCGTCCAGAATCGCCTTCAGTCCCGAACTGACCACGTAATGCTCAAGGCGGATGTGCTGCTCCTGATATTTGGGTTGCCGGAGTACGCCGTTCAATTCGTCAAAACATTCGGGCACGCCGGGAAAAAACGTCAGGCGCGCGCCCATCCGTTGCAGGTCCTGATTGGACAGGGAGCGGATCGTCTCATCATCCAGCAGCCGCTTCATATAGGCGAGTTCCTGGTCATAGCCTTCCTGGGCGATGAGTGCGGTGCAGCTTTGCCAGAACGCGCCCGGCTCAATCCCTGCATGTGGCAGGATCGTTTGATCCTGCATGAACCCCGGACTCAAGGTGTGATCAAAATCGTAGACGATGGCGATACTGTTTTGCGGTTCGGTCATGCGGTGCGGCTTGCCTTGTCTTGTCCCGTGGGTACGCCCGCGATGTCATGGTGCCGGGCATGATGGCGGAATGGTGACCGCGACATGTTGCAATCTTAAAAAATCGCCTTGACCAGTTCCTGCATGCTGCGGTGCATGTCGGCGTCGTCGGTGATGGGATGAATCACCGCGGCGTCACAGGCCCGCTCCGGGGCGACTCCTCGCTGAATCAGGGTGCCGGCGTAAATGAGCAGCCGTGTGCTCACGCCTTCTTCAAGCCCGTGACTGCGCAAATTCCGCACCTTGCCTCCGAGCTTCACGAGCTTGTGCGCCACCTCGGCGGAGACGCCCGCTTCGTGCTGGATGATGTTCGTTTCAATCCCGGCCGGCGGATAGGTGAATTCAATCGCCATAAAACGCTGCTTGGTACTCTGCTTGAGTTCTTTCAGTACGCTCTGATAGCCGGGGTTGTAGGAAATCACGAGCATGAAGTCGTCCACCGCTTCGACAATCTGCCCGCGTTTTTCAATGGGGAGAAACCGTCGGTCGTCGCTCAACGGATGCACAATCACCGTCGTATCCTTTCGGGCTTCGACGATTTCATCCAGATAGACGATGGCGCCGTGCTTCACCCCCAGCGTCAGGGGGCCGTCAATCCACACGGTGTCTTCGCCTTTGAGAAGATACCGACCGACCAGGTCAGAGGCGGTCAAATCCTCGTGGCAGGCGACCGTAATGAGCGGGCGTCCCAGCCGGTATGCCATATGCTGCACAAAGCGCGTCTTCCCGCAGCCGGTCGGGCCTTTCAGCATCACCGGCAGATGATTGCCGGCCGCAATGTTGACCAGCCCGATTTCGCCGTTAACCTCTTCATAAAACGGCTCGTCGCGCACCCGGTACTGCTCAATGTCAATTTCATGTCCCTTCACGCGGCCTTCATCCTTCTGTGGGTGACCGTGGCGCCACCGTCCGTCAATGCGGGTATTATACGTGGAGCGCCGATGAGGGACAAGGCGCAAATCCGCTCCAGGGCCTGCCGGCGTACGCATCAGGGCCTTCGCTTGTCTCTCCGCAAGGGCCATGGTACCATCAGCCTGTCGTGTGACAGTGTTCCTGTTCGCGTCACGTCATCGGGATTCGTGTCGACGGCATGCTCTCGTGGCACATCTCTTCAGCTGAAAGGCCCATGCTTCCTACGCTTTCAGACGTGCTGGCCCCTTCCGTTGTGTCGTCCGGCCTCACGGATCGTCTTCAGGAAGAGCGGCGGCGTTGCCGTTTCGTCCACCATGCCCTTCAGGCGGCAGGGATTTTCCCCGCACAGGCAGAGCCTTCATGGCGTCTCTCGCCCGTGCCGTTTCCGTTGACCGGGAGCGAGTTGTCGTTCTTTCAGAAGCTGGGCCCCCAACTCTGGTCGTTCTCCAAAGCCCTGAACCGCCTGTATCTCGACAGTCTTAAAGGCGCTCAACCCGCCTGGGTTCACCGCTATCTTGACCAGGGCAAGCCGGAAGCGTTGCTGGACTATGCTCGCATGAAGCGATTTCGCGAGGCGATTCCCCGTGTGATTCGCCCCGATGTCATGATGACCGAAACGGGCATGGCGATCACGGAACTTGACTCCGTGCCGGGAGGCATCGGGCTGACGGGCAGTTTATCCCAGGCCTATGGCGCCCTGGGGGAGGCTCCGATTGGCGGCGCCGATGGCATGATTGACGGCTTTGCCGGGTTGCTCCGGGACCGGAATGCCGGGCACACGGGCTGTGTCGCCATTGTCGTGTCTGATGAGGCGGAGGATTACCGTGATGAAATGACCTGGGTGGCGTCCCGATTGTGCGCGGGAGGCATGGACGCCTGTTGTGTGCATCCTCGCGATCTTCGATTCACCGAGGACACGCTGTTCGCGGCGACCCCGTCCGGAGTCAAACCTGTCTCGTGTGTGTATCGTTTCTTTGAACTGTTTGATCTCAAAAATATCCCAAAGTCTGAATTGCTCATGTACAGTGCCAAAAAAGGGCGGGTGAGCGTGACGCCGCCGTATAAGCCCTGGATGGAAGAAAAGTTGAGCTTTGCGCTCCTGCATCATCCCCTGCTGGAAGGGTTTTGGTCTGACGCGCTCGGCGTGGATGACTTCCATGGTCTCTTGCAGCTCCTGCCCGGAACCTGGGTGGTGGACCCTCGTCCCGTTCCCCCCTTCGCGATCATTCCGAATCTCACGCTGGAGGGGCGGGCCGTGTCCGACTGGCGGCAGTTGGCCCCTGCGCGACAGAAACAGCGACAATTTGTGTTGAAGCCGTCGGGGTTTTCTGAACTGGCCTGGGGCAGTCGCGGGGTGATCGTGGGACATGATCGTTCGCAAGCAGAATGGGCGGCGGCGCTGGAACATGCGCTGGCCTCCTTCGCCTCGACGCCTTACGTCCTGCAGACCTTTCACAAGGGGCGACAATACGCGATGACCTGGCTTGATCCACAGACAGAGCAGATGACGCCCATGACCGGCCGGGCGCGACTGTCTCCCTACTATTTTGTGTCCGGCGACGAGGTGAGCCTCGGCGGGATTCTGGCCACGGTGTGCCCAACGGATAAAAAGGTGATTCACGGCATGAGCGAGGCCATCCTGGCGCCGTGTTCGCTGTCAACCGGGAACGACGTCACGCGATGAGTCGGCCCCGTCTCATGCCGTCCCTTATGCGTGTGTGCCTCTCCATTTGCGAGGAATAATTCATGGATGACTGGAAACGGATTCTGGCCGAGAGCATTACCAAACCGAAAGATTTAGCCAAACATCTGGGCGTGGATCCCAAAGAGGTGGAGCGCGTTGTGGGCCCCTATCCCATGCGGATTACCCCCACGGTGCTGGCCACCATCAAGAAAAAAGGGGATGCCATTTGGAAACAGGTGGTCCCGGACGCCGTTGAAATGGAGGACTTTGACGCGCCCGCCGACCCGTTGGAAGAAGACACCGACAGCCCCGTGCCGCACCTGGTGCATCGCTATCCGGACCGCGTGCTGTTGATGGTCACCAATCAATGTCCGATTTACTGCCGGTTTTGCACGCGCAAACGGTTGGTCGGCAAACCGGGATTTCTGAAAAAAGGCGAATTGGATCAAGCCGTCGCCTGGCTCCACGAACACACGGAAGTGCGGGACGTCATCCTGTCGGGTGGCGACCCCCTGTTGTTGCCGGACTACCTGATTGAACGCATTTTGAAGGCGTTGCGCGCCATTCCGCATCTGGAACTCATCCGGTTTGGATCGCGCGTGCCCGGGACGCTGCCGCAGCGCATTACCCCCGAACTGTGCGAGATTGTGAAACGGTATCATCCGGTCTACATGAATCTGCATTTTAACCATCCGGACGAACTCACGCCGGAAGTCAAGGACGCCTGTGGCCGCCTGGCCGACGCCGGGGTGCCGCTGGGCGCGCAAACGGTGTTGCTGAAGGGCGTGAACGATGACCCGGAAATCATGAAACAGCTCATGCATCAACTGCTGCTGGCCCGCGTGAAACCCTACTATTTGTACCAGGCCGATCTGACCAAAGGGACCAACCACTTCCGCACGAGTGTGGAAACCGGACTGAAAATCATTCAGGCGCTCCAGGGACATACCAGCGGCATGGCCGTTCCGCATTTTGTGATTGATGCGCCGGGCGGCGGGGGAAAAATTCCGCTGTTACCCGATGAATATTTGCTGAATCTTGATGACAACGGCGCCGTGCTGAAAAATTACGAAAACAAGACCTACCACTATCCCCAGCCCGACCAGGGGCGCACGCGGGATCTCCCCATGGTGGGGGCGTCCGCACCGGGCGGGCTGTGCGGCAGCGGCATGATGGATGACTGACGATGGGCGCGCCCCGCCAGCACGGCATTCTGCCCGACACCCACCTGAAGCGATTGATTCGGGAAGGTCATATCACCTCTGAGACCCGTATTGAAGAAGACAGCCAAATCCAACCGGCGAGTCTGGATCTTCGTCTCGGCAAAAAAGCCTACCGGCTTCGAAGTAGTTTTCATCCTGAGCAATCTAAAATCAAAACCAGTTTGAACGTCTTTGATCTTTACAAATCTGATCACTTGGTTATGTATGAGATCGACCTCACCCAAAATGGCATCCTGGAAAAAGGTCATGTCTATTTAGTGCCCTTACTTGAAAGTCTGTCCTTGCCCAAAGACATTCGTGGACGGGCCAACCCCAAAAGCTCCACGGGGCGATTAGATATATTCACTCGCATGATTACCGACCTCAATGTGGGCTTTGATGAAGTTCGCCTAGGCTACCATGGCCCGCTCTATCTGGAAATTGTCCCGCTCTCCTTTACTATTCAAGTCCAGCCGGGCTTGGCATTAAACCAACTTCGCCTGATCAAAGGTAAGGGGTCAACGACAGTCTCCGACACTGAACTTCGTAGGCTCCATCACACGGAAACGTTGCTTTACGACAATAGCGAGAATAATGAAGCGTTGGATCGCAAAAATATTCGTGTAGACAAAGGAATGTTTTTACGAATTGATTTACATGGGGACGGAACTGAAAAATCCATTGTGGGTTACAGGGCAAAAAAAAACAGCCACGTGGTTGATCTCTCGAAAAATAGCTATTATCCGGCTCAAGATTTTTGGGAGCCGATTTATCGACACACCAATGACTCGCTGGTTCTTGAACCGCAGGAATTTTATATCCTTGCGTCAAAAGAACGAATACGAGTGTCAGCAGAGTACGCCACTGAAATGGTCGCCTATGAAGCGGCATGTGGTGAACTGCGCACCCACTACGCCGGATTTTTTGATCCGGGTTTCGGGGCCGGCGCCGGGTCCCGCAAAGGCACGCAAGTCGTTCTGGAAGTCAGACCGCATGACGTGCCGTTTATGATTCATGACGGCCAGACGTTTTTCAAAGTTGTGTATGAGAAAATGTTGGAGGCGCCGGAACATCTGTATGGCGCAGGCATCGGGTCCAGCTATCATCAGCAGGGACTCACGTTGAGCAAACATTTCAAGTGGTAGGCTATGGCACAGGAACCTGAACAGCCGACCGGGGACACGCCTGATCGTCCCGACACGTCCGAGTCGCCCGGGCGCCAGGTGCCCGGCGTGCCCGTGGGCGCACCGAGCCAGGAACCGGAGGTGGACCAGGAAACGCACGAAGCCCTCCAGATGAACGTGGCCATGAAGATGGTGGGCTCCGCCATGGTTTTCGTGGGGTTTATCCAGGTCTTCATGTCGAGCAGTACCGGTGCGGAAATTTCAATCTTTCCCATAATCCTGTATTTTGCGGGTCTGGCCCTGTGGGCGCATTCTTCCGTGAAGATTCCCACGATCCGGTACCTGGTGATCGCCTTTTCCCTCATCTGTGTGGTGGGATTCTACGAACTGGGCGAAGTGCTCCCGTGGCACAAAACCGTCATTTACTGGGGCACGATTGCGATGGTGGTGTACTTTATGTTTCAGAATCCCATGAAACCATCCAGGCCGTCGTAGGAACGGCGCCGCCTGTGTCGCCTTGTTCACGCTCACGCCTCTGACGCCGCACACCATGCCCTGCTCCATTGCGATCATTATTCCGACCCTGAACGAAGAACGAATTATCTCACGGACACTCCTCTCGCTTCGACAGCTTCAATTTGATGAAGTCATCATCGTGGATGGGGGCAGCCGTGACCAGACGGTGCCCGTGGCACAGAGCCAGTTGCGCGGGTTGAGCCGGCAACCTGCCGTGGTGATGGAATCGGATCGGGGACGCGCCCGGCAAATGAACGCCGGCGCGGGACAGGCTCGCTCCGATGTGCTGCTGTTTCTCCACGCGGACACGCACCTTCCGCCGGAGACCCGCCATGAAATTGAACGGGTGCTGGGCAATGCCAAATACGTCGGGGGGCGGTTCGACGTGCAGTTTGACGATGATCAGGGGTGGGCGTGGCTCATCAGTCGCATGATCAACTCGCGGTCGCGATGGTCGGGCATTGCCACGGGCGATCAGGCTCTTTTTGTTCGCCGCTCCGTGTTTGAGGATCTTGACGGATTTGCCGACTTGCCCTTGATGGAAGACATTGAATGGACGCAACGCCTCAAACGCGTCGGCTCCGTGGCGGCCTTGCGCGCCAAAGTGACCACGTCGTTTCGACGATGGGAGCGGCAGGGCGCCTTGCGCACCATTCTGCGCATGTGGCTGCTTCGATGGTTATACTGGATTGGCGTGAACCCCAACACCCTGCACAAATTGTATGCCGCGATCCGATAAGGCCTCGTCGCCGCCTCGCGCCGACCAACACCCACGCGGCGTCCCGCCGTCGGGATCCGCGAAAGACGCCATCATTATTTTTGCCAAAGCGCCGGTGCCCGGCGCGGTCAAAACGCGCATGTGTCCGCCGCTGACACCGGATGAAGCGGCGACCTTGCAGGGCAGCCTGGTCATGGACGCCGTGGAAGGCGCCCGGTCGCTTCGGGACTTTGATATGTACGTGGCCTGCGCACCCGGCAGGGAACATCCGTTTTTTCAGGCATTGGCGGGCCGGCATCGTCTGCACTGGTGCGACCAGACGGGGGATGATCTTGGGCGGCGCATGGATCATGCCCTGACCACGGTGCTCTCTCGCGGCTACCGGTCTGCGGTGCTGGTTGGAACGGATACGCCCGCTCTTGCCCGTCGCCACTATACGCGCGCGCAAGAGGTGTTGCGGTCGCACGACGTGGTGTTGGGTCCCGCCGAAGACGGTGGGTACTATCTGGTGGGACTGACGCGGCCCTTCCCCGCGCTCTTTGACGCGATCCCGTGGTCAACCGATCAGGTGCTGGCCCGCAGCCTGGCGCAAGCCACAACGCTGGGGCTGACCGTCGGGCTGCTGGATCGTGAACGTGATCTTGATACCTTTGACGATGTGCGGGCCATTGTGCGCGACAGCGCCGGGGCGGGGCACAGGACACTGTCAACGCGAACGGCCAACGTGTTGCACGCGGTGCTTCAAAGACATGGGCCGCCACGTGGGTAACGGCATGGACGATCTTCGGCAACCGGAACACAAAGTTGCGCTCATCACCGGCGGCGCGCGCGGTATCGGGAAAGGCGTTGCTCTTGATCTGGCGGCCCGGGGATGGGCGCTTGCCATTTGTTATCGAACCAGTGCGCGTGAGGCGGAAACCACCATACAGGCTGTGACTGAACGGGGAGGGCGGGGAATCGCCATGTGCTGCGACGTATCCGATCCCGCGGCCTGTCACGAGTTGGTCAGGCAGGTTGAAACGCGATGGGGCAGGATTGATGCCCTGGTGAATGGGGCGGGACCGTATCACCGGGTGCATTTGTTCAATGAAACGCCGGCGGGCTGGAACGACATGTTCGCCAACAACCTCCACCCGATTTTTTATCTGGCCCAAGCCGCCGCGCCCGGGATGAAAGAGCGGAAGTATGGCCGCATCATTGCGTTCAGCATGGCCAACGCGGACAAGATGGAAGCCCAGCCCATGGTCACGGCCCATTACATCGCCAAGGCGGGCGTGCTGATTCTGACCCGAACCCTGGCGAAAATACTGGCCCCGGACGGGATTACGGTCAATGCGATTTCACCGGGTTTCATTGATTCGGGGAGCGCGCCGGCGGGAGAACTTGACGGCATGGCCGGCAAAATTCCGGCGGGGTACATTGGCGGCGTGGCCGACGTCGTCTCGGCCGTCAGGTATTTGCTGTCCGATGAGGCCCGGTATGTCACGGGCACGACGCTTCACGTCAGCGGCGGCTGGGGCGTGTGACAACGCTCCCCTGTCACAGACAAGGGACTCCCTGGCGATTCCCTCCATCGCAATCCAAAGACATCGCCAAAATGCCGGGCGATCTGTTCGCGGACGGCGCCGGGTTCGCACGCGCCGTCCAGGATAGCTGTCATGGACGTCACGCGGCACCCTTCAATGCCGCACGGCAGGATGTCATGGAACGGCTCAAGGTTGACCGTGACATTTAACGCAAAGCCATGCGTGGTCACCCCGCGAGTAATGTTCACTCCCATGGCCGCAATTTTGGCCAACGCTCCATCGGCATGGGTCGGATCCCGCACCCAGACTCCGGGCAAGGTGTCCACGCGACACCCTGTGATCCCCCATTCCGCCAACACGCGAATCACCACCTCTTCCAACAGATGAACGTACATTTTCGGCCCGGAGCAAAAATTCCGGAGCCTTAGCACGGGATATCCCACGACCTGTCCGGGCCCGTGATAGGTCACGGAACCGCCGCGCTCACACTGTCTCACCGGAATACCCCGACGTGCGAACGTGTCTGTCTGGCCATGCCAATGCGCGGGCTTCGTCGTCCGGCCCAGCGTCATCACCGGTTCATGTTCCAGGATGATCAATGTGTCCGGGCGCCGCTCCGCGATCCGTTCATCGCGAAGCCGCCATTGCAGACGACGGGCGGCCTCGTATTCCATGCGCGCGATTGAAACCACTTCGCCGGTGCGTATCGGACAGGCGCGTGCCTGATGTCGGTGTATCATCGCATCACGTTTGACAGCGGACTGTGCGGAATGTTGTGACACGGAATCGTGATGGCGCATCACCCGCTCATCATCCGTGACTTTCCGGATGTCGGCGCATGAAGCACACGAAAGACCGGGAGCGGATCTGCCCGGCGGCGAAGAACATGGTATCCGACGCGCCCGGGAGGCATGTTTGACGATACGGCATGGTGCGGGTGTTCCAGCGATGATCTCGTTATGAGCCGATAGAAGGGCGGGACGTAAAACAACGGCGGAAGAAGGAAACCCTTCTTCCGCCGCATGTTCCAGAGCAAGGCGTGGTTACCGCCTTCTCTTTGACGCCGACTTCTTTTTCGCCGGAGCTTTTTTCTTTTTCGCAACCTTCTTTTTGGCGGGGGCTTTCTTTTTCGCAACCTTCTTTTTGGCCGTCTTTTTCTTGGCCGGAGCTTTCTTCTTGCGCTTTGCTGTCGCCAACAGAATCACCCCCTTTCAGAATTTTGATGACGTCACTGCCTTGTCATGTCATTGAGTGTCGTCATCGCTTTGCGTAATCACTTTGACGCTTCTTACGCTTTTTGAAAAAAAAACTCAATGCTTTTTTCTGCGCGATAAAATTTTTCCATGCGTGTTTGCGATTGTGTGTCACGAAAAAAAATGCGCGGCATGTCAAAATTTTTTCCTGCGTTCATCTCAAGCGCCACATGCATTGCTCGTTCACGCATGACCGCAACGTTATGTCACGCGACGATGTTCACCGTGTCTGCCATCCGGACATTGCACAGGATTACGCGATGCATGCATGCATGGAAAGAGACGGGTCGGGATGCGCATGCGGACGGCGTCAATCCTGCGGTCACTCAAGGCGGGGCCGGGAGCGGGCTGTGCCGCTCCCGGCATGGTACTGCGCAAACGGCAGGTCGTTACCTTTTCCGTTTTTTGGCAGGGGCTTTCTTCTTGGCCGTCTTTTTTTTGGCCGGAGACTTTTTCTTTTTGGCGGGAGCCTTCTTCGCGGCTTTCTTCTTGCTGGCTGTTGCCATGGGGTCTCACCTCCTTTCAGGGCTGTGGGGGATGATAACAACGCACGATATTTTTCATCGGCGCACTTTCAGTCGCAGTGAACGGTCGGTGAATTTCAGCCACATCGCTGTGCCGGCAGGCGTCATCATTCATGGTGTGCGGTTGAGGCCACACTCTCAAAGGTATTGGGGGCCACTTTTCGAAACCTGGGATCTCGTTTGAGGGATGTGGCAATGGATGTCACCGGCGTTTTTCCCCGGATTTGCATGCCTCCCTCAACGAGACGCTGCCATAACTCTTTTGCATGCATCGGCCGTTTCGTTTCCCGTAAAATGACGCACGCTCCATCCGGAGCGCTCATGCCAACATACTTGCTTCGACCCAGAAGGATTTCCTTGGATTGGTCTGTGACATCCGTGACCGGTACCGGGCGTGCTCCGGTTTTATCCGAAATGATCTGGCTGGAGAGACTGGCCAGTTTCGCTTTGTCAGCTTCCACTCGGTAGAGGGTTTTTGCCAACTCCACATATTTCTCAATGGTCGCCATTTCCTCATTGATTTTCTCCCTTTTTTTCTTTAAGTCTTTGAGCTTCGTCTCGTACGCAGTAATGCGCTGCTCCAGCCCAACGGCAATATCCTTCAACTCGTCTTTTCCATCTTCCATAAGATATCTTCATGCTTTTGTTTGCTTGTAACATCTAGAGTAAAGCATGTCAATCAAAAAAGATTGCAAGCTTTCAATGCTTTCTGGTATCAAATATTTACATGAAAAATTAAAGTCAATATTTGATATGTTATATTTACAGTGATTTTCAATCAAGCTGTTTTTGCAAGCCTATATTTAGTATTGCTTTTTTAGTTATACGCAATATAGATGAACCACGGGATTAATCTGAAAACCTTGTCCCTGCCTGCCCGGAGCAGCAGGCTTCATGGTCCCGCGTGAGACGAGGCCTCAAGGGATTATTCGACAACGGGCACGGGGCCTGTGCGGCGTTCTTGTCGGGCGCTTTTCGCCCGTGATAGGGTGGCCTCACTGCTTCATCCCCATAGCTATGACCACTGTCACCGATACTCCAACCAACCTTCTCGCGCTTGATTTCGAGAACATGGCGTTCCTCGTGGACCGACTGGGCTGGCCGGCCTATCGAACCCGGCAAATTCTGCGGTGGATTTATCAGCACCGGGTTCGTGAGATTCCGCGGATGAGTAATCTGTCCCGGAAAGACCGGGAGACGATTCAGGGGCGAACCGTCATTGGCCGGTTGAAATCGCCTGCGAAGATGCAGAGCAGGGACGGGACCCAGAAATTACTGTTTGCCCTTGACGATGGCCTGACCATCGAAAGCGTGCTTATCCCGGACGGAGAACGGCTGACACAATGCGTCTCCACCCAGGTGGGATGCACGCTGGATTGTCGCTTTTGCCTCACGGGGCAGATGGGACTCAAGCGCAACTTGCAGGCACACGAAATTGTCGACCAAGTTTTGACGGCCCAGGATGAACTCCGGCCCGGCCAGCGGATTACGTCTCTGGTGTTTATGGGCATGGGCGAACCCCTGGCCAATTTTGAGGCCGTCTCGGATGCCATCATCCGACTGACCGACCGCGACTGGGGGATGGGCTTCTCCGCGCGACGCATTACGCTTTCGACGGCGGGCTTTTCCGAACGCCTGCATGCCGTGGCCCGGCTCGGGGTGAACCTGGCGATTTCACTCAACGCCTCCACGTCCGAACAACGGGACCGACTGATGCCGATGATGAATCGTTTGCACGCCTTGCCCGACCTCCTCGCCGCGTGCCGCGCATATCCCCTGCCGCCCCACCGTCGCCTGACGTTTGAATATGTGCTGCTGCGCGGGGAAAACGATTCGGCGGAGGACGCCATGCGCGTGAGTCAACTGCTGCGCGGCATTCGCTGTAAAATCAATCTGATTCCGTTTAACGAGTTTCCTCACGCGCCGTTCCGCCAACCGACGGACACCGCCGTGGCGACGTTTCAGACGATCCTCCGGCAACAAGGGTATGCCGTGTTCATCCGAAACCATCGCGGACGTGACGTGTTGGGGGCCTGCGGTCAACTTGGCACACGGTCCGCTTGACATGCCGCCCGCGCCGCATCCGACACATCCAACGCGCAGACTGATGCCGCACCGTTCGCTTCCGCCCACTCCTGATGCCCTTCAGCGCAAAACGGAGCGGCTGCGTCACTGCCTGCAAGAGCTGGATGGTGTCCTGGTCGCCTTTTCCGGAGGGATTGACAGCACGCTGGTGCTCAAAGTGGCGTCGGATGTGCTGCGCGCGCGCGCGATTGCCGTCACCGCCGTGTCGCCCACCTTCCCGCACGAGGAGTTTGAAGCCGTTCGGCGTTTGAGTGAAGAAATCGGGGTTCGGTTGATTGTGGCGTCCACCAATCAACTCCACCGTGACGAGTTTGTGCGCAACGACGCCGCGCGATGCTATCATTGCAAACGCGATCTGTATCAACTCTTTGAACCCATCACACAGGAAACAGGCATTGCCGTCATTGTGGACGGCACCAACGTTGACGACCTGGGCGACGACCGGCCGGGAATCACGGCGGCCAGGGAGTTCGGCGTTCGCAGTCCGTTGGTGGAAGCCGGGTTCGGGAAAGCGGACATTCGCGCGCTCGCCAGCATCTTGGGCTTATCCAACTGGGACAAGCCGGCGGCCGCCTGCCTGTCCTCCCGCATTCCACGAGGCACGATGATTACCGAACAGAAATTACGGCGCGTGGAGCAGGCCGAGCGGTGGCTCAAGCAGGAAGGCTTTGGACAGGTGCGCGTTCGTGACCACGGGGACATTGCCCGTATTGAGGTGGAGGCGAACGACCTGCCGCGTTTTCTTGAAGCGGGGAGACGCGACCGCATTGCCCAGGGACTGAAAGCCCTTGGGTTTCAATTTGTCACGTTGGATCTGGAAGGCTATCGCACGGGGGGCAAAGCGCGGGGATGAGAAGGGGGAAACGGGGGCAATGACTGACTGACGGAAGTTTTTTGGCTCGCCCCCGGATCACGAGTCCCACGATTCCTTAACCACTTCACGAGGAACGATCAAGACTTTGATTTTCTCGCCGAGTTTATGCGCGATTTCCTCAAGCTGTTTTTTCTTGTTCTCGGTAGAGGAGTAGGTCACAACCCAGTATTCGCCAATTTTCCTCGATGATGCACCGTATTTGCCTTCTCTCCTGTCCTTTGATATCAGAGGTCCGTTTCCCTTTTGTAAATTCACCCTTGCCGCCTTCTCCACTCCCATCAGACGTATTGCATCCACAAAAGGTTCAATGGCGATGTGGTCGACAAACCACTCGTTTCTTTCAGGAAATTCGACGTCAAGTGTTGTATGAGGATTCCGCTCCTCGCTTGGTGTGTCCGTCAAATCGCCGGGCTTTGTAGCCAATCCTCCTGCTTCACCGTCGGCGACGGCTTGCATCGCATTCTGCGCCAGGCGGCGATGATCGTCCTCCGACAGACTCCGGCCCAGGACTTTTTCCGCCACCAGCAACGCCAGGTCCGCCGCTTCCTTTTGAATGTCCTGCACGGCTTTGCGTCGCTCCCGCTCCAGTTCCCGCGTCGTTTCGTCCTGCATGCGACGGGTCTCCGTGCGCAGCCGCTGCTCGTTCTCTTCCAGCAGGCGCTGGGCTTTGGCTTTCGCGTCCGCCACAATCGCCTCGGCTTCACGCACGGCGCCTTGCAGCTTTGCGTCGTAGGCCTGTAAGCGCTGCTCGGCCTCCGTGCGATGGCGATCCGCCTGTTCAAGGCTGTCCCTGATTTTTTGTTCACGCAGGTCCAGGGCCGCAAGAATCGGCGGAAACGCAAATTTGTACAGCACCCAGCACAGGATGCCGAACGAAATAAACTCCCAGAAAATCAGGGACGAAAAGAATTGAGTGTCAAATTGAGGCATGGCGGCGTCCTATTCCCTCAAGCCCATAATGATAAAGGCGATGACCAGCCCGTAGAGCGCAATCGCTTCAACCAGCGCAAAGCCGATCCACATATACTTGCTGATCCGTGCCTCGGCCTCCGGTTGGCGGGCCACGGCCTCAATCATTTTTCCGAAAATGTACCCAATGCCCACTCCGGCGCCGGCAAACCCCGCGGCGGCCAGCCCCATGCCCACTAAAGCTGAAGATGCAGAATCCATGGTGTGATGTTCTCCCTGGTCAAAGCGTGAATAAGAATGTGTCGCGCGCGCGTCACGAACGAACACGGCTTCGGGTGTACGGTCAGGTTAATGCGGATGAAAAGCGTCTCCCATATAGACACACGTCAGGATGGTAAAAATGTAGGCCTGAATAAAGGCAATCCCCACTTCCAGGCCGTAGAGCGCCACGGTAAAGGAAAACGGCAGCCAGCCCAGCGCCCATCCGCCGCTCAACGTCAAGCCAAACAGGACGCCGAGAATGACGTGCCCGGCCGTCATGTTGGCAAACAGACGAACCGCCAGGGACACGGGGCGCGCCAGTTGACTGATCATTTCAATGGGAATCATGAGCGGCAACAGCCAGCCCGGGGTCCCCGGCGGCACGAGGATGCCCAGAAACTTCGCCCCGTGCAATTGAAATCCCACGACGAGACTCAACAGGTAAACCCCCACCGCAAACACGCCCGTCACCGCGAGTTGGCTGGTGACCGTATAGGAGCCGGGGATGAGTCCCAGGAGATTGCAGAACAAAATAAACAAAAAGAGGCTGGCGATCAGGGGGAAAAACCGCATCCCGTCCGGTCCCATGGTTTCGTGAATCATCCCCCGAATAAACTCCACCAGCAGCTCGGCCAGGCTTTGCAGTTTTGTGGGGATCAGGGACCCCGAGGCGCGGGCGGTGGTCATCAACAGGATGACCAGTCCCACCGCCATGAACATCACGAGCACCGCCTTGTTGAGCGACACGTCAAGGCCGAACAGGGTCAGGGGAACAATCGGGTGCAGTTCAAAGAGATGCAGGGGGTTTTCCACGGCAACCTCGTGTTCGTGTCAGGGAACAGGCGATGGCGGAAACGCGGCAATCACTGCCAATGTTGGGCGGAACGGTAGGCGCTGCGAATGCCGGCAATCAGCCCGAGCACCAAGCCTGTCACCATACCCCATGGTTTCGTTGAAAACAGGTAGGTATCCGCGCTCCACCCCAATCCTCCGCCGACGATCAGGCTGGCAAGCAGATTGGTACCCACTCGCAGGGCTTGTCCTAACCCGGCATACATTGGGTCGGATGATGAAGGCATGGACCGCACTCCCCGCTTGCATTTCAACGCGTCATCCAAACAAAACGGCCCCCATGTTGTCAAGCACGGCATTGAACGTGACGCGCATCGTCCTGCACGGTTTCCGGTCGGGACTTTCTCTCGCCCTCAACTCCCGTTATGATAGGCACAAGGGGGAAACGATCATCGTGCGGGACGCATGGCGGGAGTACAGCCGACTCAACATCACGCGACGGACGCCCTGGACGACCGCATCGCCCACGTCTTCAATGGTGCTGAAACCATGAGCCGGCCCGTCGCTTCACGCGCTTCAACGCTCCCTGGTACCGGATCGTTTCCCATGGTGCGCACCAGGCCCCTTGCGGGGGAGAGTCCCTGGGACATCTACCAGCGGATGGCCGTGCCTCACCGGCCGTCCTGTCTGCTGGAAAGTGGCAAAGGGCCTTTGGGCGTTGCCCGCTATTCCTTTGTGGCCGTCAATCCCTGGCTTGTGTTTGCCGGATGGCCGGGGCACTATACTCTGGAAACCGCACAAGGGACCACGCGATATGATGCGGAACCGTTTCCCGCACTCTTCAAACTGTTGCGCCCGTCTCTGGTGTCTCGCGTCGCCTCCCTGCCCCCGTTTTCCGGCGGCGCCATCGGGTATATGAGTTACGATGCGGTGCGGCATCACGAAGTCCTGCCCGCACGGACCATGCATGACGGCCCCCTGCCTGATCTGGAATTTCTGTTTTTCGACTTGCTGGTCGCCATTGATCATCACACGCGTGCGCGGCATATCATCTTTACGCCGGCTCCCGAGCGGCTGCTGTCAGAGTCCCATGCCGCCCTGCATCGCGAAGGCGCCGCCCGCATGGATGAGCTGGAACACGCCCTGCGCCCCCCCTGGACGCCGAGGCGACGGACCGGGTCGCCGATGGCGCCCGACACCATGCAGGCCACGCATTCCGAACAGGAGTATGTGGAACGCGTGCAACAGTGCCAGGCGTTCATTCGCGCCGGCGACATCTATCAGGCCAATCTTGCGCAACGATTTTCCGTTGCCTTCAATCCGGCCGCGGACCATGCGCCGCACGCCGTCGGTCAACACCTGTATGACCGTCTGCGCGTCGTTAATCCCTCGCCGTTTTCGGGATTATTCGTGACCGGCAATCTGGCGTTGGTCTCTTCGTCTCCCGAACGCCTGGTGCAGGTCGCCGGCCATCGGGTGACCATGCGCCCGATCGCCGGCACGCGACCACGGGGCCGCACCGCCGTTGAAGATGACGCCTTGACGGACACCCTGCGCCTTGACGAGAAAGAACGGGCGGAACACGTCATGCTGGTGGACCTGGCGCGCAATGATCTGGGGCGGGTCTGTGCCTATGGGTCGGTGCGCGTGGAGGAGTTCATGACGATTGAACGGTATTCACACGTCGCGCATCTGGTGTCCGAGGTCGGGGGCACGTTGTCGCCGTCTTCGACAACGCTCGACCTCATACGAGCCGTGTTCCCCGGCGGCACGATCACCGGCGCGCCGAAGATTCGCTGCATGGAGATCATTGAAGCGCTGGAACCCGTGCGGCGCGGGCCGTATACCGGCTCCCTGGGGTACGTGAGCTGGACCGGAGACGTGGACTTCAATATTCTGATTCGCACGATGGTGTTGACGCGGCAGCGCGCCCATCTTCAGGTGGGCGCCGGCATCGTCGCGGATTCCAATCCCCATCGCGAGTACCGGGAAACCCTGTATAAAGCGCAAGCCCTGTTTGACGCGTTGCGCTGACGTGTGCCGGACGACTGCTGTATGTGGATGTATCTCAATGGCCGGATGGTGGCGGAAGCCGACGCGCGGATCTCCGTGCTGGATCGCGGATTTTTGTATGGTGACGGGGTGTTTGAAACCGTCCGGATTTATCACGGCCGCCCGGTGTGGCTTGACCGTCATCTCGCGCGACTCTCGCAATCCTGCCGGGCGATCCACCTTGAGGCGCCGTCGCCCGCCATCAATTGGCCGGAGGCGTTTGAGCAAGTCGTCACCCGCAATCGGTTGGACCATGCCCTGGTTCGCCTGACGTTGTCCCGCGGTTCCCGGAGCGAAAGCGCCACGGAGCCATGGGACACGAGCCGCGCCGCTTCAGCCGCGCCCGCCGGGCCGACGGTTGTGCTGATGCCGCGCCCCCTCCGTCACATCACGGCACAGCAACGGCACGACGGCATCCCAATCATCATCACCACGATTCGCAAGCCGTCCCCCCTGTCCGGGCCGGCACAGGCCAAAACCCTGAACTACATGAACAATCTGCTGGCCAGGCATGAGGCGACCGCGCGGGGCGCGTTTGAAGGGCTACAGCTTACCTCCGACGGGTATCTTGCCGAATGCGCCATGAGCAATATTTTTTTTGTGACGCGGAACACGCTGCACACGCCGTCGCTGGCCTGCGGCGTCCTGCCCGGCGTCACGCGCGGAATCGTACTTGACGTCGCCCCCGCCCTCGGCCTGCGCACACAGGAAGACCGCTATCTTCCCGATGTGCTGGATGACGCGGATGAATGTTTTCTCACCAGTAGCGGGATCGGCATTCTGCCGGTCGCTGCCATTGACGGCAGACCCTTGCCGACACCATCGCCCGATTCCTGTGTCGCCACCCTGCACCGCCGGTACGAGCGCATGATGGGGGAACAGGGTTAATAAGGTGGAGTGTGGGGACTGTCACGCGGACCGCATGTGGCAAGTTCAATGCGTTCAGCAGACAACCTGGTTGCTCTTTTGAAAGCTCAACGGTCTTTTTGATTATCGGAAGGTTCTGGAGCCGGAGGTGGAGCAATTGGTTTGACTGCCGGCTTGCCTGCCTGATCTGTAACGAGGCCTTTTATCATTCCACGAGTCGCACCTTCATTCAAGGGTTTTCTCTGCATCGTTTGGGCCTCCTAATAATTTTGAGGGAACGGCTTCTATGATAAATTGACCGATTTTTTTCGTAAGATAAATTGTAGGGATAGAGTATAACTTTTTTGAGTCTTTATATCTATAAACTGTGACTTCCGACATCACGAGTTCTTGCATGGTCTCGGTCTCTGAATACGAGACTATTCTACCTTGGTACGTGAGATTATTGCCTGGATCGCGAATGTATAACCAATCAGTTTCTTTGGCATTCAGGTAATAAGAAAACAGGTTTTCATCCCCATATTTTCGGGAAACGCCTATTCGTTGTGCGAATTTATTAAAGATTTTGTGGTTAATAAAAAAGGCAGCCAGATAGGCTACGGGGAAAGCAAGGAAGGTTGCAACAACAATTTCCTCTTCGGGTAGCGGCGAGGGATCCTTTGCAACAAATGAACCCCAAATTTCCAGATGGCTCCAGTTTGCATTGCCTGGCAACCACGATCTGCTTATATCAATGGAGTAATAAATATCAATGAAGTAATAAAAAAGTTGCAAAAACACATAGGAAATGATGCCTAAAACGAAAGCGTACACGCTAAATTTGAACGAAGTCCATTTTGAATGCACTGCAATTTTATCACAAATTACATTTGCAATAATTCCGGGTAGCAGTACAAAAATCAATGTAACGACTAATTGGTTCATAAGTTTTTGGGAACGCTCATTGACTCTCCCTGTCTTTGCAGGCCTGGCTCCAGTGTTCAGCGTTCTGCATACTGCACGATTGGCGAAGACCTGACCGACTCGGACCGCCGCACCTGGCTGTGCGTGTTCCATGCCGGACCTTTGCTGGTCGGGAAATCTTCCCGGTAATGGGCGCCCAGGCTGTTTTCTCTCCACAGGGCGGCTTCGGTCACACACCGCGCGACCTGAATCATGTTTTTGACTTCAAGGTCGGCGCGCGTCTGCAGCGTGTCCTGAATTTGCCGGTCCCAGTGAGAGAGCCAGGACAGCGCCTGGACCAGAGAATCGCCGGTTCTGACCAACCCGACCTTGTCCCACATCAGGCGCCGCAAGGAATTTCGCAGTTTTTCGCCATCCTCCAACAGCCCGGCCGGTTCGGCGCCGGCGCGCGGGACCAGGTTGTTCAGCCCGGCCCGTCCGGGAGCGCCAGTCAGCGAGGCCGCCGACCGGGCCGCGCGGTATCCAAAGACCAGCCCCTCCAGCAAGGAATTACTGGCCAGACGATTTGCCCCATGCACCCCGTTGCACGCGACTTCCCCGGCGACCAGCAACCCGGGCAGGGTGGTCTGGCCGTCAATCCCGGCCTTAATGCCTCCCATGAAATAATGGGCGCTCGGCGAAACGGGAATCCATTCCTCCGTGATGTCAATGTCACACCGCAGGCAGGTCCGGTAAATGGTGGGAAAACGTTTGGTGATGAAGTCCTTTCCCAAATGCGTGACGTCCAGGTACACGTGGCGCGACCGTGTTGACGCCATTTCCGACCAAATCGCCCGCGCGACAATATCGCGGGGGGCCAGTTCCGCCGAGGGATGATAGCGCGGCATAAACAACTCACCTTTGCGATTGCGGAGGACCCCGCCGTCACCACGCATGGCTTCGGACAACAGGCACGGAGGGCTGGAGGGGAGATAGAGGGCCGTGGGATGAAATTGCACAAATTCCATATCTTCCAGGACGGCCCCCGCCCGGTACGCCATGGCCATGCCATCGCCCGTCGCATTGTCCGTGTTGGTGGTTCTGGCATACATTTGTCCCGCGCCGCCGGTCGTCAGCAGCACGCCGGTCGCCGGGAGCCGTTGCACGTCCCGGGTGGTTTCATTCACCACAATCGCCCCATAACACCGGCCGTCCGCCACCAGCAGGTCCCGGGTAAAATGACGATCAAACCATTGAATGTTGGGATGTTGCCGGGCATGTTCCAGCAGCACGCGAATCATTTCATGGCCCGTCGCGTCGCCCCGTGCCCGCAGCACACGGCTGCGGCTGTGCGCGCCTTCTTTGGCAAAGGCAAATTGTCCGCCGACCTTGTCAAATTCCGTGCCCCAGGCGATGAGCTCCTGAATGCGAGTTGGCCCTTCCTCCACCAGGATTCGCGCCGCGTGTTCCCGGCCAAGCTGATGCCCGGCGCGGATGGTATCGGAAAAATGCAGGTTCACGTCATCTTCGGTGTTCAGCGCCACGGCGACGCCTCCCTGCGCGTACATGGAATTGCTTTGGAACCGGCTGCCTTTTGTCACAATCAGGACGCGCCCGTGGCGCGCCAGCTCAATCGCCGCGCGCAATCCCGCAATCCCGCTTCCAATAACGAGAAAATCGGCTTCCGGCCCCCGGCGATATGTTGTCATGGCTGTGGTCATGTGTGTCACCATTGGTTGTTCCCGGGCAACGCGCGGCTTAGCGGTTGGCGATGCCAAAAGGCAGGTTCCCCGTCATGTGCTCCAGCATCACCGTCTGCCGGCCGCTCCACACGAACACCCCGTACCCCCAATCCGTTATCAACGTGTCGTCGGGGCCGTGCTGCCATGCGCCTTCCCATCGAACATTGACCGTGGCCTGTTCCCCCTGAATGGACAGGCGTTCAATTGTCAGGGTGAATGCAATCGTGTCATAGGTGGAAAAGTCCTTTGCCGCGTCGCGTTCAAACTGATCAAGGTTCGCGGACGGCGCCCGTAACGCCTGAAGCGCTTTCAGATCCTGATTTTCATATGCCGTCCGCAAGGCCTCCACCGCCTCAACGATTCGCTCAAAGTGCAAGTGGTCTTCCGGATACCTGGGAGCATTGGACTGGCAGCCCGCCGCCAGCACGACCAGGCTCACGCCCAGCGCCCAACGGAACGAGGCCCGATGCAAAGAAGCCGAAGCCGAGTGGAAGCGACGCATGAGTCCATTATAGCGGGCGCGTGTCCACGCCGCAAAAGCGGCGCGGGCGAGGGATGAGGCGGCACAGCGGTATCGGCGCGGGTGGGGGATGGATGCGCTGACGGACATGGTTCATTGGTTACTCAATTGACACAATCTTTTGTCAAAGGAAGTCTTGTGCGTGACAGGAGAGATTGTCATCAAATGCAGTTGGACAAAGAACACCAAAGGAACGCCTCCCGGATTACAGGGCCGGTGTGGTGACATCTCTCGCGAATCGCTTCGCCTTGCCGGCGATACGCCGATGCGATATTCAACCTGCTGCTTCAGAATGCGGCGCTGTTCGTCCATGGCGATATGCACACAACGCGTTGTATGATCACGAAAGGACGCGGGCGCTGAAAAGAGATTCACTCACCCGCCGTCCCGCTTGAGGGCACTATCATATGGAGAGAAAACAACCCCCCCGCGTCCGGACGCCAACGCCGCCGAACGGGAACGATGCGCCGCGCAAGCATCCGATTCCGGCGGCGTCTCCCGCGTCCGGCATGCTCCCCGGTGCTCCTGTTGCCCCTATAGCATTAGCGGGCGCGGCGCTGTGCCTGTTGGTGGCGGTCAGCTACTTTCCGGCGCTGGCGGCGGGATTCGTGTGGGATGACGTGGTGCTGACCAAGGCCACGCCGCTTCACACCTGGTCGGGGCTGGCGCAAATCTGGTTTGCCCCGCGTGCGCTGCTTCCATACGAAGGCCATTACTGGCCGCTGCTCCATACCACCTTCTGGCTGGAGCATAAATTGTGGGGGCTGGCGCCGCTCGGCTATCACCTGGTCAATCTGCTGCTGCATACCAGTGTCGTATTGCTGCTGTGGCGGCTGCTGCGGCGGCTGGGGGTGCCCGGCGCGTGGTTCGCGGCGGCGGTGTTCGCGGTGCATCCGCTGCATGTGGAGTCGGTGGCCTGGGTCATCGGGCGCAAGGACATCCTGGCGACCTTGTGCTATCTCGCCTCCGTGCTCGCCTATATCCGCTTTGTGGAAATGCGGCGAAAGGGGCATTACCTCCTGGCGGGGGCGTTGTTCGTGCTCGGCCTGTTCAGCAAATCCATCGTCATCACGCTACCGGTGGCGCTGTTGCTGTGGCACTGGTGGCGGCACGGGCGCGTGACCCTGGCCGATTGCCGCCGCACACTGCCGTTCTTCCTGATCGGGCTTGGCATTGCGCTGGCCGACTATGCCTATTACGCCGACATTGAGCCTGTCTCATTCGCCTATTCGCCGCTGGAGCGCGGGCTGATTGCGGCGCATGCCCTGGCATTTTACGCCGGCAAACTGCTGTGGCCGACGGGGCTGATCGGGGTTTATCCGCGCTGGGAGCCCGGCATCGGCGACCTGCTGGCCTGGGGCGGCGCGGCCGGCTTTGCGGCGGTGGTGGCGGTGTTGTGGCACTGGCGTCGGCGGCTTGGTCGCGGACCGCTGACCGGCGTGCTGTTCTTTGCGGTGGCGTTGTCGCCGACGCTGGGCTTCGTGGACTTCGGCTATATGCAGTTCTCGTTTGTCGCCGACCGGTTTCAATACCTCGCCGGCGTCGGCCTGATTGCCGTCGTGGCCGGCGCCGCAGGCCGTGCCTGTCAACGGGGCCTCGGTGCCCTGTCGGCGCACCGCGCGCGTCCGGCGCGGCTGGCCATCGGGACGGTCGGGGCGGCCATACTGGCGGTTGCTGGCATGCTTACCTGGAACCAGACCGGCCTCTACCGCGACGACGGTACCTTCTTTACCCACGTCATCGCCCACAACCCGCAGGCCCGCGGCGCCCACAACAATCTTGGGAATTACCTGCAGGCCGAGGGGCGCTACGGGGAAGCGCATGCCGCGTTCCAAACCGCCCTTGAGCTGCGACCGGATGACCCTGGACTGCTCAACAATATCGGCGTGCTGCTGGTAAAGCAGGACCGCCATGAGGAAGCGGTCGCGCGCTACCGTGAGGCGCTGCGGCTGAAGCCGCAGCATCAGGACGCGATGAGGAATCTTGCCACGGCGCTGGGCAGTATCGGCGTGCTGCTGTCAAACCAGGGCCGCAATGAGGAGGCGATCGCGCGCTTCCGCGAGGCGCTGCGGTTTGACCCGCAGTTCCAAACCGCGATGACGAACATTGCCGTGTTGCTGATCAACCAGGGGCGGTATGCGGAGGGGCTGGCGTCGGCGCAACAGGTGATTGCGCATTATCCCGATGACGCGAAAGCCCACCATCTGGTGGGCCTCGGGCTGTTTCACCTCAACCGCAAGGCCGAAGCGTTGCGACATTACGACCGCGCACTGGCGTTGTACCCGAATCTGAACATGGCACACGATCTGAAAACAGCACGCGAACAGCGCAAGCAAATCCTTGAGTCCATGACCAGCGGGGGCCGGCAATAAGCACGGTGCGGCAACCCATGCATACTCCGTGCCGGCGCCGTTCGCCGCTTGCAGCAACGGACACCCAACCCCATCCGCTCTGTCCTGGCCCGGGGCGTCTGCAATGAACGCCCACGGCGAATGCTTTCACCGTGCCATTCAGGAGTGGTTCGTCGACGACCACCAGGCATTGCTGTTCTGCGATATGGACGCTTTCAATCGCACGCACGCGACTGGCTGGTGTCGAAGCATCCCACGACCTCATGATGCTCTGGCGATGAAATCTCCCATGCAATCACGGCTCGTCAATGACCCGGAGCGCCAAAGGCGCTGGATCCACACAACTTCTTGACCTTGGAGAAAAGGGTGATTATACTTCCTACAGAGGACTTTCACTTCAACCAATTTATGCCCATGTTGGGCGTACACAGGAGAAGAATGATGAGTTACGTGATCAACAACAAAGACTACGAAAGCATAGAGGAGTTTGTTTTGCAAGGACGAGGTTGTGCTACTATTACTCCAAACCACTACCAAGTAAAAAGAAATGACCTCAGGATTAGCAGCGTTAGGAAGGCAGGTAGTAGTAGGCCAACCCAGATTCATATTCCCATTAGATTTATTCATATCTATGATAGTGATTTTGGATTGATCGGCGAAACTCAGCGAGTAAATCAAATAGATGTTTTAAATGCTGCTTACGGACAATATGGAATTATGTTTTCTTACTCTAAACAGGATGTGATTCAGAGGGAAAGCAGTAGATGGTACAGAATGGATCACGGAAGTTCCGAAGAGCGAGAAGCCAAAAGAGCATTAGGATATAATTCCGACCAAATATTAAATTTTTATACTGCTGGACCTCCAGGGATTTTAGGTTGGGCTACCTTCCCTTGGGACAGGGAAGGAGATCCTGAAAAAGATGGGGTTGTAGTGTTAGATGGCACTCTTCCAGGTGGCAATACACAGAATTTTAATTTGGGCAAAACTGCAGTACATGAGGTGGGTCATTGGTTAGGGCTATACCATACTTTTCAAGGGGGTTGTGATGCGTACGGAGATCATGTTGGAGATACACCTGCACATACTTCACCCAATCACGGGAAGCCCGACATAGGCAGGCACAATGCATGTCCTACGGAACAGAATAATGCACCAATTAATAATTTCATGAATTATGTGGATGATGAGTGGATGACTGAATTTACCATCGGTCAAATTGATCGCTTAAAAGATCATGTATCACTCTATAGACAAAATTTTATTGTTTCTTAAGAAAAGGAAACATTTTAGTTGTCGGCCTCAAGTTCGCGCCGCTGCTGCGGTTCCGTGGCTTCTATCACGCAGAAGGACGCCCCGGCCGGGCGCGTTGAATGGTTGCAATGGGTATTCCAGCAAGCTACTGCCAGCCGCTCGGCATTTCCCGGCTTGTACAGCGCCCGGGCTATCACGGTACCCCATTCGTCAATGCGCCGTTAAACCGCCGGCACAACCGCCGCTGACTGCCGTACGTTATTGCATAAGTTCAGAAACCTTTGGCACTCCGCCTCAAGAGGAGCGCCATGCAAATTCACCATGCCGGATACCGCATCCGGGGGTTTTACCGAGTAGCCCATTTAGGGCATGTTTGGGGGATGACTTCCAAACATGCCCAACACCGCCTTGCGAGCCTGACATTTGCCGACCGGCACGGCAAAATCGCTGCCAGCGAGGCCTTTAAGGTCAGCATTCGTACGCTCTATCGCTGGCGTCAGACCCTCAAACACAACGCTGGCAACGTCGCCGCGCTCACGCCTGAATCCTGTGCTCCGCACCGGCGCCGCCGACCGCTCACGCCACCGGTCCTGAGCGAGCAAATCCGGCAATTGCGCCGACAATACCCCAACCTCGGCAAGGCCAAACTCCATGTATTATTACGTGACTGGTGCGCACAGCGGCGACTGGCGCTGCCGAGCGTCTCCACCATCGGGCGCCTCATTGCCAAAGACCCGCATACAATGCGCCACACTCCCGCGCGTCTCTCACCCACCGGGCGCCTCAAACCGCTGCGGCGTACCCGCAAAACACGCAAACCCAAACACTACCGGCCGCCGCCACTGGCCCTGTTTGCCGGCGATACCGTGGTGCGCCTGCGCGACGGCATCCGCCGCTCCCTGTTCACCTTCATCGCTCCCACCAGCCGCGTTGCCATTGCCTTTGCGGCCACTTCCGCTACCAGCCGCAACACCACCATCGCCCTGGAGGCGCTCACCGACCTGCTACCCGTGCAACCGCAATTCCTGCTCTCCGATAACGGTTCTGAGTTCATGGGCGATTTCCAGCAACGCCTTAATCAGCTCGGTATTGTCCACTGGTGGACTTACCCCAGATCACCCAAAATGAATGCCCATTGTGAGCGCTTCAACCGCACCATACAGGAGCAGTTCGTGGATTATCACGAGGACGTACTGTTCACTGACCTGGCCTTGTTTAATCGCAAAATGGCCGCCTGGCTGGTCGAATATAATACCGTCATTCCTCACCATAGCCTCGGTCTGCAAACTCCGATACAATTCGGCTTCCAACAACTGCCACAGTGCCAAAGGTATTGGCCCCATACACCCACCACCGCCTTGCGATCCTGACATTTGCCGATCGGCACGGCAAAATCGTTGCCAGCGAGGCCTTTACGGTCAGTATTCGTACGCTCTCTCGCTGGCGTCAGACCCTCAAACACAACGCCGGCAACACCGCCGCGCTCACGCCTGAATCCTGTGCTCCGCACCGGCGCCGGCGACCGGCCACGCCACCGGGCCTGAGCGAGCAAATCCGGCAATTGCGCCGACAATACCCCAACCTCGGCAAGGCCAAACTCCATGTGTTATTACGCGACTGGTGCGCGCAGCGGCGACTGGCGCTGCCGAGCGTCTCCACCATCGGGCGCCTCATTGCCAAAGACCCGCATACAATGCGCCACGCTCCCGCGCGTCTCTCACCCACCGGGCGCCTCAAACCGCTGCGGCGTACCCGCACAACACGCAAACCCAAACACGACCGGCCGCCGCCACTGGCCCTGTTTGCCTGCGATACCGTGATGCGAGTGCGCGACGGCATCCCCGCAACCTGTTCACCTTCATCGACCCCACCAGCCGCTTTGCCATTGCCTTTGCAGCCACTTCCGCTACCAGCCGCAACACCACCATCGCCCTGGAGGCGCTCACCGACCTGCTGCCCGTGCAACCGCAATTCCTGCTCTCCGATAACGGTTCTGAGTTCATGGGCGATTTCCAGCAACGCCTAAATCAGCTCGGCATTGTCCATTGGTGGACTTACCCCAGGTCACCTAAAATGAATGCCCATTGTGAGTGCTTCAACCGCACCATACAGGAGCAGTTCGTGGATTATCGCGCCGACTTACTGTTCACTGATCTGGCCTTGTTTAACCGCAAAATGGCCGCCTGGCTGGTCGAATATAACACCGTCATTCCCCACCATAGCCTCGGTCTGCAAACTCTGATACAATTCGGCTTCCAACAACTGCCACAGTGCCAAAGGTATTGGACCCATACATTGACTTGTATGCCATGGGGCGGCCCTGCTAAGATAGAAACACTTATCCACGGCTGTCTCTTTCCCTCAACGATCAACAATATGTGCGGTGCCCTTTCCCGTGTGAGATGAAGAGGCAAGCCTGGCCGGCGAAGATGATCTCCGATGCCACGGTCTCCCGTCATAAAAAAAATCAGTTTCGCGACCGTGTTTGCCGTCGCGGTCTGGTTTGGAAGCGGAGCCCTTGGTTTCCCCTTCGTGTTCCAGGTAATGTTTGCGGCCTATGTGGTGTTGGGTCTTGCGGTGTTTTTGCTGCTGGATGCCCCCCCCATGGCCAGGTTGTCGGGGCGGGTGGCCGGCGTGGCGCTGGTGGGTTTCTACCTTGCGATGTCCGTCGTGTATATCGGGGGGGCGTCGCTCTTGCCGCAATATGATCCTGAAGTGGAGAAGGGAAAAATTGAAAAAATTCTCAAACGCAAACGGGAAAAGGCACTGGCCGAACGCCGGGAAACGGAGGCGTTGCTGGAACATGCCGGGAGACTCCAGGAGCATTCAAACATGATCATGACGCGGCTGGCCCGGTTCGCTCCGGCAGGAGAATCAGGGGGTGCCGGGATGACGACTGCGGCCCCGGTGTTGTCCTCCGGGCGCATGACGGTGGTGGAACAGGGGGCCGAGATCTATGATTTGTATGAGTGTTATAACTGCCACAAAATCGGGGGCAAAGGCAGTGTGAAAAAACGGGGTCCGATGTTGGACAACATTGGCAGTCTGTTGACGATCAACGATATCGGGAAAAAAATCCTTGATCCCACCTATCTGTATGCCGAAGGGTTTGAGAAAGAGCATAAAAAGGGCCGGATGCCGGACAAATACAAGGATTTGATGACTGAGGAAGAAGTGGTGAGTCTGGCAACCTATCTGTCCACGCTCAAAGATCCCGCCGCGGACACGCCGCGCCCCGTGTTTGTGCGTTCCAACGTGGAACATGGATTCACGGTGTTCGGGTATGTCCATGATGTGTCGGGAAAGGGGGTGGCCGGTGTCACGGTGCTGGCAATGCCCAAAGTCAAAGGGGGGCATGCGGCGTCGGGCAAGACGAATGACGGCGGGTATTACGAAATTTTCCTGCATATGCACAATGAAAACGCCGGCGCGACCGTGGCTGTGTCGGCTCGGGGCGTCACGAAAAACTTTGTGGCCGACTATGATTCCGGGGATACCACGACCAGGCGGCAACAGTCCGTTGATCTGATCGTGGCCGACCCGGCGAGCGCGTGAGCGGGGTGCTGTCATGATGGGATTTGTGCTCCGTTTCGTTGTCACGGGCGTGGCGATATTTGTCGCGAGTCATGTGATAGCGGGCCTCACCATTGATTCGTTTGCCTCGGGCGTGGGCGGTGTGCTGGTGTTGGCGGTGCTGAACGCCGTGGTGCGGCCGTTGCTGTATGTGCTCTCGGCGCCATTCATTATCGTGACGCTGGGGTTCTTTATGATTGTGATTAACGCCTTCCTGTTGATGGCGGTTTCCACCTTCGTCACGGGGTTTCACGTGGAGGGATGGTGGGCGGCGGGCGGTAGCTCAATATTGATCAGCCTCGTCAGCTGGATGATGAATCTGCTGATCTCCGGACGAGGACAGGTGGAGACGGTCGGGTCAAGACGGATCAAACACATTAATTGAGTCGGCCCATGCGTCCGGCGACCATGGCGACGGATACCTGTGATGAGATGAGTATGGCGAGAAAACAAACGACTGTCCCGGTTCGGACCGCGAAACAGACCACGTTGCGGCGTGTGGTCACCACGGCGGTGAGTGATCTGGGCATGGATGTGACGGTGGCCGTGATGAACCAGCTTGAAGGGCCGTTGGTGTCGCAGATGGCCAAAGGGTTTTCGGATCGTGAGGTTCGCATGGTGTTCCGAACCCTTTCCGCCGGCAGCGCGGGACAGCCCCATGGCCCCCTCTGGGGTTCGGGGAAAGGGACGGCGGAGTCGGGGGGCATGCAACTGCGCATGGTGACCCCGGGGTTCAAGACGCTGCTGGCGATGTTCCTCAAGGACGGCAACGAAGTCTATGGGGCGCTGGTGGTCGGCAAACAGGAAGGGAAGGTCTGGACAAAACGGGAAAAAACCATGGTTGAATCGGTCAGCCGCACGATCACCGACCGATTACGAGAGGCCAATCTTTTTGACCATTCCGTCATCCTGGCGCGCCCTTGGTTGCTGCAGGATCCGTCGGCGCGGCGCGGCGTCCCGGAAGCCGGCTCAACGACGCAAACGCACACCTCGCCGCCGGTGCAGGAGTGCATTGCCGCGTGCCTGGCGGCGGCACGGGATCTGGTGCCCTTTGATCGCGGATGGGTCACGCTGTACGACCCGGTCGCCGCGGTCCTGGAGGTGCTGGCCTGTCTGGGCGGGCATAAAAAAGAGCTGTTGCCGGGTCACCGGCTGTCGCTGAACGACTCCGTATCGGGTTGGGCGGTGCGGCATCGGAAACCCCGTCTTGATCACAATCTGGCCTCCACGCAAGGACGCTTTCACGATTATAAACAATTATACCGTGACCGCTTCCTGTGTACGCTGGTGGTGCCGTTTTTTGTCCGGGGACGCGTGGCCGGCACGATCATCCTGGCGTCTCAAACGGCGTCCCTGTATGCATCGGCGGAATCGGCTTCCAGCACACTCGCGCCGGTCATGACGCGGCTCGCCCAGTGCTTTGAAGATCCCGCCCTCAAGCTGGCGGTCTTTTCTTCCCCTCAGGTGCCGGTGTCCCCCACGCCGGAGTTGCCCGTCGCCGGGATCTCCGAGCCGGCCATTCGTCGCCAGGAACGTCAATCGGCCCTGAATGAAGTCGGCTCCTTTCTGGCCACCGAGATTCGGGAACCCATGGGGTATATTCGCGCCCAGTTGGAGGAAGTGACGGGAGACGGCGCCCTTGAGACCGACGTCAAAATCCGTATTGAATCCGCCATGCGGGATCTGGTGCGGACGGAAACGTTGCTCAATGAGATTCTGGATTTTGCCAAACCGCTGGCCCTGGACCGGCGTCCCTGCCAGGCCATTCCGCTGATTGAAGAGGCGCTGGCCCTGGTTGAGACGGATCTGAAAGTGAACCGCATTGACGTCACAAAGGAATTTCCCGAACGGCTGGAACCGGTTCGGTGGGATAAAGAAAAAGTCAAACATGCCCTGTTGAGTATTTTGGAAAATGCCCTGGAGGCGATGTCCCCGGAGGGGAAGCTCCGCGTCTCCGTGTCCCCGAAACGCGGGCGGCTTCCCGAAATGGTCATCTGTATTCACAACGATGGCGTCCCCATTCCCAAGGAATTAAGCGAGAAAATTTTTGAACCCTATTTTACGACCAAACGGTCGGGCACGGGGTTGGGGTTGGCGATGGTGAAAAAAATTGTGGAAGAACATGACGGGCACATTGCGATACAGAGCAGCCCGGAGGACGGGACGCTGGTCACCATCAAATTACCGGCCATGCGTCCGAGAGCGCCCCACCGCCGGAGAGGCCAGCCGCCGGTACGCCGCCGCCCCTCCGCATGAGCCGGCGGCGGGGACACAGGATGCCCCGCCCCGGGTTTCCGCCCCTGCTTGACACTGTCCGGGAAAATGCATAGGATTTGACGTTCTTTCCATGATGCGTGCGAACGTTGTGATTGGCTATAACCTGTGTCTTCTTAACAAAGGAGCGGCATGATGAAAAGTCTTCGCCCTGTTTTAATTGCATTAGCGGGTACCGCCGTGACGGCGTCGCTGGCGTTTGCGAATCCGGGTATGTTGCCCTCGCACACCGGGTACCCGATGTCGGACACCAAATCTCCCGTTGATGGGACCAGAACCAGCTATGATCCCGGTCAAGCCAGTGGAGGGGGGGCCATGGCCAGCATGAAGGCGGCATCCTTTAATGATGTCGATCCCATGAATATGGTGACCGATGAAAACCGGATGCGGATTAAATCCTCAATGGGAGCCGGACGGTTGCCGGAAATTAAAGGGCACATGAACAAGGTTGACATCAACCCGGCCGGCGCCAGGTCCACGGTGATTCGGTAAGCGTTTTTCGGTTTGAGCGGGAAATGCGCAAAGGAGGCTATCACAAGATAGCCTCCTTTTTTTTGTGCGTGACAGGTTCCCGGAGCAGGAAAAGAGCGGCCACCTGCCGGGGGTGATCCCGTGTCTTCTTTCAGGGAGCGGTCAGGCTTTTGCCGGAAAGGCCTGTTCCAGGAGAGGCTTCAGTTCGCCTTTGGTCTGCATCGGCCCCAGGACATCGGTGTCGCCGTAAAACTGGGTATTGATGAACACTTTGGGCAGGGTGGGCCAGTTGGTCATTTGTGTTAAGGCTTCCCGTTTCGCCGGATGTTCCAGCACGTTGATCAATTCGTAGGGATAGCCGAGTTGATCGAAAAACTGCATAGTTTCAACGGTGAACCCGCATTGGGGAGCGGTTTTCGTCCCTTTCCCGTAAATGAGAATGGGGTGCTGCTTCAATTCCTGTTGAATTTCATCCGCGACTGAATCTGCCATATGGGTTTCCTCCTATGAGCCGTCCGTTGTTTCGGCCGTCAGTTCAAGCGCGTGGAGCCGGCCGTCTTTCAACGGCTCATCCAGTGCCTGATAAATCAGACGGTGGCGATCCAACAGGTTTTGTCCTTTGAACGCATCCGACACCACCCGGACATTCAGGTGATCCATGGTGCCCGTCCGGTCGGTCACCGTGACCTGGGCATCGGCTAACACTTTTTGCACATATTCCGTGAGGGTTTGGGGGTTCAGCATGAATCAACACTCCTTTCAACAAAGGAACTGTACCATACTGAAGGCGCCTCACTTCCGCAACCCCATGGTTCGGCGAAGGTCAGAGCCTGCTTCACCGTGCCTCGCCACCGGCGCCGCGGGGATTCGTGAGAAAGGCGCCAAGCCGCTCAAGAACCGGAAGGGGAATTTCATGCCCCCCGCGAAATTCATGCCAGGTCACGGGGAGTCCGTGACGGCGCAAGGTGTCCCGCAACTGTGTGGCGGTGGTGCAGGGGAGGATGGGGTCGTCCGTTCCGTGACTCTGAAAGACGGGCAGCCCCGTTCGCTGCGGCCACCGTTCCTCCCATTCCTGTTGTGCCACGATGCTTCCCGACAAGATGATGAGTCCCGCAAAGGGACGGGCGCTTCGCACCATGGCATCGCAGGCCAGCATGGCGCCTTGCGAAAACCCGCCGAGAAACACCTGGTCCGCGGGCAGGCCCCACTCCCGGTCCAGCGCGTCCAGCATGGCGAGCAACTGCTCACGGGCGGTCGCCAATCCGTCGGGCACGGCGTGGAGATCGCGTCCGCGCCCGCTCGCCGCATCACGAACCATGCGGTCCACGTCCAGCATCCACCACGCTCGTCCGCCTGGAAAGCCGCCGGGCAGTTGCAGGGGGGCGGCTGGAAACGCAAACCGCACCGTGTCCGGCACGCGCAGCATGTTCCACAGTGACACCAGGTCATCGCCGGGCGCCCCAAACCCGTGCAGGAGAATGACCACGGGGCCGTCCCCGCCGCCTTCGCGGTCAGGGCCTCCCGTCAGCCGGACATCAAGCCCATGGTAGGTGTGGAGGCGCATCGGAATCGGTGCCGGGAGAACGGTGCCGGGGTGGATTAGTGCCCCATTTTGGGCGCGCCAGCATTGTCTCCTTCGGTCACAAGCGGGATTCGCAGAATTTGTCGACAGTGGGTACAGGTGACCCGCAAGGTATTCGTATCCGCATAGGCAATAGCCTGTTCGGTGACCCAAAAGAGTTTATCGCATTTTGGACATTTTCTGACAAGCATGGGCATGGCGGGGCTCCTGACTGGTAATTGCGGTTGATTTCGTGTAAAAAAACAGGTCGCCGGATGTCCGTCTCCGGCCCGTGTCTCCGGTTGTGGTGTCACCATGGTTTTTCAACAACCCGTTCGCCCATGATCACCTATACCGACAGCAAGGATTTTGATCACGCCGCCCTGTTGCCGCTCTTTGAACAATCGTCCTGGGCCTGCGGAAGGACCGTGGCCGAGACAACGCAGATGGTGCGGCAGACCGACCTGCTGCTGACAGTCTGGGACGATCATCAGGTCATTGGGTGTGGACGGGCGTTGACCGATTATGTCTACCGGGCCTCCATCTGGGACGTCATGGTGAGTGCGCTGTACCAGGGACAGGATATCGGGTCTGAAATCATTCGTCGGATATTGCACCATCCGAGCCTGCGGCGCGTCGAGCTTTTCTGGCTCTGCACACGCGACAAACAGGCCTTTTATGAAAGTCTGGGTTTCAGCGCCAGGGAGCAGACCGGCATGGTCTGGGACCGGAACGCACAATCCGGCGCTCCCGGACACGCTCCCCGTGCCCGCGGGGATTGTAGCACGTCAGGCATCTAAACAACACGGCGCCCGCGGGCGTTGCGGAAAGGGCGCCACAGGCGACGCCAGCCATGAAATGCCTTGGGCTCATGTCGGGAACCTCACTGGACGGCGTGGATTGCGCGATCGTGGATATCCGGCCCGGCCGGTTCGCGTTACGGGTCACGCTGCTCGCGCACCGGACTCGTCCGTACCCGCCCACGCTTCGGCAGCGCCTCCTGGCGCTCATCCGGTCCGGCACGACGGAAACCGTCTGCCAGCTTCACGTGGCCGTCGGAGAGATTTTCGCCCGCACGGCATGCCAGACCATCCGGCAGGCAAAATTATCGGCTGATGAGATTGCCCTCATCGGCTCTCACGGACAAACCGTGTGGCACAGTCCCCGCGGGATGGTGCTGCCCGGTGTCGGGGCCATCCGCTCGTCGCTCCAGATTGGGGACCCGTCAGTCATTGCCGAGCGCACGGGCATCACGACCGTGGCCGACTTTCGCGCCCGCGATGCGGCGGCCGGCGGGGAGGGGGCGCCGTTGACGCCCTATATGCACCACCAGTTGTTTCAGTCCCGCACCACGTCGCGGCTGATTATCAACCTGGGCGGGATTGCCAATGTCACGTATTTACCGGCCGGCGGCGGGCTGAAGGACGTGCTGGCGTTTGATACAGGCCCGTGCAACCTGCTGTTGGACGGGTTGATGGTGGCGGCCACGCAAGGCAAACGGCTGATGGACCGCCATGGCGCCCTGGCCTCGCACGGGCGCCCACGGGAAGCGTTGACGCGCGCTCTGCTGACTCATGCGTTCTTCTCCAGGCATCCCCCGAAATCCACGGGGCGTGAAGAATTTGACGAACGGTACGTCCAGGGCGTCTGGCGGCGTGCGACGCGGCTTCGGCTGTCGTTGGCCGATACGCTGGCCTCCAGTTGCGCCGGGATTGCGCACACGATTCATCAGTCCCTGCGCTGGTTGCCGGGGCCGGTGGACGAGGTGATTGTGGGCGGCGGCGGCGTGCGCAATCGCGGGCTGATGACGGCGCTGCACCAGCAAGGCGGGTGGAATCGCGTCCTGTCCATGGAGCAGGCCGGCGTCAACAGCAAGGCGATGGAGGCCATGGCCTTTGCGGTGTTGGCCTATCAAACCATCCGGGGTGTGCCCACGAATCTGCCATCAGTCACCGGCGCGCGCTCCCAGGTGGTCCTGGGCACGATTGCGCCGGGACGGCACGCCTCCCTGCGTTTCACCGGACATTCGCATCACCCATGAGCCTGGAGTTCCCGATGAATATTGCCGACTGGCTTTCCGTGATAGTCCCCGTGCCGCGCGCGCCGATATTCGCGGCGGGGCTGGTAGCGGCGCTGGGGATGCTCCTGTTGCTGCTGGTGTGGCGCCGCCGGTCACGCGCCGCGCGCGCGCGCGGCATGAGGAGCGCCCGCCCCCCGGAGACAGTCACGGCACGTGCGCGGGCACTCATGGATGACGCGGAGGTCAAGCTGTTCAATCTGCTGTTGCTCGCGGTCCGCGACCACTTTCTGGTGCTGGCGAAAATACCCTTGACGCACCTGATACGACTCCAGGTCAGAGACGACTTTGACGCGCAGGTTGTGGCGAAGACCGTGCGCGCGATGACGGTTGACTTTGTGTTGTTTCATCCGGGAACCCGGCGGGCCGCCAAAGCCATTTTCATCAAACAACCGGAGGACGAATCGTTGTCGTGGCACGTGCGGCACCCATGGCTGGAGATGCTGTTTCGTGACGCGGAGATTGAAGTCATCCACCTTGACCGGGGAGGCTGGTACAACGTGGAACAATTAACCGAATTACTGGGAGTCAGGGACGAAGAATAACGCGGGGAGGCGCGCCCGCGCGGGCCTTAGGGGATCATCACGGGCAGCATCGCCCGCAGGGCCTGGCGGGCCAGGCGCGTTGCGTCGCCGTTCAGAACCGATGGGTCGGTAAATGGCACGAAGCGGGCTAACTTGAAACACGGCCGGTGAGACAGGACAGCCGCCGCTTCGGACTGGCGATGGCGCGTCAGTTCCAGCGTATAGCCGGAGCCGTGCCGCCACTCCCACAATGAATGGCTCAAGCATAAGCAGACATGTTGGTCCGCGACGGAGGGAAAGCGGTTGATGAGGTTTTCTTTATAACGCCGGAGATGCCCGCCTTCAAGGATGAGAGCAAAGACCAGATGGTGCCCCCACCAGATAAGGGAGCGGAAAGTGAATTTGGTGTCCCTGGAAAAATAGCGCGGGTAATCAAGATACTGGTACGGGAAATCTTCCAGGTGCTCCCCCTTCACCAGTTGAGCGTCGTCCAGGTTCAGGGCATCCGGCGCCAGGAGTGTATGGGCGGTCAGTTCAGACGCCAGGGCTTCCCGTATCTGCTCCAGCAGGAGACGAATTTTGTGTGAGAGGTGCGCCTTGGCGGAAAAAAATTCAGTATCGGAAAGCAGGGCAATATCGCGGGAAGTAAAATTCATGAGCGGTTGCATCAAACGGGTGGCGGCGCCACCGGGGCATCCTGACAGGGTGCGGAAACAATCCGCAAGCCGGGAGGCGGAGCGTGACACTGGCCACCTTTAATGTGAATTCCATACGGAAACGGTTGCCCGTGGTCACGCGTTGGCTGCGCACCCATGCGCCGGACGTGCTCTGCCTGCAGGAAACGAAAGTGCAGGACGCGGAATTTCCCCAACACGCACTGGCCGCCACGGGGTATCACGTGCGGTTTTGGGGGATGAAAGGGTACAACGGCGTCGCCCTCTGCACCAGGCGTGAGCCGGAATGTATCTCATTCGGATTCGGCGCCGGCGCGCAGGCGGGGGAGCCACGGTTGCTGCATGCCGTGGTGGACGGCATCACCATCATCAACACCTATGTGCCGCAGGGCGTTCAGATTGACCATCCCAGGTACCAGGACAAACTGGATTGGTTCAAACGGCTGCGCCGGTACTTTGCCCGCCACCTGTCGCCGGACGCGCCGGTCATTTGGTGCGGGGACATGAATGTGGCGCCGGGACCGCTTGACGTGCATCACCCGGACAAGCATCTGACCCATGTCTGTTTTCACCATGAAGCGCAGAAAGCCTACAGGCAGACCGTCAATTGGGGGTTTGAAGACGTGTTTCGGCGCCTCCATCCGCATCGGCAGCAGTTCACCTTTTGGGATTACCGGCAACCCGACGCGCTCAAAGCCAATCGCGGCTGGCGCATTGATCACATACTGGCCACCAGGCCGCTGGCGGAACGGTGTACAGCTGTTGGCGTTGACCTCAATCCCCGGAAAGGAAAAACCCCGTCGGATCATACCGTGCTCTGGGCGGAATTTTCCCTTCCGAAGAAGCCCCCGCGCGCGAGTCGGTCGGGTGCGTGACAAGCCGCCGCCCCCGGTGCGACGTTCGGACACCGCCCCGGCGACCTGGGTCAGGAGGGGATGGATTCCCGTTTTCACGGGAATGACAGAAGGAGTGCGGGAATGACAGAAGGGGGAGCGGGAATGACAACCGGTTCCATTCTGAAATCTCCGTCTCGGGATTCAGGAGGGGATGGATTCCCGTTTTCACGGGAATGACAGAAGGAGGGAGCGGGAATGACAGCAACACGGGAATCCAGTCCGCATCTTCTCGCGCCTTCGAACAGGCACAACCCCCCTGCCCCCCCTTGTCAGGGGGGAATGACAACCGGCTCCATTCTGAAATCTCCTTCCCTCCTCCCCTCCTTTCGTCCTTCCCTCCTTCCGTCCTCCCCTCCTTCCCTCCTTCCCTCCTCCCCTCCTTTCGTCATTCCCGTGAAAACGGGAATCCATCCGAGCATCCATCCGAGAATCCCTCCGTCCGTATATATCCCAGCCCCCCCTTGCCAGGAGAAGATGGATTCCCGCTTTCGCGGGAATGACAGAAGGAGGGGGAGAATGACGACCGGCTCCACTCTCCCCCCTGACAAGGGGGGGTTGGGGGGGGGGTTAAAAGGAGAACGGGTTTTCCAACCCGTTGATCTTGCCTCACTCCCCATCCAGCCCCCCCCTTGCCCTGTGAACCATCACCGGCACGGCGCCCAGGTATGCACCGGGACAAGGTCGCCAACCGGGTGTCCAATGTGCCAAACTTCTCCTTCCGTCATTCCCGCGAAAGCGGGCCTCCATCCTGTTGCCAACCGGGTGTCCGATGTGCCATATTTCTCCTTCCGTCATTCCCGCGGAAGCGGGAATCCATCCCGTCGCAAAGCAGAGTGACTGATGTGCCAGGCTTCCACAACCCGTGCATTATGTAATGGAGAGACGCCCAATGCGAAATCTGCGAAATCATCCCGTTCGTCGTCAGCAACCCGCATCCGAGCCGCGTTGCGACGCCGTTGGCGCATCCATAGTTACCCCCCCTCCCCCCCCGAACAATCCGGGCGGGCGCACCGGTGGGGAGGTGACGTCATGCTGAAACGCACACTCAAACATCTGACCGTGTTGTTGCTGCTCACGGCGGTCCTCGCCCCGGCGTCGGCAAACGCGCAGACGCCAGCGTGTACCGGGCGCACCCCGGTTTGGACCGGCCTCGTCCCCGACTGCCTCTCGCCCGGTGAGTCCTACCGCATCCTGTTCGTCACCAGCGGCTCAAGTCTGGCGGTCAGCTCGGAGATCGACTTCTACAACACCTTTGTCCAGGCCCAGGCCGACGGCGCTGCCGGCAACCCGTTCAGCGGCATCACCTTCAATGTCCTCGGCAGCACCGCCACCACCGCTGCACGCGACAACACCATGACCACCGGCACCGGTGAGCGGATTTTCTACTACCAGGGCGACCAGGTAGCCGACGACTACGCCGACCTCTACGATGGCTCCTGGGACTCGCTATTTCCACGGGACCAGACAGGAGGCCTCTCTCCGACTGTGAACTTCTTCGGCACCAGGTCTATTCGTGTGTACACCGGTTCCAATGGTGATGGAACTCCCGCTTCGGCCGCCATAAGTGGTGGACCCTTAGGACCTGGGAACACCCGGGCAGGTATAGCCGATAGTCTCAGCTTCGGTCCTTTGTTTACAAGCACATTCGACCTCCCCGCTAACGCGCTTCGTTTCTACGCCCTCTCCACCGTCCTGACAGCGCCCGGCGCCACCAGCGTCAATGTCTGCGACCGCACGCCACTGGTGCGTGATGCCATCCTCACCGCCATCACGCCCACCCCCGCCTGCGAGAGTGTGAGTGCAGAGGAGCTGGCGACAATTACGACCCTTGACCTGCGCAATATGGGCATCGATATGCTGACAAGCAGCGATTTTGCCGGCTTGTCCGCGCTTGTGGAGTTGAATTTGTTCAACAACAATCTCAACACACTGCCCGTCGGCGTGTTTGCCGGCCTGACCTCAGTGCAGAGGTTGTACATAAACACTAACCAGCTCACATCCCTGCACGCCGACATCTTTGACGGACTGGACGCGCTTGTGGATTTAGGCCTGGCCGACAACCCGTTCACCCCGGGCACCGGTCTGCCCGCCGGCATCTTTGACGACGTGCTCAATACGCTGGGTCCCGTTGCAACCGGTGGAGGCACCGGACTTGCCGTCGACACCGTCGGCCGCGCCGCCCATTTTGTCTGCTCCCATGACGACGCCAATGCCATTGTCGCCGCCACGCCCGGCACGCCCCACTGCCTCCGCATCACCACCGCACAATTCAACGAAGTCCTCCAGAGGATGGACGCCACATTGAGCGGTCTGACCCTGTCCCCCGGCACCCTGGAACCGACGTTCGACTCCGGCACCACGTCCTATACCGCCTCGGTCGCCAACAGCGTCACCAGTGTGACCGTGACGCCGACCGCCGGCAGTAACAGTGCCTTGGTTAGAGTCAACGGCACCATTGCCGTCGCCACTATTGACCTGGAGCTGCCAGGTACAGCGACGCCGATTGCCATTGTCGTCACAGCCGCCACCAACGCCATGATGACCTACACCGTGGACGTCACCCGTGCGGAGGTGTCCGCCGCCACGCTGGCCGGTACGCTGACCGAAGCCACCCTGTTCGCCGCCACGGCGCCGACCGTCACCGTCACGCTGACCAACACCGAATACGCGGCCGCAGGCACCCTGGCGGAAACCCACTTCACCGTGACGGATACCGTCGCCGGGAGCGTGAGCGTAAGCGGGTTCACCCGCGACAGCAACACCGCCGCCACGCTGATGCTGGCCTACAGCCGCGAGGACATCACCGCCAACGGCACCCTGTCCGTCGCCCTCGCCGCCGACGGCCACACCGCCGACGGCGCCCTGACCACCAACACCATCCCGATTACCGCCAGCACCGGCACGAATGTGTGCGGCCGCACGGCACAGGTGCGGGATGCGATTATCGCGGGTTCTACAGCCACCGAATGCACGAGCATCACCGACCTGGCGACAATTACGACGATTGATGTGTCCGGGCAATTATTCAGTACACTGCAAAGCGGCGATTTTGCGGGCTTGACGGGGCTTCAGAGTTTGAGTTTGGACGGCAACATCCTGAGCGCACTGCCCGCCACCATTTTTGCCGGCTTGTCGGCGCTTCAGAATTTGAATTTGAGCGGCAACGCCCTGAGAATATTGCCCGCCAATATTTTTGTCGGCTTGACGGCGCTTCGGGATTTGAATTTGAGCATCAACAGCTTAGAAACACTCGATGCCGGTCTGTTTAACGGCCTGGGGCTTACGAGTTTGGCTTTGAACACCAACGACTTCACGGCGGGAACCGGTCTGCCCGCCGGCATTTTTGACCCTGTGCTCGGTACTTTGGGCGACATTGGCGACAGCTTTTTTGTTGACCAGGGAGTCCGCGACGCCCATTTTGTCTGCTCCCGTCCCGACTTCGCGGCCATTGTCACCGCCACCACCGGCGTCACCGACTGCCTCCGCATCAGTTCCGCACAATTTGACACCTACCTGGCGAGGATAGACGCCACGTTGAGCGGCCTGACCCTGTCCCCCGGCACCCTGGATCCGGCGTTTGACTCCGGCACCACGATCTATACCGCCTCGGTCGCCAACAACATCGCCAGTGTGACCGTGACGCCGACCGCCACCAATGCCGGCGCCACAATTACAGTCAACGGCGCCACCGCCGCCACCGCCATTGACCTGCCGACGGCAGGCACAGCGGTGCCGATTGCCATTGTCGTCACCGCCGCCGACACCACCACCACGATGACCTACACGGTCACCGCCACCCGTGCGGCGGCAACTACAGGTGTCAATATCTGCTCAAGGACAGACCGGGTGGAAACGGCCATCCTCGCCGCCATCATGCCCACCCCCGCCTGCGAGAGTGTGACTGAAGCGCAACTGGCTGCGATTACGACCCTTGACTTTACTCAGGCGAATCCAGGTGGTGGCCTCACTGCGGTGGTAAGCGGCGATTTTGCCGGCTTGACGGGGCTTGTCAATTTACGTTTAGGCCGAAACAGCCTCACGACACTGCCTGACGATATTTTTGCCGGCTTGTCCTCGCTTGTGGAGTTGAATTTGTTCGGCAACACCCTCAACACACTGCGCGTCGGCGTGTTTGCCGGCCTGACCTCAGTGCAGAGTTTGTACATCAACAGTAACGCCTTCACATCCCTGCCCGTCGGCATCTTTGACGGACTGGACGCGCTTGTGAATTTAGGCTTGCACACCAACCCGTTCACAGCGGGCACCGGTCTGCCCGCCGGCATCTTTGACGACGTGATCGATACGCTGGTGACCGTTGCACTGGGTGGAGGCTCCGGACTTGCCGTCGACACCATCGGCCGGACCGCCCATTTTGTCTGCTCCCGTACCGATGCCGATGCCATTGTCGCCGCCACCTCCGGCGTGTCCCACTGTTTGAGAATCACCTCGGCACAGTTCGACGCCTACAATCTGGCCGATGCCACATTGAGCGGCCTGACCCTGTCCGACGGCACTCTGGACCCGGCATTCGCCTCCGGCACCACGGCCTATGCCGTCTCGGTCGACAACGGCGTCGCCAGTGTGACCGTGACGCCGACCGCCACCAATGCCGCCGACGCCACCATTAGCGTCAACGGCAACACCGTCATCAGCGGCAACGACAGCGCCGCCATTAACCTGCCGACGCCGGACGTGGCGGTGCCGATTGACATTATCGTCACCGCCGCCGACACCACCACCACGATGACCTACACGGTCACCGCCACCCGTGCGGCGGCAACGACGGGTGTCAATATCTGCTCAAGGACAGACCAGGTGGAAACGGCCATCCTCGCCGCCATCACGCCCTCCCCCGCCTGCACGAGTGTAACTGCAACGCAGTTGGCTTCGATTACGACGCTTAATCTGACTGGTCAAAGTATCGCTACATTGCTAAGCGGTGATTTTGACGGCTTGACGGGGCTGACGGAGTTGGACTTATCCGGCAACAATATCGACACACTGCCCGCAGACATTTTTGACGACTTGACGGCGCTGGAAACGTTGTTCTTTTTCGGCAACAGAGGCCTCACCACATTGCCCACCGGCATTTTTGCCGACTTGACGGCGCTGACGAATTTGGAGGTACACGACAACGGGTTCACCGCATTACCGGCCGATATTTTTAACGGCTTGGCGGCGCTTGAGTCCTTGTCTTTGAACTTCAACCAGTTCACGGCGGGAACCGGACTGCCCGCCGGTATCTTTGACGACGTGCTTAGAGGCGTGACCAGCGTTGGCAGCAACGGTTTCATTGTGGACCCAAACGTCCGCGCCGCCCATTTTGTCTGCTCCCGTTCCGACTTCGCGGCCATTGTCACCGCCACCACCGGCGTCACCGACTGCATCCGCATCAGTTCCGCACAATTTGACACCTACCTGGCGACGATAGACGCCACGTTGAGCGGCCTGACCCTGTCCACCGGCACTCTGAACCCGGCGTTTGACTCCGCCACCACGGCCTATACCGTCAATGTCGCCAACAGCATCAGCAGTGTGACCGTGACGCCGACCGCCACCAATGCCGGCGGCGCCACGATTACCGTCAACGGCGACACCGTCACCAGCGGCATCGCCAGCGGCACCATTGACCTGCCGACGCCAGGCACAGCGGTGCCGATTACCATTATCGTCACCGCCGCCGACACCACCACCATGCTGACCTACACGGTCACCGCCACCAGTGCGGCGGGGCCGCCAACCGTGAGCGGTGTGGCCTTCACCAGTACCGGCCCCTATGCGCTGGGCGAGGCCATTGAAGTCACGGTCACCTTCAGCGAGAACGTCATCGTCACGGGCATCCCGGCGATTGCGCTGACTATCAACGGAATCCCCCGCGCGGCGACCTACACCAGCGGTAGCAACAGCGCCAACCTGGTTTTCACCTACACGGTGCTCGCCGGGGAGACCGATGGGAACGGCGTGGGCATTAACGCCAATGCCCTCACCACGCCCGGTAGCAGCACCATTCAAAACGCCGCCGGCACCGATGCGGTACTCACGCATGATGGCGTGGCCCAAAATCTCACCCATAGGGTGGAAACCGTAGCGCCGACCCTGACCGGCGCCACCGTCAACGGCGACAGTTTGGTTCTCACGTATAACGAGGCCTTGGATCCATCCTCCACCCCGGCCAATGATGCCTACACGATAGCGGTCAGCGGCGGCGGCACGCCCCCGACAGTCACCGGAACGACCATCAGCGGCGCCATGGCCACCCTGACGTTGAGCGCCGCCGTCACACGAGGGGTGACGGTCACGGTGAGCTATACGCCCGACAGTACCCCGTTGCAGGATACCGCCGGCAACGACGCCGCCGCGCTGACCACGAGGTCTGTGACCAACGACACGCCTGCACCGGCGAACATGATTTATACCGATGATGACATCCCGACAACCATTAATGTGGGAGAAACTTTCAGTGTGGATTTTGACATCAATCATCCTGACGCGAGTGCAATCGGCAACGACAGGATATGGAGAAGAGCAGTGGATTCTTGTGGTATTGTACCCGGTCTTACTGGAGCCGGCCTGTTCACCTTTACGCCTGGTGAGGCGCTTGCTGGAATGACCTGTAATTTTGCCGTTACTTTTTTTGATACGGCGGATACAGCAATTGGTAACGCATTCGCATTTACCGTTAGCATCAATGCGGTAGCTGCGCCAACGGCAACCCTGGCAGGTACGCTAACCGAAGCCAACCTGTTCGCCGCCACGGCGCCGACCGTCACCGTCACGCTGGCCAACACCGCATACGAGGCGGCCCCGGGCACCCTGCTGCGAAGCCACTTCAGCGTGACGGATACCGTCGCCGGGACTGTGAGCGTGAGCGATTTCACCCGCGACAGCAACACCGAGGCCACGCTGACGCTGGCGTACACCACCGAGGACATCACTGCCGACGGCATGCTGTCTGTCACCCTTGACGCCGCCGGCCACACCGGCACCGGCGCCCTGATGACCGACCCCATCGATATTACCGCCAGCGCCGGCATGAATATCTGCGACCGCACGCCCGACGTGCGGGATGAGATTGTCAGCCAGTCCTCTGCCGACGAATGCACGAGTGTGGGGGATTTGGCGACGATTACGAGACTTAACCTTAATTCGTTCCTGAGCACGGCTTTGCAAAGCGACGATTTTGCCGGTTTGGCGGGGCTGACGGCTTTGGATTTGGGCGGCAACTCCCTCAACACATTACCGGCCGATATTTTTGCCGACTTGTCGTCGCTGATGACTTTGGATTTGAGTAGCAACTTCTTCACCATGTTGCCGGCCAACATTTTTGCCGGCTTGTCGTTGCTTGAGACTCTGGAGTTGCACACCAACCTTCAGTTACGACAACTCTCTGCCGACATTTTTACCGGTTTGTCGTCGCTCCGGACATTGGGTTTGGGAAACAACACCGGGCTCATAGCGGGCAACGGTCTGCCCGCCGGCATCTTTGACGACGTGCTTGATACACTGGAGGCCATTAACCCCTCCGGCGGCTCCCCCGTCGGTTTTTTTATTGACGACAATGTCCGCGACGCCCATTTTGTCTGCTCCCGTGATGACTTCGCTGCCATTGTCTCCGCCACCGACAGAGTGGATGACTGTCTCCGCATCTCCTCCGCACAATTGAACACCGCCATTGCGCTGGTGGAGGCCGATGCCACGTTGAGCGGCCTGACCCTTTCCGATGGCACCCTCGCCCCGGTGTTCGCCGCCGACACCACGATCTATACCGTCTCGGTCGCCGACAGCGTCACCGATGTGACCGTGACGCCGACTGCCACCAATGCCGGCGCCACCATTACCGTCAACGGCGCCACCGTCATCAGCGGCGCCACCAGCAACGCCATTACCCTGACAGCAGGCACGCCGAGGGCCATTCCCATTGTCGTCACCGCCGCCGACGGCACCACCACGCAGACCTACACGGTCACCGTCACCCACGCGGCGGCGCCGCCCACCGCCACTCTGGCCGGCACGCTGACCGAAGCCAACTTGTTCGCCGGCACGGCGACCGTCACCGTCACGCTGGCCAACACCGCATACGCGGCGGCCCCGGGCACCCTGATGCCAAGCCACTTCAGCCTGACGGATACCGTCGCCGGGACTGTGCGCGTGAGCGGTTTCACCCGCGACAGCGCCACCGTCGCCACGTTGACGCTGGCGTACAGCGGCGAGGACATCACCGCCGGTACCCTGTCCGTCACCGTCGCTGCCGCCGGCCACACCGGCGCCGGCGACCTGATAACCAACACCATCCCGATTACCGCCAGCGCCGGCACGAATATCTGCGGCCGCACGCCGGCGGTGCGGGATGAGATTCTCAGCCAGTCCTCTGCCGTCGAATGCACGAGCGTGAGCATGGCCAACCTGGCAAGCATTGTTGAGCTTGATTTGAGCGGGCGACTCAGTACTTCGCCTGGTTCGAGCAGGCAACGCATCGCTTCGTTGCAAGCCGGCGACTTTGCCGGCTTGACGGCGCTTCGTCGTTTGTTTTTGGCCAACAACGACCTGGAGGCACTGCCCGACGCCATTTTTGTCGGCTTGACGTCGCTGGAGGAGTTGGATTTCAGCGGCAACAACCTGGAGGCACTGCCCGTCACCATTTTTGTCGATCTGGATAGGCTTGCTACTTTGCGAATGTTCGGCAACCCGTTCACGCCGGGAACCGGACTGCCCGCTGGCATCCTTGACAATGTGCTTGATACCCTAGGTGATATTACAACACCCGGAGACGGAGACAGCGGCCTTGTGATTGACCAAGCTGTCCGCGACGCCTCTGTTGGTTGCGCCCGTGAGGACTTCGAAGCCATTCTCGACGTCAACCCCGAGGTGACAGACTGCCTGCTCCTCAGCGCCCAACAACTCAACGACGCCATTCTGCTGGTGGACGCCACCTTGAGCGGCCTGACCCTGTCCGACGGCACCGACCTCTTCCCCCTCACCCCGTCATTCGCCACCGGCACCACGGCCTATACCGTCTCGGTCCCCACCAGCGTCACCAGTGTGACCGTGATGCCGACCGCCACCAATGCCGCCGGCGCCACCATTACCGTCAACGACGTCGGCGTCACCAGAGGCAGCCCCAGCAACCCCATTGCCCTGACGGCAGGCACGCCGATGGACATTACCATTACCGTCACCGCCGCCAACGGCACCACCATGCGGACCTACACGGTGACCGTCAATGCCCTGATCAGCTCCCCGACGGAGGAGCGCACAACGCAGTTGAATCAGCAAATCCTGCCGAGGGTGTTCCTGTCCATCGTGGATGGCGGCAATCAATTGATTGCCGAGCGGCTGCGCAACGGCAGTGCGGCGATGAGCGGCGGTGGCGGCGGCAGCATGTCGCTCACCGGCGACGGCGGGTTATTGTCCCCCGGCGTGCTGAAACAGGCGGGGCAATGGTTGGCCGGGGACACGGACGAGCTGCCCTGGCGTGACTGGGTGGGCGGCCTGGCGCTCTCCACCGACGGCAGTCGCCTGGGCCTGTCCCCCGGTGTGTCGCTGTATGCCAACGGCAATTATATTCGGCTGTCCGGCGACGGCGGCGGGCTGGACTGGGACGGGACGTTATACGGCGGCCACGGCGGCGTGGATTCGTGGATGCGTGATGACGTGCTGGTCGGCGTGTCGGCCTCGTATTTCAAAGGCGAGTTTGACTATACGGGCGTGGGGGTGACCGACGGCGAGTACAACGTTCAGGTGGGCAGCATTCAACCGTACTTCGGCTGGACGCTGTTGGAGGGCGTGGACTTCTGGGCGAGCGGCAGCTACGGCGTCGGCGACGTGGAACTGAACGATGTGGGCGGGCGGCGCGAGAGTGACCTGTGGTATGGCTCGGTGAGCGTGGGCGTGAGCGGGCAGGTGTATGCCTCGGACGCGCTCATTGCGGGCGGGCGCAGTGAGGTGCGGCTGCGCGGCGACGGGTCGGCGCTCTGGGTGGCAATGGATCGTGACGACGCCGGCTTTGAGGACTTGCAAAACCGTCGGGTGCGGATTGGCCTGGAGGCGAGTCATACGCGGAGCGCCATGGGCTACGGCAATCTGCGCACCGGGCTGGAAGCGGGCGTGCGGAGTGATTCCGGCGACGGTCCAAGCGGCAAAGGCCTGGAAGTGGGCGGCAGTGTGGAATGGCGTGATGCCATGCCCGGGGTGACGCTGTCCAGTCGTGGCCGTGTGTTGACGCTGGGCATCTACGATGAATGGGGCGTCAGCGGTGCGTTACGGCTCACGCCGGGGAATGATGGCCACGGCCTGTCGTTCAGCCTGTCGCCGAGCTACGGTCAGGAGAACAGCGGCATAGAGCGACTCTGGCAGGCCGGCACGCTGAATAGCATCACGCCCGGCGGCACGTCATCGGCCGCGCCGTCGGCGCGGATGCGGATGGACAGTGAAATCGGCTATGGTGTGCCGTCATCGTTTGGGATGGTTCGTCCGTATCTGGCCGCGTCGTTGCAGCAAGGCGGCGGTCAGACGCAGCGCATGGGCGCGCGCTGGGAGTTATCGCCCGGCATGAAGCTGAATCTGGAAGCCGCCCGCCGCGAGCGCGCCACCGCCAATAACGAGCACCGCCTTCAATTGCAGTGGGAGTGGAGCTGGTAACGGAGGGGGGACATTCCTGTCCCCCGGTGGTAGCCGTGGCGGTGGCCGCCGAGGCATTTGGGTAGCGCGCTCCGCGCTCCCGCTCCCTTTACCGCTTCGCGCTCCCGCTCTTTCTTTCTGATCTCCATTTTTTCGGAGGGGACTAAAGGCAGGGGACAGGAATGTCCCCTCTCCTTTAAGTTTCCGATCTCCCTCCTTCCAGGGGGTGGGCTTCTTTCCGTCATTCCCGTGCAAACGGGAATCCATCCGGGCATCTATCCGTCTGTTTGTGTGTCAGACACCCTTCTTGCCATGTGAGGATGGATTCCCGCTTTCGCGGGAATGACAGAAGGAACGGGCATGACGCCCGGCTCCCCTCCCTCATATCTCCCTCCTTCCGGGGGGGACTAAGGGGGGGCCTCTTTCCGTCGGTGGGCCTCTTTCCGTCATTCCCGTGCAAACGGGAATCCATCCGAAAATCCATCCGTCTGTTTATAGGCCAGACACCCGCCTTGCCATACGAAGTATGGCGCAGTGAGCGTGGGCGTGAGCGGGCAGGTGTATGCCTCGGACGCGCTCATTGCGGGCGGGCGCAGTGAGGTGCGGTTGCGCGGCGACGGGTCGGCGCTCTGGGTGGCAATGGATCGTGACGACGCCGGCTTTGAGGATTTGCAAAACCGTCGTGTGCGGATTGGCCTGGAGGCGAGTCATACACGGAGCGCCATGGGCTACGGCAGTCTGCGCACCGGGCTGGAAGCGGGCGTGCGGAGTGATTCCGGCGACGGTCCAAGCGGCAACGGCCTGGAAGTGGGCGGCAGTGTGGAATGGCGTGATGCCATGCCCGGGGTGACGCTTTCCAGTCGTGGCCGTGTCTTGACGCTGGGCATCTACGATGAATGGGGCGTCAGCGGCGCGTTACGGCTGACCCCGGGGAATGATGGCCACGGCCTGTCGTTCAGCCTGTCGCCGAGCTACGGTCAGGAGAACAGCGGCATAGAGCGACTCTGGCAGGCCGGCACGCTGAATAGCATCACGCCCGGCGGCACGTCATCGGCCGCGCCGTCGGCGCGGATGCGGATGGACAGTGAAGTCGGCTATGGTGTGCCGTCATCGTTTGGGATGGTTCGTCCGTATCTGGCCGCGTCGTTGCAGCAAGGCGGCGGTCAGACGCAGCGCATGGGCGCGCGCTGGGAGTTATCGCCCGGCATGAAGCTGAATCTGGAAGCCGCCCGCCGCGAGCGCGCCACCGCCAATAACGAGCACCGCCTTCAATTGCAGTGGGAGTGGAGCTGGTAACGGAGGGGGGACATTCCTGTCCCCCGGTGGTAGCCGTGGCGGTGGCCGCCGAGGCATTTGGGTAGCGCGCTCCGCGCTCCCGCTCCCTTTACCGCTTCGCGCTCCCGCTCTTTCTTTCTGATTTCCATTCTTTTGGAGGGGACTAAAGGCAGGGGACAGGAATGTCCCCTCTCCTTTAACTTTCTGATCTCCCTCCTTCCGGGGGAGGGCTTCTTTCCGTCATTCCCGTGCAAACGGGAATCCATCCGGGCATCCATCCGTCTGTTTGTGTGCCAGACACCCTTCTTGCCATGTGAGGATGGATTCCCGCTTTCGCGGGAATGACAGAAGGAACGGGCATGACGCCCGGCTCCCCTCCCTCATATCTCCCTCCTTCCGGGGGGGACTAAGGGGGGGGGGCCTCTTTCCGTCGGTGGGCCTCTTTCCGTCATTCCCGTGCAAACGGGAATCCATCCGAAAATCCATCCGTCTGTTTATAGGCCAGACACCCGCCCTGCCATGCGAAGTATGGCGCAGTGAGCGTGGGCGTGAGCGGGCAGGTGTATGCCTCGGACGCGCTCATTGCGGGCGGGCGCAGTGAGGTGCGGTTGCGCGGCGACGGGTCGGCGCTCTGGGTGGCAATGGATCGTGACGACGCCGGCTTTGAGGATTTGCAAAACCGTCGTGTGCGGATTGGCCTGGAGGCGAGTCATACACGGAGCGCCATGGGCTACGGCAGTCTGCGCACCGGGCTGGAAGCGGGCGTGCGGAGTGATTCCGGCGACGGTCCAAGCGGCAACGGCCTGGAAGTGGGCGGCAGTGTGGAATGGCGTGATGCCATGCCCGGGGTGACGCTTTCCAGTCGTGGCCGTGTCTTGACGCTGGGCATCTACGATGAATGGGGCGTCAGCGGCGCGTTACGGCTCACGCCGGGGAATGATGGCCACGGCCTGTCGTTCAGCCTGTCGCCGAGCTACGGTCAGGAGAACAGCGGCATAGAGCGACTCTGGCAGGCCGGCACGCTGAATAGCATCACGCCCGGCGGCACGTCATCGGCCGCGCCGTCGGCGCGGATGCGGATGGACAGTGAAATCGGCTATGGTGTGCCGTCATCGTTTGGGATGGTTCGTCCGTACCTGGCCGCGTCGCTGTTACAAGGCGGCGGCCGGACGCAGCGCATGGGCGCGCGCTGGGAGTTATCGCTTGGCATGAAGCTGAATCTGGAAGGCACCCGCCGCGAGCGCGCCACCACCAATGACGAGCACCGCCTTCAATTGCAATGGGAGTGGAGCTGGTAGTTATAACGGAGGGGGGACATTCCTGTCCCCCTGTGGTTTCAGTGGAGTTGGTAGCCGCGGCATTCGGGTAGCGTGCTTCGCGCTCTCGCTCCCTTTACCGCTTCGCGCTCCCGCTCTCTCTTTCTGATCTCCATTTTTTCGGAGGGGACTAAAGGCAGGGGACAGGAATGTCCCCTCTCCTTTAACTTCCTGATCTCCCTCTTTCCGTCGGGGCTTCTTTCCGTCATTCCCGTGCAAACGGGAATCCATCCGGGAATCCATCCGTCTGTTTGTGTCTGTCAGACACCCGCTTTGCCATGTGAAGATGGATTCCCGCTTTCGCGGGAATGACAGAAGGAGGGGGAATGACAGAAAGGAGCGCGGGAATGACGGAAAGGAGCGCGGGAATGACAGAACAGGAGCGCGGGAATGACAGAAGGAGCGCGGGAATGACTATCCCTCACCCTGTGTTCGGGGTGGGATGATAAACCCCCCTGGCCCCCCTTGTCAGGGGGGAATCTGTCTCTTACCTCTTCTTTGCGGGGGGGCTGTTTTCAATCGGGATGAAGACCGCCAGGGCTACTACGGTCGTCCATAACGTTGATTTTCCGATTGCCGATTGTGTGATGTTTTGCGTGCGAACGATTTTCCCACCCATCTTGAATACCTGTTCCCGCTCCTTCCAGGCCATGTCCGGATCAAAGGCAATGCCCAGGGTCGTGGCAAGCATTTGAGCCGCGAGATCTTCTGTGTACTCGCCCGCTTCTTCGTCGGTTTCCCCATACGCGTGATGTTCCGAGAGATACCCGTAGGTCTTGTGACGGCCCTGGGGAATCGCTACGCCAATTGATGAGGAAATTAACCGGTTGCGTTCATTCGTTTCGTTCCTGGCCATGACGCAGTAGGTGATCTCTCCGGGATTCACCAGTGTTTCGCCCCGCTTCCTCGGGATGATTTTGCAATTGGGCGGGAGAATGGACGATACACTGACCAGATTGCAGTAGGCCACGCCGGCGCTGCGCAGGGCTTCTTCAAACGAGGCCAGTTTTTCTCGATGCGTGCCGACGCCCCGGGTCAGAAACATGTGGGTGGGAACCATGGTGCCTCCAAAGCGTTGATACGGGACGCGCATTGATGCGTCAATGCGGCTTCCAGATCCCATGCGCGACGGGTGACGCTGTTCTTGAACGCGTGTGGTCGCTTCCGCGTTTTTTGTTCACGTTCGGGCGGACGGCGCGAGGGCCATGTTGGCAAATTCCTGAAGCAGTTCGCAAGGATTGTTTTGTGTGCCGGTTTCGCGGCGGCGTCTCATTGCGCCTCGGCGGGTGAGGGCGTTGCACGCATACCGGGGACGTGGATATCAGGGGGGCAGGACTGACGGCCTGGCTAACGCGGCGGCCCGATCCGGGGGCACGCATACCGGGGATGTGGATATCAGGGGGGCAGGACCGACGGTCTGGCTAACGCGGCGGCCCGATCCGGGGGCACGCATACCGGGGACGTGGATATCAGGGGGGCAGGACTGACGGCCTGGCTAACGCGGTGGCCCGATCCGGGGGCACGCATACCGGGGACGTGGATATCAGGGGGGCAGGTACAGGACCAGCAGCCTGGGTTCGGTGAGTTCCTGAATCGCATATTTGACGCCTTCGCGTCCCAGGCCGGAATCTTTTACTCCGCCATACGGCATGTGGTCGGCGCGGAATGTGGGAATTTCATTGGCCAGCACCGCACCGACGTCCAGGGTATGATAGGCGCGGAAAATGGTATTGATGTTTTGCGTGAAAATGCCGGCCTGAAGTCCATAGGCCGAATCATTCACCATCTTAAGGGCCTGCTCAAGACGCTGATACCGCGCGAGGGTGATGACCGGTCCAAAGGCTTCTTCGCAGGAGATGGTCATGTCTTGCCGAACGTCGGCCAGCACGGTGGGGTGCATCAATGACTGCCGACGCGTGCCCCCCGTGATGAGCCGGGCACCCTGGCGCACGGCGTCACGAATGAGCGTTTCCACGCGGATGGCCGCCTGTTCGTTGATTAACGGCCCGATGACCGTGGCCTCTTCGGCGGGGTCCCCGATGGGGAGGGCTTCAACAAGCGGGATGAACCGCTTGAGAAACGATTCATACACCTCGTCATGGAGATACATGCGCTGGACGGAAATACAGGTCTGCCCGGAATATGCAAAGCCTCCAGTGAGGCATCGCGCGGCGGCCAGGTCCAGGTTGGCATCGGGTTCAATGATGACGGCGGCGGTGCCTCCCAGTTCCAGCAGGACGCGTTTTTTGCCCGCTTGTGCTTTCAGACGCCAGCCGACGGCGGCGCTGCCGGTAAAGCTCAAGGCGCGAATTCTTGCATCGCGGACCATGGATTCCGCCAGGGCGTTGTCGCAGGGCAGAATGCTCAAGGCGCCTTTTGGAAGGTCAAGTTCCTGGAAAATTTTCCCCAGCCGCAGCGCGGTCAACGGGGTTTGTGGAGCGGGTTTGAGAATCACGGGATTGCCCGCGGCCAGGCATGGCGCCACTTTGTGCGCGACCAGGTTCAGAGGAAAATTAAACGGCGTGATGCAGAGGACCGGGCCGATGGGCACACGCTGCCACAGGGCATGGTGATGATCCATGCCAGGGCTGATGTCCATCGGGATGACTTCTCCCTGTCTCCGCGTGGCCTCTTCGCCTGCGAGTGAAAATGTTTGAATGGCCCGGTCCACTTCACGGCGGGCATCGGTGATGGGCTTGGCCGATTCCAGGCAAATGGTGCGGGCAAAGTCCTCTTTGTGCGTTTTGAGTCTGCCGGCGACGTGGTGCAGGGCCGTGGCGCGGGTATGGGCGGGGGTGCGGGCGAGATGGGGAGCGTCGCGCAGGCTGATGGTTATGGCCTCTTCAATGTCTTCGGGCCGGGCCAGGCAGACGTCGGCAACCGGCTTGCCGGTGAACGGGTTGATGATGGATTGGCGTGTTGGTGTTTCGCGCCATTCAGCGCCAAGCAGCAGTGGGGACGGGCTTGCCACGGCGGTCACGGGGCCGTTCAGGCGCGAGGAGGTTCGGACGAGTGTTTCGGGACGGATGGTTCTGTCGCGGGGCGGGAGGAGCGTTGAGGGACCACTGTTCTTTGGAGTAGCTTGTCTATCTCTTCTTTGAATGTTTCGTAGGGAAACGCGCCGGGAATTGCGACGGCGTCTTCAGGGTTGTCCGTCACGTACAACACAAAACCCGGTGTGCCCCGAAACCCAAGGCTGTTGGCCTCACCCCGGTCGGCAAAAATGTCTTTGGTGTTGCCGGCGTTTTCAAGACAGGCGGCGAAGCGCGGCCCGTCAAGCTGTAACCTGTCCGCCTGCTGCCGCAGTTGTGCGGCCGAGTATTTGTCCTGGCTTGCAAATAAACGGTCGTGCATCGCCCAGTACTGGCCCTGTTCACCCGCGCATCGTGCCGCCTGGGCGGTCTCCACACTCGGCCCGCTGGAGCCACGCGGGAAATCCCGGTACACCAGGCGCAGCGTGCCGGGTTGGACGTATTCGGAAAACAGGATGGGCCAGGTTTCCTGAAAAAACTTTACGCAATATCCACACGTAAAATCTGAATATTCCAACAGCGTCAGCGGCGCCTGGCGATTGCCCCGAATCCGGTGGTCTTCCCCGGTGACGGCAAAGAGGTCACGGGTGTCGGCGGGGAGCGCCAGCCCCAGCATCAACAGCCCAATCGCCAGTCCTCCCGCACCGCGCAACAGCCTGTGCGATGCCTGGGAACGGGGATGGGGTCTGCGCTTGAATGGTGGTGTGGTGTTCATCGTTGATCCCTGTTGAGTAAACGCGCTTCTGAATAATGAAAGCGGCAGCAGTACTCTGTCAAGCACGCCGTGGCGCCCCGGCTTTGCCTGCCTGCCCCGTTTGCGAGGGTGGATTTTCCAGTAAGGCCATGATTAACAGGGGCCAGACCACGGTTGCGTCACTCAAGACTTCCGAGAATCGCCCCCCTTCTTCGGGGGGAACAAATTTTCCCCAGGACACGCCTTCCTGGTACGTGCATCCGCTCAAGCCTCCCCAGTAATCCGGCTCCGGGCAAATGCGGACGCCGTAGTGGAATCGGGGGGGGGTGAGTGTTGTGCCCAACCGCAGATTCAGAATTTCGATGTAGGGAGGGACCTGCTGCGCCCAATTGCGGGGGACGCCGCCGCCAATGGTAAAGATGCCCAGCCGTTTGGCGCCCAGGAGGTTGTGGGCATAACTGTTGAGATCGAGAAAGGGATTAAACGCGGGGAGGCTTTGTCGTAATCCCGCCCACGTGGCCTGGTCGTCACCCGGCGCGGCGGCGCTGGAGGGGGCAGGCCCGCGGGATTGCATGGACCAGATGGCGGTATCAAGGCCCAGCTCGGAGTCCGTAAAGGCGGGAATGTAGACCGGCACCTGTTGCAGGAAGGCGCTTTTGAGAATGCCCGGCCCCGGAAATTGTTCATTCAGCGTGCGGCCGAGTTCCCGTGTCAGCAGTTCCGATGAGAGCGGGTCGCCGGGCCGGAGACGATTCAACGTTGTGGAGGCGACCTGCTCGACATGATTCAGATTCAATTCCATTTCGAGTGTGTCATAGACCCGGTTGTACCCTTTTTCAAAGAGGTCGGCGTCTTTCATGGACGGGTCATATTTGTAATGGGTTTGCCCCACGGCTTCACTCATGCCATGGGCGATCAGCGCGCCGGTTGAGACGACGGCCTGCACCATCCCCCGATCCAGCATGGTGCAGATGATTTTTCCCATTTTGGCGATGGTCATGGCGCCGGACAGCGTCATCACCACAAAACAGTCCGGATCCGCAATCATGGCTTTGAGCACGGCAAAGGCTTCCCCGAGCCGCCGGCCCCCAAACGCGGTTTTTTGCATTGCGGTCAGCAGATCGGAGAAGGAATGAATGCGCGCCGGATCCAGCGCTTCCAGCGCCTCCAGTCCGTCGTCAGCCCCGTCATGAAAGGTGCGCATGGTTCGGCTTTCTGCGTGCGGCGCGGCCGCCCGGCTGGCGGCATTGTGAAAACAGACGAGCGTGATGCAAGGGAGCGGTGGCCCATGCAAAAAATGTTCGCTCGTTGTTGAGCGTCATTCCCATACTTTCTCCTTTAATTTTTGCGCCACTTCAGAGGTGGTCTTGAAATCTCCAATAACTTCTTGCAGGTTCACAAATCGTGCACCACGAATCCCACCTGATGATGATTTCTTGTATTCTGTGTCTTCTACTGGCATTCCGCAGAAAAAGCGATGTCCGGTTACGATATCGTACCCACACTCTTTTTCGGCATCTTTGATGATTGCGACAAGTTTTTTGTCATAGTCATCAGTCTTCCGCCCTTGAATCAGCGTTTTTTTCACTAACAGGTTTTTACTACGGCTGTATTCAATATCAAACACGCTATCAATCTTCCAAATAGCCTGTACGGTTTTTTCTTTGTAGATGCCTACAAATTGATGCCGGGTATAACCACGGTCTGATGGATGGAAGTAGATTCCATATTGCCTATTTATTTTCCAGCTGTTTCCGCTAGGCACAATTCGCATAAGAAATTTCGATTGATCAAATAAATTCGCATCGTTGCAATACTCTTCATAATCTTTAACAAGATCGCGCATTTCGTATTCATGTTCTTGGAACAATGGTTTAATCGCTTTGCAAATATCTTCATACGTGATATTGCAAAACGTGACGCCAGCACAGTGTTTCAAAATTTTGCGCTTGATTTTTTCCGCTTTGTTTCTTTCTATGGGATTTTTTGTAAGCAGGAGAAGAATTTTTTTATCTTCCTGTGAGAATGCTTTTGTGTGCTTTAACAATTGATCCTCATCTGGTTGAGAATTCACTTTCGACTCAATGACAACCTTGAAGCTTCTTTGGATGATCATCCCATCAGGGATTGATTTCTTCTCTCTTCTTTGCTGGTGAATTTCTATTCCAACTTCAATCTCCATACCGGTCAGTGTGAGAAGTAATTCAGCAGCCTTTGAGTTTGAGTAGTTATAGATTCTTGCCAAAAGCTGAAGAGTATTATTGGTGACGGTGTTTTCAAGTGAGGAATATCGCTGAAAGTAATGGATTTTCGACACGGCGGATGTCTCTCCTTATCTAATGTTTATAGAAGAACAAGAAGGGCAATGTTGTCATACAACGATGATTGACGCAGAGGGAAGGTGGATGGTGGTGATCCCAACGGGATTTGAACCCGTGTCTGCACCTTGAGAGGGTGCCGTCCTGGGCCAGGCTAGACGATGGGACCGGTCTGTGCGCATGGCGTCCATGCCCGCTGCGTTCTGAAAATTCCGTACTCTCCGCAATCGGGAATGATTGATGCCGCAAAACGGGAATACCCTATCATTCCCGAACGGGATGCGCAATCGGCGGCATGACGGTTAAGAGAGACAGAGGCCGGCGCCTTTCGCAAGACTGCCGTTGTCAGGCGGAGGAGGACGCGGCGCGATGTGTGATCCGCACGCCGTCGGGCGATCCGATGATGACCGTTGAGATGCGGTTCACAAACAGCCCGTTTTCCACGACCCCGGGGATGAGATTAATCTGCGCTTCAAGGTGGGCGGGGTCGTCAATCGTCCGCACCGGCAGGTCGAGAATATAATTCCCCTCGTCAGTCCGAAACACCGTTCCCTGTGCCTGCCGGAGCGTTGGCGCGTCGCCGAAGGCCTGCAGGTGCCTGGCGGCATTGGGCCAGCCAAACGGGGTGACTTCCACGGGAAGCGGCATGGATGCGCCCAGCGCCGTGACGCATTTGGTGTGATCCACCAGCGCAATAAACGTGCGCGCGGCGGCGGCCACAATTTTTTCCCGCAGCAGCGCCCCTCCGCCTCCCTTGATCGCGTGCAGGCGGGGATCAAGTTCATCGGCGCCGTCAATGGCCACGTCCAGCGTCCAGGCGTCGTGCTCCGGGAGCAGGGGAATCTGTAATTGCCTGGCCAGCGCGGCCGTGTCACGCGACGTGGGAACGCCCTGCACGCGGAGTCCGTCCTTTACGCGCGCGCCGAGCGCCAGCAGAAAATATTTGACGGTGGAGCCGGTCCCCAGCCCCACGCGCGCGCCGTCATGGATATAGGCCATGGCGGCCTCGCCAGCCGCGCGCTTGCCGGCTTCTTGCGGATTGTCAGCCTGGAGGTCGGGTGCGGAGCGCGTCATGGACGGCTTACGAAGACGCCGCATTGCTTGCGGCCACGGACGCCGCGCCCAGCAGGGCGGCTTTGTCGTTCAGGATGACCGCGACGGGAATGGAGGCGAGCAACCGTTTATAACGGTCTTTGGCCGCGAACAGTTGCGCAAAATTGGGTTCGCGAAGTTTCGCGATGATTTTCGGCGGGATGCCGCCGCCGAGATACACGCCGCCGTGGGCCAGTGTATTCAGCGCGCAATTGCCGGCCTCCGCGGCCAGAATGGAGACGAATAAATCCAACGCCTGCGCGCAAATATCCGGCTTGCCGGCGAGTCCGGCCTCCGCGATGAGGGCTGGCGGGTCTCCGGTGGGCAGGCGTTCGGCAAACCACGTCGGCTCATTTTTTTTGGTGTCACGGAGAAATTCATAAATGGCATGAAGCCCCTTGCCGGAAAGCACCCGGTCAAAACTCACATGCAGAAAACTTGAGCGCAGGTACCGCAGGAGTTCAATGGCCAGGTCGCTTGTCGGCGCAAAGCTGGCATGGCCGCCTTCCGACGGCACGGCGTGATGCCGTTCCCCGTCCCAGTAGAGCATGGCTTCCCCCAGGCCGGTGCCCGGCGCGACAAGAACCTTGGTGCCCGTCTCCTGCGGTTCGCCCTGGATCATTTCGATTTCTTCAGGCTCCAGTACCAGCACGCCGTAGGCCGCGGCTTCCACGTCATTGATCACCTGTACGCAGGACGTGTTCAACTTTTCTGCCAGGGTGTGACCGTCAATCGTCCAGGGGAGATTGGTGGCGCGGCATCGGTTGTCCACGACCGGCCCGGCCACCCCGAAACAGGCCGCCCGAAGCGGCATGGAGGGGGAAATGTCGACGTGATCTGTCTTTGCGGCGTCGGGTGTTGCGTCTGTGTCGGTGTCCGCGTCGGTTTCGGCGTCGGTATCCGCGTCGGTGTCGGTTTCGTCGGATGCTTCGCCCGTGTCTTTGGCTTTGGGCGCCTGTAAAAATTCTTCAAGTATCTCCTCAAGCGAGTCAAAATCCGCATTCAGGAACTTCTCCTCACGGAGGGGTTTCACGCGCGTCTCGTGCCAGTCAAACAGGGCAAGATAGGTTTTGGTTCCGCCAATGTCTCCGGCTAAAATCATGATGATCCTTTCAGCGTAATTCGGTCACACGGTTTTCAGGTCGCATGATGTTTGATGTTGGATAGCAAGATGTCACCATAAAAGAAGCGCATGAGCGGTTGCAACGTGTTGTGGATGGCAGCCTGAGCGAGTGTCGTCCAGTATATGGTGGAGTCTTTGTTAATTCTTGAGAACCTAGTCTCTGAAAATTGAGTAAATAAGATTCGCAGCCAGGCTTATTGAGGCGATCCAGAGACCGATTTGAGTATAGCGATAACTTCGTTTCAGGTTCCTGTTTTCATATCTTAGCTTTTGCAGATCCCGCGCCGCCGGAAAGGACATTCCTTCATGAAACTCTATAAAAAAACATGTGTCCTTTCTTTCTTTTTTCAATATCTCCGGCAATTGTGAATTGAGCTTCGGGCTAAGTTGAGTGTTCCAAATACCCATAGAGCATGTCGCTGTGCAATTATCCTGTATATGAAGACGGTCTCTTTCCCCTTTTGTCCAGGAAAACATAAAGCTTCCTCCCACCGAACTTATTTCTCTCGCAAGAAAATGACAATTTAGACAGCAATGCCGCATTGTCGACTCCTTCAGTTTTCATTTGTCAGGCAGAATCTGGCGAATCCAGGCGAGGTTGAAAGAAGGCGACTGTTCAGGGGAACCGGTGTTCATGAGTCCTCTGCCCTGTGGTGAGGATTACTTTATCTGCAAAACTTCCTCGCCCAGCATATCCACAATTTTCACCGCCACGGTCGCGCCGGGGCGGGGCAGGGGTATCTCGTATTTCCCTTTGATAAAATCCGCTTTCTTTTCCGGCAAATCGCTTTCCACGATGTTAAAACTCTCGCCGTTGTAATCGGTGTCAATCAACACGCAGTCAATCTGTGCCCGAAAATCGTCAATCTGTTCGTTAAACAAGGTGCGGTCAATCTCCATTCGCGCAAGGATAGACGGGCTGATGTAATTGGAAATTTCTATTTTGACTTTTTTCCCTGACTTGGCAATTTTGATTTCCGCCTCGGCGGGTTGGTTGGTAATCATTCCGTCCTGTTGAATATCGCGGATGGTAATTTTATTGATTGGATTTTTCTCTTTGGCGAGTTCGGTGATAATTTCCAATTCCGAGCCATTGCAAAAAACTGTGATGTCGCGTGTCTCATCCGGGCGGTTCTTCTGAATTTCATCTTTGATAATTTGTATGTCCAGCCGGGTCAACGGTCTGTTTAAGTCAATAATCTTCGCCAACTGTCCGCCGATCGTGCCGTCAAAAAATAAATCCTTGCGGTTTGTTTCAATGCCGTATTTGGAAATAATGACCCGCTTGAGTTCATCCTGTTTGGCATGGTCATAGTCGTTCACACGATAATGAATAAGTCCATGCCCGTTTTTCTCCACAAGGTCGCCGTTCTTTTCTTTGATAACGCTTTGTAATCTTTTGATCGTAGTTTGGATAGCACCCTTGTTCAAATCAGCCATAATCCAACGCCGACCAAGTTTCTCGGCGGTGGCGGCGGTTGTACCACTGCCGCAGAAACAATCCAGAACGATAGAGTTTTCGTTGCTTGAGGCTTTGATGATGCGATCTAAAAGAACTTCAGGTTTTTGTGTGGGATAGCTTAATCGTTCGCTTTGCGGAAGATGCATAGCGTCTGGAATGTCATCCCATACATCACCGATTATTTTTTTAACGAATACAAATTTCTTATCTGACGTATGGAAATATTTTATCCGAATTGTGCCACTGCTGCTTTGGTATATCCTTTCTTCTTTATCCAATTTTCGAATGCTGTCATTCGTATAATCGCCACGCGGCGAATGATGGAACCATCTCCCCTTTTCATCTTGTTGAAGCCCGTGGTTTTTGGCTTCAGAAATTGGGATCGTATCTGTTTTATATATTTGTTGATACATCAAAGAACTTCCTTTTGTGTACCACAAAATAGCATCATGATTTCTTGGAAATTGTCCAGATTTTGCTTTTGCTCCACGTCCACCATAATTCCAAATCATTTCATTTCGAAAATTCTCCACTCCAAAAACTTCATCCAACAAAAATCGCAAATGATGGCTTTTGTGCCAATCACAATGCAGATAAATACTTCCCTTGTCGCTCAATAACTCTCGCATCAAAATCAGCCGCTCATACATGAATTGTAGATAATTATCATTTGCCCAGATGTCTTCATACTGCACCTGCTCAATGAAAGAGTGCCCCTCGCCAGCAACTTTATCGCCATTTCCATTTGTGGAATCGTTGCCATTACCATTCCCCACGCCACGCAATTTCACCTTGCGCACATAATCCGCTCCCGAAGCAAACGGCGGGTCAATGTAAATCAGGTCAATTTTTCCTCGAAACCCGGCAATCAAAAGTGAAGATAGAATCTCCTTGTTGTCGCCGTGGAACAGCAGGTTGTAACCGCTTTTCAAAAAGTCCTTATAGGACGGTTCAGTGGGTGGGTTCTCAACACCAACCGTCTCACATAACTGCGCTGGAAAATGCCGCACCATATCCAACGGCTTCTTGCCAACCCAATGAAGCATGGGGCGACCTTTGGTTGGAGTGATTTTGAGTGGTTTCTTATTCATTCTCTCACTTTGGCTTTGCGCACTAATTCTTTATTCTGGAAGCACCAGTTCATCCCTTTGTTGGTAAGGGAATGCCAAACCCCTCCTCTGGAAACAATAAGGGCAGTATTGCGCTTTATCATTTCCTCTGCTTGAAGATGAGTCAATGCATCGGTTATATCCCTATCATCAAAACCACTCTGGCGCATTTCTATCCGCAGTTGTGACAACTCTCTCGAAAAACCATCGTCCGCGGAATCATAATAAAAAACACTGAGAGCAAACAATGCAGCTCTTCCAAACTCCCTTTCATGGGAAATGACGGGACTTATGGGGGAGTCTCCTGTGTTTCCTGTCGCTTCCAGACGGATAGCACTTTTGAGTCTCTCTGTAATTTGTTTTTGTAAATTTTCCCAATCGCCCTGTCCGTCGGTTTTGTAAAAATAAGTGTCCCTCTGGTTCAAATCAAACGGTAACACTGATCGTTTTGTTTCGTTACATATCAGCACAACCGGTATATCATGACCATCGGCAAATCCCAGTTCATACCAAACATTCGGATTATTTTCGGTTATTTCGGCCAGGCACACAGCAGATTTTTCAATTTCTTCTTTGATTGCCTCTATCTTTAGTTTTTGTGTGTAATGCTCATCCACACGGTAAGGTTCCAGGCCCGCTCTTTTTATGGCTGGTTTGTAGGTTGCATCACACTGCTTCTTATATGGATCAGTGAGAGGCTGAATAATGAAACATTTTTTTTGTTCTGGCATTTTATGAATTCACCCAATCCTTAATCGGTTTGAACTTGTCGTGGCTTATTGTGGTTGTGGAGGCATAAAGAATGTTATATCTGAATTTATCCGGCTGCAAATTTTGGAGACTCTCCACTGCCTTTCTTTTTGCTTCCACGATTTTGTCGCCACGTTCCTTTTCTTCTTTGACCTCGACGATGTAAAATTCCCCCGTCCTTTTAACAATGACAAAATCAGGAAAATAGGGATGATACCGCTTGTCTTCTCCCAAATACTCAAAATGAAAATCAGTTTTCTTCGGGTCAGTCAGCCCGCCCATAAATAGAAACGCTTCAATATCATCGGGGTTTGCATTGAGCAGAAATAAAGCTTGCTTGAACAGGGAACGTTCCGGTTCACTGTCAAAATTGTAAGGGGCATAGTGAAAGCTCACGCTGTGTTTGTCTTCGTAATCTTTGCTTTCAGCAAGTAGCCCGTGCTCTTTCATCCGGTCATGCGTCCTCTTAAGCAAGCGCAATCGGTGGAAATAAACACCGTCCTCGTCTTTCTCAAAAATATTTTCCCCGTTTTCATCCTGAACCCGAATCAACGCCATTACTTCTTTGACTGTTTCCTCGATTGTTTTGTAGTTTTCCTGCGACTTTTCAACCTGTCGAAACAACCCGTAGAGATGGCTGTTGGTTATCTTCCCTTCAGGATATAATTTGTTGAGTTGACTCAAAACCGTCATTGTTGGCACATGGTATCTTGAAGCGATTTTCCAGGCGGCTGTATGGCAATCAGTTGTTTCGCTTTCCGATGGTAGTTCCCTGGTGTCGCCCGTCGGCATCAGGATTTCTCTCGGTCCGCCAAAGTCTGGCGTCAAAATGGTGCGCAGTATTCCGGGAGCTTCTTGCGGTCTCGGTCTCTTCAGTGTGATTTTTCCGTTAGTCGCTTTGGCCCGGACAGCCCGCTTTACCGTGCGGGTAATTTCCAGTTTTGGGAGTTCCGTTTTCAGGATGCGCAGGATTACAGTTTTTTTATCCTTTTCACTTGCGCTAAGCCGGTCGAGATCGGTGCCAAAGTTATCTTGCAGTTCCTTGTCCAGAATCCTTGCGTTGCCGTAATCAAGAAATATTTTTGCCGAGTGCGGGTTGCCCGGCACCTGCCGCAAACAGCGGGTTGCCGCCTGTAGGATATAGTTGTTGCTGGTCGTTTGTTCTTTGATCAGCGCGCAGGCAAACAGACTTGGGCAGTTCCAACCTTCCACGCCTTTGCCGATAAGCAGAATCACTCTTTTGATATTGGCGGGATTGTTGAGCCGTTTGAATTCGTCAACTTCCGTAGAATTTGAGGTCTGCGTATTGACCAGTATTTGAGAGTTATTTTCCCCTGCTCTTGTCATCGCCTGCTCAATCAACTTACGGGAATTGTCCAGATGTTCCTGCGTCCTGAAATAGAAGGCAATCTTCGCCCTGGCCCCATCGGGGAGCGACACATTGCCATATGTTTGAAAAAATTCCCGGATAATGTCGTCAAACACTTCCCGCTCCGATTGCTCTCCGATGTTGTATTGATGAATCCCGTTATTGAGGTCTTTCAGAATGTTGTCTTTGATGCCTTCTCCAAGGCCGTACCAGGCAATCACTTCTTTTAAGGTTTGTTTCTTGTAGTAGGGTGTTCCGGTTGTGTTGATTACCGCTACTATCGGCGTTGCCGTGTGTATGTAGTTTATTGTTTCCCTAACCCGCTTCAACTTTTTAAAGGTATTTCCTCCGTATAAGTGATGCGCCTCATCCGAAAACACTCCGAGATCCGGCAGGCTTGCGATCGTTTGCAGCCGCAGGTTTGCTTGCAGTTCCGCTCGCTCAAAAGCATCTTGCTGCTGATTGTTTCTCCTGTTGGCCCGCAGACTGATCTTTTCGGTATTTGTCACGATCAGGTTATAACTGCTGCCTCTTTGCGCTTGTATATCTTTGTCGGCGTTTGGAAACTCGATTTTCAGGTTTGCAAGAAAATCACGATTCATGTCCGGGGGCAAAATCTTCTCAAACGGCATTTCTGATAATTCGCGCAAGGATTCAATGGGGGTTGTGCCGGGCGCAAAGACCAGCGCGTTTTTCATAAAATTACCCTTCGGATAACGTAAGGACATGGCAAACTCTGTTGCGATAATCGCGCCAATCAGCACGGTTTTTCCGGCCCCCATCGCCAAGGCGAGGATATAACTCGGATATTCCAGCATGATGGCTTCATGCAATGCCTGAATTCTATTACTGCTCACCCAATCCAAATCATTTTTGACTTTCTTGATAATCTGGTCTATTTCCGCAAACTCCAGAGCGTCTCGTGAAATGGGAACGCCCAGAGCATCAAACAAGGCTCTTTTATCATCCGCATAGTAATGCTTGTAGATGTCGATGATATGCGGCGTGCCCAATTTCAGGCGGACAAACCAGTACGTTTCAAGGGCGGTAAACTGCGGCTCGCGCAGAAACTTGAGGGTGAGGCTGTCTTCCGGCGATTCCCTCTGGAAGGCAAGAATTTCGCCTATAAGAGGGGAGTCGGCACAGTCATATCCGCTCTTGCGCCATGCAAGAGCGGATTGTTTTAACTCATCAAAGAGGAACGACATTTAGAGGCTCGGGTTCTTAAATTTTTCTGTATTTTCACGACCATTTTTGAACCATCCGCTATCTCTTGTGTGGGCTATGATATCAGGAAGAACGTTATCGGTCTTGTTTTTGTTTAGAGCATTCGTTTATTCCTTTGAGCGTTTTAAGGTCAAGGCCTTTCCGATTATATTCATAATCAACGCTTTGCGCTTGCCGCTGAATGTTGGTTGAAAATACTCACAATTTCAGCAGCAATGTCCTCCGGCGAACGCTCATCCGTCGCAACAATATAATCCGCCGCCGCCTGGTATTTTGGTGTGCGGGTGGTCAGGACTTCCCGGATTTCCTCAACGAAGGTTTTGCCGGTGGTGAGTGACGGGCGCTGGGTGTCTTCCGCGATTCGCTGTGTAATGGTTTCAATCGTGGCGGTTAGCCAGAAGACCAGGCTGTGGGGCTTGATGGCGGCCACGTTGGCCGGTCGCAGAATCATGCCGCCGCCGGCGTCAATGACCAGGCGGTCTTGCGCTTTGAGTTCGCCGCAGACCGCCGTTTCGAGATCGCGAAAATGCTCCCAGCCGTCCTGCGCGACAATGTCCGGGATGGTGCGCCCGGCCTGTTCAATGATGCGCGCATCCGTGGAGATTACATGCCACCCCAGGCGCGCCGCCACCAGTTTGGCGACGGTGCTTTTCCCGGTTCCCCGGTATCCGATGAGCGCCAGGTTCATGCAAACCGCGATTCCACGACCCGGCGCATGACGGCGAGCGGCGCGGGGTGGCCCGTCCACAACTCAAACTGCGCGGCGGCTTGATGTAGAAACATTTCCATGCCGCGAATCGTCCGGCATCCGGCCTGCCGCGCGTCTTTGAGCAGGCGCGTGTCCAGTGGGTTATACACGATATCCATGACCGTCAGGTTCGGATGCAGCAGGGGTGCGGGGATGCAGGTGTGGTCGGGGCGGGGGTCCATCCCGACGGGCGTGCAGTGGATGACGACGTGCGCGCGCGGCAGCGCCGATTGCAGGGTGTCTGTATTGAGCGGGTCATCGTCTATGGCACACGTGGCATGTGCGCGAAGGTCGCCGGCCAGGCGTTGACGTTCCGCGTCGTCAATCGCCAGGAGCGTGAGCGCGGCGATGGGGGTGTGCAGGGCCAGCCCGAAGGCCACCGCCCGCGCGGCGCCGCCGGAACCGAGCATGACAACCCGTTGCTCGTTGAGTGTGACGCCGGCCTGTTCCAGCGCCCGCAGCGCGCCGGTGACGTCCGTATTGCAGCCGGCCAGCGTGTGTTCCGATTTGACGATGGTGTTGATGGCGCCAATGTGCTGCGCGGCGGGGTCAATCGTATCCAGGTGCGCCATGGCCGACACCTTATGCGGAATGGTGACGCTGCATCCCCGGACGTTGCCTAACGCGCGTATCCCGCGAATGGCCTGGGCCACGTCTTCAACGGGAAAGGCCAGGTACACATAATTCAGCCCCAGGTGTTGAAACGCGGCATTATGAATGGCCGGAGACAGCGAATGCCGCACCGGATGGCCGAGGACTCCGCACAGTTGCGTCTCGGTGTTGATGTCCATGAATGTTCCCGCGTCTGAAACCCGTGTTGCGCAGCGCCGTGCCGGCGTGGCCGTGACGCCTGTCATCCCCACCTATAGCACATCATGACGGAGCGCGTGAATACATGGAGCGGGGGAGCGGCGGGAGGGGAGACCGGATTGTCAGGAGAATCCGGGGACGTCGAAATTCACGCGGAGATTCAGCGAGCCGACGTGAATGGTGGTGTCCCAGACGCCGTTCACGCGGGGGTCGTCATTGTCCGAAATGCCGCGTGACTGGTAGAAAATGCCCTTCCATGCCACGTCAAAACCGATGGCGCTGATGTCCACACCGCCGGGTTTGGATGTGCCGCACGCAATCAGGCCCAGAAACGCGCCGCCGCGCCGGCAGAGCATCCCGATGCCGACGGAGTACGAATGCGAGTTGGCTCCCGGCACGTCCGGTTTGAATGTCCGCGCCGGCACCGGGCTGTCGGCAAACACGTACCCGCCCCGCACGGCCACGTCCCAATGCGGCAGCGACTCCGGTTCCACCCATTTGTATTCGGTGCCGGCCATGACGACGTAGGCGTTTTGCCAGTTGCGCGGGCTGGGACGCGTGACATTCGGCACGCCTGGAATCGCCAGGGTCACGTCAAGATTTTTGAATGAGGTCCAGTCGGCATAATCCATATCCACTTCCACTTTCCACTCGCGCCGGGCGTCCCGTATGGGCCACACGGCCAGGCCGACGGTGATGATCTGCGGCAAGTGCAGGTTGACCCTGGCGTCCAACGCGGTGCCGCGACTCTTGTTCAGCAACCGTCCTTTCAGGCGCAGCGTGGTCTGGCTTCGATACACCACGGCGACGTTGATCAGCGGCTGGTGGTCATCGTTGCGCAACGGGGTCCACAGCAGACTCGCGTGATACCCCAGCGCCGTGTCCCTGGCATGCAGTTCAATGTCGTCGTCGGGGGCCGCCGCCAGTCCCATGCGCACCAAGTCTTCACCGGCGGTTTGCTGCACTTCCACGTGCCCTTCGCCGAAGAGTCCGGAGAATGTATAAATATCCAACCCGCCGCCCAGTGCGAGCGCGGGATGCACTCTGAATGCCAGCGTCGGCGTCACGTCGATAATCGGGGCCGCCGAGCGGGTGAGCACCGGGGCGATGGATGAATCACGCGGGTAGCTGATGAGGTTGCCGAAGGGCGCGTACACGCCCAGCCCCACCGCCACGGCATCCAGCGCCGCGATGCCGGTTGTGCGGACCCGGGCGGTCACAAAGGCGCTGCTCGGCGGGGGATTGGCGAACGTCCCGTCGAAATCGCCTTCAACGGTCTCTCCCGACGTGGACATGAAATCAATGTTCCCGTTCACGAGCAGCGACCCGACGGTCATTTGCACACCCGGCAGATCCGTCATGGCGGCCGGGTTGAAATGCACGGCTGACGGGTCGTCGGCTTGTGCGGCAAACGCGCCGCCCTGCGCGCTGGCCGCCGCGCTCTGGTCGATAATTCTGAATCCTTCGCCAAAGGCCGGGGGCGCGGGGATGAGCGTCACGCAACAGGCGACTGGCGCCCAAAGCAGTGCGGGGAACAGGAGGCGGCGGAGGTGGGTGTTGTTTGGAATCATAGGCCGCCGCGACGATGCTGTTCAACGGGCGGCGGATGCGAGTGTACGCCGGGGAAACAGGGAAGGCAAGATGGCCGGCCTCGCCGTGGCAAGGGGCGGCGACCCTCCGGCTGTATTGTTGGAACCTGCGGGGTTCAGTACAATGACGGCGACCGCGTGACCTGCGGCAACGGATTGCCCCGATGACTGTCAGCACCCACCAGCCCGCTTCCCTCGCCTCAACGCTGGCGCATTTGCCCAATCAGCCCGGCGTGTACCTGATGAAAGACAAGAGCGGCGCCATTCTCTACATCGGGAAAGCCCGTGTGCTGGCGGACCGGGTGCGCTCGTATTTTCAGAAGGGACGCGATCCCAGTCCCAAAACCCGCGCGATGACTGCCCTGGTGCATGACGTTGAAACGATGATCGCCCGGTCGGAACTGGAAGCGCTCCTGCTGGAAAGCAACCTGGTGAAACGCCATCGTCCCCGGTTCAACGTGGTGCTGCGCGATGACAAGCAGTATCCCTATCTTCGCCTGCCGGTGAAGGAATCGTTTCCCCGTCTTTCAATTGTGCGCCGCGTGAAAAACGACGGGGCGTTGTATTTTGGCCCGTATGTGCCGGCGGGCGCGCTGCGGGATACGCTGAAAGTCATCAAAAAAGTGTTTCCGCTGGCCACGTGCACGATTGATATTGACGGGACGGCCGACCGGGCCTGCCTGGAATTTGAAATCAAACGCTGCATGGCGCCTTGTACCGGTAATCAGTCGCGGGAAGATTATCATCGTATTGTGAATCAGGTGCGGTGTTTTCTGGAGGGGCGGGACCGGGAATTGCTGGATGGGTTGCGCAGGGACATGGACGCGGCCGCTGCCCGCGAAGCGTTTGAAGAGGCGGCCCGTCTGCGCGATCGCGTGGCCAACGTCTCCCGGACGCTGGAAAAACAGCGCGTGGCGCAAATCGGGCCGGTGGATCAGGACGTCATCGGCCTGGCCAGACGCGACCGGGCGGCGGATGTGCAATTGTTGTTTGTGCGCGGCGGCCTGTTGATCGGACGCAAGGATTTTTTCTGGGCCGACACGCAGGAGTGGGCCGACGAGGAGTTGATTCGATCCACCATTGAGCAGTTTTACAATCGGGACACCATGCCGCCGAAGGAGCTGCTTGTGCCCGTGGTGCTGTCCGGTCAGGCGTTGCTGCAACGCTGGCTCACGCACAAAAAAGGCCGGCGGGTGCGGATTCTGGCTCCCGCACGCGGCACAAAATTTCACCTGCTGCAACTGGCCAACGAAAACGCCGAGGCGTCTCTTGTGGATCATGTGCGCGTGCGTGCGGTGGAACACCGGGAGGCCGAGGACGTGCGGAGTCTCCTGGGGCTGTCGAAGGCGCCGGGCCGGGTGGAGGGGTTTGACATCTCCAATACCATGGGCGCGCAGTCTGTGGCCTCCATGGTGACGTGGGAAGATGGTGTGATGAAGAAAGCCGATTACCGGCGGTTTCGCGTGAAGACTGTGGAAGGGGCGAATGACTTTGCGAGTATCCATGAAGTCGTCACACGCCGGTACGGCGGCACCCTGGCGTCCACGCGCAAGAAGGCGTTGCCGTTGCCGGACCTTATCCTGATTGACGGCGGCCCCGGACAATTAAGCGCGGCAATGGATGCCTTGGGTGAGTTGGGCCTCGGCCACCTGCCCGTGATTGGACTTGCCAAAGCCAAAGGCGACAAAGGCGAACGTGTGTATGCCCCCGGCCGGCGCGCTCCGCACATCCTGCCCCCCATGTCGCACGGCACCCGGCTCCTGCAGCGCATCCGCGACGAGGCGCATCGGTTTGCTATCAGCTATCATCGTAAATTGCGGGGGGAGGCGTTTATTGTGCCGGAGTCAAAGCGGGGGAAGGCCGGGAAGGGGGAATAAGTATTTTAATTTATAAAACCATCAATGATGATATAAAACAACATGTTATGAATATTTGTTCATGGCGTTATACACAAAAAAAGTATACACATCAGCCACTATGAGTATAAAAATATAAAAAAAGTATATATATGAAACGGAAAAAGACATAATTATACACAAACAATATATACTTGTTTTTTGGGACAGATATAAAAATAGCTTAAAAGTATATCTATCAAGCAGCGACAGATGATCACAGAGCAGGACATGACACCCGCCACGACGAGCTACGATCCTGGAAAACCGTGGAACGGTCTGCCGGAGTTGCCGCCACGGGCCGAGATTGAATCATCCGCAATACTCAAAGCCTGTATTGCGGCAAGGGCTGAACTGGCCCGCGTCAATGCCTTGGCGGAGACGCTGCCGAACAGGGACATCCTGATTCAGGCCATCCCGTTGCAGGAGGCGCGCAGCAGCTCCGAAATTGAAAACATTGTGACGACCAGCGACGCGCTGTATCAGGCCCTGGCATCCGACGGCCTGGGCGCAGATGCGAATGCCAGGGAAGTATTGCGCTATCGCGAAGCGCTCTGGGAAGGGGTGAACGCGCTGGTCGTGCAGTCAAGGTTGACCGTCACCGTGTTTGAACAAATTTGCTCGCGTATCCTCGACACGGAAGTGCGGGTACGTCGTGACAAAACCGTCTGGATTGGCAACGCGGCCGAACGACGCATCACCTATACCCCGCCTGTTGGTGCGCAACCTCTGCATCGTTTGCTCACCAACCTGGAGCAGTTCATCGCCAATGACGAAGACGGGGTGGACCCGCTGATCAAGATGGCCGTCATGCACTATCAGTTTGAAGCCATCCATCCATTCGCCGACGGCAACGGCAGAACCGGGCGTGTGCTGAACATTCTCTACCTCATGCACCGCCGATTGCTGAACGATCCGGTCCTGTATCTTAGCCGGTTTCTCATTGAACATCGTGATGAATACTATCACTACCTGCGGGACGTGACGGAAAAAGGACACTGGCAACAGTGGATTGTCTACATCCTGAACGCCGTGGCGCACACCTCGCGGGATACGGTCACCAGGATTGAAGCGATGCGCGCGTTGATTGACGACGTGTCTCGTGCGGCGCGGACGGGCAAGGTCAAAGCCGCGGAGCGCGAAGGTTTTCTGGCGCTGCTGTTCAAATGGCCGTATTGCAAAATCGGCATTGTGGCGTTGGAACTGCAATGTTCCAAAATCACGGCGACCCGGTACCTGAACGAAATGACTGATCTCGGAGTGCTTGAACGTGTCAAACGCGGGCGCGAATATTACTATATCAATACCGGATTCATGAACCTGCTGTCGGCGTAAGCGGCCATGGATATTCAGGCATACATCAGGAAACTTGATGAACAGTCCCGCGCCGGGAATGCCACCGAGCACACCTACCGTCCCACCCTGCAAACCCTGCTGGAACATTTTCTGAAAGGCGTGACGGTCACCAACGAGCCGAAGCAAATTGAGTGCGGCGCGCCCGACTATGTGCTGACACGCGGCACGATCCCGCTTGGGTACATTGAAGCCAAGGACATCGGCAAACATCTGGACGACCAGGTTCACAAAGAACAATTGCAACGCTACAGCGAATCCCTGGACAACCTGATCTTCACCAATTACCTGGAGTTCCGTCTGTTCCGTGACGGCAAACAGGTCTCCTTGGTCAACATTGCCGACATCCGCGGCGGCCGTATCAAGCCGAAGCCGGACAACTTTGACGCCTTCACCGACATGCTCAACAGCGTTGCCGGATACGAAGGCCAGACGCTCGCCACCGCCAACGACCTCGCCAGACGCATGGCGCACAAGGCGCGGATGCTGGCCGTCGTGATCAGAACGGCTCTTTGGGAACAAAGCGACGAGACCGACGAAGTGCGTGAAACGGGCAGTCCGCTGCAAAGCCAACTCGCCGCGTTTCGGGCACACCTGATACATGACATTGAGGTCAAGGCTTTTGCCGACATCTACGCGCAAACCGTGGCCTATGGAATGTTCGCCGCACGATTGCACGACCCCACACCGGCCACATTTTCACGCAAAGAAGCGGCGGAATTGATTCCCGTCACCAATCCTTTCCTGCGCAAATTCTTCCAGCACATTGCGGGGTATGATCTTGACGAGCGCATCCGCTGGATTGTGGACGATCTGGCCGACGTGTTCCGCGCCGCCGACGTTGGCGAGTTGATGAAGGACTACGGGAAATCAACCTGGCGCAACGACCCGTTCCTGCACTTCTACGAAACCTTCCTCGGCGAATACAATCCGAAGTTGCGCAAGAGTCGAGGTGTCTATTACACCCCCGAACCGGTCGTGAACTTCATCGTGCGGGCGGTGGATGACATCCTGCAAACCGAGTTTGGTCTGAAAGACGGCCTGGCCGACACCGGCAAAATCTTCATTGAAGTGGACGCGTCGCCGTCCAAAGCCCAACACAAGAAAGGCGCAACACCAAAGGACAGAAGGGCAGTGCACAAAGTCCAGATTCTTGACCCCGCCACCGGTACCGGCACGTTCCTCGCCGCCATTGTCACGTACATCCGCGAGCAGTACTTCGGCGCACAGCAAGGCGCCTGGCCCGACTACGTGAAAAAAGATTTAATCCCCCGGCTCAACGGCTTTGAGGTGCTGATGGCCCCCTACGCAATGGCGCACACCAAACTGGAAATGGTGTTGCGCGACAGTGGCTGCCCATCCGGCAACGACCGCCTGCGCATCTTCCTGACCAACTCGCTGGAAGCGCACCACCCCGACACCAGCACGTTGTTCGCCGAGTGGCTTTCCACTGAAGCGAAAGAGGCCAACTTCATCAAACGCGATACGCCGGTGATGGTGGTGATTGGTAATCCGCCGTACAGTGGCGAGTCGGCGAACAAGGGCGCATGGATGGCCAAGCTGATGCAGGACTACAAGCAGGAGCCGGGTGGCGGAAAATTACAGGAAAAAAACGCCAAGTGGCTCAACGATGACTATGTAAAATTCATCCGCTACGGGCAACACTACATTGACCGCACCGGCGAAGGCGTACTCGCCTATATCAACAACCATAGTTGGCTGGACAACCCGACTTTCCGCGGGATGCGGTGGAGTCTGCTGCAAAGTTTCGACAAGATTTACATTATTGACCTGCACGGCAACAGCAAGAAAAAAGAAACCGCACCGGACGGCTCGACGGACAAGAACGTGTTTGATATCCAGCAAGGCGTCTCCATCAACCTGTTCGTCAAGACCGGCAAGAAAAATGACGGTGCGCCGGCTCGCGTGTTTCACCGTGACCTTTATGGCCTTCGGGAAAGCAAGTATCAGTTTTTATGGGATAACAATCTTGAACAAGCCCGCTTCAAGGAATTGAAACCGCAGGCGCCGCAATACTTTTTTGTGGCGAAAAATTATGGGTTGCAGAAAGAGTATGAAACGGGTTTTTCCGTCAATGATCTGCTGCCGGCAAATTCGGTCGGTATTGTTACCGCACGCGACAGTTTCACGATTTATCACACGCCGCAGGAGTTGAAGACCGCTATCGCCAGGTTTCGAGCAATGGACGATGAAACAGCCCGTGAAAAATATTCGCTCGGTAAGGATGTCAAAGAATGGAAAACCAATCTGGCAAGACAGGACTTGGAAAAGAATGCGTTTGGCAACAACAACGATAAGCCTGTACCGATACACTATCGCCCGTTTGATACTCAATACACCTACTACACCGGAAACTCAAAAGGGTTTCATTGCAGGCCTCGTGGAAAGATCATGCGGCATTTTCTTGCGGGCGAGAATGTGGGTTTAGTCACTTCGCGAATCACAAAGGATACTTTTTCGGTGCTATGTATCAAACATATAGCGGCACACAAAAGTGCTACTCTCTACGACATCAGTTACATACTTCCGCTTTATCTCTATCCCGACACCAAACAACAAAGCCTTGACAACAAACAGGCACGAGAGCCCAACTTAGACAAAGACATCGTAAAAACCATCGTCGACAGACTCGACTTACACTTCACCCCTGAAAAAGAAGACGACAACAACACCTTCGCCCCCATAGACCTTCTCGATTACATCTACGCCGTACTACACTCCCCCGCCTACCGAAAACGCTACAACGAATTTCTGAAAACAGACTTCCCCCGCGTACCCTATCCCGCCGACAAAAACCAATTCCGCAAACTAGTTTCCCTCGGTGGCGAATTGCGCACCCTGCACCTGCTCGAAAGCCCGACACTGAACACCCTGATCACCGGCTACCCGCAAACCGGCGACAACACAATCACCAAACCGGAATACAAAATCACCGACACCAAAAACCGCCTCGGCAAAGTCCATATCAACCAAACCCAATACTTCACCGACGTCCCCGAAACCGCCTGGAATTTCCACATCGGCGGCTACCAACCCGCTCAAAAATGGCTAAAAGACCGCAAAGGCCGTACCCTCAGCCACAACGACATCACCCACTACCAGAAAATCATCGTCGCCCTGACCGAAACCGACCGCCTGATGCAGGAAATCGATACAGCTTTTGTTATTTCATAGCAACTATTCGAATTATCCAAGTGCATTGAAGTTTCGTTCTATGGCATACTTAAAACATCATAAATCATTTAATTAGGCGTTCTTAATTTATGCCGCGCAAACATCTGACAATACATGTCATAAGAGCACTATTCGCAAGATCAGGAAACCAATGTGCTTTCCCGCAATGCTCACAGCTATTAGTGAACGATCGAAATCAGTTCATAGGGCTTGTTTGTCACATCGAGGCAGCTAATCCGGGAGGAGAAAGATATAACTCAAATCAAACAGATGATGATAGAAGCGCCTACGACAATCTGTTATTAATGTGTCACCCGCACCATGTTGAAACAGATGAAGTTGATGTCTATACGGTTGAAAAACTAAGAGAAATTAAACTAGAGCATGAATCTAATTTCAAAATAAACAGCTATAAAATTCAAGAGGAGCTTCTATGCAAATTAGCACTTGAAATGGATGAGTATTGGTCAAATATTGAAATATTAAATACAATAAAGCATATATTTCCTAGTCAAGCTATTCCAATTAAAGCTAAAGAAACATTTTCTGGTGTTATGAAAGAGGTCCGCTCTCTCGTCGCAGATATTAATGATATTAAAAGCTATTTTGACGAATCAGATAAATTATTGATGAACGATCTTCTAAAATTCCTAAAAGACTTGGGGTACAGCACCAATAAAATAGAAGAAGTAAAGTGCTGGGAAAATCCATTTATTAATAGAAACTGGGAAATAAGCAATATTGGATTCAATAACACCCTTGCCGCTCTACTATTAAGATTGAAACAATTAGAAATTCAGTATTTAGAAGCGTATTTAAAAACAAACACAACTGATCCTGTCGCACACGCGCGGTTTAATAATCTAAAAAATGAATTTATGGAGATCGCTCAAAGCGCAGGAGTCGTGGATTAAAAGAACTTTCCCCTTGCCCGCCGAAAATCCGGCGGTTATGCTCCCGGCCATGGCTTCACGAATGTTTCACCAATGAGGACATTCCCATGTTAGACAAAAAATTCGCGTTGGGGTTTGCGATTGCGATGGTGCTGCCGATGCTGATGTATTACGGGTTGAGTTCCGTCAGCCCGCCGCCGCAGTGGGAAAATTACATGATGGATAATTATCAGGAGCGGCACGCGCGCGCGACTCCCGATGAGCAGGAGCGGATGGAAGCTGAACGAAGCACACGGGATGCGAAGATGCGGGAAGACATCCGGCGCTTTTCGCAACACCTGTTCTTTACGGCGGTGCCCGTCGGTGTGCTTGCCATTGTGATTGGCGTGTTTCTGCCCGTGCAGACGGTCGGCACCGGGCTGATGTTCGGCGGGATTATCAGTCTCTGCGTCGGGTATTTAGGGTACTGGTCGGAATTGAGTCACGTCTGGCGTTTTGTCTCGCTGTTGATTGCGTTCATTATCCTGGTCGCCATCGGCTACAGGAAAGTCGAGCGCATGAAAAGCCACGACGGATAAGCGGCCGGGCGGCGCGGAACAGTCTGCGGTTGCCGATCCGTTCACGGATCGGGTCTTGCCCGGGACGCGCCGATTGCCGATCTCCGTGATGCTCGTCCCTGCCGGGATGCCTCCCCCCGTCACCCTTTCAGCACCTCTGTTTCCCCCTCTGATTTGGCGATGATGACCGTGGCGCAGGTGTCGCTGAACACGTTGACGGCGGTGCGCATCATGTCAAGGATGCGGTCGGTGATCAGGAGGATGCCGATGCCTTCCGGCGGCAAGCCCACGGCGGCGAGAATGACGACAATGGCCACCAGGCTGGCGGCGGGAATGCCGGCCACGCCGATGGAGGTCAGCAGGGCCACCAGCACGATGGTGAACTGGGTGGCCAGGCTTAAATCCAGCCCGTAGGCCTGGGCGATGAACATGGCCGCCACACATTCATACAGAGCGGTCCCGTCCATATTCACGGTGGCGCCCAGCGGCAGCACAAAGCTGGAGGTTTTGCGCGACACGCCTGCGCGTTCTTCCACGCATTCCATGGTCAACGGCAGGGTGGCGGACGAGGAGGCGGTGGAAAACGCGGTCAGCAGGGCGGGGAACATGGCTTTGAAATGCAGGGCGGGTTTGATGCGGCCCAGCACGGCCAGCGCCAGCGGCAGGGCGACGAACGTATGCAGGGCGAGGGCCACCACCACCGTCAGAAAAAATCCCAGCACCGGTTTGAACGCGCCGAAGCCGGTGGCGCTGACGGTTTTCGCAATCAGGCAAAACACGCCGATGGGCGCGAATTGCATAATGAACATGGTCATGGCGACCATGGTGTCGGACACGCCTCGCCAGAAATGTTGCAGGGTGGTCTGGTATTGACCGCTGATGCGCGTCATAAACACGCCGAACAGGATGCTGAAGAAAATCAGGCCCAGCATTTGCCCGTCGTGCGCGGCGGAAACAATATTCTTCGGCACCATCCGCAGAAACACATCAAGCACGTCGCGGCTGCTGCGGCCTTCAACGTTGGCCAGCGCTTGTTCCGTGTCGGCTTTGTCAGCTACCAAATTCAGTTGTGCGCCGGCGGGTTGACCGTTACTGATGCCGGGCGTCGTGATGTTGACGACGGCCAGGCCGATCAGAATGGCCAGTAAACTGCTGCACGTATAATAGAGCAGGGTTTTGCCTCCGAGCCGTCCGAGATTGTCGCTTTCGCCCAGTCCGGCCATGCTGGAAATAATGGAGGAGACGATCAACGGCACGATGATCATTTTCAACGCGTTCAGAAACAGCGTGCCGAAAAAGTCATAGGCTTTGAACAGGTCGCTCTCCACCGGCGTCATCTGGCCCGCCGCCAGCGCAACAATGATGGCGATTAAAATTTTCCAGTGCAGTTTCATGCGTGGTTCCTTTTCGTGTTGTGTGTGGCGACAGATACGAGCGGACGTGGCGCCGACTCATGGACAAGGGCGCATGGCACGGGCAGGAGATTCAGCCCATGCAAGGCGCTGCGGACTACCCGTGTCCGGGCCTGAATGTACACAAACCTCGCGGGGTTTTCCAGCAGGAAATCGCCGCATGGTCATTCTCTCCGCCGCCCGGGCGCAATCTGGCGAATCCGCCGCTGCCGGAGAGCGTTCGCCGCCCGTGCCGGATCGTCTCATGGCCTGTCTTGTCGCGTGGGGGGTGCTGTGATAGATTTTCGGTTCGTGGCGTGTGTCATGCCCGTGTATCCCGAAGGAGCAGTATCCAACCGGCGTCAATCCGACTCATGTCCAGATTCTACGATCCCCAGGCCATTGAAAAAAAATGGCAGGCTTACTGGCGCGAGCATCAGCCGTTTCGTTCCAGGATAGACCCGGCCACACCCAAGTTTTACGTCCTTGATATGTTCCCGTATCCGTCCGGAGCGGGACTCCACGTGGGCCATCCCAAGGGCTATATCGCCACCGATATTATCGCTCGCTATAAACGGATGTGCGGGTTGAACGTCCTGCATCCGATGGGCTGGGACGCCTTTGGCCTGCCGGCGGAACAATACGCGATTGAAACCGGCACCCATCCGCGCGAAACCACCAGGCGGAATATTCAGAACTTCAAACGTCAATTCCAGGCCCTGGGCATGGATTACGACTGGGCGCGGGAAATTGACACGACTGACCCCGCCTACGTGCGGTGGACGCAGTGGATTTTTTGCAAGCTCTATGAAAAGGGGCTGGCTTATTTGGCGGAAGTGCCGGTGAACTGGTGCCCGGCCCTGGGCACGGTGCTGGCCAACGAAGAAGTGATTGACGGGAAGAGCGAGCGCGGGGGGCATCCGGTGGTGCGGGTTCCCCTGCGGCAGTGGATGCTGCGGATCACGGCTTATGCGGAACGGTTGATTGACGACCTGGCGTTGGTGGACTGGCCCGAATCCATTAAGCGGATGCAGCGGGAGTGGGTGGGCCGCTCGGAAGGCGCCAGAATTTTTTTCGAGGTCGTGGAGTATGAGACCGATCCGGGTGAAACGACGAAGACGATTGAAGTGTTTACCACCCGTCCGGACACGCTGTTCGGCGCGACGTATATGGTGCTGGCTCCGGAACACGCGGCCGTGGGCGCAATCACGACACCCGCGCAGCGTGCGGCCGTGGATGCCTACATTGAAGACGTGTCGCGTCGGAGTGAACGGGCGCGCGTTGCCGAACTGGGTGAGAAGACCGGGGTGTTCACCGGGGCATTTGCCGTGCATCCGGTCACGGAGCGGCCGCTTCCGGTCTGGATTGCGGACTACGTGTTGTCGACCTACGGCACCGGCGCGATTATGGCGGTGCCGGCGCATGACACGCGGGACCATGCCTTTGCGAAACGGTTTGATTTGCCGGTTGTTGAGGTCGTCTCCGGCGGCGATCCGGCCTCTGCCGCGTTTGTCGGAGAGGGCATCAACGTGAATTCCGATTTTTTGAACGGCCTGGCCACTCCCGATGCCGCGCAACGCATGAGCGACTGGCTGGCGGAACACGGGAAGGGCGGGAAGACCGTGCATTATAAATTACGCGACTGGCTTTTCAGCCGGCAGCGGTATTGGGGGGAGCCGTTTCCCGTGCTGCATCTTGAAGACGGCACGACCCGGCTGGTGCCGGAATCGGACTTGCCGGTTCTGCTTCCCGAGTTGGAGGACTTTCGACCGAGCGGGGAGTTTGAGCCGCCCCTGGCCCGTGTGCGCGAGTGGGTTGAAGTCACCGACCCCGCGACCCGGCGCAAGGCTTTGCGTGATACCAACACCATGCCCCAGTGGGCCGGAAGTTGCTGGTACTACCTTCGGTTTTGCGATCCCCACAATGATCGGGAGCCATGGTCCCGGGAAGCGGAACGCTATTGGATGCCGGTTGATTTGTACGTGGGCGGGGCCGAACATGCCGTGCTGCATCTGCTCTATGCGCGGTTTTGGCATAAGGTGGTGTATGACCTTGGGTTGGTGCATACGCCCGAGCCGTTTCGGAAATTGCTGAACCCGGGCATGATTCTTGGGCACAGCTATCGCTACTTTGATACGAATCTTTCGGATGATCCCTCGTGCGCGGTGCGGGCCTATCCGGCCTCGGCGGTGCGTTTTGACCATGACACCCCGCTGCACAACGGGACGGGGGAGGAATTGAAAGCGCGATGGGTGGCGTCACACGACGTGCGGTGGTCGGAGGCGGACAGGCCGCTGCATCCGACGATTGACGGGCTTGTGCTGGAAGAAGTCACGGAGAAAATGTCGAAGAGTCGGGGCAACGTGGTGAATCCGGATGAGATGATTGCCGAGTACGGCACCGATGCGCTGCGGCTGTATGAAATGTTCATGGGGCCGCTGGAAAAAGGCGCTCCCTGGTCTTCCGACTCCATCCCCGGCGTGGCGCGGTTTTTGCAGCGGGCCTTTCGTCTCGTGTGCGGCGAGGAGGGCCAGGCCGGCCCGGGTGTGCCTGTCGTGGACGGGCAGGGCACGCCGAATCAGGCGCGACTCACGGCCCGAACCGTTCAGGGGGTGACGCAGGACCTTGAGGCGATGCGGTTGAATACGGCTATTGCGAAATTGATGGTTTTTGCGAGGGATATCACCAAAGACGGGCCTTTGCCGCGCGCGTCGGCCGAGGCCTTTGTCCTGGTGCTGTCGCCGTTTGCCCCGCACCTGGCGGAGGAGTTGTGGGAAAGGCTGGGCCATGCGACGAGCCTGGCGCATCAGGCCTGGCCGGCGTTTGATCCCGCCCTGGCGGCACAGGAGGCCTTGACGATTCCTCTGCAGATCAACGGAAAGTTGCGAAGCCGGATTCAGGTGCCGGCCGATGCGCACAAGGACGATATTCTCGAACGTGCGCGGAACGATGACAGGGTGCGGGAAGGGTTGAAAGGGGCCACGCCTCGCAAGGTGATTTATGTGGAAAAAAAACTGGTCAACTTTGTGGTCTGAAACGCGGAAAGGAGCGGGGATATGACTATGATGCGTGAAGGGGGCACAGTCGTGGTGATGGTGGCGCTGTCGGGCCTGCTCCTCCAGGGATGCGGCTACCAGTTTGCCGTGGAGGGTCCCGGCCCGCGCATTGGGAGCGGAGCGGCGATGATGGATGACGAAGGCCCTGTGGTGCGGCTGGCCATTCAAAATTTTCACAACCGCACGTTTCATCGTCATCTGGAAGACGCCTATACCCGCTACCTGCGTCAGGAATTTACCATCGGGAGCGATGTGCGCGTTGTGACGGATGCCGCGCGTGCTGATTATGTGATGACGGGCGAGATCGTCTCGGCGGCGGTGTCGGCACTGGCGTTTTCGGTCGGCGAAACGCGGGAACAACACGTGGATGTGGCGGTGAGCGCCACGGTGACGCATCGGCAAACGAGCGGCGTGGCATGGACGGGAACCGTCACCGGCACCGGAGATTTTTTTGTGAATCGCGCGGCCGACGCCGACACCCGCCAGGATGAAATTCAGTTCAATCAGGCGCTGCAGGACCGGGCGCTGGAGCAGGCGGGCCAGGATGCCGCCGCCGCCCTGGCCGTGTCATTCCGGGATGCGTGGAGACAGGGCCGCTTCTCATCCGTGCCGCCCTCGTCGTCAGCCGTCTCGCCGGCCTCCTTCCCGCCTTCCGCACTGGATATGCCGTTGGAACGCTTGCCGGGATTGTTGAGGTGACGTGTGAGCGGACGTCGTTCCGGCCATGACGGTATCAGCCTTCCCGAACTCGGGAAGGTGTTGGCGCGCGACGGGCGCGGGTTGTTGTATGCGGTGCTTGGAGAAGAAGCCTGCCTGCGCGATCAAGCCATTGACATGATTCGCCGCCACGGCACGCCGCGTTCAACGGCCTCGGAGCCGGGTGAGGGCCGGGCTGCCGCCAGCGTGGCCGACGACGACGTGTTTTCCTTTGAGGTGCTCTATGGCGACGACACGTCCGCACAGGACATTGTGTTGCATGCCCGGGAAGTCCCGTTTTTTTCGGGCCATCGCGTGATGCTGCTGAAATGGGCGGATAAACTGCCCGCACGGGATGGGGAAGCGCTCCTGTCCTATTTTGCCGCGCCGTCCGATTCCACCACGCTGATCGTCTCGGCGGGCAAACTGGATGGTCGGATGAAATGGGTTCAGGCGTGCGTCAGGCAGGCCGTGGTGGTGGACTGCGCGCCGTTGTATGACAATCAGCGACCCGGGTGGATTCGCCAGGAAGCCTCTCGCCTGGGTCTGCGGCTTGATGCCGACGCCGAAGGGTTGCTGAAAGACATCGGCGGCGAAGGGTTGTACCGGGTGCGGCGGGAACTGGAGAAGCTGGCGCTCTATGTGTCCGGGGGCGCCACGGTCAAGGCGCATGACGTCGTGGCGGTCCAGGGGAAAGAACCCGGCGCGTCGGTCTTTGATCTGTCGGGAGCCATTGCGCAGGGTCACGATGCCGACGCCCTCCTTATTCTGGAGAAAAACCTGGAGGCGGGCGATCCGCCCCTGCAGATACTTGGCGCTCTGCTGTGGCAGTACCGGCGTTTGTGGAAGGCGAAAGACGGGCTGCATCGCAGCGTCGGCGAAGCGGTGGTGGCGAAATCCCTGGGGATTCACCCTCGCGGGCACAGCGAGTTTTTCGGTGTGGTCCGGCGCATGCCCCTGGCGCATTTTCCACAGATATTTGCGGCGTTTGCGGAAACGGATCGTGCGCTGAAAGGTGGTGCCGCCAATTCGCCGCGCCGCATCATGCACGCGTTGATTTTTGGTTTGTGCCGATTGGCGGAGTCCGCGTCTGACAGGACGCGCAAGCCCGTGACGCCGGCGGGGCGTTCAGGGAGCGGAGCGCCACACACAACGTCAAAGACGATCAGCGGGCTTTGAAGGCGTTGAAGGCGGTGGTGAGTTGCGCGATGCGTCGGGAAGCGGTATTGCGATGGATGGCGCCTTTTGTCACCGCTTTGTGCAGTGTGGAGACGGCTTCCTTGAGCAGGGTGTCCGCCGATTGTCCATCCGGTGTTGCGTCGGAGGGCTGGAGGGCGGCCCGAAATTTTTTGACAACGGTGCTGGTACGATGCAGGATGGCGTGATTGCGCGCATGGCGCTTTTCCGACTGGCGGGCACGTTTGATGGTTGACTTATGAACAACGGGCATGGGGTTCCTTTCAGGCTGTTGGGATGCGCAAGCCCGAATTTTTAGCATAACTCCTTCTCGCTGGTCAAATGGTCAACGGACAAGAGACGGACATGGCCGGGCACGGGCACGGTCACACACGGGATGCGGGGATTCGCGCCAAAGAGCGGCTGATGTTTGCCCTGGATGTTCCCACGGCCCAGGCGGCGGAGGCGGTGCTGGATGTTGTCCATGAGTCGGTTGGGGTGATCAAGGTCGGGCTGGAACTGTTTGCGAGCGAAGGGCCTGCGGTGATTCGGATGGTGCGGCAATTCGGCAAACCCGTGTTTCTTGATTTGAAATTGCTGGATATTGCGGAGACGGTGCAGCGAACCACCGCGCGGGTGGCGGAGATGGGCGTGTCCTTCCTCACCGTGCATGCGCAGCGAAAGGCGCTGGCCGCCGCCGTGCAAGGTCGGGCCGGCAATCCGGCGTTGCGCATTCTGGCGGTGACGGTGTTGACGAACGTTGATCGTGCGGATCTGCTGGAATCGGGGGAGGGGGATGGAAATGTGGACGCGCTGGTGGTGGCGCGTGCGCGTGTGGCCGCCGATGTCGGATGCGACGGCGTCATCGCGTCCGGGAAGGAGCCTGTGGCCATTCGTGCGGCTATTGACGCCCCGTTGCTGATTGTGACGCCCGGCGTGCGACCGGCCGGTCAGGGCGTTGATGATCATGCGCGCGCCGTCACGCCGCGCCAGGCCATTCAGGCGGGCGCGGATTATGTGGTGGTGGGCCGGCCGATTCGTGATGCCCCGGACCCTCGCGCGGCGGCGCAGGACATCGTCGGTGAAATGCAGGAAGCCTTTGACCGGCGTGTGGCCAGATAGCGCTGGCGGGGTTGCGGCGGGACTGGAGCGATGGAGCACGGGGTGTTGCTGTCTTGCGTCGCGCGGGTCTTTTTAGTATATGATTTTCTCTCCACTTGAAACCGGTCGTTGTGACGAGTGAGTGGTGGGTGTAGCTCAGTTGGTTAGAGCGCCGGATTGTGGATCCGGAGGTCGCGGGTTCAATTCCCGTCACTCACCCCACTCTTTCCTTTGCCATCATGCTGTCTCGCTCACTCCTTCGCACAAGCCGTCTCCTCGGTGTTCTTTTCCTGGCGGGTGCCCCGGCGTGGGCCGGCCCTGCCGACGCTCCTGATTCCAGGAGTCCTGCCACGGTCTGCGAATCGGCGGAAGCCTGTTTTCGGAATGCCGTGTCTTTTGCCGACGCGCATCCTGATGACGTGTTGGCGCAGGTCGCACAGTTTCGCCGCGTGCGGGAGGCGTATCCGGGAACCCTGTGGGCCAGGCGTGCCGGGCTCCGAACGGGATGGGCGTTGCTTGACCATGATCCGGCCCAGGCTCTTGACGCTTTGCGCGCGGCACGCGTGGACTTTCCACTCCTGAAAGACTATGTGGCGCTGAAATTCGGGCAGGCTCTGGGGCGCCTGGGTTCCTGGCGGGACGCGGCCACGATGTTTGACAAGGCGTTGGCGCTTTCTCCGTCTTCCGTCTTGCGCGGCGAGATGCTGTACGAAGCGGGCTTCGCCTGGTTTGAGGACGGGAATTGTCACCAGGCCGGTGATCGGTTGCGTCGGGCCGCGTCCCATGACCCGGATTCTCTCCATGTGCCGCGGGCGCTCTATGCGCGTGCGCTATGCGCCGGCCGACAGCGGCGCGCGGCGGACGCCATTCAGGCGCTGCGTGAAATCTGGCGGCATCATCCCGAATCTCCCGAAGCGCAGGCCGTCAATGACATTGTGCGGTCCGGCCAGCCGGCATCGCTGCATTGGGAGCCTTCAACGGAGGATTATTATCGGCGGGCCAAAACGTTTTATGCCCTGGCACGCTTTGAACAGGCGATTCAGGATGTGCGGATGTTTGTGGACGGACGACCCGGCAGTCCCGATCGCGAAAAGGGGCTTTTTCAATTGGGGATGGCCCATGTGCGACTGAAGCAGTATCCGCAAGCCGCGACCGTGTTCCGCCAACTGACCGAGACGACGTCCGCCTATACCGGCAAAGCGGCGGTCTGGCTGGCCAAAGCGTACTTGCGGCAGGATCAGGGCCGGCGGCTGCTGGCGCTTCGTGATGCGGAGATGCCGACGTTACGCATGAGTGACCGGGATCAAATCCGATGGTTGAGCGGCGTGTGGGCGGAAGATCACCACGAGATTCAGGACGCGCTCGCGGCCTATGAACACGTTGCGCGGACGGCTGGCCTTCCCGATCTCCAACGGCGCGCTCTATGGCGTTCGGGATGGTTGCGGTATCAGCAAGGCGACTGGGAAGACGCGCGCGACCGCTTTGATACGCTGGCGACCACCGTGAAGGATCACGGCTGGCAACGACGGGCTTCCTACTGGCATGCGCGCACGCTGGAACGGATGGGACGGGAGGATGAGGCGCAAACGCGGTATTGGCGTGTTGCGCGCGAGTGGCCCATGACCTACTACGGGCAATTATCGCAAGCGCGCCTGCGGCTTCCGATCAACGTGGAAGATAATCAGCGCGCACAATGGGCGGAACAGGCGATGGCGCTTCCCGCGTCGTCCGGACTGCGGGCCAATGTGCATTTTCGGAAGGCCACCGCCCTGTCACGGCTGGGCCTTCGCGAGGAAGCCGTCGGAGAATGGTTGGCGGTCAAGACGCGCTATCGCGGGCAGCCCCGGAGCGTATATGTGATCGCGCGGCGGCTGATGGACGTTGGAGCGTATGACGCCGCCGTATCAATCGCCGTGCGGAATTTTCGGGACGCCCTGCAGCGTCACCGGGTTCCTCTTGATTCGCCATTGTGGCGGGTGACCTATCCGGCGGGGTATTTACAGGCGATACGGGACGCGGCGGCTCCGCATGTGGACTCCTTTCTTGTGGCGGGGCTGATCCGTGAGGAAAGTTTGTATAATCCCAGGGCGTTGTCGCCTGTGGGCGCCGTGGGGTTGATGCAGCTCATGCCGAAGACCGCGAACCGCATTGCGCGCCGCCTGGGGCTTGGTGCCGTGGATCGGGATGCGCTCTTTGAAGGCGCGTTGAACGTGCGGCTGGGGGCCTACCATGTCGGCGAATTGCTGGAGGCCTATCAGGGAAATCAGCTTTACGCCATTGCGGCGTATAATGCCGGACCCGAGGCCGTCCGGCGGTGGATGAACAAGTTTGGCGACCGGGACCCGGATGAATTTGTCGAACTCATTTCCTACAAGGAAACGCGTCGTTACGTGAAACGGGTAATCACAAGTTATCGTATCTATCGCTACCTGTATGCCACACCATGTAGTGTTTTTCGTCTTGACAGGGCTTGTTGAAAATTGTACGTTGTCAGCACGTGTTACGGTTGTGGACAGCATCATCCCTGAAGGGAATTATCATGAATGAGCTTTGACAAAATGGACGCCCTGGAGGTTCGTGTGCGGCAATTAGTGGACCGGGTCCAGGGCCTGCAACAGGCGAATCAATCTCTTCGGCAGCAAGTGAGTCTGGCGAAGGAGGCATTGTCAAAGCACGAATCCGGTTCCCATGAATGGGAGTTGGAGCGGGAGCAGATTAAGTCGCGCATTGAAAAGGTGCTTGGAGAACTGGACGGGCTTGAGTTGCCCCATGCCGACCTGGAAGAAGTGGCCGATGGCAAAACCTATTGAAGTTGACGTGTACAGCCATAAGTTGGTCTTGCAGCCCACTGAAGATGAAGGGTATGCGCAGGAGCTGGCTCTGTACGTGGATGGGCAGATGCAAACCATTGCGCAAGGGTTGACGAAGTCCACACCCGCGACGATTGCCATTCTGGCCGCGATGAATATCGCGGATCAGCTGTTTCAGCAGAAACGCCGCCGGCAGGAGGACGAGGCGGAGATTGATCGTCGAGCGGAAGGGTTGCTGGAGTGCATTGGATCCCGTTTAGGGATCGATGACGCCGCGTAGCGGGGGCCTGCGCGTTTGCATGGCCGTCGGTGCGCATGGTATAGCATGTTTGAGCAGGCGCGTATTTTGAAGATGGAATTGCGCGAGAGAGGAATCGCGAGACGCTCGGTGCGCAGCAGGGAATAATGAACGAGTCACAGTGTATGATCAGGAATGAAGTCAAGGTGTTCGGGAAAATTTACGGTGTGATCACTTGTCACGCAATACAGTTTTTGGTTGAGGGAGGAATGACCAGCTTGCCGTCTCTGATGGTGCGTGCGGTTTGAAGACGTCAACACTGGTTGAGGGACATGATTCGCAAACGAGGCCCGAGCGTATCCCGTACCGGCGGCCGGCATGTGGCGGATTGAATGTTCCAAACACGAGGTAGAGCTGTCGGAGGCAGCCACGTGCTGTCTTGTCCGATAATCCTCGCTTCCCTTTCTCTCCTGGCGTAGAGCGTCGTTTTTCCCGGCCTGTCTGTTCATACCCTGCCTCGTCAGTCCTGTTGTATTCCTCATGACCCTTGCGCACGAGTTCATCGTGACTTCCGCGTCTTTGTTGTAGGTATTCCTCTCCAGGGCTCGTGCCGGGTGATCCGGCGTGAGTAGATCAGAGAAGGGGGTGACAGCCATTGTGACGGATCTCATGACATTGGTGGGTGTTGGCGGTTTTGCCCTTGGGGCGGGCTTTGTGTTGGACCGGGTGATCCAACGCATGCGCATGACCACGCAACGCCGTGACACGGAAGAGCGGCTTCGTCAGTTAACCCAATCTTCGCAGCGCGAAGCCGGGCAACTGGTGAAGGAAGCGAACATTGAAGCGAAGGATGTGTTGTTCCAGGCGAAAAGTGAACGAGACCGGAAAGACAGAGAAAAACGGGTCGCGTGGCAGGATATGGAAAGACGGTTGGAGCAGCGAGCGGACGCTTTGGAGAAAAAGATCGCGAATGGCGATCGCCGTGAGGATGAATTTCGCAAGCAGGATCATGACTTGTCGAAGCGCAGAGAGTCGCTGGAGAAGAAAGAGCGCGCCTGCGAACAAATCACACGGGATCATTTGGCGGCTCTGGAGGGCGTGGCCGGGTTGACCACGGAGGAAGGCAAGCGGCAACTGTTGGCCGAGATTGAACGCGAGGTTCGTTTGGAAGCCACGGGGTTGACGAAACGGATTCTTGATGAATCAAAGGAAAACGCCGACCGGGAAGCGCAGAAAATTGTGACCAATGCGATTCAACGTATTACCCGTGATTATGTCAATGAAGCCACCATCTCGGTGGTGCCGCTTGCCAATGAAGGCATGAAAGGGCGCATCATCGGACGGGAAGGCCGCAACATTCGGGCGCTGGAAGCGGCCACGGGCGTGGATTTGATCGTTGATGAAACACCGGAAGCGGTGATTGTCTCCGGGTTTGATCCCTTGCGGCGGGAGATTGCCAAAGTGTCGCTTGAACGGCTGATGCAGGATGGGCGCATCCATCCGACCCGCATTGAAGAGGTCGTGGAAAAAGTGAAAAGTGAAGTGGACAAGTTGATGCGGGAAGAAGCCGAAAAAGTGATTTTTGAAGTGGGTCTGTCGGACTTTCATCCGGAGATTGTGAAACTCCTGGGCCGTCTGCGTTACCGGACCAGTTATGGACAAAACAATTTGTATCACGCCCGCGAAGCGGCGTACATCTGCGGCATCATGGCCGCGGAATTGGGGTTGGACCTGAAGTTGGCCAAGCGCGGCGCGTTGCTGCATGACATTGGCAAAGTGGTGAGTCACGAAGAAGAGGGCACCCATGCCATGTTGGGCGCTGAAATCGCGAAGAAGTATGGTGAGTCGGAAAAAGTCGTGAATGCCATTGCCGCGCACCATGAGCAGGTGGAACCGATTTGCCCGGAATCCGTGCTGGTGGCGGCGGCCGAGGCCCTGTCGGCCGCGCGGCCCGGCGCCAGACGCGAAACGCTGGAGGCGTACGTGAAGCGGTTGGAAAAACTGGAAAGCCTGGCCGTGGGCTATGACGGGGTGGAAAAAGCCTATGCCATTCAGGCGGGCCGGGAAGTGCGTGTGATTGTGCGGCAGGAATCCATTTCCGACAACGACGCCTTGCGTCTGTCTCGTGACCTGTCCAAGAAAATTGAGCAGGAAATGACGTATCCGGGCCAGATTAAGATCACGGTGATTCGGGAAAGCCGATTTACGGAATTTGCCCGATAGGGGGCAAGAGGCAGACGAAAACGGAGGTGTGTGTGGTCGTTTTGTTTATCGGTGATATTGTGGGTGAACCGGGAAGGCGGGTTGTCGCCAGTACCATCCAGAAAGTCAGTGAACGCTACCATGTTGATCTGGTGGTCGGGAATGGCGAGAATGCGGCCGGAGGGTTCGGCATTACGCCGGATTTGGCCGACGATCTCTTTGACCTCGGGTTCTCGGCGATCACGACGGGCAATCATGCCTGGGATAAAAAGGAAATGCTGGATCATATTCGCAAAGATCCCCGCATCGTGCGCCCGGCCAATTACCCGGAAGGCGCGCCCGGCCGGGGGTCGTTTCTCATTGACCGGCCCAATGGCGAGAAAATCGGCGTGCTCCAGCTCATGGGGCGGGCGTTTATGCCGACGCTGGATTGTCCTTTTCAGGTCGCGCGGCGGGAAATTCCCAAACTGCGTTCGCAGACGCCGTGCATTATTGTGGACATGCATGCGGAAACCACGTCGGAGAAGATGGCCATGGGGCATTTTCTGGACGGCCAGGTGACCGCTGTCGTGGGCACGCATACGCATGTGCAAACCGCGGATGAGCAGATCCTGCCCAAGGGGACGGCCTACTTGACGGATATCGGGATGACAGGTCCCGTCAATTCCGTGATCGGGTTCAAAAAGGAACTGGTGATTGAAAAATTTCTCTCGCAGATGCCACGACGGTTTGAAGTGGCGTCAGGGCCGGCGGTGTTTGGCGCGGTGGTGATTGCATTTGATCCCGCGACCGGCACCGCCTCTGGCATTCAACGCGTTCGAATCATCGAATAACTGCACGCGCCCCGCCTGTGTCTGGTCTCCCGCCGACTGTGTTCACGGTGACACAACTCATAACGGATATGCGTGTGACGCTTGAGCACGTGTTTCCTGACGTGTGGGTTGAGGGGGAGATTTCCAATCTGCGCATGCCCGTGTCGGGGCATGTCTATTTTTCTCTGAAGGATCAGGCAAGTCAAATCCGCGCGGTGGCGTTTCGGCGCGTGGCCGTGTCGCTCCCGTTCGTCCTGGAAAACGGCCTCATGGTACTCGTGAAGGGTCGTGTGAGTGTCTATGACCCGAGAGGCGACGCGCAAATTCTTATTGAGTCGCTTGAGCCCAAAGGCGTTGGCGCGCTTCAGATCGCCTTTGAACAACTCAAGACCAGGCTGCGCCATGAAGGCCTGTTTGATCCCGCGCGGAAGCGCACCCTGCCGTTTTTCCCGCGCCGCGTTGGCGTGATCACGTCCAGAACCGGCGCCGCGCTGCATGATATTGTGACCGTGGTGCAGCGACGATGTCCCCTGATCGGCCTGCGGCTGTTCCCCACGGCCGTGCAGGGTTCCGGGGCCGCGCAGCAAATCGCGGATGCCGTCAGACTGGCTAATCAACAAGACGATCTTGATGTGCTCATTGTCGGCCGGGGCGGGGGCTCCTGGGAAGATTTGTGGAGCTTTAACGAAGAAGTGGTGGTTCGCGCCATTGCCGACTCCCGCCTTCCGGTCGTGTCGGCGGTGGGCCATGAAGTTGACGTGACCTTGTCCGACCTGGCCGCCGATTACCGGGCACCCACGCCCTCGGCGGCGGCGGAAGCCGTTTCGCCCGTTCTGGCGGACTTGCAGGACAATGTGCGCACACAACACAGGCGGATGACGCAGACCATGCGGCGCATGCTTGTGTCGCACCGAAGGCAGCTTGAGCTGGTCTGTCAGCCGCTTCCCGATCTTGCGCACATTGTCCAGCGTCAGATGCAGCGGGTTGATGAACTCCGGTCTCGTCTTGGCCGAAGTCTGCGCGCGATGCTGGCCGGGACTCGACCGAAACTGCTCGCCGTGTCCGCCGGCCTGGCCGGCGTGGGGCTGGGAGTATCACGGCAGCGGGCCGGTCTGCTGGTGCCGCAACTGCGTCAGCGACTCTCCCGGACCATGCCATGGGTCATCACGCACAAAAGGCAGCAATTGCGAACCGCGGTCCGCACGCTGCACACGTTAAGCCCGCTTGCGATTTTGTCTCGCGGGTACAGCATCATTGAGACCATTCCCGGCGGGGCGATTGTGAAAGATGCGCATGCTGTTGAAGTCGGTGACCGGCTTCGGGTGCACTTGGCGCAAGGAAGGCTGTCATGTCTTATCGAAGACATGGATCGGACATCGTCACAATCTTGACGTTCCGGGAGCACGGCGTATAATGGGCTTTCGGTCGGCAACGGTTTCTGGTGCGCGGAATGCTGTCTTCCCGGCGATGGACGGTGGAACCGGCACGACACGGATGGCGGAACGCATGGTCACCACCCGTGGTTTCACAACGTGATGGTCGGTGCCAGGTAGCGGGGTTCTCTATGGCCACCTTAAAATTTGAAGATGCCTTGTCCAGGCTGGAGACCATCGTGTCTGAATTGGAAAAAGGCGAGCTTCCGTTGAATGATTCCCTGAAGATTTTTGAAGAGGGGATCAAGCTTTCCAAAAACTGTCTCAAGATGCTGGAGGACGCGGAACGGAAGGTGTCCATTATGGTGCAGGACAAAAACGGTCAGAAGCGACTGGAAGCGTATTCCGTTGATGAAGACGCCGGTGAACCCACCTTGTCCGCGTGAAGTCGCGGCACCGCACACGGTCATGCCCGACGATAACCTGTCGGAGATGGCATCCCTCCCTTGACGACGCCACGTCCCACGGTCCCCAAACAACGACTTGACGAAGTGCTTGTGCGGCGTCGGTTCGCCACCAGCCGGGAACAGGCGCATCGGATACTTCTGGCGGGATTGGTGAAAGTGGACGGGCGCCGCGTGGAAAAGCGGGCCACACTCGTTGCCGCGCAAGCGGTCATTGACGTTGACGGGCCCGCGAGTCCGTTTGTCGGTCGGGGAGGCGACAAGCTGGCGGCGGCGCTGGACGCCTTTGCCTCGCACGTTTCAGACGTGGTGGCGCTGGATGTCGGTGCGTCCACGGGCGGGTTTACGGATTGTCTTCTTCAGCGCGGCGCTCGCCGGGTGTATGCCGTGGACGTGGGGTATGGACAATTGGATTGGCGCCTCCGAAACGATGCACGCGTCGTCGTGCTTGAGCGATGTAATATTCGCCATCTTGATCACGCCGCCATTCCCGACCCCATTCAACTGGCCGTGGTGGACGTCTCGTTCATTTCGCTCCGCCTGGTGCTTCCCTGTGTGGTCCCCTTGCTGGCGTCCGGGGCGACGGTCATTGCCCTGGTCAAACCGCAATTTGAAGTCGGCGTCAAACAGGTGGGGCGGGGCGGCGTGGTGCGTGACGACGCGCTACGGCGGGACGCGGCGCAGCGGATTCAGGACACGGGTACACGACTGGGCTTTGCCTGCCTGGGGAGCCTTGATTCTCCCATTTCTGGGAAAAAGGGGAATCGCGAGATTTTTCTGGACCTGCGATGGAAGGTTGTGCCTGACCGCGCCTTCTGAAGAGCCTTTGCCGATGTGTCGAGAAGGTTCAGTAGCGAGGCACCGAATGGTCAATTTCCACGGACCAGGCGTCAATGCCGCCGATCAGGTTTTTGACATTGGTGAAGCCCTGTTGCAGAAGAAAGCCCGTGGCATCGGCGCTGCGCATTCCTTTATGACAGAGGGCCACGATCTCCTCGTTCGGGTCCAGCTGGTTGAGTGAATTGGGCAATGTGCCCAGGGGAATCAGCGTCGCCCCGTCGATTTTGGCCATCGAAAATTCATGCGGTTCCCGAACATCCAGCAAAAAGACCTTGTCACCTTTATCCATGCGCGCTTTCAGTTCCTGAACGGTAATGGTGTAGCTCATCGTGCGGACCTCCTGTGAAAAATGTATGATAGTCGTGGCGTTTGCAAGATGTCAATGCAGGCCGTCTGCGGTCGGCTGCCGCGTGGCGTTAGGGGTAAAAATATATTGTACTCAAGGAGAAACAGAATATGAAAAAGTTTCGTTCACTGATACTTGTACTCTGCGTAAATTTTATTGCTTCTGCTTGCGCTACTGTACTGCAAGTCCCGCGGTCTATTGTTCTTGATGGGAAGCAATATACTGAAAAAAGTCCGGGAGATTTCATTTCGTGGGGTTGTCGAGATCCCTATGATGATTACGGTCGTATCCTTTTGGAAGTGGGTGTATTTTCCGATTACTACACTGAAAACTCAAAACCAAGTCTCAATGGGGTCGGCTTCATTCTTGTATATGATGGTGGTTCTTCAGGTGATCATTTAACAAAATATAGAGGTGAGGGTATAGACCGCAGATGGGATTGGATGTCTAATGGTGACAATTTTGCATTTGTAATAGATCCAAATGGAATAGGCCGATATTATGATTTTCGTTTTGCCGACGAGGACGGGATGTTTAAGCCTAGGGGCGTTTATCGCTGTTAATAAGTTTATGCAAACGATATGTTTCAGGGCGACCGTATGAATCTCCCTCCCCTTATCTCCATTGCGCACATTGCCGACATGGTCGGACAGACCGTGCTGCTGAAAGGCTGGGTCCGGCATCGTCGCTCAAGCGGCAAACTCCAGTTTCTCACCATTCGTGACGGGTCCGGGGATATTCAGGCCATTCTGAACAAAGGAACGTTGGGCGAGGAACAATTTGGCCTCGCGAATCACCTCACGCAGGAATCATCGTTGATGGTGACCGGCGTGCCTCGTGCGGATGCGCGGGCGCCGGGGGGCTATGAATTAGAGGTGACCGCGCTTGAGATTGTGCAAATCGCCGCGCCGTTTCCCGTGCAGCCCAAGGAGCATGGCATTGGATTTTTGATGGACTACCGCCATCTCTGGCTTCGTTCAGCGCGCCAACAGGCCATCCTGAAAATTCGGCATGAAATCATCAGGGCCTGCCGGGACTTTTTCGACGAACGGGAATTTGTCCTGGTTGACGCGCCCATTTTTACGCCCAATGCCTGCGAAGGCACGACCACACTCTTTCAGACCCCCTATTTCGAGGAAACGGCGTACCTGACGCAAAGCGGGCAATTGTACAGCGAGGCGACCGCCGCCGCCTTCGGAAAAGTGTATTGTTTCGGCCCGACGTTTCGGGCGGAAAAATCCAAAACGCGGCGGCATCTCATGGAATTCTGGATGGTGGAACCTGAAGTGGCGTTTGCGGAATTGTCCGACGTGATGGACCTGGCCGAGGCGTTGCTGGCGATGGTGGTGCGGCGCGTGCTGGAAAATCGTCGGGAAGCATTACAGGTGCTGGAGCGAGACTGCGCCGCCCTGGAAGCGATGACGCCGCCTTTTCCACGGATCACCTATGAGGAAGCGGTGACGCGTCTGCAGCATCTTGGGGTGTCCATCCAGGTTGGGGATGAGCTGGGCTCGGAAGAGGAAACGATCTTATCCAAACAATTTACCACACCCGTGCTGGTGCATCGGTATCCCGCGGCGATGAAGGCCTTTTACATGCAGCCGGACCCTGACACCCCCGACCTGGCGTTGTGCATGGACGTGTTGGCTCCCGAAGGCTACGGCGAAATTATCGGAGGCGGACAACGCATTCACGATTACCGCACCCTCGCCGCACGGTTGGAGGCTCATCATCTGTCCGCCGAGGCCTTTCAGTGGTATCTGGACCTGCGTCGCTATGGGTCGGTGCCCCATGCCGGATTTGGCATGGGGATTGAGCGAGCCGTGGCCTGGCTGTGCGGGATTGCCCACATTCGCGAAACCATTCCCTTCCCCCGCATGTTGTACCGGCTGTACCCGTAGTCTGTTGGCCGGCCTTCTTCAGCCACACTTTCCGACCATCGTTGGCATCATGCATCATGGCTTGCGGCCATGATTTAAGTGTTTGATTTTGCTTGACAAAATATGCATACGCGTATAGTTTGCCCGTTAAGTGGTGGAAAGTGGTAGAAAATGGAATTAGACAATGGCACTCCCGAAGGCAGGGCTGGATAATGCGGTTCATGTTCCGGTTTTAGCGGAGGAAGTTGCAGCGTGGCTGCGACCACGAACGCAAGGATGGTACCTCGATTGTACGGTCGGTCTGGGCGGAATGGCGGAGCGCATTCTGCAAGACAGCGGTCCTGACGGCATGTTGATTGGAATTGACCATGATCCCCTGGCGATTGTCCATGCGCAGACAAGGCTTCACCCCTACCGGTCCCGGGTCCGGCTGGTGTGTGAAAATTTTCAACAGGTGAAATCTGTGATGCGCACTGCCAATAGAGAACGCGTGGATGGCATTCTGTTTGATTTGGGAGTGTCGTCCGCGCAGTTGGATCAGCCCGAGCGCGGGTTTAGTTTTCAACAGGACGGCCCGTTGGATATGCGCATGAATCCGACCTGCGGAGTACCGGCGGACGTGCTGGTCAATACCCTGCCGGAAACGCAACTGGCCACGATCATGCATACGTTGGGGGAAGAACGCTACGCGCGACGCATTGCCCGGGCCATCGTTCGTGCCCGCAGCCACGCCCCGCTGCGTACCACCATGGATTTGTCACGGGTGGTGCAGCAATCCGTGCCCCGGTCCTATCGCTACGGGCGCTTGCATCCCGCGACCCGGACCTTTCAGGCGTTTCGTCTGGCCGTCAATCATGAACTGGACGCGCTGAACATCGCGCTCGGCGACGTCACGGATTTGCTGGCGCCGGGAGGCCGGCTGTGCGTGATTGCGTTTCATTCCCTGGAAGACCGGGTGGTCAAACACACGTTTCGGCGTGTCGCGCAAGAGGCGCCGGAGCAATGGACCATCTTGACGAAAAAGCCCGTGGTCCCCGCCAGAGAAGAACGAACGGCAAATCCGCGCGCGCGGAGCGCCAAGTTGCGCGTCATTGAACGCAAGCCGGAGCTGGACGGTCTGCCGGTCGGAACGGGGCACGCATGAAGCCGATGCTCTGGACATTGCTGTTTGCGGTCCTCGGCGGCGTGTTGCTCTTGTACGTGTGGGGACGTGTGGACGTGGTGCGCGTGGGCTATGCACTGGACGCCCTCTCCAGGCAGAAAGCGGCCCTGGAGCAGGAGCACGACCGTTTACGGATTCAACTCTCGCAATTACTGGCTCCCGACAGGATTGCCGCAGAAGCGAACGCGACACTGAAGATGACCCGCCCGGGCCCGCGGCAGGTGGTTCTGGTTCCGCCGCGTGCGAACAACGGCGCTCCGCGCCCCGGGGCGCTTCCGCTGCGGGTGGCCCAATACGGGAGAGACTGACGATGCCGCCGTTATTCATGCAACGCGAGCCTGGCGCCGATTCGGCGGGTTCCGGAAGACGGACGTGCCTGGTGTTGTGTTTTCTTGTGGGCTTTGCCGTGTTGCTGTTTCGGTTTTTTGATCTGCAGGTGCTGCAAGCGGACATGATGACGGAGAAAGCCCGTCGTCAGCATGAGAAGACTGTCACGCTTGATTCCAGTCGGGGCGCCATTGTTGATCGCCAGGGACGGCCGTTGGCGCTCAATCGCGACGTCGTGTCGGTGTTTGCCACGCCGACGGCGATTGCCCGTCCGCAATTCGTGGCTCGTCAGCTTGCGCAGGCGTTGGGTGTTCCACGGGAACCCCTGGAAAAGCGATTACGCACCGACCGGGAATTCGTGTGGGTGCAACGAAAAATTCCCGATGCCTCCGGCAAACGGGTGCGGGACCTTGCACTCCCCGGGGTGGACACCCTCATTGAAGCGCGCCGGTTTTATCCCAAGGGGACGTTGCTGGCGCACGTGCTTGGATTCGCGGGCATGGACAGCCAGGGGCTGGAAGGGGTGGAAAATGGCTATGATCAGCACCTTCGGGGCGCTGTCCGGCGGGTGGTGCTGCATCGGGATGCCCTGGGGCGTGTCATCATTCCCGAAGAGCGACACGTGCCGCAGGGCCTTTCGGGTCATGCCGTCCATCTGACGATTGACGAAGGCATTCAGTATATCGCGGAGCAGGCGTTGGAACGGGCCGTGCGGGAGACCCAGGCCCGGGGCGGAACCATTCTTGTCATGGATCCCTCCACCGGCGAGATTTTGGCCTGGACGATGCGCCCCACGTTTGATCCGAATCAGATCCAGCAGGTGTCACCCGAGCGGTGGCGCAATCGGGCGATCACCGATCCCTATGAGCCGGGTTCGACGCTCAAGGTGGTGCTGTCCGCCGCCGCGCTGGCGTTGAATCGTGTGCAGCCAGGCACGCTGCTGTATGCGGGTGATGGCGAGGTCCCGATTCATGGGACCGTCATTCATGACCATGAGATTGCCGGATGGGTGACGTTTCGTGAAGCCGTTCAGCAATCCAGCAACGTGGCGTTCGTGAAAATGTCGCTGGCGTTGGGAGAGGAATCGGTCTATCGGTTTTTGCGCGCGTTTGGCTTTGGTGAAAAAACCGGCATTGATCTTCCCGGCGAATCAATCGGGATTCTGAAAAGTCCGGATCAGTGGAGTCGGCGCACGCTGTCCTCGCTGGCCATTGGGCAGGAAATTGCCGTCACCCCGTTGCAATTGACCACGGCCGTTTCGGCCGTCGCCAACGAGGGATGGCTCATGCGGCCGTTTCTGGTGCGGGAGATTTCGAATTCTCAGGGACGCGTCGTCTGGAAGCAGACGCCCCGTATTCGTCGCCGTCCCATTAACGCCGAGACCGCGCGCACGGTGACGGATCTGCTGGTCAACGTGGTGGACAACGGAACGGGTCGACAGGCGGCCATCCCGGGATATCGCGTGGCGGGCAAAACCGGCACGGCGCAGAAGGTTGATCCGGCAACGGGGATGTATTCCTCCACTCAATCCATCGGATCGTTTGTTGGCTTTGTCCCGGCGGAGGATCCGAAGTTGACCGTGTTGGTGATAATTGATGAACCGCAGGGCCCGGCGTGGGGCGGCGTCGTGGCGGCGCCGGTCTTTCGTGAGGTGGCGGAGCAGGTACTCCGGTATCTCAAAGTGGCTCCCCGCCAGGAACGCCCGATGGTGACGGCATCCAACCAGACGTCTGCGCGTGACGGGTCGCGCCCGGACCAGGCGCCATTTTAGGGATGACGCTGGCCGAATTGCTCATGCCCCTTGAGCGTGTCAGCACGGAGGGCAATCTTGACGTGGAAGTGTCAGCCATTACGGATGATTCGCGGGACGTCACGCCGGGCGGTGTGTTTGTTGCCGTCAAAGGGCAGCGGACAGATGGCCATGCGTTTGTGGGCCAGGCATGTCGGCACCGGGCGGGGGGCGTGGTGGTGCAAGCGCCCTTCCGCATTGCGCGCGAGGTTGCGCGCGAGGCCGGTCCCGCCTGGATCACGGTCACCGATTCCCGGAAGGCGCTCGGTCGGTTAGCCGCGCGGTTTTTCGGGAATCCCTCGCAGGCCCTCGCGATGGTGGGCGTCACGGGGACCAATGGCAAAACCACGGTGGCGCACGTGAGCCAGGCCATTCTGGCGTCCGGCGGCTGCCGGACGGGTCTCATCGGCACCGTGGGGTATCAGATTGGCGCCGAGGTGGAGGCGGCCAGTCACACGACGCCGGGCGCCGTTCCTCTGCAATCGTTGCTGCAGCGAATGGTGGAGGCCGGGATGGATACCGCGGTGCTGGAAGTCTCGTCTCATGCCCTCGCGCTGGACCGGGTGGAAGGCTGTGCGTTTGACATTGCGGTCTTTACGAATTTAACCCGGGATCATCTGGATTTCCACGGTGATATGGAATCCTACTATCACGCAAAATCACGTCTCTTTCGGGAATGCGTTGTCCCGCATTCCGCCTCGCGACCTAAACGGGCGATTATCAATATTGACGATGCATGGGGTGTCCGCTTGATGGCCGAGACGTCGGTGCCGGTGTGGACCTGTTCCCTCCGCCGCCGTGCGGATATTCAGGCGCGGCGCGTGGCGCTCTCGCCGGACGGCGCCCGATTCACGGCCCATACGCCCTTTGGCGCGGTGGATATCCGGACGGTATTGGTGGGCGAGCATAACGTGTCGAACCTCCTGGCCGGCATCGGAGTCGGCCTCGCGCGCGGCTTGTCTCTGGATGTCATTCAGCAGGGCATCCGGGGATTCCACACGGTGCCGGGACGCTTTGAGCGCGTGGATGCCGGGCAGGATTTTACGGTGATTGTGGATTACGCGCATACGGAGGATGCGTTGGCCCGGCTCCTGGCCGCCGCGCATCAACTCCGGACGGGACGGCTGCTGACGGTGTTTGGGTGCGGGGGGGATCGCGACCGGGGGAAACGGGCGACCATGGGTCGGGTGGCCGCGCAACGCAGCGACGTGGTGTTTCTGACCTCGGATAATCCTCGCACCGAAGATCCCGATGCCATTCTGCGCGACGTTGAACAGGGGGTGCTGGCCCTGGCCGAATCGGAACGAGGCGCGTGGACTGTGATCCCTGATCGTCGTGCCGCCATTCAGGCCGCGCTGCGTGAGGCGCGCACGGGCGATATGGTGCTGATCGCCGGGAAGGGGCATGAGGATTATCAAATCATTGGCGGGACGCGGCATCATTTTGATGATCGGGAAGTCGCCCGCGACCTGTTAACCGGATTGCGGCCACGTCGGTCGCACGAGGCGCCCTGACGATGGCGGGATGGACGGGACAAGACATGCTGGACGCTACGGGTGGAACGTTGCTGCGCGGCACCCCCGGGTGCCGGGTCCGACGCGTGTGCACGGATTCCCGAGTGGTGCGCAGGGGGGATGTGTTTGTCGCCATGAAAGGCGCGCGATCTGACGGCCATCATTTTGTCGACGATGTGTTGACTCGCGGCGCGAAGGGGGTCGTGATTGAAGCCGTGCCCCGGCGTGCGATGATCGGTCGACCGCACCCGGCGCGTCGGGGCGGCCGCCAGGCTGAACCGTTCGTCGTCATGGTGAAGGATACGGTGCGAGCGTATCAGGACCTGGCGGCCTTTCATCGCGCGCGTTTTGATATTCCGGTCATTGCGGTGACGGGGAGCAATGGGAAAACCACGACGAAAGAGATGGTCGCGGCCACCCTTGCCCAGCGGTGGCGTCTCGGGAAAACGGTCGGCAACGCGAACAATCGCATTGGGCTGCCTCGCACGGTGTTGGGGTTCACCGCGTCCCATCAACTGGCGGTGCTGGAATTCGGGGTTGACGCGGAAGGGCAAACCACGCGGTTGGCGGAAATTGCCCGGCCGACCATCGGGGTCATTACGAATGTTGGCGCGGATCATCTGGAATTTTTCGGCAGCGTCGACGGGTCCGCCCGCGCGAAAGCCGAATTGCTGGCGCATCTGCCGCGTGACGGCACCGTGATTTTGAATGCCGATGACCCGTATTACGGTTTTTTCCTTCGCCGTGCCCGCTGTGCGGTGGTCTCGTTCGGATTCGACCGTCGCGCGGATATCCGGGGGAGTGACATTCAGCGGCGGGGCGCGCGAACCGAATTTCGTCTCCACGTGACCGGACGTCCGCGCACGCATCGCCTGTCGCTCCGCGTGCATGGAACCCATAACGTGTTGAATGCGCTGGCCGCGATTGCCGTGGGACAGACGTTGGGGCTGTCGGTGGCCAAAACGGCCGCCGGCTTGAGTCGCTTTCGACCGGTGGCGCTGCGGTCGCAAGTGTGCTCGCGACAGGGCCTCACCGTGATTCAGGATTGCTATAACGCCAATCCGGATTCAATGAAAGCGGCGGTGACGCTGTTGCAGGAAGTCGGCGCGGGCAAACGGACCATCGCCGTGCTGGGGGATATGCTGGAACTCGGCGCGGCGGCACGGACCTTCCACGCGGACGTGGGGGCGTTTCTCGCCGACCGTCAGGTGGCCTGTTTGATCGCCTGCGGGAAATTCGGCAAGGCGCTGGCGCGCGGGGCCGCCGCACGGGGCATGCCTCCGTCACGGATTTTTGAGACGCCACACGTTCGTGATGCCACGCGGGCGCTCAATCGCCTGGCGCAACCCGGGGACGTCGTGTTGCTCAAAGCGTCCAGGGGCGTGGGGCTGGAGCGTCTGCTGGACGGGCTTGCGCCGCGGTATCGGCCATCACATCGGCCATCACATCGGTAAGGACGGGACAAAGCGTATGTTATTTTTGTGGCTCTACCCCCTGCACGCGGACTTCCCACTCTTGAACGTGTTTCGGTATTTGAGCTTTCGCGTCATTTATGCGGCGCTGACCGCGTTCCTGCTCGCGTTTTTCCTGGCCCCGCCCATGATTAAAAAATTGCAGGCGCTTCGTTTGGGGCAACGGATACGGGAAGAAGGCCCGCGCCGTCATTTTGCCAAACAGGGCACTCCCACCATGGGCGGCATTCTCATTCTGTTTGCCGTGGTGCTGTCCACGCTGTTGTGGGCGGACGTGCGCAATCTCTATGTGTGGCTCGTCATCCTGTCCCTTGTCGGGTTTGGACTGATCGGGTTTGCCGATGACTACGTCAAAATTTTGCGGGACCGGTCAACGGGGTTAACCGTCCTCCAGAAGCTTGTGGCGCAAATCAGCATTGCGTTGGGCATCAGCCTGGTGTTTTACATGTCTGCCGGGTATTCGACGGAACTCAACGTTCCGTTTTTCAAAACCCTCACGCCCGACCTGGGGCCGCTCTACATTCCGTTTGCCATCCTGGTGATCGTGGGCTGTTCCAACGCCGTGAATTTGACAGACGGGTTGGACGGGTTGGCGATCGGCCCCATCATCGTGGCGTCGGTGGCCTATGCCGTGGTGGCCTATGCGGCCGGGAATAAGGTGGTGGCCGACTATTTATTGATTCCCTACATTGAAGGCTCCGGAGAATTAGCCGTGTTGATGGCGGCGGTGTTTGGGGCCAGCCTCGGATTTCTTTGGTTCAATGCGTACCCGGCGTCGGTGTTCATGGGGGACGTCGGTTCGTTGCCCCTGGGCGCGGCCCTGGGCACGGTCGCGGTGGTCAGCAAGCAGGAGTTATTGCTGATCCTGGTTGGCGGGGTGTTTGTCATGGAGGCGGTCTCCGTGATCTTTCAGGTCCTGTTGTTTAAGTCACGAGGGAAACGGATTTTTTTGATGGCGCCGATTCATCATCATTTCGAGATGAAGGGATGGGAAGAACCCAAGGTGGTGGTTCGATTATGGATCGTGGCCATTCTGCTTATGCTCGTCAGCTTGAGCACGTTAAAGCTTCGTTAATCGTCACCCGATGCTGATGATGCTGGAGGAAATGGCGCAACAGGCACATCAAGAAACCGGGAGGGCGCGGCTCGCCCGGCTTCCGGGGCAATCCGTGGCCGTGGTCGGGGCGGGTCGAAGCGGGCTGGCCGCCACGCAGTTGCTGGTCGCGCTGGGCGCCAGGGTGTCGCTGGTTGATCATCGGCCTGAAACGGAATGGGCCGCGGCGGTGTCCGCTTCGCACCGGCGGGCCGTTCGCCTGTTTGGCGGGGAGCGTTTTGCGCGGGGACTGGACGCCGTTGACCTGGTGGTGGTGAGTCCCGGGGTTCCGTTGACCCTGGAGGCATTGGAGGCGGTGCGCCAACGGGGTGTCCCCATTGTCGGCGAGGTGGAGTTGGCCTCGTGGGTCTTGCCGGTTTCTCTCATCGGGGTGACCGGCACGAACGGCAAGAGCACCGTGGTGTCACTCCTGGGCAGCCTCTTGCGGGAATGCGGGCACGCGCCGTTTGTCGGCGGCAACCTGGGACCGCCGCTCACGGAAGCCGCCCTGGCCTTTCACGACCATGCCCGCGCGGGTCGGACGACGGCGCTTCCCTTTCGGGAGGTCGTCGCGGAATTATCGAGCTTTCAACTGGAAACCATTGATCAGTTTCATCCACATATTGCGGTGATGCTCAACCTCACTCCCGATCATCTGGACCGCTATCCGGGCTTCGCGGACTACGCGAACGCCAAGGCCGGGATTTTTCGCAATCAGACGGCGGAAGATTTTGCCGTGCTGAATGCCGATGATCCGCGTCTTCGCACGATGCGGGCGTCGCTCCGCGGTCAGCATGTGGAATGGAGTGTGACCAGGGAGGTGCCCGTCGGCGCCTGGGTGGCCGACGATACGATCGTCACGCGATGGAAGGGGCCGCCGGAGGCGGTGATGCCGGTGAACGAAATTCCCCTTGCGGGAGCGCACAACGTGTCCAATGTCCTCGCCGCTGTCGCAGTGGGCATGATCAGTGGATGTGCTTGTGCGGGCATGCGACGGGCCGTGCTTGCCTTTCGCGGATTGGCGCATGCGTGTGAAGTGGTGCGTGTGCGACGGGGCGTGACGTTTATCAATGATTCCAAGGGGACCAATGTGGACGCCACGCTGCAGGCCATCAACAGTCTGCGGCAGCCCTTCGTCATCCTTCTGGGCGGACGAGCGAAGGGACGGAGCGAGTTTCATCGTTTGCAAGCGCCGCTCAAGCGGCACGCCGCGCATTGTATCGTGTTGGGAGAATCGGCGGACGCCATTGCCCGCGCCATTGCCGGCGTGGGAGTCATCCATCACGTCTCGTCCCTGGCCGAGGGGGTGGCACTGGCCGTGACGCTTGCCGCCCCGGGGGACGCCGTGTTGTTTTCTCCGGCCTGTGCCAGTTTTGACATGTTTCGTGACTATGACGATCGGGGCCAACAATTTCGAAATCTTGTGCAGGCCCTGTCTCCCGCATGAGTTGAATACACGATGGGACGTATGCGTGATCACACATTGCCATTTGCATCGGGCGCACCGGGGTGGCCCGCCGGCCCTGACCGCCGGTGGGCCGGCCCCGTGGATCGGACGGTCCTGCTCGTGACGTATGCTCTGGCCGCTATCGGGCTGATCATTGTGTTTAGCGCCAGTGGCGTGATGGCGGAAACCCGTTACGGCGATTCAATGTTTTTTCTGAAACGTCAGGGGCTCTGGCTGCTGTTGGGGATGATGGTCCTGCATGGGGTTTCACGCTGGGAGTACGACCGATGGCAAACGCTCACACCCTATGTGCTGGGGATCACCCTCGTGCTGTTGATCCTGGTGCTGATCCCCATGCTGGGCACGCAAGTGAACGGGGCGCGTCGCTGGCTGCGCATGGCGTGGATATCCGTGCAGCCGGGCGAACTCGCCAAATTGTCCGTCGTGTTGTACCTCGCTTCGTTTCTCGCCAGGAAAGAGCGGGACATCGTCCGTTTCGGTCAGGGCGTGTTGCCGCCTGTGCTGGTCGTCGGGCTGTTGGCCGGCCTGGTGTTGCTGGAACCCGATATGGGAACGGCGGTGGTGATGACCATGCTGTTGCTGGGCTTGCTGTTTGTCGGCGGCGCACGGCTCCCGTATCTCGTTGGGCTGACGGGGATGCTGGGCGGCCTGGCGTACCTGCTGATCATGCAATCCGATTATCGTCGCCGCCGGTTATTGAATTTTTTGGATCCCTGGCAGGATCCAACCGATGCCGGCTTCCAACTCACGCAGTCGTTTGTGGCATTCGGGAACGGCGGGTTCTTCGGTGTGGGATTGGGTGAAGGGGGACAAAAATTGTTTTTTCTTCCCGAAGTCCATTCGGATTTTGTCCTGGCGCTGGTGGGGGAAGAACTCGGGTTTGTGGGCACGGGGCTGCTGATGGGCCTGTTCGTCGTGCTGATCGTCCGGGGATTTCACATTGCGGGCCGGGCCCCCGATGCCTTCGGGCGATATTTGGCGTACGGGGTGACCTTGTTGTTGGGCGTGCAGGTGATCATCAATATGGGTGTGGTGTCCGGATTGCTGCCGACGAAAGGTCTGACGCTGCCGTTGGTGAGTTACGGCGGGTCTTCGTTAATCGTCACGCTGGCGGCCATTGGCATGTTACTGAATGTGTCGCGGTCGACGCCGACGGGTCGGCCCGCGTCTTCGCGCTGGACGGGATGAACGTGGTGATTGCGGCAGGTGGGACGGGAGGTCATGTATATCCGGCGATTGCCGTGGCCGAGGCGTTGTGTCGCCGGGACCCCGATACGTCCGTGACGGTCGTGGGGACGGGGCGTGCGCTGGAACAGACCATGATGACCGGGATGCCATGGAGGAAAGAAACGCTGCGGGTCCGGGGCGTGGTGGGTCGCGGTCTCACGGCCGCGGTTGCGGCGCTGCTTGTCCTGCCCGGGGCGGTATGGCGCTCCGTCCGCGTGTTGCGCGACGCAAAGGCCGATCTGGTCATTGGCACAGGCGGATACACGAGTCCGCCGGTGGTGGTTGCCGCCTTCATGCTGGGTGTGCCGCGCGCCATCGTGGAATTGAACGCGATTCCGGGTATTGCCAATCGGGTGCTGGGGCCCCTGGCCAACAGGATTTTTGTTTCGTGCGAACGGGCGGCGGACTATTTTCCTGCCGACAGGGTCGTGGTGGCGGGGACTCCCGTGCGCGACGCTTTTGTCGCGTCGCCGCCCGATCCAGGATCCGGCCGGATCAAGACGATCCTGGTCTGTGGAGGCAGTCAGGGCGCCCGGGCCGTGAACTCCGCCGTCATCGAAGCCGTGCAGGCGTCTTCCCTGATTCGGGAGCACGTGACCGTGATGCATCAGTCAGGGGCAAATGACTTTCATCGTGTGGCCGAGGCGTATCGCCGCATGGGGGTTGCGGGAGAGGTGGTGCCGTTTATCGAGGATATGGCGCAGATGCTTTGCCGGGCGGATCTGGTGATTTCCCGATGCGGCGCGTCGGCCCTGGCCGAAATTGCGGCCTGTGCCAGACCGTCCATCCTGATTCCGTTCCCGCAGGCCACGCACAACCATCAGGACGGGAACGCCCGAGTCGTGGAGCAGGCGGGGGCCGGCATGGTGGTGCCGCAGGCCGAGCTGACCGGGGCACGGCTGGCGCAGGTCATTGAGGAGTTATGGCGCCATCCGGAGCGCGTGCGGCGGATGGCTGAACAGAGTCTGCGTTTGCGAAAAACCGATTCGGCGGAGGTCATGGTCAACGAATGTTATCGGTTGCTGGAATCACGCTCGTCCGCACGGTCACGGTGACGCGCCATGTTTAGAAAAATTCAGCGCATTCATCTTGTGGGAATCGGCGGCAGCGGGATGAGCGGGATCGCCGAGGTGCTGTTAACGCTGGGCTATCAGGTCACGGGCTCCGATGCGGTCTCGTCCGACAATACGCGTCGCCTGGAAACGCTGGGCGGCACGATTTTTATCGGACACGATGCCGCCCACGTGGACGGGGTGCAAGTCGTGGTGATCTCCTCGGCCGTGCCGGCGTCCAATCCCGAAGTCGTGGCGGCGCGACAGAACGTGATTCCGGTTATTCCGCGCGCCGAAATGCTGGCCGAACTCATGCGGCTCAAGTTCGGCGTGGCGATTGCCGGCGCACATGGCAAAACCACCACCACGTCGCTGGTCGCGGCCATGTTGGCGCATGCCGGCCTTGATCCGACGTTTGTGGTGGGGGGGAAGGTGGATGCCATGGGCACCCATGCCAGATTGGGGAGAAGTGATTTGCTGATTGCCGAGGCCGATGAAAGCGACGGGTCGTTCCTTCAATTGTCTCCCGCGATTGCCGTGGTGACGAATATTGATCGGGAACATCTTGATTACTATGCATCCATGGACCGGCTCCTGGCGGCCTTTTTGGAATTTGTGAATAAAATTCCTTTTTACGGGGTCGCGATCCTGTGCGGGGATGATCCGCAGCTTCGCGCCCTGTTGCCTCACCTGCGGAAACGCTATGTGACGTATGGCCGCCAGGAGTCCGCTGACGTGCCCCGGCCGGACCTGTATGCGACGGATATCGCCATTGAAGGATGGAGTACCTGCTTTCGCGCCCGCTTTCGCGAACAATCGTTGGGGTCGTTTCGACTCAATATTCCGGGTGTCCACAATGTCTCCAACGCCCTGGCCGCGATTGGGGTCGGCCTGGAACTTGACGTCCCGCTGGATTTGATTCGCAGCGGCGTGGCCGCGTTTTCCGGTGTGGAACGACGATTCCAGATTCGCGGGCAACAGGGCGGCATCGTGGTTGTTGATGATTATGGTCATCACCCAACGGAAATTCGTGTGACGCTCGCGACGGCGAAGGCCGTCTGGCCGGGACGGCTGGTGGCGGTCTTTCAGCCGCACCGGTATAGCCGGACACGCGATCTGTTGGATGATTTTGCGAATGCCTTTGCCCAGGCGGATGTGTTGTATGTCACCCCTGTGTATGCCGCGGGGGAAGACGCGATCAATGGCGTGTCCGGCGAAATCCTGGCGGAACGCATTCGCGCGACGGGGCATCCGGCCGTGCAGTGGGTGGAGAAACCCGACGCCTTGATCGCCCGCCTGCTGCGGGAACGGCAATCCGGGGATGTGGTGCTCACGTTGGGCGCCGGGGATATTTGGAAGGTGGGCGTGACGGTGTTGGAGTCGTTGTGAGCGTGCTGCTCCGCCCGCACGGGTGCAATCAGGAGGTGGACGACAAACCGGCCATGTCCAGGCGTCATGATTTGACGGCGGTCCTTTCGGGGTTCCGTGGCGATGTCGCGTTGGATGCCCCGTTGGACGCGGTGACGTCGCTTCGCATCGGCGGCCCGGCCGACGCGCTGGTTACGCCGGCGGATGTCCGCGATGTGTGTCGGATTGTGCGTCAGGCCTCTGCCGCTCACGTCCCCCTCATGGTGCTGGGCGGCACGAATCTCCTGGTGCGGGACGGCGGGGTGCGTGGCGTGGTGGTGAGCTTGTCCAACATGGGCGCCATGACGCGAGAGGAGGACGCGCGCGTGTTTGCGGAAGCCGGCGTGCGGATGCCCACGCTGATGGGGTTTGCCGCGCGTCATGCTTTGTCGGGGCTTGAATGGGCGGCCGGCATTCCCGGGACCGTCGGCGGCGCCGTGGTGATGAATGCCGGGACCAAACTGGGGGATATGAGCCACTGCCTGGAAGCGATTCAAATGGTGACTCCCGCAGGCCGGGTGATGACCCGTGCCGCCACGGACCTGTCCTTTGCGTATCGTCACGTCAATCTTCCCGAAGGGGTTGTGGTGGGGGCGTGGTTGCGGCTCACTCCGGCCTCCCGGTCGCATATTGAATCCCGCGCCAAATCCTATTTGCAGTACCGAAAACATTCACAGCCGTTAGCGCAACTCAATGCCGGGTCGGTCTTTAAAAATCCGCCGGGGACGACGGCCGGACGGTTGATTGAGGAAGCCGGTCTCAAGGGGTATCGCCTGGGGGACGCGCAAGTGTCCACCACGCATGCCAATTTTCTTGTGAATCTTGGGCGTGCGTATGCTTCGGACATGGTGCGGCTCATTGAGAAAATCCAGCAGGACGTCTTGCACCGAACGGGCATCATGCTGGTCTTGGAATGGAAAGTGGTGGGCGACGACGACGCTGTCGACCCGCGTCGGCATGAGGCACGGTGAGGATCGCATGGCACGGACATCGGCGCGCATAGGCATTCTCATGGGTGGATGGTCCGCCGAACGGACGGTGTCCTTGTGCACCGGGCAGGAGGTGTATGCGGCGTTGGTTCGAAAGGGGTATCGCGCCACGCGCATTGATGTGGGCGCTTCGTTGCCGCTCACGTTGCGGACGCGCCGCGTCCAGCTGGCTTTCCTGGCCCTGCATGGGCGGGGCGGCGAGGATGGCACGGTCCAGGGTCTGCTGGAGGTGATGCGGATTCCCTATACCGGGTCGGACGTGCGGGCCAGCGCGATGGGCATGAATAAACCGGTGACCAAGGCGTTTGTGGCGTTGCACCGTGTTCCTGTTGCGCCCGGGGTGGTCGTCAGGCAGGAGGCCGGCCCGCCGGTGCTGCCGACGCATCTGCCATGGCCGCTCGTGGTCAAACCCGCGAACGAGGGATCAACGGTGGGCGTGGTGCTCGTGAGACAACCTTCGCAGTGGAAGCGTGCGCTCGCGCGGGTCTTTGAACATGATCCTGAGGTGCTTGTGGAATCGTTTATTGAGGGGCGTGAGATTGCCGTGTCCGTGTTGGACGGCGAGGCGTTGCCGCCGGTCGAAATTATCGCCCCGGGCGGGTTGTATGATTACGCGGCCAAATATGAAACACCCGGGACGCGCTATCTCTGTCCGGCCCCGTTAACGAAGAGCCAGGAGCAACGGGTCCGCGCGTTGGCGGTGCGGTCGTATCGGGTGTTGGGCTGTGCCGGCGCGGCCAGAGTTGATTTTCGTCTCACGCGATTCGGCCGTCCCGTGTTTTTGGAAATCAATACGATCCCCGGCATGACCCGAAGAAGCCTGCTTCCCATATCCGCGAGGCAGGCCGGGCTTGATTACGACGCGCTGACCGAGCGTATTTTACAGTCCGCGATTGCGCGGCACGCCCGTTGGAGGGTTGTCAGGTGAGGCGACGACGATGAGACGTGCAGGGAACCGGTCTCGTCGGCCGGCGTCGGTGTCGGCGTGGCCCGCGTGGCGGCGCTGGATGGTGCGCGGCGGGTTGTGCGGTCTTCTGGCGGCCCTGTGCCTTGTGGGGTATCAGTGGGTGCCGTCCGCCGTGGCGGGTTTGATGACCGTGCGGCATGTGTCCATTGCCGGGACCGCGCGACTTGATCGCCAAGACATTCTTGCGTTGCTGAATGTCTCCGGGGAGAGCTCGTTGTTGTTGCTGGACCGGTCCCGGCTTGAAAAGCAGGTGGAGGCGCACCCCTGGGTGGCATCCGCGTCGGTGGGTCGCGCCCTGCCTCACACCTTGTCGGTGATTGTGGTGGAGCGCAAGCGCGCCGCGGTGGTGCGCGACGCGGACGGGGATGTGTTTGTGGACGACGAGGGCGTGGTGTTGACTCCGGTGTCGGATGCGCCGACGGGGTACTTGCCGACCTTGGTCGGACTGTCCGCGGCGAAACTGTTGGAGGGAGATCGCGCGACGCAGGCTCGTGTCCGGCCGGCGCTCGATTTTGCCGAGTGCCTGCACCGTCGGTTTGGGCGTGCCGTGACCGTTGATTTGGGAGATGCCCGGTTTCTGTCCGGTCATACCGACACGCATGTTGTGCTGGCGAATCATGATTTCCGACAGGCATGGCAGCAGTATCTCAATCTGGAATCCGTTTTGCCGGAAGGGCATCATCGAAGACCGCATGAGATTGATTTACGATTTGTCGGCCAACTGATTGTCCGACAGAAAGGGTAACCGGCGTATGACCAAAGAACATATTATCGTGGGGCTTGATATTGGAACGACCAAAATTTGCGCCATCGTGGCCGAGGTGACGCCTGATCAGGGCGTCACCATCATCGGTGTCGGTTCGAGTCCGTCGAGAGGGCTTCGCAAAGGGGTCATCATCAACATTGAAAGCACCGTCGAATCGATTAAAAAGGCCGTGGAAGAAGCCGAACTGATGGCGGCCGTGCAGATTAACTCGGTCTACATCGGTATCGCCGGCGGGCATATTGCCAGCGAGACCGCCAGGGGCGTGGTGGCGCTCAAGCGCAATGAGGTCTTTCCGGCCGACATGCAGCGGGCCATTGACACGGCCAGGGCGGCGGCCGTGGTGCCGGCTGACCGGGATGTGTTTCACGTGCTGCCGCGGGAATTTATCGTGGATAACCAGGAGGGCATTCGAGACCCGACCGGTATTGCCGGGGCGCGGTTGGAGGTGGAGGTGCATATCGTGACCGGGGCGACGAATTCAGCGAAGAATCTCATGCGATGCGTCAAGCACGCCGGGCTTGACGTGGTGGAGATTATCCTGCAGCCGCTGGCGTCCAGTGAAGCGGTCCTCACGGAAGAAGAAAAAGAGTTGGGCGTGGCCATGGTGGATCTGGGCGGAGGGACCTCGGATCTGGCCATTTTCTCCGGAGGCGCGATCTGTCACTCCGCCGTGTTGCCGGTGGGAGGGCAGCACATCACCACCGACCTGCAAATTGGGTTGCGGACGTCGGTCGGTGATGCGGAAAAAATCAAGATTGAGCATGGCGCGGCGCTCGTCACGATGGTGGACGAGACGGACACCGTGGATGTTCCGAGCGTCGGCGGCCGTCCGCCGCACACCGTCGGGAAACGGGCCATTGCCGAGGTGATCCAACCGAGGGTGGAGGAAATGTTTGAATTGGTCCTGCGGGAAATTCGTCGCACGGGCTATGAGGGCAAACTGGCCGCGGGCGTGGTCATTACCGGCGGGACGTCCATGCTGCCGGGGATGCCGGACGGCGCCGAACGCGTGCTGGATTTGCCGGCGAGACGCGGGATGCCGGCGGGGGTGGGGGGCTTGCTGGACATTGTCAGCAGCCCAATGTGTTCCACGGGGGTCGGGCTGATTTTGCACGCGCATCGCATGGATCAGGACCGTGAGACGGTTGGCGCGGGTCGGAGAAACGGGAACGGCGCGAGGAGTCTGTTGGGTCGGATGACCAGTCGCATCATCAACTTTTTTTAAGGGTCAGGTGTGGACGCCATCGTGCCCGGTGGCCATCGGGGCCCGGGTGAGACGGTGATGTGGGATCGTGGACGTTCATTGAAAGGAGGCATCGCATGTTTGCACTGCAGCAGGAAGAGGTTTCCCCAATTCAGATTAAGGTATTTGGCATCGGAGGAGCCGGATGCAACGCGGTCAACACCATGATTGCCGCGGAGCTGACGGGCGTTGAATTTGTGGTGGCGAATACCGACTTGCAATCGTTGGCGAAATCATCCGCCACGCACAGGATTCAATTGGGTCCGGAATGCACCAAGGGACTCGGGGCGGGGGCGAGACCCGAAATCGGCAAGGATGCCGCCCTGGAAAGCAAAGAGGAACTCCGCGCGGCTCTGGACGGCGTGGATATGGTGTTTGTCACCGCGGGCATGGGCGGGGGAACCGGCACGGGCGGCGCGCCCGTTGTGGCGGGTCTTGCCAAAGAATGCGGCATCCTGACGGTGGGTGTGGTGACAAAACCCTTTCAGTATGAAGGCCACCGTCGCATGGGGTATGCCGAGGAGGGGTTGCGCGAACTCCGACGCAACGTGGATTCGCTGCTCATCATCCCCAATCAGAAACTGTTGAGCTTTGTCGAGAAGTCCACGCCCCTGCTGGATGCGTTCAAAGTGGCCGATGATATCCTGCGGCAGGCCATTAAGGGCATTAGCGATGTCATTACCACGTCGGGCCTGGTGAACGTGGATTTTGCCGATGTGCGAACGATTATGTGTTACACGGGGAGAGCGGTGATGGGCATGGGTGTGGCCAGGGGGGAACATCGTGCCAGGGAAGCGGCCCGGCAGGCGATGTCCAGTCCGCTGCTGGAAGAGGGGAGCATTGAAGGGGGCAAGGGGCTGCTGCTGAATATCACCGGCGGACCGAATCTGACGTTACATGAAGTCGATGAAGCGTCCACCATTGCGGAAGAAGCCTCGGACGACCAGGCCAATATTATCGTTGGACAGGTGATTGACCCGGCATTGACGGACGAGGTGGTGGTGACCGTGATTGCGACCGGATTTGAACAGGAACAAGAGCCTGTCTCACGAGTACCGCCGAAGACGAAGGTGCAGCCGTTTGGCGCACTGGCGGGCCAGGCCCGTCCCACTGTCTCTGCGCCCCGGACTCCGCAGCCGGTATTGGCCGCGAGTGACCTGGACCGTCCGACGTTTCTCCGACAAGGGGAAGCGAACGGGACGGTCGACCACGGGAATGTGTTGCTGGATGCGGATTGGGACGTTCCGACGTTTTTGCGGAAGAAAAGGACGTAACGGGTTGACGTGACGAAGGGAGCGCGGAGCGCATGGGGACGACAGTCGCCGCGGCGTGTGCCATGAACACGATCCCGTCGCTCACGAGTTCGTCCTTCGGGAGGCTCACCCGGAACGTGGTGCATTTTTTCGGGACGCGGCATGGGCCGCAGTACGGGGGCGGGCATGGGGAACACGGGGTGGTGACGGCCGCGGAACCCGATTACCCTGTGGTCGTTTCCGTCCGACAGGTGCATGGCGCGGATGTGCTGGTCATTGATCGTCCTTTGACCGTGGGCGAACACTTTCGTGATGGCTGGGACGCTATCATTACCAATCAGGCCAGGATGCTCTTAACCGTTCGCACCGCGGATTGTGTGCCGGTGTTGGTGGCGGATGCCTCGTGCGGGCTGGTTGGCGCGGTGCATGCCGGGTGGCGCGGGGCGGTGCGGGGCATTGTGGCGAACACCGTCCGGGCCATGGTGGAACGGTTTGGCGCCGGCCTTGCCTCGCTGCATGTGGCGATCGGGCCGTCCGTCGGGCCGTGTTGTTATGAGGTGGATACCCCGGTGCTGGAACAGTTGCCGACGGATTTGCCGGATGCCGCGACGGTCCTTGTGCCGACCGGTCCCCGAACCGGCCGGTTGGATTTAAAAGCCTTGATTCGGGGGCAGGCCCTGTCTCTCGGTATTGCCGCCGACCGGATTCATATGATGGATATCTGTACCATGTGCCGGGCGGATTTGCTGTTCTCCTATCGCCGGGATGGCGTCGGGCATGGGACCATGGTCAACGGAATTATGTTGACCTAGGGATGTTTCCGGGTATCCTGTGGCCGGAGAGGACGCATGGCCGAGGCGCAACGGTTGGATGATCTTCCGACGACGATCCAGACGACGCTTGCTCGCATCCGACGGGCCGCGGAGCGCGCGGGGCGGGACCCGCGTTGTGTGCGCCTGGCGGCGGCGACCAAAGGTGTTGAGGCGTGCCGGGTTCGTGATGCCATTCACGCGGGCCTGACCATTTGCGGAGAAAACCGGTGGCAGGAAGCGCAAGCCAAGATGGATGCGGTGGGTCGTCATGCGGGCGTGGAGTGGCATTTTATCGGTCGGCTCCAGCGACGGAAGCTCAAGTGGCTGGTGGGGCGATTCGGCTTAATTCATTCTGTGGAATCTTTTGAACAGGTTGAAGAAATTCAGCGTCACGCGCAGGCCCATGATATGTCCCAGGCCATTTTGCTTGAAGTGAACATCGGCGGAGAAGATTCCAAGGGAGGGTTCCGGCCCGACGAGTTGCCGGATGTCGTGTCGGCGATTGATCCGTTCGCGCATGTGTCCGTGCGGGGGCTGATGACGCTTCCGCCGTGGCATCCGGACCCCGCACACATTCGGCCGTATTTTCAACGGCTCAAACGTCTGGCGGATCGTCTTGCCGCGATGCCGTGGCAACGGGTTCGCATGGATGAGCTGTCCATGGGCATGTCGCACGACTTTGAAATCGCGGTGGAGGAAGGCGCCACGCTGGTGCGAGTGGGCACCGCGTTATTCGGCGCGCGTCCGCCATCTTTGATTGCCGGATAAGTCATCCATGGCCGGCCACCGCACAGGCTGTCGACGATGAAACGGGAACGCATGCCGCATTCGGTCACATGGAATGGAGCGCGGAAGACGCCCGCGCGTAGGCCGCTCGAGTTGAGGTCGCCATGTTCGTAGTGGGCAATCTGTTGTTGGGGGTGGCCTTCGTCCTGGATACGCTGTTGTTTGTGTATATGTGGCTCATGATGATCCGGGTGCTGCTTTCGTGGGTGAATCCCGATCCATGGAATCCGATTGTGCAGTGCCTCGCGCGGATGACGGATCCGGTGCTGATGGTCATTCGGCGACGCGTGGGCACGTGGCAGGGCGGCCTTGATATTTCCCCCTTCCTGGCGATTCTGTTGATGGTGTTTTTGCAATATGCCGTGGTGGCCACCATTCATGATGTGGGCATGAGGTTACAGTGACCACAGAATGCGGGCCTCATGCGGGCCGTGCCGTTCACGTGTCGCCGCCGCGCATCCGGCGCGATCCGGCAGCCATCCTTTGAGGCCCCGATGGGCTCCATTATCCAGGCCTTCCAGCAAGCTGTTCAGGACAAGGTCTTCCCGGGTGCCGTGGTGCTGGTACGCTCTCGCGGGGAGGTCGTGCTACATGAAGCCGTCGGGACCCGGGGGGAGCCGCCCGACGATCAACCCGTCCATCACGCGTCGGTGTATGACCTGGCGTCGTTAACCAAACCCCTGGCCACGGCCACTGCGGTGTTGTGCCTGGTGCAGGCCGGACGGTTGCAGGTGAACCAGCCCGTCCAGGATTGGGTGGATGAACTGCGGGGGAGCCCGTTTGCCGCCGTCACGCTTCAGCACTTACTCTCCCACAGCGCGGGCCTGCCGGCCTGGCGACCGTATTATGAATGGCTGGCTCCCGCGGGGGCGCCGCCGCGCAATGACGAAGACCGCCGACGCCGAATGCGCGCGTTGTTACAGGCCATCGCGCGCGAATCGGTCGAATATCAGCCGGGGAGTCGCAGTCTGTACAGTGACGTGGGTTTTATGCTGCTGGGTGCGATGGTTGAACGGTGTGCGGGGATGTCGCTGGCCGCCTGGTGCAGACGGATGCTGTATGAACCGATGGGCGTGTCGTCCCTGGGGTTTCTCGGGTGTGACGATGCGGACATGGCATGGGCGACAGGGTCGGTGGTGGTGCCTACGGAATGGGATGCCCGGAGAAACCGTCTGCTGTGCGGGGACGTGCATGATGAAAACGCCGCGGCGCTGGGAGGCATTGCGGGCCATGCCGGTTTATTTGGATCGGCTGATGCCGTGAGCCGGCTGTCGGCGGTCTGGCTGCAGGCGGTGCACGGCCGGGATGGATTGTTGAACGCCGATCTGGCTCAACGCTTTACGGAACGCCTGCACACGATTCCCCATTCCAGTTGGGGATTGGGGTGGGAGACGCCGTCCGGGCTGTCCTCGTCGGGCACGCGGTTGTCATCGCGGGCATTCGGACATCTGGGCTATACCGGCACCTCGCTCTGGATTGACCCGGCCTGCGACCTGGAGGTGATCATTCTGTCCAATCGCGTGCATCCCACCCGGACGAACAAGGCCATCACGACCTTTCGTCCACGGATTCATGACTTGATCTATCGGGAATATGTCGGGGGCTGATGTGTCAAGGCTCACACCGGCTTCCGGCTGGTGCGGCCGTTGCATGCGTCCGCTCCGCCGACTCTCGGCAGCCAGCGCTCCTCCGGGGGCATGGCATCCCCGGCAAAAACATCTTTCATGTGTTGATTGTTTTGGGGTAGGCTATTCACCATCGGGGTATGTGGCGGCGGTCATGCATGCCGTTCACGTCACCGAACGGTCGGATGGGCGACGTTGGTCATGTGATAGATCAAGGAGACTTCATGAAAAAATCAATTGTGCTCATGCTGGTTCTGTGTTCTTCTGTCGTGTTTGCAGACCAGGAGCAACGATTTGTCGGTCAATCCATCGTTGGTTCCTATGCCGGAGAGGTATTCCACGGGAGTGACCTGGACCCGGTGATTACGTCGTTCTCTCTGGGCGGGTCCGGGAGACTGACCGGAAAGTACGTGGTCAGTTCGGAAGAGGGCCCTGAACGAGGGACGCTCACCGATTTTCGCATGGACACTCCCTATGCCGCATCCATGACGTGGCATGACCGGTACGGCCAGGGAACGCTGAGAATCATTTTTTCCGAAAAATATTCGTCATTCGTCGGGTTTTGGGGGAGCGACAAGTTGTCCACTTCTCTTCCGTGGAATGGGGTCAAACAACGCAATATCTTATGAGAGCGTCTGACACGGAACGGCACGGGAGACGCGTCGCGTTTGTGTCGGACGCCGGTCAGTCGGGATACTCAACCCAGGATTCTTTTTCCGCGAGGTAGGCCTGTCCTTTAAAATTCAACCGCGTTCGCATGTGCGTAAAGCCCAGGAGCTGCAGTTTGTCCACGATGTCCCTGATGGCCCCGCCCACCGTGTGGTGCATCCCGCTTTCCGTGACCAACGCTTCATAGAGCATGCTGGCCACATAGCCCCGCTTCACATGCTTGACCGGCACGGTGCGGTTAAAATAGCGATCGCTGGGGTCGGTCCCCTCCAACTGATGCTTCTCCACCACCGCGTTCCGGAAGCGAAATGACAAGGGTAATGTACTCATGCGAATTCGTGCTTGTTGATCAGCGAAAAGCCAACACGACGAGAGGCGCTTTCCCCTCGCAACGTGACGCGCGATGACCCGATACTCCCGGAGTATGCAAAAGACGCTTGCGGTGAGTCAAGATTCGCCGTTACAATCAGGTTGTGACAGGGGGGGCCTTGATGCGCCCCTCAACGAGGCCACGCAGTTTCTCAAGGACACACGCACGCAATGCCCAAACACGGACCGTCATCGGATCTCATGGATACGCGCTTTACCATTGGCGGGGTGATTCCCCTCAATATTCCCAATAGTCTCACGATTCTCCGGATTCTGCTGATCCCTGTTATCGTGGGGTTGTTGCTGTATGGGTATGTTGAGTATGCCCTGGTGATGTTGATTGTGGCCGCGTTGACCGACGCGCTTGACGGGAGCATTGCCCGCATGGCGAATCAGCGAACGCGCTTTGGGGCGTACCTGGATCCGCTGGCGGACAAGCTCCTGCTGATGACCATCTTCATTACGTTGACCTGGCTGGAGATGGTGCCGGTGTGGAGTATGCTGGTCGTCGTGAGTCGCGACGCGATGTTGCTTGCCGGCGGGTTGTTGGCCCGTCTGACCGAAACGCCTCTTGACACCACGCCCACCATGTCGGGCAAAGCCGCCACGCTGTTTCAGGTGTGCTACAGCATTCTGGTGCTTGCCTGTATCGCCCAGGGCGTCGACACGGCCGTGCTGCTGCCCCTGCTGTACGTGATGATCCTGCTGACGGTGCTGTCCGGCTTGCAGTATATTGTGCGCGGCGTTGGGCAGTTGCATGCCTCCGAAAGGTCGTAATCGTTTCCACTGCTAGTTTGGGGGTTTCATGCTGCGTGCCCGGATGGGCCAATTACTGCTTGATGCCGGGTGCATTACCTCTGCGCAATTGGATGCGGCCCTGGCGCGGCAGGAGGACACCCGGCGTCCGCTTGGCCACATCCTCTGTGAGCAACGTGCCATTTCGGAAGACACGTTGCTGAAGTTTCTGGGCCAGCAGTATGGATTGGCCACGGTGTCTTCCTTCCCCGCCGCTGTGGACCCGCAGCTGGCGACCTGCATGCCTCGGGCCTGGGCTGAACGGCATGCGGTCGTGCCCTTGAGTAAAGTCGGTCAGCGGTTGACCGTTGCCCTGGCGGACCCGGCCAATGTGCATGCGTTGGATGAGGTTCGCTTTCGCACCGGCTGCCGCGTGGTGCCGGTGGTCGCGCTGGAGGCTGCCGTGCGACAACGCATTCAGGCGCTCTATCCGTTGCAGGCGGCGCCGCAACCCGGCGAGTCGCCGCCCTCCGTTGATCGTGACGCGGACGGTTCGCCTGCCGATGGTGACGGGGCGTGGGCCGTCGAGGTGTCCCACCGCCATGATCACAGCGTGGACGCGACCCTGCAGTCTGAAGAGATGACGACGTTGCTGGAACAGGTGGCGTCAAGTCTCCGGTATGCGCGATCGGAGGCCGGGCCCGAGGCGCTGGCCGAAGATGCGTCGCCGGTCGCGCAGTTGGTGCAGACGATTCTTCGGCGTGCCGCCCACATGGGCGTGAGCGACGTGCATTTGGAACCGTATGAGAGCGCGGTGCATGTGCGGTTTCGACTGGACGGCACGCTGCATCCGGTGATGACCTATTCGCTGGGCCTGCGGAACGCCGTGGTCTCCCGGCTCAAAATTATCGCGCATTTGGATATTGCCGAGCGCCGTCTTCCGCAGGATGGGCGCCTGACCATGGAGCTGGGCGCCGGGCAGATGCTGGACATTCGCATGTCGGTGATGCCGTCTCTGCATGGGGAAAAAGTCGTGCTGCGCTTATTGAATCGTGCCGGGCAAATGGTGGAGATGCCGGCGCTGGGGCTGGATGTGACGGACACCGGGATTTTGCTGGCGGCGTTGGAACGGCCGCATGGCATGTTGCTGGTGACGGGGCCGACGGGGAGCGGGAAAACCACGACGCTGTATGCCGCGCTGCAGGTGTTGAATACGAAGGATGTGAACATTGTCACGGTTGAGGACCCGGTGGAATATCATTTCACCGGCATCACGCAAGTCCAGGTGAAGGAAGAGATTGGGCTTGGCTTTACGCAAGTGCTGCGGGCGTTTCTACGGCAGGACCCGGATATTATGATGGTGGGTGAAATCCGGGATCTGGAAACCGCCCAAATTGCGATCCGGGCCGCCCTGACCGGACATCGGGTGTTGTCCACCCTGCACACGCATGACGCGGTGCGGGCGGTGACGCGGTTGCTGGAGATGGGCGTTGAACCGTTTATGGTGGCGTCGTCGGTGAGTGTCATCGTGGCCCAGCGTCTGGTGCGTCGCGTCTGCCTGGAATGTCAACGACCGACCGACCCGCTGTCGAGCGCTCAACTGCGCGAGTTGGGATTCACCGAGGATGAGGCGTCAACCGTCATCCCGGTGCAGGGACAGGGGTGTGCCACCTGTCACGGGACGGGGTATAAAGGGCGGGTGGGTCTGTATGAGGTGTTGCCGGTGTCTGCGGGGTTTCGAGCGCGTATCCTCGAACGGGATACGGCGGACCGGCTCAAACAGCAAGCATTGGCGGATGGCCTGAAAACGATTCGACGAAGCGGCCTGGACGCCATCACGCGGGGACTTACCACGATTGAAGAGGTCATGAGCGTGTCCACCGAGGATGAGTCGCGTGCTTGACGATCCCCATGCCGGGTTCATCGCTCCCAGGATGCCGGGGGCGGGGATCGGGGGAATAGGTTCCACGGCCTTCGGGCCTTGCTGACCATGCCGACATTTGTCTATCGCGGGAAAACCCGTCAGGGAACCCTCCAGCAGGGAGCCTTGGAGGCCGCGGACCGGAGCGCCGCGTTCCTGGCTTTGCGACAACGCGAGTTGTTTGTCACCCGCCTCCGCGAAAAACCCGCGGCACGGTTCGCCTGGCGGCCCTTCTCGGAACCGGCCCGCATCGCGCAAAAAGAGCTGGTGGTCTTCACCTATCAACTGGAAGCCATGATCAAGGCCGGTGTGCCCCTGTCGCAGAGTCTTGAGATGCTGGCGGCGCAGGCCTCGTCGTCGGCCTTCCGGGAGGTGGTTCGTGCCGTGAAACAGCAGGTGGCGTCCGGCTCATCGCTGGCCGGTGCGCTTCACGATCATCCCTCGGCGTTCACGTCCTGGTACGTCAGTATGGTTGAAGCCGGCGAAGAAGGCGGGACGCTGGGCGAGACGTTCCATCGACTGGCCGAACATACGGACAAGGTGTGGCGACTGCGGCAACAGGTCAAGCTGGCGTTAGCCTATCCCCTGTTTGTGACGATAGTGGCCGTGCTGGTGCTCTGGGTGTTGCTGATATGGGTGATCCCCATGTTCGGAACCATGTTTGCCGATTGGGGCGACGCCCTGCCCTGGCCGACAGCCGTGGTTCTGGTGACGAGTCAATGGCTTCAGGATCACTGGTTCATCGTGTTGGTCGGCGTGACCGGTGTCGGACTGGGAATCCGGCTGTGGGTGAAGACGCCGGCGGGGCGACGGATGCTGGAGAATGGCCTGTTGCGCGTGCCGGTGCTGGGAACCCTGTGGCGCAACGTGGCCGTAGTGTACGTCACGAGAACGTTAGGATCGCTGTTGGGGAGCGGCGTGCCGATTTTGCGCAGTCTGGAGATTGCCCAACGGGTGTCCGGGTTGCACAAAATGGAACAGGCGCTGGCGGAAGCGACGGCGAGTGTGCGCGAAGGGCATACCCTGGCCGACCCGCTGAAGCGATCCGGCATGTTTCCCATCCTGGTGTCCAACATGGTGGCTGTCGGTGAGACGACCGGCAGTCTTGCCGAGTCGCTGGCCAAAATCGCGGACCTCTATGCACGGGAAGTGGATCGCGACATTGCCGCGTTCACCGCGTTGCTGGAGCCGATGATCATTGTTGTGCTGGGCCTTGGCATTGGTTTTATTGTTGTGGCGATGTATCTTCCGATTTTCATGATGGGCACCCTGTTTGGGTGAGGCGTGAGGCCGTGCGCGTTGTGGCGCGGGCCGCGTCTGTCTGCCGTGTAGGTCTGATGGCCAAGTCTGCGCCAATGAACACCGTGGATCGTTCGCTGCGGCTGCATCCGCCAGCCAAGGTCAATCTCGTACTCAAAATTTTTCAGCGGCTTCCCAACGGGTATCATGCCCTGTGGTCGTTGATGCAAACGATTGGCGTGGCGGACGATCTTACCATTCGCGTCACGGATGCGTTTGAAGGGATTCGCCTGACCTGTTCGGATGCCGCTCTGGTCACGCCTGCCGGGAACGTGGTGTATCGGGCCGCCGAACTGGTGTTGCGGCAGTCCGGCGCGTCCGTGGGCGTGGCGTTAAACCTGACAAAGCGCGTGCCGGTGGCGGCGGGTCTGGGTGGCGGCAGCAGTGACGCCGCGGCGACGATTGTGGGTCTCAACCATCTGTTGGGGCTGGGCTGGACCAACGTCGACATGGCGAAACTGGGCCAGGCCGTGGGGAGTGACGTGCCGTTTTTTATTGACGCGCCGACCGCGATTATTCAGGGGTGGGGAGAGCGGGTCATGCGTCACAGGCTGGAAGACGTTCGGTGGATTGTCCTGGTGAACCCGGGGTTCCCCATCCAGACCGGTCAGGCTTATGGTCGACTGGCGGAGAGCGGACGGCCCGTGTCGTCCTTGCCGGACCGCCTGCTTGCGCTGGAGCGGGCGCCGTCCCTGTCCTGGCGCCGGCTGATCGCCTGTCTTGAGAACGATTTTGAAACGGTGCTGTGCAGCGACTATCCGGTGCTGGCCGACATCAAGAAGACATTACTGCGGGCGGGCGCCGAGGGAGCCCTCGTGTCCGGCAGCGGCTCGACCGTGTTCGGCGTGTTTCCGGATGAGCGCAGCGCGATGCGCGCCAAAGACGCGTTCGTTGGAACGCCGGGGTACCGGCTGTTGCTCGGGCCTTCCCTGCAGCACGGCCTGCGGCACGCATGCGTCGCGCCTCCCCGGGAAGCGATGGGAGACGGGAGTGTAAAATGCGCTGGCTGGCCGCCTGTCCCAGTCGCGCCTTCCCGGGAAGCGGGGGGAGACGGGAGTCCGGGTCTGCGCTGACTGCGCACGGGGCATGGCGACGGCGTTGAAAGTTGACAACATCACCCGGATGACCTACATAGTGTTGCCGTTGTCTTCCCCGCTTTCTTGAAAACCGCAGACACAGGAATGCACCGCATGTCCGGCGAATTGAAGCTGTTTACCGGGACCGCCAACCCCGCCCTGGCTGAAGACGTGTGCGCCTATTTGGGTGTGCCGTTGTCCCGGGCGACGGTCTCGACCTTCAGCGACGGCGAAATCCGGGTCAAAATCGAAGAAAATGTGCGGGGGCGGGACGTGTTTGTCATGCAGTCCTGTTGTCACCCCGTCAATACCTCCATCATGGAGCTGTTGATTATGCTGGATGCGTTGAAACGATCATCCGGCTATCGGATCACCGCCGTGATTCCGTATTTTGGCTATGCGCGGCAGGATCGCAAAGATCAACCGCGCGTCCCCATCAGCGCCAAGTTGATGGCTGATCTGATTACCATGGCCGGGGCGCACCGCGTGTTGACCCTGGATTTGCACGCCCAACCGATTCAGGGTTTTTTCAACATCCCGGTTGATCATCTCTATGCCGCCCCGGTGTTGTTTGAATACGTCAACAAAAGTCAAATGCGGGATTTGGTCGTGGTCTCGCCGGATGCGGGCGGCGTGGAGCGCGCCCGGGCGTTTGCCCAACGGCTGGAAGCGACGCTGGCGATCGTGGATAAACGCCGGGAAGGCCCGAATCAGGCCGAAGTGATGAACATTATTGGCACCGTGAAGGGCGGCCATGTGTTGTTGCTTGATGACATGATTGACACGGCGGGGACCATTGCGGAAACTGCCAAAGCCTGTCTGGAGAACGGCGCCTCCGCGGCCTCGGCCCTGTGTACCCATCCTGTGCTGTCCGGGCCCGCGATTGAGCGGATTCAGCAATCGTGTCTGACGGAGGTGGTGGCCACGAACTCCATTCCCATTCGGAACAAGGCCCAGGCCTGTTCAAAAATTCGTATCCTGTCCGTGGCCCCGCTCCTGGGCGAGGCCATCAAGCGGATTCACGAAGAACAATCCGTCACCTCATTGTTTAATACGCCCCCCCCTTTTTATTCGGGGCGCACGCCTGTACAATGAGAGCGGTCAGCATGAGAAACGGCGCCCGTCGGAATGCGCGGGGACGGGCCGTGATGTCAAGTCGCCACGATCAGCCAACGGGGGAATGTGATGCAGTTTGTCGCTGAAGCAACAGTCAGAACGAAATCGGGGAAAGGTGCGGGTCGGCAAATCCGGCGGGCGGGACAGGTGCCCGCTGTGATGTATGGCCAGGGACAGTCCCATTTGATCCAGCTTGACCCCAAGGCGGTGCACAAAATCCTGGTCACCCAGGCCGGCGGGACGGGGCTGATTGCCCTGACCATTCAAGGCGGCGGCCAGGCCCACCAACGGACCGTCGTGATTCAGGACGTTCAACTGGATCCTGTGGACGGTTCGATTGTGCACGTGGATTTATTGGAAGTGTCAATGGACAAGCTGGTTCGCGTGAAAGTGCCTGTCCATGTCACAGGCGGGGTGCCGATTGGCGTGAAGCGTGACAAAGGGGTGCTGCATCAATCCACGCGAGAGTTACATGTGGAATGTTTGCCCCGTGCCATTCCCCAACACGTTGAGGTGGACGCGTCGGCGTTGGAAATGAATCAGGGTATTCATATTCGCGATCTCAAGCTCGGCGAGGGCCTCAAAATCCTTGACGATCCCGGGGAGATGGTTGTCAACGTGACCGCGCCGATTTCCGAAGAAAAACTGTCCGCCATGCTTGCCTCGGAAGGGGCCTCTGCCCCCGCGGCGGCGGCTTCGGAAAGCACTCCCGCCGCCGAATCCAGCGGGTCCAAAAAATAACTCTTCTTATCGGACTTGGGAATCCCGGCGTTGCCTATGCCGCGACTCGTCATAACATCGGACGGGAGGTCGTGGTTCGTGCCGCGGCACAATGGTCTGTCCCGCTCACGCCGCAAGGCCTGGCACACCAGGGCCTTGGCCTGATCCACCGTCGCCCGATTGTGCTCGCGCTCCCCGACACCTTTATGAATATGTCCGGCAAGGCCGTGGAGGCGTTACTCAAGGCGCACGATATACAGAGTCGGGACGTGATCGTGGTGCATGATGACGTGGATCTGCCCATCGGGCATCTTCGTCTGAAGTCCGGAGGGGGAGCCGGGGGGCATCGTGGCGTCCAGTCGGTACGCGCGACCCTGGGTACCGATGCGTTCGTTCGTCTGAAAATAGGCATAGGCCGTCCCGCCGCAGGCATGGATACGGCCGATTTTGTGTTGGCGCCGTTCACGCGGACAGAACGGGACCGTCTGGACCCCGTGCTGGCCCGGGCCGTTGAAAGCCTGGAATGTGTGATACGAGACGGTGTGCCGACAGCGATGGATTACTATAATCGCCGCGCTCCGGTGTAAGCCATGAGAGACGGTGACGGGGACAGCGTCCGGTGCGGCATGCGGCACCGGGAACGTGCCATTCGCGTGTTTGACAGTCTCTTTTGCCCTGTGGTAGCGTCGCCTCTTCGCCATGAAGCCCACTGGCGACGAGGAGCCGGGTGGCGTGGATGTTGGCACAGACGACAAGGATAAAACATGACAGCGTATGAATCCATTTTCATTCTTCGGGCATCGTTGACCGATGAGGCCAACACGTCAATTCTCGAAAAGATGAAAGCGGTGGTTGAGCAGCACGGGGCCGTGGTGCTGAAAGCCGAAAATTGGGGCAAAAAAAAGCTCGCCTATGAAATGAAACATGATCGGAGAGGCACCTATATGTTTCTCCGGTTTGACTCGGCACAAGGGAGCGTGGTGAGCGCACTGGAACGGTTGTACCGATTGGAAGATTCGGTCCTGAAATTCATGACCGTGAAAGTGGACAAAGAACCTCCGGCCGTTGAGGCCGAGGATCCCGTGTCCGCCGGGAAGGCAGAATCCGCCGATGGCGTCATTTAACAAAGTCATTTTGATGGGGAATCTGACACGCACCCCCGAACTGCGCTACACGCCCAGCGGGACCCCGGTTGCCAGTTTTGGCCTGGCGGTGAATCGCCGGTTTCGCCAGGGTGAAGAGCAGAAAGAAGAGGTGTGTTTCGTGGATATCGTGGTGTTTGGCAAGCAGGCCGAAAACTGCGGCCAGTACCTGAATAAAGGCGACGGCGTGGTTATTGACGGACGGTTGCAGCAACGGCGGTGGGAAACCGAAGACGGGCAGCGCCGGAACAAACATGAAGTGGTGGCTCAATCCGTCACGTTCCTTCCCAAAAAACACGGTTCCGGAGCGGAGCCGGAGCCTGGAGGGAGTGCGGACGATGAGCCGGGCGATCACACATACGAAGAACCGCCGGAGGGGCCGTAGCGTCCGTCTGCGAGGAGATCATACGTGGAACGAGGAAGGCTGTTTCAACGACGTCGAGTGTGCCGGTTTTGTCATGAACCGGTCCCGTTGGATTTCAAGGATGTGAGTGTATTGCGGAATTTTTTGACGGAACGAGGACGCATTATTCCCAGACGGATATCGGGGAACTGTATGCGTCACCAACGGAAGCTCACGATTGCGATCAAGCGTGCGCGCAGTATTGCCCTGTTGTCGTTTGCCGAAGAACGGTAGATGTCGTGGGAGGGAGCCCGTGTTTCCCCCAACCGGTCCTGTGAAGTCGTGGTTCCAGTCTGTCTCCCCCTGTCAGTGGCGGTCTCGGCGAGGTGAGGGACGGTGTCTGGACTAAGCGTCAATCTGCGGGATATGCCTCCGGAAGGCCTGCGCGTGACCTGTGCCGTCGGCAGCGCGGATCTGCAGTTGGCGGAGAAGGATCCCGGCATCAAAGACGTCCTTGCTTTGACGGCGGATGTTCATGCTGATGACGTCGACTGCCTGGTGGAGGGCGAACTGCACGGCATGCTGGTCCATGAATGCGTTCGTTGCCTGGAAGCGTTTGACAGGCCTGCCGATATTTCGTTTCGGGCGTTGTATAAAGACCTGGAGCGGCGTGGGGGTCTGGGCCGGGAAGGCGAGCGGGGCGCAGGGGAGTCTGATCGTGAGGCGGTCGACTACTATCCCATGGTCAGGCACCACATTGAGTTGCACGATGCGTTGCGGGAACACATTATTTTGTCCGCACCCATGCAGCCGCTCTGTTCGGAGGAATGTCGGGGGCTCTGTCAGGTATGCGGACAAAATCTGAACGTGACGGCATGCGCGTGTGAAGAGGTCAAAGCGCCGTCGCCCTTCTCGGTGTTGCAGGGTGTTCTCAAGCCCTCACGGAAACCGTTGGCTTTCTGACGCAGGTTCCGGCGCCCTGTCGTTGATTGTTTGTAATGTGAGGATCGTGTTCCATGCCAAACCCCAAACATCGACATTCCAAGTCCAGGCGGGATAAACGTCGCACCCATCAAAAACTGCACGTGCCGAGTTTTTCCCTGTGCCCGCAATGTCACGAGCGCATGTTGCCCCATCGGACGTGCCTGTCGTGCGGCTACTACAAGCGGGTGGCGATCATCGCCATTGACCGGGGCTAACCCCGTACCATCCTCTATCCTCCTCACGGGAGGTTCGCTGTTTGCATGAAAATTGCGGTTGATGCCATGGGCGGCGATCACGGCGTGTCCCCCGCTGTCGGCGGCGCGGTCCAGGCTCTCAAAGAGTTTGACATTGAATTGATCCTCGTGGGCCAGGAAGACCTCCTTCGGGCAGAGCTGGAGCGTGTGCGGTGCACGGATCCCCGGTTGACGATCCATCATGCCGACGAAACGATGGGCATGCATGAATCGCCCTCTCACGTCGCCAGAAAAAAACGCAACTCATCCATTTGGATCGCGACCCATTTGGTCAAAACCGGCGAGGCCCAGGCGGTGGTGAGCGCCGGGAATACGGGCGCGACCATGGTCTCGGCCTTTTTTCTGCTCGGCACCATCAAGGGGGTTGAGCGCCCGGCCATTGCCGCCACCCTGCCGACCTTGCGGGGGCCGGCCATTCTGCTGGACGTCGGGGCCACCGTGGACTGTTCGGCCCGGCAACTCTATCAGTTCGCCATTATGGGCCATGAGTATGCCAGGCACCTGCTGAATGTGCCGAGTCCGCGCGTGGGGTTGCTTAGTATTGGCGAGGAAGCCACCAAGGGCAACGAAGTGACCAAGGAAGCCTTTCACCTGCTCAAGGCCAGCGCCTTGAATTTTATGGGGAACGTGGAAGGTCGGGACGTGTACAGCGGCACGGCTGATGTGATTGTGTGTGACGGCTTTCTGGGCAACGTGTCGCTGAAAATCTCCGAAGGATTGGTGGAGACGATGAAAAAAATATTCATGGGTGAGGTGATGCGTTCCCCCCTGGGTCGCTTGTCGCTGGTGTGGCTCGCCGGCCCCCTGTTGCGACTGAAACGACGAACGGATTACGCCGAACTCGGCGGCGCCCCGCTCCTGGGCGTGAATGGCATCTGCATGATTTGTCATGGCCGGTCTTCGGCGAAGGCCATTAAAAACGCGATCGGTCGGGCCGAAGCGTTGGCCACAGGCCGACTGATTGACCTGATCCGGCGTGATATTGCCGACAGTCTGACCCAACCCGTGACGGCGAGTCCTCGCATGGCCTGTGAATGAGAAGTCGGATACTGGGGACGGGGTCCTATGTGCCGGAGCGGGTGTTGACCAATGCCGACCTCGAAAAGATGGTGGCGACGTCGGATGCCTGGATTGTGGAGCGCACGGGCATTCGTCAACGTCGCATGGCGGCTCCGGGCGAGGCCTGCTCGGATCTGGGCGTGCCTGCCGCGCGGCAGGCGTTGGCCGCCGCGAATGTTCAGGCCTCCCAGCTTGAGCTGATTCTCGTGGCCACCTGCACGGGTGATATGCCGCTTCCTTCAACCGCGTCCGTCATTCAAGATCGCCTGGGGGCCGCGCAGGCGGCGGCCTGTGACATTTCTGCGGCCTGTTGCGGGTTTGTCTATGCGCTGTCCGTGGCGGATGCCTTTGTGTGTACGGGCTATCGCCATGTGCTGGTGATTGGGTCGGAAGTGATGTCTGCCATCACGGATTGGAAGGATCGCAATACGTGTGTGCTCTTTGGAGACGGTGCGGGGGCGGTCGTGGTCGGTCCCACGGAAGACGAGCGCGGCATCCTGTCGCTCCATTTGCATGCGGACGGGCGATTGTCCGATTTGATTCACGTGCCGGGCGGCGGCTCCAGTCAGCCTCCGTCGGCACGCGTGGTGGATGAGCGGTTGCATTGCGTCAAAATGCGCGGCAATGAAACATTCAAAATTGCCGTCAAAACCATGGAGGGGGCCATACGGGAAGCGGTCGCGGCGCACGGGGTCGGGATTGACGAGATTGACTGGCTGGTGCCCCACCAGGCCAACATCCGCATTTTGCGCGCGGTGGGGCAGCGGATCGGGTTGCCGCCGGAACGGGTCGTGGTCAACGTGGATCGTTTTGGCAATACCTCCGCCGCGTCCATTCCGCTGGCGTTGGATGAAGCCGTGCGGGATGGACGCATTCAACCCGGGCAGTTAGTGGTGATGGCGGCGTTTGGCGCGGGTCTGACCTGGGCTTCCGGCGCGATCCGGTGGTAGGCGGCGGTAACGTTTTCTTTATTTGCTCCTGAAGGAGAAATCAGAAATGAACATCAAAGAACAGGAAGAGCGACTATTCAGCGAGTGGGCAAAAAAACGTCACCCTTTCGTCAAAGACGGCGTTGTAAACGAGGCGTCGTACAAAGCGTCAAAGTGCAGTGTGGTTTTTATGCTGAAAGAATATGGTTGTTGGGGGAAAGGTGACGACTACGATCTGCGCGATGAAGAGTTGAGAAAGCCGTTTGGACCAGGCTGGAAGAACGTCGCTGAAATTTTGTGCCACATTAACAAATGGCGCAACGCAAAAGCGAATAATGACGGGGAAATGCCCGATAATATCTGCGCGTTCAACCTCATGAAAAAACGAGGCGGGAAAAAAACGAATTGGTCCGAACTGGCTCAAGTTGCGAAGGAAGACGGAGATTTTATTCGGCGGCAATTTGCAATTTACGATCCGGATGTAACTTTGTGCATGGGGTATGACGGACAGAAAGGCGATATGCTGGACATCTTTCGTGATGTGATGGGGCATACTGGCATACCAAAGCAACATGCGAAAATGGATTGGGGTTGGTATGAAAGAAGTCCCGGCAAGATTGTTGTGAATACTTACCACATGTCAAATCACGGGCAGCAATCTCATGAAGACGTGATTGAAGTGGTGAAAGAAATCTCCGAGAATGTCCAATTCGGACGATAAGGAAAGGATGAAGCATCATGTCGACGGATGAACGACCACTGGAAGGAGAATGGGCGTTGATTCTGGGCGCGTCAAGCGGCTTTGGTGAAGCCGTCGCGCTGGAACTGGCGGCCCTGGGCATGAATATTGTGGGAGTGCATCTGGACAGAAAATCCACGCTCCCCAACGCGGAACGCATTCAGGGAGCCATTCGCGCGCTGGGCCGCGAGGCGCTCTTTTTTAACGTCAATGCGGCCGATGCGGACAAGCGTCGCGCGGTCATTGACGCGATTCAGGCGCAATGCCGCAAGCCGGATTCTCCGACAAGGATTCGCGTACTGCTTCACTCCCTGGCCTTCGGCACGCTGAAACGGTTCATTGCCGACACGCCCGGCGATGCCGTGAGTCAGTCGCAGGTTGAGATGACCCTCGACGTCATGGCGAACAGTCTGGTGTACTGGGTGCAGGCGTTATGCACTGAGGGACTCATGGGCCACGGCGGACGCATTTTTGCGATGACCAGCGCCGGAGGCGCGCGGGTCTGGGCCACGTATGGCGCGGTGTCTGCGGCGAAAGCGGCGCTGGAGTCCCATATTCGTCAACTGACGCTTGAGCTGGCGCCCATGGGGATTACGGCGAACGCGATCATGGCGGGTGTCACCGATACGCCCGCTCTGCGGAAAATTCCAGGGTCCGCCGACATGCTCACCCTGGCGCAACGGAAGAATCCGTCGGGCCGACTCACCACGCCCAAAGACGTGGCCGACCTCATCGGATTGTTGAGCCATCCGAAGGCGCAGTGGTTGACCGGCAACGTGTTGGCGGTGGATGGCGGAGAGTTTATCGTTGACTGACCCGTGCGGGAATCGGCGTCCGCAAAAGTGCCCGCGGCCCCGTTGACTTTCGCCCCGGGTTCACGCATACCGTAGCCCTTATGTCTGATTCCATCGCGTTCCTGTTTCCCGGTCAAGGCTCGCAAGCGGTCGGGATGGGACGGGCGTGGCGTGACGCGCGTCCCGACCTGATGGCGTGGTTTGAAGAGGCCGGCGCGATTCTGGGGTATGACCTTCGGACATTATGTTGTGACGGGCCGACGGAACAACTCAATCAAACGGAATATACTCAACCGGCGTTGCTGGTCACGAGCCTGGTGGCGTGGCGGGCGTTGGATGGCGCCATTCGGCCGTCTGCGGTGGCCGGTCACAGCCTGGGAGAATATTCGGCCCTGGTCGCCGCGGGCGGACTGTCGTTTGCGGAGACGGTGGCGCTGGTGCACAAACGGGCCCGATACATGGCCGAGGCGGTGCCGTCCGGGAGCGGGCTTGTGGCGGCGGTGCTCGGGTTGGCGGGAGAAGCGGTTGAAGAAGTCTGTCGCGTTGCGCAAGCCGTGGGTGTCGTGACGGCGGCTAATTTTAACGCGCCGGGCCAGGTGGTGATTGCGGGCGAAACAGCCGCTGTGGAACGAGCCATTGTCCTGGCCAAAGCCCGCGGTTGTCGGCGCGCCATTCCTTTGCCCGTCAGCGTGCCGGTCCATTCGTCTCTGATGCAGCCTGCCGCGGATCGTTTTGCGCCGCACGTGCAGGCGGCGCCGCTTGCTGATTTGACCGTCCCGCTCCTGGCGAACGTGGATGCGCGGCCGTTGGTGCGGGCGGACGATGTTCGGCGTTCGCTGATTCGTCAGTTGCCCGCTCCCGTGTTATGGGAGCACAGCATGCGCGCGATGTGGGCCATGGGTATTCGGACGTTTATCGAAATCGGTCCGGGCACGGTCTTGACGGGACTCGCCAAACGAATTGTGCCGGAGGCGACACTCCTGAATATTCACGATCCGGAGTCTTTGGAAAAAACCTTGACGAACGTACGTCATTGCGGGTAAGAGGCAAGTCCGAAAATATATAAGCGAGGATACGTGCTGGAAGGAAAAAAAGTCGTGGTGACCGGAGCCGCTCAGGGGATCGGTCAAGCTATTGCGGAATGTCTGGCGAAAGCGGGGGCCGACGTGGCCGTGGTTGATCTTGATGCCGACCGGTGTCACGACACCGTGCAGTTGGTGGTCGGGCACCGCCGTCAGGGACTGGCGGTCTCCGCCAACGTGGGGCGGTGGGAGGCCGTCACAGCGATGGTGGATCGCGTGATGCAGGAATGGGGGCGTGTGGACGTGCTGGTCAATAATGCGGGTATTACGCGTGACGGGTTGATTATGCGCATGAAAGAAGATGATTGGAATGCCGTCCTTCAGGTCAATCTCACGGGAACGTTTTATTGCACCAAGGCGGTGCTGGGCCCGATGTCCAAACAGCGGCATGGCCGAATTATTAATATGGCGTCTATCGTGGGGGCCACCGGGAATGCGGGGCAGGCGAACTATGCGGCGTCCAAAGCGGCAGTCATCGGGTTGACGAAATCCGTCGCTCGGGAATATGCGAGTCGGAAGGTTACCGTGAATGCGGTGGCGCCGGGGTTTATTGATACGGCGATGACCCGGGCCTTGAGTCAGGATGTCCGGGACACGTTATCGCAACAGATTCCGCTTGGCCGGTTCGGCCAACCCGCTGACGTGGCCGAGGCCGTGTGCTTTTTGGCGTCCGATGCCGCGGGATATATCACGGGCCAGGTGTTGCACGTGAATGGCGGGATGTATATGGCGTAACGTGATGGATGAAGGGTGCCGGAAGTTTATTTAACGGGAGGTGGGAAGGGCGATGGCTGTTGAAGAGCGTATCAAAAAAATTATCGCAGAGCAGTTAGGGGTGGAAGAGGATGATGTCGTGCCCGAAGCGTCCTTTGTTGAGGATCTGGGCGCCGACTCCCTGGATACGGTTGAGTTGGTGATGATGCTTGAAGAGGCCTTTGATATCGAAATCCCCGACGAAGATGCGGAAAAGATTCAAAAAGTTTCTCAGGCAATCGAGTATATCAAAGAAAAAACCTGAGCCGCTTTGAACGATTCGCATGAGTGAGCATCCCCGGCGTCGTGTGGTGATAACCGGCCTGGGAGTGGTGACTCCCGTGGGCGTCGGTGTTGACAACACCTGGCAGGCGTTGCTGGCCGGCCAGTCGGGCATCGGCCCGATCACCCGATTTGACGCCTCGGACTATCCCTCCCGCATCGCGGGTGAGGTGCGGGATTTTGAGCCTGCCCGGTACATCGAAAAAAAAGAGATCAAGAAAATGGATACGTTCATCCATTACGCCGTGGCGGCCAGCCAGGAGGCGGTGGATGACGCGGGGTTGACCGTCACGCCCGCCAATGCCGAACGGGTCGGGGTGTATATCGGCGCCGGGATCGGCGGCCTGCCGGGCATTGAGCAGTACCACCGGGTTCTCCAGACCAAAGGGCCGGGGCGCGTCAGCCCGTTTTTTATTCCCATGGTCATCGTGAATCTGGCTTCGGGCCAGGTGGCGATACGGTTTGGCGCAAAGGGCCCCAACTCGTGCGCGGTGACGGCGTGCGCCACTGGGAATCACTGCATTGGAGACGCCGCCAGGATTATTCAACGCGGGGAAGCGGACGTCATGCTGGCGGGTGGAACCGAAGCGACGATTTGTCCGCTGGCCCTGGCCGGATTCGGCGCGGCCAAAGCGTTATCCCGTCGGAATGACGATGCCGCGCGGGCGAGTCGTCCGTTTGATCGCGAACGGGATGGATTTGTCATCGGAGAAGGCGCGGGGGTTGTGGTGCTGGAAGAGTTTGACCATGCGCAACGTCGCGGTGTCAGAATGTACGGCGAACTTGTCGGATATGCCATGACCAGTGACGCCTTTCATATCACGGCGCCGCCGGAGGATGGGGCCGGGGCGGTCGCATGTCTGGAACAGGCGATTCGCGATGCCGGGGTGCCTCCGGAGACCATCGGGTACATTAATGCGCATGCGACCTCAACCATGGCCGATGCCATTGAAACCCGGGCCATCAAAACCGTGTTTGGGGAACATGCCCGGCACCTTCCCGTGAGTTCCACGAAATCCATGACCGGCCATTTGCTGGGGGGCGCCGGGGGCGTTGAGGCCGTGGTGACCACGCTGGCGCTGTACCATGGCATCCTGCCGCCCACGATCAATTTGGAGTATCCTGATCCCGACTGTGATCTTGATTATATTCCCGGACAGGCCCGTCCGTCCCGTATCACGGCGGCGATTTCCAATGCGTTTGGCTTTGGCGGCGTCAATGCCTGTCTGGTCTTCAAGTCTGTGCCGGAGCGTTGTGCGGGTCCCCCGTCCCTCCAGGCGTGACGTGCCGACGCCTCCGCCCGGCTGGCGGTGTCGCACGACGTGACGAACGAGGCGGTCCGCGCGATATGCCGCCGACCGACCGGAAACCGGAGTATGCCTGTGAGCCAGGATGCGCAGCGGGTGCTGCACTATCAGTTTCGCAACCCGGCGTTACTGGAAGAGGCCTTAACGCATCGTTCCCATCTCCAGGGGCAATCGTCCAGTCACGCCAGAGACAATGAGCGCCTTGAGTTTGTCGGTGATGCCGTGCTGGGGCTGATTGTGAGTGAGTATCTGGCGGACACCTTTCCGGAGTGGGCGGAAGGCGCCTTGTCACAGATACGCGCCCGACTGGTGGGGCGGGACTCGTTGGCGGACGCCGCCCGTCAGTTGGGCCTTGGCCCGCTGCTTCGATTGGGTCGGAGCGAAGAACACACCGGGGGCAGAGAGAAACATTCCCTGCTGGCCAACGCTCTGGAGGCCGTCATTGCGGCGATCTACCTGGATGGGGAATTGGCCGCGGCCCGACCGTTTGTGTTAAGGGCGCTGGAGCCCCAATTGCGGGACCTGCGGCGGGAGACTCCCGAGGCCTTCCGGCGGGACTATAAAAGTCAATTGCAGGAATGGGCGCAGCATCGCTTCCATGCGTTGCCGGTCTATACCGTGATTGAGGAATCGGGTCCCGACCATCGCAAGACGTTTGCCGTGACCGTTGCTGTTGCGCAGACCGTGTACGGAAGTGGGGAAGGGGCCACCAGGAAAATAGCCGAGCAGCGTGCCGCGAAACGGGCGTTGGACCACTTGACGTCCACTGATGCGGGCGGCGTGGTATAATGAGGACTCACCGTGGAGGACAAATCATGACAGGATGGCAGGCAGTACGAACGATCATTGTGATGTGGGGAGTGGGGCTGGGGTGCGTCAGTGTTCCGGTGGGCGGTCTGCTGGCCGATGCACGGGCCGGCAATCCGCAGGCGCTTCTTGTGGATGACGAGAAGGCGCCTCGTGTGACCATCAAAACCAAATTTGGCGAAATGGAGCTGGTCCTGTTCCCGGCCCTGGCGCCCAGGCATGTCGAAAGCTTTGTCAGTCTGGCCCAAAAAGGGTTTTATAACGGAACCATTTTTCACCGGATCATCCCCGGATTTATGATCCAGGGTGGCGATCCTCACACCAAAGACCCGAGCAATCGCGAGGCACATGGCACGGGAGGTCCCGGGTACACGCTGCCGGCCGAGTTCAGCAAGATTCGTCATGAGCCGGGCATTGTGTCCGCGGCTCGCACCGCCGACCCCAACAGCGCCGGCTCGCAATTTTTCATCATGGTGGGCACCGCCCCGCATTTGGACGGTCAGTACACGGTGTTTGGAGAAGTGGTGAGCGGCATGGACGTGGCGAACGAAATCGTGCGGCAACCGCGAGACCACAGGGACAACAACCCCCTCGAACGCATCGAAATCACCGTTGAAGTGCAATAGGGCACGCGGCGGACCACGGGTCGTGATTCAGCGATGACGCGCCCGCGTGAATAGCATGGCGGTGAATCAAGGGGTGTGGTTAGTGCACGGCAATGCGAGCGGCGAGGGTCAATGTGCCGCTCAATATCGCGCCATCCCGGTAAGCGATTGGGCCAACCGGTGCGCCGTACAACGCCGACAGCGTCGGCGGTAGCGGCAGTTTGTGGCATGGTCGGGGCGGGGGTTCAACCCCGACCTGCGGGCGGTGTCGGCCGCGAAAAAAATCGCCCGGATTTTGGTGTACAATCCTCCCGAACGACAAATTTGGAAATTTGCAATGTCTGATTGGATTCCCGAAAACGCGGCGTATCTGACGCCGTATTTGGCAATGCGCGACGCCGAAGCCGCCGCCGAATTTTATGAGCGCGCGTTCGGCTTTGAGCGTCTTGAAGTCGTTCCCGGCAAGGACGGCCGCCCGATACACATCGGCATGGCGTATCGCGGCAAGTCCATCGTCAGGTTCGCTTCCGGCGAGGGGCGCGAAAGAGACTGCGCGTCGCCCGCCGAAACCGGCGTTGTGTGTCCGGCGTCGTTGTATGTCTACTGCGAAAATGCAGACGAATTCATCGCGCGCGCCGTCGCCGCCGGCGCGAAAAAAACCATGGAACTGGAAAACATGTTTTGGGGCGATCGCATCGGGCAGGTGCAGGATCCGGACGGTTATCGCTGGACGTTCGCCACCGTTGTTTCGCCGATGAGGTATGCCGTCGATTCGCCCGACAGCAAGACGAATCCGAATCGCAAAGCAGAATATCCCCGTCAGATAGCGGATTGTGTAGCCGAGTTTCTGAAAGACGGCGATCTCGAAGGAGTCGTATCGATGTTTCATCCCGAATGCAGAATATTTTTTCCGCCGAATGAGCCGCCCAAAATCGGCAAAGAAGGCGCGCGCGAAATATTTGCCGAGTTCATCGAAATGCGCCCAACACTCATATCTACCATCACCAGTGAAGTAATCGTTGGCGATACCGCTCTCCTGCATGCCGTTTGGCGTTTTGAAGATGCGAACGAAACAATCATCGCCGAAGGCAATTCAACCGAAGTCGCCAAGATACAGCCGGACGGCGGTTGGCGTTATTATATTGACTGTCCGCTTGGCGCGCCGCAGATTTTGCCATAGATGCCGCGATTGAATTCCGCCGGTTTGTCGGTATAGACCTCGGTAGAGAGCCGGCTCCCGATGAGACCACGGTGTGCAAATTCCGCCATTTGATGGAGAAGCACGATCTGGTTGACCAACTGTTTTATCAGGTGAATCAGTATCTGCAAGAAAACGGGGGCGCCGCCCGTTACACGGCGCGAAAGGGGGCGGGCCGGTGTTGGTGCGCAGCGTCACCCGGGAGGATAATCTGTCCGCCTGTCGCTCCGAGCTTCGTCAGTTGTTCGGCCACGTCCGGATGCCGACTCTTCAGGAAGCCGACCAGCCCGTTGAGAAAGCGATTGGAACGCAGTCCGGCGCCTGAAAAGTCGGCAATAAACATCAACCCGCGATCCAGCACCGCATTCACAAGCGGGGCATCGGCCTGTTCGCCTTGCATAAAGGCCTGATATTCCTTCTTGAGCGATTCGGTAAAAGGGGGCGCCATCCCTTCCGGGATGTGGATGGGGCTGAATGAGCGGCGCAACGTCTGGATGGCCGTAATGACCTCTCCATCCTGTGCATCTTTCCGTGCCTGGAAATGTTTAAACGTGATGGCTTCAAGAAAGTACCACACCTGCGCGGCTTTCTCTCCCCATTGTTCGAGCAGGTCTGCGTAGAGGGCCCGCCGTTTCTGTTCAAACTGCTCCCCGACGCGTTTTTGTTGATACTCCACGTTGTGTTCCAGATAGGCGCAATCGGTATGGCAGGGAATACTGACCATGCGGTGTGTGCCGCAGCAGGAGCTGCACAGGGGGCCGCCTAACGCCGGGCACGGGCGTTTTCCCTTGCGTGCCCGGCAATAGACGCAGTCGCTCATGGTTGTGCCTCGTCCCGGAACCCGCCCAGCCCGTAATCGGACAGGGTCCGCTTGCGTTTCGTGGGCGTGCCGGCATTGAGCGGGTGTTCCAACCCGTTCATCTCGGCGCCGTTGGCGTAGAGGTAGGGCACCAGAATGCGGTGTTTCCGGCGATCAATTTTGACGGCGGCGGGCGAGATCAGAAACTCGGCAATGACCCGCATGGACTGGTCCGGATACACCTGCCATATTTTCCCCGCCGTCAGATCCGACAGATACATGCTGCCAAACCGATCAAAGTCAATGCCGCTTAAATGCTGAAACCGGCCGGTGAACAGTGAATTGGAAATGATCTCGGTGATGGTCCGGTCTTCCGCGATTTCCATCACGGTCCCCTGATCCAGACTGGCCACCATCAACCGGCCTGACTGGGGATGGACGGCCAACCCCCGTGGCGACGCCAGATCCTCGTGCTGGACATAGAGGGACACGGCATGATGGTTGTGCGGGTCAATCTGGTACACGGCGTTCCCCGCCGTATCCAGGACAAAGAGCTGCCCGACGCCGTCGGCAATCAGATCGGTGAACGCCTCAATCTGAAACGGCTGAAACGCAATAGTGACCGTGGGCCGGCCGGATGTGGCGTGAAACCCCCGGATGACGGTGAGATCGGCCACATACAGGGTGTTGCCGACCACGGCCATGCCATGGGGAGAATGCAGAATCGTGTCTCCTCGGCCGCCTTGAATAAAGTGCAAATCCAGCACGGCGCCATGCTGATCCAGTTTTGAGATGAATCCGTTCCGATCAGACTGTCCGGGTTCGCCATTGGCATTGGCGATGAAATAGGCGTCGCCCGACGGATGCGCGATAAAGGATTGGGGGTACTGGAGTTTGTCGATGGGATGGGCCAGCGCCGACAGCGTCCCCCATCCGAACAGCCACAGCATGATGAGGGTGAGACACGGTGCGCCCAGCCGGAAGCATGGGCCGTGCGACCCACGGGAACACCCCGGGCGCCAGACCGAAAGGGGCCGGGAATGCGGGTCGGAAGGACGTCTCACGGTCGTATGCTACGGCTCCCTGTTTGATGGTGTCAAGCAAGACGGTTCGCGCGGTCACGGATTGACGGCAATTTTGCCCCCCTGTTATCGTCGCATCATCGTGTGAGGTCGCAACGCTTGACGGTCGGATGAAAGGAGGACGCTGTGTCGGCTCAACGCATTGACGGGAAACAGTTGGCAAAGGCAATTCGAGAGGGCGTGGGCCTGGATGTGAAGGCGTTTGTAGACCGAACCGGCGTGCGTCCCGGGTTGGCCGTGGTGCTGGTCGGCCAGGATCCGGCTTCGGCCGTCTATGTGCGCAATAAAAAAAAGGCCTGCGATACGGCCGGCCTGTCCGTCGTTGACCATCATCTGCCGGCGGAGACGACACAGGCCGCCTTGCTGGAGCTCATTCAGCAGTTGAATGCGGATGCCGCGGTCCATGGGATTCTGGTGCAACTGCCGTTGCCGGCCCATATCAACAGTCAGGTCGTGTTGCATGCGGTGTCTCCCGACAAAGACGTTGACGGCTTTCATCCGTACAATGTGGGCCGCCTGGTGGAAGGGGCGTCGGGGTTTGTGCCGTGCACGCCCAAGGGAGTGCTCCGCATGATTGAATCAACCGGCGAAGCCATTCAGGGGAAACAGGCGGTCGTGGTGGGTCGCAGTAACATTGTCGGAAAGCCGGTCGCCATGCTACTGATGCATCACCACGCCACCGTGACCATTTGTCATTCACGGACGAGGGAGTTGCCCGCCGTCTGTCGCCGCGCCGACATTCTGGTCGCCGCGATTGGCAAACCGCAGTTCATCACGGGCGACATGGTGAAAGACGGCGCCATCGTGCTTGACGTGGGCATCAATCGTCTTGACGACGGGCGGCTGGTGGGCGACGTGCATTTTGAACAGGCGTGTGAACGCGCGGGATGGATTTCCCCCGTGCCCGGGGGAGTCGGCCCCATGACCATTGCGATGCTCTTGGTAAATACGCTGGAAGGGGCGCGACGGGCCATGGCTTGATCGTTCCTCGCCTCGCCGCATACGACCATGCCCGATTCCCGATCCGCGTTCCAGCATGTTCTGGCCCACGGTCAATTTGCCGTGACCGTTGAGTTGAACCCGCCGAAGGGGATCAATGTGTCGGGGTTGCTGGAGACCGCCAAGTCGTTACGCGGGCGCGTGCATGGAATCAATGTCACCGACAACACTGCCGCGGTGATGCGGGCGAGTTCGGTGTCGCTGGCCCGCCTGCTGTCTGAACAGGGGCATGACCCGGTGCTGCAGCTCACCTGCCGCGATCGCAACCGCATCGGCCTTCAATCAGACCTGTTGGGGGCCCATATTCTGGGCATCCGCAACGTGTTATGCCTCACCGGCGACCGTCCGGGCATCGGTGATCATCGGGACGCGAAGCCGGTGTTTGATCTGGATACCGTGCAACTCATGCGGGCCGTGCAGACGCTCAACCAGGGACGCGATGTCTCCGGGAACCGGCTGGACGGGGCCACGACGTTTTTTATTGGCGGCGCGGCGGCGCCGTGCGCTGAACCGATGGAGCTGGTGCGGCAAAAAATGACGGCCAAAATCAACGCCGGCGCGCAATTTTTTCAGACACAAGCCGTGTTTGCCGCCGAGAAGTTTCAGTCGTTCATGCAAGGGGTCCCCGCCGGGTCCTGTTACATTCTGGCCGGCGTGCTGGTGCTGCGGTCGGCCACGATGGCGGACTATATCAGGACGAACGTGCCGGGCATCCACGTGCCGGACGAGATGATTCACGAACTGTCCAGGGCCGGAGACGCCCATGCGCCCGACGTCGGGATTGAGATGGCGGTGCGCACCATTCGAGCTGTGCGTCCCTTCTGTCATGGTGTGCATATCATGCCCGGACGATTGGCCGACCGGCTGCCCGAGATTCTCCACAAGGCGGAGGTGGGCGCGTGACGGTGCCGGAATTTCAACGCCGGAAGCATGGGGACAAACTGGTGGTCGTGACGGCCTACGATGCGTTGTTCACCCGTCTCATTGAACAGGCCGGCATTGAGGCCATTCTGGTCGGTGACTCGCTGGGTGTCGTGGTGCAGGGACATCGCGACACCCTGTCGGTCACCATGGAAGACATGGTGTATCACACGCGGCTGGTGGCTCGTGCCCGGCAACGGGCGTTGATCATTGCCGATATGCCGTTTATGAGTTATCAGGTCAGTCGCGAGCAGGCGTTGCATAATGCGGGGCGCCTCATTCAGGCCGGCGCCGCGGCTGTAAAAATCGAAGGGGGAGGTGCGATGGCGGACCGGGTTCAGGCTGTGACGGCCATGGGCATTCCGGTCATGGGGCATCTCGGCATGACCCCGCAATTCGTGCATCAGTTTGGCGGCTACAAAGTGCAGGGCAAAGAGGCGGCCCGTGCCGACGCGCTGTGCGCCGATGCCGGGGTGTTGGAACAGGCCGGGGCGTTTGCGCTGGTTCTGGAGGCGATCCCCGCCGCCGTGGCGCATTCCGTGACCCAGGCGGTCGCAATCCCGACTATCGGGATTGGGGCAGGCCCGCACTGCGACGGACAGGTGTTGGTCCTGCATGACCTGCTGGGTTTGTTTGATGACTTTGTCCCGAAATTTGTGAAGCCTTATGCCCATCTCAAAACCGACGCCCTGCAAGCCCTCCGCCGCTTCAAAGAAGAAGTGGAATGCCGGAAGTTTCCCAGCGATTCGGAAAGTTATCGGTAAACGGGCCGCTACAATCAAAACTGACCAGGATGGCGTGAAAGAGACATGAGCGAAAATTTTTACGAACAGCCGATTCGGAATTCACCCTACGAATGTCCGTCGGAGCATTGGGAACTTGACGAGAACAGATCGCCCACGAACGAAATTCGCAAACAGCGGCGTAGCGTTTCGTTCGTTACGCCGATTCCCAAGCCCAAAAAACTCAAGAATGTTCAGCGCAAAATGGTTTTTGATCAGGAGTCAAAAGGGCTTGAGACCGAAGACCAGCAGTATGACCTGACAGCGCTCATCAACGAACTTCGCCAGCGCATTGCCGTTTGGCGAGCGTTGCCGGATCCCAAAGACTGGCTGGTGACACCGGAAACGGCCCGGTTGCTGCAGCACTGGCGCCATAACCGATTCAATAACATTCGTCCCTTCTTTTGTCAGGTTGAAGCCGTGGAAATGGTGATCTGGCTGACAGAAGTTGCGCCGCAGATTGACAGAGAGAAGAAGCGGTTTCTCGAACATCTTGTGTGTGTCAACGATCACGCAAACCGCGGTCTTGAAAGGTTGGCCCTGAAACTCGCCACCGGCGCCGGCAAGACCACTGTCATGGCCATGCTCATTGCATGGCAGACGATCAATGCGGTTCGTCACCCGCACAGCAGGAAATTCACGCGCGGATTTCTGGTGGTGACCCCGGGTCTGACGATCCGTGATCGGCTACGGGTACTTCAACAGAACGACCCGGACAGTTACTACAAAAGCCGCGAACTGGTGCCGGGCGATATGCTTGGTGATCTGAATCGTGCGAAGATTGTAATCACCAACTACCATGCCTTTATGCTTCGGGAAACGACAAAACTTTCCAAAGGAGGGCGTGCCCTTCTTCGGGGTCGTGGTCCCGAGATTGCGACGCGTGAAACAGAAGGGCAGATGCTCCAACGGGTGGTGCCCGGACTGATGGGTATCAGGAACATCATGGTGCTCAACGATGAGGCGCACCATTGTTACCGCGAGAAGCCGGCTGATGAGAATGTCGAAGGCGATCTGAAGGGGGATGACCTCAAAGAGGCGGAGAAAAACAAGGAAGCCGCACGGGTCTGGATATCCGGCCTTGATATTGTTCAGCAAAAGCTCGGCCTCCAACGCGTGATTGATCTTTCGGCCACTCCCTTCTTTCTGCGCGGGTCAGGCTATGCCGAGGGCACGCTTTTCCCCTGGACGGTGAGCGACTTCTCGCTGATGGATGCCATTGAATGCGGCATTGTTAAACTGCCTCGTGTGCCGGTGGCCGACAACATTCCCGGCGGCGACATGCCGAAGTTCCGGAATCTCTGGGAGCATATCGGGAAGAAGATGCCCAGGAAGGGCCGCAGCAAGTCAGCGATGCTTGATCCGCTCAAGATTCCCGTCGAACTCCAGACTGCACTGGAGGCTCTCTACGGTCACTATGCCAAGACGTTTGACTTGTGGCGGGAAGCGGGCATTCAGGTTCCACCCTGCTTTATCGTGGTTTGTAACAATACCTCAACGTCAAAGCTGGTGTACGACTACATTGCCGGGTTCCAGTATAAAAAAGAAGACGGCTTCACGAATCTGGAGAATGGCCGTCTGCCGTTATTCAGAAATTTTGGTGAAGATGGCAAGCCACTTGCCCGTCCCCGCACGTTGCTTATTGACAGCGAACAATTGGAATCTGGAGAGGCTCTCGACGCGAATTTTCGGACCATGGCCGCCGATGAAATCGAACGATTCCGTCGTGAGATTGTAGCGCGGACGGGAGACCGTAGGCAGGCCGAAAATCTTTCCGACCAGGATCTGCTTCGGGAAGTCATGAATACCGTTGGCAAGGCAGACCGGCTTGGTGAATCTATCCGTTGTGTCGTTTCTGTCTCAATGCTGACGGAGGGTTGGGATGCCAACACCGTCACGCACGTGTTGGGCGTCCGTGCCTTCGGCACGCAGCTTCTGTGCGAACAGGTCGTTGGCCGTGCGTTGCGTCGGCAGTCCTACGATCTGAACGAAAATGGACGCTTTAACGTCGAATATGCCGATGTACTCGGCATCCCGTTCGACTTTGCGGCCAATCCGGTGGTGATACCGCCGGAGCCGCCACGTGAGACGGTGGAGGTCAAGGCGATCAGTCCCGACCGTGACGATTGCGAGATCAGTTTTCCCCGCGTGGAAGGCTACTGCGTTGAGTTGCCTGAGGAGCGTCTCTCTGCCACGTTCAACGATGACTCAACGCTGGTACTCACCCCCGACCTTGTTGGCCCTTCCGTCACGCACAATGAAGGCATCCTCGGCGAGGGTGTGGATTTGAACCTCAAGCATCTCGATGGTCTGCGTCCGTCCACGTTGCTCTATCACCTGACCCGGCGACCGCTGGAGACCAAATGGCGTGACCCCGGCGAAGAAATGAAGCTGCATCTCTTCGGCCAGCTCAAGCAGATTACGCGTCAGTGGCTGGAGAACCACCTCGTCTGCAAAGGGAACACGTATCCGGCCCAGCTTGTGTATCTGGAGCTGGCGGATATGGCCTGCGAACGCATCACGAAAGGCATTGTGATACAGCATATGAAAGATCGCCCCATCAAGGCCGTTCTGGACCCCTACAACCCCACAGGTTCGACAATGCACGTTCGTTTCATCACATCAAAAGTGACGCGCTGGCGGACTGGTCCCCATTGTTGTCATATCAACTGGGTTGTCTGCGACAGCGATTGGGAAGCCGAGTTCTGCCGTGTGGTTGAATCGCATCCGCGGGTGCGCGCCTACGTGAAGAACCACGGCCTTGGGTTGGAAGTGCCCTATCGCTACGGCTCCGAGTCGCGCCGGTATCGTCCTGATTTTATCGTGCTGTTGGACGACGGACATGGGGAGAATGACTCGTTGCGGGTGATCGTCGAAATCAAGGGCTACAGGAAAGAAGACGCCAAAGAGAAGAAGGGGACAATGGACACCTACTGGGTCCCGGGCGTGAACCACCTCGGCACGTATGGCCGTTGGGCCTTCGCCGAGTTCACCGACGTGTTTGAAATCGAGAAGGAGTTTGACTTGCTCGTTGACAGATTGATCGCCAAAGGCGTGCCGGTATAACGTAAGGAGGCGCCATGAAATTGAACTACTATTCCGACACCGACAGTCTTTATGTTGAGTTCAAAGCCGGAGCGGACACGGAAATCCGTGAAGTCGCCGAGGGGCTTCACGTGGACATTGACGTGCATGGCAGTGTGGTGGGCTTTGATATTGCCCGTGCTTCTGCGCGGCTTGATCTTTCCACTCTGGAGATCAATGCGTTGCCCGTGCGTTTTTGCGAAATTAGTTGATTTACGTTGACATATAATCGGCTCAAGTGCTATTTTCTCAACATAATCCGCCCCATGGCAGTACGCCCCGCTCCCAGCCTGTTCAAACAGGCTGGTGATCATGAGCGAGGCCGATCCCTTGGGGCTTTTTTTTGCCCTGTTGCCTGTGTTGCGGGAGGTCTATGGCATGACGAAAGTCGCAGTTCTTATTGACGGCGGCTACTTTTTGAAACGTCTTTCGGTTGTACGACGTGACGTTGATATGGACGATGCCGAGTCGGTTGTCCGGGCAATTGAGCAATTAGTCCGGGGGCATCTTGATCAGCTAAATGAAGTACACGGTCAACAGCAGGAAATGCACAAAGACAACAGAGGCAACAGAGATGGCAAAGATAACCGCGATAAGAGTGTTTTTCGACTCTTGTACCGTAGCTTCTACTATGATGCGAGACCTTACAACGAGAAAGTCCAACTCCCCATAAGTAAGAAGCCGTTCGACTACGCCAAATCAACCCAGGCACGTTTCCGGAATAAACTCTTTGATCTTCTGCGTCGTCGCCCCAGCTTCGCTGTTCGATTGGGCGATGTGCGTAAAGGGGGTGGCGCTTTTTGGACATTAAAAGCGGATAAATATGAGCGGTTTCTGAAGGGCAAAGAGGGGCTTGGCGGACTTGACGATGCAGACTTCAATCCGTCCTTGCGACAGAAGGGCGTGGACATGCGCATCGGTCTTGATATTGCGTCCATTACGCTGAAACGTCAGGCAAACATCATTGTTCTCGTTTCCGGCGACTCCGACTTTGTCCCGGCGGCGAAGCTGGCAAGACGGGAAGGCGTACAGTTCATTCTTGATCCGCTCTGGCAGAATGTGTCCCCCGACCTGTTTGAGCATATTGATTTATTGCAAAGCGGTTTCTACCGGCCAAAACAGGCTGTACGCCGATAGAAAGAAGCACCTTGACCCCATGGCGAAAAAACCGAAAAAAAAGATAGAAACACTCACCCACACCGAGGCGTCGCGCAAGAACATTCCCACGGCTGAACATGAGGCCGTGATGGAGAAGGACGACCGGAATCCTGTTGCCGTTCCTTACAAACGGCGCAACCGTGATCTTGACCCGCAACTTGTCTGGCGGGGCAAGGATGAGCAGGACTGGTCGGACCTGGTGGTGCAGGCACCGCCGCTGTTTATTCAGGAAAAGGTTCATGCGAAGGCGCTGGTTGACGATTTGATGCGCCGGAGTCAACAGACGCAAGCGGAGAAGGACGCCGGCGAGCCTGGCTTCTGGCCGGATCTCTATGCCGACTTCAACGGCTTGCCGAGTGAAAGGGCGAAGACGGAGTTTTACCGGCATGACGCCAACTGGTCCAACCGGATGATTCTGGGCGACAGCCTGCAAGTGATGGCATCGCTGGCGGAGCGCGAGGGGCTGCGCGGCAAGGTACAGTGCATCTATTTTGATCCGCCGTACGGGATTAAATTCAATTCCAACTTTCAATGGTCTACGACCAGCCGTGACGTGAGGGACGGCAATGCCGCGCACATCACTCGTGAACCGGAGCAGGTGAAGGCGTTTCGAGACACGTGGCGGGATGGGATTCATTCGTATCTGACGTATCTGCGGGACCGGCTGATGGTGGCGCGGGATTTATTGACGGAGTCCGGATCAATTTTCGTACAGATTGGGGATGAGAATGTGCATCGGGTACGGGCGGTGATGGATGAAGTGTTCGGGGAAGATAACTTCTGCCGAGTCATCACAATTCGAAAAACTGCGGGCGATACCACGCAGATTCTTACTTCACAGACGGATTATATTCTCTGGGCTGCGCGAAAAAAAGTGGTGGTCAAATACAGGCCTCTATTTTTGAAGAAGGAAGTCGGCCTTGGTGCTGGCGAGCAATACGATAAAAAACTTCATTGGGAAAATCGCAATTTTACTCGTCTCGCTACAGGCGAAGTTAAACGTCCTGATCTTGTGCCGGACGGCTGGCTCATCTACAGAACCGCTGATTTGCGACGTGCAGGATTCAGCCGCACGGCAACAGTTGAGATCGAGTTTCAAGGACGAAAGGTCCACCCAGGACAAAATAGGCAATGGAAAACTCCGCCATCTGGACTCGTCAGGTTGCGAAATGGAGATCGTTTTGAACTTGTGGGTAATACGTTGGAGTATCGTCGATACTTCAAGGATTGGCAGGTCACGGACCTTACAAACATTTGGCTTGATTCTGGAGGAAGCGGGTTTGGTGACGAAAAAATTTATGTGGTTCAGACCATTTCGAGGGTAATCCAGCGCTGCATCCTCATGGCCACCGACCCGGGCGACCTCGTCCTTGACCCCACCTGCGGCTCCGGCACCACGGCCTATGTCGCCGAGCAATGGGGCCGTCGCTGGATCACGATAGACACTTCCCGTGTCGCGCTTGCGCTGGCTCGCGCCCGCATCATGGGCGCGCGTTATCCGTATTATCTGCTTGCCGATTCCCGTGAAGGTCAGAACAAAGAAGCCGCAATCACTCGCACCGTGCCGAGTACGCAACCCGTACAGGGGAACATTCGGCACGGCTTCGTCTATGAGCGCGTTCCGCACATTACGCTCAAATCTATCGCCAATAATGCCGAGATTGACGTCATCTGGGAAAAATTTCAGTCCAGGCTGGAGCCATTGCGCGCAACACTGAACACGTCGCTCAAAAAGAAATGGGAAGAATGGGAAATCCCCCGTGAGGCCGATACACAATGGACGAAGGCAACAAAGAAGTTGCACGCCGACTGGTGGATGCAACGTATCGCCCGTCAGAAGGCAATAGATGCTTCAATTGCGGCGAAAGCCGAGTACGAATATCTCTATGATAAACCTTACGAAGATGACAACACGGTGCGTGTTGCCGGGCCGTTCACGGTGGAAAGCCTGTCGCCGCATCGGATGCTTGGGGTGGATGAGCATGACGACCTCATTGATAACGTGGCGGAAGCGCGTCATGGAGAGACGCAGGACTTTGCCGGCATGATTCTGGACAATCTTAAAACCGCCGGTGTTCAGCAGGCACACAAGGAAGACCGGATTACGTTCACTTCGCTTGTCCTGTGGCCGGGACACTTTATCTGTGCCGAGGGTCGGTACATGGAAGGCGATGGGAAGAGCAAGAAAGGCTCCATTGAAAAACGCGCGGCTATTTTCATCGGCCCGGAGTTCGGCACTGTCGCGCGTCCTGATCTTGTCGCCGCCGCCCGTGAATCCGGTGACGCACATTTTGATGTGCTCATTGCCTGTGCGTTCAACTACGATGCCCATTCATCCGAGTTTGAAAAACTTGGCCGCATTCCCGTCCTCAAGGCGCGCATGAATGCCGACCTCCACATGGCCGCCGATCTCAAGAATACCGGCAAGGGCAATCTCTTCGTCATTTTCGGTGAGCCGGACATTGAGATTCTTGATGCCGACGATGGACAGATTCGGGTCAAAATCAAAGGCGTGGATGTCTTTCATCCCAATTCCGGCGAAGTTCGCTCCGACGGCCCAGACGGAATCGCCTGCTGGTTCATTGATACCGACTACAACGAAGAAAGTTTTTTCGTTCGACACGCGTATTTCCTGGGCGCCAACGATCCCTACAAGAAGCTGAAAAATACCCTCAAAGCCGAGATTAACGAGGAAGCCTAGACAACCTTGCACAGTGATACCTCGTGCCCCTTTGGCAAACCAACATCGGGCCGGATTGCCGTCAAGGTTATCAACCATCTGGGCGACGAAGTGATGAAGGTGTTTCGGGTGTCAGACAAGCGGAAGGGCAAACGATAAAATGGAGACGACGGAGTTGTATTTCAGTGAGAGAGAAAAAGGCCAATGTCCACGCGATCGCGACGAGATAAGCCAAGTTGTATGGGGCGGTGTGCAAGTACTCATTCAATCTAGAGTCAATGACGGTTCATTCGGCGCGACCTATCCTGAAACCTGTCTTGATGGTGGCGGCCCAGTGGGCACTGATGTTGGGGTACTGCAGCAAGCCATGCGTGCCGAGATACCAGATTTGCAGGAAGCCCTATGGGATAATATACGAGCAGACCCGCCGCCAGATCTGGTGATTCTTGATACGATCGAGTTCTGCTGGCGTTGCATCGGCAAACCCATCGCTGGATTCCATCACGACTATTTCAAACACCGTCATCTAACGTTTGATGTCAAAGCGGGGCAGAGAGAGTTCCGTGAAGGTATCAACCGCATCTTCAGTCGTAATGGTATGGCGTATGAACTCAAAGAGAACGGTTATATCGAACGGCTTATGCCCACCGTCTTACGTGAATTGGTTTCGGCTCACTTTTTCACCGGGGATTCTGAACTGGATCGTATGCTGGAGACAGCTTGCCGCAAGTTTCTCGATCACAATGAGGCTGTCCGGCTGGAAGCTTTGAATGTTTTGTGGGATGCATGGGAACGCCTCAAGACTGTGGGGTCAGATCAGAATAAGAGGGAGCAGGTTGCAAATCTTCTTGACACTACTGCAGGCCCACGCTCTCCAGGGTTTCGGGAAGCACTGGAGAAAGATGCGCGAGAACTCACAGCCATTGGCAACAATCTGCTCATTCGACATTCCGAGAGAGAAAAAGAGCCGATTGTCAACAGTAAACACGTTGATTATTTGTTCCACAGGCTTTTTGCTCTTATTCAGTTAATTCTTCGGACGAATCCCGCGCTGTAGTTATTTGACAACGCGCGTCCGGGGGGACTAGCATCGTTCCGTAAGTGTCGGTGTCTGGCTCTGGCTTGATGATGGCCAGGGCCTTTTTTGTGCCGGTGCTGTTGCGAGGGATTGCAGGGAAGGATTGGGTGCGCATGGGCAATGTCATCGTCATTGGCTCCCAGTGGGGAGATGAGGGCAAAGGGAAAATTGTGGATATTCTGGCCAGGGAGGCGGACGTCATCGTGCGCTTTCAGGGCGGGTCCAATGCCGGCCATACGGTCGTGACGCCGAAAGGTACGTTCATTTTCCATCTCCTGCCGTCCGGCATTTTATCCAGGGGCAAACAATGTGTGTTGGGAAGCGGCGTGGTCATTGATCCCGGGGCGCTGATTGCCGAACTGGATCAACTGGCGGCCCGGGGGACGAAGGTGGGGAAAAATTTCGCGATTAGTCAGCGCGCGCATCTCATCATGCCGTATCATAAAGCGATTGATAAAGCCGCGGAAAAAGCGAAAGGCGCGCGGCGGATCGGAACGACGGGAAAAGGCATCGGCCCGGCCTACGTGGATAAAATGGCGCGCATCGGCATTCGCGTGGGCGACCTGCTGCATCCCGAAGAATTTCGAGACAAGGTCAAAAGCAATCTGGTCGAAATCAACAGCTTTCTTCGGCACGTCCACGGCACCCGCGGGTTTACAGCCGATCGTATTTGCGAAGAATACCTGCAGTATGCTCAACGCCTTGCGTCGTACGTGGCCGATGATTCGTTACTCATCCACAAGGCCATGGCCCGCGGACGTCGCGTGCTCTTTGAAGGCGCGCAAGGCACGCACCTGGACGTGGATCTCGGCACGTACCCTTTTGTGACGTCGTCCAATGCGTGTGCCGGAGGCGCCTGTACCGGAGTGGGTGTGGGGCCGACGAACATTGACGCGGTGCTGGGCGTGACCAAAGCCTATACCACGCGCGTCGGCAGCGGACCGTTTCCCACGGAGCTGTCCGATGACGTCGGGAGCGGTCTGCGGGAGCGGGGACAGGAAGTGGGGGCCACGACGGGGCGGTCGCGTCGGTGCGGATGGCTGGATGCGATGGTGTTGCGCTACGCGGTCCGGGTGAATGGATGCACCTCGCTGGCGGTGACCAAACTGGACGTGCTGGACGGGGCGCCGGAACTCAAAATTGCGGTGGGGTATCGCTATCAGGGCACGCTGTATCGCGAGATGCCCATGGACGCACACGTGCTGACCAGGTGCCAGCCCGTGTATGAAGTGCTCCCCGGCTGGTCCGGGACGACCACCGGCGCGACCACCTACAAGGCGTTGCCGGTGGAAGCCAAACGGTATCTCCGGCGCATTGAGACCCTCACGGCATGTCCCATTGATATCGTGTCCACCGGCTCGCATCGGGAACATACGATCATGCTGCACAACCCCATGACACACACCCGTTCCCGCCGCACACGCCGCGCCGCCGGCGCCTGACGATCGTGTCTCGCGTCGCGGCTTCGCGTTTGACAACATCCTGACCGGTTGTTAGCATCAGACTTCTGTGGGCCGCTAGCTCAGTTGGCAGAGCATCGCCCTTTTAAGGCGAGGGTCCTCGGTTCGAGCCCGAGGCGGCTCACCACGCGGTCCGGCCCTCGTGTTCGGCGCGCGCCGCCTTGCTTTTGGAATGGGGGCTTGATAGAGTGGCCTTGTGGAGCGAGTGGGCGGGAGCCCACTTTTTTTTGCTTTGCCGTGCCCCGGCAAAGCCGGTTGACGGTCGTGGGACATGGATGGAAACGGGGTGAATGCGAGCGGGCCGGGGAGTCACGTTCGCCAGATTGCCGAGCCCATTGCCAGGGCCCTCCAGCTTGACATTGTGGATGTGGAGTGTCAGGGCCGTGGCGCCAGAACGATCATTCGGGTGTTTGTCGGGAAAGAAGGAGGGATTGCGATTCAGGATTGTGAGCAGTTGCACCATTCGTTGAGTCGAGCGCTTGACGTGGCCGACGCCATCCCACACGCCTATCGCCTGGAGGTCTCTTCCCCGGGTCTGGATCGTCCGCTGACGCGGCGCAAGGATTATCAACAGATTATTGGACAGAACATTCGGGTCAACGTCCGGCAACCCGTTGACGGGCATCAGACGTTGAGAGGGCGGCTGGACGAGGTCACCGATCAGGGGATTACCCTGCAGGTGCGGGCTCGATCGGCACGAACCCGCGGGTGCGTGGTGTTGCCATGGGAGGCGATTGACCAGGCCAAACGGGATATTGACTGGTGACGGAGCGGGCGATGGTGGGGACGGACCGGTGGTGTGAAGGATGAGCACGGGAGGGGTGATGAAGAAGGACCTGATGGCAGTCATTGAACAGGTGGGGCGCGAAAAGGGCATTGATAAAGATCGAGTGCTCGCGGCCGTGGAGTCCGCGCTGCTGACGGCGGCCAAAAAACGGTATGGCAACAGTGAAAATATTCAAGTCCGGATTGACACTGAAACCGGCGGCATTTCGATCGTGTCTCTCAAAACCATTGCGGAGACGATCACCGACGACAAGTCGCAAATTTCACTGGATGCGGCGCGGGACATTGACGCGGAGGCCGAACTGGGCGATGAAATCGGGTCGCTCGTGGAGTTGGAAGATCTCGGAAGAATTGCCGCACAGGCCGCCAAACAGGTGATTTGCCAGAAGGTTCGGGAAGCGTCCTGGGAGGCGATTGAACGGGACTATTCAAAGCGCGAGGGCGAATTGGTTCATGGCGTCATCGTGGGACAGGAGCGACGCAATTACCTGGTGGAAATCGGCAAAGCCGAAGCCGTCCTGCCCGTGCATGAGCAGATTCCGCGCGAAGCCCATCGCCGGGGCGACCGTATTCGGGCGTTGTTGCTTGAAGTGCGCCGCACTCCCAAAGACGTGCAGGTGATTCTATCCCGCGCGCATCCCCAGTTTGTGGTGAAACTCTTTGAACTGGAAGTGCCCGAGGTCACGGAAAAAATCGTCGAGATTAAAGGGGTGGTGCGCGAACCGGGGGATCGCACCAAGATCGCGGTGGTCTCCAGAGACAAAGCCGTGGATCCCGTGGGGGCCTGTGTGGGCATTAAGGGATCCCGTGTCCAGTCGATTGTGCGGGAACTCAAAGGAGAAAAGATTGACATCATCCCGTGGACCACGGATTTGCGAGTGTTGATCGGCGAAGCGTTGAATCCGGCTTCCATTGACAAAGTGGGGATTGATGAAGAGAAAAAGGCCGCGCTGGTCGTGGTGGCGGACTCGCAGTTGTCGCTGGCCATTGGGCGAAACGGGCAAAATGTGCGGCTGGCCGCCAAATTAACGGGGTGGAAAATTGACATCATCAGCGCGAGTGAATACGAGAAAGAAAAACTTGATCGGGAACAGGAGATAAAAGCCGCGCTGGCGCAAGAAACCGCCGCGCATTGCACGCAGGAAGCCGGAGCGGCGGGGCCGCAATCGGATGAGAAGCGTGAAGACGCGGCGGGTGCGGAGCCTGCGGGTGTGGCGGCTGCGGCGGGTGTGGAGTCTGCGGCCACGGAGTCTGCGGTCACGGAGCCTGCGGTCACGGAGCCTGCGGTCACGGAGTCTGCGGCCACGGAGTCTGCGGCTACGGAGCCTGCGGCCACGGAGCCTGCGGCCATGGAGCCTGCGGTTGCGTCCGCCTGTGATGTGCCGACGACCGCATCTGTGTCTGGAGAGCCAGAAGACGCGCCTGCCGACAACGCGAAATCTCGGGAGACATCCTCCGAAACTTAGTGGTTGCCCATGAAAGCTCGCAAGACATCAGAGGAGGGGGAGAAAAAAACCGGCAAGGCGCCTGCCCGGAAAGCGTCGGGTTCGGCCAGGTCCGCCAAGTCCGTGTCGTCCAGAGCTGTGCCCTCCAAAATGGCGTCCTCTAAAACAGCGTCATCCAAAGCGGCGCCATCCAGGGCCGCCAAAGGAAAAAGCAGCGCCCCGGTCACTCGTGCCAAAAGCCGTAGCGCCTCGGCCCCTCGCGCCAAAGCCAAGACTGTGGAAACAGTCGTTCATGAACCACGCAAGAAACACATTCTCATTAAACGAAAAAAAGAAGACGAAGCGGTGCCCTCCGATGTTTTCAGCGCCGAGTCCCCTGAACATGCCGTCCCTGATTCAGTGACGGAAAGCCCTGTCCTCCCCGAAATGGCGGCCGTGGCGCAGGCCGTCCTGGACGCGCCGTCCGTTGCCGCGCCGCCCGCTGTGCCAGCGTCGGGTGCTCCACCGCCCGAACAGGCCAAAGCCGTTGATGGGCAAACCAAGGCGAAAGACGACGCAAAACAGAAGAAAATCCGGAAAAGCGGAAAGCCGCGGGATTCGGATCTCTTTGCGGAAATCTACGAAGACGCGGCTCGATGGCAGGATCTTCGTCCACTGCCGGCCTTGAGACGGGATGAACGATCCCGACATATCCCTTCTGCCACCTCCACGGAAGTCACAAAGCCACGAAAAAAGACCGTCAAACTTGTGGTCGGCATGACGGCGAAGGAATTTGCAGAACGGTTGGGGCTCCGCGTGGCGGACGTGATACGCAAGTTAATGGAAATGGGCATCGCCTGCACGATGAATCAGCCCATGGACATGGATGCCGGCCTGCTGATTGCCGAGGGGGTCGGGATTCACGTTGAGGTGCAGACCGGAAAGGAAAGCGAAGAGTTTCTGGAAGACCTGCTTGAGCCGGCGACCGAGACCAGGCTCGTGCCTCGCGCGCCGGTGGTCACCGTGATGGGGCACGTGGATCACGGGAAAACGTCGTTGCTGGACGCGATTCGTCAGACCAGCGTGACGGAGCGGGAATCCGGCGGCATCACGCAGCACATCGGGGCCTACGCCGTGCAGGTGGGAGAGAAACACGTGACGTTTCTTGATACCCCCGGCCATGAAGCGTTTACGGCCATGCGGGCGCGCGGGGCGCAAGTCACCGACATTGTGGTGCTGGTGGTGGCGGCGGATGACGGCGTCATGCCGCAAACCCTTGAGGCGGCGCATCACGCGCAGGCGGCCAATGTGCCGATCCTGGTGGCGATCAACAAAATTGATACACCGGGCGCCAATCCGGACCGGGTCAGGCAAAGCCTGTCGGACCACGGGCTTGTTCCCGAAAACTGGGGGGGGCAGACCATTTACTCGGAAGTGTCGGCGAAAGCAAAGCAGGGGCTGGACACCTTGTTGGAGATGATCCTGCTTCAGGCCGAGGTACTGGAGTTGCAGGCCGACATGGCCCGCGCCGCGCGCGGCGTGGTGCTGGAGGCCCAACTGGATCGTGGTCGCGGTCCCATGGCCACGGTGCTGTTGCAGAGCGGCGTCTTGAAAGTCGGCGACGTGTACGTGGTGGGCGCGACCAGCGGTCGCGTGCGGGCGATGGTGTCGCACGACGGGAAAAAAATCAAAGAAGCCGGCCCGTCCACCCCCGTCGCGGTGATTGGCTTATTGGGATTGCCGGCCGCGGGCGATCAACTGGTCGTCGTCAAAGAAGAGCGTGTGGCACGAGAGATCGCCGAATCACGACAGCAGAAACTGCGTGCGTCCGAGCTGGTCACCGGATTCAACCGGCCGACGTTGGACGATCTGTTGGCCCAGGGCCAGGCGCCGGACAAAAAAGTGTTGTCGGTGCTGATGAAAGCGGACACCCAGGGGTCGGTGGGGGCGCTGTGCGAATCCATGGACAAACTGTCTTCCGACGCGGTCACGTTGCGGATGCTTCATCGGGGCGTTGGCGGGATCACCGAATCGGACGTGTTGCTGGCGTCCGCGTCAAAGGCGCTGGTGATCGGGTTTCACGTTCGCCCGGAACCCAAAGCGGCGACGCTCGCCGAACGGGAAGGGGTGGATATCCGACTCCATACCGTGATTTATCGCGCGATCGCGGATCTGAGAGCGGCCGCGGAAGGGTTGCTTGATCCGACCCTCACGGAGCGCGTGCTGGGACGGGCGGAGGTGCGGCAGGTCTTTACGATCCCGAAAGTCGGCACCATTGCCGGCTCGTACGTCCAGGACGGGCAGATTGTTCGTGCGAGCGAGGGCATTCGGTTGTTGCGGGACAACGTCGTGGTCCATGAAGGGACGCTCGGCTCGTTGCGGCGCTTTAAGGATGATGTCCGGGAAGTGCAGCAGGGGTATGAATGCGGGATCGGCCTTGCAAACTTCAACGATATCAAGGTGGGCGATGTGATTGAGGCGTATACGATTGATCAAGAGGCGACCAGGCTGTAGGGCGTGGTTGAACGATGCGGTGCGGACAGTGTGGACGCACCGGAAGACCCTATGGTGGTTGGGATTTGTCGGATCGCGCTGCATCTGCCGGAAGGGCATTCGCTCAAGTCGAAACGGCGCGTGCTGTCCAGCCTCAAAACGCGGCTCTGCGGAACGTTCAACGTGTCGGTGGCCGAGCTGGACGATCATGATCGGTGGCAGCGGTCCGTGTTGGGCATTGCCTGTATTGCGAATGAATCCCGTCATGTGAATCGGGTGCTCGATCAGTCGTTGAACATGATTCGGGCCGCTCCCGCTCTGGAGGTGCTTGATGTGCACATTGAGCTTCTGTAGGGGCGCGCAGGCGCGAGGGTGTCGGGAAGCGTGAGTGTTGTGTCGAAGCCGACCAAACGATCGGTCAGAGTAGCCGATCAGATCAGAATGGAAGTCGCCGACATTCTCGCCAGAAAATGCAAGGACCCGCGACTCCAGTCGGTGACGGTGACCGACGTGGCGATGAATCGCGACCTGCGTGTGGCCCGTGTCTATGTGTCCCGGCCGGGTCCGGAAGACGACGTGGAAATCATCATGAAGATCCTCCGGAACGCGGCGGGGTTTGTCCGGCTGGAATTGGGGCGGCGTCTGGATTTGCGCTATACGCCGGAGGTGAAATTCTGGTTCGACGCGAGCGGTCCTCATGCGGAAAAAATCGGCCGGATCCTCAAGGCAGTGCTTCCGGTTGACGCGGAGTCGGAGGACGGGAGGCGGGGCTCCGTTGGATCGTATGACGAGGAACAGCCATGATGGCCGAAATGCTTGAGGACGTGTCCCCCGTCACGGAAGTCCCGCCGATGGCTCAACACGGAGTGTTGAACGTCTGCAAACCGGCGGGCTGGACGTCTCACGATGTCGTGGCCGGGGTGCGCCGTCGGCTTCGGGTTCGGAAAGTGGGCCATGCCGGCACGCTGGACCCCGATGCCACCGGCGTGCTTCCTGTCCTGTTGGGGCAGGGCACGCGACTGTCGTCGGTGCTGGTCCATTGGGATAAAGACTATGAGGCCGTGTTGCGTCTGGGGCAGGAGACAACGACGCAAGATGCCACCGGCGCCGTGACCGGGGAATGTCCGACCGAGGGGCTGTCGGAAGAGACCGTTCGCGCGGTGATGGGTGACTGTCAGGGGCAACAGTGGCAGGTGCCGCCCATGTATTCGGCGGTGAAAGTCGACGGGCAACCGCTGTACAAGGCCGCGCGCGCGGGGAAAATCCTTGATCGTCGCCCGCGTGCCATTGTCATTTACCGGTTGGAGATCACGGCGCTGGACATGCCGTATGTCACGTTCCTGGTGCAATGTTCCAAAGGCACGTACATTCGGACCTTGTGCGCGGATATCGGCCAGCGACTGGGCGTGGGCGGACATCTGCATCGCCTCACCCGCACACGGGTCGGGCCGTTGCATCTTGACTGCTCCGTGCCGCTTGCCGATCTTGTGTACGGTCAGGATCTCATGCGCTACGGCGCGGCGTTCCTGGGCCTTGATGACGCGGTCGGACATCTTCCTTCGGTGGCGGTGGATGCCCGCATGGCGGAGAAGGTCCGCCATGGCGTTCCGCTTTCGGAAGCCGTCGTGTGCCCGGACGGGAGTCGCGGGATTCCGCACGACACGTTGATTCGGGTAAAAGATGCACAGGGACGGTTGCTGGCTCTGGGACAATGGGCGCCGTCGTGTCCGCCGGAGCCCCCGAAGGGGGCGGCGTCGCCGGCGCGGCAATTACAGATGGTGAAAGTGTTTGGAGAGCACGGGTAAGGACGCGGTCCAGCTCTCGCGATTTTTTCATGCAAGCAGGAAGGAGGCCAGGCATGGCAGCGGTCAAGGAAGCCACTCTGGATATTGTGCAGCGTCATCGGCGTCATGAACAGGACACGGGTTCGTCGGAGGTGCAGATTGCCCTGCTGACGAATCGCATCAACTATCTCATCGACCATTTTCGCACGCATGCCAAAGATCATCATTCACGGCATGGGTTGCTGAAAATGGTCAGCCGCCGCCGCCGATTGCTGAATTATCTGCATCGGGAAGACGTGGGTCGGTATCGCGCGGTGCTGGGAGTATTGGGACTACGGAAGTAATCACGCCGCTCACGGAGTGAGGGGCATACGGGGTAGGAAGGGAGAGACGAATGAGACATGCGGTGGAATGTGAGATAGCGGGGCGCACCCTGCGATTGGAAACGGGTCGGATCGCCAGGCTGGCTGACGGGGCGATTTGGGCCACCTATGGCGATACGGTGATTCTGGCAACGGCGGTGGCGTCGCACACGGCGAAGCCGGATCTGGATTTTTTGCCGCTCACGGTCAATTATCTGGAAAAAGCCTATTCGGCCGGAAAAATTCCGGGAGGGTATTTCAAACGGGAAGGGGCGCCGTCGGAAAAAGAAGTCTTAACCAGTCGGCTCATTGACCGGCCCATTCGTCCCCTGATCCCGGCCGGGTTTTGTTACGAGACGCAGGTGATGGCGTCGGTGCTCTCCATTGATCACTCGATGACCTCTGAACTGGTGGGGCTGACCGCCGCCTCCGCCGCGCTGGCGATCTCGGATGTGCCGTTTGGCGGCCCGTTGGCGGGCGTCAGAATCGGGCGCGTGAATGGTCGCCTGACGGTCAATCCCTCGCTGCGGGATCTTGAGAGCAGTGAACTTGATTTGGTGGTCGCCGGCACCCACGAGGCGATTATGATGGTGGAAGCCGGGGCGAAGCAGCTGTCCGAGTCCGTGATGCTTGAGGCGCTGGAGTTGGCCCATGCGGAAATCCGGAACATTGTGGCGACGATTGTGGAGTTGCAGACGGCGGTGGGGCGTCCCAAACGGTCAATCCCGGTGGCCGAAGTCAGTAAGGAATTGCCGGCCCAGGTGAAAACGTTGGTGGCCGCGCCCATTCGAGAGGCGGTGTGCATTCCCAACAAAACCGAACGGCAGCAGCGGTTTGATCAGATACTCGCCGACGCGGTGGAACAGTTTGGACAGGAAGACGCGGCGCGGCGCACCCGGATCAAAGCCCTCTATCGCGAGTGCGAATATCGGGAAGTCCGGGAGATGATTCTGGAAAAGAAAATCAGGGCCGATGGTCGAGGGCCGGCCGATATTCGTCCCATTACGTGTGAAACCGGCCTGTTGCCGCGCACGCATGGTTCCGCCCTCTTCACGAGAGGTGAAACCCAGAGCCTGGCCGTGGTGACGCTGGGGACCACGGAGGATGAGCAACGCATTGACGCGCTTGAGGGGGAATACTTCCGCGCCTTTATGCTGCACTATAATTTCCCGCCCTTCTGTGTCGGGGAAACCCGGCCCTTGCGTTCGCCCGGACGACGGGAAGTGGGACACGGGAAGCTGGCCGCGCGCGCCTTGCAGTCCATTCTGCCGGACAAAGAGGCGTTTCCGTATACCATTCGCATTGTGTCGGATATTCTGGAATCCAACGGGTCCTCCTCCATGGCCACGGTCTGCGGGGGCTCTCTGGCCCTGATGGATGCCGGCGTGCCGATTGCCAAACCGGTGGCGGGCATTGCCATGGGGCTGATCAAAGAGGGAGACCGGGTGCTGATTCTGTCGGATATCCTGGGACTGGAAGATCATCTGGGCGACATGGATTTCAAGGTGACGGGCACGCGGGACGGGGTTACGGCGCTGCAAATGGACATCAAAATCCAGGGGATCACCACGGACCTGATGCGGCAGGCGCTGGAACAGGCGCGTGTCGGGCGCCTGCACATTCTGGAAAAAATGCAGGAATCGCTCGCCGCTCCGCGGGAATCGCTGGCTCCCTACGCGCCGCGCATTTTTACGCTGCAAATCAAAACCGACAAAATCCGCGATGTGATCGGGCCGGGCGGAAAGGTCATTCGAGGCATCATTGCGGAATGCGGGGTCAAGGTGAATGTCAATGACGCGGGCCTGGTGACGATTGCCGCGGTGGACGAATCCTCGGCCAATAAGGCGATTGACATGGTGAACCGGTTGACGGAAGAAGTGGAAGTGGGGAAAACGTACCAGGGCACGGTCAGGAAAATCGTGGAATTTGGGGCCTTCGTCGAAATTTTGCCCAACGTGGACGGCCTGGTCCATATTTCGCAACTGGCGCAACATCGCGTCAAATCCGTGGCCGACGAACTGGCCGAAGGGGAAGTCGTCATGGTCAAGGTGTTGGAAGTCGACAGGCAGGGCAAAGTTCGTTTGAGCCGGAAAGATGTCGTCAGCGATGCGGAGCAGGCGGCGTCGGGTCTCCCCGCCGGGAGTTGACCGGCGACGCGTGCTCCGCTGTGGCCCGGTTCGCGCTGCGGCGGTCAGGAGTGATTGTGACGCGCAAGATAGTCCTCGAGAACGGCGTTCGCGTCGTCATGGAACAGATGCCGGCTCTCAAGTCCGTCGCCGTGGGCGTCTGGGAAACCGTTGGCGCCAGAGATGAAAGCCCGCGTCAAAAAGGGCTGGCCCATTTTCTTGAACATATGATGTTCAAAGGCACGCGCCGTCGTTCCGCCACGCAGATTTCTCATGAAATCGACAGCCTGGGTGGCGAGATGAACGCCTTTACCACCCACGAAACCACCACGCTGTATATCCAGGTGTTGGATCGGCACATTGGGCGCGCTCTTGACTTGCTGGCCGACGTTTTCCATCACTCGCGGTTTGACCGCACGGAAATTGAACGGGAAAAACAGGTTGTGCTGGAAGAGATCCGGACGATGCGGGACGATCCGGAAGATTGTGCGCAGGAACTTCATGCCGGGCGGGTGTGGCGGGGGCATCCGTTGGCCCGTTCAATCCTGGGGGATCGGGTCGCCATGAAGCGCATTCAGCGGCGTGACGTGATCCACTATCTGGATGAGTACTATCATCCCGAAAAAACCGTGATTGCGGTGGCGGGGAATTTTCAGGTCAAGGAGGTGACGGCGCTCGTGCGCGCGTCGTTTGGAGCGTGGCATCCGGCCGGGTGTGCCGGGCATGGAGGGCGCGGGCGGCGGCCTCCCCGCGTACGGGGCGGGACTCACGTGCGTCATCAACGGTTGGAGCAGGCCCATCTCTGCGTCGGATTCAAGGGGGTGCCCTCGGCGCATCCGGCCCGCTATGCGGCCCATACGCTGAACGCGCTGCTGGGAGGTGGGATGAGTTCGCGGCTCTTTCAGGAAGTGCGGGAAAAACGGGGGCTGGCGTATACAATCTATTCGCAATTATCCAGCTTTTCAGACGCGGGGGTGTTGACCGTGTATGCGGCCAGCGGGGGCAGGGAAGCGCCCTCGGTGGTGGACGTGATATGTCGGGAAGTCAAAAAACTGCGTGAACGGGGGCCGACGCCCAGAGAATTGGAGCGGACCAAAGACCAGCTGAAAGGGATCGTGATGCTGGGGCTGGAAGGGACCTATGGCCGAATGAGTAAATTGGCCAAAGATGAAATCTCGCAAGGTCGGTACGTCTCCCTGCCGGAACTGGTGTCCGAAATTGACCGGGTGTCCGTGCGGGACATTCAGCAAATAAGCCGGGAACTGCTGGATTTTGATTCCATGGCCGTGACGGTGCTGGGTCCCGTGGCTCCGGGAGACTTTCCGTCCGGGCCGTGTGTGGCGAAACCCTGAAAATACCATGAATTTCCCCGGAAAAAGAGAAATTTTTCTACCCCGCCTGCGTGGGGAACCATGGAGAATATTTCCCGAAAAAGGCCCTTGACAACCCGAAACGGGATGGGTAGCATGGCCGACGATGAAGAGGTTCATAAGATTCAAGGGCGGAAACGTTGTTGGTTAGAAACGGAAGTCGTTGTATTCATTTATGTCATCCTAAGTAAGAAGGAGGGGGAAATGAAAAAGTCATTTTTCCGTGAGGGAGTGTTGGGGTTGACGGTTGCGGGTCTGATGACTTTCGGCTTCATCGGTTTGGCAGATGCCCAGAAGGGCCCCTGTTCAAGCAACAAGAAATGCAAGGGCGATCCCACCGACGTGGCGACGCTCGGGTCCATGAAACTCAAGGGGACCAGCGTTTCCAGTCTGAAAGGTCGGGTGTACGCGCATTGGGCGGACAATCCCGATGGAGAAATTCTCTTCGGTATCCAGTATTGGAATACCAGTAGCCCCGCTGAAACCGGTGATCCTCTGGGCCGTGCGTCCGACGACCGGGACGTGTCGATTCCCGATCCGTTGGTCGTCTGTTGTGGGTGGGGGTATCAGGGAGGCGAGGAAATGAACAATTCCTATGCCGGATGGTACAATCCGCAAACCACGGTTCGGTTGCGCGTGAAAAATGCCTCGTTGATGAAAAAAATCACCGAAGCGTCCCAGGAATTTGTGGCGATGGAAGTCAGGCTTGATGGCGCAACCATCACGAGCTTTAATGTGCTCCGGTAACGAGCGATTTTGGCAAACGGAATGTACGGCAACATTTATTTGAAGAAGCTCTTATTTTTCCAAGGAGGGGAATTATGAAAATCAGTCAATCAGGTCTGGCGGTTTTGACTGCCTTGATCCTGGCGGGGTGCATGGCCTCCAGTGCATTCGCCATTGAAGCATTCCAGGAACGGTTTGAGTGGGGCGATCTTAGCACACCGACGACCCTGCATGCCCGGGTGGCCGTTGTGGACCCCTATGAAAAAGCGGCATGGATTAATGTTGCGGTGTTTGGTGGCAATGCCGAAAGCGGATACTACTGGCAAAAGTATTTCCCCGGAAAGAATTTGAAAGTGTATCCGGCCAATGACTCGGTATGGAAGGACCTTCAGGCGTTGGGGAAGACCTCGCACAGCCAGGCTGTGATGAGTGGCACGAAGGCTTCGTCGTACACTCTGGTTGATTTGGTGGTTCAGGAAACCGAACAGAATCATCGCGTGGTGTCTTCGGTGAAGAAGGTGAAGGAAGTTGCCGGCACTCCCGATAATCCGCGTAGCATTCACAGCCTGCGGAACATCAGCATTATGGATTCAATGGATACCAACTCTTGGGCACAAAACAAAAAGATGCAGTACGACTTGATCGTTCCAGGCGTGGGCCCGATCTCCGGGGTCATTCCCTATTCCAACCAGAAGCCCCACAGCTCTAAAGGAACGAAGTCCGGGAAGTTTGGGGGATTGTTGGAGTAAGCACCAATGTCCTGCGGGACAGAGCGGGCAGAACCTGGAAAAGGTTCTGCCCGTTTTTTTATTTGGTATCAAGGCGTTGTTGCATATCCGCCAGACGATTTAACGCTTCCAGGGGAGTCATGGCGAACAGTTCCAACTGCTTAATCTCTTCAATCAGGGGATGAGGCGGGGGGAGCGCGACGGTCTCGCGGTCGGGGTCGTCCCGTTGCCGAAGGCTGGCCCGCATGTTTTCGGAAGACGCATGGTGTTCCAGTTGCGCCAGGACGGCTTTTGCGCGCGCAATGATGGTTGAGGGCAGGCCCGCGAGCTTTCCGACGTGAATGCCGTAGCTGCGATCGGCTTTTCCAGGTTTGATTTTTCGCAAGAAAATAACCTGATCCTTGTCCTCTTTCACCGCGACGGTCAGGTTTTGCACGCCTTCCCGCAAGTCTTCCAAATCCGTGATTTCATGATAGTGGGTCGCAAAGAGCGTTCTCGCTCCGAGCCTGCACCGGTCTTGAAGATGTTCCGCGATCGCCCAGGCCAGGCTTAATCCATCGTAGGTACTGGTTCCTCTCCCGATTTCATCAAGAAGAATAAGACTGCGAGACGTGGCGCCTTGCAGAATTTTGGCGGTCTCCAGCATTTCCACCATAAACGTGCTCAACCCGAAGGCCAGATTGTCGGAAGCTCCCACCCGCGTGAAGATGCGATCAATGACGCCGATTCTGGCTTCGCTGGCGGGAACAAAACATCCGATATGGGCCATGAGCGCAATCAGCCCGATTTGTCGCAAGAACGTGCTTTTTCCCGCCATGTTGGGGCCGGTGATGAGCAATAGCCGGTGGGAATCAAGATCAAGGTAGCAGTCGTTGGGGATGAATCCTTCGTGCAAGTCAAATTGTTCCACAACCGGATGGCGGCCATCGGTGATGGCAATAACGCCGCCCTCGTGAATGTCGGGTTTCACGTATCCATGACGGGACGCCACCTCCGCAAAATTCACAAGCACGTCAAGAAGCGACAACTGCCGGGCCGTCGTTTGGATGCGGAACACGTGGCGGGCAACCTCTTTGAGGATGCTCTGAAAACGCTCGTGTTCAGCGTGGCGCAATTGTGCCTGCGTCAAGGAAATTTGGGTCTCGATGCTTTGCAGCTCGTCGGTCATATACCGTTCGGCATTCGCCAGCGTTTGTTTGCGCCGAAAATATTCTGGCACGCGGGACAGGTTGGATTTGGTCACTTCAATATAATATCCAAAGACCTGATTGTATTTAATTTTCAGCGAGTCAATTCCGGTACGCTTCCGTTCGCGTTGCTCCAGATCGGTCAGCCATTGCGTGCTGTTCCGCGCGACTGTTCGGAATTCGTCAATGACGGGATCGAAGCCGTCCCGGACAATCGTCTGCTCTTTGGCGGAGGCCGACGCATTGGGATCAATGGATGCCTCAATGGTCGCGGCGACGTCCGCAAGGGGATCCCAGCGTTGGAACATGGATGTGAGAATCGGGTCGGCAATGCTGTCGAACAGCGGAAGAAGTTTCGGAAGAATCTGAAGGGATTCTTTCAGGCACAGCAAATCCCGCGGGGTGGCCGTTCCCATGCCCACGCGGCTGCTTAACCGCTCCAGGTCGTAGAGTTCCTGCAAGAGCGTTCGAATTTGCAGGCGAATTTTCAGGGGTTCCTGGAACACGGACACCGCGTGGAGGCGGCGTTGAATGGCGTCCGGGTCCGTCAGGGGGCGAACGATCCATTGACGCAGTCGTCGGCTGCCCATCGCGGTGACCGTGTGATCCAGCACGGACAGCAACGTGGACTGTTTGTGCTCGTGGTTCAATGCCTGGACCAGTTCCAGGTTGCGAATGGTCATCGCGTCCAGATGCATTTCACGGGCGGCTTCGCGGAGTGCCGGTCGTTGAATGTGTCGGTGATCCAGCGTCGGTTGGGTCTGTTTCAGGTATCGCAACATGCCGCCGCCCGCCTGCACGCCGGGATGATCGGGCGTGAGTCCCAGCTCTTCCAGCCGTTCCACGGCGAAATGAGACTGGAGCATGTGCTGCGACGTCCCCGCCTCAAACCAGGCGGACGGCTGTTCCGTCACACGAGGCAGCCGAAGGGAGGCCAGCCGCGCGCGGACGTCCATCGCGCCGGCTTCCGTGTTCTCCGGGACAAGCACTTCCTGGGGGCCCAGGCGAATGAGTTCATCCAGCATATCGTCCTGCCCGTACTCGCCGGAAAATTCAGCAAGGAGGAACTGCCCGGTCGAAAGATCAATGGCGGCAAGACCAAAGTGGCGTGCGGCATTGACGACGCGCATTGACACGGCGGCCAGAAAGTTGGCCTCTTTGGCATTGAGCAGCTCATCGTCAAACACCGTGCCGGGTGTGTAGACTCTGACGACCTCGCGTCGGACCAGCCCCTTGGCCACCTTGGGGTCTTCAACCTGTTCGCAGAGCGCGACGGTTTTTCCGGCTTTCAGCAGTCTGGCCAGATAGCTGGTGGCGGCATGATACGGAATGCCGCAGAGGGGAATGGGGTTGGCGCTCTGTTTGTCACGGGATGTCAGTGTGATATTGAGAATGGCCGCGGCCTCGGTGGCGTCCTCAAAAAACATTTCATAAAAATCTCCCACGCGAAACAACAGGATTGAGTCCTGGTGATTCCGTTTCACGTCACGATACTGTTTCAGCAGCGGCGTCAGATCGGATTGACTCATGATGGGACTACCCGGAATTTGCCATGATCGTCTGCAGAAGATCGTGACTGTGCGGCCCGCAAGCCCGGACCAGGGCGCGACGCGAGGTGCGTCCCGCGTGAGCGAAGTGAATCAACAGGTAGTCGTCGGGCCACCAGGCGGCGGGCAATCGGTCGGCCCATTCAATGAGCACGGCAAAGTGTCCGTTCAGATAATCGGCCAATCCCGTGTCATCCACGTCCCGGGGATCTTCAAGGCGATACAGATCAACGTGAGCCAGGGCAATGGGTCCGGGGTATTCCTGAATCACGACAAAGGTCGGGCTGCTGACAACGTGGGCGGAGAGCCCCGCGCCACGGGCCAGGCCGCGGACAAACGTCGTTTTGCCGGAGCCCAGCTCGCCGACGAGCGCAATGACCTCGCCTTGCCGCAGACGGCGCCCGATGGTTGCGCCGAATTGCTCGGTGCGAGATGCCGACGCCAGGGACAGGGTCCATGGTTGTGACGGTTCACTGGTCATAAGTGCCGACTGAAACGGGCGCGCGGTCGCCGGCATGCAGGACGTGCGTGATGGCTCGCGGCAGATAGTGCAACAGGTCACCGGCGATCAATCCGGCATGCCCGTACTCTTCGGCGGCAAGGTCACCCGCCAATCCGTGGAGATAGACGCCGCTTTGGGCCGCCTCCCAGGGGGCGAGTCCTTGAGCCAGCAGGCCGGCAATGACACCGGTGAGCACGTCCCCCGTGCCGGCCGTGGCCATGCCGGGGTTGCCGGTCGGCGAGATGGCGGTCTGTCCGTGCGGATGCGCGATTATCGTGCGGGCGCCCTTCAGCACCATGATGCTGGAATGTGTGCGGGCAAAGTCTTGAGCCGTCCCCAATCGGTCGCGGGTGACCGTGTCCGTCGTCGCGTCAATCAGTCGGGCCATTTCTCCGGGGTGTGGGGTCAGAACGGGGGGAATGGGACGCGCGCGCAGGAGGTGCGTATGCCCGGCCAGCGCGTTGAGGGCGTCGGCATCAATGACGGTCGGACGGTCACAGTGCGCGATCAGCGCGCGAATCACCTCGGCGGTTTCCGCCTGCGTGGACAACCCCGGGCCCATGCCGATCGCGCTTCGGGATTGGACGAAGTCGCGCAGCTGCGGGAGCGCGTGTCGTGACAGCGTGCGGTCTTCGGTTTCAGGCAGCGGGAGCGTCATGACTTCCATCACGCGCGATTCCAGATGTGCCTGCACGCTGGCCGGCGCCGCCACGGTGACCAGCCCGGCTCCCGATCGAAGCGCCGCGTTGGCGGCCAGAACGGCGGCGCCGCTTTTGCCCGGTGAGCCCGCGATGAGGCCGGCATGGCCAAAGGTCCCTTTGTGGGACGACGCCCGGCGTGTCGGCAGCCAGGATCGAATCGCCGCGGGAGTCAGCAACGTAATCGGAATGCGCATCGCCTCCACGTACCGGTCGGGAATGCCGATATCCACGCACCGCACGCGGCCCGCGTGATCCACGCCCGATCCCAGAAACAGCCCTAATTTCGGATTCCCGAACGTGACGGTCAGGCTGGCATGCACCGCCGTGCCCAGCGTCGCGCCGGTATCCGCGTGAATGCCGGAGGGCAGATCCACCGCGATCGCGGGAATCCCCGACGCGTTCATCGCGTGCATCGCCTCTTCGTACAAGCCGGTGACCGGCGCGGAGGTGCCGGTGCCCAGCAGCGCGTCAACGAGCACGTGGCTTTGCCGTGCCAGGTGGCGCAGACGATCCGGGGACGGGGTGCGCACGACGCGCGCCACGCCCGCGCCTTTGGCCACACGCTGATACATCCGTTTGGCGTCGCCGGTGAGATCGCGAACGTGGGCAAGCAGACAGACCTGAACGTTGGCGCGCTTGCGACGCAGGAGCCGTGCGACGACAAACCCGTCCCCGCCATTGTTCCCCTTCCCGCAGAAGATCGTGATGGTTTTCCCTTTCACGGGGCCGAACGTGTCTTCCATGGCCGCCACCACGCCGGCGCCCGCGCGTTCCATCAGCACGTGACCGGGCACCCCGGCGTCCTGGATTGTGCGACGATCGAGTTCCTGCATCTGATGGGCGGTGACAATTTTCATGCCGAAGCCGGTACGAACGCGTCGTGTCTCTACGGTCGGGAAGCAAATGGAATGCAGGCCCGCATTTCTCTGACCGCCCGTTCAAGTCCGACAAGCACGGCACGGGCAATAATGCTGTGGCCGATATTGAATTCCACGATTTCCCTGATCGCCGTCAGGCGTCTGATATTGTGATACGTCAGGCCATGGCCGGCATGGACGTCCAACCCCAGTTGCCGTGCGAGGGCGGCGCCCTGTAGCAGGGCGTCAACGGCGTGCTGGATGTCCAGGGGCTGGCGGCTGTTGGCATAGTGTCCGGTATGCAGTTCGACGGCATCGGCGCCGACGCGGCCCGCGGCGCGAATGTGCGCGGGGTCCGGATCAATGAACAGACTGACCGGAATCCGGGCGTCGCGCAGGCGACCAATCAGGGGTGCGAGCCGGTCCTCGTGGTCCGCGACCGCCAGCCCGCCTTCGGTGGTGAGTTCCTGTCGCTGTTCGGGGACGAGGGTGACGGTGTCGGGCCGGACGCGCAACGCAATCGTCGCCATGGTGTCTTCCGCGGCCATTTCCAGATTCAGAGAGGACGGGACGGTTTCGCGAAGCCGTGCCAGGTCCCGTTCCTGAATGTGTCGGCGATCTTCACGGAGATGGACGACCAGGCCGTCGGCGCCTCCGAGGTCGGCCAGCACTGCTGCGGCGACCGGGTCCGGCTCATGGCCGCCACGGGCCTGCCGGAGCGTGGCCACATGGTCAATATTGACGCCGAGTCGAGCCATGCCACACCTTCCTTATCTCACGGCGACCGTGGGTGGGAGAGCATTGTCCGGTACAGACGCCCATTATGGCAAAACGGGCACGGTGGTCGCAATGAAACCCGCCCGGGCGCTTGTGCGGACGTTCCGGACGCGGACGCAAACAAAGCTGAAAAAACAAAGAGTTGCGTTGACTGGGTTTCCGCCCTCTACTACAATGAACACCATGTGCCGTCATGATTTGTTTTGGTCGGCCTTGTCCCGACCCTGAAACTGAGACCGCCGTGGAAAAATTTTTTCGCATTCAACGCCTCCCGCCCTACGTGTTGAGTCAGGTTCAGGAACTCAAACATGACGCGCGTCGGCGCGGGGAGGATATCATTGACTTTGGGATGGGGAACCCGGATCAGGCGACGCCGTCCCATATTGTTGAGAAACTGGTTGAGGCGGCGCAAAAAGAGAAGAACCATCGGTACTCGGCTTCCCGCGGTATTACAAAATTACGTCATGCCATCAGCGACTGGTATAGGCGGCAGTACGACGTGGCGATTGATCCGGAGACCGAAGCCATTGTGACGCTGGGTGTGAAAGAAGGACTGTCGCATCTGGTCCTGGCGATGCTGGGTCCGGGCGACGTGGTGTTGACGCCCACCCCGACGTACCCCATTCATATGTACAGCGTGATTATTGCCGGCGGGGAAGTGCGCGGCGTCGAGCTTCGCCCCACCGACGATTTCTTTGACAATCTCACGCGCGCGTATCGCCAGAGTCAACCCCGGCCCAAGGCGCTGCTCATCAGCTTTCCCCACAACCCGACCACGAGCGTGGTGGATCTGGAGTTTTTCAAAAACGTGGTGGCGTTTGCGCGCGAGCGCGACATGTACGTCATTCATGACCTGGCGTATGCGGACATTGTCTTTGACGGCTATCGCGCGCCCAGTTTGTTGCAGGTGCCGGAAGCCAGGGACATCGGCGTGGAATTTTATTCCTTGTCCAAAAGCTACAACATGCCCGGATGGCGCGTGGGGTTCTGCGTCGGCAATCGGGACATCATTGCGGCCTTGACCAAGATCAAAAGTTACCTGGATTACGGCATGTTTCAGCCCGTCCAGATTGCCAGTATTATCGCGCTCAACGGGCCGCAGGATTGCGTGCAGACCATTGTGAATCGCTATGAACGCCGTCGGAACGCCCTGGTCTCCGGACTGAATCGCATCGGCTGGGCGGTGGATTACCCGCGCGCCACAATGTTTGTGTGGGCGCGCATCCCCCCGACCCACGCCGGAAAAGGCTCTCTTGAATTTTCCAAGCTGCTGCTTCGCGAAGGCAAAGTGGCGGTGTCGCCGGGGATCGGATTTGGAGAAGGCGGTGATGAGTACGTCCGCTTTTCTCTCGTGGAAAATGAGCATCGCATTCATCAAGCCATTCGAGGCATCAAGGCGGCGTTAAAATCATGACGGTCAGCAGGGGCGCATGAAACAGGACATTGGCATCGGCATCGTCGGATTTGGCACCGTGGGGTTCGGGGCGGCCGCCATCCTGTTCCGGAACGCCGAGCTGATTGCGCGGCGCGTGGGGTTGCCGCTGCGCGTGAAACGAATCGTGGACCGCAACGTGACCTCGGATCGCGGCCTGGCGCTGCCCGACGGGGTGCTGGGCACGGACCTCCAGGCGCTGCTGAACGATGCGTCCATTGATATCGTGGTTGAACTGGTCGGTGGGTGCGACGCGGCCAAACGCATCATGCTCGACGCGATTGGCGCGGGTAAACATGTGGTCACCGCGAATAAAGCGCTCCTGGCGACGCATGGCGAAGACGTGTTTGCCGCCGCCCATCGCGCAGGTGTCGACGTGGGGTTTGAGGCCAGCGTGGGCGGGGGGATTCCGATCCTTCGCTCGCTGACCGAGGGATTGGCCGCCAATCATTGCGTGTCCCTGGTCGGCATCCTGAATGGCACCTCCAATTATATTTTGACGCAGATGAAGCGCGAGGGGCGGGATTTCCATGACGCCCTTGCGCAGGCGCAAGCCGCCGGCTATGCGGAAGCCGATCCCGCGTTTGACATTGAAGGCGTTGATTGCGCGCACAAACTGGCCATCATGGTCGGCCTGGTGTATGGCACTCCCGTGAACGTGAAGGATATTGCGACTGAAGGCATCCAACGGTTGACGGCGCTGGATATTCGCTATGCGTCGGAGCTGGGGATGACCGTGAAACTTCTGGGTGTGGCGAAATGGTGCGAGGACAGCATTGAAGCCCGCGTGCATCCGACGATGATTGACGCAACGGCGCCGCTGGCCCGTGTGGATGGCGTCTACAATGCCATTCACGTGGTGGGCGACGCGGTGGGTGACGTGATGCTGTACGGGCAGGGAGCGGGTTCGTTGCCCACGGGCAGCGCCGTGGTGAGCGACGTCATGGACCTTGCCCGCAACATTCGCCAGGGTGTCCGCGGGCGTGTGCCGCCGACCTCGTTTCAGATGGACTGCCGCGTGCCGGTCCGGATTCGTCCGATGGAAGAACTGACCACCCGCTATTATCTGCGGTGCATGGTGCCGGATCAGCCGGGGGTGTTGTCCAGGATTGCGGGCATCCTCGGCGAACATGCCATCAGCATCGCCTCTGTCCTGCAGCAGGGCCGGCGGGAAGGCCACACGGTGCCGGTCGTGATTATGACGCATCGGGCCTCGGAACGTGCGGTGCAAACCGCGCTCCGGACCATCAATGGACTGGCGTCGCTCGTGGCGGAACCGGTCACGTTGATTCGCGTGGAGGACCAGGAACCATGATGCGCTGGCGCGGGGTCATGGAAGAATTCAGGAAATTTCTTCCGATTACGGAACAGACGCCGGTGGTCACCCTGTGCGAAGGCAACACGCCGTTGATTCAGGCCAGCCGGCTGGCCAGGCGCATCTGTCCGCATGCTGAACTGTATCTTAAAGTCGAAGGGAGCAACCCCACCGGGTCGTTTAAGGATCGCGGGATGAGCCTGGCGGTTTCCAAGGCCCTGGAGCACCGTGCGCGTGCGGTGTTGTGCGCCTCAACCGGCAATACGTCCGCGTCGGCGGCGGCGTATGGGGGGAGAGCGGAGTTGCCGGTGTACGTGCTGATTCCGGTGGGGAACGTGGCGCTGGGAAAACTGGCGCAGGCGATGGCACATGGCGCCACCGTGATTCAGGTGGAAGGGAATTTTGATCAGGCGCTGGCCGTCAGCAAGGTCGTGTGCGCGGAAGAGGGCTTTGAACTGGTCAATTCCGTCAACCCGTTTCGCCTGGAAGGACAAAAAACCGCGGCCATGGAAATCTGCGATCAGTTGGGCTGTGCTCCCTCGCATCATTGTTTGCCCGTGGGCAATGCCGGGAATATCTCGGCCTACTGGAAAGGATACAGGGAATACCTGGCGGCCGGCCAGATCGCGCACTGCCCGATCATGATCGGCGTGCAGGCCGAGGGGGCCGCGCCGATTGTTCGAGGCCACGTGATTGAACAACCGAAGACCATTGCGACGGCGATTCGCATCGGCAATCCCGCAAGCTGGAAGCCGGCGCTGCGGGCGGTGGAGGAATCTGCGGGAGCCATGGAGATGGTGACGGATGAAGAAATTCTCGTGGCGTATCAACTGCTCGCCAAAGAAGAAGGCATCTTTTGTGAGCCTGCCTCCGCCGCGTCCGTGGCCGGTCTTGCCAGGCGCAGCCAGGCGGGGCTGGTGCCGGAAGGCGCCAGGATTGTCTGCACGCTGACCGGGCATGGCCTGAAGGACCCTGATATCGCCGTCACCGTTTCACCCAAAGCCCGGACGGTCAAAGCCACGCGGGAAGACGTGCTCGCGGCGTTGCGAGCCTGAACGTGGATGGCTCGCGTGCGTACAGGGCGATGCGTGTATGGCGCTGTTAATCCAAAAATTCGGCGGGACGTCCGTCGGGACGGTTGAGCGAATCCACCGGATCGCCGAACGGATCGCACAGACCCATCGTGCCGGCCACCAGGTGGTGGTGGTGGTATCGGCCATGAGCGGAGAGACGGATCGGCTGTTGCGACTGGCCCATGCCGTGACCCCGCAGCCGGATGAGCGGGAACTGGCCGTGTTGTTGTCCTCCGGCGAGCGCGTGGCCATTGCGCTTCTGGCGATGGCACTGCGGAGCCTCGGCATCAATGCCCGTTCCTTCACCGGGCGCCAGATGGGGATTGTGACCAACAGTTCGCACGCGCGCGCGCGTATTGCAAAAGTCATGGCCGACCCCGTCCGGCGGGCGCTGGCCGACGGGGTGCTGCCCATTGTCGCGGGCTTTCAGGGCGTCAACGAACACTCGGAAGTCACCACCCTGGGACGAGGGGGATCGGATTTGACGGCGGTGGCGCTGGCGGCCACGTTGCAGGCGTCGCGTTGTGTCATCTTTACCGACGTGGATGGGGTGTACACCGCCGATCCTAACGTGGTGGCGAACGCCAGGCGGATTCCGAAGCTGTCGTATGAGGAAATGCTGGAACTGGCGAGTTTGGGCGCGAAAGTGCTCCAGGCGCGTTCCGTGGAATTTGCGGCGAAATACAATGTTCCGGTAGAAGTACGGTCAAGTTTTCAGGAAGGAGCGGGCACACTCGTGACCCATGAAGACGTGGATATGGAGCAGGCCGCGGTGTCGGGCGTGACGGACGACCGGAACCAGGCCAAGATCACCGTGGTGGGAGTGCCGGACCGGCCGGGCATTGCCGCGAACGTCCTGGGCGCCATGGCGGAAGCCTCCATCGTGGTGGACATGATTATTCAGAACGTGAGTTACCGTGACGCGCTCACGGACATTTCCTTTACGGTGCCGCGCAGCGACCTGGCGCGCGCGATGACGCTGGTCACGCAGACGGCCGATGTTATCGGCGCGAAGACCGTTGAAGTCCGGGAGGAAATCGCCAAGGTGTCGCTGGTGGGGGTCGGGATGCAGTCCCATTCGGGCGTGGCCTCGCGGATGTTCCACACCCTGGCCGGGGAAGCGATTAATATCATGATGATCAGCACGTCGGAAATTAAAATTTCCTGTGTGCTGGATGAGCGGGATGGCGACAAGGCTGTTCGGGCCCTTCATGCGGTGTTTGGGTTGGATCGCCCCCCCGTCGGGGATCGGGGAAAGGCGTCTTGAGCACAACAGGCGTGATGCACGTATGCGGATATTGACGGCTTCTTGTGATACCCTGTCCTCCCGGTGGTTGCCGTTGATTGTACCGGGCGAACTTTGGAATGGAGTGCGCGGGTCATGGCTGACGTGAACCAACTGGAAATCTACGATACCACGCTCCGGGACGGCGCGCAGGCCGAAGACGTGAGTTTTTCGGTGGAAGACAAGGTGCGCATTGCGCAGAAACTTGACGAGCTGGGCATCCATTTTATTGAGGGAGGCTGGCCGGGCGCGAATCCCCGTGACATTGCACTGTTTCAGGCCATGCGGACCATTCCGCTTCGCCATGCGACCATGGTGGCCTTTGGCTCGACCCGCAAAGCCAGTCAGTCCGCCGATGCCGATGCCAACCTGCAGGCGCTGCTGGCGGCGGAAACCTCAATCATCACCATTTTCGGGAAAAGCTGGACATTGCATGTGACCGAGGCGCTGGGCACGTCGCTGGACGAGAATCTTGCATTGATTCGGGATTCCGTCGCGTACTTGCGCACGCATGGGAAACGGGTTTTTTACGACGCGGAACATTTCTTCGACGGGTTCAAGGCCGATGCCGGTTATGCGTTGAAGACGTTGCAGGCGGCGGCCGACGGCGGCGCCGAGCGGATCATTCTCTGTGACACCAACGGCGGCACCATGCCCTGGGACATTGAATCGGCCTGGGAGCAGGTGAAGCGGGCCTGCCCGGTGCCGTTGGGCATCCATGCGCATAACGATGCGGACATGGCTGTGGCCAATACGCTGGTGGCCGTGCGGCAAGGCGCCAGGCAGGTGCAGGGGACGATTAACGGAATCGGGGAACGGTGCGGGAACGTCAATCTCTGCTCCGTGCTGGCCAATCTTGAACTCAAGATGCACATCCGCGTGTGGGAAGACGGCCGGTTGCGGCAACTCCGGAACGTCGCAAATTTTGTGTCGGAAATCGCCAACCTCCCGCCGAACAAACGGCAACCCTACGTCGGAGACGCGGCGTTTGCCCATAAAGGGGGCATCCATATCCATGCCGTGCAGAAGAACGCCCTGACGTATGAGCACGTGGATCCGGAATCGGTGGGCAACCGGCAACGCGTTCTGATCTCCGATCACAGCGGGCGAAGCGGCATGGCCCTGAAAGTGGAAAGTTTCGGCCTGTCCATGTCCAAAGATCATCCGCGTCTTCCGGAACTGTTGACGCGACTCAAGGATCTTGAACGGGAGGGGTATCAGTTTGAAGGGGCGGAAGGGTCGTTTGAGTTAATGGTTCGGGAAGCCATGGGCACGCATCGCCCGTCCTTTGAACTGCTGGGCTTGCGGGTCAGCGTCGAAAAGCGGCATGCCGGGGAGTCGCCGGTGACGGAAGCCACCATCACCGTCCGGGTGGGTGACGTCGTGGAACAGACGGCGGCGGCGGGCGACGGCCCCGTGAATGCGATTGACAATGCCTTGCGGAGCGCGCTCGAAACGTTCTATCCGGAGCTGCGCGAAGTCCGGTTGCTGGACTACAAAGTCCGCGTGCTGGCCGGCAGCCAGGGCACGGCGTCCAGGGTGCGGGTGCTGATTGAGTCCGGCGATCAGAAACGGACCTGGGGCACGGTGGGCGTGTCGGAGAATATCATCGAAGCCAGCTGGCAGGCCCTGGCGGACAGCATTGAGTACAAGCTGCTCCGCGTCCCGGCCCGTGAGCCAGTGAAATAGAGTAAGGGTGAGTGCGTAGAATTACCTTGACAATTTTATGTGCTCCCGATAATTTTCAGCGGATGTTCAATGTCAGGGCGGTGCCATGCATTGAACAGCAACGGCTGATCTCTCCTTCTGATATCCGTGACGTGACCACAAGGGTTGGCCGCGACGATGCGTAAAGCCGATATTGCCAATCACATCTGTGAACAGGTGGGGGTGTCCAAAACCGATGCCAGGGAGATGGTGGAATACGTGCTGAATTGCATGAAAGACGAATTGCGCCAGGGTGAGGCCGTGAAAATTGCGGGTTTTGGAAATTTTGTCGTCAGAAGCAAAGGAGAACGCAAAGGACGCAATCCCCGAACCGGTGAAGCCATTGCCATTACGCCTCGAAGGGTGGTCACCTTCCGGGCCAGTCAGCTTTTCAAAAAAGAAGTGAATGCGTAGACCGGGCGCCGGGCGGGGCACACAGACAGCATCATAGGGGAGGCCCATGGGGAGTCAAGTCCCGGACAAAGTGTTTTATAAAATCGGTGAAGTCAGCACGATCACCAGATTGCCGGCGTCCGTGTTGCGTTTCTGGGAATCCGAATTCAGTTTCCTGCGTCCACGAAAAAGTCAGGGCCGGCATCGGGTCTATGATCAACAGACGATTGAAGTTGTGCTGGAAATAAAGCGGATGCTCTACGAGGAAGGCTATACTATTACGGGTCTCAAGCGGTACTGGCGGCGACGTCGGGGACAGCCTCAGGAGCCGCCGGCGCTGGCGGGCGGGCAGGTGCAGCGTATCAGGACTGAACTGCGGGATATCCTGAATGAGTTAAGCGCCGGTGACGGGAAGCCCGGGCGGGCGGCCTCTCCTCATTAGGTCAACGAGACGTGCAACCCCTCTTTCTGGTATTGGGTGAATCATTGTCGGGGCGTGGCGCAGCCTGGTAGCGCACTCGCTTGGGGTGCGAGAGGTCGGCCGTTCAAATCGGCTCGCCCCGACCATGATTGTTACCCCTTTGTCTTGAGCTGTCCCTGTCTGGAGGGGCCGGAGTCTTCCCTCTCAACATCCCGACCGCCTGTGCCTGTGCCAAAACCCGCATGATCCTGCATGCGTCTCGTGTTCACGGGGAAGCGGGCGAAGGTGAGCGGGAACCGTTGCGGACGATGACATGATACGCATCAAACGGCGGGTGCATGAATGAGGCAAGGGAGCGGCGGTCAGGCGTACAGATCGTCCACGTCTTCGATGAGGTCTTCGCTCTCCGGCATGCCATAGGCCACAAATTTTGCATAGGACAGGTAGATGCCGCTGCTGTCCTGCATGGCCTTCGTGCCGGCGGTCATGCGTTCAAGCATTCGGCCGTCCGCGCCCTCCGTTGACTTGAGCGAAATCAGATAGTCAATGAGCACGTCATTATAGCGTTGCATGGAACGCTCGACTTCAGTGTACGCCTGCATGATCTGATCGTTCATGAGTTTACCTCCAGCATGTTGCCGTTCACCATACCGACGGCGTCTTGCGCGGTCAACGCCGGCACGTCGCACCCGCGCCATGGCCGGCGCCACCGACGTTCGCCTGCATCACGGAACCGGTTAATCGCCTTCCGGTTCGGTGCTGCCGTGCTGATGGGTGACTTGGTCCTCTTCAAAGAGTTCGGCCATTTCCTGGGCAAGCGCATCGTCGTCATGCGGCACCGCCACGACGTGAATTTCCTTTTTGGCTTTCGCGGCGTCGGCCGTGTCGGGCTGGGGGGAATCGGGGGTGGTGGACGGTGGATCGTGGTCGTTCATGCGTGGTCCATGGGGTTGGCGTTATTCATAGACTTCGAGAAAAGACTGTTCGGTAAAGGCGCGCCGACAATGCCGGCAGGTCACGAAATAGCGGGACTCCCGCACGGACATGATAATGCGAAAGTCAAGCGAGACGCCGCGTTGATCACAATGGGGACACGGAATCTCTCTGAGCCGATAGGGCACGTCGGGCTGGGTCTTGAGATAAAACTCCATGTCCGTATAGACCGGAAAATGATAGTGGCAGTCCAGGCACAACGCTTTCCAGTTCCCGTCGTCTCCGATGGACCGGCTGTCAATGGCAAACCGGCTTTGTTTGCAGATGGCGCATTTCGCGAGGCGAAGTTGTTCTTGAACGTATTGCACATCGGGCTGTGACATGGCGCGCACTTTCTGTGACCTGATAATGGCGGGCGTCAAGGGACGTCCAGAGACTCAAAGGCAGTATAGAAGCCCCGGTGGGTTTGCGCAACCGGCGGGCGAGCCTGCCGGTTGCGTGCCATCGTCTTGCGGGCCTATCGGGGAATACGATGCCGGAATTACCTGAAGCCGAAGTCGTGCGGCGTCAATTACAGGCAGCCCTGTGCGGGGCCGTGATTGAGCGTCTGTGGATTGGACGGGAGGATATTGTCCGGCAGGGCATGGAGTCGCGGGCCTGGTATGCGCGCGCCCGCATCGTCGGGGTTCAACGGCACGGGAAGAGCATCGCCATCGTCTGCGAGCGGGACGCCGGGACACGGGTGGTGATCGTGGAACTGGGGATGACGGGGTTGTTACTCTTCGCGCGTGACGCGGTTCCGAGTGAGCGGCACGTGCATATGATCGTGCGAATGGCCGACGGGCCGCCGCTGCGGTATTGGAACGCCCGTCGCTTTGGCGGGGTGTACCTTCTGGATCAGGAGGCGTGGCGGGCCTATTGCCTGCGCCGCTTCGGCCCGGACCCGTTGACCATGACCGAAGAGGCGTTCGTGGCCCTGATCGCGTCCTGTCGTGGCCGCGTGAAAACGTTGTTGATGCATCAACAGCGGATCGCGGGCATCGGGAACATCTATGCCAATGAAGCGTTGTTTCGTTCGGGCATCCATCCCCATGCCCGCGGGTGCCGGTTGTCGCGGCGAAGAATCCGCGCGTTGTTTGAGGCGATACAGCACGTGCTGGCGGACGCCATCCGCATGGGCGGATCATCCATCCGGAATTTTGCCGCGCCCGACGGGCGCCCGGGGCGATTCCAAACGCGTCATCGGGTCTATCAACAGGAAGGCGCGCCGTGTCCCAACGGGTGTCGGACCGCGCTCCGGTGTCTCGTGGACGAACGCGCCTCGTTTTTCTGTCCGACGTGTCAGACGCGGTAAGGCGCTGCCGCCTGTCCCGGCGCGCCCGTTCGGTGGAAACCGGTCGGTGCCTCGCGCCGCATGCAGGCACACGGACGTTTGTGCGGTCACGCGCCGCCCCGGCGCGCGGGCCTGTCTCCCGCGTCTTGTGGACAGCAACACCCTTTGTTAGAATGTGCCGATGCCAACCCTTGGTGGCTCTCTTGAGCCGGGAGGTCCGGGAAATCTCACGTGCGAAAAGTCAAACTTCGTGAAGGGGTTGATCTCTCCAACCTGTTTGGCCCGCGGGATTTGCACCTCCGGTTGATTGAAGACGGTCTGTCTGTGCGGGTGTCGGCCCGTGGCGATGAGGTGACCCTGGAAGGCCAGCCCGAGGCGGTGGGGCGGGCCGAAATGCTGCTGTGTGAGCTGGCCGAACGCACAAGAGGACAACGCCGGATTCAATCGGAAGACGTGACGCGCGCGCTCAAGGCGGCCGATGCTCCCAGTCCCGACCCGTCGTTTTTTCTGGACACGGTTCCGATTGCCACGCCCAAAGGGTTCGTGGCGCCGAAGACGCCGTCGCAGCAGCGGTATCTCGAAGCCATTCAGCACCATAACCTGGTGATTGGCATTGGTCCGGCGGGAACGGGCAAGACCTACCTGGCCATGGCCATGGGCCTTGCGGCGTTGACCAGGAAGGAAGTGCGACGGATTGTGCTGGCCCGTCCGGCCGTGGAGACCGGTGAGCGGCTGGGGTTTCTTCCCGGCGACCTGTTTGCGAAAGTTCACCCGTACCTGCGCCCGCTGTATGACGCGCTGTATGCCATGATGGACGTGGAGCGGGTGAATCGCCTGATTGAGCGCGGGGACATTGAAATCGCGCCCCTGGCGTTTATGCGGGGCCGCACGCTTAGCGATGCCTTTGTGATTCTGGACGAAGCGCAAAACGCCACGTCGGAACAAATGAAGATGTTTCTCACGCGGCTGGGCGTGCAGTCCAAAGCTGTGGTGACGGGAGACATCACGCAAGTGGACTTGCCGCCCGACCGCCTGTCGGGATTGATTCAGATTGCTGACATTCTGCAACACGTTGAGGGAATCAAATTCGTGTACTTCCAGGATGACGACGTGGTCCGGCATCGGTTGGTGCAGGATATTATCAGGGCCTACAACCGGCATGAAGACGGCACGGGCAAAGGCGCGGCGTCCCGGGCAACGGAGACATGAACGCGGGGGAGGCCGTGTCCGAACCAGGCCCGTCTTCATGCCGGACGAATCCTGTACTCTCCCGATTTCGTTGGTGACCGCTTCGTGCCCATCCTCATTCATTGTCAACTCAAACGAACATCGGTGCGCCGGGGAACACTGCGCCGCGTGACCCTGGCGCTCCTGACGCATCTCGGCCAGGCCGACGCCGGCATCGGGATCGGGTTCATCGGGGATACGCGGATGCGGCGGTTAAACCGCATGTATCGCAAGCAGAATCGCACCACGGACGTGTTGGCGTTTGCCTACCGGGAAGCCCGGCTCGGCCCGTGCCCGCTCCTGGGGGACGTGGTGATTTCCATGCCCGAGGCGGGACGCCAGGCCGCCGCGTCAAAGTATTCCCTGGACGAAGCCGTGCTGCGTTTGCTGATTCATGGGGTGTTGCATGTGGTCGGCTATGACCATGAGCGGGGCGAACGGCAGGCGCGGCTCATGCGGCGAAAGGAAGCGGAACTGCTGGCGGCGCTCGCCCCGCTGCCGCGTGTGGTGGTTGAGGCGTAAGCGACGCGGCGTTCAACGGCGCGGGCGGGCGTTTCGCGAGCCGCACATTTTCCTCCTTGCCGGCAACGCCGCCCGGCGGGCACGAATCGCAACACCATGAGCTGGATTGAACGACTGAAAGCCGGGTTGGAGAACACGCGACGGGGTGTGCAGCGTTCGCTGACGCACGCGATGGGACGCGGCCTGACCCCCGAAACGCTGGATGCCGTGGAGGCGTCGTTGATACAGGCAGACGTCGGCGTCCGCACGGCGGATCGTTTGATGGAACGGTTTCGCGCGGCCGGGAACGGCGATCCCCGGGAATCCCTGCGTGAATTGAAACGGGCGATGGTGGACATTCTGGCGTCCGCGGAATCGGAGTCAATGGAGTCGCTCGTTCGATCGGGTCCCCGGCCGTTTGTGATTATGGCGGTGGGCGTCAATGGCGCGGGGAAAACGACGAGCCTGGCGAAACTGGCCGGCCGGTTGCGCAGGCAGGGGTTCACCACGCTCCTGGTCGCCGCCGATACGTTCCGCGCCGCCGCCATTGAGCAGCTTGAGGTATGGGGACAACGCATTGGAGCGGACGTCATCAAGCACCGCCAGGGAGCGGATCCGTCGGCCGTGGTGTTTGACGGGCTGGCGGCCGCGCAGGCCAGGGGCGTGGACGTTGTGTTGGTGGATACGGCCGGCCGGCTGCATACGAAGAGCAACCTCATGGAGGAACTGAAAAAAATGAAGCGGGTGATGCATCGCGCCTGTCCCGGCGCCCCGCATGAAGTGTTGCTCACGCTGGACGGCGCCATCGGGCAAAACGCGGTGGCGCAGGCCCAACAGTTTCATGAGGCCGTCGGCGTCACGGGGCTGGCGCTCACAAAGCTGGACGGGACGGCCAAAGGCGGAGTCGTGGTGGCGATTGCCGAGGCCCTGGCGATTCCGGTTCGATTCATCGGAGTCGGTGAACAGGAAGAAGACTTGCAGGATTTTCACGCGCGGGAGTTTGTTGATGCCCTGCTGGACGGCGCCCTTCCGGAGGACCGGGATTCGTGAAGGGCGTCGGCGTGGCGGGAGGCGTCATCGGCGTCTGCATCGGTATGAGCCTGGCCGCGCATGCCGCCGATGTCACGATTCGGCATCACGATTTGCACGTTGAGCTGCGGCCCGCCACCCACACGATCATCGCGCGCGATACGCTTGAATTGACCGGTGTGTCGGCGGGCGATCCGTCCGATCAGTCTGATGCCGGTCATGCCGGCGCCGGACGGGTGGCGCGCGTGCGATTGCGCACGGACCTGGCCGTTGAAAACCTTGTGTCGGAAACCGGCGCGGCGTTGACGTGGGAAGAAGATCGGCGTTCGGTTCACGACAGGGAGGACCCGGGCGCCGATCCGGTTCGCACCATCGCGATTCATCTGCCGCCCGGCTCATCCGACATGGTGCGGGTGCGGGTGTCCTATCGCGGGCACATTCAGGACGCGCCGACCGCCTCGCCCGGCCTGCGCTTTGTGCGCGCCGACCAAACCTCGGGATACATTGGCGAAGAGGGTGTGTATCTCACGTCGGAAACCGCCTGGTATCCCGATATGCCGGGGTCGTTCGCCACGTTTCGCGTCACGGTGACCGCGCCGGCGGGATGGAGAACCGTCACGCATGGCCGGGAAGTTTCCTTTGCGCGGGACGGGGACGCGACGCGATCCGAGTGGGACGTGCGCGCGCGCACCGAAGCGTTGACACTGGTGGCCAACCGGTTCGTCAAGCAGACGTCCCGGTGGAACGACGTTGAACTCGCCACGTATTTCTTTCCGGAAGACGCGCATTTTTCCGATCAGTACATGCGGGCCGCGACGCGGTACCTGGAGTGGTTTACGGCGTTGCTCGGGCCGTATCCGTTTCCCAAATTTGCGGTGGTGGAACATTTTTTCCCAAGCGGCATCGGGCTGCCGTCCTTCACGTTGCTGGGGAGCGCGGTCATTCAGCGAGGCTATACCCAACCCTATTCCCTGGGGCATGAGATTCTGCATTCCTGGCTGGGAAACTCGGTGCATAATCATTTCGAGACGGGCAACTGGGTGGAAGGACTGACGACCTACCTGGCGAACTATTATTACGATGAACAGCTCGCGGGCGGCGACACGGCGCTGGCGCACCGCCGGCGCATGATGATGGAATACAGTTTGTACGTGCAGCCGGCCGACCGCTATCCCGTGGCGCGCTTTCATCATAAAGAGACCCGCGTGGATAACGCGATCGGGTATCAGAAGGCCGCCATGATTTTTCACATGTTGCGGCGGCACCTTGGCGATACGTTCTTTTTTGACGCGCTGCGCGCGGTGGTCGCCGGCTATACCGGACGGTTCGCCGACTGGCCGCAGCTTCGCCGGGTGTTTGAGGAAACATCGGGACAGGATTTGTCCTGGTTCTTTACGCAATGGGTTGACGGGATTGACGCGCCGGATTTCCGCATCGTGCGCGCGCGGGTTGAACGCGATCCCCGAACGGGCTACCGGGTGGAACTGCGCGTGAAGCAAACGGGTGCGCCCTATCGGCTGCAAGTGCCCGTGGTGGTGGAGGCGGCGGGACAGGAGCCGGCCTATCGCACCCGTGTGGATATTCGGGGACCGGAGCAGCGCCTGGCCCTGTGGGTGCCGGACAAACCCGGTCGCCTGCGTCTTGATCCGGAGTACCAGACATTTCGCCGCGTCGCGCGCCGCGCCATGCCCCCCGTACTCAATGGCTGGGTCACGGCCCCGCATCGGGCGGTGCTGTTGTCGTCCGCCATGCCGGAAAACGAGCGGCACGCCTTCGCGCCGGCGATTGACCGGATTCAGTCGCATTCCGATGAGACGGCGTGGATGGATGAACGGATCACGGCGATCGGGGCGCGGTCGGTGCTGGTCATGGGGGACCCCCGCACCAATCCGTGGGTGGCGAAAATCCTCCGCTGGTGCGGTCCGCGTGTTGCGTTGAGCGGACGGGACATCACCATTGAGGGCGCCACCTATTCGGGGACGCACGTGGCCGCGCTCGTGAATTGCGCCCATCCCCTTCATGCCGGACACGTGGGCGCCGTGTTCTTTGGATTCTCCCCCGAGGCCGTGCGGGGCCTGTCGCGGTTATTGTTTTTTTATGGATGGGATAGCTATTGTGTGTTTGACAGGGGGCGCGTGGTGGCGCGGGGAATGTTTGAGCCGCCGACGGATGACCTGGCGGTGGCGCTCCACCTTGAGTAACCGGGCGCGGATGCTGCCGGCCCGGTTCAGGAAACCAGTGAATCGCATGGGAAGACGCAAGAACAGGATTCGGCGGCTGGTCGCGACGGCGTTATTCGTCCACGTCCTGGCCGCCGGGTTGGCGGCGGCGGCGGCGGCCGGCGCCGTCCAGAACGAACGGCATTTGACGAACATTCGGCAACTCACCGTCGGCGGCAAAAACGCCGAAGCCTATTTTTCCTTTGACGGGACCCGTCTCATTTTTCAATCCACAAAAGCTCCGGCGACTCCCACGGCCGGGGAATGCTACCAGATGTATGTGATGGATCTGGATGGCGGCAACAGGCGCCGGGTCAGCACGGGGTATGGCGCCACGACCTGCGGATATTTTTTCCCCGGCGGGCGGCGGGTGCTGTATTCCTCCACGCATTTGGCCGGCCTGCACTGCCCGCCCTCGCCGCCGCGCGGCCCCCGCTATCGCTGGCCCCTGCATGACTATGAGCTGTTTTCCGTTCACCTGGACGGGCGGGAGCTGCAGCGTCTCACGTTTTCGCCGGGGTACGACGCCGAGGCCACGGTCGCGCCCAATGGCAAAACCATGGTGTTTACGTCGGTTCGGGACGGCGACCTTGATGTGTATTCCATGAATATTGACGGCACCGGTGTGACGCGGCTCACCGATGCCGTTGGCTACGACGGCGGCGCGTTTTACTCGCCGGACAGCCGGCGGATTGTGTATCGCGCGCAGCATCCCGACAGTGCGGAAGAGCGCGAGGCCTGGCAGGCGTTATTGAACCGCAACCTGGTGGAAGCGGGGAACCTGGAAATTTTTGTGATGAACGCCGACGGGTCGGGCCAACACCAGGTCACCGCGAACGGAGCCTCAAACTTCGCCCCGTTCTTCCATCCCGACGGCCGCCGGATTTTTTTCGCATCATCAAGCGGGACACCGGCGGGGGGCGTGCCCGGTCGGCCCGTGTTTCATCTGTACCTGGTGAACGATGATGGCACCGGGCTGGAACAACTCACCGTTGAAGGACAGTTTAACAGTTTTCCCATGATGTCTCCGGACGGCACGATGCTGGTGTGGGTGTCCGACCGCCATGCGAAGGCACCGGGCGAGTATAACGTGTTTCTCGCCGAGTGGGTTCCCTGAACGTCCGCCTGATGACTCACGCCGAACCCGTGCCGGATCCATCCGGCAAACGCATGTCCCGATTCAGAATTTTCAGCGTGGCGGCCCTCTCCGGCGGGACGTGCCTGGCCTGCCTGTTCCTGCTGTCCCAATTGGACTTTCAGGCCGTCCTGTTTATTCGGTCGTTCCACGGCCCGTTGGTGGAACGCCTGGGAAACATCGGCCACCGCCTGGGGCACGGCGTCACGTTCATCATCCTGTCCGCGGGGTTATGGGGTGTCGGCTGGCTTCTGTGCCGCCCGGCGTATCAACGGGCGGGGCGTGACGCATTCGTCGCGTATATCCTGTCGGGTATCGCCGCGCAACTTCTCAAGCACCTCATCGGGCGCCCCCGTCCCAAGTTCGCGCACCAGGAGGCGTTTGACTATGGCCCGTCCCTGCAAGTCGGGCTTGATGCGTTTCCATCCGGGCATACCGCGGTCTCGTGCGCCGTGGCGGCCGTCCTGGCGCGCGCGTTCCCCGCATGGGCCTGGGCGTGGTACGGCGGCGCCCTCTTTGTCGGCATGAGCCGTTTTGTTCGAGGGTCCCACTTTCCCACGGACGTGCTCGTCGGCGCGGTGGTGGGTTTTCTCATCGGGTACGTGTGGGCGCGTCCTCTCGCGGAATGGCGTCGGCACGCCGCACGGGCGTGGATGTGCGTGCTCCCGTTCGTGGTGGGCGGCTGCGCAATGTTCTGGACTATCTTCAGCCATCCGGTTGACAGTCCCGTGTCGCGGGGCATGTTCTGGGCGGGCCTGGCGTTATGCGCGGGAGGGGTGATCGCCCAATGGCGCATGGCCTGGCGGGGTGACGTCCCGGCCCGGTCGGCGACAGGTCCGCTGCCCCGTCGACATGCTCCCCGGCCCATGTATGCCACCAGCGCAATCCTGCTGGGTCTGGCCGTCAGTCTTCATACAGGGTGGATTGTGGCGGCGACCCTCATGGCCTGCGTTGTATGGTGGATGATGTACCACGACGATCATGACGATCATCCAGCGCCGGTGGCCTCAACGCGCGTGCGCGACATCTGCCTGGCGGGGTTGTGGGTGATCGTGGTGGCGGTCGTCCATGGCCTGCGCGGCCTTGTGCCGCTGCGTTAGCCCCGGTCTTCGCGTCCCGGGTTTCCCGTCCCGGTCTCCCGCATCACCGGATCGCTGGACAGGAGGACAAAGCCGTACCGTTGGAGAACCGGCGCGAACGCGGAGACGGGAGCGGGCAGGCGCGGATGAAGACGGGTTTGCAGAATAACCATGATGCGGCCGTCCGCGTTGACATGCGGCACAAATTTCTCCTCTTCGCCGGGATTGATGAAGTGCACCCGGCGCCCGGCATAAAACGACAACGACGGCAATGTGCGGCCAAAGTGAATGAGCGTGTCATCGGGGGCAAGGTTGAGTCCCGCGATCGTCGCTAATTGCTGGGGTGGATTGATGAAATACCGTCCGACGCGCGGCACGACAAACAGAATCACGATAAACAGGAGCGTCCCCATCATCCCCGACAGCGCCCAAAACGCCTGAAACCGGCGGGCTTCTTTCCAGACCAGTTGCCGGAAGATCACCACACCGAGGAACATGACGACGCCCATCACGACCGGCGCGAGTCCGGCGTCGACCAGTTCGGCGGCCGGAAAGTGTTCCGCGATAACGGGTCTCATGCGCTCATACATGAGCGGGACCGAGACCAGCAGGCCGCTGAACAGGTATCCCGTGACGAGGACAATGCGCGTGGACGTGGTGAGACCGGCGGGCGGCTCCGCGCGTGACGTTCGCGAGAAAAACCGCGACCAGAGCGCGGCCGCCAGCAGCGCGGCCGGCGGATACAGGGGCAGGATGTAGTGAGGCAGCCGCGTGGCGGAGAACGAGAAAAACACAAAAATACCGGCGGTCCACACCGCGCAGAAGACCGTCAACCCCTGTTCGCCCTCCGGCGCTCGCGCGGCCGTCCAGAACGACTTCCAGTCCCGCAGCGCGAGAACGAGGGCCGACGGGAGCAAGCCGCTCCACGGGAAAAATCCGAGCAGGAGGACCGGGACATAAAACAGGATGGTGCCGCCGTGGCCCTCCATGGGGTTGGCGAAGCGTCCGAGCGTATTGGCCTGGGCCGCGGCGAGATAGTCCGCGCCGTGGATGGCCAGCATGGCCAGGTACCAGGGCGCGGCAATGAGGCCGCAGACGGCCCAGCCGAGCAGCGGCTTGCCGCGGGCGAAATAGGCCGGCCATTGCCGTGTGAGCGTCAGGTACGGCGCCACACCCAGCAGGGGAATAAGCATACCCACCGGGCCTTTGGCTAACGTGGCCAGCGCCATGCCGATATAAAACAGCCACAGGAACCGCCGCTCCCGCCCCCGGCCGTGAAAGCCCAGCCAGAAGCCGTAAGCGGCCAGCGTGGTGAAAAACACCAGCGCCGGGTCGGTCAGCGCCAGGCGGTGAATGCCCACAAATTCCATGTTCAGCAGAAGTATCAGTGATCCGCAGAGCGCGACAGTCGCTCCCAGCGCCCGGTGAAGAAAGAGGTATTGCAGCAAGAGCAGCGCGAGACCGAACGCGGCGGACGGCAGGCGGGCCGTGACGTCGTGGACGCCAAACAGGGCATAGGCGCCGCCGATAATCCAGTACGTTCCCGCCGGCTTGGCGTAGCGCGGCGCGCCATTCAGCGTGGGAGACATCCAGTCCCCCGTGTCCAACATTTCCCTCGCGGCTTCCGCGTTGCGGCCTTCATCGCGGTCGGTGAGACCCATGTCGCCCAGTCCGGTCAGGAGCAGCAGGCCTCCGCAGACGACCAGCAGCAGCAAATGGAGCGTGCGCGTGGAAAACGGCGTGGGATGTGTGTCAACCGGCATGGAGGGCGGCAGGGCAATCAGGCGTGGGAGGCGCGCTTTCGGCTGGCATGGATCAGCATGAGATTACGCAGGTACACAAACGAGCCAACGCCTTGTCCGATGATAAACACCAGATCGCGGCGATAGATGGCGTATGACAGGATGATCAGTCCGCCGACCAGGCTCATGTGCCAGAACGCCAGGGGCATTTGACTGTCGGCTTTCCGCTCGGACGCGATCCACTGAATAATCCAGCGCGAAAAAAACAGGCCCTGGCCCAGAAAGCCGACGCCCAGCCAGGCGAGTTCCACTGGCGACAGGCCGGCGACCAGGGCGTTCATGCCGGACAGGAGTTCGTTCATCGTGCCGGACCACGGGTGACGGAACGCAAGACCGGCAGGCATGAGGCGCCGCGCGCCTGCGGCGGGGAATCGTGACGGGTAAAACCGGCGCGGCTCATGGCGGATTACCTCGCGGGGGATTCTCCGGGGACGGATGACCGGCGTCCGCCGGCGCATGAACGGAATCGGACGACGGGGCCGGCACAATGGCATACCGGAGACAGCGCCGCTGCATCCAGCGGACAGCCATCACATCGTACAGGCTGGCAAAGAGGCGGTTGCCGATACCGTACTTGGAACGCCCGTGGACGCGCGGAAAATGCTGCACGGGGACTTCGGTGACTGAAAACCCGTGCATCCTGGCCAGCGCTGGGAAAAAGCGGTGCATGTTGCGAAACAGGGGAAGACGTTCCACCACGCGCCGCCGAAAAATTTTGAACGAACAGCCGGCATCGCGAACCCCGTCGTGGAGCAGGGCGTTCCGAATCCAGTTGGCGAGGCGTGACGACAGCCGCCGCATGACGGTGTCCAGCCGTTGCCGGCGGTATCCGCAGACCAGGTCGTAATCGCAGGTCAACGGCAGCAGCGCGGCAATATCCGCGGGATCGTATTGCAAATCGCCGTCCAGTGTGGCGATCAACGTGCCGTCGGCGTGGCGAAAGCCCGCGTCCAACGCTGCGGTTTGCCCGTGAGTGCGGTCAAAATGAATCACCCGCACGCTCGCGGTGTCGCGGCGGATTTCATCCAGCAGCGCGGCACTGCCATCCGTGCTGCCGTCATCCACGTACACAATTTCAAAAGGGGCGCGGTGCGACGGCTCCAGGTGGCCCAGGACCGTGGTGAGTTGACGGGTCAACGTTCGCAAGTTATCCCGCTCATCCCTGACGGGGATGACCACGGAAAGCCAGGGTTGCGGGGCATGTGTCATAAGCGGCATCGGACCGGCCTGGTGAACATTTCATCCGGTGTCCCATGCGGGACGAAAACACCGAGGCGCGTATCAAGGGGGAGGGGCGCGGTGTGTGCGATGAATAATTCATGGTATCCAATTGCCTCAACGCGGGTCAAACCGTGCGCCCGATGCCCTGGCCGCCGGGGTGGGGTCGGGCGCGGGAGCAATCGTAAAGCGCAAGGCGCCCATGCGCGTCAGATCCGTGGCTTCGTAGCCCACAAAAATTTCAATGCGGTACAGGCCCGGATGCCAGCCGGGTTGACCGTCGTGCGACGGCGCGAAAAATTTCAGATAGCCGCTTTCATCCTCCAGCGCGAGCGAAGCGGTGTCTTCATCGGTCATGGTCTCGCCGGACAGTCCCGGCACGCGTTCGGGAACCAGGCGCCCGATAACGTGATACGGGGCATAGTGCCTGAACACCCGAAACACCATATACACCGCCGCCGTATCCGGCGCGAACGTCTCGGCGGCCCGGACAGGGGAATACAGGTGGCCGCGCCGCACATCCAGCTCTTCCTCAAAATCGTGTGCCAGGGTAATCCGGCGAAACAATCCGCCGGACGGACTGTCTTCCCGGTGAGCCTGCGAACGGAGAGAGCCGGGTTCTCCGTGCCTGTAATAATCCAACGGCTCCGGCGCCGCGTCTTCCGGCGCGAGGGGAATAGTCTCAAACTGGGAAAAGCCGTGCCGGGTTTCATCGGGACTGAAGGGCGCGGGCGCCGGGGAAGGAGAGGGGGAGGGATGTTGAGCCGCACCCTGGCCGGGCAGGCACATGAAGAACAGCGCACCGGCCAGGCACGCTGTCAGGAATGGTGAAGGGAATGGGTGATGCGGTCTCACACCGGCAATGCCAACAGATTTTCCCGACAACACTCCCGCGGGTGAAGCCCGGGCTGCGGCAACGTGTCGGTGCTGTTCAGCCTGAAAGGGAGATCGTGCCTGCCGCCCCGTTGTAGATGAAAATTGTGTGTTTGAGGACATCACGTCCGATGAGGGCAATGAGGCCCTGGTTGACCAGCGCAGCCCCAAAACCTTCAAGCATCTGGATCTGTCCAAAGCCGGCAATGTCAATCAGGCCGGCGAATATTGGCACAATGTGCTTCTCATGTGTTGCGGACGTCATCTGTCCAGTGCCGACAATCGCCATGCCGACTTTTTCCGCTGTGGCTTTGTCCACGCATGTCAGGCTTGCACCCGTGTCAATCAATGCAAGTCCGACAATGGGCGGCGATATGTTTTGGCCTTTCTCGGTCAACGCACGCGTATGTTCTTTGAGGAGCGAGAGCGTCACCGATACGAGCGGGCCATTCTGCGCGAGTGCCTCTGCGGGCCGTAAGGAATGTTCGTGCCCCCCGCCGTCTCGGACTTTACGCTGGGAGGTGGAATGGAGAATCGGCAACTAACGGCACTCCAACGGTCAATGCGGGGACGGAAAGGGCTAATTCCGTTTCTCTCGTTTCAAGAGGGGACCACACCAGGAATGGCCCGGATCCGAATAACTCAACCCCTTGAAGCACGGCTTCGTCGCGTGTCTCAAAATCTCCATGCACCTCCTCGGCCTGCACCAGAAGGTAGTGACCGAGATATTTCGCCTTGAACGCGTCCCTGTTGTTCTCGCAAAAGGCTTTCTCAACCGCGAGCAATTCATCCATCGCGCAAACTCCTCTCAAGCGCAAACGCCTCTCTCAACCGGATAATCCACCATACGAGAGACGATGCACGTATAGCAAGCCTGCGGCACGACTGTCCAGTTTCCTGCGTCACGCCGGAGACCTTCTCTTGCGAGGCGAAAAACGCCCTTGATAGAATGACCCCGCTTTTTTCACGGACACAAACGGCACACACAGCACAAACGGTTGGGGAGGTGGAGCTATGGCGGCGCACGTTGAGGAGCATGAAGAAGCGTTACCCCAGTTAATGGGGGAGTTTGCGCCGGTGGATGTCTGGCAGCAGCATATGAACACCGTGTTCTATGGGCTGCGGGGCGAGCGGGTGCGTGAATTTTATCAAACCTTTGCCGCTGCGGATTACCGCCTGGGGTATGCGTTGGCGGCGGATTACGTAGAACGGGCATTGCAGCGACTGAAAGCCAATCCCGCCACGGCGACCCACCCGCTGACCATCATGGAATGGGGGTGCGGCAATGGCAACCTGGCGGCCTGTTTTCTCGACCGCGTGCAGGCGCTGGATCGGGATGCGGCGCTCTACCCCCGCCTTCGGTACGTGCTGGTGGACGCATCGGAACCCGTGCTGGCCGGCGCCAGGAGCAACGCGGACCTGGCCCGGCACCGGGACCGCCTTGAGTTCGTGTGTGCCGCCGTGTCCGACCTGCAATCGTACCCCGACGGCTCGGTGGATCGCATCGTATGCAATGAATTATGGAGCGAGCTGCCGACCAAGCTCCTGCTTCGGAAAGCCGGGGACGTGCTGGAAGAACATATCCGGCCGAACCTCAAAGAAACCCGGCTGGAGGACTTTCCCGACTGGGCGGGGTTGATTCAGCTCTTTGACAAACACGACATCGCCGGGCTGAAACAGCTCCCCGCGTTTGTAGACGACCTGGTATGGGAGCGGGAATACCGCGCCATAGAAGCCAAAGACGTGCCGTTTCGCCGGCTCATCACGGACTTCCTCAAGCTCTTTGACGAAGAAGTCCTGGTGCCCGTGAACACCGGCGCCGCCGCCGCCCTCAAAGAAGCCCGGCGGTTAATGGCCCCGGACGCGCTCGGATTGAGCGGCTTTGACGCGGGAACCATGGACGAAGCCGTGCTCAACGATCCGGACAAACCGTGCTACAGCGTCGTGGGGGGCCAGTTAAGTTTTCTCGTCAACTTTGCCTTGTTGGAAGATGTGGCCCAACAGGTCGGCGGCCACGTGCGGATTGAGCCGCAAAAAGAATTTGTCGGGCGCAATCTGGGCGCCAACGTCATGAGTTTCATGGACGTGCTTGCCTCCCATCCCCAAGTGCCGCGCGGCGCACCATGGGAAGTGGACCAGTTGATTGCGCGCACCATGGAAGCGGTGAATGCCGGCTATGCCAGTCCCTATGAGCGGGCGATGACCCTGCCCCTTGCGCCGGAGACCCCTGACGGGCCGCGTCGGGAACTGGAGCGGCTGCTGGCCCGGCAGACCGGGCGTGGCATTGCGGACACGGTGGCCTACGTCACGGAAGAAGAGGTCATGAGTGCGGCGGGTCAACTGGAAGCCCTGGGCTACGAGCGGCACAATCTCCAGGCCGCGTTACTGGCCCCGCCGCAGTCCGTGGATTATTTCCATTTCCTGATGGAGCCGGCCGGGCCGCAGGTATGATTATCCGTCATTCCCGCGGAAGCGGGAATCCAGCCTTTTTGCATTGAGACGTGGCAAGGCGGTTGTCTGGCAGAAGAAGGCGGGGATGGATTCCCGTTTTCACGGGAATGACAGAAGGAGTGTGGACGTGACGGCTCATGCGGGCATGGCGAATCATGTGGGCATGGCGAATCATGTGGATGTGACGGATCATGTGGGAATGACGGAAAAGGTGCTACCTTATCCGTCATTCCCGCGGAAGCGGGAATCCAGCCTTTTTGCATCGAGACGTGGCAAGGCGGTTGTCTGGTAGAAGAAGGCGGGGATGGATTCCCGTTTTCACGGGAATGACAGAAGGAGTGTGGGCGTGACGGCTCATGCGGGCATGGCGAATCATACGGGCATGGCGAATCATGTGGATGTGACGGATCATGTGGGAATGACGGAAAAGGTGCTACCTTATCCGTCATTCCCGCGGAAGCGGGAATCCAGCCTTTTTGCATTGAGACGTGGCAAGGCGGTTGTCTGGTAGAAGAAGGCGGGGATGGATTCCCGTTTTCACGGGAATGACAGAAGGAGTGTGGGCGTGACGGCTCATACGGGCATGGCGAATCATGTGGGCATGGCGAATCATGTGGGCATGGCGAATCATGTGGATGTGACGGCTCATGCGGGCATGGCAAATCATGTGGATGTGACGGATCATGTGGGAATGACGGAAAAGGTGCCACCTTATCCGTCATTCCCACGGAAGCGGGAATCCAGCATTTTGACCCCGCACCTCGGCAACGCCGGCATTCCGGGGCCGCAGGCATTCCCGGCCTTACCTGGCCGCCGGGTTCAGCAGGGCCTCACCGGGCGCCGGGGGCGCCGGATACAGCGTGTAAATTATTGTAGACTTCCATGAGGGCGGACAGGTACACTGCACCCAGTTTTCGGGTGAGGCTTGGCGTTGCGCCCGTATCACGGACAGTTGGATTGCGAGAGGATTACGCATGATTGGCTCCTTTGGGTGGATGGAATTACTACTCATCCTGTTCATTGTGCTCATCATTTTCGGAGCGGGGAAAATTCCGCAGCTCGGCGAAGGATTGGGCAAAGCCATCAAGGGATTCAAGAAATCCATACATGAACCGGACGCCATGGATGTGACGCCGCAGGACGACGCGGGCATGGAGGCCGGTGCGGCTCCGCCTGCCGCGGGTCAGCCGGCGCCGGGGGCGCAGCCGCCACCGGCGCCGGGTCAATTGGCCGAGCCGCCCGTGGCGCAGCCGGTGATGCCCAATATCGCGTCCCAGGCCGGGGAGTCGGCGCAACAACCGGCGCAGCCGCCACCGGCGCAGCAGCAGCCGTAGCCGGAGCATCGGTAGTAACCGGCACCGGAACAACGGTCATAACGAACGGACAATACCCATGTTTGGCCTCGGCGCTATGGAAATTCTCATCATTCTGGTCCTGGCCTTTTTGTTGTTTGGCCCCAAGGAATTGCCGGAAATCGGCAAGCAGGTGGGGAAAGCCATAAGAGGGTTCAAAGAAACCGCCGATGACTTGAGACAATCCGTTGAGCCGGAAATCAACATGATTCAGCAGGAAGTCAAAATGGCGGAGCAGGATTTCACCTCATCCGTCAAAGACGCGGAAGAAACGGTCAAGGGAGTGGGAAAATCGGCGTCCTCATCCATGCACGAAGGCAACAGGCCAGCCTGACAGGCTCCGTGGGTGAAGGGGACGGCCTGAAAAAAAATTATTGCCAACAGGGTGAACCTGTGTTATAGAGGCGACTTTCAAGGCGTTTCTCCAGTGCGAACACGGAGAACACGCAAGCCAACAGTACGCCAACGAGTGACGAGGACAGGAGAAGACACCATGGCACGGAAACAATGTGACAGGACAGGGCTGGCAGGCAAGCCTGATTCCCGCAATGGAGGAAAACGCATTATGAACAACCAAAGGAGGAGTAAGATGAGTACTTTGAAATCTCTCACGGGGGTGGCGGCCGCTGTCCTGTTTATGGCAATGGCGACCATGCCGGCGTTTGCCGCGAAGATGACCCCGGCCACGGACATGAACACGGCCGTGCCGGCGGTGCCGCGGGCCATTCCTGACCTGATTCCGTATCACAAGTTTGATCCTCCCACCAACAGCATGTTTGACATCAGCAAGCTGACCATTTCGGGCGACATTCGTGTCCGTCCGGAATATCGGAACAGCGAACGGTTCGGGTTGACTACTAATGATATAGCAACTGCCGAGACAGGCGCCAAGCGCAACAGGTTTTTCGTGCAGCAATGGGCGCGATTAGGTATCCACTATGCCGTGTCGCCGGATGTGGTGTTCTTTTTTCAACCGCAGTACTCCAAAAACTGGGGGGCGAATACTCCCCCTACTGGTAGTTCGAATCTTAGCGGGGACCCCAATTCGTCCGATGGCACCATCTTTGCCCGTCAGGCGTACATGCTGATCCGGAACTTCCTTACGCCGAACCTGACGGTGAAAGCGGGGCGGCAACTGGTGGTCTGGGGCAATCATCGGATGTTCGGGCATTTTGACTGGAACAACGTGGGATGGTCCTTTGACGGCGTGACCGCGGATTATCGACTCAATAAGTCAACCAACCTGCAAGTCGGCTGGTTGCGTGTGGGTGAGGGCAACTGTGGCTCGTCAATATCGGGTGGTTGCGCTGGAGGTGCAAATCAAGGTCAGGGAAGTATTCAAACTCAAGCCAACGTTAACGACTCCGACGTGATCTATGTCCGCGCACCGATGAAAGTCATGGGCATCACCTTGGAGCCGACTTGGATCTGGCATAATGGCGGAACGGGTAGCAACTTCGACTTAGAAGGTGCGCGTCCTGTAAACCAAACGCGGCATTCGCTTGGCGGTCGTGCGACCAAGAAAATGCCGTTGATGGGCGCCCGTGTGGACGCGACGCTGGAAGGATACTACCAGTTAGGAAAGATTGGGGAAGTTGGCGGGTCTCGAGACAAGGATATTGAGGCTTATGCCTTCCACGTTGATGGGGGTGTGACGTTGCCGGTGCCCATGCAACCCCGTATTGGCGGCGAATTCAACTTCGCGTCCGGGGATGATGATCCTACTGATGATAAATTTGGGAGCTTTGATCAATTGTACCCCACCAATCATATCCACTTTGGGTATATGGATCGCATGTCTTGGAAAAACATGATGCATTTTTCAGGCAATCTTCAAATTCGGCCCACCAAAAGCAGCCACTTTGAAGTCAGCGGACACTGGTTTTTTCTGAATGAAGAGAGTGATCACTGGTATGGTGCGAACCAGAATCCCTTTATTATGAGTACGCCCGGCAATCAGGAAGACGCGCTGGGCAATGAAATTGACGTGGTCTATACCATGTTTTTCACACCGGACAACCATGTGGGCTTTCAGATTGGCGGCGGTATCTTCTTCCCGGGAGACTTCGTGGACAAAAATCCCGCAGCGGAGAATGCGTTTAATGAGGATGAAGAACTTCCCACAGAAACCTGGGGCTACACCCAACTGTGGATTAACTTCTAAGCGTATTGAAGAAGTCAACACGGAGAGGCGTTGCCTCTCCGTGTTGCACTGTCCCCGCCGTGGCTCCCCCCCCTCCCCCCACGGCGGGTGTTTTTTTATCCTCCCGCCGCCCCCGTCCCGTGTAGTCCCGTGCATGCTGTGCAGGCTCAACAGGCATACGGGTGGCAACTCCCGCTTTCAGTGTGTATGTGCCCGGTGGAACAATTCCCGCAACGCGGAGAAAAGGTTTGACAATGCACCCGTGGACAGGCTTTATGGAGTTGAAAGAGTTGAAGAAATCGGGCCTTCCCTCGTTCACCGTTTTTCCCGACAGTGTGATGGCCTGGCGGCGATGAAAGATTGTGGAGACAACCTGTATGGACAACCGGAGAACAACAATGAAACCCAGGAAAAAGAAATTCGCGGTTCAGTCTGTTTGGGATGCGGAGGTGCGGGTGTGGGTGGCGACCAGCAAGGATGTACCGGGCCTGGTGCTTGAGGCGTCCTCCCTGGACAAACTCACGAAGGAAGTCGCGTTACTGGTGCCGCAGCTTCTTGCCCTGCAAACACATCCTGCCGAGGGAAAAGCCCCGACGAAAGCCGTGCCGATAAAAATGTCTCATCAGCATTTAGTGGAAATGGTGTAGTGCCACAGGGCTATTACAGGGATGTGACGAAAAAGCTTACACAGTTCGGCTATTACAAACGGCGTTCAGGGAGCGGCTCCCACGAAATTTAGTCTTGTTCCGACGATGCCTGGCATGTCACGATGTCCACCAATTTGAAATCTCGCCACACCGCGAACGCGATTACGCAACAGGCAAACATCCCGCATAGATTTTAGGACATCGCGTTATCGCGCGCGCCCTCCCCTGTTTTTTCCCTCTCTGTCCTGTCCCCTGTCTGTCCCCTGTTCTTTCCCCTGTCCTGTTCCCTGTCCTTCCCCCTGTCCTTCCCCCTGTCCTGTCCTTCGTCGCCCCCCTCCGTCATTCCCGCATGGTTCGTCGTTCCCACACTCCTTCTGTCATTCCCGTGAAAACGGGAATCCATGGGTTGTCTTGTCTCCGGCACCATGTCTGCCACGGCTGGATTCCCGCTTCCGCGGGAATGACGGATAATGCGGGGATGACGGACCAATGCGGGGAATGACAGACCATGCGGGGATGACAGACCATGCGGGGATGACCATGCCCCCTCCTTCTGTCATTCCCGTGAAAACGGGAATCCATGGGTTGTCTTGTCCCCGGCCACATGCCTGCCACGGATGGATTCCCGCTTCCGCGGGAATGACGGACCAATGCGGGAATGACGGACCAATGCGGGGGATGACAGACCATGCGGGAATGACAGACCATGTGGGGATGACCATGCCCCCTCCTTCTGTCATTCCCGTGAAAACGGGAATCCATGGGTTGTCTTGTCCCCGGCACCATGCCTGCCACGGATGGATTCCCGCTTCCGCGGGAATGACGGACCAATGCGGGAATGACGGACCAATGCGGGGGATGACAGACCATGCGGGAATGACAGACCATGTGGGGATGAAGACCATGTGGGGATGACCATGCCCCCTCCTTCTGTCATTCCCGTGAAAACGGGAATCCATGGGTTGTCTTGTCCCCGGCCACATGCCTGCCACGGATGGATTCCCGCTTCCGCGGGAATGACGGACCAATGGGTATTAACCGGGCACAGGGGTAACACTTGAAACCGGGCACCTTGGTAACAACTATGGTGGTACTTCACCCCATAGGAGAACAGCCATGCCCTGGAAACAAATGGATACCCTGACGCAAAGAGAAGACTTTATCCAAGACTGGCTCCGGCGCGGCTTTCCGATGCGTGGGCTGTGTGCGCGCTACGGGATTGCCCCCAAAACCGGCTACAAGTGGCTCCACCGCTTTCAGGGGCAAGGGATGAGCGGCTTGGTGGATCACCCACCGGTGCGTCAGCACCAAGCGCACCGGACCGCGCCGCCGGTGGTCAAGCAGCTTCTGCACTATAAATATACCTATCCGTTTTGGGGCCCCCGGACCATCCACCTGGCCCTCCAGCACCATCCTCCCGGCGGCCCGGTGCCCGCGGTCAGTACCATCGGGGAAATTCTCAAGCAGCACGGCTTGGTCAAGGCCCGCAAACGAAGCCAGCGGACCCCGCCCCATGCGCATCCGCTGGCGCACGCGCGAGAGCCTAATGCGCTCTGGAGCGCCGATTTCAAGGGACAGTTCAAGCTGGGCAACGGGCAGTTCTGCTATCCCCTGACGGTGTTTGACAATTACAGTCGCTATTTATTGGCCTGTCGTGGCTGTGCCGGGCCGGACGCCCCCGCCACGCGCCAGACCTATAGGGAGCTCTTTGAGACGTATGGGGTGCCCGACGCGATCCGCACGGACAACGGCTGGCCCTTTGCGATGAATACCCTGGGCGGGCTCACGCCGCTGTCGGTGTGGCTCTTGAAGTTGGGCATCGGGGTTGAGCGCATTGCGCCCGGGCACCCCGAGCAGAACGGTCGGCACGAGCGGATGCACCGCACGCTCAAGCAAAGTACGGCCTGCCCGCCGGCGGCCACCATGCGCGCGCAGCAACACGCCTTCAATCGGTTTCTCACGCACTACAACGAGCAACGACCTCATCAGGGCCTCACCGGCGGGCAGTATCCAGCCGCGGTGTACCGCCCCTGCACACGGAGCTACCGCGAGGCCGTGCGGCATGCGGTCAGTTATCCCGAGGCTTGGACCGTGCGGAAGGTCAAACACGGCGGCTACATCAAGCTCAACGGGGCCCCGATCTACCTCACGCGGCAATTAGTGGGCGAGTATGTCGGGCTCGAAGCGTTCGGCCCGCAGCAGTGGCGGCTCTATTTTGCGGCCTTGCTCCTGGGCGTGGTGGATGAGCGGTTGCACAGAGTCAGGCGCCCGGTATAATGAAGAAAAAGTGTTACCCCTGTGCCCGGTTTCAAGTGTTACCTATGTGCCCGGACTTACAAAATCCATCCGTCTGTTTGTGTGCCAGACACCCGCCTTGCCATGCGAGGATGGATTCCCGCTTCCGCGGGAATGACGGACCAATGCGGGGATGACGGATAATGCGGGGATGACGGACTTATTCCGGGTTGGAGATGTTTTCCGGCGTGGCGGTGTTATTGGATAGTCGGGGAGAGCAGGGGAGTCGTCTCGGACATGGCAGGTTCAGTGGATTCAGAGGGAGTGGCAGGTTGCGCAGGTTCACCTGATTCCACCGCAGTTGCTTCAACAGCTTCTACGGCGTCAACCGGCACTACGGCGTCAACCGGCACTACGGCGTCAACCGGCACTACGGCGTCAACCGGCACTACGGCGTCAACCGGCACTACGGCGTCAACCGGCACTACGGTGTCAACCGGCACTACGGCGTCAACCGGCACTACGGCGTCAACCGGTTCTACGGCGTCAACCGGTTCTACGGCGTCAACCGGCTCTACGGCGTCAACCGGTTCTACGGCGTCAACCGGTTCTACGGCGTCAACCGGTTCTACGGCGTCAACCGGTTCTACGGCGTCAACCGGTTCTACGGCGTCAACCGGTTCTACGGCGTCAACCGGCTCCGCGGCGTCAATCGGCTCTACGGCGTCAACCGGCTCTACAGCGTCAACTGGCTTTATGATTTCAACCGGCTCTGCGACTCCAACCGGCTTTACGGTTTCAACGGTCTTTTTCCGCGCGAGCGGAATGCTGAACGCGGGCGAGGAAGCCGGAAGGACAGGGGTGACCTCGCTCATCAGGGCCGCACCTTCAAGAAATTCGCCGACGGTGATGGCTCGCTGCGCGTCCGGGCCGCCTGCAAGCCCGGCAAAGAAGCCGGCAGGGGCGCCGTTCCCCGGTTCGGGTACGTGGCGAATCTGAACGAGTGTGGCGTTGTCCGGCGTCAGCCCGGCGTCCCAGCGAACGAGCCTGGACGCATTGTCGCCAGGACCGCCTGCCGGTTGGATCAACGGGATGAGGGGCGCGTCAAGGAGCAGCAGGGTCAGCCGATTGTTAAACATTCCCAGGGCGCGCTGCAATGCGCGAAGCGAAATGAGCCGGTTCGCCGATGCGTCGGGCGAGCCTTCATGAGGCACCAGGTATACTTCCCCGCTCGCCGGATTTTTGACGGCCTGCCCGGAAAAATACACCAGTAGCACGGAGTCCGCGCCAATGCGTTGACGCCCCCAGGTGAACAGCGCTTCTTCAATGTCCGATTTGGCGGCATGGCGGCCTTGCAGGACGTGAATGTTCGGCTTGGTGAATGTGCCGGCCGCCTGTAGCCGCCCGCTCACGGTTTCCATGTGCCCGGTTGGGATGTGATAGGCGTCCGGCCAGTCGTCCCGATAGGCGTCCATGCCGATGAGTACGGCCACGTATGCTTCCCCGGACGGACGCGTTTCTTCTATGGCCGGCGGCGGATCGGCGTCGGTGTCGGCGGGGTTGGCCGCTGCCTGCGGGACGGGGCTGCCGGCGCGCAGCGGCGCGAGAATGCGGTGCGAGCCAACGGGTGCGCGCCCGCCGGCGGCGGTCAGCGAGATTACCAGTTCCCCCGTTGGCTCGCTCACGGTGCGCGGCAGACGGCCCCGAATTTCCGTGGTCTTGGTTTCTCCGGGCTGAAACGAGCCGAGGGAGACGGGCAGCGTGGTGATGGTGGAGAAGGCTTCAACGATGACGGGGCTTCCGGTCAGGTTGACATGCGCGGCGATAAGCTCACGGGCGCCCGTGTACGTGGCTTCAATTTCCAGCACGAGGGTTTCGCCGGCTTCCAGGATCAGGTTGTCGTTGGCGTCTTTGAGTCTGCTGCGAAACGCCAGGGTCGGCAAGGCGGCCGCCATGGCCTGCCGCTCAACCACCGCCGACTGGCCGACTGCCGCCGGCTGGCCAACCGTGACCGGCCGGCCGACCGTGGCCGGCGATTGGGGCGAGCCGTTTGTGAGCAATGACGGCACCACGCCGACGAGTTGTTTGGCCATGTCCCGCGCCGCGTTGTGGATGGCGGCGTCGTATTGTCCGGTGACGCATGACACGGATTGGCCAGTCAGGGCCGGCGCCCAGACGGTCATCTGATCGCTGAATTGTAACGGGGTTCGCGCCAGTTCCGTCCCGTCACGGTCAAGGAACACGGCTTGAAGTTCCATGTTGAGAAAGATCAGGTAGTTGTCTTCTTCCGCGATGCGGTCGACGTCCTGCATTGTGTGATTGACCAGGCCGATCTGGATGGTGAGGTCGTTCGGCTGTGTCGTGCGCACGGCTTCGCCGGTGCCTTCATAGGCCGAGACGGATTGAAACCGTTCCCGCCCCACCGAGAGAAAGGCCTGGGGAATAATCTCACCCGTGTTCAGTGTATGGGGCAACCCGCACGCCTTCGTTTCAATGCGGGCTTCTGTCACGCTTGCGTCAAAGGCGTAGGCCACGGAGATGGGGAGGGCCGGTTCCGGTTCTTCCCCAAATCCGATGCTCGGCATGGTGATGGTCGGCAGTCGTGGTTCCGGCAGACCGAGGGCCTGGCAGCCCGGCAGCGCCAGCCCGGCGGCCAGCAGCAACAAACGCAGTGTCATACACAATCCTCTTTTGTGGTTGCGGTGGGTGTTTCGCTTCCCGAACCTACCTGATGGCCGAAATGGATGCAACGTGCCGCGGCTCGTGCCGCCCTGTGTGACCATGCACGCCGCGGCCCGCGGACGGCGGGAGTTGGGGGGCGCGGAGATCAGCGATAGTTGACGAATTGCAGGTCAATGCCGAAGTCCTGTGTTTTGAGAAATGCCATGACGGCTTGCAGCTCGTCCCGGCTTTTGCTCTGCACGCGCACGATGTCGCCCTGAATCTGCGCCTGGGCCTTACACTTGCTCTCCCTGACGCATTTCGCAATGGCTTTGGCTTTGTCGTCCGCGATGCCGTTCTGTATGGTAATCCGTTGTCGAACGGCGCCGCCGAGGGCCTGCTCCACCTTGCCGTGGTTGAGGGCTTTCAGCGACACGCCGCGTTTCACGCATTTGTTTTTGAGGACGTCCATGACGGCCTTGAGCTTGTAGTCGTCGTCCGCCTCCACGTCCAGGAACCCGTCTTTGTCGTTGTACGTGACTTTCGCGCGCGAGCCTTTGAAGTCAAAGCGCTGGCCGAGTTCTTTCGTGGTTTGCTCCACCGCGTTTTTGACTTCCTGCTTCTCCACTGTGGACGTGATGTCAAACGAGGATGTCTCGGCCATGGGGTCGTCTCCTTTGTTCGGCAACCGGGTGCCTGGTCATGTCAGCAGCATTTGCCCGCCGGGAATCGCAGTCCGCCGTCATCACTCCCGTCCGTGCCGTCACCCGTTTCCGTGGTGGTCACGGGCTGCTTCAGGACGAGGCGCCGGTACCAGTGTCTCGCGCTGTCGGCCAGGATGACGCAGGCCAGCGCCGCCACCAACCCCACCAGCGCCGCGTTAAGCGCCATGGTCACCGACCCCACCGTGTCCGCGGCGGTGTGCGCCCTGGCCACAAATATCCACCACAGTTCGTAGCAGCCCGTGAGCGTGATGATACCCACGAACACCATGGGAACCGCCGTGACCCAGAGGTACCGGGTTTTGCCCATGTTGATGAGCAGGGTGGTGCCGACGCATAACGCGATGGTCCCCAGTAACTGGTTGGCCGCTCCAAACATGGGCCAGATGGTGGCGATGGTGCCCGTGCCGATGAGCCATCCCCACGCGCCGACCACGAATGCGCTGGAACCGACGACGCCGGGCCACCAGTTGAGGTTGCGCAACGGCGCGTACAGGCGTCCCCCCATTTCCTGCACCACGTACCGCGCCACGCGCGTGCCCGCGTCAATGGTTGTCAGGATGAACAGGGCTTCAAACAGCAGCGCGAATTGATACCAGTAGGCCATCAGCCCGGCCATTCCCGGCAGGGCGGAAAAAATCCAGGCCATGCCCACGGCCAGCGATACCGCGCCTCCCGGCCGGCCTGCCACGTCTGTTTCCACGAGTTGCGAGAGGGTCTGAATGTTTGCCACGGGGAAGCCCATGGCCGCCAGCGCGTCTGCCGACAGGTGCGTGTTGATGGCGAAATAATCGCCGGGGATGAGCAGGGACGCCGCGATCAGCGCCATGACCCCGACAAAACTTTCCAGCAACATGGCGCCATAGCCCACCAGGGCCTGCGATTCACGCGCGATAATTTTGGGCGTGGTGCCCGATGACACGAGGGAATGGAATCCGGAAATGGCGCCGCAGGCGATGGTGATAAACAAGAAGGGAAAGAGGGGGCCGGGGATAATCGGGCCGCCGCCGTCAATGAACCTGGTGACTCGCGGCATGTGCATGTCGGGGGCGAGCACGATGACGCCCATGGCCAGTAATCCTATCACGCCGAGTTTCATGAACGTTGAAAGATAGTCCCTGGGAATCAGCAGCATCCACATGGGGAGCGCCGACGCGAGAAAGCCGTACCCGGCGAGCAGCCACACCAGCGTGGTCCGGTCAAGGGCAAACCAGCCTCCCATGTCCGATTGTGCCACGGTTTTGCCCAACGCGACGGCCAGCACAAGCAGCACGAGGCCGATGAGGGTCATTTCTCCCACGCGCCCGGGCCGCAGGTGGTGCTGATACCAGCCCATGAGCAGGGCGATGGGGATGGTCATGGCGATGGTGAACGTGCCCCAGGGGTTTTGCTCAAGGGCGTTGATCACGGCCAGCCCAAGCCCGGCCAGGGCCACAATGACGATGAAGAACACGGCCACGGCGGTGGCGGTTCCCGTGATCCATCCGATTTCCGCGCGCGCGATTTCCGGAAGGGAGCGGCCGTTGCGGCGCATGGACCCGACCAGGATGATAAAGTCCTGGACGGCGCCGGCCATCACGGCTCCGATGACAATCCAGAGCAGCCCCGGCAGAAATCCGAACTGCGCCGCCAGCACCGGGCCCAGTAACGGCCCCGCGCCGGCAATGGCGGCGAAATGGTGTCCGAACAGCACGTACTTGTTGGCGGGATAATAATTGATGTCATCCCGGAGTCGAACGGCCGGGGTCGGCCGCCGGTCGTCCAGCTCCATGACCCGCCGGGCCAGGAATCGTCCGTAAAAGCGATAGGCCAGGAGATGAAAGCTGCCGGCCGCCGTGACCAGCCAGAGTCCGTTGACGGTTTCTTCCGGGTTCAGCCATCCGGTGACAATGCCGAACGAGACGGCGCACAGGATGGAGACCAGCATCCACGCGATGACGCGCAAGGCGTTCATGGCGGGGACGCCGCCGACGACAATGCGGGCTTGCCGAACTTGTGTCGAATGGCGTTCATGGCGCGGAAGACCATGGGGTTTGTGAGCAGCCGGCGCTCAAGGCGTTGTTTGCCGGGAAAGTCAAGGAGGGAAAGGCCGATGACCATGGTGAGCAGACCCTGTCCCGGCAGGACGAGCATGGCGACTCCCGCCACGAAAAACACGAGGCCGACCACGTTTTTGATGGTCAGACCGGCGCCGCGCAGAACGGGGTGGCGGCCTTCCATCCACACGCGCGTGCCTGTCTGGAGAAAATAATCCGTCGGCAGGCGTATCACGATCAGGGGAATCAGGACCAGCGTGCCGAAAAACATCAGGGCCGAGGCGGCGCCAATGATGAGCAACGCCCCGTCGGGCATCATGCGTGTGAGTTCAGGGAGCAAGGTCTGGATGGAGGCCATCGGGTGTTCTCTTTGCGTGTGTGGACATAGCATGTTTGAGGAAAATTCAACAAGCCCGTGCCGGGATTCCGCCGCCGGTCACGCGCGATCCGTTGTGCCGGAAACGGGGCCCCGCGTCTTCGCCGGCCTGGCGGGGAGGCGGTTGAACGGGTGCGTCCTGCACGGTAGAATGTCAACCCCGGCCTGCGTTGTTTCACGCCTTGAGAGGAGGCCCGGCCATGCGAAACTACTGGTTGGTGAAATCGGAACCCTCAACGTTTTCCATTGAGGATTTGGCCCGTTCGCCCCACAAGACGACGTGCTGGGAAGGTGTGAGAAACTACCAGGCGCGTAATTTTCTGAATGCCATGGTTGTCGGGGACCTGGCCTTTTTTTATCATAGCAACGCGGATCCTCCGGCGATTGTCGGCGTGGTGGAGGTGGCGCGGGCGGCGTATCCCGATCATTTTGCCTGGCAGCCCCGCAGTGTCTATTTTGATGCCGGGAGTTCAAAGCGGAATCCGCGATGGGTGATGGTGGATGTGTGTCTGCAGACTGTGTTTCGCCTGCCGCTGCCGCTGGGGCGGCTTCGAACGGTGCCCGGCCTGGAAAACATGGAGCTGCTCCGAAAGGGTTCCCGCCTGTCCGTGCAGCCGGTTCGGGAAGACGAATGGGCGATTGTGCTGGGATTATCTCACGCGGTGCGTTGAACGGGGTGTCCCGTCTCCCGTGCCGCGGGTTACGCCATTCCGCTGGAGAGCGCCTGCCGGCCGTTGTACCCGTCTTCAATTTCATGCCACCATTCAATGGTGTCTTCGCCGAGCTTCCAGCACAGGTACACCACGCGCCCTTCCAGAAGACAGGGGAAGTCGCACAGGCCCGTTTCCAGATCTTTGACAATCACGCCCATTTCATGAATGCCGTTGAGGCTCTCATAAATCTCTTCCAGCGCCTTGATGTAGCGGGGGCCTTCAGGGCTGCCTCCGTCGTAGGGCGCGTTGGCGCTTGCTTTTTTGATTTCGTCCCTGGTGTGGAGGAGGACGGCTTTTCCCTCTTTGGCTTTGGTCAGGTGCGTCACAAGGTGGGGAAGGAGCGCCGTGGCTTCGGACAGTGAAAAAAGCCGCCCATGAGAAAACGATTCGTCGTGTGGCGTCATTATTGGAGCGGGTATGGACCGGTTGCGAGTGTGGGAGACGACGGCGCGTGTTTCTGTCTATCACAACAATGGCGGCATGGCAAACCCGTGCGGAACGGCCCTCTCCGCCGTGTCCGGCGTCGCATCGGACGGTGGCGGGTGCGGCGGTGTGTTTCCCGGTGCGTGAAAGAAATTGTTGACAATCGGTGAATGCGTGTTATACAAGTAACCATGGCTTTGAATTGAAGAGGCCGCCACTGCTTCCCGCGTGAGTGTTGAAGCCCGCGCATTTGCAAATCCACTTTTTACGCAACCAAACATCAAACGCACGTCTATCCAATTCTATTCCATAACAGGGGAAATGGTGTTCCTTCGTTGACTGCGACCCGGCGGATTGTCTGACCGTCGGTCCTTCCACCGTGATTCTTGTTTGCATCACGTATGGCACATGGAGCGCGTGTGTGGTGACCCCGTTGACGGCCGGAAACGGTGTCGCGGCCCGGGCCACGGTTGGTGGACGGGAGGCCCGTGAGGCTGGAATCACACAGGAGGGTCGTGTGATGGCATTGCAGAAAATGTTTCAGGAGACTGACGTTCACCACATGACAAGAGGGCCCCGCCTTCCTGCCGGTCATCTTACAACCCACAGCAGGAGTTTCACGCTATGTATCTCGCAGAATTAAAACAGCAGTCCATTGGCGAACTTGCCGAACTGGCCCGCTCCTTAAACGTGGAAGGGTCCTCAAATCTCAAAAAGCAGGAATTGATCTTTGCCATCCTGCAGGGACAGGCGGAGCAAAACGGCGTCATCGTTGGAGAAGGGGTGCTGGAAACCCTGTCCGACGGCTTTGGCTTTTTGCGCGCGCCAGCGTCCAATTATTTGCCAGGTCCCGACGATATTTATATCTCGCCCTCGCAAATCCGCCGGTTTGGCCTCCGAACGGGCGATATTATCTCCGGCCAGGTTCGTCCTCCCAAGGGCGGGGAGCGGTACTTCGCCCTGCTGAAAGTTGAAAAAATTAATTACGACGAACCCGAGGTGCAGCAGGATGAAATTCTGTTTGACAACCTGACCCCGCTCTACCCGGAGGAACGCATTAAACTGGAGTTTGACCGGGAGGAGTATTGTACGCGGGTGATTGAACTGATCGCGCCCGTGGGCAAGGGGCAACGCGGGCTGGTCGTGGCCGCGCCGCGCACGGGAAAAACCATGTTGCTGCAGGCCATGGCCCGGGCCATCCTGCACAATCATCCGGAGATCCTGCTGATTGTCCTGCTGATTGACGAACGTCCGGAAGAAGTCACGGACTGGCAGCGGCAGGTCAAAACCGCCGAGGTCATCAGTTCCACGTTTGACGAGCCGCCACAACGGCATGCGCAGGTCGCGGAGATCGTGATGGAAAAGGCGAAACGGCTGGTGGAACACAAACGTGACGTGGTGATCCTGCTTGACAGTATCACCCGGCTGGCCCGGGCCTATAATACCATCGCGCCGCCGAGCGGAAAGGTGCTGTCCGGCGGGCTGGATTCCAACGCGCTGCAGCGGCCCAAGCGGTTTTTCGGCTCGGCGCGCAACATTGAGCATGGGGGCAGCCTCACGATCGTGGCCACCACCCTGGTGGATACGGGCAGTCGCATGGACGACGTGATTTTTGAGGAATTTAAAGGCACGGGGAATATGGAGATCCATCTGGATCGCCGGCTGGCGGACAAGCGTCTCTTCCCGGCCATTGACATCAGCCAATCGGGGACGCGGAAAGAGGACCTGCTGGTGGACGGGGACCGGCTGAATAAAATGTGGGTCCTGCGCAAGGTGCTTAGCCCCCTGGGGTCAATGGACGCCATGGAATTCCTGATGGATAAAATCGGCGGGACCAAGGATAACCAGGAATTTCTTCAATCAATGAACCGGTAAAAGCTCCGGCCCGGCCCCTTTGCCACCGTCCGGTCTTTCATGGTACATAGCCAGTGTGCGCAACATGGTGAACGGGCCAATTTATCTGATGGGAGACATGAGAACATGAAGGCGGGCATTCATCCCGAGTACGTCAAGGCGACGGTCAGTTGCGCGTGTGGCATGAAATTCGAAACCCGTTCCGTCGCGGGCGATTTGAAGGTGGATATTTGTTCCGCCTGTCATCCCTTCTTTACCGGCACGCAGAAAATCGTTGATACGGAAGGACGCGTGGAACGGTTTAAGAAAAAGTACGCCAACCTGCCCGCAGCCAAAACCAAAACGAAGGCCAAAGCCTAGCCTGCCCCGTCACCACGCCGATTTCGCGCGTTTCAATTTTTTCCGACCTGTCTTGTGCTTCGTGTGGAGTGGCCTGTCTTATGTCCGGTGACACGATGGAGAACAGCCCGTTTGAGGGATGGCGTGCCCAGTGGGAAGCCGCGGCGCGCCGTTATGATGATTTGACCAGCCAGTTGGCGGATCCCGCGATCCTCGGCCAGCCGTCGCTGGTGATTGCCCGCAACAAGGAGCGGGCCGGCCTTGAAGAGGCCAGTCAACTGTTTGCGGGCTACCAGGCCGTGTTGCGGGACATTGCCGATACGGAGCGGATGCTTGAGGAGCCGCGCCTGGATGCCGCGCTCCGGTCGCTGGCGGTTGATGAGGCGGCGGTGTTGCTGGCGCGGCGCGTCCGCATGGAAGCACGGGCACGGGAACTCCTGCGTCCCCGTAACGACGACGACGACAAAAATTCGTTCATCGAAATACGGGCCGGCGCCGGCGGCGACGAAGCGGGCCTGTTTGCCGGCGAGTTGTTGCGCATGTACCTGCGGTACGCGGAAAAACGGGGGTTGCGGGTGCAGATGATTGACTCCAGCGAGACCGGCATCGGGGGGATCAGGGAAGCCATTGTGCTGGTTGAAGGCGCGGGGGCGTATGCCGCCTTTCGGTATGAAAGCGGGGTGCATCGCGTGCAGCGTGTTCCGACGACGGAGGCGAGCGGCCGTATTCACACATCCACGGCGACCGTGGCGGTGATGCCCGAAGTGGAAGACGTTGACGTGCATCTTGATTCGAAAGATCTTCGCGTTGATACGTTTTGCTCCTCGGGGGCGGGCGGCCAAAGCGTCAACACCACCTACTCGGCCGTGCGCATCACCCATCTGCCCACCGGCCTTGTGGTGACGTGCCAGGATGAGCGGTCGCAACTCAAAAACCGGGACAAGGCCATGCGGACCCTGCGCACGCGCATTGGCGACGCCGAACGCGAAAAACGGGTTGCCTCCATTGCCGAACAGCGCCGCGCTCACGTGGGCGCCGGCGACCGCAGTGAAAAAATTCGCACGTATAATTACCCGCAGAACCGCGTCACGGATCATCGGATCGGGTTGAGCCTGCATCATCTGGACGCGGTGCTGGACGGGGAACTTCGGGAGCTGGTGGCCGCGATGGATGAGTCGCGCGCGCCGAAGCACGGCGGGGCCGGGGTCGCGTCCGGGACGCGGCGGCGGACATGAAGACAGCGCCGCGCATTGAGACCCGTCACCCGGAATCCGTGACCCTCCTGTCCGCCTGGCAACGGGGCGTGACCATGCTGAAAGACGCCGGGGTGGTCAATGCCCGGCATGAAGCGTTCTGGCTGTTGGAAGCGGCGCTGGGGCAGTCGCGCCTGGCCGTGTATGCGCACCCGGACAGCCGGGTGACGTCCGGGGATTGGGAGCGGACGGCGTCGGCGTTTCGCCGCCGGGCGTCGCGGGAACCCCTGCAGTATATTGTGGGCACGCAGGCGTTTCTGGGGCGGGACTTTCTTGTGCGGCCCGGCGTCTTCATCCCCCGGCCCGAGACCGAGTTGATCGTTGAGGAAGTTGAGGCCGCGGCCGGTGTGGACGATGACGGGCCCGTGGTGGATATGGGCACGGGTTCGGGATGCCTGGCCGTTTCGCTGGCCCTGGCGCGTCCGGGTTCCCTCGTCCATGCCACGGATTGCAGCCTGCCGGCGCTTCGTCTGGCCGGGGACAATGCCCGTCGTTACGGTGTTGACCACAGGGTGCGGTTGCTCCAGGGCGACGGCCTCGCGCCGTTGTCCGGGCACGTGGTCGCGGGGACGGTGTCCGTGATTGTCTCGAATCCGCCTTATATTCCATCAGGGGAGTTGGATCGTCTGCCGCCGGATGTCCGGGTGTTTGAGCCGCTTCGCGCGCTTGACGGCGGCCCGGACGGCCTGGCGTTTTACGACCGCCTGCTGGCTGAAAGCCGGGCGTGGTTGCGTCCGGGCGGTCTGTTGGTTATGGAAATGGGCGCGAACCAGTCCGGGGACATCTGTCGCAAAGTGAGCGGATGCGCGGGACGCGGGGGGGCCGCATGGGCCGTGAAACACATTCGGCGGGACCAGTCGGGGATTGAGCGTGTGCTTTGCCTGGAGCGAACGGAGTAGCTGTGGATCGTCTGGTTGTGACGGGGGGGCGGCGCCTGGAAGGGCGCGTGATGGCCGCCGGCGCCAAAAACGCGGTGCTCCCCATTTTGGCGGCGACGTTGCTGGGAGGGGGGGCATGCGCCATCTCCAATCTGCCGCAGGTCAAAGACGTCGCCACCATGCTGACGCTCCTGGGGTTGCTGGGCGTGTCCGTCAACGAGGAAGCGGGGCGGACGATTGTTGACACGGCGGCTGTTCAATCGGTTGAGGCGCCGTATGACCTGGTGAAAACCATGCGCGGGTCCATCCTGGTGCTGGGGCCGTTGCTTGCGCGATTCGGGGAAGCGGAGGTGTCCCTTCCCGGCGGGTGCGCCATTGGTCAGCGGCCGGTTGATCTGCACGTGGATGGACTGCGGCGGTTGGGCGCCGATGTTTCGCTGGAGCATGGGTGCATCCGCGCGCGCGCCGCACGGCTGAAAGGACAACGCATTGATTTCCGGGTTCCCACGGTCACCGGCACGGCCAATTTATTGATGGCGGCCTGCCTCGCGCACGGCACCACGGTGCTTACCAACGCGGCCCGTGAGCCGGAAATCATTGATCTGGCCGGGTTCCTGGTTCAACGCGGGGCCAGAATTCAGGGCGCCGGGTCCGGGCGCGTGGTCATTGAAGGGGTCTCGTCGCTGCATGGAGCCGAACATACGGTCATTCCCGATCGCGTGGAAACGGGCACGTATTTGTTCGCCGGCGCCGTGACGGGCGGGCGGGTTGAGGTGGACCGGTGTATGCCCGGGCACGTGGAGGCCGTCCTGTCGACGCTGCGGCAATGTGGCGCGGATGTGTCGGAGACGGCGCGGTCAATTACCGTGAAGGCTCCGCGCCGGCTGCGGGCGCTGGAGGTGCATACGTTGCCCTACCCGGGGTTTCCCACGGATCTGCAGGCGCCGATGATGGCCCTGATGTGTCTGGCCGACGGCACAAGCGTGCTCACCGAATCCGTGTTTGAAAGGCGGTTTCTTCATGTCTCGGAGTTGCAGCGCATGGGGGCGGTCATTACGGTTGATGGGCGCCGTGCCGTTGTGAAAGGATTAGGCGGGCTTTCGGGCGCGCCGGTCATGGCGTCGGATTTGCGTGCCGGTGCGGGCCTGTTGCTGGCCGGGCTGGGGGCGTCGGGCGAGACACAGATTTCCAGAATTTATCACATGGAACGCGGCTACGAACATATTGAAGAGAAACTGCGGGGCCTGGGGGCGCTGATACGCCGGGAGCGCGTGCACGCATGAGTGACGTGGTGACCGTGGCGCTGTCAAAGGGGAAACTCCTGGAGCCGACGCTGGACCTGTTTCGGAAAGCGGGATATCTTGACGCGGACTCGCCGTCTCCATCGTTTGATGATCGCAGAATGGTGCTGGACGCGCCGGAGTCGGGCGCGTCGTTTCTGATGATCCGGCCGACGGACGTGCCCACGTACGTGGAGTATGGCGCGGCCGACGTGGGCGTGGCGGGCAAGGATTTATTGCTGGAGCAGCAACTGGACGTGTATGAACCCCTGGACCTGCGAATCGGGTGGTGCCGGATTTGCGTGGCGATGATTGATGAGCCGGAACCCCGGACGCGGTTGTCGTCCAAGCTCCGGGTCGCCACGAAGTATCCCAACATCACGGAATGGCACTTTAACCAACTGGGGATGCCGGTGGAGATTATCAAGCTCTACGGGTCAATTGAGTTGGCCCCGGTGGTGGGCCTGGCGGACCGGATCGTGGACCTGGTGTCGAGCGGGCGGACGCTGAAAGCCCATCATCTTCGGGAAACGGAACTCATTGCCGAATCCACCGCGCGCCTGATTGTGAATCGCGCCAGTTTGAAAATGAAACATCAAATGATCACCACGATGATTAACCGGCTCCGCAAGAGTCGCCCCGGGGTCGTGGTGCGTCCGGACAGCCCATGAACATTATTTTTTCCCACGAGGCGCGCTATGCGAAGGCGCTGGCCGGGGTGTGCAATCGAGCCGCTCTGCAACATGCCAGGATTGAAGTGGCCGTGAAACGCATCGTGAAAGACGTGGAACGACACGGTGATGCCGCGGTCGCCCGGTACGTCAAAAAATTCGACGGGTTGTCTCTGTCGCCGCGAAGGTTTCGCGTGTCCTCGCGGGAAATTCAACGGGCCTGCGCCCGTATGCCGCGCAAGGATATCCAGGCCCTGCGCTTTGCCGCTCGCCGCATTCGCGCGTTTCATCGCAAACAACGGGTGGCGACCTGGGTGAGCGAGGACAAGGGGGTGAAGCTCGGTCAGCTCATCACGCCGTTGGACGTCGTGGGGTTGTATGTGCCGGGGGGGACCGCGTTGTATCCTTCCACGGTGTTGATGAACGCGATTCCCGCGAAAGTCGCCGGGGTGCGGCGTGTGGTCATGTGCAGTCCGACGACGTCGGGCGACGTGGATCCCTGTTTGCTGGCGGCGGCGGATATCGCCGGTGTGGATGAAGTGTACCGGGTTGGAGGCGTCCATGCGATCGGGGCGATGGCCTACGGCACCAAACAGATTCCCAGGGCGGATAAAATTGTGGGCCCGGGCAATATGTACGTGGCGGCGGCCAAACGCCTGGTGTACGGGACTGTTGACATTGATATGATCGCCGGCCCGAGTGAACTGCTGGTGATCGCCGATGCGTCCGCCAATCCCGCCCAGTGCGCCGCCGACCTGTTGTGCGAGGCGGAACACGATGAAGAAGCGCGTGTCTACCTGGTGACGACGTCGGCGTCGCTGGCCAGGAACGTTGAGCGGGAAATTCGCGTGCAATTGCCCCAACTGACGCGCCGGCGCATTGCGTCGCGTTCCGTGGGACGCCATGCGGCCATTTTCGTCGTGTCGAACCTGCGGGAAGCCTTTGACGCGGCCAACGCCATCGCGCCCGAACATTTGGAAATCCTGTTGCCCCGGCCGTTTGATTATGTCAAACAGGTGCGCCATGCTGGCGCGATTTTCATGGGGAACCAGACGCCGCCGGCCGTGGCGGATTACGTGGCCGGTCCCAATCATGTGCTGCCCACCGGAGGCTCCGCGAGATTTTTTTCGGCCTTGTCCGTGGACGATTACGTGAAGCGCGCGAATATCGTGGCGTATAACAAGGCACAACTTAAAGCCGTCGCCCCGTATGTCATACGGTTGGCGGCAATGGAGGGGCTGCAGGGGCATGCCCGTTCCATGGAAAGTCGAATATCATGACGGGCGCTCAACCGCCATCCCACCCGCCCCGGCGGGCGGAAGTGAACCGGGCAACCTCCGAGACCTCCATCCAGGTGCAATGGGGCCTGGACGGAACCGGGCAGCGACAGATTGCCACCCCTGTCCCGTTTGTGGATCACATGCTGGACGCCTTTGCGCGGCACGGCTGTTTTGATTTGACGGTGGCCGCCACGGGCGATACCCGTGTTGACGATCATCATACGGTGGAGGACATCGGCATTGTGTTGGGGACGGCCCTCAACGATGCGCTGGGCGACAAAGCTGGGATTCACCGGTTTGGATGGGCCGCCGTGCCGCTTGACGAAGCGCTGGCCGAAGTTGTCGTTGATTTGAGCGGCCGGCCGTTTCTTGTCTACAATGTCACGTTGTCGCATCGCGAAGTGAAAGGGTTTGATCTCGGCCTGTTTGAAGATTTTTTTCAGGCGCTGGTGAACCAGGGCGGGTTGAATCTGCACATCAATGTTCGGTACGGACGCAATCCGCACCATATGATTGAAGCCGTGTTCAAAGCGTTTGCCAAGGCGCTTGACCAGGCGATTCGTCGGGACGACCGGGTGACGGGGGTCCCGTCCACGAAAGGCTCCCTCGGGTGACCGGGAGCGCCGGCCAGGCCGGCGGCCGGTGGAGTGAGGCATGATCGCCATTATTGATTACGAGACGGGGAATGTGCGAAGCGTCCGACAGGGCTTTGAAACGGTCGGGTATCACGCCGTGGTGACGCGGGACCCGCAGGTGATTGACCGGGCCACCCACGTGGTGTTGCCGGGCGTGGGCGCGTTTGGTGAATGCGTGAAGAATCTCCAACGGTTTCATCTGATTGATCCGTTGCGCCGGACCATTGCGCAGGGCAAGCCGTTTTTGGGGATTTGCCAGGGGCTGCAGGTGCTCTTTTCGGAAAGCGAGGAATTTGGCGTCCACCACGGGTTGAATGTGTTTCGGGGGAAAGTCAAACGGTTTCCGTCCGGGTCGGTCCCGCCGCTGAAGGTTCCTCATGTGGGGTGGAACACGATTCAGGTCAAACGGCCCATGCCGCTCTTCGAAGGCATCGGGTCCGAAGCTCATGTGTATTTCGTCCATTCGTATTACGTGGAACCCGAAGAACCGGATGTGGTCTGCACCGAGACGCCCTATGGCTTTCCTTTCGTGTCGAGCGTGACCAGGGGCAAGATCTTCGCGTGCCAGTTTCATCCGGAAAAAAGTCAAAAGGTGGGGCTCCGGCTGCTCCGGAATTTCGGGGCCTGGTCGTGAGCGGCGTCTCTGCCGTGTGCCGGCCGCGCGCGCGGGGGCTTGCCGTACTCTGGGCGTTCATGCTGTGCGCGGGGGGTGCGGCCTGCGCGCCGGACACCGTCACCATTCGCTCGCATCCGCATTTTGTGCCTCACACCATTACCAAGGTGGCGATTGCGCCGTTTCACGCGTTCAAAGGGACGCGGGGCGGCGCGTCGACTTTCGGCTCCCCGCCGCCGGTTTCGGACGCTTCCGGGGTTCGCGGTTCGTTGCGCGGGTCTGTGCCTTCGGTTCCCCGCCCTGCCGGTGTGCTGTCCGTTTCCGTCCCGCCGTTTGTTCCCGAGGCGATTCGGCACATGGTGTATGCCCGGCTCAAACTCAATCCCCGTGTTCACGTTGTGCCGCCCGAGACCGTTGAACACGTGCTTCGGGACACGGACGCGGACGCCGGGGATCGTCAGTTGCGGCTTCTGGGGCAGCGGTTGGCGGTGGATGCGGTTCTTGAGGGCATGGTGCATGTGTATCGTGAACGGGAAGGCGCGACGTTCGGCGCCATTCCGGCCGCGGTCGGGTTTGAACTCCGCTTGCTTGACGCCGGGAACGGCGACGTGTTGTGGGTGGGCGAGTATTTTGAAGAGCAGAAACCGCTGACGCAGGACGTGCGGGGATTCTTTGCGCGGGGCGGAACGTTTGTGACGGCCGAAGAGCTGGCGCGCGATGGCGTCGTGCGCGTCTTGCAACGCCTGCCGCTGGGGAAGGAATAACGGGCGTTCGTCGTGTCTCCGCCCCGCCTTGAGAGGCTTGCCCGTTCCGGTCACCTCATGTCTGTCACCACCGATGCTGCCTAGGGTGTTCCGCGATGATGATCATTCCGGCGATTGATTTAAAAGACGGGCGGTGCGTGCGTCTGCGGCAGGGCGACATGACGCGGGAGACGATGTATTCGGAGGACCCGACGGCCGTGGCCCGGCAATGGGAAGCCCTGGGCGCGCCCCGGCTGCACGTGGTTGATCTGGACGGTGCGGTCAACGGCACGCCTCGTCATATGGAACTTGTGTGCGCGATAGCCCGGGCCGTGTCCATCCCGATCCAGGTGGGCGGAGGCCTCCGCTCGCTGGACGCCATTCAGGCGTATGTTTCGCGGGGAGTCGGACAGGTGGTGGTGGGAACGGCGGCCCTGGAAAATCCGTCGTTGCTTGCCGAGGCCTGTGAGCGCTTTCCCGACCGCATTGTCGTGGGGGTGGATGTCAAACGGGGCAAAGTCGCGCTGCGTGGATGGACAACGCTTTCCGGCGCCACACCCGACCAGGTGTTTGCGTCCCTGAAAGCCTACCCCCTTGCCGGAGTCGTGGTGACGGAGATCAGCCGGGACGGCATGTTGGAGGGACCGGACGTGACGGCGCTGCGGCATGCGGTGGCGGCCTGCCCCGTTCCCCTGATCGCGTCCGGCGGGGTCACGCGCGTGGAAGACATTCGTGCGATTAAACAGTTGGGCCGCGGGATCAGTGGCGTCATTGTCGGCAAGGCGCTCTACGAGGGCACCATGGATCTTCCGTCGGCGCTGGCCGAGGCGCGCGCGTGAGGCGAACGCGCACGGGATGTTGACCAAACGCATTATTCCCTGCCTGGACGTGAAGGATGGCCGGGTGGTCAAAGGCGTCGGCTTTGTGAATCTTCGCGACGCCGGCGATCCCGTTGAGGTCGCGCGGCGGTATGATGATGCCGGCGCGGATGAATTGTGTTTTCTGGATATCACGGCCTCTCATGAAAATCGGGGCACGCTGCTGGACATTGTGTCACGGACGGCCGAGCAGGTGTTTATGCCGCTCACGGTCGGCGGCGGCGTTCGGACGCTTGAGGACGTGCGGCGATTGCTGCATGCGGGCGCGGATAAAGTGAGCGTGAACACCGCCGCCGTCAACAATCCGGATTTCGTGGCGGAGGCCGCGCGTTGCTTTGGGTCACAATGTATCGTGGTGGCGATTGACGCGAAACGGGTGGTCTCCAGTCACGAAGGCCCTGGCGCGGGACCGGCGCGATGGGAAATGTTCACCCATGGCGGTCGAACTCCCACGGGGGGTGATGCGATTGACTGGGCACGCCGCGTGGAGGAGAAAGGCGCCGGTGAAATTCTGTTAACCTCCATGGATCAGGACGGCGTGCGGGATGGCTATGACCTGCCGCTGACCAGGGCCGTGTCCGATGCCGTGTCCATTCCGGTTATTGCGTCCGGCGGCGCCGGAACCCTGGAGCATCTCTATGAGGCCTTGGAACAGGGGAAGGCCGACGCGGTGCTGGCGGCTTCCATTTTTCATTACGACACGTATAGCGTGGGTGAAGCGAAAGCCTATCTTCGGGATCGGGGGCTTCCCATGAGGATTGTCAATGGCCATGAAGCCTGACCAGGACCACGTCTCCGTGGACGCACCGCGCGCGAGGCCCGACACGATGACCATACGGTTTGATGAACACGGACTGGTGCCCGCGGTTGTCCAGGATTGGCGTGATGGCGCGGTGCTGATGGTGGGCTATATGAATCAGGAGTCACTTGACCGGACGCTGCACACCGGCGATGTGCATTTCTGGAGTCGTTCACGCAAGCGACTTTGGAAAAAAGGGGAGACCTCCGGTCATACGCTGCGGTGCCAACGCCTGTTTCTTGATTGCGACGGGGACACCCTGTTGGTGAAAGCCGAACCCATGGGGCCCACCTGTCACACGGATGCGCGAACGTGTTTTTGGGCGGAAGTGACGGATCGGGGGATTGCGCCTCATCCGGATGGCGAAGAGGCCAACGGAGGCATTGTTGATCAACTGTATGCCATGGCCCTCCAGCGCAAACAGCATCCGCAGGACCATTCGTATGTGTCGTCCCTGATGCAGGGCGGTCCCGACCGGATTCTCAAAAAGGTCATGGAGGAAGCCGGCGAAGTCCTGTTGGCCGTGAAGAACGAACACCGGGAAGCGATTATCCATGAAGTGGCGGATTTGCTCTTTCACACCATCGTGGCGTTGGGATATTGCGATATTCCCGTGACGGAGGTGCAGCGGGAACTTGGCAAACGGTTTGGGCATTCCGGCGTTCGGGAGAAGCCGCCGCAGGAACGTGCCCGGTAAGCGTCTGTGCAGGTTTCGCGCCGGTTGACTTGGCGGGCTTTCCTTGGCATGGTGCTTAAAAGTCATTGTTTTACAATGTATTATGAATTTTTGGCTCTTCATAAAGTAGCCAGGATGAAGGTTGCGGAGAAAAGCCTTGGCAACAGCGCGAACCGGAATCCCCCCTGAGACCCTTCAACAGGTCCGTGACGCCGTTGACATTGTGGACGTGGTGTCCCGCTATGTCACGTTGTCGAAAACGGGTCAGAACCATCGCGGACTGTGTCCGTTTCACGAAGAAAAAACCCCGTCCTTTACCGTCACGCCGGCGCGGCAGATGTTTTACTGTTTCGGGTGCGGCGTGGGCGGCGATGTCTTTACGTTCCTGATGCGCAAGGAAGGGCTGGATTTCCTGGAGGCGGTCGGCGAGCTGGCCGAGCAGGCAAGAATCCCGCTTCCGTCGCAGGCCTCGCGAGGGGCTGTGCCGTTCCAGACCGGTCAACGAAAACGGCTGGAACACCTGCATACCCTGGCCCAGGCCTGGTTTCAGCAGAATCTTCATGATCCCGGGAAGGGCCGATCGGCCCTGGCCTATCTTGCCAATCGCGGTCTTGAACTGAAGACGGTTCAGGAATGCGGTCTGGGGTATGCGCTGCCTTCGTGGGATGGGCTGACACGCTATTTGATTGGCCAGGGGGCGTCACCCGCCGACCTGGAGGCTTCCGGTCTTGTGGTGTCCAAAGATGCGCAGGGCGCTTCAAACGCCGGCCGGTTTTATGACCGTTTTCGTGGACGGATCATGATTCCTATTGCCGATCTTCGAGCGAACGTGGTGGCATTCGGCGGCCGCGCGCTGGAAGACGGCGATCCCAAATATCTCAATTCTCCCGACACGCCGCTCTTTTGCAAGGGCCGTTGTTTATATGGATTGCACAAGGCGCGCGCGGCGAGTCAGCAACTCGACTCCCTGCTGCTCGTCGAAGGGTACTTTGACGTGTTGGTCCTGTCTCAAGCCGGCATTCATCAGGTGGCCGCGCCGATGGGGACCGCGCTGACCGGCGATCATGTCACCTTGCTTCGTCGCTTTGTCAACACGGTGGCGCTGACTTTTGACGGCGATGCGGCGGGAATCGGCGCGGCGTTGCGCGCGCTGGATGTGTTTCGCGATAGCGGGATCACGGTCAGGGTCGTGGTGATGCCTCCGGGGCATGATCCTGATTCGTATGTGCGGGCTCACGGGGCGGAGGGCCTGCGCGCGTTGCAGGACCAGGCCCCGACGTTGCTGGAGTTTGCCGTGAGGCAATGCCTGGAAGGCGCGACGCACGAAACGATTGAGGCACGGACCCGGCGCGTTGATGACGTGCTCGGCATTGTGGCCAAAGGCTCCAATCCCATTGAAAAGAGCGAGCAGATTCAACACGTCGCTGAACGGCTTGGTGTCCGGCCGCAACTGCTTCTTGACCGCTATCCGATGTTGATTGAGCGTCAGCAGGGCGTGGCGTCCCGCCGCGGGTCCCCGGTGTCGGCGGATCCCTCCCTGGCCCGACGCCGCGACCAGCAGGCATTTCGCGAGGAGCGGGACATTGTCTGGTTGATGGTTCAGGACAAATTGCGGCCGGAACATTTCCACGCGCTGCGGCCCGACGTGTTTCAGTCGCCCCTCTATCGCCGGCTTGTGGAGATGGGCGTGCACCATCTCAATGCCGCCGGCTGTCTTGATGTGCCGGGGTGGCTTGAGGATACCAATGCGGATGATGACTGCCGCGAGGCGGTCGCGGAACTCACCGCGTCTGAAAAGGATTTTGACGACCAGGATGCGTATATTCTGGGTTGCTTGAGCGTGTTGGAACGCAAATACTTGAGAGTCCGCCTGGATGAACTGATTGCGCAGCTTCGTGTTGCCGAACGTGAGCGCCGAACCGAGGACGTGGGCCGTCTGAATTCCCAGATTGAAGTGTTGCGCGGAAGAAAAGCCGGGTTTTCCACTTCCACGACCGCCATGTCCTGAAGAGGGAGTCCCGTGAAAGACGCCGGATTCCGGGACATGGCCACACTCCGGGTGCGCAGACACGGCCGCCGGGAGTGGTGGCGGGAGCTTCATCCACGGGGAATGGTTGAACGTGCGATCAGGGCCCATAGCTCAGTTGGTTAGAGCGGCTGACTCATAATCAGTTGGTCCCAGGTTCAAGTCCTGGTGGGCCCACCACGTTTTGCTATTTGTGTATTGGATACGGTAGGATGTGGCGTGGTGACTATCCTTCCGCACATGGCGAACAGGCAGAGGTCTTCTTGAATTTGGAACTTTCCCGCCTGGTGCAACTGCAACAGCTTGATCTCAAGCTCCACGATCTTGAACAACAGCAACAACGGATTCCCCAGCGGCTTCAGGCGGCGCAAGCGCCGGTTGACGAGGCGCAGCAACGCCTGGAAGGTCTGCAAAAGGTGATGGAGACCCTGACGTCCGAGCGGCGAAGCGGTGAACAGGATTTAAGCGAGCACGAACATCATGTCGCCAAAATGCGGGGACGACTCAATGAGTTGAAAACGAATAAAGAGTACCAGGCCCATTTGTTTGAAATTGAAATGGCCGGGAAGAAAAAAAACGATCTTGAAGACACAATCCTCCAGGCCATGGAGCGCGCCGAAACCGTTTCGAAAGAACTGGAAGACGTGCAAACGCTGGTGCGGGATTTGACCAGGGCGCTGGAGCAGGAAAAGGTTGCCATTGAGTCCCTGGGCGTGAACCTGACGAGCGAGGTTGCGGCGCTTCAGCAACACAGGCACACCGTGTTGGACACATTGGACGCGCAAGTCTGTCGGCGTTATTCCGCGCTCAAATCTTCGCTGAAACTCGTCGTGGTGGCCCAGGTGCGCGGGAGTACCTGTCTGGGTTGTCAATTGCAAATTCCTCCGCAGCTCGTGGCCAGCGTGCAGCGATCCGATCAACTGTTGACCTGTCCCTATTGCTTTCGCATTTTGTATGCCGAAGAGGCCCTCCATGAGGCATCCGAATCTCCGGATGCGCCGCCCCCCGCCGTCCCGGACAGTCTTGAAGATCCCCTGGCACAGGAAAGCGGTAGTCGCTAACCATCTCCCCCGCACTGTGGTGTGTTGCGCTTCAGTCTCTTGCGTCTGACAGGGGCGCGGCGTATCATGATGATGGGTATGACGGTGTGGGTCGGGTGGCCGCTCGCCGGGCTTGAGGCTTCCCGGTGAGAGGAAAGTCCGGACTCCAGAGGGCAGGGTGCTGGGTAACGCCCAGGCGGAGTAATCCGACATGAGCGCCACAGAAAACAAACCGCCCCGTGATGATCTGTTCAGCAATGAATGGCGTCCGGGGTAAGGGTGAAAAGGCGGGGTAAGAGCCCACCGCATTCATGGCGACATGGATGGCAGGGTAAGCATCACCCGGAGCAAGACCAAATAGGAGGACGTCCCGAACGGCCTGATCGGCTTCCGCGTTGCCAGCCTCCTTGTGAGGCTGATTCGGTGGTGTTCGGGAAAGGTTGGCCCGACCAAAGTTCTCGGGTAGGTTGCTGGAAGCGTATGGTAACATGCGCTGTAGAGAAATGGTCACCACCATGCCGCATCGTCGGCATGGGACAGAATCCGGCTTATTGACCCACCCCCATACCCCTTTTTTCTGTGCGTCCAGACCTGCCGGCCGTTGGAGCCATGCGCCTGTTCTCCAACGTATGCCCAACGCAGGGCGGCGTATCCCGCGGGGATCGTAGTCGTGGCGCCAGGCGGGACGCAGGGACCATGCCGGGTGTTGCGATGTTTGACTCGGTCTGTCCCCTCTGTTACCATTTTTGTTCCCCGTTTCAGAACAGCAATGTTGTCCCCATCGTCTAGCCTGGCCCAGGACGCCGGCCTTTCAAGCCGGCAACACGGGTTCAAATCCCGTTGGGGACACCATACACGGAGCCGCTGGACCATGGTGCAGCGGCTCTTGTTGTGTTCAGCGTCCCCTCATGACCGGTGTGATGCGGGACGCTTTCCCTGTTGTGATCCCCGATCGCACTTTGTACAATGGGCCGCGGTTCATGCATGAGCCCGCAAGAGGCTGACAAGCCCCAACAACTCGCGGCGTGGCACCATGTGAGTGGCGTTGCGAAAGGGAGGATGCCCATGGCTTGGGAAAAATCGCGTGCACGGTGGTTGCCCCTTGGTATGGGTGTCCTGGGAGCGGTGCTTGGCGGGCTGCCGGCGGCGGCTGAATGGACGTATGAGTCATCAGAGCCGCCGATTGAATCCCAATTTGAGATGATCAACGGTCAGGACGGGGCGCCGATGATCAAGATTCCCGCCGGGGAATTTCTGATGGGGAACCATGGTGGGGCGAGGAATCAGCGTCCTGAACATATGGTTGAGCTGGACAGTTATTATATTGATCAGTTTGAAGTGACGATGGAGCGGTATCAGGCCTTTCTCGATGAGACCAGGCACGAGCTGCCGCCCTTGTGGGATGATTACGCGGCCACGGACACCGCGAAGACTCATCCGGCCGTCGGCATGGCGTGGGACAGCGCGAACGCCTACTGTGCGTGGGCGGGTAAGCGACTGCCGACGGAAGCCGAATGGGAAAAGGCGGCGCGCGGGGAGGATGGCCGTCGGTATCCCTGGGGGCATATGCAGCCGTTTGTGGATATCGCACGTTATAATCTCGGCACCACCGGATGGGTCAGCTACGAGTTGACGCTGGCGCCGGTGACGAGCGGCGTGTCGGGCATGAGCATCCGTCATGGCTTGACGCAGGGGACGAAAAGCCCCTACGGGCTGTATCACATGGCGGGCAATGCGTCGGAATGGGTGGCGGACTGGTATGACCGGGCGTATTACGAACAGAGCCCGAAGAAGCGTCCGACTGGGCCCGCCGAGGGCACGCGGAAAGTCTATCGGGGCGGGTCGTGGGAAGACCCGCCGAAATGGCTGGAAGTGACCGCGCGACGCAGCGCCGAACCGAATTTCCCGATTGACGCGAATGATTTGACGATTGGATTTCGGTGCGCGATGGACGTGAAAAAAGAATGATCCTTATCTCTGGAAACGAATTGTTAGAATTATCTACGGAATAATTGACTTGCGATTGCCTAATTTATTCCGTAACCATTCATAGGTCGTTTTTTGTGCTTCTATGTCTGCTCTACGGATAGTCACTAGCAAATCTTTTGTTGTAGGCGGTATGGAATTGTCTTAAAAGATTCCCATCATTTTTCTAGCCACAAAGGATTGTATGTTTTTGAGATATTCCTCTTGCAATAAGGGCATTTTTCCGGTTCCGTGGAACAGAAATAGGAATAAAGCTTAACCTTTCTTTTGAATTCATTTTTGCAATCAGGATATGGACACCGTACAGATTCTGTTTTTGTTCCCATTTTCTTTCTCTCCTCTTTTGACTCAAAATTGATAATTCTACGAACACCCCGTGGTCTCTCCGCAGTTGCGGCACACCAGGCACATGCCATTTCTGACCAGTTTGAACTGTTTGCAGTTGGGGCAGGGGTCTCCTTCAAACCCTTTTTGATAGGCGATGGCCATTTCCGTGGCGGCGGCACGGGCCTCACGCTTCAGCGCGACGGTGTGGGCGGTGGTCTCATGGCCCCGGCCATCTCCGTGGCCATGTCCGGTCGTGCCGCCGTTGGTGATGTCCTGCCGGGAGGGGAACAACCCGGGGTCAATGCTGGTGGTGGTGATGGTGCTGGGGTGGGCGGGCGCATCGTCCGTACATTCGGGGTCCTGGATAACGGAATCCCCGCGAAGGTCGTCCGGGTTCACCTGCGCGAGTTCTTTCTGTCCAAGATAGGCAATGGCCAGCTCGCGGAAGATGTAGTCAATGATGGACGTGGACATCTTGATATGGTCATTGAGATTGACAGGGCCGTTGGGTTCAAAGCGGGTGAACAGGAAGGCCTCGGCAAATTCTTCGAGCGGGACGCCGTGCTGCAGTCCCAGTGAAATGGCAATGGCAAAACAGTTCATGAGGCTGCGAAACGCCGCGCCCTCTTTGTGCATATCAAGAAAAATTTCTCCCAGCGTGCCGTCCTCGTATTCCCCGGTGCGCAGGTAGATTTTATGGCCGCCGACCATGGCCTTTTGCGTATAGCCGCTCCGTCGCGAGGGCAGCGGGCGGCGCTTGGCCAGGTACCGCACCATCACCCGTTCCGTCACGCGTTCCGCCGCCTGCATGACTTCGTCGCGCTGCCCGGCCTGTTGCGTGCGGTCGACGGCGGCGCTCAATGGCTGGCTCAATTTGGAGCCGTCCCGATACAGCGCCACGGCTTTGAGCATGTGCCGCCAGCTCATGGAGTACGCATCCCGCACGTCCTTGATGGTGGCCTCCGCCGGCATGTTGATGGTCTTGCTGATGGCGCCGCTGATAAACGGCTGTGCCGCGGCCATCATCCGAATATGCGCGGCAGTCGAAAGACTGCGTTTCCCGGTACGCCCGCAGCGATTTGCGCAGTCGAAAATCGGCAGATGCCCGGCTTGCAGATGCGGCGCGCCTTCAATCGTCATGGTGCCGCAGCAAAAATCATTGGCGGCGAGAATTTCTTCAGGGGCAAATCCCAACGCGGTGAGCATGTTGAATTGCGGATCGTCGAACTGTGCGTCGGAGAAGCCGAGCACGTTTCGGCAAAACTCTTCGCCCAGTATCCATTTATTAAAGGCGAATTGAATTTCAAACACCCCGTCCAGGCTCGCTTCCAGTCGCTCAAGCGCTTCCGGCGTGCACCCTTTGGCGCGCAACGCTTCATGGTTCAGGAAGGGCGCCTGTTTCAGCGTGCGGGTTCCCGTGGCATGCGTGATAATGTCGTGGATCTGTTCCTGGGTATACCCCAGTTTTTTTAACGCCGGCGGCAGGCTCTGGTTGATGATTTTGAAGTACCCCCCGCCGGCGAGTTTCTTGAATTTGACGAGGGCAAAGTCGGGTTCAATGCCCGTGGTGTCACAGTCCATGACCAACCCGATGGTGCCCGTGGGGGCAATCACCGTGGCCTGGGCGTTTCTGAATCCGTGGACTTCTCCCAGGGCGATGACGCGATCCCATGTTTCCCGCGCGGCATGCAGCAGCGCCGGCGGGGTGTCCGCCGGATCAAGGCCTTTGGGCGGAGTCGTCAGGCCTTCATATTCCTCAACCGGGGCGTTGTACGCGGCCCTTCGATGGTTTCGCATGACCCGCAACATCGCGTCACGGTTTTTGGCAAACCCGGGGAACGGGGTGAACTCCGCCGCCATTTCCGCCGACGTGGCATAGGCTTCGCCGGTCAGGATAGCGGTGAGCGCGCCGCAGAGGGCCAACGCCTTCGGGGAATCATAAGGAATGCCCAGTCGCATGAGCAGCGACCCGAGATTGGCATACCCGAGCCCCAGGGTGCGAAAGGCAAAGCTTTTCTCGGCAATGGATTTGCTCGGGAAGCCGGCCATGAGCACGCTGATTTCCAGCACAATGGTCCAGAGCCGGATGGCATGTTGATAGGCGGCAATGTCGAATTCGTCCTCCGGCGTGAGGAAGGCGCCCAGATTCAGCGAGGCCAGATTACATGCGGTGTCGTCCAGGAACATGTATTCGCTGCAGGGATTGGAGGCGTTAATGCGTCCGTCTTCCGGGCACGTATGCCATTCATTGATCGTGGTATCGTATTGAATGCCGGGGTCGGCGCAGATCCAGGCCGCCCAGCAGATTTGATCCCACAGTGCTGTGGCGCGAATGGTTTTGGCCACGGCGCCGTCCGTCCGACGGGTGAGTTGCCATTCGCCGTCCCTGTGCAGCGCGTCAAAAAATCCATTGGGGATGCGAATGCTGTTATTGGAGTTTTGCCCGGACACGGTCTGGTAGGCTTTGCTGTTCCAGTTCGTGTCATATTCATGGAACACAAAATGCGTATAGCCCTCCTGCGCATAGGCAAAAATCCGTTGAATGTAGGCCTCCGAAACGCCTGACTGCCGCGCCGAGCAAAGGGCATGCTTGAGGGCCTGGTTGCGCTCGGGATCAAGTTCAATCGTCCCGGAGGTGGAACGACAGGCTTTCAGGACGACATTCAACTGGTGGGCGCAGATGCGGGACCCCGTGACCAGCGCGGCGACTTTTTGTTCTTCAATCACCTTCCAGTTGATGAATGCTTCAATGTCGGGATGGTCCAAATCCAGGCAGACCATTTTGGCGGCTCGCCGCGTGGTGCCGCCGGACTTGATGGCGCCCGCGGCCCGGTCGCCGATTCGGAGAAAGGACATCAGCCCGGAGGATTTTCCCCCGCCGGCCAACGGCTCGTCTTCTCCGCGGAGCCTGGAAAAATTGGTCCCGGTCCCCGATCCGTATTTGAACAAGCGGGCTTCACGGACCCACAAATCCATAATGCCCCCCTCGTTCACCAGGTCGTCGGCGACGGATTGGATAAAACAGGCATGCACCTGGGGGCGTTCGTAGGCGTTCCCGGAACGTTGGAGTGTGGCGGTGTGCTGATCCACAAAGTAATGCCCCTGCGCGGGGCCGCTGATGTCATAGGCTTCGTGGAGGCCTGTGTTAAACCACTGTGGAGAATTGGGGGCGGCCATTTGTTTGGCCAGCATCACGCAGAGTTCGTCGTAAAAGGCCCGGGCATCCTCGTCAGTCTCAAAATATCCATAGGCCTTGCCCCAGTGCGTCCAGCATCCCGCCAGGCGATGAAACACCTGCCGGGCATCCCGTTCTCCGCCGGTCACGGGGGTCCCGTGTTCATCGGTGACGGGCGTCCCCTGGGCGTCCCGTTGCGGGACCTCGGCCTTGCGGAAATACTTTTGGGCCAGAATGTCCACGGCCAGTTGGGACCATTGCTTGGGGGCCTGAATGTCATGAAGCTGGAACACCAGAGAGCCGTCCGGATTCCTGATTTCCGAAGACCGGGTGGAAAACGGGACAGTCTCGTAGGGGGTTTCTCCGGCTCGGGTAAAGCGACGGGCAATTTTCATGGGGATTCTTTTGTTGGAAAAATGATAATGGTTTTGATGACAGGGGAACAACTACATGAATTTATGAAGATGCACAATCTATAGCGGGGACAAGGAATTGTCAATACAAAATGTGGTATGTGCGATCGCTTTGCTGGGGATACTGGTGGATGGCCTGCGAACAACGCAAGGCCTTGTGATGCAAAGTGTTTTGGCAAAGATTGTGCGTGTGATCCACAGGGAGCCAGGAGCAAAATGGCCTTCATCAACAGGTTGCAGCGGATGTTGAACCATTTTTTTGACCACGAGTCGTCATGGCGGCACGGGAGATCCCCGGTTGACTGCCGTCGGGGGCTGGCGGGAGCGGGGAGTGTGGCCCTGGATTCCGGTTGCTGGTGGCGCTCGATTGTTGCCGACATCCGGATTATGCTATCCATTGCCGACATGTTTTCAGCATGCGAGAGGCTCCGATTCGCCGTTCCACGAAGCATGACGGGCGAACGGGGAGCGCTCCTTCACACAAACAAGGTGGTGAACCATGTACGTCTGGAGTCATCGGATTGTCATCACGTTACTGGTGGTGTTTGGCCTGTTACAACTGGCGTTCTGGATCACGGCGGAAGGCGGGAGCCCCAGTGTGCTGCCCACGCGCGCCACGTACTGGGTGGCTGCCAACTATTTTCTGCTGGTGGTGTGGGTGGCGGTCTGGATGTTTGATCAGGCGCGTGTTCGCGGGAAAAACGTGTGGGTCTGGCTGGCGCCTTTTCTGATTGCGCCGCTGCCCACGCTCATGATTTTTGTGCTGGCGCTGCAGCGACGGTCGTCATAGCGGGGCGCCGGCGGTCTTGCTCACCCAATCATGATGCGGGATTCCGGAACCCGGGACCGGGGCGGGGTGATGGTGTGCATGGCAAACAGGCCGATGAGGAGCGGACCGAAACGACCAAGGAGCATGGAGACGATGATCACCGCCTTGCCAAAATCCGTGAACAGCGCGGACAGGCTGCGTCCGGCTCCATCCCCAAGGGACATGCCGACGATGCCCATGGCGGACGTGACTTCAAACATGATGCTTAAAAACGGGCGTTCTTCCGTAAACGCGAGGACCAGGGTGAACACGGTGATGGCGGTGAACGCCAGGATGCAGAGGCAAAACGCGCGGACCACCAGCTCCCTGGAAATTCGCCTGTGAAAGATCTCGACGTCATGTCGGCGTCGAAGCACGGCCCAGATTGTCAACCAGATAATGGCGAACGTCGTGGTCTTGATACCGCCCGACATGCTGCCGGGTGACCCGCCAATGGTCATCAGCAGCAGGAGAAAATACAGGGTGGCGTCGTTCATCATGCTGAGATCAATGGTGGTAAAGCCCGCCGTGCGGGACATGGTTTGAAAATGCGCCACGACCAGCCGTTCCCCGATGCCCAGGGGTTGCAGCGTGTGCGGATTGTTCCACTCAAGGATGGTGATGCCCACGGTGCCTGACGCCAGCACGAGCAGGGTGACCACGACCACGAGTTTGGTATGCGTCTGGAGCCGAAAGCGGTTGCCCCTGATATTGTCCCACGCGTCTTGAAAGACCAGAAAGCCAATGCTGCCCAGGATGACCAGGATCGTCACGATGATATTGATGGACACGTCCATCCGGTACGACGTCAGGCTGTCGGTGAACAAGGCGAATCCCGCGTTGTTAAAGGCTGAAATGGCATGGAAGACCCCGGCGTAGAGGGCGTCTCCCCACGCCATGTCTTGCGCGAATCGCGCGGTGAGCAGCACCATCCCCAGGCCTTCCAGCGACAACGTGGCGATGGCCACGATTTTGACATAGCGCACCGATCCCGCCATATCAAACATGTTTAACGTTTCCGCCAGCATCATCCGGTCCCGCAGTCCGACCCGATGCCCCAGGGCCAGCAGAATCAACGTGGCCAGCAGGGCATACCCCAGGCCGCCGATTTGAATGAGCAGGAGAATGATCACTTGCCCAAAGGTGGTGAACTCATGGGGGGTGTCCAGCACAATCAACCCGGTCACGCACACGGCCGAGGTGGCGGTAAACACGGCGTCGATAAACCGCAAGTCCACATTGTCCGGGGTGGCAAAAGGGAGCATGAGGAGCGTGGCGCCGATGAAGATCAAGGCGATGGCGGCCAACGCCACCACCTGCCCGGGCAACAGTTGAATGGACGTCAGCCGGGTGAGCCGCGAGGGCTGATCCGTGGGGGGCTGTTCACGCACGGCCATGGGAACGATGTCTCGTGTGTGTCATGGCGTTGCTGACGGTGCGGTCATGGGTCACGTGTCCCGGCGGCGGGGGAGCGGGAAAGCGGGCGGTGTCAACAGGGCTGCCCGTTGAACAGGCAGGGCTTGTAGCGGCTGGCATCAAATTCAATGTCTTCCTGGTAGATTTGTTCGTTGCCGTTCACCCCATCCTGTTCGGGGTCGTTCCACATGGTATGGTTCCACCAGTAAAACAACGGATGGGTTTCAAAATAGTAGACGGGGTTCCCATAGACGCTTTGCTGATGGTCCCGCACGTTTCTGCCCACCACGTAATCCACGTCTTCCGTGCCTTTCAGAGAATACAAAAACAGGATCATGCGTGTTTCCTGATCGTAAATTTCCTCCACCCGGGTGTTTTCATCCGGCTCGCCGGGCAGGAGAAACTGCGCCCGGGCCGGGCCGGGCAGGAGCGTGCCAAGCAGCACGACAAGGATGCAGGGGGCAATTCGAACAGGATGGATCATGGGGTGCGTCTCATCACGTCCAGGCCATTGCTCGTCTGACTCTCGTATATTCTACGCTGACCGGCCCCTGTCGGCAATTTGTTTTTGGGGGTTCCCCGCACGGGGCCGAGGGGGCATGACGGAACCATCGGCACGCAAACGGAAATTTTCGCATGGAAACAGGGCTGCGGTTGTCGTCCGGTGCGGCGGTCATCTATACTCCACCGCTGTACCGTTCGCGGGATGAGGGCGTACACGAGGGCCGGGACGCATGAAGAAACACGTCACATTGTACACGGTTGGATGTCGTCTCAATCAATCAGAGACCGCCGTCCTGACCGACCGGCTGACGGGCATGGGCTACCGGAAGGTGGCCTATGGAGAGCCGACCGATGTGCTGGTCTTGAATACCTGCACCGTGACGGAACATGCCGAGGCCGACTGTCGACGGGTCATTCGTCAGACGCTGCGCCGTTCTCCGCATGCGTTGGTGGCGGTGACGGGTTGTTACGCGCAAACCGGCGTCACGATGCTGCAGAATATTCCGGGGGTGGATCTCGTGTTGGGGAACCAGTACAAAATGCTGCTGCCGGATTATGTGGAAGAGCTGTCCCGTGGCCATAAACGTTCGGCGCCGTTGATTCGGCATGCGGGCACGCTCGACAGGGACGATTTTGTGCAGGACGGGGTGGGGGCCTATGCCACGACGCGCGCCAATTTGAAAATCCAGGATGGCTGCAACTTCATGTGCGCGTTTTGCCTGATTCCGTTTGCCAGAGGACGCGAACGAAGCCGCCTGATCGGGGATACGCTGCGGGAGGCCGCACAACTCGTGGAACGCGGCCATCGGGAGCTTGTACTGACCGGTGTGAATATCGGGCGATTTGCCAATGGCGCCACGGGGCTGCTTGACCTGATCCGGCAGCTGGAAACCATTCCCGGCCTGGCGCGTATCCGCATTTCTTCCATTGAGCCGACGACCATCCCCGACGCGCTGCTTGAGTATATGGGGACGTCTCGCAAGCTGTGCCGATTCCTCCACGTTCCCCTGCAGAGCGGGGATGATGCCGTGCTGTCGGCGATGAATCGTCGCTACTCCGCGCGCGAGTATGCGGCGTGGGTGGAACGTGCCGTGCGCGCGATTCCCGATCTCTGCGTCGGGACCGACGTGCTCGTGGGATTTCCCGGGGAAACGGATCGTCAGTTTTCCGAGACCTGTCGGGTGATCCAGGACCTGCCGCTGGCCTATGCCCATGTCTTCAGCTATTCCGCCCGACCGGGAACGCGCGCGGTGCGCCTGCACGGCTTCGTGCCTCCGTCAATGATCAAAGCCCGGAACCGCAGGGTCACACAACTGTCCCGGACCAAACGCCTGCAATTTTACCGGCGGTTTCTCGATCAGGACTGTCTGGTGCTGTTTGAATCCCCGGGCAATGACGGAATGCTCTGGACGGGCGTGACGGATAATTTTATTCGCGTGGGCGTGGCCCATTCCGGCTCGCTGGCCAATCAGATCCGATCGGTCCGGCTGACCGGGGCCACGGAACACATGGCTCTGGGGCAATTGATGGATGCGACGCCGTCCCGGCCCCGGACAAGGCCCATTCCGATGCTGCCGTCTTTTGAACCCGCCATCGGAGCGACATGTCCGTAATCAACGAGTCTGGAGACACTCCCATGCCCTGGCGCGTCTATATTCAGACGTTCGGATGCCAGATGAATGAGTATGACACGGAACTGGTGCGGTCGCTGTTACGCGACCGCGGGTTTGCGTTGACGCTGGAACAGGAGCGGGCCGATGTGCTGTTGATGAATACCTGCGCGATTCGGGAAAACGCCCATGCCCGCGTCTATGGCCATCTGGCCAGGTGGAAAGCCATGAAGCGGACGCGCCGCGTGGTGATTGGCGTGTTGGGGTGCATGGCCCAGAATCTCAAAAAGGAGTTGCTGGAGGCGCACCCCGTCATTGACGTGCTGGCGGGGCCGGATGCCTATCGTCAATTACCGGATCTGCTGGCCCGTGCCCTGGAACACAGGGAACAGGCCATGGCCGTGGATTTGTCGGAATACGAAACGTACGACACGATTCTTCCGGAACGCGCGCCCGGCGTCAATGCGTGGATTGCGATTATGAGGGGGTGTGATAATTTTTGCAGTTTCTGCGTGGTGCCCTACACGCGCGGCAGGGAGCGGTCGCGTCCCGCGCAGGGTATTCTGGAAGAAGCGCACGCCCTGGCGGCGCAGGGATACCGGCAGGTCACGCTCCTGGGGCAGAACGTCAATTCGTATCGCAGCCCCGACCCCGATGGCCGCGATTTTGCCAGGCTGCTTTCCGATGTTGCCGACGTGCCCGGTATTGAACGGGTGCGCTTTACCTCTCCGCACCCCAAGGACTTTCCCCCCGCCCTCCTGGACGTGGTGGCGCATCACCCCCGCGTGTGTCGGCATATTCATCTTCCCCTGCAATCGGGCAACGACCGGATTCTCGACATGATGGGCCGGTCGTATACGCGAAACACCTACCGGGCGCTGGTCGCCGACATCAGGAAACGGGGCAGCATCGCGATCAGCACGGACATCATCGCGGGCTTTTGCACCGAGACGGACGAGGCGTTTCTTGACACCTGTGAGCTGGTGCGGGAGATCGGATTTCACCAGGCCTATGTGTTCAAATATTCCGAACGTAAACACACCATTGCCTCGCGGAAATTTCCGGACGACGTGCCCGAGGCCGTCAAATCGGACCGGGTCACGCGCCTGTACGATCTCCAGCGGGCGATTTCCGCTGAAAAAAACCGGCAACTAATCGGCGCCGAAGTCACCGTGCTGGTGGAAGGCCACGCGAAAAAATCGTCGCAACAGTGGATGGGGCACACGGACAGCAACGTGACCGTGGTCTGGAGCAAATCCGCCACCCCGCTTGCCCTCGGAGACCGGGCGACGATCCGGGTGGACGATGCCTCGGCCTCAACGCTCTTTGGCGTTCCCGTGTTGTCCCTCGCGCCCGTTGTCTGACATCCTTACTCCCGCTTGCCGTGGGCGGTAAGTATTGGTGAAAAGCACGACTGATCATGTGGCTACACGGGAAATTATGGATGTGACGATGCAAAAAGGTCTTGTTCCATGAAAGTTTTCTCTGTTGCCAACGATACCACGTTGACTCGCCTAATTGGTCAAGCGCAGCGGCGTATCAACTTCTTATCCCCGTCTGTGAGCATGGCCGTAGCGAAAGCTCTTGTCTCGTGCATGGAACGCCTCGATCCGGGGGCTGTCACAATCACCCTAGATATTGATGGTGAGGTCTGTAGGCTAGGTTATGGCGAGCATGAGGCCACGACGCTACTCTACGAGGCGATGCGAAAACATGGGAAGGAACTGACGCGTCAGGCAGGAATTCGCATCGGGCTCCTTCTCTCAGATGATACTATGATGATCTTTGCACCAACTCCCTTGCTGGTTGAGGCTGGTCTTCGTGATCCAAAGCCAGCAAATGCGATCATACTGGAATCACCGCCCTCTTCTGTCATCCAAAATCTTGGTTTGGGGAAAAATGGTGTAAGGGATCAGACCGTTGGCCTTGACATTGCTTCGAAGGTTGCCATTGATAAAGTTGAGGCTAATCTAAAAGAAGACCCTGTGCAAAATTTCGACATTTCTCGAACGATCGGAATCTTCAATGCCTATTTCGAATTTGTGGAATTTGAATTGCAAGGAACGGCTATCAGTCGAAAAACGATCCATATTCCAAGTGAGTGTATGGGGTTTGCAGGCGACGAGAAAACAGCGAGACGCCTGAAGTCATCGTTCCATGTTATCGAAGCGACTAACGATCTTTCAGGAGATTATTTACTGGAGAATAAGAGGCGCATCATCGGACAATTCCTGAAGTCATTGTCCCCTTATGGCAATGCGGTTCTTCGGCATGAGAAAGCCGACTTTCAAAAGGAAGTAAGGTGTCTTCGCTGTGCAGTCGAAGCCTACAGAAGGTTAATTGAGGAGAAGCTACAAGACGAAATGGACCGAAATCGTGCGTCTTTGCGGGAAACTCTGCTTCCAGGGGTGCGAAAAAATCCTCCTAAGGAATGCAAACTGTCAGACGGTTCACCGTTCAATGACCAGAAGATTGAACAATGGCTTGATGATAAACTAAGGAAGGCATTTGGCAAAGCCGACAAATTGATTGGCGAGATGAAGGTCAATTTGATCTTTAAAGGTGTAACATATGAATCCTTAAAAGAGGATAAAGAATTCGTGGAGTTGGCGAAGGAGAAATTTCCCAGTCTCAATGATAAACTCCTGAGCGAAGATAAAGTCGCAAAGGCAAGAAAGGAATGACCTTTGCCTATTTTTTCGGTGGAGTGATTGACTTCGCGCTTTTATCTTCGCTACGTTTTTGGTTGTTTCCAAGAACCTGTTTTTTGATTTGCTAATGTCTTTCTGCCAGAGACCGAGGCTGTTTTCGACATTGTTGCGCCCGTAGCTCAATGGATAGAGCACTTGACTACGGATCAAGAGGTTAGAGGTTCGACTCCTCTCGGGCGCGCCATTTTGCGGTTTTGCCTGGATGGTTGCGGCCTGCCAGCGCCTCTTCTCACCCACCATTGAGCGAATCAAACGTGCCTTGCATGCCGGCGCTACTCGTCGGTGTGCGCGCCGGGGTTGATTTGCCAGAGACTCCAGTCAACCGCTTCCCGCAGTTCCTGCATGTGCGGATCCGTGGACGAGGAGGTCCACGCCTTCAGCCCGAGTTGTTGAAGAGGCTCAACCGACGCCTGATCGGGAATTTTCCCCACGGTTTTCACAATGGCTGTCTGCACGCGCAGATGCACGTCCGGTGATTGCATCATGGCGAGGAGGGGCGGCAGGATTCGGACGTTGCCGCTGTGCGCCCCGATTGCGCCGAGCGCTTCCGCCGCCGCCACTTGAATGTCCACCGCCGCGGTGTCGTCCGACAAGAGTTGCATAAGCGTGGGAATGGCCGGGTCACCCATGTGTCCCAGGGCCACGGTGGCCGGCAAAGTCAAATCAGCCTGGGTGATGCTGTCCTGCAACGCGCGCAGCATGGTGTCGCCCGGCGCATGACCGGCGAGCGAGAGGATGTGGATTTTTGTCGCCGTGTCGGTGGTGGGTGCGGTCAGAAGGGACGCGAGGCGGTGGCTTTGCTGCCATTCCGCGGCGAGCGCCAGCGGGAACGCGCTGTGTTCCAGCGCCTGGCGCAAGTGCCGCAGCGCAAAGTGCCCTGCATGGGTTTCCCCGCTGGTTTGGGCGGCCTCCCACGCATTCTCAAACGCGGTGCGCACTTCATAGCGCCACGGCCCCGGCTGGTCATCCAGGACGTAACGCAGCTGGCAGGCCGGGCCTTTCCAGACGCGAGACGGTGCCCCCGGTCGGTAGGCCTGTGCATCGGTTCGCTTGACCCCCTCCCATGTTTTGCGCTCCTCGCATTTCACTTTCAGCGCGACGTCATGTGCCTCGGTGGCGGTGGCGACGATTGTGAATCCAATCGCGGACAACTGGCGGGAGACAGCCTGCCGCACCATGGCGGCATCCACCAATCCTTTTTCCGTGACGGCGAGCGCGCTGACAAAAATTTTCTCGACGTGTTGCAGCCGCGCCTTCTGCTCCGGGTCAAGAAACAGGCGACGGGCGGAGGCATGTTCGGGTGCGCAACAGATTCCGAACAGGACAAGACTGACAACCCAGGACAGAAGACGCCACATACCTGATTGCTCCTTTTGGAATGGCGGGCCGGTCGCCGGCGCCGTGTGGCAAACGCGTTCTGCATAGCAAGAGGGACGGACAAAACGCAAGAGGCGGGCGCGCGTGTCCTGGGGAAATGCGTTGGGAGAATGAGCCAGGGGGAGATGGGGCGCCGGGATCAGCGCGGATTGTGTCGACCGGTGCGCCGGCCTGCCGGAGGGGTGCGCCGCGCCGGGCGGCGCAGACTGGTGGTCAGCGTCAGGGCGCACTCAAGGCGGGGCTTGTCATGATCAAGGGTTTTATACAGGTGGATTTCCATAATGCGATTGTCATTGAGGTTCATGGCTTCACAGATGGCGTCCTGGGTGATTTTGATCCCACCGTCAAGGTCGCGTCGCAAGAGCGTTGGAAAGTAACAATGGATGGTCAGCGTCAGGGCGCGTTCCGGGGCCTCGTGCAGAAAACGGTGCCAGGCGGAGGACGAGGACGCCGTGTTCGCCATGCACAACTGGCCAACCATCCGTTTATAATGCCGCCCCGCCGCCGCCAGCACTCGCCGTCCATTGACGGTGGCGTACTGCCTGTTGATGCTGGGCGGAATGGGCAGGACCAGAAAAAGCGTGTTCCCCGTCAGGGAGCACGATGGGGTCGCGGCGAAGGTTTCGGTGGGGAGGCGCGGCGTCTTGCGTGTCCTGCGCGGTCCCGGGAACAGGGCGCCGGTCGCGTTCGGCGCGATTTGAGATTGCGCCGGGCTGTCGGTCAACCCGGGGGTTGCACGGGTGGGACGCAGCAGGTGTGAAAATTTTTCAGGAAGGCGCACAGGTCGGTAGACGGAGGGCACGGGGGAATTTCGCCGGATGGTCAAAACGTGCGTTCCGTTAGAGCAGGTCGAGCATTTTGCCGGCCTGTTCCTCCAGTTCCTCGCTGTGTTGCGCGAGATAGCGACGCCACTCGGACGGATTCCAGATTTCCAGGCGGTGATACATCCCCACGAGGACGATTTCCAAATCCTCCTCAATCGGGATGAGTTTTCTCAAGCGTCCGGGAACGAGGATGCGCCCGGCCTTGTCAATTTCGGAAGACGCGGCTTCGGCCACCACGTAGTGCATGAAGAGCCGGTTCTGGTCTTCCGTGAACGTCTCTTTGGCGCGGGCCAGCACATTGTCCCATTCCTGCGCCGAGTAGGCCGACAGCGGCAGTTCCTGCCCCTTGACGAACATCACACGGGAGTGTTTGGCCTCCCCCGCTCCCTCCAGGAATTCACGCAGGGGAGTCGGAAGAATAAACCGCCCCTTTTCGTCCAGCTTGCAATGATATTGTCCGGCAAACATGGTGTGTGTCTGTCTCCTGCTACGGGCCTTTGCACTCGTTGAAATATCAGAAAGTCAGCCTAGAGAAAACCATCTAGAAAGTCAAGAATTTCACGCATGAATTCCTGGCCGGCGGCTCTTTGGGGCAGGCCACGCATGACGGGATGTGCGGGGTCGGCCAACCGGTCAAACGAGGCCGAACAGTCAACATGATCAATGCCCTGGCGAATCAGATCATTCTGGCCAGTGTGTAAACGTACACGGCCTTCGCCCCGGCTTTCCGCAGGGTTTTGGCGCATTCATTGACCGTCGTGCCCGTGGTGAAGACGTCGTCCACGAGTAACAGGGTTTTTCCCTCAACGAGGGAAGGGGTGGTCACGGCAAAACACCGCCGAAGATTTTTGAGACGCTCACGGCGCGTCAGGGTTGTTTGCGGTTGTGTGAGTTGTGTCCGCCGGAGGGGATTGGGAGGAACCGGCAGATTCCATTGCCTGCCCAGGTGGCGGGCCAGCAGCAAGGACTGGTTAAATTCCCGTTCCCGAAGTCGCCGGGGGTGCAGCGGTACGGCGAGAATGGCGTCAATGTCCTTCGGAGGGTCGCCGGCCCGGGCGATCAGTTGCGCGAGCGGGAAGGCCAGTTGCGTTTTGCCATGGTACTTGAACAGCCCAATGGCCTCTTTCAGCGGCGATTGATAGGCATACGGCGTCTGGGCCCGATGATAGGCCGGAGGATGCTGGCGACACCATCCGCACAGGTGCCCGGGGCTATGGGAGAGCGCATGCGGAGAAGGAAACGGGCGGGCACAGCGAGGGCAGGTCGGCATACAGATGGGCGTAATGCGGCTCCAACAGGGTTGGCAGAAAAAGGGAATGGGATCATCACGCAGGGGCTGGCCGCACAGGCGACACGGCGTGGGAAAGATGGCGTGCAGGAGACGGCGAAGCAATCGGGAAGTCGTCTTCATGGCCTGGGCCTCGCCTTGTGTTGTTCCTTGTGCCGGGTCTGTGCGTGCGGCGCACCGGGGACACCAATCTAGGAAACGCGCGCACAGGTGTCAAGCGCCATGCCCTGTCTCGCCCCGCCGTTCGTTGTTGGCCATTTGGCAAGTGTGTTATAGACCTTGGATCGCGGGAAAAGGGGATGTCATGGGGGTGGCGCGCGTGATTTCAACCGAACGGTCTCTGCACAAAGCTTCGCCTGTTGCCATGGTGACTCTGGATCACGTCTGCAAAGATTATGACCGGGGGAACGTCACGGTGTCGGCCCTGCGGGGCGTCAACCTTCGGGTCAACGCCGGAGAGTTTTGTGTGATCATGGGCCCGAGCGGAAGCGGGAAAAGCACGCTGCTGAATGTGCTCGCCGGCCTTGACACTGTGACGTCCGGCGACGTGTGTCTTGACGGTCATTCAATTCGCCGCTTTTCCGATGCCGATTGGACGAGGTATCGCCGTGAGCGGATTGGCATGGTGTTCCAGGCGTTTCATTTGGTGCCGGGGCTGACGGCCGCGGAAAACGTCGGGTTGCCGTTACGCCTGCAGAACATGCCCGCCGCGCATATTCGGGAACGGGTCGGGGAGATGCTTGCGCGGGTGGGCGTTCAGGATCGAGCCGCTCATTGGCCCTGGGAGTTATCCGGAGGGGAACAACAGCGCGTGGCTCTGGCGCGTGCCCTGGTCCATCGGCCGCGCCTCCTGCTGGCGGACGAGCCGACCGGCAATCTTGATTCGCACACCGCACGGGAAATCGTGGCGCTGATTCGGCATGTGGCACGGGAGGAATCCCAAACGGTGCTGTTTGTCACGCATTCCGAAGCCGCCGCGCGAGTGGCCGACCACGTGTACGAGCTGTGTGATGGGCAACTGCATCTCCGGTCGTCGCGCATGGCCGTGGGCGCCGGCGCTGAATGCGGGCCTGGTCTGTCGTGAGATCGTCCATGGATCTTTCCGCCACGCTTGCCGGTGTGCGCCTGGCAAGCTGTGTGATGAATGCCGCCGGGGCCTTGTGTGTGACTCGGGAAGAGCTGGAAGCCCTGGGCCGCTCCCGTAGCGGAGCGATTGTCACCAAATCCATGACGCCGGCGTTCCGGCCCGGCAATCCCGCGCCCCGGTATCACAGCTTTCCCGGTGGGTCCATCAATTCCATGGGGCTTCCCAATCTGGGCTCCCCGGCGTATGCCACGCTCATTCCGGAGCTTCGGCAGTTCGGAAAACCCGTGATTGCCAGCATCGCCGGGTTGAGTCCCGCCGATTTTCTTGAGGTGGCGCAAGCGATCACGGCCGTTCGGCCCGACTTGATTGAAGTCAATTTGTCCTGCCCGAATATTCCGGGCAAGCCGCAGATCGGCTATGACGTGGAGGCGTCCCGCGCGCTGCTCCGGCAACTGAAAGCTGTCGTCACCGTGCCGATGGGCGTCAAACTTCCTCCGTATTTTGATCCGGTGCATCAGGATGCGACGGCTGATATGTTGCGGGAGGTCGGGGTGGCGTTTGTGTCGGTCATCAATTCCGTGGGCAACGGGTTGGTGGTGGATCCGGACCGGGAATGTGCGGTGATCAAACCCAAAGGCGGGTTCGGCGGCCTGGGCGGCCCCATGATTAAACCCGTGGCGCTGGCCAACGTGCGCGCGTTCTGGAAGCGGTTTGACGGCCGCATGCCGATCATCGGCACGGGCGGCATTGTCTCCGGCATGGACGTGTTTGAACATGGGTTATGCGGCGCGTCCGCCGTGCAAATCGGCACGGCGCTCGTTGACGAAGGGGTCGGCGTCTTTGAACGGCTGGAAGCTGAACTCGGGGAGATTTTGGAAAAGAAAGGCTACCGTTCGTTTGCGGACTGTCGGGGTCAATTGCGGGAACTCTGACCCCGGATGGATCCAACGGTTGCCGGCTGTGGGGGCGCGCTGTGTTATTTGTTGGGAACGGCCTGTTTCGGGATCAGACGCAGGAGCATCCCCTGTCGGAGGAGCTGGGCCACGTTGCGCACACGGAGCCGGCGCATCAGGTTAAACCGATGGACTTCAACCGTGCGGACACTGATATCCAGCTGTCCGCCGATTTCCCGGTTTGTGTGGCCCTGGGCCACGAGGCGAAGCACTTCTTTTTGACGGGCAGTCAGCGAGAGAGCCTCTTCGGGCTTGTCCGCAACCTTGAATGGTCGTGGTGACGGTTTGACGTTGCCCCTGGCTTCATCAGTCTCCAACTTGCCTTTGGCCATCATACCCGCCTCTTCCGCGCCATCGCTGACAGTGAGAACGTTGAGGAAGTCATTGCCTGATTCAACACTGCGTCAAGAGCCGTTCGTCCCGCGCGTTCCCCCCCCAAATAGCATGAAGCGGGGATGATTGACAAACCGGCCAGGCCTCATGCGGCGACGAGCGTGAGTCCCGCGTCAGGACATGGCGGCGACCGTGTCCCGCGTGCGTCGCAGACGGATTGTGTTGCACGCGCCATCCGGCATTGTGAACGGTACCATAACGCAATTTCGGGAAACAAATTTTGCTGAACCACCTGTTGGTATTTGTGACGCTCGCCTTCAGGCATTTGGCGAGTCGGCCGCTCCGAACCGCATTGACCGTGGCGGGCGTCGGCATCGGCGTGGCGGCGACGCTGGCCATGTCCCTGGCGAATCACACGATCTTCAATGCGTTTCAGCGAACCGTGACACACGTGGCGGGAGAGGCCACGATTCATATTGCCGGCGCCGAAGATCGCCTGGATGAACGACTCCTTGAAGGAATTCGAGCGCACCCCGACGTCCAAAGCCTCCATCCTTTCATCGCCCGATCCGTTCTGCTTGAAACCGATGACGGCACCACCCGGTCAAGTCTGGTGTGGGGGCTGGACTTATTGGATCTGGTCAATAAGGAGGCGGGGGCGTGGCGGGATGCGCGCCGACCGGAGTCGTCGCGGGAGGCCTTCTCGCTGGCTCCTCTGCTTGATGACGACGCGCTGTTTGTGGGCCGTGACCTGGCCGCGAGTCTGGGGGTGGGCCTCGGCGACCGCGTGACGGTGCGCGTCGGTTCTCGTCAATTCGACGCGACGGTGCGTGGCGTGTGGCGGTTTTCCCGGTGCGCCGGGCGGTGGGGATCTTTCGCGGCGATGGACATGGCCGCCGCCCAGGTGCACCTGGCCCGGTTGGGCCGGCTTGACGGGGTGGACCTGGTGACGACTCCCGGTGTGTCGGTGGATCGTGTGATGCGGGAGTTGCAGGATCGCCTGGGGCCTTCCGTGCTGGTCAGCCGGTCCTCACAGCGGAACGGGCAGGTGCGGCACATGCTGACCTCGTTTCAGTTGAACCTCACGACCTTGAGCGCCGTCGGGCTGTTTGTCGGCATGTTTCTGGTCTATAACGCCGTCGGCTTTTCCGTGGTGCAGTACCGCCGGGAGATCGGCATCTTGCGGGCGGTCGGGATGCTGCGCCGGCAGATTGGCCTGCTGTTTCTCGGCGAGGCGGTGATCATCGGCGCCGTGGGGGGAAGCCTGGGGGCTGTCTTCGGGAGCGGCCTGGCGCATTGGCTGACGGCGCTTGAAGCGGAGACGGTGCTTGAACTCTATGGCATGGAGACGTCGGGTGCGCCGGTCTTCAGCCCGCTGGTGGCGGCGGGCGGCTGCCTGTTGGGCGTGGCGCTGTCCGTGGTCGGGGCGTTGGGGCCATGCCGGGAAGCGAGTCGGACGGCGCCGGCCCGTGCGCTGGCTCCCGGACAATACGAAACGCATCGCCGGCATCATGGCCGCCCGCATATTCAATGGACGGTGTTGGCCGTGGCGGCGCTGGGTGCGGCGGGGCTGCTGTCCCTGCCGGGGCCTGTCAACGGGCTTCCCCTGTTTGGCTATGCCGCCGCGTTCTGTGTCCTGCTGGGATGCGCCCTGCTCGCACCGCTTGGCATTCATCTGCTGGGCGTGGTGACGTCGGCGTGCGTGCCCGCGTCGTCGGGAGTGCGGCTGGCCGTTGACCAGATTGCCGCGTCGTCGGGGCGCAACAGTGTCACGCTGTCGGCGTTTCTGGTGGGCATTGCCATCGTGGTGGGCGTGGGCGTGATGGTGGCGAGTTTCCGCGAGACCGTTGAGCAGTGGATTGATCAGACGTTCATGGCGGATTTCATCGTGGCGCCGCATGAGGAATTGCTGGACCCCCATCAACTGGAGAAGGCCCGTGGACTGTCACCGGACGCGATCCGGCGCGCCGTGAATGTGCCGGGCGTGGCGGCTGTTGATCCGTACCGGCAGGTGCGTGTCCAGGCCGGCTCCGCGCCGGTGGCGCTGGTGGCGCGGGATCTCTCGCTGCACGCGGAACGCAGTCAATACCTGTTTGTGGGCGGCGAGTCTTTCCGCCGTCTTCGCCGAACAATTTCGGAACACGGGGTCGTGGTCTCCGAAGTGCTGGCGCGGCGGCTTGGGGTTGGAGTGGGTGACGTGCTGGCGTTGCCGACGGCCGTTGGGCGCAAAGACTTCACCGTCTTCGGCGTCTTTTATGATTACGCGACGGATGGCGGCAAGGTGGTGCTTGACCGGTCGCTCTACCGGAAATGGTGGGGTGATGAAACCGCGACGGTGCTGGGGATTTATCTTGAGCCGGACGCGAACCCGTCGCGCGTGCGGCACGACCTGCAACAGGCATTGGCGCCGCTGGCGCCCGTGGCGATTGTCGCCAACCACGAATTGCGGGCCGACGTGCTGGCCGTGTTTGACCGCACCTTTCGCCTGACTCACGGGCTGGAAGGGGTGGCGGTCATTGTGGGACTGCTCGGCATTCTGAATACGCTGCTGACGACGGTGCTGGAGCGCCGCCGCGAGTTTGCGACGTTCCGCGCGATTGGCGCCAGTCGCGGGCAGGTGCGCGGGCTGGTGGTGCGGGAATCGCTCTGCCTGGGCCTGGTGGGTTTGTGTCTTGGTCTGCTCGGCGGCCTGTTGCTTGCGGCGTTGCTGATTTATGTCATTAACACACAGTCCTTCGGCTGGACCATTCAGATGATGGTCCCCGCCAGGCCCATCCTGACCGCCGTGCTGATTGCGGGCGTCACGTCGCTGGTGGCCGGCTGGTTGCCGTCACGCTGGGCGACACGGGGGGAGATTGCGGAGGGGTTGGGGTATGAGTGAGGGGATTGTTTCGGAAACCACCAGGATGCTTTCACCAGTCATGCCTTTTCCTTCTGTCATTCCCGCGAAAGCGGGAATCCATCCTCGCATGGCAAGGCGGGTGTCTGGCACATAAACAGAAGGATGGATGCCCGGTTGGATTCCCGTTTGCACGGGAATGACGGAAAGAGGCCCCCCCGGAAGGAGGGAGTTCAGAAAAAAAAGGAGAGGGGACATTCCTGTCCCCTGCCTTTAGTCCCCTCCGAAAAAATGGAGATCAGCAAGAGAGAGCGGGAGCGCAGAGAGCGCTACCCGAATGCCGCGGCGGCTAACGCCGCGGCTGCCACAGGGGGACAGGAATGTCCCCCCTCCGTTATAACTACCAGCTCCACTCCCATTGCAATTGAAGGCGGTGCTCGTCGTTGGTGGTGGCGCGCTCGCGGCGGGCGGCTTCCAGATTCAACTTCATGCCGGGCGATAACTCCCAGCGCGCTCCCATGCGCTGCGTCTGACCGCCGCCTTGCTGCAACGACGCGGCCAGGTACGGGTGGACCATCCCAAACGATGACGGCACGCCATAGCCGATTTCACTGTCCATCCGCATCCGCGCCGAAGGCGCGGCCGATGACGTGACGCCGGACGTGACACCGGACGTGACACCACCGATATCACCCAGCGCACCAGTCTGCCAGAGTCGCTCTATGCCGATGTTCTCCTGGCCGTAGCTCGGTGACAGACTGAACGACAGGCCGTGGCCGTCAGGCCCCGGTGTGAGCCGTAACGCGCCGCTGACGCCCCATTTTCACATGGCAAGGCGGGTGTCTGACACACAAACAGACGGATGGATTTTCGGATGGATTCCCGTTTGCACGGGAATGACGGAAGGAGGGCCTCCGACGGAAAGAGGCCCCCCCTTAGTCCCCCTGGAAGGAGGGAGATATGAAGGAGGGGAGCCGGGCGTCATTCCCGCTCCTTCTGTCATTCCCGCGAAAGCGGGAATCCATCCTCGCATGGCAAGGCGGGTGTCTGGCACACAAACAGACGGATGGATTTTGTAAGTCCGGGCACATAGGTAACACTTGAAACCGGGCACAGGGGTCACACGTTTTCTTCATTATACCGGGCGCCTGACTCTGTGCAACCGCTCATCCACCACGCCCAGGAGCAAGGCCGCAAAATAGAGCCGCCACTGCTGCGGGCCGAACGCTTCGAGCCCGACATACTCGCCCACTAATTGCCGCGTGAGGGAGATCGGGGCCCCGTTGAGCTTGATGTAGCCGCCGTGTTTGACCTTCCGCACGGTCCAAGCCTCGGGATAACTGACCGCATGCCGCACGGCCTCGCGGTAGCTCCGTGTGCAGGGGCGGTACACCGCGGCTGGATACTGCCCGCCGGTGAGGCCCTGATGAGGTCGTTGCTCGTTGTAGTGCGTGAGAAACCGATTGAAGGCGTGTTGCTGCGCGCGCATGGTGGCCGCCGGCGGGCAGGCCGTACTTTGCTTGAGTGTGCGGTGCATCCGCTCGTGCCGACCGTTCTGCTCGGGGTGCCCGGGCGCAATGCGCTCAACCCCGATGCCCAACTTCAAGAGCCACACCGACAGCGGCGTGAGCCCGCCCAGGGTATTCATCGCAAAAGGCCAGCCGTTGTCCGTGCGGATCGCGTCGGGCACCCCATACGTCTCAAAGAGCTCCCTATAGGTCTGGCGCGTGGCGGGGGCGTCCGGCCCGGCACAGCCACGACAGGCCAATAAATAGCGACTGTAATTGTCAAACACCGTCAGGGGATAGCAGAACTGCCCGTTGCCCAGCTTGAACTGTCCCTTGAAATCGGCGCTCCAGAGCGCATTAGGCTCTCGCGCGTGCGCCAGCGGATGCGCATGGGGCGGGGTCCGCTGGCTTCGTTTGCGGGCCTTGACCAAGCCGTGCTGCTTGAGAATTTCCCCGATGGTACTGACCGCGGGCACCGGGCCGCCGGGAGGATGGTGCTGGAGGGCCAGGTGGATGGTCCGGGGGCCCCAAAACGGATAGGTATATTTATAGTGCAGAATCTGCTTGACCACCGGCGGCGCGGTCCGGTGCGCTTGGTGCTGGCGCACCGGCGGGTGATCCATCAAGCCGCTCATCCCTTGCCCCTGAAAGCGGTGGAGCCACTTGTAGCCGGTTTTGGGGGCAATCCCGTAGCGCGCACACAGCCCACGCATCGGAAAGCCGCGCCGGAGCCAGTCTTGGATAAAGTCTTCTCTTTGCGTCAGGGTATCCATTTGTTTCCAGGGCATGGCTGTTCTCCTATGGGGTGAAGTACCACCATAGTTGTTACCAAGGTGCCCGGTTTCAAGTGTTACCCCTGTGCCCGGTTAATACCATTTTCGGATGGATTCCCGTTTGCACGGGAATGACGGAAGGAGGGCCTCCGACGGAAAGAGGCCCCCCCTTAGTCTCCCCGGAAGGAGGGAGATATGAAGGAGGGGAGCCGGGCGTCATTCCCGCTCCTTCTGTCATTCCCGCGAAAGCGGGAATCCATCCTCGCATGGCAAGGCGGGTGTCTGGCCTACTAATAGACGGATGGATTTTCGGATGGATTCCCGTTTGCACGGGAATGACGGAAGGAGGGCCTCCGACGGAAAGAGGCCCCCCCTTAGTCCCCCTCGGAAGGAGGGAGATATGAAGGGAAGGCGGGAGAGCAGAAAGGGCGGGTGGGATAGTCCGCTGGTTGCGTCTCTACGTGGTCGTGCGGGATTATGGTAACAGGGTACGGGTGCGGTGACTTTGATTAGTTTGGGAGGTGGGCGGCCATGATTCAAGGTATTGCGTTTACTATGTATCCGGTTAAGGATTTGGCGCGGGCGCGACGGTTTTATGAGGATGACCTGGGGTTGACGCTGTCCAGGAGTTTTTTTGATTGCTGGTATGAATACGATCTGGCGGGCGGATGTTTTGCGATTACGACAAACATTGAGGGCGTGACGCCCAGCGCCGAGGCCGGCGGCTGTCTGGCTTTTGAAGTGGATGACGTGGACGGGTGCGTTGAACGGCTTCGCGCGAAAGGGATTCTGGTGAAACGCGAGCCGTTTTCTACTCCCGTCTGCCGCATGGCGGTTGTTGTTGATTCGGAAGGCAATGGCGTGATTCTGCACAAGGTGGCCGACGACGCGTAAGGCCGCGGCGGTTCGTGGTCTGGGAAGAACGCGGGGCGGCTCGGCCTTGCCCACTTCGCGGATTTTCTGGTTCGCGCGCCCATGACGCCTGTGCCGTGGGCGTGCTCGGCCCTGCCTGCCTTGCGGATTTTCTGGTTCCGATGTCATGCGGGTTGTTCGGTGATGGCTATGCTCCGGGGATGGCGAGCGGGAAACGCATTCGGCATGGCCGTGGAAATCCGGTACGGGGCCACGTGGTGTCGTCGGGCTGGTCAATCTCACCGGAGAGTTCGGTATGGCCGCGAAAATCCGGCACGGGGCCACGCGGTGTCGTCGGGCTGTTCCGGGAATGTGCTTGAACATTGAGGACTCTCCCGGTAGAATGCCGCTTCTTCAGTCGCTGCTTTATCGTGCGATGTTCGGGCAATCCACCCCCAGAGAGATCGGCGATTCGGCTATCCGGCACGGCGTTTGTTTCCTGGCCGGCACGGGGGTATTCCTGCCTGGCGATTGATTGATTATCACGAACATTTCAGGGAAACGTTTCATGATCCGATGGGGAGGGGCAATCTGTGAATAGCGAGAGTGCGGTGATCCTGTTTGCACTGGTGTCCGGCGTCGTGGGTATTGCCTACGGGGTGTATCTGATGTTCTGGGTGCTTCGGCAGGATGCCGGAAACGACGCGATGAAAGATATTGCGCTGGCGATTCAGGAGGGCGCGTCCGCGTATCTGAATCGCCAGTACCGTGCTGTCGGCATGGTGGCCGTCGTCATGTTTCTGATTTTGTGGCTGGCCGGGATATGGTCGGAGCATTTTGGATTGTTGACTGCGGTGGGGTTTCTCGTGGGCGCCACGGCTTCCGCCACCGCCGGATACGTGGGGATGGTTATTGCTGTGCGTGCCAACGTGCGAACCGCGCAGGCGGCGTCGCGCGGGTTGGACCCGGCGCTGCAGGTGGCTTTTAAGGGCGGAGCGGTTACCGGTCTGCTGTTAATCGGGTTGGGGCTTGTGGCGCTGGCCGGTTTTTATGCGATTGGTTCCGCTGTGGCGGGGCCGGAAAAAGCTGTCCATGCTCTGATTAGCCTGGGGTTCGGCGGCAGTCTTATTTCGGTGTTTGCCCGTGTGGGGGGCGGCATTTATACCAAGGCCGCCGACGTGGGCGCTGATCTCGTCGGCAAAGTTGAGGCCGGGATTCCGGAAGACGATCCGCGCAACCCTGCGGTGATTGCGGATAACGTGGGTGATAATGTCGGGGATTGCGCGGGGATGGCGGCCGATCTGTTTGAGACGTATGTCGTGACGATCGTGGCCGCGATGGTGCTGGCGATGAGCTTGTTCCCCGGAACCACGGCGCCTTTGCTGTATCCCCTGGCGCTTGGGGGGTTGACGGTGTTTGCGACGATTGCCGGGATATTTTTTGTGAAGGTTCGTGAGGGCGGGAATGTTATGTCGGCCTTGTACAAAGGGCTGTTCGTCAGTGGGGGGCTGGCCGCCGTGGCGTTTTTTCCGGTGACGATGCAGATGATGGATGGCGTGGGGGGTATTGGAGGGGGTAGTTACTTTGTCGCGGCGCTGCTGGGGCTTGTGGTGACGCTGGCGCTTGTGTTTATCACGGATTATTTCACGGCCACGTCTTATGCGCCGGTTAAAGAGGTGGCGAAGGCCAGTGAAACCGGCCATGCGACTAATATCATCGCGGGGTTGGCCGTGGGGATGCAGTCCACCACATGGCCGGTGCTTGTGATTGCGGCGGCGATTCTTTCGAGTTTTGCTATCTGCGGCGGCGGCGAGACCGGGCTGTACGGGGTGGCGGTGGCCGCGGTGTCCATGTTGTCCATGGCGGGGATTGTGGTGGCGATTGATGCGTTTGGCCCTGTGACCGATAACGCGGGCGGGATTGCGGAAATGGCCCGCCTGGGTGCGGATGTTCGCACGATCACGGATGGTCTTGATGCCGTCGGCAATACGACGAAGGCCGTCACCAAGGGGTATGCCATTGGGTCCGCCGGGTTGGCGGCGTTGGTGTTGTTTGCGGAATATGCGCGCGCGGCCCGGGCCGGAGATGCCACCCTGCGCTTTGAGTTGTCCGATCCCTCTATCCTGGTGGGGTTGTTCCTCGGCGGGATGCTGCCGTTTATGTTCAGTGCGTTGTGCATGAAGGCGGTGGGTCAGGCCGGCGGCCTGGTGGTGGAAGAAGTGCGTCGGCAATTTCGTGAGATTCCCGGCATTATGGAGGGCACGGGCAAACCGGAATATGGCACCTGTGTGGATATCGTGACCCAGGCCGCTCTGCAAAAAATGCTGGTGCCGGGCATGATCCCCGTGCTGGCGCCTATTCTGGTGGGCGTGATATTGGGCCCGGCGGCGCTGGGCGGCGTCCTGGTGGGCAGTATTGTGACGGGGTTGTTTCTGGCGATTACCATGACCAGCGGCGGCGGGGCCTGGGATAATGCCAAAAAATATATTGAGGAACAGGGCCTCAAAGGGACCGACACCCACAAGGCGGCGGTGACGGGCGATACGGTGGGGGATCCCTTCAAAGATACCGCAGGGCCGGCGATTAATCCGATGATTAAAGTCATCAACATTGTGGCGTTGCTGATCATTTCGCTGATTGTGTAACACCACGTCACGCCGTCTGTTCATTCCATCTGCAAGGAGGCTTCTCATGAGAAATTTATCGATCCATTCTACCCCCCCCCCCCCCCCCCCCCCCCCCCCTCCCCCATCGCGTTTCTACTTACCTCGTTCCTGTTCATCCTGACGACTTCGTGCGCGAGCATTGTCAGTAACTCTCAATATCCTGTTACCATCTCCTCCCACCCCGACGGGGCAACCATCACAATAAGCAACCAGAGTGGAAAAGAAATCTACAAAGGCAAAACGCCAACGACAGTGACCTTAAACGCGAGTGCCGGCTTTTTTTCTGGAGAAAATTACACTGTCGACCTTCAGAAAGATGGCTACTCTCCTCAAACCTTAACCGTGGCATCCGGGCTTGACGGATGGTATGTGGGCAATATCCTCTTTGGAGGATTGATTGGCCTGCTCATTATTGATCCCGCAACGGGGGCGATGTGGAAACTCCCGGAAAGCACAACGGCAACGCTCGCAGAGGAAACGGCGTCGTTAATCCTGAAACATCGGGACAAGGAATTGCGAATCGCCTTCGTTGCCGACGTGAGCGGTGAAACAGTTTCGTCCGATATGACGCCGTGACAAGTCGTCCAGGAACACCCCGCGTGCTTGTCGCGTTTGCCCTGGGCCTGTTCCCGTTTTTCGCCGCCTGGGGCGGGTTCTTGTACCGGCGACGGAACATGAAAGAACACGCAAGCCGATCCGTCTGACCGTCCCATTTTTTTGAGAGGGTTCTGCCGGTGGCGGCGCCTGTTTAGGAAGCCCCGTTCATTCATCCCCGTGAACATGGTGAGGATGGCGGGGCGTTCTCTTGACCGCTTCACGGGGCTGGGCTATTCTGCGTGATACTGGCGGAAGCGCCGTGATTCTCCTTGCACACAGGGAGGTGAGAGGACATGGAAAAGCGGGAACGGAAATCTGACACAACCAAACAGCCTTCGGTTCGGGACGACCAGGCGGCGAAACCCAATCCGCAAGTCATTGACGCCGGCAAGAAACTGCAAGAGGACACGGACGCACTGGTTGATGAGATTGATGAAGTGCTGGAAGAAAATGCCGCCGAGTTTGTCAAGAATTACGTGCAAAAAGGGGGAGAGTAACTCCTCCGTTGCCGTCCTTGGTTCGGTGCTGTCCGTTCCCGTTTCTCTGCCGGTTTTTCCGTAACAACGTGATGTTGAATGACGGGCCGTCCGTCGGGTCCATTGGTTTGACACGTTTCCGGTCTGTTCCTATGCTCACGTCTGGTCCGGTGCTTCCGCCCTGATGTCTCGTTGAGTGAGGCGATGCTTCAAAAACATAAACAGTGGGTTGTCCCGTCCGTTGACCGGGCGCAGGTGGAGGCGCTGACGCGGACGCTGTCCGTTTCGCCCATTACGGCGACGGTGTTGTGCCGCAGAGGCATGGCCGATCCTGAACAGGCCAGGGTCTGGCTTGCGTCCCCCGGCGGCGCGACCCATGACCCGTTTGGATTGCCGGATATGGAACGGGCCGTTGATCGTCTGCACCTGGCCATCCGGCAGGGGGAGCGGATCTGTTTTTACGGAGACTATGACGTTGACGGCATCTCGGCCATCAGCCTGCATCTCCTGTTCTGGCGCAGTGTCGGCGCCCGTGCTGAAAGCTATATTCCCCACCGCCAGGACGAGGGCTATGGTCTGCACGAAGCCGCCATTCGCGCCCTGGCCGGGAAGGGCGTGTCCCTGCTGCTGACGGCGGATTGCGGGACCACGTCGCATCTGGAAATTGCCGTGGCGCGTGATTTGGGTCTTGATGTCATTGTGACCGATCATCATCAGTTGCAGGCGGACAGGCCGGCGGCGCTGGCGCTCATCAATCCGTATCGTCCGGATTCAACCTATCCGTTCCGGGGACTGTGTTCCGGAGGGTTGGCCTACAAGGTGGTTGAGGCGTACGCGCAAAAATATGGCGCGGCCGATGTGCCGGTTGAAACCTTTCGGGATCTGGTGGCGTTGTCGTCCATTGCCGACCTGGTCCCGCTTCGGGATGAAAACCGCGTGCTGGTGAGGGATGGACTGGCGCAGGTGTCGCGGGAGACGCGGTGCGGCCTTCGCGTGCTGACGCAATCCCTGGGCCTGACCGGCGCCTGTTCGGCGAGCACCGTGGGGTTTCAGATTGCCCCGCGTCTTAATGCGGCGGGACGCCTGGCTCATGCCGGGCTTGGGGTGCAATTGCTCACGACGGATTCTGAACACACGGCGTTGCGCCTTGTGCGCATGCTGGAGGAATTGAACCTCCGCCGCCGACAGATTGAACAGGAGACCACCCGCACAGCGATGCGGCAGGTGGACGCCGGGGAATCGTCGCCCGCGATTGTGGTGGGAGCCGAGGGGTGGCATAGTGGCGTGATCGGCATTGTGGCGGCGCGTTTGGTGGATCGCTATCACCGTCCCGCGGTCGTGGTGGCGTTTGATCGGGAGGGTCTCGGCAAAGGGTCGGTCCGCAGCGTGCCCGGGTTTGACATGTGTCATGCCCTGGAGCATTGCCGACAGGACCTGGTGGCGTTTGGCGGGCATGCGATGGCGGCCGGATTGACGGTGCGGCGGGAAGCCTTTTCCGGTTTCACACGCCGCCTGTGTGCGTATGTTGCGGAGGGCCTGGCCGGGACGGCCACGGGTGCCAGTCTGGACGTGGATGCGGCGATTGCGCTTTCCGACGTGCGACTGTCCCTTCTCCAGGAATTGGATCAACTGCAACCCTTTGGGATGGGCAACCCCGAACCGACCTTTCTGGGGCAGGGGCTGTCGGTGCTGGAACACCGCGTTGTCGGGGATGATCATCTGAAACTGGTCGTTCGCCAGGGCGACTCCGCGCCCTTGTCCGGTATCGGGTTCCGGATGGGAGGATTCGCGAAAACCATTGATGAGGGCCGCGGTCGGATTGACGCGGTGTTTACCCCGGAGGTGAATGCGTGGAAAGGGATGCGTCGCATTCAACTGCGGCTGTGTGACGTGCGCGTTCCGTGAAGGAAGGCCCCGATGCCGCTCTCGCATATCACGGAAATTGACGACCTGGTTCGGCAGGTGCGCAGCTACCATCCTGATGCCGATGAAGCGTTGCTTCGTCGCGCCTATGCGTTTTCAGCACATGCCCACGAAGGGCAAACCCGCCGCTCCGGCGAACCCTATCTGCAACATCCCCTGGCGGTCGCCGGTATTTTGAATTTCCTCAAGCTTGATGTGACCGCCATTATGGCGGGGCTTCTGCATGACACGCTGGAAGATACCGTGGCGACGCATGAGGAGCTGCAAGCGCATTTTGGCGACGCGGTGGCGCACCTTGTGGAAGGTGTCACGAAAATCGGCCAAATTCCTTTCCGGACGTATGAAGAACGACAGGCGGAAAATTTTCGGAAGATGCTGTTGTCCATGGCCGATGACATCCGGGTGGTGTTTATCAAACTGGCCGACCGTCTGCATAACATGAGCACGTTGGAACATTTGCCGGAGGGCAAGCAGAAACAAGTCGCCCAGGAAACGCTGGAAATTTACGCCCCCCTGGCGAGTCGTTTGGGCATGAGCTGGATGAAACAGGAGCTTGAAGATTTGTGTTTCCAGTCTCTCCAGCCGGATGCGTATGCCCTGTTGAAGCTTCGGGTGGCGACGCGGGACGAAGAACGACAGGCGTATGTCCGGGCGATTATTCAGACGACGGTGGATGCCCTGGCCGGGTTGGAGTTGTCCTGCCAGGTGGAGGGACGGCCCAAACATTTGTACTCCATCCATCAAAAAATGGAGCGCCAGGGTATTCCGTTTGAGGAGGTGCATGACCTGGCCGCCATCCGGATTATCACCGACACCAGGATGCATTGTTATATGATTCTCGGGCTGGTGCATTCGTTATGGCCGTCGGTGCAGGGGCGGTTTAAGGACTATATCGGCACGCCGCGCGCCAATCTTTACCAGTCGCTGCATACCACGGTGCTGGGGCCGCAGGGTGATCATGTGGAATTCCAGATACGCACGGAAGATATGCACCGCCTGGCGGAATATGGCGTGGCGTCGCATTGGCGCTATAAAGAACAGGGCAAGGTCGTTGGGCGTGACGCGAAGGTCTTTGGCTGGCTCCGGGAATTCGTCGAATGGCAGAGCGACCTCTCCGATAATCACCAGTTCATGGATTCCGTCAAACGGGATCTTTTTCATCTGGACGTCTTTCATGATGTGGTCTTTGCCTTTACGCCGAAGGGCGCCGTCAAGGAATTGCCCTTGAGGGCGACTTCGGTGGACTTTGCCTATGCGATCCATACTGAGGTGGGGGATCATTGCGTCGGGGCGAAAGTGCGGGGGAAGATTGTGCCGCTTCGTCAACCGCTTGCCAGCGGCGATACGGTTGAAATTCTGACTTCGCCGACGCAAAGCCCGAAGCGAACGTGGTTGAAATTTGTGCGGACGTCCCGCGCGAAAACAAACATCAAACATTTTTTAAAGGTTGAAGAGCAAAAGCGGGGCCTGGCCTTGGGGTATCGCTTATTGGAACGCGAGTGTCGCCGGCATCATCTCCCCTCCGTGGCATCGTTCGCCTCTGATCAGTGGTCCCGCCTGGCCGCCGAGCGGGGCTATGAATCCATGGATGCGATGACCCGGATGGTGGGGTACGGTCGTCTGTCCGCGGGGCAGGCGGTGCATTGGATGCTGTCGCCTGGTGAAGCGCCGGCTCATGCGGGCGACGAGGCCGTGTACATGGTGCCGGCGACACCGCAGCAATCCGTCAAAGCGGTGTCGGTGATGGGGGGGCAGGATGTCCTGATGCCGTTGGCAAAATGCTGCGACCCGGTGCCGGGCGACCCCATCCTGGGCTATATCACGCGGGGGCGCGGACTGACGATCCATGCGAGGCGCTGTCCGAACCTTGAGGCGATGGACTATGAGAAGGATCGCCTGGTTGAGGTGGAATGGGATGCACGGATGAAGGGCGATCATGCGGTCAAGGTGTGCGTGGTCACCGTTGATCGCCCCGGTATGCTGGCCAACGTGTCGTCGGCCATTTCCGCGTCACACGCTAACATCAGCCGAGTGGAAAGTATGATCGGAGAAGATCAAACAGCCGTCCTTGATTTTGTGATTCAAATTTCCAATACCCTGCACCTTGAGCGAATGCTCAAAGCCGTCGGGCAGGTGGACGGCGTCATTTCAGCCAGACGCGTGTGTCGTTGGCAGGAGTCGTGAATGCCCTACTTTGGCATTGCAATGGTGAGTTGGGTGCCCGGGGTGAGGTTGAGCGCGTCGGCTTGTCCTGCGCGAAGTTCCAACACCTGCGTCGCCGCCGTGTTGGGCCGGTAGCGCGGACAGAGGTTGTCGGTCCGTTCGCAAATGGGCACGCGATCCGCGCGATGAACAATTTTCCCGTCCTGGTCCAGCCATAAAATGTCCAGCGGCATTTTGGTGTTTTTCATCCAGAACGTCCAATGACCCGCTTCCGGAAACAGAAACAGCATTCCTCGATCAGGCGCCATGTGTGTGCGATACATGAGTCCTATGCTTCGTGTGGCGGGCGTATCGGCTATTTCACAATAAATCGTGAATCCATGTGGCGTTGAAACCGTGGCCAGGCCGGACGGGTGGCCGGCAGGAGGTCCGGAGGGGGCCGCGAGCGCCAGGGGGCCGTTCCCCATGACCAGCCAGGCCATCAGTGCCCATGCGATGTGACGAATCATGGACGATGTTCTTTTCGCATTGACGTCCGCGAGCCTGCGGCTGACACGAGCGCCAGGCCGGGGGAGCGTTTGCGGGGCCTGCCAACCACGATGCAGGACGGCATTGCCCCTTATGATGCCGCGACCGGGAGAATCCACACAATCGCGCAAGCCCTTGAAAAACGAATTTTTTACCATCCGTTCCCTCCCGCTCGCATCCCCCCGTCGGGCAGTCGCCCGCTTCACCGTCATGACCTTGACGGGTTCATGCCATGAGTTTATAATGACTCGTTTGTAGAAATCGACGTCTTGAAATTCTGGCGCGCTCTTCAGGTATTTGCGCTCGCATTTCTGCTTTCGCTTTCTTCGGCCCGATGGCGTTCCGGGCGGTCGGTGCATTCAAGGCATTTACACATGACGCAGACTTTGCAGGCGTTATGACTCCTGCCGCCAGAACGGAAGTCGCAGGTGAGTCTGGCACGGGGTATCATATTTTCAGATAGCTTGCCAACCGTCCTGCCGTGTCCGGCAGGTTGTGTTGTCTCTGATATGGGTGGCGGGAAGGGGCGGATTTTCTTTTGCGGGTGGCGCGGGCGTTATCACACCATGGGAGGCCGATGTGCTGCCATGAAGGATGCGCGGCGCTTGCCCGTGGCATGGAACAAAGCGCGAAGCCGGTTTGTCCATGCGTCCCGCGAGTTTGAGGAGTGGTCGTGAGTGAGAGGGCAGCACTGCCACAGCGCATGATGTTGATTTACGGGCAGGTACCCGAGTGGACAAAGGGGGCAGACTGTAAATCTGCTGCCATCGGCTTCCAAGGTTCGAATCCTTGCCTGCCCACCATAGGAATTGGAAATCGTGGTTGAGCGTCACAGGATGACCGGAAGACACATTCACGACATCGCCTGTGACGTCATAAGCTGGCTATCAAGACAGGGAGTGAGAAACCCTTGGGAACAACTGGAAAACCGTGGCGGGCGTAGCTCAGTGGTAGAGTTCCAGCCTTCCAAGCTGGCTGTCGCGGGTTCAAATCCCGTCGCCCGCTCCATGCGTGCCGAGCATGAAGGCAGGGATGTGAAACGTGACGTGTGCCGTGGTCAACGTGCAACGCCGATGAGCCGGGTGTCCGCAACGTTTCACGTGTTTCCCGTTTGCGTCTTGAGGCCCACGTAGCTCAGTTGGCAGAGCACGTCCTTGGTAAGGACGAGGTCACGCGTTCGATTCGCGTCGTGGGCTCCATTCTCTCAAGGCATTGTCACTGCACTTTATGGTCAAGGCGGCCTGTTGATGATTGGGAACGTGAGGTTCCCTCTGGAGCGGAATCGGAATTGTTGAGGAGGGGCAGATGGGGAAGGCGAAATTTAATCGCAAGAAGCCGCATGTGAACGTGGGGACGATTGGGCACGTGGATCATGGGAAGACGACGCTGACGTCGGCGTTGACGAAGGTGATGGGGGCGCAGGGGATGGCGCAGTACATCAGTTATGACGAGGTGGCCAAAGCGAGTGAATCCCAGGGGCGGCGGGATCCGACGAAGATTGTCACCATTGCCATTTCGCACGTGGAATACGAGACGGCCAATCGGCACTACGCGCACGTGGACTGTCCGGGGCATGCCGACTACGTCAAGAACATGATCACGGGGGCGGCGCAGATGGACGGGGCGATTTTGGTTGTGTCCGCTTCGGACGGGCCCATGCCGCAGACCCGGGAACATATTCTGTTAGCCCGGCAAGTGGGGGTGCCGTACATGGTGGTGTTTCTCAACAAGGCGGACAAAGTGGATGATCCGGAATTGCTGGAGCTGGTGGAGTTGGAAGTGCGGGAATTGCTCACCAAGTACCAGTTTCCCGGCGAGGAGATCCCGATCATTGTGGGGTCGGCGACGAAAGCGTTGGAGGGCGACGAGAGTCCGCTGGGGGTGCCGTCCATCACGAAGTTGCTGGAGGCCATTGACACCTACATTCCGACGCCGGAGCGGGCGATGGCGAAGCCTTTTCTCATGCCGATTGAAGACGTGTTCACCATCAGTGGGCGGGGGACGGTGGTGACGGGGCGGGTGGAGCGGGGGCAGGTCAAGGTGGGCGACGAGATTGAGATTGTGGGGTTGGGGGCGACGCAGCAGACGGTGGTCACGGGCGTGGAGATGTTTCGGAAAGTGCTGGACGAGGGGCAGGCGGGCGATAACATTGGGGCGTTATTGCGGGGGACGAAGAAAGAAGACGTGGAGCGGGGGATGGTGCTGGCGAAGCCGAAGAGCATCACGCCGCATACGAAGTTCAAAGCGGAAGTATATGTGTTGACGAAAGAAGAGGGGGGGCGGCACACGCCGTTTTTCAACGGGTACCGGCCGCAATTTTACTGTCGGACGACGGACGTGACGGGGGTGGTGCACCTGGAGGCGGGGGTGGAGATGGTGATGCCGGGGGACAATACGACCTTCACGGGGGAATTGATTGCGCCGATTGCGATGGAACAGGGCCTGCGGTTTGCGGTGCGGGAAGGGGGGCGGACGGTCGGTGCCGGCGTGGTGACCGATATTCTCGCCTAGAGGAGGAGCGATGCGCGCCATTATTTCTTTAGCCTGCGGAGAATGCAAGAGGCGGAATTATTCGACGATGAAGAATAAAAAGAATGATCCGGATCGTCTGGAATTGAAAAAGTATTGCCGGTTTTGCCGGAAGCATATTCCCCATAAAGAAGTGAAATAGGGATGTCTCCTGATGCGGGTTTCACAGGGGCATAGTGTCAACGGCTAGCATGTCGGTCTCCAAAACCGAAGGTCCGGGTTCGAATCCTGGTGCCCCTGCCACTCCACGAGTGAACAGTCGCATACGAAGGCAAGCGTGATGAAAACATTGTGGCGGAAAATTTCGGAATTCCTCGCCGAGGTTAAAGGGGAGCTGAAGAAGGTTTCCTATCCGACGCGTGATGAAACCCTTGGCTCGGCGTCGGTGGTGGTCGTGTTGTGTGTCATTATGTCGTTGTACCTCTCGTTCATTGATTCTGTGTTGGTGTGGCTGGTGAAGCAAATCCTTTGATGGGTGGCGGGCACGGTCTATGGCGAAAAACTGGTACGTAATTCACACTTATGCGGGCTATGAGGGCCGCGTGCGGACCTCGCTGGCGGAGCGCGCCACGCAGATGGGACTTCAGAAGGAGTTCGGGCAGGTCCTGGTCCCCACGGAAGACGTGATTGAAATCAAGGACGGCAAACGTCGCGCGTCAAAACGAAAATTTTTCCCGGGGTACGTGCTGGTGGAGTTGGAGAACCCGCTCAAAGATGAAACGTTGATTATGATCAAGGAGACGCCCAAGGTGACGGGCTTTATCGGCGGCGGCGGGACAAAGCCCATGCCCCTGCCGCAGGAGGAAGCCGATTCGTTTCTGAAGCAAATCGAAGCGGGGGTTGCCGCTCCGCGGGAGCGGGTGATTTTTGCAAAAGGCAATAACGTGCGGATCGTTGATGGGCCCTTTATGGGCTTTAACGGCGTGATTGACGAGGTGGACGACGACCACAAACGGGTCAAGGTTCTGGTCAGCATCCTGGGCCGTGCGACGCCGGTGGAATTGGCCTTTATGCAGATTGAACACGGGTAGGTTCGCCGGTGACGGTGGAACCCGTCGTTGCCGTGTTGATGCGCGTTGATGCGGCGCAATTGTTAATCGTCTGACAACAAAAGGATTGAGCGATGGCAAAGGAGGTCGTCACACACATCAAATTGCAGATTCCTGCGGGGAAGGCGAATCCCGCTCCGCCGGTGGGCCCTTCGTTGGGCCAGCATGGTTTGAACATCATGGATTTTTGCAAACAGTTTAACGCGAAGACGCAGAAGCAGGAAGGGAGCGTCATTCCCGTTGTCATTACCGTCTATAAAGACCGGAGTTTTACCTTTATCACGAAGACCCCTCCGGCGTCCGACCTCTTAAAGAAGGCTGCGGGAATTATTAAGGGTTCCGGCGTGCCGCAGAGGGATAAGGTTGGCCAGATTTCCCGTGCGCAATTGCAGGAAATCTCCCGGCAGAAATTTGAAGATTTAAACGCGGTGACGCTGGAAGGTGCGATGCAGAGCCTTGAAGGTACCGCACGGAGTATGGGAATCACCATTGCCGACTAGACTGGGTTGGCGAGGGTGCACAGAGGAGTGAGTGTCGTGGGAAAGCAATTACGGAACGCAATGGCAAAAGTTGAGGCGAACCTGTACGGCCTTCAGGAGGCGAGTGAATTAGTGAAGCAGACGGCCTATGCCAAATTTGATGAGACCGTGGATTTGGTTATTCGACTGGGGGTCGACCCCAAGCGGGCCGACCAAATGGTGCGCGGGACGACGGTCTTGCCGCATGGCACGGGGAAAACCGTCAAAATTGTGGTGTTTGCCAGAGGCGAAAAAGAGCAGGAAGCCCGTCAGGCGGGGGCCGATGTCGTGGGGGCCGATGACCTGCTGGAAAAAATTAAAGGTGGGTGGCTGGATTTTGATCAGGCCATCTCCACACCGGACCTGATGGCGTCAGTGGGCAAATTAGGCAAAGTGCTGGGGCCGCGAGGCCTGATGCCCAACCCCAAAACGGGCACCGTGACGTTTGATGTGGGGAAGGCAATCAGGGAAATCCGGATGGGTCGGATTGAGTACAAAGTCGACAAGGCGGGCCTGGTCCATGTCCCCATTGGTAAAGCGTCGTTTGCCGGATCGCAGATTGCCGACAATGCGCAGGCGGTCTTTGGGGCGGTGGTGAAGGCCAAGCCGTCCTCCAGCAAGGGAAAGTATCTCAAGGGAGCGACCATGTCGAGTACCATGGGGCCCGGTATTCCGCTGGAATGTGCGTCCATTGCCCGACAATTTGGTTGATGAGTCGTGGTGTGAGAAGGAGCCGGGAATGAAAAAAGAACAAAAAGTCGCGGCGGTGGCCGCTTTGCATGAGAAGTTTGCCAGGGCAAGGCTGGTCGTCATTACGGAGTGTGGGGGTGTGTCGGTGAATCAGGTGACCCCGTTGCGACATCAACTGCGCGACGCGCAGGCAGAGTGGAAGGTCGTCAAGAATTCCCTGGCGGTGCGGGCCACCGAGGGGACTGCGTTAGGGTCTGTCGCGTCGTTGTTCAAGGGACAGGTTGCCGTGGTGATCGGCTATGACGATCCGGTGCTGCCCGCCAAACTGTTGCGGGATTTTATTCAGAACGAAAAATGCGATGAAAACATTATCTGGCGGGGCGGAGTCATGGAGGGCAAAACGCTTGAGCCTGCGCAATTGATGGCGGCGGCGGCGTTGCCTTCAAAAGAGGTGATGCTGTCGTGTGTGTTGTCGGCCATGGAAGGCCCCCTTCGGGGATGGGTCGGCGTGCTGCAGGCCGTGATGCGTGATTTTCTAGCTGTGCTGGTTGCGATGCAAGCAAACAAGAAAGGAGAAGGAGACATGGCTGCCACAGGAGCGAAATTCTCAAAAGAGGACATTTTGGGGGCCGTTGAAAACATGACGGTGTTGGAATTGTCCGAATTGGTGAAGGGATTTGAAGAAAAATTTGGCGTGACCGCGGCCGTGCCGATGATGGCAGCGGCGCCGGGTGCCGGGGCGCCAGCCGCGGTGGCTGAAGAAAAAGACGAGTTTGACGTGGTGCTGGTCAGCGCACCGGCCGACAAGAAAATCCAGGTCATTAAAGTGGTGCGTGAAATCACCGCATTGGGGTTAAAGGAGGCCAAAGATTTGGTGGAAGGCGCTCCCAAACCGGTCAAGGAAGGCGTGGCCAAAGACGAGGTGGACGCGATCAAGAAAAAACTCACGGATGTGGGAGCCACCGTTGAAGTCAAGTAGCGCCGGGATGGAGACGGTCTCGTACTCGTAGTAGCCCAGGGCGGGTTGCCTCACAAGATTAGCTGTGTAAGGAGCTGAATATGCCTCAACCTCCATTGCCGGGAATCATCACGCGGACTGATTTTTCGAAAATTCAGTCGACGATTGATGTTCCCGACCTCGTCGAAATTCAAAAAGGTTCCTACGAGGTGTTTTTGCAAAAGGATGCCAACGCCGAGCGTCGCGCGGACAAGGGTCTGCAGGCCGCGCTCATGAGCGTCTTTCCGATTGCGGATTTCAACAGTTCCGCCATTCTTGAGTTTTCCAGTTATTCGCTGGGAACGCCCAAATACGACATGCGGGAATGTCTGGAGCAGGGGATGACGTATGCCGCTCCGTTAAAATTGCGCATCCGACTGGTGGTGTTTGACGCGCAGGAAAAAGGCGCGAAGACCAAGAAGGTGCTCGACGTGCGCGAGCAGGAAGTCTACGTGGGCGAGCTGCCGCTGATGACGGACCGGGGGACTTTTATTGTGAACGGCACGGAACGGGTGGTGGTGAGTCAGTTGCACCGCTCGCCCGGTGCGTCGTTCAGTCATGACAAAGGGCGCACCCATTCCAGCGGGAAAGTGTTGTTTTCCGCGCGCATCATTCCCTATCGCGGATCATGGCTGGATTTTGAATTTGATGCTCGCGATGTGTTGTATGTCCGTATTGATCGTCGCCGAAAAATGCCCGCGATGATTCTGTTGAAGGCGTTTGGGTTGTCCACGGATGACATCCTGAAAACCTATTATGCCATTGAGGAAATTCGGGTGTCGGATGGCAGGCTGATGCGGAAGCTGGATCCCGACCTGCACAGCGGCTTGCGCGCGTCCGTCGAAGTGTTTGAGAAGGGCGGCAAGGTCACGATTGTGCGGGAAGGGGCGAAGCTCACCAAAGCGCTCATCGCAAAAATTCGGGCCGCCGGCGTGAAGGAGATGCCCGTGAAGCCTGAAACGCTGGTGGGACGAGCGGTCTTGACGGAAATCCGTGACCCGGCGAGCGGAGATGTGCTGGTGGGGAAAAATCAACGGTTGATGACCATCGCCATGGTGGAACGGCTTGCAAACATCAAACACAAGAGTTTCAAGGTGACGTACCTGGACAGTGGCGTCACGCCCGTTATTTTAGACACGCTGGACGCCGAACGGACGAATTCTCCGCAGGAAGCGTGGGTGGAAATCTATAAACGCCTTCGGCCTGGAGAGATGCCGTCTGTCGATTCGGCCCGGCTGTTGTTTGAAAACCTGTTTTTAAATCCCAAGCGGTACGATTTGTCTCCGGTCGGACGGCTGAAAATCAACAGCCGTTTTTCCTTGGATCATCTCCTTGAAAATCGTGTACTGACGGCGCAAGACGTGGTGGAAGTCGTCCGCACCCTGGTTGACTTGAAAATGGGCAAAGGTGATGTGGATGACATTGATCATTTGGGCAATCGTCGCGTGCGGACTGTTGGAGAATTACTCGAGAATCAGATTCGCGTGGGGTTGGCGCGCATGGAGCGCAGCATTAAGGAGCGGATGAATTTGCTTGATATGGAGACGGTGTTGCCGCACGATTTGTTGAACGCCAAGCCCATTGTGGCGGCCATCAAAGAATTCTTTGCCGGCAGCCAGTTGTCGCAGTTCATGGATCAAACGAACCCCCTGGCGGAAATCACGCACAAGCGGAGGCTGTCCGCGCTGGGACCCGGCGGGCTGACCCGTGAGCGTGCGGGCTTTGAAGTCCGGGACGTGCATCCCTCGCACTACAGCCGTATTTGCCCGATTGAAACTCCTGAAGGGCCGAATATCGGGCTCATTACCTCGCTGGCCACCTATGCGCGTATTAACGAATTTGGGTTTATTGAAGCCCCTTTTCGCAAAGTCCGTGATGGCCGCGTGACCCAGGATGTCGAATTTCTGTCTCCGCTGGAAGGCGAACGGTACATCATTGCCCAGGCCAATTCACAAGTGGATGCGAGCGGCCGTCTGGTCGCGGACTCGGTGACGGTGCGTGAAGCTGGAGAGTTTAAAACCACCACGCCGGACAAGGTGCAGTACGTGGATGTCTCTCCGAAACAGGTCGTCAGTGTTGCCACGGCGTTGATCCCCTTTCTTGAGCATGACGACGCCAACCGTGCGTTGATGGGGTCAAATATGCAGCGTCAGGCTGTGCCGATCATTCAGAGCGAGGCGCCGTTGGTCGGCACCGGCATGGAATCTGTTGTTGCGCGCGATTCCGGGTACGTTGAACAGGCCCGGTGCGATGGGATCGTGGAAAGTGTGGATGCCCGACGGATTGTGATCCGAACCGAGCCGGACAAACGGGAAGACGGCACAAAGAAAACCGGACGATTCTGGGATACGTATGATCTGGTGAAGTTTCAACGCACCAATCAAAATACGTGTGTGACCCAGACGCCTATCGTGAAAGTTGGACAGACCGTGAAGAAAGGGCAGGTGTTGGCGGATGGCCCGGGTATTGATCGCGGGGAGTTGGCATTAGGCAAAAACGTCCTGGTCGGCTTTATGCCCTGGGGGGGATACAATTTTGAAGACGCGATTTTGTTGAGCGAGCGGCTGGTTCGCGAAGACACCTTTACGTCTATCCACATTGAAGAGTTTGAGGTGGAAGCCCGCGACACGAAACTGGGCAAGGAAGAGATTACCCGCGACATTCCCAATCTGGGCGAAGAGGCCCTGCGCAACCTTGATGAAAGCGGCATCATTCGCATTGGCGCCGAGGTGAAGGCCGGAGACATTCTGGTGGGTAAAGTGACTCCCAAGGGGGAAACCCAATTGACGCCTGAAGAGAAATTGTTGCGCGCGATTTTTGGAGAAAAAGCGGGTGATGTCAAAGACACGTCCCTGCAGGTCCCCCCGGGCATTGAAGGGGTGGTGGTGGATGTGAAAATTTTCTCCCGAAAAGGGATTGACAAGGATGAACGGTCGAAAAATATTGAATCCCAGGATCGCGTGACCATTGAACGGAATTATCAGGATGAGCTTCGCCTGATTGAAGAGGAGCGTAATAAAAAAATCCGGAAATTGCTGCTCGGGCAAACGATCGGTCGTGACCTGATGGATCCTGAAGGCGGGGAAGTGCTTTTGAAGAAAAAAGGAAAAATCTCCGCGGATGTCCTGAAGAAACTGCCCGACGATACGTTGCGGCGCGTGATGTTGGGCGACACGGACGAGCAAAAAAAGCTCGACGAGATTGAACGCGTGGCCAAGGATCACATTGAGAGTCTGCAAACCTTCTACGACGAAAAGGTCGGGCGACTGCGTCGCGGGGATGAGTTGCCGCCGGGCGTCATTAAACTGGTGAAAGTCTATCTCGCCATTAAGCGGAAAATTGCCGTCGGGGACAAGATGGCGGGACGGCACGGCAACAAGGGCGTGGTGTCGAGGATTCTTCCCGAAGAAGATATGCCCTATTTGCCGGACGGCACGCCCATTGAGATTGTGCTCAATCCCCTTGGCGTGCCCTCACGGATGAACGTGGGGCAAATTCTGGAAACCCATTTGGGATGGGCCGCCAAGGCCCTGGGCATCTATGCCGCCAGTCCCGTGTTTGATGGGGCGACGGAGACGGAGATTAAAGCCTTATTGAAGAAAGCGGGGTTGCCGGAGAACGGACAATCCATGGTGTGTGACGGGCGCACCGGCGAGCCGTTTAAAAGTCCGGTGACGGTTGGCTACGTGTATATGATGAAGTTGCACCATCTGGTTGACGACAAGATCCATGCCCGGTCCATTGGCCCGTATTCACTGGTGACGCAGCAGCCGCTGGGCGGCAAAGCCCAATTCGGCGGGCAGCGGTTGGGCGAAATGGAAGTCTGGGCTCTCCAGGCCTATGGTGCGGCCTCCACGCTGCAGGAGTTTTTAACCGTCAAGTCGGATGACGTGCCTGGACGATCAAGAATGTATGAAGCGATTGTGAAGGGCGAAAATTTCCTGGAGCCGGGGTTGCCGGAGTCGTTTAACGTGTTGGTGAAAGAGTTGCAGAGCCTGGGCTTGGACGTTGAGTTGATGAAATCAGCCGAGTAATGCCTTCGCTGACGATTCGCGATCTCAAGTGTGTGAGTTTCTGAAAAGGGGGTAGGGCCTTGGAAAGCATCTATGCTGTGTTTGACAAGCCGCGCGATGCCGTCTCCTTTGACGCCATGTGTATTCGCATTGCGTCACAGGAGAAAATTCGGTCGTGGTCGTATGGGGAAGTCAAAAAACCCGAAACCATCAATTATCGGTCATTCAAGCCGGAAAAAGACGGGTTGTTTTGCGCGAAGATTTTTGGCCCGACCAAGGATTGGGAGTGCAATTGCGGGAAATACAAGCGGATGAAACACCGTGGGATTGTGTGCGATAAATGCGGGGTCGAAGTCATTCAATCTAAGGTGCGTCGGGAGCGGATGGGGCACATTGAGCTGGTTGCCCCCGTCGCTCATATCTGGTTTTTGAAAGGAGTGCCGAGTCGGATCGGGATTTTGCTGGAGATGAGTCTCAAGCAATTGGAACGGGTCCTCTATTTTGAGGCGTACGTGGTGCTTGATCCCATGGACACGCGGCTCAAAAATCGGGAATTGCTCACGGAAGAAAAATACCGCGAATGCGTGAATGAATACGGCCCGCAGTCGTTTCGGGTCGGCATTGGCGCGGAAGCCATTCGTGAATTGCTGAAACAGGTTGATATTGAATCCCTGTGGGAGGACCGCCATAACAAGGTGCAGGCCACAGCGTCTGTGACCCTGAACAAGAAAAACACCAAGCGGCTGAAAGTGATTGAGGCCTTTTATAAGTCGGGCAATAAACCGGAATGGATGATTCTGGACGTCATTCCGGTGCTTCCGCCTGAACTGCGGCCGCTCGTGCCGTTGGATGGCGGACGGTTTGCCACGTCGGACTTGAACGATCTCTATCGTCGGGTGATCAATCGCAACAACCGGCTGAAACGGTTGTTGGAGCTCAAGGCGCCCGGTGTGATTATTCGCAATGAAATGCGCATGTTGCAGGAAGCCGTGGACGCGCTTTTTGACAATGGCCGAAGGGGACGGACCATTCGCGGCGCGAATAAGCGACCGTTGAAGTCCCTGAGCGATATGCTCAAAGGCAAGCAGGGTCGGTTCCGTCAAAACCTGCTGGGGAAACGGGTGGACTATTCGGGTCGTTCGGTGATTGTGGTGGGGCCTGAACTGAAATTGAATCAATGCGGGTTGCCCAAGAAAATGGCGTTGGAGCTTTTCAAGCCGTTTATCTTTCATAAGCTGGAAATGCGTGGCGCGGCGACCACCATTAAAAGCGCGAAACGCCTTGTGGAAAAAGAGCGGCCCGAAGTCTGGGACGTGCTGGACGAAGTCATTCGAGAACACCCGGTGATTCTGAATCGTGCGCCCACGCTGCATCGCCTGGGGATGCAGGCGTTTGATCCCGTGCTGATCGAAGGCAAGGCCATTCGTCTGCATCCCCTGGTCTGTGCGGCGTTTAACGCGGATTTCGACGGCGACCAGATGGCGGTGCATGTTCCGCTCTCGGTGGAAGCGCAGATCGAAGCCCGGGTTCTGATGATGTCCATCAATAACGTGCTGTCGCCGGCGAATGGTCGGCCGCTCGCGATTCCTTCTCAAGATATGGTCCTGGGGTGTTACTGGTTGACGCAGGAACGACCGGGAGCCATGGGGGAAGGGAAAATTCTCTATTCTCCCGAGGAAGTGCGCATTGCGTATGACGCGGGTCAGCTGGATGAACAGGCCAAAGTCCGCGTGCGCATTCACGGGACCTTAACGGACACGACGGTGGGTCGGGTGTTGTTTGGGGAAATTCTTCCGGCTTCCCTCGACTTCGCGCACGTCAATCGCGTCATGACCAAAAAAGAAATGACCCGGCTGCTTGATACGGTCTATCGGGAAGCCGGCTTGCACGACACCGTCAAGATGCTCGATAAGCTGAAAGAACTGGGCTTTTACTATGCCACCAAGGCCGGGGTCTCCATCTGCATTGACAACATGCATATTCCGACCAAAAAAGAAATGCTGCTGGGGCGTGCGCGTAAGGACGTGTCCGAGGTGGAGCGGCAATATGGCGAGGGGCTGATTACGAACGGCGAGCGCTACAACAAGGTCATTGATATCTGGGCCCATGTGAGTGAACGGATCGCCAATGAGATGATGAAAGAAATTCAAGCCGGCGGCGGCCAGGGCCCGCAGGATACCCTGAATCCCATCTTTATGATGGCCGATTCCGGAGCCAGGGGGAGTTCACAGCAAATTCGGCAGTTGGGCGGCATGCGGGGATTGATGGCCAAGCCATCCGGTGAAATTATTGAAACGCCCATCACGGCGAACTTCCGTGAAGGCCTGACGGTCCTCCAGTATTTTATCTCGACACACGGCGCGCGCAAGGGGTTGGCGGACACGGCGCTGAAAACCGCGAATTCCGGGTATCTCACGAGACGACTCGTGGATATTGCGCAGGACGTCATTGTGAGCGTGGATGATTGTCAGACGGCAGACGGGATTGATGTGTCGGCCCTGGTGGAGGGCGGGGAAGTGATTCAGCCTCTTGAAGAACGTATTCTGGGTCGTATCGCCGCCGACGACATTCTGGACCCGGTGAACCGTACCGTGGTGGTGTCCGCGAATGACGAGTTGGATGAAACGCGCGTGAAAGCGGTGGTTGAAGCGGGCATTGACCATGTCCGCATTCGCTCAACGTTGACCTGTCAGGCGCGTTGGGGGGTGTGCGTGAAGTGCTATGGCCGTGATTTGGCCAGAGGCAAGCTGGTTGAACTGGGTGAGCCCGTTGGGGTGATCGCGGCGCAATCCATCGGCGAGCCCGGGACGCAGCTCACCATGCGGACCTTCCATATCGGCGGGACAGCCAGCAAAGTGGCGGAACAAAGCGTGGTTGAGTCCCGGCATGACGGGGTGCTGAAGTACTTGAGTTTTGACGCCAAGAAAAATGTCGATGTGCATAACAGCCGGATAGCGGTGAAGAACAAGCAGGGCGACTGGGTGGTGATGAATCGCAACGCGAAGATTGCCGTCTATGACGATTCCGGGCGAGAGCGGGAAAAATACATGGTGGTCTATGGAGCGAAAATTAAAGTGAAAGACGGCAAAGAGGTCACGGTGGGGCAGAAACTTGTGGAATGGGATCCCTATTCGTTGACCATTCTGACTGAAGTGGGTGGTAAAATTGCCTATGGCGATATTACGAACGGTGTCACGATGAAAGAAGAGGTTGATGAAATCACCGGCCTGTCGCGCAAGGTGATTATTGAACAATCCGGCACGACGCTGCGTCCAAGAATTTCCATCAAGGACACCGGCGGCAAAACCGCGGCTCGATACGATCTGCCCGTGGGCGCGCATATTTTTGAAACCGGGGATTACAGCCTGGAAAAGAAAGGTGTGGTGCATCCAGGGGATGTGCTGGCGAAAATTCCCAGGGAAACCACCAAGACCAAGGATATTACCGGCGGGCTGCCGAGGGTGGCGGAATTGTTTGAGGCGAGAAAACCCAAGGAGCAGGCGGTGATCAGCGAAATTGACGGCGAGGTGTCGTTTGGCGGATTTGAGAAAGGCATGCGGAAGGTGATCGTGGATAACAAAATGGGAGACATGGAGGACACCGGTCTCTCGCCGCAGGAGCTGGAAGAAAAATTAACCAAAAAACAGCAACGGGTGGATCTTGTGCGCGAACACCGAATGAAAAACGGCCTGCGAAAGGAATACTCCATTGCGCGCGGCAAACACGTCAGCGTGCAGGAAGGGGAATGGGTGGGCGCCGGCGATCGTTTAATGGACGGCTCGGCCAATCCCCATGACATTCTGGATGTGAAGGGACCCAGGGAATTGCAGCGATATCTGGTCAATCAGGTGCAGGAGGTGTATCGGCTGCAGGGGGTGTCTGTGAACGACAAGCATATTGAGATTATTGCGAGACAGATGTTGAAAAAGATCCACGTTGAAGACCCCGGAAACACCAACTTTTTGCCGGGAGCCCAGGTCGGAAAATTTGAGTTTGAAGATGAAAATCAGCGGGTTCAGGCCGAAGGCGGGAAGCGCGCGACCGGCAAGGTGATGTTGTTGGGTATCACCAAAGCGTCATTGAGCACGGACAGCTTTATTTCGGGCGCGTCCTTCCAGGAAACGACGCGGGTGCTCACCGAGGCGGCCATCAACGGGAAGGTTGACCACTTGAGAGGGCTCAAGGAAAACGTCATTGTGGGACGTCTGATCCCGGCCGGCACCGGCTTTTCCCGCTACCGAGAGACCTTTGTGCCGATGGCTGATGCCGCCGTGCTTGAGTCCAGACCGGGTGATGGGGCCGATGGAGGAGAGGTGGTGCAGGATCAGACCCTGCAGACGCAATCCACGGCATGAAGGGGCTGGTGTGCGGTCAGGGAGTTACCACCTTGACAGTAACAGTGTCAGGTCAGTACAATCCACGTCTTGCCTAGAGAATGTTTGTTCAACGGAAAATCTGTCGGGAAAAATTGGGATTATGCCAACAGTCAATCAACTTGTGAGAAAAGGGCGCAAGGCGCCGAAGGCCAAAAGTAAAAGTCCGGCGCTCAACCGTTGTCCGCAACGGCGCGGGGTCTGTTTGCGCGTGTACACCACGACCCCGAAAAAACCGAACTCGGCGTTGCGTAAAGTGGCTCGCGTTCGTTTGACCACGGGCGTTGAGGTGACAACGTATATCCCGGGCATGGGGCATAATTTGCAGGAGCATTCCATTGTGCTGGTACGTGGTGGTCGCGTGAAGGACTTGCCCGGCGTGCGGTATCATTTAATCCGGGGAGCCCTTGACGCCGTTGGCGTGGCCAACAGAAAACAGAGTCGGTCAAAGTATGGGGCCAATCGGCCGAAATAACGCGTTGTGATTGTACTGGTGTAAACGATGTCGCGTGGAAAAAATGCCGTCATGCGAACGCCTGTGGCTGATTCCAAATATCGGGATCAACTGCTGGCGAAGTTTATTAATATTCTGATGACGAAAGGGAAAAAGAACACAGCCCAGCGCGTGTGTTACGGGGCGTTTGACATGATTCGGAGTAAAACCGGCGGCGACCCCTTGCAGGTCTTTCATGCCGCCCTTGGCAACGTCAAGCCCTCGGTGGAAGTGAAATCCAGACGGGTGGGTGGTGCGTCGTACCAGGTCCCTGTTGAAGTCCGGTCTGTGAGACAGGTGGCCCTGGCCTTTCGATGGATGAAACAAAGCGCTTTGTCGCGCACTGGGAAGAGTATGCAGGAAAAGCTTGCTTCCGAGTTGCTTGATGCGGCGAATAATACGGGGTCTGCGGTCAAGAAACGAGATGAGACGCACAGAATGGCCGAGGCCAATCGTGCGTTTGCGCATTACCGTTGGTAACGGTTTTTTTCTTGTTGTCGTCGCATCACCTCCAGATGCCGGTGCGCGTGTTGCTTGATCTGTCGGCAGATTGAGCGGGGGGTTGTTGCGGCGTTTTTGTGTGAAGAGGAGTGAGGGTGAGAGAATATCCACTGGAGCAGACTCGGAATATCGGCATCATGGCCCATATTGATGCCGGGAAAACGACAACGACCGAGCGCATTCTGTTTTACACCGGTGTCTCTCACCGCATGGGTGAAGTGCATGAAGGTGCGGCGCAAATGGATTGGATGGAGCAGGAGCGGGAGCGGGGGATTACCATTACGTCGGCGGCGACGACCTGTTTCTGGAAAAACCATCGCATTAATATCATTGATACACCGGGGCATGTGGATTTCACGGTTGAGGTTGAGCGGTCCCTGCGCGTGCTGGACGGGGCGGTCGCCGTGTTTGATTCAGTGCAGGGGGTTGAACCGCAATCAGAAACCGTGTGGCGTCAGGCCGATAAATATCGTGTCCCCCGCATTGCCTTTCTGAATAAAATGGATCGGTTGGGCGCCGACTTTGTGGGGAGTATGCAGAGCATTGCGGACCGACTGGGGGCTACGCCGGTCGCGGTGCAATTGCCCATTGGCAAAGAGGCGGATTTTCGGGGCGTCATTGATCTGGTCTTGATGAAATCCTATGTCTTTGATGATGAAGCGTTGGGCGCGAGTTTTGCGGTCGAGGACATTTCATCCGATCTGTTGCCCATGGCGCAAACGTATCGTGACAAGCTGCTGGAAGCCGTTGCCGAATTTGATGAGGTTCTCCTTGAACACTATCTGAATGGCGATCCTCTGCAGTCGGACGAAATCAAGCGCGCGGTGCGCGTCGGGACCAATCAAATGAAAATCACGCCGATCTTCTGTGGTTCGGCTTTTAAGAATAAAGGCGTGCAGCCCCTGCTGGACGCCGTGGTGGATTTTCTGCCGTCGCCGATGGATGTGCCGGACGTGGAAGGGGTGGATCCGGTGAGCGGCAAGATCGTGACCCGTAAGGCTGGCGACGAAGAGCCTTTTTCGGCTCTGGCTTTTAAGATCATGACTGATCCCTTTGCCGGGCAGCTCACGTATTTCCGTGTGTATTCCGGGATGCTGAAAACGGGATCGTATATCTACAATGTCACGCAGGAGAGACGGGAACGGATCGGGCGTCTCCTCAAAATGCACGCGAACAAGCGCGAAGATATTGGCGCCGTCTATTCCGGCGATATCGCGGCTGCGGTCGGCATGAAGAACGCGAGAACCGGCGACAGTTTGGTTGATGAGAAGCAGCAAATCATGCTGGAGGTGATTAAGTTTCCCGAGCCCGTGATTTCCATGGCCGTGGAGCCAAAGACCAAACAGGATTTAGAGAAGCTCGGTTTTTCGTTGGACAAACTGGCCCAGGAAGACCCTTCCTTTCATGTGCGAAACGATGAGGAGACCGGTCAAACGATCATTTCCGGCATGGGCGAATTGCACTTGGAAATTATCGTTGATCGTCTGGTCCGGGAATTTAAGGTTCAGGCAAACGTGGGGAAGCCTGAAGTCGCCTATCGCGAAACGATTCGCAAGAAAGCCGAGGCCGAAGGGAAATATATCAAGCAATCCGGCGGCCGTGGACAGTATGGGCACGTTGAGTTACGCGTTGAGCCTTCCGAGCCCGGCGTGGGTCTGGAATTTGTGAGCAAGATTGTGGGAGGCTCGATTCCGCGCGAATATATTCCGGCGGTGGAAAAAGGCGTCAAGGAGCGCATGGAGTCGGGTGTGATGGCCGGGTATTCAATGCGGGATATTCGAGTCACATTGTTGGACGGTTCCTTTCATGAAGTTGACTCAAACGAAATGGCCTTTAAGATCGCCGGGTCAATCGCCTTTGAGGGCGCCTGCAAAAAAGCCAGCCCGGTTCTGCTTGAGCCCGTCATGAAAGTGGAAGTGCTTGTGCCGCAGGACTTCATGGGTGATGTGATTGGGGACCTCAATGCACGACGGGGTAAAGTACAGGGCATCAAAGCCAGGATTGGATCGCAGGTGATTGACACCATCGTTCCTCTTGGCGAAATGTTCGGGTATGCCACGAGTCTGCGGTCGAAGACGCAGGGACGGGCAACGTATTCCATGGAATTTCATCAATACGAGCCGGTTCCCAAGCAACTGGCAGAGCAAATTGTCGCGAAACAACGTGGGGAATAATGTTGCGGCTCCCGAAAAAACAGGAACGTGACATGAAGGCCATGGTTTCTTTTTCATATTAGTCGCAACGCTATTTGAACGGGGAGGGGCAGATGGGGAAGGCGAAATTTAATCGCAAGAAGCCGCATGTGAACGTGGGGACGATTGGGCACGTGGATCATGGGAAGACGACGCTGACGTCGGCGTTGACGAAGGTGATGGGGGCGCAGGGGATGGCGCAGTACATCAGTTATGACGAGGTGGCCAAAGCGAGTGAATCCCAGGGGCGGCGGGATCCGACGAAGATTGTCACCATTGCCATTTCGCACGTGGAATACGAGACGGCCAATCGGCACTACGCGCACGTGGACTGTCCGGGGCATGCCGACTACGTCAAGAACATGATCACGGGGGCGGCGCAGATGGACGGGGCGATTTTGGTTGTGTCCGCTTCGGACGGGCCCATGCCGCAGACCCGGGAACATATTCTGTTAGCCCGGCAAGTGGGGGTGCCGTACATGGTGGTGTTTCTCAACAAGGCGGACAAAGTGGATGATCCGGAATTGCTGGAGCTGGTGGAGTTGGAAGTGCGGGAATTGCTCACCAAGTACCAGTTTCCCGGCGAGGAGATCCCGATCATTGTGGGGTCGGCGACGAAAGCGTTGGAGGGCGACGAGAGTCCGCTGGGGGTGCCGTCCATCACGAAGTTGCTGGAGGCCATTGACACCTACATTCCGACGCCGGAGCGGGCGATGGCGAAGCCTTTTCTCATGCCGATTGAAGACGTGTTCACCATCAGTGGGCGGGGGACGGTGGTGACGGGGCGGGTGGAGCGGGGGCAGGTCAAGGTGGGCGACGAGATTGAGATTGTGGGGTTGGGGGCGACGCAGCAGACGGTGGTCACGGGCGTGGAGATGTTTCGGAAAGTGCTGGACGAGGGGCAGGCGGGCGATAACATTGGGGCGTTATTGCGGGGGACGAAGAAAGAAGACGTGGAGCGGGGGATGGTGCTGGCGAAGCCGAAGAGCATCACGCCGCATACGAAGTTCAAAGCGGAAGTATATGTGTTGACGAAAGAAGAGGGGGGGCGGCACACGCCGTTTTTCAACGGGTACCGGCCGCAATTTTACTGTCGGACGACGGACGTGACGGGGGTGGTGCACCTGGAGGCGGGGGTGGAGATGGTGATGCCGGGGGACAATACGACCTTCACGGGGGAATTGATTGCGCCGATTGCGATGGAACAGGGCCTGCGGTTTGCGGTGCGGGAAGGGGGGCGGACGGTCGGTGCCGGCGTGGTGACCGATATTCTCGCCTAGAGGAGGAGTCTGGTGGTTGTGAGCATAGATCAGCGTATTCGTATCCGATTAAAGGGATTTGATTATCGAGTTCTTGATCAATCGGCGCGAGAAATTGTGGAGAGCGTGAAACAGACGGGCGCGCAGGTGGCCGGGCCTGTTCCGCTTCCCACGCGTATTGAAAAATTTACGATTCAGCGATCCACTCATGCGGACAAGAAATCCCGCGAACAGTTTGAAATCCGGACACATAAACGATTGCTGGATATTCTTGATCCCACGCCGGAAACCATGGACGCGCTCATGAAATTAAATTTGGCGGCGGGCGTGGATGTGGAGATCAAGCTGTAATGGGTCGGCATCATCGGATGGTGGCGTAGAGGCTGTGTGATGGTGACAGGATTAATGGGGAAAAAATTGGGCATGACGCAGATCTTTGATGAGCGTCGTCGCCTTCATCCCGTGACGGTGATTGAGGCCGGGCCCTGCCACGTCACGGCTGTGAAGACCAAAGCGCAACATGGGTATGACGCCTTGCAACTTGGCTATACGGAAGTACAGGAGCGGAAGCTTACCAAGGCGCAAGTGGGGCATCTTCGCGCGGGCGGCCAGGCAAAGCTGTTGAAGCATTTGTGGGAGGTGCGCGGTGCATCGTCGGAGAGCCAGGTGGGTGATGCCGTGACCGCGGGTCTTTTTGAAAAAGGGGAGCGGGTGCATGTGCGGGGCACCTCCATAGGAAAAGGATTTCAGGGGGTCATGAAACGACACAATTTCGCCGGTGGGCCGGCCAGTCACGGTTCCATGTTTCATCGCGCACCCGGTTCGGTTGGAAGCAGTTCGTATCCCTCTCGCGTGATGAAAAATAAAGCGCTTCCCGGGCAGATGGGGAATAAACGGGTCACGGTGCGGGGACTGCGCATTGTGGATATTCGCCCAGAAGAGAATCTGGTCCTCATCTCCGGAGCCGTGCCGGGTCCTGTGGGCGGACTGGTCTTTATCCGGAAGTCGGGGAGACCATAAGCCTCATGGATGCTCTGCCTGTCGTGGATCAAGCCAAAAAGTCCGTGGGCTCCATTGACGTCAGCGAAGGCGTGTTTGGGGTGCAGCCGCATGCCGTGCTGGTGCATTCCGCCGTCGTCATGCAGCGCGCATCGCTTCGGCAGGGTTCCGCCAGTACGAAGGGGCGGAGCGAGGTCAGTGGGACGGGAAAAAAACCGTGGAAACAAAAACATACGGGACGTGCGCGCGTGGGTTCAATTCGGTCGCCGCTGTGGCGTCATGGGGGGACGGTCTTTGGGCCCCGACCGCGGCGCTATGGGTCCAGACTGCCCAAGAAAATGTATCGAAAAGCCATGCAGAGCGCGCTGTCCTCAAAGAAGGCCGCCGGCGAGCTTATGATCCTTTCCGATTTGTCGCTGCCGGAACCGAAAACCAGACTGGCGGCACAGGTGTTCCGGCAATTGGGATTGCATGGCACGATCCTGGTTGTGGTGGGGCATGATCATCAGGCCGTCTTTCGGGCGACGCGGAATCTGCCTCACGTGAAAACGGTATCGCCGCAAGCCATGACGGTGTATGACGTGCTTCGCTATGAGACGCTTGTGGTGGTGAAAGATGTGTTGCCGACCGTCCAGGAGTTATGGTCGTGACGCGTGACCCGTTTGACATCCTGGTCAAACCGTTGTTGACCGAAAAAGTCACGGGGCTGCAAGCACATGCCAATCGCGTGGCGTTTGTGGTAAGAAGCAACGCGAATCGCATTGAGGTTCGTCGGGCGGTGGAGTCGGCGCTTAAGGTGAAGGTGGAATCCGTGAATATCATGACGGTCAGGGGAAAGCAGAAACGTCAAGGCCGGTTTCTTGGCAAGCGGCCGGATTGGAAAAAGGCGATCGTGACGCTTCGTAAGGGAGAAAAACTGGAGTTGTATGAAAGTGCATAATCAGACACGTGTGGCTCTGCATCGTTTGCATGCGGTCACACCAACGAAGAAGGAGTACGTGGGCGATGCCGAATAAACCGTATCGGCCTACGTCGCCCGGGCGGCGGGGCATGACGGGGATGACAGGTGAAGGCCTGTCGAAAGAGCGGCCTGAAAAACGCTTGACCGTGTCCGTGTCTCGCACCGGAGGTCGGAACAATGCCGGGCGCGTGACCAGTCGGTTTCGCGGCGGCGGGCATAAACGTCTCTATCGAGTCGTTGATTTCAGGAGAGACAAAACGGGAGTGCCCGGAAAAGTCATCGGAGTGGAATATGATCCGAATCGTTCGGCCCGTCTTGCGCTCATTGCGTATGCCGACGGGGAAAAACGGTATATTCTGGCTCCCGTTGGATTGTCGGTCGGGGATATCGTGCAGGCCGGTCCAGACGCGGATATTCGTCCCGGCAATGCCCGGCCGCTGGCTTTGATGCCGCTTGGCACGACGATTCATAATATTGAACTCAAACCCGGAAAGGGTGCCCAGTTGGCGCGGAGCGCCGGCGCGGCGGGTCAGGTGATGGGTCGGGATGGGCAGTACGTTCAGATTCGTCTGGCTTCCGGCGAAATGCGTCGGATTCTGGGAACCTGTATGGCGACGGTGGGACAAGTGGGGAATCTTGAGCACGAGAACGTTGTTGTGGGAAAAGCCGGTCGGTCCCGGGCGATGGGTCGGCGACCGCATGTTCGAGGGGTCGCGATGAATCCGGTTGATCATCCGCATGGCGGCGGAGAAGGAAAATCCGGGCAAGGGAACCCGCATCCCGTGTCTCCATGGGGGGTGCCCACGAAAGGGTTTAAGACTCGAAAGAAGAAAAAATTGTCCTCGCGTTTCATTATTTCTCGTCGGACTCAATAAGGAAAGCGGAAGCCGGTCATGCCTCGTTCAATTCGTAAGGGCCCCTTTGTGGATGCGCACCTCATGGCAAAGCTGGATTCGGCTATTGACTCGAAATTAATCAAAACCTGGTCGCGTCGCTCAACCGTGATTCCTGACATGATTGGTCGTACGTTTGCGGTGCATAACGGGAAAAAGTTTATTCCGGTCTACGTGACGGAAAATATGGTCGGACATAAGCTGGGAGAGTTTTCTCCCACCAGATTTTTCAAAGGCCATGGGGCGGCTAAAACGGAAAAAGCCGTTCCGTTGAAGTAAGGCACAAGACCGGGAAGGAAGTCATACGCCGTGACTGAAGCGAAAGCTGTCTTGCGATACGCCAGAATGTCCCCGCAGAAAGTGCGTCTGGTCATCAATGTCATTCGTGGACGCGGCGTGTCCGAGGCGTTAACGGTGCTCAAGTACATGCCGAGAGCCGCGGCTCCGGTCGTGGAAAAGGTGTTGAATTCCGCCGTGGCGAATGCGGGACAACGGGAGTTGGGTGATCCTGACTCGTTGAAAATCTCAAGAGCCTATGTGGACGGCGGCCCGGTTTTGAAACGATTTCAGGCCAGGGCCATGGGCAGGGCGAATCCCATTCATAAGCGAACCAGTCATGTGACCATTGTGGTTTCCCCCGCGGGAGAGCGTTCTTAGAACGCAGCAAACGGCGAGGGCGAACCGGGTTTATTGGTGGAGTGAGGGAAGCGGGGATTATGGGGCACAAAACACACCCGTACGGTTTTCGGCTTGGGTATACCAGAGACTGGAATTCTCGATGGTATGCCAAGAAAGATTTTGTGAAGTTGTTGCACGAAGACGTTGAAATTCGTGGAACGGTCAAGCGTCGCTTATTTCATGCCGGCATTGCACGCATAGAAATTGAACGTTCCGGAAATCAGATGAAAGTGATCATTCATACGGCCCGACCCGGTATTATCATTGGAAGAAAAGGCGCGGAAGTTGACAAGTTAAAGGCCATGCTGGAGCAACGATACGGTCGGGAAGCCTATGTGACGATCAAGGAAATCAAGAAGCCTGAACTGGAAGCGCAATTGGTGGCTGAAAATATTGCCCTGCAATTGGAGAAACGTGTCTCCTTTCGTCGTGCCATGAAACGAAGCGTGGCGTCAGCGATGCGGCTGGGCGCGCAGGGCATACGGGTGGCTTGTGCGGGACGGTTGGGTGGCAATGAAATTGCCAGAACGGAATGGTATCGGGAAGGCCGGGTGCCGCTTCATACGCTGAGGGCGGATCTGGATTATGGTTTTGCGGAAGCCCATACGACCATGGGCATCATTGGTGTCAAGGCATGGATTTACAAGGGCGACGCCAAGTTGCCGTTTATTGCGAGGGCCGAAGCGTCTTTGAACTTGCCGTAAGAGGTGTTGGGCCAATGGCATCGTTCCGTCGTGTCGTTTTACGCGCGACGGTTGATGGGATTTGATTATGTTAGCCCCTAAAAAAGTTAAATTTCGGAAAGTGCAAAAGGGCCGGATGCGGGGGAAGGCCTATCGTGGCGGTACAATCTCATTCGGGCAATTTGGGCTTAAGGTTCTTGAACCCGGACGGATTACGGCACGACAAATTGAAGCGGCGAGAATTGCGATGACGCGCCACGTGAAGCGTGGCGGTCGAATTTGGACTCGCATTTTTCCGGATAAGCCGATTACCAAAAAGCCGGCGGAAGTGCGCATGGGAAAAGGAAAAGGCAATCCTGAGTTTTGGGTGGCCGTGGTCAAGCCCGGCCGCATTCTCTATGAAATGGATGACGTGCCGAGAAGCGTCGCTGAAGAGGCGTTTCGTTTGGCCGGCCATAAACTGCCTTTAGCGACCAGGTTTGTGGTTCGAGGAGTCTATGCAGTCTGAGGCGTACTGATGGATGTCAAGGCATTGCGAGGCATGGAAGCCGAAGAGTTGATCGGGAAAGTGCACGAGTTGAAGCAGGAATTGTTTCATCTGCGGTGCCAGCTCGCTCTTGGGCGCATTGAAAATCCGATGAAAATTCGTCAGGTCCGGAGAGGCGTGGCCAAAGCCAGGACCGTGCTTCGCGAAAAACAGCTCGTGGAGATACAAGACACCAGCCGGAGTGTGCGGGGATGATGAACGAGAAACAGCGACGGCAACGCGTATCGTATGGACGGGTGGTGAGTGACAAAATGGACAAAACCGTCGTCGTGGCTGTCACGAGACAGGTGCAGCACCCTTTGTATGGAAAAGTGATGCGACGGGTCACCAAGCTCAAAGCCCACGATGAAGCGAATGAGTCGCGTGTCGGCGACCGCGTGAAAATTGTGGAGACAAAGCCTCTCAGCAAGGATAAACATTGGCGGGTGGCGACCATTGTTGAGCGTGGCGAGCACAATCCGTCGCCGTGATGTCCATGCGGGACACGGGGTGTCGCGCGATGTGTGGAGTGTGAGCGGACCATGATTCAGAATTACAGCTATCTTGATGTTGCGGATAATTCCGGCGCAAAGCGTGTGCGGTGTTTTCACGTGCTGGGAAGCACGCGTCAACGTTATGGAGGCATTGGCGATATTGTGGTGGTGTCGGTGCGCGAGGCGATCCCGCGAGCGTCGGTCAAAAAGGGAGACGTGGTGAAAGCGGTGATTGTTCGGACCCGAAAAAGTCGGCGTCGCGAAGATGGATCCTCCATTCGCTTTGATCGCAATGCCTGTGTGTTGGTGAATAATCAGGGGGAGCCGGTGGGCACGCGAATTTTCGGCCCTGTCGCCAGAGAGTTGCGGAAAAAAAAGTTCATGAAGATTATTTCTCTGGCTCCTGAAGTGGTCTAGGCGGCGATGGCGACGCGAACAGCACGCACACGCCTGACGGTGACCAAATCCCGCGTTCGAAAGGGCGATACGGTGATCGTGGTTGCCGGACGGGAGAAAGGGAAAGTGGGGAAAGTACTGCGCGTCAATCCGCGAGACCGTCGAGTGACGGTGGAAAAACTGAACATGATGAAGCGACACACGAAGCCTTCTCAAAAAATCAGACAGGGCGGCATTCTGGAACGGGAGGCTCCCATGCACATTTCGAATGTGATGCTGTACGCCCAGGCCCTGGAGAAGCCATCGCGGGTCACGATCAAAACGCTGAAGGATGGACGTCGGGTGCGGGTCTTGCAGAAGAGCCCGGATGATGTGCTGGACAAGGTGTGATGAGCGCCACCAAACCCACAGCGGTCAAATCATCGACAGCAAAGAAAAAGGCGGCGCCGGGAGGCGGAACCGCGCCTCGGTTAAGGGTACGCTATCAGAGCGAGGTCGTTCCCCTGATGATGAAAGAATTTTCTTATGTCAACCAGATGCAGGTGCCTCGTTTGGAACGGGTGGTCATTAATGTGGGATTGGGGGAAGCCGTTCAAAATGTTAAACTGTTGGACAGCGTCGTCTCGGAACTTGCGTTAATCACAGGCCAGAGGCCTGTCGTCACCAGAGCCAAAAAGGCCATTGCCGGATTTAAGCTCCGGGAAGGAATGCCCATTGGCGCCAAGGTTACGTTGCGCCGAAACCGGATGTATGAATTTCTTGATCGCCTGCTGAATATTGCATTGCCTCGGATTCGGGACTTTCGAGGGGTGTCGCCCAAGGCTTTTGACGGTCGAGGCAACTATACGCTTGGGTTAAAAGAACAATTAACTTTTCCTGAAATCAAATATGACGACGTGGCGTTGCTCCACGGCATGGATATTACGATTGTGACGAATGCGCATCGCAATGATGAAGCCAAATCCCTGTTGGCGAATCTGGGGATGCCGTTTTCGTTGAGACAGTAACCCGCAACGAGTCAGACGGAGATACTTGTGGCAAGAAAAGCATTACGGAATAAGGCCGCCGCGGAGCCCAAATTTCCTGTTCGGCGATATAATCGGTGTCCGCTCTGCGGTCGGGTGCGGGCCTTTTTGCGACGATTCCATATGTGTCGCATTTGTTTTCGAATGCACAGTCTCCATGGGAATATTCCCGGAGTCACCAAGTCAAGCTGGTAGCTCCGCACGGCAGGTGATGGAGCATGAGGGTATGATACGATGGCGATGACGGATCCGATAGCCGATCTTTTTGTTCGCATCATGAACGCGCTTCGGCGGGGCCATGCGACTGTGATGATTCCGGCATCCAGCCTGAAAAAGCGTGTGCTTGCCGTGTTGAAGGCCGAAGGATTTATTCAGGATTTTGGTCCGACCACACTCAAGGGTCATCCGGCCCTTCTGGTGACCTTGCGGTATATCCCCGGCAGACAGCAGACCCCCGTCATTGAGGCTATCAAGCGGATCAGCAAGCCAGGCAAGCGGGTGTACGTTGATGTCTCGTCCATCCCGCGCGTGAGAGGCGGGTTGGGTGTGGCGATTCTTTCGACATCAAAAGGGGTGATGACCGACCGGCAAGCCCGGGACGGTCGAATGGGCGGAGAAGTGTTATGTCACGTGTGGTAGGCATGGGTGACGTGGCATTCTGAAACCGGAAAGCGCAGCAACGAATGTCCAGAATCGGCATCCAACCCATTGCCCTTGCCTCCGGCGTTGAAGTGCATGTGGCAGATCGTTCCGTCTCCGTGAAGGGGCCGTTGGGCCAATTGCACTGGGCACTCGCCGATGGGATTGACGTTGACGTCACCGAAGGGGTGGTGCATGTGAGACGACAGGGGGATGCTCCTCACACGAAAGCCCTTCATGGGCTGACACGAGTTGAGTTGTCGAATTTGGTTGAAGGGGTGACCAGGGGGTTCCAGCGAACGCTGGAGCTGACGGGTGTGGGGTATCGAGCCCAGGCGCAGGGGCAATCCATGACCTTGAACGTCGGGTTTTCTCATCCCGTCACCGTCGCCATTCCCCATGGTGTGCAAACGTCGGTGGAGCGGCAAACCGTGATCTCTGTTTCGGGTATTGATAAGCGTCTGGTGACGCAGACCGCCGCCAACATTCGACGCGTCCGCCCGCCTGATGTCTATAAGCAGAAGGGGATCAAGTACGTGGGCGAAGTCTTACGCAAAAAGGCCGGGAAAGCCGGCAAGAAATAATGTGCACGTATGCATCAAAAGACTAAACAGCGACGGGCTGAACGGCGCAAAGCGCGCGTCAGGAAAAAAATTCAGGGATCACCGGATCGGCCAAGGCTGACGGTGTTCCGAAGCAATGCGCATATTTATGCCCAGGTGATTGATGATCGATCGGGTCGAACGCTTGCGGCGGCGGCATCCAACGATCCGGGGCTTCGCAAAACAGTGTTGTCGGGTTCGTCGAAGATCGCGGCTCAGGCCGTTGGGAAATTGTTAGCCGAGCGGGCCACGGCGGCGAACGTGCTCCGCGTCGTGTTTGATCGAAACGGACGATTGTACCATGGTCGCGTGAAAGCCGTGGCCGATGCTTCCCGTGAGGGGGGGCTTACCTTTTAATCAGGGAGAGGGCAGACGGTGCACGTAAATCCTGAAGAACTCAATCTCAAGGATAAACTGGTTTTGATCAACCGCGTGGCGAAGGTCGTCAAAGGGGGCAAACGTTTTTCCTTCAGTGCTCTGGTGGTGGTTGGTGATGGCGCGGGCTGGGTTGGTGTGGGCAAGGGCAAGGCGGCCGAAGTGCCGCCGGCGATTGCCCAGGCCGCCGGGCGGGCAAAGAAGCAGCTCATCCGCGTTCCGTTGAGCCATGGCAGCATTCCACACGACGTGCATGGGCGCTTTTGCGGGGAACACGTGTTCATGAAACCGGCCAAAGCCGGGACAGGGATCATCGCGGGCGGGGCTGTCCGCGCGATTTTGGAAATGCTTGGGGCCCATAATATTATTGCGAAGACCCTGGGCCGTGGCAATCCCTATAACGTGGTGCAAGCCACCTTGGCGGGATTGTCCCAACTTAAATGCCCGGAAGAGGTGCGGCAGATCCGTCAGGTTGATCATGGGGTGTGATTTTCATAGAACGAGGAACGTGTCGTGAAGCCATCCGCAGACCCTGATCAGATGCTTGTCCTGACGCTCAAACATAGTGCCATCGGACGGCCTTCGAAGCAAAGGATCTATTTGCACAGTCTGGGGTTGCGTCGGCTGCATCAAACCGTGCGATGTCCCAGAACGCCGCAAGTGTTGGGGTTGGTGGACAAGGTCCGGCATCTGATTGAGGTGAACGAAACGTGAAACTCCACCAGTTACACCCCGCACCTGGTTCCAGAAAATCGAGAAAACGTTTAGGGCGAGGGCCGGGATCCGGTCGGGGAAAGACTTCCGGCAAAGGGCATAAAGGCATGCTGGCCCGCTCCGGAAGGCCGAATACCGCGGGCTTTGAAGGGGGACAAATGCCGCTCATCCGGCGAGTGCCCAAGCGGGGATTCCATAATCCGTTTCGTATCGAGTTTGTCGTGGTCAACCTCAAAACGCTTTCCGATTTTGATGAAGCCACACCGGTGACGCCGAAGGTCTTATATGAAAAAGGGATTGTGAAGAAGAAGTCAAAGCCGGTCAAGATTCTTGGCGAAGGAGAGCTGACCAGGCCCCTGATGATTGAAGCGCACAAATTCAGTCAGTCAGCTCTGCAAAAAATTGAACAGGCGGGCGGACACGCCAAGGTCATTGACCGTGCTTGAACGGCTCATTGCGAGCTTTCAGAACATCTTCAAAATTCCGGAGTTGCGCAGCCGTGTGCTGTTTACGCTGGCGATGCTGGCTGTCTACCGGATTGGGGCGCATATCCCGACGCCCGGGATTAATAATGACGCGCTGGCGACATTCTTGTTGGACCGGGGCGGGGCGTTGCTCGGGTTCCTGGACATTTTTTCCGGAGGGGCGCTCTCACGGCTGACAATTTTTGCGCTGGGCATTATGCCCTACATCAGCGCATCAATTATTATCCAATTGTTGACCGTTGTTATTCCGCATTTATCAAAGCTTGCCAAGGAAGGTGAACGAGGCAGAAAAACGATCATCCAATATACCCGCTATGGCACCATTGGCATTGCTCTGGTGCAGGGATTTGGGATTGCGCTTGGGCTTGAAGGGATGAATCAGGGCCAATTTGTGATGGAGCCGGGGTGGCCGTTCCGATTCATGACGGTGATCACACTGACGGCGGGCACGGCGTTTCTCATGTGGTTGGGCGAGCAAATTACCGAGCGGGGGGTTGGGAACGGCATCTCCCTCATTATTTTTGCGGGGATTGTCGCGCGCCTGCCAAGTGCGGTGGCGCAAACCTTCGAAATGTACAGAGTGGGGGAGTTGAGTCTTCTCTTCCTGGTGCTGTTAGGCGTGGTCATGATGGGCGTGGTTGCGGCCATTGTGTTTTTGGAGAGCGGAAGGCGCAAGGTGCCCGTTCAATATGCCAAGCGGGTTGTCGGGCGTCGCGTGTATGGAGGGCAAAGCACACATATTCCATTGAAAATTAATACGGCAGGGGTCATTCCGCCCATCTTTGCGTCGTCCATTATTGCCTTTCCTGCCACCATGACGTCCTTTATTCAAGTGCCGTGGGTGCAGGCGATGGGGGCGCAGTTAGCTCCCGGGTCATTTATCTATACGTCACTCTACGTTGGCCTGATTGTGTTCTTCTGTTTTTTCTACACGGCGGTGGTGTTGAATCCGGTGGATATGGCGGACAACATGAAGAAGCATGGAGGGTTTATTCCAGGCATTCGGCCAGGGCAGCGCACGGCGGATTATATTTACACCGTGCTCACGCGCATCACGTTTGCCGGCGCCCTGTACCTGGCGGTGGTCTGCGTGATTCCGGAATTGTTGATTTATCAATTGAATGTGCCCTTTTATTTTGGAGGGACCTCATTGCTGATTGTCGTTGGCGTGGGGTTGGATACCGCCCAGCAGATTGAGTCGCATATGCTGATGCGGAATTATGAAGGGTTTTTATCCAAGGGGCGCTTGAAAAGTCGGAACGGATAGCGGGCGATGCAATTAGTTTTTCTTGGTGCGCCTGGGGTCGGCAAGGGCACGCAGGCTGAGTATGTGTCGGCCACACTGAAGATTGTCAAAATTTCCACCGGGGATTTATTGCGGGCTGGCGTGGCCGCGAAAAGCCCGCTGGGTCTTGAGGCCAAACACTATATGGATCGAGGGGAACTCGTGCCGGATAACGTGGCGATTGGTCTGGTGGACGAAAAAATCGGATCGTCGGAATGCCAAAGGGGATTTCTTCTTGATGGATTTCCTCGAACCGTTCCTCAAGCGGATTCCTTGTCCGATATTCTGCGGAAGCGGCATTTGGTTCTGGACCGGGTCATTCATTTCGTGATGCCACGCGAGGAAGTGATCAAGCGGTTGACCGGACGGAGAAGTTGTCCGCAGTGTTCCGCGGTGTATCACCTTGACTACCGTCCCTCGAAACAGGAAGGACGCTGTGACGTCTGCGGAGCGGCGCTGGTGCAACGCAGTGATGACACAAAAGAAACGGTGGAATCGCGACTCACGGTGTATGAAGAGCAAACGTCTCCGTTGATTGCCTATTACGGGAAGTCCCATGTGCTGGCTGAATTAGACGGGATGGGGTCCGTGGATGACGTTCGGGCGCGACTGCTCGCTTTGCTACCGAGGCCTTGATCCGTTATGATCATGCTCAAAACCGAGGAAGAAATTGCGCTGATGGCACAAGCAGCGACGCTTGTGGCTGAGGCGCATCAGGTACTCCAACAGGAAGTCAAACCCGGGGTCACCACCTTGCATTTGGACAAAATCGCCGAGACGTTTATTCGGGACCACGGCGGGATTCCGGCCTTTAAGGGGTATCGAGATTTCCCGAGCACTCTGTGCGCCTCGGTCAATCAGGAAGTGGTCCATGGCATTCCGTCCACCCGAATCTTGCACGAGGGGGATATTGTCGGGCTTGACTTGGGGGCGATTGTTCATGGATTTTATGGCGATGGAGCAGTGACGGTGCCCGTCGGGTCCGTTGCCAGCCAGGTGGCAACCCTGCTTCAGGTGACAGAAGAGGCGATGTATCGGGGGATTGATCAAGCCCGGGCGGGGAACCGGTTGTCGGATATCGGCCATACGATTCAATGCCACGTGGAATCGTGCGGATTTTCCGTTGTGCGGGATTTTGTCGGGCATGGGATTGGCCGACAACTGCATGAGGACCCGCAGGTGCCTAATTATGGGCGTCCCGGTCACGGCTCACGCCTGCAGTGTGGGATGGTGTTGGCGATTGAGCCCATGGTGAATGTCGGTGGGCCGCAGGTGCGGGTGTTAGACGATCATTGGACCGCTGTCACCGCCGATGGCAGCCTGTCGGCGCATTTTGAGCATACGGTGGCCATACAGCCTGTGGGGCCGCCGAAAATTCTGACAATGGGAAAGGAGCAGGTTAGCGTCAATTGATGTTGCCGTGCCGCGAACTGATGGCGAAAGAAGACGTGATTGAAGTGCAGGGGGTGGTCAAGGAAACGTTGCCCAATGCCATGTTTCGAGTTGAATTAGAGGGTGGGCATAAAATTTTGGCGCATATTTCGGGGAAGATGCGCATGCATTTTATTCGCATTCTTCCCGGTGACCGGGTGACCATGGAATTGTCTCCGTATGATCTGACACGGGGACGGATCACCTATCGATTCAAGTAAGCAGAGAGGGATCTGGTTCATGAAAGTCAAATCGTCTGTCAAGCCTATTTGTTCAAAATGTGTGGTGTTTCGACGACGGAGAATTGTTCGAGTCCGATGTAGCAACCCCCGACACAAGCAGCGGCAAGGCTGATGGCGGCACAACGGCGTTCATCAGACAGTCTTGACCGTGGAGGCCTGTGGAGCGGCACGAAGGAGGGCGCATGGCACGGATAGCAGGTGTTGATCTTCCCGCTGGCAAGCGCATTGAGATCGGCCTGACCGCGATTTATGGGATTGGTCCCTGGCGTGCGCGGCAGATTTTACGCAAGACCGGGATTGATCGTGCCGTGCGCGTCAAAGATCTTCGCGAAGAAAATATTGTCAAACTGCGTGAGACGATCAATACAGACTACGCCGTGGAAGGGGATCTCCGGAAAGAGGTGACCCTCAGCATTAAACGCCTGATTGATACGGGGACGTACCGCGGGCTTCGTCATCGCCGAGGGTTGCCGGTGCGTGGACAGCGGACCAAAACAAATTCACGAACCAGAAAAGGGAAACGGGCCTCGATTGGCAGGGCCAGGGTCAAAAAATAGCGGAAGGCAGGAGTCACAATGAACGCCAAAAAGGGTCGCAAAAAAGAGAAAAAAGTCGTGCAAATGGGCATTGCGCATATTCAAGCCTCGTTTAACAACACGCTGGTGACCATTACGGATATGAATGGGAATACCGTCGCGTGGTCGAGTGCGGGAGGCTTGGGCTTCAAAGGGTCCAGAAAAAGCACCCCCTTTGCGGCGACGCGGGCGGGGGAGGCGGCGGGACGCAAAGCCATTGAACACGGCATGCGCCAAATTAGCGTGTATGTCAATGGGCCGGGGTCGGGACGTGAATCGGCGGTGCGCGCGCTTCAATCTGCGGGCTTGCGCGTGAGTGTGATTCGTGATGTGACGCCCATTCCTCATAATGGCTGTCGTCCGCCGAAACGGCGAAGAGTGTAAGAAATCATTCGATCAACGTGCAGGCCGTGCAGGCGCCAACACACGGGTTGCAGTCGTGCAAATGAGAGGCTAACAACGTGGGAAATTATCGTGGACCGGTATGCAGGCTTTGTCGGCGAGAGGGCGTGAAGCTGTTCCTCAAGGGAACACGGTGCATGACTGCCAAATGTGCGATTGAACGTCGCAGTTATGCTCCCGGGCAGCATGGGCAGGCTCGCACCCGTCGTGCGTCGGATTACAGTCTCCAGCTTCGTGAAAAGCAGAAATTGCGGCGCATGTACGGCCTTCAGGAACGTCAGTTTCGCGGCCTTTTCAAGCGAGCGGAACGTCAAGCCGGTGTTACGGGTGAAAATCTTCTGGCGCTGCTTGAGCAGCGTTTGGATAACGTCGTCTACCGGATTGGACTGGCATTTTCGCGCAGGCAGGCCCAACAATTGGTGAGTCATGGCCATATTTTGGTGAATGACAAAAAGACGGATATTCCATCGTATACCGCCACGGTGGGGGATGTGATTCAGGTGAGATCGAGGAGCCGGGAACTGCTGGCGATCAAGGCTGCCGCGGAGGTGGCCGAAAGGCAGTCAATGGTGACCTGGATTGACTGTGATCATGCGGCGCTGAAGGGGACGATTCTGGCGTTGCCGACGAAGGAAGACATTGGGGCTCCCGTGAATGAACAAATTGTTGTGGAGTTGTATTCTCGATAAATGTGGCCACAGGCTGCAGTCACGTATTGGCCAATATTTCCGTTGTGCAAGATGGGGCGAAGGGGGGCGTAATGAGCAAAGGGATACTTGATTTTCAGCTGCCGTTGCGGCTGGAGTTGGAACACGAAACGGCTTCGTCTCTCTATGGGAGATTTACGGCAGAGCCATTTGAGCGTGGATTTGGGACCACGATTGGCAACTCCCTTCGGCGCGTGTTGTTATCATCGTTGCATGGTGCGGCGGTGACCTCCGTAAAGGTTGAAGGGGCCTTTCATGAATTCTCCACAATCCCCGGTGTTGCGGAAGATGTGACGATTATCATTTTGAACATCAAAAATCTGCGCATCAAACTCCACACCGAGAAATCCAAAGCGATACGGTTGAAGAAAAAAGGGCCGGGGGAAGCCCGTGCTTCGGACATTGAACATGACGCGGATCTGACGATCTTAAATCCTGATCTGACGATCGCCACCCTGGATAAAAATGGCATGATTGACCTTGAGTTGATTGTGAAGCCGGGACGGGGGTATGTTCCGGCTGAACGCAACAAAGAAGAAGGATTGCCCATTGGCGTGATTCCGGTTGATTCAATTTTTTCCCCGGTAAAGCGGGTGAACTTTCACGTGGAAAATGCCCGCGTGGGACGCGTGACGGATTACGACAAATTGAATCTTGAAGTGTGGACGGATGGAAGCATGACACCGCAGGAGGCAGTGTCCTCGTCGGCGTCAATCCTCCGGGATCATTTGAATATTTGCATTCCCAGTGAAGAAATCACGGAAGTGGAGCAGGATGCGGCGCACAAGGAAACGCAAGCCGAATTGAATAAACATCTGACGCGAAGCGTGAACGAACTGGAATTTTCCGTCCGCGCGGCGAATTGTCTCAAAAACGCGAATATCAAGACCATTGAAGATCTTGTCCAAAAAACCGAAATGGAGATGTTGAAAACCAAAAATTTCGGGAAGAAGTCGCTGAATGAAATCAAAGAAGTGTTAACCGAGATGGGTTTGAGCCTGGGGCTGAAACGAGACAGCGTGGGAAAGACCAATTTTTAATCGCCTTCATGGCCTGACCGGAGAGTGATATCGTGCGTCATAGAAAAAAAGGCAGACAGTTGGGGCGCAATACGAAACATCGTCTCGCGATGTTTCGTAATCTGGTGACCGCCTTGTTGCAACACGAACGCATTGAGACCACCAAGGCCAAGGCGAAAGAGCTCCGCGGGATTGCGGACTCAATGATTACCCTGGGGAAGGATGGCTCGCTGCATGCTCGACGGCGCGCCTTGAGCTTTATCCGGGAAAAAAATGTTGTATCCAAGCTGTTTAGCGATGTTGCCGGACGATTTCGCAGCCGTCCCGGTGGTTATACCCGGATCATTCCAACAAGACGACGCCCGGGAGATGCCGCGGAACTTGTGGCGGTGGAGTTGACCGAGCGCGCGGATGTTGTGGACGCTGACGTTCCTGAATCCGTCGCGGACGATGCCGAGAAACCCTCATGAACGGCTTGCCCAGTGCTGCCCCACGTGCGTTTCATGTTTGGAATCTGGCGGCTCCGCTGTCGGGGTTCCAACCCGTTCCCCCTGCCTGTTGACAGCCCCCGGTGCCGGGCGTTTTCCCTTGAACGTTGAGTTTACTTGGATGGGGGCGTGTGATAGCCTGTGCAGGATTGTTCCCAACCAGAATATGCGCATGTTTCATACATTGATTCGATGGGTTTCAGGAGGCGCCATCCTTGGCATGGCAGCTTTTCTTGGCTTAACGCTGACGCAACAGGTGCGGTCCCTGCGTGCGCCCACGGTGTTGACGGTGCCGGTGTCAGAAAACGCCGATGCCGACATTGCAGGGTTTGTCTATCGTCACACCGACGCAGGGGAAGTCCAATGGGAGATCAAAGCCCAAAACGCCCGTGTTGATGAGTCTCAACATCACGCGACGCTTGAAGACGTTCAAGTCCGGTTATTTGACGCACAGGGTCAGACCATGGCGCTGAAGGCCGAAGAAGGAACGATTGATACCGTCACCAGCAATTTTGACCTTCACAATCGTCATCACGGGATTGAGATTGAATTCGCAAATGGCTATACGATCGAGAGTCCGCATATTCACTGGGAAGATGACGAGCATACCATTCGTACTCATGCACCGGTCACCATCCACGGGCATGGATTGACCATTACGGGAGTTGGCTTGCTGGGTACGTTGACAACCGAAACGTTGACGGTTCTGGATGATGTGCGGGTTCGCATTGCCTCTTCAAGTTAGTCATCTGATCCTCGCCGCGATGCTGTTCTGTGGCCTCGTCTGGACACAGGCCACGCCTTCAGGCTTTGCCGCGGAAGGCGAGTCCATCGAGATTACGTCACAGACCATGATCGCCGAGGGCAACGCTCGACGGGCGATTTTTGAAGGAACGGTGGTCCTCACCAAAGGGGACTTTGTCATGCGGTCCGATTCAATGATCGTGCGGTTTGAGCAGGCCACGCCCGCCCACAGTCGTCAAACGGACGAGAAGACGTTGAATCAAAAGGTGGAACAGATTGAGGCCACAGGCCACGTGGTGCTTGAGAGAGCGGATGGGACGGCCACGAGCGGACGGGCCGTCTATTATAAAGATGAAGAAAAGGTCGTCCTCACCGATTCGCCGGTGGCTTGGCACAATGGGACGAAGGTGACGGGAGCCCGCATGACCTTTTTTGTCAAGGAAGAGCGCAGTGTGGTCGAAGGGAATTCCCAGGTGACGATCTTTGATGATCAGGAGCGGTAAGGCCGGGGGGCGTTGTGGATCATTTACAACCGGTCACAGGACATGCGCGGCTTTGCGCCACGGAATTGCGCAAAAGCTTCAGAGGCCGGGAGGTCGTTCGTGGTGTCTCGTTCGCAATCGAATCGGGAAACATTGTCGGGTTATTGGGGCCGAACGGCGCGGGGAAAACGACCATTTTTAATATGATGGCCGGTCGTTGCCAACCGGATCATGGGCACATTGTCCTGAATCAGGATTCGATGACTGCCTTGCCCATGTACCAGAGGGCGCGTCGTGGCATTGGGTATCTTCCGCAGGAAGCCTCTGTGTTTCGGCGATTATCCGTTCGAGATAATATTGACGCCGTCCTGGAAATGCTGAAGCTTGCCCCGCCGGAGCGTCGGGAACGGCTGGAAAGTTTATTGAACGAGCTTGGGTTGGCCCGTCTTCAGCACAGCATGGCCTATACGCTGTCTGGTGGCGAGCGACGTCGGTTGGAAATCACAAGGGCGCTGGCGACACGCCCCCGCTTTTTATTGTTGGATGAGCCGTTTGCCGGGATTGATCCCATTGCCGTCGCCGACATCCAAAGCATCATGCAGTCGCTGAAAAGAAAAAACATGGGGTTGTTGATCACCGATCATAACGTTCAGGAAGCGCTTGCCATCACGGATCATGCGTATATCATTCATGACGGAACCATTCTGGAAGCCGGAACGCCGGAAGTCATTGTGAGGAGCCAGAAAGCCCGGGAAATTTATTTAGGCGAACGCTTCACCTTATGATGGTTCACAGCTTTTCCACGTTGCCCTGATGGAACTGAAACTTGAGACGCGGCTGAGTCAGAAGTTGGTGATGACGCCCCAACTCCAACAAGCCATCAAATTGTTACAGTGCTCCAGACTGGAATTGCAACAGGCGCTTGCTCAACATTTGTTGGAAAACCCGCTCCTCGAAGAACTCTCTGCTGACGTGGATGAGGAGGATGGGTTCGCCTCCGGGGAGGCGACGTCCGGGAGCCAGGAGAAGGCCGTTGGCGATGGTGACGCCGGTGGTGAAGGTGAGAGGGACGAACCCAAAGAATTTTCCGAGCCGCTCTCGCCGGATGGGTGGGAAGATTATTATGAAAGTGACTGGCCCTCTGGCAGTGGCGGTTCCCAGGCCCAGCCCGACGACTTCCCTTCGTATGAACAGACCGTGGAGACTCCGACAACGCTGAAGGACTACCTGCTCTGGCAGTTGCGGCTGTCTTCTGAGAACGAGGAAGACAAGGCGATCGGTCTGATGCTGATTGGCAATCTTGATGAAGATGGATATCTGCGAGCGTCACTGGAGGAGGTTGCCGAAGAGACCGGAGCTTCTGTCAAAAAAGTGGATGCTGTTTTATCGTTGATACAAACCTTTGATCCCGTCGGCGTCGCCGCCCGAAATCTTCAAGAATGTTTGTCGATTCAACTCCGACAGCTTCATTACATGCTCATTGGCCATGAACAGGCTCATGGCGGGATGCATCAGGAATCCCTGCCGGCCCTGATTATCAAGGATCATCTGCAAGACCTTCAGAAAAGACGATACGCCAAAGTGGCCAAAGAGGTCGGGAGATCCGTGGAAGAGATTGATGAGGCGGTGCGTGTGATTGAAGGCCTGGAACCCAAACCGGGACGGCCGTATTCTTCCGACGCCAATCAAATCATTGTGCCCGACGTCTTCGTGCGTCAAGACGAAGGAGAATGGCTGGTCTTCCTCAACGAAGAGGGGATGCCCCGTGTGCGGATTAGTCACGATTATGAACGAATGCTGGGACACGCAAGCGGGGATGGTCAGGCCACCAAAGCTTACCTGGAAGACAAATTGCGAGGGGCCAGGTGGATCATCTCCAATCTTGAAAAGAGAAACAGAACGATTGTGAAGGTGGTGAAAAGTGTGATCAAGTTTCAGGAACCGTTTTTGGAACAAGGCATTCATTACCTGAAACCATGCACGCTCAAGCAAGTGGCCGAAGACGTCGGGATGAACGAATCAACCATCAGTCGGGTGACGAGGAATAAATATGTGCATTGTCCCCAGGGTTTGCTGGAGCTTAAGTTTTTCTTTAGCGCGGGCATTGCCCGCACGGCGCCTGGGGCTGAAGATGTATCGTCGAGGACCGTTCGTGAGTTGATTCGTGAAATCGTGGAGCAGGAACATATCGGGAAACCGCTGAAAGATCGTGAAATTGTGTCGAAGTTGGGAGACCAGGGAATTATCATTGCGAACCGAAGCGTGGCCACGTACAGGGCGGAACTTCGTATCGCGCCGGCCAGCCAGCGAAAACGTATCAGTCCGGGTTCGCTGGTTCCGTCCGGACAGAAGGCGGCTGGTGGGAAGACACGAAAAACAGAAAAGACCAAATTGGGATTAAAGCTTGAAGAAATTTTGCGCGAGAAAGACGTGGCTCGCAAAGCGCTCATGGATGCTGTCAAGACGACTCCGTCAGGCATTTCCTATTTGCTGAGGCGGCCGGTCTGGAAACCGGGCACATTGGAGAAGATCTCGTCGTTTCTGAAGGTTCCACGGGCGACGTTTCTGGCCTGTTACGGAGCGCAGAACCGTCACATGGCACAGGTGCGAAACAATCTGATCAGTCTGCTGGAGAAGCAACACATGACGCTTGAGGATCTGGCCGGAAAAATCGGGGTCTCCATGCCGGTTATGAATGCGTACATGAACACACAAAAAATGCAAAAGCAGACACAGGAACGTGTGGCCATGGTTTTCGGCGTGAGTCGTGAAACATTGATGACCGGGAAAGACGAGGCAACGGTGTGTTATGCTCCACGGGAAGACGCTGATCCAGGGAAGACGAACGAGGCGCCCTTGAACGGCCTCCGTCCGGCGCCACCGCTCTGGCCGCATGGTCAGACTTGAAGGCTTGCGCGAATGATGAAACGATTGAGGCAATGGGCGCGCATGTTTTCCGGACCGCAAACGTGCGTGGGGTTGGATATTGGCTCGTCCGCGATCAAGATCGTGCAACTGGAACAGCGGGGCACCCGTTATCGTCTCCAGCGCTTTGGATGGCGCGGCCTGGAACGGGACGGTGATGCCGGCGCTCCCGATCACAATCCCGATCGGCTCAAAGCCGCCCTCATTGATCTGATTCGCGAGCTGGATTTGTCCGGCAGTCGTGTTGCCATGTCCGTGTCCGGGCCGTCTGTGATGGTCAAACGGATATGCGTGACCGGCGTCAACAAACATGCTCTTGATGAATATCTGACATGGGAAGGCCATCAATATATTCCTTATGCCATGCGTGACATTTATTTTGATTATTGGATGCTGCCTCCATCCCGACGGGGTGCCACGTCCCCCGATATTGAATTGTTGCTTGTTGCGGCCAAACAGCAGGTGGTGGAACACCGCAAAACGCTCTTGAAAGAAATTGGAGTCTATCCGATGGTGTGTGACGTTGATGGTCTCGCGTTGATCAATATGGTGATGGGGAAAAGTCGCGCTCTTCGTGGGCAGTCGTTCGGCATCGTCAACGTGGGAGCCAACGGAATGAATATGGCGTTTGTGGGAGACGAAGTCCCTCTTCTGGTGCGAGACGTGAGCTTTTACGAAACTGGCGGCGTCGAGGCGGTTGCGTCACACGCGTTACCTGTAGAAGGCGACGCGGTGCACGGTGCCCCAGGCGGGATTGCGGACCCTGGCGCGCCGCCGGATTTGGAGGGCGTCGTGCAAGCCGTGCAGTATTGTGTGGAATCCGTTATGGAACGGTATCCGGAAACACGCATGGAGAAGATTTTTCTGTGTGGCGGACACGCCAACAATGCACGATTGCACAGTGCATTGCGAAATGCCTTGTCGCTGCCCACGATCGTCCTCAATCCTTTTGACGAAATCGAATCTATGACGCATCATCCAGACGTGAACCACGTGTCAGAGTCGGCCCATCTCGGAGGAGTGGCGTTGGGGTTGGCCCTCCATCAGGACTTGCCATGGTGAGCATTAATTTATTGAAAGACCAACGGCGATCGGAACGACAGACTCGTCGTCGCCCCAGAGTGGAATTGTTCGTCGGGGCCTTCGTGCTGACGGCGGTCTTCGCGGGTTGGGGATGGGTGGCCGTTGAGGGAAGTCAAGCCATGCAACGGCTTGAACAGGAAGTCCAGGACAAGCAAAGCCGCCTTGCGTTGATGACCAAACGTCAGGACCTGGTGCTGACCCTTCAGGAACAACGCAACGCCGTTGTGGCTGAACATGAGGGACTTGCGGCGTTGACGCGGGACCGCGACAGACCTGTGCGTCTGTTGTCAGTGATCAGTCGGGTCGTTGATCCGCTGGATGTGTGGTTGAGTCGACTGCAGGCGACCGATGAGAAGGTGACGTTGTCCGGTGTCGCGCTTTCCCGTGAGGGCATTTTGACACTTGCGAAAAACCTGGAAAATACGGACCTGCTTGGGCCGGTCACTGTGTTTGCGATTCAGCCCCATGTGGCGCAGCCGGAACTTTTTCGATTTTCGATGAATGTCTTCATGGATTTTGCGGATCATGGTTGATAGCCTTCTTGACTGGATGGAAGATGTGGGTGTGGCCCTCAAGCTCACTCTTCTGCTGCTCCTGGTTGTGTTCGCGTCCCTTATCGCGTTTCAATTCGTGACGGCTCCTCAACAGCAGCGTACCCAGGCGTTTCAACAGACCCTTCAAGCACTGGACCATCAGCTGGCCGGGATGGAGAGACCGGGCGATGCCCCGGAGAGTCTCAATGATGAAATGGACGGCCTGACTCCGCAGGTCGCGGCGCAAAAAAAGGTATTGGGAATTCATGTGCCCCTGGATCACCTGTTGCCGGACATTGTGGATATGGCTCAATCCGTTGGTGTGACGCTCACATCCTGGCAGCCCGAAGAACCCATGTTGATGGCGGAGGTGAATTTGAATCGAGTCACGCTTCGGCTTGAGGCGGAGGGGCGGTATCACGCGCTCGTTCATTTTCTTGAAGCCTTGCCACGGCTGCCTAAAGCGTTGATTGTGCGGTCAATGGATTATCAAGTCCGGACGGAACGCGTGGAAGATTCGGCAATTGACGTTCAAGCCTCATTTGAACTGATAGGGTTTGAGGCGTCGGCGCGGATTGAACAACATGCTCCCGAGCGGGCCACAGTTCAAGGATGACAAAGGAAATCCACGATGTCTGTCTGGTTGTCACTGGTCACCATGATCTTCGTCGCGTTGTGTGGGGAATGTCCGCGAGGCGCCTTGAGCCACGTTTATGCCGAGCCACATGACGTGTCCGTGGATTCGTTTGTGCCACGCGCTCCCTTGCACACGACGCATCGCGCGTTGAGGTCTCGTATCGACCGCTATCGAGATCCCTTTGTGCCGAAAACGGTTGTCCGGACAGAGATCCCTGCTCCCGAGCCGACGCAAGAAGCACCCAGCCGTCAGCATGTGCTGGTGCGGGGCATCATGTCCTCTCCTCAAGGTCGTTGGGCCTTGCTGGAATTTGAGAACGGGGAACGGCTCATCGTCAGGGCGGGGCAGGTCATTGCCGCGTTTTCCCAGGTCGTCACCCGCATCACGGATCAGGGGGTGACCCTTTCGGCGTTGGGGGGCAAGGGGGATGCCCCGTTGCCACCGGACAGGACGTATCTTTTGGATACGTCGAAGGAATGATGACCCATCATCCGAGTGAACGATCCTGTCCTCGGAAGACCTGCAGACAGGCCGGCAGGCGTGGCACTGTCTCATGAAGGAACATGATGTTACGTTATTTAAATGCCGGTGAATCGCATGGACGCGGGCTGATGGCGGTTGTGGAAGGACTCCCTGCCGGGCTTCCTCTCACGGCGGACAGCATCAATCACGATTTGGCGAGACGGCAGGGCGGGTATGGCCGGGGAGGCCGAATGCGCATTGAAAAAGATCAGGTTGAATTCTACTGCGGAGTCCGCAACGGGAAGGCATTGGGGAATCCTTTGGGGCTATTGATCGGCAATCGGGATTGGGAAAACTGGAAGGAAATTATGGCTGTTGAACCTGGTCCTCCCTCAACGAAACGAGTGGTGACTCGCCCGCGGCCAGGCCATGCTGATCTGGTGGGTGCGATTAAATATGGGCATCGGGACATTCGCAACGTGCTTGAAAAGGCCAGTGCGAGAGAAACGGCGATTCGGGTGGCCGTCGGCGCCGTGGCCAAAGCCTTATTGTCGCAATTTGACATGCGAGTGGTGAGTTATACGACTCGCATTGGATCCGTGGCGGCCCCGCCGGTCGCCGATTATGTGGCGGCCTATGAACGGACCGCGCAGTCTCAAGTGCGGTGCCCCGATGCGGAGGCCGGCGAAAAGATGATTGAGCACATCCGCGCAGCGAAACGGCAGGGCGACTCCCTGGGCGGCATCTTTGAGGTCGTGGTGCTCCATGCCCCCATTGGGTTGGGAAGTTACGCGCAGTGGGACCGGCGTTTGAGCGCGCGACTCGCCATGGCGGCGATGAGCATCCAGGCGATGAAAGGTGTGGAAATTGGCATGGGGTTTGAGTCGGCGCATCGGTTTGGTTCTGAAGTGCATGACGATATTTACCCCAGTGAGTCCAAACCTGGTTTTGCACGAAAGACCAATCGCGCAGGGGGGATAGAAGGCGGGATCACGAATGGACAACCCATCGTCCTGCGGGTGGCCATGAAGCCGATTGCCACGTTGTATCAACCCAAGCAGAGCGTGGATATCCACACGAAGGAACCCTTTGAGGCCACGGTGGAACGTTCTGATATCTGTACGGTGCCCGCCGCCGGTGTGGTGGGGGAAGCGGTCATTGCCTATGAAATGGCCAATGCCATGCTGGAAAAATTCGGTGGAGATACCCTGGAGGAAATGCGACGCAATTTCGATGCCTACCAGGAGTACGTGAAGAATTTTTAAGCCCCCGTTGTCTGGTGGCACCGGTCTTTCCCGCAGTGGACGTCAATCACGTGCAGTGATCCGTTGAACACGTTGAGGACAGGGTTTGCCATGGGTCAACGTCACACACGACACACGATCAACGTCGGTCTCGGCACGCAACGCTATGATGTTGTGATTGGCCCGGGGAGCGTGCAACAGCTTGGTCGGCATTTACAGGCATTGGGATGTTCCGGCCACGTTGGTATCGTGACCAATCCGACCATTCAACGGCTCCACGGGGCATCGCTCAAAAAGGCGATTGTGCAAGCCGGATTCCGATGTTGCCTGATCCGTATTCCTGATGGCGAGTCGGTCAAAACACTGCGGTGGGTGTCGTATATTCTGGATGAGTTAGTCACGCATCGCTTTGAACGCCGGTCGGTACTCGTGGCCCTGGGGGGAGGGGTGATTGGCGATCTCGCTGGCTTTGCCGCGTCAATGTATCTTCGCGGCATCCCGTTTGTGCAGGTGCCCACGACGCTTGTGGCGCAAGTGGATTCCAGTGTGGGCGGGAAAACCGGGGTCAACCATCCCCTGGGAAAAAATTTGATTGGCGCGTATTACCAACCCGCGCTCGTGTTGTCCGATACGAACCTGCTCCAAACGCTTCCCGAACGGGAATGGTTGGCAGGGTTGGCCGAAGTGATTAAATATGGCGTCATTGCCGACAAAACGTTTTTTGCCTTTTTGGAAGAACGCATGGAACATATTCTTGCCATGAAGGATGAAGACGTGCAAACGGTGGTCACGCGGTGTTGCGAAATGAAAGCCCGGATCGTGGCTCGCGATGAACGGGAAGCGGGCCTGCGCCGCATCCTGAATTACGGGCATACCATTGGGCACGCGTTGGAAGCCCTGGGCCGGTACCGAAAATATATTCACGGCGAGGCTGTGGCCATCGGCATGGTGTACGAAGCCATGCTGGCTCATCATATGAAGTTATGCGCCCATGATGTCGTCACCCGCCAACGTGCGTTGATCAAGCGGGCCGGTCTTCCCATGCGCATGCCATCACACGGTTTTTCGAAATTATGGGCGGCGTTGCGACGCGACAAAAAGGTGGTGCAGGGTACCGTCTATTGTGTGCTGCCCACGTCCATTGGCCACGTTCGGGTCGCGCCGCTGGATCAACGTGTCGTGAAGCAGTGGTATGCTCATTGTCATGAGCATGGCAATGATGCCTCGTGAGGCGCGATCTTCTCTCCGGCGCGGGGACATGAGTCCGATTCCAACACGTCACAAGCGAACCGCACAAGACATCCAGTCCGCTCTTCGTGAAAGAACACGGGAAGTGGAGGTGTTGTATCGTATTAGTCAATCGATCAGCGGCACGCTTGATTTGGAGTCGGTCCTCAAACATATCGTGGACGTGGTCGTCACAGTGATGAAGGCCGATTCCTGTTTGTTGTATCTTGTCTCCGCGAATCGTGACGAACTGGTGTTGCGATCTTCCAAAAACCCTCATCCCAGGCTCATCGGCCGAGTCTCGTTGGAGTTGGGGGAAGGCATTACGGGATGGGTGGCGCAGGAAAAGGTGCCGGTGGTGATTTTTCGTAACGCGAGTGATGATCCCCGGTTCAAATTTTTTCACAATTTACCCGAGGACCGCTATCAGGCTTTTGTCTCGCTGCCGATTGTGACGAAAGGCGATGTGGTCGGGGTCATCAATGTGCAGCATAAACGTGCGAAGCGTTACCGGGACGCCGAGCTTGCCCTGTTGTCGACGATTGCGAATCAGGTCGGGGGCGCGATTGAGAACGCCAGGTTGTATGAAGCCATGAGGCGGCAGGCATTGCAGCTCGACACCCTTTCTCAAGTGTCCGCGACCGTGGCGTCCAGCCGCATGATTGATGATGTGCTCCGTCTGATTGTGACGACGACCGCTCAGATGCTGGATTCGACGATCTGTTCCCTGATGCTGGTTGACGAAGCGGGAGGGACCTTGCGTATTGCGGCGACGCAGAGTTTGAGCGAATCCTATTGCCGGAAACCGCCGTTGCATATCGGGCAGAGCGTCAGCGGGCGCGCCGTGAAAGAACAACGGCCGATTTACGTTCCCGATGTCAAGCAAGAGCGGGAATTTTTCTACCGGGATTTAGCCAGTCGGGAGTCGTTATGCTCGTTGCTTTCGACGCCAATGATGATCAAGGACAAGGTCATTGGCGTGATCAATACCTATACCTCCACGATGCATACGTTTGATGACAGGGAAATCAAGATCATGCAGGCCATTGCGAATCAGGCGGCGGTGGCCATTGAAAATACCCGTCTCATGGAAAAGTCCTTTGAAATGCAGGAAGCCTTAACCGTGAGAAAACTCGTTGAACGAGCCAAGGGCTATCTCATGCAGTCTCGAACATTGTCGGAAGCCGACGCCTTCAGGGTGATGCAGCGTCAAAGCATGAACATGCGAAAATCCATGAGGGAAATTTCCGAGGCCATTATTCTGGCCGCGGAGTTGGAGACCGGGCACCCGGGCCCTGGGGCGGGAAGGCCGTCAGGGTGAGCCTTCGTGTCCCTGTGGCCGACGAGGATGGGGTGTTGCGATGAAAACCTGCCGCCTTGCCATGGTCCAAATGAACCCTGTCGTGGGGGATGTGGACGGGAATGTGCGCGCGATGATCAAATGGGTCAGGCAGGCACGGCAGGCCGGGGCGGAGATTGCGGTATTTCCGGAATTAGCGATCACCGGCTATCCCCCCGAAGATCTGGTCCTGCGGGCGAGTTTTCTCAAAGCCACGCGGGACGCTTTGAAGCAGCTCACCGGGCAATGTCGCGGCCTCACCGTTGTCGTCGGATACCTTGAAGAAGGCAAGGCGCTGCATGTGCGGGACGTCACACCGTGTATTGTGTCGTCGGGAATGCGACAAGTCTTTAATGCGGCGGCCGTGATTCACGACCGGCAGCTTGTGGCGGTCTGCCACAAAACCTTCCTGCCGAATTATGGCGTCTTTGACGAAAGTCGGTATTTTTCCCCGGGCCGCCAGGCGTTGGTGTGCCAAGTCCATGGAGTGCGGTTTGGCGTGAATATCTGCGAGGATATCTGGTATGCCGATGGACCTACCCGTGATCAGGCGGCCCTCGGTCGTGCGCAGCTTATTCTGAACATCAATGCCTCGCCCTATCACATCGGCAAGGCAAGAACGCGCGCGCGCATCCTGGCCAAACGTGCCCGGGAGAATGACGTGGTGGTGAGTTATACGAATATGGTGGGCGGACAGGACGAGGTCGTCTTTGACGGCAACAGCATGATCGTTGATCGGACGGGAGCGGTCATTGCGCGCGCCAGGGCTTTCGAAGAAGATCTGCTGTTGGCTGATCTGGATTTCAGTCGTCCACGGGAAACGCGCGTCGCCATGCGAACGAAGACGACCCCGCCGCGGTATCCAGTTAAACGAGTGACCCTGGCATCTGTTGGCCGACGGAACGCGACACGCCCGCTGCCCGTCCGTGCTCCCGCCTTCCTGAACGATGTCGAGGAGATCTACCTGGCGTTGGTGACCGGTGTGCGCGACTATGTCGGGAAAAATCATTTTCAACGCGTGTTGATTGGAATCAGCGGAGGCATTGACTCGGCCTTGACCGCCGTGATTGCCGTGGATGCGCTTGGCCCGGACCGGGTGACGGGGGTGTTCATGCCCTCGCCGTTTACGTCGAAAGAGAGCAGGGTTGATGCCCGCGCGTTGATGAAGACGCTGAACGTTCGTTTGTGGACCCTGCCGATCACGGGCCTCTGGAAGCAATACCTGCGGATCGCTTCTTCAAGGTTTGGACGGCGTGCGCCTGATGTCGCGGAAGAAAATCTGCAAGCTCGCATTCGCGGGACCATTGCCATGTTCCTCTCCAACACATTTGGCCATCTGGTTTTGACGACCGGCAATAAAAGCGAAATGAGTGTTGGCTATGCCACGCTGTACGGCGATATGGCGGGTGGGTTTGCCGTGCTCAAAGATGTGTCGAAAACGTTCGTCTATGATCTGGTGCGTCACCGGAATCTCAAGGCCGTTCACCAGCATGGGATGGGCGTGATCCCTCAACGGATGATTGACCGGGCCCCGTCGGCCGAACTCAAGCCCAATCAAACGGATCGGGATTGCTTGCCGCCCTACGACATTCTTGACCCGATTATCAAGGCGTATGTCGAACAGGACCGTTCTCTGCGACAAATTGTCGGAATGGGATTTCCGGCTCGGACCGTCAAGCGCGTGATGTCCATGGTGGATCGGAGCGAATATAAACGCCGCCAGGCTCCCATTGGGATCAAAATCACACAAAGGAATCTGGGAAAAGATCGCCGCATGCCGATCACGAATCAATACGTCAAATATTGACAGGACGGGTTATGACCATCAGGGCTCCTCATGCGTATGACTGAAGACACGGCCAACGTCAGCGAAAGGCATGTATGAAGCAGCATGTTGTCGAACAGGCGATGGATGCGTCTGAATCGGGCGCGGCTCCACTCACAGCGCAGGCTGTGCTGGAAGAGCGACGCCGGGGCATTTTCCAACGGTTGCGGTCCGGAGCCTCCGGGTCGGAAGTCGTGTCCGGCTTTACGGACCTTGTGGATGCGGTCCTGGTCTCGCGATATCGAAACATGGTCAGCCAGCGTGGGGGTGGTGCGGCCGAGGGCCTGCAGCATTGTTGTCTCGTGGCCGTGGGAGGGTATGGCCGGCGTGAACTCGCACCGCATTCCGACATTGATGTCATGATGCTCTATCGTGCGGGTGGCGAGGCTGTGGTGAAGGATCTTTCAACGCAGGTCTTTAACCATTTGTGGGATTTGGGGTTCCAGGTGGGACACAGCGTTCGGTCAATTGCCGACTGTATGCTTTTTGCGGAGGAAGATTTGCGAATCAAAACCTCACTGATGGAATCACGGTTTTTAGTCGGAAGCCCGTCAGTGTTTCAGGAGTGTCAACAACGGTTTGCCAGGCGTGTGCTGGGCAAACGGGTGGAGGCGTTTATCCGTGAGAAGCTTGATGAGCGACAGCGGGACTATGCGAAATTTGGCGAGACGGTGTTTCTTCTGGAGCCGAATATTAAAAAAACCAAAGGCGGGCTGCGGGATTTACATTTGCTCCAATGGATTGGCATGGCCCGTTACCGCGCCACCACGTTGAAGGATATCGCCAATCTCGGCATGTTGGCCTACCAGGAATACATGGTGTTGCTCGAAGCGCGAGAGTTCTTATGGAAAGTCCGGGCCCTGCTGCATTTACAGGCTGGCCGCGCCCAGGAAATATTACTGTTTGATGAACAGGTTCGCCTGGCCGAAGAATTTGGCTACCGGGACCAACCGCATATTCTGGCTGTCGAGCAGTTTATGCAGCAATATTATCGTCTGACCACGGAAATACATAATTGTGCGATGCGCTTTGTGGAGAATGCGCACACCGTGTCGTTCTGGACTCGCCTCAAAAACTACTGGCCTTCTCCGTTGATTGACGGACTGTTTCGGGTTGTTGATGGCCGGTTGTCCATCCCGGAAGAAAAACTGGTTCGGGTGCTGGAAAATCCCGAACATGTCTTGAGCTTCTTTCATCTTGCCCAAAGACGGGGACTGCCGATTGATGGGCAGGTGATTGAAGCGATGTACTGTCACATGCAAGACGTGCCCGATCATACGTTTGCCACACCGGGGGTGAGTCGGCGATTTCGGGCCTTGCTGGCGGGACCCGGGTCCGTTGCCGATACCCTGACCTTGATGCATCAGGCCCTGGTTTTGGAAAAGCTGGTTCCGGCCTTCGGTCGTGTTCGGGGGCTCATGCAATTCAATCAATACCACAAATATACGGTTGATGAGCATAGCCTGCTGGCCGTTCGGGAAGTTGAACGCCTGGGAACACATCCGGGGCTTTTGGGGGAGGTCTATCATGACATTCAACAGAAGGACATGTTGCATTTGGCCGTGCTCCTCCATGATGTGGGAAAAGGCCTGCCTGAGGACCACAGTGAGGTCGGCCAACAGATCGCCCAGGACCTGGCCCGCAGGCTGGAACTCGACTCGCACGAATCGGCCATGCTGAAGTTTCTTGTGTATGAACATCTGATGATGGCGAAGACGGCCTTCCGGCGGGATTGCCAGGATGAAAAAGTGCTGCTGACCTTTGCCAGGCAAGTGGGCACTCCCGAGCGATTGAAGCATCTTTTTCTCCTGACGGTCGCCGATATTGCGGCCGTTGGACCCGGGACGTTGACAGAATGGAAAAAATCGTTGCTGGTCGAATTATATTCCCGGTCCATTCAGCACATTTCCGGGCAAAGCGGCCATGCGGCGTCCACGATGGATATTGAGCATGTGACCGACGAGGTGCTGGCGCTATGGACGTCTCACGCGCAACCAGGTGAAGGAGGGGCGGAGGCATCACCGGGGCTTGCCCTTCCGGACCGTGCATGGATCAAGGAGCATCTGGAAACCTTTCCATTGCGGTATCTTGCCGGAACGGCCCGGAATCGAATGGTTGCGCATCTTGCCGCCATTCGGTGTCTGACCCCCGACCATCCCATTGTCGACTCCGTGTTTAATGCTGACCTTCAGGTGTGCGAGTACACGTTGATTGCGTTTGATTCCGTGTCGTCCGGGATCTTCATGAACATTACGGGCGTGTTGACGGCGAAAGGTCTGCGCATTCTGGACGCGCAGATTGTGACGAGACCGGACGGGATTGTGGTGGATACGTTTTTGGTGAAGGACCTTGACTTCAAAGGGGCTCCGACGCCGACACGGATGAAAAAAGTCGGAGACGCTCTGGTTGGTGTGTTAAAGGGGGAAACCCCGATTGAAGATTTTCTGGCACAGAATCAGCGTGTGTCATCAAGGAGAGAAGGGCCGCTTCGGAATCTTCGCACGGAAGTCAATCTTTACAATGATATGTCCGATCAGTTTACCATTATTGACGTGTTTGCCGATAACCGGCAGAGCATTCTGCACAGGATAGCCAAAACGATGTATGAGCTTGGGCTTTCTATTCATGCGGCCAAAATCTCGATGCAACTTGACCAGGCGGTTGCCGTGTTTCACGTGACCGAACAGCGCGGCAAAAAAATCGAAGATGCGCGGACGTGTCAGTCCATTCAAAAAGCCCTGCGTGAAGAAATTGAACGGTTTTTACAAGAAGCCAGGTAGATCCCGCCGGTGATGCCAGCCACGATGCGTTGAATCCGCCCGCCTTTGGTCAAACGGTTTCCGGCCTCCGTCAAGCCGCCGCATGACGCATCACTCTGGTTTGCTTGAATCTCCCCGCATCATGAGTGGATGATTCAGTATCCACATTTCGTACAGGGGAATCATCACCATGATGACAAACGTCACGAGCATGAGGATGTCACCGGTCATCATGGTCACCACAAAGAGAGGGGACACGTAGACGATCAGCCACGGCGAGACGAGATCCAGCGTCACGCCTGCAAAGGCGCCCCATGTGGTGAGCACTTTCACCGTGGAACCGGCCATGGTGAGATAGAACACATGCACCAGAATCATAAAGACGACGGGCATGGTGAACAGGTGAAAGTGCGTGGTTTCGGCGAGTTGGCCGAACGACATTGCGGCGCCGAAATTTTTATCCGATCCGCGATAATGTTCGACAATGCCGTTTGGTGTCAGGTCCGTCATGCTGTGAGCCCAGACAAAGGTGAAGACAAACCCCGCACACATGAGGAGCAGGAACCAAGTGTACACCAAACGAATATGCCGGTCGGTGTCACGCAGCCGAAACCGGGTGTTGAAATTCCGCATCGCAATGGAAGGTGTGCCTAGAGTCCCAGGATGGACTCAAGAAATCCTTTTTCCTTGTTGCCGGCTATGATGGTGGTGCTGCCGTGTCCGCGAGGCTTCAAATAGAACTCGTTCACCAGGACGATAACGCGTTTCACCCCGGCGCTGGCGGAACGAACCGACATGGTGGCTCCGGTGATGTTGATGATATCCCGATTAATCCGGATGGGGTCTCCCATGGTTTTTCCCTGATATTGATAATTAAACCGCTTGGTGGCGATCTCGTTTCCCCTGGCTTCCCGGTAGACCAGCACTTCAAAATTCGTGACTTCGCAGTCCGAATTCACGGCCACCATGTACGTGATGGGGCGATGCTTGCCGATGGTATTCTGCACCATCGCGTATCCGTCAATGCGGTCCCCGGTTTTGCCGATGTAGACGTCAAACGCGGTTTCCGGAAATCTCCATCCGATGATTTGTTCCACGCGGGTTTTTTGTTCCGGGGTCAGCCGCAACGTGTCTTTTGCAATGGTGTCTGAAGAGGGAAACATGACTTTCGCCGCGTCGTCCTCAGTAAAATAAATTTCCAGATGTCCCAGTTCTGCCGGCGTCAGCCAGCGCTGGAGTTCATGGTCCCAGATTTGTTCCGGATGGGCCTCCTCTCGAATCTCCTCTTCGTGTTCATCGGACTCCTCGTCCCCCCAGGCCGGAGAGCCGGTCAGCAACACACCCGCGCCGCACACGGCGACAAGACCCAGCGTGGCCCGCATTAACCGAGAATCGCGCATCCCTTGTCCTTCAGTTGGTTGGACAGTCGGTCTATCACGCGCTGTTCTTCTTCGGCGCTGGGGGGAATGCGCCGCCAGCGCGTGGACTGCGACTGCACCCCCATGGGAGAAAAATATTCCCTGGCCTGGCGCACGGAAATGGTCACGGTCTCCCGATCCTGTTCCAGATCCAGAAAAAACCGCGCACGCTCCCGGTTGGCCTTGCGCTGGAACAGGCCGGCGAGTTCGTCGGATTCCATATTCGTCCACTCGGTCGCAATCGTCCCGTCTTCCCTGTCCGTATCGCGAAGCGTAAAATCATTCATGCTGGCGAGGGCTGCGGCCCAGGCTTGGTCCGCGGAGCAGGACGTCTTCACGGTGAGGGGCGTGCGGCCAAACGTTGCGCACCCCGCCGTGGCTACTGCGAGAACAAGAGAACATATGAAACGTGTCATCATGAAACCAGCCATTCTCTTCCGTTAGAAATACGTCGCGGCTGAGATCTGCCACCCGTTGGTATCCAATGACCTCGGATTACTGCTGGATCTTCCAGGATCCGTATTAAACGTGTAGGCGAACTTCATGACCGAATCCTCTGTGGGCCGGAAATTGAGTCCCAGGGTCAAACGGTCAATTTCACTCCTGTCCGCCAGATTTTTGCGGCCGGTGTTGGTATCCACCTGCCCCCAGCGCAAGATACCTGTGAACGTGGACGCGTCGGTGAAGTACGTCGGAGCGAAATTCCTGAACATTTGCGGCAGAAAATGGTAATTCAACTGCACGTAATACCCACGCATATTCGCTGGAGGAACATACGGGATGGCGGGCATCGTACGGGTCGCCGCCCTTCCGCGAAAGGCGTTCGGACTTCCTCCCTCAATGTTCGCCCAGGCGGCTTCGCCCTGCAGTTCAAACGGCCCCCGTTGCAGGGTGCCGTCGACAGCCAACAGGGTTAAGTCATGCCTGCTTTCATCATCCCATGTTCCGTAATGAATTGAGCCGGCCACTTCAACGCCGAGGAAGGGACTGAGCGACACGCGGCTGACAATGGCCTTGTTGCCATTGTTGTCCGCTTTGAAACTTCCACGCGCGCTCCGCAACCCGCCGCCTTCCGTAATATTGCCATTTGCGTTGCCATCTTCGCCCAGAAAGCCCTGCGTGACGTAGAATTCATAGTCCACCTTGGACAGCTGGGTGGGATAGACTGTACCGAAGAATCCCACTCCCGACTCTGCAAACGTGGAAGGCAGAATCAGCCGACTCACCAGGGGGCGAAGAGGCAGGTCGTTGAGCGGGGAGTCATGGAGCAGGTTGAACCGGCCCATGGGAATCAGGATGATGCCGCTCCGGAGGTTGAACCAGTCCGTGAACCGGTAGTCCATGGTAGCGAATTCAATTTTGACGTCCCCGTCATCCTGGTTGCCCTGCGGCCCGCCGTGTTCAATCTCAACCTCGGCGGCCACGCTCAACCGGTCGGTGACCTGGGAATAGAAGAACGGCACAAATCGCTCCTGGTCAAATTCCAGCCCTTGGCTACAATCCCGCGAGCGGGCATCGCAGTCCGTAATCGTAAAATCCATGTATCCGCCAACGATGGTTTTCGGCGCCCTCACGAACGGCTTGGCGTAGATGGTGCGTCCGCCATGCATGGTGCTCCCGCTGCTGAAATCCTTGCCGTACCGCGGTGTGTCGCGTGTCGTGTCGCCCATCCCCGGCATTTCCTCGGTATCCCGCGTCGGCGGGCGCCCGGCCGGCATGTCCATCCTGCGCTGTCCGGCCTGCTCTTGCAGCATTTCCCGCAACATTTCCCGCAACTCTTCCTTCTGGGCCGGCGTAAAGCCTTCCTCAGCCCATCCATGTGTCTGTGGTACAATCATGAGGGCCGCGAGTGCCCCCGCAATCAACAATCGTCGCATGGCGATCTCCTTGTTGTTGGGGACTCTGCCGGTCCTCCTGGTTGTTGAACGGAACGCTGATGGTCCTCAATGTCAATGCTGATGTCTTGTAGCTGCGAAACACGCTTCGGGCTACGGTTGCCGATGGAACGTGCGTCAGGGTGTGTCATGCGAGTTTCTACTATCCGCACGGCGCAATACAGATTTCCCGTTTCGTGAGACTGGCATAGGAAATCGAAACAAGGCGCTTGCAGCGTTTGCATTTGAGTTCAAGATTATCCCCTTGAATTTTTGCGATCAGATGGCCGCATGTACACCTGGCTTCACCTGGCTGAACGTGTTCCTGCGGCAACGGAGTGTGGTGTTTGCTATTCATGGATGGCAACGGGAGCAGGACGATGTTCAGCGTTAATTAAATACTATTATGATAATCTTTCTCACTAAACATGATTTTGATAATCAAGATTATATAAAATGCCCATGGTGCTGTCAACCTTGCAACACAATGGCCAAATACGGTGCCGAAATAGTCACAAACAGGTCTCAATGAGAAGCCGGACATGGCATATGCAAACATCAATAATCCCTCAAAACATGGCCGTTCATGCTATCGGGGTGCGAGCGTGACCGGTCCCGCCTGCCGGTTGCCCCCCCTGCGGACAATGATGAAACGGAGTGCTGTGAATGTGCGTCTCTGCGCAAAGGGCCTTTGCGCGTGCATGGTGGCGTTGGGCCTCGTGGGGTGCGACGCCTCGCCCCATGTGGTCAAACGGGGCCAGATGCACATGGGGACCCTGGTGTTTCTGACCGCGGTGGCTCCGGACGAGCAGGTGGCCCATGACGCCGTGCGCGAGGGGTTTGCCGAAATTCACCGATTGGAAGAAATATTGAGTACGTGGATTCCCGACAGTGAACTGTCGCGTGTCAATGCGGCGGCCGGACAACACCCCATCCAGGTCAGTGCGGAAACGATAGAAGTCCTGGAGCAGGCGCTCGCCGTGGCGCAGATGACCGATGGTGGATTCAACGTGGTCATTGGCCCGGCCGTGGAGGCATGGAATATCAGTCGTGAAGGGCGTCTTCCGACTCAACACGAATTAGATGCCGTGCGGCCGCTCCTGGATCGTTCCCATCTTCACATACACAGGGACGCGGCCACGGTGTATCTGGCTCGTGCCGGGATGCGGGTGGATGTTGGAGGCATCGCGAAGGGCTATGCCGCTGATTTAGCGGCCCGCGTGATGCGGGAAGCCGGCGCCTCGGCGGGGGTGGTCGCCATTTCCGGAGATATCAAAACCTTTGGACGCCTGCCGGATGGTCAACGGTTTATGTTTGGCATTCAACATCCCCGGCGCGAGACCGGCATCACGATTGGCCGGCTGGCGCTTGAAGACGCGGCCGTTTCCACGGCTGGCGATTATCAACGGTATGTTATGCAGGACGGCGTGCGCTATCATCACATTCTTGATCCTCGCACGCTTCACCCGTCCCGTCTCGCGCAGAGTGTCACCATCGTAGCCGGGAGCGGTGTGCTCGCCGACGGGCTGGATACCGGCATCTTTGTCATGGGATCGGAAAAAGGCATGGCGTTGATTGAGCGCCTGCCCGGCGTTGAAGGCGTGATTATCGGTGCGGATGGCGCCGTGTCTGTGTCGTCAGGATTGCGTGACCGGCTGCAATTGACGCCTCAATCGTAACAGGCGCGCGCCGCGCCAACGGGCCTGTGCGATCCGTTGGCGCGGCAAGGGTGTGAGTCGTGGCCGGCGCTATGGCTGCCCCGGTGCGCCGTGTTTCCGGTACCCGGCATGACCGCCCTGATGCGTCATGTTGCCGCCATGGGATTTGATGCGCTCGTGAATGGTGTTCATGCGCGATTGTTGTTCCTCGGACAGCACGGCATTGGCCTGGCGTTTGGTGGTGATTGACGCCAGGTAGAGCCTGGTCTTCACGGCATGCACCGTGTTCAGGTGCGCTTCAATGTCTGAAAGACTCGCCGTCGTATCTTTCAGGATTTCATGCAAGTCAAGGTTGGCCAACTTGATCTCGGCCTTCAGGGTGATCCGGGTTTTCCTGTACATCGTCTTGAGCGCGCGAAGTTGTTGCGCCTGATCGTCCGTCAAGCTCATCCCGTCCTGAAATTTCAAAACATGGTCAATGAACTGCGCCGCGTCCTGATGGGAGTCGTGCTGCATGGCGCGGCGACCATGGCCGCCATGTTTGTTGGCGTACGGTTGTCCATGACCTGACGAATTCATGGCATGACGATTTCCGTCATGTTGCTTATGCCTGCCGCCATGATGGCCGTCCTGCGGCGCGGTCCCGGCATCGCTGCCGCCGGCATGCGCATACCCCGGCTTTCCATGTGACGAGTGATGCGCGGACCCTCCGGTGCATGCTGTCGTGGACAGCAGGCCGGCAATGAGCAGCAAGGCCACGGGGATACGCCGGAAAGAGACGGTTGGGGTTTTCATGTGTGATTCCTCCTTTGAGCGGTCGGTTGAGACGGTCGCGGGTGTATCAGTTCGGCGCGTTCGACAGGCTCGCCGGCGCCGACGTGTGGATTATACACTCCGCAGGGTTTCAATCGCGAATGCGATGTTGCCCGGTTCATGGGTCATTAAAGGAGGGGGGACATTCCTGTCCCCCGCCCGTTTCAATCGCGAATGCAATGTTGCCCGGTTCATGGGTCGTGCGCAAGGCACGCAGGATGCCAACGCATCAGGCCGGTTCGGCGTTCCTGTCGAATAAGACCGTATGGGTGGCCTTGAGTTGCAGGTTCACCCGGGCGTTGAGTGGAAAGAACAGGGTCGACGACGCGCTGCTGTGTACGAGATCGCCGGAAGCGAGGCGGATGCCATACAGCGTTTCCGAGCCTCGAAACTGCCGGGATTGAATGGTGCCGGACCCGCGTCCGTGTTCGTCAATCCACACGTCATCGGGTCGAATCATGACCACGACCTCCGGCCCGCCCGGGTAGCCCTGGGGGACGGGGAAGTCACCGAGTGGCGTTTGGACGACAGTATGGTGGATGGTGCCGGGAATAAAATCAGCCTGCCCCACAAACTCCGCGACGAAGGGCGACGCCGGAAGGTGGTAGACGGTTTCGGGGGCCGCGAATTGTTCAAGTCGCCCATGACGCAGGACAGCCACGGCATCAGCCATGCCCAGGGCCTCTTCATGATCATGCGTCACGAGAATGGCGGTGGTGTGGGTGGTCTTCAGCACGCGAAGCAGTTCCTTGCGCATGCGGTACGTCATATCGGGATCCAGATTGCTGAACGGCTCATCCAGTAGCAGCAGCACGGGTTGGGGGGCCAGGGCGCGCGCCAGCGCCACGCGCTGCTGCTGGCCGCCCGACAGGGCATGAGGATACCGGTGAGCCAGTCCGGAAAGGCCGGTGAGCGCCAGCATATCGTCAATGTGGCGGCGACGTTCGTTGAACGACCCGTGCCTCACGCCAAAGCCCACGTTCTCCTGGACGGTCAAGTGCGGAAAGAGGGCATAGTCCTGAAAGACCATGCCGACCTGTCGCCGTTCAGGCGGGACGTGCCGGTCCACGGCCGCCACGGGTTTGCCATTGAGCCTGATTTCGCCTGCGGCAAGCGGTTCAAACCCCGCAATGGCCCGAAGGGTGGTGGTCTTCCCGCACCCTGACGGCCCCAACAACCCAATGATGTCGCCTTTGCGCACCGAAAAGGAAATCCCCTCAATGGCCGAGTGCCCGGCTTCGTAGGCGCAGGCGACATTGTGCAATTCAAGAATCATGGATGCGTCCTTGCGGGGATGCGTGTCTGACAAGAGCCGCGATGCGTGGTTGGCCAACACGGACGGCATGGCCGGCGCGCGGCCCCGGAACGGGTTACGTGGTGTGCCGGTCCCGGCGCATCAATAGTAGCACGACCGGAATGGTCATGACCACGATCAGCAAGGCCGGCGGAGCGGCGAATTGATACAGCTCCTCGCTGGCTTCCAGCCAGATTCTGACGGCGAGCGTATCAAACCCGGCGGGGCGCAGCAGGAGTGACGCCGGTAATTCCTTCATGCACTGGACAAAGACCAGGATCCATGCGCTCGCAAATCCGCCTCGGACCAGCGGCAGGGTCACGTGCCAAAAACTTTGCACGGGACGCGCGCCAAGGCTGCGCGCCGCTTCTTCCAGGTTCGGGGTGATCTGCTGCAGCGCGGACTCCATGCTTTGCAGCGCCACCGGGAGAAAATGCACCAGGCAGGCCAGCAGCAGGATGAGAATCGTGCCATACAGTTGTGGCATAAATTGCGACACCACGACGAGCACGGCCAGCGCGGCGACCGGTCCCGGGAGGACGTATCCGGCATAGGCCCCCTGCACACACAGGGTTCCGGCCCAGTGCCGGCACCGGGATGCGGCATACGCGAGGGGAATGCCGCAGACGATGGCCGCGGTGGCCGTGAGACCCGACAGCGAGAGGCTGTTCCACATGTATCCGACAAACGCCGGGGAAATATCGCCGGCGGAAAACGCCTGGGTCGTCCATTGAATGAGCAGCAGACACGGCAGGCCAAAGGCGGCCATGAAGACGAGCAGGAGATAGCCGGTCATCAGCAGGGCCGCCAGGGGCTTGCAGGGTTGCGGCATGCGTTGTTGATACCGGCCGGTGGTCTGGTAAAACCGGCTCCGCCGCCGGAACCAGCGTTCGCCAAAGAAAAAGACACAGGCACAGACGACCAGCACCAGGCTCAAACAGGAGGCCGCGGCGTTATCAAATCGGCCGGTCATCTGCTGATACACCGCATAGGTAAAGGTCTGAAAACGCAACAGCGACACCGCGCCAAAATCCGACGCGACATAGAGAATCGCCAGGAACAGTCCGGCGATCAGCGAGGGACGGATGACCGGAAGCGAGACGCGGAAAAACGTGGTCAGGCGACCGGCGCCGGTCGTGCGGGCGGCTTCTTCAAAGGAAACATTGAAATTTCTGAAAGCCGACCGGGCCAGCAGGTACACAAAAGGAAAGGTGTTCAGGGCGAGCACCAGCACGGCGCCCGTGAAACTGAACGGTGAAAACAGCTCGGCGTCCGGCCCGGCCATGCGTTGCCAGATGGATTCCAGCGTTCCGCCCCGTTTCAGCAGGTAGGTGTACGTGTAGGCCAGAACGTATGAAGGGATGGACAAGGGTAACATCAACAACCAGTCCCAGGTGCCGGACCCGGGAAAGCGATAGCGAGTCACAATCCAGGCCAGCGAGACTCCAAGGAGCAGATCAATGACGGCGACGCCGATGGATAAGGAGAGCGTGTTCAGCAGCAGTTCCGGTATCCGTGTGGTCCAGAGCCTTCGCCAGACGGCGAAGTCTGTCGTCACGGCGGACACAACCACGTAGAACAACGGCGCCATGAGCACAAGCGCCAGGCAGACGCCGGGCAGAAGAAGCGGCGAGGGGAAACGAACACGCCCTGACGGTGGGTGCGAAGGGTTAACGGAGTCCAACGGTTTCAATGATGGTCATCGTGGGATCGCGCAGCGCCGCCAGGTGGCTTAACCGGACATTCGCAATCTGAAAACTGCGCAGCGGCAACAGTTCAGGCTCGGCGGGCACGCGAGGATTCAGCGGGTATTCTTTATTCGCGTTGGCGAACAGGCGTTGTCCCACGGGCGCAATCAAAAATCGGACCAGCGCCTGCGCGCGGGCCAGCCGTTCGGTGTGCGCGGTGATGCCCACTCCCGCGGCATTGAGAATAATTCCCATGCCCTGCTCCTCCTGATCGGTAAGCTGCAAGGCAATGGGCGCCTCGGGGTGTTGGGCCAGGTGGCGGTTGATATAGTAATGATTGACCAGGCCGACAGCGACGTCGCCACGCGCCACGGCCGCGACAATTTGCCGATTTTTCCCGTACACGAATGAGCCGGCGTTTGTCTTTAAGCCCTGGAGAAACCGGGTGGTCACCGCATCCCCCTTGAGCTCGCGAATCACCGACACGCCGGTCTGCAAATAGACGTTGCCCGCGGTGGGGATCGCAATGCGGCCTTTCCATTGCGGGTCGCCGAGATTCAGGATGGATGACAACTCGCCGGGGTGGACCATGGTGGTGTTATACACGAGCACCCAAATGCGGCCCGATAACCCAACCCAACTGTTATCCGGCGCCCGGAATCGGGCGGGAATGGCGTCCTCAAGGCCGGGGAGCGTCTGGGCCTGGAGCAAGTGTAACTCCCGCGCGCGTTCCAACGTACCGGCGTCGTTGGTGATGAGCACGTCCGCCGCCGTGCGGGCGCCTTCAATCTGAAGCCGGTTAATCAACGCCGTGCTGTCCGCGGTCAACAACTGAACGGTGATGCCGGATTCAGCCTGAAAGGCGTCAATGACCGGTTGGACGAACCGTTCGGCCCGTCCCGAGTACACGACCAGCGTGTTCCCGGCATGGCCGACGGACGGCATGGCCGGCATCGCCGCCAGCACACCAATGACGGCCGTCATCGGCAGGAGTCCGCGCGGCGGGAGCATCCATCGTCTCACCGTGGCGTCGTCCTTGCGCCGCCGGTCAAATCCTGTCCGCAATTCTTGCATGTGCCATTGGGTAACTGCACGGGCACGCCGTACAGCTCCAGTTTATGGGTGCGAATCGTGAACCCGTTTTCTGTGGCGACCTCTTCCTGCAAGGCTTCAATCTGGCAATTTTCAAACTCAATGATTTTCGGGCACTGTGTGCAGATGAGATGATCGTGATGCCCTTTGTGCGCCACGTTGTCGAACTGCGTCTGCGTGCCAAAATGCTGTTCCTGCGCAAGGCTGGTTTCGCACAGGAGTTTGAGAGTGCGGTACACGGTGGCCAGGCCGATATGAGGGTCCTTCCGGGAGAGCAACCGGTACATGTGTTCGGCTGTCACATGTTCCATTTTCAAAAATGCCGTGAGGATATTCTTGCGTTGGCGGGTCAGTTTGAGCCCGTTTTTCGAAAGATGCTTTTGAAGAATATCAAGTTCTTTGGTGGGTTTTGCCATATCAGACGGATCCATGCGCCATGAAGGCTTATTAAAACTGAAACGCGACAAAGGGTCAAGCGGGAATCTCCGCGTGAAACGGTGTCACACACCATCGCAAAGCGACAGGGGCCTGTTGGTCGCATTGTGGTGCGTGGTCGCGTGCGTGCCGCGTTGACGTGTCCTGCGGGCCTCGTTAGGATGGCCCTCCTGTCAGAGCGCGAAGGATGCCTGTTCAGGCGAGACAGCATGAGAACACCTCTGGACATTACCATTGATCGAACGTTGCTGGTCCATGCGCTGCGCGTGGTTCAGGAAAAAGAATGGCCGATGGTCAGCGACGTCAAGGTGCACCAGTTGATCTTTCTGGCGGAACTGCAAATGCTCGGCAAAGGTGTTCGCGGGCTGCACTATGAATTTATGCGGTTTCCCTATGGCGCGTTCAGCAAGGACCTTGACAATGATTTGCTGGCGTTGCGCAAGAAAGAGCGGTTGCAGAATTTTGACGTAGTCGGGCGGGCGGAAGCCTGTCTCCCGCTGTTATCCAGCGAAGCGGTCACCGGCGATGAAGCGAACGAGCAGGTGATGGACATTCTGAAATCGGTGGTGGAGACCTACGGGCCGCAGGATGTGGGTGAAATAACGAAATCCGTGGAAGACGTTGAAATCAGTGCGGTGGATCGCCCCGAAGAGAAATTGTGCGTTCGTGACATTCCGTTTCATTCCATCATGCTTGTCCCGTCCCGTATTGACGTTACCGGAGAATTTTCCGTTCCTCCCAAAACCGTTTCTCAATTAAACGCCGCGCTGGGTTCCTGACACACGGTTTCCGAATCCCTTTCTCGTGCATGACGGTCGGGGTGTCGGGATATCCCCATGGCCCAACGTCCCGGATCACTGAACCTGTCCTGTATCAGGTCCAACCCTTCCTGAACTCACCGCCCGCGCGCCGACTTGAACCACTGCTCTCCTGCGCAAGTCCTGGCAATGAGAAAATCAACGGTAGAGACGACCGTAGTAGCCCAGGCGGTCTTCATCCCGATTGACAACAGCCCCTGCAAAGAATGGGCAAGAGACAAATTCCCCCCTGACAAGGGGGGCCAGGGGGGTTGCCTGCCTGTTTGGAGGCGCGAGAAACCGTGGACCGGATTTCTGTGTTTTTGTCATTCCCGCCATCCTTCTGTCATTCCCGCGAAAGCAGGAATCCATCTTCGCATGGCAAGAAGGGTGTCTGGCACACAAACAGACGGATGGATGCCCGGATGGATTCCCGTTTGCACGGGAATGACGGAAAGAGGGGATGTGGCATGTTGGGTACGCTGGGTGGCGAGAGGCTGGATGCCCGCTCCTTCTGTCATTCCCCCTCCTTCAGTCATTCCCGCGAAAGCGGGAATCCATCTTCACGTGGCAAGGAGGGTGTCTGGCTATACAAACAGACAGATGGATGCCCGGATGGATTCCCGTTTGCACGGGAATGACGGAAAGAGGGGATGTGGCATGTTGGGTACGCTGGGTGGCGAGAGGCTGGATGCCCGCTCCTTCTGTCATTCCCCCTCCTTCAGTCATTCCCGCGAAAGCGGGAATCCATCTTCGCATGGCAAGGAGGGTGTCTGGCATACAAACAGACGGATGGATGCCCGGATGGATTCCCGTTTGCACGGGAATGACGGAAAGAAGCCCCCCCCGGAAGGGGGGAGATGGAAAGTTAAAGGAGAGGGGACATTCCTGTCCCCTGACCTTAGTCCCCCCCGAAAGAATGGAGATCAGAAAGAAAGAGCGGGAGCGCAGAGAGCGCTACCCGAATGCCGCGGCGGCCAACGCCACGGCTACCACCGGGGGACAGGAATGTCCCCCCTCCGTTATAACTACCAACTCCACTGCCATTGCAATTGAATGCGGTGCTCGTCATTGGTGGTGGCACGCTCGCGGCGGGTGCCTTCCAGCGACAACTTCGTGCCGGGCGATAAATCCAGACGCGCGCCCATGCGTTGGGTGCGGCCGCCGCCTTGTAATAACGACGCGGCCAGATACGGACGAACCATCCCGACCGGCGACAGCAGCGCGTAGCCGACTTCACTGTCCATCCGCATCCGCGCCGATGGCGCGGCCGATTGCGTCACGCTCTGCGTGACGCCACCCAGCGCACTGGTCTGCCACAGTTGATCAATGCCGCTCTTTTCCTGCCCGTAGCTCGGCGACAGGCTGAACGACAGGCCGTGGCCGTCATGCCCCGGCGTCAGCCGCAACGCGCCACTGATGCCCCATTCATCGTATGTGCCCAGCGTCAGGACCCGGCCACGACTGGAGAGCATCAACCCGGGCATGGCATCGCGCCATTCCACACTGCCGCCCACTTCCAGTCCTTTGCCGCTTGGCCCGTCGCCGGAATCACTCCGCAGACCCACTTCCAGGCCGGTGCGCAGATTGCCGTATCCCATGGCGCTCCGCACATGACTCGCCTCCAGGCCAACGCGCACCCGACGGTTTTTCAGATCCTCAAAGCCGGCGTCGTCCCGATCCATTTCCACCCACAGGGCCGACCCGTCGGCGCGCACCCGCAACGCACTGTGCCCGCCCGCAATGAGCGCGTCCGAGGCATACACCTGCCCACTCATGCCCATGCTCATCGCGCCATACCACAGGTCACTCTCGCGCAGCCTGTCCGAGTCGTTCAGTTCCACGTCGCCGGCGCCGTAGCCGCCGCTCGCCCAGAGGTCCACGCCCTCCAACAGCGTCCAGCCGATGTACGGTTGAATGCTGCCCACCTGAACCTTGTACTTGCCGTCGGTCACTCCCACACCCGCATCCGTATAGTCAAAATCGCCCTTGAAATACGAGGCCGACACGCCGACCAGCACGTCATCACGTATCCACGAGTCCACGCCGCCGTAGCCGCCGTATAATGTCCCGTCCCAGTCCAGCCCGCTCTCGTCGCCGGACAGCCGGGTGTAATTGCCGTTGGCGTACAGCGACACGCCGGGGGACAGGCCCAGGCGACTGCCGTCGGTGGCGAACGCCAGGCCGCCCACCCAGTCACGCCAGGGCAACTCGTCCATGTCCCCGGACAACCATTGCCCCGCCTGCCGCAGCACGCCGGGGGACAATATCCCGCCGCTGCCGGTGAGCGTTGCGCCGATGCCGCCGCCTGCGCCGCGCATTGCCGCACGACCGCTACCCGCGCCGCCGCGGCCGGTGCGCAGCCGGTCGGCCATCATCTGATTGCCGCCGTCCACAATGGACAGGAACATTCTCGACAGGATTTGCACGTTCAATTGCGCGGTGCGCTCCTCTGTCTGGGAGTTGATGCGGACGGTAAAGGTGATGCGGGTGGGGCCGACATCGTTCGTGACGGTGTAGGTCAACTCGGTGGTACCAGCCTCGGTCGGCGTGCCGGACAGGGTGCCGGAGGTGGTGCCGCCGCCATTGTAGGTCAGCCCGGGTACTTCGCTCAAATCCATGCCGTTCGGCCCGGTCAGGGCATAGGTCGGCGTGCCGCCAGGGGCGGGGTCGGCGATCGGCAGCATCAGGGAGGGGATGGGGGTGTTAATCACCCAGACCTGATCGTCAATGGATGCCACCGTCGGCCTGCCGGTGATGGTGATGGTAAAGGTGTCGCTTACCTGCGCATAGTTGGTCGTTGCCGAGGCCGTGACGGTAATGACGCAGCGCCCTCCGGCCACCAGTGTCAGGGCGCCGGTGGATGGATCCACCGTGCAGATATTGGTATCGCTGCTCGCATAGCTCAAGCTGCTGCCGGTCTGCTGCCCGGTGGGCGCGGTCACGGTGGGCTCATCGATCAATCTCGGGGCCGGCTGGCCCACCGTGGCGGTGGCGGCACTGTAGGCAAAGCCGGTCAGCGTCTGGCTGCCCATGGCCACCGCCGGGAAGGTCAGCGACGCACCGGCCGGGTTGTCGTTGGTGTCGGTCAGGCCGATGGTCACCGGTGCCGTGGCCGCGGTCGCCATGGTCGGGGTGCCGCTGATGCCGCCGCCGGTGCCGTCCAGTGTCAGGCCCGGTGGCAGGGTGCCGCTTTGCACGGTATAGGTGCTGATGTCCGCAGACGGGGTGCCCGGCGTGATGGTGATGGCCGTGCCGACGGTCAGTGTGGCTGGTGCGGCGTAGGTTGCCGTCGGGGGCGTCAGGTCTACGGTCAGCAGCCGGGTCGCCTCGCCGATGGTGCTGCCCTCCAGCGTGGCGGTGGCCGTCACCGTGACGCTGGTGCCGGTAATCCCGGCGGCATTGGCCGTGATGGTCACCGTCCAGCCGGTGCCGTTCACGGTGGCGACGCGGGCGATGCCGCTGCCGATGGTCACACTCACCGCGGCGCCGGTATCCACCGTCCCTCTAATGATAAAGCCCGCCGCCTGCTCGGCAATGTTGACGATATCGTTGCCGGCAATGTCGGTATTCAGGGTGACCGTGACCACAGGGGCTTCAGACACAATGATGGTGAATCTGGCGGTGGCCTCCTGGTAGTTGGTCGCCGAGGCCGTGACGGTAATGACGCAGTTCCCTGCGCCCACCAGCATCAGGGTGCCGGTGGTGGTGTTCACCCTGCAGATGGTGGTATCGCTGCTCGCATAGCTCAAGGTACTGTCGGCAACCGCGCCCATGGGAGATATCAGCATCGGGGGGATGGGCTGCCCCACGGTGGCCGTGTCGGGGTTATAGGCAAAGTTGCTCAGCGTCTGGCTGCCCAGGCCCACCGCCGGGAAGAGAATCATCGCATCCCCGGGGTTGTCGGCAGTGTCGGTCAGGCCGATGGTCACCTCCGCCATGGCCGCGTTCGCCCTGGTTGGGGTGCCGCTGATGATGCCGGTGTCACCGGCCAGCGTCAGGCCCGGCGGCAGGGTGCCGCTTTGCACGGTATAGGCGCTGATGTCCAGAGACGGGGTGCCCGGCATGATGGGGGTAATGGCCGTGTCGACGGTCAGCATGGCCGGCGCCGTGTAGGTCGCTGTCGGGGCCGTCAGGTCTACGAACAGCGTCTGGGTCGCTGTGCCGTCGCGGCTGCCGTCCAGCGTGGCGGTGGCCGTGACCGTGACGCTGGTGCCGGTCAGCTCGGCGGCATTGCCCGGGATGGTCACCATCCAGGTGGTGCCGGTGCCGGTGCGGGCGTCGCCGCTGCCGATGGTCACACTCACCATGGCCCCGGCCTCCACTGTCCCGCGAATGACAAAGCCCGCCAACTGCTCGGCAATGTTGACGACATCGTCGCCGGCAATGTTGTCATCCAGGGTGACCGTCACAGGGACTCTAAACACCATGATCGTGAAGATGTCGGTCGCCGCCTGGTAGTTGGGCGTCGCCGAGGCCGTGACGGTAATGACGCAGGTTCCTGCGTTCATCAGCGTCAGGGCGCCGGTGGTCATGTTCACCGTGCAGATATTGGTATCGCTGCTCGCATAGCTCAAGGTGCTGCCGGTCTGCTGCCCGCTGGGCTCGGTTATGGTCGGGGCCCGCTGGCCCAACGTGGCCGTGTCGGGGTTGTAGGTAAAGCCAGTCAGCGTCTGGCTGCCCAGGCCCACCGCCGGGAAGCGAATATCCACGTCGTTCGTGTTGCCGGCGGTGTCGGTCAGGAGGATGGTCACCGGTGCCGGGTTCGGGTTCACCGTGGTCGGGGTGCCGCTGATGTCGCCGCCGGTGATGTCCAGTGTCAGGCCGGGCGGCAGAGTGCCGCTTTGTACGGCATAGGCGCTGATGCCCATAGACGGGTCGCCCGGCGTGATGGTGGTGATGACCGTGCCGACGGTCAGTGTGGTTGGCTCGTCGTAGGTCGCTGTCGGGGCGACACCATCTACCTGATGTTCGGGGTTATCCGGCACCGCAAGGTGCGTGAGTGCCGCGTCGACATCATGGCCGCTTTGAATCAAGCTGCCGGTCGGCAGGGTTAGCGCATTTTCGACAATGCTCACGCCGTTGTCGTCAATGTCGCCATCGCCCACCGTGTAGACGAATACCAGCTCGGTGCTGGTACTGCTGTCACGGGTGTAGGCCGCCGTACCGGGGGTTCCACCGATATTCAGCGCAATCTCCGGGGTGCCCGTGACGGTGACGCTCTCGCTGAAGGTGACCGTCGCTTCGATGGTATCGCCAATGGCGTAGGTGTTATCGTCGCCGGCGATGCCGTCGTCGTTGGCATCCGACGTCAACGCGATACCGGTGATATACGGTTCCGACAGGATCATAAAACGCCTGCCAGCTATCGCACATGAATCTGCCAAACTGAAATACGCCAATTGTATCAAGCCGCTGCCGCCCGGGGGGAAGCTTGACGTCGGGGTAACCGCGACAGTGAAAATGGCGGGATTCATCGAAATGTCGCCCCCCCCTTCATTGCCGGCTTCGTTGATGGTAATTAAAAAATTCGAGTTCGTTGAGCTATTCAACGGAAGATTGAGTACATTCAAACCGTAACTGAACTCGTTCATCGGGTTCCTGCTGGTATCAAAGAAAGCTGTGGCACCCCCGAGATTGGTTCCGCTCAATCTGAAGTCCAGAAAGTCGGTCGCAGCGCGCCCCTGGTGCTTCGTGCCGTCAACCTCGGTGACCTCATAATCAAGCACATAGGCCCGGAGCAGGCCCTCTACAGCTACACCCAACTGAACCGTGTCAGAGGTGGCATCCGCTCTGTCAGTAAAGATTATGGTCGAGAGGTCAGCTGTTTCTGTAATACCCGGTCTGCCCGTCATAGGACCACAGCGCGACCCAAACTGAGACGTGGTGCCTTCAGGGTGGTCATTGTCAGGAGCGAAGTTTTGATTGCCCACTTGTGCGAATACGGTCTGCGAACCGAGACCGATGCAAAGCGACAGCACAGCCGCACAAACACCCCAAATACGCATCCGCGCTGCCGCACTGCGCGACGGTTTCCTGCGGGGGGGGGGCGGCTTTCATCGCTCGCCTTGAGAGGAAATGTCTGGGAGGGCAGACATGGTTCATTGTTGGAATACTTTGGCCTGTGCGGGTTCAGAAGCAATGGGTTCAGAAGAAGGGATTGTGTAGCATAATCAACCACGGATTTCAACCTCTGCCCGTCCGTGTTATGCGCCCCTCCCCTCTGCGGGAATGACAGAAGGAGAAGTATGCACTTCGGCGCCGTGGTTGGCAAGGGGATGGATTCTCGCGGAAGCGGAATCCATGTCCCTCCCTTAGTCCCCCCCCCGGAAGGGGGGAGATAAGCAAGAGGGAAGGAGATCAGAGAAGCGGAAGGAAGGACGGAGAAGTGTGAGAGGGGGAGAGCAGAGCCGGACCGAACGTCATTCCCCCTCCTTCTGTCATTCCCGCGAAAGCGGGAATCCATCTTCACATGGCAAGGAGGGTGTCTGGGATACATACGGACGGAGGGATGCTCGGATGGATTCCCGTTTTCACGGGAATGACGAAAGGAGGGGAGGGAAGGAGGGAAAGAGGGAAAGAGGGAATGACGAAAAGAGGGGAGGACGGAAGGAGGCCCCCCCTTAGTCCCCTCCGGAAGGAGGGAGATATGAAAAGGAGGAGGGAGAGCAGAAAGAAAGGAGGAGGGAGAGCAGAAAGGGCGGGTTGGAAAACCAGTTCTCCCAGGGGGGAGAGTGGAGCCGGTTGTCATTCCTACCCTCCTTCTGTCATTCACCCTCCTTCTATCATTCCCGTGAAAACGGGAATCCATCCCCTCTTGGCCTCCACAAGGGAAACCGGGACAGTTTTACGTTTGGCTTGCCGGTACATCCACGGCTACTTGAAACCCCATGTCTTCTATCATCTTCTGCACTTCGTCGGCGGGTTGGCCGGGGGTGGTGAGATAACCGTTGACGAAGAGGGAATCGGCGACGTACAGGGCCAGGGGTTGCAGGGAGCGGAGATTGAATTCGCGGCCGCCGGCGGCGCGGAGTTCGCGTTTGGGATGGATGAAACGGAACAGGCAGAGAATGGTGAGGCAGCGTTGCGGGGTCAGGTGCGTGGCGTCGGCCAGGGGGGTGCCGGGCATGGGGTGGAGCATGTTTAACGGGATGGAGTCGGGGGCGACGTCGCGCAGGGCGAAGGCGAGGTCCAAGAGATCGTCGTCGGATTCTCCCATGCCGACAATCCCGCCGGAACATAACTCCAGACCGGCGGCGCGCGCGTGCCGCAACGTGTCTATCCGGTCTTGATACGTGTGGGTTGTGCAGATGGACGGGTGAAAGGCTTCGCTGGTGTTCAGGTTGTGGTTGATGCGGTCTACGCCGGCGGCTTTGAGTTGTTGGGCCTGGGGTTCCGTGAGGAGGCCCACGGAGCAGCAGACCTGCATGGGCAGTTCCCGTTTGATTTGCTTTACCGCGGCGGCGATGCTTTCAACTTCTTTTTCAAGCGGTGTGCGGCCGCTGATGACGACGCAGTACCGTTGCGCGCGGGCTTCGTGTGCCCGGTGCGCGGCTTTCAGCATGTCTTCGGGGGACACGAGCGCGTAGCGGTCCACGGGGCCGGTGGCGACGCTGGATTGCGAACAGTAATGGCAATCTTCCTGGCAGGCGCCGCTTTTGGCGTTGTAGAGCATCTGGAGGGTGACGGTTTGGCCATGGAAGGCGTGACGGATTTTGTAGGCGGCGTTGACCAGGGGCAGGAGTTGGGCGGCACCGGTTTGGAGCATCGCCCGGCCTTCTTCGCGGGTGACTGTGTGGCCCCGTAATACCTGGTCCGCGAGTGTTTCACATGACGTCATGTGCGTACTCCTTTGTGTGCGTGAGGTGGAATGCGCGAGGGCCGGCGTCCGTCAGTTTGCGTGATGCCATGCGTTGTCGGATGCGGGCATGGAGGCGGTGCGTGACGCTGACGGGCCTCCCTCGGCCGGTTCATAGTCGGTTTGCGGGATTTGCGGCGCGTCGTTCCACATTTTTTCCAGGGCATAATACAGACGAATGTCTTCCCGGAAGATATGCACAATGATGTCGCCGTAATCCAGCAGGACCCACGTCCCCGCCGCTTCGCCCTCTCTGGCGCCGTGCTCCCCGAAACGATGTGACATTTCCCGCCGAATCGCTTCGGCGACGGCTTTGACGTGACGTTCCGAATTGCCGGAGCCAATGACCAGGTAGTCGGCAATGGAGGTGAGCGCCGCCGTGTGCAACACCATGACGTCGGAGGCTTTTTTCTCAAGGGCGATTCCTCCGATGAACAGGACTTTGTTTTTGATGTCTGAAATCCGGTTTCTCCTCTACCGCAACCCGTACAGGTGGTGGCGGATTATATAAGAATGGACTGGAGGTGGCAACCAGTCGGTGACGTCCAACCCCTCCTGAATGCGCGCACGGATGGCTGATGCGGACACCGGATACGGGGGCATCGGCAGCAGGGTGAGCGTGGCGTCGGGGCCGGTGCGGAGGTCCAGACGCGGACTTGTGCCGTTGTCCAGACTTTCCAGTTGACCGGCGGGCGGAGCCGGCAGGAACGGCAGCGAGGCCGCCTGGGAAAATTGCGCGGGTGGTCGCGACAGCACAAGGACGTTGGTTGACGATAGCAGGATGTCAATTGATTTCCAGCTTGCCATCTGAAGGAAGGCTTCAAGACCGATGAGAAACCAGAGCGTGCCTTTCAGGGTGTGCCGAAGGGTGTGGAGGGTCTCTATGGTATAGGACGTTCCCGGCGTGTTGGATTCCACGTCGGAGACTGTGAAGCGCGGGTTGTCCGCGATGGCGTGCCGGACCATGGCCAGTCGGTGGTGAGCCGGGGCCAGTGCGGCGTTTGCTTTGTGCGGCGGGTGGTCTCCTGATGGAATGAAGAGGATGCGGTCAAGGGCCAGGGCCTGCTGCGCATGGGTGGCCATGGCAAGATGGCCGCGATGCACGGGGTTGAAGGCGCCGCCCAGCAACCCGATGCGCGTGTGTGGGGCATCGTTCACCGCCGTATGCCGAAGGGGGCTCGGTCGGCGCGCGCGTTAGAGCAACAGCGCAAGGTTGTCACGGTGGATGACTTCTTCATATTCCTGCGCGCCCATCTCACGGTCAATGTCCTGTGTGCGCCGTCCCTTGATGGCGGCTACGACGTCTGATGAAACATTCACCAGTCCTTTGGCAAACTCTTTCCCGTCCGTATCCACGCAGGACACCGGGTCGCCGGACACAAACGTGCCTTTGATTTCAAGAATCCCGGAAGGCAGCAGGCTTTTGCCGCGACGAGTGAGTGCGTCAACGGCTCCGGCATCCAGGATGAGTTGGCCCTTGGGTCGCAGCGTGCCGGCGATCCAGTGTTTGCGGCTGTGACGTTTCCGTCCCTGCGGAAGGAACAGGGTGCCGCCTTCGGCTCCCGTGAAGACGCGGGGCAGCAGGCCCGGCGTTTCGCCATTGAGTAACAGTGTCGGGACGCCAAACAGGCCGACAAGTTTGGCGGCCTGGATTTTTGTGATCATGCCTCCGCGACTTTCCTGGCTGCGGGAGAGGCCCGCGCCCTGTTCAATCTCCGGTGTGATGTCGGTGATTTCGTGAATCAGCGTGGCGCTCGGATGGCGCCGGGGATCCTGTGTGAATAACCCGTCCACGTCGGAGAGAATGATCAGCAGATCGGCATCCACTAAATGGGTGACTTGCGCCGCGAGGGTGTCATTGTCGCCGAAACGAATTTCTTCCACCGCCACCGCGTCATTTTCATTGATGATGGGAATGACGCCCAGGTCAAGCAACGTGGTGAGTGTGTGCCTCGCGTTGAGAAACCGTTTTCGGTCGGCCAGGTCCTGATGGGTGAGCAGCACCTGGGCGATGTTGTGTCCGGCGGCCTGAAAGCTGTTTTCGTAGGCGCGCAGGAGGTGGCTTTGCCCGGCTGACGCCGCCGCCTGTTTCAGGGGGAGGGTGTGCGGATACGCTGGAAGCCCGAGTTTCTCAATGCCCGCGACAATGGCTCCCGATGACACCAGGACGATGTCCCGGTTGTCCTGTTTGAGTTGCGCGATTTCATTGGAGAGGCGTTGAATGTGGTCAAGACGCAACCCCGCCGATGGCGCCGCCAGAATACTGCTGCCGACTTTCATGACCAGGCGTTTGGCCGTTGACAGGATGTGCGCGCTCATGCCAGGTCGCCCGCGTGAAGGCGTTGGGCGAGAAAGGCGCGCAGGGCGTCCAGTCCTTCACCCGTGGCCGAGGCGATCGGGAAAAAGGTAATCCGCTCTGTCTCGCAATAGCGCCGGATGTTCCGAAGACGCTCTCCCTCTCCCTGGATGTCGAGTTTGGCGCCGGCGATGGCAAACGCACGCTGCCCCAGGGTGTGGTCAAAGGCGGACAGCTCGTCCCGGAGCACGTGAAATGTGCGGACCGGATCATCCGTGGTCCATTCGGAAATATCAATCAGGTACAACAGAAATCGTGTGCGTTGAATATGCTTGAGAAATTGATGCCCCAGGCCTTTGCCCGCGTGGGCTCCCTGAATCAGCCCGGGAATGTCGGCCATGACACAACTGTCGTACTCGCCCAGGGCCACGACTCCCAAATGCGGACGCAGCGTGGTGAAGGGATAATCGGCAATTTCCGGATGCGCGGCTGAGAGCGTGGACAGCAGTGTGGATTTTCCGGCGTTTGGCAACCCGACGAGACCGACGTCGGCCAACAGTTTCAGCTCCAGATCGAGCCACAATTTTTCTCCGGGGATGCCCCGTTCAAATTTTCTGGGCGCCTGGTTGGTGGACGTGGCGAACCGGCTGTTGCCTTTTCCGCCTTTTCCGCCCCTGGCCACGATGGTGGACTGGTCGGGGTCCACGAAATCCGTCAGGAGGTCACGGGTCTCCGCGTTTTTGACAATGGTCCCGACCGGCACGGTGATCGTCACGTCGGCGCCGGCGCGCCCGTGGCGGTGGTTTTTTTGTCCCGCACGTCCCGAATCGGCCTCATAGTGGCGCCGGTACTTCAGATCCAGCAACGTCGTCATTCGGGTGGAGGCCTGGAAGATGACGTGGCCGCCATGTCCGCCGTTCCCGCCATCCGGCCCGCCATTGGGCATAAATTTTTCCCGGTGGAAGCTGCAGACGCCGTCGCCGCCGTCACCGGCTTGCACGAAAATTTTTGCGTGGTCTATGAACATGAGGCCCCTTCGGCGTCATGGCGTTCAGACGTGGAGCATCGGGGGAGAAGAAATTCGGGGCGCGGGGCGGATGAACCGGATCGCGGGTTCAGGCGGAGGGATAGACGCTGATTTTGCGGCGCGCGTCGCCTCCTTCAAATTTCACCACTCCGGTGATTTTGGCGAAGAGGGTATGGTCCTTGCCCATCCCGACATTATGGCCGGGATGAAATTTGGTGCCTCGCTGGCGAATGAGAATATGGCCCGGTTGAACCAGCTCGTCGGCGTATCGTTTTACGCCAAGGTATTGAGGATTGCTGTCGCGTCCGTTGCGGGATGAGCCGCCCCCTTTTTTATGTGCCATGCCGTTTCCCCGTTCTTCCGCTTACCCGGTGACGATTTCTTCGACTCGGAGTTGGGTGAATAATTGACGATGGCCGCGTGTTTTGCGGTAATTCTTGCGGCGTTTTTTCTTAAATATTCTGATGGACCGCGTTCGGCCGGTTCGAATGACCGTGGCTTTCACATGCGCGTGTTCAAGAACCGGTTGCCCAAGCAGGGTTTTCCCGTCCGTCTCAATGAATCGCACGGGTTGTAATTCCAGGGTTTGCCCCTGTTCCACGTGAAGGGTTTCGACTTGCAGTATGGAGCCCGGTTCAACCCGGTATTGTTTGCCGCCTGTTTCCAGAATCGCGTACATGCTGTCTTGATCCTCAAGGTGTGAGTAGCCTTGTCATCTATCATGCGTTACGAAGGAGTGTCAAGGTATGACGGGGGGCCGGGTCCATTGAGCGTCTGATTGACAGGGATGGACCCCCTCGGTATAACTGTCCGATATTCGGTGACGGCTCATTTGTGAGCATCGTCTCTGTTCCCGACCCCAACCCGCAAACAGGCCCAGGCATGCTGACGGCAAGTGAAAAAATCTGGATGGATGGCGCCTTTGTGAATTGGAATGACGCTTCCATCCATATTTTGACGCATTCCCTGCATTACGGCCTGGGGGCCTTTGAAGGCCTTCGCTGTTATCAGGGGAAGCATGGCTCGGCGATTTTTCGGTTGCAGGAGCACGTGGACCGGCTGTTTGAGTCGGCGCACATCATGTTGATGGATGTCCCGTACAGCCGGAAGGACGTGTCCGAAGCCATTGTGGAAACGGTGCGGGTCAATAAACTGACCTCCTGTTATATCCGGCCGCTGCTTTACGTGGGTGTTGGTGAAATGGGGCTTGATCCCTCTCACAATCCCGTCAAGCTGGCGATTGCCGCGTGGCCCTGGGGCACTTATTTGGGGGATGATGCGCTGGTGCGGGGTATTCGAGCGAAGGTGTCGTCGTTTACCCGGCACCATGTGAATGTCGCCATGACTCGCGCGAAAGTCCCCGGGTACTACGTCAATTCCATTCTCGCCAAGCGTGAAGCCAAACAGGGGGGGTACGATGAGGCCATTTTCCTGGACACGGAGGGCTACGTGGCCGAAGGGACGGGCGAAAATGTGTTTATCGTGTCCAGGGGCGCACTGCAAACCACGCCCTTAACGTCCATTCTGGAAGGCATTACCCGTCATTCCATTCTGAACCTGGCGCGGGAAAAAAAGATTCCGGTGATTGAAGAACGGTTCACGCGGGATGCGCTGTACGTGGCGGAGGAAGCCTTTCTGACGGGAACGGCCGCCGAAGTCACGCCGATTCGGGAGATTGATGATCGTCAGGTGGGAACCGGCAAACGAGGGCCGATCACCGATCTGCTCCAGAAATCGTTTTTTGATGCTGTGAAAGGCGAAGACCCCTCCCGTGCCCAGTGGCTGACGCCTGTCTGAACTTCCGCACTTCGGCTTCTCCACGCAAATCAGTCAACCACCAAACCGTGTTGCGGCAGTCAATCGCGGAGTATGAACGTGCGAAAGAAACGCATGACCGTATCTTGCGTGGATCCCACGTTGCCCGCACCTGAAATTGGTGGATAAATCGGAGATGACTTACGGTGCCGTGTCGTCGGATGACGATTCGGACATAGCGGGCATGGCGTCGTCGGGGTTGTCTGTGTCGGGAGGTGTGGATGCGTCGACGGGCGCGGTTTCGCCGGTTGATTGACTGGTCGTGGAGGGGATGTCAATGACCGATGACGCAATGTTGGCGTTCTTGGACAGTAACGCCAGGCCGAGCGAGGTCAGCATGAAAATAATCGCCGTGCCAATGGTGACTTTGCTCAAAAACGTACCGGCCCCGCGACTGCCGAAAATCGTCTGGCTGGTGCCGCCGAACGCGGCGCCGATTTCCGCTCCCTTGCCTGCCTGCAACAGAATAGAGGCAATCATGAGAAAGCAGACGCTGAGATGTAAAATGACCGCGACTGTGTACATGGATGGTTGCTCCCGGTTTACGCGGATGACGCAAGCCGACAGATTGTAGCAAACCCTTCGGGATCAAGACAAGTTTTTCCCACCAGCGCCCCGTTGATTTCGGCTGAACCAAAGAATTCCCCGGCATTATGGGGTGAAACGCTGCCCCCGTAAATAATCCGCACGTCCTTGCCGGCGTGCCGCCATTCCGCATTGAGGATGGCGCGCAGCGCAGCATGCACCTCTTCGGCCTGCCGCACGGTGGCGGCCTGGCCGGTGCCGATGGCCCACACGGGTTCATAGGCAATCGTGAGTCCCGCAATCTGATCAGGGGACAGGTCTCGCAGGGCCTGGATGATTTGTGCTTTCACCACCTGTTCCGTTCGACCGGCTTCGCGTTCCTCCAGCGTTTCCCCCACGCAGAGAATGGGCGCGAGCTCATGCCGCAGCGCGGCTTTCAGCTTGTGGTTGACGTGCGCATCGGTGTCCCCGAACAGCCGCCTGCGTTCCGAATGTCCCACGATGACCGCCTGACATCCCGCGTCTTGCAGCATGCGGCCGGAGATGGCCCCGGTATAGGCGCCTTCGGGTTCCCCATGCAGGTCCTGCGCCCCCAGTCTGAACGGGTCATCGTCGCGAAGCAGGCGCCGGATGGCGTCAAGGGCGGTGAACGGGGGGATAAGGAGAATATCCGCGGAGATGTCGGCTGTCAGGGCGTGCCGAAACCGGTGGAGGAACGCGACGGCCTCGGCCGCCGTGTTGTGCATTTTCCAGTTGCCTGCGATGAGTCGGGGTTTCACAACAGCGGTGTCACGATAAAAGAAGACCAAAGAAGGGTGGCCGACGGGACGGTTACTGATCCGGCAGCGCCGCCAGGCCCGGCATTTCTCCCCCTTCCAGCAAGGCGAGCGCCGCGCCGCCTCCCGTTGAGATAAACGACATATTGTCGGTTTCGCCGGCGCGGTGCACGGCTAACGCGGTCGCGCCTCCCCCGACGATCGTGAGGGCATAGGCGTCGGCGACGGCATGCGCCATGGCCTGGGTGCCCCGCGCAAAGGCGTCTCGCTCAAACATGCCCATCGGGCCGTTCCAGAGAATGGTTTTGGCATCGTGCACGGCCACGGAAAAGAGTTTGACGGAGGCGGGCCCAATATCCAGCCCGTACCAGCCTTCGGGAATTTCCTGCACGGGAACGATTTTCGTTTCGGCGCTGGGGTTGAGGCTGGCCGCGACCACGCAATCCACCGGCAGGTAAAATTTGACGCCGCGTTCAATGGCATGTTCCTGCACGCCTTTGGCGAATGCCAGCATCGCGTTTTCGACGAGGGAGCAACCGATTTCCAGGCCCATGGCTTTGAGAAACGTAAACGCCATGCCGCCGCCAATAATGACTTTGTCGACTTTGGCCCCCAGGTTTTCGATGACGCCGATTTTTCCCGAGACTTTCGCGCCGCCCAAAATGGCCACCAGGGGGCGCACGGGACTTTCCACGGCTCGCTCAAGGTACTCCACTTCCCGCTTCATTAAATAGCCGGCGACGGAGGTTGTGATAAATTTGGTGATCCCGACGGTGGAGGCATGGGATCGGTGTGCGGTGCCAAACGCCTCGTTGATGTAGACGTCGCCCAATGAGGCCAGCTCCGACGCAAACCGGGTGTCATTGGCTTCTTCGCCTGGATGGAAGCGGAGATTTTCAAGCAGCAGGACGTCTCCGGGTTGTAAGTGACTTGCGAGGTGTGCGACGTCGGGCCCCGTGCAGTCCGGCGCAAAGGTCACGTCCTTGTCCAGGAGGCGCCGCAAGCGTTTGGCCACCGGCGCCAGGCTAAGCTCCGGGCAGACGGTCCCCTGGGGACGTCCCAGGTGTGAGCACAGAATCACGCTTGCCCCTTCGTCAATGACGTGGTTGATCGTGGGAATGGCCGCGCGAATCCTGGAATCGTCCGTGATTTGGACTGTGTCATCAAGGGGCACGTTAAAGTCCACGCGAATAATGACGCGTTTGCCCCGAAGATCCACCTGATCAATGGTTTGTTTGGTAATCGGCATGAGGAATCTTGTTCTTCTGGTCCGGGCGTATCGCGGGTCGTCCCGGAGTGGCGGACGGCGCGCCTAGCGGTGCGCGCCCACAAACTTCACCAGGTCCCGCAGGCGGCATGAATAGCCCCACTCGTTATCATACCAGGCAAATACCTTGACGAATCGGCGGTTCATCACGGTTGTGAGCGGGGCATCAAGCGTCGCCGAACAGGGGTTTCCATTGAGATCAACGGAGACCACGGGCGCTTCGGAATACCCGACAATGCCTTTGAGCGGACCCTCCGCCGCCCTGGCAAAGACCGCGTTGACTTCGGCGGCGTCGCAATCCCGCTGGACCTGGACGCTCAAGTCAATCAGTGACACGTTGGGAGTGGGGACACGGATGGCGATCCCTTCCAGTTTTCCTTTGAGGGCCGGAATGACCCGGTGCAAGGTGTGGGCCGCGCCGGTGGAGGTCGGAATCATGGAAAGCCCCGCGCTGCGGGCGCGCCGCAGATCTTTATGCGGCAAATCCAGCAGTTTCTGGTCGTTGGTGTAGGAGTGAATCGTGGTCATGTAGCCGTGGTCAATGCCGAAATGGTCAAGCAGGATTTTGGCCACCGAGGCCAGGCAGTTGGTGGTGCAGGAGGCATTGGAGATGATGTGATGCGACGCGGGGTCATACACGTGTTCGTTGACGCCCAACACGATGGTGCAGTCGGCGTCGTCCCCCGGAGCGGAGATCACCACGCGGGGCGCGCCGGCCGATAGATGTTGGGCCGCTCCCGCCCGGCTGGTGAATCGTCCCGTGGCTTCGATGACCACATCCACCTCAAGGGCTTTCCAGGGCAGGGCCTTGGGGTCCGGGTGTGCCAGGACCCTGATGGGGTGGTTATTGACCAGCAGGTGACTGTCTTTGGCCTCAACCGTCCCCTGAAAGCGGCCATGGACCGAGTCAAAGGTCAACAGATGACTCAGGATTTTGGAGTCGGCACGGTCATTAATCCCGACGATGGTGATGCCGTCCGGGTTCTCAAGACAGGCGCGCAGGAAGTTTCTCCCAATGCGCCCGAATCCATTGATGCCAACACGAATCGCCATCATCGTCCTCATCCTGCCATGTGGTAAACAACCTTGCCGGAAAAAAGGGGGATGAAAATAGTACGTGCGGGGGAGGCCGAAGTCAATTGCCGATTCGTGCAGACGGCGTCGGCGTGCGTCTTTCCATGGTTTCCCCGAAGCGATGGTCCCCGCACGGTGCGCCCGCTAGAGCTTCATGGCGTTGCGGACTTCTTCGAGGGTGTGGGCCGCGACGCCGGCGGCGCGTGTGCGGCCGGCGTGCGTCACTTCGTCGAGGCGTTTGGGGTTGGCTTCGAGCGCGCCGCGGGCTTCCCAAATTGGGGAGAGTTGCGCCACGACGCCGTCCGCCACAAATTTCTTGCAGTCAATGCAGCCGATCTTCGCTGTCCGGCATTCCTGGTTGATCCGATCCGTGACCGTGGCGTTGGAATAGATTTTATGGAATTCAAACACCGGGCAGATGTCCGGGTTGCCCGGATCGTGGCGCTTTACCCGGGCGGGGTCGGTGACCATGGTTTTGAATTTGCGCCGGACCTCCGGCTCCGTGTCTGAAAGATGAATCGCGTTCCCGTAACTCTTGCTCATTTTGCGCCCGTCGGTGCCGACGACTTTGGGAAAGTCCGTCAGCAGGGCCTGGGGTTCCGTCAGGACAGCGGTATAGAGACTGTTAAACCGCCGCGCGATTTCCCGGGTGAGTTCCAGGTGCGGGAGTTGGTCTTTGCCGACCGGCACGGCATCGGCGTGATACAGCAGAATATCCGCGGCCTGCAGCACGGGATACCCTAAAAATCCATGCGTGGAGAGGTCGCGCCCTTCAAGGTGGTCCTGTTTTTCTTTATATGTCGGATTCCGTTCCAGCCACGGGATCGGGGTGATCATGGAGAGCAGGAGGTGCAGCACCGCATGTTCCGGCACGTGAGACTGGATAAAGACCGTGGCCCGTTCCGGGTCAATCCCCGACGCCAGCCAGTCCGTCAGCAATGCCCGGACGTAGGTTTGCATCTGGCCGGTGTCTTCGTAATTGGTGGACAGCGCGTGCCAGTCCGCCACAAAGAAGAAACAGTCATGGTCCTGCTGCAGGGCGTGCCAGTTGGTGAGCGCCCCCAGGTAATTGCCCAGGTGCAGGCGTCCGCTGGGTTGCATGCCGCTGACAACGCGCATCGGTGACTCCTTGGCGATCCTGTCCGGGGGAATCTTCACGAGACGATGACCATCATGGACATGGTGCGGATGATCGTTCCGGTAAAACCGCTGATAATGGGAATCCGTGAATCAAGGAACAGCAAGGCCAGAATAATCAGCATGCCGTAGGGTTCCAGGCGTCCGAACATGAGGGCCGGTGCGCGCGGCAGGCTGCTCAAGACAATCCGGCCGCCATCCAGCGGCGGAATCGGGAGGAGATTGAATGCACAGAGCAGGGTGTTGATGATAATGGAAAACAGGGCCATGGCCGCCAACGGGACAAGGAGCATCCCGAGCAGATCGGTGCGCGGCGTGATGCCGGGTTGGGGAGGCCAATGGTTCTGCAGCGTGGGATCAATGGCCAGCAGGATGTTCAGCACGAGGCCGCTGAGCAGGGCCAGCGCAAAATTCATGGCCGGGCCCGCCGCCGCCACCAGGGCCATGTCGCGCCGGGGGTTGCGCAACCGTCCCGGCGTGACGGGAACGGGTTTCGCCCAGCCAATGAGGAATCCGCCGGGCAGCAGCAGGCAGAGCAGGGGGACGATGATGGTGCCCAGGCGATCAATGTGCACGAGGGGGTTGAGCGTTAACCGTCCCTGGCGGCGCGCCGTGTCATCTCCGTAGTAATTCGCGACCCAGCCGTGGGCATATTCATGCAGGACCACGGCAAGCATGAGCGGAAGAATGACATAGGACAAGGTGTGAAAAAATTGCGCCATGACACGGACGGTCGGGCCCTTAATTCAACTGGATCAATCGGCCGTTGCGAATCTGAATCATATACACTTTGCGGTCAAGGATGCCACTCTCATCAAAGCGTCGCAATCCGCCCAGCGTGGGAAGGTCATACCGGTAGGACAGTTGTTCGTGGACTTCAGCCCCGGTGGTGGCGCCCTGGCGGATGGTATCAAGGACTGCGCGCATGGCTTCGTAGGCCTGTGCGGAAAAAATGGACGGGTCGGCCTGAAACCGCTTGCGATAGTGTGTGACAAAATGCTGAACGGTCGGGTCGGCGCTCTGAAGAAACAGGGCGTCGCCAAACAGGCCCCCTTCCAGCGTGCGGTGCCCCCATGGCAAGAGATTCGGATGATTCCATCCGTTTGTGCCCAACAAGGGCACGGGTATGTCAAAAAAGGCGAGTTGCGCGGAGAGAAACGCCACGTCGGAGAGTCGCCCGGGGAGAAACAGCGCGTCAAATCCGGGACGATAGACGAGCGGCGCTTCCGGCTGTTCCGGCGCTGCCGGCGCTGCTTCGTCCTGATGGTCCTGAACGGGATGGGGATCGGCGAGGGCGGCCGACTCGTCGGTGGCCGGTGGCGCCATCACCCCGTAGCGAAGCAAGTCCTGCTCTTTGATGCGTGCGATTTGTGCCGACGCATCGGTGGTGCCCGGTTGATACCATTCTGCGGCGATGACTTCTCCCCCGTGCCTCGTGACAGTCTGCTGAAACGTGTGAGTCAAGTGTGTGCCATGGGTGGTTTGTGGGGCCAGGATGCTGAAACGGGTGTATCCGAAATAACGCATGGCATATTCCACAAGGCGTTTGACCTGGAGCGGGGTCGTCATGGCGGTACTGAACCAGTACTCTCCCAGGTGTTTGACGTTGGGGATGGTCGCGGTGGGTGTGATGAAAGGGATGCCGGCACGATCAGGCATCCCGGCCAGGCGTTGCGCCTCATGTGCCGCTAACGGTCCGATCAGGGCAATCGGGTTGAATTCTTCAAGCAGGTCGGCCACCTCACGGTGGAACTGCGTTGATGAACGCGCGCTGTCTTTGACCACGAGGCCCACCGCGTTGTCGCCTAAAAAGGCTTCTTGTTCCAGGGCCAGTCGCACCCCCCTGAACGCATCAGTCCCAAACGGTTTCATGGTGCCGGAAAAGGGCAGGACCACCGCGATGACCTGGCGATGGGCTTTGATCCTGGCCGTGAAGGACTGGAGAAGCGCGGTCGCGGTTCGGGCGTAGGGATGCTTCGGGAATTGATGAAGAAAGGTGCGGATATCGCGTTCGGCCAGGATCTCGTCGCCGTGGGCCGTGTGCAGCTCAATGAGGCGAATCAACGCCAAATCGCCGGGATAGTCGGCAGGAAAGATTTCTAGGAGATTGGTCAGCGATGGCTCATCCATTTTTTGCAAAATGAGGCTGTTAATGGCGTCCAGAAAATCGCCGCGTTCGGCTTCCCCCGCTTGCTTCATGTGTGCCAGGGTGGTTTGGACGGCCAGCAGGTCATGGCCCTGTAACTCGTATGCGCGGCGCAGTTGATGTTGGGCTTCTCTCCGTATCGTTTCGTCCGATGCCAGGTTCAGGGTCCGGGACAGCAGGGCAATGGCACGTTTGGGCTGGCGTGATGCAAGATACAATGCGCCCAGCCGCAATTGCGCTTTGTGGATCAGCGGAGAGGCCGGATATTCTTCCAGAAATTGTTCGAGGATCACGATGGCCTGGTTGTTGTCGCCCTGCCGGTGCAGGGCCACGGCGTACAAAAAGGTGAATTGGTCAATCAGGGCTGGCGGGGGCACGCGAGCCAGGAATGGTTTAATCAGGCTCAACGCCGCTTCGCCGCGGCCCTGGCCCAGTTGAATCCTGATTTGCACGAGGGTCTGCTCCTCGGTCAGGTGAGCCGGTGACGGTTGCGCAACGGTCGCCGCCGGACACAGCACGACGCTCATGAGGATGCAGCGAATCAGAAGAGACGGGGACAAGCGGTTAGAAATTTTCATGGGGCATTGTTGCGTATTGTGTCTCAATAAAGCGAGGCTTGATTTCTGTCAAGACCATCCGGGGAACTTGCGATGGCCGCTTGCCGCCCGCCGCGTGTTCGGTGAGCGGCGAGGCGACGCTCCCCGGTTCCCATCCGGCCGGATCGCGTGTCGGGATATCCGCGGGAACCAGCATGGGCGATAACCAGGTTCAACAGACGTGGCGCATTGAAGAGCTGATTGAGCCGTATCTGACCAATTTACGGGTTGAAGGCGGTGTGGCCAACAATACCATACTGGCGTATCGCCGGGATCTCGAAAAACTGCGGGCCTACCTGGCGTTGCAGGGCCTGCACGATCCGCGTGGCGTGACGCCGTATTTGACGGGGTTTCTGTCCCATCTGCGCGGGCAGCGCCTGGCGCCGGCGACGGTGTCCCGGTGCCTGGCGGCGATACACGGGTTTTACCGGTTTTTGAGCATGGAACACGGGGCGCCGGAACTCCTGTCGCAACTGCCGGGGGCGCCGAAGACATGGATGAAATTGCCCAAAACGTTGTCGGAAACCGAGGTGACCGCCTTGCTGGAATTGCCGGTTGGCCAGGGGCCTGAAGACGTTCGGGATTCCGCCATGGTGGAGTTGATGTATGCGGCCGGGCTGCGCGTGTCTGAATTGATCACGCTGGATCTGTCGGCGGTGAACCTGGAAGTGGGGTCCGTGCTGGCGACCGGCAAGCGTGACAAGCAACGCATGGTGCCCATTGGGGAAATCGCGCGGCTGAAGCTGGAGGCCTGGTGCCGTGATGTGCGCCCGGCTCTGCTGAAAGGGAGGGCGTCCACCGCCCTGTTTGTCACGAGGCGGGGCGCATCCATGACGCGGCAGAGTTTTTGGCACATTCTTCGCCTGCGCGCGCGGCGCGCCGGCATTCACAAGCCCATCTCTCCGCACATGTTGCGCCATTCGTTTGCCACGCATCTGCTGGATCACGGCGCCGATTTGCGCGCCGTGCAGATGATGCTGGGTCACGCCAACATTGCCACGACCCAGATTTATACGCATGTGGAACAGACGCGGCTGAAGCAGGTCCATACCGAACGCTTTCCCAGAAAGCAGCGGCGTCGGGGGTAGGGACGCGGACGGCGCCGTCCCGGTTGTGTTGTGTCATCCGATCATGCGTGCCCGCCCGCCCGGTTGCAAAGAAAAAATCCCCTGTGGCAGGTTGCATCCAGTGAGTGGACGCGTGCGAGGAGGACTCCTGAAGGAGGAAGACGATGAAGTTTAAGCGGCAGGTGCATTACGTCAGGGGGGTGTTTGTTTGTCCCAAATGCAATCAAACGTTTGTGCAGGAAAAATGGATTGAAGAGTTTCGCGTGCGCTGCCATCGTTGCGAGTATCGCGGCACCCTCACCCATGTTTCCGTCGAAGAACACATGGAAGAAGAAACCGAGCACATATGAGTCGCGGCGGATGCGTGTGGCCGCCGGCGCCGTGTGCGCGACGGCGGAGCGCCGGTGGCGGACACGCGGGAGAGCGATGAGCGACGCGCCTGACATCGGCACCGCGCAGTGGACGATCTACTGGGAGCGCGAGTACACCACGGCGATTGCGCCGGAGCGCGTCAAACTTGATTTCCATCCCCACCGTCCGCTCATGACCAACATGCCGTTGCAGGAACAACGGGCACTGGCGGGCGGCGGCTACTCGGTGCTTCCGGATGATTGCGGCCCGGTGCGCATGGCGGGGCAATATGGCTGGCTGGTGCGCTGTCCGGTGGATTGCCGGATTCGGCGCACGAACACCGGCGTGAAATGGCAGGCGCCGGAAATCCGGCCGGAAGAACGGCTGCTGGGCTACAAGTCGTTCTCCGGCATGTACGTGGACACGATTCTCAACAGCGGCTACGCCAAACTCTGCTGCGGGATTCGGTTTTATTATCCCCATTATCTGGGGATCATGCTCAAGGACCTTCCCAACCATTTTTATCATTATCCCGACCGCACGTTTTCCGTCTGGGAGGGGATCAAGTCAAAGGAATACACCCTCACGCCCAACCTCTACGACTTTCTGCCGGACTACGACGCGTTCACGGCCAACGTTCTGTTGCAACTGGAGAAGCCCACAACCCTCAAACGCGGCGACCCCGTCGCCCTGGTGATTCCGGTGCTGTTGCCGAAACAGTTCAGGCTGGAGGAGCTGACGGCGGAGCGGAAACGGGGCGGGGCGGGTTGAGATGGTGCGTTTAACGCATGGGTGGTGCGATGAACCGTGACAAATGTTCAATTCCTGAAACATCAAATGGTGTTTTGTAAAGTCCATTGATCAGCCATAAACCACTTTCCGAAATTTTTTCCACGGGAGAGCTTTTGCCGAGCCAGCTTTGGGATGGCTTGCATGCCTCGCACTTGGAGACCGTGGAGATAAGCTTTGCTTCAAGGGCAAGCCTTTCTTTTTTCTCCTGAACTTCAAAGGCGCAGAATGAAAAATTGGCTCGAATGTGTCGACTGACCTCGGTTTCAATTCGTTTTTGATATTCGTGGTCCATGAGTGATGAGTACCGTTCTCGTGCCTTTTTGGTGGTGAGATCAATCTCCCAATCTTCGAGAAACGGATCCCCTTGTTGGTTCAGCATAGCCCTGCCGATGTTCTTTCTAAAGATGCTTCGATCTTTGTTTGCCTCGAGAAAGTGTTGCTTTAATCGCGAGCGCAGTTGGTTGTCCCCGGTATGCGTGCCTATTCTTGTGATCCGGTTCCCCCCGTGCCCATGTTCGCCTTTTTCAAACACAATATAAATGCCGTTTGATGGAATCTGCGACTCTTGCCATGGAAAGCTGTGTTCTTGAAGCTCAGTGACCAGCCTGTGAACGATGGAACATTCACTGCTCATTGCACAACGCTTTGAGTTTTTGAAGCTGCTCACCAATGCGCAAGCCTTCCAGCGGGATTTTTGAATTTCGGAGATGTGGCAATAAGTGTTTTCTGTATTTTTCTCCCGCCAAAAAAATGCACTCCGTTTCATCCAGGCAACAAACGTTCTTTAACTGAACAAGAACCCTGCTGGCCCATGTCTTAATTTCGGCGGAGCGCATAGTGTTCAGGGTTTGTTCGTACGGCTTGATTGTCCGGTCCAAAGGCAACAAGCCATATTTTGCGGAAAGAATAAAAATGTTATCCGGTTGCAGTATCCGTGCGTATTGCAGGTTGAGTTTGAAAAGCGTGCTTGTGTACACATCCTGCGCCTTTGTCCGATACGTCAATTTTTGACTTACGCAGGAAATCAGCACTATCGAGCGTTGCCGGTGTAATGCGAATTCGCTTTGTTCCCGCCCATGGTTTGAATCTGTATCCGCGGCAACCTCCTTGATTCTTTCGGTGTAGTCATCAGGCAACGAAGCTTCCCTTGCGCAGGCTGTGACATGTTTTTTGTACCATGTTGCAGACGTGCCTCAAACATATTCGAACCATAGGCAAAATACTTGATAGATGCCATTGTTGTTTTTCGCACCGTTTTCAGAGATCCATTCGCGACACGGATGGATCGTTCATCGGCCAGAGTGTTTTTTTAATCGTTGTTCGATTTTCCAAACCGTCTTCACAAGGTTGCGGACCTCATCGAGGACGGCCTCTTGTCCATGAAAAACCTTGTTTCGAATTCTGGTCAAGGAGTCCAATTTCTTTCTCTCGGATTCCAGAGATGACAACTTTCCTTGCTTGTTCGCACAGAGCGCCGCACTGTAATGGTTCAATGTCGGCAATGTTGGCGAGGGTTTCTCTTTCGCCAACTCCCTCGCTTCTTTCTCGACACCCTCAACCCGTGCCCATTCTTTAACGCTTTTTTCCAGCGCATAACACCCAACAAGCGCCGCCAGATCGTTCTTGACGTCACAGAAGGCATTGGCCATCTGTGCGGGAGACAGGGCATGGAGCGGTTCCACCAGATTTTTTGCCCGCAATCGAAGCATGAATTCGTCATTGTTGAATTTTTGCGAGATCGCCGCATCCTTAAATTGTTCGTCGTAGCATGTATGCTTCAAAACCCACAGGGCCATATCGGTTTCTGCCACAGTCCTGAATTCATATTTTTCGCAAATCGTTCGGATGTTGCGTAAATAACGCCCATAGGTTTCCGCCGCATTCTTTCCGCTGTGCAGGCCAAGAAGATATTCAACTGGCGGGCTTAAAATCCCAAATGAAACAGGACAGACAAACCGCAGAATAATTGAGACTAATTCAATTTGCCGAAAGGCTTCAAGGAGTTCATGGATAACCTTTTTTTCAAGGGGCTTGCCCTCATTTTGTTCAGACAATGGATGAAAATCGATAATTTTTGTTTGATCTTCATCGGACAAATCGTCCAGAGAAGGGAAAAGCCAGTACTGATGAAACCACCAGTGTTCTGTATTTTGGAAATGCGCCCTGAAATGGGTAAGGATATCCCGAACGCTGACAGTGTTGGATCGCAGATCTTCAACGGCTTCTTCTAGAGCTTTCAGATCAACTGTACACCCAAACCGTCGCTTGCTGACCTCTGGAAATCGCTCTAAACAATCATGCAGATAATTCTTGCCCATGACGCATTGCCCGGGAGGTCAGGATGTTTCCGGCAGTGAATCCCGCAATTCTTCCAGTTGTTTGATCACGAGCAGGTCGCCGTTGGCGGTGGCGGCTTCTATGCCGTTGGTGCAGGTGTCACGGCATTGGTCGGGCTGGTTGTGGTGTTTCAGGCATTGCGCCAGGGCCAGAATGGCCGCCGAGTAGGTGGGCTTGACCTTGAGGCAGCTCTCAAAGGCCGCAATCGCTTCTGCCCAGTTTTCATCCCCCATGTACGCCTTGCCCAATCCAAACCAAAGGGTTTCGTCGTTGGGGTCCAGCTGCAGGACTTTTTTGAATTTTTCTATTTTGGGGTCGGGCATCGTGTGTCTCCCTGTTTTGCCTTGGTGGGGCGCGTTGTTTCGGTCGCCGAGGCAATCTAGCATTGTTCGTTCGTGTTGTCTAACGGCAGACCCTGTGGTACGATTCTGACAGGGTGTGTGCCGACGATCGCCCTGTCTTTTTTTCAGGGAGCTGATGGCGATTGGCTTTCGGGAAACGCGTTGGGAGGTGACAAGATGTGCCGAAAACATTTCTGGCCTGTGACCATGAGTGGCGCCCTGCTGGCCGTCCTGGTCGCCTGGTGGCTTACGGTGTTGCCAAAAGCGGATGCCGAAGTTGTGCTGATTGCTGTGATTGGCATGTTTGGCGGCGTGTATTTCGGTGTGGCGCTGTCGTCCACCAGCGTCAAAAACATGGTTATGAATATTACCGTGGCGGCGATGTTCGCAGGTCTGGCGCTTGCGGGGCCGTGGATCAATCCGCTGTGGTTCGCGGGGGCCTGCTTTGCGCATGCGGCATGGGATGTGGTGATTGATCATCCCATGGCGCTTCATGAGCCTATTGCGCAATGGTATATGCCGATATGTGTGAGCGCCGATATTTTACTTGGCGCGTTTATCCTGTTCTGGTGGTGGTAGTGTTCGGGCGTTGAGGACAAGCCAACCCCGCCCGCATATCCCGCCGAAATGCGCCGCCGTTCGCGTGGCGTGAAAAGGCTCTGTGCATGGGTCGTGTCGGTATCGTGACGGACCCGGCCTATCTGGAACACGAGATGGGCCGGCAACACCCGGAGTCGCCGGAGCGACTGCGGGCTATTGTCGCGCATCTTGAATCAACCGGGACGCTCTCGCGGTTGACCCGCATCCCGCCACGCCCCGCCGACACACAATGGATTACGCGCATTCATGATCCCGCGTATGTGCGGCATCTGGAAGAGCAGGCGCCGACGTCGGGGTATGCCTCCCTTGATCCGGATACGAAGATGTCTCCCGGTTCGTTGCCTGCCGCGTTGCTGGCGGTCGGCGGGGCGCTGGCCGCGGTGGATGCGGTCATGGAGCATCGGGTGGATCAGGTGTTTTGCGCGGTGCGTCCGCCGGGGCATCATGCCGAGGCCGACCGGGCCATGGGGTTTTGTCTGTATAATAATGTGGCCATTGCGGCACGGTACCTTCAGGAGCGGTATGGCCTTGCGCGCGTGTTGATTGTGGACTGGGACGTGCATCATGGCAATGGCACGCAGCACGCGTTTGAGGCCGATCCTTCCGTGCTCTTTTTCAGCACGCACGAATCTCCGCATTATCCCGGGACCGGGTCACAGCAGGAACGCGGGCGCGGGGCAGGAGAAGGGGCGACCATCAATGTGCCCCTGTCCGCCGGGCAGGGCGATGACGAGTATCACGCAGTGTATCGCGACGTGCTGGTGCCGGCCGCCGAGACGTTCAAGCCGGAGTTTGTGCTGGTCTCGGCCGGATTCGACGCGCACCGGGACGATCCGTTGGCGAGCATGGCGCTGACGGATGAAGGCTATGGCGAACTCACCCGCATTGTGGCGGGTATCGCGACGGCTCATTGTCATGGTCGGATGGTGGCCTGCCTGGAAGGGGGCTATCACCTGCGGGCGTTGGCGGCGTCGGTTGAACAGCATCTGCTGGCGTTGATGGACGCGTAACCCATGGTGAAACGACGATGCGGCAGACGAGGGCTGGCGGTGGGCCTGGTGTTGCTGGCGGCGGTCCCGGCGGTCTTCTATTATGTGTATACGGAGATTCGTCCCACCGTGATTTTTGGCCTGCGCGATGATTATGCTCAGGCCATTCCCTTCCAACACATTCCGGCGGGACTTGATTCGCTCAAGGCCGAAGCGTGCGGAACCTGTCATCGGGAAATTTATGAAGAATGGAAAACCAGCGTGCATGCCGATGCCTATGACGACCCGTTTTTCCAGGCCTATTGGGAAAAGGATGAGCGCGTCTGGGTGTGCCTCAACTGCCACACTCCGCTGGCCAATCAGCAGCCCACGCTGATTCAGTCGCTGTCCGGCCACCGTGTGGAAAAGGCGGTCCAGATTGCCAATCCCCGGTATGATGCCGCCTATCAGCGGGAAGGCGTCACGTGTGCGGCCTGCCATGTTCGCGACGGCGTCATTCTGGGGCCGTTTGATGATTCGGCGGCGCCGCATCCCGTGAAATATGATCCGGCCTTTCGCACGACGGCCCTGTGCCATCGTTGTCACAGCGTGGTGTCCGGCCCTCTGCAGTTTTATCGCGCGGGGCCGTGCGGCACGTTCACGGAATATGAAGGCGAATTTTTTATGCGGGAGCGGGGGTTCACCTGCCAGCATTGCCATATGCCGGAAATTTCCCGTCCGGCGGCGACGGGCGGGCCTGTGCGGCAGGGCCGGCGCCATGTGTGGCGTGGCGGGCATGATCCGGAGATGGTCAAACGGGCCGTGGCGATTCAGATGAAGGCCGATCCGCCCGCCCCCGTTCCGGGAGACACCGTGACGCTCACGCTCACGCTGATCAACGCCGGCGCCGGCCATACCATCCCCACGGGAGACCCTGACCGCCATTTTACCGTGGAATTTTACGTGAAAGATCAGGCGGGACGGATTCTTCGTGAGCAACGCGACACGATGGGCCGGTGGATTCTCTGGCAGCCGGTTATTCTTGAAGTGTATGACAACCGGTTGCGGCCGTTGGCGAGCCGCGACTATGAGTTTTCCTACCGGATCCCCGAAGGGCGGTCGGATTTAGTTGTGGAAGCGCGGGTTCAATATCATATCCTGACAGACGGTCAACATGCCATGTTGGAGGAGTCCTATGGGTTGCAGTCGGACCGCCCGTATCGGTATACCATCTACACGCGCCGGTTTCCTCTTGGGGAAATCCCGAAGAGTGTGAAGGACGCGGATCGTGTGGTTGAGGCGCGCGACGGCCCTGTGGGGTGTTCTGTATCGGAGCCTCCGGGTGCGTTCCGCCGACCGCATGACAGTTTCGCGACGGGTTGACGCATGTACCTTATTGACACCGACACCCTGTTCCTGAATCTTGGCCGGGACAATCTGGTCATTCTCGATGTGCGTGGGGAAGGCGCGTACACTGCCCATATTCCCGGGGCGGTGCATAGCACCTGGCATGAATACAGCGATCCCGGGGCGACGGCCAAAGGGTTGTTGGACCCCGACATCGCCCGGCTGGAGCATCGGCTCCAATCCCTCGGCCTGAACAACTTGAGCGATGTCGTGATCTACTCCAATCCGTTTGATAACTGGGGTGATGAAGGCCGCATGTTCTGGATGTTGCAATATCTGGGGCACAAGAAGGTGGCGGTTCTGGATGGCGGCTGGCCCAAATGGACATTTGAACAGCGACCGTATGAACATGAGCCGGCGCGACCCGCCCCCGGCACGTTTCGAGCTGCCGTGCAGCCGGACGTGTGTATCAACAAGCAGGAGCTGAAGCAATTGCTGAAACGCCCGCATCCGGAGACGGTGATCGTGGATGCCCGAAGCGTGGAGGAATATGCGGGGAAGGAAATTGACGGGTTGCCCAGACCGGGACATATTCCGTCCGCCGTCAATATTCCCTGGAACGCGTTTCTCCGGCAGGATGCCACCGTCAAACCCCTGCCCGTCGTGCGGGAAATGTTTCATGCCTTTGGCATCGGCGAACATCAGGAGGTCATTACGTATTGCCTGGGCGGCGTGCGGTCGGCCTGGGTCTATTGTGTGTTCAAACTGGCGGGGTATGAGAAGGTGAAAAATTATCCGGGGTCGTGGTGGGAATGGAGCCGGGATTTTGCGGCTCCCGCCGAAAAAGACATGAAATTGCTTTCTCAAGTGACACGGCAGGCTGAATCACAGCAGGCGTCTTGAAGGCGCCGCACACCTTGAGGGGGAGAGGCGGGGTTTTTTCTTGTTATCTTTCGCAGCGAGCAGAGGAGGTTGGTCATGATTCCAAACATTGTTCTCACAGGTTTGTTGATGGCGGCAGCGTGGCTGGCGATGGCCGCACCGGTGATTGCCGGAGGGAATATGCACGTTCAGGAAGCGATGATGCATGCGGAGGAAGCGGCTAAACATGGCGGGATGGGGCATGCCGGCGCCATTGTGTCTCATGCCGAAGAAGCCTTGATGCACGCGCAGATGGCACAGAAAGAGGTCACCAATCCTCATCTTGATGAAGGCGTGCATGAGTTGGAAGAGGCGATCGCGCATGGCAATCAGGGCCATGCCGGGGTGGCCACCAGACATGCGCAGAGCGCGGTTATGCATCTCAGCGAAATACATGGAAAAGGGATGCATGACGACAAGATGATGCGCGATGGCAAGATGATGCGCGATGACAAGATGATGCGTGATGACAAGATGATGCGCGATGGCAAGATGATGCGCGATGGCAAGATGATGCGCGATGGCAAGATGATGTACGATGACAAGATGATGCATGATGGCAAGATGATGCGCGATGGCAAGATGATGCACGATGGCAAGATGATGCATGATGACAAGATGATGCATGATGGCAAGATGATGTACGATGACAAGATGATGCACGATGACAAGATGATGCATGATAAAAAAATGCATTGATGGCGTCGGGTTGTGATAATGATCTCAAAAAACGGGCAGGATATTCCTGCCCGTTTTTGTTGTGGATGATGGGGAAGCGTGCGAGTGCTGTCCGCCAGGTGCCCGGTGGGAAGCCGGTGGGTGTTCCGGTCCATCCTGTGTCTCCGCTTTGTCCGCGCATGTGTTGAGGACACGACTGATGAATGTTGGCTATTTCCAGTCACTTCCCGAATTTGGGGCTGTGCAACGCAATATTGAGCGGTTTGCCTCGCAACTGGGCGAGGTGGACTGTGACCTGCTGGTGCTGCCCGAACTGGCCTTTTCCGGCTATCAGTTTGTGACCAGGAAGGAAGTGCTGGATGTTGCCGAACGGGTTCCGGATGGCCCGACCACTCGGGCCTGTGTGGACCTTGCGCGACTTCATAATCTCCACTTGGTCGTCGGACTGCCCGAGCGGGAGGGCGATCAGTGTTACAACTCGGCGATTGTGGTCGGGCCGGCGGGGTTCCTGGGGTGTTACCGTAAAACACATTTGTTTTTTGAGGAAACGCTCTTCTTCAGTCCGGGCAATTCCGGGTTGCGGGTTTGGGATATTGGGCAGACGCGCCTTGGGGTGATGATTTGTTTTGATTGGTACTACCCCGAAGTCGCCCGTACCCTCACGCTGCAGGGAGCGGAAATTGTGTGTCATCCGTCGAATTTAGTTCTGCCCTATTGTCCCGATGCCATGGTGACGCGTTCTCTGGAAAATCGGATCTTCAGCATTACGGCCAACCGCATCGGACGGGAAGCCAGGGGCGACAAACCGCCGCTGACCTTTATCGGGAAGAGCGGGGTGATTGCGCCGAATGGCGCGGTGTTGGCCCGGGCGTCTGCCGATGAGCCGGAACTCGTGGTGGTCAAGATTCATCCCGGCGAGGCCCGTAACAAATCAATCAATCCGTATAATAATGTGTTGAAAGATCGGCGGCCCGGGTCTTACGTTCTGTAAGCCGCGGGTTGCCGCATCTGCTTTGGAACGGTTGCCGCGCCGCCGGTTGCGGTCTGGACGTGCGCCTTTCATTCCCACCCTGCCGAGGCCAGGCATGACGATGGCCCGTATCCCGTCCGTGCCCGAAAACGCCCCCCGCCCGCTTCAGTGCGCGTCTGCGGATGTTGTCCCGTGATGGGACCGAGACCGTTGCCGACATGCGGCTGTTGTGAGTGTGTCCGTCTCACGTCTGTCCTGGCGCTCGTTCTGGCGTGCCGGACTAGAGGATGAGGAGAATGGCTGTGCCGAGGACGATTCGGTAATACCCGAATACCTTCAGCGTGTGTCGTTTGACATAGGCGAGGAAGGACGCAATCACGGCCCAGGCCACAAGAAATGAGACCAGCATGCCCAGCGCCAGCGCCAGTGCGTCATGGGCATTGAAGAGATGCGCGGATTGCACCAGTTTGTAGCCGGTGGCGGCGCTCATGGTGGGAATGGCCAGAAAGAAGGAAAATTCCGTCGCGATTTTTCGATCCAGCCCCAGAAGCAGGCCGCCCACAATGGTGGATCCCGAGCGAGACATGCCGGGAAGCAGGGCCACGCATTGTGCCAGTCCCACACCCACGGCCGTTGACGGACCGATGTGTTCCAACGTGGTATGGCGAATGGGTCGTGGCCGTGTTTCAACGAGGAGGATGATGAGTCCTCCGACGAGCAGATTCAAGGCAACGATGTGGGGAGAAAAGAGATATGCCTCAATCCACGCATGCGCGAAGAGTCCCACCACGGCCGCCGGCACAAAGGCCGCGCCCAGACCAATCAGAAACCATAAATGTCGGTGGGCGTTGACTGACTCGCTGACGAGTCTGCGCAGGGTGGCGGCGCTGGAAACGGTGTGAAGGCGGCGTTGCGCAAGGTGCCGTTCCCGGTTGGCCTGTCGAAGTAACGTGAGAATTTTTGTGCGCTCGTAAACGACAACGGCCAACACGGCTCCCAACTGGATGCAAATTTCGACGCTAATGGCCGTGGCCCCGGTGAATCCCAACCCGTGCCCCAGAAGAATAAGATGGCCGGTCGAGGACACGGGGAGATACTCGGTGAGTCCTTCCAGCACGCCGAGCAGCACGGCTACGCCTGGTCCGAATTGTTCCATGAGTGATGTGCCGATGGCCTGCGCCGGTGCGTCAATCCGGTGAATCGGCAAGATTCTCTCTGTTCAGCTTTCGGCGATTGACGGCTTTCGGCGCGAACGAGTGTGGTCAATAATAACAGTTGTGTCCGGTGCATGTGAACCCGTTGACAAACAAGACCGTGCCTTCCATACTATACACAGTAATACGCATACGGGATTCCGTGGGGAGCCCCTTCGCTCAACGTGAGCGGTGTCGAAACAGGAGAGGGACAGTGATGGACAGTTGGTCTCAACGGGGTTGGAGAGACGGTCTTCGGGGCGTCGGCCTGCTCTGTATGGTCGGATTCTTCATGGGCGGCTGCGGCGTTGCCCAGCATCGCTATGATGAGGTTGTGACAGACATGGAAGCGGCCCGGACGGAGCTGGTACAGAACCGGATGATGCGCGAGGCCCTTGAGCGGAACAATGAGCAATTGCGATCCGAAAATGAAACGGTGGCGCGTGATTTGGAAGTGATGGGGTCCGAAATTCAACGGATCAAAGAAAGTCGTGAGCGTGAACGTGCCCTGCTCAACGTGCATGATGCCGAGTTGGAAAAGATCAATCAGGCGAGAACGCGTCAAGTGCGGACACTGCAGCATGAGTATCGGAAGTTGCAACACCAGAGCCGCGCGTTGCAGGGAACGGTGCGTCGCTATCAAAAAGAACTCAAGGAAGCCCGTGAGTCTCTCCCTGTGTCGCGTCAATCGTCCAACGATGTGTCGCCGGCCGAATCCATGATGGATGAGACCGTCGCGCCGACGTCGACTCCCGACACGACGCTTCTCAATGTCGCCCCGGGGCGCTTGAATCTGAACACGGCTTCCGTGAATGACTTCGTGGTGGTGCTGGGGTTACCCGAACCGGTGGCCGAACAGGTGATTGCCAATCGTCCCTACCGGATTCGTGGAGAATTGCTCGCCAAACAGGTGATCCCGAATGACATCTTTGACGTGATTAAAGACCGCATTACCGCAGTCCCGCATTAAGCCGTCGGGGCCACCGTCCTCCCGTCCTCCCGTCTTGCTATTCCTTACGGCCATTGACGAGTTGTCCGTCCACCATGTGGACCAGGCGATCGGTTTGTTGAGCGAGGTGTTCGTTGTGGGTGACGATGATGAAGGCCGTCCCTCGTTGTTCGTTAAACGTTCGCAGCAGTTGAAACAGGGTTTCACCGGTGCGGGAGTCCACGTTGCCCGTTGGTTCGTCGGCCAGGACCAAATCCGGATTATGGATGAGCGCGCGTGCCACCGCCACGCGTTGTTGCTCGCCTCCGGACAGTTCGCCGGGTTTGTGATGCAACCGGTGCTCCAGTCCAACATCTGAAAGGAGCGCGCGGGCTTCTTTGATACACTGCCCGACAGGCCGTTTTTGGATGAGGATGGGGAGATAGGTGTTTTCCAGCGCCGTAAATTCAGGCAGCAGGTGATGAAATTGAAACACAAACCCGATGCGCCGATTGCGAAAGTGGGCCAGCTCGTGCTCTGACAACCGGAAGATATCCTGGTTGTCATAATGGACGGTGCCCCGCGTTGGATGATCCAGGGTGCCCAGAATATGGAGCAGCGTGCTTTTCCCGGCGCCTGATGCGCCCACCATGGTCAGAAGCTCGCCCTGCCGGATTTCGAGATTGATGCCTTTTAAAATTTCAACGGTGTGATGGCCCACGGTGAAGGACTTGTCCAGTCCCGTCACGTGCAGCAGCGGTGGCGCGGATGCGGGATGGCTGCTCATTCCGCGTACCGAATGGCGCTGATCGGGGCGAGTTTGGCCGCCTGCCAGGAGGGGTACAGGGTCGCGGCAAAACTGATCAGCACGGCGGAACAGGACACCAGCAACACATCAACGGCCTTCACGTGAACCGAAATGTGCGAGAGGTAATAGATGGTTTGATCAAAGGTCCAGTACTGTTCAATGAGGTAGAGAAAGGTATAGCCCAGCGGGATGCCAATCACGGTGCCCGTCAGGCCAATGACCAGGCCATTCAGCATGAAGATACGCATGATCGCTTTCGGGGTGGCGCCCATGGCTTTCAGAATGGCAATCTCGCGTTGTTTGTCGTTCACGATCATGGTGAGCGTGCCCACGATATTAAAGGACGCGACCAGCGTAATCAGGACCAGCAGCAAAAACATCATGGTTTTTTCCAGGCGCAGGGCCGAAAATAAATTGCGGTTGAGTTCCATCCAGTCCCTCGCCAGGTAATCCGTCCCAAACACGGCGTTGATTCGCGCGGCCACGGTGTCGGCGATCAGCACGTCCTCGACTTTCACTTCAATGCCCGTCACGGCCCGGTCAAGACCAAAAAAATGTTGCGCCTCATCCAGCGCCACGTAGGCCAGCGAGGCGTCGTATTCGTACATGCCAGACGCAAACAGTCCGACGACCTGAAAGGGTCGAATTTTCGGCGTCATCCCCACGGCCCGTATGGGCCCCACGGGCGACACGACGTTGACGCGACTGCCGACAAACACCCCCAGATGCATGGCCAGCTCTTTTCCCAAAATGATGCCGGGGAGCGGCGCGGCGGGCGTCGTCACGGAATCCGGGCGCCCGGGCGACGGTGGCGTCGCCAGATCCTGCATGGTCCCGATGGTCACGTTGTTGGCAATGTCCGTGACCGTGGGTTCTTTGTGCGGGTCAATGCCGCGCAACACAATGCCCTGCACGCCGGTCGGTGAGGCGAGCAGGATTTGCCTCAAAAGATACGGTGTGGCCGCGACCACTCCCGGCATCTGTTCCACCCGATGAATCAGCTCCGGATACCCGGCCATGGGCTGCCGGTTCCGTGTCTGAATGACGACGTGAGACGTTGTGCCCAAAATCTTCGCCTGCAAGTCTTCCTGAAAACCCGTCATGATCCCGAGGGTGCCGATGAGAGCGGCGACGCCCAGGGTAATGCCGATGATGGAAATCGCGGTATTGAGAGAAATGGTTCGGGTGCGACGTTTGGCTCGCAGGTAGCGCAGCCCCACAAAAATTTCATAGGGCATGTTCACGAAGGCTGCTCCGGTCGAAGTTGGGGAAAGAGAATGACGTCGCGAATGGAGGCCTGGTTGGTGAACAACATCACCAGTCGGTCAATGCCAATGCCCTCTCCCGCCGTTGGCGGCATGCCGTATTCCAGGGCGCGCAAAAAATCTTCATCAAAGGCATGCGCCTCCGCATCGCCGGCTTCCCGTTGAGCGGCTTGTGCTTCAAAACGTTCGCGCTGGTCAAGCGGATCATTCAATTCGGAAAATCCATTCGCGAGTTCGCGGCCGACGATAAACAATTCAAACCGGTCGGTGAGCCGCGGATCCGAATCCTTGCGTCGCGACAGCGGAGAGAGTGCGGTGGGATAATCCGTGATAAACGTCGGTTGCGTCAGGTGGCGTTCCACGGTTTCTTCAAAAATGACGTTCAGGATTTCGACCAATGAGGCTCCGTTGGGCATCTCCAACCCGAGTTGTTTGGCTGCCGCCGCCGCCGCGTCCCGGTCCTCCAGCACGTTCCGGTCCAGCGTGTTGTACGTGACAATCGCCTCGCCATAGGGCAGACGCCGCCATGGAGGTGTCAGGTCAATCGTGTGTCCCTGGTACTCTAATGTGGTGGTGCCGAGGAACGCGCGCGCGAGTGTGCCGAACAGCTCTTCGGTCAACGCCATCAGATCGTGGTAATCGGCATAGGCCTGGTACAATTCCAGCATGGTGAATTCAGGATTGTGGATTGTTGACAGCCCTTCATTGCGAAAGTTTCGATTGATTTCAAACACCCGACGAAACCCGCCGACAATCAGGCGTTTGAGATACAGCTCCGGCGCGACACGCAGGTAGAGGTCCGTATTGAGCGCATTGTGATGCGTGACAAACGGGCGCGCCGCCGCGCCTCCGGGCAGGGGGTGCATCATCGGCGTTTCCACTTCGAGAAACCCCCGCTCCGTGAGCGCGTTGCGGAGACCTGCGATCAATCGGCTCCGCGTCTCAAAAATGGCGTGGATGCCCGGATTGGCAATCAGGTCCACGTAGCGTTGCCGGTAACGGGTTTCGATATCCGTCAGGCCGTGCCATTTTTCAGGAAGGGGGCGCAGGCCTTTCGATAACAACGTCAGCGTCTGCACGGCGATGGTCAATTCATCGGTTTTCGTGCGGAACAACGGCCCGGCCACGCCGATCCAATCGCCCACATCCAATTCCCGGGAGAGTTGAAAGGCGTCATCGTTCAGCCCGTCCTGCTTCCAATACACCTGGATCCGATGCGCGCCTTCCTGGAGCGAGGCAAACGCGGTTTTCCCAAACTGGCGCAACGCCACGATGCGCCCGGCGACACGACAGGTGACGGGGTGCTGCGCCAGCTCCTCTTTGCTGTTCGACCCGTACGTCGCGACAAGGTCTGCAATCCCGTGCGTCGCCTCAAAGCGGGCGCCGTAGGGCTGCACCCCCATAGCGCGCAGCGTCGCCAGTTTGTGTATGCGTTGTTCGCGTTGTTGGCCTGATTCATCCATCACGTTACTCCACGGCGGATTGCCGACACCGACACCGGCACGGGCGATCACCACGGGGCCACGGAGTGTTCCGTCAGGAACCCGTGTCCGCCATCTGCTGTTTGAGCCAGGCGTCCAGGAATGGATCCAGGTCTCCATCCATGACCGAGGAGACGTTCCTGATCTCATGATTGGTCCGGTGGTCTTTGACCATTTGATACGGCTGGAACACGTACGACCGAATTTGACTGCCCCAGGCGATGTCCTTTTTTTCGCCGATGATGTTCCGGAACTCGTCGTCCTTTTTCTGTTGGGCCACTTCAAACAGCCTGGCCTTCATGACGCGCATGGCGCCCATGCGGTTTTGCAATTGCGAGCGTTCGTTCTGGCATTGCACGGTGATGCCCGTGGGGAGGTGGGTCATGCGCACGGCGGTTTCGACTTTGTTCACGTTTTGTCCGCCGGCGCCGCCCGCGCGAAAGGTGTCAATCTTCAAATCCTTCTCATCAATCGCTTCCGTCACGTCATCGTCCAGTTCGGGATAGACCGACACGGCGGCGAAGGACGTGTGGCGACGCTTGTTGGCGTCAAATGGAGAGATCCGCACCAAACGATGCACACCGGCTTCCGATTTCAGGTAGCCATAGGCATAGGCGCCTTCAATGCTCAACGTGGCGTTTTTGATGCCGGCTTCATCCCCGGCCTGGAGGTCAATGGTGCTGACCGTGAATCCCTTGTTCTCGGCCCATCGGACGAACATGCGCATCAACATCTGTGCCCAATCCTGCGATTCCGTCCCGCCGGCTCCCGGGTTGATGCCCAGAATCGCGGACCGCCCGTCATGCTCCCCGGACAGGAGCTGCTCCGTCCGCAGGTGTGCCAAGCGTGCTTCCAGCGCCTGAATGCCCTGGGTGCATTCCGCGTGCAGTTCGGGATCGTCTTCTTGTCCGATGAGGTCGAGCGTGGCTTCCAGATCGGCCTGTGTGCGCGTCAACTCGCTCACCCGTGCGATGTCTCGTTCAATCGCGGCCTGGCGTCGCCCAACCCTGGTGGCGTCCTGCGCGTGGTTCCAGAAATCCGGTTGCGCGCTTTCCCGCTCAAGTTCCTCTAACTCGTTCTGCAGTCGAGGCAGGTCAAAGCCGCCTCCGTACATCGTGAATGTGAGCCCCGGTGGCGTGCAAACGGCTTCGCATGTCTTCAAGCATGTGTGACTCCTTTTCGTGTCGTGACCCATCGACAGATGGCATCGGCCACCCGTGGACAACAACGGGCGAGCGCCATCGCCAGTGCGGTCAGTATAACACAGACCCAGGCAAACACATCGCCAAATTGTGTGTACAGCGTCGAAGGGGCGCCCAGGGGAATCGCCCCGGTGACGGCCTGTTCGGTGAATACGGGCGTCGCCGTCAGGATGCGTCCGGTTGGATCAATCAACCCGGAAATGCCGGTGTTGGCGGCCCGGGCAAAGGACAGACGGTTTTCAACGGCGCGGAAAACGACCATGCCGAAATGCTGATACGGGGCGACGGTGCGCCCAAACCAGGCGTCGTTGGTGATCGTCATCAGAACATTGGCGCCTTTGTCGGCGAGGCGTCTCACCAGATCCGGGAAAATGACCTCATAGCAAATGGCGATCCCGAATCGGGCCTGCCGTCCATCCTGTCCGTAGGGAATGGAGAGCAGGTCGGGATCCTGACCCGGCTGAAAATCGCCGATGCCGACGACCAGTTTGTCCAGAAAAAAGAGCACTGATTGCAGGGGAATGTATTCACCAAAGGGCACAAGATGTTGTTTGTCATACCGCCCGGTGACCGCCCCGGAGCGGTTCAGCGCATACGCACGGTTCAACAGCGACACCGTGCCGTCGGCGCGACGTTGCAAGGCCGGACTGCCAAACACCAGCGGTGTCCGCGCTGCCCTGGCGATGTCCACGACGCGCGAGTGTTCGCGGGACGCCCGTTCAAACATAAAGGGCGTGGCCGCTTCAGGCCACAGGATCACATCGGCGCCCGGGCTGACGGCTTGCGTGAGGCGGTCGTATCGCGCCAGCGTCGCCGTCCGGTACGCCGTATCCCATTTCCGCCCCTGGTCAATGTTGGCTTGCACGATCCCAACGTTGAGGTGTTCCGTGACGGGAAGCGTCAGTTGACTCCACCCATAGAGCCACACCGTGAGGATGAGGGCGGCCGTTGAGGCGAGGGGTATCCAGGGTTGGCGGAGTGCGGCCCGATGCGTTGAGCGGGCCAACGCCCAGCGCACCAACAGACACACGGCGACGTTCACCAGCACAATGAGAAAGGACACACCATACACGCCGGTGATGCCGGCGATCTGAATGATGGGCAGCCATTGAAATTGCGAGTACCCCAGGAGCCCCCAGGGGATTCCGCTCAACACGTAGGTGCGCGCATATTCAAGGGAGACCCACAGGCAGGGCGCCAGCAGCCAGGCCATGGGGGGCCAGCGTGATTCCAGCCAGCGAAATCCCCAGGCGTACAGCCCGATATACAGACCCAGATAGACCGCCAGCAGCACCATGATGGCAATGCTGATGGCGAGGGGGACGTTGCCGTAGAGATGCATGGCGTTCACCACCCAGTACATCGTGCCGGTGAATGCAACACATCCCGCCAGCCATCCGCGCACAAAGGCTTGACCGGTTGTGACGCCGTTCAGCGCCAGGTGGAGCGGCAACAAGGCAATCCAGGCGAACACGCCCCAGGGGACACCTTCAAACAGGTTGGAAACGGACAGTGCGTACCCGATGCCTGTGAGCAGGCAGGCGAGCCACGGAAGCGTGTTCGGCATGACGTGGTACGGTAGGGGAAATTTGCCCGGCGGTGCAAGGACGGGTCGTGAATCGGACGGTGCTCATGCGTTGACGGACGTTCGTGCCCGGACCGACAACGTGCCGGGTGTGCAAGTCCGGGGAACCGTTGACGCTGAACGGGCACGGTGACGGCAGGATGGGTGACACGGTGCGAGGGGCGTATTTCAGATCATGCCGATGGCGTGGAGGAGTACGATTGAAACCGTGACGGGGGCGATCCAGCGAATAAAGAATTGCCAGACGGAATAGCCAACCGTGCCGCGGATGTTGAGTTCGGCCCGGCTCGCGTCCCGGGTGACGACCCACCCGGCAAAAATGGCGATGCCAAGCCCGCCCAATGGCAGCATGAGGTTTGAGGTCAGGTAGTCAATCTGCTCGAAGATGGTCAGTCCGAAGAGGGTGATGTGCGACCAGATATTGCTGGAAAAGGCCGTGCCGAAGCCCAGGATCCAGATCACGAGGCCGACACAACAGACGGCTTTGGGGCGGGGCATCCCGACATTTTCCATCAGCAGGGTCACGGCCGGTTCCAGCAACGAAATGGAGGACGTCCAGGCGGCGATGAGGAGCAGCAGAAAAAAGAGCGCGCCGAAGAATGTCCCGCCCGCCATGTTGCCGAAGGCCACGGGCACGGTTTCAAAAATGAGACGAGGGCCGACAGCGGGGTCGAGACCGTTGGCAAAGACAATCGGGAAGATGGCCATGCCCGCGATGAGCGCCACCATGGTGTCGGCGACGGCAATGGCCGCGGATGTGCCGGCAATGGACGTGTCTTTGGGGAGATAGATGCCGTAGGTCATAATGGCGCCCATGCCCAGGCTCAAGGTAAAAAACGCGTGACCCATGGCCGTGAGGATGCTGGTACTTGAGAATTTGCTGAAGTCGGGTGTGAATAAAAAGGTGAGCGCGTCCATAAAATAGCCGGTACTGGCGGCGTAGCCCACGAGAATCAGCAGGAGCACCACGAGCGTTGGCATCAGATAGACGATGGCTTGTTCCAATCCGCGATGCACCCCTCGGGCCACGATGGCCATGGTCATGACCATGAACAGGGTGTGGCAACTGATCTGGACGAGGGGGTTTTCTACGATGGAATGGGTGAACAGGGTTGAGGCGCTGTCGCCGGTGAACCCCGAGAAGGCCCCCGTGACGGCATGCGGGATATACGCGATGGTCCACCCGGCAATGACGCTGTAATAGGAGAGGATCAGGATGCCGACGATGGTGCCGCACCATCCGATGATCTGCCAGCCGCGGCTGGCGTGAGATTCCGCCGCCAGTCTCCGCAGGGAGTTGATCGGTGTCCGCCCGCCGCGCCGCCCCAGCATCACTTCGGCCATCATGATCGGAACACCCAGGACGGCCACACAGAGGATATACACCAGCACAAAAACACTCCCTCCATGTTCGCCCGCGATGTAGGGAAATTTCCAGATATTGCCGAGGCCGACGGCGGCGCCGGTGGCCGCCAGCACAAAGGCAAAGCGTGAAGACCATTGTTCGTGGATGGCCCCCTGGGGGCGTTGGGCGTTCATGTCTGTGCTGATGGCCTTCCTGCCGTGTCGCAAGCAGGCGGCCCCTGATGGTGTTGTCACAGGAGGCGCCTGCACGGTCGGCGGCGGAGTATAGCCATCGGAACCGTGCACTGCAAGGAGTTTTTTGCGTGAGTCGGACCGGAACGATGTCGGCTTGAGATTGGTTCGTCGCCTGACTATAGTGGATCGGCTTCGACGCGCTTGGTGCGTGTGGTTCGGTGGCCGCAGAAGGAATTGATGCATGTCCGTTGAGGAACCAGACACACGTCGGGTTGTGGTGCTTGCTCCGATGCCGCCGGAGAAATCGGCGTATGCCCTCGCGCGCTACAGCCGCTCGTCGGATTCCATTGAAGACAGTTTGCGGTGGGTGCATGCACACTCATCCGAAAAGTTTTGGGAGCAGTTTTATTTTGCCTATGGCCATGCGTCCATTGCCGATCTCGGGCATGTGACCGTCTGCCTGGAAAATATTTCCGAACTGGCGGCGATTCGTGTGGAAGATGAACCGCTGTGGGATGGACAAGCCAAATCCAGCCGGTATCAAAACTTTGCCGTGTCCGGCTGTTATATGCCGCCGGGTATTGCGGGGACTGAAACCGAGGCCTGTTACCGGGGCATTCTGGGGAGTCTGTTTACGCTCTATCGCACATTCCATGATCCGCTCCTGGAACATCTGCGGCGGAAATATCCCAAACCCGATGCCATGACCGAGGCGCAGTACACGCGGACCCTTGCCGCGCGTGTGTATGACGTCACGCGGTATGCGCTGCCCCTTGCCGCCAGGACAAACGTCGGGCAGGTGGTGAGTATTCGAACGCTGGAAAAACAAATCATCCGGTTCCTGTCGGCGCCATTCACCGAACTCCAGGCGCTTGGCCGGGATCTTCAGGAGGCCTGTGCCAGGGCGCCTTCAAACGTGTGGGGCGCGTTGTGCGGCGGTGCCGCCTCGTCCGCGGAGCCTCTGGCGCCGACGTTGGCGCGTCACGCGCGCGCCGATGCGTATCACACCGAGGGGTATCGGGATTTGTCGAAGCATGCCAGGGCCATCCTGCGCAAGGCCGGCCTGGACATGCCGTCCGCCTGGGCCGGACAGGTGACGCCGGTTGATCTCATTGAACCCCATTCGTTGACGGATGAATTGGTGACGAGTCTGCTCTATCGCGTCAGTCATGCGCCGTATCGCCGGATTCTGGCATTGGTGCGGGAGTGGTCCGAGAAGGACAAACAGGACACGATTGACATTGCCGTGCGCCGTCGCGAATCCCATCACGAGTTGATGAAGGAATTTCGGTGCGGCTATCCCCTGCTCTTTGACATTCTGATGGATATCGGGGGATGGCGGGACCTGCACCGGCACCGGCGGTGCCAGCAAATCCAGCAAAATTTTACCACCGTCCATGGCGATGAGATTCCCGCGCCCTTGTATGAAGCCGGCCTGGATGAAGCGTACCGGCTCGCCATGGAGGCGGTGCGGTGTGATATTGAACGCTTGCGGGGGATGGATCAGGAGGCGTCGCTGTACGCGATTCCGTTTGGGTTCAGGGTCCGGTGCGTCTTTAAGATGGACTATGCCCAGGCGGAGTATATGTGCCGGCTCCGGTCCGGGGTCAAAGGCCATTGGTCGTACCGCGCCGTGGCGTGGGAGATGAAACAACAGGTGATGAAACAGTATCCCTGTTTGGGGGCGTTGATGGAGGCCACGCCGTGTGACGTGGAGGAGGCGCTGACACGCTGATCCGGGCGGCGCGTCGGACAGAGCCTGTGCTGATTGGCGGGACGGGACGGGGGTGGAGCATGACCGCATGATGGGTGAAGAGCAGACCATTGAACACGCCATTCTGGATGGGGACTGGGATGCGGTGATTGATGCCGCCACGCGCTGGACGCAGCGTGACGCGCCCGGCCCCAGGGCGTTTTTCGTTCTGAATGCCATGTATCTGCTGAAAGGCGAATTTGCGCTGGCCTGGCAGATGTATGCGAAGTCGCTGCAGGAAGCGTCGGATATTGCGGATGTTCGCGCATGGGCGGACCGGCTCATCCAGACGTACCCGGATGGCGGCTACGCGCATTTAATCCATGGCATGTGCCTGGCGCAGTCGGGCCACGCGGAGCCGGCTATCGCGAGTTATCACACGGCCATGCGCCTGGTTCCCGACTCCCCCTTCCCGCATTTTTTCCTGGCGCAGGTGTATCAACGCATGGCCCAGGCGGAGAAGGCCATCAAGGCGTATCGCCAGGCCGTCACGGTGGATCCCGCCTACCTGGCTGCCCGGCTCAACCTGGGGGTGGCGTATCAGGAACATGGTCAGTTGGAAATGGCCATTCCCCAGTATCGTGCGATTATCAAACTCGCACCCGACGATGCGTTGGGGCACATGAATCTGGCCTGCGCACTCGCCGAACAGGGGAAGATGGACGCGGCGCTCCAGGAATATAAACTGTCAGTAAAGCTCAATCCCGACGATGCCGAACTGCGCTGCGCCATGGCGGATCTCTATGAGCAAAAGGGGCGGCGGGATCTCGCGATGCGTGAATATCAGGAAGCGCTGCGCATCAGGCCGGATTTCGGACCCGCCGCGACAGAAGTCGGGTGGATTTTACTGGATAAAGGGCAGGTGGATTCCGCCCTCGACAGTTTCAGTGTCGCCCTTAAGGCCAATCCCGATGATGCGCGGGCCATGTTTGGGGTGGGGCGCGTCTATGATCTCAAGCGGAAACCGGACCTTGCGGGCGATCACTATCAGCGGGCCCTGCAATTAGAGAAAAACCCCGGGAAAAAAACGGCTATCCTGAATTTTATTGATAAAATCGTGGGTGGGTATCACGATTAGGTCATGATGCGTGTCGTCCAGCCAGTTACAGGGCCTGGATGGACTGCCGGAGGGTGGCCAGCTGCCGGGGGCGTTCGCCGAGTTTCAGTAATTCCGCTTTGATCTGGTCTGTGAGGTGCGAGGAATAGCCCACCCGGTTCAAGAACACGTCAAGCAACTGATCGCCCGGCGACTCGCTGCTCTGTTTGAGCGCCGCCATGTCCTCGTCGCTGATGGGCACATATGTGCTGCCGATGTGCAGAATGACCTTGTAATAATCGCCGTCGCCCCGGCGTTCAAATCGTAACCCGTCCATTATCGGCTCGTTCTCCGGACCTTCATGCGCACAGGACGCTATTCTATGCACACCGACTCGTCCTGACAAGGGCCGCGTGTTGTTGGTGGTCATCCATGCCGGGCCGGGCCAGGCCAGGCTGGGCCGACCCGGCAACGGCAAGGGCCGATGTTCAACGCTTCTGCCAACGGGCGCGTCGTTGGCGGCGACGACGGACATCTGTTTCAAAATTGCAATGCGGGTCTGAACGCTGTAGTCTACGCATCGCTTGGCTGTCTGTGCGGCGCATGTTTCGGAATGAATCCGGTCCGTCGGCTTCGGCATCCCGTTCACGTCATGGTGGGAGATATCCATGTCTCGCGTGTATAATTTCAGCGCTGGTCCGGCCATGTTGCCGGAAGACGTGTTGCGGCAGGCCCAGGCTGAATTGCCGGATTGGCACGGGGCCGGTGGCTCCATTATGGAGATGAGTCACCGGGGGAAAGAGTTTGTCTCGGTCTATGAGCAGGCCGAGCGCGATGTCCGTGATTTACTGGGCGTGCCGGACAAGTATGTCGTGCTCTTTTTGCAGGGCGGCGCCACCGGGCAGTTTGCGGCTGTTCCCATGAACCTGTTGCGGGGGAACCGCAAGGCGGATTACATCCTGACCGGGGCGTGGGGTCAAAAGGCCGTGAGCGAGGCCGGAAAATACTGCGACGCGCATGTGGCTGCGTCGTCCGAAGATCAGCAGTTTACCACGATTCCCCCGCGGGATGGCTGGGCGTTGAGCGCCGATGCGGCCTATGTGCATTACACGCCGAACGAAACAATCGGCGGTGTGGAATATCACTGGGTGCCGGACACCGGCGGCGTGCCGCTCGTCGGTGATTTTTCGTCGACCATTTTATCCCGCCCCCTTGACGTCAGTCGGTTTGGGTTGATTTATGCGGGTGCGCAAAAAAATATCGGACCGGCCGGCGTGACATTGGTGATTGTGCGCAAAGATCTGATCGGCGACGTGTGGCCCATGACACCCGGTGTGTTTGATTACGCGCAACAGGCGAAAGCCGATTCCATGTTGAATACTCCGCCCACGTATGCCGTGTACGTCGCGGGCCTGGTGTTTCAATGGGTGAAGCAACAGGGGGGGCTGACGGCCATGGCGGCGGTCAACGAACGCAAGGCGGGGAAGCTGTATGCCGCGATTGACGGGTCTCGTTTCTATCGTAATCCCGTGGAGCCATCCTGCCGGTCATGGATGAATGTGCCGTTTGTGCTGGCCAATCCGGCGTTGGATGGCGAGTTTCTCGCAGGTGCGACCGACGCCGGACTGACCACGCTCAAGGGGCATCGTTCGGTGGGCGGTATGCGTGCGAGCCTCTATAACGCCATGCCGGAAGCCGGCGTGGATGCCTTAATACACTACATGGCGGATTTTGAACAGCGGAACGCCTAGCGCAATGCACCGTGCGGGAAAGCCAACCATGAAGATTCTCATTAGCGACCGTTTATCAACACGAGGCGTGGACGTGCTGGAACACGGGGGGTATACGGCTGACGTGAAGACCGCGCTGTCACGGGAACAGTTGCTGGACATCATCAAAGACTATGATGGCATCATCGTGCGGTCCGGGACCAAGGTGACGGCTGACGTCATTGACGCCGGGATCCGTCTCAAGATCATTGGTCGCGCCGGGACCGGCCTTGATAACGTGGATTGTGACGCCGCCACTCGTCGGGGGATCGTCGTGATGAATACGCCGGGCGGTAATACGGTCACCACGGCGGAGCACACGATAGCCCTGATTGTCGCCATGAGCCGCAAAATTCCCCAGGCTTCCGCTTCGACGAAGGCGGGCAAGTGGGAGAAGAGCACATTCATGGGGACGGAATTGTACAACAAAACCCTCGGCCTTGTGGGGTTGGGGCAGATCGGTGCCTACGTGACGAAATTGGCGCAGGGCCTGGCCATGAACGTGATTGGCCATGACCCCTATTTGTCGGGTGAGCGCGCGCAGGCGCTGGGCATTGACGCCGTGGCCCTGGACGAGTTGTTCGCCCGCGCCGATTTCATCTCTGTGCATACCCCGTTGACCAAAGAGACGCAGTCGTTAATCAATGCCCGGGCCATCAACATCATGAAAGACGGGGTGATGCTGGTCAATTGCGCACGCGGGGGCATCATTCACGAACAGGATTTGCACACGGCGCTGACAAGCAAAAAAGTCGCGGCGGCGGCGTTTGACGTGTTTGAAGAGGAACCCGTGAAACCGGATCATCCTTTGCTCGCGCTGGATAACTTCATTTGCACGCCGCATATCGGCGCCTCAACCGAAGAAGCGCAGGAACACGTGGCCGTCGCGATTGCCGAGCAGTTTGTGGACTATTTCAAGAAGGGCGTGACGCGCGGCGCGGTCAATATTCCTTCGGTGCCGCCGGAGATGCTGCCGCAGCTTCATCCCTACCTGAAGTTGGCGGAGCAGATGGGGTTCTTTCAGTCGCAGCTGATTGACGGAGGCATTGAACAGGTCACGGTGGAATACAGCGGCGAGGTGGCCCAGCTCACCCTGGCGCCGTTAACGGCGGCGGTGTTGCACGGCTTGTTAGCCCCGATTTTGGAGGATGCGGTCAATGCCGTGAATGCGCCGCTTGTTGCGAAAACACGCGGCATTGAGGTCAAGGAAATTAAAGGGGGCGACGCGGGTGAATATGCGAGCGTGATTCGTCTGTCGCTGAAAGTCGGCGAGCAGCGGCATCAATTGGCCGGCACGCTGTATGATAAAAAAGAGCCTCGCATTGTGGAAAGCAATGCCTATGCGGTTGAAGTGATCCCTGAAGGCCACCTGCTCCTGATCTCGAATGTCGACCGTCCCGGCGTGATTGGGGTGGTCGGTCGTATTCTTGGGGAACACAATGCCAATATTTCCTGGATGCAATGTTCGCGAACGAAGAAGGGCAGTGATGCGTTATTGATCATTGGTCTGGATGGTCCGCCGCCTGTGCAGGTGGTGGATGTCCTCAAGGAACAAAAAGACATTCTTTCCGTTCGTCTGATGGACCTTTCACGCGTGTCGTAACCTCCCGTCTGTGCGATGACTCGACGTCTTCACCCACGCCCGGAGCGTCCCGTGGTTTCTTTGGAGACAACGGCTCGCTCGCTGATCCCGATCGGGATGGCCACGCTGTCGCCTGATGCGGCGCAGCGCGTCCGGCATTTGGAACGCGTGGTCTTTGATGGCTTTGCGCGCTGGGGCTATCGCGAAATTATCCCGCCGACCTTTGAATATCTGGACGTGCTGTCCGCCGGATTGCCGGTTGAAATTCTTGAAAAGTGTTACAAAGTCGCCGATTGGACGACCGGCAGAATTTTCGTCCTTCGCCCGGACGTGACCGCGCAGATCGCGAAAATTGTGGCGATGGGCCTGGCCGGGCAACCCTTGCCCCTTCGGTTAAGTTACCGTTCCACGGTGTTCCGCTATGAGCCCGAACATGCGGGTCGTGAACGGGAAGTCTTTCAACTGGGGGTCGAACTCATTGGCGCCGACGAAGCGTGGATGGATGCCGAAATTCTTGTCTTGCTCATTGAATCTCTGAAAGCCATCGGGTTGACGGATTTCAAAGTGTCGCTTGGCCATGTCGGCTTTTACCAGTCGCTGCTCGCGCAGTCCGGCCTGTCGAAACGGGGGTGTCAACACGCGGAGCTGGCGGCCGCGCATAAAGACCTTCCGAAACTTGAACAACTTCTCAAAAGCGAACGCGTGTCATCCACACACGCCCGCGCCATTCTGGGGGCGCTGGAGCGGTACGGGCGGGAAGAAGTGCTGGCATGGGGGCGTGCGGTCGCCGGGCGCAATCCTCGGTTGTTGCGCCCCATTGAACGGTTGACCAACGTGTATGCGTTGCTGGACGCCGCCGGGTTCAAGGATCACCTGCTGCTGGATCTGGGAGAGTTTCGGGGGTTTGATTACTATGATGGCATTGTCTTTGATGTGTTTTCCACGAACGTTGGCTGTGAACTGGGCGGCGGCGGACGCTATAACCATTTAATCGGACGATTCGGACGCGATCTTCCGTCCACGGGATTTGCGTTGGATATTGATCGCGTCTTCAATGCGCTGGATGGCGGCGGTGAGGAGCGGATGCCGGAGGAACAGCGCGTGCTCGTGGCGGCTCCCGTGTCGCAGTTCAAGCAGGCGTTTGGCGTGAGTCAACTCCTGCGCGCGCATGGGCTGGTGGTGTGCTGTGAATTTGTGCCCAGGTGGGATGCGGCCCGCATCCGCCTGCTTCGCAAGCATGCGCGCGTGGCCAACCTGTCCTGGATGGTGCGGGTGGGCGCGTCTTCCGTTGTGAGCGAAGAGGCCCTGGTCACGGTCGAAAAGACAACGGGACACTCCGCACGGCAAGTCCGCATCCGCGAGCTGCCCGACCTGATTCTGCGAGGTGCCTATGCCCGCCGCTGACGTCTCCAGTCTTCGTTTGCCCCCTCAAAACCTTGAAGTCGAACAGTCCATCCTCGGGGCGATCATGTTGGAAAACAGCGCGCTCAATACGGCGTTGGCGCTGATCTCCCTTGATGACTTTTATCGCGGCGCCCATCGAGACATTTATGCGGCGATGATCGAGCTGTCTGACCGGAATGAAGTTGTTGATCAGCTTACGCTCACGGATTGTCTCAACACGAGAGGCCACCTGGAGCGGGTCGGCGGCGCGGCGTACGTGGCGGAACTGGTGCAGGCGGTGCCCAGCGCTTCCAATATCCGCTCTCATTGCAACATTCTGCGGGAAAAAGCGCTGTTGCGCGGGTTGATTCGTGTCGCGACCGATGTGGTGGCCAAAGGGTATGATGAGCGTGTGGAGCCAACCTCGCTTCTGGAACAGGCGGAGCAGGAGATCTTTCAACTGGCTCAGGGGCGCCTGGCAAAGTCGTTTGCGCCGATGAAGCAAATCGTGATGCAGGGCGTGGAGCTTGTTGATAAGTTATCCAGAAAAAAAGAGAGAATTACCGGGGTGCCCACGGGGTACAAAGAGATTGATCGGATTACCGCCGGGCTGCAGCCGTCGGATCTCATTGTGATCGCGGGGCGGCCCAGTATGGGGAAAACCAGTTTCGCCCTGGGCATTGCTGAACATGCCGCGATCCGCGCGAATTTAACCGTGGGTATTTTCAGCCTGGAAATGTCGAATGCCCAACTGGTGCTGCGGATGTTGAGTTCTCTGGCGTTCCTGGATGCGCATGATTTGCGGACGGGCCAACTCAGGCCGGGGGACTGGAAGGCGTTGTGTGAGGCGGCGAATCGCCTGGAACAGGCCAAAATTTTTATTGATGATTCCGGTGGACTCACGGTGCAGCAGATGCGGGGCAAGGCGCGTCGCCTCAAATCGGACCAGGGGATGGACCTGTTGATCATTGATTACCTCCAGCTGATGCAGGGTCGTCATGATGCGGAATCCCGGCAACAGGAAATCTCCGATATCAGCCGGTCACTCAAAGCCCTGGCCAAAGAGTTGGACATTCCGGTGATTGCGCTGTCCCAGCTCAGCCGCGCGGTTGAGGCGCGGAGGCCGCCCATTCCGGTGTTGGCCGACCTGCGGGAATCGGGGGCGATTGAACAGGATGCGGATGTGGTCCTGTTTATTTATCGAGCCGAGGAATATGCGCCAACAGACGATAACCACGGTGTCGCGAACATCCTGATTCGGAAACATCGAAACGGGCCAACGGGAGATGAGCAACTCTATTTCCAAAAAAAATATGCCAAGTTTGCCGATCGCGAGACACAGTATGGCGAGCCTTGACGTGCCGGCAGTGTGTGCGGTCCCCCCGGTTGCCGAAGGGACGCGGATGCCGTTGCCCCTACCGCCACGGCGGCGTTCTCCGGCGGCACGGATGGCGGCTCTCTGTTTTCTCCTGTCGCTGCTCGTGGTGTCGTGTGTCGCCGTGCCTGATCCTCACCCCGGCTCCGTCGCCCACCCCGCATCCGTGCATCCTCCCCTGCCTGCCCCGGCGTCCTTTCATTTTTTGCGAGGCTATCTGGCGGAACTCGCCAATGACGTGCCGACGGCGCTGACGGAGTACCAGGCGGCCCTGGACGTTGATCCAGAGTCGGTCTTTTTGCGTGTGCGGCTGGCGGCCCTGCAGTTTGTGGCGGGAGCCATGCCGAATGCGGTGGCCACGTTGGACACCATCCCGCGGGATCAGGCTCGGGACGCGGTCATGCTGACCCGGATGGCGAAAATCTATGCGGGCGCGGGGCAATCGGATCGCGCGTTGGCGCTCTATGAAGACGCGATCCGTGTGAATCCCGACCAGGGGCCGCCGTATTTTGCCAAAGGCGTGCTGCTGCTGAATCTCAAGCGAGCTCCGCAGGCCGAAGCCGCCTTCACCCGGGGTCTGGCCCACGCTCCACAATCTCATCTGGGGTATTTTTATCGAGGCAAAGCCCTGGAGGCCCAGAGCAAGCGTGCCGGGGCCAAAGAGGACTATCGCCACTCGATCACGCTGGCTGAACGGTTTGCACCGGCCTATCAAGCCCTGGTCATGATGTATGAGTCCGAAGGGAACATCGGGGAGGCCATTCAGCTGTATGAGCGATTGGTCACATCGGGCACGCCGCATGCAAAAAACTTCCGCAATGATTTTGTGCGTCTCTTGCTGCAAGACAAGCGATACGGGCGGGCGCTGGAGATTGTGGATCACATGATTGCGGAGGCTCCCGAGAATCTGAACGCGCATATCCGCAAGGCGATGATCTCTGTGGAGATGCACGACTTCCCTCGCGCGATTGCGGATTTGAAGCGGCTGGTCGACGCGGATCCGTCGGAGCTGCGGGTTCGGGATTATTTGGGGTGGGTGTACGAGCAGGCCGGCGATGAGTCAGAGGCCATTGAGGCGTATCGCACCAATATCACGATGGATGCGACATTTTATGACAGCCATGTTCATCTGGGGGTGCTGTTGTACCGACTCAATCGCTTTGATGACGCGGCGCCACCTTTGAGCCGGGCGGTGGCGCTCAATCCCGGGAATCCGGAAACCCATCTGTTGCTGGGATTAAGTTACCTGCGGGCGGAGCGTTTTGAGCGTGCGCAAGCGGCCTTTGCCAGGGGATTGGATGAGCATCCCACCGACGAGGATCTGCGGTTTAATCTTGGCGCCACGTATGACAAGCTGAACCGATTCCCCGACGTGGTGCGGGAAATGGAGGCGGTGCTGGCGCTCAATCCGGAGCATGCCGATGCGCTGAATTATCTGGGGTACAGTTACGCCGACCGGGGCATCAAGGGGGAGGAGGCTGTGACGCTCACGCAACATGCGGTCTCACTCAAGCCGGATAATGGAGCGTATGTTGATAGTTTGGGGTGGGCGTTATTCAAAGTCGGTCGAGTGGCCGAAGCCCTTCAGGAATTGCGGCGGGCCATTGAACTCGTTGACGATGACCCTGTGATGTTTGAGCATTTGGGAGAAATTTATCTGATGCAGCAATTGCGTGAGAAGGCTCAACAGGCCTGGGCCCGCGCTCTGGCATTGAATCCGGAGAATGAGCCATTAATCCGGCGATTCCGCGAGGTCGGGTTTGGCACGCCGCCGCATCTGTCCGACCGGACTGGAACGCCATCGGACGATCAGACGCATGCGAGTCACTAGCCAGTCACCATTCGGGGCCGGCGCGTTCCGGGGCCGCGGGTCCCAGGGCGGGCGTCGGTCAGCTATCAATCAGTGCATGCCGTGCGGGGGATCTCGCATGAAGGGATGCATCGGCCCATGGTCAGGGAGGGAACCTGTGGTACATACTGTCTACCATCAGCGGGGGTTTAGTTTAATCGAATTGATGATCGTTGTGGCGCTCATCGGCATTTTGGCGGCCATTGCCATTCCGAATTTTCTGACCTATCAGGCTCGGGCCAAACAGTCGGAAGCCAAAACCAATCTGGCGGCGATTCATACGGCTGAAGTGATCTATTTTGCCGAACAGAACGCCTATGGTGAGACGTTCAACGCGATAGGATTTGCCGTGACGGGGTCTTCTCCGCGGTATCACTACGCGTTGGGGTCCAGTACGGCTGGCGCTGCCCTGGGCGGGTGTACGGTTCCGGATGCGGACCAGGATTTCGCCACCGGCTTTGCGGCGTTTGCGGTGGGTAATCTTGATGGTGATGCGACGTGTGACGTGTGGCGCATTGATCAGGAGAAAAGATTGGTGAACGTCACGAATGATGTCTCGTCCTAGCTCCCTCACGGGTGTGTCGTTCCGTGGCAGGTGTTCTGATGCCGTCCCGACTTGATTCCCAGGAATGTTGTGAACCGTTCCGGTCGTGGCGACCCGTCCGATTGCATGCCGCGATGCCGCGTTTCGTTTCTGACGCGGAAGTGCGGTCTCTGGTTGTGCGCTCCGGTGAACCCGCTCCTTGACACGCTTCGAGAGGGTTTGCTATAAGCCGTTGACCTTTGGGCTCATGGCTCAAAGGGAGGGTGTGTGTGATGTGATTCGGCTTCCTGCGTCTCTCGCCGTGTCTCTTGAGTCCTTTGATTCCGTTATGGACCTTCTCAAAAACATTCTGGGACGACTGTCCGATAGTTTATTGGCATCGGTCCCCTTGAGCTTGCGATCTTATCCCCGGACGACGCTGGCCCCTTCGTTGAAGCTGGTTTCGAATAACCCGGTGGCGGAGCAGGCGACGGAAGCGACGCACGGCCGTTCGGCGCATTCTGCCGTTGGACATGCCGAAGCCGTTGAAGAAGCGCTGGTGCGGAGTGAGACGTGGTTTCTCCAACGACAGCATCCCGCCGCCGGCTATTGGGTGGAGGTCCTGGAAGCGGATACGACGTTGACCTCGGAGTATTTGATGTTGCGTCGGTATATCGGTGCGGTGGATATGGACCGGGAAGCCCGGATGATCGCCTATCTGCAGAAGACCCAGCGTGAGGATGGGGGGTGGGCCATTTATGCCGGCGGTCCCCTGAATGTCAGTGCCTCGGTCAAAGCCTATTTTGCCTTGAAATTGGCAGGTGTCCCGCAGGACGAGCCGGGGATGCGTCGAGCCAGACAGGCCATCCTGGCGCAAGGCGGTGTGGTGTCTGCCAATGTGTTTACGAAAATCACGTTGGCCCTGTTTGGGCAATATGACTGGAGGGGCGTCCCGAGCATGCCGCCCGAAATTATGCTGGCCTCCCAGTGGCGGTATTGGAATGTGTATGCCATCTCCTACTGGTCGAGAGTCGTGCTTGTGCCGCTGCTCATCATGTTTGCCTTTCGCCGGGAATGCCGGATTGGCGCGGACCAGGGGATTGAAGAGTTGTTTTGCGTGCCTCCGCATCAGGTGAATTATCGCAAAATGCCCCCGTTTCAAAAAGATTGCGCGTTTATCAGTTGGCGAAACTTTTTTGTGTGGTGTGATGCCGTCCTCAAAGTCTATGAACAATATGCGCCACTGTTCATACGGAAAAAAGCGGTGAAGAAAGCCGAGGCCTGGTTAGTGGATCATATGCAGGGCGAGGGAGGGCTTGGGGCCATTTACCCGGCCATGGCCAATTCGGTGTATGCTCTGGTGGCCTTGGGCTATCCCCTGAGCCATCCGTTGATCCAAAAAGCCCTGCAAGCCATTGAGGCGCTGGAGATTGACACGCCGGGTTCCGCCGACTGGCAGACGCCGGACACCCTTCACCTCCAGCCGTGCCATTCTCCCATTTGGGATACGGCCTTATCCATGAATGCCCTCATTGAACGAGGTCTCTCCCCTGATCATGCGGCGCTGGCTCGTGCCGCGGCCTGGCTGCGTTCCCGTCAGACCCGGAAGGTGGGGGACTGGATCATGTCCGCTCCCTCGGCCCAACCCGGCGGATGGGGGTTCCAGTTTGAAAATGAGTGGTATCCCGATGTTGATGATACGGCCGCCGTCATCATCGCTCTGGCGAAATGCTCGCCCCTGCAGCCCTCCGACCGCGATGACGCCATTCGGCGCGGGAGTCAGTGGGTGCTGGCCATGCAAAGCGCCAATGGAGGGTGGGGGGCGTATGATCGGAACAATGACAGACTGATTTTCAATAAGATTCCCTTTGCGGACCATCAGGCGTTGCTTGATCCGCCAACGTCGGACTTGACGGGGCGGTGCCTGGAGATGCTTGGCGCGCTGGGCTATGACCGGTCCCACCCTGCCGTGGCCCCGGCTCTTGCCTTTCTGCGACGGGAACAAGAGGCTGACGGCAGTTGGTATGGGCGGTGGGGTGTCAATTACCTGTATGGCACGTGGTGTGTCCTGACCGGTCTGCAGGCCATTGGCGAGCCGATGTCCGCGCCATGGATTCAACGCGCCGTGGCCTGGTTGGAATCCAAACAAAATGTGGATGGCGGATGGGGGGAATCCTGTGTGTCGTATGCCGATCAGACATGGTCGGGAGAAGGAGACAGCGCACCTTCGCAAACGTCCTGGGCGCTCATGGCCTTATTGGCCGCGGGTGCCTCGGATTCCTTGAGCGTCGCGCGCGCGGTGAATTTTCTGCTTCGCCGCCAGCAGAGCGATGGGACATGGGTCGAACCGTGCCATACCGGCACGGGATTTCCTCGAGTTTTCTATCTGCGCTATCATGGGTACAGTAAATATTTCCCCATGTGGGCGTTGGCCATGTATCGGAATGTTCGCATGCACGGGCAGACGAAGGCTGACACCTTGCAGCGTGTCGCTCAACTCGCCCGGAACCGACCATAGCCGCCGGCGGTTGGTCCGTTTTTTGTTCGCCGTCACCATTGCCCGGAGTGCGTCCTGGAGCATATCGCCGTCTTTGCCGCGACCCCCTGGGAGTGTCGAGCCATTACGCGCGCGTTGCCGACTCGTCGCGTAGAACGGGTCAACGGGGTGACGTGGTATGGATGGGAGCATCCTTCATGTTTCGTCGCCGTCATCCAGACAGGGGTTGGACCGGCGAATGCCTGGGCCGCGTGTCAGGCTGTGATCACCCAAAGACCCTGGACCGCGTGCCTGGCTTCGGGGTATGCCGGGGCGTTGGTTGCCGCTCACATCGGCGATCTGGTGATACCGGACCAGGTGCTCGGTTGTGCCCTGGATCATACGACTGGCGCTTTCGCCGATTCCTCGGTTGCCTGCAACGCGTTCTATCGACAAATGGCATGGAACGTGGCACACTTGGTCGGGTGCGCGGTGTTGCCCGGTCGGGTCGTGACGGTTGAGACAATGGTGCGCCTGGGCCGGGACAAACAGTCCATTGGCCGTGCCCGCGACGCGAGTGGCCTGGATATGGAAAGTGCGACGATCGGGACGGTGGCCGCACACCATGGCATCCCGTTTTGTGTGGTCCGGTCAATTTCAGACCTTGCGGAGGAAGACTTGCCCCGGGACCTGGCTCTGTTGTGCCACCCGGCCACGTTTCTTCGAGGGATGCGGGTTGTGATCACCACACCCCGGGTCTGGCCGGCGTTGAATCGTCTGCGGCGGCAGAAAAATGTCGCTTCGGCCAGGCTGACCCGGTTTTTTGAAACATTCTTTTTGCGATTATTGGACATGCGGTGTGCCGATAAGACCGACGACGTGAGGGCGCAGAGTCGGGAATCGGCGTCATGAGGGAATGCGAGTGATGGGTACCATGAGACATGCGCCGACCAGCGCCAGGTTGCTCGGAGTGGTGATGGCGGGATTGCTGGCGATGCTCGTCGTGGCCGAAGCGAGGGCGGAATCGGCGACCGCCGCCATGCAAGGGACCCTGGACAGGGTGTTGGCGGTGTTGGACGATGCCTCGCTTCAGGCGCCTGAACGGGCCGGGGAGCGCCTGGAGGCCCTGGAGGCACTTGTCAAAGAACGATTTGACTATGCAGAAATGGGGAAACGCACTCTCGGAAAAGGGCAGTGGGAGACTCTGGATGACGCCCGGCAGAAAGAATTTATGAGTCTGTTTCAGCGATTCTTCTCGCAAACGTATGCCGGGAACGTGACCAATTACTCCGGTGAGCAGGTTGAATACCTCGCAGAGCGGAGGAAAGGAAATTTCGCGGAAGTGCAGACGAAAGTCTTTTCAGGCGAGAAGACGGTGCCGATCCATTATCGGTTGCTGCGACATTCGGAGACGTGGAAAGTGTATGACGTGGTTATTGACGGCATCAGTCTGGTGAAAAATTTTCGGAGCCAGTTTGAGCGGATCATCAAGACCACATCACTGGACGGTCTTTTTGACACATTGCGGAGCAAGATCGCGCCGCCTCCGTCCGGAGATGTCCCGCGTTGATTCCTTGACACTGTGCCGTGAGTTTGCCACACTTCGTTGCTTCATGCGGTGTGCATCGGTGATGAACTGATTGTTGGCGGTGTGCGCCCCCTGACCGCTGAGAGGGTGGGGTTGTGTCTCTCCTGAACAAGATTAAAAGTCCCGCTGATCTCAAAAAATTGTCTCCCGAACAATTTCCGCGGCTCTGCGAGGAAATTCGTGAACAGATTGTGTCCGTCATCTCGAATGTGGGCGGGCATCTTGCCTCGAATCTGGGCGTCATTGAATTGACGGTGGCGCTCCATTACGTGCTGAACACTCCCGAAGATCTGATTGTCTGGGATACCAGCAATCAAACCTATGCCCATAAGCTGTTGACCGGGCGTCGGGAACAGTTTTCCACGATTCGGCAATTTGAGGGATTAAGCGGATTTTGCAAGCGGGAAGAAAGCGTGTATGACACGTTTGACGCGGGCCATGCGGGTACGGGCGTCTCGGCGGCCACGGGTTTTGTGGAAGCGCGCGAGCAATGCCGCCAATCCCACAAGGTCGTCTGTGTCGTCGGCGATGGTGCGTTGACGGCGGGGTTAACGCTGGAGGGCCTTCAGCATGCCGGTGACTTGCAGAAAGACATGGTCGTGATTTTGAACGATAATCAAATGTCGATCTCAAAAAACGTCGGCGCCATTTCCGCCTATTTAAACCGGACGATTACCGGCGAGTTGTACACGCGCATCAAAAAAGAGACGAATCAGCTTCTGGACATGGTTCCGCGTATTGGAAAGCCGGTCAGGAAAATCGCCAATCAGGCCCAGGAATTGGCCAAAGGGCTGGTGTTGCCGGGCGTGCTGTTTGAAGAACTGGGCTTTCAGTACGTCGGCCCCATTGACGGCCACAATTTTGCGCATTTGTTGCCCACGTTGCAAAACGTGCTCATGCTGAACGGTCCCACGTTCCTGCACGTGGTCACGAAAAAGGGATTGGGGTATGAACCGGCCATGAAAAATCCCGTGTGGTTTCATGCCAGCGGGCCCTTTGACCTTGAAACGGGGCATGCCAGGCACCGGGCGACGCAACCCTCGTACAGCGCTGTGGCCGTTGATACGCTGATTCGCCTGGCCAAAGATGATACGCGCATTGTGGCGATTACGGCCGCGATGTGTGAAGGGACCGGATTGACGGCGTTTAAGAACGCCTTTCCCGATCGCCTCTATGACGTGGGCATCGCCGAGCAACATGCCGTGACGTTTGCCGCGGGCATGGCCGCGCGGGGCATGCGGCCGGTGATTCCCATTTATTCCACCTTCCTGCAACGGGCGTATGACCAGGTCCTTCATGACGTGGCCACGCAGAATCTTCCGGTGACGTTTTGCATTGATCGAGGCGGACTCGTCGCCGAGGATGGGACCACGCATCATGGGGCCTTTGACCTGGCGTACCTCCGGCATATGCCGAACATGGTGATTATGGCCCCGGCGGACGAAAATGAATTACAACATATGGTCAAGTCCTGTATCAGTTATAATCGGCCCGTCGCGGTTCGCTACCCTCGAGGCGCAGGCCTGGGGGTGGACAGGGACCCCGTGCTGGAAGTGCTGCCGCTGGGCAAGGGGACCGTGTTGCGGGAAGGGACGGATATTGCCCTGGTGGCGATCGGTGTGATGGTTGCCAAGGCGGTGGAGGCCGCCGACCGGCTGAGGCAAGAGGGGATTTCCGCCGCGGTGATTAATGCACGATTTGTCAAACCGCTTGATGGCGCCTTGATCGGTGATGTGGCGAAGCGCGTGAAATGTCTGCTCACCATTGAAGAATCATCCATAATGGGCGGCTTTGGGTCCGCGGTCCTCGAGTTCCTCTCTGAAGCAGAGATGATGCATGTGCCAACGAAGTGCGTGGGGCTTCCTGACCGGTTCATTGAACAGGGGCCGCAAGCGTTGCTGCGCGAGCGCTACGGCTTGACGGCTGACGGCATTTACCAACATGCCAAACGATTATTCGCTCACGTTTCCGTGCCCACTGTGGTGACCTGAAATCGCGTTCTCCTTCCATGCGTATTACGCGGAAAAAGACCAAAACCGTCCAGGTGGGTTCCGTCACTATTGGCGGAGGCGCTCCCGTGTCCGTCCAGTCCATGACGGTCCCGCATCCGAGGGACAGACAGGGAACCATCACACAAATTCATCAACTGGAACAGGCCGGCTGTGAAATTGTCCGGATTGCCGTGCCCGATCAAGAGGCGGTTGATGCCCTGCCGGCCATCAAATCACAAACCACGATTCCCTTGATTGCGGATGTGCATTTTGACCATCGTCTGGCGCTCAAAGCCGCGCAAGTGGTGGACTGCGTGCGCATTAATCCGGGCAATATCGGGCCGTGGTGGAAATTGGCCGAGGTCATTCAGGCGGTACGGGACCAGGGCATTCCCCTGCGGGTGGGCGTCAACGGCGGGTCGTTGGAGCGTCCGCTGCTGGAGAAGTACGGCTCTCCTACGGCGGAGGCCCTGGCGGAGTCGGCGTTGAATGCCGTTCATGCCATTGAAGACACGGGCTTCACCGACATGAAGGTGTCGCTCAAAGCCTCTGATGTCCATATGGCCGTTGATGCCTACTGGTTGTTTGCCCATCAATCCGATTACCCGCTGCATATCGGTATTACCGAGGCCGGGACGGCGATGACCGGGGCGGTCAAGTCCGCCCTTGGGTTGGGGTGGTTATTATCCCAGGGCATCGGCGATACCCTGCGGGTGTCGCTGGCCGCCGATCCCGTGGAAGAGGTGAAGGTCGGGTTTGAAATTCTCAAGTCCCTGGAACTGCGCCATCGCGGCGTGAACGTGATTGCCTGTCCGACCTGCGGACGAGTGGAAATTGACGTGGTGCGCATGGCCAATGAAATTGAAAAACGCTTGAGCCATATTACGGCGCCCCTCAACGTGTCCGTCCTGGGATGCGTGGTGAATGGCATTGGTGAGGGCAAAGAGGCGGATATCGGGATTGCGGGCGGGCAGGGCATGGGCATTTTGTTCAAAAAAGGCAAACTCGTGAGAAAAGTGCCGTCGGAAGAACTGGTCGACGTGCTCGTTGACGAGGTGGAGTCGATGGCATTGGAACAGCAGGACGCCAACGAACCTCACGAGGCGTTCCGGGCAGCCATGCCCCATGTGGATGAGGCCGTCACCGCTTCATCTGCCAGTCGTGACATTCCCGTTTTGCCTTCGCGCTGACGTGTTGCTGGGTCCTATTGGCCCATTCACGGATGGTGGCGCGGGTGCGCGGTTTGCCGTGTCCCTTGCCAGGGGTTTCGGGACCTCGTTATAATGCTGTCGTGGGCGCCGTACCCAAGTGGCTAAGGGAGCAGTCTGCAAAACTGCGATTCAGCGGTTCAAACCCGCTCGGCGCCTCCATTGCTCTGGGCTCGTGTTCACGGTGCGAGTGGGCTTGAGGTCCGTTTGGGGGTCGCCCACTGGTTGCTGAAAAGAGGAAAATTTCTTCAGGGTTGCCAGTGTGTTGGCTGCGAAAGACGCGGTGCCAGGTTGTGTCATCGTCTAACAAATAGAAGGGGTCCCGGAAACGCATGGCTGTTCCTCTCTCACAGATGGTTACCGTTGCGAGTTACGTCATCTCGCAAAAACTCAAGCGCGTATCCCGCTATCCGCTGGTGTTGATGCTGGAGCCGATCTTTCGATGCAATCTGGCCTGTGCCGGGTGTGGAAAAATCCAGTATCCCGATCACGTGCTGGACCGGCGGTTGACGCCTGAACAATGTTGGGCCGCGGCGGAAGAATGCGGCGCGCCCATTGTCAGCATCCCCGGCGGAGAGCCGCTCATTCATCCGGAGATGTCCGCGATTGTGCGCGGGCTGGTTCGGCAGAAAAAATACGTGTATTTATGCACGAATGCGATTCTTCTGGAACGCAAAATTGACGAATATGAGCCTTCAAAATATTTGACCTTCAGTATCCATATGGACGGACTGCGCGATGAACATGATCTTGCGGTGTGTCGTGACGGGGTGTTTGACGTGGCGATGCGGGCGATCAGAACCGCGTTGCGCAAAGGGTTCCGGGTCACCACCAATACGACGTTGTTCAACGATGCGGACCCGGTCCGCGTGCGGGCTTTTTTCGACGCAATGATGGATTTGGGGGTGGAGGGGATGATGGTCTCTCCCGGCTACAGTTACGAAAAGGCTCCGGATCAGCAGAGTTTTCTGACACGACATCGGACGCAAAAACTGTTTACCCAGTTGCTCACGGACCGAAAACGCCGGTGGCGCTTTAACCAATCGCCCCTGTTTCTGGAATTTTTAATGGGCAAGCGTGAGTATCAATGCACGCCCTGGGGGAATCCCACCTATAATATTTTTGGCTGGCAAAAACCCTGCTACCTCTTGCAGGACGGCTACGTGGGGAGTTTCAAGGCCCTGTTGGACGAGACGGACTGGGAGCGGTATGGCGTGGGGCGCAATGACCAATGCAAGGACTGCATGGTGCATTGCGGGTACGAAGCCTCGGCTGTCGAAGACACGTTTAGTTCGTGGTCCGGGTTTGCCGGAACGGTTAAGGCCACGTTGTTTCCCAACGCGACCTGAAACCCCGCATCGCGTTGGCCCATCCGTTCAGCGGGACAGTGTCCATGTCTCAAGAAACAACCGCACATGCTTCTGCAAACAGTCTCCAGGGGACGGTCTTGCGTCCTGGTTCACAGGAGGAGTGGCTTCAAGCGATGGAACAGGCGTTTGATTACCGGGGCGACGTGACGCTTGAACTCACAGTCTCGAAATCCATTTGCGGCTATGTCTGCAATCAGGTGGTTGATGGTTCGGATTCCTATCTCGAAATGTTCCAGCCGGACCGCCCCGGTCTCCTGAAAATTTTCTGTCGCGACATTCAGAGCATTCATTTTACGGGGGCTGATACGGCGTCGGGGCAATCCTGGGAAGCCTGGGTTCAGAAAAAGCAGACAGACGGGAAGCGCTCATGACCATCATATGCCGCTTGCCCGTCTCCCTTCCGGCGAGAGCCTGTTCAACGTACGCTGGTGCGCCGGACGCATTATGGTCTGTCAGGCGACACCAGGCAGGATAGTTTCTCCTGTACCATGAGGCCGTTTCAGTGATCCTTTATTGACAGATGAAAGCCCATATGCTAGAAGTCGCCGACCTTTTGCCCAGCATTTTCCTTCCCGTTTAGGTTGCCTGGGGGTTGACGTGGTGGTCTCTCCAACAGAAAGCGTATATGCTCTGGATGGGCCTTCCCAGGCGGCAAGTTCCCGGACATGCTTTCCGACAGCCAGTGCGATGTTGTCCCTTGCCGTTACGCGAGGTCCCGTTGAGGTCTGTCACGGGGAGCCTTGGCGTGTGATGACCATGCCTCCAGGGGGCGGTCCGTGGCTTGGATGAGATCATCGTGAGCACGAGACAGGGATTCGGGGAGATGTGGGTGATCCGTCCCGTTCCGTGGGGGGCCATTCTGTGTGATGCCGGTATCATGCATGACAGTGACAGCCAGCAAGGAGTCGGATTTTTTAGATGTTGCTTTTAACAAGATGAGGAGTGGTATGAAGAAGGATACTTGCCGAAAGACGTTGAGTGCTGTTGCGATAGTGGCGATGGGATGGACCATGTCAGCCTGCGGGGAAGCCAAGCCGCCCGTTCCGCCGCCGCCACCGCCGTCGGAATATGCCGACAAGCATATGCCGGACGGCTATTGGAACAACCCCGACATTATGGCGACGGGGAAAGCCATCTTTATCGGCGCGGAAAATATTGACGTCAATTGCGCCAGTTGTCATGGGAAAGATGGCAAACCCGTGAAGGCCGGCGCCAGGGATTTTCGCGGCACCGAACATATGAAGCTGTTTTCCGACTCTCAATGGTTCTGGCGTGTCTCCGAAGGCGTCAAAGGCACCAAAATGAAAGCCTGGAAATCCAAGCTGTCCGAGGATGATCGGTGGAAAGTGATTGCCTATGAAGCCACGTTTGGCTTGAAGGGTATGGAATATAATGTGACGCACCAACAATGGGTTCCTGCGGGAACGCCTGATGATGACCCGATGTTTGTTGCGCCCATGGCCTCCGAGGAAGCGCCGAAGTAGGATGCGGTGTTTCCCGATACGGGTTGGTGTCGGACCACTGTCGGACAGAGTAAGGAGGGCTGACCACTCTTGAAAACCGTCACGCGCAGTTTGTGGATTGTGCTCGGGCTTGTGCTTGGGGGCGCGGCCGTCGCCTGGGCCCAGATTCCACCTGCCCCGTCTGTGGAACTCCCGTACACCGGCAACCGGACAGGGGTGTGGGTGGTGGCTCAACTCCACATTCTGTTTGCGGCCTTTATTCTGGGCGCGCCGATTTTTGCCGTCGTGTCGGAATGGCTGGGCTATAAAAATCAGGACCCGAAGTATGATCGCCTTGCCCGGGAAATCACCAAAGTCACGGTGATTCTCTACAGCATGACGGCGTTGACGGGCGGGCTGTTTATCTTTGTCCTGCTGGGCACCTATCCGGATTTTACCACCTGGCTGATCAAGCATTTCTTTCTCATTTTCGCTGTGGTGTATCCCCTGTTGTTTATTCTGGAAACCATCGTGCTGTATACATATTTTTATTCCTGGGATTCCATGAGCGGCGCAAAGAAGGCACGCCATATTGCCCTTGGGGTGTTGTTAAACGTGGTGGGAACGATCACCCTGTTTGTCATTGACGGGCCCACGGCGTTTATGAACACGCCCGCCAAATCGGCGGAAGGCGTCTCCTTGCTGGAATTTATCCAGACCGCGGGGTTGTGGGACAAGGTGGCCAATTACAGCTGGATGCCCCTGAATCTCCATCGGCTGGTCGGCAACGTGACGTTTGGCGGGTTTATTGCCGGACTCGTGGCGGCGTATATGTACATGGGATCCAAAACGGATGAAGAGCGTTCGTATTATGACTGGATGGGGTTTGTGGGGAACCTGGTCGGCGTGGGTGCGCTCCTGCTGCTCCCGTTCATGGGCTACCTGCTGGCCTATGAACTGTGTGATTATGACGCGTCCATCTGCCCCTACATGATGGCCGACCAACTCTCCATGTTTTTTGAAATGCAGGGCGCCATGGTCGGTCTGATTTTTTTAGCCAGCAACTATTACATCTGGTTGAGCATGAAGCGCATTCAGGGCGTGGAGCACGTGCGTATTTCCGGGCTGGTCATGGTGGCGGTGATTCTCATTCCCGCGGTCATGGGCGTTGCCTGGAAAATGTTCCCGCCGCCGGAATGGCAGTCATTGATTTTTCTGGCCTTGCTGGTCCTGCTTCCGCCGGTCTTGAGCAAGTTGCCCGGTTTGCGGTTTACCGTGTCGTCTTTCACCATGATCAAGGTCGGCTTTTTGATGATTGTGGTGGCCGATGCCATCTGGATGACGCCGCATGGGTTTGTGGCCACGCAGGCGCTGGCGACCGAAGAAGTCGAGTTGCCGTCCTGGGCGAGTGAACTGGCGCTGATGCCGGCCAAAAACGCGGCCGCGTTTACATTGGTCTTTCTCACCATCGTCAACTATATTCTCTACAATCGGGCGATTCGGACCGGAACCATTATTTGGGGGAACATTGATTTTGCGTCGCAGTTCGTGCTGATTTTCCTGGCCTTCAGCGCCATCTGGACGATGGGCCTGATGGGGACGGTGCGGTCGCTCACCAGAAAATATTACCACGTCTATAACCTCTATCCGGATTTTACCCCGGAAGCGTTTACCCCGACATTGGCTTATTCCGCCTGGTGGATCACGGGGGTCACGCTGATTTTTTACCTTGTCGTGAGTTTCGCCATTCTTGTGACGCTGCGGCCCGGGAGCCGGAAGGCGTCGACATCGGCGGGAGATCCGGTGCCCGCGGGTGCAAAATAACGGAGCATGGGAGTGCGTCTGCGTATGGCTGCGCAAGGTTTCAGGCAGACCCTGATCAGGAACAGCGCCATCGGCTTTGCCGTGGGGATCGTGCTGGTCCTGGTGGCGCGCGTGACGCATTTTCCGGTCGTGTTCCAGTTCATGTTTTTTTTGTACGCGATGCTGGGAGCCGGTGTCTTCATCCTGCTTGACGCGCCTTCAATGAAACGTCTTGAGGGAGGAAGGGCCATCGTCGGCCTCGTGTTGTTTTACCTCGTGATTTCCGGTGTGTACATTGGCGGGGCCACCAGCCTTCCGCAGTATGATCCTGAAGTCGAAAAAGGCAAAATTGAAAAGATCCTGAAAGCGCGCCGTGCCAAAACCCAACAGGGGAAGGCTGACGAATTGATCGCGCGTGCGCGGGTCCTGAATGAGCGCGCTGTCGCGATTGAACGGAAAATCAACGCGCTGGGCGGCGGGGTGGCGGTGGCGGTGGACGCCATGCCCACGTCCGCGTCGCCGATTGCGGCGGGTGATTTGTTCGCCCTTGGCAAAGAGCAATGGGAGCTGCAGGAATGTTACAATTGCCATAAACTCTTTGGAAAAGGCGGAAAGAAACGGGGACCGGAGTTGGACAATATCGGCAATCTCATGACGCCCGCCGAGCTTCGGCAAAAAATTCTCGACCCCAAAAGCTGGATGGCTGAAGGCTTTGAAAAACAGTACAAAAAAGGCAAAATGCCGGACAAATACAAAGACCTGATGTTTGCCGAAGAGATTGACGCGCTGGTTGTCTTTTTGGCGTCGTTGAAAGATGTGTCGGTGAAGACACCGAAGCCTGTCAAGATGCACTGACCCCACCGGACGTTGTTTGTTCCATGCAACCGACCATCACAGCCAACGCACGATGTGCCGATGGAGAAGTTGGAAGCATCTCCAAGGTTATTGTGGATCCGTTGTCCCATGAAATCAGTCATGTGGTTGTCAGGGAACGCGGCGGGCGGAGCGTTGAGCGACAGGTGCCGATTGGGCAGGTTGAGGCCGTTCCGAATGCAGAAGAGGTTCTCCTTCGGGGGTCAATGGAGGAATTCAGGCAATGGCCCGTGCTGGATCGTGACGCCTATGTCACGATCCATGAGGTGGAGATTGCGCATCTGGAAGATCACCTTCGCGTGGAGCCAGGTGAAATTCTGGTTCCCTATCCTCGGCTTGAACAGGCGGTGCCGCGCCGGAATTTTTTTACGAATATGACGCATGCGATTGGCGCGTTGATAGCATTGCCGCTGGTCTTTCCGGTGGTCAAATATCTCATGAAGCCCATGTATCGACCGTATGACAATACCTGGTTTTCCGTGGGCAATGTCCAAAAAGTCAGAAAGGACAATATTGGGTACCAGTTCAAGTATACGCGGGGCATGAAGGAAGCGTTTATGCCGGAACAGCGCATCGAAAAGAATATCTGGGTGGTGAAGGCAACGCCGGCGGTCCAACAAGCCGTCTATGGCGGAAAAGATAAAAAATTCCATGACGACAAGGGCAATGTGGTCTGGGTAAATAAATCCACCGCGCCGCACATCGGATTTTCAGGAAAATGTCCCCATTTGGGGTGTGGCTATAAGTGGCGCAAGACGAAGAATTATCCCGACGGGGTGTTTTTGTGTCCCTGCCATTTGAGTATCTATGATGAGGCGGGCAAGGTGCTGGACGGCCCTGCCCCACGGTCGCTTGACGTGCTTCCCATGCAGGTCAATGCTGCGGGGGACATGAAGATTATTGATGTGGAATATAAAGCCGGAGTGAAAAACCAAATCCGTTTACTGTAAGCGTATTGCTGCCTGGTTTCCATGAACAGTTCTCCCCCCCATACCCCAAACGAGCCCGGCGCGTTTGAAAAAGTCGTTGCGTTTGTTGACGAGCGGGTCGGTCTGAAAACGATTCAGGCCAAAATGCTGAATGAGCCTGTCCCGGGAGGCTCCCGATGGGCGTATACGTTCGGGTCGTGCCTGCTGTTCATTTTTATTCTGCAGGTGGTGACCGGCATTCTGTTGATGTTTTACTACGTCCCGAGCATTGATCATGCGTATATGAGCACGCAGTATATCATTCACGAAGTGGATTACGGGTGGTTCCTGTTGAGTTACCATTTTTGGGGATCATCGGCCATGGTGGTGATGGTGTTTGCCCATATGTCCCAGGTGTTCTTGTGGGGCGCGTACAAAAAACCCAGAGAGCTGGTGTGGTTGGTCGGGCTGGCCCTCTTTGGCCTGGTCATGGCGTTCGGGTTTACCGGCTATCTGCTTCCATGGGATCAACGGGCGTACTGGGCCACGGTGGTGGGTGTGGAGATTATGGATAAAACCCCGCTGATCGGGGATTTTCTCGCCAGGTTTTTGAAAGGCGGCCCGACGCCCGGTCAAATGACGTTGAGTCGCTTCTTTGTGATTCACGTGATGGTGTTGCCGGCGACGTTAATGGGGTTGGCCGGACTCCATATTTTTCTGTTCCGGAAAGCTGGTCCGGCCGGTCCGTTCCGTGGCACCCCTGAACAACTCAAGGCCAAGACGGATTATTTTTTCCCCCGGCAAATCTGGAAAGATATTGTGGCCATGGCCTCGGTGTTCATGATTATTTGCAGTCTGGCGTTTATTGAGCCGGTGGTCTTGCTGGAAGAGGCGACACCGGATCCCGGAGATTATCATCCGGAACCGGAATGGTATTTTCTGTTTCTCTTCCAGATGTTGCGCCTGAAGATTTTTTCCGGAGAATTCGGGCAACTGCTCGGCGCCATCGCAATTCCCGGCGCGTTGCTGGCGTTCCTGGCGGTGTTGCCCTTTCTGGATCGGAATCCGGAACGGGACATTTTTAAACGGCCGGCGGCGTTGATCGGCTGGATTGTTATTATGGCGGGCATTTTGCTGTTCACCATATCCGCCATTCTCAACAGGGAATTTCTGGATTAAGCAATGATGCCCAACGCGAAACTGGGTCTTCTGGTGGTCTGGCCAATGTTTTGGACCGGCTTCCCGATGAAACTGGTCATCGTGGTGCTGTTGCTGGCGGCGCAAATTCATCCGTGGGAAGGCGGCGGACTGTACGCGCTGGTGTTGCTCTCCATTCCCATTGATGTGTGGGCCTTGGGGCTGTGCGCGCGTACCGTGTTGCTGGAACGGCTGCGTGTTGATCCTCCGCACGGGATGGGGTTTCGGCTGTGGGCGTCATGGGCGGCTTTTTCCGCCATCTGGCTGCCCCTCGCGTGGATGATGGTGACGGGTGCCAAAGCCGTCGCCGCACGGGCCACCGATGCGACGATTCATGTGGTCGAGGAACATCTCTTCACGATACCCATTGCGGAACAGATCAGCCTGGAGTTGGTGATGATCGGCGCGCCGGTCATCATCGTGCTGCTGGCCATGCTCTATGGCTGGGTGTTTGGGTTGGGATTGCTGGCGCAACGCGTGGTGCGGGCGTCCACCCCCGTTGACGGCACGTTTCAGGATATTGTCCACCAATGGGATCTGCTGCGGATTCCCAAGGATCAACCGCTGTTGTTGACGGTCTTTACGGGCACGGTTGCTGCTCTGATTATGCTGTTTTGGGGGTTGCTACCCGTGAGCACTCCGCATCCGCATGAGGAATATGAGTTTATCCACGTCAACAAGGTGGAACAACGGATCGTGCCCCGCGAGGTCATCGCCAACACCGAGCAGATTCTGTCTCGTGCCGACGCCACGCTGAATGCGGTGGAGAAAGAGTCCAAAAAGAAATGAACAGCCACACGTCAGAAGGAAGGCGGCGCGCCGGCGAGCATCACCGTCGAAATGCCGCGACCCCTGGCATGGTCTCGTGCGCATTAACGACCATACGGTGAGGGACCACACATGACACACCACGGCATCCATAACCTTCTGCGATCTTATGCGCCATCAGCGAAATTCTGCGCGTGGAGTGTCCTGTGGGCGCTGGTCCTTCTCCCGGCCTGTGTGTGGGCGCAGGACGCGGCGACGCAGGCCATGTCCGTGGAGTATCGGGACATTCCGTGGCTGGGCAGCCGAAACTTGATCTGGATTGTGGCCCAGCAGCATTTGCTTCTGGCCGGATTCGTGCTGGGGGTGCCGATCTTTGCCTGGGTGTGCGAACTCGTGGGATGGAAGAGCGGGGAATCCCGCTATGACAAACTAGCCAAAGAATTTACCAAATTATTGACGTCGGCCTATGCGACCACGGCGTTGTTCGGGGGCATTCTGCTGTTTCTGCTGGTCGGCCTGTATCCCAAACTGATGGCGTACCTCTCCGACATTTTCTTCCCGTCCTTTCTGGCCTACTGCATGTTGTTTCTCATGGAAACCGCCGTGCTCTACCTGTACTGGTACGGGTGGGACGCCATGCAGGGCAGGAAAAAATGGATTCACCTGTCGCTGGGATTTCTGCTCAACCTGTTTGCGCTGGGCATCATGATTGTGCCCAATTCCTGGGCCACGTTCCAGGCCAGCCCCGTGGTGGTGGGCGACGGCACGGCGATTGAACGCGCGTGGGCGGCCACATGGAATCCCACGTGGTGGCCGGTCAATATCCATCGTCTTATCGCGAACGTGGTCCTCGGCGGGTTTATCTGCGGGGCCTATGCGGGTATTCGGTATCTTCTGGCCGCCAGCCGGGCGGAACGGGATCATTACGACTGGATGGGCTACGTGGGGAACTTCATCGGCGTGTTCGGCATGTTGCCCCTGCCTTTTGCCGGATACTGGTTGATGCGGGAGATTTATCAATATAACCAGCAAATGGGCATTACGCTGATGGGCGGATTCCTGGCGTGGCTCTTTATCCTGCAGGCCATGCTCATCGGCGTCCTGTTTCTGGGCGCGAATTATTATTTCTGGATGGGGATTACCTACCGCATTCCCGGCTCTGAACAACGTTACCGACGACCGATTCTGGCCATGCTGATTGTGCTGATGGTGTGTCTCGGCGTGTGGATGACCCCCCACTCCCTTGTGGCGAGTCTGGAGGAAGCCCGAAAAATGGGCGGCACCCATCATCCGCTGCTGGGCGTGTTCGGCGTGATGTCCGCCAAGATGACCGTCTCAAATCTCATGATCCTGGTCACCTTTATGAGCTTCATCATGTACTGGCGGGCCGGCAAGCAGGAAACCGCCCCATGGGCAAAGATTGCCAAGGCGGTGATGGGCGTCCTGCTCGTCGTGGCCGGCATTGCCGTGGTGGTGCTGGGGGTCTGGGGCTATTTCGTGCCGGCCATCATTCGGATTAATTATTTCTCCGTGGCCCAGGTGCTGATCGTGTTGTTCATCATGCTCACCTTCACGCCCTTAACGGCCGTGCTGATGAAAAGCGCCAAAGTGACGACGGAAATGGTCTGGGGACAGATGCCGATTCGCGCGGCCTATTGCCTGGTGTCCAACGCGGTTATGGTGGTCCTGCTCATGTCGTTGATGGGCTATGCCCGGTCATCGTCCCGGGTGCATTGGCATATCTACGGCGTGATGCGCGATACCTCGGAGTATGCGTATTCTCCCGCGCTGGGGTATGCCGCCGCGTTCATGTCGCTGAATACGTTTGTCTTTTGTTTGCTGGTGGCCTTCATCTTCTGGGTCGCCACGATGGGCGATAACGTCAAGAAGGGGCCGGAACAGGGGCAGCGCGCGGAAGATCCGACCGGGATTCCCGCCGGGGCGCCGGCAATGGCCGGTGGCGCGCCTCGAGGAGACCAACATGCCGGCGGACTGGCCGGCGTGTCATGTAACGATTGGTTGCGGAAGGACCAACCCGGAGCGAGAACCCCATGAGTGAAGTCGCCTTACTCCAGCTCATCGAACTCCTTGTCGTCGGACTCGGCATCGGCATCCTGCTCTTTCTTCGATCGAAATTCCTGCGAGTCGGGGGGTTCGTGATCATCGTCCTGGGGATATTCAGCCTGATTGCCCTGGGGGTGCCCCAAATGGCCTCTCTGCCGCCGGCGATTGAGACGTTTGATATTACCAAAGTCAAAACACCGGACGATTTGTCCGGGATCGGTCAAAAGATTTTCTTCAGCAAAGGCCAATGCGCCCTGTGTCATTCCATCGGGCCCAGTGAATCCGCCAGGTGCCCGGATTTAAAAGGTATTGGCGCTAAACTCTCGCCGGAGTTTATGTATGAAAGCCTCACCGATCCCCAGGCCTACATTTATCTGGATTTCAGACATGAAGGCGCGCCGAAGGAATATCCGGCTCGCATGCCGCATATCAACAAAAATCCGATTGCCCTGTCGAAACAGGAAATTTATTCGGTGATTGCGTTTCTCCAGAAAATGAGCGGTGAACCCATCAGCATTAACGTCAAAGACGTGCTGGAGATCCGTGAACACGATGCCATGCAAGTCGCGTCCGTCGCTGTTCACGGAGCCAGCCAACCAGGAGAGTGAAGCATGAAAGGTCCCCTTGCGAAAACCGCCATCTTGTTGGTGGGCATGTATGTCTTTCTCAAATTCATTCTCCCCGTCTTCACCGCGCCGTTGCCGGCCAGTTTAATTTTCCTGTACCTGGCCCTCACGGTTGCCGCCGCCGTGATTTTCTATACGATGAGCGGCGCGGGTCTGGACGATTTCATGGGCCCCATCGGTCGCTTTCTGACCGGCGAGGGACAAATCGGCGCCGCCGGCACCGCGCGCCTCATCGTGTTTGCGTTGTTCCCCTTGCTGGTGGGATGGCAGACGTACACGAAACTGGCGCCGAGCGATATGCCGCCGGCGGAAAACCGCACCATTCATCCCGCGCCTCCCGGTGAGTTCGTCGGGCTGGCCAACCCGTTTCCGCGGACACAGGAAAATATCATGACGGGGCAGGGCCTGTACGCGGCGTTTTGTTCTCCCTGCCACGGCGCCAATTTCGATGGGAAAGGCCCGGCGGCCGTGGGGTTTAATCCTCCCCCGGCGAATTTCGGTGATCCGGGCACCATTGCGCAATTGCAGGAATCCTATTTGTTCTGGCGCATCAAAAAAGGCGGGGTGGGTCTGCCGGTTGAGGGGATGCCGTGGAAATCCGCCATGCCCCGATGGGAAAAAGAATTACCTGATGAATGGATCTGGAAAATCATCATGGGTGAATATGCCGGGGCCGGGCAGTCTCCGCGGACATGGGAAGAAGAGGAATAGTCACGCGAATGCGAGCAGGTTGCCCTTGAAGGAGCATGCACATGGGACGTGAAAATCTTTGTAAGCTCGCGCTGGGAGCCGTGTTTCTGGTCACGGGCTTTGGCGCATGCTGGGCTTCGGCCAGTGAGCCGGCTCCGGAAAGCGATACCGGCAGTGTGTCCATTCGGCTGCATCTGACCGACGAGGCGCTCCCCGGTGATAATCCGAATGCGGCGGTGTGGGACACGATCCCGCCGTCAGAATTTCAACTGGCTCCCCAGGTGCATTGGCCGGACCGCATTCAGGAAGTGACGGTGAAATCCTTCAAGGTTCGCGGCATGCATAACGGTGAAGAGTTGGCCATGCTGCTGGAGTATAAAGATCCGTCGAAAGATGCCGCGGATGCCGCCGCCGTCGAGTTTATGGTGGGAGATCGCAAGGCCCACTTTGCGCACGGGCAGGAAATGCTGCAAGTCGAAGGCGGGCCGGTCAATATCTGGTATTGGAAAAACGCCGCGGGCAAAGCCGTTGATATGAGTGCGAAAGGGTTCACCACGCTTCGGCCGCAAACAATCCAGAACGTCTCGGCAACGGGCGCCTGGCGGGAAGGAGTCTGGCGCGTTGTTTTTTCCCGACGCTTGAATACGGACGATGCGAACGACGTGCAAATCACTCCCGGTGAATGGGCGAACGTGGCCTTTGCGTTTTGGGACGGTCAAATCGTTGATGGCGTCGTCAAGGAACGAGGCTCGCAGAAAGCGATCTCATCCTGGTGGTATGTCCGTGCCGAGCCGACGACCGACGATTCCATTTACGGATACGTCGCGCTGGGGATTGCGCTTGCCGCCGGTTTTGAATGGTTGCTGGTGAGAAAAATCCGGAGAGGGAACACGGCATGAACGGGTCATCGGACAGACGGAAGGTGCTGGGCGGGGTCGCCGGTGCGGTGATCGTCGTGATGGTGGCGACAAGCGGTTGTGTCCTGTTCGAAGATGAACGAACCTCGAAAGGCCGGAAACTCTACCGTCATTACTGCATGCACTGTCACGGTGAAACCGGACAGCAGGCGGAAGGCTTTAACTGGGACCGCATGCCGGATCCTCGTCCTCGCGACCTCTCGGAATCCGCCACGATGTCAACCTTCACCGATGAAGAAATTTTCAACACGATTTCCCGCGACATGCGTGATACCTCGTTGCAGGCCGTGCTTGATGATGAAGCATACTTCGCCGTCGCGACGATGCCCACCTTTCGCTCTACTCTGTCCGAAAACGAACTGTGGGCGGTGGTCGGATACGTTCGCACGCTGCATGGCGGCTCGTTGACGTTTGATGTTGAAAATCGGCGCGGGCAGTTGGAGTCGCAGTTTGACAAGGCCCGGACGGCATATGAGCAAGCCACGCAAGTCATGGAGGATGCCCTTGCGAAACAGGAAGCCGCAGAGGCCGCGGCGGAAGAAGCGCGGGGTGACGACGCGGAGGACGAGGACGAGGACGAGGAAGAAGTGGTGCTTCCCGAAGAAGACGCCTATGTGCGGGAGGAAGAACGGTTTGCGGTCGTCAGGACGGCGTGGGAGAATTTCTCAAAACGTCCCAGAATGGATCACATGGCACGCCCGGACTTCGCCATGACCAACGCGGCTCGTCGCATGCTCGCCAAAGAAGGCGAAAACCTGTATTTCAATCAGTACGGGTGTAACGGGTGTCACAGCATCGGGGACGTGGGTGGTCTGGTCGGGCCGGCCCTGGATCGCGCCGGATTTCGTCTGAATGATACATGGGTGTATCGCTGGATTCGGTACCCGCAAGGCATGAAAAAGCACACGCGGATGCCGAACCTGGGTCTTGATGATCATGACGCCAAAGCGGTGACGGCCTATCTTGAGACGTTGCGCGCGCCAAAACCCGATAAGCCGGTTCCGCCGCCGGAGTAACGGCCGGAATAACGTACGGGTCGCGTGGTGCATGCACGGAATGTGCACAAAGACCGCTTGCGCGGCCTTTGTGCTTTCAGAGGACGTGCTGGCGCCGCGCCGTCACCACGTGCCCAGCCATATCCCGCCCAGAATGACCAGTCCGATGCCGACGTGGTGTTGAAACATGGCAAAGGCCTCCGCAGGGGTTACGTCGCCGCGGAGCCGCCGGACCTGTTGGCTCATGAATCCGGCCAATCCGGCCAGCATCCCGTAAAACGACCAGTTGAGTTGTGTCATCCATCCCGCTGTCGCGAGAAGGCCCAGCATGACCAGTTCAACACTGCCCACGGCCATCCACACGCGGGAGCCAAGGTAAAGGGCGGATGAGTTGATCCCGATACGGCGATCATCCTCGCGGTCCTGAAGAGCGTAAATGGTATCGTAGGCCAGAGCCCAGCACATGGTGGAGGCAAAGAGCAGCCACGCCGCGGGGTCGAGTTGATTCCGAACGGCGGCCCAGGCCATAACGGCTCCCCATCCAAATGCCAGGCCAAGAAAAAATTGCGGGACGTGAAAAAAACGTTTCGTGAAGGGATACACCACCGCCAGCCCCAGAGCGACTGGACTAAGCTGGATGGTCAGCGGGTTCAGGAAGGCCAGAAGCCCCACGGCGACAACAAGAAGAACGCCAAGCAACAGGACGGCATGAACAGGGGACAGCGTGCCACTGGCCAGAGGCCGGGTTTTGGTGCGGGTGACCTGGCGGTCAAATGAACGATCGGCCAAATCGTTCATAATGACACCGGCGCTTCGCATGATGAAGGCTCCCGCTGGAAAGATGAGGAGCAGCATCCAGGAGGGACGGCCCTCCGACGCCAGGATCAATGCCCACAAGGACGGAAGCAGCAGCAGGAATGTGCCTGTTTGATTCGAAAGCCTGATCAAAGATGCCGTATTGGCCAGGGAGAACGCGGGATGCGGCAGAGGAGATGCGGGATCGTGACGACCAGAAGAAGACACCGAATGACGATAGCGCAGCGGAAAAAACTCTGTCAATCATGCTTGCCATGCCCGCGTCCTGTCATTCCCGCGAACGCGGGAATCCGGTCACACACCAGGACCTCCATGGATTTCCGTTGTTGCGTCAACCAGGGGCAGGCGTGGTGCGGCGATGACAGACCGACGCGGCCAGGGGTGGATGGTTCCACTCGGTTGACACCGGGTATTGCGGGCAATAAGATGACTCCGGCTTGACGCACTGTCTCCCATCACGACACTTTCTCTCCAATGCCGGCGTAGCTCAGTGGTAGAGCAACGGTTTCGTAAACCGTAGGTCGGTGGTTCAATCCCACTCGCCGGCTCCATCCCTTGCCAATGCCAGAGGCCGCGATTCACAATGGAACATTCGTGGGGGCATGTCGCACAGAAGGTGGCACGGTGAATCCCAAAAGCAAAACGTGTTTTGGCAAGGCGACGGGCAGACCGTTGACGGAGTTCCGCAACGGCATGGATGCGCAACAGGCGGCGGCGTACGAAAAGACGGCTGACGGTCTGACGTTTGTGTCCTATCAATGCGGCACATGCGGCAAATGGCATTTATCGCCATCCGACAGGCAAACGCCATCGGTCCCGTGTCTCATTTGCGGGAAGGACTTGTATGCCACCAGGGAAGCCGCGCAACGCAGAGCGGACCTATCGCATAATGAACGAGGCGTGAATTTATCAGTCTATCCGTGCGGCGACGGATGGCATTTGACGAAACGGGCGTGATCGTGGGGCGTTGCTGAACGGGCAGGTTCGTGATCACAGCAGAGGAGAGCGGTATCTTGTATTCATGAATGTGAGCATGGTGATTCAATGTGCCAGGTCCCCCCGCCTGACTGAAGAGTATTGGGGTTTGCTCAAGACATGTTCTTCTGCCTGAATCGTTGGCTTCGGAGCGCTACTCCCGTGCGGCTCCTCTGTGGCCGCTCAAGGTGGCGATCAGGGCGCCGCCGACAAACGCTCCCACCACAAACACCAGACTGAATGCCAGCCCCGTTCGCAGTTCAGGCCAGTTGTTCAGCAGGTTGGCGAGCGTCGGTGCGTTGGGGATGTTGACGTGGCCTTCCCACCCCAGGGCTTCATCAATGTCGGGATCGGTTGGTGGTGCCTGGTGTCCGATTCGGTTCATAATCGCTCCATGACGGCTAAAGGCAATTGTTGAAAGATGTCGGAGACGGCCAGACTGGCGCCACTCTCGCCGACTTGCGCCGCTATCCTCTGGTTGGTCAGCACATGTCGGTACCGGGTGGCCGGGTCACCGTTCCGAAGCGCCACGCCGGTATCGCCCCATACGCGATGGCCAAGCGCCGGAATGGTTGGGTCCGGGATAATGTCATGCAGAAGACGCGGGACGACGACGATCACCTCCTGGTTGCTCCATGTGCGTTGAAACGCGCAGAGATTGTGACGTTTTTCGCCGTGGGTTTCAAGGGGGGCGTAGTCACCCTGCTGAAACAACTCCCGATGAGCCTTGCGGTAATTGAGTAACGCGCGGGTGACGTAGCATTTAATGCGTCCGTCTTCATAGAATTCCATGAGGTCTCGCAGCACGGTTTCGGTGATGTCGGATTCATCGGACGGGATGGTCTTCGCCAGGCGTTGTCCATGTTCAAAATCAACCGGCCGCCGGTTGTCCGGGTCCACCAGCGTCAGATTCCAGATTTCCGAGCCTTGATAAAAATCCGGAATGCCCGGGCACCCGATTTTCAACGCCACTTGTGATAAGGCGTTATACAGACCATAGCGGGCAATGGTGCGCTGAAACGGCAGAAAGTTTTTCAGGAATTTGTTGGAGGGGCCTGGTTCGAGAATGTGCCGGACAAACCGGATCACGGCGTGCTCATAGGCGTCATTGGGATCAATCCAACTGGTATGCACTTTGGCTTCTTTGACGGCTTTGAGCATGTAGGCCTGCATGCGTTGACAAAAATCATGGTAGGCCGTGGAGTCAAGTCCGGCAAACGGCCAGGCCCCAAGCAGCGTCTGATAGAGGAAATATTCTTCATTGCGGGAAGGGATTTCCCAACCTTCATGACGGGTCTTGTGTTTTTTATTGAGCCGGTGCCATCGCCGGACGCGTGTTTTCCATTCCCGAGGAAGCTCGGACAGGACGTTGATGCGCGCCCGCACGTCCTCGCTCCGCTTGGTATCGTGCGTTGAGGTGGCCGACAGGCTGAACGGCCATTGCTGTTGGCGTTCGCGCATCCGTTCATGGAACGCGGCAACGGGAATGCCGAATTGCGCGAGGTCTCCGCCCACTTCGTTCAGCGAGATTAAACGGTGATACCGGTACCATGCGGTATCTTCAACGCCTTTCGCCATCACCGCACCGGTTGTTTGCTGAAATTTCATGATGAACGGACGGACGTCTTCCCATGACGGGGTGCCGCTCCGGTGTGTGAGCAGGAGGCTGGCAAGATAATCAAGGCTCCGGTGGTTGGTCGCCGGCCCTTCGCGTTTGGCCCGCGTGACGGCGGACTGGATGCAGGCCCGGTCCCGGTCGTTGACGCCTGTCTGTTCGCGCGGGGAACTATACGTGCGATAGACCGGAAAACACGCGATGATGGCTTTGAGTGCGTGCGTGAGCCTGTTCAGGGTGAAGTCACGGGAAGGGCGCTGGTGTTCGGAGAGCCGATGCACCTGATGCCCAAGGGCCTGCAACTCGTTCGCCATGGAGGTATCCATGATCAGGGTTTTGCATGTGCGGGTCAGCGCTTCGGCCGTGGTCGCCGTTTTTGTAAATGTTTCGTACAAAGCGTCCATCGCGCGTTCATGGCGGGTATCCACGAACAGGTTGTTGAGCAGGTGGAGAAAATCATATCCCGTGGTGCCATGGACGGGCCAATCCCCGGAAAGGACTTCGCCCGTTCCTAAAATTTTTTCCACGATGATGAACAGCGATCGGCCGTTGGAATCAGCCGGCAGCCCGAGTGTGGTGCGTGCCCATTCCTGACATTGCTCAAGGTATCGTCGGGGGTCGTAGAGGCCGTCCACATGGTCAACCCGCAGGCCATGCACGGCCGCCGATGGCAGCAGGGAAAAAAGATACTCGTGGACGCGCCGAAAGACGTCGGGGTCTTCAATCCGAATGGCCGCGAGTGTGTTCACGTCAAAAAAGCGGCGATAGTTAATGTCTGCTCCCGCCGTTCGCCAAAATGCCAGGCGCCAGGCCTGGTCCCGCAGGAGGGAATCCATCAGGTCGAAACTGTGCGGGTGTTCCCGTGTGCCGTTCCAGGCGCGGAGGGTCTCGTTGAGAAACTCCTTCATGGTGGGGTGGCTGTCGGTGAGCGCGGCCAGGCGGCGTTGAATGGTGGCTTTGTCCCGATAGCGGATGGTGACCCGTTCGGGGTCCGTCTCGTGTCGGTCTGGCAACTGCGCGAGCGCCGCGATGATGCCGTGCAGTTCCTGAACGTGCGGGGAGTCGGCGTCCTGCCTGTCACGCAGCGCGTCCAGGCGATGATTGAGAATCCGCGCGTACGAACCGGGGTCAATGGGCAATTCATGCTCGTGGTAGCGAATGAACAACAGGCCGTCCCGGCAGCACAGGGTGATGTTGCCGTTTCTCAATGTGACGTCGTATGGCTCTCCCAGGATGGGGAGCAGCGTCTTGCCGTGCAGCTCGCGCGTCGGCGGGGTCCAGTTGATGTCAAAAATGTGCGCGCAACGGGCGTTTCGGCCATTTTCGAGGACGTCTTGCCACCATGGATTCCAGGGGCCGGCGACGTGCATATGATTGGGGACGATATCCATGATGTGTCCCATCTGATGCGCGTTCAAGGCGTCAAGAAAGGTTTGATAGTCGGTGGCCGACCCGACTTCGTCGTTCAGTGTGGTCGGGTCCACGATGTCGTATCCGTGAAGGCTGCCCGGACGGGCCTGGAGATAGGGCGAGGTGTAACAATCTGAAATGCCGAGGTTGGCCAGCCAGGGAATGACCCGTGCGGCGTGCGCGAAGGTGCAATGCCGGTTGAGCTGGAGTCGGTAGGTGGCGACGGGGAAACGGGGCGCCGGCATCTGGATCGTCTCTTGTTGGCAGGCTCCACGCCCAGGGCTGTCAGTCATTGAGGCTCATGCGGCATCGGGCGGGATCCGTGTGGCCGTGGTCCGTTAGCTGGTGGCAAGGGGCCGGACGGCCTGGTCACCGTAGGAATGTCCGCGCGGAAGAACAATGAGGCCGGACTTGTCAACCGTATAGGACAGGCCGTTGTCTTGCGTGTGCTCATATCCGAGGATGGTGCCGGATGGGATCAGGTTGAACCGATCCGCGATCACGCCTTTGAGCTTGACGTTGGAGCCGATGACGGTCCCGTCCAGAATCACGCATTCTTCAAGTTCCGTGCCTTCGCCGATGCGGACGTTGCGGCCCAGGACGGATCGTCGAAGCTTGGCGTTGACCACCAGGCTCCCTTGCCCCACCAGCGTATCATCCAGATGAGATCGCACAATACTGGCGGCGGGCGCGCCCAGGGTGTCCGTCATAATCGGCCAGTTGACGTTATGCAGATCAAACGCCGGGCGTTCCCCGACAATGTCCATATTCGCGTGCCAGTAGGCCGCCAGGGTTCCGACGTCGCGCCAGTATCCCCATTCTTCATAGGGATGAATCCCCGGGATGACGTTGTCCAGAAAGTTATACGCCATGACGTTGTATGATTTGATAATGGACGGAATAAGGTCTCGTCCGAAATCATGAGACCCGGGGCCTTTCGCATCAAGTTCCAGCGCCTTGAGCAGCACGTCGGCGTTAAAAATGTAATTACCCATTGACGAGAACGCCATGCTCGGATTGTCAGGCATGGGTTTCGGGTATTTGGGTTTTTCTTCAAATCCTGTGATGTGTTGTGCGGCATCCGTTTGAATAATGCCCAACCGTTTCGCCGACTGGAGCGGGACGGGCAACGCGGCCACGGTCACGTCCGCGCCGTTGTCCACATGAAACTTGATCATTTGCCTGATGTCCATGCGGTAAATGTGATCGGCGCCAAACACGGCGACAAGATTGGGCGCGAAATCCCGGATGAGGTTCAGGTTGTGATACACGGCGTCCGCCGTCCCTTCGTACCATTTGCCGCGGCCCTTCATTTGCGGCGGCACCACGGTTATAAAGGTTTGCCGATTCGGACCGCCAATCCGCCAGGCCCGACGCAGGTGTTCAATGAGCGACTGGGAACGGTATTGGACCAGCACGTACATGGCCAGCACGCTGGAGTTCAAGAAGTTGCTCAACACGAAATCAATGATGCGATAGGTGCCGGCGAACGGGACCGCCGGCTTGCTGCGTTGTTCCGTCAGCGGGATCAGGCGTTCGCCCTTGCCGCCGGCCATGATCATCGCCAGCACGCGTTGATGCGTTCGTTCCACCATGATGGGCTCGTTGGGCTGTCGGGGGGTGCGTTCGGGGTCGTGGGTCATATGGGGTGCCGTCACGGATTGTCCTGCGGAGCATCGTCGGTGTGCGTCGGGGGCGTGGGGGGATGCTCCAATTCCATCACTCGTTTATTCAGGTGCGCGATGCGCGGTGTTGTTCCGGATGTGTGTCGGCATGGAAACCGGCATTGCAATGATCATGCCCGGACACAGGGCGGTCAGCCACACCAGAACCAAGGACCTCTCAAACCTCCAGCCGAACAACCGGATGGACACCGCCTGATCGTTCTGGAGAGAAAAGGCGACCGCGAAAAACACGATGACGAGGGTCGTGAGGCATGGCAGTGGTACGGACAACACACGACCTCCGTGTTGTGTATGTCTGACGTGCTTCGGAGTATATACCGAATCCATCATGTCCGTATACTCCGTGAACGTTGAAAAATCTGTCAAAGCCGGGCGCAAAGCATTGAGAAGCGTCTTCGTCACGGCGTTTTTTGTGGACACGTGACCGTTTTCGGGTGGGGTCGCTGCATCACTAAGAGCCTGGATGCTCACCCCGCCTCATGCTGTCTGCTGTCGCCCTCCCCGGAATCATCGGTGTAAACCCACACGGCACAGGGTGGAAGTTGGAGCGGGACGGTGTCGTGAGTCAGTGTCAGATGCGGGGGAGCGGGAAGGGTGTGCGTTCCACCGAAGGTCGGCGAGTCGGAATCAAGCCGCAGTGCCCAGCGTCCTTCCGGTGGAGACAGTGACAGGTCTGTCGCGCTCTTGTTGAAATTCAATATGATCAAGGCCTTCGGCCCCGACCGACTCGTGCGATGGATGGTGAGCGTCAGGGCGTTGGGGTCGGACCGAACCTCAAGCCCGTCCGTTGGGTGTCCCGGTCCCAGGGCCGGAACCGATGTTCGGCATTGGATAAGCCTGTGATACCACGGCGGTAAAAACTTCCGTGCGTGTGTTTGTGGTCCCTCCCATTGCAGCCGGGAACGGGTATGGGTGGCTTGTGCCTGTGGGTCCGGTGCGTCATGTTGACCGAAGGAGGCACATTCATCGTTGCGGCCCCGCCGCACGGCGTCAACCAGTGCGGGGTCCCCATGATCAATGAAATAGAGAAAGGGCGCGGTCTCGCCATATTCTTCTCCCATAAACAGGAGCGGGATGTTGGGGGAAAGCAGGACGGCCGCCGCCGCCAGCTTGAGCGCCCCAAAGGACACAAGGGTGGAGAGGCGATCGCCCTGCGCCCGATTGCCGACCTGGTCGTGATTCTGGGAAAACACGACAAATTGCGTGGGGGCCGCCTCGCCGGCGGCATTGCCGTGGCCACGCCTTCGATGGGCCGAATACTGGCCCGAATACACAAACCGGTCCGTGATCGCCGTGGCCAGGTGTGCAAGGCTCCCGAAGTCTTTGTAGTACCCGTTCCGTTCTCCCGTCAGCACAGCGTGGAGGGCATGATGAAAGTCATCGTTCCACTGGCTTGCCAGCCCGTATCCTCCTTGCGTGACGGGAGTGATCGTTCGCGCGTCGTTCAGGTCGCTTTCCGCGATCACGTGTATCGCTCGTCCGAGTCGGTCGGCTTGTGCGCGCACCGCTTCCGCCAGCTCCCGCAACAGATGTGTGGCGCTGAAATCGAAGATGCCGTGGATGGCATCGAGTCGAAGCGCGTCCATATGAAATTCCGTGACCCAGTACAACGCATTGCTGATGATGAAATGTCGCACCGGGTCGCTGTCCGGCCCGTCGTAATTCATGGCTTGTCCCCATGGGGTCGGATAGCGGTGCGTGAAGTAGGGGCCGTAGTCTCCCAGGTAATTGCCCTCCGGCCCGAGATGGTTGTACACGACGTCCATGATCACGGCGAGGCCGTGCGCGTGGCAGGCGTCCACCAGGCGCTTCAGGCCGTCGGGGCCTCCATAGCCGGCGTGCGGGGCAAAGAGATAGGCGCCGTCGTATCCCCAGTTGCGCGTGCCGGGGCACTGGGCCACGGGCATCAATTCGAGCGCCGTGATGCCGACGGTGTCGCGAAGATAGGGCAGTGTGGCGATCATCGCGTCAAACGTGCCTTTCGATGTAAACGTGCCCACGTGCAGTTCGTAAATAATCAGCCGTTCGAGCGGCATGCCGTTCCACGCCTGGTCGGTCCAGGGAAACGCGAAGGGATCAATCACCATGGAATGGCCGTGCACGCCGTCAGGCTGGAACCGCGAGGCCGGATCCGGGCGTTCCAGGGTGCCGTTCAGCACATAGGCATAGCGGGTCGTGGCCGACACGTCCGACAGGGTGCCTTCCCAATATCCGTGCGGCGTTGGAGACAGGGGATGGCGGCGGGGAGGGGCAGTGTCAAGGGCGACGTTCACGGCCTCGGCGTGGGGCGCCCAGACTTTGAAATGCACGGTCGCGGGCGAGACAACGCGGGCGCCGAGGTCCAGTGTCCAGGCGTGTGAAGGCTGTGTGTTCATGGGTGGCCGGTTTTCCGAAGGCTCCCGCCGCCGCTCCTTTCCCTGTTGACTCGTGTACTCGTTGCGACAGATTCCCTTTTCCCACCAGCCGTTGCCGGGCAACAGCACGTCCCTCTTCTCCCCGTGGGAATCATTCCAAATTATCCAGTATGGTCTTCGGGGTCATGCCCTGTATGTTTAATTCATCAATCCATCGTATGATTTTCCGTACTGGTTTTCCCATGCCATGCCCCTTCAACAGGTACTCGCTCCATCCCTTGCTGCGCAGCCGCCTTTGTAATCGCTTCACCGATGCCGCATCGGGTAACGTGAGAGACGTTGGATTGGCCTTGGCTTCAAAAAGTATTTTGAGATTGAATGAGGTATCGACCGTGAGCACATTGAAGAATTGGCTGGCACAGGCCATCAAGGTATCGGCGCTGAAGTAGAAAATATGGGCCTTGAAATAGATGTTGTGCGGCGAGGCGTCATTCGTTTCAACCCAGGGCACCTCAATACACAGCTTCCCGTTGGCATTGAGCAGGGTATACAATTTCTCAAACGCCCTGACCGGTGACGGCAAATGCTCAAGCACATGGAACATGGTAATGATGTCGTACGTGCCTGCAATATCATCAATGTCTCCCGTTGTGACCGTGCTCCCATATTCACGGCTGGCATGTTCCGAGTAGCCGATGTTTGGCTCAACGCCCGTGGCCTGAAACCCCCATTTCCCCGCCAGATACACAAACTCCCCACCCCCTCCCCCCACATCAAGCAGTGCGCCCTCTGATATGGCGGCGTTCTTGAGAAAGCGGAGACGCCGGAGGGCGGTTTTTCCTGCGCGGTACACGTGGCGATGCTTCGGCGCGTAGGTGTTTTTATAATCTTTGCGGTAATGGTGAGCGTAGTAAATCTTGAGTGCGTCCATGGTTGGAATTGGGTTTTGCTGTACCAGCCCGCACGTGCCGCACAGTGACACAAGAAGAGACTCGGAGAATTTTGCATCCCTGTTTGATATGGATTCCAATGCGTTGTTTCCGCATAAGACACATTGCATAGGATACTCCCATGACGGGTTGTCTGTCCGGGCCGCTCAAAATTATAAAGGAACCATCGGGAAATTGCATGGTGCGGATGGATTGACACAGCGGATCGGCACATGCGCGTTGGAAGCGTCGTCGGTGAGCGCATGTCTTCTCGCTGCCGCACTCATGCCTTGCGTTGCCGTTTAACTGATGCATTTGGTACACTGCGGCTTCGTTTTTCCTTTCATCCACTATTGAACGTATCGCCGAGGGTTGAACAATGGGCCAATGGAACCATGCGCTGATCAGTGTGTCCGACAAGACGGGCATTGCGGAGTTTGCCAAAGGGTTAGTTGAACTGGGGGCGACCATGCTCTCGACGGGAGGGACGGCCAACGCCATGCGTGAGGCCGGGCTGCCGGTCACAGACGTCGCGTCGCATACCGGTTCTCCGGAGATTCTGGGAGGGCGGGTCAAAACGCTGCATCCCAAAATTCACGGAGGGTTGCTGGGCCGGCGTGACCGGCCCGAAGACGTGCAACAGATGCGGGAACACGGCATTGTGCCGATTGATCTGCTGGTCGTCAATCTCTACCCGTTTGCATCGGCCATTGCCGATCCCGCGTGCACAGTGGAGCATGCCATTGAGAATATTGATATCGGCGGCCCTGCCATGCTTCGGTCGGCCGCCAAAAACCATCAAGACGTGATCGTGGTTGTGGACCCGGGCGACTATCGTCGCGTGTTGGAGGCGTTGCAGTCCGGGGCGGTGCCCGTGTCGCTTCGGCGCGAACTGGCCGGGAAAGTGTTTCAGCACACCGCACGGTACGATGGCCTGATTGCGCAGTATATGAGTCAGCGCCACGACGACGGGACGGTCGAGACCTTCCCGCCACGGTTATCGCTGTCCTATGAACGCGTGGAAATTTTGCGGTATGGCGAGAACCCTCATCAGGAAGGGGCGTTTTATCGGGAAATCGGCGGGACGGAACCTTCAATTTCCCTGGGCTGCCAACGGCATGGCAAGGCCATGTCCTATAACAATTATCTGGATGCCAACGCGGCCCTGGAGCTGGTGAAAGAATTTGTTGAGACGGCCGTGGTGATTATCAAACACAGCAATCCGTGTGGCGTGGCGCTTGGCGCCACGCCTGTTGAAGCCTACGTGAAGGCCAGAGAAGCCGATCCGGTCTCCGCCTTTGGCGGCGTGATTGCCTGCAACCGGCCCGTGGATCTGGCCATGGCCCGGGAAGTGACCTCAACGTTTGTCGAAGTCTTCATCGCGCCTGAATTTGCCGCCGACGCGCTGGCCGAGTTGAAACGGAAAAAGGACTTGCGGCTGTTGACGGTAGGCTCACTCAACGACTCTCATCGCGAGGGCTACGATTTGAAAAAGCTGGTCGGCGGATTGATCGTGCAGGATCGGGATCTCGGTGTCCTGCCGGATTTGACCACCTTGCCGGTGCCCACCAAACGAAAACCCGGGGAGGCGGAATACACCGCCTGCGCCTTTGCCTGGAAGGTGTGCAAGCATGTGAAGTCCAACGCCATTGTGTTTGCCAATGCCGGTCAAACCGTCGGCATCGGGGCCGGACAAATGAGCCGCGTGGATTCCGTCGCCCTGGCCGAGATGAAAGCCAAATTGCCCATCAAAGGCTGTGTCATGGCGTCGGACGCTTTTTTCCCGTTCCGCGACGGACTCGACGCGGCCGCCAAAGCCGGGATCACCGCCGTGATTCAACCGGGCGGCAGTATCCGTGACAGCGAAGTCATCAAAGCCGCGGATGAGCAGAATCTGGCGATGATCATGACGGGCATGCGGCATTTTCGGCATTGAGGCGTGGGATGGTGATTTGTTCGGATAAACAATAACAGGAGATGGTTGTGGAGACAAAGATGAACAAATATCAACGTGCATGTCAGCTTTGGCCTCTGCTTGCATGGGCCGCAAGCAAATCTCAAATCATGCTCTACTATGAGGAAGTTGGGGGATTGGTCGGTATCCATTGGCGTAATAAGCAATTGAACGATGCTCTTGAGTTGATTGACCTGTATTGCAAGAAGAAAAAGCTTCCTCGCTTGAACGCGATTGTGGTGAATGGCAGAACAGGAAGACCAGGAAAGGGGATACCACAAAAGAGAGGCCGCAAACTTGACGGTCAGAGGCTTGATAGGGAGCAAGTGGCAATCAAAGATTACGGGAATCAATGGTTGAAAAAAAGTCTTGCCCCCAATCTCAGCGACTTTGAGAAATTTCCGTAGGGAAACATGAAAATCCTGATCATCGGCAGCGGCGGACGTGAGCATGCGCTGGTGTGGAAACTGGCGCAAAGCCCGCGCGTGACCAAAATCTGGTGCGCGCCCGGAAACGCGGGCATCGGCCAACTGGCCACGTGTGTGCCGATTGCGGTGACGGATCTGCCTGGCCTTCAACGCTTCGCTGAAGAGCAATCCATTGATCTTACGGTGGTGGGGCCGGAAGCGCCCCTGGCGCTGGGTATTGTGGATTTGTTTCGGCGAAAGAAACTGGCCGTATTCGGCCCAACCCAAAACGCCGCGAGGATTGAATCCAGTAAAGCCTTTGCCAAAAACCTGATGATCCGTCAGCAGATTCCGACGGCGGACGCGCGCACCTTTGATCGCGTCGAGGCGGCGATTGAATACCTGGAACATTGCTCGTTCCCCATTGTGGTCAAGGCCGACGGGCTGGCCCAGGGGAAAGGCGTGGTCATCGCCCGAACGGCGCGGGAAGCTCGTGACGCCGTGGTCAACATGCTGACGCGTCACGCATTCGGCGATGCGGGCAAGCACGTGGTCATTGAAGAATGTCTGCAAGGCGAAGAACTCACCGTGATGGCCTTTGCCGATGGGAAAACCGTGCTGCCCATGGTGATCGCGCAAGACCATAAACGGATTGGCGACGGCGATACCGGCCCCAATACCGGCGGTATGGGGGCGTATGCGCCGGCGCCGGTGGGCACGCCGGCCTTGCGTGACGAAATGGTGCGCAACGTGCTGTATCCCGCGATTGAGGGCCTGGCGCGTGCCGGCAGTCCGTTTTACGGGGTGTTGTACGCGGGGATGATGGTCACGGACGGGCGTCCTTACGTGCTGGAATTTAATGCGCGGTTTGGCGATCCCGAAACCCAGGTGGTGTTGCCGTTGTTGAACACCGATCTTGTCGACATTCTGGAGGCCGTGGTGGAGCATCGGCTGGATCAGGTGAAGCTCGAATGGTCCGACCAGGCCGCGGTCTGTGTGATCCTGGCGTCCGGAGGATACCCCGGCCCATACAGGAAAGGTTGCCCGATCACGGGGCTTCCGCCGGCGGAGCAGGATCACGTCGCCGTGTTTCACGCCGGCACGGCCCGCAAGGACCGGGATATTGTGACGGATGGAGGCCGGGTGTTGGGCGTGACCGCCTGGGCGGCGTCCCTCAACGCGGCGCGTGACCGTGCGTATGATGTGTCCGGACGCATTGCGTTTGAAGGGCGGTATTGCCGAACGGATATTGCCGGACGAGCGTTAGCGTAAGAACCCGCTCTGCAAGAGAAAAACCGTCTTCCGTGACCAGCATCCTTCACGTTCCCTCCCGGCCCGCTGCTTCCTTTTGGCTCCCGGTCGTGGATCTCGTTCGTCGCGGCGGACTGCTGGCGGTCGGGACGGAAAGCGCATACGCGCTGGCCGCTTCGGTTGCCGTTCCGCAGGCGTTGGATCGTGTGGGCAGGGTCAAACGGCGGCCTTCCGGAAAGCCCGTGCTCGCACTGATCGCGGACAGGAGTCAGCTTGATGCCCTGGTCAGCGTCGTTCCTTCGTGGGCGGAGGCGGTCTTGAACGCCTGGTGGCCCGGGCCGTTGACGGTGATTTTTCCCGCGCAACCGTCGGTGTCTCCGCTGCTGACGGCGGGGACCGGCACCATTGGGGTGCGGCAACCCGCGCCCTCATTCCTGCGGGCTTTATTACGTCATACGGGGCCGTTGACGGGGACAAGCGCCAATCACTCCGGAGACGCGCCCTGTCTGACAGCCGAGGAAATCCAGACCGCATTGGGCGATGATGTGGATTTGATTCTTGATACGGGACCGGCTCCGGGAGGCCGGCCTTCCACGCTGTTCAGTGTGGCCGACAAGCCGGTCATTCTTCGCAGAGGTCCCGTGTCCGCGCACGATATCCAGTCGGTGTTGTTGGAACACGGGCTGACGGTTGAGGTCCGGGACGGTGACTCGCGTAGAATGTAGATGCATCGTTTGTTGACCGGTGAGGATGCCATGATGATTGACCTGCGAAGCGATACCGTCACCAAACCGACTCCGGGCATGAGAGCGGCCATGGCGCAAGCCGAGGTCGGGGACGACGTGTATGGCGAAGATCCCACGGTCAATGCCCTGGAAGCCAGGGCCGCGCAATTGCTGGGGAAGGAAGCCGCCCTGTTTGTTCCCACCGGCGTGATGGCGAATCAACTGTGCATTCGTGTTCATACGCGGCCCGGTGATGAAGTGATTGTGGAACAGACCGCGCATGTGATTCGTTATGAAGGCGGATCGGCCTCCGCGCTGTCCCAAGTCCAGTTGTGTTGCGTGGAAGGGGAGCGGGGTCTGCTCTCGGCGGACCGTGTGGCAGAGGCCATTCGTCCTCACGACATTCACCATCCCCCGACGACGTTGCTGTGTCTGGAGCAAACGCACAACGTCGGCGGAGGCTCTGTCTATCCGCTGTCCACGATTCTGGAGATCACGACACTGGCGGCGGACCGGGGGCTTGCGTCGCATTTGGATGGCGCGAGATTATTCAATGCGGCGACAGCGTCCGGCGTGTCGGCCGTCGAGTTTGCGCGGCCGTTTGATACCGTGTCGTTCTGCCTGTCGAAAGGGCTGGGGGCGCCCGTGGGTTCGTTGATCGTGTCCACCGGCGACCGGATTGCCGCCTTGCGACGGTTGAGAAAAATGTTCGGCGGCGGCATGAGGCAGGCCGGCATTCTTGCCGCCGCCGGCCTCCATGCACTGGAGCATCACGTCGAACGATTGCGGGACGATCACGACAACGCCAGGCATTTTGCCCTTCAGTTGCAGCAGATTCCCACGGTCTATGTGGATCCCGACCTGGTCGAAACCAATATCGTGCTGTTTGAAGTGGTGCGAAGCGACCGCTCAACCAGGGAACTTGTTCAGGCGTTGAAAGATGCCGGTGTGTTATTGAATGCCGTGGGTGAACACCGGTTCCGTGCGGTCACACATCTGGATGTGTCGAGCGCGGATATTGAACAGGCGGTGCGGCGAATCGCGAAGGCGCTGGGGGCATGACGCAAGGCAGGGGGGGGATGGCATGGCGGATGTGAGTTTTTACGAAGGCACGGAAACGGTGATGATAGATTTTCAAATGGGAAAAATCGGGGCCGGGGCGTTGCTGGACGGGATGTACGAAGCAATGACGTCCAAATCCAACCTTGCCCCGATGCACTCTCGTGAAAACTGGCGCAATGAGCGTAAGGTGCATCTCGTCGCACACAATTCAAGCTTGGAAACGTGTCTTGAAAAGGCCGTGGCTATGCTGGCAAACAATGACCATATGCCCGGATGGTGCAATCAGGTGCCAACCGCTTCCGGCATGACCGGTTCCAGCCGAGACAAGCATGCCAACGTTGATCTTGTGCATTGGGACGTCGACAACGCCCGGCTTCGCCTTATTGAACTGAAATGGGCAAGTGAACTGAAAGGGACAAGCGATACGCCTTTGAGTGCGCTGTTTCAAATTCTCAAATACAGCCTCTCCTATGTTTTCTTTCGCAGCAGGGAAATTTCCCCTTGTGCCTTGATAGACTTGCGTCCGCGTCACGTCGCGCTGGAAGTTGTTGCCCCGCAAACATTCTTTGTCGGGCATGACCAACGGGAATTGCTTCGGGAAATCAGCGATGCGATTACGCCGTTCGCGGCATCAAAAATCTGCAACGATCCGCCTGTCATATCCGTGGATATGCTCGCCTTTCCGTCCGTTTTCCAGCTTCCGTTTCAGAATGGCACAGAAGTACAAGCCCAATGTGGCACGGAGAAACTGACTCCTGAAGGCCGGAGAATTTGTGATGCCTTTGCGAACCTGTCTCCTGTCCTGACGTAACCATCATGGATGCTCTGTTTCTTCCCGGTGTGCCGGAAAAGCCAATCAGGGATATGTACGCCGCCGCACCGGGAAACGAAATTGCGAGCGGGAGATTCGCCAATCCTGAATCGTCCGCCGCGCTTGCCGCCAACACCTTCGGCTTTTTTCTCAACCGGCCCGGTGATCTGCCGCTTCCGCCGGAATGGGCGGAAGGGCCGGCGCTTTCTTTGTCTTTTGAGACGGAAGTGCGGTTTCCCTGGTGCGGCGGTCGTCATCCATGGCTGGACGCCATTGTGAAAACATCGTCGACGATCATCGGTGTTGAAGCCAAGCGATTTGAGCCGTTTCGAGGGAAAAGCCGAAGCAAATTTTTGTCCGCCTATTGGCAGCCGGTCTGGGGCGACAGGATGAAGGGATATGAAAGCGTCAGGGACGCGCTACATGAAAACCGCGTCCAATGTTCCCATTTTGACGCCGCGCAACTCGTCAAGCATGCCTTTGCTCTTCGCACGGAGGCGCAGAGACTGTCAGGCTTTCGTCCCCTGCTTGTGTATCTCTATGCGGAGCCGGACCACTGGCCCGTGACTGACAAGCCCGTTGGCCAGGTGGACATCCTCGCCCATCGGAAGGAGATTGCGCACTTTGCGGAACAGGTCGCCGGAGACGAGGTGCGATTCCTGTCCTGCTCCTATCGGGAGCTGCTTGCGTGGTGGGCAAGGAGTAGCAAGCCCGATGTCCGTGCTCATGCCAACACCGTGATTCAACGTTTTTCTCCCTGAAACAAGCGGGGAGAGGACGGGAATTCCGCGCAGGATTTTTCGTTCCAGGCAAGGCGGGCGACGAAGGGGGTGAGGGAGGCGTACGTCAGTACGTTGACCGAACACACGAGGATGCCCAACGCCGCATGGGGCGAAACAATACAAGCGGACAGGTTATCCCAGAGAAACCGCCTTGCCTTTGAGGTCGGTTTCGCCTTTGTGCCCCGTGGTTTTTTCGAGGGTCCATTCCTTAGGGGTAATGGTCAGGCGGTGGGCTTTCAGGGTGTGAAATTCGCCTTGTGAAATCACGAGCCGGCCGTCCTCTTCCAGGACCATGTGGAGTATGTGCTTCCCGCTCTCGTGATGCCGCATCACCAAACTCGCCTCGCCTCGCTCAAGGACGTAGGCTCGCCCTTCATTGACTGACAGCGTGCTGTTCATGAGTTTCGCCGGCATTTTCCCCGCCGCATCAAACAGGGCAAAATTGACTTTGGGAAACCCGCCCGAGGGGTGTGGCGCAAACTCAATTTGCGGAACGCCTTCGATGTCGATGACGCCGTTGCTGTTGCGGTACAAATGCGGTCCGATTTGAATGTCCATGGTGTGTGTGCGTCCGTGGAATCAGTTTTGTCGAATGCGATTGAGAATCAGCGCAATGCAGCCGCCCAGCAATCCACCGCCAAGGACAGGAGTCAGTAACGCCATCTTGCTGATATTCCCGATTGACTCATCCGCGAGCATGATGTCCCGAATGTCTCCCTGAATCAGCAGCGCCGCGAAAGCCGTCAGTGAGCCAAGCATGAACCACCAGAAGAACGTTCGTGCTGTTTGCATGTTCACTCCTTGCTAGAGAACGGTTGTTCGGTCCAGAGTCCGATATTGGATGGCCTCGGCGAGATGTGGTGAGGCAATCGCCTGTGAGTCTGCCAAATCCGCGATGGTTCGTGCAACGCGCAGGATGCGCCCGTAGGCTCTCGCGGACAGGCCCATGTGCGTCACGGCCCGCTCCAGCAGTTGTTTGCCGGCCTGGTCTATCTGGCAATACAGTTTCATATGTCTGGGTTTGAGTTGGGCATTGGTCAACAATTTGTCGGCTTGATATCGATGCGCCTGGACGTGACGGGCATCCGCCACGCGCTTTCGAATCGTTTCGGAGCGTTCCGCCGATGGATCATCGTGCCCGAGGTCCGACACGGGCACCGCCGGGACCTCCATGTGAATATCAAGCCGGTCGCGCAACGGGCCTGACAGCCGCCCCCGATACCGTCGGATTTGTTGAGGGCTGCAGATACATTCCCGTGTTCGGTCGCCATAATGGCCGCACGGACAGGGGTTCATGGCGACGATGAGCATGAATCGCGCCGGATATTGCATGGAGGCGTTGATGCGTGTGATGGTCACGGTCCCATCTTCAAGCGGTTGTCGCAATCCATCCAGCACCGTTCGCTTAAATTCCAGCACTTCATCCAGAAACAGTATGCCGTTATGCGCCAGGGACACTTCGCCGGGTTTGGGAATGGTGCCGCCTCCAATCAGACCCGCTTCCGAGATATTGTGATGCGGGGCGCGAAAGGGCCTGATGGTGATGAGCGACTGGTTGGCGGACAGGGTGCCGGCCACGCTGTGCACGCGAGTGGTGTGCAACGCCTCCTGCGGGTGCAGATGGGGCAGGATGCCGGGGAGACGTTGGGCCAGCATGGTTTTCCCGGACCCCGGCGGGCCGATCAGCAGGACGTTGTGTCCGCCGGCCGCGGCAACTTCCAACGCGCGCTTGGCCTGCATCTGTCCACGCACATCCGCGAAGTCTTCGTCGACCTGGGGGGAGATCCGGTCCAACGGCGGATGGTCTGCGACAACAGGGGTCAGGGGCTGCCTGCCATTGAGGGTCTCCACCACTTCGGTGAGCGTGTGCATGCCGTACACGTCAACATGGTCCACGACCGTCGCTTCGCGCGCGTTCTCAACGGGAAGAATGAGGGGGCGCCGGTGTTGACAGAGCATGCTGATGGACAAGCTCCCTCTGATGGGTTTGATGCGTCCATCCAATGACAGTTCGCCCACCAGGACGTATTGCCGGGCGGCGTCCTGGGCAATGAGGCCTTCGGCGACCAGAATGCCGATGGCCATGCTTAATTCAAGTCCCGCCCCTTCTTTTTTTAAGCCGGCGGGCGCGAGATTGATCGTGATTTTTTTGGGCGGCAGGGCAAAGCCGGTGTTTTTGAGGGCCGCGCGGATGCGGTCCCGGCTTTCCCGAACCGTTGCGTCAGGCAGGCCGACGATGGAAAATTGCGGCAGCCCGCCGCCGATGTCCACTTCAACCTCGATTAAGTGGGCCTCTAATCCGAGCAATCCTGCGCTGAAGACTTTTGCGAGCACGGCCGCCTTGTGATGGTGGTTGAACGCACTGTGGAGCGAGCCATGAGAATGACGCCGTTATTATAGTGACGGACGTGCGTGTTTTCAAACGTCCGTAGAAGACTGCTGGATGGCGCTGGTGGTGGGTTCAAATTTATGTGGCAAATAGCCTGCCTTCATTGCGCAACTTCAGCTGGTGGGAAATTTTTGAATTGTCGAACGAATATCCAAAAGTTTCAATGTCAACCCGATATACCTCTCCGACAATATCAATCATGCGTTTGGAATAGACCTCACGATAATTTTCATTCCTGTTGTTTCTGTTCAAATGTGGCAATGGCATGGCTGTATTGCGGACTCTTCTGGAAATGTACTCAAAATCATCCTCAATGTTTTCAAAAAATCCTGGAATAATCGACAATCTTGACCACTTTGCCAAACCGTGGCCTGACGCGATTAATGAACCTGGTAATTTGTTTCAGCCGACTCAATTTTGGTATGGTTGTTCCGACTTGGTTCATGGAAACTTTCCTCTTTGTGGTTGAAAATTAATAATGTATGTCAGTTGTCTGGCAACCACTTCGTGAGCTTCAAGGAGAGACAGAACTGCCGCAACGCATTCATCAAGCGATTGGGCACTGGTGTCGAGCAGGAGGTCCGGGGTTTCAGGTTCTTCGTAGCGAAAGGAAATGCCAGACTATGTTGTCGGATTTTTTTAGTTTAGGTGAGGAGCGGAAATTATACATGGGATCATATAAATATAATGAGAAGATAGCACGTAACATCTGCCTTGCCATGTTGTGACGCCAATGTGTGATAGGGAGGGAGTCAATGAAAGCTGGGATGACCGGGAATCGTAACCGCCGCACATCGGCGGGCAGGGGGGTGCGGCTGTTGGCCTGCCTGCTACTGGCGGCCTCCATGTCCGAAAGCCATGCTGCAGACGTGGGGCATTGGATGACCGGGACGCCGGCGCCGACGGCGCGCACCGAAGTGGCCGCGGCCGCGGTGGATGGGCTGATTTACGTGGTCGGCGGGTTTGAACCACGAAGTCTGTGGACACTGTGGCAATCGTCCGTGAGCGCCAGAGTGGAGGCGTATGATCCGGCGACGAATCAATGGGTCTCAAAGCCCGACCTGCCGGTCGGGCTACATCATGCCGGCGCTGCGGTGGTTGACGGGATGCTGTATATCGTCGGCGGGTTTACGCAATCGGATGAGACAATCTGGCAGCCTTCTGATCGCGTGTTTCGGTTTGATGCGGGTCGTGGTGCGTGGGAGGAGCGGGCGCCGCTCCTCACCGCGCGCGGCGGGTTGGGCGTGACGACCTTGCGGGGAAAAATTTTTGCCGTGAGTGGCTATGACGGGAAAGAAAACCCCGCCGCCGTTGAGGTGTATGATCCGGGCCTGGATCAATGGACGGCGGCGGCTTCGTTGCCGACACCACGCGATCATTTGGCTGTTGTCGCACTGGGGGGTACCCTGTATGCGATGGGCGGACGTGTGCGGCTTGACTATCGGGACAACCTGTCCACGGTGGAAGCCTATAACGTGGAATCGGATCAATGGGTTTCCATGGCCGACATGCCGACGCCAAGAAGCGGCGTGGCCGCTGCTGTGGTTGATGAGTGGATCTACGTCTTTGGGGGAGAATCCGGCGCGGGAACCTTTGCGCATAATGAACGATACAACCCGCGATTGAATCATTGGGAGACGATGGCGCCGATGCCGACGGCGCGTCATGGCCTGGGCGCCGTTGCCGTGGGCGGTCATGTGTACGTGGTGAGCGGCGGGCCGAGGCCGGGTGGATCGTACAGTTCGCTCAACGAGATTTTCATTCCGCCTGCGCCGTCCCGGCTGACGCCTTCCGGGCAGTTCGGTCGGACACCGGCGGCGCATGTGGGCTCGGTGATGGCGGTGATGGCCGTGATGCATGAAGCGGGCGTCCTGCCGCCGGAATCCAGTCCGGAAGCGAATCAACTCATCCATACCCTGATTCAGTATCAGTCGGTGTTTCTTCAAAGCCCCGATCCCGGCGTGCGGGAATGGTTTTTGTCCGCACTGGCTGAAAAGGTTGGGACGAAGCGGGCGGCGGCGCTGACCACGGATTTTTCTTCGAGGGGGTGGACGTCGGAGACGCTGGAAGCGCTGGTGGATGCTGCCTCTCGACGGTCGGTGTGGGAGGGACCGCAGTGGGTGGAGGTGTTGGGCGGCCATGGGGTTACGGTACGGGATTGGGAGGTGATGGCACGGTTGTTCACGCAGGCGAGGGAACGCCTTCTTGCGCGGGGAGAAAATATTCATGCGGTATTTGCGATGCACCGTGCCGCTCTGCCGGGTGGTCGACAGACCCGGTAAAGGGGTGGCGGCATCGGAACCTGCTCCGGCGACTGGCCATGCCGGCGACTGTCTGCGCGGGGATTTACCGGTGACGAGAGGCGGGTGTGCTTTTGTTGCCGGTCGGGTCAAGATGAATAAAGCACAGGGGATCACCCACGAGGGCGGTCGGATAGCTCCGGTCTTCAACGTGAAACGGGATCCGATGGCGGGTGAGCCAGTCTGTCATCCATGAGACTTCTTCAACCGAGGTTGACAGCAGTCCCGGGATGGACAATGTGGACAGGCAGGCGTCCAGCAGCGCGTGGATGCGTGTTCGTTCCTGTTGAAAGGTCTCGGGCGCAAAGCTGACGGGATCCGCCCGGCCGTATGACAGGGCCGATGTTTCCGGAAAACATTCGGGATCGTTGAGGACGCTGACCATCCACAGGTGATCAAAAGGCCCCCTGGCTGTTTGGGCATCGGTCGCCTGCACGTTGAAGGGGAGCGCGTGACAGGCGTGCGCGAGAATGGTGACTTCCGATTTTCGAAGGTTATGGGCTTCGACGGCGCGATGCTGGTCGAGGGTTTCCATGGCCAGCATGGGGAGTTCCGCCACTCCCGCTCCCACGTACAGGCTTCTGCCGTGTGCAGGGAGCCGCTGTTTGAGGGCCTTGGCGATGGTGAGGCCCATGGTCAGGCAGTCGTGCTTCCGTGCGTGCCAAAAGGCCTTGCCGCCTTCGTCGCAGTAAATCGGGCCGAGTGCGGCATAGTTCAGTTGAGACAGGGCCTGTTCAATCACGCGTCGGGTGGAGGCCTGAAGGGACGGGGTTCGGGAATGGGCGGTGGAGGACCGGGAAGGTGTGTGCCGCATGGTCGGCGGTATGGTGGAAGATTGTCCTGCGGGTGTCAACGCCGTTGACGCCGCCACGGAGGATATGATTAAACCATGCTCTCTGATTTTCATGCGTGAACTGCAATCCGCATCATTATTCCCGCGAGCGATTCCCATTGGACATTCTGGCTGAAATTCGTCGCGTGATTGAGCTGGAAGCCCGGACCATCACTGCGCTCAAGGAGACAGGAGTCGCCTGTGAAGATGCCGTGCGGCGTCTGTTTGACTGCCGGGGCAAGGTGGTGGTCACGGGTGTCGGCAAGTCGGGCATTATTGCGCGGAAAATCGCGGCCACCATGGTGTCAACCGGGACGCCGGCTGTGTTCCTGCACGGTGCAGACGGGATGCATGGCGATGTGGGGATTGTCGGAAAAGATGACATGGTCCTGGCGATTGGCAAATCGGGGGAGAGTGATGAATTGATCGCGATCCTGCAGGTGGCGCGAAAAGTCGGCGCGCAGGTGATTGCCGTCACTGCTCAACGCCAGTCAAGCATGGCCCGGTATGCCGATGTTGTCCTGCATACCCCTATCGCGGAGGAGGCATGTCCGCTCAATATCGCACCGACGTGCAGCACGACAGCGGCGCTGGTGGTTGGCGATGCACTGGCCATGGCGCTCATGAAATTGCGCAACTTTCAATCTGATGATTTTGCCGGCAATCATCCCGGAGGCCAGTTGGGAAAACGGTTGCTGCTGACGGTCGGCGACATCATGCGGTCGGGTGACGCCAACCCGGTGGTGCCCGTGTCCAGCAACGTGCGGGTCATGCTGACCGAGATTACCCGTCAACGGGCCGGCGCCGTCTCAATTATTGACGAGGCGCAGCACTTGCTGGGGTTGGTGACGGATTATGATATTCGTCACATTCTGGAGTCGGGAAAAGATCTGTTTGGGTTGACGATCCCGGAGATTATGAATGCCGTTCCGGAATGTGTGCGTGAAGAGGACAATGCCTATCAGGCCCTGGAAACAATGGAAAAGCGCGCGAAGCCGATTTCGGTGCTGCCGGTGCTGAACCGTCGGGAACAGGTTGTGGGGATGATTCATCTGCATGACATTATGGCGCGGGGGCTGTAGTGCGAATCGTGGCCGCGGGGTCATGGCTTATCTTGAGAAATCTGTTCGTATCCCTTTCGTTCTCGGAAAGCTGATTGACGTGCTTTGGATTCCGGCAGCCGCTGGAATTGCCCTGCCCTGTCAAGAAACACGACCTCCTCACACCGCAGGCTGATGGTGGTATGACCCGATGGCGGGCAAGATTGTACGGATATGTTTGGCGTAAATCAGGTGAGATGGCTTGCACAGATTAAACAATTATCGGCGAATGCCGTCGTGTTGAATTGTGTGTGGATGCTGGGTGGCGGAGCCGGGAGAACCGTCGTCGCGTTTGGTTCAAACCTGGTGCTTATGTGGTTCCTGCTTCCTGAAGAATTTGGCCGTTTTGCCTTGGTCCAGGCCACAATCGGGCTGGTTGCGGGTACGGTGAATCTAAAAATCAGCGACATTATTATCCGTGAATCTTCTCAAGAACTTGAGTCGGGCTGGAAAGACATCTTCTTTAGCACGTTAGTGCTTGAATTGGTCATGTTGGGCATCGGTTCTCTGTGTCTGCTCTGGGTAGTCGGACTGTGGGACAGGTGGGCCGGCATTCTTTTGTTAAGTATCATGGCGTCGCGTTGGGTGTTGGCTGAAGCAGCGTATTACGAACGCAGCTTTCATTACAAAAACCTTGCCCTGATAGAATCCGGTGGACATTTGTTTTCCCAGGTTCTTACCGTGGCCGGTGCAGTTTTGGGGATGGGATTCCCAGTGCTGTATGTGCGAGGGTTGCTCCATGCCCTTGGCATCTTTTCTGGTCTTTGCTTTGTTGGAGGAATGGTGAAATTTCACCTGCGTTGGTTGTCACTGCATGATTGGAAAGTGCTGTATCGCAAGTTCCGAGGGTTTTGGCTGGATGGATGGCTGGAAGAATTTTTTGAACAATTGGTCATCGTGATGGTGGGCTGGTTGGCCGGTGAGAAAGCCGCGGGATATTTTTTTCAGGCGCGCAGATTGGCCGGCACCCCGCACAACATGATTGCACCGGCGACGGAGAAGGTGGCGTACAATTATTTCAGCCATCGTGTGCCCTTGGACCGCCGCACACAAAGTCTGACTCGGGTTATCGCCATTCAGTTGATCCTCTTGGGGGTGATTGTCTTTGCGGTTTTGCTATTGGCGAATCCCCTCATCCCCATGGTATTCGGGCCGCAATGGGAGCCGGTCGCCCCTTTGTTGCAGGCGATGGCGGGGATGATTTTTGCGTTCAGCCCTTTCAGGACATTAAAAGCGTTTTTTATGGCGAGAAACAGAATGAGGCCTTTTATCTTTCTTGGCAGAGGAATTCAGTATGCGACACTGGCGGGATCGACATTGGTTGTTCTGGTCTATCATGTCCCTTCCGCCTTCACGCTGGCTTTGGGCCTATCTGTCGGATATGTCATGGGTTCACTCGCGCTTTTTGCGTGGAGTCGCAACTTGCCGAATGAGTAATCAACTCCAAATTAGCCGAATAAACTCAAAGTCTGGTGCCGACCGCACATACCCTCCTCAATTTACATGAAAGAGATTATGGTTAGCGCTTCTTTAATGAAAAGCGTGTGATCGTTTCAGAGGCATGATGCACTTCAATAGCATCGGCATTTTCTCTAATTGGCATTCCATGGATTGAAGACAACGGCAACTGTTTTAAGGAGAATGCCTATATCCATTCTGAACGAAACAGAGTCAACGTATCGTAAATCATACATGAGCCGATGAGCAAAGTCCGAGTGTGATCTGCCGTTCACTTGAGCGAGGCCTGTGAGTCCGGGGCAAACTCTGTGGCGCCTGTACCATTCTTCTTTGTTATAATCTGTGGTTTGAAAAAATGTTTCCGGCCTCGGACCGACAAGACTCATCTCTCCGTTGATGATGTTCGCCAGTTGCGGAAGTTCATCTATGGACGTCAATCGCAAAAAGCGTCCGACGCAAGTAATGCGAGGGTCATTTTTTTGTGTGCGGATGCCCTCTTGATCGGCAAACGGCCGCATGGTTCTAAATTTATACATCAAAAAAGGTCCGCAATTTTTTCCAACCCGTGTCTGTTTGTAGAGGACTGGACCCTGTGACGTTATTTTTATGACGATTGAAACGAGCAAAAGGAGTGGAGTCAAAAGAATGACAGCCATCCAAGCGAAGCATACATCAAAACATCTTTTAAGAAAGTTCCGGTAAATCATCGGCTCACGTATTGAAATGCGTATGAATATGATCCAGCTCTCCAGACTCAAAATGTTGCGCATACCAAATTTGAAAGGCAATCAGGCCCCTGACAGATCTTAAGGTTTCTTTGGGTTGGGCCTGATGTTTTATCAGTAAATTTTCCACATTTTTTTGGCCAAAGAGTTCTTTCGTGCTTTTTTGTATAAGTGATGTTGCCATGGAATAGAGTGAGCCTTCGCTCCACTCTGTAATGGGGACGGTGAACATGCTTTTAGGTCTGTCAATAATCTCTTTCGGCAACAATCTCAACGCGCATTTCTTTTGAAAGGCTCTTGGCCTCTTGTCCTGTATTTTAACGTTTCCTGGCAGGCTAAAGCCAAAATCAACGATCCGGTGATCCATAAACGGATTTCTTGCCTCAATGGAGTGGGCCATTCCCATGCGATCCGGCTTCACAAGGTTGTTGCCGGGAAGCAGGGTTTGAAAGTCCAGGTACAGAGCTTTGTCAAGAGGTTCCCAATGCCCGACATTTTTAAGATGCAGGCAGAGCAACTCCACCGGTAAGTCATGGCTCACATCAGGCAATGGAGCCTGATTGATGAATTCAACGTTGAACACGCCGTTAAATTTGAAAAATAAATTCGCAATATCCTCTGAACTGAACTGCCGGTTGTCAAATTTGGTGTATCTGTCATACCCGGCAAAAACTTCATCGCCGCCATCACCCGTGAGAACAACTTTAACGTCTTCGGCGGCCAGTTTCGACACATGGTACGTCGGCAAAAATGAAACATCGGCATGGGGCTGTTCTGTGTAAAAGGAAACGTCTTCCCATAAACCCAAAGAGTTTCTGTCAAAGTTTATTTTTTTATGTTGTGTGTTAAACAAACCGGCCACTTGCTCCGCATGGTGAGATTCATCAAACTTTGTTCCATGAAAACCAACACTATATGTATTGACCGCATCCGTCCCGCCCAATGCAGCCATTTGCCCAACGACCATGGATGAGTCCACGCCACCTGACAGGAAAGCTCCAAAAGGCACATCTGACCGAGTTCGAATGCGCGTTGCATCCTTGAAAATCGCATAAAATTCATCAATGAGATCAGCGTCACTCTGATTTGATTTTTTGCTATAATTCCAATTCCACCAACGCTCTTCTTTTAGTTCTCCCGATGCAAGATCCACTTCCAGGATGTGGCCCGGCTTTAGTTGAGAGATATTCTTGAACAAGGTAAATGGAGGAGGAAGGTATCCAAATTTCAAAAATAAAGACACGTGATTCACATCAAAAGCTTTCTCTAATCCCATACTCCAAAATGCTTTTATTTCGGAGGCAAAGAAGAGCAAGTCTTTGCATCGGTAAATAAAGAGTGGCTTGACCCCGTACCGATCTCTAGCCAGCAAACAGCATTTTTTGGTACTGTCATAAATGACAAAGCTGAACATGCCATTAAATTCCTGAACGCAAGTCTTGCCATATTCCATGTAAGTTTTTAGCAACACTTCTGTGTCGGAACGACTTTTGAAGTGATGGTTCTTTTTTTTGAGATCTTTCTTGATTTCCAAGTAGTTATAAATTTCTCCGTTTTGCACCACGCAAATACGGCCGTCTTCGCTGTAAAAAGGCTGGTTGCCATCATGAACATCAATAATTGAAAGCCGACAGTTCGCCAGTAAGACATTACCGTCATCATGGAAACCAAAGTCATCCGGCCCCCTGTGCCGCAAAGCCGCACCCGCCTTTTTCAGGTTGCGCCTGTCGAACGTTTTCAGGGAATGCTTGAGGGGGATAACGCCAAAGATTGCACACATAAAGTTTTTCAATCACCTACGTGCCGATTAATGGATTATATATCTCCTTGAGAGTGCCTGTAAAATGAGCGTGTCGTCGGCATGAGAAATTTGGTGGGGATGCTTGAAAGGTATGATCAATGATGTTCAACGCTTGGGGGGGGCAATGGCTTGAGCGAAAATCAAAGGTCGTTGCCACCGGTCCTGTCCTCGCTTACCTGATTGTTGTTTTGCTTGGATGGGTAAACTTTACCCTTTGGGTCCAGGTAAGAGACTGTTGGGACATGACATTCTGTCTTCTGATACATTACCCGCGATTGTTATTGACTGTCCCATCGTTTGCTGTTGGCGAATTTTTAGCGGTTTCGCCGGATTATTTATTTTCAATACTGGTGCCGCTATCGTTCGTCATGACCGCATACTACATGATGCTGGTCGTTGCAAGAAGGGAAAATCAGCCCAACCGGTATTTACATTTTGCGTTGTTTTATGTTGCGTTGATGGCCATGTCGCTTTTCATGAATGGACGAGGGGTATTTGCATTAGCCGGCTCTGCTCTTCTGTTGGATATCCTCACAGGAGATTTATTGATTAAAACGAGAAGAGCTTATCATGGATTCCTGGCCAAGCAATGCATTGGTTTTTGGATGGTTTGTGTAAGCAGCGGCACGTATATAACAAGTTTTGTGTTTTTTTTTACAGCCTTCGCTTACTTCCTGTTTCGAGGAAAAGTATATTTTACTCGGCTACAGAGCCTGATGGCGTTGGTCATTTTTTGTATTTTTTCTGTGTTGCTTTGGGGATATTTGATGAAAAACATTGCATTTTTTGGAGGCGGGCCGGAATCTGTTATCAAGATGCTTCAGCATGGACTCGGCCACGTGCTGCAAGAAATAAACATATACTGGTTGGCGTTCTCGTTCGTTGCGGCTGGTTCGCTGTTTGTGTTCCTATGGAAATGGTTGAGTCGTGAAGTTCTGCTGACGTATGTCATCGTCGTCGTCTTGTTTTTGGGATTGTTCGGCTATTTAGTGTTAATAGTCGGAGTGCCAGCGTTTTTCGTGCTGTTTTTCATTGTGGTTCATAGGCTTCGTTCATATCAGTGGCGATTGTAGCATTGTCGTTCGTGCCTCTGAACATTTTATGCTCAAGAAAAAAATCATTCTTGTTACGTATGGCGGGGGGCATGTCAATATGATGGTGCCTGTTATTAAGGAACTTCAAAAAAATCATCACCTGGATTTGCTTGTCTTGGGATTGACGTGTGCGGGTTGGATGCTTGAAAAAAACAACATTCCGTATGTCGGCTTTAAAGCGCTTATGAAACCAAATGATACACGTGCGCGCATGTGGGGCAAAAGATTGGCTGATTCCGCCAATTCTCATCCGTTGGTTCCGTATGATGAGTCGGTTGCTTATCTGGGGTTGTCCTATCGAGATTTGGAACTCCGTTATGGTGTTGATGAGGCGTCGGATATTTACAAAACTCAAGGTGGCCGTCATGCTTTTTATCCTTTGACTGTGATGGAAAGATTTCTGAAATCAGAACAGCCGGACCTGGTGGTTGCCACAAGCACTCCCAGGGCGGAGAAAGCAACTATTGTAGCTGCCGGCAATTTAAACATCAAGAGCCTTTGCCTAGTGGATCTTTTTGCGATGAACGAAATAAAATGGATCGGTCGGCCGGGATTTGCGGATAAGATATGCGTTGTTTCCGATCTCGTAAAGCAGAAATTTATTTTAGTGGGGCGGAAGGAAGAAGAAGTGGTTGTGACCGGCAATCCTGCATTTGATGGGATGAGAAAGCTGCGTGATCCTGCTGTGCGTAAAAAATATAGAAAAAATAAGGGATGGCGCGACGATGAGATTGTCGTGTTGTTTTTATCTCATGTCGAGCCAGAAAAGCATCCCCGTTCACACAAAACAGGGGACCCTTTACTCTTTCGCAAGGCAGAAGAGCAGATTTTCGAACTGACAAGGTCATATTCTAATATGCGAGTGGTGCTCCGTGCACATCCGAATGAGACTGTAGTCTATGGCGAATTGCCGGATAAGGCAGAACGCAGCACAATACATGAAGACGATTTTGGAGATTTGCTAATAGCAAGTGATTGTGTGGTTGTAGCCTGTTCGACGGGAGGTTATCAGGCTGCTTTAATGGGCAAGCCGTTAGTCAACATAAAATTATCCATCTTTTCTGATGAAACACCTTATGATGAAATGGGAATGTCTGTGGGTGTGGATGATCTTGCATTGTTGAACCATGCGGTGTTGAAGGCTTTATCGGATGGACAGACGGTTCAAGGATTACCCGAGGTGGGTGGTGCGACTGATAATGTCGTGAAGGTAATCGAGGAATTATTATGCATGAGATAACTGAATATATGTGAGGTGACAGGTTTATGATGCCACAAAAATCTGTGACAACGAACATAGTACGTACCCATGACAGGCTGTCCCTGAGTGAGGATTGAAAACATACCCCAAAAGAGTATTTCAAGTTTATCAGGGAACGAGCCGGTAGTCTTTGTGCCGATGTGCTTGATGTGGGTTGTGCCACGATGTTGACATTTGAGTTGATATCGAAAAAATAGCGCCGACCCGTTACGGTCATGGATGGTCACCATGCAAAACGGCAAGCGTATGATTGTCAATGGACTTCAACTGATACATACCCTTGGCTTAATGACATTGTGACATTGCGGCCATTTCGTTGATATTCAAAGCTCTGATTTTTGGGGCATGACCCCCAGCTTTTGCGCTGGCAAGGCGTATTGGTTATGAATGAAATTGAAATACAGGGCAGAAAAATAGGTGATGGAAACGTGCCCCTTGTGATCGTTGAAATTGGCATTAATCATGAAGGGAGTTTGAAAACCGCATTCAGGATGGTGGATGCGGCACATCATGCGGGAGCTGAAATCATCAAACATCAAACACATGTTGTTGACGATGAGATGAGCGGGGCGGCTAAAAACATCGTTCCTGGCAACGCAGACGTTTCCATTTATGACCTCATGGCGCGTTGCTCGTTAAGCGAAGAGGATGAAGTCCAGTTAAAAAAATATGTTGAAGATAAAGGGATGATCTTTCTCTCTACCCCTTTCTCAAGGGTTGCGGCAGACAGATTGGAGAAAATGGGGGTCGGTGCTTATAAAATAGGATCCGGAGAGTGCAATCATTACCCGCTCATTGAACATATAGCCTCATTCGGAAAACCCATGATTGTCAGCACGGGGATGAATGATATTCAATCCGTACGGAAGACCGTTGATATTCTTGCAAGATTTGCTGTTCCCTATGCACTGTTGCATACGACAAATCTTTATCCCACGCCTTCTCATCTTGTTCGTTTGGGGGCAATGCAGGAATTGCAAAAAGAATTTCCCAATGCGGTTGTTGGTTTGTCTGACCATACTACGTCGAATTTAGCCTGTTTTGCCGCCGTTGCACTGGGGGCGTCAATATTGGAACGACATTTTACCGATTCTATGGACAGGCCGGGTCCGGATATTAGGAATTCAATGAACCCGGCAGCACTATCCGAGTTGCTTCATGGAAGTATGGAAATAGCCAAAATGCGCGGCGGTACGAAGGAGGCAGCGCAAGAAGAGCAGGCTACAATGGATTTTGCTTTTGCGACAGTGGTGGCCATTAAGCCTATTCAAAAGGGCGAGAAATTTACCAAGGATAATGTCTGGGTTAAGCGGCCGGGAACCGGAGAAATACAGGCAGAGCACTATAAGGATATATTGGGCCGAACAGCATTAGTGGATGTCAAAAGAGACGAACACATCAAGTTGGAGTATGTCCAGTAAAATCCGATTGTCCCGAAGGGTGAAATAACACACCATGTGGTTGCAAGCGATAAAACAAAAAACGTCCATGTTTCTGGAAGATCGTCATCCGGAAATTTTCTTTCGTCTACGGAGGGTATTCTGGCGTGCAAGAAATCGGAATGCATGGTTGTTGCGAAAAAAACGAAAAATTGTTCAACGATACACCGATACACCATTCTACTTGAATATCGGAGGTTTTATCTTTTTAAAAGATCATTGGAGAGTTTTGGAGTACAGCTCGGCATCGTATCCGATTAGCAAGGGGTTGATAGATTTTGACGTTGATCTGTCTGTTGAGAAGATATTCCCCATACAGGATGGAACATGTGACATCATCTATACCTCGCATACACTTGAGCATGTCCCAATAAAGAACGTGCGTTTTTGTCTCAAGGAAATGAGGCGTATCTTGAAAGAAAATGGCATATTGCGCATTGTCGTTCCTGATGCGGATCTTGCTTGCGATGCGTATGAAAAAAATGACCGAGAATTTTTCAAGACCTATAAGAAAATTTTTGCATCTGGTGGAGCAGAGAGGGATAGAACACTTGAAGATTATTTGCTGGAGTGGTTTACGATCAAGGAAGTCAATCCAAAGGATGGCCCTGAAAGCATTCGACGGCAATATTATGCATTGGGCAGGGAAAAATTTCTATCGGAAAATGAAACGGGAATGCTCTTTGAAGGCCACGATCATCGCCGTCATGTCACTTGGTTCACATTTGAGAGATTGAAAATGCTCCTCGTGGACCAGCAGTTTCGTCATGTTAGACGATCTGGTTATTTGCAATCACAAAGTTCGGAATTGAGAGATGAGAAATACTTTGACCCGCTTCCTCGCCTGTCTTTGTATGTGGAAGCCACAAAGTAAGGCAAACGAACAGGTTGAGATATCAGGAATGGCTATGAAGCTTGGCAAAAAGCGAAAAAATCACCAAAGATACTGTTTGGGGTGAGTGGTCGGAAATCGGCTACAAGTAGCGCGCAGAAAACGAACCGGTAATATTAATATGAAAAATATTTTTGAAAATTATAAAATTTTCGATATTGACCCATCAAAGTTAAGAAGCAAGAATTTCTATAGAGATTTTGTTGTTGGGGAGAGAACGCGTTTTTGGGAAGAAAGGAAAATTTTCAATAAATCGGATGACGACTCGTGTTGCTTTCTGTGTGGCAACAGGGAATCCAACAGAAGTTTTTTGCAATATCGAGAGTATCGTTTATTGGAATGTGACCAGTGTCATCTTGTTTTCGCAAATATTCGTATTGATGAGCAGTATGAAAAGATGATCTATGATACCCGTTGCTATGAAGATGTCACCAAGAGAGAAGTGATTGATTCTTATGAATATAGAAAAAATACATTTGGCAAAGAGCGATTCGAGTACATAGAAAACATTATGACTTTGACGAAAAAATCCAAGTTGTTGGATGTAGGCTGCGGTCCAGGGTATTTTCTAAAATATGCGCATGACCAAGGTGTGATTGTAAAAGGGCTCGAGATAACGCCATTTTTGGTTTCTCTGTGCAAAAAACAAGGTCTTAACGTTGAAAAAGCTTCATTGGAAGATGAGCCTGACGGAGAGTATGACGTAATCACTCTCTTTGATGTGCTTGAGCATCTTAGCGAACCTGTGTCCTTTGTGAGGCAAGTAAACTTAAAGCTGCTCGATAACGGCATTATGGTGATGTATATGCCGAATATCCATTCATTCGCCTTTTATTTTCAAGGAAACAGGCAGAATCTTTTGCAACCCTATGAGCATCTTTGTTTTTACAATAAAAGCTCGCTGGACTGGCTGGCCCGACAGTGTAGTTTTGAGGTGGTTTCCGTAGAATTTTTTGGCTTGGACGTAATCGATTATTTTACCATGAAAGAATATGAGGACGGTGTTGAGTATAATAAAAATCTGCAAGAAATTATTCCCTATCTGCAGGCACTCGTTGATGTGTCTAATATATCCAACCACATGCGGGTTGTATTTAAAAAGCAATGCAATACATGAGCACTCTATTTAAAGAGTACATTTGTTATCCGTGTTCGCATGCTAAAATTCATACATGTCGCTGGTAAAGTGTGCCGCTGTGCATCCCGCCTGTTTTGCCAGACACTGATGTCGCTTGGCCGGGACTGTCCACCTCATTTTCTATACAAGTAAGATGAAAAAAATAGTCTTCTTGACGGGTACACGCGCAGATTTTGGCAAACTAAAATCTTTGATACAGGTCACTCAGCTTTCGGAAAATTATGAATCTCATATATTTGCGACAGGCATGCACATGAACTCAAAGTATGGTCAGACGGTAGATGAAATTTTCCAATGCGGTTTCGACAATATCTATCAATATATAAACCATGAAATTGTAGACAATATGGACAGGACTTTGGCGAAAACCATTGACGGGTTTTCTCATTACATTGCGACGATCAAGCCGGATTTGATTGTCGTTCATGGAGATAGAGTCGAGACTTTGGCTGGCGCAATCACGGGTAGCTTAAATAGTATTTTGGTGGCGCATATTGAGGGTGGAGAGATTTCGGGAACGATTGACGAGTTGATACGGCATGCTGTCAGCAAACTGTCGCATATACACCTGGTTGCCAATCACGATGCCAAACAACGCCTCCTTCAACTGGGAGAACGAAAAGAATCCATTTTTGTGCTGGGTTCTCCAGATTTTGATCTCATGCGCCCTGAATTTCTTCCTGATATGAATTTCGCCAAGCAACATTATGATGTTGAATTTTCAGATTATGCAATTGCCATATTTCACCCTGTGACAACAGAATATAATGAAATCCATGAATATGCCAGGAACTTCGTTAACGCTATGATTGAGAGCAATGTAAACTACATTGTGATTTATCCAAACAATGATTTGGGGAGCGCTGAAATACTCAATGAATATAGAGCGCTTACAGGCAACGTGAGATTTAGGGTTTTTCCGTCCTTGCGCTTTGAATATTTTTTGACCTTTTTGAGACATTCCAGCTTTATTATAGGTAATTCAAGCGCCGGCATCAGAGAAGCACCTTTTTATAATGTGCCAACGGTAGATATTGGTACCAGACAACACAACAGGGCCAGGTTGGCGTCCATTTTTCATAGCGGTTATCAATCAAGTGATATTACGAGAACAATTGAAAGCACAAAGCAATATAAGGGTGTTAGGACAAGTGAGGCCCATTATTTTGGAGACGGAAACAGTAAACAACTCTTTATAGATTTACTGGATTCCGGTGTTTTGTGGGACATCAACTGCCAAAAGCAATTTCAAGAAAGATGGCTTCATGAATAAGATTAGAGTGATTGCAAGACTTGATATAAAAAATGAGTTTGTTATTAAAGGTATTCATTTGGAAGGGCTTCGCAAAATAGGCAACCCAAACGAATTAGCCAAAAAATATTACCAAGAGGGAGCGGATGAAATTCTTTTTATGGATGCTGTGGCCGCTTATTATGACAGAAACAGCCTTTATCATATCATTGAAGAAAGCTGTGAGGATGTGTTTGTGCCGATTACTGTCGGTGGCGGACTTCGAAGTATTGAAGATATTCAAAACGCACTTAAGTCGGGAGCGGATAAGGTTGCTATTAATACCAAGGCCATTCAGGATCCAGCATTTCTGGAAACCGCTTCTAAAATTTTCGGCTCGCAGTGTATTATCGCCTCCATTGCGGCTAAGAAAATAGCAGACAATAAATGGGAGGCGTATATAGATAACGGCAGGGAGCCGACCGGGCTTGACGTGGTGGAGTGGGCGAAGCAGGTAGAGCTATTGGGCGCCGGCGAAATACTGCTCACATCCATAGATGCAGATGGTACGAAAAGAGGTTTTGATCTTGAATTAAACGCAAGAGTTGCATCGCAAGTATGTCTGCCCATCATTGCCAGCGGAGGGGCGGGATCAAATCGTGATGTAACAGATTTATTAGCCAATTCTAAAGTGAGCGCATTGTCAGTGGCTTCTCTGCTTCATTATGATTTATCAACCATCCGTGCCCTTAAGCGCGATATCAGCCATGCGAATTTCAAGGTGAGACTGTGAGTGTCAAGATCGTGGTGATTGATTACGAAATAGGCAATACGAGAAGTATGATGAATGCGCTTAAGACGGTAGGCGCATCGCCGATTTTATCAAATGATGAAAGTGTAATATTGAGTGCGGATGGTATTGTATTGCCTGGCGTGGGCGCTTTTTCGCATTGCATGGAAAACTTACATAAATATTCTCTTGTTCGTATTATCCGTGACTACGTCGAATCTAATAAGTTGCTGCTGGGTATTTGCCTGGGGATGCAAATTCTTTTTGATTCCAGTGAAGAGTTTGGGAAAACCAAAGGGCTGGGGTTGATAGAAGGATCCATATGCCAGCTTCCTGTTCAGGATTCCGGCAATGACAGACTCCCTCATATTGGTTGGAATGAAATTCAACGACATTCTGCTGATTGGCACGATACGATCTTGAACAATATTGAAAATCACTGTGATATGTATTTTGCGCATAGTTACGCGGCAATGCCCACTAATAAGGAACATATATTGTCTGTGACGTCATATTCAAATTATTCATTCTGTTCATCGGTCAAAAAGGACCATATCTATGGCTGTCAATTTCATCCGGAAAAAAGTTCGGAGACGGGCTTGAAAGTTTTAAAAAATTACGTCGAGATAATCAAGGCAAGTATTGATGAGTAATACGTTGGAAGCATACTACGGCTTGCCGAGCGAAGTTACATTCTGCAGGAAATGCGTTATCTCAAATCAAAGACCAAGCTCAACGATTGAGTTCAGAAATGATAAAGGCGAAAAGAAAGAAGTAATCCATTTTAATGAAAAAGGTGTGTGCTCCGCTTGTGTGTATCATGAGGAGAAGCAAAAGATAGATTGGACCAAGCGAGACAAACAATTAAGGGAGCTTTTGCTCCGATTTCGAAGTACGGATGGCTCTTATGATGTGATAGTTCCGGGAAGCGGCGGTAAGGATAGCGTATATACTTCTCATATACTCAAATACACATATGGCATGAATCCTCTCACTGTCACGTGGGCACCCCATCTTTATACCGATATTGGTTGGGAAAATATGCAAGCATGGATGCATACAGGCGGACTTGACAATATTCTTTACACTCCCAATGGTAAACTTCATCGAGAAATGACAAAAAATGCGTTTCACAATCTTTTGCACCCATTTCAACCCTTTATTGTGGGGCAAAGAATCATTGGCCCCGCCATGGCGAAAAAATTCGATGTAAAACTTGTAATGTATGGCGAAAATCAGGCGGAATACGGCAATGCCATAGAAGACAATGCAGATCCAATTATGAGCATGGATTTTTTCTCTATCTCCAACCCGCTTGATATGAAATTCGGCGGCATTTCAATGCGAGAGTACATAGACATCGGAAGATATTCCAAAGATGATTTTGCTCCATATATAGCGCCCAATAAACAAGACTTAATAGATGCAGGAATCCATGTTCATTATTTGGGGTATTATTTAAATTGGGATCCTCAAGAATGCTATTATTATGCTGCTGATCATACGGGTTTCAAGGCAAACCCGATAAGAACAGAAGGCACGTATTCGAAATATAGCAGTATTGACGATAAAATTGATCCATTTCATTATTTCACAACATTCATTAAGTTTGGTATTGGAAGATGCACATATGACGCGGCTCAAGATGTGAGAAATGGGAAAATTTCCAGAGAGGAGGCCGCTTATCTTGTTAAAAAATATGATAGTGAGTTTCCCAAGAAGTATTTTGGTGAGTTTTTAAGATATATCAATTCAACAAAAGATGAATTTTGGAAGACAATTGACAAATCCAGGTCCCCGCATATTTGGAACAACGTTGGTGATGAATGGCGTTTAAGACGCACCGTGACAAAAGATGGGACTGACGACTAAAAAAATTATAGCTATTATTCCTGCCCGTGGCGGTTCCAAGGGTCTGCCGGGAAAACATATAATAGATTTGGCCGGCAAACCCCTCATAGCGTGGACAATTGAGGCGTCATTACAATCAAAATATATAACAAAAACTGTTGTTAGTTCGGATGATAAAGAGATTCTGAAAATTTCAGAACGGTATGGGGTTGCAACAGTTCAACGCCCTGTGGAATTGGCCAGTGATACGGCGACTTCAGAATCTGTGGCAAAGCACACCATTGATCTTTTGTCAGCAAAGAATGAAACGTTTGATGTGCTGGTCCTGTTACAGCCAACTTCTCCGTTGAGAACATCTAATGATATTGATAATGCGCTTGGAGTGATGTTAGACACTCATGCCACGGCCATCATTAGTGTGTTTGAAACTGACAATAAAATACTTAAATCATTCAAAAACGGTGCAAAGGGATATATTGAAGGGATTTCGAATAATGAGTACCCATTTATGAGGCGCCAGGACTTACCTGAAACTTTTATGCCAAATGGCGCGATCTACATAATCAATATTGATTTATTCAAAAAATACGGTCGACTTATGACAAACAGGACATCCTGCTATGTAATGCCTGTTAATCGTAGTATTGATATTGATACCGTTGAGGATGTTCGTGTTGCGGCAGAGGTTCTAAAGGACTAAAACAGCAACGCTTGTTTTGTTGAGATAGATCGTAGTTTAAGGGCGTGCCAATTCTCAATGGTCCCACCATTTTACTACCACAAAATTTTTAAGTGGTTCCTGGATATCATCCTTTGCTGTGCAGTGTTCAGTTTTTCCCTTCTGTTTCGGCTCGGGCCGCGCTCTTTTTTTGAAATCCCCATACACAAATTTTTATTACCCCTGCTGCTCATACCTCTCGCGCTTACATTTGCCTGTCTTTTTTTTAGAGTTTACGCAACAAGCTGGAGATATTTTTCAACGTACGATTTAAGAAGTTTTGGCGGGTTTTTCACGATATTCCTTTCCTCATATTTTCTTCTTGGTCTTGCAACCCACAGTCTCAGCGCCGTCCCTCGAAGCTCCCTGTTGCTGTTCTGTATGCTGAGTTTGCTTGCAATGCTGTCTATTCGCATTTTCCACAAACTCAAAAGAGAGATGTATGCGAACACAGTGCCTCATGGTTTATCGAATGAAGGCTATAAAGGCGGCCTGCTTTATGTGGGAGACCTTGAAACGCTTGATGGTTGGATGAAAGGGATACATCTCTACGCCGGGAATATATCGTATAAAATTGTCGCAGCAATATCTACGTCCGATAAAGGGGACGCTGTCGGTCGTTATATTAGGAATATTCATGTGATTGGCGACATTTCCCAACTCGATTTTTTAACACAACACATCATTCAGCAAGAAAACATTAGAGGTTTCCTGGTTGGAAATCGATCAACGCAAAGCGAAATAGAAACCCTTGCGATTGTTGCGAAAACGGCGGGCGTTTATGGCCTGAAGTTATTTAAAATTCCCGGTCCCGAAGAGCTTCACGTCGGGGTCGGGTCACAAAATATCAAGCCTGTTCAAATTGCCGACTTGCTGGGAAGACAACAAAGAGTCTTTAACCCTGAAGGGATTGAGCGACTTCTAAAAAACAAGAGAGTCCTGGTGACGGGAGCGGGCGGCTCCATTGGATCCGAGCTTGTTAAACTCATCAGCTCTTTTGATATTGAAAAGCTCATTTTAATAGAAAACTCGGAATATAATTTATATCAAATCGAAAACTGGCTTAAAGAAAATAAACCTGATTTAAAAGCCAGGCTACGGTACTGCTTTGCCGACATTAGAGACAAAAAAGAAATTGCTGCGTTATTTCAATTGCACCAACCTCATATTGTTTATCATGCGGCGGCATTAAAACATGTCCCACTCATGGAGGACAATAAATTCGAGTGCATTAAAACAAACATACTTGGAACCAAAGTCGTTGTGGATTGCTGTATAGCCAATCGCGTCGCTTACTGTACAATGATCTCCACTGACAAGGCGGTCAATCCTGAAAACACCATGGGTTTTACAAAAAAAGTGGCAGAGCTGTATTGCCAATGTCACTTTGACTCTCAAACACACTTCATCATTGTACGCTTTGGCAATGTGCTTGGATCGTCTGGATCTGTGATTCCCCTCTTTAAAGCGCAAATTGAATCCGGTGGTCCTGTGACTGTTACCGACAAAGATGCCACAAGATTTTTCATGACGATTTCCGAAGCTGTGCAGCTTATATTACAAACAGGGTGCGCCAGGAAAAGAGACAACAGTGACGTCTTTATCCTTGAGATGGGTGAACCCATCAAAATCCTGCACGTGGCAGAAAAAATTATCAGGCTTTCCGGTTTGAGACCTTACATTGACATTCCCATTCATATGATCGGGCTTCGCCCTGGAGAAAAACTCCATGAAAATCTTTACACGCAAACAAGTTCGGTGGAAAACACGCCCATACCCGGAATTCTTGTTGCGCACAGCTCGCATAACACTCAAAATTTCTTTGCCGCTGTCCTCCCGCTCGTTGAACAATTGGAAAAGGATATTCACGTGCTATCAAGAGATGAGGCTGAAGTTGTTCTACAAAGATTCGCCGCATTCATTCCAGATCATAAAATCAATTTCAGCTCCTGAACACCTGAACAATGAAGAAAACCAACAGTGGCAACGCTTCAAACAATCATTATATCCAACAATAGATACCTTGCACGAAATGCCGGCACGTTATCTATAGATTCCATTATGGTTGACCTTGAAGTTGACGGAAAACGCGAGCGGCAAAAAAGCAGGAATACCTTTATCTCATCACATGATCAGCATGATGTGATTGAAATTTCAAACTGTAAAGATACACATTCGGACCTCATTGTAAGAGTCAATCCATTTTCAACAAAGACTGAATCCGAACTGCAACAACTGGCACGCCTTAATATAGATTATGTGATGCTTCCCATGGTTCAAAGCCTGGACCATGTCTCTCAAACAACGAGGATGATGCAAACACTGGATGTGCAATTCGGTCTCTTGCCGCTTATCGAACATATTGACGGCTTCAATGCTCTTGCCTCTATTTTAGATACGCACCGCCATATCGAAAAAGTTTTCTTCGGCTTAAACGATCTTTCCCTGTCATTGAACTTGCCATTTTTATTTCAATGTATTTCTGAAAACTATATTGATCAGGCCTCTCAAGTTTGCAAACAAAGAAGTGTGGAGTTTGGCTTTGGGGGCATTGGGCTTCTTGGTGGCAATCATGTTATTTCTCCGAAGCTCCTCCTGTCCGAACATGCGAGAATAGGCTCATCATCCACTATACTCAGCCGATCTCTTAGGACTAAGTTTGCCTTTCTGCAAAACAAAGATTGTGAACCATCCTCTGCGGAAGCAAAGTCTTTTAAAAATGAAGTGGAAAAATTGAAGCAATATCACCGGTATTGTACAACCTTGCCGGACGCAGAGCTTCTTTCGGAGAGACGCAGGCTTGACCAGAGGATTCAAATGGCAAGTGTTTAAAACCGGGCAAAGGCAACGATTACTTCACCGTCGTCCCCGGCGGGGTGGCGTCGGTCAATGACACGAGGCTGATCACCTCGCTGTCGCCCGCCGCCAGGACCATGCCCTGGGATTCCACGCCCATCAGTTTTGCCGGTTTGAGGTTGGCGACGACCACGACTGTTTTTCCCAGCACGTCGTCCGGGCTGTACGTTGTGCCGATTCCCGCCACGATCTGTCGTTGTTCGCCGCCGATATCCACTTGCAGTTTGAGCAGCTTCTCCGATTTGGGTATGCGTTCGGCCGCGAGGATTTTCCCGACTTTCAACTGAATCTTTTGGAAGTCCCGGATGGTGATGCGGTGGTCCGCGCCGCTTGCCGACGAAGCGGGCGACGTGTCGCCGTCCGCTTTGGATGAAGATGGGGCCGGGGGCGTGGGTTGAGATGAATCCGACGAGGGTTCCATGGCGTCTCCGTGTGGTGAGAGGGTGGCGATGTTGATTCTTGGGAATAAGGCGTCCCCTTTGTTCACCGTTGCCGCTGATTGCCCGTTGCCCCAGGCGATGGGTTTTGCGAGGAGCGCCTGGGAAAAATCACAGGAGAGTCCCAGTTGCCGGGACATTTCCGGTGCGGTGTTCGGCATAAAAGGATAGATGGCGAAGCACAGAAACCGCAGGGTTTCCGCGGCATGAAAGAGTACGGTCTGCAGTCGCTTTGATTGTGCGGGGTCTTTGGCCAGCACCCAGGGAGCGGTCTTGTCAATGTATTGATTGCCGAGTTGCACCAATCCCCAAACGGCTTCCAGTGTTCGATGGTATTCAATCCGGTCTGCCTGTAAATGATGAGGCATTGTGGTGTGCAGGAGCGAGGTGGCGGCGACCCGCAGTTCGGTGTCCGATTCCGTGAGTTCGGCGGGGTCGGAACGTGGAACAGCGCCGTGGCAAAAACGTTCGATCAACGTGACGGTTCGACTCAACAGGTTGCCCAGGCCATTGGCCAGGTCGCCGTTGATGCGTCCGATGAATGATTCGCGTGAAAAGTCGCCATCCTGTCCAAACGGGACTTCGCGCAGAAGAAAGTAGCGGAACGCATCCACGCCGAATTGCTCGATCATCGCGTACGGGTCAATGACGTTCCCCCGGCTTTTGGACATTTTTTCACCGTTCACGGTCCACCACCCATGCGCAAAGATGGTGCGCGGCAGCGGCCTCTCCAACGCCATGAGCATCGTTGACCAGTACACCGCGTGAGTGGTGAGAATGTCTTTGCCGACCAGGTGAACCGTGGCCGGCCAGAACCGGTCAACGGACGGGCGGGCGGGGAGATATTCCAGTCCCGAGAGGTAGTTCGTCAGTGCGTCAACCCACACATACGCGACATAGTCGCGATCAAACGGCAGTTCAATGCCCCACGATACGCGTGATTTCGGACGGGAGATTGAAAGATCCTCCAACGGTTTCTGCAAAAATCCCAACACTTCGTTGCGACGGGACTCCGGACGAATAAACGTCGGATTGGCGGCAATGTGTTCCAGGAGTCGTTGCTGAAAGCGACTCATCCGGAAGAAGTAATTGCTTTCGCTCAATTGCTCAACCGGCCGTCCGCAGTCCGGACACAGTCCTTTCCCCGCGTCCTTGTCCGTCCAGAATCGTTCATCAAACGTGCAATACCAGCCGGTATATTCCGCGCGATAAATCAGTTGCCTGTCATACAGGGTTTGCAGCCATCGCCGGACAACGGTTTGATGCCGGGCATCCGTGGTGCGAATAAACCCATCGTTGGCAATGGCGAGCCGCTCCCAAAGATTGCGAAATTGCGGCGTCAGCCTGTCGCAGTGTTCCTGGGGAGCAATCCCGGCTTGTGCCGCCGCTCGCTGAACTTTCTGGCCGTGTTCGTCGAGCCCGGTCAGAAAAAAGACGTCTCGTCCGTGCAGGCGATGCCATCGTGCCAGCACGTCCGCGGCAATGGTGGTGTAGGCGTGACCGATGTGCGGGACGTCGTTCACGTAGTAAATGGGGGTCGTGATATAGAAGGATTCAGACATGGCGGCTTCCCGCACGCATGGGGCAGGCTGCATGGCCGTGACGACACAGGCCGGAGCGACCATGACGCAAGGGTGTGTTCGTGTCAGGCCGCATGAGGGTGGATCATTCGATGAAAGCGAAAAAGAAAATTCTCAAGGCAGAGTTGGAGATTCAGATTACGATGCGGCGCCTGTTCCAGTGCGTGCAGTGCTTCCAGCAGATCGAGCAGGTCCTCCGGATCAAGTCCGTCCGCGCATCGTTGAAGCGGCGCGAGGCGCGTTCGATGCAAAAGCAGGTCGTGCGAGGCTCCGAGTTTGATCAGCAGGAGGTCGCGAAGTCCATGTGCCAGCCAGTCAAGCACGTCCGAGAATTGCTGGGCTTTCGACCGTTCCGCCGCCTCGTCCTGGGTGCGTTGGATTTTCGACAACGCTTCGGCCTGTTGCAGAATGGCCGTGGGATGGGCAAGGGCATCGGATTGACAGCATTGCAGGAACTGATCGTGCTGTTGACGCAGCCGGGAAAGATCCGCGTCCAGCGCCATGCCAATGCGGTTGCCGCACAGTCTGGAAAGAAATGCGGCATCGTCGGGGGACATTGCGCGCCGCAGCGCCAGGATGCCTTCGCATTGCTCTGATGTCGTGGAGGCAAATCGCAGCGTCAAACATCGGGAACGCACGGTCGCGGGCAGACGATACGGTTGACTGGTCACCAGAAGAAACAGGCTGTGATCGGGAGGATCTTCCAGCGTTTTCAACAGGGCATTGGCCGCGCTGGTTGTCAAACGATCGGCATCGTCTATCACGCAAACTTTTCGCGCGCTCAACAAGGGGCGGTAGATCATGTGGCGTTCAATGGCCCGCACCCGGTCAATGGTGATTTGCGGATTGGCCTTCTCCCGTTCCGGCTCAATGAGCAGAAGATCGGGATGGGTGGCCGACGCGATGTCCTGACAGGCTCGACAGTGTCCGCATGAGTCCGGTTGCGCCGACGACGGAGGTGTTTCGCAGGAGAGGGCTTGAGCGAACCGCAGCGCCATGAGGCGTTTGCCAATGCCGTCATCGCCCACAAAGAGGCAGGCATGCCCAATGGTCTCGTGCGTGAGCGCCGTCCGGATTTTCTGTTTCGGTTCTTCCTGACCGATGATGTCCGAGAATGGCATACGTGCGTCGACGGTGTTACGAACGGTTGATGACCAGTCGTCGTGTGCGCAGACCCTCCGTCAGCAGGGGGTCAAGCAGCGTGATGACTTGCCGGGAGATCGCGCGGGCGGATCGTCCGGCGTTGATGGTATGCATGCGTCGCGCATGTTGCCGGGCCAGCATCAGAAATCCTTTCCGAACCTGTTGATGAAAGGCCGCCGGTTCACGATCCAGGCGATCCGTGTCTGTGTCGCGCAACCGGCGTTTCAGTCCCTGGGAAACGGGAAGATCAAATAAAAACGTCACGTCGGGAGTCAAGCCCCGCGTCGCCCAACGTATGAGGCGGTGCAGAGCGGGTAGCGGGATGCCGCGGCCGAATCCCTGGTAGGCCAGCGTGGAGTCCGAAAACCGGTCGCAGACAATCACGGCCCCTTGCCGCAAGGCCGGCAACAGGTGGTTGACCACGTGTTGACTGCGGGCTGCCAGGATTAAGGCCACTTCACATTCAGGCGTGAGCGGGTCCGTGGCCCGCCGATGGCGACCGGGGCGGAGAAACAACTCACGAATCCGCTCCGCCACCGGGGTGCCGCCGGGTTCACGTGTTTCAATCACCCACAATCCTTTGGACCGGAGGGCGTGGGCCAGGGCGTGGGCCTGTGTGGATTTGCCGCTGCCTTCAATGCCTTCGCAGGTGATCAAGAGACCTTTTCGACGCGAGGCGTTGGCCTTGAACGATGTCTTTGGAGTCTCTTGAATTGCCACGGTGCATCGTAATCCACCCCATTGAAATTCGCAATATAAGGCTTGAAGCCAACGGCCCATGCTTGTACCATCCTGTTGACCGGCAGACGATGAGCGGGCGAGGGTCCGCTCCGGTCGCCACGGTTTGACGGTTGGGCGGTTGGTGCCTTGTGTGCCCCTGTGTTCCGTCTCCCACTGGAAAGGTTCCGCAGTGAAGCGTTATTTTTTCACCGGACTGCTCGTCGTGATCCCGATTTGGGGCACGGTGCTGATCCTCAAAACACTGTTTGTCGCGGTGGACAGCATTCTCGGCAATATGCTGGCCGACGTGGTCACGCGGGATTATTACGTGCCGGGGTTGGGCATTCTGGCCCTCGTCCTGCTGATTATCTTCGCGGGATTTATGGCGACGAATTATATTGGCGGTCAACTGGTCAAACGTTGGGAAGCCTTTCTGGAACGAGTGCCCATTGTGCACGGGATCTATGCGACGCTGAAATCCATGATGGATATTCTCTCGTTTCCGCAGCGGACAAAATACAATAAAGTGGTCATGATTCAATTCCCGCGGGACGGCAACTACAGCCTGGCGTTTGTGACCGGGGAAACCAGGGCGGCGATGCAGGTGTCCGCGTCGGAACTCCTGATTCACGTGTACGTTCCCACGTCTCCCAACCCCACGTCGGGGTACTTTTTGCTGGTGCCGGAGCGGGAGGTGGTTGCCGTGGATTTGAGCGTGGAAGAAGCCATGAAATTGATTGTGTCGGGAGGGCTCTATTCTTCAAGCCGGCATGCGGTGGATCCGGCGGTGGCGGCGCACGCCCCCGCTGCCGTTCCCGAACGGAATCCTGAATCCGTGGCAGAGGAACATGCTCATGGTGCGCGTGCTCTCAACGTGAAAAACGGATGATGAAAAACATAGCGGCGATTATCCTGGCGGCGGGCATGGGAACGCGCATGCGGTCAAAGACGGCCAAAGTGTTGCACCCCGTGGCGGGGCGTCCCATGGTCTGGTACATGGTGTCGGTGGCCAGACACATTGTGGATGCGCCGGTGGTCGTGGTCATTGGGCATCAGGCTGAAGCGTTTCGGGCGTTTCTCGAACAATCCCGATCCGCCGTCGGTTCCTGCAAGACGGTGCTGCAATCGCGTCAGTTGGGGACGGCCCATGCGGTGCAGCACGCCAAATCCGTATTGATGCGCAAGGGGCGGGCGGTGTCCAGGCATTGCCTCATTGTCCATGGGGATACCCCCCTGTTGACGCGAGCGACGATCAAGCGGTTGGTGGCCCGCCATGAACACACGAAGGCCACGCTGACCATGTTGACTGCCTGCCTGCCTGATCCCGCAGGCTATGGGCGCGTGGTGCGCGGGCAGGACGGGCGCATCGTCGGTGTGGTGGAGGAGCGGGACGCCAGCCGCGCCGAACGGGCCATCCGGGAAGTGAACGTCGGCACATACGTGGTTGAAACGCCGTTCCTGTTTCAGGCCCTGGCGAAGATTCGGCCCCGGAATGCCCAGCGGGAATATTATCTGACCGATCTCATCGGTCTGGCCGTGACCCGTGGCTGCCGGGTGACGGGAGTCTGTGCGTCCGACGCCTCGGAATGCGCGGGGATCAACAGCCGGCACGAGCTTGCCGGGGCTGAACGGGTCATGCGGCAACGCATTCGGACACGATGGCTGGGGGAGGGCGTGACCATGCGTGATCCCGAGACGACGTGGATCGACGATGGCGTCACGATAGGACGGGACACGGTGCTCTATCCCGGCGTCACGCTGGAAGGCCAGACGAACATCGGCGCCGACTGCACGATTCGCTCCTGGTCCCGGGTGACCGACAGCGTGGTGGGGAACGGGGTGACCATTGAAGACCATTCTCTGGTGGACGGTGCGGTCATTGAAGCCCATGCCACGGTCGGGCCGTTTGCGCGTCTTCGCCCGGGGTCGCTGTTGCGGCAACATGCCAAAGTCGGGAACTTCGTTGAAGTCAAAAATGCGGAACTCGGGACGGATTCAAAAGCGAATCACTTGACGTATCTGGGTGATGCCTCCGTTGGCAAACGGGTCAATATCGGGGCGGGGACCATCACGTGCAATTATGACGGACACCGAAAGCACCGGACGATGATTGAGGATGAGGCGTTCATTGGCAGCGGCGTCCAGCTCGTCGCACCCGTCACGGTGAAGAAGGGCGCCGTGGTGGGCGCGGGATCAACGATTACCCGTGATGTGCCTCCCGATGCCGTTGCCCTGTCACGGGTTCGGCAGGTCAATCATGAAGGGGTGGCGTCCCGTCGTCGCGCCCGTACGCCGCACACTGCCGGACCATCATCCATCAAACCATCCCAATCGTCTTCCAAGGCCGGGCGCGGATCCGGAGCCATGACCAGGCCACGTTCCAGATGATGCGCCCGTGGGCATCATGGCTGGCGATGCGCACTGACTGGTTTGCCAGGCGGGTGGCGAGACGCTGATGTGCGGCATTATCGGATATATCGGGAATGCAAACGCCACCGACGTGCTCCTGGAGGGCCTGAAGCGCCTGGAGTATCGCGGGTACGATTCGGCGGGGATTGCCGTGTTGCGGCACGGTCGTCTTGCCGTCCGTCGCCGCGTTGGCAAATTGCAGCATTTGGAGGATGCGCTGCAGCACGAAGACCTCGCGGGAACAGCCGGGATCGGGCATACACGGTGGGCCACGCATGGCCAACCGTCTGAAGCCAACGCCCATCCCCACCGTTCCGGAAACGTCGTCATCGTACACAACGGCATTATTGAAAATTACCTGGTCCTCAAACGGCGGCTGGAGCGCGAAGGGTATGGTTTCACGTCCGAGACGGACGCCGAAGTGGTTGTGCATTTACTGGCCCGTTCCATGAAAGAAGGCCGATCCCTTCGGCAGGCGTTTCAGGCCACGGTTCAGGAATTGCAGGGGAGTTATGCGATTGTCGGTCTGTGTGAAGGTGAGCCGGATACGCTGATCGCGGCCAGGTCGGGATGTCCGCTCGTGCTGGGGCACAGCGGGGAGGCGTCCTTTCTGGCCTCCGATGTCACGCCCTTGCTCACGCATACCCGGAACGTGATGTTTTTGGAAGACGGCGACATCGGGATTGTCACGCGGCACGGCGTCACGGTGATTGATGCGGAAGGGCGGCCGGTCTCCAGGGACACGGTGGCCGTTGACTGGAACGCGGCCGCGGCGGAAAAAGGCGGCTATCCGCATTTCATGCTCAAAGAAATTCATGAGCAGCCCCAGGCTATTGTCGATACGCTGCGGGAGCGGGATCGTTGCGACGAGGCGGGCAAGGGCTTGTTGCGGGATATGACCATCACGCCGGACGAGTTCCGGGCGGCCAAACAGATCTGGATGGTGGCCTGCGGCTCGTCCTGGCATGCCGCCCTGGTGGGAAAATATTTATTTGAGGAACTGCTGCACAGGCCGGTCCAGGTGGATATCGGGTCTGAATTCCGGTACCGGAAATCCGTGGTGCAGCAAGGGGATATCCTGCTGGCCCTGTCGCAATCGGGAGAAACCGCGGATACGCTGGATGCCGCGAGAGAGGCCAGGCGATTGGGCGCGCGCGTCCTGTCCATTGTGAATGTGGTGGGCAGCACGATGGCGCGGGAATCTGACGGCGTGCTGTATACCCGCTGCGGACCCGAAATCAGCGTGGCATCCACCAAAGCCTTCACCGGTCAGCTGCTCGCGCTGCATCTCCTGGCCTTGCATATCGGTCGGGTCTGCGGCGTTTTGCAAGAGCGCGTGGTTCAGGAGTGGCTGGATACCTTTCGGCAATTGCCCGGCCAGGTTGAAGACGTGATCAAGCGGGACGCTGAACTCCTGTCAGTCGCGAAACGGTTCTATCAAAAGAACAACTTCCTCTATCTCGGACGCTGGATCAATTATCCGATTGCGCTGGAAGGCGCGCTCAAGCTCAAGGAAATTTCCTACATTCACGCGGAAGGGTATGCGGCGGGAGAAATGAAGCATGGCCCCATTGCCCTGATTGATGAAGAAATGCCGGTGGTGGTGCTGGCTCCGCAGGATCGGCTGTACCGGAAAACCGTGAACAATCTCATGGAAGTCAAGACGCGCAAGGCTCCGGTCATTGCGTTTACGAGTGAAGGGGAACGTGACCTGGAAGCGTTAGCCGACTGCGTCTTCAGGATTTCCGACACGGTGCCCCCGCTGCTGGCGCCGATTCCCCTGACGGTGGCGTTGCAGCTTCTGGCCTATCATATCGGGGTCTTGCGCGGCATTGATGTTGACCGCCCGCGGAATCTGGCCAAAAGCGTGACGGTGGAATGATGCGGCGAAGCATGTGTTAGGAGCCAGTCCACAAATATTCCCTGGTCCATGTCTCTCCTGGGCTGGTTGCCTCAAACGTTCTTTGGTCTTTGTACAGCACGGAATATAACAACCGACCAATAGCTTTGCCCGATTCTGTCTCTGGGTTTGGAGATGAGTTTTTGACGTGTTTGTCGTAAAGACATTGTAAAGGAGTTCCATCCCAATCGTTATTCTTTCCCCCTACCAAGTCTCTTGCTGCGAATTTGCCTTTATTGTTGTTGCACCAGCAATACACTAATCCCTGTAGAAAATCGCAAATTCTCTGTTGCTCTGGCTCGTCAAGGATGTTCACATTGCTTGGGTCGTTGGTGGCTCCTTTAATCATCGTTCGTCCTTTCGTGTAGATGTTGTTGCAGGCTATAGATCATTTCCAAGATGGGTCCATTATAATACGTTAACACGTCGGTGTTGAAAAAAAAACAACATATGAGCATCGAAAATGAGAGTTTTTTGAGTGATATGAAGACGACGGGATTGAGAGGCCGACTTGAGGCCATTTGGGTGAAACGGATGACGCGCGGGCCGATGGATGCGGTGGAGCGGGCTGTCCTGCAATCGGGGCACGGGCTGGTGGGTAACGCCAATCAGGGAGGTCGACGGCAGGTGACCATTCTGGAGCGGGAGATCTGGGAACAGTTGATGACGGAAGTCGGCGGCGCATTGCCGCCCGCGACGCGACGGGCGAATGTCCTGATCAGCGGATTGAGCCTGTATCGTTCCGGGAAGCGCCTGCTGCGGATTGGGCGGTGTCGGGTTCGTATCGTCGGTGAAACCAGGCCATGCGAACGCATGGACGAAGCCTGTCCGGGGCTTCGGGACGCCATGTCCCGGTCCTGGGCGGGCGGGGCGTTTGGCGAAGTGGTGGACGATGGCGAGATCGTGGTCGGTGATCCGGTTGCGTGGGTTGAGGAGTGAAAGCCGCGCCCGTTACGGGTGGTCAGGGCGGGCGATGGTGTCGACGTGGACGGGACGATGCGGGTCGTCTGTTGCGCAGTAACGTTTCAGGACGTCGTGAATCACGCGAAATGCGAGTTGCGTCCATGGAATGTCGTGTCGCTGAAACAAAGCTGCTTCCAGACTTTCCGCGCCCGCGCCGCAGTCCGCGTTGCGCATGATGCCGCGAAACACGACATAGACCTGGCTCACGCGGGGAAGGCTCATCACCGCGCAGAGTTGGGCAATGTCCACGGCGGCTTCGGCTTCTTCCAGGGTTTCCCGTGCCGCGCCTTCTTCCAGCGTCTCCCCTTGTTCCATAAATCCCGCCGGAAACGTCCAGAGTCCGGAACGCGGCTCAATGGCTCGTTTGCAGAGCAGGATGCGATCCTCCCATTCCGGAATGCAGCCCACCACAATTTTGGGATTTTCATAATGCACGGTGCGACACCGCTCACAGACCAGTCGGGACAGGGTGTCTCCGGCGGGGATGGTGACGATGAGTCGTGCTCCGCAGGCGGTGCAATAGGTCATGGCCTGTGTCATGGTTCGGCGCGCATGGTGTCTGGCGTTGCTGGCGGGACGGGGGTGGCGAACTTGCCCGTTCCTTCTCTGTATGCTTGAATGCACCCCCTGCCCGAATCATATGATAACAGGAGTGATGCCTTCCGTGAAGATCCCGTTGTTGGATTTGAAAGCGCAGTTTCAGCCGATCCGTTCGGATGTGCTGTCCGTCATTGAACAGGTCTGCGACGAGCAGGGCTTTATCCTGGGTCGCCGGGTTGAGGCGTTTGAAACGGCCATCGCCGACTATCTGGGCTGTCGGTACGCCGTCGGCGTGGCTTCGGGGAGCGATGCCCTGCTGTTGTCCCTGATGGCGGCGGGGGTGGAACCAGGCGATGAAGTGCTGACCGTGCCGTTTACCTTCTTTTCCACAGCCGGGGTGGTCTCGCGGTTACAGGGGACGCCGGTGTTCGTGGATATCCGGCCGGACATGCTGACGATTGATCCCGAACAGATTGAGAAACGTCTCACCTCCCGCACGAAGGCCATCATTCCCGTCCACCTTTTCGGGCAATGTGCCAACATGGAGGCGATCATGGACGTGGCCGACCGACATGGCGTCAAGGTCATTGAAGATGCCTGTCAAGCCATCGGCGCCAGTCGTCACGGGCGCAAAGCCGGGACGTTCGGGTATGCCGGCTGCGTGAGTTTTTTCCCGTCGAAAAATCTTGGAGGCATCGGTGACGGGGGCGTGATTGTCACGAATGATGGGGACCTGCGTGAACGGATTCTCGCGTTGCGGGTTCATGGGAGCCGGTCGGAGTACCATCATGACCATATCGGTCTCAACAGTCGCCTGGATGCCATTGGGGCGGCGGTGCTGCACGTCAAGCTTCCCCACCTGGACAGATGGAATGACCAACGGGCCCGGAATGCGGCGTATTATCAACGGCTGTTTGCGGAGGCCGGATTGGGCGAGCACGTGACGTTGCCCATGACGGATGCGGGCAATGTCCACGTCTTTAATCAATATACCGTGCGCGCCCGCAAACGTGATGCGTTGATGGCCCACCTGAAGGAACGTGATGTCGGCCATCGAGTCTATTACCCCGTCCCCCTGCATTTGCAGGAATGTTACCAACCGCTTGGCTATCAGAAAGGCGACCTTCCGGTGTCGGAGCGTATGGCGCAGGAAGCGTTGTCCCTCCCGATTTATCCTGAACTGACTGATGGGCAGATGGAGCGGGTGGTCGAATGTATCAGCGATTTCTACGCCAGTCCTTCACCACCCGTTTGAGCTTCCCGCGTCAGCGTTTCGTATTGGTTGACCTGGGGTAGTGCGCCTGAATGGTGCTGCTAAGACCGCCGCGAGCGGTGAAGGTGCCGGTCACGGTGGCCCATGCGGGTTTGCAGACGTTCACGAAATCCTGAAGGATCCGGTTGACGGCGTTTTCGTAAAAAATGCCGATGTTGCGATAGGCATGGATATACATTTTGAGCGACTTGAGTTCCACGCATGTTTTTTGAGGCCTGTAGCGAATCTCAATGGTGCCAAAATCCGGGAGTTGGGTTTTCGGACAAATGGCCGTGTATTCCGGGATCTCAATGGTGATATCATAGCCGGGAAATTGATTGGGCCATGTCTCCAGCGGCGGGAGCGGCGCGCGCATTCCGCTTGTGGCATGGCGTTCCGTGTACGGTGTTTCCTTGTGAGGTCGGTGTTTCATGGCATCCGCGTCTCCATGTTTCGTGTGCCGGGTTGCGGTGGTTCACCGCCGGGAGTGTATAGGCTGCGCCGCATCTCCGCAATGGGGAGCGGCGCGTGAGAGGCGCGGTCCGCACGTGACTCCGCCGTGTTGAGAAGCGTGCGGCCCCTTCGTTATACTGCTTCCCCTTCTGTGTTCCGGAGGGTTCGTGCGGGCGATGTGTGCCTGTGTGCGTCAAACCATGAGTCGTTGTTATGATTGAGAGTGATGCGTTTGTGAAAGATTTGCGGGAGACCGGTTTTGATTTTTTTACCGGGGTGCCCGACACGATTCTGGGCGGGATTATTGACGTGTTGAGCCAGGATCGCTTGTATGTCCCGTCGGTGCGGGAGGATGAAGCTGTCGCGATGGCCGCGGGCGCGTTTCTCGGAGGCAAAGTCCCGGCGGTGCTGATGCAGAATTCCGGACTGGGCAATGCCCTGAACGTGCTGATGTCGCTTCATTTGATCTACAGGATTCCGTGCCTGCTGATTATTTCCTGGAGGGGCTTTGAGGGGAACGACGCGCCGGAACACCTGGTGATGGGGCAAACCATGCCGCAGTTGATGGAGATGATTCGGATTGCCCATCGAACGCCGTCCCCGGAAACCATGGCGGATGATCTGCGATGGGCCATGCGCACCTTGACGGAACAACGCGTCCCTGTGGCGTTATTTTTGAAGAAGGGCGTGGTGAAAACGATCCAGCCGTGATGCACGTTGTGACCACCATGCGAAGGAATGACGTCCGCCATGCAACCTGAAGAAGGTGTGATGCAGAGCAGGGCCCAGGCGATGCACGCGCTCTTTGACGTGCTGTCCGACCAGCCCGTGATCATTTGTAACGGGTTCCCTTCGCGGGAAGCCCAGAAAATCCGTGACCGTGCCGGTAATTTTTACATGATTGGGTCCATGGGTGTCGCGGCTTCAATCGGGCTGGGGCTTGCTCTTGCGCAACCAAACCGGCGGGTGGTGGTGTTTGACGGCGACGGGAATGTCCTGATGGGCATGGGCACGCTGGCCACGATCGGTGCCCTGCGGCCCACAAACCTGACGCATGTGGTGTTTGATAATGAGGTCTATGGGACCACCGGCAATCAGCCGTCCTATTCGCGAGTCGTTCGGCTGGATCAGGTGGCCAAAGCGGCCGGGTATGCCACGGTTGAACGTGTGTGGGAACGGGAAGATATTGTGTATGAATTTACGGACATGCTGAAATGCGACGGCCCGAATTTCCTGCTGATTAAAGTCAACGAGCAGATTGAGGATGCGGATCGTGTGGCGCTGGATCCGTCTGACGTGGCACAACGTTTTCGCGCCGCCGTGGGCGCGGCATCGCCGATGTGTGTTGCGCCGGACATGAACGACGGAAAGAAAGGATAACGACACGCGTATGATTCTGCTCAATCCAGGCCCGGTCAACGTGTCCGATCGCGTCCGCAATGCCTTGCTGTGCCCGGATCTCTGTCATCGGGAATCCGAATGCGCGGAGCTGGTTGGCCGTATTCGTCACAAACTGCTCACAGCGTTTGTGCCGGGTGCGGAATCGGAGTATACCGCGATTTTGTTGACCGGGTCCGGCACCGCGGCGGTTGAGGCGTCTATCATGTCGTGTCTGCCGGCGGGGAAGCGTCTTGTCCACGTCAACAATGGCGTGTATGGGGAACGGATTTCTTCAATCGTCGGGACACAACGCCTGGGGATTGCCGAAATCAAATGCGATTGGGTCACTCCGCCGAACCCGGACACCATTCTGAAGTCACTGAAGCAGCAGCCGGCGGTGCATGCGGTGGTCATGGTGCATCATGAAACGACGTTGGGTTTGATCAACCCCGTGCATGAAATTGCCGAACACGTTGATAGCCGCGGGTGCGTCTTTGTCCTGGATTCCATCAGCGGGCTGGGCGGGGAAACCCTGGATATTGCGGGGCGGCATATGTACATGGTTGCCGGGACATCGGGGAAATGCATTCAGGGATTTCCGGGGGTCTCGTTTGTGCTGGTGCGAAAAGGTTTTATGGAGAATGTCGTGAAGTATCCCCGGCGTTCCTGGTATTTGAGCCTGGCCAATTATTATGAAGCGCAGGAACAGGGCGGTATGCCCTTTACGCCGGCCGTGCAGTTGTATGCCGCGTTTGATGAGGCCTTGTCCGAACTCCTGGAAGAAGGGGTGACCCATCGCATGGCACGGTATGGACGTCTGTCCGCGCTGATTCGGGAACGCATGCAGACCCTGGGGGTGCGGGCGGTGCTGCCCGCCGAGCGCCAGTCAAATTCGTTGACGGCGTTGTATCTGCCGGAAGGCCTGACGTATGCCGTCCTGCATGATCGCCTGAAAGAGCGCGGTTACGTGATTTACGCCGGCCAGGGCGATTTTGCGTCAAAGATTTTCCGTGTCGCGACGATGGGCGCCCTGCAGGACGCACACATTGAAGGCTTTCTGGGAGCCTTTGAAGAGGTTGTGAGGCAAGAGACCGGGCGCGCATGAAGGCGGTGATTTTGGCGGCGGGGGTTGGGAGGCGGCTTCGGGCGCTGATCCATGATCGTCCCAAGTGTTTGATTGAAATCGGAGGGCGGTCGCTGTTGTATCGCTCTTTCGACGCCTTGCGTCAGTGTGGCGTGACCCGGATTTGTCTGGTGATCGGCTATCAACAGGCATTGATTCGTGAGGCCGTGGCGGCCTATCCCTTTCCGCTGGATGTGACGTGCCTGGTCAATGACGAATTTGAACGTGGCAGTATTGGCTCGCTGTGGGTGGCCCGGCAGGCGCTGGATGATGATGCGGTGATCATGGATGCCGATCTCCTGTTTGGTCCCGCTCTCCTTGACCGCTTACTCTCCTCTCCGTTTCCCAATGCCCTGTTGGTGGATGAGACGGTGACGCAACAGACGGAAGAATGCATGGTGGTGGTGCGCGAGGGGCGAGTGGTGGCGCTGTCCAAGCGGATTCCCAAAGGCGATGACCCGCTCGGCGAAGGCGTGGGATTGTTGCGCGTGGCCCATGCCGCCGTGCCCGTGTTGCTTCGGTCGGTGGCGGCCTGCGTGAATCGGGGACTGCTGGATCTTGAATATGAAGATGCCCTGGAAAAGTTTTTTCGTGAGATCCCGGTCGGGTTTGAGACCATCGGGGGACTGCCCTGGATTGAAATTGATTTTCCCGAAGACGTTGAACGGGCGCAACACCATATTGTGCCCCGGTTGGGAGACGGGACGACGTGATGAGAGGTAAGGCCACGGCCTGACCAGGCTGTGCGGACGGCAGACGACCTGTGAACGGAATCCTCAAGGACGCTGATGTCGTCACGATTGAGACGGCTATTGTGCTGGCTTCGTCAGGTGTGTTTGACGGCGCGGCGGATGGCCGTTGCTCCACCGGGGCGTTGACCCGCGTTGGGGGCATGACGCTGTTGCAACGCACCCTGTGCGCGCTTCAGCGTGGCGGGATTTCACAAGCGCGGATCTTTGTGGGCGAGGAGGAACAGGCGCTTCGTTCGCTGATTCATGGCGATACGCGTATCCGGATGAAGCTTGCCTGGCTCCCTGTTCGCGAGTGGCCTCCGTGGCATTGTCGGACATGGGAGGCCGTGACGAGGGAGATACAGGGCGCGTGTCTCATTCTTGGGTGTCACATCGTCTTTCCCCCATCGTTGATTGCCGCTCTTCGAGAGGAAGGGCGCGAAGGCAACGCCATTGTGACCGTCGGTCCGCCGGGTGAACGGGGGTGGGTTGCGAATCCGGGTGTGCGGTGGCGGTTTGCTCCTCATCATCGGGACGGACGTGTCCCGCGCGTGGTGTTTGCCGACCACGGTCCCTCCGACCTGAAAGCCACCGCAGAGGACGTCAAGGGTCTGGCATCCGCCGTTGATCTGGTCGTTGTGCCGGTTCGGTTTTTCGGAGCAGCCGGTACAAGGCAAATGCCGGCAACGGGGGAGGCAGGCCCGGTTCGGCTGGCGTTGGAGCGGGCCGCCGCGGAAGACTCGGTGCGGGTGTTGTCCGCTTCCGCTCATGGGTATCAAGACACCCGCAAGCCTGGCGGGCCGCGGCACGCGGAGCGCATGTTGTTCCATGGGCTGCAACATGTGCAGGGCAAGATGGATGGGGTGATGGACCGCTATGTCAATCGGAAGCTCTCCATGGTGTTCAGCCGACTCTTTCTTCGATTGAGATGTTCGCCCACGGTTATTACCATGCTGTCGCTGATGCTGGGTCTCCTGGGTGCGGCGTGTTTTGCCATGGGGTCGTATCAGACGGGTCTTGTGGGGGCCGTGCTGTTTCAAGTCGCGGTGATTCTTGATTGTTGCGATGGAGACGTGGCGCGCCTGACGTTTGCGGAATCCACGTTTGGTCAGACCCTGGACATCGTGGCGGACAACATTGTGCATATGGCGATCTTTGCCGGGATTGCCTGGGGCGCGTATCAGGAAGGTGTCTGGCACGCCAGCCCCCTCCCGCTGCTTGTCGGCGCCGTGGCCATTGTCGCCAACGGTGTGGCCTTGTGGGGCGTGCAGCGGGTCAGGTCCATCAAGGCGCATGCCGGGCATTGGCGACAGCTGAATCTCGCCCTCCGGTCCCGCTTTGATTTTGTGCTTGAACGCGTGGCCAACCGTGATTTTTCCGTCGTGGTGATGGTGTGCGCCTGTTTGGGCGCGTTGCCCTGGTTTTTATGGCTTGGGGCCGCGGGGGCCAGTGTGTTTGCCTTCCTGATGGTGTGGAACCTTCGTCAAGCGCTGCGGTCTTATGCATCCTGATTCCCGCGTCAGGCGTTGCCCCGCACACAGGGCGCATGCCGCGTAACGTGTACGCCGCGTCTGTGCGTCTCACGCATCATGGCGTGTGCGTCGCCGTGGCGTGCGGCGTTCATTCCATGGTCAGGCCATGATCAGAATCCTTTGTCTCGCGGTCGGGCTTCTTGTGCTGGGCGGGCTGGTCTGGCATGTCGGCCCGTGGCGCATCGTGAGGACGGTTGAACACATTGGCGTGGTCCCGTTCTGTATTATTCTCACCCCGTTGCTGGTGGTGTACTGTCTTGATACGTATGGATGGCGGCTGACCCTGGGGCCCTGGGCGAGTCGGGTCGGGTTTGTCCGGCTGTTTATGGTGCGCATGTCCGGTGAAGCCATGAACGTGATCACCCCGACCGCCATGCTTGGCGGTGAACCCCTGAAGGCGTATCTGCTGGCGCGATACGAGGTTCCCATGGTTGAAGGGCTCTCGTCCGTGGTGGTGGCCAAGACCACCATGGTGCTGGCACAGATTCTCTTTATGCTCTTGGGGATCGGGCTGCTGTGGTGGGGGGTGGGAGGCGGGGTGTCTCATATCCTGGCCGCATGGGTCAGTGTGGGCATGCTGGCCTGTGCCGCGTTCCTGTTGGTGATGATCCAGCGATATGGCATCGGGACGGGGTTGTTAACGCTGGCGGCAATGTGTCGGATTCGGTCGCGATGGCTTGAGGCCCGGCGGCCACAGTTATTGGAGTTGGACCGGACGGTTCGGAATTTTTACCGGCACCGCCGTCAAGCGTTTGCCTTGTCGCTTGGCGTGTACTTTGTCGCCTGGGTGACGGAGTTGTTTGAAGTCTATGCGATTTTGTATTTCCTTGGCGCGGAGACCGGATGGCTGTCGTCGTTGTCGATTGCCGCGATTGCCGTCATGATCAAGGGCGCCACGTCGTTTATTCCAGGCGGCCTGGGCGCGCAGGACGGCGGCTATCTTGTGTTGCTGATGGGATTGGGGTATGGCGAGATGACGGGGATCGCCTTTGCCTTCGTTCGCCGGATTCGCGAACTCATCTGGATTCTCGTGGGACTGGCGTGTCTGGCGGTGTTGCGGGGGACGGCCGCGCGTGCCGTGCCGCGGTCGGGGTGATGAGGCCCTGATGCGAACGGGAACGAATTACCGATCCCGGTTGACCATGTAATCGGCGACGACGGTGAGGGCGCGCTTGGCCGTGGAATCTTCAAAGGTCTCAAGGTTCACCAGCGCGGCATGGATGTATTCATGGGAACGATTCTTGGTGTATTGTAACGAGCCATGGTGATGCATCAGGGCCGTGAGATGAAGCAGGTGCTGCGCGTCAAGTGTGCCGGTTTCAATGGTGGTGACCAGGCGTTGTCGGTCCTCACCCGGCAGATGTTGCAGTAAATGGATCAGCGGCAGGGTGACCATTCCCTGCTTCAAATCCTGTCCGAGGGGTTTCCCCAAACGCTTGTCGTTGGCCGTATAATCCAGCCGGTCGTCCGCGAGTTGGAAGGCAATGCCCAGGTATAATCCGAATTGATGTAACGCGTCCTGTTGCAGGGGAGAGGTTCCGCCCCGAATGGCGCCGACTTTACAGGCGGCTCCCACCAGGGCGCCGGTTTTGTATTCGACAATCCGCAAATAATCCGACTCGGGGACAAGCGGTTGCCGGTTGGCGGCCAGTTGCAGAATTTCTCCTTCGGCCATCTTCCGGCAGGCGACGGCCATGGTTGTGTTCATGTCGTGGTTCTCAAAGGAGGCAATCTGCTGCATTGCCCGTGAGTAGAGATAGTCGCCCACCAGAATGCTGGCCCGATTGCCCCAAATGCGTTGCGCGGTGAATTGCCCCCGGCGGAGGGCGGCTTCGTCCAGCACGTCGTCATGGAGCAGCGTCGCCGTATGGATGAATTCAATGAGGCTGCCCAGCACCAGGTCATCTTTGGGGACGTAGCCTGTGAGGCGGGAACAGAGCGTCAGCAGGAGGGGCCGAATGCGTTTGCCGCCGCCATTGAGAATATGGGCGGCGACTTCGTTGATCAGCGGGGCGTCGGCATTGAGGTGGCGACGGATTTGCGATTCAATCTCTTCCAGATCCTGATGGTAGATTTCCCACACCGCATCCATTGTGAGGGAACGTGGCGTCGCCGGTTGCCCATTGACCATTGGGCGATCCTAGGGGAGGGTCTGATGTTTGTCAAGATAAGCGCATGAGGTTCGCGCCATGACCGCGTTATGCGTGCGAGACAGAACGCAAGCATGGGAGCGGGGTTTCCCGCGTTCTTCCTTGACACCTTTTTTCGCATCCAGTAATTTTCGCCTTGTTCCGGTCATGCTTCAAATGACCCGTTCGCGTCTCGTCATGTGTGCGGCGACCGGGTTGATGAGACGGGCCGCGCGCGGCTGTCACCGTGCCGTGGCGGTGCATCCCGACATGTGCGATGCCGCGGCGGACTGCGGTCTTCTTGAACCTTCATGAGTAATCAACAGCCACTCTGCGGTTTTCCGCCCCCACAAGGGCTCTATGACCCTCGCTTTGAGAAGGATGCGTGCGGCATTGGCTTTGTGGCCAACATCAAAGGCCGTCAGTCGCACGATATTATCGAAAAAGCCTTGCGGGTTTTGAACAATTTGCACCATCGCGGGGCGCAGGGGTGTGATCCCTGTACGGGTGACGGCGCGGGGATTCTGCTGCAAATCTCGCATGAGTTTTTCGGACGCGTCTGTCATGACCGGGGGATTCTCCTGCCTGAAGCGGGCGGCTATGGGGTGGGGATGGCGTTCTTCCCGCAGGATGAAGCGCTTCGTCGGCAATGCGAAGGCCTCTTTGAATCCATTACGCGCGAAGAGGGGATGAGGTTTTTGGGGTGGCGCGACGTGCCGGTGAAACTTGAATACGTGGGCGCGCTTGCGCAAAAGACCCTGCCCGCCATTCAGCAATTTTTCATTGCGCGCGACATTCTCAATGAAGCGCAGTTTGAGCGGAAGTTGTATATCGTGCGGAAGCGCATGGCCCGGGCAATTCGTGAATCCGCGCTGGGGGAACGCGAGCACGTGTATGTTTGCAGTTTATCGTCCAACACGATTGTCTATAAGGGCATGCTCCTGCCGGGACAACTCGGCCTCTTTTTTCCGGACCTGGCTGACGCCGGCATGCGCTCGGCGTTGGCGCTTGTGCATTCCCGCTTTAGCACGAACACCTTCCCGGCCTGGTCGTTGGCTCACCCCTATCGGTATCTTGTCCATAACGGCGAAATCAATACCTTGCGGGGCAATGTCAACTGGATGCGCGCGCGCCAGGGGCGCCTGGCGTCCGATTTGTTCGGCGCGGATCTCGACAAGCTCTATCCCATTGTCCATGACGAGCAAAGTGATTCCGCCTGTCTTGATAATGCGGTGGAATTTCTCTCGCTGGCCGGTCGGTCGCTGCCTCATGTCATGATGATGTTGATGCCGGAACCGTGGGTCGGCAATCCTCACATGAATTTGGAGCGACGGGGGTTTTATGAATATCACGCTTCCATTATGGAACCGTGGGACGGGCCGGCGGCTGTCGCGTTTACGAATGGCAAACAGATCGGGGCGACGCTGGACCGCAACGGGTTACGGCCGTGCCGCTACCAGGTCACGACGGATGACGTCGTGGTGCTGGCGTCCGAGGCCGGCGTGTTGCCGGCTGCCCCGCACCACATCCGCGCCAAGGGCCGTCTCCAGCCGGGCCGCATGTTTTTGGTGGATACCGAGCAAGGCCGCATTATTGACGACGAGGAAATCAAGGCGCAGATTGTCACCAGCAAACCCTACCGCTCCTGGCTGACGCAGTGCCGCGTGTCGCTGGATGAACTGCCGGAGCCGTTGAACGTGTCTCAACCGGATCACCCCACCCTCCGCCAGCGCCAGCAAGTGTTCGGCTACACCGTGGAGGAAATTAAAATGGTGTTGTCGCCGATGGGGATCAACGGCGAAGAGCCCGTGTCGTCAATGGGGACGGATACTCCGTTGGCGGTGTTGTCCAATCGGCCGCAATTGTTGCCGAAATATTTCAAGCAACTCTTTGCGCAGGTGACCAATCCTCCCATTGATCCCATTCGGGAACAGTTGGTCATGTCGCTGGTGACGAATATCGGGCCGAAACCCAACCTGACGGCTGAAATTCCGGAGGCCTGTCGCCGCATTAAAGTCCAGCAGCCGATTGTGACTAATGCGCAACTGGGCAAACTCCGGGAGATTGAAGACCCCGATTTTGTCAGCAAGACGTTGCCGCTGTTGTTCCGTGTGTCCGAAGGCCCGGACGGGCTGGGGGCGGCGGTGGATCAACTGTGCCAGGATGCGTCGCGGGCGATTCGGCAGGGCGCCAAGTTTCTGATTTTGAGTGATCGCGGCGTGCAGCAGGCCTGGGCGCCGATTCCCAGTTTGCTGGGCATTGCCGCGGTCCATCATCATTTGGTGCGGGAGGCCACGCGCACGGAAGTCGGATTGATTCTTGAGACTGGCGAGCCGCGTGATACGCATCATTTTGCGTGTCTGATCGGCTATGGCGCCGGGGTGGTGAATCCCTATCTGGTGTTTGAAACCTATAAAGATTTGGAACTTGAAGGCTATTTGCCGGAAGGGATTGACGCGGAAACCGCGTCCGCAAAATTTATCAAAGCCGTCAACAAGGGCCTGCTCAAAATCTTTTCCAAAATGGGGATCTCAACGGTGCAGTCCTATTGCGGGGCGCAAATTTTCGAAGCCCTTGGGCTGAATCGCCAACTTGTGGATCGCTACTTCACCGGCACCGCCTCCCGCATTCAGGGGATCGGGATGCGGGAAATCGCCGAAGAGTCGTTGCGCCGCCATCAGTGCGGGTATGCCCCGGTGCCCGTTCGCATGCTGGACTTTGGCGGCGAGGTGCATTACCGCATTCAGGGTGAACATCACGCCTGGAATCCGGAGACCATCACGAAGCTGCAACATGCGACCAGCAGCAACGATGCCGCCACCTATGCGGACTATGCGCGCCTGGTGAATGAGGAAACCCGCCATCGAACACATCTTCGCGGGTTGTTTGACTTCCGGCGATTGCCGCACCCCTTGCCGCTGGAAGACGTCGAACCCGCCAGGGACATCGTGCGACGGTTTACCGCCGGGGCGATGTCGTATGGCGCGATCAGCAAGGAAGCGCATGAAACGCTGGCGCTGGCGATGAATCGGATCGGCGCCAAGAGCAACACGGGCGAAGGCGGGGAAGATGCGGCGCGTTTCATCCCCCTGCCGAACGGCGATTCAAAGAATTCGTATATCAAGCAGGTGGCCTCGGGGCGCTTTGGCGTGACCGCGCATTATTTGGTCAACGCGAAAGAACTGCAAATTAAAATGGCGCAAGGCGCGAAACCCGGGGAGGGGGGACAGCTTCCCGGGCATAAAGTCGACGACGTCATTGCGAAGATGCGGTTTTCGATGCCCGGCGTGGGGCTGATTTCGCCGCCGCCGCATCATGACATTTATTCGATTGAAGATTTGGCGCAACTCATTTTTGATTTGAAAAACGCGAATTCCGATGCGGCCGTGTCCGTGAAGCTCGTGTCGGAAGTGGGGGTGGGCACGGTGGCCGCCGGTGTGGCCAAGGCCCATGCCGACAAAGTGTTGATCAGCGGTGACGCCGGCGGCACGGGGGCGTCCGCCCTGTCGTCCATTAAGTCCGCCGGGGTGCCCTGGGAACTGGGTCTGGCGGAAACCCATCAAACGCTGATCCTCAATGACCTTCGCGGGCGCATCACGGTGGAAACAGACGGACAAATGAAGACCGGTCGCGACGTCATGGTGGCGGCCCTGCTCGGCGCCGAGGAGTTTGGATTTTCCACCGCGCCCTTGATTGTTGAAGGCTGCATCATGATGCGGAAGTGTCATCTCAACACCTGTCCCGTCGGCATCGCGACCCAGGATCCCGAACTGCGCGAGCGGTTTACGGGCCAGCCGGAGCATGTGGTGAATTTCTTTTTCTTCGTGGCGGAAGAGGTTCGACAGCTCATGGCGCAGTTGGGATTCCGAACGTTTTCGGAGATGATTGGGCGCAGTGACAAATTAAAGGTGCAACACGCCGTTGACCATTGGAAGGCCAGTGGATTGGATCTCACGCCCTTGCTGTGGAGGCCCGACGTCGGACCCGAGGTGGCGACGCACAAGGTCCGCTCGCAAGACCATGGGTTGGAGCAGGTGCTGGACCGTCAATTGGTGACACGCTGCGAGCCGGCGATTGCGCGAGGGGAGCCGGTGACGCTGGATGTGCCGATCTGTAACACCGATCGCACGACCGGAACACTGCTGTCCAGTCGTCTTGCGCGCCGCTACGGGGAAGAAGGGCTGCCTCCCGACACCATTACCATCACCTTCAGGGGGTCTGCCGGTCAATCGTTCGGCGCCTTTGTGGTCAAAGGGGTAACGCTGCGTCTTGAAGGTGAATCGAATGATTATCTGGGGAAGGGCCTCTCCGGCGGCAAAATTATTGTGACTCCGCCCCCCGGCGTGTCGTTTCAACCGGAAGACACGATTCTTATTGGGAATACGTCGCTGTATGGCGCTACGAGTGGCGAGTGTTATTTTTACGGGATGGCGGGCGAACGGTTTGCGGTGCGAAACAGCGGCGTCCGCACGGTGATTGAAGGGACGGGGGATCACGGGTGTGAATATATGACCGGCGGGGTCGTGGTGGTGTTGGGCCCAACCGGGCGCAACTTTGCCGCCGGCATGTCCGGCGGTGAGGCCTATGTCTTGAATGAAGACGGTAAATTTGACTCCCGGTGCAACCTTGGCATGGTGGAGCTGGAAACGGTGACGGTGGCCGACGACGTGCAGACCTTGCGCACCATGCTTGAACAGCACGTGCGCTATACCGGAAGTCGCAAAGCCCGGATGGTGTTGGACGACTGGAGCCGGATGCTTCAGCAGTTTGTGAAGGTGATGCCCCTGGATTATAAGCGGGTGCTGGCGGAACGGAAGGCGGCGGCCAAAAAATCCGTCCACCGGAAACAGGGAGCGGCCAGTGGGTGACCCACGCGGGTTTTTACATTATCGGCGGGAAGGCCCCGTGCGCCGTCCGGTTGAACTGCGGGTCTTGGATTGGAAGGAAATGTATGAGCCATTTCCCGAAGAGCAGCTGCGCAATCAGGGCGGACGGTGTATGGATTGCGGCGTGCCGTTTTGTCAGAGCGAGAACGGCTGCCCGGTGGTGAATCTGATTCCTGAATGGAATGATCTGGCGCATCGTGGACGGTGGAAGGATGCGCTCAAGGCGCTTCATGCCACGAATAATTTTCCTGAATTCACCGGTCGGTTGTGCCCGGCGCCGTGCGAGTCGTCTTGTGTGCTGGGCATCAATGCCGATCCTGTCGCCATCCGCGTGATTGAATGGAACATCATTGACCGCGGGTTTGATGCCGGGTGGATTGAGCCGGTGCTGCCGGTGTCTCACACGGGCAAGCGCGTGGCCATCGTCGGATCAGGCCCGGCGGGTCTGACCGCCGCCCAGCAATTGGCCCGTGCGGGTCACAGCGTCACCGTGTATGAAAAGACAAATCGAATCGGCGGATTGCTGCGGTATGGCATTCCGGATTTTAAAATGGAAAAGTGGGTCATTGACCGCCGGCTGGAGCAGATGATGGCGGAAGGCGTGCGGTTCGAAACCAACGTCAATGTTGGCGTGGCCCTGACGGGCGCCGAGCTGACCCGGCAGTTTGATGCCGTGTGTCTGGCGCTGGGGGCCGAGCAGGCGCGTGATTTGCCGGTGCAGGGCCGGGCGCTGGAGGGTGTCCACTTTGCCATGCCGTATCTCATGCAGCAAAATCAGCTGAATGCCGGGGAAAGTCCGGTGGGCGCGCGGATCACGGCGAAAGATAAACGGGTCGTGATTATTGGCGGCGGTGACACCGGGTCTGACTGTTTGGGCACCGTGCATCGCCAGGGGTGCAAGGAGGTGCTTCAGTTTGAGTTGTTGCCTGAACCACCCTCCCAGCGCGCCGCGTCCACGCCCTGGCCGTTGTGGCCCATGCAGCTTCGCACTTCCCATGCCCACGAAGAGGGGTGTGATCGCCGCTGGTGTGTCTCGACAACGAAATTTTCCGGGCAGCACGGCCAGGTGAGCAAATTGCATGCGCATCTGGTTTCGAATGAAGGTGGAGCATTCATCCCGAAGCCTGACTCCGCGTTTGACATGGATGTTGATTTGGTGCTCCTGGCGATGGGCTTCACGGGACCGGTACGACATGGGCTGCTCGACAGCCTTGGCGTGCGCTATGATGCGCGCGGGAACGTGGCGGCGGACGATCATGGCATGACCAGCCTGGCGGGGATCTTTGCCGCCGGCGATACCAGGCGCGGAGCCTCACTCATTGTCTGGGCGATTGCCGAAGGCCGAAAAGCCGCCGCGGGGATTGACGCCTGGCTGAAGGCCGGTCACAGTTTGTCCGCTTCCTCTCGGTAGTCCCTCTGCAAACGCGCTGATACCGGGCAGGGCTCGTGTGATTCGCGTCCGGCCTGCGGGTCTGACCAAGCCGTGCTGCTTGAGCATCTCCCCGATAGTACTGACCTCGGGCACCGGGCCTCCGGGAGGATGGTGCTGGAGGGCCAGGTGGATGGTCCGGGGGCCCCAAAACGGACAGGTATATTTATAGTGCAGAATCTGCTTGACCACCGGCGGCGCGGTCCGGTGCGCTTGGCGCTGGCGCATCGGCGGGTGATCCATCAAGCCGCTCATCCCTTGCGCCTGAAAGCGGTTGAGCCACTTGTAGCCGGTTTTGGGGGCAATCCCGTAGCCACTGCACACAGCCCACGCATCGGAAAGCCGCGCCGGAGCCAGTCCTGGATAAAGTCTTCTCTTTACTGTCAGGGCATCCATTTGTTTCCAGGGCATGGCCGTGCTCCTATGGGGTGAAGTGCCACCATAGTTGTTACCAAGGTGCCCGGTTTCAAGTGTTACCCCTGTGCCCGGTTCGTACCGCGAGAGGATGGATTCCCGCTTCCGCGGGAATGACGGAAAGAGGGATGTGGCATATTGGGTGCCTGGTTGGTAAGAGGATGGATGCCCGCTCCTTCTGTCATTCCCGCGAAAGCGGGAATCTATCTTCACATGGCAAGGTGGGTGTCTGGGATACAAACAGACGGACTGGCGCTTGTCTCGGGAGTCGGCGTTTGTTTGTATCCCGTCTGCGTCCCGCCGCATGTCTGGTTGGTGGGGTGGGCGGGGCGTGTCTGTTATGGTTCCACCACAATATCAATCCATGCGGGCAGACTGTCGGCTCCCTGGGTATCGGTGACTTTGAGTTGAAATCGAAAGAGACGGGGTTCAACCACAAAAGGCGCTAAAAAACTGGCCTGGGAGGCAGAGGGGTCAAGGAGGGCGACCTTACGGCCTCGAATTTGACCCCAATGGTATTGGAGGGGGCCGCCTTCCGGGTCGTAGCTGTTGAGGCCGTTCAGGACGACGGTTTTGTTTGACGCGATGGTCTGGGTGGGGCCCGGGTCGGCAAGAGGCGGCTGGTTTGGGTCAGCATTGACTTCCACCACGATGTCCAGCGTGCCCGTCAATCCGCTATTGCGGACGGTGACTGTGGCGCTGCCATTGCCTGTTAGCTGAAGCTGTCCCTGTGGACTGATGGTGACAACCGATGGATCGTCGACGTGATATGTTGTTCCCGTGGACGCGCGGCGAATGGACCGCACCGTTCCGTCCGCAAAGCGTCCCACCACCGGCAGGGCAATGGTTTTGCCGAGAAAATCCAGTTGATCATACACCCGCACGGCGCCTGCGCGACCAAATTTCAACGGTTTGTCGGTCTGAAATTCAATGGCGTGCAATGGACTATGGGGGTGGATGTGGAGGAGGACTTCGTCAAAGACCGCCCATGCGTCGCTGTCGTTGTGCCGGCCTTGCTGTTCGGCCACCGCCAGCAGGCGCCAGGCGCCTATGGCCCCCCTGGGGGGATGCAGGTCAACGCCGAATGGCGGGGAGGTTGTCACGGTTGCCAGTTTGTCGCTGACGATTGTCTTGACCATGTCTTCCTGTTCCCCGTACCAGTAGAAGTTGACCCCGGTAATGCCCGTGATGGCTCCTGTGTTGATGACGACTGCAATGGGTTGATGTGAGGGGTGATGGCTGAAGGTCTTCGGTTGTTCAATTGAAAACGCTGCGGCCTGTGGCAGGATGTTTGATACGGGCACGAGGGCGGGGAAGAGCAGGCTTAGCGTGATGGGGGCGAGATATTTCATAACGGCCTCATGGCAGCCTGCGGGATTTTATTGATGCCTCCAGTCTCTGGAGGCGACGGGCCATTGTACCACAACGATGCCTGTTATCGTTGCGGGCTCCGGCCCCTCGCGCGTTCCCGTGGCTTTGCCGGATGGCGGGTGGGGTTATCGGCGTGTCGGGATGGGGTGTTGTGGACAGGGTCGGATCTTCCGGCGGGACAGGACACGGGTGAGTGTGGAGCGGGTCCGAACCATGGCAAAAGCGATCAATCGGACTTTCGGGGGACTTTCGGGGGCCTTTCGGGTACTGGGGCCAGGTCGGCATTGCCCCAAAAGCTGTCTTGAATCACCATGCCTGTTGCCTGCCCTCTCAAAAATTGCCTTGCGTCACAGGATGACATATGTTATAGGAAACGCTCATTGTGTTGGGAGAATGTTGGAATTGTCTGAAAATTGAAGGAGCCTTGAGGTTTTTCGACGGCACTTTTTATTAACGTCCTTTAATAAGTGGGGAGGTACGGCAATGCACAAGGTGCTTCTATCCGTCCTTTTGAGTGTCACGTTGCTGGTGGCTGGTTCTTCAGTGGCGTTCGCGTTGCAGTCCGGTGGCGCTATGATTGGCGATCTTGCAACCGGATCTGTTGTTGGTCAACCCTTTAAGAGTCTTGATGTTGATCTTGAATTCATCGCCTTAAAGATTGGCGGGAAAAAAGCATGGTATCCCGGAACCTCGATTCTGGATCTTCGAAACCAGGGAACCGGGGGACGGAGAGGGCAGCCTGTGTTAATCAAGGTCACCAATGCGCTGGATGGTGTGCATGGCTTCAGCTTTTCTGCCGATTCGGCGTTTGCCGGTCCCACATCACTGCAGGTCAAAATTACGTTGAAGCCCGGAGAAACCAAGTATGTGGGTATCCCGATGAGCGACCTGACGTACGTGACGGCTCCTGGCAGCATGAAGGTCAAATGCCAGTTGCATAAAGCTCATCTTGGTTCGTATCTCCTGATTTTGAAGTAACGGGTTTGACTCCCGGTTTTTTGAATGTGAGCAGTGGACAATGCGCAAAAGCCCCGTTCCGGATTTGGGAACGGGGCTTTTTTTTGAGTGCTGATGCCAGGGTTACACTTCTTCGTCTTTTCCGCAATCAACCGTGGCGTTGACAGGGATATTCTGTGCCGCGGACACTGCCCCGTCGAGGATCAGAAGTAAAAATCGGTTTTCAACGGGGGTGTCCCCTTCCTCTGGCGTGACAAAGGTATTGAGGTCAACGATTATTTCTCGTTGCGTGTCTGCCTGTGTGGCATTCACGACCCAGAAGTAGTGTCTGGCTTTGGGGAACAGGTTGGCAACAAAATGGTCAATGACGACTGGCACGACGGGCGATGAAGCGGACGCCGACATGGCACACGAGAGGGACAAGGCCATGCACAGGCAACACAGGAGCGTCATTTTTGTCATCGTACAGCCTCCCTGGCGAAGGTGAGCGGATAGACGGAACACTCTCTTTGGTAAGAATACTATAAATGATATCGGTTAAATGGTAAATAGTGGCGAGTGCGCCGGGTGCGTTGCCCCGTTGGCGATACCCTGCCGTGAGATGAAAAGCCGCCGGGTGTTCTCAATCATGTCGGTATCGCGCCGAGGTCTGCGGGGCTGGCGTGACCACCCGCTGTCCCGGCCATTCGTCGCGTTTCGCAAACCTGTCGTGATGTCCCATGACTTCGCATAAGATGCCCTCATCGGGAAACACATCATCCCCGCGTACGAAGAAGCGCCTCCTGTTTCTGGCGCTTATGTCGGTTTTGTTGATTTCCGGGGCGATGTTGTTTAATGCCCCCACCGACACGGGCGTCATTGTCGTCCGTTTCCCCGGCGAGGTCACACTTGAGGCGGAAGTCGCCGAGACGCCGGAAAAGTTATTGTTTGGATTGGCCTTCCGGGAGGCGCTTCCGGACGGCCAGGGCATGTTGTTTCTGTTTGACCAGTCCGATCTGCATCAGATCTGGACCAAGCAGTACCAGTTTAATGTTGATTTGATATGGATCAATGAAAGCAAGCACATCGTCCATATCGTGGAGACCGCCGTGCCCTGCGTGCGTGATCCCTGCGAGCGGTATGGGCCGCCTCCCGAACGGGCGCGGTACGTACTGGCGGCGAATAGCGGATTTGTTGACCGCGCGAAGGTTTCGGTGGGGCAGGAACTCGTCTTTGCCCTGCGGATGTGAACGGCGCCATGATCCATCACGGGTTGTGGCGTGACGAAAGGAGGGCCCGCGTTCAGCATACAGCCGGCGTCGGGTGATTATGGAACCCCTGTTATCAGACGATTTTGTGTGCATTGGCCACGTGGAAGATTTTCCCGATGGAACATCCAAAGCCGTCAGGGTGAAGAACAAAACCATTGCGCTCTTTCATGTCTCCGGACATTTTTTCGCGATCAATAATATCTGTCCGCATGAAGGCGGACCGCTCACCAAAGGGAAGCTGAAAGGATACGTGGTCGGGTGTCCCTGGCATGATCTCCAATTTGACGTTCGCACGGGTTTTGGGACGGATGGCGGGGGGTATTGCGTCGCCAGCTATGATGTACGGGTTCAGGATGGCGAGGTGTTTATCCGGTCCTTGTGCCGGGAGCTATAACGCAGGAGACCGCCTTTTCTTTTTCGGGCCTTCCTGGGCAGGCATGGCGTTGTTCCCCATGCATGCCGTGAGGGCGGGAGATGTTTTTTGTTCCGGCAACGTTGAGTCGGAGGAGAGTCTGATCGGAGACGCGAATGGACGCGCAACAGTCTGATGTGAAAGGTCTTGATGCCACGGTTGGCGTTCCCTTGACCGTGACGCTCTGGGAGGATCGCACACGGGGCGAACAATGGGTGCCCGTCTATGATGCGAGCCACCTGGCGCTGACGGAGGATGATTTTGTGTGCACCACCAGTAATAATGCGGTGGAATCCGGCAACCGTCGGTTTGCCTTTGAGCCGCGCCGGCCCGGCACGCACCGATTGGAATTTCATAAGCGGATGGCCTGGAAATTTACCGCCGAAGCCCGACGGGTGTTTCTGATCCACGTTCGGGAGCGGGATTCCTGACTGACGTGACGGTGTTCCCATGCCTGGTCTCGCGTATTTGAACGGACACTTTCTTCCCCTTGAAGAGGCGACAATCTCGATTGAGGATCGAGGGTTCCAATTTGGTGACGGCGTCTATGAAGTGATTCGGGTGTATCGCGGCGTGCCCTTCCGGCCCCATGATCATTTCGTGCGATTTGAGCGAAGCGCGCAAGCCATTGCCCTCCCGTGTCCGCTTTCCAGCACGGAATGGGAGGCGTTGATCCGGGAAGGCATCGCACGGAGTCAGTGCGGTGACGGCAAGGTCTACATCCAGTTGACCCGTGGGGCGGCGCCGAGGGCGCATCTCTTTCCGTGTTCGGTGCGTCCCACGTTCGTGATGACGTTTCGGGAGCTGGCCGGGATTGAGGCGTCCCATCAACAGCATGGGGTGTGCGCCATCACGCTTCCGGATTTGCGGTGGGCCCGATGCTCTATCAAAAGTCTGAATTTGCTGCCGAATCTCCTGGCCAAACAGGCCGCGAACGAGGCCGGCGCCTTTGAAGCGATTCTGGTCAGGGACGGGGTGGTGACCGAAGGCGCCACCAGTAACGTGTGTCTGGTCAATCACGGGGGCATCATCACCCCGTCCTTGAGCGACCGATTGCTGGCCGGTGTCACGCGGGCTGTCGTGTTGGAACTGGCGCGAACACACGGCATCGCCATAGATGAACGAGCCGTTCGTGAGGAGGAATTGTCGCAGGCTGATGAGCTGTTTCTGATTGGCACGACTATTGAAGTGTTGCCCGTGGTCCGGTTGAACAGCGTGCCGGTGGGTGCTGGAACCCCGGGACCCGTGACGCAGGCGATGGGCGAAGCGTTTCAGCGCTGTGTGCGGTCTGAAACGGGGCAGAGGCGGGCGTGAGAGGGGAAGCCATAACTCATTCAGTTGGTGCATGTTTTTTGTGAAGCCTTAAAATATAGACAATCATAGATTGTTGGTCCGCGGTTTTTGAGTGATTTTTGCTGAATTTCAATATTAGGTTGTGCAATTATACTTTGAAAAACGTTCAGTAGTGATTGTGATTTAAACAATAAGCTATGGCAACGATAAAATTTTCGTCTCAGGGGAATTGGACAGTCACGGACCTCCATGTCTTCTTTCATAGTCTGAATGTTTTATACAACAGACTCTATGTAATTGATGAGTTAAAACATGGAAACAAGGCTAGACTTTCCAGTATCCTTGATAATTCTCTTTCCCGTGTGCCCGATGAAAAGCAGTTGTCAGTTGACCACATAAAAATTCATTCTCCAGCCCTGTTTAGCCTGACAGGATTAGACAAGATTATTGGACAACTTCGCGATCTTATAAAGGATATTGGGTATCGGAATTCACTTGAAAAACAGGAAAGAAAACAAGCCATGCAACATCAAGATGCAATTAACAGAGTAGAAGTCGCCGATCAAGAGGCAGATTTGCTTGCGAAACAAGTAGGCATAATGAAAAATAACAACTTCACTACAAGGGAAATTCAAGACAACGTTAGGAAATTAATCAACCCTGCCCAAAAAATATCAAGCGTAATGCAAAAACGAGAAGTATGCTTGCTGGAAGAAAATGGAGAAAATGAAAACACATGACAATGCCTTTCATTGGCTGTAGTTGCTATCGCACCAACTCTGCTGTGGATAAGCGTCAGACATGTAACCATGAAGTTCCAAAGACGCTTGACACTTTCAAGTGGTTTTAGGTAGCTTAGTTCCTTATGTTGACCGCAGATAACTGATGATAATGAACTGTGTTGCTTGAGATTATTTCCTCATGTTCAAACTGCTCTTCTTTCCTTTATGTGAAAAGTTCTCTAGCCGTGTGATCAGGAGAAAAAATGAAACTTGGGAAAATTTTGTTATGTTTGTTGCTCGCATCATGTGCAAGCAATGTGCTTGCCGAACGCACCGAATTGGATGACGGCACATATGTCGATGAATCCGGCAATCTCTATGACAACAAATTTGAAAATGACGATTTTTCTGCTCCTTGGAACGATCCCTTTGGGAAGGATGACCCTTTTGCTCCTTGGAACGATGCTCTGCTAGAAGATGATGTATTTGCTCCATGGAATAGCCCTCTAGATGGGCAACAAGAAACAAATAAATACTTGCGAGAGAATGGAGAACGTGATTCATCTTACTATTGGAAATGAAAATTGTTAACAAATTACAGTGAGATGCCTACTTCAATGTTGAACTTGGTCGTTAAGAATCAAGGAGGCCAGTCCTATGTTTCGCTTTAATCGTTTTTCCATGAAGCCACTTGCTCTCGCGTGCCTTGTGCTGCCGTTATCCATGGCGGGGGCCGAAGATCATGTGGCGCAACCCTTGCTCCATGCGACCGGAATGAATCATCAGAGTCCGGCATGGGCCGAGCGCCTGAAAGGGCAGACGATTGTCGAAGATGCCCAGGAAGGACGCCCTGAACGCGCCGCGCTTGTTGAGCGGCAGCATGAGCGGATGATGCGGCAAATGGAGCATGAAGCGGAGGCTTCCGGCTCGGGCGGATTTGACGCGATGTCCATGATGCATCAGTACGGCGCGGGGAAAGGGAACTACCTGCTGTCTTCCGAAGCCGACATTGAACCGGTCTCCATGAACGGCGGCGGAAAATGTCCGGCGGCGGCTCCCGTCCGACAGTACGACGTGTCGGCGATCAATGTGGAAATTACGTTGAATCAATGGCTGGATTATTATCCCGGCTATATGTACGTCCTGAACGAGAATATCGAGAAGGTGCGTGAAGAAGAGGCCAAAAATGCCGAGGCGCGCGAGCCGGAAGAATATCATGCCGAGGCGAAAGAAAATCTGGACAACGAGGCCGGTGAGGAGCACAGGGAAGGCTACAGCGACCCCGGCGCCGTGAAAAACGGCATTCAGGGTCAATACATTCAACCGCTGGTGATTCGCGGCAATCAGGGCGATTGCGTGAAAATCACCCTGCGCAACCAGTTGGAATTTGGCGAAGATGTCAGTCTCCACATCAACGGGTCCAGCATGGTGGTCAGCAAAACCGGCCAGCCCGCGACGACGACGAATCCCGATGCCATTGCCTACGGCCCTGACGAGGATTGTGAGGAAAATTGCACTGCCGCGCCCCCCGTGCAGATGGAGTGGTATATCCACCCCGCCACGCAGGAAGGCGGCCGACAATTCCACAGCTACAGTAATGACCGTGAGTTGACGGTCATGGGTCTGTTCGGGGTGTTCGTGGTGGAACCGGCGGGTTCGGAATATCTGGACCCGCTGGGACTGGGGCCCGCCGGGAAGATGCCCAGTGGCTGGCAGGCTATCATTCAGAATGGCCAGGGGCCTGACTTCCGGGAATTTGTGTTGATTTACCATGAAGTGGGCGATGAAGCCTTCCGGCCCGTGAACCGACATGGAGATTTCCTTCCGCAGCGTGATCCGTTAACCGATGCCTATCGGCCCGGGGCCAGGGCATTGAACTACCGGAGTGAACCGTTTGGCATCAACAATATGCACGTGCAGCATGAGTACTTTGGGTTTGAAGACGAATCCATGGCGTATAGCGCGTACACGTTCGGTGACGCGGCCCCGACGATTCCACGGAGTTATCTGGGGGATCCGGCCAAGTTTCGCCTGGTGCACGGCGGGTCCGAAGTGTTCCATTCCCATCATCCCCATGGCGGTGCCATTCGATGGGCCCGAAGCCCGCGAGCGGTTGATCAGATGCCCATGTGGCATAAGGGGCAGAACGGGCCTGTGAAATATCCGCTCATTCGCGCCAAATCAGACCGGGTTGACGTGGAGGTGATTGGGCCGTCTGAAGCGATTGATCTGGAAACCGAATGCGGATCGGGGTTGTGTCAATATCTGGCCGGTGACTTTTTATTCCATTGCCACGTGGCGCATCATTACGTGGCCGGTATGTGGGGCTACTGGCGGGTGTACAACACCATGCAAGCTCCCGGCATCCAAAACGATGTGATGCCTCCGTTGCGTGAGTTGCCGGATCGTCTGGGGCGTATTGCCAGGCCGGTGATGTCCGACCACCTGGTGGGGACCACCGTTGACTGGTTTGGCAAACGGTTCACGATCGTCGAGAACAGCCAAAAAACCAATTGGAAAGCCGATCCCGCCGTGGTGCGGATTTACGATTGGGTGGAAATGCAATTGCCGACGCGCGGGCTTCCCGGTCATGTGGAGGATGAGGTTGGTCAAATTAAATCCTATGACGCGACCGTGATTGATTGGGTGTGGGACGGCAATCGTGCGATGAGTGAGAAGGAAAGCACGATCGAAAATCCCAAATACCATCCGGAGTGGCAGGGGTATGAACCCGGCAAGCGACGGGCGATCTGGTTTGAGCCAGGGACGGGAAAGGTTGCGTGGCCGTGGGTGACGCCTCACTTTGGAAAGCGGGTGCCGTTTTCACCGGATCGGAATCCCGCGCCATGGTTGGAAATGATTCATTTGGATGACGATGGCCAGCCGTCGGTGGAGCCGGCCCGGCCGGGCGAGAATGGTCGTTGGAGCCTGTGTCCGGACCGGGCGGGTTCGCAAAAATACAATGTCCATTTCATCAAGCTGCCGATTGAGTTGTCGGCGGCCCAGGGGGAGCAGGCCGCCATTGTTGATCCGAACGGGTTGTTGTATGTGGTGCATGATGAAGAAGAAGCGATTCGGAAGGACAATGATTTGAAAGTGCCGCTGGTGTTTCGCGCGAACATTTATGATTGTATGGACTGGATTTTGACGAGCGAATGGCTTGACGATGACTTTACCAATTTTCAGTCTTCAAAGATTAATACCCACTTCCATTTTATCCAATTCGACAATCAGGCATCCGATGGCGTGATTAGCGGCTTCTCCTATGAGCAGTCCGTCCGGCCCTTTACGCAATTCGAAAAGAAAACGGACAAGGGATTGCCGTTGCCCATGAACGCCAAATTCACCAAAGCGGCCACGCCGGGCGCTCGGACCATTCACGTCACGAATGCCGGGCAGTATCATGTCGGCACCGTGCTGCTTGTCGGCGCCGATAACGTCGGGGGATCGGAAGTGCAACGCATTGTCGGCATTGATCCGAAGGCGCAGACGCTCACCTTGAAGCAGCCGCTGAGACATGCGCACCCCGTCGGGGATATCGTGACGGTTGAATTCGTGCGTCAACGGTTCTGGGCGGATGCGGACGTCGGGTCCGTGTTCTGTCATGATCATGCGTTTGGCGGGACGACGTGGCCGCATGGCGCGGTGTGTTCGCTCCTGATTGAGCCCTTTGGGTCCACGTGGCATGATCCGGTGACGGGTGAGGCCAAACGGACCGGCCCCGTGATGGATATTCACACGGTGGAGCCTGTGGGCTATGGCGTAAGCGGAAGCTTCCGTGAATTGATGGTGCAGATTATGGATACCGTGCCTCACACGGTTAACGTGGTGACGGCCGGGAATCCTCCCGGTCAACCGATTGAAGTCGCGTTGGAAGCTGGACGGACGGTGTCGTTCCAAATGCCGCCGAATGAGTCAATTAAGATGACGCCGATGCCGTTTCTCAACGGTGGGACGCATACGACGGGTGGAGCCTTGAATTTCCGGGCCGAACCCTTTGCGCAGCGGTTGGCCAATAACGCCGAGCCTTCGCAGATTTTCAGCAGCGCCATCCACGGGGACCCGAGTACGGCCATGCTGCGGGCCTATCTGGGTGATGCCATTGTCATTCGGTTGGTTGATGTGACGATGAACGAAAGCAACGTCTTTACCATGTCGGGTCACAACTTCCTGACCGAGCGGTATGCCGGTGACGCCAATCGCAAAAACTCCATTCATATCGGCATTGCCGAACGCTATGACCTGGTGGTGCCGCAGGCTGGCGGGCCGAGGCTGCAGCCCGGAGATTACATGTACTTCAATGGCCGGAGCTCAAAGCTGTCCGAGGGGTCCTGGGGGATGATCCGGGTCATGGAGAACCTCGTGCCCGATTTGCAACCCTTGCCGAATGCCGGTTTCGGCGGCCCCGGCATCAAGAAGCCTCTGCCGCTGTGCCCCCCCGATGCTCCGGTGAAACATTTCAACGTTGCGGCGATTGATTATCCGCAAATGGCCTTCAATCCCAATGTGGAGGAAGCCATTGAGGTGGACTTTGAGCGAACCATTGCCGTGCGCAATCCGGATGCCAAAATTTATATCCTGGAAGAAGAAGCGGCCAAGGTCTCCGGAGAATTCCAGCCCATGCCGCTGACCTTGCGGGCGAATGTCGGTGATTGTCTGAAAGTGAAACTCACCAACAACATGAAGGAGAGCCGGGCGTCGTTTTCCGCCTTTTCGCTGGCGTTTGATCCCACGGATTCTCAAGGCGTCAACCTTGGCAGGAATGCCGGCGATCAAACCGTGGCTCCAGGGGAGAGCCGACTCTACACCTATTATGCGGATCCCTCCACTGGCGAAACGCAATCCCTGGTGTGGGACTGGGGGAACGTGGCCCTGAATCCGCGAAACGGGTTGTTTGGCGGGATTGTGATCGGCCCCAGGGGCTCACAGTATCGTGACCCGAAGACCGGGGCGGATATTTCCCTGAAGAACAGCTGGATGGCCGATGTCATTGTGGACCGGACGATTCCCGGCAATGAGTATCGGGCCAATTATCGTGACGTGTCCCTGTATTTCCAGGATGAAGATAATATCATTGGCACCAGCTTTATGCCCTATGTCCAGAACGTGGCCGGACTCATCGGGGTCAATTACCGCAACGAACCTTATTTGTATCGTGAAGAACTCGGGTGTTCGCTGGGTCGGATGTTCCAGCCGTGTCAGGTTGATGATCCGCAGGATCCGGTGACGCCGCTTATTGAGGCTCATGCGGGCGATCCGGTGAGGATTCATGTCTTTGGCGCCAGCAATGAGCAGAATGGCATGTTTACTCTTGAAAAACATGAGTGGCCGATTGAACCGTTTATGCAGGGCGCCGACCAGATCAGCGTCGTGGAATTTTCGGGTTCTGAAGGCATTGACGTCTTTATTCCCGCGGCGGGCGGTCCGTATGCCCTGCCGGGTGATTACGTGTACAGCAATGCGCGCCTGCCTTACTCGCAGTCGGGGCAATGGGGATACTTCCGGGTGCTGTCCAAAAATGACCAGAGCATTCTTCCGCTTCGGGGGGTGGCCCCGGGCGTCAAGGAAGCGGGAATCCCCCGGTCTTCAGAGGGCAGTGTCAAACCAGTCTCGTTTCAATAACGACGGGTTGGAGAAGGGATTGTGGTGAGAAGGACGGGGGAGCCGATGCTCGGCTTCCCCGTTTTTTTTGATACGCGAGTGGTTGTCTGATGGGAGGATATCGGGGGCTGGACATGCACACAATCATGAACATGGCGGGAATGTTGCTGGAGCGTGGCCGGAAGCCTGCCACGACCGGGTGGCTGTGGGTCGCCCTCGGAATGGTGTTGTCGGTTGCACCAGGATGGGCGTATGAGGAAATTGCGATTTCCAACGGCGGTACGATCACAGGTGACGTGACGATCATCGGGGAGAGACCAAGGGCCATGGCCTTCAATCTGGTGACCATCCCCGATGCGAAGTATTGCGGACGGATTTCCACGGGCACCGGGTGGCGAATTGTCGAAGATTTTCTCGTGGGACCCGGCGGCAGCCTGAAAGATGCCGTGGTGATGCTCAAGGGTATTGAACAAGGGAAGCCTTTTGTCTTGCCCAAAGTGCGCATTGAGGCGGTGGACTGCGATTTTCTGCCGTTTGTGAACGTGGTGCGAGACCGGGATGAAATCACGGTGGTGAACATGGATCCCGTTGAGCACGATATTCAGGGCTATCAGACGGCGCGCGCACGGGGTGCACGGATTTTGTTTAATCGTCCGTTGCCCATGAATGCTTTCCATACGATGCTGGGGATGTTGAACAGCCATCGGCATTTGCCGGGAACGCCAATGGTGCAACAGATTCATCTCAAGAAAGGAAGAGACCTTTTTGTGATGCAATGCGGGTTTCATCCCTATATGTTTTCCTGGGGAGTCGTGGTTGATAATCCTTACTATGCCATCACCAGGGCCGATGGCGCATTTGCAATAACGGATGTGCCACCCGGGGACTATCGGCTGACCGTCTGGCACGCCGGCATGAAACAATATCTGGAGCAGCCCGTCACCGTGACAGCGGGGCGGACGAGCGTCGCTCATTTTGCCTATACGCCCATTGCGGGACGCCGAAGTGTGCATGAAATGCAGGACAATCCTCACTTTGGCCTGGAATTGCTGGGGGAAGGCGTTGAAATTATTCCGTCTGTTCGGCTGCAGCGTCCTTGACGAAACGCATGTCATGACAAATCCATTTGTCGCGATCTTCTTCTGCGTCGTGTTCTTGACGGCGAACAGCGTGGTGTGGGGCTATGAAGTTCGCGACGTCATCAATGGGGGACGGGTACAGGGAACGATTACGCTTGCCGGCCCCGTGCCGGATCCCAAGGCCTATAATCTGGTGACATTTCCGGACCCTGAATATTGCGGGCGCATATCCAACGGCAACGGGTGGCGACTGCTTCGGGATTTTTTCGTCAATGAGCAGGGGCAGGTCAAGGACGTTGTGGTCTTTCTGGACGGCGTCCAGGCCGGCAAGCCCTTTGCCGTGTCCGTGCCTCGCATTGAGGCGCGAGACTGTCGGTTTCTGCCGTTCACCACGGTTGTGCGAAGCGGACATGGCATTGAAGTGGTGAACATGGACCCCGTGATGCATGATATTCAAGCCTATGAAACGTCGGCCGTGACGGGGACGCGCGTGCTGTTTAACTCCCCGCTTCCCTTTAACCGGGAACATCAGCGGGGCAACTTGCATGCGAGGCATAATCATCAGCCCGGCGCGTCTCTGGTGCGACAGTTCCAGTTGAGCAAACAACGCCGAACGTTTGTCATGCAATGCGGTTTTCATGCCTATATGGAAAGCTGGGCGATTGCCGTGGAGAATCCGTACTATGTGCTGACGGATGCACGCGGGCGGTTTTCCCTTGCCGACGTGCCCCCTGGCGATTATGACCTTCATGCGTGGCACCCGGGCATGAAGCGGGTTGTGAAGCAACACGTGACCATTGAGCCGGGCCGCACACTCACGGTTGATGTGCCGCTTCCCGCGCCCGGACGCCGGAAGACGGTGCTCACGGTGCGCACGCCTCCACGATTTACGCCTGCGGCGTTGGGGCGACCCGTGACGATCGTTCCCCTTCTTGAGCGACAATAATGTGATGGTGGCCACCTTCCCCCGTGTAATCCAAGCGGGGCGGCGTGGACTGGTTCCTGTTGTCCCCTGTGTGTTCTCCATGCTGCTCTTCAGTCTTGCTGATGCTCCGGCGTATGCTGTTGAGCCCTCCGGCCTTCAGGCGGGACATGGCCGGGACTTTTCAGCCCGTCTCACGTGGCGCACCGGTGGGAACACCTCCCGGGCACAGTTGTTTGTGAAAGGTGATCGGTATCGCATTGAACATCGCGGGGGGATCAACACGGATTTGGGCTATGCGACGGTGACGATTGTCCGGCTGGATCAACAGTGCGTGTGGTACGTCCTGTCGCAGCGACGTATGGTTGTGGAAGTTCCGTTAACTCCTGATGACGTGCTGCCCCTGTCCGTGACGCTGGAAGGTGAGACGTCGAGGACGAGGATCGGCGCGGCGCTGGTTGGCGCCCGGGAGGCGGTGTTGTATGAAGTGGTTGTTGATCGTCACGATCGTCGGGAGCGGTATTATGCGTGGGTTGATGAACCACGACGGGTGTTGCTCAAATTGGTGAGCCAGGATCGGGACTGGTCGGTTGAATATGATCGAGTCATTCTCTCCAGACAACCGGAGTATTTTTTTGAAACCCCGTTGGGCTATCGCATAATCCAGGCGACCCACACACAGACGCGTGAAGACTAAATGAAGCTGCGGGGGATGGCATGGGTGCGGGTGTTGGTGGGAGCGGCCTGTGGCGTTGGGTTGATGGGCGTGACTGTTGCGGTCAACGCCGACACGTCGTCCGAGCAGACGCTTCGCCTTGCGGAACAGGCGTTTGCGCAAGGCGATTTCTCCAGGACGATTGTGTTCGTTGAGCCTCTCCTTGGCGATCCCGTCTTGTTTCGAGCCTTTTGCCGGTTGCACATGTTGAGCCTGGTGCGCCTTGGAAAAACCGCCGAAGGGCTTGAAGCTTATGATCGCTTCGTTGACGCCACCGGACGGGAGGATGACCGGCTCCTGCGAGAGCTTGCCCTGCACAGCATTCTGCCTTTGCGGTCGGATATGCGGGTTCAGGTGAGAGGGGCGGCCTATTCGGCGTTAAAGGAAGTGTCTTCCGATGATGTCGTTCCCTATTTTTACGACGGGCTTCGTGACGGATCCGGCATGATCCGGGTGTTGGTGGCCGAGGGCATGGGGAAATTTCCGGTTGGGCGACATTCGGCCGTGTTTCGGAAGGCCCTCAACGATCAAGCGGGGTTGGTGCAGGTGACGGTGCTCAACGTCCTCGGTCGGTCCGGTGATGTCTCGGCTGTGCCCCTGATCACCCCGCTGCTCAAGGATGAGCAAACAATCGTGAAAGTCGCGGCCGCAGCGGCGTTATATCAACTGGGACAACACGAATACTGGCAGAACGTGGAGCGGGCGGCCACGGTGGCCGAGGGGTATGAACGGGGGGCGGCGTTGCGCATGCTGGGCGACATGGGGGACCCGAGAGGGTTGCCGTTGCTCACGCAGGGGCTTCGCGATACACAGCCGTCCATTCGAGCGGCGGCGGCGGCGTCGCTGGGCAAGCTTGGTCTTGCGGAAGGCATCCCGCCATTGATTGCCGCCTTGTCTGAACCCGTCCCGGCTGTCCGAAGCGTGGTGGCCGTGACGTTGGGTCGGTTTGAGGCTGAACAGGCCCGGTCGGCATTGACACTGGCCTTGCGTGACGCCAACAAGGGGGTTCGGGCGGCGGCGGTCGCGGGATTACTGCAATTACACAGCCCGTTTCGCGTGGTGGCCGGGACCGTGCGGGAGTTAATGGAGCAGCACAATCCGGGCCTGCGATCATCCGTGGCGAAAGCGTTGGGCCACGGCCGCGCCCGTGATGTCGTGGCCCCGTTATTAATCTTGCTTGAAGACCCTGTTTCCAAACCCCGCATTTCAGCCGTCAGATCGCTGGGCCGGGTCGGCGGACGCAAGCTTATTCCGCATCTCACAACACTGATGCGTGATGCGAATGAATCCGTGCGGGCCACGGCGGCAGGCGCGCTGGCGCGTATCCTGTCCGTTCCGTCAGAGCGCTGAATCCCGTTCCATGACTTGACCGCGTTCCCTGTGAGCGGGCGACGGTCTTTCGTGAGAAAGCGCGGTTATGCTTCGTTCCGGCATGCACGATGGTCGTCGAATGCAACGAATCCTCCATCCTGTCCTGTGCGTGTGGATGGCGGGATGTGCGGTCCTGTCGACGCCGGCGCTCGCCAACACGGAATCTGTCGCGGATGCCTCACCCCTCCAATGGTTGCCATGGGGCGTCAAGGCGTTTGAGCGTGCTCATGCTGAAGACAAGCTGATCCTGCTTGATCTCACGGCGGTGTGGTGTCATGCCTGCCACGTGATGGAGGCGACCACATACCGTGATCCCCGGGTTGTGGCGCGGCTGCATGCCGGATTTATTCCCATCAGGGTTGACGCCGATCAACATCCGGACATGACGGTTCGGTATAAACATGGCGGGTGGCCGACCACCAGCATCCTGCTCCCTTCCGGAGAAATCCTGTTTCGGGAGAATTTCCTGATGTCCGAAAACATCATGGAAGCGCTACGCGCCGCCGATACGGTGTATCGGGAAGACAAGCGCGCGATGACGGAACGAGCCGCCAGGGTGTGGGCACGGGTGGAAGCTGCCCAGCGCGCGCGTGTGCCGCATCACGGGCCCATTCACCCGGCGATGCTTGGTCAATGGCTTGACGCCATGAAGCGGCAGTATGACCCGGTGAACGGGGGCTTTGGCGCGGCCCCCGCGTTCCCCGTCGACGCGGGCACAGGGCAGGCCATGAGGTTGATCGTTGGGCCGCATGGCCAACCCGGAATGTGCGACTTGACACCCGTATGGCATGTTGTTATAAATAAAAGCACGTGACGCTGAAGAATGTCTTGTCCACGGCAGTGCTGTGTAGGTGAGGCGGTCAGGGAGCGAAACGCTGTCAGGTGATATTCCCCCCGAATCAAACGGCCATTATTCTCAAGATCATTTGCAAGGAGGAGAGATTATGAGGAATCGTCAATGGCATACCGTGTCTGTGTTGCTTGCCGGGTTGTTGCTGGCCATGCCGCTGATGGTGCAGGCTGGTGGAACCATTAAAGGCACCATCACATATTCCGGCAAACCTATTCCGCCGAAAGAATTTGCCTTTTCCAAATTCCCCAATCCGGCGTTTTGCAAAAAGAATCCCAGCAAAAAAGGTGACGACACGCGTTTGCTCAAGGAAGTCGAAGTGGGCGCGAACAAGGGCTTGAAAAATGCCATCGTGTCCGTGCGCGGGATGAAGGATAAAGGCTTCAAGCATACGCCCAAAGTGATTGCCAAGCTGTGCGAGTTCCTGCCCTTTACCGGCGTGTTGGTGAACAAGGGGAACTTCATTGTGGAGAATACCGATGCGGACGCCAGTGATCCCAAGTCCAAAGATGGGGTGTTGCATAACCCGCATAGCTTTGACGTGCTTGGGGCGAAATCCTCGACCTTGTTCAATATCGGTTTGGCCCAAAAAGGCGATAAACTTAACAAGAAAATCAAGATGCGTATGGCCAAAAGGGGTTCAGTGCTTCGGTTGCAATGTGACCAGCATGAATTTATGCAATCCTGGTTTTTACCCGTGAGCAACCAGCATTTTGGTATGTCTGGCGGTGACGGGTCGTTTGAAATTACCGATGTCCCTGCGGGCAAGCACAAGATCCTGGCCTGGCATCCGGTGGCCGGGAACGTGACGATGGATGTGGAAGTCAAAGATGGCTCAACCGTGAACGTCAACTTTGATATCAAAAAGAAGAAGAAGTTTACAATGTGACGAGTCAGAGACTTCGTCGTTGTGAAGACAATGCCAAGGGCAGCAATGGTGAGCCATTGCTGCCCTTTTGTGCTTCGTGGCCATCCCCCGTTCTTCCCTTGCGTTCACAGGTTTCACCCCGCTACTATCACCTCTTGAACCGGTCTTGGCTGCTCGCATCGATCATGCGAAGGATCTATTGTGCCTCGGGATCTGTCTCTTGCCGACATCTTTCAGACGGGGTACTACTGGGAGACGAAAATTCTCCTTACGGCGGTGAAGCTGGATCTTTTTTCGGCCCTGGATGGTGGCGTTGACTCTCCCGCCGGTCTGGCCCGGCGATTGTCTCTCAATGAACGGGCGTTGAGTCTGCTCGTCAATGCCCTGGTTGCGATGCGCGTTTTAACGAAACAGGAGGGTCGCGTTGCGAATACCGGTGTCGCCAGGAAGCATCTGGTGAAAACCAGTCCGGACTATGTCGGCCACCTTCTGATGCTTCACGATTCGGAATGGACGAATTGGGGGAAGCTGGAAGAGACCGTCCGAACCGGTCTGGCTCCTGTGCGTCGCCATCTGTTTGAAACCAATCCGGAAATGGGAGCCAACGTGTTGGCGGTGCTGGATCGCGTCGGCCGGGGGAGCGGGGCGAACCTCGCGAAGTGCCTCCACCTGAACGGGAATGAACATGTGATTGACGTGGGTGGCGGCGCCGGGACGCATGCGATCGCGTTTTGTCGCGCCTATCCTCATCTCAAAGCCACAGTGTTTGATTTGCCTCAAACGCTGAAGGTGACGGAACGATATATTCGTGAAGCCGGGCTGGAAGACCGTATTGCCTTGCGACCCGGGAACTTTCATACGGATTCATGGGGCGGCTTCTACGATCTGGCGTTACTGTCCGATGTGCTTCATTACCAGAACTGCCACGCCAACGCACGGTTGGTGCATACAGCCTTTTCTCATCTCACAGCCACCGGCCGGTTGCTCATCAAAGACCGGTTTCTGGACCCGGACCGAACGAGTCCGGCCTGGACCACCGCGTTCGCTGTGCATATCATGGTGAACACGGAACAGGGAGAATGTTTCACGATACAGGAAGCGATGGATTGGATGACGCAGGCGGGGTTTGCATCCGTCACGGAACTCGCGCCGCGGGCGATTGTTCAGGGCATCAAACCAGGAGGAGGCCGCAATGGCTGAATGGTTGCGAGATCCCGGGTTTGCCGGAACGCATGCGACAATGGGGGCCGATATCAGCCAGTTGATGGCGCTGTTGTTCACCGTGCTTTTTCTGGTCGGGGGGGTGCAGGCGAAACGAGGCAACGGGACCGGTCATCATTGGCTGATGCTGGGCGGGATGGTGGCCATGCTCGCGTTTTTTACGAGTTATTATCTGTTTCGCCAGTTGGGGGTGTTGGCCTTTGAAGGGAAAGAAGGGTTTGGGGGGTCCCATGCGCTGTACGAAAACGTCTTTGTTCCTCTGCTCACGGTGCACATTCTTTTGGTCGTGATCGGATTGATCATGGCGATTTACATGATTGTGCTGGGGTTTCGCTCCCAGGCGTTTCTCAACGGGCAGCGCAAATTACAAGACGCCATGCTCCAAACCACCTGGAAAAAAATCGGGATGATGTTCGGGGCCGTGGCCACCGTCGTGCTGTTGTTGTTTCTAAGCCGTGTGGTGACCGCCGGGTTTTCCATGGGCAAGCTCGGTGTGTATGTCGGCCTTGTCGCGATTCTTGCCGTGGTGTTTGGTGTTGAGGTGACGATTCAGCGAATATGGCCGAATGGCGCACGACGTCATCGCATCCTGGGCCGGGTGACGATCGTGGTGTATTGCCTCCTGTTTGTCACCGGAAGCGCGACATATGCCATGTTGTATATCTTGTATCCTGGAAGAATTGGATAACCCGTGATGACGTGCGCCTGTGGTGCGGATTTTCGACGTTGCGCCATTGAAGAATGGGATGAGCGGCCTGCCCTGCTTCGTTATGTCTGTCGGCATTGCGGCTTTCAGTTGGGCGTTGAAGCGGACCATCGGGAGGCGTCCTGTTTGCTGGACGCGCCGACATGGACTGACGAGGCACAGTATCAGTTAGACCGGTTGCCGCCTTACGCGGCGTCCCTGGTCCAGCGGGAGGTGGAAGCCTATGCCGGGCAGCAACGTCTCACGCTGATTTCAACCGGGTTGATGACGGAAGCCCGACAGCAAGGCCTGGTGTCCTGGCATCCCGACGCGGAACGTCGTTTGTCACGCATTCCCGCCCCGGTTCGCGCCATGGCCCGCGTGGAATTGGAGCGGACCGCTCAAGACCGGGAGATGCCGGAAGTCACGGTGGCCCTGATGGAAGAAATCAAAACGCGTTATTTCGGGATGGCGACGCCAACGTCGTAAGGCGCGCACGGTGGCGCGCACGGATTGATGGGAAGGCCGCTCGTCACTGTTTTCGCGTCCCACGTGACGCTCCATGCCCTGTCGAGATTTCGATGCTTCATCGCTTAGCGCTTCGGGTCATCCCTCAACTGCAGGCGGTTGTCACGGCTCCCGACGTGCGCAAACGGAAGCGTTGGGTGATGCTCGCTCCGGGGCTTGCGGCCTTTCTCCTCTACCGGCTCTTCAAGTCGTCTCTTCCGCTCTCCGACCCGTTTTGCTTGTTGGCGATGAGTGGGGCGCTTGCTACGTTCACCGCATACTGGGCGTATGCCATGGGGCGTCAAGCGTCGCCGGCGCACATTGTCCACTCGGATGGATGGCGTTGCCTTCTTTGGGTGGGCGGATGGATCGGGTGTGTCTATGGTGTGCAGCTTTCGCTGTTGGTCCTGGCGTTGCTTGCGCTCTTTGTCGACTATCATTTTCTCCTGCATCCCGAAGGGCCGGCGATGATGGCCTTGATTATTTCCTGCACGGCGGTCACGCGTGACGCTTTCGAAATCGGGCATGTCGTTCGCATGGAAGCGCACGGCACGCGGATGGTGACGTTTCCGAACGGCGGCGTGTTTCGTGCCCTGCGTCGGCACGACGCGCTTCAGTTGGTTCGCTGGGGCGGGTCGGGGCTGGTGGCCGGTGGAGCGGGCATTGCCGTGTCTCGTCTCGGCTGGGCCGGCGCGGGGAGTGAGGTTGGGCCGGCGCTGCTGGTGTGTGTGTTGGCGGCTTGCTGTGCGCACGGAGCATTTTTATCAGGGAGATACCCACGTGTTTCGGTCGCCGATCGTCTTAAGGCCCGGCCCTGGTGGAACGTATGCCAATTTTGGATTTGGCCGTGTCTGACGTTTGCGTTGACGTACTATTTGGTGCAAATTGGCGTGGTCATGTTTGTGTTGCAGTGGCCAGGTGTCCCGCTTGGCTTATCCCTGATCATGGGCGGGGTCACGGGAGCGATGATGGCCGGGTATGGGTATGTGTTGGGGGCACGAGTGCATGTTGAAGCGCAAACGCAAGGCGGCGTTCCTGAAGCGTTGACACGTTGCCCATTTGTGATGGACATGTTCGCCAAAATCGGGCAGAGGGCGTCAGGGTAGGCGAACAGGCTGGCGGGGGGTGCCTGGGGGCGCCCCGATCATCCGGGAGAGCACTTTTCATGAGGATGGTGTCACGTGGTCTGCTGTGGCTCGTTCTTGGTGGGGCCCTGGTCGCTCCCGCGACGCCGGAGGTGCGCGCAGAGGCTGCTTCGCCGCATCAACCGACGCTGGACGTCTATTATCAGACTGAAGGCATTCCGCAAAGCCTGCCCGCCGGAGTGGGGGAGCCGACGTACCCACAGTGGCGCTATCTGGATAACCGGACTTTCATCTGGTTTGTCACGCAGCAGCATACCTATTTCGGGGGATTTGTCCTGGCGCTTCCGTTGTTTGCGTTGCTCCTCGAATTCATTGGCGTGTCCCGTCGTGATACGCAGGCGGCCAAACGGTACGATGGGCTTGGTCGCGACGTGCTACGCGTCGGCGTGCTCTCGATGACGGTGACGGCATTGCTGGGGAGTGTGATGCTTGGTGCGTTTCTGACGCTCTATCCCGATTTTATGCAGTATATGGGGTCGACGTTTAAACGCATGATGCCGGTGTATGCCGCGGTGTTTGTCGGTGAAGCCTTGCTGCTTGTCTTGTATTACTACAGTTGGGCGCGTCTGGCGTCCGGAGCCTGGAAATGGTTGCACTTGTCTCTCGGGGTGTTGACGAACAGCATGGGAGTGCTGTTGCTCCTGTTGGCGAACGCCTGGGCGTCGTTTATGATGGCGCCGGCCGGGGTGAATGCCGAGGGACAGTTTCTGGGGAACATCTGGCATTTGCTGCACTCGCCATTGTGGAATCCGTTAAATGCCCATCGGTTCCTGGCGGATATTATGTCTGGGGGGGCTGTGGTGGTGGCGTATGCGGCCTATCGGTTTTTGAAGACCCAACGGCGTGAGGAACGGGCGTACTACGATTGGATGGGCTACGTGTTCATTGTCGTGATGGTGTGCGCCTTGCTCCCGATGCCGTTTGCCGGGTATTGGCTCATGCGATCCGTGTTTACCTTCCGCCAGGAAATGGGCATGACCATGATGGGCGGATTGCTGTCGTGGCTGTTCGTGATTCAGGCGAGTACGATCGGTGCGTTGTTCCTGGGCATTAATTATTACGTCTGGCAATCCCTGGGACGGATCCGTGACGGGGGACGGTATCATCTCTGGTTCAAATGTATCGTCGGCGGACTGATGGCGGCGTTTCTGGTCTGGTTTACCCCCCATACCATTGCCATGACCCCCGGTGAAATGAAAGCCATGGGTGCGGCACAACATCCCGTCATTGGTCAATTTGGAGTGATGTCTGCCAAAAACGGGGCCATTAATATCATGGTCTGTCTGACGGCGTTGAGTTACCTGTTGTATCGCCGGGCCAATCGAATCATCACGGCGCCCTGGGCCCGGGCGGGCAATATGACGATCGGGGTGTTGTTTGCCGCGGGTATGGCCAATATCGTCTGGGTCGCCATTTATGGTTTTTATATTCCCGCGCATGTCCGGGTCGGTTTGTCTCTCCCGCAGAGCGTGACCACGGCCATGGTCGTACTGGGTGGATTATTGATCAATCATGCGATGTTGAAAGGGAGTGAACGGCGTGGGCCCGTCCAATGGGGTGGGATTTCCGTGCGGGGGATGGTGGCGTTGTTTGGGGTCGCGGCGACGTTTTCCTGGGTGATGGGATTGATGGGGTACATTCGGTCGGCCGGGCGGTTAGGCTGGCATGTGCATGAAGTGCTGGCGGATCTTTCCCCCTGGTCCTTCACGCCGCAGCTGGCGTTTGCCGCCAAAATGGTGACGATGAATATGGCAGTATTCTGGGCGTCGGTGTTTTTCATGTTCTGGTTGTCCACGAGAGAGAACATGTTCGTGCTGGAGGACGATCAGCCCACCGCCACCGATCGCGTGTCGTTTGCGCAAGCGTTTTCGCGAGAGGAATCGGCGTGAGCGGGGGACGGTGCCGCCGGCTCCTCACAGGCCTCATTGTCGTGCTGGGGTTCGGTGTGCCTGTGGTCAGCGTGCCGGCTGTCCCGGTCGGGGTGCTGCTTGAGGATTTTCGCCATCCTGATGAGGAGGGATTCCCTCGCGGCTGGGAGGGGTCACGCAGTACGGTGACGGCGAAAGAGGCGTATACCATTCACCACGAGGGTGACACCGCGTTTCTGAAAGGCGCGGGGGCGAACCAGCGCGTGTATACCAGGGCTATTGAGTGGAATCCCCAAACGCATCCTGTGTTGCGGTGGCGGTGGCGTCTGCACTCCGTCCCGGAGAATGCTGATTTTTTTGTGGCGCTCTTTGCGAACCTGGATACGGATTTGCTGTTTATTCCGGTTTCAACCAAATACGTCTGGAGTGACCGGAAACGCCAGGGGGCGGTCACGGATGGCGGATTATTCAGTGCGGCGGAAGTGGTGATTCGTTCGGGCCGGCACCCGTTGGGGACGTGGGTCGAGGAAGAGGTCAATGCCTACGAAGACTTTCGGAAGATTCACCAGCATGATCCGGCGCCACGGGCGTGGGGTATTTCTCTGCAAAGCGGTCCCGGTGTGGAGGTGGATTTTGGAACGATTGAAGTTAGTGCGGAATGACGCCGGGCCGGCGATCGGCGACGAAACGGTCGGCCATGTCTAAAGCCTGGGGGCTGGACGTGGCGCTGGGCGTCGTGGTCATGGGGACGGTCGGGGGGCTCATCGGCGTGCTGCTGGGTGGGGCCTTTCTCTATGTGGCGACGGGGATGGGGGTGCTGCTGGGTGTGGGGATCGGGCTCCTTGGGGGCCGCCGGTTTTTTGCCGGCATTGTGGTCGGAACGATGGCGGGCGGGGTCTTGGCCTGGGCGGTGTCCGGTGCTGAGACTATCACGGTGGGCGCAGGGTCCGGGGCGGCGATGGGGGGATTTTTGGCCATATGGATCTCCATGTTGATTGACAGATTCTGGAGGCCACGCGCAATACCCGTTCCCGTTTCCGATCCCACGGGGTCGACCGGGAGCCGGTGATGTTCCGTTGGGCGAGTAACCTTCAACACGGGTGACGGCTGGAGGTATATGGAAAATCGCGGCGTTTTGATCGGCTCCATCGTCTTTGTCTTTGCCTCGTTTATCCTGATGATGGTGCTGTTGATCTATGAAACGTATAAAGGGCGGGTCGAGCGGGACCGGTTGGTTTCGCGGTCTGAACGCACCGAGCCACGGGTCATTGAGCCGGTGACGCTTCAGGATTTTTCCATGTATCGGACCGTGGTCGGCAATGAAGGTCGCGACATGGTTGAAATCCCGGAAGGCCCGTTTACCATGGGCTATGAGCAGGGTGATCCCGATGAGGCTCCTGCCCGTCCCGTGTACCTCAAGGCCTATTTTATTGATCTCAAGGAAGTGACGCAGTCGGAATACGATCGTTTTGTCACCATGACCAGGCGGGATGTCCCGCAGGTGCCGGTGTTTGAGGAAGATATTGCCAAACTCCTTGATCCGGACTTTCCCGTGGTGGGCATTGGCTGGAATGATGCCTTTGCCTATTGCCGATGGGCGGGGAAACGATTGCCCACGGAAGCCGAATGGGAAAAAGCGGCGCGCGGGGAAGGCCGACGACTGTATCCCTGGGGCAATGAGTTCCGCGACACGTTGTCCAATATTGACGGAGAAGATGATGGGGCGCGGTATCTGGCGCCTGTGGGATCGTATGAAGGCGGACGGAGTCCGTACGGGGTCTACGACATGATGGGGAATGTCGCGGAATGGGTGGCGGATACGTATGATCCGCATTATTATCAACAGTCGCCCTTTCTCAATCCTCCTGGTCCGGACAGCACGGAATTTAAAGTCATTCGAGGGGGAACCTGGCGTGATTCCAGACTCAACGCGAGAATCACGAAACGGTTTTCAGCGAAAATGTGGCGCACCGACGCGACGATAGGATTCCGTTGTGCGTGGACCGCCGAGGATGGTGAACAGCAATCGTAACAGGCGTCCCAATGGGTCTCTTTGGTTGGCAAATAAACTCAAGAAGTGTTGGATATGAGAACATTCAAAGTGTACCAACATCCAGTTTTTGATGGATGGAAAGCAGTCAAGGTTGGTTTTTCGTGGCCAGCTTTCTTTTTCACCCTTCTTCCCGTTCTTCCCGTTGTATGTATGGTGTTTATGTTGCTATTCAAAAAATTGTGGGGCTTCGCTGGATTGTATTTTGTTTCAGCCTCCGTACTCGCAATGACACTTAATGAGTTTGATAATGGTTGGGAACCAAGTTTGCCAGCGGGAATTTTTCTGTTCGCCTCGTGTCTCGCATTTATTCTAGTACCGCCATTCCAAGTTAACGGATGGCAACGAAACAATCTTGAAAAACGAGGGTTTGAGTTAATCCATACAGTCGAAGCGGAATCCAAAGATGCAGCTATTGCCGCTACTGCAAGGCAATAGTAGCGGACAGTAGAAATTGAAGAATTGAAGATAGGAATAGATCGTGTATGGAAGGGCGACTGAAACTGATTCTGCTTGCCGTGATTGTGTTTATGATCGGGATGCCGGTCTCGGGAATTTTGCGTGGCACGAAGCCGCCGCCGCCGAACCCCGATCACGCGGATGTTGTTCGGCCCCGTCAGGCGACGCGGGCTTTCTCCGCTACAACCCCGCAGGCCATTGTTCAGGATGCCATGGTGTTGATCCCTCCAGGAGAGTTTATTCAAGGGACCACGCGGGGTGGGTTGAATGAACGCCCCGAACGTTCCGCGACGCTTCAGGGGTTCTGGATTGACCGGTATGAGGTGACGAATCACCAGTACGGGAAATTTGTGGAGGCCACAGGGCATCGCAAGCCGGGGCCGCCATCTCGATATGCCAAACGGTTGGCCCAGTTGCGCGGGCCGAATCAGCCCGTGGCCTATGTCTCCTGGTACGATGCGAATGCCTATTGTCAATGGCGAGGGGCCCGGTTGCCTGCGGAAGCTGAATGGGAGAAGGCGATGCGCGGATTGGACGGCCGGTTGTGGCCGTGGGGCAATTCTCCCAGGCCCCGCAAGGCGAATCTTGGAGGGGGCGAGGATGGATACGAAGCGACGGCTCCCGTTGGATCGTTTCCGTTGGACAGAAGCCCGTTCGGTATCCATGACGGGTTTGGAAACCTGATGGAATGGAATGCCGACTGGTACGAGGAGCAATCCGGTCGTCCCGATGCATCCCGAACAACCAATGTGGCGGATCGCGGCGGGTATAAAACGCTTCGAGGCGCGGGCTATACGAGTCATGGAACAGATTTGAGAATTACGACCAGAAGCTTCATGGTCCCGAATTTTCGTGATGAGACCATCGGCTTTCGCTGTGCGAAGTCAGCACCGGAGAACACAGAGACACGAAGCGGGCTGGAGAGTTGAAAGGTTCGCGCGGGACACTGCGGAAAATCTAAAGAAAATCAAAGTAGAACAGTATTAAAAAGACGGCTAAAAGAATGTTGACAACCATTCCGGCCAACACTATAATATCAAACAATTTAGCATTGCTGCGCATGTGAATCACCTTGGTTGAAGAAAACAATGTTTGCTGATTATCATATTGAGAGAAATGTGTCAAGCGTATTATTGGCTAAGGTTAAACATCTACGTACCAGGGGAAAAAGATGGCTCAATCTGATCCGGTTCCAATTAAGGTAGGCAAGGCGATATTTTATGTAACCTGTGCTGTGAGCCTGTGGTTCTTCTACTGGTTTGCCGGCATTCAATGTCCTTGCTGAACAGGACTGTGCACTGATGAGACAACAAGGAGGAGGGTGTTGCATATGCAAACGGCTCTGTATGTCGTGATTTCCATTGTGATTTCGGTGGCGTATTTTCAGTTCCTTGACTGGTTTCTGATGGATACGCAGGGATTGGATTACTTCTATATTCTGCGGTAATGAAAGGTCTCTGGTGGATTCTCAAGCGATGCAAAACGCATGGCTCTGGTTGTGTGAAGCCTTTCCAAGCGAAGAAGGAGGTTGGTCATGGGTCGCCTCATGAGTAGACAGACCAGGAAAAATATCCTGGCGGTCAGCGGTCTTTTTGCGATGGGAGTCATGTTGGTGCTCCCGATCTTTGTGGCGTTGCCGGCTCTGGCCGGTGGGGGGGCATCGGCAACGGGTGGGCCGCCTCCTGATGTCGCGGCTGCCCAGGAAGTCGCAGGGGAAGGCGAGGAGGAGCAAGTCGAAGTCGGGAGAGATGTCTACTACAAAACAGAAGGCCCGGCTGTCGGAATGCCGGCTCCGAAAACGGCGGACACGGAAACCTTTTATCCGCGTTATAACTTTGAGAGTCGCGTTCTGCTTTGGGTCGCCAATCAGCAGCATCTGTACTATGGCAGCTTTGTCCTGGCCGTGCCGATCTTCTGTATGTGTATTGAATTTGCCGGGTTGATCACGAAAGACAAGGCCATGGCGAAGAAGTATGACCAGCTGGCCTATGATTTTATCAAGATCAGTCTGACGGCGTACTCGCTGACGGCTATTCTTGGCGGTATTCTGATCTTCACGTTTCTGACGCTGTATCCTGCCTTCTTTGGGTATCTGTCCAGTATTTTCCGTCCGGTCATGCATATCTATGCGTTGATGTTCGTTGCGGAAAGCGGAACCCTCTACATCTATTACTATGGATGGGACAAGATGAGAGAGGGATTGTTGAAATGGCTGCATGCCAGCATGTCGGTGGTCTTGAATGTGATTGGGACGGTGTTGATGTTCCTCGCCAATTCCTGGATTGGCTTTATGATGTCGCCTGCCGGCGTGGATGAGCAGGGGCGCTATCTGGGGAATATCTGGCACGTGATCCATACAGCGCTCTGGAATCCGCTGAATGTGCATCGGATTCTCGGGAATATGGCTTTTGGCGGCGGTGTGGTGGCGGCCTATGCGGCCTATCGGTTTCTGTCGGCAAAGAACGATGAAGAGCGCGCATATTACGACTGGATGGGATATATCGCGATGGCGCTCGGCGTGGCCTTTTTGATTCCGTTGCCGTTTGCCGGATACTGGCTCATGCGTGAAGTGTATGCCTACCGTCAGCAGATGGGCATTACCCTGATGGGTGGGTTGCTGGCCTGGTTGTTTATCATTCAGGCCACCATGATTGGCATTCTGTTTTTGACGACGAACTACTATCTCTGGCAGGCCCTGGGACGTATGACCGGGGGCGAGCGGTTCCAGCGTTACATCAAATATTTTGTGTTTATTCTGGTCGTGGGGCTGTTGGTGTTTATCACGCCTCACACCATTGTGATGACCCCGGCCGAGTTGAAAGCCATGGGTGGTCAGCAGCATCCGGTGTTGGGGAACTATGGCGTGATGTCCGCGAAGAACGGCGGCATTAACGCGATTATTCTGACCACGATCGCCAGCTTCATATGGTATCAGCGTGGCAATAGAGTGCCGGCGGTGAAGTGGGCGAAGTTTGGCAACATCTTCCTGATCACGTTCTTTGTTGTGGCCCATCTCAATAACATCTGGGTCGCCTGTTACGGGTATTTCATTCCGGCCAACGTACGCATAGGACTCTCTATTCCACAGGTCGCCGGAACGCTGTCCTGTCTCTTTATCGGATCGGCGTTGAATCTGGCGATGTTGCGGCAGTCCAGAGAGCTTGGGCCGATTCGATGGGGTCAAATTGCGCCTCGATCGCAATATGCCCTGATTATGTTGGCCACGGCCTTTACGTGGATGATGGGATTAATGGGGTATATCCGGTCTTCGGTCAGGTTGTTTTGGCACGTCAATGAGATTATGCGTGACAATTCGCCCTGGGCCTATACCCACACCATCGGTTTCGGGGCCAATGTGATTTCCTTTAACGTGCTGTTCTTTTGGATCACGATTCTCTTTGTCTTCTGGCTTGGAACGTTGGGCGCAAAGAAAGTGCCTGTTCCTGCGACTCAACCGGTCCCAGGGGCTGCGCCACAACCCGTAACAGGCCATTGATCGTTGCGCTGTACATATGTACATAAACGGTACCGATTAGAGTGAAGTGGCCCTGGCCTTGTTGAACAGCAAGGTTGGGGTTGCTTCCTGATTGGAGGAGCAAGGTGGTTGAATTAATTACGGAAGCAATTTCGATTGGATGGCCGGCGTTTGCCTTTTTGATAGGGATGCTGGTGTATTTCCAAATCAAAATGACGGACCCGGTTCAGAAGAAAAATGCCTTCTTCAAGACGGGCATCGGCATGTTGTGTGTACTGATGGCCTTCATGGCCATTGCGAATTACAAAAACAATTTTCATGGGGAAAGTCGTCTGCTCCCGGTGTCGCTGGTGATGATTACCTGTCTGACGTACATCATGGGTATCTATTTCACGAATATCGGGGCCCTCATGAAAATCGGGGGGGCCATGTTCTTTGTGGCTGCCGCACTGTCGGGGTATGGCAATTGGTTGCCGCAGGTTGAGGGCGGGTTCCCGCCGCCGGAAGTGAAACTGGACTTCCAAAGCATGACCCCGCAACAATTGGCCGATGAGGGTGAAAAGATTGTTTTTGGAGGTCTCGGGCAAAGCAAGGTTCAGGGGGCGATCGGGAAAGGCCAATGTCCCCTGTGTCATGGTTTCAACCAGGGATTTTTAAGTGAACGCGCCCCGAATCTTTGGGGCATTCCTGACCGTGGCTCTGAACGATTGAAGCACGAATTGTATCATATGAATAATCCTGCCGCTCGCAATACAGTCCAAAAGGAGGCGTTTGACGGATCTGGGACAGCGACGGACGGGCAGGAATATATCGCGGAATCTCATGCCTGTCCGAGTTGTTTTGTCGTGCCGGGTTTTGGCGTGAAAGGCACCAATGATACGGAAAGCCCGATGCCCAGAATTCACAAACCGCCCATTTCGCTGACTCTTGGAGAGTTGGTGGCGGTGGATACCTGGCTGTATGTCCGTCAGGGTCAGGAAGCCCCGACCTATGAAGAGATTGAAGTCTCTTATGAGAAATTTATCCCCGAGGCGGACCGGCCGCAGGCGAGTGAGGACACTGGGGCAACGGCGGGTGGCGTGTTGGCGACCGGGGAGGAGCCGATTACAGACCTCTTCATGAAAGCGGGGTGTCCCGCCTGTCACACGATTCCCGGCATTGAAGGTGCAACCGGAAAAGTGGGTCCTTTGTTGCTTGAAGGTAGTAATGCTCCGCAAAGGCTTCGGGATCCGGCGTATAAAGGCCATGCACAGTCGACCCGTGAGTACATCACGGAGTCGATTTTGAATCCCAGTATGTATGTCGTGAAAGATTTTCCCGACAACCAGATGCCGAAGGATTTCGGGCAAAAATTAAGCGCTGGCGCTGTCAATAAAATCGTGGATTATTTGTCCGTCCTGAAGCAGGGACAGGCTCCGCCGGCGCTGGAGACGTTCAATTGATCATGCAGAGCGAATCCCTTGATTCTGTCATTTCACAAAACGGGAGTGAAAGACAATGACCTGGTTCAAGTTGGTAGAAGGCTACATGCCGATGCAGATGATTTCAGAGTTGGGGTTGTCGATTTTGGTGTTTGTCCTGGTCAATTGGGCACTCCAGCGATCCGGGATGGGGATTCCGAAATTTTGGGCGGGGGTGGGATTGTGGCTGTTCATTCAGTTGTATTTAAAATACCGTATTTATCCCCCGATTCCTTTTAGCGTCCGCGCGATTTACGGCACGGTGTCCGCCTGCGGGATTTTCATGTGGGTTTCGGGGTCAGAAAAGGAGTGGCAGGAGTTTAAGCGCCCCATTCTCAATGTCATGGACGGGATCACCAGCTTCCATAAATCGGTCCGCACGGCCGCCTTGTTCGTGATTCCACTGGCGTTAGGCGGGTTTGCGTATAACTCGTTCCTGCCGAGTTTTGAAGAGCCTATTGAATTGCGGACGGTGCATCCGGCGCCACCGGCAACTACCAAGGTGCATGGGAAGACGTTCGTGTTGCAAGTGGTGGAAAATCCGTACCGGGTCAATGCAGATGGAGACTATGATCAGGGATACACCGATGCCCGGATTGTGGAGCAGGCCACGGGGCGGTTGATGAAGGATGTGAATGATCCGAATTATAATCCGTGGGACCCGAACGCGGACGGATACATCAAATATGTGCGGGAGGGCGGGGAGATATTTTTTCAGAATTGCCATTTCTGCCACGGGGATAATTTAAATGGCCGTGGGCTGTGGGCCTACGCGTTTAACCCGATTCCGGCGAACTTCACGGATGCGGGTACGATTGCGCAGTTGCAAGAGACGTTTGTGTTCTGGCGTGTGTCAAAGGGGGGGATTGGGTTGCCGGGCGAAGGCTTCCCTTGGGCTTCGGTGATGCCGCCTTGGGAAGAGCACTTGACGGTGGATGAAATCTGGAAAGTGGTCATGTTTGAATACTGGCACACGGGATATTACCCCAGGACGTGGGACTAAGCCGTGACCCGGGATCCACGGCAGTTTTTTGTACGGACTCGTAACTTAAAGAGGCAATCAATGATGCGTACGATGAGAATCGCCACCCTCACGGCGGCACGCTGGGGGATGCTTGTGGGTGTGAGTATGGTGCTGGGCATGGCCGGAAGCGGGTGGGCGCAGGAGGAGCTTCCGGAGGGGTTTGTCAGAGAGGGATTGCCACCGGCACTTGAGGCTGAAAGCATTGAAGCGGGCAAGCGAGTCTATTTTACGAAATGTGTCTGGTGTCATGGGGTTGAAGGCGCCGGCGATGGACCGGGTGCGGTACGCTTGTGGCCCCGGCCACGGAATTTCAACGCCGGGACGTTTAAAATTCGACATACGGCGAGTGGGCAGTTGCCGCTGATTGACGTGGATTTGTTTGACACGGTGACTCATGGATTGCCGGGGTCGGCGATGCCGCCCTGGGAGGGTATTTTGACCGACCAGCAACGCCGGGATGTCCTTGCGTTTGTGACGACGCAGTTAGTGCAGGACCGGAGTTGGCAGGATGAAGAATTTGAAGAATTTTCCGTGCTGGATTTGGAGTCATTGTCCCCGAAAGAGGCGACGCCGGAGTCCATCCAGCGTGGATCAGAGTTGGTGATGGAAAAGAAATGCGTAGAATGTCATGGCCTGGAGGGACGGGGTGACGGCAATGCGTTTAATTTAAAAGATGACTGGGGCTTCCCCATTCAACCGGCAGACTGGCATAAATGTTGGAATTTCCGGGGGAGTCGGCAGGACCCCTACAACACGAAGAATATTTTTCGCACCTTCTCGACGGGGCTGAATGGTACGCCGATGCCGTCGTTTGCCGATAACACGAGTGTGGATGAACGGTGGGATATTGCCAACTATGTGAATGCGTTGTGCGAACGGGTCACAGACATTGCTGTTCCGGAAGGGCAGGTCTCGGGGGATACGGCACAACAATTGGCGGAAGGGGTGGCATTGCCGATTGATCGGTTGACGGACAAACCCAAGAGTAACTTCGTGATTCCGTCGAAATTTGTGGCAGGTGACTTGCCTACGGAAGCGGATGATGAACGATGGAACCTCGTCCGGCGGCAGTGGATTGCCATGGGCGGGCAGATTACCCATAAGCCGCGGAATTTTGTGAATCGGATTGACGACATATGGGTTCGGGCGCTGTACAATGAGACGCATATTGAGTTTTTGTTCCGGTGGAATGATCGGACCCGGAGTGTGCAGGAAGGTGATGTGGACTGGGATCCCACGGAAGTGAATCTGAAAGACTACGGGGTACAGGAGCAACCCCCCAAAGGGTCGTTGTTTGCCGAAGACCCTTTCCATCAGGAATCCATTGCCGCGAAACAGAATCAGTATGCGGTGTATAACGATGGCATTGCGTTCCAGTTTCCGATCAAATGGCAGGAGTTGCCCGCGCCACGGAAACCACGGTATTTGTGGGGTGACGAGAGGTTTCCTGTTGATATTACGAAATGGATGGCAGACGAGACCGTGGCGGTCTATGAGGGGACAGGCTGGGATCAAGACTTCTACGAGGTGGATTTTGCCGACGAGGTGGAAGTCGTCAAAGCCGAATGGTCAGACGGACGGTGGACTGTTATTCTGAAGCGGCCGATCAAGGGTGATTATGAGGAAGTGGCGTATCTGGAAAGTGGCAAATATATCCCGATGGTGTTTTTTGCATGGGATGGGCACAATGGGGACGTGGGTCGCAAGATGGCGGTATCTGCCTTTTACTATCTGGTGATGGAGCCGGATATTCCGCAGACGGCGTATATCTATCCGGCCTTCATCATGCTGGGGGTCATCATTGTGGAAGGCTGGGTGTTGGGCCGACGGGCGAACAAACGGAAGGCCAGCGGCCAGGCGTAAGGCCGAGGCACGGAGGCCGATCCCTCGGTGCATGTCAACGTATCAAGGGGGTGGAGACATCCACCCCCTTTTTTTTATGATGTGATCGTCTGACGATGCTTCAAGAAATTTCCGGCGTGGTTCTGGCTGGTGGAAAAAGCCAGAGAATGGGGGAGGATAAACGGCAGGTATGCATTCATGGCAAGCCCCTGTTGGACAGGGTCCTGTCCGTTTTTCTTGCACTGTTCCCGGAAGTGTTACTTGTGTTGGCCAAAGAGGATATGCAAAAGCCGGATGAAAGAATTACCATTGTCACTGATATTGTCCCGGGGTGTGCGGCTGTGGGTGGGCTGTATACGGGTCTGCGGCATGCCCGCTATCATCGAATTTTTGTTGCGGCCTGCGATATGCCGTTTCTGGACCCGGCCGTCATTGCGTATTGTGCGCAAGCCGCCCCGGACGCAGACGTTGTCCTGGCCCAGCTGGAGCATGGTCTTCAGCCTCTGCATGCCGTGTACGCCAAAACGTGTGTTCCATTTTTAAAAGACATGATTGATGCGAAGGATTTTTGCCTTCAACATCTTGCGAACCAACATGATCTCAACGTCCATCGTCTTCCCGCATCAGAGATGCAAAGGCTGAACCCACAGCTTCTTTCGTTTTTGAATGTGAATTCACCGGGTGATGTTGAATGTGCCCAGAGCATGCCTCCCGTCTCTCGTGCTCGTTCATGAACGATTCGGCAAAACGGCATCATGCGTTGATCATTCACCCCGGCGCATTGGGGGATGTGTTGCTGGCGCTGCCGGCGATCAGGATGATTCGGCGGAGTCTGGCTTCTCATGAACTGGTGCTTGTTGCGCAAAACCGGATTGGCCGGTTGTTGCGGGTTTGCGGAGAAGTTGATCAGGTGTGGAGTACGGAAGGAGCAGTCTTGAGTACGTTGTATACCGAACAACCCGCCTTGCCGGTTCCGATTTGGGACGTGCTGTCCCGAACAACCCATGTGGTGGGATGGCTTCCGGACAGCGATAGCCGCCTGGCGCGTAATTTTCGAAATCTTGGGATTCAACATGTCCAGCTTCTTTCACCAAAAAATACCATCTTGCGATCGTGTCATATGTCGGAACGCTACATGGAAACATTGCAACCATGGGGACGTCCCTTTGAGGGTGGGAAGATTGCCTTTTCTCCTTTGACGATGCATGGGGCAGGACGTGTTGACGATGTGCGTGGCACCCGCACCGTCTTCCTCCATCCGGGTAGCGGCAGTCCGCACAAGTGCCTCCCCTGTGAACCCCTTGGTCGCCTTGTGCGTGCCGTGGCCAGGGATGCTGCGATCAGGGTTGTCATTTGCGAGGGCCCCGATGATCGTGATGCGGTGGGACGTCTGCTGAATGTCGTCGGTGAGACACCCCATGCGGTGCTTCGCGGGAAAACCCTTGAAGAAATGGCTCGCCTTCTGACCCGTGCGGATGTGTTTCTTGGGCATGATTCCGGTTTGACGCATCTGGCCGCCGCCCGGGGTGTGCCCACCGTGGCGATTTTTGGCCCGACGAACCCGGATCAATGGCGGCCGCTTGGGGAGCATGTTGTCGTGCACCAAGGCCCTGTGTGTCGGTGCCGGACATGGTCACAGGTTCAGCAATGTCGGGATCGTGTCTGCTTACCCCATTCCGTTGAGGCGTGGCGGGATGGCATCACCAGGCAATTGGCGTCTGTCAGATCTCTGCATGCGCGACCAATGCCGGTGAAGCGGTTTACGAAGGGTCCCGTTGTTTGTCAGGCTCCGAGAGGCTATGTTACATTTCCACCCCACCTTTCCCGTGCTTCCTGATTCTTTGCGATGAGTGCATCATGTCCATTGGAATGGTTCAAGAACAGGTAAATTCCGCCCTCACCGGCGCCTTGTTGCAGGCTCGGGAACGGGGGTTGTTGCAGTCAAAAACATTCCCGCTGCCTTCGGTCGACTTTCCCAGGAAGGAAGAATGGGGGGATTTATCGTCCAGTGTGGCGATGGTCGTCGCGAAACAGGAACAACGATCTCCGATGGATGTGGCACAGGTCATTGCCGAGCAACTCAAAACGGTTTGCCCTCTTCTGGAAAAGGTATCGGTCGTCCCGCCTGGATTTTTGAATCTTACGCTTCGCCCGGACTGCTGGTTTTCCGTACTCGAGGCGATTGAGCGCATGGGGGACCGATATGGACACAGTGATGCCGGGCGTGGACAACGCGTCCTTCTGGAGTTTGTCAGTGCCAATCCCACCGGTCCGCTCCATGTGGGACATGGACGCGGCGCGGCCTTGGGCGACGTCCTGGCCAGATTGCTGATGTCGTCAGGTTATACGGTGGAGAAAGAATATTATATCAATGATGCCGGTCGTCAGATGAAGTTGTTGGCTGACTCCGTGTATGCGCGTTATCTTGCCATGCACGGTCGGGAGTCTGTGTTTCCCGAGGATGGCTATCATGGAGATTATATTAAGGCTCTGACCCGGGCTGTGGTGCAGGAACAGGGTGAGCATCTGTTGACCCTCAATCCCGAAGACGCACAGCGAATCTGCGGCGAACTGGCCTCTCAAGCACTTGTGCGGGCGATTCGTGAAGATCTTGTGCGATTTGGTGTGGAGTTTGAGACGTGGTACAGCGAAGCCTCGCTCTTTGCTTCAGGGAAAATCCAGGAAGCCCTGGATGATCTTGCCCAGCGTGATCTGGTGTTTGCCAAAGATGGCGCGATGTGGTTCCGGTCTTCGCAATTTCAGGATGAAAAGGACCGCGTGGTCTGCAAGCAGGATGGGCACTATACGTATTTGGCGTCCGACATGGCCTACCATTTTGACAAGTTGCGTCGGGGATACGATTGGCTGATTAATATTTGGGGCGCGGATCATCACGGATACGTCCCGCGCATGCAGGCCGCGATTCAAGCCTTTGGCTATGCCAAAGAGCGCTTACGGGTGGTGCTGGTCCAGATGGTGCGGTTGTTGCGTGACGGCCACACCGTGGAAATGTCCAAACGGGCCGGCGAATTTGTCACGCTCCATGACGTGGTGGATGAAGTGGGCGCCGATGCCGCGAAGTTTTTTTTCCTGATGCGTCGTTCCGACACGCACCTTGAATTTGATCTGGAATTAGCCAAAAAACGGTCCGCCGAAAACCCCGTGTATTATGTCCAGTATGCTCACGCACGGCTTGCCAGTTTATTCCGGACCGCCCGGGAGCAAGGGATGACGGTTCCTCCTGTTGGCGAGGCCTCGCTGTCTGCTCTGGAGCAGCCGGAAGAGATGCGGCTGATCAAATATTTGTCCGGCTTCCCCGGCATGCTTGAAGCCAGTGTCAGGGAGTTGGCGCCTCATCGCATCACGTTTTATCTGCAGGAACTTGCAGGGTTGCTCCACGTCTTTTATTACAAACATCGAGTGCTCTCTCCGCAGGGTGGCGACGTCGAAAACAGGGCATCCGACGGAGGCGAGACGTGCGAGGGTTCGAAGGAATCGGCACGGGTGTCGCAAGAATTGAGGATTGCCCGATTAGTGCTTTTGAAACAAGTACAGGTGGTGCTTCAAAATGGACTTGGGTTGTTGGGAGTCACGGCTCCGGAAAAAATGTAAGACTTTCCCGAACCGCATGTCTTCCCGTGTGATTGTTGCAGGGCAAAACGTGCCCGTTCTGTCTGGTCACCGTTTATTGTGATTGCCTTCTCTGTTGTCCGGTATGATCCCGAATGCGCGGCTCGCTCCGCCATGCTGTCGACCGCTCGTGGCACTGTTGACACGCCGACGTTTATGCCTGTCGGTACGCTGGGAACGGTCAAGGGTATCGCCCCCGATGAGTTGCAGAGCCTGGGGTTCGGGTTGATGTTAAGTAATGCCTATCATTTATACTTGCGGCCTGGTCATCATGTCATTCGGGAGCAAGGCGGGCTCCATCAATTTACCGGATGGAAGGGTTCGATTATAACCGATAGCGGTGGTTTCCAGTTGGTCAGCCTTGCGGCGTTGCGTACGATCACCGATGATGGCATTGCCTTTCAATCCCATTTGGATGGCTCAAAGCACTATTTGACCCCGGAGTTGTGTATGGAAATCCAGATGGCCCTGGGAGCGGATATTATGATGGCCCTGGATGAATGTCCGACCGCTGCCTGTTCAAAAGAGCAGGCCCGTGTCGCCGTGGCGCGGACGACGCAGTGGGGGAAACGTTGCGTCCTGGCTTCGCATGGCCATCGGCAGGCGTTGTTTGGTATTGTGCAAGGGGCCCTGGATGCCGACCTTCGTCGCCAGTCAGCCCGGGAGTTGGTTGAAGTCGGATTTGATGGATATGCCATTGGTGGTTTATCGTTGGGCGAAGAGAAGCCCGCCCTGTTTGCCATGGTGGAAGCGTCGGTTGCCGAACTTCCGCGTGCCCGCCCGCGTTATCTGATGGGCGTTGGTCTGCCTGAAGACCTTGTTGAGGGTGTGATGCGCGGCATGGATTTGTTTGATTGTGTGATTCCGTCGCGGCATGGACGGACGGGATGGTTATTCACGAATCGGGGACGGATTCTGATCAAACAGGCTCAATATGCCAGGGATGACGCTCCGATTGATGAACAATGCGGCTGTGACGTCTGTCAGAAGTATTCCCGAGCCTACTTGCGGCATCTGTATGTTTCAAATGAAATGTTGGGCGTACGGCTTAACACCATTCATAATCTTTGGTATTATCAGACGCTGATGGCGGCGATGCGTTCAGCGATTCACAGCGGATGTTTTCTCGCATTTCGCCGGCAGTTTTATGAGCAGCGCCGTGACTGCGCGCGTAGCCGTGCCTATGCGCAGCTGATGGAGGATGGTCATCGTTCCTCTCCGGCGGGCTCTCCCCAAGGAAAGGAGTGTTAAATGGGATTCGCTTCAATCGCATGGGCGCAAGCCGGAGGAGCCTCGGATGGGTCGGCGGGTTTGTTTTCGCTGATGCCGTTTATTTTGATCTTTGTGGTGTTTTATTTTCTCCTGATCCTGCCCCAGCAGAAAAAACAAAAGCGGCAGAAAGAGATGTTAAGTAAATTAAAAAAGGGCGACCGGATTATTACGTCCTCCGGTATGTGGGGGTCCATCACGCGGTTGGAGAAAGACACCGCCACTGTGCAAATTGACGATAACACGAAGGTAAAAATTCAACGTGAGTATGTGGCGCGGTTACGGACGAATGATGAAGAGTAGCGCGCCGGGGACGGAGTGATGAAAAAAATTCGCAACCGACTGATCCTGATCCTGTTCTTGTCCCTGGTGTCATTCTATCTGTTTATTCCCTCCTGGCCGGGACTGTATGACCGCATTCCGGATAGCGTGAAGTGGGCGATTCCTTCTCGCGGCGTGTCGCTTGGCCTTGATTTGCAAGGCGGCATTCATCTGGTGTTGGAGGTGGAAGAGGATCGGGCCGTTGAGCTTGCCGTTGACCGTGTCGCCAAATCCATGCAAGAGCTTTTCGAGGAACAAGACTTCGCCTTTGTCACCATTGAAAGAATCGGCGGTGTGCAAGTTCAGCTTGAGCTGGTGGAAGAGGATCAGGTTGAAGCAGCGGCTGCGCTGATTCGCGAGGCGTTTCCCTTGTATTTCCAGGTTTCCATGGAAAATCGTGTCCTGGTCTTTGAGTTGCTCGATGCCGAAGTGACTCGTGTGAAAAATACCGCCATGAATCAAGCGCTGGAAACGATTCGAAATCGCATTGATCAGTTCGGTGTCACGGAACCGCTGTTGCAACGTCAGGGAAGAACGGAGATTGTCATTCAACTTCCCGGGGTCAGCGATACCGCGCGGGCGAAAAAATTAATCCAGGAAACCGCCTTGCTGGAATTCAGGATGATTGATGAGGAGCATGAAGCCGTGCTTGAATTGCCGCTTCAGGTCAACCAGGGTGACGAGCAACGCATTCTGGAGCAATTTGCGGACACGGTTCCCGAAGGGTCGGAAATTTTATTTGAATCCATTTCGGATGAGCGGGACGGGCTTCCGGTGTTGCGTCGGCCACGGCTCGTTTACAAAGCGGCGGCATTGACCGGGGATGTGCTGCAGGACGCGCGTGTCAATTACACCGAATTTAATGAAACGTATGTTGGTATCACGTTCAGCAGCAAAGGCGCGAAAGAATTTGGTCGTGTGACCACCGATCACGTGGGAAAATTTATGGCCATTGTCCTGGATGGTACGGTCTATTCGGCGCCACGCATTAACGAGCCGATCCGTGGCGGTCGCGCTCAAATCACCGGGAATTTCACGACGGACGAGGCCACTGATCTGGCGATTGTCCTGCGGGCGGGTGCACTTCCCGCCCCGATGAAAACGGTGCAGGATCTGACGGTTGGCCCTTCGTTGGGCCAGGATTCCATTGAGAAGGGCCTGAAGACCACCATACTGGCCGGCGGTATTGTGTTGATCTTTATGGTATTCTACTACCGGGTGTCCGGCGTGATCGCCGATGCGGCCCTGGCGTTGAATCTTCTCTGTTTGCTGGGCGCGCTGTCGGGACTCAATGCCACGCTGACGCTGCCGGGTATCGCCGGTATTATTTTAACCATCGGGATGGGGGTGGACTCCAATATTTTAATCTTTGAACGCATTCGTGAAGAGCTTCGACAGGGCCGCCCTGTCCGATTAGCGGTTGATGCCGGGTACGACAAAGCCTTCTTGACCATTGTGGATTCTCACGTGACCATCCTGATTACCGGGCTGGCGCTGTTTTTATTCGGGACCGGGCCTATCAAAGGTTTTGCCGTGACCCTGTGTCTGGGGATAGGGATTAATCTTGTGACCGCGTTGATCGGGACCAAGGTGGTCTTTGATTTCATCAATCGCCGTAAACTTGAATGGCTGAGCATTTAACGAATTTTGAGGCTGACGATGTTGGAAATTGTCGGGAAAACGAACATTGATTTTATGGGGAAACGTCACATCGCCTTTTGCGTCTCCGGTCTGTTGGTGCTGATCGGTGTGATTGCCGTTGTTCAGATTGGAAGAGGGGCGGCCAATCTGGGGATTGATTTTACCGGTGGGACGGCCGTCCAATTAAAATTTGAGCAGGCGATTGGGATTGAGCAAGCCCGTCAGACTCTTGGCAAGCATGCCTTGGATGACGCGGAACTCCAGGAGTTCACCCAGGATAACACGCTGCTGATTCGCATGAAGACGGACGATACGCTGGAACAAAAAATTGCGGAAAGAATTGTGCGGGCCTTTGAACAGGAATTCCCGCATAACAAATTTGTCATTGATGCCAGCATGGCCATTGGCCCGACGATTGGGAACCGTCTTCAGCAAGATGCGCTGCTGGCGATTGCCATTTCTTTTATTGGCATCATTCTCTATGTCGCGACGCGGTTTGAATTGCGGTTTGGCGTGGCCGCGGCGGTGGCGACCTTTCATGACGTGCTGACCGTTCTGGGCCTGTATTATCTGCTGGACAAAGAAATTACGATACTGGTTGTGACGGCGTTGCTGACTCTTGCCGGCTATTCTCTCACCGACTCCGTCGTTGTCTTTGACCGCATTCGAGAAAATCTTCGCACCCGACGCCGCGATCCTGTCACGACCCTTATTAATAATGGGATTAATCAGGTGCTCAGCCGAACGTTGGTCACGACCCTGACGGTGGTGCTGGTCTTGGTCCCCTTGACGATTTTTGGGGGCGAGGTGCTCCACGACTTTTCGCTTGCGCTGTTATTGGGCGTGCTGGTCGGGACGTATTCTTCCGTGTTTGTGGCAAGTCCACTCCTGTGCATGTGGCCGGGTGGGGCAGGGCGCTTGTTACGTTGAGGCTCCTGGTCCCGCTGGCGCTGCTCCCGCGTATCCATTCTTGACAGGGGCCGGGCGCTCCTGAAAGAATTTTCTTGACCATTCACACGTCAGACGCCGTCCATCTTTTTGGGTTGTGACCGAAATGAAACGATGGATTTGGTCGCATAGTCTCCAGCGCAAAACGATTGCAGGCATGGTGCTGGTTGGACTCCTTCCGCTGACCCTTTCGTTATGTCTCGCCTATGTGGAAGAACGTCGGGTTCTTCGGGAAACCACGGGTTCAAATTTTAAAGGCATTGCGGTTGAAGTCGCGAGAAAAATTGAGACGCAAATCATGCGTGGCATTAATGAGGCTCAACAGTTAGCCACCATTCCCTTTATTCGTACGGCGGTAAAAGATGCCAATCGCAGTTACGAAGGGAGAGAGCCCGATTCCATCAAGGCCTTTATCGAAGAATGGGAAGAACGCTGGCGGTCACGAACCAATCCGCATGAATTTCCCGCCTTTGTAAACCGTATTGCGACACAGTACCTCATTGACTGGCATGCCGTCAGGAAGTCCGACTATTTGGGTATTGTGGTGACCGATGCCCAGGGGGCGTTGGTCCTCAGTTCGTTGCCGCAAGTAAAGTTTTATTATGGTGACTCGGACTGGTGGGCCTCGGCGTTTCATCAGGGCCAGGGTCAAATTTATGTGAGCGATCTTACCTTTGATCCATCCTTTGGCACGCATGTGCTGAACGTGGTTGTGCCAATTGTTGCTCATACCCCCCGGCAGACCTTGGGGACGGTGAGTATTATGTTGCGACGGGATTCGTTGTTCCGTTCGATTTCCGAAGTGACGGCCGGCGTGACCGGTCACGCCATGCTCATGGATACTGCCGGGATGCCGCTGATTTGTCCGGTGTTGTCGTTGGAGCAACACACCGTGCCCCCGGCCATGGTGGCCGCCGTAAACCAGGATCAGGCCGGATGGGTTCAGGTGAACCGTGATGCCCATGGCGCGCGGGATTCACTGGTCGGGTACGCTCATTTACGGATTCCGGAAGCGTTAGCGCCCGAAAGTTTTCGCGGCAGACAATGGCTGACGATTGTTCGTCAAAATCCGGAGGAGACCTATGCCCCGTTACAGCACTTACTGGTGAGGGTTGCGACGTACGGCGTCATTGTTTTTGGCATTCTGTGGTTGGCGGGGCTTATGGTGGCTCGAAAAATTATGAGTCCGATTCAAACCCTGCATGAAGGCGTGCAACGGATTGGCAGCGGCAATCTGGAGCATCCCCTCATTGTGAAGACCGGCGATGAAATTGAAGCGCTTGCCGATGCGTTCAATGCCATGACGGCGAGTCTGAAACAATCATTTGCACAATTGAATACACGAATGGAAGAAATCCGTGAGTTGCAGGAACGGTATAGTGATCTCATTGAGAATTCTCCGGAAATGATTCATCAAATTGATCAACGCGGGCGCTTTGTCCACGTGAATAAAACCGAATTGGAAAAATTGGGCTACGCACTGGACGAAATGCTCTTGATGCATCTGTGGGACATTCTTCCTCCCGAAAAACATGCCGACGCGCGTGACTATATTCAGCAGTTACCAAGTCAGCCGAGAAGTACCATTGAAACGGTGTTTCTCACCCGAAGCGGCACGCCGATTGACGTGGAGATTCACTCCACGGCCTTGGTGGACGCGGAAACGGGTGCTTTAGTGTATACGCGCGCGTTTGTGCGGGACGTGACCGAACGCAAAGTCCTGCAACGGCAAATTGATCGGCATACCGTTCAATTGGAGCAGGAAGTGGCCGTCCAAACGAAACAACTGTCTGAATCGGAAAAGCGGTATCGTGTGCTTTTCGACCGATCAGCGGATTCGATCTTCATGGTTGATCCGTCGGGTGTCATCGTGGCGGTGAATGAGCGTGAACAGGAGGTGTTTGGCCATGCCCAGGACGCGTTGCTGGCGCAGCCCCTCCTGACGCTCGTGCCGGATTCCTGCATCAAGACGGTCAGGCGGTTATTGGAAACGGTGGTCTCGAATGAAGAAAAAATGCTCGCAACCGAAGTGGAATTCTTTGATGCCCGACATGCCGCACGATCCGTGGAAATGGACGTGATTCGCGTCGGAAGCGGCGCGACGTTTTCGGTGATGGTGCAGCTTCGTGATATTACCGAGCGCAAGCGCCTGGAAGGGCAACTCCATCGGCACAGTGAAGAGTTGGAGGTAAAGGTGCAGGACCGGACGCGTGAGATACAGGAAACGCAAAAATATTTGGAAAGCCTGCTCGAAAATGCCAACGACGTGATTTATACCCTTGATCACGATCAATGTTTTACCTATGTGAACAGCAAGGTGGAGAATTGGGGGTATCGCAAAGATGATTTGCTGGGCCGGCCGTTCCTGTCCCTGGTCGCAAAGCGCCAGCGCGGGCGGCGCCTGAAAGATATTCTTGAGATGAAAGTCAAACAGGAATACGACGTGGAAGTGATTAGTCAGACGGGAGAGCTTCGGTCAGTGCTCGTCAGTGTCTCTCCGCTGGACAATGAACGGCACGGCGTGGTGGGTGTGCTGGGCATTGCGCGGGATATTACGGACCGCAAAGTGATGGAGCAGCAATTTCGAAACACTGAACGTCTTGTCTCGGTGGGGAAGCTGGCTGCCGGCGTGGCGCATGAAATCAATAACCCCCTGGGCGGCATTTTGAATTGTCTCTATAATATCCGGAAGGGGATGTTGTCGCCCGAACGCCAGGAAAAATATTTCATGGACATGGAAGATGGTCTTCGGCGCGCTCAAAAAATCATTCGTCAATTGCTGGATTTTTCTCAACAGCGGGAGCCTGAATTTTCCATGAATGATCTGAATGGACTGGTTGATCGCGTGCTGGCCCTGACCAATCATGCGATTGACGGGAAAGGTCTGCAGTGGCATGAAGTCACCGAACAGGACCTTCCGCCGCTGTTTGTCGATCCGCAGATGATTGAACAGGTGTTAACCAATTTGATTCTCAACGCCGTGCAGGCGACCGAAGCGGGAGGCTCCATCACGCTTCGAACCCGAAGGGTTCATGATCGCTGTGAGATTGACGTGGCCGATACCGGGTCTGGCATTCCCCTTGACGTCCGCCCTCATATTTTTGATCCATTTTTTACCACGAAGGGCACGGGCGAGGGGACCGGCCTGGGCTTGTCGGTGAGTTTGGGCATTGTTGAACGACATGGCGGGAACCTGACCGTGGAGAGTGAAGTGGGGAAGGGAACCGTGTTTACCGTGAGTCTTCCCATGAGTGTACACCGGGTGGCGATGGAGAAGGTTTCTGGATGACTCGATCGGTCTTAATTATTGATGATGAGCCGCTCATGCGATTGTCCATGCTGGACGCGCTTCGGGCCGAAGGGTACGAGACCCAGGAGGCGTCCAACGGCGAAGAGGGTCTCAAAAAAACCAAAGCGAGTCGTTACGATGTGGTGGTGACCGATTTAAGAATGCCGGGAAGTGATGGTCTGCAGGTCGTGCGGATGTGCAAGGAGCGTTCTCCCGACACCGCAGTGATTGTGATGACCGCGCACGGTTCGGTTGATACGGCTGTTCAGGCCATGAAACTTGGGGCCCATGATTACATCACCAAGCCGTTTTCCGTGGATGCATTGCTGCTGACGGTGCGCCGGGCCACCGAGGTTCAGGCGTTGCGACAGGAAAACACGGTCCTTCGGCAGGCCCTGGAAGGCAAATTTAATTTCGATGGGATTGTCGGAAAAAACGAACAGATGCGCCAGATCCTCGAGAAGGTCAAGCTGGTGGCCACGACGGATACGACGGTGCTGGTGCTGGGGGAAAGCGGAACCGGGAAAGAAGTCATTGCCAATGCCATCCATCGCAACAGCCCGCGCTGCGAACAGGCCTTCATTAAAGTCAGTTGTGCGGCATTGCCGGAAACGCTGTTGGAAACGGAATTGTTCGGCCATGAGAAAGGCGCCTTTACCGGGGCCATCAAGCAACGGCTCGGGCGGTTTGAACTCGCCCATAAGGGCACGTTGTTTTTGGATGAAATCGGGGATGTGTCACCCGTGGTGCAGGTGAAGTTGCTGCGCGTGTTGCAGGAACGTCGGTTTGAACGGGTTGGAGGAGGCGAGACCATCGCCAGTGACGTGCGGCTGGTCTGCGCCACGCAAAAAGATCTGAAAAAAGAAGTTGACGCGGGACGATTTCGCGAAGATTTGTTCTATCGCTTAAACGTCCTGTGCATCCCCCTGCCCCCCTTGAGAGAGCGAAAAGAAGACATTCTGATTTTGGCGAATCAGCTTTTACAACGGAGCGCGCACCGGGTTCCGCGTGCCGCGAACAAGTTTTCCGCTTCGGCCCAGGAACTCCTGCTCCGGTATTCCTTCCCCGGGAACATTCGTGAATTGGAAAATACCATTGAGCGGGCGATGGTGCTGGCCCAGGAACGGGACGAAATCCGGATGGCGGATCTCTGCGGACAGACCAATTGCCCTTCGCTCGGAGGGGCGGTGCAATCTGAATGTGGGTTTTGTCAGGAAGGGCTGTCGTCTTCCTCGGGCGTCCAGGGGACGCTTGCGGCCGTGCGGGAGCGTTGTGAAAAGGATTATATTCTGTCCGTGCTGGCGCGGGAAAAATGGAGTCGCTCCGTTGCCGCAAAATCTCTGGGTCTCTCGCGAAAAGCCTTGTGGGAGAAATGCAAACGGTACGGGATTGCGACGCCTGACGCCGGCGAGTCATCTGCCTGACACGCGATGACCGGACTCGGTGCGGTTACGCTTCGGCGTCGCCGCCGCCTTTCCACAATTTCACCGTTCGGTCCCACGAGGCGCTGGCGAGATACCGTGCGTCTGGAGAAAAGGCCATGCCCCGGACGGGTCCGTGGTGGTCCTTGATCACACGCACCTGCCGTTTGGTCTGAATGTCCCACATCTTGATGGTGTGATCGTCGCTGCAACTCACCAGGAGTTTCCCGTCCGGGGAGACAAGCAAACTGCGCACCCATTCGGAATGTCCTTTCACCGTTTGCAACTCTTGCATGTCGGGCATGGCAAAATATTTGATCGTGGCGTCTCGACTGCCGGTCATCATGGTGCGTCCGTCCGGCGTAAACGCGATGGCGCCAATCCAGTATTCCATGGGCTTTTGAAACCCGCCCTGTTCATCAACAAAGAATCCCCGATATTCCGTTTCCTCATCGTTGGGCTCGTCACGCCAATGGCCGTCATGGACGCGTTTCTCTTCTCCGCTGGGCAGGACTTCGTACAGCTTTAATTTTCCAATGTCGCTTCCGCCGACCAAATGGAGGCCATCGGGAGAAAACGCCGTGCAGACGGTCCAATGATGGTCATATTGATCTTTGCCGAGGAGCGTCATCAATTCGGTCCCGGTGGTGATCTCCCAGATTTTGATGTCTTTATTCTGTCCGGCCCGAGCCAGCATCAAGCCGTCCGGGGAAAACGAAATGCTGCACACCGCATGATCATACTGGGTAAACAGCAGACGGGTGGTTTCTCCCGTGTGCGGGTTCCAGAGTCGTATGGTGCGATCTTCACTGCCCGTGGCGAGTGTGTGACCGTCGGGGCTGAACGCCACCTGGCGGATATCGCTGGTGTGTCCCTTCAGAGATTGAAGCAACCGCCCCGTTTCAATTTCCCAGATGCGCAGGAAGCGATCGGCGCCGACGCTGGCGAGGGTCAAGCCATCGGGGGACAACGCCACATCCCAGACGCCGTGCGAATGTCCGCGAAAGGTTCTGACGGCGTGCGCGCCAGCTTTCCAGTATTCCAGGGCGTCAATGGGCGGCAAGGCTGGCTGCGGTTCTTCCGGGAGCCCTGCGAGGCCGCCGTGCGGGGATGAGGGGTACGGGTGATTCATCAAGCGACCATTCTATCGGGCTTGCCGACCTGTCGGACACGGCGTGCGGTGATGATGGGGCCTTGCGTCGGCACAATCGTCCGCTTATGATACGGACAAAGGACATCCACGATGTTCATACTAGCCAGTCGCGACACATGTCGTCAAGGAGTGGCGGTTCGTGGCAGGAGACCTGTCCGGTGCGTCTGCCGGGGCGTTTGCTTGAAAGCACCGTTCCGGCGATGATGGTGAGAGACGTGAAGGGGTAGAAGCATGGACATTCGATTTCAACCGGCGTTGTTGCAGGAAGTCATTGATTCCTTTGCGGAAAAAACCGAGCGTGAAGGCGACCCCACCTACTACAACGAATTTCATGAATTGGCCGACCCGATTTACGAGAAATTTTCCCTGGACGACCGGGAGCCTGAATTTAAAAAGCTCTACCAGCATCTCTTTGCCAAGTGGGGCTTTGCCGACATCCTGCGTGACGGGTTTCACGAGTTTGCCGACCTGACAGAGAAGATTGGCATTGTACTCGTTCGAGGCGTACTCAAGGAAGACCAGGAAGGCGTGGACATTCTCCGAAAATGGGGGACTGTTGAGGAGAAGCTGGCGCGTCAATTTGAGGCCAAGGGGCAAAAGGGCGTCGGGATTAAACTGATTCCGCGACGGTTTTATGATCCGGCGATTAACCGGTATCTGCGCCACGAATTGACCCATATCTCCGACATGCTCAATCCGGCGTTCGGGTACGACCCCGATACCAAAGTCGGGATGAATCCCGGCGAAGAGCATCTCATCCTGAATCGCTACCGCATTCTGTGGAGTTTGCACGTGGACAGTCGCATTGTGCGGTCGGGGAAAGAGCCGATGTTCAGCCGGGAATACCGCTTGCGGGAGTTTCGCTCCTGGTACCGGAAGGTCCCGCCCACACAGATTGAATCGGTGTTTGAGGGGCTCTGGCAGACGGAATATTTCACCAATGCCGAATTCGTCGAAATGGCCCAGGATACGATTCGGGTGATTGAACGCGCGGTTGAGGTCGAGGAAAGCGAGATCCCGGACGTGCCCACCAAGCCCATGCTGATGCCGGGGTTTCCCTGTCCGCTCTGCCGCTTTCCCACCTATTCCTGGGTGGAAGACATGGAAGAGAAAGTGGAGCCCTACGTGCTGGAGTATATCAAGGACAATCATCCGGGGTGGGACGTCGACTATGGGGCGTGCGACCGATGCGTGGAGGTGTACCGGCTTCGTGCGGCCGGAGTGGTCTAGGCGTCGGGGGAGCGGAGCCCGCAGGATGTCGCGGACCCCTTGGCGGAGGGCGGGACGCCCGATGGCTGAACCTGACCGGGTCGCGCCTCCCGTCCAGCCGAAGCAAGCGAAAGGCCGAGTGCATGGCACATTCTTCCCAACGGTCCGTCGACAACGCCGATCCGTCCTACGGACGAAGAAATTTTCTGAAACAGAGTATCGTGTCTCTCGGCGTCACGGTGCAGGAGTACGTCAAGCATCAGGAGGCGGAGCAGAAGAAGGACGAGAAACCGGAGCGCATACGCACCGACTGGTTGCGGCCTCCCGGCGCGTTGCCGGAAGCTGACTTCCTTGAAAGCTGCACCGGCTGCGGCGACTGCGTTGCGGCCTGCCCGCATGGAAGCATTCGCCTCCTGGCGGAGCCGAAAACCCCCGTCATCTATCCCGACGAAATCCCGTGTTATCTCTGTGCGGATTTTCCCTGCATCACGGCCTGTGAACCGGAAGCGCTGCGGCCGGTGGGGACGGTCGCCGACGTGGCCATGGGACTCGCCGTGGTGTCGCAACGGCTGTGTACGGCGGGGCAGGGCTGTAACGCCTGTGTGGCACAATGCCCCACGCGCGCCATTGCAATGGACTTTGCGTCAATGGATATTGGCGTGGACGGCAACCTGTGCGTGGGATGCGGAATGTGTACGCACACGTGCAAGACGGTGAATGATCAGATTGCGATCAAAGTGTCTCCGGCGAGATGAGGCGGGTTGTCCCGGGCCGCCTGTGCATGGCGCCATCACAACGATCCATGGTCAACGCTGTTCGCATGAGGCCAGTGCAGAATCGTTGCTGTTGCAGGGCATGAGCCAGTCCGCTTCGTTCCCCTCCGTGTCCGTCCTCACCGTCTGACCGGCTGACGAGCCGCCCTGGCGATTCGGGTGTGGCGGTATCGCTTCCATTGCACATGCCTTTGCCAATGCCAGTGTCTTCAACCGCACCACCTGGCGGTCTCATCACGCATGGCCTTCATGCCCAGACGCGTGCCCGGTGTCGAACAGCAACGGCGAGACGAAGCGTGCCATGAGCCTATCAGGAGAGGACGAGCGCCGTGGCGGAGGGGGTGGGATTTGAACCCACGGTCCCGTGAAGGACTCCGGTTTTCAAGACCGGCCTGTTCGGCCACTCCAGCACCCCTCCTGTTCCACTGCGCTCACGTGGCTCTCTCCGTTATGGCTGCGCCGGTTCGGTGATCAAAAACCACCCGTGCTGCTGCATGCAGACGTCGTAGTTGGCGTCGCCTTTCAGCCCGGTCATGCCACGGTCGTGCTCGCATATGGCGCTGACTCGTGCAAACTCGTCGGGTGGTGCGCCGGGTTTGGACCATGAGGTGCGCACGGGAGTGAACGCGCACCCGCCAATCAAACCGCAGATGATCACGGTCCGGATGCCGATGTTGATCAGTGTTTTCCTGTTCATGCGTGGAGGCTCCTTGTGGTGAGAGGACGGGGCGCGGTCGGCGCACCGTGCCGGTCTGTTGAGGCGATCGTCATCCGTCGGGGGTGATGCGCTCAACTCCGTTCATATAGGGTTGCAGCACCGTGGGAATGGTGACCGATCCGTCTTCGTGCTGATAGTGTTCCAGAATGGCGATCATCGTGCGGCCCACGGCCAGGCCCGAGCCGTTGAGCGTGTGGAGATAGTCGGGTTTCCCGCTTCCGGCGCGGAACCGGATCCGCGCGCGCCGGGACTGAAAGGCTTCACAATTGCTGCACGACGAGATTTCCCGGTACGTGCCCTGGGAGGGGATCCAGACTTCAAGATCATACGTCTTGGCGGCGGCAAAGCCCAGGTCGCCGCGGCATAAGGTGACGACGCGGTAGGGGAGGGCCAGGGCCTGTAAAATCGCTTCGGCGGCGCAGGTGAGGCGCTCCAGCTCGGCATACGATTCTTCCGGCGTGGTGAAGGCCACGAGTTCAACTTTCTGGAATTGGTGCAGGCGCATCAGGCCGCGCGTCTCGTGTCCATAGGAACCGGCTTCTCGACGGAAGCAGGGCGTAGACGCGACGTGCCGAATCGGCAGGACGTGATCCGGCAGAATTTCGTCCCGGTACAGGTTGGTGACCGGCACTTCGGCGGTCGGAATCAAGAGATACGGGTCATCCCGGAGGTGAAACAGGTCCCGTTCAAATTTCGGGAGTTGTCCCGTGCCGGTCATGGTCTCCTGATTGACGAGGCAGGGCGGGAGGACTTCGGTATAGCCGTGTGTCTGCGTGTGGATGTCAAGCATCAAGGAGGCTAACGCGCGTTCGAGCCGGGCGCCGGCGCCGATGGCCATGGCGAATCGCGCCCCCGAGATTTTGCTGACTCGTTTGAAATCCAGCATGCCAAGAGATTCTCCCAGCGCCCAATGCGGTTGCGGCGGGAACGCAAAGGACGGCGGTTCGCCCCAGCGACGGATTTCCACGTTGTGGGACGCGTTGGTTCCGGGGGGCACCGTGTCATGCGGCACGTTGGGAATGCGCAGGGCATGAGCCTCCAGTCGGATTTCCACCTCGCGCAAACGTGCTTCGTGACGCGTGATGGTGTCGCCCAGCGCCCGCATGTCGGCGATGGCCGCGTCCGTCGGCTGCGAGGCGCGCTGTAATTGAGCCACGTGTTCGGAGCCCTGTTTGCGCTGATGCCGGAGGGTTTCTGTCTGGGCCAGTTGGTCCCGGTGATCCTGTAACAGCGTTTCAATCTCGTCCCAGACCACGTCCGTCCCGCGGGAACCGAGTTGTTCACGAAGCGAGGCCCACCGCGTTTTGAGCGAGCGAATGTCGTACATGGCGAGCGTTTCAACTGATTGACAATTCCATGGTGACATGTACCATGTGCCCCAAGGCCAGTCAACGAGGACGCCGGACGGGGTGATCCCGTCGGTGCGGAGAGCCGGTTGCCGGCGCTGAAGGTATGCCATACGTGTTTCCCAACGAGAATCTGTTTGTCGGGTTGGTGCTGGTCGCGATTGTCGGACTGGTGATGGTGCGCCTGGTCATTGCGAGAAAGCGGCGCGCGCGGACACGGCCTGGCGATGAGCCTGGCGACTGATCGTGCCGTGCGATTCAAGGGGTTTGCTCCTGGTTCCGTTCCGCCGCTATACTGTCGGCGTTTGTCTTGTGACCACTCTGTTGTGAGGTGCGGGTTCTGATGGATGGGATTGCGCAATTGCAGCGAACCGATGGCCGCCGGCCCGATGAAATTCGTCCGGTGACGATCACCCGACCGTTTGTGAAGTACGCGGATGGCTCGGTGTTGATGGAAATGGGGGACACGAAAGTCATTTGTACGGCTTCGATTGAGGACAGGGTCCCGCCGTTTTTGAGGGACAAGGGGCACGGCTGGGTGACGGCTGAATATGCCATGTTGCCGCGGGCCACGCATGACCGGACGCCGCGCGAAGCGTCCCGAGGCAAGCAGAGCGGCCGGACGCTGGAAATTCAACGGCTCGTGGGGCGCGCGTTGCGAGCGGTGACGGATTTGTCCGCGATGGGCGAACGCACGATTTGGATTGATTGCGACGTGATTCAAGCCGATGGCGGGACGCGCACCGCGTCCATCACCGGCGCCTTTATCGCGTTGGCCGATGCGTTGGCCAAATTGCGGACACAGAAAGGGTTGAAGAAGTTTCCGCTGACCGATTATCTTGCCGCCCTTAGCGTGGGCAAGGTCGGGGGGGTGTGTCTGGTGGATTTGTGCTACGAGGAGGATTCCATGGCCGAGGTGGATATGAATCTCGTCATGACCGGCCAGGGTCGCCTGGTGGAAATACAGGGCACGGCGGAACGCGGGTCGTTCGGAAAAGAAGATTTGGATCGCTTTCTGGCGTTGGGATGGGAAGGCATGAAGCACCTCATTACGCTGCAGCAAGAGTACATTGGACGCATTGCCTAGCACGTCATGGAGCTGGTGCTGGCGACAGGCAATCGGGATAAACAGCGGGAGATCAAAGCGCTCTTGTGTGATCTTGCCGTGACCATTCGAACGCTGGATGAGTTTCCCTCGGCGCCTTCGGTGGTGGAAGACGGCGAGACGTGTCATGCGAATGCCGGCAAGAAATCCAGCGAGATTGCGCGGTGGACCGGCGCGTTGACACTCGCCGATGATACCGGATTGGAAGTCGAAGCCCTGGGAGGGCGTCCGGGCGTGCTGGCCGCCCGCTATGCCGGCGATCACGCGACGTATGCCGACAATTGCCGAAAACTGCTGGATGAGCTGAAAGGCGTGCCGACGGCCCGGCGCGGCGCCCGGTTTCTGACGGTCGTGGCCATCGCCGATCCCGCCGCGTCCCACGCCGCGTCCGTTGAACTGGTGGAAGGCGTGTTGCACGGACGTATCACGGAGGTCTGTTCGGGCGTCCGCGGTTTTGGGTATGACCCGGTGTTTCTGGTGCCGTCATTGGGCCACACGCTGGCCGAGCTGTCGCTTGACCAGAAGAATCGGATCAGTCATCGTGGACAGGCGTTGGTTAAGGCCAAAGAGTGTTTGCGGCGAAGAATTGCGCGCATGGACCTGTCGGGGCGTGGCGCAGCCCGGTAGCGCACCTGCTTTGGGAGCAGGATGTCGGAGGTTCAAATCCTCTCGCCCCGACCAGCCTGGCCGGCTTATCGGTCCGGTGTGTGCGGTACGTGGTGTTTCATACCGCCACGATCTTTCGGGGCCACGCGCAGGTCCTGCCCCCTCCTGACGACTGTGCGCCCGTAGCTCAGTGGATAGAGCATCGGCCTTCTAAGCCGAGGGTCGCAGGTTCGACCCCTGCCGGGCGCGCCATCACTCATGAAGCCATGTCCCTGATTTTGTCCTGCCTGCCACAGCGGAGATGCGGTTTGCTTTTTCCTGCGGGGTATCTTCTGGATTCCCGTGCCCGTGACAGACACGTGGGGATGGCGTGCCTTACGGGTAGAGTGTCCCAAATTCCTTGAGGACCTCTTTGCTCACGTCCAATCCCTGGGAGGCGTACAGCACAATGTTCAGGTTTGCCTCGTTGCCTTTGTCAATGACCAGCGCAAACCCCTGCCGTTTGGCGACGGCTTTGGTGGCGACCTGAAGTTTCTCCATGTACTCGGCCATCAGGGTGTTTTGCTTTTCTGACAGTTCCTGCTGGAACGTCTTCCCCCGTTGTTGATATTTCTGGAATGTGCGTTGCAGTTGGTCCTGCAGCGAAGTCAGCTTGGTCTCACCGGCGTCCTGTTTCGCTTGCAGTTTTTCCTGGAGTTTCTTCAATTCTTTTTCGTCCGCCGCCAGGATTTTTTGACGGGCCGAGGAATGTTCTTTCAGGTCTGCAATCAGTCGTTTGCCGTAGTCGGACTGCTCCAGGACGATTTGAGGATCCACGATCCCCACGCGAAATGAGTCTTGCGCGGCGGCGTGGGGCAGGCCGATTGTCAGACTGGCGACGATGACCCACCCCAATCGTGCGAGGAACGGGTGGCTTGCGTTGTGTACGGAACGTTGACTCACTGCTTGCATAAGAGGCACTCCTTTTTTCTTGAGAACATGACACTGCGGGACCGGCGAGACCGAAAGGGCCCCCGCGCGTGGTGCGGGAATGGATCACCGTGGCCGGGTTCACTGCGAGGCCGTAAGGCTATGCATGAGACCAAACCCGTGTCAAGTGCGCAATGCCGTGGGCGTGGTGCGGGGGATGGCGTCAGGAGGGGGAAGGTTTGTTGCGCGGACCGGGCTTCGCTGGCGAGTCCGAGGCCGTTGAGCCCGTCGCCGTCGAACCGGATGGCGCGGATGTGGACGACGACGATGAAGACGAGTCGGCGGTCGAGCCGGATTCGCCTGTCGCGGGGGCGGTCTTTGACGGATCACGCTGGCTGGCGTTGTCTGGTGTGCCGCCTTGGCCTTTTTCTTTTTGAGTCAAGGCGGGGTCTTTCAGTTTGTTTGAATAATCCGTCACGTACCAGCCCGTGCCTTTGAACATGAGGCCGGCGGCCGAGATGAGTTTTCTCACGCCTTTGCCGCATTGACGACACGTCTCAATGGGCGGATCGGAAAATTTTTGCTGGACTTCAAAGTGATGATGGCAGGTTTCACATTCGTATTCATAGATCGGCATGGGTCTACTCCCTTTTCATGATTGATATGGACGATACGGTATCACGATCGTTCAATGCGGCGGCCGGGGCTTTTGCGCGGTCAGGAGAGTGCCTGAATCGCCTGCGTGAGCCTTGCCATGCCCCGTTCCACCGTTGCACGCGCCGGGGTATATGTTAACCGGAGATGGTGCGCGCTGCCAAACGGTTCCCCCGGCACGCACGCCAGATGGGCGTCATGCAATAAATAGGCGGCCAGATCCGACGGAGTGTGAATCGTGCCTTGTGCATGGCGTTTGCCCAGAATGCCCGACACGTTGGGAAATGCATAAAAGGCTCCTGCGGGGACGGGGCAGGTAACGCCGGGTATGGCGTTGAGCGCGTCCACGACGAGGCGACGATTGGCGCGGAGGTCCTCCACCAGGCTGGTGTAAAATTGTCGGTCGCCTCGAAGGGCCGCCGTCGCGGCTTTTTGCGAAATTGACGCCGGGTTTGACGTGCTCTGGCTTTGAATATTCGTCATCGCGGCGATGAGGTGTTTCGGCCCGCCCGCGTAGCCGATGCGCCAGCCGGTCATGGCAAACGTTTTGGACACGCCATTCACCACGAGCGTTTGGTCGGCGATCTTCGGCACGGCGGAGGCGATGCTCAAAAACGGCGTGTCTCCATACACCAGTTTTTCGTAAATTTCATCGGAAATCACGAGCACGCCGTGCCGCTTCGCCACGTCGGCCACGGCTTCCAAGGTGTCCCGTGTGTACATCATGCCCGTTGGATTGCACGGACTGTTCAGGAGAATCGCTTTGGTGCGGGGGGTGACGCAGGCTTCCAGGCGGTGCGCGTCAATGGCGTACCCGTCGGCTTCCCGGGTTTCCAGAATCACCGGGTGTCCGCCGGCCAATCGCACGATATCCGGATAGGACACCCAATAGGGGGACGCGATCACGACTTCATCGCCGGGGTCCAACAGGGCCTGCGCGGCGTTGTACAGGATGTGCTTGGCTCCGCAGGACACCAGAATGTGCGCCGGCTCGTAGTGGAGGCCCTGGTCGTGCGCGAATTTCTCGATGATGGCCTGTTTGAGTTCCTCCGTGCCTGAAACCGGCGTATATTTGGTAAACCCGTCCGCCATGGCCGCCTGTGCGGCGTGTTTCACAAAGTCGGGCGTATCGCAGGCGGGCTCCCCGGATGAAAAATCCACGATGTCAACGCCTTGTGCCGCCATGGCTTTGGCTGTTGTTGAAATGTGCAACGTCGGGGAGGGGACGATGCGGGCGGTGCGGGCGGACAGGTTCATGACGCGCGTTGTTTGTAGACGTTACGGAGGTGCGTGGCGACTTCGGGAATAAGAAAGTCGTCCAACGCGCCGCCAAACAGGGCCAGCTCTTTGACGATGCTGGATGTCAAATAGGAGTATTCTTCGCTCGGCATCAGAAAAACTGTTTCCAGGCGGTCGTCAATTTTCCGATTGAGCAACGCCATTTGAAATTCGTGTTCAAAGTCGGAGACCGCGCGCAGTCCCCGAATAATGGCATGCGCGCCGCGCCGCCGCACGTAGTGGACGAGGAGTTCTTCAAACGACTCCACGGCCACGTTGGGAAATGGTTTCATAGCGGTTTTGGCCAGTGCAACCCGGTCTGCAAGGGGCAGGAGCGGTTCTTTGCGCGGATTGGGTGCAACGGCGACAATCAGCCGGTCAAAAATGCCCAGACTGCGGCTGACAATATCCGTATGGCCGCGGGTAATGGGGTCGAAGGTGCCCGGATAGACGGCTATTCGCATACGTCCTCGGGGGCCACGGAGGTGCGCTGAAAAAAGGTGAGTCGGGTGTCGCCATACCGCGATTGTCGGGTTTGCGTGAGCGATCCGACGGTCTGCGGCGATGGGTGCTTCACACAATGTTCAAGCACGACGACGCCATGGGTGGCGATTCTTCCGCTCCGATCCAGCCGTTCAAGGAGTCGTGCCGATTCTACGGTATGATACGGCGGATCGGCAAATACGATGTCAAACACCGGCGGTTCCTTGCCTGACGGTGACGATGCTAAAAACGTTTCGACGTCCCGGGAGATGATGACGCATTGTGTGTCATACCCACAGCGTGTGATGTTTTCCCGAAGGATGCGCAACGATCCGGCGTGATTGTCCACGCAGACCGCGTGATGGGCCCCGCGACTCAAAGACTCAAGGCTTAAGGCCCCGGTGCCGGCGTAGAGATCCAGAATGGTTGCGCCCCGTATGCGATGGGACAGGATGGAGAAGAGCGCTTCCCGGACGCGGGTGGCGGTCGGACGAAGAGTGTCCCCGTCGGGTGCCTTGAGGCGACGACCTTTCTGTGTACCGGCCACGACACGCATCGCTTGCTCCCTTGCAACGGGAAACGGTAGCATACTGTTTTTTTCGGCGGCAAGATGAGCACCCACTGGCCTGGTCAGACTCGCTGGCCTGGTGGCCCGTCGGTCATGCTGGAATCCTCTTCTGTCCGGGTAGGGGCTGGGGGGCGTCGCCTTGGTTATGTCTGTCGGTGCGTTCTCCGTCCGCAGGTCGACGGAGATGGGGGAGCCTGGATGAGTCGGAAACCGTCTCAAGCGATCGCGCAGTGGCCGAAGGGCGAACGTCCTCGGGAACGGCTTTTGGCAGAAGGCCCGGCCGCGCTGACGGATGCGCAGTTATTGGCCATTGTGTTGCGGGTGGGCCGGCGCGCGACGTCAGCCGTGCAAGTCGGCACGGAGTTGCTGAAGCAGTTGGATGGTTTGCAGGCCTTGGCGAATCGCAGCTTGCAGGAGCTCTGCGGCATCCCTGGCATCGGACCGGCCAAAGCGGCCCAGATCAAAGCGGCCATTGAATTGGGGAAACGCGTGTTGGCGACTCCGTTGACGATCGGGAGGATGATTACGCAAAGCCACATGGTCTTTGATCATTACGCTCCGAAGTTGCGGGACTTGCGGAAGGAGGAATGTCAGGTGATCCTGCTTGACGCGAAACACGCGGTGATTCGATACAAAACCGTGTCCCAGGGAACCTTGACCAGCAGTCTGGTCCATCCCCGAGAGGTGTTCAACGAAGCCGTCCGCGAATCGGCGGCGGCTGTGATCTTTGTGCATAATCATCCGAGCGGGGATCCCAGTCCGAGCCAGGAAGACCGGGCGCTGACGGCGCGGCTGCAGGCTGCCGGTGAGATTCTTGGCGTCCAGGTTCTCGACCATATTATCATCGGAGATGGACGCTATGTTTCCTTTGCCGATGAAGGGTGGCTGTCGCCCCCGACGCCTCGCACCGCGTCGCGGTAAACGCGACACGTTCCCCTGTGCGCCAATCCGCCGCCGGCCCGATGCCGGGTCTGCTGTGGCATCCCTGCCTCACTCATCAAGACGCCGCCTCAGAAGGCGTGCCCTGCCGATACGGGTGCCTTCGGTGGCGGACTGGACTGATGCACTGCATTGACGTTGACCAGGAATCATGCTAGACAATGCCGCGTGATGGGGTGGCCCGGATGGCGGAACTGGCAGACGCGCCAGACTCAAAATCTGGTTCTTGCAAGAGAGTCCGAGTTCGACCCTCGGTCCGGGCACCATTCCGTTTTTGTTTTCAATGACTTATGCGTCATTGCGCGCAATGTGTGGCACAAAAACCATGGAATCATCGGGGAGCATGAAGGGAGGCTGTGAGGTGTGCCTCACGGGGAGGGTGATCCCGTGGACACTGACAAGAGAAACCCCTTGACACTGTTTGAGGAGATCACTATAGTCAGACGCATCTTCAGGACCATGGAACATTGACATCACAGACACTATTCTTCATTTGTGATTATTAACTAACACTTCCTTAAGGAGGCGCCCATGCGGAAATTAGGGTATGTTGGAGCAGCGATTATTCTTGCAGGCTCAGTGAGCGTGGCCGTGGCGCAGGAACGTGCGCCGCAGCACTCTGGTTTTGGAACGGGAGTTGGCGAATCGCAGGGTTCGGGAACGAGGGCTCGGGTCATGGACGAAGGTGACATGCTCCGATACCTCTCGGCACCTGAAACCGTTCAGGGTGAAATTGTGGCTGTTGACTATGCCGGCGGGAAGCTCTTTCTCGACATGGGGGGCAGCTCACACGATGAACGGCAGACATTGAGAGGCGGACTGAACCTGCAAATGCTCCATTTTGACGCCGATACCAACATGGAAAATCTGAAGGCGATTGGCCGGGGCGACTATGTCTCCGTTCAGGCGGTACAGGAAACCGATAGCATGCATAAGTTCAGCACCGGTCGAAAAATGGTGCGCTCGGTCTATGTGCTTGAGGGGAACCAGATGCTCGGTGGCGAGGACAATCCTAATTTTGGCGGTGGGTTTGGCCAGCGGCCCGATCCCACAAACTATCGTGGCATTGCGACTCCGACGGCCGGATACACCGGTGTTCCCGAGGGCGGGATTCAGGAGGGCGTGGTGAAAGGGGGCATTAACTCCAGCCTCGGCGTGATCACGGGGGCGGCTCCCTGCTGGCAATGTGCTCCCCAGCCGGATACCGTGAACAAACGAACCAGTAAGACCATTGCGACGGATTACGGTTCCGGTCGGGATAACTTCAAAAAAGGGACTATGCAGTAAGATTTCCGTACACAGACATCATGGCTTTCGAAAGGCCGTGAACAGACGGAGCGTGTTGACGGATGGTTGACACGCTCCGTTTTGTTTGTGGAGGCCATGCTGACGTTGATGCGGTCCTTCTTGCCTGAAGACTGGTGGGTCATGGAAACCATACATCACAATGTTGATCCCCAGGAGATTTTGGATCTTCGCGGGGTGATCTGTCCGTATAATTTTGTCAAAACCAAACTGAAGCTTGATGCGATGGCGTCGGGGGAAGTCCTGGCCGTTCTGCTTGATGATGGGGACCCTGTCAGAAACGTTCCGCAAAGTGTCGCAAACGAAGGCCACACCATTGTCAGTTGTGAACTGGTTGACCGGCATTATCGCGTGGTTATTCAAAAAAGTGCTGCGTAGCGGTTCGGGTTGCTTCCTCTCTGATTGGTTTCTTTCGTTTTGCTTTTCCCTGAATGATGAGCGTCATTTCCCCCTTGAATACTCGTGAATGGCTTGAGAGAAGAATGTCACTGGCGGTGCCGCGAATAATTTCTTCGTGGGTTTTCGTGAGTTCACGAGCGATGGCGATCCGCCGATCCTGGAAAATGTCCTGAATGGTGAGTAGCGTGGCTTTGAGGCGATGCGGCGTTTCAAACACGACAATGGTTTTGGAGTCTTCCCGCAGGCTGTGCAGCAACCGGGTTCGGGCTGCCGATTTTTTGGGGAGAAATCCGACAAAGGTGAAGGCATCAGTGGGCAATCCGGCAACGGACAGCGCGGTGATCACTGAAGAGGGGCCAGGAACGGGAACCAGAGGAATATCAAGGGCAATGGCTCTGGTCACCAGATAATAGCCGGGGTCCGAGATGAGCGGTGTGCCGGCGTCGGAGACAAGCGCAATGGATTTTCCTTGCCGGAGAAGCTCCAGCAGGATCGGGGTTTTTGCTTCTTTGTTAAAATCATGATAACTCGTCAGTGGCGTATGGATCTGGTAATGGCGACAGAGTGTTTGTGTGTGACGGGTGTCTTCCGCCGCGATGGCCGACACGTTGTGTAAAATCCGGTGAGCCCGAAAGGTGAAGTCTTCCAGGTTCCCAATCGGCGTGCTGACGATATACAATGTTCCCGGCATGAACGGTTCTCCTAGTCGGTTGCTTGGCCATGCCAGGCGTGAGGCCGTCGCGCGGGATACTGTGGCAGCGGGACGCGGGATCGCATGGCATTCGAGAAGGATGCCTGACCATGCCCGGAGCGGTCAGGGTCACACGTCTTCGTTGTCTGACGGGCCATCAAGAGCATGGATTCCTGGCAAGGTGCCTTGTGCCTGGACCGCGACGGCGGTCTTGCCTGTTGCGTGATGTGGATTGTGCCAAGTCGGCGTGCCTGTGAGCAAATCGTCATCCGTCGCGTTGAGAGACGTGTGTTGATTACGGGTGTGGCAGAGGGTGGGTGATATTCCGGAGGAGTCATTGATGTTGCAAGGTCGTGTGGCGTTTGTCACAGGGGGAGGCGCGGGGATCGGGAGGGGTCTTGCCCTGGCGTTGGCGGATCAAGGCGCTCGTGTTGCCGTGTGTGGCCGACGTGGGGAGTTGCTTGAGCAGACCGTTACCCATATCCGGGAGCGGGGCGGGGACGCCATGGGCGTGGTCGCCGATGTGACCCAGCGTGGTGACGTGGAGCGCGTGGTGACGGCTGTTGTCAATGCATGGGGGCGCATTGATATTCTGGTCAACAATGCCGGTCTGTCCGGGCGAACCCCCATGGATGATCCCGATGATGCGCGATGGTTGGCGATCCTTCAAGTGAATTTGACGGGGTCCTATGTATGCTCAAAACTGGTCTTGCCCCATATGGTCGATCCTGCGTATGGGCGCATCATTAATATGTCGTCCGTTCTGGGTCGGTTTGGCGTGCCCGGCTACGCGGCGTACTGTACGGCCAAACACGGTATTCTCGGGTTGACCAAAGCCATGGCGCTTGAAGTGGCCCATCGGGGTATCACCGTCAATGCCATCTGTCCGACCTGGGTGGATACGGATATGGCGCGTCAGGGTATTGAAGAGACGGCGGCCGTGTTAGGGGTGTCGACCGAAACCTTCCGCGCCCGGGCCATGGCGGCGGTCCCCATTCAACGGATGGCCGAGGTGGGGGAGATTGCCGCGTTGACGGTTTTTCTTTGTCAACCCGATGCCGCGGCGATGACAGGACAGGCCCTGAACGTGTGCGGAGGCGCCACGGCGGGGTCAGGCGGATAAGCACACGGTGTGCCCACTGTCGGTCTTCTCCATTGCACGGACAGCCCCCCCCGACCACCTTACCCTTCTCCTCCGCGTTCCTCTTCCGCTGATGACGGTGAGCCGGACCTCTCCATCGGCATGACGGTATTTGGCGAATCGTGTGACGCGGGGCGAGAGAACCTGGGCTTGATCCATGACCGATTGCCCCTGATCCGTTCCGGGGAGTATCATCAACGGGACGCCGGTTGACCACGCATTCTTGCTATCTTCAAAGGGCCTGCCCTATACTGCCCACACGGGTTTTCTGGACTGTGTTCAAGCGATTCAGGTGTGGATGACCGTCGCCTTGTTGCAACTGACGCTGGGGTTCTATTTTCTTGGAACCGTGCTGTCGCTGGGGTATCTGCTTCGGCGGTCGGATGTGCTGGCCCAGGTTGCGCTTGGTGTGACCTGTGTGGGGTTTGCGATCCATACCGGCGCGCTGGCCCTGCAGGTCTTTCCCGGCGCCGATGTGCAATGGGTCTCGTTCCAGAAGGCCCTGTCGTTTTTTTCATGGTCTCTGGTCTTCGTTTTTCTGATGGTGGTGCTTCTCCAGCGTCTCTATGTGCTGGGTTCGTTCCTGTTGCCCCTCGCCTTTCTTTCCCTGGTGTCCACCGCCGTTCTGCCTTCGGAAACCCAGGCCCTGCACCCCATGTTTCAAGCGGTGTGGGTTCATGTCACGCTGAGCATGCTGGGCACCGTCGGGTTTGCCGTGGCCTTTGTGGCCGGGTTGATGTATCTCATTCAGGACTGGCTGTTGAAGTCCAAACAATTCAACCTGCTGTACGTGAAATTGCCGCCATTGGATTTTTTGGACAGGCTGAATCACCGCTCGATTTTATTGGGATTTCCGTTGCTCACGCTGGGCATTCTGACGGGGGCCATGTCCGCGCAATTTACGTTGGGCGCCTATCTTAGTTGGAATTCCGAGCAAATCTGGGCGCTGGTGACGTGGGCGTTTTATCTGGTGGTCCTGATGGGGCGCGTGACTGTTGGATGGAGAGCGAAGAAGGCGGCCTGTCTGACCGTCGTCGGGTTTGTCGGCGTTCTGCTGACGTTTCTCGGCGTGTTGCTTAAAGGGGAGAGTTTCCCGATCAGCTCATGAACGTGATCGTTGTCGGATTGAGTCACAAAACCGCTTCCGTTGAGCTTCGGGAGCTGCTGATGGTGCCGGACAGCCGGGTTGGGGAGGCAATCAATCGGCTCATGGCCCATCCGGATATTCACGAGGGGGTGTTCCTGCAGACGTGCAATCGTGTGGAAGTCTATGCGGTGACGGATCGTGCGGATGCCGGCTTTGCCGCCGTTCAGGAGTTTCTGGTGGACACGCATCTTTCGTTGTCCGCGGAGCAACTGTTGCCTCATCTGTATTGGCATGCGGGGGATCGTGCTATCACACATCTGTTTCGCGTGGCCTCAAGCCTTGATTCCCTGGTTGTGGGAGAACCGCAAATCCTGGGACAGGTGAAGGAGTGTTTCCGGGACGCCTCCACGCATAACGCCAGCGGCGTGATTCTGAACAAAGTATTCCAAAAAGCCATTTCGGTGGCCAAGAGAGTCCGGACGGAAACCCGGATTGCGGAAAACGCGGTGTCCGTGAGCTACGCCGCGGTCGAGCTGGCCAAAAAAGTCTTTGGCAACTTATCGGAACGGACGGTCATGCTGGTTGGCGCCGGAGAAATGGCCAAACTGGCGGCTCAACATTTAGTGGATCATGGCGTGCGGCAGGTGTTGCTCACGACACGTGATTCACTTCGTGCGCGCGACATGGTCACCCGGTTTCACGGGACGTCCGTGCCCTTTGAGGCATTTCGCACGAACCTGCACAAGGCCGACATTGTGTTGTGTTCAACCGGGGCGCCCCACTATGTGATTGGCCCGGAGGACGTGGAACGGGCGGTGCGTGAGCGATGGAATCGGCCGATCTTTTTGATTGATGTGGCCGTTCCCCGCAATATTGATCCTGGCGTGCGCCAGGTTGATAATGCGTTTCTGTTTGATATTGACGATCTTGAAGCGCATGTTGCACAGAATCGCGAAGATCGCCGGATGGAAGCCGAGTGCGCCGAACACATTGTCACGGACGAGGTCGGCGTCGTCCTGCGTTGGATGCAGGCGTTGAAGGCGACGCCCATGATTGTCGCGTTGCAAAAACACGCGGACGCCATCAAACATGCGGAATTGCAGAAAATCTTTGGCCGATTCGGAATGCTGACCCCCGATCAGCGAGAAGCCATGGAACATCTCGCGTCGGGTATTGTGAAGAAACTCCTGCATGGCCCGTTGGTCGCGTTGAAAGACGCGGTGCAATCGTCAAATGGGGCGATGTATATTGAAGCGGCCCGGCATTTCTATCGTTTGGAGGATCAGCACGTGGTGACGGAATCCGTGAACGTGCACCATCCCGAGGCTCGGTCGCGACCGGGGCCCGACGTGCTGTCTCCCGCCTCCGCCATCCAGTCGGAACAGGAGAACCTGTCGGAGTAGGCGTCGGGTGGTGTCGTGTCGGGCAATGGCGGAAGCCGCAGAATCCCCAGGGGGCTTGCGGTAGAAGGAATCGGCGTGAGTCATACCCATGGACGTCGGTCGTCTCTCGTGGTCGGGACGCGTGGTAGCCAGCTTGCCCTCTGGCAGGCGGAATGGGTGCAGGCTCGACTGCGGGCCCTCGCTCCGTCCATGGCGATTCGGCTCCAAAAAATTCAAACGAGCGGGGATAACATCCTGGATGCGCCCCTGGCCAAAATCGGCGGAAAGGGCTTGTTCGTCAAGGAAATTGAGGAGGCGTTATTCAAAGGCGACATTGATCTCGCGGTCCATAGCATGAAAGACGTGCCTTCGGTCTTGCCGGAGGGGTTGACCATTACCTGTGTCCCGGTGCGCGAGGATGCTCGGGACGCGTTGGTGACGCGGGATCAGCTGATGTTTCGGGATATGCCTGCGGGAGCCACGGTGGGGACCAGCAGTCTTCGAAGACAGGCCCAGTTATTGGCGCACCGGTCTGACCTGTCCATCGTCATGCTTCGAGGCAATGTGAACACTCGCGTTCGCAAGCTTCAGGAAGGGGCCGTGACCGCCATTGTGCTGGCGGCGGCGGGGCTGATCCGGTTAGGGTGGGCGCACTGTGTCACGGAATATCTTCCTGTGACTGTGAGCCTTCCGGCGATTGGTCAGGGCGCACTGGGGATTGAATCGCGCGCGGATGATGCGTTTGTTCGGGAATTGCTTGCGCCGCTGCAGGATCGTTCCACCGCGATCGCGGTGTCGGCGGAGCGGGCTTTTTTGGAGCGACTGGAGGGGGGGTGCCAGGCGCCGATTGCCGGACACGCGGTGGTTGAGAACCAGACGGTGACACTTGAGGGATTGGTCGCAAGTCTTGATGGAACGCGCGTCATTCGCGATCGGGTGGCAGGCCCGGTGGATGAGGCGGTTGTGCTTGGAACGTCTCTGGCCAATCAAGTCCTGGGTGCCGGCGGCAAACAGATTCTGGATGAAGTGTATGGGCGTGGGTGAATGATGGAGTCGCATCCCGTGGGAACCGTGTATTTCGTGGGGGCGGGGCCGGGAGATCCTGGCCTGTTGACGTTGCGCGGCCAAGCCTGTCTCCAGAAGGCTGACGTGGTGTTGTATGATCACCTCGCCAATCCGGCGTTGTTGGACCATGCCGCTCCTGAGGCGGAGCGGATTTATGTGGGACGCTGTGGACGCGGGACATACCGGCCTCAAGATGAAATCAATCAATTGATTCTGGAAAAGGTGCGCGAGGGGAAATGTGTGGTGCGGTTGAAGGGTGGTGATCCGTTTGTGTTCGGACGGGGTGGAGAAGAGGCGGAGTTGGTGGCTGAACAGCGCATCCCGTTTGAAGTGGTGCCTGGCGTGACCTCGGCGGTGGCGGTGCCCGCGTATGCGGGGATTCCCGTCACGCATCGGACGCTGGCCTCAACCGTGGCCTTTATCACGGGACATGAAGATCCCGCCAAGGGCACCACGGTGCTGGAATGGCCGCGATTTGCCTCGGCGGATGGGACGTTGGTGTTTTTGATGGGCGTCAAAAATCTGCCCATGATCGTGTCGCGGTTGGTGGAAGACGGTAAATCGCGGGAGACCCCCGTGGCGCTGATTCGATGGGGGACGTATGCCAGACAGCAGACGGTGATTGGCACGCTGGGGAATATCGTGGAGCGTGCGCACGCGGCCAAGGTGCAACCGCCGTCCATTGTGGTGGTGGGCGAAGTGGTCCGGCTGCGCGAGCGGCTCAATTGGTTTGAAACCCGGCCCCTGTTTGGCAAGCGGGTGCTGGTGACGCGGGCCCAATCCCAAGCCTCGGAATTGTCGGATCGGATCAGGGCGCACGGGGGAGACCCCATTGAATGTCCGACCATTGAGATCGCACCGCCCGATGATTGGGAAGATGTGGATGACGCCATTACGCAACTGGCGACCTATCAATGGATGGTGTTCACGAGCGTCAATGGCGTCAAGGCGTTTATGCGGCGTCTTGGGTCGCATGGTCGTGATGCACGGGCGCTGGCGGGGGTGCGGGTGTGTTGTATCGGGCCCCGGACCGTTGAGGAAGTGCGCGCGTTTGGCATCGCCGCTGATCTGATGGCCGCGACGTATCAGGCCGAAGGACTGATTGAAGTCATGAAGCACGCCGGGGTGGCCGGTGGTCATCGGGTGTTGATTGCCAGGGCTGCGGACGCGCGTGAGATCCTGCCGGAACAGTTGACACACCTGGGGGCGCACGTGCGCATTGTGAAGGTCTATAAGGCCGTGGCGCCACGGATTGAGCGGGAACGCGTGCGTCAAATGTTTGGCGATCATTTGATTGATGTTGTCACGTTTGCCAGCTCGTCCACCGTTCGGAATTTTTTGCAACTGTTTGATGGAACAGACGATTTGAAAAAGACGCTGAATGGCACCATTATTGCGAGTATCGGGCCCATTACGGCTCAAACCATTCGGGACGCGGGCCTGGAGGTGCATGTGATGCCGGCGCAGCATACGATTCCGGCGCTGGTGCAGTCGTTGGTGGGCTATGTCACACAGGCCGCGCCCGCCTCGTAACGGCTTGCGGCCGGACCAGTGCGGCGTAGGAATGTGTGGGATGCAATGACCTGTTGGTGTTTCATTGTCGTGCGTTAAGACAAGGAGAGATGTATGGTTCCCGTGAAAGCATTTATGGTCCCTGCGGCGAAATTTGTGGCCGTTGATCGCGACACCAATGTCCGGACGGCGGCGGAACTGATGAAGGATAAGAGTATCGGCAGCGTGTTTGTCACCAGGAAAGAGGAGATTATCGGCATGTTGACCGATGCCAATCTGGTGCGACGCCTGGTGGCGGAAGGATTGGATTCGACGAAGACCACCGTTGAACAAATCATGTCGGCGCCGATTGTGTGCATTGATGAACACAAGACGTTGCTGGACGCCAACGATCTGATGGCCAGGAAACACGTGCGGCATTTGGGCGTTGCCAAAGACGGGAAACTGGTTGGGATGGTTTCCGTGAGGGATCTGGTGGTGTTTCTGACCAATCTTCCGAGGCAATAATGGAGGTCGGGGTGATGCCGGCGGGACTGATGGGCTGTCGCACGACGAATCGGAATCGGAGCATGGCCGTGAGACGTGCGGGGAGTGCGTAGCGTATGGGATTTCCTCGCCAACGTCTGCGGCGCTTGCGTTATGCGGCGACGCTCCGTCGGATGGTACGGGAAACCGTCCTGGTGACGGATGACCTGATCTATCCCCTCTTTGTGACGGAAGGGACGGACCGGCGGGAGCCGATTCTGTCCATGCCCGGTCAATGTCGGTGGTCGCTTGATCGTCTGCTCCGCGAAGTTGACGATGTGCATGGACTGGGAATCCCGGCCGTCATGCTCTTCGGCATTCCCGATCACAAAGATGAACGCGGATCGTCCGGATATGACCCCAGGGGCATTGTGCAACGGGCTGTGCGCGCGCTCAAGGCGCGGCTTCCGGATCTTTTTGTGGTGACGGATGTCTGTATTGATGAATATACGTCTCATGGCCATTGCGGCATTGTGAAAGACGGGAAAATTCTCAACGATGCCACCCTTGAATGTCTGCGACTGATGGCGATCACCCATGCGGAGGCCGGCGCCGATATGGTGGCGCCTTCCGACATGATGGATGGGCGAGTCGGGGCGATCCGCGATGCCCTGGATCAGCGTGGATTCGAGGATGTTCCCATCATGTCGTATGCCGCCAAATATGCATCGTGCCTGTACCGGCCTTTCAGGGACGCCGCTTCTTCCAGCCCCGCGTTCGGCGATCGCGGTTCGTATCAAATGGATCCCGCCAATGCCCGGGAAGCTATTCGTGAAGTGCGGCTGGACGTGGAGGAAGGCGCGGACGTGGTGATGATCAAACCGGCGTTGCCGTACCTGGACGTGATTGCGCAAACGCGCACGGAAGTGGCGGTGCCGATTGCCGCGTATCAAGTCAGTGGCGAATACAGCATGATCAAAGCCGCCGCTCGGCAAGGGTGGGTGGATGAGGCCAGCGTGGTGCTGGAAACCCTGGTGTCTATTAAACGTGCGGGCGCGGATCTCATCCTCACCTATTTTGCCAGAGACGCCGCCAGGCTTCTCCAGACTTCTTCCCCATGAAGGTTTCGCGTGGCCTTCCCCGCTCGCCCGGCTCGCCGCATCCGGTTCTGACCATCGGCAATTTTGACGGTCAGCATATCGGCCATCAACACTTGCTGGCCTCGGTGGTCCAATATGCTCGCGAACAACGGGGAACGCCGATGGTGGTGACGTTTGATCCCCATCCGGTGGTGGCGTTGCGTCCCGGCGCCGCCTTCAAATTTTTGACGTCCCCTTCGGACAAGCTGGCGTGGTTTGAAGCGCAGGGCGTTGAGCATCTCGTCGTGTTGAATTTCTCCAACGCGTTTGCCGCGTTGAGCCCGGAGGAGTTTGTGTGCTCGATTTTGAAAGATGGACTGGGGGTGAAGGTGCTGTGCGTGGGAGAGCGTTTTGTGTTTGGGAAAGATCGCGCGGGCACCCTGGAGACCCTGCATGGGCTGGCGGCACAGGCCCATTTCCAGGTACAGGTCGTCACACCCGTGTGCTGCCAGGGAATCATCGTGAGTTCGACACGGATTCGCCAGTGCGTCGGCAAGGGGGAGATGGAACGAGCGGAGGCGTATTTGGGACGTCCCTATTCCCTGGCGGGTGTGGTGGTGGCCGGCGATCGTCGCGGGCAGGCGTTAGGATATCCGACGGCAAATCTGCATCCTCCCGGCGATCGTGTGATGCCGCCTGACGGCGTCTATGCGACGAAGATGATCTGGCGGGACAAGGTGTTTCCGTCGGTGAGTTATATCGGGACCCGTCCCACGTTTGGCGACGGGGAACGTGTGCTGGAAGTGCATGTGCTGGATGAAGCCTGTGCCTTGTACGGGGAATGGATCAATGTGCAATTTTTGCACTACATTCGCGGTGATGAGGTGTTTGACGATGCCGAGCGGCTTGCCGCGCGGATGGCGCAGGATATTCAATCGGCTCGACAAGCGTTCGCCGAATAAATCACGTTTCTTCGTGAAGCCTGTTTGGGGGTCCTGATGCCGTCCCTGCTGGCGTTTGAACACACACTGTTGAAACACGTGAGGCAGGATGGCCTCTTGTCTCCCGAAGACCGCGTGCTGGTTGCCGTGTCCGGGGGGCCGGATTCTGTTGCCCTCGTGCAGGCTCTGTCTGCGTGGCGGGAGTCGTTGGGGCTGGTCCTGGCCGTGGTGCATTGTGAGCACGGGTTGCGAGGCGAGGAATCCAGAGACGATGCGGTGTTTGTCGAGCGCCTGGCTCGGACGCTGGCTCTTCCTTTTTTCTGCAAACCGCTTCATCTGCCGCACGTGCTTCGGGAACGAAAGGGGGCGTCCGTCCAGGCCGTGGCGCGCGAGAGAAGATATGCCTGCCTGTGGGAGCTGGCCGGAGAGTGGGGCGCCACCAAAGTGGCGGTCGGGCATACCCAGGATGATCAGATGGAGACCGTGCTGATGTGGATGCTGCGGGGGGCGGGGCTGGCCGGGTTATCGGGGATGCCGGTTCAACGTCATCCCTGTTTGATCCGCCCGTTGCTTCACGTGAGTCGCGCGGAGCTGTTGCGGTATCTTGCAGAGAAAGGGTGTGGTTTTCGAGTTGATTCGAGTAATGCCAGTCCAAAGTATATGCGAAACAGGCTTCGTCACGAGTTGGTCCCGTTGCTGAAGACGTTCAATCCCAGAGTTGCGAACAGGCTGTCCCATCAGGCGGCCATTCTCCGTGAGGAACATCGTTATTTGGATGACGTGGCGAAGGCGATGCTGGAATCGGTCACGGTGCGTCACGCCAAGGCCTGTGTCGTCTTGAGTCATTCCCGCTTGTTGGCCGTGCCCGTGCCGATTCAACGGCGGATGATTATGCGAACGGTGGGCAGCCTCCGGTGCAGGACCGGGCCTCTCCGGTTTGCAACCGTGGAGACCATTCTTCGGCATGTTGTGCATGGCATTTCGGGTGCAACGGTCCGCGTCGGACAGTTGGATGTTGTGAGAGAATATGATTGGATCACGTTCTCGGGAATCTCCGTGGACCATACGAGGCGCGCCCAACCGGACTTGTCCTGTTGCTGGTCCTTGCCCGGGGCGATCCGGTGGCCGGGCACGGGCCAGACCATTGAAGGAACGGTTCGGGCCGTTGAGACCGTCTCGATCCCGTGGGATGATGCCGTGGCGTATTTGGATGCCGATCAATTCAGTCATGATCTGGTGGTTCGATCGTGGAGACCCGGTGATTATTTTTTCCCGTACGGGATGGGGGGGCGGCGAAAAAAAATTCAGGATTTTTTCTCGGATACGAAGGTGCGCCGAACCAGGCGGCACACGGTTCCCCTGGTGGTGGCGCCGGAAGGGATTGTGTGGGTGGGAGGCTATCGCACCGATCATCGGTTTCGAGTGGTGAAAGAGACACGGCGGGTTGCTGTCGTCCGGATTGGGTCAGCATAACGGGATCAAGTCCGCCGATGTGGGCACGGCCGTCAATGGCTTGGAGGTCGGGGGGCGCACACAGGGGATGAGTTTGCAGAGACGGCATCTCCATGGTATAGTACAAAATTGCGAAAATCAGTTTTCTATAGCTGGCGCAGACTGTAGAAGGAGTCAAATTTAGCCATCGGGACAAGGACAACATTCGGATGAACTCTCGGGTGAAAAATTTACTTTTTTGGGTGGTGGTCGGGTTCTTTATGATCCTGCTGTTCAACCTGTTCACGGTGCCATCCCAGCTCCCGGAGGAGGAGGTGATGTTCAGTGACTTTATGGCGCATCTTGAGCGGGGGGATATTGCGAAAGTCACGATGAAGGACAGTCAGATCAGTGCGGTGTTGAAAGACGGGAATCGGATTCGGGTCTATACCGTTGAATATCCTGATTTAGTCAAAACCTTGAGAGAACACTCCGTGCAAATCGAAGCCAAGCCGCCGGATGAAAGCCCTTGGTATATTGCGTTTCTGGTGACTTGGGGGCCGTTTATTCTGTTTCTGGGGCTATGGTTTTTCCTGATGCGACAAATGCAGATTGGCGGGAATCGGGCCCTCTCGTTTGGCAAAAGTCGTGCTCGCCTCCTCACCGAAGAAAAGAAAAAAGTGACTTTTTCTGATGTGGCCGGCGTGGATGAGGCAAAGGAAGAAGTGGTTGAAATTATTGAATTTTTGAAAGATCCTCAAAAATTCCAGAAGCTCGGGGGGCGAATCCCCAAAGGGGTCTTGATTGTGGGCCCTCCGGGAACGGGCAAAACCCTGTTGGCGAAAGCGATTGCCGGAGAAGCATCTGTCCCGTTCTTCAGCATTAGCGGGTCCGATTTTGTGGAAATGTTTGTGGGGGTTGGGGCGTCTCGGGTACGCGACTTGTTTGAGCAGGGGAAAAAACATGCTCCCTGTATTATTTTCATTGACGAAATTGATGCGGTGGGGCGATTGCGCGGCGCGGGGCTGGGTGGGGGGCATGACGAACGGGAACAAACCCTCAATCAGCTGCTGGTGGAGATGGATGGGTTTGACACGACCGAAGGCGTGATTCTTGTTGCCGCCACGAACCGTCCTGATGTGCTTGATCCGGCCTTGTTACGGCCCGGTCGGTTTGACCGCCAGGTGGTGGTCAATCGTCCTGATGTGCGGGGACGAATGGAGATTCTCAAAGTGCATACCAAGAAAGTGCCCGTGGCTTCTGACGTGACCCTTGACCAGATTGCCAGGGGCACACCGGGTTTTTCCGGCGCTGATTTGGAAAATCTTGTGAATGAAGCGGCGCTTTGGGCGGCTCGATTGGATAAGAAGATGGTGGAACTCGTTGATTTTGAAAATGCCAAAGATAAAGTCATGATGGGGGCTGAACGCAAGAGCATGGTCTTGAGTGAAAATGAAAAACGCACCACGGCCTATCATGAGGCGGGACATGCGCTGATGGCGAAATTATTGCCGGGAGCCGACCCGGTCCACAAAGTGACGATTATTCCGAGAGGGCGTGCGATGGGCATGACCATGCAGCTTCCCATTGATGATCGGCACAGTTATTCGGAAGATTTCTTATATAACACGTTGTCAATTTTACTGGGGGGGCGAGTGGCCGAAGAACTGATTTTGAAGAACGTCACCACCGGTGCGGGCAACGACATTGAGCGGGCCACCGAACTCGCCAGGAAAATGGTCTGCGAGTGGGGGTTGAGCGCCAAATTGGGGCCGCTGGCCTTTGGCAAAAAAGATGAAGAAATTTTCCTGGGGAGAGAAATTCAGTCCCGTCGGGATTTCAGCGATCAGGTGGCTCTGGAAATTGATCATGAAGTGAAACGCTTGATCGTGGAAGCCTATGAGCGGGCCAAGCGCATGCTCACGGAACATATTCATACCTTGCGGGCTTTGGCCGAAGCCCTGCTCGAAAAAGAAGTCCTGGATTCCCTGGAAATTGACAAAATCATGAACCAGGGGGCCATTGTTCAGGAGCCGGCGCAAGTCTGACGCCGCGATCTCTCCTTGCCGGTTCGGTGCTGTATGGAATGCGGATACAGCCGTCTACCCTGTGGCCTCGTCTCCGTTGCATGGTTTCTCAACGTCTTCCATTGACATGGCGAGCGATCCTGTTCGGGGGTGTGCCGGGCATGGATACGCTGCGAGCGTCTCATGGATGAGGTAAGTTCCGCGTACATCCAGGCCTGCCACCTCCGCATTCCCTTGTCGCGGCACGTCCTGGTCATGGGCATCTTAAATGTGACGCCGGACTCCTTTGCCGACGGCGGACGTTTTCTTGAGCCTCAACGCGCCCTGGAGCATTTTGAACGGATGGTGAGCGAGGGCGCGGATGTGATTGACATCGGGGCTGAATCAACACGGCCGGGTTCGTCGGCTATTGATGAATGGGAGGAAATACGTCGCTTGCGGCCGGTGCTTGAAGCCATTGGCAAACAGGCGACGGTGCCTGTCTCCGTTGATACCCGAAAGGCCGGAGTGGCTGAACGGGCCATTGACTGGGGCGCGGTGATCATCAACGACGTGAGTGCGTTGCAACATGATCCTCGTATGGGTTCCGTGGTCGCGCGCACCGGGGCCGGGCTTGTGCTGATGCATATGCGAGGCGCACCGGACACCATGCAGCAGTACTGCCGCTATGACAATGTGGTTGAAGAAGTCCGGCATGACCTGGGCGCCCGCATGAAGCAGGCGGAGGCGGTGGGCATCGCCCGTGCGCAGATGATTCTCGATCCGGGAATCGGGTTTGCGAAAAATGCGCAACACAATTTATCGTTGTTGAAAGCGCTTCAGTCGTTTCATCGGCTGGGTCGCCCGCTGTTGGTCGGCGTGTCGAACAAGTCTTTTATCGGCACGATCACCGACAGCCCCGTACGGCATCGTACCATGGGGACTGCCGCGGCCGTGACGGCTGCGGTGTTGGGCGGGGCACACATGGTTCGTGTGCATGATGTCGGCTCGATGCGTGCGGTGGTCCAAATGTCGGAATCCATTGCCGGAGCCTGATGGGGGTCGGCATGGGGAAGGGACACATGCGGCGGTTATTTGGCACTGACGGAATACGGGGCATTGCGAATTTGGAACCCATGACGAGCGAAACGGCCTTGAAATTGGGCAGAGCCGTGGCGCATGTCTTTACGCGACGGGAGGGACGTCATCAAATTGTGATTGGAAAAGACACCCGCCTTTCCGGCTATATGCTGGAATCGGCGTTGACCTCCGGTATCTGTTCCATGGGAGTGGATGTCTTGTTGGTGGGACCCATCCCGTCGCCCGGCGTGGCATTTTTAACGCGCAGTCTGCGCGCGGACGCCGGGGTGATGATTTCGGCCTCGCACAATCTCTATCAGGATAACGGCATCAAGTTTTTTTCCAATGATGGCTTCAAACTTCCCGACCAACTCGAGTTGCGTATTGAAGCCTTGCTCCTGTCGGACGAGATCGAGCATCTTCGCCCGACTGCGGATGCAATCGGCAAGGTGTTTCGCATTGACGACGCACTGGGTCGCTATATTGAATTTGTCAAACGATCGTTGCCGCGCGAGGTGGATTTTCAAGGCATGAAGGTGGTCCTGGACTGTGCGCATGGCGCCGGGTATTCCGTCCTGCCCACGGTGGTGCGGGAACTCGGAGCCGATGTTGCGGTGATTGGGGATGAACCGAATGGCACCAACATTAATGCGGGGTATGGGGCGCTCTGCCCCGAGCGGTTACAAGAAGCCGTTCGAACCCATCGTGGCGATATCGGCATTGCATTGGACGGAGATGCCGATCGCGCGGTGTTTGTGACGGAACAGGGCGAGGTGGTACACGGAGACCGGATCCTGGCCGCCTTTGCCCTGGATCTGCACCAACGCGGTCGGCTCAAGCGCCAGACCGTTGTGGGCACCGTCATGAGCAACTTTGGATTTGAGCTGGCGATGAAAAAAGCCGGGATCACGCTGTTCCGAACACCCGTTGGGGACCGGTATATCATTGAGCGCATGGTGGCGGATGGCTACAACCTTGGGGGGGAGCAGTCAGGCCACATCATTTTTCTTGACTATCATACAAGCGGTGACGGACTGATTTCGGGCATGCAAATGCTTGAATTGATCAAGCGGTCCCAGTGGCCTCTCTCGGAACAGATCACATGCATGGATGCCGTGCCTCAAGTCCTGCTATGCGTCAACGTGCGGCAAAAGCGCGCGTTGGATTCCATTCCGGAATTGCAGCACGCGATTTGCGCGGGGGAAGAACGACTGGATGGGACGGGACGTATCCTGGTGCGACATTCCGGAACCGAGCCTTTGGTTCGGGTGATGGTTGAAGGCCGGGATGATTCGATCATCAGGGAAGTTGCGGATACCCTGGCCGGGGTGGTCAAGTCCGCCATTGGATAGTTGCGGGAAGGGTGATTCCTCGGCATTGATCTTTCCTGTCAGTATCATCGCCTTTTTGTCTGGACTCTTTCTTGGGTCCTGTTTTTCCATTCTTCCTTTCACCATTCTTGTCTTGCTGATCGTCCTGGCCGTGATCGTGTCCCGGTGTGAGCACACGGCGCTTGTGTCCGTGAGTCACGGGCTCATTGTCTACGCCTGTCTCCTGTTCGGCATGGGCTACTGGGTGCTTGACGAGCGGCAGGATGCGAGTGCGGATATGCTGTCTTTGATGGGGCACCGCGACGTCACACTGTCCGGAATCGTGGCGACTCCCGTCGCCCACAGCCCGGGTCGGGTGACCATGCTTGTGGCCGTCCAATCCGCAGAAACGGATGGCGCGAGTCGTCTTGTGTCCGGCAATCTTCGTTTAGCCTGGCGCGAGCCCGATACCGAGGTGTTTCAGGGGGACAGGATTACCGTCCGCGCCCGGTTGCGCTCGCCCTTCGGCATGCGTAACCCGGGCGGGTTTGATTATGGCGCCTATCTCCGGGACCACGGCATTCACGCCGTCGCAATGGTCAAAGGCCCCAATCGGATACAGGTGCGTCCGCCGGGAGTGCATGACATTGGAGCACGGATATGGCGCCAGATTGATCAGTGGAGAAATCAGGTTCGGCAAGCCGCGATCTCAACGTTTGACCAGCCGGCCCGTGGGTTATTTTTGGGCATGATTGTCGGAGAACAGCATGACATTCCTGTACATGTCCGTGAAGATTTTATGACGACGGGCACCGTCCACATCATTTCCATTTCGGGATCACATTTGGGGTTGTTGGCGGTTGTGTCGTTTTTTGGCGTCAGGTGGATCACCCGTCGCATGCCGCCGGAATGGTTGGAGAAACTCTCGTGCGTCCTGACGCCGAAACAGCTCGCTGTCCTGGTCACCATACCCATGGTCATTTTTTATACGCTGCTGTCAGGGGCGCACGTGGCAACGATGCGGTCATTGATGATGATTCTCTTGTATCTCTTCGCGGTTTGGATCGGATACGAGCGACATATTTTGATTGCCTTGAGCCTGTCGGCGGTATTGACAACCCTGTTTGATCCAAAGGCGATCCACGATCTTTCATTTCAGCTCTCGTATCTCTCTGTCCTGGCCATTGCCCTGGGGGTGCAGTGGAGTGGACGGGACGACGGGGAGTCCGATGTGCCGCGACTTCTGACAGACAAACTCCGGCGTTGGTGGAATCAGTATATGGTCATGACGCTGGCCGCGACGCTGTCGACCGTTCCTCTCGTGGCGTACTATTTTAACCAGGTGGCCTGGCTGGGAATCTTCGCCAATGCGATTGTGGTGCCTCTGGTCGGCCTGGTGGTGGTGCCGTTGGGGCTTGGTGCGTCGCTTCTTGTCTTGCTTGGGGGACTGGACCAAGTGCCCGTGAGCTGGATTCAGCAGGAAATCATGCACGGCTTGACTGCGTTCATCGGGATGGCCGCCGGGATTCCCGGTGCCAGGTGGCACGTGGCGTCACCGTCAATACTTGCCATCGCGGGATTTTATCTTTGTCTCCTCGTTGCGTGCTTCAGTCGGACACATGTCCTGCGATGGGTCAGCGCGAGTTTGGTGATGCTGTGCCTGTGCTGGTGGGTGTGGTCGCCACGGCATGCCTTTGAGGAGGACGCGTTGCGTGTGGCGTTTCTGGACGTCGGGCAAGGCGACGCCACGGTGATTGAATTGCCCGACGGTCAAACGATTCTGGTTGATGGTGGAGTGGCCCATGAACGTTGGGACATGGGGCGCATGGTGGTGGGGCCCTATTTGTGGGATCAGGGTATTCGACGCCTTGATCACGTGATTGCGACGCACCCGCAACTGGATCATGTTGGAGGGCTTCCCTGGATTCTCAACCATTTCGAGATTGGTCAGTACTGGAGCAATGGGGTTCGTCGCATGAAGCCCTTTTACCGGAGACTCGAAATCGCCGGTCAGAGCAACGGACTTGTTGAACGCATTGCCTGGGAAGGACAGGACATTGTCAACGAAGGACGCTGTCGGCTCCGATCCCTGAATCCGCCCTTGGCGACCCGCAGTCCCACCGGACATTTTTCCGACTCTGTCACTGGAACCGAATTGAATAATCTGTCGGTGGTGCTGAACGTGACGTGCGGATCACACGCAATCCTGCTGATGGCTGATGCGGAGGTGAACACCCTCGCGAGACTGGTCGGGCATCCGCTGGTTCAATCGGCAACCGTTGTCAAAATTCCGCATCATGGGGCAAAGAGCTCGTTGCATCAACGGTGGATTGAGCGGTTGCAGGCCACCATTGCGGTGGTCTCCGCCGGTCAGGGCAACCGCTACGGGCATCCGGCGCAGGCTGTGTTACGGGCCTACCGGGACAAATCCATGAATATCTATCGAACGGATTTTGACGGGGCGATTGTGCTTGTCGCCAATCCGGACTCCGGAGAACGGCGGATTTGGCGCGCGAGAGATCGGAAGCCCGTGCCGCTTGCGTGGGCGCACTATTCACTTGAGCGGGAATGGGAGAATGTCTCCCGTCTTTGGAATCTCTGGGTGCGAAACGCGTAACGGGGGTTCACCGGAACGTGTGTCTCCGGAACACCGTTGCGCCTGTTGGTTACTGCGAACGGAGACTCTCAAAAATCACATGGGCGCGTGGCAGGGCTTTCCATTTGAGTATCGTGCATGCATCGTCAACGTACTCGGGTTTGCGGATGCCGTTCAGGACACAGGTGACACCGGGGACGCTGGCCACACTCCACAGTGCCTTTCTTGAAAGGGGTTCCCCTCGCTTCTCTTTGGGAAGCCATCGGTCCAGGGTTGCGGTGATTGGTTGAAGTTGTTGCCGGCTCCTGGAGGCGGCTTCCTGTCTCATGATGGCGAGCAAAGTGAGGAGATTGGGAACATACGAGTTTTGCCAGTGTTTCCACGCCGTGGTGTGTTGCCGGGTGAGATGCTTGGTGACAGTCTGGAGCGCGTGATTCACCCGTGGCGCCAGCATCTGGGATTCGATCTGTTCCCAGTGGTTCAGGTTGTGCCCCTGCGCTCGCAGGCGACTGATCGTTTCGGCCAGGGCAAAGAAATCTTTTGGCTCCGGTTCGTGTTCGGCAGACGGGAGAAGCGGGGCAAAGGTTTGCTGAAATTCTTTTTCCAGCGTTGCCACCGTATGCTGTTGCGCCTCAAAGGCGATGTCCACGGCTTCATGGCGTGGGTCGGCGAGTCGAAGCATCTCCCGATGGTGGGAGGAGATGGCGTTGAGCGGCCTGTTGACGAGTATGGCGATGTGATGCGCCTGGGCGAATTCCAGTACCGTGCACTGTTGGTCTTGTCCGGTATTCGGGGTCAGCAAGGCTCCTGATTCAACAAGATTCATGGGTAATTGAAGGACACGAAAGCCGTGTTGCTGCTTTCCTTCCCGTTGTGCCGCACGCCGGGCCGCGTCAAGCATGCGCGAGAGTGAGGTGGCTTCGGGGTCATCGGGGGCGGCCGTACTGGTATTGGATGAGACGCCGTAATACTGGATGCGCCGGGCGTCTCGTTGTCGCTCACAATACACGAAAGCCTCCTCCAGTCGCCGATAGAATTCGATGCGGACGGTGTCCAGAGAGGAGGCATCAGTGATGCATGCCCGGTTCTTCGCGTCGGAGAGGAAATATTCGGGGTTGTGCAAAAGGCAGATGTCCAGCGTCGCAAGACCGAGACGATCAAGGGAAAGCGTCAGTTGATCTTCCAGAAAGTCGGGGTGGAGGCAATGCCAGATCCCTTCTCCATATTGCACGATTTCAGGATAGGCGCGACCAGCCCGTTCCCTGGTGTGCGCCTGTTGTATATTGCGCCCCTGAAGATAGCCAATTTTGGACACGACGATAACCTGTTCGCGCGTGATGTCTTGTTTGGAAAGTAACTCGTTGAGCACGCTGCCCACCAAGCGTTCACTGTCCCCATCCGCATAGTTGGTCGAGGTATCAATAAGATTGCATCCCTCCCGGAGCGCCTTTGCGAGTGCGGCCCGATGTTCATCATGATGACTGTCAATCCTGTAGCCGCCAAATCCGATTCTGGAGTTGGTCAGTCCCGTTGTGCCTAACGTGGTATAGCCGTCGGCCGTTGGAGGATCAGAGGCGGGCGAACGCGTCAGGATCTTCGACGCATACTCGGCGGTGCCATGGGTTGTTGCCGTGCCCGGGATGTGGGTTGCGGCAAGGACGTGCGGCGTTGAGCCGTGACCATGGCGAGGCGAAGTGGCGATGGCCTGCGCAACATCTTCGGGATGCGTGATCGGAGCGTGACAGGTAAAATTTCGGCACACATACAAGGCGGCGTGTCCCTTGACGGCCGGCTTGTCTTTGAGAAGCGGATGGCGGGATTCCGGGGTCGTGGGTTCGTGATGCGCGATGATGCGATTGGGAAGAAAATGGCGGGCGACCTCCCGATGCAACCGGTCATACCCGGGTTCGCGGGGCGATCCGATGAATGCCAGTTCGACGGGGCCGTGCAACAGAAAGTCGGCGGCTATTAACGTCTTGGCAAACGCGCGCGGCACGCGGCCGATTTGTTGTCCATACGCGCGAATGGCCCGCGCGGCGGCGTCTCGATAGTCCTCGCGGTCACGGTGAAAAGAGAGTCGGGCCATGGCCATGGCCGCCACGGCGTTGCCGCCGGGCGTGGCGCCGTCCGCTCCTTCGCGGCCTCGCGCGATGAGGACCTCGTGATCGGCGGCCGTGGTAAAAAATCCGCCTTGTGCCTCATCATGAAAATCGGCCAGGAGTCGTTCGCCTAACCGAATGGCTTCTTCAAGATACCGTTCCTCGCCTCCGGCTTCATAGAGATCAATGAGGGCTTCGATGAGGCAGGCGTAATCTTCAAGATAGGCATTGAAACGGGCCTTGTCGCTGCGAGAGGTCCGATACAATCCTCCATCGGGACGGGAATGTGCGCCGAGGAGAAAATCGGCGGCTCGACAGGCGGATTCCCAATAGGGAGCATGTCCCAAGATTCGCGCGGCTTCAGCCATGGCGCTGATCATCATGCCGTTCCATGCCGTGATGATTTTATCGTCCCGCCCCGGGGGCACGCGTTGCAGACGCGCCTGATAGACAAGCGGTTTCACCCGATCAATGGTCTGCCGCAGTGCTTCCGGGGTGCAGTGGAGTTGCTCGGCGATGTGCGCCAGGGGATGGGGCGTGTGAGGAAGACTCCTGTGTTCCCAATTGCCGTCTGCTGTAATGTCGTAATACGCGCAAAACCGGATGGCGTCTTGCTCCGATGGAACGATTGCCCGAATTTGTTCGGGAGTCCAGACAAAAAACTTTCCTTCGACGCCCTCTGAATCCGCATCTGTGGCCGAATAATACCCGCCCTGGGGCGCGGTCATTTCCCGGATGATGTAGTCCAGAGTTTCACAGGTCACGCGCTTGTAATTGAGGTTGTGAGTCACCTGGAACGCTTCAAGATAGGTTTTGGCAAGGAGTGCATTGTCGTAGAGCATTTTTTCAAAGTGGGGTACCAGCCAGCGTTCATCGGTCGAATAGCGGGAAAACCCTCCCCCGATATGGTCATACAGGCCACCGGCCGCCATGGCGTCCAGCGTGTGACAGACCATGTGCAGGGCGCGCTCGGTCCCGGTTCGCTGGTAGTGCCGGAGGAGAAAGGACAGGCCCGTGGCCGGCGGGAATTTTGGCGCTGGCCCAAACCCGCCGTGTATCGGGTCAAAGTCCTCTGAAAATTGCTCCAACGCGGCATCAATGTCCTGTGACCCAACCGTCGCGGGAGCCGTGACGCGCAGGGATGTTTGAAGCCGGGTGGTAAAACGCGCGGCGCTTTCGACGATGGCGGCGCGATCGTTTTCCCAGCCTTCGGCAATATGTTTGAGGACTGTGCCGAATCCCGGTCTGCCCCATTTGTCAGTCGGCGGAAAGTACGTGCCGGCAAAAATGGGGTGTTGGTCGGGTGTCAGGAAGACCGTCATCGGCCAGCCGCCATTGCCCTGATTCATGGCGAGTGTGGCGTGCATGTAAATCTCGTCGAGATCCTGGCGTTCTTCGCGGTCGACCTTGATGCAGACGTAATACTGATTCATGAGCTTCGCCATCTCGTCATTCTCAAACGATTCCCGCTCCATGACGTGGCACCAGTGACACGCGGAATATCCAATGGACAGGAGAATGGGCTTCTCTGTTTCCGCGGCGAGACGAAGCGCCGCTTCACCCCAGGGATGCCAGTCCACGGGATTGTAGGCATGCTGCAGCAAGTAGGGGCTTGTCTCGTGGATGAGGCGATTCGGGGAGCGGACGTGGCGAGCATCAGCCATGCCTTTGACAGTAGCACCGGGCAAGAAGAGCGGTCAATGGAAAGACAGGATGCGCATCGCTTTCGTCATCCGGTCTTGCGCCGTCCTGTCGACTGAAGTTGAGAATCCACATCGGCGACTTTGAGAAAGAGAATCATGAATGAGAATAAATACCTAATAACTTCTATTGACAGTTCGCGACGAGAGGGGGTACCCTTGAAATAAGGTGGTACGTGCAGGGCATGGATGGTTCTGTGTCGTGAGGCTGGCGGTGTTCACAGAGACAAGGAGGTCGTTATGAAAGCGAAAGAAGGCGTGGTCACACTGCTCAACACGTTGTTGACTGAAGAATTGACGGTCGTCAACCAGTATTTTTTGCATGCGAAAATGTGCAAGAACTGGGGCTATGATCGTTTGCATCACCAGGTGTTGAACCGAAGCTACGGGGAAATGAAGGACGCGCAGACCGTGATTGATCATATCCTCTATTTGGAAGGGCTGCCCAACATGCAGAGGCTCGGCACAGTCACCATCGGAGAAACCGTGCCGGAACAACTCAAGGCGGATTTGGATAAGGAACGTGCCATGGTGAACATGCTGACCCAGGGCATCCAGCATTGTGTGAAGGTTGGCGATTTTACGACGCGTCACATCCTGGAAGATATGGCCAAAGATGAAGAAGAGCATATTGATTGGATCGAAACGCAGTTGGAAACCATCAGTCAGGTGGGGCTGCAAAATTATCTGAGTGAACAAATCAGGAACGACGAGTAATCGCCGAATCTTCCCGGCACCGCCTGCGCGTGTCTGTGCGGAAATGATTCCCCATGTTCCCCGATACTCCCGTTTCCTCAACTGAAGCGATGCTGGACTCCTGGGCCGATGAACAGGCGTTGGTGGCTGCGTTACGCGAGGGGAGCGAAGAAGCCTTTTCGTACCTCATCACGACCTATTACGGGAGATTGCTTCGGCTTGCCATGACGTACGTGCCCACTCGTGAACTTGCCGAAGACATTGTGCAGGAGACGTGGCAGGGGGTGTTGGAAGGTGTGTCCCGATTTGAGGGGCGTTCGTCGCTCACAACGTGGATCTTCCGGATTCTCAGCAATAGAGCGAAAACACGCGGGAAACGGGAACGTCGCTTTGAATCTCTTGATTCGGGTGACGGCTCGCAAGGTGATGGCGACGATCAATGGCACGATCCGGATCGGTTTTTCCCCTCCGGTCACCTCACGGGACACTGGGCGGTGTGTCCGTCGAATTGGGACATCGCAACACCCGAGGACATTGCCGTCTCCAAAGAAATCCGGGCCATCATTCTTCGGGCGATTGAAGACTTGTCTCCCGTGCAGCGACGAGTCATCACGTTGCGTGATGTGGAGGAAGTGGACGCGAAAGAGGTCTGTAACATTGTAGGGGTGACCGATACGAATCAGCGGGTGTTGTTACACAGGGCGAGGGCGCACGTGCGCAATGCCATCGAAAAAAATTTCAGGAAACCGGGATTGTGCCATGAGCGCCTTCGTGCGGAAAGAACAGATCATGCATTTCATGGCGGGCAATGTCTCCTGTCATGCGCTGACGAAGCTGATGACTGACTATTTGGACGGGGCTCTGTCGCTGACCGATACCATGCGATTTCACCTGCATCTGGGGTTCTGCGTCGGGTGTCGAGTCTACCTGCGTCAACTCAAACACACGATGGTGATGCTTGGCCGGATGCCGATGGAACCCATGCCGAATCATGTTCGAGAGCAGCTCATGGCTCGCTTTCAACACTGGAAAAACGTTCGCCGATGAGCGGGGGGGCCATGGTGACACGCCGCAGCCCTGGCCACGCGTTCCACGGGCCATGTGGCCTGTGTTCCTGTCCCGAACAGGGGATGTGTCCTCATTGTTTATTCTGTTCAGAAAAGGAGTCCATCCATGGCCTTAACTCACTCGACGATGTTGGCGTTGGGCACGCCCGTCCCCGATTTTCATTTGCCTGATGTGGTGTCCGGCAGGACGATTACTCTCGATGCTTTTGCCGACCGCAAGGGATTGCTGGTGATGTTTATTTGTCGGCATTGTCCTTATGTGGTGCACGTGCAGCAGGAGTTAGGTCGGCTGGGCACGGACTATGCCGGGAAAAACCTTGGCATGATGGCTATCAGTAGCAACGACGTGAACGATTATCCGGATGATCGCCCCGAGCATTTACGCGCCATGGCGAAAGACCTGGGGTTTACGTTTTCCTATGGTTATGACGAAAGTCAGGACGTGGCCAGGGCCTTCACCGCAGCCTGTACGCCGGATTTCTTTTTGTTCGACAGAACGCGTCGGTTAGTCTACCGGGGGCAGTTGGATGACAGTCGTCCGGGGAATGGGAAACCCGTGACGGGAAAAGATTTACGAGGGGCGATTGACGCCGTGTTGGCAGGAAACCCCGTCAGTCAAGCGCAAAGTCCCAGTGCCGGGTGTAACATCAAGTGGAAACCGTGAGACCGCACGCTCGGCTCCATGGTGCGACGTTCCTCCGGACCGGTCAAGGCGCAGGGACAGGAGATACTGCCTGTGCGCAGATGCCCTGAACCGGAACGAAGGACGATCAAATGATCATTATCGCATCCAGGCAAACAATTTGCGGAGCCATTGCTTCTTGGTCTCGGTGAGGGTGGTTTTTCTCCAGGCGTTGGCGACTTTTTTGATCACTTCGGCCTGGGTGGGGTAAGGGTGGATGGTGCTGGAGATTGCGCTTAACCCCAGGCCACCTTTCATGGCCAGCGTGCATTCGCTGATCATGTCACCGGCATGGGCCGCCACGATCGTGGCGCCCACAATGGTATCGGTGCCCTGTTTGACGTGGATGCGGGCAAACCCTTCGTCTTCCCCGTCTAAAATGGCGCGATCCACTTCATTCAGTTGGAAGGTAAAGGTGTCGACCGCCATGCCTTGTTTCCGCGCCTCGGCTTCGGAAAGCCCGACGTGGGCCAGTTCCGGGTCCGTATAGGTGGCCCAGGGGATAATGAGCGAATCCGTCTTCGCGTACCCGAATCCCAAAGGGTGAGGGAATAAGGCGTTCTGAATGACGATCTGGGCCATCGCGTCGGCCGTATGCGTAAATTTGAAGGGGAAACACACGTCGCCGGCGGCGTAGATGTTGGGATTGGTCGTCCGCAGTCTGGCATCCACTTTCACGCCGGTCCGTCCATCATACTCTACGCCAACCGTTTCCAGTCCGAGCCTTTCCACGTTGGGCGCACGCCCAACCCCGACGAGGATTTCATCGGTCACGACTTCGTGATGCTCACCGTTGCGGTCGTAATGCACGACTTTCTCTTGCCCGCGAGCTTCCACCCTGGTAATGGCCGTGTCAAACACAAACGAGACGCCATCGTTTGCCATTTGCGTTTGAACGATGTTGGCGGCATCCGCATCTTCCCGTGGAAGGATGTGCGCGCCGCGTTCAAACAGAGAGACGCGACTGCCAAATCGAGCGAACGATTGAGCCATTTCGCACCCAATCGGACCGGAGCCAATGACGGCGAGCCGTTGGGGAAGTTGGGTTAAGGAAAACACGGTTTCGTTCGTCAGATAGCCTGTCTGCTCCAGCCCCGGAATCGGCGGAGCGGCCGCGCGGGCGCCGGTACAGATCACCGCTTTCGCACAGTGCAGGGTAGTGTGACCCACGGCGATTGCCTGTGCTCCGGTAAACCGGCCTTCACCGATAAACACGTCCACGCCGAGACTGGCATAGCGATGCACCGAATCCACCTGGCTGATACGGGCTCGCAGTTTGCGCATTCTTGCCATGGCGGCTCCAAAATCCGCTTTGGTGTCATCAGAGCCGGTCAGGCCGAACTCCCGGGCATGTGTGACGGCGGCCCACGCACGGGATGCGCGAATCACGCCTTTGGATGGCACGCAGCCGACGTTCAAACAGTCTCCGCCCATTAAATGCCGTTCAATCAGGGCCACTTTGGCGCCGAGTGCGGCGGCAACCGCCGATGTGACCAGTCCGGCTGTGCCTGCACCAATGACGACCAGATTGTACCGACCGGTCGGCGTGGGGTTGATCCAGTTCGGCGGATGAACATTCTGCAGTAATTGCTGATTAAATACATCCATCGGGGCGATGGTGACGGGTTCGTTTCGGCCATCTTCTGTCGGCATGGGGCGTCCTTTCTCGCAGTCCGCGTGTGTGTTTCTCAGATCCTGTGGTGTGCCTGTGGCCGGGAAGAGCCGTGCCGGACGGGCATGCCATCCTTCACGACCGTGTCCTGTCCGCGAATTTCCGATAGGCAATGGGCATGAGAGCCAGCACTCCCAGGAAGGTGAAAGCCAGCAACACGGGCGGCGACGCAATTTCCCCTAATGAGTTAATGGAGCCAAGCTGTTTGCCCGCAAATGCGAACACAAAGCTGCCGGGGATAATGCCGATGGACGTGGCCAGCATGTAGGTGCCGAGGTTGATCCGGGTAAGCCCGGACACGAGATTCACCAGAAAGAAGGGAAAGGCCGGGATGAGTCGTAACGTTAAAAGATAGCTCAAGGCGTTTTGGGTGAATCCGGCCTGAATCGGTTCAATGCGGTCTCCAAATTTTCGTTCAACCCAATCACGCAAGACGTATCGCGCGGTCAGAAAGGCACAGGTCGCGCCCAGGGTGGCTCCAAGATTGACAAAAACCGTGCCGAGCAGACTGCCGAATAAAAAGCCTCCGGCCAGGGTCATGATGGCGCCGCCGGGCAACGAAAATGCGGTTTGTGCGATGTAGGCCACCACAAACAGGGCGACGGCGGCAGGATAGTTGGCGTGGGTGTAGGCCAGTAAGTCGTCCCGGTTGGCTTTCAGGGTTTCCAGGGAAAAATAGTGCCCCAGGTCGAAATAGAAGAACGCGCCGATCCCAAGTCCAAGGATCGCCAGAATGATGATTTTAATCGCGGGGGTTGAGGAAGCGTCCGTGGCGGTGGTGTTGGTCATTGTGCACTCCGTGGTGTATGGCGTTGAAAGAGCCTGTGTCGGATCGTGTGCGGTTTCAGCCCGTGCCAAAACTATGGCATAGTAGCGGAACGGCCTTTTCTCTGCAATGGTATGCACCCCTATGCCTGGGACGGGAGCCGGTGTGCAGGGGAGTCCCGAGGGGGACTGCCGGTGCGTTGAGGCGGACGAGCATGAAGACGCAACATACAGCCGGACGGGTGATGTCACGCCTTCTCGTGGGTGTGCAATTTGCCTGTCTTGGTGCGATACTGGTTTCCGGTCCATGGATTGCCGGACAGGGAGTGTGCTTTACACTGGAACTGTCGGGATGCCTGTTGGGAATCTGGGCGGTGGTGACGATGCATTGGCGCAATTTGCATGTGATGCCTGAAGTGCGGCCAGGGAGTCGTCTGGTGACCGATGGGCCTTATCAATGGATTCGTCACCCCATCTACACGGCGTTGCTGATGGTCACGCTGGCGCTTGTCTGCGCGTCGTTTTCGTATGTGCGGGGGGGGTATTGGGTGATCTTGAGCATCACGCTTGCGGTGAAACTGTCTTACGAAGAGGCGTGCCTGCGGGAAGCCTTTGACGCCTATGACGCCTACCGGTTGCGGACATGGCGTCTGATTCCGTGGGTGATATAACGACATGGCGTCATCGTCTGGAACGTGGCGCGCGCCTTCTCGTTGAGCCGAACGTCTGTGTGAGGCGGCGAAGCCTGTTGCGATGATTTGTTTCCACACCAAGCCCGACGCCGTGTTTGAGGCTATTCTCCAGGAAGCGTTGCTCGGCGAAGCGTCAGAGATTCAATGGCTGTCGGATGATGGCGCGATAGATTCCTGGGAAGGCGTATACCCGGAAACCTCGCAACGGCTGAGTCTCTATGCGGCGGTGCGCGTGTTCATGCAACTGTTGGCCGCCATGCGTGATGCTCACGTGTATCGGTTGGCCGATCTTCACTGGCTCGTGCTGTATGAAGCGTTGAAAAATTTCTGTGCCACCCATAATGATCTGCTGGATGAGTGTGACCAGCCCACCAGGCTCCTTGGAGCGTACAGGGTCGGAGCCATAGACGGGGAAGCGCTGGTCGAAATATATTTTTGGGATACGGACTTTCTCTTGCGCGGGGAAGAAGATGCGTGTGGCGAGGGGCACGACGCCGATGCGTGTCAACGGGATGTGACGGAAGGGGAGACCGAAGAACGGGAGGACCGTATTCCCGCCCTGCAACCGGTCAGCGAGCCTGGATGGATTGTGCCGGAGCCCGGACAATATTTCCGTGCGGGGGCCACATGGTATCCGGACCATGGAGAGACCTGACGTTATTGGGCAAATTCAAAATTGGCGGCGAGGCGACTCTGTGGAGCGATGGTCACGCGTTCCTCTTGCCTCCCAAGCACCGGATGCCAGGCCACGAGGGTATAGTCGCCGGGCGGGATCCGGTCAATACGGAAGTGTCCCGCCTTGTCTGAAATGGCATAGTAGGGATTGCGAGCCAGATACAGCCAGTTTTCCATAAAGTCGTGACGGTCGCAGGTGAAGGCGACCGCGCGCGCATGGCGTAGGCGTTTGCCGGGGAAGACTTTTTCCGTGTGACTGTCGGCCCCAAGAATCTGGGCATGCACGGTTTTCAGCATGGCGGTGCGTCGACCTTGCAACGCATACGTGTGCAGGGTGTGCCGGATGGCATCGTGATTGAGAAATTGAATGGCATCATCGGCCATGATGACCCCGGTGAACGGGCCAAAGCTGCAGGTTTTGAGCTGCACGCTCAAATGCAATGTGTCGCCGCCGGCATAATGAAATGCGCCCTCCCCGTGCCCCTCGGCTTTCTCGTGATGGGAGGGAAAAGGCTTTCCCCGCTCCACGCCTTCAAGCGCAACGATCACGCCTCTGACCATGCCATGCTGGACGTCGACTTTGGTCAGCATGCGGTCCGTGCCGCACACGTCAACCCCTTTTGTGACCGCAAAATGCCGTGGGGGCGGGGGGGTGCCCGTGAAGATGACGCTCCCGGCGATGGCGCCCCCGTGACGGACTTCAATGATGTCGTAGGCAAACCCCGTGCCCGCCAAGCCCAACAGAACAGGGAACATCCAGCCCGCTATTACAGCCTGTCTCCACGTGCGGTGTGGCCGTTGTCCGAACATGTCGGTCCCCCTTTCTGTGCGATGGGGCTTCTCGTGATTAATAGACGCTTTGCCAGCCAAACGTGATGATTGAATCTGTTTCAAGTTGCCCGTCCAGATATTGATACACCGGCACACCGCCTTCCACGGCCAGCCGATTTTCCAGCCCCATGATTTCCGGCAACAGGACATTGACGCCAAACAGAATATCCAGGCGTTGGCCTCCCAGCGTGGCAGGAAACGCCGTTTGAACAATTGCGTGAGTGTGCTCGAGTTCGAAATCCGCAGGAATATTGTCGATGGCACAGCGGTTGCTTCCGCCCATGATATGCTCTTCACAGTAGCGTATTCTGCCAATGTCGCGGTCCACGCCATTATGGGCATTCCAGTGATTCCAGCTCAGGCGGACAGACCCGCTCATCACACTGTTGATGACTTCATAGGCGCCATGGATGTTGACCACGTAGGCATCGCCTTTTGAAAACCCATGGTAATTGTTGCTTGCCCGCAATGTGCCGATGGTCTGAAGGCCCCAGGATGCGCGTCCTTTTTCGCCCCCGTAGGTGATCCCTGGATAAAAATCGAACGTCCCCGACCCAAGATGCATGGGGTAGGGCAATCGCGAGTTTGCCCCCAACGGGGTGTTGTCCGTCGGCTGAATATTGCCCGTCGGCACACTGACCGACAGGTTTGCGTGGAAACGATGGGCTCCAATGCTGGGCGCTTCAATGGCCCAGAGACGCCACAGAGATCCAAACCGGACATCGCCCACGCCTTCGGAGCGGGTGGTAAATTTGCCGCCCCTTCCCGTGACATGCTTCATGCTCTTGAGGATATAGGGCACCATGACGGTCAGGGTCACCGTATCATTCCATCCATACATCGCCCCGATCATATGCATCATCATGCGCATGGATTCCGGCAACGCACCGTAGGGACCCGTCGGCACGGTGCCGCCGCTTAGGTTGGGGTGACGACGCCCCAATTCAAACGCTTCAGCATTGTTGAGACGAGTGGTTCCATATCGGGTGCCCTCCATGAACATGTGCATGAAACGATACGAGAACATGAACTCCCCCGCTTCATGGGTGTGATCTCCCATCATGCCGATTGGGCCATGGGCGTTCGGCTTGTCATCGGTGTAAAAATTTCCCGTCGTCAACCGTTCATTGTTTTTCGCCAGACTGTCCGCCAGGGATTCCTCAACCGTATCAAGCCGGCCATCCAGTAACGCCGCGCGCGCCCCCGGACTGCCTGCCGCCAGCAGACTGAACACCAGAAGACCGGTGATGATGTGTCGTTGGTTTGGGTGTCGTATGCCTATCATGCCATGCCTCTTTCTTCACGCGAACACAGGTGAGCCCACGGCGGGACGAATGGGACTCAAAGGCCATGAGTCTCCATGGCAACACATTCGTCCTTCCGTAACCGGTCTGTCCGTTACGGCAAACAATCCGCGGGATGAATTGTTGGAAAACGTTGCAGGCGTTAGAAAACGGGAGGACCGCGTGAAAGACGGAGTGTCGGCACTGTCAGCACGACAGGCTCGGACAGGGAGATGGTTACAACATGGAGAACGTTGAACGTTGTATCAAGAACCGGTTCGGCGACATGGACCACCTGCCCCGTCGCACACATAAGGGAGCAGAGGATATGCGAATGGGTGGCCGCATTATGGTGAGCATGATGGATGGAATGGGCCGCAGCCTGGCTCAAGACGACGCCGCTCATGACGAGAAAACAGGTCAGTACGCCGGAAATGAGCAATGTGCGTGGCAGGCGAGTCATCATCCCAATCACCGTTTTCAATCATAGGAAAATGCCCGCACTCTGTCAAGAACGTCGCACGGGCACGGTGACGCATGCCACGCATCCCGTGTTGCTCGTCATAAGGGAACAGGGAGTCGGGTGCCACGACGACATTGGTTTACGCCAACGACATACGAGGGGCTGCTGGAACGGGGGGGGGGGGGTATGAGGGATGAGTTCCGGAATGGGCCAGGTGGTTTGCCGGGATGAGAGGTGAGCAGTGGAAAAGGGTTACTTTTCCATGCTCACCTCTTTTCCCGAAGCGTTCTAGCGGTAGTCTCGTCCACCGCGTCCGCCGCCGCCGCCGAATCCACCACGGCTGGACCGGTCTTCCTGGGGCCTGGCTTGATTCACGGTCAAGGCCCTGCCCTCCAACTGGGTGCCATTCAATGCCGTAATGGCAGCTTTCCCTTCCTCTTCCGAGGGCATTTCGACAAACCCAAACCCCCGGGATTTTCCGGTGTATTTGTCGGTGATGATTTTTGCCGAATCCACATTGCCGTGCTGCACAAAGAGATCCGTTAATTCGGTTTCGGTCATGGCATACGGCAGACCGCCCACGTAAATTTTAAACGACATAGCACAACTCCTTTGAAAGGATCGGGATTAACATTCGAGAAACAGGAAAGAAAAGGGCGGGCCGAAGACGCGAGAAACGAGGGCGACTCTGGTCAGACTTTCGATTCAAATTCCCGACTGCAACCACACAATTAATAAATGACAGCGGTTGACCTGCGCACAGGTCATGACTATCACATCTCGGGGAAAGGCTAACACATTCTTTTCAGGAAAACAACAGTGTTCCTCAAGTACCCGCCAGCGCTTTCGGAGCGGTCGTTTGATGCCGCAAGGGCGCCACGTGAGACACACGACCGAAGACATGATCGTACCGTGAACCCGCCATGATGGACACGGCAAGTGCCTTTGCCGCATTCCACACTACGCACACAGCCACCCAACATACGAACAGGAATACATAGAACCAGTCCAACACATCCCGAAAAACCCCTTCATAATATCACCTCCTATGCCACGATAGTAGCAAACACCGCCGTAGCCCACTCCAACAAAACATAATATAACGCCGCCAACACGATGAATCATGCGACGCAAACTATGCCGATGATAAGCGATACCAACCACATACAAAAATCATTCATAGTAAATCCCAATAATAGAGAACCAAAAATATGCCCGAACCAATAACCGACACAATAATCGACACCGCCCAACCAATAACCCACACCGCCCCAAGGAACAAGCCTGTCCGAGTCACCCAACTGAGCCGACAACAGTGACCGTGGTCGCAATCATTCATAATTAACTCCCCATCAAAGCACATGCGACAAGCCTAGACCCGAAACCCTTTTTGGTATAATCGGCGGTCGATTAACTGTTTATATTTCACGTTCAATTCAATGCCGGCACACACGAGTCGTGTGGCCCGCCGGGTCGCTCTTGCCTGCGGCACAAGCGTCGAAGGCCGTCTCACGGAATCGGCTTCCCCGGCTGCCTGACGCTCCGACCTGACGCCTTGATGTCCTTCCTGTCTCCCGTGTGCGCTGTCTTCGTCGGCCCGCCGGGTTGCATCAAGGCGGGTGGGCGTTGGGCGGCAAGGTCGGCATAAAAGTCCCGACCTTCGTGATTGATGACGATGAAGGCCGGGAAGTGCTCAACTTCGATTTTCCGGATCGCCTCCATCCCGAGGTCTTCGTATGCAAGGACATCAACGTGTTTGATGTTGTGTTGCGCCAGGCTGGCTGCGGGGCCGCCGATGGACCCCAGGTAAAATCCCCCGTACGTGCGACAGGCCTCGCGCACTTGTGGGGCGCGGTTGCCTTTCGCCAGCATGATCATGCTGCCCCCCGCAGCTTGAAACTGCGCGACGTAGGCATCCATGCGTCCGGCGGTGGTGGGGCCAAAGGAGCCCGAGGCATAGCCTGCGGGTGTTTTGGCGGGACCGGCATAGTACACCACATGATCTTTGAAGTACTCGGGGAGCTCCTGGCCCGCGTCCAGGCGTTCTTTGAGCCGGACATGAGCAATGTCTCGCGCCACCACAAGCGGCCCGTTGAGCGACAACCGGGTGCCCACGGGATGGTTGCGCAGTTCGGCGAGGATGTCCGGCATGGGGCGGTTGAGGTCAATCGCCACCGCCGTGTTCAGCTCCACTTCGCTCACGTCCGGAAGATACTGCGCGGGGTTGGTTTCAAGCTGTTCGAGGAAAATGCCGTCCCCGGTAATGGCGCCCAGGATTTGCCGGTCGGCTGAACAGGAGACTCCCAGCCCCACGGGACAGGAGGCGCCGTGGCGCGGGAGGCGAATCACCCGCACGTCGTGCGCGAAGTATTTGCCGCCAAATTGCGCGCCGATGCCGGTCTCCACGCAGAGTTGTAAAATGTCCTGTTCCATGGCGCGGTCCCGGAACGCGCGACCCAGGGGGTTGCCGGAGGTCGGCAGATCATCAAGATAATGGCAGCTTGCGAGTTTGACGGTTTTCAGGGTGAACTCCGCGGACAGCCCCCCGATGACGATGGCCAGATGATAGGGCGGGCAGGCCGAGGTGCCGAGGGTGCGGATTTTGTCCGCGAGAAAGGCGAGGAGGGAGTGCGGATTCAGCAGGGCCTTGGTCTCCTGATATAAAAACGTCTTGTTCGCCGAGCCGCCGCCCTTGGCGATGAACAGAAAGCGGTAGGCCGCACCCTGGTCGGCATAGAGATCAATCTGCGCCGGAAGATTCGCGCCGGTATTGCGCTCGGTGTACATGTCCAGGGGAGCCATCTGTGAATAGCGCAAGTTGCGATGCGCGTACGCTTCATGGATGCCGCGCGAGAGCGCCTCCGCATCGTCGCCGACGGTGAACACCTGCTGCCCTTTATAGCCGATGACAATCGCCGTGCCGGTATCCTGACATCCCGGCAAGACCCGTCCTGCGGCGACATTGGCATTCCGGAGCAGTTCCAACGCCACGAAGCGATCGTTGGCCGAGGCTTCGGGGTCGTCCAGGATGTGGGCCAGTTGTTGAAGGTGGCCCGGCCGCAACAAATGCGCGATGTCATCCATCGCTTCACGCGCCAGGAGAGTGAGCGCTTCGGGCCGGATTTTTAAGATGGTCTGCCCTTCGAAGGTGGCGGTGGAGACATGGTCCGACGTCACCTTGCGATAGGGCGTTGTATCGGCTCCGTGTTCAAAGATGTTCTGATAGTGAAATGCCGTCATGTCGCTCATCCGGTGTGTGTCCGGTGATTGCGCGCTTCAAACAGGGACGGTGTTGTCCCGTTGTGCCGCATGTGATGGTACGCATGCAGGCTATCCAACGGGTGGGGCCCAATCTTCATCGCGCCGTTCCTTTTGCGCCTCAATGTACGCTTTTTCGTCGTCTTCCAGTTTCGTCGACGCCTGTCTGTCCAAAATTTCCTGCGGCGTCAGATATTTGAGCGCCGTTCCCGCCAAAATTTTCTGCTGCCTCGTGCCTTTAATTTGAATGTTGATAATGGCGTGGGCCCCGATATTGTGCGCGCGTTCCAATAATTCCGCATGCAGGACGTCCCAATTGACCGATGATTTTGCGGGGGGCTGTTCCACTTCCAGTTCACCCAGGTCTCTGTAGGGAATCACCGGCCATTCATCCAGCACTGTGACGGCGTTATGCGGAGATGCGGTTCCGGCTGTCTCCGCGTTTGTGGCCGGCTCCGTTGCGTCGGGCAGGTCTTCGGATTGGGCCGACCGGGGCGCGCGGGCGGCATGCACGTCAAAAGCTTTCAGGCGTTCGGCGGCCACGGAGGCTTCGTGCGGGTTGTTGCTCGCCGCCATGCGTCTGAGTTTTTCAACTCGCTCACGCGCTTCCTGCAAGCTCATCTTTGCCCCTGATTTCCGCAGTGCATTGATTGGCATGGGAAGCACTCCAACCCGTGACGAACGCGAACAGGATGGTGACCGGACAAGGAAGATGACGAGTCAGCCGCCTGGCCGATACGCAACACACAGGCGGAGCCGCACTGGCCTCTCTCTCGCAACACGACGGTGAATTTTCTACCTGTCGGCCCAACTGATTGTCAACCGGGTGGCGCAAGGCTCCGGGTGATGATGATGGCGATTCCCTGCCACCGCATCATGAGCAGCGCCGGGGCCACACGGTCTTGCAGGGCATGTCGAGTCGTCTCGGGCGCGATGGCCGGGCTCAGAGAGCGCCGTGGCCGTATGGTATAATCGTGACCGGGATGAGCTGGTCGGGCGGAGATGAAAGGCAGGGAGCCTGTCCCGGAGGAAATGGATGAACGCGGTCTCCTGGAAAAAAGGTATCGTCGGTCTTGTGTTGTTGTCGGCGACCGCCAATCCGCTTTGGGCGGATTTCCGTCTGGGCGAAGACGCGTATCTCGCCGGGGAGTACGAGACGGCGATGCGGGAATGGGCGCCGTTGGCGGCGCAAGGCCAGGCCGAAGCCCAAAACATGCTGGGCTTCATGTATCGCATGGGAGAAGGCGTTGAACAGGACTTTGCGAACGCGCGTCACTGGTATCGTTTGGCGGCGGACCAGGGCCATCCCACCGCGCAAAATAACCTGGGATTGCTCTATCGTGATGGATTGGGGGTTCCGCAGGATTACGCCAAAGCCTTTCGATGGTTTCTGCGAGCGGCGGAACAGGGAAACGCGGCGGGACAAAATCATGTCGGGCTGATGTTTTACAAGGGTGAAGGCCGCGCGCGGGATTACGTGCAAGCCTATCAATGGGCGTGGCTTGCCGCGAAACAGGGGATGCCCCCGGCCATGCAGGCTTTGTCCATGCTGGAAAACGTGATGACGCCCGATCAACGCGCGGACGCCAAAGCCCTGGCCGACGCGTGGACGCCGAAGGGCCGGGAGACGGTGTTGTAGCAACACCCCGTTCGGCAACGCCACGGCGCGCTAGACGTTGAATTTGAAATGACAGATGTCGCCATCGTGCATCACGTAGTCTTTGCCTTCGGAGCGAATGAGACCTTTCTCCCGCAGTGCCTGCTCCGTGAGATTCCGGTCAAGATCATCAAAGCGGTACACGTCGGCTTTAATGAACCCTTTTTCAAAGTCCGAGTGGATGACGCCGGCGGCTTGAGGGGCTTTCATCCCGACGGGGATTGTCCACGCCCTGACTTCTTTGGGGCCTCCGGTAAAGTAGGAGCATAACCCCAGGGTGCGGTATGCCGCCACGATCACCTTTTCCAGGCCGCTTTGCTGCATGCCCAGGTCGGTCATGAACAGGGCGCGGTCCTGACCGGACAGGTCAGCCAGGTCGCTTTCCAGTTTGCCGCAGATCACAACCGACTCTGAACCGTGTGCCCTGGCCAGCGCCTGGAAGTCGGCGATGACGGCCGGATCCGGGTTTTCGTCGGTGTTGCCGACGTAGAGGACCGGTTTGGCCGTCAGCAGGAAAAACGGCTTGAGCTGGTCGGGTTCGAGCCCGAGTGCCCGCGCGGGTGTGCCCGCTTCAAGCCCCTTTCGCAGGGTCGTGACGACTGCCAGCGTGTCTTGCGACGTTTTGTCCCCGGTTCGTGCCTTGCCCGACAGTTTGTCACTCTGCTTCGTGAGGCTTTCGAGGTCGGCCAGCATTAACTCGGTTTCAATCACTTCAATGTCACGCTTCGGGTCCATGTGTCCTAACGTGTGCATCACGTCTTCGTCCTGAAAGAGCCGGACCATGTGGAGAATCGCATCCACGTCCCGGATGTTGGCCAAAAACGCGTTGCCGAGCCCTTCGCCGCTCGCCGCGCCTTTGATCAGGCCGGCGATGTCAACAAACCGGCAGAATGCGGGCGTGGTTTTGTGAGGTTTGAACAGGGCCGTGAGGCGGGCCAGTCGTGAGTCGGGAACGCTGACAACGCCGATGTTCGGTTCAATGGTGGTAAAAGGGTAGTTTGAGGCGGCCGCGCTTCCTGATGTCAGCGCGTTAAAAATCGTTGATTTACCGACGTTGGGAAGCCCGACAATGCCAATTTCCATGGGGAGCACATTCTAGCAAAATTGAGCGGGTTCGGCCAGTCCGGAAATGGAGGTGGATGTGGACGGGATTCCGTGCGCCTTCAGTTGAGCGGTCTTGTTCCTTTGGGTGACGGTCCTGGTGCGGTGTCGCTCTCTGATTCCCATTCCGTCATGGATGGCCGCCTGGGCGTCGAAGGTGTCCGTGCGGCTGTTGACGCTGGCCGGCCATGCGACGGGCCTTCCTCTCCTGTGTGGTGGGAACCCTGAAACGTCATTCTTTGTCCCTCCGTTTGTGGTAGAATGCCTGATCAGTCGTCTCAATCCGTTTGACATCGTCTACACAGGAGGGGTTCCTCATGGGCGCAGAAATGCAAGTCTTTGGTACCCTCGCGGTGTTGTTCTTCTTCTTCGTGTTCCTGGCGGGGTTCCTCTACCTCATTCCCATTCCGTTATGGATTGCCGCCTGGGCGTCGAATGCGTACGTGGGGCTGTTGACGCTGGTCGGTATGCGATTGCGCCGGGTGCCGCCAAGCACCGTGGTCACGGCGAGGATCAGTGCGGTCAAGGCGGGCCTGGAGATCCCCACCAATGATTTAGAAGCCCATTTTCTGGCCGGCGGCGATATCGTGAAAGTGGTGAACGCGATGATTTCCGCCGATAAGGCGAATATCCCCATGATGTTCAAACGCGCGGCGGCAATTGATCTCGCCGGCCGCGATGTGCTGGAAGCCGTGCAAATGTCTGTCCTGCCGAAGGTGATTGAAACCCCGAGGATTACGGCCGTCGCGAAAGACGGCATTCAACTGATTGCCGTCTCACGGGTGACTGTGCGAGCCAATATTGATCGGCTGGTCGGGGGAGCCGGGGAAGAGACGGTGATTGCCAGAGTCGGCGAGGGCATGGTGAGCATGATTGGATCGTCAGCCCGACACAAAGACGTGTTGGAAAATCCCGACGAAATCTCCAAGCATATTCTCAACAAAGGGTTGGACGCCGGAACCGCCTTCGAAATTTTATCCATTGATATCGCAGACGTGGACGTTGGTGAAAACATCGGCGCCAAATTGCAAATTGATCAGGCCAATGCCGACAAGCAAATTGCGCAGGCCAAAGCCGAAGAACGCCGGGCCATGGCCGTGGCATTGGAACAGGAAATGCGGGCCCGGGTGATTGAGGCTGAAGCGGAAGTGCCTCGCGCCATGGCCGAGGCGTTTCGGAAAGGGAATATCGGGTTGATGGATTATTATCGAATGAAGAACGTGCAAGCCGATACCTCGATGCGGGAGTCGATCGCACATGATGACGAGACCACCGCACACGAGCCGACCAAATGAGGCGATCGTGAGACTTGAACCGTTTGTCTTTTTGGGTATCATCCTCCTTGTCTGGCTCTTGAGTTCCCTCGGAAGCTGGTTGCGGCAGGAGATAGAGCGACAGTCGCCATCCGTGCCGGATGCCGACGCCCCCGCGGACCATGGGGAAGATCTGCTTTCTCCGGAGTGTGGGTCTGTGATGCCCGACGAGGCGACGCAGGGCGCGCACGAGGAACCGATTGCCGTGTCGCGCATCGTTGCCGAGGAGAGACGGCCGCGTCCCGCCTCCGGTCGTAGACGCTATCGCGGTCCGAAAGCCGTGCGCGACGGCATCGTCATGATCACGGTGTTTGGTTCGTGCGTCGCGCTTGATCGCCGCACGGCACCATGGCTGCGAGAGGAGTGAGGCCGGAACGAGGGTGGGGGGGCGGCCGGGCGGCGCGCAGGCACGCGTCAGGTTTCCACTTTGACGGGGATGACTTTCACGTGGACTGTGGCCAAACCGTTTTTGTGAAATCCAAGTTTTTGGGCGGCGGCATAACTCAAATCAATAATGCGTTTTCCCGAGGCCGCGTTGCGGGAGGAGGGGAATGGGCCGCGATCATTGACCCGAACAATAATGGATCGTCTGTTTTGCAAATTTGTCACTTTCACATTGATCGGCAAGGGGAGATATTTGTGTGCGGCGGTTAAGCCCAACGGATTAAACGCTTCCCCGTTGGCGGTCATCTGACCTCCCTGTTGTCGGCGGGTTTCCTCTCCATACCACGATGCGATGCCTGTCTCTTCATAACGCTGCGCCTGTGTGACGTTCATGGGCACGTAGCGTTTCCCTTTGACCACATAGGGCGCCCATTTGACGCGACCCCGGCGAATGGCTTCTTTGACCGGCAGGCCGTCAATGGTTTCGATCTCGGCATGCGTCAGGGGCCAGTCCATCGGAGCACGGACCACCTCAAAGGTAAATTTCCCAATGTGGTAGACGATTCTGCTGACGCCGGTCGTCAGGGTATAGGTGCCTTTGACGATGTAATAGGTGCTTTTGACGGTGCCTTTGACCACGGCATAGGTGGTTTCAAGTATCGCGCATCCCGGCAACAGGGCCAACGCAAGCAGCAGGGCGTTCAGGCTGTGATGATGCCGCCAGGCGCGCGCGGGGGCACAGGTGTTCATGGGGCGTATCCGCGTGGGCATGGGGTGAGCCTGTCGCCTCTCATGCGTCGGGTGTTCCCTGTCTGTCCGTCGGCATGTGTTCACGGCGAATCCCTGCTAGGTGGTATAGGAGGCGTTGATTTTTATGTAGTCGTAGGACAGATCCGTTGTCCAGAGACGGGAGTATCCAGCCTGCTTTCCGACCGAAAGCGTGACGGTGTATTCCCTGTTCCGCATGATCCGTTGGGCGCGTTGGACAGCCCGGCCTCCCACGCCCCGGCCGTTCTGCACGACCCGTGTGGCGTTGATGGATAATGAAAGCCGGGAAGGGTGAAAGGCCACGCCGGCACGACCTGCGGCTGCCACGATGCGACCCCAGTTGGGATCTTCTCCGAAGAAGGCGGTTTTGACCAACAGCGATGTCGCAATCGTTTGGGCAATGGTGTTGGCTTCATGGTGCGTCTTCGTTCCGCAGACGATGACCTCAACGAGTTTGGTGCACCCTTCTCCATCGCGGCAGATTTGCCGCGCAAGCGACAGGCAGGCTTCATGGAGCAGGGCCTGAAATTGTTTCCATTGCGGTGTTCCCCTGTGAATCATCGGGTTGCCGGCTTGCCCATTGGCGAGGCACAGCACGGTGTCGTTGGTGCTGGTGTCGCCATCAACACTGATGCAATTAAAGGTCTCGTTGGTGATTCGGGTGAGGGCGGCTTGCAGCGCCCGCGGGGCAATCAGGGCATCGGTGGTGAGACAGGCTAACACGGTCGCCATATTGGGATGCACCATCCCGGCGCCTTTCGCCATTCCCCCGATCGTGAGAACCCGCCGGCCGATTGTGGCTCGGCAGGCGATTTCTTTACAGGTGGTGTCCGTCGTCATGATGGCCTGCGCGGCTTGCGTATGCCCTGATCGGTCCAGGCGTTGGATGAGAGGCGAGACGGCGTGACGAATGGACTGGATCGGCAGGGGACGGCCGATGACTCCCGTTGATCCCACAAACACGGAATGGACGGGCAGGCGTAATTGTGTCGCCACGAGTTTTCGCATTGCCATGGCGTCCCGCATTCCTTGCGTGCCGGTGAACGCGTTGGCGTTTCCGCTATTGACGATGATGGCGCGTCCTGTGTGTTGCCGGAGTTGACGGCGACACAAAAGGACCGGGGCTGCCACGATGCGATTCGTCGTGAAGACTCCCGCCATGATGCCGGGATGCGTGGACGTGACGAGGGCGAGGTCCGGCAATGGGGGAGGTTTGATGCCCGCATGGATTCCCGCGGCGAGAAAGCCTCGCGGGGCCGTGACGCCGCCTTGTCGTGTTTGTGTCTTGTTCATCACGTGCGACTGTGAACGGAGCCGGGGTTCTTGTGCGGCCATGTCAGGGAAAAACGCCGGGTGACGTCAAGGCCGTCTCTTCCGGAAATCCCATCATCACATTCATGGACTGGATGGCCTGTCCGGCCGCGCCCTTGACCAGGTTATCCAGGGCCGACACGGTGATGACGTGGCGTGTTCGGCGATCCACAAACGCTCCGATATCACAAAAATTCGACCCGCGCACGTGGCCGGGGCTGATGCCTGAAGGCTCCGTCCGAATTCTGACAAACCGTTCGTTGCGATAAAAATCCCGGTACAATTGGTGCACGTCGGTGTCCGTGAGCGGTGTCCGCAGTCTGGCGCAGGCCGTACTCAGGATGCCGCGATTCATCGGAGTCAGGTGCGGGGTAAAGACAACGTTCAGGCGCGCGCCGCCGCGTCGTCCGGCGGTGTGTGCGGCGATGATACGATTCAGCTCCTGCTCAATTTCCGGGATATGGCGGTGTCGGGCAATGGCGTAGGCCGTCATGGAGTCATGTGCTTCTGGAAAATGGGAGGCCGCCCCGGGGGTTCTGCCTGCTCCCGATATGCCGGATTTTGCGTCAATGACAATGGTGTCCGCCCGGATGACCTGGTGGGCCAGCAACGGAGCCAATTGCAGAATGGCCGCCGTCGGATAGCATCCGGGCACGGCCACAAGCCGCGCTCGACGGATCTGTGCCCGGTGGAGTTCGGGAAGCCCGTACACGGATTTTTTCAGGAACGCGGGCGACGTATGCGGTGTGCCATACCATTGTTCATAGGTCTCCGCCTGGGTCAGGCGATAGTCGGCGCTCAAATCAATCACGGGTTTCCCGGCGCGGACGCATGCCGCCACCGGTGCCATGGATGTCGTATGCGGAAGCGCCGCAAACACCAGATCAACGTTGTTGATGATGCGTTCAATGTGCAGCGGTTCAAAACGCAGCGCATGAAACGTGTCGAGAGACGGGAACATCGCCGTGACGGGAAGTCCCACGGATTTGTCCGCCGTGACCACGGTGACGGTCACCCGGGGATGGCCGCTTAACAGGCGAAGCAGTTCGCCGCCCGTGTACCCACTGGCCCCAAGGATTGCCGCTGTGAGTCGAGTGTGCCGCATGGATTATGACTGTGGATGCGCCGGCGAACGTGGAAAACGAAAAAAAGGGAAGGCTTCCATGCCTTCCCTTTTTTTCGTGACCATCGTGACGGACCACGCGATTACCGCTTGGAATACTGGAATCGGCTTCGTGCTCCTTTGCGCCCGTATTTTTTTCTTTCCTTCACGCGTGAGTCGCGTGTCAGCAACCCGGCTTTCTTGAGCGCCCCGCGGAATTCCGGATTCATGCCAACCAATGCTTTGGCAATCGCATGACGCAAGGCTCCGGCTTGTCCCGACACGCCTCCGCTGGAGACCGAGGCTTTGATCTGAAATTGACCGCTCGTGCTGGTCACTTCGAGAGGCGTCTCAACCCGTGTGCGATGCGACAGAAGCGTAAAATAGTGTTCAAACGCCCGTCCGTTAACCGTAATGTTCGGAGGACCCGGTTCAATCCAGGCACGTGCAATCGCATATTTTCGTTTTCCCGTGGCGTAGTAACGCTGCTGTGGCATGGGTGTGCCTTTCCTTTTACGATTCCGCGCGCGGTGCGACGCGGATGTGTGTGTCTATAGGAGTCTGTGTCCATGGCTCCGGACATTGTGCCTCGTGCGGATGATCCGTGCCGGCGTAGACTCGCAATTTTCGCCCCATTTGTTTCCCGAGAATGCTTTTGGGGAGCATGCCGCGAATGGCTTTGGCCACGATTTCCGTGGGGTGTTTCCCCATGAGCCGTTCGGCAGTCGTGGCTTTCAGTCCTCCGGGATATCCCGTGTGATGGTAATAGGTTTTTTCTTTGAACTTTTTTCCGGTCATCCGAATGTCTTTGGCATTGACCACAATCACGTGGTCGCCTGTATCCACATGCGTCGTGAACGTGGGTTTATGTTTGCCGCGGAGCAGTGTGGCGGCCTGGGTGGCCAACCGACCGAGCGTGGCTCCCCTGGCGTCAAGCACATGCCACTTTCTGTCAATTTCATTGGGTTTCGCTTGAAAGCTGTGCATCACAGATTCTCCATCACGTTCGTCTTCATGGCGCGTCTTCGGGGAGTCGGCTTATGTTGCTGATCGGCCAAACGCTTGTGGGCCGAGTTTCGCCAGCCAGGCATCCACGTTGTCCCCGCTTCCTTTTTTCAGCACGTCCTGTGTGACATAAATCGGGCACCGGGTTCGCAGGGCGAGGGCAATGGCATCGCTTGGCCGAGCGTCCACCGTTCGTTCAAGTCCGTTGGAAAAGTGAATGGTGGCAAAATAGGTGTTGTTTTGCACGTCGGTCACCACCACATGGGTGATGTGTATATCAAGATGCGTTGCGAGACTCGCCATTAAATCATGGCTTGTCGGTCTTGGCGGAACGATATCCTCCAGCGCGTGGCGAATGGCCGCGCCCTCGGCCGGGCCCATCCAGATCGGCAGGACATCGGCATTGGTTTCGTCACGGAGAATCACAATCTGGGTATCCGTATTGGGGTCCTCGGTGACGCCCAGAACCTTTAACGGGATCAGATCGGTATTTTGTTCCACGCTCATGGAAGTGGAGTCATTTCCGTCAACGGGGTCGGTACACGAAATAAACCGCAAACACGTTGTCGTCTCCTAGGTTTCCAGTTTTCCAAAATCTTCGGGCTTTAAATTTTCAAGCCATCGCTCCAACTCCTCGGAGCTCTGTTTTCGGAGTACGTCCTCCGAGGTAAAGATGGGGGCGTCGGCACGCAACGCAAGCGCAATCGCGTCGCTGGGCCGTGAATCAACGGAGTATTCCGAATCCCCGTACCATAAATGGATTTTAGCATAGTACGTGTTGTCTTTCAGGTCGGTGACCACGGCGCTCAGGATTTTCGCGTCCACATTATCCAGTATGGATTTCATCAGATCATGTGTTGTGGGACGGGGCGGTGACACATTCTCCAGCGCAAAACTGATGGCGCTGGCCTCCGATTTTCCCACCCAGATCGGGAGCGTGTCGGTGCGGTGTTCATCGCGAAGGATGACAATATAGGCATTATTGTAGGGATCAAACAAGAGTCCCCGTACGTTCATTTGAGTCAACATTCGCCTGTCTTTCGGTACGCATGAATTCCGCGTCTGTTGTGCGCGTCTCTGGCCGGGTGATCCGCACACGGCATCGCACCGACCACACCTGAAATTATCACTTCGTTCTTTCTCTTGTCAATTCATGGCATGACGCCGTTTTCTGTTGGATTCCGGGCGGTAGCAGAGGAACAGCCTTTCTTCCTTCGGACATGGGCGTGGTTACACGGCAGGAAGATCGTAGGCGGCGAGCAGGCTCTGCACGTGGGGCAGCACCTCATGCGGCGGCAATTTTACCACGGCTCCGGTGTCGCGATGCTTGCATTCAACGAGGCCCTGCGCCAGGCCCTTGTCGCCGACCAGGAGATGAAACGGCGCGCCAATCAAATCCGCATCGTTCAATTTTACTCCGGCGCGTTCATCGCGATCGTCCCATAAGACGTCCAGACCGGCGCCGGTCAGGGCCTCGTACAGCATGCTGACGGTGTCGCGCACGGCGTCCGATGCCGTGACCGGCAGCAAGTGCACGTGAAAGGGCGCAATCGGCACGGGCCACACGATGCCTTTGTCGTCATGGTGTTGTTCGATGGCCGCGGCAGCCGTTCGGCTTACCCCGATGCCGTAACACCCCATCACGGCCACGCGTGTGTGTCCGTTCGCGTCAAGGAACGTGGCCTGCATGGCTTCGCTGTATTTGGTTCCCAATAAGAAGACGTGGCCGACTTCAATGCCTTTGGCTTCCCGTAACCGGCTGTCGCCGTTGGGGGAGGGGTCGCCGGCCCGGGCGTGCCGCAGATCAAGAAACGCCTCAACGGGAAAGTCCCGTCCCCAGTTCGCATGGAGCAGGTGCGTGTCCTGGGTGTTCCCGCCGACCACAAAATTTCGCATCGCCTTGATGGCGTGATCGGCGACAATGCGGATGCCGGTGAGTCCGACCGGACCGATGAAGCCGACGGGCGCCGATGACACGTTGCGTATGGTGTCCGCAGAGGCCAGTGCGATGTCGGTGGTGTCCAGCACACGATTGAGCTTGATCGTGTTCGCTTCGTGATCCCCGCGAATCAACACGGCGATGACTTCCTGTGCCGGCGTTTGGTAGAGCAGGGTTTTCACCAGCCGGTCCGGCGCCATTCGCAACAACGCACAGACCTCCTGAACGGTGTGCGCGCCGGGGGTGTGGACGGGTTCAAGGGGAAGCGGCGCTTCGTCGTTTGCCTCCGTGGGCGGCGGCACTTCCGCCTGCTCAATGTTGGCCGCGTAGGCGCTCTGTTCGTCATACACAATCGTTTCTTCTCCTGTCTCGGACAGGACCATAAATTCATGCGACATGCTGCCGCCGATCAACCCGTTGTGTGCCTCGACCGCGCGGAACGTCAGCCCGCATCGCGTGAAAATCCGTTCGTAGGCCGCATACATTTTTTGATAGCTCACCCGCGCGCCGGCCTCATCGGCGTCGAAGCTGTACGCGTCTTTCATGATAAATTCGCGCCCGCGCATCAGGCCAAAACGCGGGCGAATTTCATCGCGAAATTTGGTTTGAATCTGGTAGCAGTTCAGGGGGAGTTGCCGATAGGATCGTATCTCATGCCGAAACAGGTCGGTGATCACTTCTTCATGCGTGGGGCCAAAACAAAAATCGCGGTCATGCCGGTCCCGGCAGCGCAGCAATTCCTTGCCATAAAAGTCCCATCGTCCCGTTTCGCGCCACAATTCGGCCGGCGACAGGATCGGCATGAGCAGTTCCTGCGCCCCGGCGCGATTCATTTCCTGGCGAACAATACATTCAATTTTTTTCAGGACGCGCAGGCCGAGCGGGAGGTAGAGGTAAATCCCGGCCGCCACCTTTCGAATCATCCCGGCCCGCAGCATCAAGCGGTGGCTGATCACGTCGGCCTCGCCGGGGGTTTGACGCAGTGTGGGAATGAGCAGTTGGCTGGTTCGCATCAGGGCACGTGGTCCTGTCAACAGGGTTGAACGCCGTTTTCGCGACGCGCGCAGAGGGCCGTGGGGTGCCGGCGTGCGTCGCGTAACTCATGAGTCGGTCCGGAACGGGAATTCGGAATTATTGCAGCAACCGCTGGATATCATTGAAAAACGCAAACAGCATAATCCCCACCAGTAACAGGATGCCCACGTGTTGTGTCATTTCCCGGTGTCGTTCGGCAAGCGGACGCCGCAACACGGCCTCACAGGCAAAGAAGAAAAGATGGCCGCCGTCCAGAATCGGAATGGGCAGCAAATTCAGAATGCCCAGGTTGATACTCAAAATCGCCGCCAGGAACATCAGGTCGGGGAATCCTCGTTCGGCCGCCGCCCCCGAGGCGCTGGCAATCATGATCGGTCCCCCGATATTTTTTGAGGAGATTTCTCCCGTCAGCATTTTGTAGATGCCGATGACGGTGAGTTCCGACCATCCCCATGTCGCCTGCGCCCCCCGCCACACGGCCGTGAACGGTGAGGCGGCGCGGATCACCGTTCGCCCGGAACCCATAACGCCGATTTTGCCAATCGTGGCGGGTCGCCCGTTTTCGCTGATCTGATGAGGCTCGGGGGTGATCGTGAGCGTCAGGATCGCCCCCGCGCGGTCCACCCGGACGGTGAGGGGGGTCTCGGGATGCGCCCTGATCAGGCTGGTCATCTGCGACCAGGTCTGAATCGGCTTTCCCTGAATCGCCAGGACGCGATCGCCGTCCTGGAATCCCGCCGTCTCTGCCGGCATATTCGGCATGACGGAGGTGACCATGGGCGGAGCGTCTTCAATACCAATGACGTATCGTGTCTTCGTTTCGCTGTCCAGATCGTGGAGCGTGGGCGGAGCATCGCGTTCGGGGGTGACGACAACGGTGTGCAGGGTATCGCCTCGACGCACTTCAACGGTGACCGCCCGCCCGTCGCTTGTGGCCAGGGCGGCATGCACATCGCTTTTTGTGGTGATCTCGCGCGCGTCAATTCTGGTAATCCGGTCACCGACGCGCAGGCCGGCCCGGCCAATCGGCGACTCTGCATTGATGGCGTTGATCGTGGGTGAGAGCTCGCCAAAGGACGGGATGGGCAGCGGCGCGCCCGTGGCCAGCCAGGCAGAAAAAATCAGGTAGCTCAAGAGAAAATTGAACCCCGGTCCCGCCGCCACGATGAGGGCGCGTTGCCAGAGGGGTTTATGAACGAACGACCGTTCCCGTTCTTCCGGCGCGACGATTTCACCCGTGTCTTCCCCGAACATTTTCACGTACCCGCCCAGCGGAATGGCCGAGATGAGATATTCGGTCTCTCCGATGCGGCGCCCCAGCACTTTGGGCCCGAAGCCCAGGGAAAACTTGAGTACTTTCACGCCCGCCCATCGCGCCACAAGAAAGTGTCCGCATTCATGAAAGGTCACGAGGAGGCCCAGCACCACGGCAAACCACCAGATGGTTTGGGCGATGTCGTAGATGAATGCGAGAGACATGGCGTAACGGGTCAGGACCGGAAAGCGCACACTTTCATGAGCCGGCGCGGTGAATGAGCGCCGATGTGGTGTCTCTGGCCCATCGGTCGGCGGCCAGGGCGTCCTCCAATGACGCGAGTGGGTGAATGTCGGCACATTGTAGTGTGTGATCAATCACGTTGGCAATGTTTCCAAAAGGAAGCCCGTGATGCAGAAACGCCTCAACGGCGACTTCGTTCGCGCCATTAAGAATTGCGGGACAGGTTCCGCCCCGTTCCAGCGCCTCATAGGCCAGCTTCAGGCAGGGAAAACGTTCGTGGTCGGGTTGTGCGAACGTCAATGTCCCGTATTGCCATAACTCCAGGCGGGGAAGATCAAGCGGCACGCGTTCCGGGTAATTCATCGCGTAACTGATTGGTGTGCGCATGTCGGGCAAGCCCAGTTGGGCGATCACCGATCCATCCCGATATTCCACCAGCGAGTGGATAATGCTTTCCCGGTGAATCACCACGTCGAGTTGCGCGGGCGGGCAATCAAACAGCCAGTGCGCTTCAATGAGCTCCAGCCCCTTATTCATCAGCGTGGCGGAATCAATGGTAATTTTCGATCCCATTTTCCAATTGGGATGCCGGAGCGCCTGTTCGGGCGAGGCCCGCGCCATCTCGTCTTTGGGACAATCCCAAAATGGCCCGCCGGAGGCGGTCAGAATGATGCGGCGGACATCTTCGCGCCGGTGACCGACCAGCGATTGAAAAATCGCGCTGTGTTCGCTGTCAATGGGAAAAATGGGCCGTCCCCGGCGGCGCGCTTCCTCTTGCATCAGCTGCCCGGCCATGACCATCGGCTCTTTATTGGCCAGGGCCACCTGGCGGCCCGCGCGAATAGCGGCCAGGGTCGGTACCAGCCCCGCGCCGCCTACAATGGCCGAGATGACCAGATCACTCTCCGGACAGGCCGCCACTTCGGTGACGCCGTTGGGACCGTCAAGGATGTGGATGGCGGGATCGTCAATGCGGGATCGCAGTCGTTGCGCGGCGTCGGCGTCGGCCAGGGCCACGAGTCGCGGACGAAACACTCGAATTTGCTCTTCGAGTTTTCGGTCATTGCGGTGGGCGGCCAACCCCAGAATCGAAAATTGCTCCGGACATTTAGTCACAATGTCGAGGACGCTGTCCCCGATGGAGCCGGTTGAGCCAAGCAGAACGATCTGTTTCATAAACGCGGGACGCTTTCCGTTGACGCCGGACCGGCCTACGGGCCTTTCAGGAACGCCATATAATAATAAAACGCCGGCACGGTGAGCAGCAGGCTGTCCATGCGATCCAGGATGCCCCCATGTCCGGGAAGCAGGGAGCCGGAATCCTTGACGCCAGCCTGGCGTTTCAGGGCCGATTCAGAGAGATCGCCGATTAAGCCCAGCACGGTTAATAGCAGACCCAGGACGAGACAATCCAGTGCCGTGACGGCCGGGAAAAACCACAGATGGCCGAGCCAGGCCGCCAGGGGGGCCGCCATCAGGCCGCCCAGCAACCCTTCTCTGGTTTTGTTCGGGCTTAATTGCGGAGCCAGAGGACGCGATCCCCACTGTTTGCCGGTATAATACGCGGCCGCGTCACCCGCCCATGTGACCAGCAGCACAAAAAAGACCCACAACGCCCCCTCAGGGCGGTTGCGCAGCCAGAGCAGATGTCCGAGCGTGTATCCGATATAGAGGACTCCAAACAGGAGGATGCACAGCGAAAGCTGCCGAAGTCCCGGCGGCGCAAACCCGACGTGATAGCCAAGCAAGACGGTGAGTGTCACCATGAGGGCCAGGGGAAGATCAAGCACCGTGGGCCATTGCATCGCCACCAGCAGGAGCAGGGATCCAAAAAATCCGACGAGGGTCTGTTGCAGACGATAGCGTGGTTCAATGAACAGACTGGTGAATTCCCATTGCGCGAGCAGGACGGTCGCGCTGACGAACAGAAAAAACGTCCATGGGGGAAGATGGCGGGTGAAGACATACAAGAGCGGAAGAAAAATCAGCGCGACCGACACGCGCTTTGTGCCCGCGCTGAGTGCGGACGCTCGGGACGAGAGCGACACGGAATGAGTCGGGTGGCGACTGGGGACTGGCTCACCCACGTGTGTGCTCACAGCCGACTGTGGAGAGAAACGGCATGGGAGAGACGACCAAAACGACGTTCTCGTTTTTGGTAGTCAAGCAGGGCCAGCAAGACTTCACGTTGTCGGAAATCAGGCCAGAGGGTGTCCGTAAAATACAACTCGGTATAGGCAATCTGCCAAAGAAGAAAATTACTGACCCGCCGTTCCCCGCTTGTGCGAATCAGCAGGTCCGGGTCCGGAAGATTGGCGGTGGCGAGGTACTGTTCAAATTGGGTGTCATGAACGGGGCCGGACACGTGGCCGCATTGCACGTCTTTGATCAGACGGTTCACGGCGTCAAGCACCTCGGAGCGTCCTCCATAGCTCAAGGCGACGGTGACGGTTCGGTCGGTGAAATGCGCGGTCTCCTGGGCAATGGCATCCACAATGTTCCGAACGGACGAAGGCAGCGTGTGGAGCTGGCCGATGGGAAGAAACCGCATGCGCCGTTCATGAAAGGTCTGGCGTTCCTGATGGAGAAACGCTTCAAGGAGCGACATGAGCAAGGCAATCTCGCCCTGGGGCCGATTCCAGTTTTCCTGGGAGAACGCATAGATCGTGACCAGTGGAATCTCCAGCCGATAACAGGTATGCAGCACGTCGCGCAGGGCGATCAGCCCTTCTTGATGTCCGGCGATGCGAGGCAGGTTGCGTTGAGACGCCCACCGCCCGTTGCCATCCATAATCATGGCCACGTGACGGGGCAGGGCGTCCTGGTCAAGCTGCGACGCAAGATCGCGTTCCGTCAGTTCTGTAAAACGGTTTGCTGACCAGGGTGTGATCATCCGTGACCGGGTCCTCTGTCTGGCATGATGCTCCCGACCGGGGAGCGGTTTGAAGGCTAATTTAATCAGGATTGCCTGTCTTGTCAAACGAGAGGCGGCCACGCCGTGGTGCGGGGAAATTTTTTTGCCCGGGAATGGCGGCGTCTGCCGCAGGCAGCGTGCGGTCGTTTCTTGCGTCCGTTTCGGTGATCGTGCTAAGGGTACGGGTGATGTCGCAAGACCTTGTCACACTTGAACATTTTTCCCTTCAGGATCGCGAAGTCGAGCAGGCGTTGGCACGGGTGAACGTCCGTGACGTGGATTACGCGGATATCTATTTTGAATCCACGATTGCCGAGTCCGTGTCCATGGAGGAGGGCATCGTCAAGCGGGCCGTCAAAAGCATTTCTCAAGGCGCCGGCGTGCGCGCGACCGCCGGCGAAAAAACGGGATTTGCCTACTCCGATGCATTGTCACAACGGGATCTGAACATTGCGGCGGAGAACGCGCGCGCTATCGCCAATTCTCCCAAGGGTGATGTGCCTGTTCCGGTCACCCATCGTCCCGCCAGGACGCAGAATCTCTATCCTCTTGACCAGCCGCTGACCGACATCGCCGTCCGCGCGCGCGTGGATCTGCTCAATCTGATTGATCAGGAAGCGCGTCGCTATGATCCGCGTATTACGAAGGTCATGGCGTCGGTGGCGACCGAACAGAAAACGATCCTGGTGGCGACGACCGAGGGCTTGCGAGCCGGTGATGTGCAGCCGTTATCCAGACTGCAGGTGACGTGTATCGCCGCAGAGGGTTCCAACCGGCAGGTCGGGACCTTCGGCGGCGGCGGGCGCGTGGGATTGTCTTTTTATCATGATCAGGATCGCGCGCGATCGTATGCGCGGGAAGCCGCCCGGCAGGCGATTCTGAATCTCGACGCCGTTGACGCGCCGGCCGGCATCATGCCCGTGGTGCTGGCGGGAGGCTGGCCCGGCATTCTGTTGCATGAGGCGATTGGCCATGGGCTGGAAGCGGATTTTAACCGACGGAAGACGTCGGCGTTCAGCAACCTGCTTGGGCAGCGTGTGGCGTCCGACATCTGCACGGTCGTTGATGACGGGACCCTGCCCTTCCGGCGTGGCTCGCTCAATATTGATGATGAAGGCACGCCCACCACGCGAACCGTCTTGATTGAACAGGGCATCCTGCGCGGCTATATTACGGATCGTCTGAATGCCCGGTTGATGGGGATACCCTTAACCGGGAACGGCCGGCGTGAAGATTTTCGCAGCATTGTGCTGCCGAGGATGACGAATACGTTTATGCTGGCGGGCACGTCTGAACCCGAGGATATTCTTCGATCCGTCAAAAAAGGCCTGTACGCGGTCTCGTTCGGGGGCGGACAAGTGGATATCACGAATGGCAAGTTCGTGTTTTCGGCGAGTGAAGCCTATCTCATTGAAGACGGCAAGGTGACGAAGCCGGTCAAAGGCGCGACCCTCATCGGGAACGGGCCTGACGTCCTGCAGAACGTGTCCATGGTGGGCCATGATTTGCAATTGGATTCCGGCATCGGCACGTGCGGGAAAGAAGGCCAGTCCGTCCCGGTGGGTGTGGGGCTGCCCACGATTCGCATAGACGAAATTACGGTGGGCGGGACCGCGGCCTAGCCAGGGCGTCCCGGCCCGTCGTGGCGGCGCTGTGTCATGCCGTCTTCGGTCATGTGTTATGGATACATCACGGAACATGTTGAGCGCACTGGCCACCGACCTGGTGGCTCGGGCCAAAGCCCGGGGTGTCACGGCGGCGGATGTGCTGGTGGCGGAAGGGGAGTCGTCCGAGGTGCAGGTGCGGCTGTCGGACGTGGATCGTGTGAGCCGGGCGCGGGAAAAACGGTTGGGGCTTCGCGTCTTTTTTGGCCAACGGTCTGCCAGCGCGTCCACTTCGGATTTTTCAGACACCTCGCTGGACCGGCTGGTCGCCGATACCTGCGCCTTGGCGAAGGAGGTGGCCGAGGATGAGCCGTCGGGGCTTCCGGAGGAAGCGGCGATGGCGACCGATATGCCGGATCTGGATCTCTATGATCCCGCCACCACGACCGTGGAGGAAGAAATTGAATGGGCGCAGCGCGCGGAACGGGCCGCGATGGGCGTTGATCCGCGCATCACCAATTCGGAAGGCGCCGAATGTGCGTCGGCACGCGGCGCCGTGGTGCTGGCGAATACGCACGGGTTTGTGGGCGCCCATCAAAGTTCCCGGTTTTCGCTGGTCGTGACGCCTGTGGCCGACGGCGCCAACGGTCAGGGGATGCAACGGGACTCCTGGTACACGGTCTCGCGAAAATGGCGCACCCTGGAGAATCCGGAGGCGGTCGGGACACTGGCGGCGGAGCGGACCCTTCGACGCCTGGGGGCGCGAAAGGTGAAGACCCAGCGGGTCCCCGTCATTTTTGATCCGCACATTGCCGAAAGCCTGTTGGGGCACCTGTCGAGTGCGGTCTCCGGGTATGCCCTGTATAAGGGCGCCTCATTTTTGCTGGGGTGCCTGGGACAGTCCATTGCGCCGAAACACGTGAGTATTGAAGATAACGGCCGCATGCCCGGCCGGTTGGGGTCTCGCCCTTTTGATGGCGAAGGATTGCCGACTCGCAAAACCATGATCGTCGACCATGGCGTGCTGTCCAGCTATTTACTGGACACGTATTCCGGGAAAAAACTGGGCATGGCCTCCACGGGCAACGCCGCCAGGGGGGTGGGCGATACTCCGTCCGTGTCTCCGACGAATCTTTTTCTCCATCCAGGCGGCGCGTCGTCCGACGATGTCATTCGATCTGTCAAGCAGGGGTTGTACGTGACCGAGTTGATCGGGTTTGGCGTCAATACGGTGACGGGGGACTACTCCAGGGGCGCGTCCGGCTTTTGGATTGACAACGGCGAGCTGGCCTATCCCGTGCAAGAGGTGACCATTGCCGGCAATCTGAAACAGATGTTTCAGGATATTGAGTTGATCGGAAATGATTTGGAATTTCGAGGGAGCGTCGCGAGCCCGACCGTCAAAATTCGTGAAATGACGATGGGCGGTCACTGACCGAAGGAGTCGTTATGCCGCTTGACGTTGCACATGGAGTGAAAGCCCTGCAGTTGATGACTTCGCGCTATGACCGGCGGGAGTGGAGAAAAAAAATTGAAAAGACGTTAAGCCTTCCGGCCAGCGGACTTGAGGATGACACGCAACGGAAAATTTTCATGTACCTCAAGCATCAGCTCCAGGCCTATAAATCCCGGCGCGCCGATCCACCGTCCTGGATTGTCGGCGGGTATGCCACCAAAGAAGTGATTGATTGCGCCCGGTTGCGTCCCGCGGAGATTGCTCCGGGCGTGACGGAAACCGACGTGTCGTGCCTGGGGGTTGACCCCGGCGACGATGTGGACGCTGTGTGGTGGGACGCCATGCTGGTCCTGTGGTTTGAGAATCCGGAGGACGACGACGACGATGACGCCTCTGGAGCGTCGGATGACGATCATGGTGACCCGGAGCATGCCGACGAGGCGGAACGCCGTGAGGATGGGGATGTCCCCGCAGATGAGGCACGCTCGTCTGCCCCGTCATCCCTGCCTGCTTAAAACAAATCCATTTGAACAGGGTTGACGGCGGGCGCTTCCTGTCGCGTCGTGGCCATCTGATCCAGCAGCCGCTTTAATTTCTGAAAATCTTCGCGCAGCATCGGGAGCAAATTGCCCTGGTGAAGGCCTGCGGCGGGATGGAACAACGGAAACAGGAGAAAATCCGGTAATTGAAATGGTTGCCCGTGCACTTTCGAGACGCCGACTTTTCTGCCGAGCAGCGTTTGGGTGGCAAAGTTCCCCAGTGAACAGACCAGGTGTGGCTTGATATGGTGAATTTGCTGAAGAAGAAAGGGTTTGCAGGTCTCCACTTCATCGGGTGCGGGGTTGCGGTTCTCCGGAGGACGGCATTTGATGACGTTGGCAATATACACGTCATCCCGCGTGAGTCCCGCCGATTCCAGTAATGTCGTCAAGAGATTGCCCGCCGCGCCGACAAACGGAACCCCCTGCCTGTCCTCGTGAAACCCGGGGGCTTCACCCACAAACATGATGGACGCCTCGGGATTGCCGGACCCGAACACCACCTGGGTTCGTCCGGATGCCAGACGGCATTGCTGGCAGTTGCGCAGGGAATCGTGGAGGTCGACGAGAGACATGAATGGTATCATAGGAACGAGGGTGAGTGGCTGTCAATGCAAGCGGGGCGTGTCATGTCAGTCCGGGCACAGAGGTAACACGTGAAACCGGGCACAGGGGCAACACGTTTTCTGCATTATACCGGACGCCCGACCCGGTGCAACCGCTCATCCACCACGCTCGGCAGCAAGGCCGCAACAGAGAGCCGCCACTGCTGCGGGCCGAACGCTTCGAGCCCGACAGACTCGCCCACTCACTGCCGCGTGAGGGAGATCGGGGTCCCGTTGAGCTTGATGGAGCCGCCGTGTGTGACCTTCCGCACGGTCCAGGTCTCTGGATAACCGCCCTCATGCCGCACCGCCGTTCTCCTATGGGGTGAAGTGCCACCATAGTCGTTACCGAGGTGCCCGGTTTCAAGTGTTACCCATGTACCCGGTTCATACCGTCATCGTCTGATGGCCGGGGACGCGGGCATGAGGCTGGCGCGTCATCCGCTGCCGCGTTGCGTCACGCGCGTCGGGAAAAACGATTGTTCACCGACGCGCGCGCCCAGGCTGTCAGGGCAAGGGCGAGGCGAAAGGAGTGCGGCACGCGAATGCGAGACGTAAACACGGCAAAGCGGGCCCGTTCAATGCGAGCGAACAGATTAAAATAGATCGTGCGCATGATTTCCGCTGAGAGCAACGCCCGGCGAGTGGTGCATGGCAGGGCGTCGTACACGGCCTGCGCTTTCTGATAGTACTCACGGGCCCGGGCGGCCTGGAATTCCATCAGCCGGATAAATTGCGGCGAATAGGTTGCGTCCATGAGCTGTTGTTCCGAATAGTCAAAGGCGGCCAGGTCTTCCTGGGGGATGTAAATCCGGTTCCGTGCCGCATCGGCTCCAATGTCGCGCATGATATTGGTGAGTTGAAAGGCCATGCCCAAATGCGTGGCATAGTCGCGCGCGCGCGGGTCCGTGGCGCCGAAGACGTGTAAACAGATCAGCCCCACCACCGACGCCACCCGATAGCAGTAGAGCGAAACATCTTCAAAGGTGGCATACCGCCTGATGGTTACATCCATGTCCATTCCGTTCATGAGTTCCTGAAAGTATTCCTGTGGAATGGCCAGCCTGCTGACGTGATCGGCCAGGTCGACGGTGATCGGGTGCCGTGGCGTGCCGCGATACATGGCGTCAATTTCCCGACGCCATTGCGCCAGTTGGTCGTGCGGGTCAGCGCCGCAGGGAGGGTGGTCAACGGTCGTGTCCACCTCATGGCACAACGCGTAAATGGCGGACATGGCTTTCCGTCGCGAACGGGGGAGAAAGAGGAAGGCATAATAAAAACTGCTTCCGCTGTTTGCGGTTTTTGTCGTGCGGGCGGCGGGTGTGTCTGTCGTTAGCTGCGTCATCATTGCTCCGTCCATCGAGGGCGAAGGCCATCCGTGGGATGCCTGGCGGCCTGCCGTGTCCGCATGCGTGTAGCGGGACCAGCTCCGGCACGCATGGAGAGGCGCACCGTCCCGTCATGGGGGGCGCGTTGTTTCTTCCGGCATGGGCCGTTGTCTAGAAATGTGCGCGCAGATACTTTTCCGGAATCCACCCCGAGTCTTCGGATGGCGTCTTGACGCTATAGACCCACTGATGCTTGACGAACATTCCGTCGGTGACCGTGAGGACATCGCCGGTTTTCACCGAATGTCCATGCGGTGTTCCTTCGGCGTTCAGGCTCAACCGGAGACGGGCCTGGGGTTCCCCGGTCAGGGTGACAATGGTCTGTTGCCCTTCATGAAAAACGGGAATCGGCACGGTTTGCGACAACGAAGCGGGGTCTGTGCCGTTGCCGGGGTGAAGCGAACGGTCTGCCGGGCCGGGATTGAATATGCTGATGACCACCGCCATGCGTTGGCTCATGGATGACCGCACATCCGGATTCGCCCAGAGGTACCATATGCCCGCGATCAAAAGCAGAAGCAGCGTGAATTTCAAGAACGGTCGGCGGCGGGGACGCTTCGACCGGAAATCATCAAAGTCGTCGAATTCATCTTCGTCAAAGTCGTCATCGTCAAGTTCCCGAGTGGTGTGTTGAGCAAAGTAGAGAGGCGTGAGTGGGACGAAGCGGGAACCGGTCGACCAAGGCATTGTCACTGTCATGAGGAGTCTCCTGGGCGGCGCGGAATGCCGGGATGGGAGCGCTTGCGCAGAGTGGGCCGCGCGGCTCTTGGTGTCGTGCCGATGCGGTGTCGGCCTGCAACGATACGACGGCACGTCCCCCCTGATATTCCACCCGAAGACTATCAAACAGAAACGGGACACGCAAGAGTGACATGGATGGGAGCGTGTGTGCGTGCGTGGTCTTGAGTCGACACCACGCCGGCGTCCGGCGAGCCGTCGCTCCGCCTTGTTGATCGGTGGCGTCCGTTCCCGTTTCGGCATGGCATGGTCGTGGAACAGTCCGGGTACTTGCATGTCGAATTTGTCTTATGCAGAATGCGCTGGTTGAATTGCGGTGGCGTGATAGCCGCAGAGTAGACTCCTCACAACGCCTTCCGGACGCGAGTGCCATGCGGGAAACCCTGATGCTGGACAGTACGATGCAGAGCGTCGCGCGCGCGTCCGGAGGCATCGTTCCGGCGGATCATGGCGTGCCGTGCCGGTTACGGCAGCCGGCACGAACGGACAGGCAACCGCCGCGGGGCGCGCCATGGGAGCGGACGCCGATGTCGAGGTTCACAGGTGCCTAGCTGGTATCGTCCTGACCCGTTAACGCGGGACCTGATTCACCTGATCAACGCGCGTCGCCATGATCATGGCGATTCGGATCTGGCCATTGAAATTCTGCAGGCCCTGCTTGAGCAGGACCGGGAGCATGACGTGCTCACCGTGCTGGCGGCGCTGGATGAAGAAATGGCCGAATGGCTGTTTGACCTGTTGGCGGAGGCCGCCTGTTCGGTGTTGATTGAAGGCGATCCCGATGACGATCCCGCCTATGCCGTGTTGGGGTCGTTGGAATTGTCGTTGCAGGCGAATCTGGCCGCGCCGCTGGGATTGAAAATTGATCCGGAAGAAACGGCGGAATTGCTGCGGCAATGTTTGCATATCCCGGCCGGGACCGTCGTCACGGTGGAACCGCGTTTACTCACCGATACCACGTTTGATTTTATCACGCTCCAGAAACTCCACGATCATTTGTCGAATATGGCCGGTTCGCGCCGCCGCCGCGCCATTGCCGCTCGCTTGCATCCTCCGGTTGAATCAACGGCGTTTTTACTGTTTGAATTGATTGGCGCGCGTGAGTCGTCCTTCCCGGAGACCATGCGGGACGATGACCGGGAGCGGTTGTTGCAGGGCCTCACGAACCAATGTCCGGAGATTGCCCTGGCGCCGAATATGCTGGATGTGCCGGTCCATGCCGCCTATGGCATGTTTGACGCGCAAAATGCCGTCAGGCTGCATCGGCTGGCCGACGAAACAGCGGCGGTCTGGCATGACCTTGATTCACCGGTGCGGAGTCGGGCGATTGTGCATTTGCACACGCAATGCGGGAATGGGGTGTACATGCCCGTGTGGACGGACCTGTTTGACCCTGATTTGCCGGAGGATCACGGGCCGATCTGGACGTCGCCGGACGTGTGGGTGTTTACGGCCGATCTGCCGATTGAATGGCCGGGTGAAATGTTGACTAACCGGTTATTGGCCGAAGGATGCGCCCGGTTTGAAAATCACATCGTGGAAGCTCCGGAAAACTGACAACCTGGCGCGTGCGCCCCACCGGGCCGGGCGGCGGCCCGCACCTTTCCCCTGCCGATCAAGCGACCATGGACGGCTCATGCCGTGACGCGTGCGTCCTGCCCTGACGGCTGCCGTTGAGCCACGAGCCGCGCGGTGATGGCGTGCGGAGCGGCGGACTGGGGGCCTTCCTGATAGCACAACACTCTTAGCTGGCTGGTGGCGTGAAGCAGTTCATTCTGCTCCAAACAGAATTCCTTCCGTCGCGGATGGTGATGCTGGAGATGGTTGTCAATCAGAAACGTTTCATAGATGAGGACGCCGCCGGGTTTCAGCGCTCGAAGGAGTGCGGGAAAGAGCGGTCGAAAGAGATAGAAAAACACCACGATGCCGTCATAGGCCTGCTCGCCGAGATCGGGCGGGGTGTCCGGGTGGCGTTCCAGATCCACGGTCCGCGTGCAAAGATTCGGCAGACCACGTTCGCCGGCCGTGCGCGCCAGGGCGTTCAGGGCTTCCCCATCCCGGTCAAGGCCGACCACCTCATATCCGTGAGACGCCAGGTACAGCGCATGTCTGCCATGTCCGGCGGCCACGTCCAGGACTTTCCCCCGGGGGATCCTGTGGGCGTTGGCGGTTAGAAACGGGGATGGGTCCGATGACGGCGATGCCGTCGCACGTGCGCGTGGTCGCGGATACGTCAGGCGCACGCCGACCGATCCGGTGACGTCCGGGAGCGGCGGAGCGGTTTTGCGGAGCCAGATTGTGACGCGCTCCATGGGGAATTCCGCCAGCAGCGTCTGCGCAATCCGGTCCGCCAGTGTTTCAATCAGCACGGTGTCATGGGTTGTGCCCACGTCAATCACCCGTTGGACGACCCTGGCGTAATCCACGGTGGTTGCGAGGTTGTCGGATTGAATGGCCTGGTGAGCCGGGCAGGTAAATGTCAGGTCGGTCAACAGCGGTTGAGGACGTTGGCGTTCGCCGGGAGTGACTCCGCAGCGGGCCTGAAACCGTATGCCCTCAATGACGAGTTCGTCATTCATGCCGACATTGTCGGGGAGGTGGGCATAGGTGTCAAGCCGCCGGGAGCCGTGTCCCCGTTGCTTGACCGGCTTTCCGGCGGACTTCTATAATAGCCTTCCATGTTTGAGAAAGGATGATGCCGGGCCGTGGCCGATTTGACCCATTTTAACGAAGACGGACGGGCGAGGATGGTGGATGTGTCGGCCAAAACCGCGACGGAGCGGGTTGCGGTGGCACAAGGCCGGGTGTGCATGCTGCCGGACACGCTTCGCCGCATTCACGAAGGCGCCATTGCGAAAGGCGACGTGCTGGCCGTGGCCCAGGTGGCCGGGGTCATGGGCGCCAAGCGGACGCCGGACGTGATTCCCATGTGTCATCCGTTGATGATTACCAGTGTGAATATCGCGTTTCAGGAAGATGCGCGGCCTGATGCGCGGGGGCAGTGCGCCGTGACCATTCAGGCCTCGGTCAAGACCACCGGCCCCACCGGCGTTGAAATGGAAGCCATGACAGCGGTGGCAATGGCCGCACTGACGATTTACGATATGTGTAAAGCCGTGGATAAAGGCATGACCGTGGGCGAGATATGCCTGGTCTTGAAATCCGGCGGCAAATCGGGCACCTACGAACGAGCCGGCGTTGAGGCGTTGACGCCGCTCCATGGCGCCCGGTCATGACGGTGACCGTGAAACTGTTTGGGGCGATGAAAGACCGGCTGGGTCATGTTTCCGCACTCACGGTGCGGGTGGAACACGGCCGCCGGGTGCGCGATTTGATCACGGCCATCCACGCGATGCATCCCGACGTCGGGGCGTTGCTGCTGGACAAACAGGTGATTGTGTCGGTCAATCATGCCATTGCGCATGGCGACACCGAACTGGAAAGTTCCGATGAAATCGCGTTACTTCCGCCGTTTTCAGGCGGCGCGCGCGCGTCAAGGAGGAGGCATGTCCCAGCCCGCCCGGTCTGTCGTTGATGGTGAAGACGCCATGCTGGTTCGCGTCCAGCGCGAGGATTTTTCGCTTGATGAGGAAATCGGACGGGTGCGGCGTCGGTCCGCCCGCATCGGGGGCATTGCCACGTTTCTTGGGACCGCGCGAGACTGGTCGGACGAGCGGGAGGTCAGCCGCCTCGTGTTTGACTATTACGACGGGATGGCGCAAAAGACACTCCGCGAGATTCGGACCCGCGCGTTGCGGGATTTTGACGTCATTGAAGTGCTGCTTCTGCATCGGTACGGGGAGATCGCCATTGGCGATAATATCGTGCTGGTTGTCGTGGGCGCCATGCATCGGGCGGATGCCTTCAAGGCCTGCCGCTGGTGCATTGACGAATTAAAACAAATCACCCCCATCTGGAAATGTGAACACACGCCGGACGGGGCCGTCTGGATTGAGCAGCATCCATGAACCATGCGGCGTCGCCATTAACCGTTTCCGGGCTTGCGGATACGTTCGGCCGCCCCCTGCGGAGCGTGCGCGTCTCGGTCACGGACCGGTGTAATCTGCGCTGTCAGTATTGCATGCCGGAAGATAACTACGCGTGGCTTCCCCGCGAAACCCTGTTGAGCTTTGAAGAAATCAACGCGCTGGTGGGCATGCTGGCGGAGTGCGGCGTTGATAAAGTCCGCCTGACCGGGGGAGAGCCGTTGCTGCGTCGCGATCTTCCCACGCTGATTCGCCTGTTGAGGGAGCAGGCGGCCATTCGCGATGTCGCGTTGACCACCAATGGCGTGTTGCTGGAGGAGCAGGCGTCATCGCTTCGCGACGCCGGCTTGCAGCGTCTCACGGTCAGCCTTGATACGCTGCGGCCCGACCGGTTTCAGACCCTGACCAAACGCGACGCGTTTGATCGTGTCCTGCGGGGCATTGCGCGCGCCAATGCGGTTGGGTTGCCCGGGCTCAAAATCGACACCGTCGTCATCAACGGGTTCAATGACGATGAACTCGTTGAGCTGATTGAGTACGGCAAAACCGTGAACGGGGAGGTGCGGTTTATCGAGTACATGGACGTGGGCGGCGCGAACGACTGGGCCAACGAAAAAGTGTGCTCCATGGCCGACATCCTGCGGCGCCTTGAACAGGCCCGCGGTCCGATTGAGCCGATTCAGGGACGCGGCTCGGCTCCGGCCCAACAGTTTCGGTTGGCCGACGGGACCACGTTCGGGATTATTCCGTCGACCACGACGCCGTTCTGTGCCTCATGTGACCGGAGCCGGTTGACGGCCGACGGATTCTGGTATTTGTGCCTGTATGCCAAACACGGACTGGATTTGCGGGAACCGCTTCGGAGGAACGATGTCGCGGCCGTGCGGGAACGCATTCGTTCGGGGTGGCAACGCCGCGCGGATCGCGGCGCCGAAGCACGCAAAGCGCTGGAAGGCTCAAGCGCGCGCGGCCAGTTTATTGAGATTGACGAGCTTCGTCAGGACCCGCGTTTGGAAATGCACGCGCGCGGCGGGTGAGAGGCTCCTGCCTTGAAGGCGCGAATCGTGGAGAACGAACACGCGCCGATTCCCCGCCAGCCTGGCCATGGTCCCGCCGTGCGGAATGATTCATCCTCTCCTCGTGCGTGATGTAGAAGGATGCCCCGATGAGCTGGTTGCACACACGTCGGTCACACGAACAGGAAAAACACCGGCTGAATATTGTGCAGGGCATGTGGGTGAAGTGCCCCTCGTGCCGCGCGATTGTCTATCGGAAAGAGGTGGATCGCAATCTCAAGCTGTGTCCCAAATGCGGCTATCATTTGCCCCTGTCCGTTCAGGAACGCATTGACCTCCTGCTTGATCCGCACAGTTTCCATGAATGGGACGCCGCACTGTCGCCCGCCGATCCTCTTGCGTTTGTCGACACCAGGCCGTATAGCAAACGACTGGAGGCCTGCCAGGCCAAGACCGGGCGACGCGATGCGATCGTCACGGGCGAAGGGATGCTGCAGCATCGCCCGATTGTGATGGGGGTGTTTGATTTCGGATTTATGGGCGGCAGCATGGGCTCCGTGGTGGGAGAAAAAATCTGCCGCGCCGTGGAGCGCGCCGTGGACAGCCGCCGGCCCTTCTTGCTTGTGACGACATCGGGCGGAGCGAGAATGCAGGAAGGGATTCTCGCGCTGATGCAAATGGCCAGGACCGCCGCGACCCTGGTGCGGCTCCACGAAGCCGGCATCCCGTTCATTACGGTGCTCACCGACCCGACCTTTGGCGGCGTCACCGCGAGTGTGGCGATGTTGGGGGACGTCATCCTGGCCGAGCCGAAAGCCCTGATCGGGTTTGCCGGGCCGCGCGTCATTGAGCAAACCATCAAACAGCGTTTGCCGGATGGGTTTCAACGCGCGGAATTTTTGCTTGAGCATGGGATGATTGATGCCATTGTCAGTCGCCCCCGTCTTCGAGAGACCATCCATACGGTGTTGCGGCATCTCATGCCCGGCGCGTAAGCCGGCGCCGGTCGGCACACGGACATGCACAAACCAACCATGGGGATCGGTGTTGATGGTGCGTTCCTACGAGGCGACACGACGGCGTCTCTACTCATTGCAGCGATTCGGCGTGAAGCCGGGGCTGGAAACAGTGTCCGCGTTGTTGTCGGAATGGAGTCATCCCCAACGGCGTTTTCCGGCGCTTCATGTTGCCGGAACCAACGGCAAGGGGTCCGTGGCCGCCATGCTGGCTTCAATCCTTCAGGCTGCCGGCGTGCGGGTCGGGCTGTATACCTCGCCTCATCTGCTGGATTTTTGTGAACGCATTCAGGTGCAGGGGGCGTACATTCCCGAAGATCGCGTGGTTGACCTGTTTGCCCGCCTCCGCGCCCTCCCGTCTGGTGTTGCCTCACCGACGTTTTTTGAAGCGGCGACCGTCATGGCCTTTCAGTACTTTGCCGAAGAACGGGTTGATCTTGCCGTGGTTGAAGTGGGGATGGGAGGGAGATTCGACGCGACGAACGTGTGCCGTGCCATTGGTACGGTGATTACGAATGTGACGTTTGACCATGAGCAATATCTGGGATCGTCCCTTCCGGCCATTGCCTTTGAGAAGGCGGGCATTATGAAACAGCATGTCCCGGCAGTCATTGGGCCGGTCGTCCATTCCCTGGATCGTGTCTTTCGGGAACAGGCGCGGCACATGCAGGCCCCGATGCGGACCTTTGGCAATGAGTTTATGAGCGTTGAGCGGGCGTCCGGAACATTCGACTTTCTGGGGAGGAGCGGCAACTACCTGAATCTTCGCTGTGCGCTTGAGGGGCGCCACCAGATTGCGAACGCGGGCTGCGCGCTGGCTGTCCTGGAGTCCGGGGTGATGCCACGGATGGCGATTCCCGAATCGGCCATTCGACAGGGGTTGGAGCGCGTGGCCTGGCCGGGCCGCTTTGAACGGCTGGGGAGTCATCCTCTGACGCTCTGCGATGGCGCGCACAATCCGGCCGCGGCGGAATGCCTCAAGGTCTGTCTGCGGCAGACCATGTCCGCCGAGGGCCGGCGCCGTCTCATTCTGGTCATCGGGATGATGCGGGACAAAAACCACGCCGCGTTTTTGTCCACGCTGGTCCCGATGGCGCATGCGGTGATTTTGACGCAAATCGCCTCTCCCCGCTCGGCTCCGGTGGAGGTTCTGAAACGGGCGCTGCCGGCCACGGACGTCCCGTTCCATGAACGCCACGCTCCGCAAGCGGCCATGGACCTGGCCATGAATCTGGGGGGCGAGCACGATCTTGTCTGTGTGACAGGCTCGTTGTTTCTTGTCGGGTGCGTGAAAAGTCTCCTGGCGGGCAAGCGCTATGAACTTGTCGTGGGGTAGCCGGCCGGCGCGCCGCGCCCGCTGGGCGACCAGCGGGTTGCTGTCGGGTCTGCTGTTGGTCAGTCAGGCGGTCGCCCCCGTGGTGCGTGACGCGCGGGCGCAGGCGGCGCGTGCCACAGTGGAGTTGTCGGAATCACAGGCGGCGTCCCCCCTTCACCTCACATGCGAACGCATCGCGTTTGATCAGGCCACCGAGACCTTCAGCGCCTTGAATGACGTGGTGGTGCGGCGTGGTGACGTGCGGGTGACCGCGGACCGGGCCACGTTTCATAAACGTTCCGGCCGCTTGACGGCCACCGGTCGCGTGCATGCGCACGATCGCACGAGCGACGTGTGGGCGGAGGAGATGACCGTCAACACGAATACGGAATCCGGCACGGTCACGAACGGCAGGATGTTTCTGAAACACACCAATACCTGGATTCGCAGTCGCCTGTTCCAGCGGTTTTCCGAAACACATTATCGCGCGAAGGACGGCACGTTTACGAATTGCGATGCGGATGACGGAGACATTCCCGACTGGAGTTTTTCCTTTCATGATCTGGACGTGGAACAGGGCGACCGCGTCTTTGCCAGCAAGGTCTGGCTGAACATTCGCGAATACCCGATTGTGCCGCTGCCCGCGTTGCGCTATCCGGCGCCGGGCAAACGACAAACCGGATTGCTGGTCCCGACGATTGGGTACGACGACGTGTTTGGCTTTCAATACCGGCAGGGATGGTATTGGGCCGTGTCTCCCAGTCAGGACCTGACCGTGACGCCGCAAGTGTTATCCAAACGGGGACAGGGCGGAAGCCTGGACTATCGCTATGCGCTGGATCGGCGGTCGCGGGGGCAGTGGCTGTTCAACGCGTTTTACGATGCCGACGAGGAGACCGCGCGCGCGCAAATTACCGGGGCCCATGTGCAGCCTGTGAATGATGATCTGCTGGTGCAGGCGAATATCAACTACGCGACGGATCGGACGCTGCTGCGGGATTTGAGCGCCTCCGGAGCGTTTCGGGCATTGCCGAGCCAGGAATCCGTGTTGAACGTCACGCAGCGACTGGCGGGTGGACGCGCCTATCTCAAGGCCCAGTATTTACAGCCGCTGGACTCCGGGGGGCGAGAGACCTTTCAACGGTTGCCCGAAATCGGGCATCGGTATCACCGTGTGACCCCGGCGGGGGAAACGGTCATGTTTGACGTCGGCATGGATTCGACGTTTATTCACTTTGTTCGAGAGCGCGGGTTCAACGTCAGCCGTTTCGACGTCGTGCCCTCGGTGTCCGTTCAGGGGCTGCATCTTGGACATATGCTGGGGCTTCGCCCGCACGTCATGCTCCGGGAAGTCCTCTATTCCCGGAGTGTCGTCCCGCATTCCATGGACGATGACAGCACGGAAGAGGCTTCGGGCGCCGGCCGCGGTCGCGGGACGCTCTGGCTCGGCCTTGAGGCCGTCACGAACCTGTCACGCGAGTTTGCGGTGGGCAGGGAGCGCCGGCTTCGCCATACGATGACCCCGCGCCTGTTCTATGAATATGTTCCGCCTTCCCGGCAATCGGACCTGCCGCAGATTGACGCCATTGATCATTTGCCGAAGAAACACCTGTTGACGTATTCCATGCGCACCGGCGTGCGCGATGAACGGAGCGGCGCATCGTCAACGACCATTGCGGATGTTGAGGTGGCCCAGAGTTATCATCTTGGCGACGCGCCGGGACGGGCGAACACGTTTTCCGATGTGTGGGCCAGGGCGGTCTTTCACGTTCCCGTGACGTCCCTGCCGGCCCTGTTGAGCCGGGTCCGCGTGAACGTTGATGCGTTCTATGCCCCGGACAATCACGACTTCACGCAGTTGAACGCGGGGATCGCCGCGCAGGTTCACCGGCGGGCGTACCTGGACGCGGGGTATCGTCGCACGCGGAACACCGTCGTGCCCCGCCGTGGCGACATCTGGAATCCGTTATCCTTCAACGAAGTGCTGGAGGCCGAATCGGAAATTCACTTTTTGACCGGCGTTGCCGCTGTCCGTCTGTCACGGGGATGGACCGTGGGGACGAGGGTCTATCATGACATTGCCACGGGGAACACGCCCGAATGGGATGTCGTCGGCTTGTATCAAAACCCGTGCAGATGCTGGTCGCTCGGCCTGTATTATATTCGCCTGGGCGCGGGCGGCGATCTTCCCGAGCGCAATCAGGTGAATTTTGTCCTCACGCTGCGCGGCGTGGGGGCGACGGTCGGATCGGGCACGCGGATCCTGCAGAGCATTTTAAGTCCGCTGTTGGAGGGTGAACCCGGTGTGCCGTGGGCGCCGCGTTGAGGCGCCCCGTGTCGTGAATGTGTTCGGCGGTGTGTGGTCCCGTCACCGTGCGGCGCGAAGCACCCGTTCCGTGGCTCTGGCTAATGCCGCATCGGCTTGATGATCTTCGGCAAAAATTCGGAGCTGCACAATCCGCGACGGTAAAAACTCAAAGAGTTCGCGCAGCGTTTCTTTTTCGACGGACTGCGTCGCCGGGTCGTAGAGATAAAACTGAAACTTCCCCATGTTGAGCACGTTGAGAGGGCGCGTGTCTTTGCTGGCCATGTCCACGCGAAACGTCAGGTGTTGCAGTCGGCGGGGCAAGGCCCGGCGAATGTGTGTTTCAAGCGTGGCGGGGGTCATCGCGGAACCTCGCGAAGGGCAATCACGAATCGCCAGGGCTTTGCTGTACGCCGTTTTCCATTTGACGTAGCGTCCCAGCACGCGACCCCATTCCCTGCCAAGCCGCTGTTGTTTCCGATTGGATGAGAACTCCCAGGCGCGGACCGTTTCCAGCAGGGACCAGTCCGTCAATCGCCGGTAGCGCTCCAGGTGGTGAAGCGGGTTATAGGGGAAGATACATTCCATGGTTTCGCGGAAGATTTCCAGGAGATGAAGATCAATCGCGCGCGAGGTGCGATGATAATAGACGTTGGAATAGAGATAGAGTCTCGCATTGAGAAACATCTGAAGGGCCGGCAGGCCGTTTTTATGGAGGGCCGGCCCCTTCGGGGTAATCATCGTGTAATGCATCAGTCGGGGAATATCCACCGGGCCGACCGCGACGCCGCACATGTAGGAGTCGCGCAGCACATAGTCGAAATTATCCGCCGTAAACAGCCCTCCGATTAACGGGTGGAGGAGCCGAAGCCACCGGGGATACTGCCGACTCGGCTTGTTGGGATCTTTCAAAATCAGCGAGGCGACATGATCGGGGTTGATCGTTTCACCGGCGGCAAACGCGCCGGACGGGCTTCGTCGCAATCGTTGAATCAGGTGGCCGAGCTGGTCGCGAATAATGGCTTGTCCCATGCGTTCATGGGATAACCCGTACCGTTGAAGAAAATGCCAGTCGAAAAAATGACAGAAGGGGCCGTGCCCGATGTCATGCAGCAGCGCGGTGGTGCGGAGCAGGGCTTCAATGCAGGGGAGCGTCGGCACGTCCGGAATGGTTCGGGCGAGGGAGGGATACACGTGCCGGGCGTATTGTCCGGCAAGGTGCATGGCGCCCAGCACGTGTTGGAACCGGCTGTGTTCCGCCGAGGGATAGACCCACCGCGCGCTTTGCAGTTGGTAGATGCACCGAAGACGTTGGACCCAGGGAGAATCAATTAAATCTTTTTCCGTGATTTCGTTCGCGTCGGAGGAGGGGTCGGGAACGGTAAATTGAATGTAGTGATGAATGGGGTCGGCAATGAGAGAAACGCCATGAGACGCGGAGGTAGCCATGCTGGGTCACGTTGAACGAGAGGGGAACATCCGGTGCGGATTGTACCGGAGCCGCGTGGAATGAACAACTGGCGGTATGCGGCCGGTGCCGTTGGCGCTCCGGGTCATTGACGAGCCGTGACCGGAGAGGAGATTTCATCGCCAGAGTCGCGACGCTGACGCTGGGGTATGATGACGTGGACTTCGCCGCCAAAGGTCGCGGCGACAACCAGCCGGATCTGCCGAACATCACCGACATGGCCGACCGCGGCGCCCGGTGGGCGTTACCGGCACGGGGATGAATGGGTTGCCTCGCCGTGCTTATTGCTGAACCTCGTTGGTCGTGGACTCAAAGAATTGCTTGCGCTGTTCGCGTGCCAGGGTCAGATTCGGGTCCAACGCCAATGCGTGGTCGTAATGGCGCAGCGCTTCGGCCTTGCGGTTGAGGCGAAACAGCCCGAGGCCCACCATATGGTGGGCTCTCGCGTCATCGGGGTTGTGCGCAATCAACTTTTGCGCCGATGCCACCCCCTCCGCATACCGCCCCCGGTTTATCAACACCTTGGCAAGGTTACCCAGCGCGTTTTGTTGCTGCGGGTTCAGCCGCAGCGCCTCGCGGTAGCGCTCGACCGCTTCCTCCGGGCGGCCCTGCCTTTCCAGCAGCACGCCGATACTGGTGAGCAATTCATGGTTCTTCGGTTGCCGCTCAAGGGCGATTTGGTAGGCGGCAAGCGCTTCCCGATCGCGCCCCTCGACCTCCAGGTATTTCCCAAGATTGTGGTGGGCGCCATGGGCCTGCGGGTTGTGGGCGATGACGTGGGTGAAGAAGGTGCCGGGGTCGCGGTAGAGGCCGGTCTGGTTCCAGGTGAGCAGGCCGGCAACCACCAGTATGGCCGCCCCGGCTGCCCCGATGGCCAGCCGCGCCGGACGCGTGCGGTGCGCCGGCAACATGCCGAGACCCCGTTGACAGGCACGGCCCGCGGCACCGACCACGACGGCAATCAGGCCGATGCCACCGAGGTATTGATAGCGGTCGGCGACAAACGAGAACTGCATATAGCCGAAGTCCACGAAACCCAGCACCGGCGACAACGCCACCGCAAAGAACAGCACGCCGGCCAGCGGTCCGCGACCGAGCTGCCAGCGACAGCACCACAACACCGCCACCACCGCTGCGCAGCCGGCCACGCCGCCCCAGGCCAGCGCGTCGCCGATGCCGGGCTCCCAGTGCGGATAGACCCCGATCAGCCCCGTCGGCCAGAGCAATTTGCCGACGTAAAATACCAGGGCGTGCGCCGCAATCAGCCCACGCTCCAGCGGCGTATACGCGAATGAGATTTGTTCGATGCCGTTGTAATAGGCATAGTCGGCCAGCGCGATACCCAGCCCCACCAGAAAGAACGGCAGCGTGCGGCTGCAATCGGCCATGGTCACGCGCCCGTGCCGCCACCAGTGCCAGAGCAGCAACGCCACCGGCAGCGTGATGGCGATGGATTTGCTGAGCAGGCCGAGCACGAACAACGCCACCGCCAGCAGGTAAGGCCCCCCTCGCCGCCCGCGCGGCATTTCCGCGAAGCGGATATAGGCGAGCACGGACGAAAGATAAAACAGTGTCGCCAGGATGTCCTTGCGCCCGATGACCCAGGCCACCGATTCCACATGCAGCGGATGCACTGCGAACACCGCCGCCGCGAACCACGCGCCGGGCACCCCCAGCCGCCGCAGCAGCCGCCACAGCAGCAACACGACCCCGGTATGTAGCAGCAGATTGACCAGGTGATAGCCGAGCGGCGTCAGCCCCCACAGTTTATGCTCCAGCCAGAAGAGGGTATACAACAGCGGCCAGTAGTGGGCTTCGTATGGAAGCAGCACACGCGGGGCAAACCAGACCTGCGCCAGCCCCGACCAGGTGTGCAGCGGCGTGGACTCGGTCAGTGCCCAGTCATCCCACAAGAATCCCGCCGACAGTGCCGGAAAATAGCTAACCGCCACCAACAGGCACAGTACCGCGCCGGCTAATGCTATAGAGACCATAGAGGCATCAGAGGAGCCGGGGAACATGCCGGGCGCGGGGGATGCCGTCGGCATCAGGGGCTTGCGCGGCACACCGTTGCCGTTTGGCGGGGTTGGTGTCCGGGCGCGGGGGGTTTGCTTTCTCGCCGCGCGGGGGGTTCGCTTTCTCGCCATCTTATGCTGCCGTTGAGTGCGACGGCGGGTGTTGTCGGCACGGCGCAGGTATGGGTTGTCTCGCCATGCTTATTGTCGCTCATCGTTGGTCATGGACTCAAGGAGTTGCTGGCGCCGTTCGCGTACCTTTTTTAGATCCTCCAGGTTCGTGTACAACGCCAATGCGCGATCGTAATGTCGCAGCGCTTCGGCCTTGCGGTTGAGGTGAAACAGTCCGTAGCCCACCAGCTGGTGGGCTTGCGCGTCATCGGGATAGCGCGCAATCACCTGTTGCACCGCCGCCAACCCCTCCGCATACCGCCCCTGTTTCATCCACACCACGGCAACGTTCCGCATCGCGGTTGTGTACTGCGGGTTAAGCCGCAACGCCTCGCGGAAGCGCGCCAGCGCCTCCTCATGGCGGCCCTGGTTTGACAGCAGCGTGCCGATACTGTTGAGCAGCTTCGGGTCATCCGGTCGCAGCTCAAGAGCGGTTTGGTAGGCGGCATGCGCTTCCGCGTAGCGCCCCTCGGCCTGCAGGTAGTTCGCAAGATTGTGGTGGGCGCTGCGGGCCTGCGGGTTGTGGGTGATGACGTGGGTGAAGAAAGTACCGGGGTCGCGGTAGAGGCCGGCCTGGTTCCAGGTGAGCAGGCCGGCAACCGCCAGTATGGCCGCCCCGGCCGCCCCGATGGCCAGCTGCGCCGGACGCGTACGGTGCGCCGGCAGGGTAGCGAGGCCCCGTTGACAGGCCCGGCTCGCGGCGGCAGCGACGACAGCAATCAGGCCGATGCCGGCGAGGTATTGATAGCGGTCGGCGACAAACGAGAACTGCATATAGCCGAAGTCCACGAAGCCCAGCGCCGGCGACAACGCCACCACAAAGAACAGCACGCCGGCCAGCGGTCCGCGACCGAGCTGCCGACGACGGCGCCACAACACCGCCACCGCCGCCGCGCAGCCGGTCGCGCTGCCCCAGGCCAGCGCGTCGCCGATGCCGGGCTCCCAGCGCGGATAGACCCCGGCCAACCCCGTCGGCCACAGCAGTTTGCCGACGTAAAATCCCAGCGCGCGTGCCGCAATCAACCCGCGCTCCAGCAGCGTATACGCGAATGAGATTTGTTCGTTGTTGGCGTAATAGGCATAGTCGGCCAGCGCGATGCCCAGCCCGACCAGGAAGAACGGCAGCGTGCGGCTGAAATCGGTTATCGTCACGCGCCCGTGCCGCCACCAGTGCCACAGCAACAGCGCCGCCGGCAGCGTGATGATGGTGGATTTGCTGAGCAGGCCGAGCACGAACAGCGCCACCGCCAGGAAGTAATACCCTCTTCTTTGCCCCCTTCGCCGCATTTCCGTGAAGCGGATATAGGCGAGCACGGCGGCGAGATAGAACACCGTCGCCAGCATGTCCTTGCGCCCGATGACCCAGGCCACCGACTCCACGTGCAGCGGATGCACCGCGAACACCGCCGCCGCGAACCACGCACCGGGCACCCCCAGCCGTCGCAGCAGGCGCCACAGCAGCAACACGACCCCGGTATGCAGCAGCAGATTGATCAGGTGATAGCCGAGCGGTGCCAGCCCCCACAGCTTATGCTCCAGCCAGAAGGTGGTATAGAGCAGCGGCCAGTAATGGCCTTCGTATTGAGCCAGCGCACTTGGGGTAAACCAGATCTGCGCCAGCCCCGACCAGGTGTGAAGCGGCCTGGCCTTGGTCAGCACCACGTCATCCCAGACGAATCCCGCCGACAGCGCCGGAAAGTAACTGACCGCCACCAGCAGGCACAGCGCCGCGCCCGCCAGGGTCACAGAGGCCATAGCGGTACCGGGGAATATGCCGGGCGCGGGGGATGCCGCCGGCAGCGGCGGCTTGTGCGGCGCGCCGTTGCCGTTCGGTGGTGTTGATGTCCGGACGCGGGGGGTTTGCTTTCTCGCCGCGCGCGGGGGGTCGCTTTCTCGCCATCTTATGCTGCTCTTGAGCGCGACGACGGGTGGCGCCGGCACGGCACCGGCATGGGCTGTCTCGCTCTCATTGCCGGCCTTCGTCGGTCATGGACTCAAAGAATTGTTTGCGCTGTTCGCGTACCAGGGCCAGATTCGGGTCCAACGCCAGGGCGCGGTCGTAATGGCGCAGCGCGTCGGCCTTGCGGTCGAGGTGGAACAGTCCGTAACCTACCAGATGGTGGGCTTGCGCGTCATCGGGATAGCGCGCAATCACCTGTTGCACCGCCGCCAACCCCTCCGCATACCGCCCCTGTTTCATCCGCACCATGGCAACGTTCTTCATCACGGTTGTGTGCCGCGGGTTAAGCCGCAACGCCTCGTGGTAGTGCGCGAGCGCCTCCTCATGGCGGCCCTGGTTTGACAGCAGCGTGCCGATATTGTTGAGCAGTCCGGGGTCATCCGGGCGCAACTCAAGGGCGGTTTGGTAGGCGGCATACGCTTCCGGGTAGCGCCCCCTGGCCTTCAGGTAGTTCCCAAGATTGTTGTGGGCGCCGCGGGCCTGCGGGTTATGGGCGATGACATGGGTGAAAAAGGTACCGTCATCGCGGTAGATGCCTGCCTGATTCCAGGTGAGCAGGCCGGCAACCGCCAGTATGGCCGCCCCGGCCACCCCGATGGCCAGCTGCGCCGGACGTGTGCGGTGCGCCGGCAGGGCGCCGAGGCCCCGTTGACAGGCCCGGCTCGCGGCGGCAGCGACGACAGCAATCAGGCCGATGCCGGCGAGGTATTGATAGCGGTCGGCGACAAATGAGAACTGCATATAGCCGAAGTCCACGAAGCCCAGCATCGGCGACAATGCCACCACAAAGAACAGCACGCCGGCCAGCGGTCCGCGACCCAGTTGCCGACGCCGGTGCCACAACACCGCCACCGCCGCCGCAAAGCCGGCCGCGCCGCCCCAGGCCAGCAGGTCGCCGATGCCGGGCTCCCAGCGCGGATAGACCCCGATCAGCCCCGTCGGCCACAGCAGTTTGCCGACGTAAAATGCCAATGCGTGCGCCGCAATCAGCCCACGCTCCAGCAGCGAATAAGCGAATGAGACGGGTTCGATGTCGGTGTAATAGGCATAGTCGGCCAGCGCAATGCCAAGCCCGACCAGAAAGAACGGCAGCGTGCGGCTGCAATCGGCCATCGTCACGCGCCCGTGCCGCCACCAGTGCCACAGCAACAGCGCCACCGGCAGCGTGATGACGATGGATTTGCTGAGCAGGCCGAGCACGAACAATGCCACCGCCAGGCCGTAATACCCTCCTCGCCGCATTTCCACGAAGCGGATATAGGCGAGCACGGAGGAGAGATAAAACACCGTCGCCAGGATGTCCTTGCGCCCGATAACCCAGGCCACCGACTCCACGTGCAGCGGATGCACCGCAAACACCGCCGCCGCGAACCACGCGCCGGGCACCCCCAGCCGCCGCAGCAGGCGCCACAGCAGCAACACGACCCCGGTATGCAGCAGCAGATTGACCAGGTGATAGCCGAGCGGCGCCAGCCCCCATAATTTATGCTCCAGCCAGAAGGTGGTATAGAGCAGCGGCCAGTAATGGCCTTCGTATTGCCTCAGCGCACTTGGGGTAAACCAGATCTGCGCCAGCCCCGACCAGGTGTGAAGCGGCGCAGCATGGGGCAGTATTATCTCGTCATCCCACACGAATCCGGCCGACAGCGCCGGAAAGTAACTGACCGCCACCAGCAGGCACAGCGCCGCGGCCGCTAATGCAATATGGGCCATAGAGGCACCGGGGGCACCGGGGAACATGCCGGGCACGGGGGATGCCGCCGGAATCGGAGACTTGCGCGTCGCACCGTTGCCGGTCGGGGGCGTTGGCGTCCGGACGCGGGGGGTTCGCTTTCTTGCCATCTTATGCTGCCGTTGAGCGCGACGACGGGCGTTGCCGGCACGGAGCGGGCATGGGCTGTCTCGCCGTTCTCATTGCCGGCCCTCGCTGGTCATGGACTCAAGGATTTGCTTGCGCTGTTCATGTGCCATTGGCAGATTCGGGTCCAGCGCCAATGCGCGGTCGTAATGGCGCAGCGCTTCGGCTTTGCGGTTGAGATGAAACAGCGCGAGGCCCACCAGGTGGTGGGCTTGCGCGTCATCGGAATAATGCGCAATCACCTGTTGCGCCGCCGTCAACCCCTCCGCATACCGCTCCTGCTGCATCAGCACCGTAGCAATGCTCCGCATCGCGGTTTGGTGCTTCGGGTTCAGCCGCAGCGCCTCGCGGAAGCGCGCGATTGATTCCTCATGGCGGCCCTGCTTTGACAGCAGCACGCCGAGATTGGCACGCAGTCCAGAGCTATCCGGTTGCCGCTCAATGGCGGTTCGGTAGACGGCATGCGCTTCTTCGTAGCGCCCCTCAAGCTGCAGGTAGTTCGCAAGATTGAGGTGGGCGCCGCGTGCCTGCGGGTTGTGGGCGATGACATGGGTGAAGAAGGTAACGGGGTTGCGGTAGAGGTCGGCCTGGTTCCAGGTGAGGAGGCTTAACACCGCCAGTATGGCCGCCCCGGCCGCTACGATGGCCACCCGCGCCGGACGCGTGCGGCGTTCCGGCAGGGCGCCGAGACCCCGTTGACAGGCACGCCCCGCGGCGGCGGCCACGACGGCAATCAGGCCGATGCCGGCGAGGTATTGATAGCGGTCGGCGACAAAGGAGAACTGCATATAACCGAAGTCCACGAAACTCAGCACCGGCGACAACGCCACCGCAAAGAACAGCACGCCGGCCAGCGGCCCGCGACCGAGTTGCCGGCGCCAGCGCCACAACACCGTCACTACCGCCGCAAAACCGACCGCAAAGCCCCAGGCCAGCGCGTCGCCGATGCCGGGCTCCCAGCGCGGATAGATTCCGATCAGCCCCGTTGGCCACAGCAGTTTACCGACATAAAATGCCAGGGCGTGCGCCGCAATCAGCCCGCGCTCCAGCAGCGAATATGCGAATGAGATGTGTTCAAGGCTGATGTTATAGGCAGAGTCGGCCAGCGCAATGCCAAGACCGACCAGGAAGAAGGGCAGCGTGCGGCGAAAATCGGCCATGGTCACGCGCCCGTGCCGCCACCAGTGCCAGAGTAACAGCGCCGCCGGCAGCGTGACGGTGATGGATTTGCTGAGCAGGCCGAGCACAAACAATGCCACTGCCAGCAGGTAATGCCCTCCTCGCCGCCGTCCTCGTGGCATTTCCGTGAAGCGGATATAGGCGAGCACGGACGAAAGATAGAACGCCGTCGCCAGGATGTCCTTGCGCCCGATAACCCAGGCCACCGACTCCACATGCAGCGGATGCACCGCGAACACCGCTGCCGCGAACCACGCGCCGGGCACCCCCAGCCGCCGCAGCAGGCGCCACAGCAGCAACACAACCCCGGTATGCAGCAGCAGATTGACGACGTGATAGCCGAGCGGCGCCAGTCCCCACAGTTTATGCTCCAGCCAGAAGGTGGTATGGAGCAGCGGCCAGTAGTGGGCTTCGTATGGAAATAGCGTACGCGGGGCAAACCAGATTTGCGCCAGCCCCGCCCATGTATGCAGCGGCGTGGCCCTGGTCAGTATCACGTCATCCCAGACGAACCCCGCCGACAGCGCCGGAAAGTAGCTGACCGCCACCAACAGGCACAGCGCCGCGGTCGCGAATGCCAGAGGGGTCATGGAGGCACCGGGAAAAATGCCGGACGCGGGGGATGCCGCCGGAGTCGGAGACTTGCGCGGCGCGCCGTTGCCGTTCGGCGGCGTTGGCGTCCGGACGCGGGGGGCTTGCTTTCTTGCCATGCGGTGGTCGCGCTTTCTCGCCATATCATGTTGCCCTTGAGCGGGACGGCGGGTGAGTGAATCTTTTTTCAGCGGCAGCGGAGCAATGGCTGAAAGAAACTCCATGTTCCGCATGGAATGATATAGAACAGGCAGCAATCAATGATTGACACAGGATGATATAGCAAGCCGTTGATGAGAATCAAAACGATTGTCCGGGGCCAGTTCCTTTGGTCCTTCGGGCGACGCGGTCACCCCCTTTTGTCCGGCAGCCGACCTGCCGGATTGGCATGGCTTCTCCTCCTGGGGCAAGGAGTGCCTTATGTGTCTGAGCCTGGACAGATGGTGTATTGGAAACAGGAACGCCAGGCGGGGACAGGGACGTGATGAGGTCTTACGAAGCCGGTGGCGGCAAGGAGGGTACACGGCGGTCATGGTGGCGGAGTGCGCGGTGCCGGAAACAATCGGTCGTATGATCATTGACCATCCCGATGGCCTGCATGAACGCGTAACAAATCGTCGGACCGACAAAGGCGAACCCTCGGTGTTTCAGGTCCAGGCTCATGGCCGTGGCGGTTGGCGTGATACAGGGCACGTCTTGCGAAGTGTTCCAGCGATTGTGGATCGTCTGGCCTTTGACCATGGGCCAGAGATACGCATCAAAACTTCCAAATGCTTTTTGCACGGCAAGAAAGGCTTGCGCATTCGCAATGGCCGCCTGGATTTTCAGGCGATTCCTGATGATGCCGGGGTTGTGCAGCAGTTGCTGAACGCGGCGGGCGTTGTACCGGGCGATGGCGGCGGCGTCAAAGTGATCAAAGGCTTCCCGGAACGCGGCACGTTTTTGCAGAATCGTGTGCCAACTCAACCCGGCCTGCGCGCCTTCAAGGATGAGAAATTCAAATAACCGGCGATCATCGTGGACAGGGACGCCCCATTCGCGATCGTGGTACTGCATCAGGAGCGTGTTGGTGGCCCAGGCACAGCGGAGACGGGAGTCGGGCCGGGCGGGCGTCATGTGTGTTATGAGTCCCGGTCGTGGTTGTGGATTGCGAGGATGACCGGACAATGATCGGATAAGTGTTGATAGGCCAATGGATACTCGCCCCGGATCCGACGACAGCTGGCCACGGCACAATACCCGGTGACCCGCACCGACCGGGTGCGTACTTCGGCCATGTCTTGTGCGACCAGAACGTGATCCAGCCACCCGCCGCGACCCCGGAAATAATGCGAGCATTGCGGTGTCAGGCGAAGATCCCGAAAGCCGGGCGTTGCCTGGGCCGCCATGCGCCGCAGGTATTTCAACTCCGTTTGGTGAGAGCGTGCGTCACCGGCGCCCATGGTGTTCAGATCTCCCAGGATGACCACGTCCCGATCGGTGTCCAGGAAAGGCGCGACGGCGTCGTCAAGACGATTCAGCGCATGGTGGCGTTCTTCGACCGCGGCCACCGTGGCTCCCGACTTGAGGTGCAGGCCGATCAGGTGAAAGTCGACGCCCGACGGACGTGTTGACCGGACATGCGCATAGTGGCCGGGATGACGTCCGTCCCTGCACGGGTTTTGGGCGGACCTGGCGTGTCTGTTCACGCGCCAGAGGCTCTGCATGTCGGAAAGCGTTGCCCGGCTTGCGTTCCATAACACGCCCACGTGATGCCTGTCGGGCTTTCCGCATTGTTGGGCCGACCACTGCCACGTGTCTCCCGTGCGTTGTTCAAGCGCCCGCAACACGCGGGTCCACGCGTCCCTGGCCTTGCCGGTTGTCAGACTTTCCTGAACCATCAGAATATCCGGTTGCATCCACACCAGGACGCATGTCAGCCATTCCAGATCGGTTGGCCCGTTGAGCGGCTTCGGTTGGTTCGGTGGTTGGCCACGGGGAAACCAGCGAAGGTTCCACGTTCCGACCCGCAGGACATCGGGGGAAGGCACGGCCATGCGGCCGCCGTTCTTCACCACGTGTTCGCAGTGTTCCGGCGATTGCCAGACACGGGCTTCTTCGTCGGAAGGGCTACGATGCGGAGCCGCCGCCTGCGCCGTCGGAAGCGTCCCAACCAGCGTGGCCGTGTACAGGAGGGTGGCAATCAACGTGCGTGTGTGGATCACTGTTTTTATAAGTCCTGGCACAGAGGTAACACGTGAAACCGGGCACAGGGGTCACACGTTTTCTGCATTATACCGGACGCCTGACCTGGTGCAACCGCTCATCCACCACGTCTGGCAGCAAAGCCGCAACAGAGAGCCGCCACTGCTGCGGCCCGAACGCTTCAAGCCCGACAGACTTGCCCACTCACTGCCGTTGTTACCGAGATGCCCGGTTTCAAGTGTTACCGATGTGTCCGGTTTCAAATGTTACCCATGTACCCGGTTCATGCCCCTCCTTCTGTCATTCCCCCTCCTTCTGTCATTCCCGCGAAAGCGGGAATCCATCTTCGCATGGCGAGGCGGGTGTCTGACACATAAACAGACGGATGGATTTTCTGATGGATTCCCGTTTGCACGGGAATGACGGAAGGAGGGCCCCCCGGAAGGAGGGAGTTCGGAAAGAAAAGGAGAGGGGACATTCCTGTCCCCTGCCTTTAGTCGTCCCCCCCCCCCCCGAAAAAATGGAGATCAGCAAGAGAGAGCGGGAGCGCAGAGAGCGCTACCCGAATGCCGCGGCGGCTAACGCCGCGGCTACCACCGGGGGACAGGAATGTCCCCCCTCCGTTAGGACTGCCAGCTCCATTCCTATTGCAATTGAAGGCGGTGCTCGTTGTTGGTGGTGGCGCGCTCGCGGCGGGCGTCATTCCCGTTTCTTCTGTCATTCCTGCTCCTTCTGTCATTCCCGCGAAAGCGGGAATCCATCTTCGCATGGCACGGCGGGGGTCTGGCACACAAACAGACGGATGGATTTTCTGATGGATTCCCGTTTGCACGGGAATGACGGAAGGAGGGCCCCGACGGAAGGAGACCCCCCCCTTAGTCCCCCCGGAAGGGGGGAGATATGAAAGGAAGGAGGGAGAGCAGAAGGAGGGAGAGCAGAAGGAGGGAAGGAGGGAGAGCGGAAAGAAGGAGGGAATGACGGAAAGAGACCACCGACAGGATTCATGCCGGCGCGTTATATTGCCTGTTCACTGGCACGAGGTATGTTCGGCATGGATGCAACCCTGCCCCTGAAATAGACTGTGCTATGATGCCACGTGAAGGGGAGGGGCATGTCCAAATTCATCCTGGAGTCGGAATTTTCTCCCAAAGGCGATCAGCGCAAGGCTATTGACGGGCTGACCGATGGAGTGAACTGTGGCGCCACGCATCAGGTCCTGCTGGGCGTCACGGGGTCGGGGAAGACGTTTACTATGGCCAATGTGATTGCCGCGGTGCAGAAGCCGACGTTGGTGGTGGTGCATAATAAGACGCTGGCGGCGCAGTTGTACCAGGAGTTCAGGAGTTTTTTTCCGCATAATGCGGTGGAGTATTTCGTTAGTTATTACGACTATTACCAGCCTGAAGCTTATCTGCCTTCCACCGATACGTATATCGCTAAAGACGCGTCTATTAATGACGCGATTGATCAGATGCGGCACGCGGCCACGTCGTCGCTGCTGGAACGCGACGATATTCTTATCGTGGCGTCGGTGTCCTGTATTTACGGGCTGGGCTCGCCGGAGGTGTATCACGGCATGTTGCTGTACCTGGAAGAAGGCATGGAGATTCGGCGGGACGCTATCCTCGCCAAGCTGGTGGAGATTCAATATTCCCGCAACGATGTCGCGTTGCAGCGCGGCACGTTTCGGGCGCGCGGGGACGTTATTGAAATTTTCCCCGCCGCGTCGCATTCCCATACCGTCCGCGTGGAATTATTCGGTGATACCGTTGACGCGATTTCCGAAATTGATCCGCTGACGGGCGCCGTGCTCGGGCGGCTTTCCAGGGTGCCCATTTACCCCAAGAGCCACTATGTTATTGCGCCCGACCGATATGACCGGGCCTTGCGGGGGATTGAGGAAGAATTGCAGGAGCGCCTGGCCGGCTTCCGGGAACAGGGGCAGCTTCTTGAGGCGCAGCGCGTGGAGCAGCGGACGAACTTTGATCTCGAAATGATTCGGGCGATGGGCTATTGCCACGGCATTGAGAATTACTCGCGGCATTTGAGCGGCCGCGCGCCGGGGGAGCCGCCGCCGACGCTGTTGGATTACTTCCCCAAAGACTGGTTGCTTATCGTGGATGAGTCTCATGTGACGATTCCTCAATTCGGCGGGATGTATGAAGGCGATCGCTCGCGCAAGAATACGCTCGTGGCGTATGGGTTTCGTCTGCCGTCGGCCCTGGATAACCGGCCGCTGACATTTCGGGAGTTTGAAGGTTGCGTGCGGCAGGTGGTGTATGTGTCGGCCACGCCCGGCTCGTATGAGCTGGAGCGGGCCGGGCCGCGCGTGGTGGAGCAAATTATCCGGCCGACGGGCCTGATGGACCCGGTGATTGAGGTCAAGCCGGCGAAGGGGCAGGTGGAGGATTTGCTGCGGGAAGTGAAGACGGCTGTCGCCAACGGTTTTCGGGTATTGGTGACGACCTTGACCAAGCGCATGTCTGAAGACCTGACCGAGTACTATCATGACCTGGGGGTGAAGGTGCGATATCTGCATGCCGATATTCATACGCTTGAACGGGCGGAGATTCTTCGCGATCTTCGCAAGGGCGTGTTTGATGTGCTGATCGGCATCAATCTGCTGCGCGAGGGGCTGGATCTTCCGGAGGTGACGCTGGTCGCCGTTCTGGACGCGGACAAGGAAGGTTTTTTGCGCGGCCATCGCGCGTTGATTCAAACCGTCGGACGGGCCGCGCGGAACCGTGAAGGCAAAGTCATTTTGTATGGAGACAGGATCACCAATGCCATGCGGGTCACCATTGAAGAAACCACGCGGCGGCGTGAGATTCAGGCCGCGTACAATCGTGAACACGGCATTACTCCGGAGACCATCAAGAAACGCATTCATGCGCTGGACTATCACATTGCCGACGTGGATGACGGCGACACGGCACTGGTGGCGGAGGAGGAAGCCGTCTATGGCGCCGACGCCGATGTGGCGAACACGATTGCGTCGCTGGAACGAGCGATGAAGGCCGCGGTGAAAGCGTTGGAGTTTGAACGCGCCGCGCAGTTGCGTGACCGGATTCGGGCCGTGCGGCAGAAGGAGCCGCAGGTGGGCGGGTCCGCGCATTAGAGATTTTTGTCGGGATAAAGGCCGGGACGCATGTCCAACATTGTGAGCCGGACCGAGTGTCGCGGCTCAATTGACCGGGTGATGACGCACGGGAGGAATGACCATGATTAAGGCCTATGCCGCGCATGAAGCAGGCGGGGAGCTGGTACCGTTTGAATATGCAGCCGGGGAGCTGGGTCGGGAGCAGGTGGAAATCCATGTTGAGTATTGCGGTATCTGCCACAGTGATTTGAGTATGCTTGATAATGCATGGGCCATGACACGCTACCCGTTTGTGCCGGGCCATGAAATTGTCGGGACGATTTCGGCTGTCGGTTCATCGGTCCGCCACCTGCGGGAGGGACAACGAGTGGGCCTGGGCTGGCTCTCCGAGTCTTGCATGACCTGTGCGCCATGCCTGTCGGGTGATCAGAATATGTGCGCCACGGCGGAGGCCACCATCGTCGGCAGGCATGGGGGGTTTGCTGAAACAGTCAGGGCGCATCATGGCTGGGTTATTCCTTTGCCCGCAGGGGTGGATGCCGTGTCCGCAGGTCCGCTGTTTTGTGGCGGCGCCACGGTTTTTAATCCTATCCTGCAACTGGGTATCAAGCCAACGGATCATGTCGGGGTGATTGGCATCGGTGGACTGGGGCATATGGCGATTGGGTTTTTGCATGCCTGGGGGTGCAACGTCACGGCCTTTTCCAGCAGTGAGCACAAGCGCCATGAGGCCCTGGCAATGGGTGCGGATCATTTTGTTGATTCTCGCAATACCGGGGCGCTTGCCACGATTGCAGGCAGTCTTGATGTTGTGCTGTCAACGGTGAACCAACCGATGGCATGGGATGCCTATATCGGCGTGCTCAAGCCACGCGGGCGTTTGCACCTGGTTGGTGCGGTGCTTGAACCGGTGCGCGTGAATTTGTTTCCGATGTTGATTGGGCAGAAATCACTGTCCGCCAGTCCCCTGGGAAGCCCGGCCACGATGATCACCATGCTGGATTTTTCGGAACGCCACGGCATACAACCCATCGTTGAGGTATTTGATCTTCAAGATGTCAATGCCGCCTTACAGCGTCTGAGGGATGGCGAGGCGCGTTATCGTCTGGTGTTGAAGGTTGCCTAGCATGTCCTGGCCGGTATGCCAGGCCGCCATACGAAAGCAGGCCGCCGCCCCGATTCGGTCAGGACGGAGGCGGGTCCGCGCACTAGAGATTTTTGTCGAGATAGAGGCCGAGAAACATGCCCAAAATCGCGAGCAGGTTGATTTGGAAGATCGCTCCCAGGGTGATTTTGAGGAAGACGACATCAAGGACAAGGGGAGGGTCAATGGCCAGCGCCACCGATTTCAGGAAAATGCTTTGCACCGGCCCTTCCGGCGTGAAGGCTCGAAGCACTTCACCCAACACGGCCCCCAACAGCCCACCCATGGTGATCAGTACTCCCAGCATCCAACCGGATCTTTTCATGTGCGCACTCCTTGTCATTGTCCACTGCGGGGATGTGCTGCCAGAGAAGCGGCAGACACGGGGCAACGTAGGGTAACCGCTCCCGTGAAGTCAAGCCCGCGCGTTTCTTGACAGGGTTTCAGCGTCACAATTAGACTGAATGCGCTGTTTGGCTCTTGTTGCAACGTGAGGAGTGGCGTCGTGTTGTCAGCGCTCACCCAAAAAATTGACCGTGCGTTCAGGACGCTCCGTGGAGCCGGCGTGCTGAAAGAACAGGACGTCGACGAGGTGTTGAAAGACGTCCGTCTGGCGCTGCTTGAAGCCGACGTCAATTTCAACCTTGTCAAAGACTTCATGGGCCGCGTTCGGGCGCAAGCCGTGGGACAGGACGTTCTCGGGAGTCTGACGCCCGGACAGCACGTCATCAAAATTGTCCGGGACGGCCTGTGCGACCTGATGGGCCGCGACCATGCCGGCCTGTCGTTCGCGTCGCCGCCGCCGACCATTGTGATGCTGGTGGGTCTGCACGGCGCCGGAAAAACCACCACCTGCGGCAAAATCGCGCACATGTGCACGCAACAGGGGAAGCGCGTGCTGCTCGTCGCCGCGGACCCGCGTCGTCCCGCCGCCGCGGAACAGTTGGCCGCTCTGGGCGCCGCGCTTGACGTGCCCGTGCATCGTGCGGACCCCTCGCTGTCCACGCCGCCCGATGTCGTGCGCGTGTGCGTTGAGGGCGTCCGTCGTGGCCGGGATCATGGCGATGACGTGGTGATTCTGGATACCGGGGGGCGGCTCCAGATCCATGACGAATTCATGGCGGAATTGGCCGCCGTGCGCGCCGCGGTCACTCCGCACGAAGTTTTGTTCGTCGCCGATGCGATGACCGGCCAGGAAGCGGTCAACGTCGCGGAGCAGTTTGATCAACGCCTGGGTCTGACCGGCGTGATTTTGACCAAGATTGAAGGCGACGCGCGCGGCGGGGCCGTGCTGTCCATTCGGGCGGCCACCGGCAAGCCGGTCAAGTATCTCGGCGTTGGCGAAAAACCCGACGCGCTGGAACCGTTTCACCCTGACCGCATGGCATCCCGGATTGTGGGGATGGGAGACATGTTGTCGCTGATTGAAAAGGCCCGCACGTCTTTTTCGCAAGACGACGCCTCGGCGCTGCAGCGCAAGGTGGCGACCAACACGCTGACGCTTGAAGATTTTCGCGAGCAAATCACGCGGGTCAACCGGCTGGGGTCCATGGAGCAAATTTTGGCGATGCTTCCGGGGGCCGGGCCGCTGAAGGCGGCGATGAGCGGAGGGATGCGCGGGGCGCTGCCGGACACGAACATGAAGCGGGTGGTCGCGATGATTGATTCCATGACCCGGCAGGAGCGACGGGATCATACGATGCTCAACGGGAGTCGCAAAAAACGCGTGGCCAGAGGCAGCGGAACCTCGGTGCAGGAGGTCAATCGCCTTCTGAAACAGTTTCTCTCGGCCCGCAACATGATGAAGGCCCTGGCAGGCGGAATGCCGGGGAAACCGGGGAAGGCTGGCAAAGTGAAGAAACGGGGCAAGCTGATTCGCGCCCTGCAGCCCCGGTAGGGTATATTTCCGGTCAGAAACCAAGTATACTGCATCGTCGTTGGATCAATCCGGATTCACTGGTTTATTTTACGGGAAGGGAGACAGTTGTGGCGGTACATTTGCGGTTAACCCGTGGGGGACGGCACAAACGGCCATTTTATCGAGTCATTGCGGTGGATGCCCGGGCGCCTCGAGACGGCAAATATCTTGAGATGTTAGGCACGTATGATCCGTTAAAAGACCCGGCGGTCACCACGTTCAAATCGGATCGCGTGCTGGACTGGCTTCAGAAAGGGGCGCAACCGTCGGTGACGGTTCGAACGCTCCTGCGGCGGGCCGGCATTTGGGCGACGTTTGAAGCATCGAAAAAACCGGCGAACGCCTAGAGCGCGTTGCGTGATTCGGTTTTCCTGCCTCCATCGCGTTGGCGGTGCGTCCGGTGAACGGATTTTCCAATCCCTCGGTGATGATTCCGGCACGCGTTGACGGAGAAAATGCGGCGATGTCTGCGGAACACATGGTGGTCGTGGGGAAGCTGGGGAAACCGTTTGGGGTCCGGGGGGTGGTCCGGGTGCTGTCACTCACCGACGTGCCGAATCGGTTCGAGAATCTGAAGGACGTGACACTGGAGTCGCCCACGGGGAAAACCCTGGTGACACGAGTGACCAATGTCCGAATGGATGGCCGTTCGTATCTCTTGCGCTTTGCGACTTTCTCCACGCCGGAGGAGGTGCGGGACTATAGCGGCGCCTGGCTGAAAATTCCCCGGGAGGACGTGCCACCCGCTCCGGAAGGCCACCATTATCAGTTTGAATTGATTGGGCTTACGGTGCAGGACGAGTCGGGCCGCGTGCTGGGGACGTTGGAAGAAGTGGTGGAAGTTCCGCACCGGCATCTGTTTGTGATTCGCGGCCCCGACAAAGAATATCTCTTGCCCGCTTTGCGAAAATGGATTGCGTCCGTGGATGTCGCCGCCGGCGTCATGACCGTGGCGTCAACGGCGGAATGGGTGAGTGACGATGCAGTGTGATCTGTTGACGCTCTTTCCCGACATGGTGGAGCACGTTGTGTCGTCCTCCATGGTGGGACGCGCGCAGGCCAAAGGGTTGGTGACCATTCGTGTCCACAATATTCGCGATTTCAGCGAGAGTCGACATCGGACAGCCGATGATATGCCCTACGGCGGCGGGGCGGGCATGGTGATGAAAGCCGAGCCTATCTTTCGGGCGATTGACGCCCTGGGCCAGGAGCGGCGCCACTTGCGGATGATCATGCCTTCCCCGCAGGGGGTGCCCTTTACGCAACGCCTGGCCCGGGACTTGAGTCTTGAATCCCGGCGGATGGTCTGGATCTGCGGGCATTATGAAGGCATTGACGAACGAGTGATGAGCCGGCTGGAGCCGGAAGAACTGTCTCTGGGCGATTATGTGCTGACGGGCGGGGAACTCTCGGCCCTGGTCATGATTGATGCGGCGGTCCGATTGGTGGCCGGCGTGGTGGGTGATCCCGCTTCGGTGGAACAGGATTCCTTTGCCGGGCCGTTGCTGGATTTTCCCCATTACACCAGGCCCCGTGCGGTGCGCGGCTATCAGGTGCCCGAGGTCCTGCTGTCCGGCAATCATGCGGCGGTGCAACGGTGGCGCCGCAAAGAAGCCCTGCGGAATACCTATGCCAAACGCCCCGATTTATTGCGGGGCGAGTCGTTAACCGGAGAAGATCAGGAATTGTTGTCAGCGATTGTCCAGGAAGGTGAACCACGAACGTCAGTGCGTGAGGGGGAGGATTTTCATCATGAATCGGCTTCAACAGCTTGAGCAGACCTTTCCGACCAATGTTGTCCCGGACTTTGCCATCGGGGATACGGTGCGTGTGCATGTGAAGGTGATTGAGGGCGAGAAAGAACGGGTCCAGATTTTTGAAGGCGTGGTGCTGGCCCGCAAAGGCAAGAAAAGCAGTGAGATGGTCACCGTTCGAAAAATCTCCTATGGGGTGGGGGTGGAACGGGTGTTTCCCGTGCATTCTCCCAGCATTGCGAAGATTGACGTGACGCGCAGGGGGAAAGTGCGGCGAGCGAAGTTGTACTATCTTCGAGAGAAAAAAGGGAAACACGCCAAAGTCCCCGAACGGGAATTTTCCCGGACCGCGAGCACATCCAGAGCCTCGCAGGCGAAGCCTGTCCAGGCCGCGAAGCCCGCGCCGAAGACGCCGACGTGATGCGCTGTTGGTCTTGTGACCGTGACCACTGACACCAGCGGGTTGGGATCGCCCGGTCCCACGCATGCTTTTGAAGAAGACGCGCGTGCCCGTGGGTATCGGCATGTGGCCGGCCTGGATGAGGCCGGACGCGGGCCGCTGGCCGGCCCGGTGGTCGGGGCGGCGGTGATTCTGCCCCGGCGGTGCTCGCTGCCGGGTCTTGATGATTCCAAAACGGTGAATCCCGTCGAACGCGAGACCCTCTTTTCCGTCATCACGCGGTGCGCACGCGCCTGGGGGGTCGGCATGGCGTCGGCAGCCGAAATCGACGCGCTCAACATTCTCCAGGCGACGCGGTTGGCGTGGCGGCGGGCGGTCCATCAACTGGAGGTCTTCCCTGATTTCTTATTGATTGACGGCCACCTCGGCGCCGATTTTTCCATTCCGCACCGGCCCGTGATTCACGGCGACCGGCTTTCCTGTTCCATTGCGGCGGCGTCCATTCTGGCCAAGGTCTTCCGTGACCGTATCATGTGCGCCTATCACCAGTGTGATCCCCGGTATCAGTTCCATCGGCATAAAGGGTATCCCACGCCGGAGCATCTCCGACTGCTTCGGCGGTTTGGCCCCGGTCCGGTCCATCGGCGGGCCTTTGGTCCGGTGCGGCGGTGCCTGGCGGGGCCTCGGGAGGACGCATGAGCCTGACCCCGCAACGCCTGGGCAAGGACGCCGAAGCCGACGCCGAGCAATTTCTTCGCCGGAAAGGCTATACGATTCTGGAACGCAACATCCGGTTCGGGCGCGGAGAATTGGACATTGTCGCCCGTGCCGGGAAGGTGCTGATCTTTGTTGAAGTCAAAGCGCGCCGCACGAGTCGCTACGGCGGAGCGTCCCACGCCGTGACGGCACGCAAAGAGCGACAACTCATTCATCTGGCCGCTCAATACCTTGCGCATCATCGCCTGGAACATCATCCCTGTCGGTTTGACGTCCTTTTGTACCATGCCACGACGCCCGGCGCGCCGATTCTGGAACACATTGAACATGCCTTTGAGGTGTCCGGCGATGATTTGCGTTGGTAGCGGCACGGCACGTCGTCGGGATGCCCGATGAACGGTGTGTGCCTGGTGAGCGGTGGTCCCCATGATTCGATTGTTCCACGTCTCCAAATTCTTTGATCGCTGTTCTGCGCTGCATGACGTCACGTTTCGAATCGACAAAGGCGAATGTGTCATTCTGTCGGGGCCAAGCGGCGCGGGGAAAACCACCCTGCTCCGGGTCATCTTTGGCGCGGATGTTCCTGATGAGGGGCAAATTCTTGTGCAGAATCGCAACATTGCCCGGTTGCGCGGCGGAGATATTCCCTACCTGCGCCGCACCATGGGCTTTGTGCCGCAGAATTTTCAGTTGCTTCCGCAGAAAACCGTGTATGAGAATGTGATCCTGCCGCTCATCATTCAGGGCATGAAACGGAGCGAGGCGCGCAAACGCGTGGGGGCCACCCTGAAGGCGGTGGGCATTGAGCACAAACAGGCGGTCCGCGCCGGCGGCCTTTCGGCCGGAGAGCAGCAGCGAGTCTGTATCGCGCGGGCCATTGTGAACCGGCCCATTATTTTGCTGGCCGATGAACCGACGGGCAATTTAGACGAGGCCCTGGCGGATGAAATCGTGGAATTGTTTCAAACCATTCATGCGCAGGGCACGACGGTGCTGCTGGCCACGCATAATCAACGCGTGATTGTGAAGATGCAGGGCCGGATCCTGCATTTGCGCGCGGGTCAGCTTGTCTCCGACAAGCGCACGGTGACGTAATGCGGCTCTGGTATTTATTGCGTGAGGCCCTGACCAATCTTCGCGTGTACCGGGGAGACGTGCTGATCGGCATTGTCACGACGGCCTTCACCCTCGCCTGCTTTGGGGTGTTTGTGTTGTTGTACCTGAATCTCAACAATCTTGCCGGCAGCCTGCAGCGCGGTATTGAAGTGATTGTCTATCTGGCTCCCGACGCCTCGGAACAGACGGTGTCCGGGGTGCGGCAGCGTCTTCAGGGTGAGTCGGCGGCCGTGACGTTCAGCATGGTGTCGAAGGAGCAGGCGCTGCAGGATTTTCGTGAAGCGTTTCCGGATGACGCCCTCTTCCTGGCCGAGACGGGCGGCAATCCGTTGCCCGTGTCGTTTGTCGTCAAGGTGTCGCCCCGCTTTCAGGCCCCCGAATCCGTGAGCGCGTTTGTGGAACGCGTCGAGCGGTTTCCAGGCGTGACGCATGTGCGGTACAGTCAGGCCTGGATTGATACGCTGGCCTTGCTGGTCAGTTATTTTGAATTTGGCGCCGTGGTGATTGGGACGATTCTGGCCGTGGCCACGGTGACGATTATCGGGAATACGGTCCATTTGTCCCTGCACGCCAGAAAAGACGAAATTGAAATTCTGCGGCTGATTGGCGCCACGGGGAGCTTTATCGCGATTCCCCACGTGATTGAGGGCGCCATCATGGGCGCCGTGGGCGGCGGGCTGTCGCTGGTGCTGCTGAAAGGCGCGTTTGAATTCTTGCGGTTTGAACTGTCTGCCTCGGGGTGGTTTGACGGGCTGGAGCGGATCCTGATGTTTTTTCCCGGGCAGGTTTCCCTGCTGTTGGTGCTTGCCGGTATGCTGTTGGGGTGCGGGAGTAGTGCGTTCTCGGTCCTGGGTTTAATCAAAGGGAGGCATGGATGAGGCCCGTCATGATGGTGATGGCGCTTGCGTTGGCTGTCGGTTTCGCGGCGGTCACGCCGTCCTGGGCGAACGAGCTCCAGGGAAAAATTGACAAGGCCAGGCAAACCCTTGACCAGTTGAAGCAGACCATTGAGACCACGCAACAACAGCGCGATCAGACACGGAAAGACCATGGCGCCGTCCTGCAAGCCCTTGAGCGTCTTGATCGCCGATTGCACAAAGAACGTGACGAAGCCGAGGCCATCAACCGGGACATCGCACGACTGGATCAGACCATGAACACTATCGGCGCGCAGTTGCTCACGCTGCGGTCGCAGATGGACGATCGGATGGCCGTGCTGGCGACCCGGTTGCGACGGCTCTATATGGAAGGCCGCGCCGGCTGGTTCCGCCCGTTATTGGCGGCGGATTCGTACACGCAGTTTCAACGTCGCGTCGTGTATCTTGCCACGCTTGCCGCGTGGGAGCGCCAGGCGCTTGTGACGCACCGACGCGACATGGAACGCATTGAACACCTGCGCGCGCAACAGGTCAACGCGCGTGAAACGTTGTTGAGCAAGCGGGACAGGGTTGGCAAAACCTTACAGGGCATCAAAGAGGTCAAGTCCCAAAAAAAGACGGTCCTGGCCAGCATTGCCAAACAGACGCAATCCCACGAGGAGAGTCTGTCCGTGCTCAAGCAGTCTGAAAGCCGGAAAGAGACCTTGCTCAATGCGCTGCATCAGCGAGGGCGCATGTCCGCTGCGGACCCCGGGAAACGCGTGCCGGGTTCGTTTCGAAAAGGCGCGTTGCTGTGGCCCGCTGAGGGCCGCCTGGTGGGGGCGTTCGGTCGGCAGAAGCACCCGACGTTTGATACGTATGTTGAGAAGAAAGGGATTGAAATTGCCACGAGCGACGGCATGGTCATTCGGGCCGTTTCAGACGGGGACGTGGTGTATGCGGATTGGCTCAAAGGCTATGGGCTTGTCGTCATTCTGGACCACGGCGAGAATTACTTTACGTTCTACGCCCACGCCTCCAGGTTGCTGGTCACCCAGGGAGAAGCGGTGGCCCGGGGCGCCGTGCTGGGAAACACCGGATCGTCCGGATTGACCGATCGCGTTGTGTTATATTTTGAGTTACGGAAAGGCACCAGGCCGGTGAACCCGTTGGGGTGGTTTGCCAAACGGTGAGCGCCTGCATGCCGCGCTGACGTCTCATGCGTGGCGTGCGGGATTATGTGGTCACGTGACGGTGTTGCCGGTGAGGGGCGCCGTCTTTTTCCCGAGTTAGGACACCACTATGGATACGAAACGTTCTTCAGGGCCATGGAGTTGGGGGTTGCTGGTGATGGGCGCGCTCGTGCTGGGGTTGCTGCTTGGGAGGGGCGTGGAAAAAACGGGCTATGCCAGTGAATCCTACGAAGAGCTCAAAATTTTCGCGGAAGTCCTGACGCAGGTCCGGACCCATTATGTTGAAACGCTGGAGACCCAGGACCTGGTGCATGGGGCCGTGCGTGGGATGCTCAAAACGCTGGATCCGCATTCCTCGTACATGACGCCGGATATGTATCGGGAAATGCAGGTTGAAACCAGGGGAGAATTTGGGGGCCTGGGGATCCAAATCGGGATCAAGGATCATCGGATTACCGTCATTGCTCCCATTGAAGGGACCCCCGCGTATGAAGCGGGCATCAAAGCCGGTGACGTGATTGCGACCGTTGATGATGAGCCGATGGCCGATCTCACCCTGATGGAGGCGGTGCAACGCATGCGTGGCCCCAAGGGGACACAAGTCACGATCACGGTGCAGCGGGAAGAGCTGCCGGAGCCGCTGACGTTTACCGTGATCCGGGACATCATCAAGATTCACAGTGTCCGATCCCGGGTCATTGACGATCGCATCGGGTACATCCGGATCTCGCAGTTCCAGGAGTCCACGCCCAAAGATCTGGGCCGTGAGTTGGTGGCGTTGCGCGAGGAAAACATCCGGGGACTGATTGTGGATTTGCGCAATAACCCGGGAGGGTTGTTGTCCGCCGCGGTGGGGGTCTCCGATCAGTTTTTGGACGTGGATACCCTGGTCGTCTCCATCAAGGGACGGGATGGTCAGGAAGATGAATATCGTACCCGTCTGGCGATGCCCCCGGACTATCCCATGATTGTTCTGGTGAATCATGGATCGGCCAGCGCGTCGGAAATCGTGGCGGCCGCGATGCAGGATTGGAAAAAAGCCGTCATTGTCGGGAAGACCACCTTCGGCAAAGGCTCCGTGCAGACGATTCTTCCGTTGTCGGATGGGTCGGGACTCCGGCTGACGACGGCCAAATACTATACACCGAGTGGAAAATCAATCCATAACGTCGGCGTGCATCCGGATATTGTGGTGGAGGAGAGAAGGCCGGATGCCGTGACGCAGAATGCCGGTGAAGCCGCGACGCCGTCACGCGAACAGAACGCCGATGTCGCCTCGGGCAATGACAGGTCGGACAGCGACGAGGCCGCCGATCAGAAAGATCGCGAAGCCGCGTTAATGGCACAAGACCTGCAGCTTCAAAAGGCGATTGAATTGCTCAAGACCTGGAATGTCTTCCGTGGCCTGCGCGCTTCGTGATCCCGCCCTGGAATGAGATTGACCCGTTGCAGGCCGTGGCACGGTGACGGGTTGTTGAGCACGCGGTCCCTGCCATGCGTCGGGCCGGTCGAGCGTGCGGGTGGCCGCCGCGTTTTGGGCAGGGGTTGTGAGCAACCCATGTGCCGCAACGGTTACGGTGCCGTCGGGTCTGCGCGCAACCGTTGAATGGCGGCGAGCATCTCTTCCGCAGTCACGTGGACTCCCGGTCGCGTGCGCAGCATGTGGGAGCGGACGAGCGTTTCCAGGTCATCCAGCGTTTGAATGCCCAGCCGGCAATACAAATCATGCACAATGGGGTCGGAAAGACCGGGGAGACGCACCCATTGACGAATGGCCGGCGGCAGGGGCGTTTTGAGTTTTTCATATGCTTGCATGGCGCCCGTGTCCAGATATTCGCGGATTTTTTCCGCAAGGTCTTTCCCAATGCCGGGAAGGGTCCGGAGGTCTCCCGTGTGAGCGAGGTCGGCAATGGGAGCATCCAGGTGAGCCAACGTATCGGCGGCTCGTGTGTAGGCACGAATCCGGTAAGGATTTTCGCCCTGTTCCCGTAACAGCTCCGCCATGGACATGAAGATGTTGGCGATGGTGTTGTTGGCGTCGTGCACGGTGGCCCTGTCGTTCAATCGCGTGAAGCCTGTCCGGGGCCACGGCCGGTTTGCACAGCATCCCCCGGGATGTCCGCCCACGTCGCCTCCGCCGTGCTCCCGTGGCCGTGCTCCCAAATTGACAAGGCCGGAGAGGCTCTCGTAGGATGCAACCAGGTGACGCAGGATGGCGGTATGGTCGGCAGGCAGACAGGGGAACGGGATGCAAGCCGATCAGGCGCATGGCCCACGTTGTGTGAAGCATTCCACGCATGCACATTCAAGTCAATGGCGACCCGCGTGATGTGCGTGAGGACCTGACGGTGCGCGGCCTGCTCCAGGATTTGCAACTGAATGTGGCGCAAGTGGCCGTGGAAATCAACCTTGAGATACTTGATCAACGGGACTTTGATGCCCGAACACTTCAGGCTGGCGATTGTATCGAGATTATGAGTTTCATCGGGGGAGGCGCCTTCCGTTGCCGGCGGTGACCCTGTGCGACCATGCGCGCGATGTCGCAGGCATCGGGAATCGGCGTGAAGGGATGGAAAGAACCTATGCGTGATGATCGGTTGGTTATAGCCGGGCGGGAGTTTCGGTCCCGCTTGTGGGTGGGGACGGGAAAATACAAGGACTTTGTTGAAACGCGCAACGCCGTTGAAGCGTCCGGCGCCGACGTGGTCACGGTGGCGGTGCGTCGGGTCAATATCACGGATCGCCATGCCGAGAATCTGCTGGATTACCTTGATCCCGGGAAGTACACCATTCTTCCCAATACCGCCGGGTGCTATACCGTGGACGATGCCGTGCGGTATGCGCGGCTGGCCCGCGCGGCCGGCGTGTCGGATATGGTGAAACTTGAGGTGCTTGGCGATGAGCGGACCTTGTTTCCCGACACCGCCGGACTGCTTGAAGCGGCCAGGATCCTGATCAAGGAAGGGTTCGTGGTGTTGCCGTATACCAACGATGATCCCGTGGTGGCGAAAAAGCTCGTGGATATTGGCTGTCCGGCGGTCATGCCCCTGGCGGCTCCCATTGGCTCCGGTCTGGGCATACGCAATCCCTGCAACCTGAAAATCATCATGGAAACCGTGAATGTGCCCGTGATTGTTGACGCGGGGGTTGGCACCGCTTCCGATGCGGCGCTGGCGATGGAATACGGGGCCGACGCGGTGTTGATGAATACCGCGATCGCGGGAGCCACTGACCCGCTTGCCATGGCCGAAGCCATGAAGTACGGGGTCGCCGCCGGGCGGTTGGCCTTCAAGGCCGGTCGCATTCCCCGGAAGCTCTATGCCACGGCGAGCAGCCCGATTGAAGGCATGTTGTAGGCTGACTCAAACACGCCGGCATGTGCCCGGGGAATGGGGCGCGTGTCGCGTGTCATGCATGAGGCGTTGTCACATGCGTGTTGCCGGATGGTCGTGTGCGCGGGGCGTCCGCGCTCGTGAATGATGAGCGATCCGGCCTTCCCGCAGGATCATGGGAATGTCGTCTGTCGCACCCTTCAAGGGCTCCCTTTTTGTGGCCACGAACCGCCTGCCTCCCCTGTATGTGATCACCGACCGGTGTCACGTCGGAGCGGATCGCCTGTTGCGGATCCTCAAGGACATCATCCCTGCACAGGGCATGATGCTCCAAATTCGCGAAAAAACGCTTGGCACCCGGGACCTGTTACAGTTCGTGAACGCGATTCACCGGGTGGCGCGTCCCTTCCGTGTGCCGTGTCTGATCAATGACCGCGTGGACCTGGTCCTCGCCACTCGCGCGGCCGGCGTGCATCTTCGATCGGACAGTCTTTCCGTCAAAGAAGCCAGGGCCTGCCTGGGGTCGGACTATCTCATTGGGAAGTCGGTCCATTCCTCTGCCGAGGCGCTCCAAAGCGAACAGGACGGCGCGGACTTCGCGGTGCTCGGCCCGGTGTATGCGACGCCGTCAAAACGGGAGTACGGTTCCCCGCTGGGCGTCGGTGCGCTTCGCGAAGCCAGTCGGCAGTGTCACATGCCATTGTATGCGATTGGCGGGATTACGCCTGATCGCGTGGGGTGCGTGATGGATGCCGGCGCCTTTGGCGTGGCGGCGATTTCGTCCATCATGCACGCCGCGTCTCCACGGGATGCGGTCAAGCAGTATGCCGCGGAGTTTCACCGTGGCGGCACACGGTAAAGGGGCGTTGTTATATTGACCCTTTCCGAAACCCGGTGCTAGTATTCTTTCGGGGATGCAGGGCAGCCGGCTGTCCTGGATTTTTCCTGTCAGGGACAAGGGCCTGGAAAGCGGACCCGTCCTTGTTGCCTGTTGTGTGTGCGGGCGCGCGGGCTCCCGTTCCATCACTGATCCTGCGGGGCAGAGCCTATGGGATTGAGAAAGCACGATGAGGCGAATCGGGAACTGGAAAAACTGCGAGGGGAGCTCCAATCCCTGGAGCATGAAGTGCGGAATGTTTCCGATGCCAGGAGCGAACTGCGGCACGTTCAACAACACAACGAACGTCTGAAGGCCAGTCTTCGGGAAGCCAAAGCCCACATTGAAACCCTCCGTGCCGAGATCGCCAAACTGACGGCGCCGCCTTCGTCCTACGCGTTCTTCTGCAGTCTGAATGATGATCACAGCGCCAACGTCTATCTCTCGGGCAGGAAAATGCGCGTCAGTGTGCATCATGCGGTTGACGGCGCAACGTTGCGCAAAGGGCAGGAAGTGATTGTGAATGAAGCGCTGAACATCATTGAAGCACGGGCGTTTGATCCCCATGGACAGGTGGTGCGGTTCAAGGATCGTCTGGACGGGACGCGGGTCCTGATTCAGTTGCATCATGATGAAGAGCGCGTCGTTGAGCTGGGCGAGCCGTTGCTCGGCGAGCGGTTGAGCGTCGGCGATCATCTGCTCTATGACGCTCGGTCGGGATACGTCATTGAGACGGTGCCCACATCCGAACTTGAAGAGTTGGTGATCGAGGAAATTCCGGACGTGTGTTATGAAGACGTCGGCGGGTTGGCGAAGGAAGTTGAGCGGGTGACCGATGCCGTGGAATTGCCGTTTTTATATCCCGCGCTGTTTCAGGAGTATCACCTCATGCCGCCAAAGGGCATTTTGTTATACGGGCCTCCGGGGTGCGGCAAGACGATGATCGCCAAAGCGGTGGCCAATGCCCTGTCGCACAAACTGCGGCATGTGTCCGGCAAGGCGCGACGCGGATATTTCCTGCACGTGAAGGGGCCCGAACTGTTGAACAAATACGTTGGCGAATCTGAACGGTACATCCGGGAAGTCTTCGCCAAAGCCCGGAACAAGGCGGCAACGGGGAATCCGGTGATCGTGTTTTTTGATGAGATGGACGCCTTGTTCCGTACGCGCGGGTCGGGGATTTCCTCCGACATGGAGTCCACCATCGTGCCGCAGTTTTTGGCCGAAATTGACGGGGTGGAGCCACTCAAGAACGTGATCATCATCGGGGCCAGCAATCGGCAGGATCTGATTGATCCGGCGGTCTTGAGGCCGGGACGGCTGGACGTGAAGGTGAAAATTCCCAGACCAGAGAAGGACAGCGCCCGTGATATTTTTGCCAAATATCTCATCGGCGATCTCCCGTTTGCCACCGAGGAACTGGCCCGGCACGGGGAGGATCGAACGGCGGTGGCCGCGCATCTGATTGACGTCACGGTGGAGGCGATGTATGCCACGTCGGAAGCCAACAGGTTTCTTGAAGTAACGTATGCCACCGGAGAAAAAGACATGCTGTATTTCAAGGATTTTTCCAGCGGCGCATTGATTGAAGGCGTGGTCTCACGGGCAAAAAAATCTGCGGTGAAGCGGGCCATTCGCACCGGGGACTCCGGCTTGCGGGAAGAAGACTTTGTGTGTGCCATTCGGGAAGAATTCAGGGAGCATGAAGATCTCCCCAATACGACCAATCCTGATGACTGGGCCCGTATCGCCGGGAAGAAGGGCGAAAAAATCGTCCACGTTCGAACCCTGACGTCCGATTCCGACGACACACGCGACATTGAGGTTGTGAGCGCCGGGCATTATTTTTAATGCGCCGCCTTCCGGTGGAATGAGGAGCCTGTGCGACGTATTATCGGGACGGAAACGGAATTTGGCATGGCCTCGCGCCGGCTCCAGGCGTCCGACCCCGTTGAACATTCCCTCCACCTGGTCGGCGCGTACCCTTCGCTCCCCGCTCCCCGTGCGCTGTGGGATTACGAGAACGAAAACCCTTTGCGGGACGCGCGGGGGTTTGACGTTGAGGGTGAACGTGAGCGGCCGGGTCCCGCGTATAATCGCGCGCTCAACAAGCTGTTGCCGAATGCCGGCCGACTGTACGTTGATGGCGCGCATCCGGAGTATGCCACGCCGGAATGCGGGACGGCGCGGGACCTGGTCGCGTATGAACGTGCGGGCGAACTGGTCGCGGCCAGATGCCTGGAGGCCCTCAATCGGACCGCGGGTGGAAAGGGATACGTCCTGTATAAGAACAACTCCGATGGCAAAGGCAACAGTTACGGGTACCATGAAAATTATTTAATGGCCCGTGCCGTGCCATTTGATGCCATTGTGCGGACGTTGGCGCCTTTCTTTGTGTCGCGTCCCATTTTCGCGGGGGCGGGCAAGGTCGGGTCGGAGAATGGCGCCGCGCCCGCGCAGTATCAAATCTCTCAACGCGCCGATTTTTTTGAATGCCTGGTTGACCTGAACACCATGGTCAAACGGCCCCTCATCAATACGCGGGATGAGCCTCATGCGGACGCCGCCAGGTTTCGACGCTTACACGTGATTGTCGGTGACGCCAATATGGCGGAGCTGCCCACGTATCTCAAAGTGGGCACGACGGCGATTGTCACGCATATGCTGGACGAGGGCGCGGCCTGTCCCTCGCATGTGCTGGATAATCCCGTGGACGCGATCAAGACGGTCTCCCGCGATCTCACCGTCAAGGCGGATCTGAAGTTGGCAGACGGGGGTGTGACCAACGCGCTTGCCATTCAACGGGCCTGGCTCGTGGCCGCGCATGATTTTTACGCCTGCCGCGAATTATCCCCCGCGACCAAGGAGATTCTGGTGAAGTGGGAAACCGTGCTGGATAAGCTTGAACGGGATCCGTGGCAACTGGCGGGTGAACTGGACTGGGTGGCGAAACGACGCATGATTGAATCGTACATGGACCGAAAAGGCTATGGATGGGACAGCCCGCAGGCCGCCTTGCTGGATCTGCAATACCATGACATTCGGCCTGAAAAGGGATTGTATTACGCGCTTGAACGGAACCGACGCATGGAGCGTGTGCTGACGGATGAGGAAATCGCCGCCGCGGAATTTCATGCGCCACGAGACACGCGCGCGTATTTCCGGGGCGCCTGTCTTCGGAAATTTCCCCGGCACATCTACGGGGCGAGCTGGACGTCCGTGCTCTTTGACGTGGGAGAGTCCTCCGTGAAACGGGTGCCGTTGATGGATCCCCTGCGGGGCGCGCAGGATGTGACTGATGAGCTGTTTGACGGAGTGGAGACGCCGCGCGAGCTCCTTGAACGGTTGGCGGTGTAAGCGCGGGATGCGAGCATGAATCACGGGACGATGGTTCCGGTCACAGGGTGACGTATGGAATGGATGGGGTCGCACATGCCTGTCGGTGAGTGTTCAAGTTTTTTTGATTTTCTTCAGCAGGCGAAACCCGAATTGACGCCGGTGGTGCGCTGGGGAGCGGAGGCGCGTCCGCCGGTCCCGGCGGATGAGATGCAACGGAACGTCCTGGCCAATCTCTCTCACGGCACGACGGTCCTGGCCGTCAAGTATGACCAGGGTGCGGTGATTGTCGGGGACCGGCGCGCGGTGGAAGGGTATCAGGTCGCGGCCCGGCGCATGGAGAAGGTCTTTACAACAGACCGCCATTCCGCCATCGCCATTGCGGGCGCCGCCGGCCCGTGTCTGGAAATGGCCAAATTGTTCAGCATTGAGCTGGAACATTATGAAAAACTGGACGGCGTGCGGTTGTCCTGCGAAGGCAAGGCGAATCGTCTGGGGCACATGGTGAAAGCGAATTTGCCCATGGTCATGCAAGGGCTGGTCGTGATCCCGTTGTTTGTGGGGTTTGACGTGAAACAACACCGGGGCCGGATTTTTAAATATGACGTCACGGGCGGGAAATATGAGGAGACGGATTATCACGCCGTGGGCTCCGGCGGGAAAGATGCCCGCGTGACCATGAAGGAGCGGTTTCGTAAAAATCTGTCTGAACAGGACGTGATGTCCCTGGCGCTGGAGGCGCTCTTGAGCGCGGCGGAAGAGGACGTGGGCACGGGGGGGCCTGACCTGTTCCGCGGCATTTATCCCACCATGAAATTTGTCAATGCGCGGGGCGTGTTTGATGTGGACGACGCCGAGGTCGCGCGCCTGTGCGACCGGTTGGCTCGCGTGCGGTCGGAGCGGGACACACAATGACGCTTCCCTTTTACGTCTCCCCAGAACAACTGATGCAGGATAAGGCCGAGTATGCCCAGAAAGGCATTGCCAAAGGCCGATCCATTATTGCCATTGAATACCGCGATGGTGTGCTGTTTGTGGCGGATAATCCCAGCACGTCATTGTTCAAAATCTCGGAAATTTACGACAACATCGCCTTTTCGGGCGCGGGAAAATACAGTGAATTTGAAAGTCTGCGAAAGGCGGGCATTCAGCACGCCGACCTGAAAGGGTTTATGTACAGCCGCGAGGACGTCACGGCCCGCGCCCTGGCCAATGGGTATTCGCAAACCCTGGGCACGATTTTCAGCCAGGAATTGAAACCCTTTGAAGTGGAAATTCTGCTGGCGCAGGTCGGGGACGGTCCCGAGCAGACGGAATTTTATCGCATTGCGTTTGATGGGACGATTGTTCACGAAAAACAGTTTGTCGCCATCGGGGGACGGTCGGATGCCCTCGTCTCCGCCCTGCGCGCCGCCGGGAGTTCGGGAGACCCGTTGGATCTGAAAGCGGTTCTCGCCAGGTGCATCCAGGCGCTTGAAACCGCGACGGGGCAGAGCGTGTCGCTGCACGCGCTTGAAGTGGCGCTGCTTGACCGCACCCGTACCGGGCGAAAATTTCGCCGAGTGGCCCTTGACGAAGCCGAGTCCATTCTTGCCTGACCGCGCCGGTTGTTTCCCGTTCCTGTCCAGTTGAACCCCGCGGGGCGTGGGTATATGCTCCGGCGAGATTCAACTGGCGACACACGGCTGTTTCCGCGCCATGAAATTCACTCTGCCTGAAAAAACGCGTTTCCTTTGTGTGGAACGCCCCGCGCCGCATGACTCCGTATGAACCCTGTTGCCGGATGATGAGCGCCCATGAAACGCATTTTCGGACTTGAATGTGAATACGGGCTGACGTTCTCTCCCAATGGCCGCGTGTACCTGCCTGTTGAAAAAATCCTGGGGTATGTTTTTGAAGGATTGATCCCGAACAGTTGGCCGTCCAACGCGTTCCTGACGAATGGGGCAAGATTTTACCAGGATACCGGGTGCCACCCTGAATACGCCACGCCGGAATGTGACGACATTTTCGATCTGGTGATTCACGAAAAAGCCGGGGAGCGGATTCTTGAATCCTGTCTGCCCCTGGCCGAAGAACGGTTGCGGGAAGAAGGCCTCGCCGGCGACATCTATATTTTCAAAAACAACACCGACTCCCTGGGGAACACCTACGGATGCCATGAAAATTTTCTGATGCGGCGTGATATTGATTTTTGGAAAATGGCCGAACAACTCATTCCGTTTTTTGTGACGAGACAAATTTTTTCCGGAGCGGGCAAAGTGCTCAAGGTGGCGGGGAAGCCGCAGTATTTTCTTTCGCAACGCGCCCAGCATATTCACGAAAAAACCTCGTCCTCCACCACGTCGTCGCGAAGCATTATCAACACGCGTGATGAGCCTCATGCCGATGCCGAACTGTATCGGCGCCTCCATATTATTGTCGGTGATTCCAATATGTCGGAGTTTGCCAGTTACCTGAAAGTCGGCACGGCGGATATTGTTCTGTCCATGATTGAGGAAGACTGCCTGGTCCAGGGCATGACCCTGGAAGATCCCGTGAAGGCCATCAGGGATATTTCCCGCGATCCCACGTTGCGGAAAAAAGTGAGGATGGATGACGGACGGGAATTGTCCGCGTTGGACATTCAACGGGTGTATCTGGACAAGGCGGCGGAATTTCTCCGGTCACGACCCGACGACACACTCAAGGCGGACGTGCTCAAGGAATGGGAGCGTGTCCTGAACGCGCTGGAGGACGACCCCCTGCGGTTGGTGCGCGAGATTGACTGGGTGACCAAACAATGGTTGATTCAATCCTATGTTGATCGCAAAGGATGCGGGTGGGATGATCCTCGAGTGGCGATGATGGATTTGCAATATCACGATGTGAATCGCAAACGCGGGTTGTATTACCTGTTGCAGGCTCACGACAAAACGGCAAAGATGGTGGATGAGCGGGCGATTGAACGCGCCATGTCCGTGCCGCCCCAGCACACCCGGGCCAAAGTGCGCGGTGACTTTATTCGATTTGCCCGTGCCAGAAACCGGTCTTACACGGTGGACTGGACCTATTTGAAATTAAACGGCTATTGGGAAGAAACCATCTTGTGCATGGATCCCTTTTGCGCGTTCAATCGCCGGGTGAACGAACTGTTGGCGCAAGTCCCGGCCGCGTCTCTGCAGGCATGAACATTTCTTCTGTGTGTTCCTCTTCACGCACGCGCATCGTTCCCGGTGCGTGGCGCATCGCGCTTGCGGCGGCGCTGGTGAGCCTGCTGCCCGTCAATCTTTTTTCCGGGGACGACCCCGTGCGGTCCGCGGGCGCCGTGGAATCATTACAGGGCAAACAGGGGGACGTGCTGTTTGTGACGATTCCCGTGCAGGGCCGGCCGGCGCGCGTCACGGGGAAATTTTTACAACGCACGCCGACGTTGTTTCCCTTCCGGACACAGGTGTATGCCGGACTGCTGGGATTGGATATTGACGATCCTCCCGGCCGGCATGTCCTGACCATTGAGGTCGTCTATCCGCACCGTACTGAACGGCATCGTCTCTTCGTGACGGTGCTCAAGGCCAACTATCCCGTCCAGCGATTGACGTTGCCTTCAAACATGGTGGATCTTGATGCGCCCACCCTGGTGCGTGTCCGGGCCGAAGCCCGTGAAACCCACAAGGCCTTTGGCCACGTGGTGCCGCATCCGTTGTGGAAGGACGCCTTTCGTGTGCCGGTTGCGGGAACGCGCTCCGGGCGGTTTGGCAGCCGCCGGGTAATTAACGGACAGCCGAAGCGGCCTCATAGCGGGGAAGACATCGCGGCTTCCGAAGGCACGGCCGTGTCTGTCATGAATGACGGCATGGTGCGGCTCACCATGGATCATTTTTTTACGGGGAAGGGTGTGATTGTGGATCATGGGCTTGGCCTGTTCTCCATGTATTTTCACCTGTCCCGCGTGAACGTGGAGCAGGGCCAGTCCCTCACCAGCGGCCAGGTCATCGGCGCGGTGGGATCCACGGGGCGCGCAACTGGCCCGCACCTTCACTGGGGCGTTCGACTCAATGGTGCAAGGGTTGATCCCTACACGCTGACGGCGCTGCCGTTCGGCGAATAGGTCCGGCTTCGGGATTAGTACGCGGGCGGGCGGGAGAGAGGGCGGCTTGTGAGCAGTTCCACAACCCGCAGATTATCAAAGGCAAAGATGCCATCCCCGGTGGTCATGAATCCAATTTGGCCGGTATGGAATGTGGAGTCATTAACAGACAGGAAGAACCGGTTGTCAAACGCGATTTCCAGAAACTCTTTGCTCATGATGGTGTTTCTCTGGATGCGGAGGAAATGCCATGGCGTTCGTTTCTTGGGCATGACCTGATGTGCTTTGATCAGGATGGGTGTGCCATCTGAAAAACGCCAGACTTTAACAGTGTTGCTTGCCGGGTACACGAGGACGGCATAGAAATTTTTGAGGTCCTGCATCCCCAACACCAACCCGGCCGCCGAGGTGGGTGTGCCGAGTTTTGAAAGGATGCCCACCGACAGGTCAACGTATTCCACGCGAAGATTTTCACGGATGAGCAGTTGGTAGCAGCCCGGATCCGCGCAGGGCGTTGACTGTAACAGGGCATGGGTTTGACTCGGCGCGTTGTCCTCCGGCACCACCGTCCATTGCCCCGGATAACCGTGTCCGAGTGTGTGCGGGAAAAACCCGGCAATCCGCGCGGGATCCGAGTTTTTTTCAAAATTCCATTCCTCAAACAATGGGGGCGTATGTCGTAACACGGCTCGTGGAAGTTCTTTCAGGGGCGCGGCCTCTTCGGCGAACAGGTCGGGGGTGTCCATGCCGGAGCAGGCAATCCCCAGAAAGATCAGGCACGGCAACCATCCACGCGCCACGGGATTGCCGGGGGTGACGGCGGCGATATTCCGCATGAGTGTTTTCAACGTGTTCATGTTTACCAACAACATCCAATCGGATCATACGCAGAAAAAATCACTCACTGCAAGGCAGCAAAGGCATGAGCGCCGCCGCTCTTTTTTCCGCGCCGCCGCTTCTTTTTCCTTCCGTCGTCCTTCGCCGGGACAGGCCGGGACGAGGCCGGGCTGCCCTGCGCGCATGGAGCAACCCTTGCTCACGACCGTCTCCTCTGAACGCGCGTCATGGCTGGCGCTCATTCCAATTTGCCTGACGGGATTCTTTTACCTGCTGCCCGCTTCCAGTCAGCACAATCCGCTCCTTCAGTATGTCCCTCAACTGGCCGGCTATGGCGCGCTGGCCGTCTGGTGGATCGTCAATGCCCATGCGCTGAACGGTCTGGGACTCTCCCGTGACCGTATGGGCCGGGGTCTCTGGTGGGGACTCGGGACGGGATGCGTTCTGGGAGCGGCCAATACAACCGTCATGCTGTGGGTCGTGCCGGCGCTGGGGGGCGATATCACGTTTTTGATGGAGACGCCTCATGCGAAGGTGCCCACACTCGTGATGATCCCGTGGTTGACGGTCGTCATTGCGGCCGGTGTCGAATTACACTTCCGGGGGTTTCTCCTGGGACGACTGGAGCATGGGTGTCGTCAATGGATGCCGGCCTCCCGCGCCGCCGGCCTCCCGCTGTGTTCGCTTGCCGCCATGTTCATATCCGCGCTGGTGTTTGCGTGGGACCCGTTTATGGTCATGACGTTTCGTCATCTGCACTGGATTGCCGCCTGGGACGGATTAGTGTGGGCGGCCCTCTTGCTGCGGTGGCGCAATCTCCTGGTCGTGATTGTGGCCCATGCCGTGGAAGTCATCATCATGTATTGCAGCATCAAAGCGGCGCTCCTGTGATTCCGTGCTTTCTCGAACGCGACAGTTGCGCCATGCCCTGCTCTTCTCACCGCATCCCGTCATCCTCTCTTCTCACATGATCATGTGTGCGCCGGTCATGCCTCCGTCTTCAACGCGTCGCATGGAGTCGCGCTTGACTTTTATCCGGCGGGATTTATCTGAAGGACAGAAGCGCTTCAAGTGAACATGGGAGTCGGCATTGGACAAAGGTCAACCTGGCAGACTTGTCAGAAGGAGGTGTCACATGAGGCAATGGGATCTGTTGAAAGAGTTGGATTCGTGGGGCGTGCAGACATTTCGGCATCCGTATTGGGATGATCCGGGCACGCCGTCGGTGCATTGGGTTCCGCCGGTCAACGTCTACGAAGACACGGATCATGTGTACGTGGAAGCCCAGGTGCCGGGTATGGACAGGAATGACGTGAAGCTGTCTGTCACCGACCGCACGTTGCTCCTTGAGGGAGAACGGAAATGCGAACACAAGGAAAGTGAGGAGAGCTGTCATTTCTGTGAAGTGCCGTATGGGTCGTTTGCCAGGAGTTTTCTCCTGCCCGATTACGTGAACCCGGATGCATCGGCGGCCACGTATGACAAGGGCGTGTTGACGGTGAAAATTCCCAAGGTGGAGCAAGCCAGGCCCAAAGTGATTCCAGTCGGATCAGCGTGAGGGCTGACGCGCTGCCCCATGCGCGTCTGAATGCGACGGTGCGAGGCGGATTTCATCATGTGAAACGCCTCGCACCGTCACGTTCGGGCTTGCCCCGGCTCCCTGCCTGATGCACGCGCTCCCTCTTCCCGCCGTGTCGTTCGTCTGTGCCGTCCGGTGTGCTGCTTGTGAAACAAGCCGGTGTTGGTTACGCTGTCTGCTCTGAACGCAGAGCGACCGGCAGAGTAAATGCGGATGAGGGGCGCGTGCTGTCCATAACGGCCAACCTGTCCATTCCAGAACGGGAACTTGAGTTGCGCGCGTCGCGCAGCGCCGGGCCGGGAGGGCAACACGTCAACAAGGTGAGTACGCGGGTCACGCTCTATTTTGACATTGCGGGTTCTCCATCGTTGACGGCGGCGCAACAACGGCGGATTGGCGACATGCTCGGCACCCGGATCAACAAAGAAGGGATCCTGTATTTATCCGCCCAGCGAACCTGCAGCCAGGCGATGAATCGCGCCGATGTGATCGAAAAATTTTGCCGACTGCTTCGCGAAGCCCTCACGCCGCACAAAATCAGAAAAGCCATTCACACGCCGCGCAGTGTCAAGGAGCGGCGACTCGATCAGAAAAAACGACGAAGGCGGGTCAAGCAGTTACGCACCCGTCCGGCCTGGCAAGACGAGTAATCCGTCATAGGGCTTGAGGTCGTTTCAACCGGAGCCAGCTTATGTCATCACCCAACCGAAAGACGCCGGACGCATCCATGAATCCTCCTCTCGCCGCCATGCGGCCCGTCACGATGGAAGCACACGGCCACGTCCGCGTGGATCCTTATTACTGGTTGCGCGAACGCGACAACCCGGACGTCCTGGCCTATCTCCAGGAGGAAAATGCCTATGCCCGTGGAGTGATGGCCCACCGGTCGCAGTTTGAAGACAATCTGTTTGCGGAGATCAAGGGGAGAATCAAACAAACCGATTCGTCTGTGCCCGTCAAAGACGATGACTACTACTATTACACGCGATACGAAGAGGGGAAGGAATATCCGATCTACTGCCGCAAGTGGAAGACGGTTGAAGCACAGGAAAAAGTGATACTGGACGTGAACAGGTTGGCCGAAGGCCATGAATTTTTTGCCATTGGCGAAACGGCGATGAGCATGAATCACAATCTGCTCGCATATTCGTTTGATACGCAGGGGAGACGCCTGTATACGATTCAATTCAGGAACGTGGACACCGGCGAGTTGCTGGAGGACAGGCTTGAGCCGGTGACCGGCAACATGGCCTGGGCCAACGACAATCGGACTGTGTTTTACGGCACACAGGATCCGGACACCCTGCGCCCCTTTCGCATTTTTCGACATACCCTGGGCTGCCATCCGTCTTCCGACGTGCTGGTGTTTGAAGAACAGGACGAAACGTTTTTCACGACGGTGTGCAAGACCAAATCAAAACAGTATCTCCTGATTGCGTCGCATCAAACCGTCAGCGCCGAATATCATTATCTGGCCGCGGACCGGCCCGAGGGAACATTTTCGGTGATGGTCCCGCGTCGGCGATTTCATGAATATGATGTGGAGCATTATCGGGACACGTTCTATATCCGCACAAATTGGGACGCGAAAAATTTTCGCCTCATGAAAACGCCGGTGTCTCACACAGACCAGTCGTCCTGGGAAGAAGTCCTGCCCCATCGTGACGATGTCCTGCTGGAATCCTTTGATGTGTTTCAGGATTTTCTCGTCGCGGAAGAACGGCATCACGGCTTGGTCCGTCTGCGCATTATGCCCTGGAGTGGGGACGGTGAGCATTATGTGGAGATCGGCGAACCGGCGTACCTGGCGGCGTTGGGAGACAATCCGGCGCATGAGACCTCCACGGTGCGGTATATCTATACCTCCATGACCACGCCGCATTCCGTGTATGACTACGATATGCGCACCCGAAAAAACGTGTTGCGCAAGCAAGAAGAAGTGCTGGGCGGGTTTCAGGCGTCCCGGTACTCAACCGAGCGAACGTGGGCCACGGCGCCGGATGGGACGCAGATCCCGATTTCCCTGGTGTGCCGGCCCGACCTCCGAAAACCGGCCGGCAATCCTCTGCTGCTGTATGGCTACGGCTCATACGGGGCGAGCATGGACGCGACCTTCAGCGCCGCGCGCGTCAGCCTGCTTGATCGCGGATTCACGTTTGCCATCGCGCACGTTCGCGGAGGGGAAGAGTTGGGTCGCGCATGGTATGAAGCCGGCAAACTGCTGCGCAAGAAAACGACGTTTACGGATTTTATCGCCTGCGCCGAACACCTCATCCGGCAGGGCCGCACATGCAGGGAGCAATTATACGCGATGGGAGGAAGCGCCGGGGGGCTGCTCATGGGCGCGGTGATCAATATGCGGCCCGACCTGTTTCATGGCGTGGTGGCGCAGGTGCCGTTTGTGGATATCATGACCACCATGCTGGACCCGACGCTTCCCCTGACCACCGGAGAATACGATGAATGGGGCGACCCCAACCACAAAGAATACTACGAGTACATGTTGTCCTATTCCCCGTATGATCATGTCACGGCACAGGCGTACCCGCATTTGCTGGTCACCGCCGGACTCCACGACTCCCAGGTGCAGTACTGGGAGCCGGCGAAGTGGGTGGCCCAATTGCGTCGTCTCAAAACCGACCGGAACCGCCTGCTCCTCAACACCAACATGGAGGCGGGCCATGGAGGAGCTTCGGGCCGCTTTCAACGCCACAAAGAACTGGCGTTCATCTACACCTTCCTCCTGGACCTGGCGAACCTGACCGACTATTGAGCCACCCCCTGACACATCCCGCCCGGTGGCGCTTTCATGGCAAGGCCGCGCAGTTTTTTAAGCGCCACCTCTTCAATTTGCCGAATCCGCTCACGAGTCACGCGCAGGATAACGCCCACTTCCTCCAGCGTGCGGGGGTGTCCGTCTCCGATGCCAAACCGCAACCGCAGCACCTCTTTTTCGCGTGGCAGCAGAACATCAAGCATGCGATGGACTTGCGCCTTCTCCTGTTCGTCCTGAATGTGTGCGTCCGGAAGCACACCATGGCGATCCGGGAGACTATCAACCAGGCGTTGCTCACTTTCAGTCCGGGGCTGGTCCAAAGACACCGGCTCCAAAAACGCCTGTGTCGTATGCCGCACGTGCTCGGCGCTGATAGCCAGCGTCCGGGCGATTTCTTCGTGGCGCGGCTCGCGGCCCAACTGTTGCGTCAGGTGCCGGGAAATCTTGATCATCCGCTGCCAGGCTTCGTTGGCATGCACCGGCACGCGGATGGTGCGCACCTGGTCGGTAATGGCGCGCAAAATCCCCTGGCGCACCCACCACGTGGCATAGGTGCTGAATTTGAAACCCTTGCGGTATTGGAACCGTTCAGCCGCGCGCATCAATCCAATGTTCCCTTCCTGCACAAGGTCCAGCAAACTCATCCCGCGTCCCGTAAAGCGTTTGGCAATACCAACGACAAGACGGAGATTCCGTTGCACCAGCATATCCTTGGCCTGTTCCAGTTCCACGCGGCTTGCGGCCAGCTCCCGTTGAAGCCGCGCCAGATGTTTCCGAAGCGCGCGATCATTCCCGCCGGTCTGCGCCAGGGCGTCCTGCAGCGCCGACAATCGTGCTTGCGCCTCATCCACAACCGGAGCGGACAAGCCGCTAAGCTCACGAATGCCGGTCAGGGATTGCCGCGCGTCCTGAAACAGCGGCAAGTGGTCAAGATGACTGATAGCCTGCGTCGCGTCGGTGAGCATGTGCCGAATGCTCCCGCTGCTTTCATCAATCCGCCTGGCCAGTTCCAGTTCCTCCGCCCGGTCCAGCAGGGGCAGTGACAGAAACGTGCTGAAATACGCGGATTCAAGCGTCTCGCTTTTCTCGTGCTTCCCCTCATGCCCGACGCGGGGGCTCCCCGCGCGCTTCGGTTTCGTCCCATGGCCAGTCATGCCATGTGCGGCAAGATCATGGCCCGTCGCGGCCGTTCCAGTCTGTTGCCCGATGTCGTTATATACATTCCCTGTATTCATGGCGCTGTCCATACGTCTCTCCTTTCCTGCCGCAGGGCCGGTGCCTCGTGTTCACACCTTGACCGTGAGAAAAAGGGGCATACCCCGGCGATGAATAAACAGTAACACCGGTTGATCATTCGGCAACGCCGCCACGGCCTGCTGAAAAGTATTCAGGGATGACACCGGTTGACGGTTGATCTCGCGAATAATGTCGCCTTGCAGCAGACCGGCTTCCCCGGATCGGCTGCCGGCGCGAATATCGGTAATCACCACGCCCGTCACCTGGTCATCAACGCCAAGCCGCCGGGCCAGGGACGGCGTGAGATCCTCCACCGACAGCCCCGCCAGGCGTGCCCCGGCATCGGGTGACGTCGTGGCGGCCAGTGGTTGGCTCATCGGATGTTTCATAATCGTCACGGGCACGGTCTGTGCTACTCCGTCACGCATCACGGTCATCGTGACGTCCGTCCCAACGGGAGTGGTCGTCACCGCGCGCTGCAAATCCCGCGGGGTGGCGATGGGCTGTGCCTCGTAACGAATCACGGTGTCTCCGCGCCGGAGTCCGCCGCGCGCTGCCGGGCTGGCATCCTGAACGTCGGTCACAATGGCGCCGACGGGGTGGTCCAGTCCAAACGAGCGAGCGAGGTCAGGAGTGACGGCCTGAATCCCGACACCCAGAAATCCCCGCGTCACGGTTCCAGTCTCCACCAGGTTGGTATAGACGTGTTGGCCGATGCTGGCAGGCACGGCAAACCCCACACCCTGGGACCCGCCCGTTCTTGAAAGAATGGCGGTGTTGATACCGACCAGTTCGCCGCGCATGTTGACCAGCGCGCCGCCGGAGTTCCCCGGATTAATCGCGGCATCGGTTTGAATAAAATCTTCATACCGGGTGATACCCATGCCGCCGCGCCCCTTGGCGCTCACAATGCCTTGCGTCACGGTGGAGCGCAGACCAAACGGACTCCCGACCGCAAGGACATAATCGCCGACCTCAAGAGAAGATGAATCGCCCCAGGAAACAAAGGGCAGGTCTTCGCCCTGAATTTTCAGCACGGCCAAATCCGTTTGCGGATCGCTTCCCACAATCGTTCCGGCAAACGTGCGTTTATCAAGCAAGGTCACGGTCACGCTGTTCGCCCCCGCGATCACGTGGTGGTTGGTGACCACGTATCCGTCCGGACTCACGATGACCCGGAGCCCATGCCCATCGCTCGCGGGCCCTGCCTCGGGGCGGGGAAGGGAGGCATCCCAAAAAAGTTTCTACCCTGCGGCTCCTGGCCAAACCACCCGGGTTGTCCGTGCGACGGCGCCTCCGCCGCTCCGGCGTGCCTGACACTGGAAGTCGTGATATTGACGACAGCGGGCCTGACCGTTTTCACAAGCTGCGAGAATCCGGACCGCATCGGCGCGTCGGTGCGGTTGAGGTTGACCTGCGGCATGGCACCACTGGAGGGCGCGGGGGATCCCGTCGCGCCGACCGCAAAAGCGGCCACCAGGATTCCCGAAAAGGCGACGCACACCGCAAGGCCCGCCAGGCCCCTGGATGTGCCCCGTGGTGCGGCGGTGGATGCGGATGATGGACTGTGCAACGGTTGTTTCATGGTTTCCTCTCCTTTGTAAGAACGATGATCCTGTTCATGTCTGGCTTGAACGGTTTTTACCACGGGTAGATGAAAGGAAAATTAATCGCGGATTAAAAAATTCTAACCCGGAAGCACGCGAGGCGGGAGACGGCCGCTTCGGGAACGCCCCACGTTCGGCGAATCGCCGGACAGGGGGCGTGGCGGTACGACAGCGCCGGTGTACGGGTGTGCGCCGGTGAGCGGTGAGCGGTGAACGCGTGGCGGTGGCCGTTGATGGAGCGGGAGAGTTGGGTGCGTGAGTCAGCCGGTGCGGATCATCGCGCCGCCGGCATCACAACGCGCGGGCGGCGTCAGCCGGGAACAACAGGGGACAGCAGGGGAAGAATAATAGTAAAGCGGGAGCCCTCGCCAAAGACGCTTTCAACCTGAATAGCGCCGTGGTGCGCTTCCGCAATCCAATTGCAGATCGCGAGTCCAAGCCCCGTGCCTTCCTGCGCATGGGCACGTGCCGCGTCGGTTCGATAAAACCGGTCAAAGATAACGCCGTGTTCATCCGACGCAATACCAATGCCATGATCCCGGACCAGCACCAGGGCGCTGCCCCGTGTGACGGTGAGACTGATATGCACGGTGCCCCGTGGCGGTGAATACTTCACGGCGTTGTCGACGACGTTAAGGAACAGCTCCCGCAGCCGCCATTCGTCTCCCAGCACCTGTGCCGGTTCCACGTGTTCCAGGATAGTGTGAACGTCCCGCTCCTGTCCGAGCACCATGGCCTGCGACTGAATTTCCCGCACCAGCGTATCAAGCTGCACGGGGGCCGACGCCATGGTCACCTCTCCGAGATCGGCCCGTGAGAGAAACAGGAGCTCCTCCACAATGCGGCTCATCCGGTCAATTTCTTCCAGGTTGCTTTCCAGCACCTCCCGGTAGACGTTGGGCGAACGGGATTTCCGCAACGCCAATTCCGCTTCGCCCTTGATAATCGTCAACGGGGTGCGTAATTCGTGCGACGCATCGGCGCTGAACTGGCGGGTTTGCCGGATGGACGTTTCAAGCCTGGCAATCATGTCGTTGAACGTGGAAGCCAGGCGGCCGATTTCATCCTGCGAGGTGGTGTGAATACGCTGGGTCAGGTCGCCCCCCGCAATGCGTTGGGCGGCCAGTGTCATGGCATCAACCGGCCGCAAAGCACGTCCCGCCAGAAACCAGCCGCCCAACATACTCACGGCCACCGCCAACGGAGCGCCGATGAGCAGGACAAACACCAGGCGGGACAGCATGGTTTCGCTGGGCCGAAGGGACGTGCCGACGCGCATAATGTTGACGAGCGCGTTGCCATGTTGAATGGGATACGACAACAACCGGACGGGAATTTCATCCTTGAACCGGACGGTTTCAAACGTGCCATTGCCCTGAAGGGCCGAGTCCCGGGCCGTGAGACTCAAGGGAATGTTGCGCGTTGAAATGTTGGCGGACTGGAGCGTGATTTGGCCTTGCGGGCCAAAGATATGAAAGAAATTGTCAATGAGCGCGAGCCTGGGAAACGAATGCGGCAGGTCGTCCAGCAGCAGGTACGGGCCAAAGCGGTGTTCTTCAAGGGATTTGGCGGCGGCAATGGCGGCTTCCTCCAGGGAGTGGTCCACGTGTTCCTGCAGCGACCGCGACATGACCACGTACAGCGCGCCGGCCAGGAGCATCAGAATAAAGACGAGAACGCCGCCATACCAAATCGTCAACCGGACGCGGATGGACGTATTAGCCATCGGCCGCCTTCAGAGTGTAGCCGCTGCCCCGGACGGTATGGATGAGTCCGCGTGCATGATCCCGGTCTATTTTGTTCCGAAGATAATTGATATAGACGTCAATGACATTCGTGAACGTGTCAAAATCAAGATCCCACACGTGCTCGGCAATCATCGGGCGCGTGAGCACGCGACCCGCGTTCCGCATCATGTATTCCAGCAGCGCATATTCCTTGGAAGTCAGCTCAATCCGCTGCCCGCCTCGTGTAACGTCGCGGGTCATGGGGTTCAAGAGCAAATCGTCAATTTGCAACACGCCGGCCGTATCGCCGCCGCCGCGGCGCAACAGGACACGGACCCTGGCCAGCAATTCTTCAATAGCAAACGGTTTAGTGAGATAATCATCCGCGCCGGCATCAAGCCCTTTCACGCGCTGTTCCACTTTGGAGCGAGCGGTTAAAATGAGAACCGGCGCGCCGACCCTGGCGTCCCGCATGGCTTTCAGCGCGTCCATGCCCGACAGGCCGGGGAGCATAAGATCAAGAATAATCAGATCATAGTCGACCTCCGAAGCCAGGTCCCGCCCCTGGATGCCGTCAAAACACACGTCCACGGCATAACTTTCCTCTTCCAGCGCGCGGCGAATGAACGAGGCGACTTTGAGTTCGTCTTCAACAATAAGAATACGCACAACATCCAGATTATACCATGGAACGATGACAGAAAGAGGGGAGGGGCGGGTGCGGAGCGGGAGGCGTGTTCGGAACATGGCATGGCGGATCAGGACACAAGCATCACAGCGTCCGGGGTGATGCAGCCGTCTGCAAACGGAACCCGTACCGCCGGCTTGTCAGCGCGACCATGTTCCCGGTCTGTTGGTCATAGTAGGCCGCCTGCCACGTGGGTTGTCCCTGGTCGTCAATCGTTCTCGCGGCGCAGCGGACAATCCTGTCAAGCGCGTGTTTATCGGCGAGTGGGAGCGCGTGCCATCGGGGACCGACGTGGACCCACAACAGGTTTGACAGGCTTGGCGGGCGGTTCGCGCCGTGGATGCCGCGGTCGGCGGCATGTGCCAATGCGGCTTCCGCCTCCTGCGGGTCACAAGGCGGCGGCCCCGACCGGGCCATCCAGAGCGCCGCGAGCAGCAAGATCACGGCAACAAGGCCAACCGGCAGAAACCGGCCGGGTAATCGGAGAGGCGAAACCGTCATTGGTATCCTCGCGTGATGACGTGTTGCGGGGGAATCATGGTCTGCTGTACGCCGGGTTTGTCGATGTCAATCACGTTGTATTGCATGCTCGCTGCAATCCGTGTGCGGATACCGCAATCGGCGAGAGCGTTCCGAAGATGAAGCCGTCCGTGCGGCGGGTTTTGCCTGGGGCCATGAAGGAGTATACTCTGGCACCTTTCATCGTGCCATGTAAATCAAAGACTCCAGTCGTCAGGTGGGATGTCGCCCTGGAAGGCGGAGCCGCTGTCGTGCCCGGCTTGGGTTTGCAAAATAAAGCGCATTCCCCAACATAGCGAAAGGGTATAAAAGTGTGAGAATGGAAAATAACATGCGTGAGTCTTTTTATATTGCTCACCAGCGAAAAGCCGATAGAGCTCAGCAAAGTCTTGAACACCATTTGCTTGAAGTCGCTGCCGTTTCCAAGATTTTTTCTGGCAAAATTGGCCTAAAGGAACAAGGCGAGATTATAGGGTTGCTCCATGATTTAGGAAAATATAGCAAGCAGTTTCAAGACTATCTTAAATCCGCCGTTGGCATATACAACCAAGATGAAGATGAAGACTTTGTCAACGCAGAGGGGATCAAGGGCAAAGTGGATCATTCCACGGCAGGGGCACAGCTTATTTGGCGGGATCTGACTAAGCGAAGTAAATTAGGGGAACTTGTTGGCCAGATCCTTGCTCTGTGCATCGCTTCCCATCATTCAGGGTTGATTGATTGCCTGTCCTCGGACACGAGTGGCCCTGTTGAGGATAACTTTACAAGACGAATGAACAAGGTAGATTCTCGAACCAATTTCTCTGAAGTCTTCGAAAAAATTGACGACTCAATCAAGAAACGATTTGATAAATTACGAGATGACCCAAAGTTGATTGATGGCCTAAAGGAATCAATCGAGCAAATAGTGCGTCGTGATGGGGGAACAGACGACAACGAAATTGTTCAGTTCAAAATAGGCCTCCTTGTCCGTTTTCTTTTTAGTTGCTTGATTGATGCGGACCGTATCAATACAGCCGACTTTGAAAATCCACAGGCAGCAAAAAATCGTCCTGGCGGGCAATATGCCAGTTGGGATTTGCTGATCAAACGTCTTGAGCGAAGACTGCAAGAGTTTAAAACTCAAAGGCAGATCGACAAAACCAGGCGAGACATTTCAGACCACAGTAGAGAAAGGGCTTCGTCTGCTAAGGGGATCTATACACTGACTGTGCCGACAGGGGGCGGCAAGACACTCGCCAGTCTTCGGTTTGCATTGCATCATGCGAAGCAGTGGGAAATGGACCGGATCATCTACGTTATTCCTTATACGACGATCATAGATCAGAATGCCAATGTCGTTCGCAAAATTCTTGAACCTTCCCAAGAAGACCATGGACGAATTGTGCTGGAACATCATTCTAACCTCACCCCGGAAAGCCAAGGCTGGCAAGAAAAGATACTAACCGAGAACTGGGATGCTCCAGTGATTTACACAACGAGCGTGCAATTTCTTGATGTTCTCTTTGGTGCCGGTACGCGCGGTGCAAGGAGAATGCACCAACTTGCAAACGCCGTTATCGTCTTTGATGAAGTTCAGACCGTGCCCGTCAATTGTGTGCATCTCTTCAACAATGCCGTCAATTTTCTCGTTGAGCATTGCGGCAGTACTGCCGTGCTCTGCACGGCTACTCAACCCCTCTTGAATCGAGTTGATAAGAACAAGGGGGCAATGCGGTTTTCGGAAGACAACGAAATTATGCCGGACGTGAAGCGACTCTTCGAAAATCTGAAACGGGTTGATGTGCGAAATCAACGCAAGCCAGGAGGGTGGACGAATGAGGAAATTATTCACCTCGTTTTTGAAGAAGTTGATAAGGTCGACAGTTGTCTTGTAATTGTGAATACGAAGAAATCAGCACAGGCCCTTTTTAAGCTTTGTCAGGCGAAGAAGGATGTCCCGACTTACCATCTCAGCACGAACATGTGCCCGGCCCACCGTAAAGAAATTCTGGAACGCATACAGAATCTGTTGACCCCTCCTGGTTCCCAGGTGATATGTTTCAGTACGCAATTAATTGAAGCTGGTGTGGATATTGATTTCGGTGCCGTCATACGGTTTACGGCAGGTCTGGACTCGATTGCTCAAGCTGCCGGTCGATGTAATCGAAACCAGCTTCGAAAAATTGGTCGGGTGCATGTCGTTAATCCGGCTGATGAGAACCTGGATAGTCTCGAAGATATTAAATGTGGTCGTGAGAATGCCGAACGGGTCTTAGCCGAATTTAATGGGGATATTCTGGACCCGCAAGCAATGGAACTTTATTTTCACTATTACTTCTTTTCCAGAGCGGAAAAAATGAGCTACCCTATTGATCGTAACGACATGTTGCTGAATCTGTTATCGGTTAATATTGGTCGTAACGACACGTTGCTGAATCTGTTATCGGTTAATAGTGCTGCTTGCAGTGAATATTGTGGCCGTAATCGTAAGGCTCCCAACATCTATCTTCGCCAATCGTTTATGTCCGCTGCCAAAGCATTCAAGGCCATTGATACGCCGACGCGCGGCGTTATTGTTCCTTATGGAAAATATGGTACGAAGTTGATCGGCGATCTTTGCTCGGCATCAGATACCGAGAAGGCATTCAAGCTTTTGCGTCAGGCTCAACAATATACAGTCAATGTCTTTCCCAACACCTTGAATCAAATGCAGAGAGACGGGGCGATTTGTCAAGTTCAGGAAAACATTGATATTCTTTACCTTTCTGATGCCCGCTACTACAATCAATACTTCGGGCTGACCACAACATCTGACGGAACCATGGAGACGCTGTATGTCTGATTCAATGAACAGTGACATTGCATTCAAAGTGTGGGGACGCTTCGCATTGTTCACAGACCCGTTGACCAAGATTGGTGGAGAGAAGTGTTCTTATCACATCCCGACCTATGAGGCTTTGAAAGGGATTGCGAAGTCCATCTATTGGAAGCCCACGTTTATTTGGATAATCGACGAAGTGCGCGTAATGAAACGCATTCGCACTCAGACCAAGGGCACGAAGCCCTTGGACTTTTCTGGTGGGAATACGTTGGCGATTTACACTTTTCTTATGGACGTTGAATATCAGGTGAAGGCGCATTTTGAATGGAATGCCTACCGACCCGAATTGACCGATGACCGCAATGAATCAAAGCATCATCTTATTGCGAAACGGATGCTGGAACGAGGAGGACGACAGGACATTTTCCTTGGCACCCGTGACTGTCAAGGCTATGTTGAGCCGTGTGATTTTAAGGGTGGGCATGGGGCTTACGATGATGAAGGCGAACTCGCCTTTGGGTTGATGTTGCATGGGTTTGATTATCCCGATGAAACAGGCAGGGATGAATTGTCTACCCGTTTCTGGTGGCCGACCATGGTTGATGGCGTGGTTAGATTTATTCGTCCGGAAGCATGCCAGGTCAAAAAGAAGGTCAGGGACATGAAACGAAAAATATTTACACGGGAAACTAATTTCACGGGCTTGGCAGAAAAAGGACTGCTGACATGAGTTGGATCCATAAGTTATACGAAACATACGAACAGTGTGCCGATGCGCCGCAATTCTCCAGCAAACCGCCATTACCGGTATGCCATACGAACCAACAGGCACATATTGAAATTTCCATTGATAATGAAGGCAATTTCCGGCGTGCCAGAGTAATTACCGATAAGGATGATCAACAGACGTTGGTGCCGTGTACGGAAGCTTCAGGAGGAAGGTCTGGCATAAAACCTGTGAACCATCCTCTGTGCGACAAATTGCAATATGTTGCAGGAGATTTTTTGAGATTTGGAGGAGAAGTAACATCTGGTTTCGCCAGAAGACCAGAGGAACCGCATGAAGCGTATTGGGAAATGTTGAAGTCCTGGTGTGAATCACCGCAAGGCGGCCATCCGAAACTAACCGCAATTCTCAAGTATGTTGAAAAGCGCAGTATTATTGCTGATCTTTTGAACGAGCAGATTTTATATTCCGATACACCCTTTGAGGCAAAAAATCCTCTAGGGAAACTCCTGAAAACGTGGAAAGACAACAAGCGGGACACGCCGCCGATTTTTAAAGCCATGCCTGGTCAACAGAGTCCGGAGAATGCTTTCATTCGCTGGAAGGTTGAATGTCCAGGAGATCCGCAGACCCTCACTGGGCAGGACCAAAATTTAATTGATTCGTGGATTGCTTATTACGATAGTATGCGAACAAGCCGTGGTTTGTGTATGGTGACGGGTGAGGAAGTGATTTTGGCTGAGCAACATCCAGCGAAGATTCGACATGGTGCAGACAAAGCCAAGATTATTTCTTCCAATGATAACAGTGTTTACACTTTTCGAGGAAGATTCGCGGACTCGGACCAGGCTTGTGGGGTTGGCCTTGAGGTCACACAGAAAGCTCATAACGCTTTACGGTGGCTGATTGCTCGACAAGGCTTCCGCAACGGCGACCAAGTCTTTGTTGCTTGGGCCGTGAGTGGCGAAAATGTGCCAGATCCATGGAGAAATTCTAGCGAATTGTTTGGGTTGGATGCTGACGAAACCGAGAAAACGACCCGGATTCAGAGTGATGCAGGGGAAGCTTTTGCGCACCGTCTCAATGCCTTTATCGCAGGCTATCAAAAAAAACTAGGATCGACCAACGACATCGTGATCATAGGCTTGGATTCGGCTACACCGGGTCGTATGGCTCTTACCTACTACCGTGAGCTAACTGGATCAGATTTTCTTGCCCGTGTGCAGGCATGGCATGAAGCGTTTGCGTGGCACCAGGAATATTCTAAGAGGATCAAGTTTGTTGGAGCACCATCTCCCGATGAGATTGCCAAAGCTGTCCATGGATCATTGAAGGGCAAGACTTCAAAGAAATTGCATAAGGCGACAGTGGAGCGACTGTTGTCTTGCATTATTGACGGCCAGGTTCTGCCCCGCGATTTGATAGAATCAATAATGCACCGAACGTGTAATCGATCTGGTCTGAAAGCTGGGGAATTTGAAAAATTTTTAGGAATAGCCTGCGCGTTATTCAGAGGATATTATTTCAAGGAAAGGGGCTACAAAATGGTATTGGAAACTGACCGAACGACTCGGGATTATCTTTACGGGTGTTTGTTGGCGATTGCAGAGAACATTGAGAACTTTGCCCTGAAAAACACAAACACCGGGGAGAAAAATCGGGATACGACAGCATCTAAACTGATGCAGCGTTTTTCAGACAGACCGTACTCTACATGGAAAAATATCGAACTGGCCTTGAATCCATATAAATCTCGCTTGCGCTCATCGGAGAAATTTGCTGGTTTTCTGCACAAGAGAGATAAATTGTTGGATGAGGTTGTCTGTGCTTTGGGCAATAATTTCACTGACGATACTGCTCTAACAGGAGAGTTTCTGTTGGGTTATCACTGCCAACGAAAAAAATTGTTCGAAAAGGCTGATGCAGGACGCGAGGATGTACAAAAGGAAAATAGTGAAGGAGATCATAGCAACCCAACACGCTAAGGAGAATCTATGATTACGCTTGAAAAGAAGATTGATTTTGCCGTTGTTTTCCAAGTGACGAAGGCGAATCCCAATGGAGACCCACTGAATGGCAATCGTCCACGCATTGACTATGAGGGGTACGGTGAAGTAACCGATGTCTGTATCAAGAGAAAAATTCGTGACCGTTTGCAAGAAAAAGGAGAGAATATTCTTATTCAGTCGGATGACCGCAAAAACGATAACCATACGAGTATCGAAGAGAGAGCAAAGGGTGCCTTGGGAAAGAAATTCGGGTCAAAGGAAACATCCGGACTGGCGTGTGAAAAATGGTTCGATGTGCGTGCTTTTGGTCAATTGTTTGCCCTGCCAAAGTCTAAAGGGAACAAAAATGGGGATGAGGATAACTCGGATGATACCGGCGGGGTCTCCATTGGCATTCGAGGTCCCGTTTCCATACATTCGGCGTTTAGCATAGAGCCAATTAGTCAGGTGGTAACAAGCACGCAAATCACCAAGAGCGTCAGCGGAAAAGACACGAAAGGCGGAAAGAGAAGTTCAGATACAATGGGGATGAAGCATCGAGTTGACCGTGGCATTTATGTTTTTTACGGTAGCATGAATCCGCAATTGGCAGAAAAGACGGGATTCAGCGCTGAAGATGCCGGTGCTATCAAAAAAGTATTGCCGATACTATTTGAGAATGATGCGTCATCTGCTCGGCCCGAAGGAAGCATGGAAGTGTTGAAAGTAATCTGGTGGGAACATAACTGTAAATCTGGGCAGTATTCCTCTGCTAAAGTACATCACGCACTGACCGTTCAGCCTGATGGTAATATCAAGTTTGTCCATCTTGAAGGTCTTACTCCTGAAGAAATTCCTGGGTTCTGATTGGTAACGTAGAATAACTTGAGATGGACGGTGAACCAGCCCCTGTCATGCTCTCGGCTCTCCAACACTGGAGCTACTGCCCCAGGCAGTGCGCGTTGATTCATGTGGAGCAGACCTTTGAGGAAAATCTGTACACCATGCGGGGGCGGGCGGTTCATAAACTCGTAGATGAGGTCAAAACTGAAATTCAGCCGGGCGTTCGCATTGAACGTGCCCTGCCTCTTTGGTCAAAAAAACTTGGCGTGGTTGGGAAAGCGGATGTGGTGGAGTTCCATGGCAACGTCCCCTATCCGGTGGAGTATAAATCCGGGCCGCGTCGCCAGCGCGAGCACGACGATCTCCAAGTTTGTGCCCAGGCCCTGTGCCTGGAAGAGATGACGGGCCAGGCGGTTCCGCGGGGCGCCATCTTTCATCATCAATCCCGCCGCCGCAGAGAAGTGATGTTTACCCCGGACTTGCGAGCGCGCGTCAAAGAGGCCATTGCGGCCGTCCGAATCCTGTTGACCGAGTACAAGTTGCCCCCACCGGTTCACGACCGGCGCTGTGACAAATGTTCACTCAAAGAAGCGTGCATGCCCCAGGTAAGCGAAGGGCAGAGTCGTGAACGCCGTCTACTCGCCAGTCTGTTTGATGTGACCAGCCTCTAAGGTATCTCATGCATCAATTTCTGAATACGCTGTACGTGACGACGGAGGGCGCCTATATCCGTGCCGACCATGGCACGCTGAAAGTCGAAGTTGACCGGAAAACGAAGTTGCAGGTGCCGCTTCACCACCTGGGCAGCGTCGTGTGTTTCGGGGACGTGATGATGAGCCCGGCGGTCATTCATCGATGCGCGGACGAAGGCCGCTCCGTAGTCTGGCTTGACCGTCACGGTCGGTTTAAGGCGCGGGCGGAAGGCCCGGTGTCGGGAAACGTCCTGTTGCGTCGCGCCCAACACGAAGCCTCGTTAAGTCCGCCGCTGACGCTGGCTATTGCCAGAAATATGGTTGCGGGCAAAATCCAAAATGCTCGCCATGTGTTGCTCAGAGGGGCGAGGGAGGTGACCGGCAATGACTATGGTGACACGTTGCGAACCACGGCGGCAGTGTTGGCCCGAAGCATTCAGCGGTTGCCAACCTGTGAGGATTTGGACACCGTGAGGGGACTTGAAGGAGAGGCGGCGCGTGCGTATTTCTCGGTTGTGGATCGACTGGTCACGGTTGATCGGGACACCTTCACCATGAATGGTCGAAGCCGCAGACCGCCGTTGGATCCGTTGAATGCTCTCCTGTCGTTTCTCTATGCCCTCTTGATGAATGATTGCGTGGCGGCGGCGGAAAGTGTGGGACTGGATCCGCAAGTTGGCTTTCTTCATGCCCTCCGGCCCGGACGGGCCGCACTCGCGCTGGATTTAATGGAAGAATTTCGCTGTGCCCTGGCGGATCGGCTGGCGTTGACGCTGATCAACCGGCGACAAATTACGTCGCAGGATTTTCTGGTGCGGCCGGGTGGGGCCGTGCATTTACACGATGAAGGTCGTAAGGCTGTCGTCGTGGCATACCAGAAACGGAAGCAAGAAGAAATCACGCATCCCGTCTTGGATCAAAAAATGCCGCTGGGAGTTGTGCCGCATGTGCAGGCCCGGTTACTGGCGAGGACGCTTAGAAAAGATATGGATGCCTATATCGCATTTATCCTCCGGTAAAGATGACGAGCATGCATATTCTGGTGACCTATGATGTTTCGACAGAGACGGCTGCGGGGAAAAAACGGTTGCGGAAAATTGCCGAAGCCTGTCAGGACTTTGGGCAACGTGTCCAAAAATCCGTGTTTGAATGTACAGTGAATGAAATGCAACACGAGGAATTGACCAGGCGGTTAGTCAAGCTTATGAACGAAAAGGAAGACAGCTTGCGCTTTTATCGGCTTGCGAACCCAAAGGAGCATTACATGAAAATTTATGGCATTGATACTGCGGTGGATTTTGAAGGACCACTGGTGTTGTAAGCGCGAACCTAAAGCGATTGCAAAACCCTGGGAGGTTCGCGCGTGAGAAAACATGTTGATTTCATTAGTGAATAGAGCATGTGGCTGACCAAATGGGATACAGATTATTAGATACGAAAGGATGTTCGCCAGATTGATATGTTAATCGTCTGAAAGTTTGGCAGATTTTTGTATTGCAGTAGCGCCCACCTTTCGGGGTGGGCGAGGATTGAAACAACAGATGATGCAGGACTCGGAACATACTCGGGAAAAGTAGCGCCCACCTTTCGGGGTGGGCGAGGATTGAAACGTCTTGACGTACCCCGCAATTCTCCGATACCCGCCGCGTAGCGCCCACCTTTCGGGGTGGGCGAGGATTGAAACTCTAGCAGTTCATCTTCCATTGTTCTGTCTCTCCTCGTAGCGCCCACCTTTCGGGGTGGGCGAGGATTGAAACTCACTGCTGGCCATGCAATCCGGCATTTTGCCGTGTAGCGCCCACCTTTCGGGGTGGGCGAGGATTGAAACCGCCATGCCCATTGTCAACCCTTAGTCAACCCTTAGTAGCGCCCACCTTTCGGGGTGGGCGAGGATTGAAACACGGCCACCATGTGTTTCAACACCGCGGGGCTGGGTAGCGCCCACCTTTCGGGGTGGGCGAGGATTGAAACTTTTGTCAGACCGGACACATTCGTGTCCAATCCATCGTAGCGCCCACCTTTCGGGGTGGGCGAGGATTGAAACCGGCTTGCCGTGTATGGATTGCGCGCGGCCATGAGGTAGCGCCCACCTTTCGGGGTGGGCGAGGATTGAAACATTCAGTGAACCAAAGCATGAAGCGCGGCTTGGATGTAGCGCCCACCTTTCGGGGTGGGCGAGGATTGAAACTTCGATCAGGCGAGGCTCTGTCAGACGCAAGTAACGTAGCGCCCACCTTTCGGGGTGGGCGAGGATTGAAACACGAGGTCACGCAACATAAACACCCGTTGATGGAACGTAGCGCCCACCTTTCGGGGTGGGCGAGGATTGAAACCGGTTGTTTGCGCCACCTACGCAGAGCCTACGGTCGTAGCGCCCACCTTTCGGGGTGGGCGAGGATTGAAACAGGAAAGGAAAGCCCTGAAGATCGTGATAATCAGAGTAGCGCCCACCTTTCGGGGTGGGCGAGGATTGAAACGCAGAGCTTGTTGTCGCCATCAGCGCCGGGCCTTGCGAGTAGCGCCCACCTTTCGGGGTGGGCGAGGATTGAAACCAATTGGTCACACCGAGCGTCACCCCGGCCACTGCCGTAGCGCCCACCTTTCGGGGTGGGCGAGGATTGAAACAAGGCATCCGACGTCGGAAAGGCGAGGACACAACAGTAGCGCCCACCTTTCGGGGTGGGCGAGGATTGAAACTCACCCGCCCTGCCGGATCGCCGGACTGGACCACGTAGCGCCCACCTTTCGGGGTGGGCGAGGATTGAAACACTTTCGACGGCGTCACATATGACGGCATCGGCGACGTAGCGCCCACCTTTCGGGGTGGGCGAGGATTGAAACATGTCGCCGACGCGCGAGCGGCTTGTCTGGACCGCGTAGCGCCCACCTTTCGGGGTGGGCGAGGATTGAAACGAAGGCTTTGCCTCCAGTGACAAACGCTACACTATCGTAGCGCCCACCTTTCGGGGTGGGCGAGGATTGAAACATTTGCCCGATTGTTGCCGACCATGTGAGCAAAGTGTAGCGCCCACCTTTCGGGGTGGGCGAGGATTGAAACTCAAAGCACCTAACAAAAATATCCTGCCGAAGGTCGTAGCGCCCACCTTTCGGGGTGGGCGAGGATTGAAACCGCGACACGATTCCGTGAGAGGAATTGCACCGCCCGGTAGCGCCCACCTTTCGGGGTGGGCGAGGATTGAAACTGATTTCTCTTTTGTCTGTTCCCAGCCAGGCGAGTGTAGCGCCCACCTTTCGGGGTGGGCGAGGATTGAAACCCTCCTTCCTTAATGTTTCTTGCCATAGCTTCACAGTAGCGCCCACCTTTCGGGGTGGGCGAGGATTGAAACAGTTTGCGGTCTATGGAAAAATCATCTTCGGGTAGTAGCGCCCACCTTTCGGGGTGGGCGAGGATTGAAACGCGATTGCCGCGCTGTCCTGACATTTTATCGGCTTGTAGCGCCCACCTTTCGGGGTGGGCGAGGATTGAAACGCAATCGCCGCGCTGTCTTGACATTTTATCGGCTGTAGCGCCCACCTTTCGGGGTGGGCGAGGATTGAAACATATACCCTCTGCGGGTCTTCTGGCCCGATTGACGAGTAGCGCCCACCTTTCGGGGTGGGCGAGGATTGAAACTACTGGCGATGTTGCCTTCTTCCTGCGTGATTGTGGCGTAGCGCCCACCTTTCGGGGTGGGCGAGGATTGAAACAGGGCGCGTCCGGGATCGTCGGCCTATGCACCGTTGTAGCGCCCACCTTTCGGGGTGGGCGAGGATTGAAACAAGATATATTTTGACACGTAACCACACACCGCGCCGGTAGCGCCCACCTTTCGGGGTGGGCGAGGATTGAAACACACGCGAGGGGTCAAACAAATAACTCTGCCCGAGTAGCGCCCACCTTTCGGGGTGGGCGAGGATTGAAACATCATCCCCCACCCTCAAAGCTGTGGCAAACCTATGTAGCGCCCACCTTTCGGGGTGGGCGAGGATTGAAACGCGGACACCGACGGACGCGGCAGCAGATTCCGCCTGTAGCGCCCACCTTTCGGGGTGGGCGAGGATTGAAACACTCGTATCTCGCCGTCACTGAACAAGGCGAACGTGTAGCGCCCACCTTTCGGGGTGGGCGAGGATTGAAACACCAGAACGAGGCGGAATATCTGTATCGTCGTGCTCAACGTAGCGCCCACCTTTCGGGGTGGGCGAGGATTGAAACCCAGGCTGACCGTGTCCTTGAGCTGGATCGTAAAGTGTAGCGCCCACCTTTCGGGGTGGGCGAGGATTGAAACAACGTGCCAGCCTAGGTAATCCATGTTACCACTTGTAGCGCCCACCTTTCGGGGTGGGCGAGGATTGAAACATATATTTGCCTATATATCCCGCGATGGCGTTGAGTAGCGCCCACCTTTCGGGGTGGGCGAGGATTGAAACTCTGATTGTCCCACCGTTGCGCCTGTTCCCCCTCCTGTAGCGCCCACCTTTCGGGGTGGGCGAGGATTGAAACCTTTTGTTGTTTACCACCAAGACAGCAGGATATCCAGTAGCGCCCACCTTTCGGGGTGGGCGAGGATTGAAACAGTTTTCAGGCCGGCGCAATCGGACACCTACAAACAGTAGCGCCCACCTTTCGGGGTGGGCGAGGATTGAAACTTTTTGGCCATGCGCATCTGTACCCGTACAATCTGTAGCGCCCACCTTTCGGGGTGGGCGAGGATTGAAACATATTGATTTTATCGCCGGCCACTACCGGTAGCACGTAGCGCCCACCTTTCGGGGTGGGCGAGGATTGAAACGGGCTACGACACTAACATCACGCGACGAATTGATGCGTAGCGCCCACCTTTCGGGGTGGGCGAGGATTGAAACCTCTTATTTGTCCCACCGTTAGATTTGCGTCGTCTGTAGCGCCCACCTTTCGGGGTGGGCGAGGATTGAAACACGTGCCAGGGGTTACCGTCACAAGTCAGCTTAATGTAGCGCCCACCTTTCGGGGTGGGCGAGGATTGAAACGCCATAGCGGGAATGTCGTGTTGTTTGGTATATGCCGTAGCGCCCACCTTTCGGGGTGGGCGAGGATTGAAACAGAGTGCAATATTGGTGGTATTTTGAGGCTTTGAGGCGTAGCGCCCACCTTTCGGGGTGGGCGAGGATTGAAACGCATGGCCGGCACGCGAAGAGGTGGACGCAAAAAGGTAGCGCCCACCTTTCGGGGTGGGCGAGGATTGAAACAATGCTGATGATGGCGGATTACATTTTACGTATGGTAGCGCCCACCTTTCGGGGTGGGCGAGGATTGAAACGATAACGGTGATTGGATAATCTCAATCAGCCGCTGGTAGCGCCCACCTTTCGGGGTGGGCGAGGATTGAAACAGAGGACGGCGGGGTCACGCTCCGAGTGATCCCGGGTAGCGCCCACCTTTCGGGGTGGGCGAGGATTGAAACGACGGCCGGACGTATGAGTGGGCGGACGAAGACGGTAGCGCCCACCTTTCGGGGTGGGCGAGGATTGAAACCGGTTAGCGCATGGGGTTTGAAGCAGAAGGAAGCCGTAGCGCCCACCTTTCGGGGTGGGCGAGGATTGAAACCACTGGATTCAGGACAGACTAGCGATGGGTTTCCCGTAGCGCCCACCTTTCGGGGTGGGCGAGGATTGAAACAGCAGTCGTTTGATGTCTTTTCCAATTTCACACAGTAGCGCCCACCTTTCGGGGTGGGCGAGGATTGAAACGAAGGCTTTGCCACGACCGACAAACGATATACGAGTAGCGCCCACCTTTCGGGGTGGGCGAGGATTGAAACAGCAGGACGTCTGCGATGATGTGGACCGCTGTGGTGTAGCGCCCACCTTTCGGGGTGGGCGAGGATTGAAACGATCACGTTCGGGCTTGTCGTGGGCGGCGCCAGGTTGTAGCGCCCACCTTTCGGGGTGGGCGAGGATTGAAACACGTTGACAGGGGAATTTGTTACCGGTGTGACACGTAGCGCCCACCTTTCGGGGTGGGCGAGGATTGAAACGGTTCAAAGACTGGCCACGGACAGGAATGTCCGTGCTCCGGTAGCGCCCACATCTTTCAATGTGGGCGAGAATTCTAATCTTCCCGCTATCCCGATCAACGATGTTTGAATTGAGGTGAGGCGGGTCTATCTCTTAACCCGGCACTGTCACTGATTGAGGCACACACGCTGCCAGCGAAAGATCAAATCCTTTCTAATCCCCCTCTCCCCCCCTAAACTCCAAAGCCACCGAATTAATACAAAAGCGTTGCCCCGTAGATGGCGGGCCGTCGTCAAAGACGTGGCCGAGGTGGGCGTCGCAGCGACGGCAGGTGGCTTCCACGCGGGTCATGCCGTGGCTGTGGTCGGCGGTGGTGTCCATGGCCTCCGCTTGCGCAGGTTGCGTGAAACTCGGCCAGCCGGTGCCGGAATCAAATTTATCGTCTGAACGGAACAGGGGTGCGCCGCAGCATGCGCAATGATACACGCCGCTCGCTTTGTGGTGGCAGTAGGCGCCGCTGAAGGCCGGCTCCGTGCCTTGTTGTCGCGTGACGGCGTATTGTTCGGGGGTGAGGTGTTGTTTCCATTCGTCGTCGGATTTGCGGATTTTCTCCGTCATGTCGCACTCCCTTGTCAATGGAAAGACGGCGCTACGGGGCTTGTTCCCGCACGGCGTCCAGGATGCGTTGCTCGTCCGTGCCGGCATTCCACACGATGGTCAAAAACTCGGCCGGCGCCATGCGCACGTTCCGCAGGAACGGCCGGTCGGCGCCGCAGCCGAACATCATATCCGGCGACAGCTCCCCGCGAAGTTTGGCGCGGGCTTTGGCAATGATGCGGGGCAGCCACCGATACCCGCCCAACTCGGCATACCCGGATGGAAGCGTGGCCGATGGCACCCTGTGGCCGGATGGGCGTCCCTGCTGCACCGTGAGAAAGTACGACCGCCGCACCCCGGTGATGGCCGCGACGGTGTCAAAATCCGGCTCGCCGTCTTCAACACCGTCCTCAACAAAATCATACAGCTCCTGCGCAGAGGCGCCGATGGCATCAAGGAGCGTCCGGGCGTCCTGTCCCACCACGGCTTCGGGGCCGCGCTGTCCACCTTCAAACCGGCGCACGGCCTGGTCGTAATGCTCTCGAAGCTGCGGTATCCAGTTTTGTGAATCCTGTTCTGCTGTTGGCGTTGTGTTATCCATGCGTCTATTGTGTGTGCGCGGTGGCCGTGTCGTCAAGATTCGTCACATGGGGTTGGCGTCGCACTCGTCACGGGAGCGGCCCGGCAGTCATGCCCGCTTCTTGCCCCTGGTGACGGCGCCCGGTAGACTGGCCGGATTCTTCGGGAACATTCCATGCCGTTTATCGCCGATCTCCATATTCATTCCCGCTACTCGCGCGCCGTCAGCAAGGACATGGTGCCGGAGACGCTGTATCGCTGGGCGCAGCTCAAAGGCATTACGGTGATTGGGACCGGCGACTTCACGCATCCCGCCTGGTGTGCCGAATTGCGTGAGAAACTGGAACCGGCCGAACCGGGATTGTACCGCCTGAAACCGGCGCTGGCGGCGGCGGTGGATGCCGGCATTCCCGCATCCTGCCGGGCGGATGTGCGGTTTATGCTGACGTCCGAGATCAGCAGTATTTACAAGCGCCACGCGCGCACGCGCAAAGTGCATAACCTGATTTTTGCGCCGGATTTCAGCGCGGTGGCGAGTATGACGGAGCGGTTGGCGCGCATCGGCAATCTTCAATCGGACGGCCGTCCCATCCTGGGGCTGGACAGCGAGGAGTTGCTGCGCATCATGCTGGCATGCGCGCCGGAGGCCCTGTTCGTCCCGGCCCATGCCTGGACGCCGCATTTTTCGGTCTTCGGTTCAAACTCTGGCTTTGATTCACTGGAGGAATGTTTTGGGGACTTGACGCCGCATATCCGGGCGATTGAAACCGGGCTGTCTTCGGACCCGCCCATGAACCGGCGGTTGAGTCAGCTTGATGGCATTGCTCTGATTTCCAATTCCGACGCGCATTCGCCCGGCAAGCTGGGCCGTGAAGCCAACGTGTTGAACGGCGATTTGTCGTTCCACGGCATCACGCAGGCGTTGACGAGTGGCGACCCCGCGCTGTTTCCGGGGACGATTGAGTTTTTCCCCGAGGAAGGCAAGTACCATTATGACGGGCATCGCAACTGCCGGGTGCGTCTGTCGCCGCAGGAAACCAGGACGCGCAACCATATGTGTCCGGAATGCGGCAAGTCCGTGACGCGCGGGGTCATGCACCGGGTTGAGGCGCTGGCCGATCAGCCGGCCGGCGACCGGCTCCGCACCGCGCCGCCGTACCGACACCTGGTGCCGCTGGTTGAGTTGATTGCCGAGGTCAACGGCGCCGGGGTCAAGACCAAGGGGGTGGCCGGGACCTACCATCGGCTGCTTGCGGAGTTGGGCAATGAATTCAGCATTCTGATGGACGTGCCCATTGCGGATATGGAAGCGCATGGCGGCCGTCTGCTGGCCACGGCGATTCAACGCATGCGCGAAGGCCGCGTAACCATCGCGCCGGGCTATGACGGGGAATACGGCGCCGTGCGTGTGCTGTCTCAAGAAGACCGGCAATCCCATGAAGACCGGCAATCCCATGAAGACCGGCAATCCGGCCGGGTACAGCGCATAGGCGCGCGCTGGGAATGATCGCCCGGCTCCCCTCCTTCATATCTCCCTCCCTCCTTCATATCTCCCTCCTTCCGGGGGGGACTAAGGGGGGGCCTCTTTCCGTCGGGGGACTTCTTTCCGTCATTCCCGTGAAAACGGGAATCCATCCGAGCATCCATCCGTCTGTTTGTGTCTGTCCGACACCCGCCTTGCCATGCGAAGATGGATTCCCGCTTTCGCGGGAATGACAGAAGGAGGGGAATGACAGAAGGAGGGGAATGACAGAAGGAGCGTGGGCGACCTTCTTTGCCACGTTGGGCTTCTTTCCGTCATTCCCGTGAAAACGGGAATCCATCCGAGCATCCATCCGTCTGTTTGTGTCTGTCCGACACCCGTCTTGCCATGTGAAGATGGATTCCCGCTTTCGCGGGAATGACAGAAGGAGGGGGAATGACCTTCTTTGCCACATCGGGCCTCTTTTCGTCATTCCCGTGCAAACGGGAATCCATCCGAGCATCCATCCGTCTGTTTGTGTCTGTCCGACACCCGCCTTGCCATGTGAAGATGGATTCCCGCTTCCGCGGGAATGACAGAAGGAGGGGAATGACAAAAGGAGGGCGAGCGACCTTCTTTGCCACATCGGGCTTCTTTTCGTCATTCCCGTGAAAACGGGAATCCATCCGAGCATCCATCCGTCTGTTTGTGTCTGTCCGACACCCGCCTTGCCATGTGAAGATAGATTCCCGCTTTCGCGGGAATGACAGAAGGAGGGGGAATGACGCCCGGCTCCCCTCCTTCATATCTCCCTCCTTCCGGGGGGGACTAAGGGGGGGCCTCTTTCCGTCGGGGGACTTCTTTCCGTCATTCCCGTGCAAACGGGAATCCATCCGAGCATCCATCCGTCTGTTTGTGTCTGTCCGACACCCGCCTTGCCATGTGAAGATGGATTCCCGCTTCCGCGGGAATGACAGAAGGAGGGGAATGACAGAAGGAGCGTGGGCGACCTTCTTTGCCACGTTGGGCTTCTTTCCGTCATTCCCGTGCAAACGGGAATCCATCCGAAAATCCATCCGTCTGTTTGTGTCTGTCAGACACCCACCTTGCCATGTGAAGATGGATTCCCGCTTTCGCGGGAATGACAGAAGGAGGGGGAATGACAGAAGGAGCGCGGGAATGACAGAAGGAGCGCGGGAATGACAGAAGGAGCGGGAATGACAGAAAGGAGCGCGGGAATGACTATCTCTCATCCTGTGTTCAGGGGGTGGAATAATAAACCCCCCTGGCCCCCCTTGTCAGGGGGGCCTCTCACGCGCCGTTGCGCTGACAGGTCGCGTGGTCACGCGGACATTGCTGCCGCCCGCCAGGCGCGACGCCTGAAAAGTTGCTTGCCGTTCGCCGCGCAATTCCCTAAACTGTCTTCATGGTGCACACAACAGACATGGTTCCCCGCCCCCGGTGTTGTTGCCCGCCGTTCACCATGTAATCCGGAAACATCTGACTGAAAAGCGTGCGTCCATTCAACCGGTAAATACTCTTATGGCCTCCACCGATCACCGTGCCGCCGCCCCGTCCCTTCGCGGTCTTCTGATTGCCCAGTTCTTCGGGGCGTTCAATGATAATGCCTGGAAGTTGATGGTGGCCTTCCTGGCCATCAGGCAGTTGACCTCAACCATGGGCGCGGGGCCGGATTTGGAAGCCGCGTCCCAGGCCCAAACCACCCTCACCTTTGTCGTGTTCACCTTGCCGCTTGTGCTGGTGTCCATCTTCGCCGGCGTCTTTTCAGACCGGTTCAGCAAGCGCTCCGTGATTGTGGTGATGAAGGCGGTTGAGGTGGTGTTAATGGCGTTGGGCGCGTTGGCGCTGTATATCAATCCGGCGGGGGGAGTGCTGCCGCTGCTTGTGCTGGCCGGCATGGCGGTGCAAAGCGCGCTCTTCAGTCCCGCGAAATATGGAATTTTGCCGGAGCTGCTCCCGCATGAGCGGCTGGCCGTCGGGAACGGGCAGCTTGAACTCTGGACCTTTCTCGCCATTATCGGGGGAACCGGGCTGGGCGGGGTGTTGCTCCAGTTGTCGGGGACGTCTCCCTGGCTGGCCTGTCTCGTGCTGCTGGTGTGCTCGCTTGCGGGGTTTGCGGCGTCCTTCCTGATTCCGGCCGTGCCTCGCGCGCGGGCGGACGGCGGGCTTGGGTCCACGTTGCGCGCGGCCTGGACGGCGGTGCGGGCGGATAAGGCCTTGCGCCTGGGGATTTTGGGAAGCGTGGCGTATTGGACCATTGCCAGTTTGGTGGGACAGGATATTCTGGTCTATGCGAAGGTCGTGCTGGGATTGTCCGATGCGTTATCCGGCGTGCCGTTGGCCGCCTTTGGTGTCGGCGTGGGCGTGGGATCCATCGCGGCGGGCAAACTGTCGCATTCCAAAGTGGAGGTGGGCCATGTGCCGCTTGGGGCGATTGGACTCACGCTGGGCCTGTGCGTCCTGGGCGTGATGCGTCCCGGATTGATGGGGACGGTGTTCGGCATGGCATGGCTGGGCATGGCCAGCGGGTTTATCGTGGTGCCGTTGAACTCGCTCATTCAGTGGCGCGCCCCGGACGACCGGCGCGGCGCCGTCATTGCGTTGAATAACACCTTTGTCTTCAGTGGCGTGCTGGCGGGGTCGGTGGCGGCATGGGGCCTGTCATTGCCCGGGCTGAATGCCGGCGACATTCTCATCGTGTCGGGACTCGTCACGGCCGGCCTGACGGTGTGGGCCGTGTGGGTGATGCCGGAAACGTTTCTTCGCATGACGCTCTTTCTCTTCACGCACACCATCTACCGGTTGCGCGTGATGGGGCGGGATCACGTGCCTGAACGGGGCGGCGCGTTATTGCTGCCCAATCACGTGTCGTTTGTGGACGGGCTGCTGCTGCTGGCGAGCGTGGACCGCCCGATTCGCTTTATCGTGGACCGGCGGTATTATGAGCATCCGCTCATTCACCGCTTCGCGCGGATTATGGGCGCGATTCCCATTTCTGCCCAGGGCTCGCCGCGTGAGATTCTCCATGCCCTCCGTGAAGCCGGCCGGCGGTTGGACGAGGGGGAACTGGTCTGCGTGTTTCCCGAAGGACAAATTACGCGCACGGGCGGGATGCTGTCGTTTCGCCAGGGATTTGAGCGCATCGTCAAGGGCCGGGAGACGCCCGTCATCCCCGTGCATCTTGACCGGCTCTGGGGCAGCATCTTCAGTTTTATCGGCGGAAAATTTCTGATGAAGTGGCCGGAGCGCGTGCCCTATCCCGTGACCGTGGCCTACGGCGCGCCCATGCCCGCCGCCACGACGGCCCCCGAAGTGCGGCAGCGAGTCCAGGAATTGAGCGAGGAGGCCTGGCAGTATCGCCGGCCCGACCGGCGCCCGCTCCATCATTCCTTTGTGCGCGCGGCTCGCCGTCATCCGTTTCGTCTCGCGTTTGCCGATGCGACCAGGCCGAAAGTCACGTGCCTGCAATCGCTCGTTGGCGCCATTGCGCTGGCGCGCGCGCTGCGCCCCCACTGGAAGCGGCAGACCGTGGTGGGCATCCTGTTGCCGCCCAGCGTCGGCGGGGTGTTGGTCAATCTTGCGGCCACGTTGTCGGGACGGACGACGGTGAATCTTAATTACACGACCGGGCGCGGCGGGATGGAGTCGGCGGCGAAAGAATCCGGCCTTGAAACGATTGTGGCCAGCCGGTTGTTTATGGAGAAAGCGAACCTGGATTGTCCCGAAGACGTCACCATCATCTGGATTGACGACATTCGCCACACCATCGGGAAGGCCGCGCGGCTCACGGCGCTGGCGCTGGCGCTCTTTGCGCCTGTGAGAATGCTGGAGCGATTCGCCGGGGCGGCCCGTCGTACAAAGATGGATGATCTCGCGACGATTATTTTCAGCAGCGGCAGCACCGGAGATCCGAAAGGGGTGATGTTGAGTCACTTCAGCATTGATTCCAACGTTGAGGGCGTGGCGCAGGTGTTTCACCTGGGGCCTGATGACCGGTTGCTGGGTGTGCTGCCGTTCTTTCATTCGTTTGGATACCTGGCGACCATCTGGCTGGCCGTCAATCATGGCGTGGGCGTGGTGTATCATCCCACACCCCTGGACGCGGGAGCCATTGGCGAGCTGATTCATCAACATCGCGTCACCATCCTCATCACGACGCCGACCTTTTTGCAGTTGTACGGGCGGCGGTGCCCGCCGGGTCAATTAGGCTCCATTCGCATTGTGCTGACCGGCGCCGAAAAATTATCGTCGCGCCTGGCCAGTGCGTTTGAGGAAAAATTCGGGATTCGTCCCGTGGAGGGATACGGGGTGACGGAATGCGCTCCCGTGATTGCCGTCAATTGCCCGGACTTTCGCGCGGCGGGATTTTTTCAACAGGCGTCGCGTCGTGACACCGTCGGACAGCCCCTGCCCGGTGTGTCTCTCCGCATTGTGGACCCCGATTCGTTTGCCCCCCTGCCCGTGGGCGTTTCCGGCATGTTGCTGGTGAAAGGGCCCAATCTCATGCAGGGCTACCTGAACCGCCCGGACCTGACGGCCCAAGCCATGCGTGACGGCTGGTACATCACGGGGGATATTGCCATGCTTGATGAGGACGGATTTCTCGCCATCACGGATCGGCTGTCCCGCTTTGCCAAAATCGGCGGCGAGATGGTGCCGCATGGAAAAATTGAAGAGGCGCTGCATCAAGCCGCCGATGCCGATACGCAGGTGTTTGCCGTGACGTCCATCCCGGACGAAAAGAAAGGCGAACAACTGGTGGTGCTGCACACGTGCGATGAGAGCGCCATTCCGGGGTTGCTGGAACAGGTCGCCGCCGCCGGGTTGCCGAATTTATTTATCCCGCGAAAAGACGCCTTCCTCAAGGTGGAGCAGCTTCCGGTGCTGGGCACCGGCAAGCTGGACCTCCGCGCCATCAAACACAGGGCACTGGAACATTTCGCGGCCGGATAAGCCGCGTGTCACGGGGGCAAGCACGGTGGGATGGTGCCGCCAAACCGTGGCGCAGTCCGCGGCGCGTCCAGGCGTTCGCCTGGTTCAACGGAATCATCAGGCGGGGCCGGGGCGGTCACGTCCGCACTGCCAGCACGACGTAAAATCTTTCTCATGCGCTTCTCCGCAGCCGGGGCAGGTCCAGCCGGTGGATGCCGGCGGTTGAGCGGTGCGCCAGTCTTCAATAAACTCCCGTGCGGTTTCATAGTCGGCATCATTCAGCACCCAGAGTTCTGGAAAGACTTCCGCGAAAGGCACTTCGCCGGCCAGGGAGGAGCCTTGTTGATTCTTGACCCACGTGTCAATGCCCTCATCTTCAAGCATCGCCTTGAACGATTCAACTTCCACCAAACTGTGCGAGCGTAAGAGTTTCCGCATGATGGGGCCTGGGGCCGTTGACGCCGTGAGCATGGCACGGCGTGGTGTTCCGCCCTGTTGCGCTTTGTTCCGCCCTGTGCCGCCGGGTTCGGAACAATCGGCGCGGCGCGTCAGGCGAAAAGCATGATGATGAGGCCGGTCAGCGACAGCAGCAACGCGATGATGCCGATGATCAGCGCCCAGCGAAGAATCGCCTGCAGCGATTCAACCTGTTTCGTCAGGGTCGCAATAAGCTCAAGTTGTTGCGCCGCTTTGTGATTCGTTGCCGCAAGACGCTCTTCCAGCGTCGCGCCCTCTGCCCGGTGCGTGCCGTGCTGCTGTTTAATGGTGGAGATGGTGGAGACGATTTCGGGAATGCTGGGCGCGACCAGTTTCAGCAGAAACGCGGCGATGGGCAGGATGAGGGCCATGCGGTATCCTATCGTTTCCCGTGAGAAAAGAGAAGCGCGTTTATCTTGGAGTTGATGACGACGTCGAGAGCGTTGAGTGGTAAGGAAGCGCGAGACGTTATTATTAATCATATGGAGTAGGAAGGATGCGGGGGGGGGGGCGATGACGCCCCCCCCCCGATAGCTCCGAAGACGGTTGAGTCCCCCTAGGAAGGCCGAGGCGTCCCCACCCCAGAAAGGGCAGGGCGCCCCTCCCAGGTCAGAAGAAGCGATCCTAGAGGCAGTGAAAGAATGAGGTGAGGAGAGCGGCGCCGGTGACGGTGACTTCCGGAGGGACGTCAATGCTGGCGGCTTTGTTTGTGCGGTTCATGCCATGTACCCCGCAAGGTGATAGATTTTACCGCCCTTTTTTGGTGCGTGGTAAGCGACGTGATTTCATTGGGCCAGGCCATACCTTTTTCTCGCTTTTGATGGCGAGATGGAAGTGACCAGAATAGACCCCGATAGAGGTGAAGAGTGTCAAGGCCTCAAGTAAAAACGGGATGCGCATGTTGGAGTCGACGGAGACGTCGACGGCGGTGCCGTTAAGGTGGCGGGACTTAGAGTCCCCGTCTACGGTGTCGTTTTGGGTGGGACAGCGGAATCCGGAGGTGATCGTGATAGGTTGATTGAGTTTGTCGCGGATGAGTTGGAGACGCCTGGGTATTCCAGCGTCAATATCACATAGCTTACAGTCTCGACATTCAAATTCATCTGAGCTGAAGTCAGGATATTTGGACCAGTCAATCATTTTTTGACTCTATAGGCTTTGTCGACAGCACTGTCAACTTGTTTGTCGAATGAAAGACGGGCAGCAGAGATGGTGTCGTCAGTTGGCCGACCAGCCGGCGTTCGCCCGCTTCGGTTCTGATGCTGCCATGCAGGCGCGCGTCCAAAAGCCGGTCCAGAATGTGTCTGTACAGCGGCCCGGGTGCGAGTCCCATCGCCTTCAAATCTTTCCCGGTTAACACCGGGGTGGCGTGTTGCGCCATGGTGAACAGGGCGGCCAGTTTTCGTTGTGCCGTGGCCGACCGGGTGCTGGCCAGGAGAAACACATACGCCTCATCCGAAAGAGTGCGGAGCAGGCGGCCCGTCCCGGCCCGGTCGACGCGTGCTCCCTGCCCCGTGGTTGGAAGCAGGCCATCGCCCGCCTGCCGGATCCGAAGGAAAGATTGGATCTGTCGCCGGGGAAATTTCAACCGGGCCAGCGTGGCCTCAACGGCCGGTTGAGGCAGGGCCGCCGTCAAGGCCATGCCGTAGACAATCCAGGGTTGCACGGGACGGTCGGGGTGGCGCCGGACGTGCCGCGCCATGGCGCGCCCGATTTTTTTCAGCCGTTGAGCCAGCGCGGGCGACCATGGCAGTTGCGGGTGAATGAGGTGCAGCAGGTCGCAGTCCGCCAGCCGGGCCAGAACGTTTCCGGGCTCGCGTTCCGACAGCATCTGAATAATGGCATCCGAAAGCCGGGACGGAGAGAGGCGGCGAAAAACACGGAGCCGCACCGCGTCCCGCATCAGGCGGGCGGTGTCCCCGCTCATGTGAAAACCCAGGCGCTGCTCAAAGCGAATGGCGCGCAGCACGCGGGTCGGGTCTTCAAGAAAACTGCGGTCATGCAGGACGCGAATGGTGTGGTCCCGCAGGTCTTGCGCGCCGCCGCAGTCATCCACCAGGTCACCGAAGTGATCTGCATTGAGCCGGATAGCCAGGGCGTTGATAGTGAAATCCCGCCGGCCCAGGTCTTTCCCGATGGACGCCGGTTTCACGGTGGGGAGCGCGCCCGGATGGGCGTACTGCTCCGTGCGGGCCGTGGCAATATCAATCTTCTGCCCGTCCACAAACGTCACGGTGGCCGTGCCAAACCGCTCATGCGTGATGACGCGGGCCTTGTGTAATTGCGCGAAGGCGTTCGCGAAACGAATCCCCCGGCCTTCCACGGCCAGGTCCACGTCAAGCGTGGGGGTGGCGAGCAGGAGGTCGCGGACAAAACCGCCGACCGCATACACGGGCGCCTGTTGCCGGTCGGCCATTTTCCCGGCCTGTTGCAGGAGCGCGAAGAGCCGGGCCGGCAACCGGGCCTTCATAAGGGAGCGAAGGTTGCGCCGCCGTGTGATGGGTTGTTGCCGCGTCCTGCCGGTTTGCGCGGATGGCCGGGGTGCCCGGCGGGGAGGATTCGGAACCGCCGTTCGCGTGTTGGCGTTACTCATGGAGCCTTGCAGGGCCGGCTCCCATGACCAGGGATTGACGACGTGGAGCATGGTGTCACCGGCGGGAGGCGTCGCATGCGCGTATCGGGGATGCAGGGGACAGGAATGTCCCCTCTCCGGTAACTGTGTCACCGGCGGGAGGCGCCGCACGCGCGTATCGGGGATGCAGGGGACAGGAATGTCCCCTCTCCGGTAACTGTGTCACCGGCGGGAGGCGCCGCATGCGTGTATCGGGGATGCAGGGGACAGGAATGTCCCCTCTCCGGTAACTGTGTCACCGACAGGAGGCGCCGCATGCGTGTATCGGGGATGCAGGGGACAGGAATGTCCCCTCTCCGGTAACTGCTGCACGCGCGAATCGGGTGCCGCCATAATGTGTTAGCTCCGATACCCCAGCAGCCGGTCCAGGTTGAACGCCGAGCTGATCAACGCCAGGTGCGTGAACGCTTGCGGGAAGTTGCCCAGGCTTTCGCCGTGATGCCCGGTTTCTTCAGCATACAACCCAAGGTGATTGGCGTAGCCGAGCATTTGTTCAAACATAAGCCGCGCCTCATCCAGCCGGCCCGCCCGCGTGAGCGCCTCCACCAGCCAAAACGTGCAAATGTTAAACGTGCCTTCCTCGCCGTCCAGCCCGTCCTGCGTTTCGTGGAGGTTGTACCGGTACACCAGCGCGTTCGCGACCAACCCCCCCTTCTCCGGGGCTTGATTAATGGCATCCAGGGTTTTAATCATCCGGGGGTCCGTCGGGGAAACAAAAAAGACCAGGGGCATCATAAGGTTGGCCGCGTCCAGGCTGTCGCTGCCGTAATGCTGGACAAAAGCCTGCCGCTTGTCACTCCAGCCCTTCGCCATGATCTCCTCATAAATCATGTCCCGCACCTTCAACCACCGGTCACGGTCGGCGGGAAACGAGCGCCGGTCGGCCAGTCGCAGCCCCCGGTCAATAGCGACCCAGCACATGAGTTTGGAATACAGAAAATGCTGCTGGCCGTTGCGCACTTCCCAGACGCCTTCATCCGGCCGCGTCCAGTTATCGCACACCCAGTTCACCAGGCGGCGCAAGTGTCTCCAGAGGTCATAAGAAATCGGCGCGCCGTACTTGTTATAGAGATAGACCGAATCCAGCAGTTCCCCATAAATATCCAGTTGCAGTTGATTGTAAGCGTCATTACCCACGCGCACGGGGCGCGAGCCTTGATAGCCGTCAAGATGGGGCAGCGTGATTTCCGGCAAGGCATGGCGGCCGTCAATGCCGTACATGATTTGCAGCGAGCCATCGGGATTCAGCTCGTGACAGCGCGCCTCAAGCCAGTGCATGAATTTTTCGGCTTCCTTCGTGAACCCGATACGCAAGAGGCCATAGAGAGTAAACGCCGCGTCACGAATCCAGGTATAGCGATAATCCCAATTGCGAGTGCCCCCGATACCTTCCGGCAAGTTGCACGTCGGCGCCGCGACAATCGCGCCGGTCGGTTCAAAGGTCAGCAGTTTAAGAGTCAGTGCCGAGCGTTGCACCATTTCGCGCCAGCGTCCCCGGTACGTGCATTGGGACAGCCATTCCCGCCAGTAGGTCACGGTCTGGCGGAACAGCGCATCGGCCCGCTCGCGCGACAGCGCCGTGCAATATGCATGGACGTCCTCGGATTCCTGGAGCGAAAAACTTTCCTCATGTCCTTCCTGTATTGCGAATTCCGCGACCACGCCCAGGCCCTCCAGCCGCAGGCGTGTAGTGGCTCCCAGGCACAAGCGCAGCTCTGCGGTATCAAACCGCGCGCCGTCGGGGGTCAGGGCAGTGGTATGGGTGTCCTGCGCGTAATTGAAAGCCGGGAAACATTCCAGGCGAAAATTCAGATTCCCGCGAATTGCCTGGACAAGGCGAATAATACGATGATGCCCCGTCTCGGAGTCCTGCAACCCGACCGGCATAAAGTCAACAATTTGTCCCACGCCCTCTTTAGAAAAAAACCGTGTCACCAGCACATTGGTATCGGGCCAGTAGAACTGTTTCCGCTTCGTGATATTATTCCGCATGGCGATTTTGAACCATCCGCCCTTACGATCATCCAGCATGGCCCCGAACACGCTAGGCGAGTCAAAGTGTGGAAAGCAGAACCAGTCAATAGAGCCATTGATCCCCACCAGCGCGCTCGTGCGCATATTGCCGATTAAACCGTAATTTTCAATAGGTTGGTAGGGCATTCAAAGCTCCTGATAATAAGTCCCGCCGGGGACGATGGATGCAGTCAAGTGATGGTGGTTCCTGGTTGATGACGCGTTCAGATTAGGGAGTTGGTGTTGTTTGGTTAGAGAGTTGGTGTTGTCTGGTCAGTGAGTTGGTGTTGTCAGGTCAGAGAGTTGATGTTGTCTGGTCAGAGAGTCGGTGTTGTTTGGTCAGGGAGTCGGTGTTGTCAGGTTAGTGAGTTGGTGTTGTCAGGTCAGTGAGTTGGTGTTGTTTGGTTAGTGTTGTTAGTCGGTTTACCGAAGCGGTCAACGGTAGTCAAGCGGAATAGCCGGATTTTTCCGTCTGGCCGCCCTTCCCCGTGCGGTCTGGCCACCCCCCTGACAAGGGGGGCAAGGGGGGTTCTTGAAGGATTGCGATTCCGCAGCAGGCGGCTACCCCCCCCCTCTCCCCCCGACAAGGGGGGCAAGGGGGGGTAAAACCATTGAGACCGCACTCCCAAACTGCTTACCCCCCCCACCCCCCTTGTCAGGGGGGAGAGCGGAGCCGACCGTCATTCCCCCCCCTCCTTCTGTCATTCCCGCGAAAGCGGGAATCCATCTTCGCATGGCAAGGCGGGTGTCTGGCACACAAACAAAAGGATAGATTCCCGTTTGCACGGGAATGACGGAAAGAGGCCCCCCGACGTGGCAAAGAAAGTTGTCTGCATTCCTTTTGTCATTCCCGCGAAAGCGGGAATCTAACATGACGGAAAGGGCACGGGACGGATTGCGGGGGGGGGGGTGAGGTGAGGATGGATCCCCCCTCCTTCTGTCATTCCCGCGAAAGCGGGAATCCATCTTCACAAGGCAAGGCGGGTATCTGGCCTACAAACAGAAGGATGGATTCCCGTTTGCACGGGAATGACGGAAAGAAGCCCCCCCCCGACGTGGCAAAGAAAGTTGTCTGCATTCCTTCTGTCATTCCCCCTCCTTCTGTCATTCCCGCGAAAGCGGGAATCTATCTTCACATGGCAAGGCGGGTGTCTGGCACACACAAACAGACGGATGGATTCCCGGATGGATTCCCGTTTGCACGGGAATGACGGAAAGAGTCCCCCCCCGGAAGGAGGGAGATCGGAAACTTAAAGGAGATGGGACATTCCTGTCCCCTGCCTTTAGTCCCCTCCGAAAAAATGGAGATCAGAAAGAAAGAGCGGGAGCGCGGAGCGCGCTACCCGAATGCCACTGCTACCACCGCCACTGCTACCACCGGGGGACAGGAATGTCCCCCCTCCGTTACCAGCTCCACTGCCATTGCAATTGAATGCGGTGCTCGTCATTGGTGGTGGCGCGCTCGCGGCGGGTGCCTTCCAGATTCAGCTTCATGCCGGGCGATAACTCCCAGCGCGCACCCATGCGCTGGGTCTGACCACCGCCTTGCTGCAGCGACGCGGCCAGGTACGGGCGAACCATCCCAAACGACGACGGCAGGCCATAGCCGACTTCACTGTCCATCCGCATCCGTGCCGAGGGCGCGGCCGATGACGTGACACCGGACGTGACACCACCGACACCTCCCAGCGCGCCGGTCTGCCATAGTTGCTCTATGCCGCTATTCTCCTGGCCGTAGCCCGGCGACAGGCTGAACGACAGGCCGTGGCCGTCATTCCCCGGGGTTAGACGTAACGCGCCGCTGACGCCCCATTCATCGTAGATGCCCAGCGTCAGGAGACGGCCACGACCGGAGAGCGTCAACCCGGGCATGGCATCGCGCCATTCCACACTGCCGCCCACTTCCAGGCCTTTGCCGCTTGGGCCGTCGCCGGAGTCACTGCGCACGCCCACTTCCAAGCCGGTGCGCAAATTGCCGTATCCCATGGCGCTCCGCGTATGACTCGCCTCCAGGCCAACGCGCACGCGACGGTTTTTCAAGTCCTCAAAGCCGGCGTCGTCACGATCCATTTCCACCCACAGGGCCGACCCGTCGCCGCGCAGCCGCACCTCACTGTGCCCGCCCGCAATGAGCGCGTCCGAGGCATACACCTGCCCGCTCACGCCCGCGCTTACCGAGCCATACCACAGGTCACTCTCGCGCCGCTCGCCCACATCGTTCAGTTCCACGTCGCCGGCGCCGTAGCTGCCGCTCGCCCAGAAGTCCACGCCCTCCGACAGCGTCCAGCCGAAGTACGGTTGAATGCTGCCCACCTGAACGTTGTACTCGCCATCGGTCACCCTCGCGCCCGCATCCGCATAGTCAAACTCGCCCTTGAAATACGAGGCCGATACGCCGACCAGCACGTCATCATTTACCCACGAGTCCGCGCCGACGTGGCCGCCGTATAACATCCCGTCCCAGTCCAGCCCGCTTTCGTCGCCGGACAGCCGGGTGTAATTGCCGTTGGCATACAGCGACACGCCGGGGGACAGGCCCAGGCGACTGCCGTCGGTGGCGACCGCCAGGCCGCCCACCCAGTCACGCCAGGGCAGCTCGTCCGCGTCCCCGGACAACCATTGCCCCGCCTGTTTCAGCACGCCGGGGGACAAGACCCCGCCGTCGCCGGTGAGCGACATGCTGCTGCCGCCGCCACCGCCGCTCATCGCCGCACTGCCGTTGCGCAGCCGCTCGGCAATCAATTGATTGCCGCCATCCACGACCGACAGAAACACCCTCGGCAGGATTTGCTGATTCAACTGCGTTGTGCGCTCCTCCGCCGGGGAGCCGATGATGAGGGTAAAGCGGCGGATGGTGGTGCGGACGGTGGTGACGCCTCTGTTGGTGATGGTGTCGGTGATGGTGTAGGTCAGCGGGAATCTGCCGGCGCTGGTCGGGGTGCCGGTGATGGTGCGGGCGCTCACGTCATAGACCAGCCCGTCGGGCAGGGCGCCGGCCAGGGCGTAGGTCACCTCGCCGGTGACGCGGGTGGCGGCCGGCAGGGTCAGGGAAACCATGGCGGCGTCAATCATCAGGATTGGATTCTCAACGCGCGGCACCTCCGGCGCACGGGCATTGATGAGAACGGTAAACGCGAATGCGCCAGGAACCGGCAAGGATGTGACCGGATCAAGAAAGCGAACGATGAAATCACAGGTCATGCCAAGATGAGCCACCAGAGGCGTCGCGGTGAATATGCCGCTCTCGCTGATAGCGGCTGCAATAGCACAAGAATCCGTTGTGACTCTCCACAGGTTGCCGGAGGCGCCCTCGCTGCCGGGATGATCAATATCAAAATCCGCACGGAACTCGTCTCCCACATTCAGGGTGGCCGGGATGACGGCATCGGTGGAAATGGTGTCTGGAGCGTCAGGCGTGACGTTGGGCACCTGCGTCGTGGGTAGCCCGGCGGCGGCGTTGCCGGCAATATCCTGGAACGGGTTCGGGCCGGGCCTGTAGGTCACACTGACCATCAACTGTTGCGTGACGGCGGCGCTCAACAGCAGGGTGACACTGTCGCCGCTGATGGTCGTTCTGATGACCGTTGAGGGTATGTTGGTGATGCCGACCCCTACCGTGTAGGCAATATTGCCCGGGGTGGAGGATGGGTCCAGGGCCTCGCTATACGTGAGCACCAGTCTGTCGCCGTTGACGGTGGCGTCGACAAAGACCGGCGCCGTGGTGTCCACCGCATGGGTGGTCTCTGCGGCCACGGCATCATGCGTGAGGTCCGCATCAAGATTGGTGCCGTCGGCGGCTTGAATGGCGCTGCCGACGGGCGTGGTGAGGGCATTGGCGCCAATGCTCACGCCGTTGGCATCGGTCTGCCCGGCGGCCACCGTGTAGGTGAAGACCAGGTTGGCGCCGCCGGCGCCGCTGGTGTAGGCCGCCGCGCGGAGGGTTCCGCCGATATTCAGCGCAATCTCCGGGGTGCCCGTGACGGCGACATTCGCGCTGAAGGTGACCGTGACTTCAATGGCCTCGCCCAGCGCATAGGGGCCGGTACCGGTGAAGGCCACACCGCTCACGGTCGCCGCCGCCGCGCGGACTCTGATGGTAAAGCGGACGGTGATGGTGCCGACATCGTCTCTGATGGTGTAGGTCAGCGGGAAGTTGCCGGCGCTGGTCGGGGTGCCGGTGATGGTGCGGGTGCTCACGTCATAGACCAGCCCGGCGGGCAGGTCGCCGGTCAGGGTATAGGTCAGCGTGCCGGTGAATCTGGTGGCGGCCGGCAGGGTCAGGGAAGGAATGGGGGTGTCAATCGTCAAGGCTTGATTGTCAACGAGCGGCACCGCCGGCAGCACGTCGTCATCGGTGACGGTGACGGCCACACTGGCGATGTTGATCGTGTTATAGCCGCCGTCCGTGCTCGTTGCCGTATGGGTCACGGTTGCCGTGCGGCGGTTGCCGGGGTTGTCCACGCTGTCGTTGACGCCGGTCACGGTGACGGTCTGCGCCGCGTTCCAGTTGGACGTGGTGAAGGTCAGGGAGGCCGTTGAAACCATGGCCGCCGTGTCGGGGGCGCCGGCCACGGCAATCACCACATTGGCCGCCGGCAGGGTGTTGAGGACCACGGTGTAGGTGGCGGTGCCGCCGGCTTCCGGGATGGTGAGGGTCGACGGGGTGACGGTGACGCCGGCGGCGCCGGCGGGAACGATGGTGATCATGAAGGTCAGGCTGGCGGTGTCGGTGGTGGCGGTATCCGTGTCGCTGTCGCTCACGGTGTAGGTGTAGGCGGTGGCGATCTGCTCCGCCGCCGGGGTGCCAGACAGGGTGTTGCCGGTCAGGGTCAGGCCGTCGGGCAGGGGCGGGGCGAGGGTATAGGCCAACGCGCCGTTGCCGCCGGTGGCGGTCGGCAGGACAACGGAGCCGATACTCGTGCCCATGGTGTAGGTCTGGGCGGAGATGCCGCCGCCAAATGCCGGGGCGGTGTTGGTCACCGTAATCGGCACACTGCCGGCGGGCAGGTCGCCGGCGCCGGCGTGCGCGGACGCCAGCACCGTGACCGACAGGGTGCCGCTGTCGGGAATGGCCTCGCCGCTGTGCGCCAGGGCCAGCGTCGCCACGGTGTTGCCGGTGCGGGTGACACCGCCGGCGCTCACGCTCACCGTCCCGGCGATGGTATCGGTCAGCCTGAAGTCATCCGGCCCCAGCGCCGACGCGTCTGCATAGGTGGTGTTTTCCAGTGTGACCGTGACCGTGGCGGTGGCGAGGTTGGCCCCGGTCAACGCCGTCGGCGCGGCCAGCGTGGCCGACAGCACCGCCGGATTGACGACGGTCAGCATAAACGTGAACGTGTCGCTGTCCGGGTCGCTGGCGTCGGCGTCGGTCGCCGTCAGGGTGTGGGTGGTCTCCACCTGGGTGGCGGTCGGCGCGCCGGTGATTTGGAGATTGACCGCATTAAACGTCAGACCGGCCGGCAGCGCCGGCGACAGTGTGTAGGCCAGTGGGGCGTTGCCGCCGGTGGCGGCCGGCAGGGTGACGGCGCCAACGTCAAGGCCGACGGTGTAGATTTGCGGCGCCAGCGGCAACGCGCTGTCAAAGTTCGGGATGGGATCGGCCGCCTCACGGGTGGCGGTCACCATGTAGTTCATGGTGTAGGTGGTGGTGGCGACGGGGCTGACCACAATGGCAATCGGCACCACCGCGCCCGGCGTCGGCAGGGGAAGGGTGACGCTGGGGTTGCCGCTGTCTACGGGGGCGCCGTTGACGGTGATCGTGGCGCCGGTGCGGGTGGCGGTCGGCGTGACTTCCAGGCTGGTGACGCCGGTGGGTACCGAGACGGCATAGGTCGTGGTGCCGGGGGCAAACGGCGGGGTGAGGGTGACGGCGCCGCTGCTGTCGGCAATGGCCAGGCCGCTCAACGTGGCGTCCGCCAGCGGGATGGCGGTGGCGAGTTGCGCCGTGGTGATGAAGAGGCAGTCGTTCGACCTCAAGCCGGCGGTGGCGTCGACAATGGCAACGGCGTTGGGAAGGGAGCAGACAAAATGGGCGGCGCGGACGTTGTCGTCAATCGCGAAGCCACCGCCAGGGGCGTTCAGCGTGTCGACCACGTCGTCAAAGATACCGGCGGGCAGGCCGTCCGCCGTGAACGCGTTTCCTGCCAAACTGAAAGTCCGAAGTGCGTCCAGGCCGTTAAAAATGTTGGCGGGCAGGGTTTCAAGTCCGCTGAAACGCAACTCCAACTGTCCCAGCCTCATCAAGCCGTTAAACAGGGTGGCGGGCAGGGTGGTGAAGCTGTTGCTGCCGCCGTCCAAACGCAAAATCTCAAGCGCCGTTAAGCCGGCAAACGTGTCGGGAGCTATTGTGGTGAGTGAGTTCCCGCTCAAATCCAAATTTCCCAGCATCGTCAAGCCGTTAAAAATGCCGTCGGGCAGGGTGCTGATTCGGGTGCCGCCTAACAACAATTGCACAAGCCCCGTCAGGCCTTCAAAATCGCCGCGTTGCAGCGATCCGATTTCCACGTTATCCAGAGGAAGAATTTCAACACCTTCCAGATCCGTCGTCGCCACATTGTCGCAACCGGGGCGAGGGCTAATGGCGACGAGAATCGCATCCCGTACCTGTGCCGTGCGGTCGCAGATATTGACGCCGGTGCTGGCGGTAATCGTGATGGGGTTGGTGGTCAGGGCGCCGGTGCCGGTGTGGCCGGCGGCGGCGAGGGTGATGGACAACATGCCGTCGGTGAGGATGTCCATGCCGTTATACGCCAGCGTCAGCGTGACGGTGGTGTCGTTGTTACGGTTGAAGCCGGTGAAGGTCACGGCGTCGCTGTCGGTGCCGGCGCCGTTGACGGTCGCCGTGAAGTGGTTCAACCGCAGGTCGGTGGTCGTGACGTATTCGGCGCCGGTCAGCGTGACGGTGACCGTCGGCGCTGTTGAGGCGAACAGGACGGTTTCGGTCAGCGTGCCGGCCAGCGTGGCGGCGGGCGCGGTCGAGGCTGCGCGGGTGGCGGTGACTGTGTAGGTCATCATGGTGGTGGTGTCGGCGGCGGTGACGATAATGGGAATCGGCACCGATGTGCCTGCCGTTGGCAGGGTAATGGCGGTGCTGGTGGCGGCGCTGGCGACGGGGGCGCCGTTGACGGTAATGGTGGCGCCGGTATTGGTGGCGGTCGGCGTCACGGTCACACCGGTGACGCTGTTGGCGACCGAGACGGTATAGGTCGTGGTGCCGGTGGCGAATGGCGGGGCGAGGGGGCCGGGGGACAGGGTCAGGCCGCTCAACGTGGCGTCTATCGTCGCCAGGTAGATGTCAAATTGTGCGGAACTGATGCGGAGGCAGTTGGTGACGCTGGCGGTGGCGGTGACAATGGCATCGGCGTCGTCACGGGAGCAGACAAAATGGGCGTCCTGGACATCCTGGTCAAAGTTGGTGTCAATGCCGTCAAAGGTGTCCAGCACGTCGTCAAAGATGCCGGCGGGCAGTCCGGTGCCCGCTGTAAAAGGGTTACCAGAGAAATCCAACACGGACAGCGCATCCAGGCCCTCAAAAATATCGGCGGGCAGTTCGGTGAGAAGGTTACCAGACAAATCCAACGCGGACAGCGCATCCAGGCCATCAAAAATATCGGCGGGCAGTCCTGTGAGTCTGTTGAAGACCAAAGACAAGTCCTCAAGCGCCGTCAAGCCGTCAAAAATATCGGCCGGCAATGTGGTGAACTCGTTGTCGATTAAATCCAAAATCGTCAGCGCCGTCAAGCCGTCAAAAATGTCTCTGTCCAATGTGGTGAGGCCTCTGTTTCTGTTAAAAAGCAACGTTTGCAGCGCCGTCAAGCCGTCAAAAATGTCTGCGGGCAGTGTGGCGATATTGTTGTCGGATAAGTCCAACCTCGTCAGCCCCGTCAAGCCGGCAAAATCACCGCTGCTTAGCGTGGTGAGGGCGCTGCGATGTTCACGCACATTAAGGTTCGTAATCGTAGCCAAATCCGTGATACTCGTGCATTCGCTCGCCACAGAAACGCCGACAATCGCCGTCACCACCGCCGCCGTCCGTCCGCATATATTCGTACCGGTGCTGGCGGTAACCGGCAGCGTGTTGGTAATCAGGTTGCCGGTGCCGGTGTGGGCGGATGCCAGTACCGTCACGGATATGCCGCCGTTGGCGGTGATGTCTTCGCCGGAATATTCAAGTGTCAGGATGATCTGTGTATCGGAGAAGCGGACGACAGCGACATTGGGCAGGCCCACCGTCCCGTCCAGGGTATCGCTCACGGTGAAGTCGTCACTGGTCAGTTCGGCAGTGCCGACAAATTCGGTGCCTGCCAGATCCACCCGCACTCGCCGTGACGTCACCACGCCGAACAGTACCGCCTCGGTCAAGGGTTCAATGCTGGATGTAGTCAACACCGCCGAAGCCCCCTCTCTCGTCACCATCACCACATAATCCATGGTGGTACTCGTATCGGTAGCGGTCACCTGAATGGTAATCGTTGCCGGCGTGCCGGCCGTCAGGGTCACGGCGGCGCTGGCGCTGCCGATGGTGACGGCGACGGCGTTGACGCTGATGGTGGCGCCGCTCTGGTTGGCGGTGGGCGTGACGGTGATGCTCTCCACGTCGGCGGCTACGCTGACGTTGTAGGTGGTGGTCGCCGGGTCAAAGCCGGGCATCAGGGCGCCGGCGGACAGGGTCAGGCCGCTCAACGTGGCGTCTATCGTCGCCAGGTAGATGTTGAGTTGTGCGGTGGTGATGTAGAAGCAAGTGCTCACGTCGGCGGTGGCGGTGACAATGTCCTCCTGGTCGTCACGGGAGCAGACAAAATGGGCGTTGATGCCGCTGGGAGTATCAATGAGAAAGCCGCCGTTTTCAGGGGATAGCAGCGTATCGACGATATCGTCAAAGATACCGGCGGGCAGTCCGGTGCCCGCCGTGAACGTGTTGCCGTTTAGCAACAAACGCTCCAGTGCATCCAGGCCGTTGAAAATATCGGCGGGTAGGGTGGTGAGCCCGGTGTTCGTCAAACTCAACGTCACCAGCGCATCCAGGCCGGCAAAAATATCGGCGGGCAGGGGGGTGGTGAACGTGTTGTCGGACACAAGCAAACTCGTTAGCCCCGTCAAGCCGGCAAAATCGCCGTTTTGCAGCGCCGTGATGCTCATAATGCGCAGATCAAGGCTCGTAATCGTCGCCAAATCGGTCACGGACGTGCAGGCGCTGTCAGCCGAGACGGCGAGGATGGCATCGCGCACTTCTGGCGTGCGGTCGCAGATATTGACGCCGGTGGCGGCGGTAATCTCAATGGTGAACGGGAGGGTGCTGAAGTCGTTGCCACCCGGGTCAATATCGTCGACCCGGTAGGTATAGGCGGTGGCCGCCTGCGCGGTGCCCGCCGCCGGGGTGCCGGTGAGGATGCGTCCGGTCAACGTCAGGCCGCCGGGCAGCAGCGTCACGATGGGCGGCATCGTCGGCGTCGGCGGCGTCGGTGTCGGCGGCGACAGCGTCGGCCTGATGGAATAGTATAGCTCACCGTCCGGCAATCTGTTGCGGCTGGAGTGTGCCATCGGCAGCGTGACGGCGCCGATGTCTGTGCCCACGTTGTAGACCTGGTCGGGGATGTTGGCCGTGCTGATGAACATGGGGCTGAAGTAGTCATTGAGGATTTCAATGGCGAAGGTCAGCGTGTCGGTGTCGGTGCCGGCGGTGGTGCCGTCGCTGTCGCTCACTGTGTAGGTGTAGGTGGTGGGGGCCTGCGCACTGTTATTCCCCGGGGTGCCGGTGAGGATGCCTCCGCTCAAGTTCAGGCCGGCGGGCAATGCCGGGCTGATGTTGTAGTCCAGCGCGCCGTCGCCGCCGGTGGCCTCCGGCAGGGTCAGGCTGGAAATGGCAACCCTGGCAAAGTACAACTGGTTGTCAATGCGGGCGTTGCTGTTGAAGGCGGGCGCGCTGGTGCCGGCGGAGCGGATGATGATGTCAAATTCAACGCGTGCATCTTCATCGTGAGCTCTCCAAAGCACGGTGAACGAACATGTCCGGCCTGCCACTGTCGCATTTGGCGTCCATTCCCACTGTATGTGAGTACCGTCTATAGTTCTTTCCGGGGCTGGTGATGGATCAATATCGGCACTGCCCGGGCTGCTGCAGGTGCCTGATGGTGTGCTATTTGCTGATCCAGGACCAGTAATTGATAGTGGAAATATAAATGACAATGACTGCCCCGCGTTCACTGTTCTGTCAGCTTCTGTAAAGCCGGTCGCGGGCGCGGTGAGCGTATGCGTTGCCAATGCGGGGGCCGGGGCGAGGGCGGCCAACAGCAGCAACGCGGTCAGGTGTGTTGGTGTTGGTGTTCGTTTCAGTTTCAGCATGAGGTTACTTCCTCGCCGATGCGAGCGGTCGGATTTTTCGGGGGGGGGGGGGGGGGGGGTAACTATGGCAGCGCCGGTGGCGGCGCCGGAGGTGCCGCCACGCGGCACGGAGGCGGGTTGCGGCACGGAGGCGGGATGGTGACGACGACTCGCGGGATGGTGATGACGACTCGCAGGTTGGTGACGACGACTCGCGGGTTGGTGACGACGACTCGCAGGTTGGTGATGACGACTCGCGGGATGATTCGGCGGATTTGGTATTTGGAGTTTCTCCATTAAAGAATGAGCGGATTGTGGCAAGTCCCGGTATGTCAGTCACTCTGGTTGGCGACAGGATGGATTCCCGCTTCCGCGGGAATGACGAAAGGGGAATATAGCATATTGGTTGCTGTGGTTGGCAACCTTGTTCGGGCACATACCCTGTGTCCGTGCGGAACGGTCATTCCCCCCTGACAAGGGGGGCAGGGGGGGGTGAAGGAGTGCGATTCCGCGGCAGGCGGCTGCCCCCCCCGACAAGGGGGGCAAGGGGGGGTAAAACCATTGAGACCGCACTCCCAAACTGCTTAACCCCCCCACCCCCCTTGTCAGGGGGGAGAGCGGAGCCAACCGTCATTCCCGCCCTCCTTCTGTCATCCCCCCTCCTTCTGTCATTCCCTCCTTCTGTCATCCCCTCCTTCTGTCATTCCCGCGAAAGCGGGAATCCATCTTCTCATGGCGAGGGGGTGGTTGGTAGATACAAACAGAAGGATGGATTCCCGTTTGCACGGGAATGACGGAAAGAGGCCCCCCGACGGAAAGAGGTCCCCCCTTAGTCCCCCCCGGAAGGAGGGAGATATGAAGGAAGGCCACGGGAGGGACTGCGAGGGCGCGAGGATGGATCCCCCCTCCTTCTGTCATTCCCGCGAAAGCGGGAATCTATCTTCTCATGGCGAGGGGGTGGCTGGCATATATGAACAGAAGGATGGATTCCCGTTTGCACGGGAATGACGGAAAGAGGGCGCGACGCCGTGGCAAAGAAAGTTGTCTGCGTTTCTTTTGTCATTTCCGCGAAAGTGGGAATCCAACATGACTGAAGGAGGGCGCGGGAATGACTGCCGTGCCGAGGGTCAACTTTACTTCTGCTGTATGGCCGCTATCCGAAGGTCCAGCTCCGCGGCTTCTTTTTCCCTGCCGGTTTTTCTTAAGAGCGCGACGTAGTTTTTTAGCGTGCGGGCAACGGCGGGATGCTCCCGGCCCCTGGTGGTTTCGTTGATGGCGAGGGCGCGTGCGAATAACGGTTCGGCTTCGGCATGGCGTCCTTGTAGCAAATATATCAGCCCCAGATTGTTGGCCAGGTTGGCTATCTTTGCGTCTTCCGGGCCGAATTTTTTTTCGTTGATTTCCAGGGCGCGGAGCAGCAAAGGCTCGGCTTGGTTCCATTGTTCACGGATGCGGTGGAGTTCGGCTAGCCGGGTGAGGCTGGGTACTAACCGGGGGTTCTCCGGGCCAAACGCTTTTTCGTGCACGCGGACTATGCGCTGGAGTAACGCTTCGGCGGCGGCGTAGGCGCCCTGGGTGATGCGCAGCGAGGCGAGGTTGTTGAGACTGCCGTTGAGTCCCGGACTTTCGTCGCCTAACGCGCGTTCGTTGATGGCGATTGCCCGTTGCAACAACGGGACGGCTCGCTTGTAGTTTTGTTGGGCGCGGTACAGCAGCGCGAGGTTGTTGAGGCTTTCCACCAGGGCGGGGTCGTCACTGCCGACGTGGTGCTCGGTGATGGCCAGGGCGCGCGCCAGGTGCGTCTCCGCTTGCGTGTATTGTTTTTGCGCGGCCAGGGCGCCGGCGAGATTTTTGAGGTCAATGGCTAATTCGTGATGGTCGTTGCCTAGCGCTTGCTCGCGAATGCGTAAGGCTCGCTGGAAGAGTGTCCGGGCTTTGTCGTAATCGCGTTGGGCGTAGTGCAGCGCCGCCAGATTGCTGATGCTGATGGCGAATTGCGGGTCCTGGTCTCCCAGCATGGTTTCGTTGAGACGGACGGCACGGCTTAAGAGCGGTTCGGCTTGCGCATGGTGGCCTTGCGCGTCGTACAGCCCGGCGAGCCGGGTGAGTGTGCGGGGTAGCCGGGGGTCGCGGTCGCCGAATGTTTCGGCTTCTTTGAGCGCGGCGTTGTAGGCGTCTTTGGCTTCTTTGTAGCGTCCCTGCTGCACGAAACGATCTCCCTGGTTGATGTTGATGTCCCAGGGCGTTTGCGCGTCTTCGCATCCCGCGAGGGCGAGCAGGATGGTTAATAGGATGGTTGGCAGTATGGCGATCGGGCTTTTCCAATTCCTGTTCCGCATGGTGTCCCCTTTGTTGATGAGTGCGATTGCTGGGTGGTTGTGTGCGTTTGTGTGAGTTTGCGTGTGTCTGCGTGTGTCTGCGTGTGTCTGCGCGGGGGGGTGGTTTGTTCGGAACCCGGTGCGCGCTTTTGGTGATTGTAAAACCGGAGGTGGCCTTCTGCCAACCCGGCTATGGATACGGGGCGGGGATGGGGGGGCGGGGATGGGAGATATGAACAGAAGGATGGATTCCCGTTTGCACGGGAATGACGGAAACAGCCCCCCACCCGACGTGGGGCGGGGCGGGGGACAGGAATGTCCCCCCTCCGTTCCAGGAAGGGGCACGGGAGGGATTGCGAGGGCGCGAGGATAGATTCCCGCTCCTTCTGTCATTCCCGCGAAAGCGGGAATCTATCTTCTCATGGGGCGGGGGTCTGACACATATGAACAGAAGGATGGATTCCCGTTTGCACGGGAATGACGGAAACAGCCCCCCCCCGACGTGGGAAAGGGCGGGGGACAGGAATGTCCCCCCTCCGTTTCAGGACTGGGCGGCGGTGGTTGCGGAAGGCCGCTTTTGATGTATATTGTCTCTTCGGCTTGGGCGGGTTATTCGCTGCCGGTCTGCGCTTGGGGGAGCCGCTTTTCGCATTTTTTTTATACGCTAATACGGGAAGGACATATTATGCGGAGGTCTGATGGCAGGTTCTTGCGCTTGACGCTGGCGGTGGCCGCGGTGGTTGCGGTGGCGGCCTTGACGGCGCTGGCTTCTTGCGGGAGTGAGGATGTGGCCGATACGCGCGCGCCGTCGGTTCGTCCGGTGAAGCTGGTGGTGATTGAGGGGGCGACTTCGCAACGGGCTAACCGGTATCCGGCTGTTGTTGATGCCACGGAGATGTCGGAGTTGAGCTTTGAGGCGGGGGGGCTGTTGAGTGAGCTGCCGGTGAAGGAGGCTATGAATGTTGAACAGGGCGCGCTGATTGCCCGGCTTGATTCCGGGGATTTTCGCAGCAGCGTGGCCCAGGCCGAGGCGCAATTCGGTAATGCCGATACGGTGTATCAACGTGCCGTGCGTCTTGCGAAGGAGGATGCGATTGCTTTAAGCGTGCTGGAGGAGCGCAGGTCGCAGCGCGATGTTGCGAATGCCCGGCTTGATTCCGCGAGGAAGGCTTTGAGCGATGCGACGCTGCTCGCGCCGTTTTCGGGCGTGATTGCGAATGTTCCCGTGACGCGCTTGCAGCATGTGCAGGCCGGTCAGCTTGTCGCTGTGTTGATGAGCAAGGGGGCGCTTAAGGCGACGATGAATGTGCCGGCCCGCGTGATCGCGCAATTCAAGACGCGCACGACGCAGGGTATGTATGTCATTCTGGATGCGGCGCCGGAGACACGGATTCCCGCCGTGTTTGAGGAGGCTTCCATGGTGGCCGATGCGAAGTCTCAAACGTATGCGGTGACTTTGACGTTTGAGCCGCCTGATCATTTGATTATCCTGCCGGGTATGACGGCGACGGTGGAAGTGCTGTCGGCGCTGAAGAAGGCGCGCGGGGGGAAGCGCCGTGTTGCGGTCCCGCTTGCCGCGGTGATGAGCGACGGGAAGGCCCGGTATGTTTGGGTGGTCAAGACGAAGACGATGACGGTGACGCGGCGCAGGGTGACTGTTGAGGACGGGATTGGCGCCACGGTTATTGTGACGGACGGCCTGAAGTCCGGCGAGACTATCGCCGGCGCCGGTGCGGCGTACCTGGCGGAAGGCATGAAGGTTCGTCCCTGGACACCGTCTTAAGCACGCCCGCGCCGGTTGTGCCCGTAACGGAGGGGGGACATTCCTGTCCCCCGTATCTGGACACTGTCTTAAGTATGCACGCGCCGGTGTTGCCGGCTTGATCCATTCGGGACGTCTATTATGAACCTCGCGGAATTCGCGGTCGTCAACAAAGTGCTTATCGTGCTTCTGATCTTCCTCGCGCTTGCCGGTGGGTGGTCGGCTTACCAGCATATGGCGCGTTTTGAAGATCCGGAATTTACTATTCGCGTTGCGCAGATTGTGACTCAATACCCGGGCGCCAGCCCCCTGGAGGTGGCCGAGGAAGTGACGGAGCCGCTGGAACGGGCGATCCGGCAATTGCAGGAAGTGGATGTGATTGAGTCGGTGTCGTCGGCCGGCGTTTCGGAGATTAAGGTCGAAATCAAATATGCGTTTTCCAAGAGTAAGTCGGATTTGCAGGTCATCTGGGCGAAGTTGCGCGATAAGGTCGGGGACGCGGAACGGGCATTGCCGCCGGACGTGCAAAGCCCGGCGGTCTTTGATGATTTTGGCGATGTCTATGGTCTGTATTATTTTCTGACGGGAGAGGGCTACGCACCGGCGGAGTTGCGGCGGTATGCCAAAGATTTGCAGGACGAGTTTTTGCAGGTTGAGGGCGTGGCGAAGGTTCGGCTGGGCGGGGCACGGCGAGAGGCCATTTTTGTCGAGATTGCGCAGGATACCGCCGCCGCGCTGGGCGTCTCCATCAGGAATGTCTATGACGACCTGGCCCGGCAGAATGCGGTGGTTTCCGCCGGTGACGTCGCTATTGGCGATCAGCGTCTTGTGATTGATCCTTCGGGTGCGATTGATTCCGTGGAAGCTATTGAGAATCTGCTTGTCTCTACGTCGGCGGAGGGGGGCATTCTGTATCTTAAAGATATTGCGCGTGTCTGGCGCGGGTATCAAACGCCGCCGGCGACGCTCTTTCGCCATGATGGACAACCGGCTATTGCCATGGGCGTTTCCATGGTGCCGGGCAGCAACGTGGTGGACATCGGCCGGGCCGTTGATGATAAAATTGCCGAGTCGGAGAGCCGCAGGCCCGTTGGTATTGAGCTTCATGAGTATTACCACCAGGGCAAGGTGGTGGATGCCTCGGTGCGGAATTTTCTGCTGAACGTGGTGGCCGCGTTTGTGATTGTGGTGGTCACGCTGTTGCTTTTTATGGGGCTTCGGTCGGCGGCTATTATCGGCGCGATTCTCATGTTGACGATTTTCGCCACCCTGACCGCGATGAATGCGGTCGGGATACCCATGCACCGGATTTCGCTGGGTGCGCTGATTATTGCGCTCGGCATGATGGTGGATAATGCCATTGTCGTGACGGAGGGTATCCTGGTGGGTGTCCGGCGCGGGGAGCGGACTCTGGACGTGGCGAAGACGGTGGTCACCCAGACGCAATGGCCGCTGCTTGGCGGCACGCTGGTCGGGATTATCGCGTTCGGGCCGATTGGGTTTGCTCCGGGGGATACCGCCGAATATACCGGTCACCTGTTCTGGGTGATGCTTATTGCGCTGCTGTTCAGTTGGGTGTTGGCCGTGACGGTGACGCCGTTGCTGTGTCATTGGCTTTTCAGGGGTGCGCCTGCCGCGGCATCGGGCGGCGAGCAGGGGGAGCATGTCTTGTTGCGAATCTACAGGGCCGTCCTGCGCCGGGCGCTTGGTATGCGGCTGGTCGTGGTGGGGGGGGCTGTCGGGCTTTTTGTGCTTTCGCTGTGGGGGTCCCAATTTGTGAAAAGCGGGTTTTTTCCGACTTCAACGACGCCGCAGATTGTGGTGGATTACTGGTTGCCGCAGGGCACCGATATTGTCCGAACGCAGCGAGAGATTCAGGCGGTGGAGGCTTTTGTGGCCGATCTGGAAGGCGTGAATGCCGTCCAAACTTCAATCGGCGCCGGCGGGCTTCGCTATATGCTGATCTATTCGGGGGAATCGCCTAATCCGTCTTATGCGCAAATTCTTGCGCGTGTTGATGACTACAGGGTGATTGACGGGCTTATGCCGCGGATTCAGGGTTATATTGATGAACATTACCCGGACGCGCAGGCGAAGATCTGGCGTTTTGTGCTGGGGCCGGGCGGCGGCTCTAAAATTGAAGCGACGTTCAAAGGCCCCGACCCCGTCGTGCTGCGACGGCTGGCCGGTGAGGCGAAGGCTGTGATGGTGGCGGATGGCCGCGCCCTGTTTGTTAAAGATGACTGGCGCCAACCCGTGAGCGTGATTGAGCCGGTGTATTCCGAGCGCAAGGCCCGGCGTGCCGGTGTTTCAAGAAAAGACCTGGCGTTGGCGTTGCGGACCGGTTTTTCCGGGGACACGGTGGGGGTGTACCGGGAAGGCGACGACCTGCTGCCTATCATTGCGCGCGCGCCGGCGACGGAGCGCGTGAGCGTTGAGGATATGAGAAACATTCAGGTCTTGAGTTCTGTTACCGGCCAAACCGTGTCTATCGGACAGGTGACGGACGGTTTCAGGACGACGTGGCGCGATGGCCTGTTGCGGCGCGAAAACGGTGTCTGGACGATTAAAGCCCAAAGCGACCCCGTGCCCGGGGAGCTGGCGTCCGAGTTGCTTGCACGGATTCAACCCGCCGTTGAGGCGATTGCATTGCCCGATGGCTATACCCTGGAGTGGGACGGGGAATATGGAGATTCGAAAGAGTCAAGCGATAACCTGGCTTCCACGCTGCCGTTCGGACTGCTGGCCATGGTCTTTACGGTGTTCGCGCTCTTTGGCACGGTGCGCCAGCCTGTGGTTATCTGGCTTGTGGTGCCCCTGGCGTGGATCGGTGTTGTGGCGGGGTTGGTCGTCACGCAATTGCCCCTGGAGTTTATGGGGATTTTGGGGGTGTTGTCCCTGTCGGGCCTGCTTATCAAAAATGCGATTGTGCTTGTTGACCAGATTGATCTGGAGATCAAGGGCGACACATCGCGCTATGATGCGGTGATTAACGCCGCGGCCAGCCGGGTCCGCCCGGTTATGATGGGCGCGTTGACGACCGTGCTGGGGGTTATTCCGTTGTTTTTTGATGCGTTCTTTCAGTCCATGTCGGTCGTGCTTGTTGCGGGATTGACTTTTGCGACGCTGCTGACCCTGGTGATTGTGCCGGTTTTGTATGCCATGTTTTTCTCAATCCGCCGCGAAGCGACGGCGGCCACGGGGGGATTGCCATGAGGGCGTTTATAACTGTCGTGTGCCTGTGCGGTGTTGTTGCGCTGACGGCCTGCGCGTCCGTGACCTCGCGTGAAGAGTCCGGCAGGGCGGCGCGCGCCAGCCTGTCCGACGTGCCTTCGGCGTGGGCCGCCGCGCAGGCATCGGTGGGGAGCGTTCGGGTGGGGTGGATTGATACGTTTGAGGATAATGTTCTGAAGACGCTGGTGCGTGAAGCGCAGGCCAACAACAACGATTTGCAGGCCGCCGCGGCCAGGGTGGAACGATCCTGGGCGCTGGCGAGACAGGCGGGCGCGGCGTTGCGGCCGGCTGTGAATCTGACGACGGGGGGTAGCCGGTCGGGGAGTGTCGGCGGGCCGGCGCCGGATTCCAGGAACGTCACCCTGGGCTTGCAGGTGGATTGGGAACTGGATGTGTGGGGCCGCATTCTGTCCGGGCAGCAGGCGGCGGCGGCCACTGCGGAATCCTTTGAAGCGGACTTCCGTTTTTCTCAACATTCCCTGGCGGCGGCGGTGGCGAAGGCGTACTTTCTTGTGATTGAGGCGGGGCTTCTGGCGGATGTCACGCGCCAATCCATCGAGGCGCTGAAGGAAACCAACCGTATCGTCCAGGTGCGGTATGACAATGGTCTCGGTTCGTCGCAGGATCTCGCCCTTTCCAAATCGGACCTGGCGACGGCCTGGGCGACACTGGCGGCGGCGGAAGGTTCGCGGCGTGAGTCCCTGCGCGCGCTTGAGGTGCTGTTGGGACGCTATCCGGGCGCCGAGCTCCAGGTGCGAATGTCGCTGCCGGAGCCCCCGCCACCGCCGCCGGCGGGCGTGCCGTCGGAAATTCTGGAGCGCCGCCCCGATCTTGTCGCGGCCGAGCGCCGGGTCGCGTCGGCGTTCAACAACCTTGACCAGGCGAAGGCGGCGAGGCTTCCCAGAATCAGCCTCACAAGCCAGATCGGCGGCTCGTCGCCACAGTTGGGGAACCTGTTGGATCCCACCAACGTTGCCTGGACTATCGGCGGCAATCTTGTGGCGCCGCTTTTTGACGGCGGTGTCCGCCGGGAGCAGGTTAAAATTGCCACCGCCGAACAGAAACAGGCGGTGGCCGCTTATGGCCAGGCGGCGCTGAATGCGTTTGAAGAAATTGAAACAGGCCTGGATCACAATGTCGTGCTTCGCACGCGCGACACGGCGCTTCAGGAAGCCGTCGGGGAAGCCCGTAAAGCGTTCCGCCTCGCGGGGATACGCTACAAGGAAGGCGAAACGGATTTGCTGGACGTGCTGACGATTCAGCGAAAGATGTTGACGGCCGAGCGCAGCTTTGTCGGCGTCAAGCGCGCGCGGCTTGAACAATGGGTCAACCTGAACCTGGCCCTGGGCGGCAGTTGGACCATCGGCACCGGTGCGCCGCCGTCAACGCCGTAACCTGTTGCCGCGCGACACTGATGCGCTCTTGCGCACGCCGTGCCGGTGTGTGGCATTACAGATGTGCCCCCGTAGCTCAGATGGATAGAGCAACGGTTTCCTAAACCGTAGGTCGGACGTTCGAATCGTCTCGGGGGCGCCACTGTTTCCCACGCGGAGAAGGCCCGTGGCCGGGACGACGGGCGGTGGGGGATCAGGGGGTCTGGAGTTGGTGGGTGGGTTGAATGTGAATGCGCTTCCCGAAGGTGTCGAGCGTCCCAATGCCATAGTGGGGGTGTTCAACCATCGTGGTGTGCGCCATGCGGCGATCCACGGCTTTGTCAAACGCCAACCGAACGCGAAGGGTCTTCTCCGCAGTGACCACGGCCTGCATGTCCAGAAAGCCTCCCATGCCGGGGTGCCAGACCAGGAGTGTGTACACCCCTTCCGGAATGCCGGGGATGGTGAAATGGCCCTGGGCATCCGTCACCGCATAGTAAGGATTGGTCACGGCCACTCCCCACGTCTGCATGAATTCGTGGAATCCGCATTCCAGATAAAAGACGCGCCGATTTTTGGTGAAGGCAATGGTGTCAATGAGCGGGACGCCAGGGAGATGGTCGTGCGTTTCGGCGCCGGCGCCGGTGTTGGGGTGATGGGGGTTCATGCGCAACGGGCGATGCCACAGCACCTCGGATCCAAATGGAGCGACTTCGTAGACCTGGATATCGTGGATGATGGGATCCATATTCACGACGTGGATGGGCTGGGGGTTTTGGACGGCCAGCACCGGCGGCGTGAGCCGGCAGTCCCTGGCTTCAATGGTGGGCGGGGCGGCGGGAAACGGTTTGCCACGGCGCACACCTTCCACCATGACGACGGCATGTTGCAGGCCTCCGTCGGACGCGACGCGAACCTGGTGAAGAAGGCGCCATGTGTTTCCGGTGGAAATGCGTCCGCAAAACACGGGTTCCGGGTAGGTGACAAGATTAAAGGCTTTGGGAGCGGGCGCCGGTCCCCGCAGCGTGACGATCCCGGAAATGTGACCGCCATTCGTCACGGCATGTTCGGTATACGCCCAACCTGGAGTCGCCGGCAGCCAGAGGATGATCCCGATGAGAGGGCCGATCATGCGGCTGATCAGCGTCTGAACCGGGTTCACGCGGAACGCCTTTGCTCTGTTCTTTGGTGCGTCGCGGGTTGAGGCGGGATCTGGCGAGGCCTGGTGGTTGATACAGGCAGGCCGCCTACCCGTTGGACCGGCCTGCGGGCCGGGTGGACCGGCGTGCAGGCCGGGATGAACACAATGAGCCGGGACGGAAAGCGGGGGAGGGTGTTTCATGCCTCTGCGAGGGCGGAATGCCACGGGGAGTCGGTCATCCAGTGACGGATGGCAACGGCAACGGCCCGGTCTTACTTGACGCTGACACGCAGGGCGTCTTTTTTGGGCCGGCCCTGTTTTGCGCGGGCCCGTCCACGGGTGCTGATGGTCGTCTCGTCCGTCAGGTAAAAGAATTGATCATCCACCGATAACTTGTCCGACCAGGCCCGGCAGGCGTCGCACATCCTGATTTTGCGCCGATCCGGACTCCAAAATCGTTTTTCGCAATGACAGGCTTTTCCACAGAGACAATTGACCAGGCCGGCATAGGGCGAAGGCTCCGGTTCGGGAATATCCTGTTGATCCATCAACTCCCGCGCCTTTTCAACGGCACGCGCCCACGATCCCCAATGCCGAACGAAAAATTGCACCGAATACGCCTTCTCTTCGGCGAGATCATATTCCAACTGGGTCAGATGGGTGCGGCCCTCCTGGCTCATAAATCGCGCCAATTCCTGCAGGGCCTGGTGCCGTTTCCAATTGCTGAGTGGTTCCAGCACCCCCCGCTCTCCACCGTTATTTTTATTTTTTCCCATTGTCCTGCTTCCTTTTGGATCCTCCGGTACATCACAGGGCCGTCCTGCTATGTGTCGGGATGGTCTTTGCATCTACATTTCATGGACATTTGCTGTGCAAAAAATGCGAATCCGTAGATTTGCTCACATCATTATACACACACTACACACACCCGCCGGAAAAAGCTAAGCCACGCTTTCTGATACATGCGAGGTTTGTGAACATAAAATCCAATAATATCAACATGTTAAAATGTGGCACTGGCCTCTTGCGCGCTTGCCTCTCCAGCATAGATAATTATGATTGTATACAATTCTACCCCATTTGTTACTTCACCCGCCTTATTTCTGCGCATCATGCACAAAAATAAGAGACAAACCCGCACTATACCACAGATTTTCAGAGAAGGCCAGATGAATGTACGGGGCCGGTATCGTTGGCGCTCCGGGTTATTGACGAGCCGTGATTGTATGGGAGCGTGCATCGCCGGAGCATGATGAGGTCGTTGGGTGTTATCGCACACCGGTCAGGTTGGCGAGTGCGGTTGAACGTCCCTGTCGCAGAACAGCCATGATGAATGGCCTCGCCGGCCTTATTGCTTATTGCCGGCCTTCGTTGGTCATGGACTCCAGGATTTGTTTGCGCTGCTCGCGTGCAATTTTCAGATTCGGGTCCAACGCCAATGCGCGGTCGTAATGGTGCAGCGCTTCGGTTTTGCGGTTGAGGTGAAACAGCCCGAGACCCGCCAGATAGTGGGCCTGCGCGTCATCGGACGCGCGCGCAATCGCCTGTTGCGCCGCCGCCAACGCCTCCGCATACCGCCCCTGATTCATCTGCATCCCGGCAATGTCCCGCATCGCGGTTGGGTGCTGCGGATTCAGCCGCAGCACCTCGCGGAAGTGCGTGATCGCCTCCTCCGGGCGGCCCTGTTTTGACAGCAGCGCGCCGATCAGCTGGTGGGCTTGCGCGTCATCGGGATAGTGTGCAATCACCTGTTGCGCCGACGCCAACGCCGCCGCATACCGCCCCTGATCCATCAGCACCGCGGCCATGTTCCGCATCGCGACTTGATGTTGCGGGTTAAACCGCAGCACCTCGCGGAAGCGCGCGGCCGCCGCCTCCAGGCGGCCCTGCTTTGACAGCAGCGCGCCGGCATTGATCAGTAGCGTAGCAAGGTTCTGCATCGCGTTTTGGTGCTGCGGATTCAGCCGCAGCGTCTCGCGGTAGCGCGCGGTCGCCTCCTCATGGCGGCCCTGCTTTTCCAGCAGCACGCCGATATTGTTGAGCAGGTCAGGGTCATCCGGTTCCCGCTCAAGGGCGGTTTGGTAGATGGCATGCGCTGCCGCATACCGCCCCTGATCCATCTGCACCCCGGCAATGTCCCGCATCGCGGTTGGGTGCTGCGGATTCAGCCGCAGCGCCTCGCGGAAGTGCGTGTTCGCCTCCTCCGGGCGGCCCTGTTTTGACAGCAGCGCGCCGATCAGCCGGTGGGCTTGCGCGTCATCGGGATAGTGTGCAATTACCTGTTGCGCCGCCGCCAACGCCGCCGCATGCCGCCCCTGATTCATCAGCACCGCGGCCATGTTCCGCATCGCGACTTGATGTTGCGGGTTAAACCGCAGCACCTCGCGGAAGCGCGCGGCCGCCTCCTCCGGGCGGCCCTGCTTTGACAGCAGCGCGCCGGCATTGATCAGTAGCTCAACAAGGTTCTTCATCGCCTTCGGGTACTGCGGGTTAAGCCGCAGCGCCTCACGGTAGCGCGCCATCGCTTCTTCCTTGTGGCCCTGCTTTGACAGCATTGCGCCGATATTGTTGAGCGGGGCAGGTTCATCCGGTTGCAGTTCATGGGCGGTTTCGTAGGCGGCCTGCGCTTCCCCGTAGCGCCCTTCGGTCTCCAGGTAGGTCCCAAGATTATAATAGGCGCTGCGGGCCTGCGGGTTGTGGGCGATGACGTGGGTGAAGAAGGTACCGTCGTCGCGGTAGATGCCGGCCTGGTTCCAAGTGAGCAGGCCGGCAACCGCCAGTATGGCCGCCCCGACCGCCCCGATGGCCAGCTGCGCCGGACGCGTACGGTGCGCCGGCAGGGCGCCGAGACCCCGTTGACAGGCCCGGCCCACGGCACCGGCCACGACGGCAATCAGGCCGATGCCACCGAGGTATTGATAGCGGTCGGCGACAAACGAGAACTGCATATAGCCGAAATCTACGAAACCCAGCACCGGCGACAACGCCACCGCAAAGAACAGCACACCAGCCAGCGGTCCACGACCAAGCTGCCGGTGCCAGCACCACAACACCGCCACCACCGCCGCGAAGCCGACCACACCGCCCCAGGCCAGCGCGTCACCGATGCCGGGCTCCCAGTGCGGATAGATCCCGATCAACCCCACCGGCCACAGCAGTTTGCCGGCGTAAAATGTCAGCGCGTGCGCCGCAATCAGTCCGCGCTCCAGCAGCGTATACGCGAATGCGACGGATTCGAGGCTGGTGGAATAGGCATAGTCGGCCAGCCCGATGCCCAGCCCGACCAGGAAGAACGGCAGCGTGCGGCTGCCATCGGTCAGGGTCACGCGCCCGTGTTGCCACCAGTGCCAGAGCAGCAACGCCACCGGCAGCGTGATGGCGATGGATTTGCTGAGCAGGCCGAGCACGAACAACGCCACCGCCAGCAGGTAATGCCCTCCTCGCCGCCGCCCGCGCGGCATTTCCGTGAAGCGGATATAGGCGAGCACGGACGAAAGATAGCACACCGTCGCCAGGATGTCCTTGCGCCCGATGACCCACACCACCGACTCCACATGCAGCGGATGCACCGCAAACACCGCCGCCGCGAACCACGCGCCGGGCACCTCCAGCCGCCGCAACAGCCGCCACAGCAGCAACACGACACCGGTATGCAGCAGCAGATTGACCAGATGATAGCCAAGCGGCGCCAGCCCCCACAGTTTATGCTCCAGCCAGAAGATGGTATACAGCAGCGGCCAGTAGTGGGTCTCGTCTTGAATCAACCCACGCGGGGCAAACCAGACCTGCGCCAGCCCCGACCAGGTGTGAAGCGGCGCGGTTCTGGTCAGTATCACGTCATCCCATACGAATCCGGCCGACAGCGCCGGAAAGTAACTGACCGCCACCAACAGGCACAGTGCCGCGCCTGGTAATGCTATAGGGGCAACAAGGGCACCGGGGAAAATGCCGGACGCAGGGGAGGCCGCCGGCAGCGGCGGCTTGCGCGGCGCGGCGTTGCCATTCGGCGGCGTTGGCGTCCGGACGCGGGGGGGGTGCTTTCTCGCCATTTTATGCGGCCCTTGAGCGGGACGGCGGGCGGCGCCGATACGGAGTATGCGCAGGGCGCCTCGCCATGCTTATTGCCGGCTCTCGTTGGTCATGGACTCAAAGAATCGTTTGCGCTGTTTGCGTGCCAGTGTCAGATTCGGGTCCAACGCCAATGCGCGGTCGTAATGGCGCAGCGCTTCGGCCTTGCGGTTGAGGTGAAACAGCCCGTAGCCCACCAGGTGGTGGATTTGTGCGTCATCGGGCTTGCGCGCAATCACCTGTTGCGCCGCCGCCAACGCCTCCGCATACCGCCCCTGGTTCATCCATATCGCGGCTATGTTCCTCATCGCGTCATGATACTGCGGGTTCAGCCGCAGCGTCTCGCGGAAGCGCGCGATGGCTTCCTCATGGCGGCCCTGCTTTGACAGCTTCGCGCCGATACTGTTCAGCGTCGCGGAAAGGCCCTTGATTGAGTCCCGGTGCTGCGGGTTCAGCTGCAACGCCTCGCGGAAGCGCGTGATGGCTTCTTCATGGCGGCCCTGGTTTGACAGTTTCGCGCCGATGCCGCTTAGCACACTGGTTATGTTCTGCATCGCGATTTCGTGGATTTCGTGTTGCGGGTTCAGCCGCAGCGCTTCGCGGAAGCGCGCGGTCGCCTCCTCATGGCGGCCCTGGTTTGATAGCAGCGCGCCGATATTGGTGAGCAGCCTGGGGCTGTCCGGTTGCTGCTCAAGGGCGGTGTTGTAGGCGGCATGCGCTTCCCCGTAGCGCCCCTCGTCCCGCAGGTAGTTCCCAAGATGGTGGTGGGCGCTGCGTGCCTGTGGGTTGTGGGTGATGACGTGAGTGAAGAAGGCGCCGGGGTCGCGGTAGAGGCCGGCCTGGTTCCAGGTGAGGAGGCTTAACACTGCCAGTATGGCCGCCCCGACCGCCCCGATGGCTATTCGCGCCGGACGTGTGCGGCGCTCCGGCAGGGCGCCGAGACCCCGTTGACAGGCATGGCCCGCGGCAGCGGCCACGACGGCGATCAGGCCGATGCCGGCGAGGTATTGATAGCGGTCGGCGACAAACGAGAACTGCATATAGCCGAAGTCTACGAAGCCCAGCACCGGGGATAACGCCACCGCAAAGAACAGCACGCCAGCCAGCGGCCCGCGACCCAGCGGCCCGCGCCAGCGCCACAGCACCGCCACCATCGCCGCGAAACCGGCCGCGCCGCTCCAGGCCAGCACGTCGCCGATGCCTGGTTCCCAACGCGGATAGATCCCGATCAGCCCCGTCGGCCACAGCAGTTTTCCAGCGTAAAATGCCAGGGCGTGCGCCGCAATCAGCCCGCGTTCCAGCAGCGAATATCCGAATGCAACGGATTCAAAGCTGGTGGCATAGGCATAGTCGGCCAGCCCGATGCCAAGCCCGACCAGAAAGAAGGGCAACATGCGGCTGCCATCGGCCATGGTCACGCGCCCGTGTTGCCACCAGTGCCAGAGCAACAGCGCCACCGGCAGGGTGATGGCGATGGATTTGCTGAACAGGCCGAGTACGAACAACGCCACCGCCAGGAGGTAATGCCTCCCTCGCGGCTCCCCTTGCCGCATTTCCGTGAAGCGGATATAGGCGAGTACGGAGGCGAGATAGCACAAGGTCGCCAGGATGTCCTTGCGCCCGATGACCCAGGCCACCGACTCCACGTGCAGCGGATGCACGGCAAACACCGCCGCCGCGAACCACGCGCCGGGTACCTCCAGCCGCCGCAGCAGGCGCCACAGCAACAAGACGACTCCCGTATGCAGCAGCAGATTGACGACGTGATAACCGAGCGGCGCCAGCCCCCACAGCTTATGCTCCAGCCAGAAGGTGGTATAGAGCATCGGCCAGTAGTGGGCTTCGTATTGAATCAGCCCGCGCGGGCCAAACCAGATTTGCGCCAGCCCCGACCAGGTGTGAAGCGGCGTGGCCAGTTTCAGGACCTGGTCATCCCACAGGAATCCCGCCGACAGCGCCGGAAAGTAACTGACCGCCACCAACAGGCACAGCGCCGCGCCCGCGAATGCACTATGGGCATCAGAGAAAATGCCGGACGCGGGGAATGCCGCCGGCATCGGAGACTTACGCGGCGCGTCGTTGCCGTTCGGGGGCGTTGGCGTCTGGGTGCGGGAGGGTTGCTTTCTCGCCGCGCGGGGGGCTCGCTTTCTCGCCATCCTTATTGCCACTCCGCGTTGGTCGTGGGCTCAAAGAATTGCTTGCGCTGTTCACGCACCAGAGTCAGATTCGGATCCAACGCCAGGGCGCGGTCGTAATGGCGTAGCGCTTCGGCCTTGCGGTTGAGGTGAAACAGCCCGATGCCCACCATATGGTGGGCTCTCGCGTCATCGGGGTTGTGCGCAATCGTCTTTTGCGCCGCCTCCAACCCCTCCGCATACCGCTTCTGTTTGATCCGCACCATAGCAATGTTCAGCATCGCGTACTGGTGGTACTGCGGGTTCAGCCGCAGTGCCTCGCGGAAGCGCGCGATCGCTTCCTCATAGTGGCCCTGCTGTGACAGCAGAAGGCCGATATTAACGAGCGCTCCAGAGTTATCCGGTCGCTGCTCAAGGGCAGTTTGGAAGGCGGCCTGCGCTTCCCCGTAGCGCCCCTCGGCCTGCAGGTAGACCCCAAGGTTATAGTGGGCATCGTGTGCCTGCGGGTTGTGGGCGATGACGTGGGTGAAGAAGGTAACGTTGTCGCGGTAGAGGCCGGTATGATTCCAGGTGAGGAGGCCTGACACCGCCAGGATGGCCGCCCCGACCGCCCCGATGGCCATCCGCGCCGGTCGCGTCCGGTGCTCCGGCAAGGCATCGAGACCCAATTGACAGGCACGGCCCGCAGCGCCGGCCACAACGGCAATCAGGCCGATGCCGGCGAGGTATTGATAACGGTCGGCGACAAACGAGAACTGCATATAGCCGAAATCCACGAAACCCAGCACCGGGGATAACGCCACCGCAAAGAACAGCACACCGGCCAGCGGCCCGCGACCGATCTGCCGGCGACAGCACCACAACACCGCCACCACCGCCGCGAAGCCGGCCGCGCAGCCCCAGGCCAGCAGGTCGCCGACGCCGGGCTCCCAGCGCGGATAGACCCCGGTCAGCCCCGCCGGCCACAGCAGTTTGCCGGCGTAAAATACCAATGCGCGCGCCGCAATCAACCCGCGCTCCAGCGGCGAATACGCGAATGAGATGGGGTCGATGCTGACGTAATAGGCATAGTCGGCCAGCACGATGCCCAGCCCGACCAGAAAGAACGGCAGCGTGCGGCTGCAATCGGCCAGGGTCACGCGCCCGTGCCGCCACCAGTGCCACAGCAGCAACGCCACCGGCAGCGTGATGACGATGGATTTGCTGAGCAGGCCGAGCACGAACAACGCCACCGCCAGCAGGTAATGCCCTCCTCGCCGCCGCCCGCGCGGCATTTCCGTGAAGCGGATATAGGCGAGCACGGCGGCGAGATAGAACACCGTCGCCAGCATGTCCTTGCGCCCGATGACCCAGGCCACCGACTCTACATGCAGCGGATGCACCGCGAACACCGCCGCCGCGAACCACGCGCCGGGCACCTCCAACCGTCGCAGCAGGCGCCACAGCAGCAACACGACACCGGTATGCAGCAGCAGATTGACCAGGTGATAGCCGAGCGGCGCCAGCCCCCACAGCTTATGCTCCAGCCAGAAGAGGGTATACAGCAGCGGCCAGTAGTGGGCTTCTTGTTGAATCAGCCCACGCGGGGTAAACCAGATCTGCGCCAGCCACGACCAGGTGTGAAGCGGCGCGGTTCTGGTCAGTATCACGTCATCCCATACGAATCCGGCCGACAGCGCCGGAAAGTAACTGACCGCCACCAACAGGCACAGTGCCGCGCCTGGTAATGCTATAGGGGCAACAAGGGCACCGGGGAAAATGCCGGACGCAGGGGAGGCCGCCGGCAGCGGCGGCTTGCGCGGCGCGTCGTTGCCGGTCGGGGGCGTTGGCGTTCGGACGCGGTGTTTTTTCTTGGTTGCCATATGATGGTGCCCGTGAGCGGGCCGGCGGGTGCGTTACTCTCTTTTCAGCGGCAGCGGAGCCATGGCTGACACACACTCCATGTTCCGCATGGACATGATACAGAACAGGCCGCAATCAATGAGCGACACGGGATGATATAACAAGCCGCCGATGAGAATCAAAACGATTGGATGAGTCCTGCGCCTTTGACGACGGTCGCTGGTTATTCCCGCGCAGGTCGGTTGAGGGAGCCTGGCGTTTTGAGTCCCCTGGGTGTCGTCATTCCCGCGAAAGCGGGAATCCGGTGAAACAAAAAACCCGTCCTTATGACGCGGGCATGGCGTGCATGAACATGACGCAGAGAAAACGGCTTTGGCCGCGGTTTTTCAGGCGCACCCGGGCAGGTTCAGCATGGCTGCCGCAGTTGCCGTTGTCTGTAGAAAACGCCGTCGCCCGGCGTCGATTTTTTTACCTGGGATTGGAGGCCCTGCAATATTCAGGAGGAAAGGAGCCTTCATAACTTTCGGGTGAATTTTCTGAAAGCAATAATGGTTTGATAGATCAGCGTTGTTTCAATGAGTCGAAAAACAAGATCAATAGAGTAGGCCAGGAATCCCCACTGCCCGGCAATAAATTCAGTTCCGGTTTTATGGGTGGGAATTAAGAAAACGGGGAATTTAGTCCAATGATCCCAATTGCCAGCATCCAAACATAATGACCGCAACAACAGGTTGTATAGCACAATCCCAGCCCAAAAAATCAAGCCAATTGGCCACACCCAATTCAAGCCAAAGTTATTTGTCTTTTGGTTGAGCCATAGTATGCATTTATCGATTATTTCTTCCCTTTTCCATGAAAGCGTCCGTGAATATGCTTCCATCTCTTTGGCATAAAATACAATTGCCTGTGGTGCATCGTTATTTTGCTGTGCGACATTTTTTAAAATCCTGTATGTGTCCTGTTTCTTTTTAATCAAACCAGGCGGAACGGTTTCTAAATCGTTTGGCCAATGCACACCAGTATACTTTAGATCTGAAAACAGGCTATCCTGAATATAGACCTTTTTGTAGCACGCCAGATTAACATTTTTAAATTCGCTATCAGCAAAAGATGAATCCGCTAGTGCAAATGCCTCACGTTGTGATTGTGGTTTTTTTACATTTATTCCGTAAATTTTGAATTTGCCCTGGTTGCTTAAATTATTAATTTCGAATTTGTTGAAATCACATTCACCTATATTTATCTCAGAGTTAACAGGGTTGTTAATGTTTTGAAAACACAAAGCATCTACGTCAAGATAACAAAAGCTAAATAAATTTCCTGTCGCAAACATGTTGTCATACAATATCAATGATCCTATTTTCACTTTCTCTGGATTATTTCCATGTGACTCGTTTTTCCCTTGCGCACTGTATCCTTGAGATATTTTCAATTTTCCTAAAAACTGATTGCTCACTAGTAGAAGTTGTTTGTTTTTGAAAGAGCAACCAATAAACTGAATATCATGAAAGATGCAATTATCTGCGCGGAAGTTTCCAGAAAAAATCGGACCAGAAAAAGAAAGTGCTTTTTTGAAAGTTAAGTTATGAAACGTAATATCTTCAGGAATGGATATATCATGAAAAAAAACATCTTCAACAAATGTTGTCCCCTGCAACATATAAGATTTCTTTTTTAATGCGGTTATAAGTGATCTAGAATGATAAGACATAAAACGAAACAAAAAACACAACCATTAAAATCATCTCTGCCTTGTTGTATAAACACTTCAAATTTTTCTGGGAGTTCTATTCGTTCTCTTCCTTCAAATTCATCACTCATAACTATTCACCAAACAGTTAGTTAATCTGTTCATCTCAATAAAAAGTCAACCACTGAATCTGCTTGCTACCTGGCGCTTGGCGGATAACCGCCTCTATCTCGGTAAAACTGGTTGTAGCGTTCAGGGCGTCGCTGAGGTAGTAGAGAATGTCAAATGATTCTCCGTGCTTGTCGGTGATGGCTTGCACTACTTCTTGTGACAGGTTCTCGGTAACACAGTAGCAACGGCGGTCGCAGATGGCGAAAGGGTAGTTTTCGATTTCATTGGTTACGATTGGCAGGTGCAAAGGCGCGCCGGTTTTTAGCAGCGTCTCGTAGAGTATGGGGTCAAAGTTTTCCGGTTTGAGTTCGGTAAGGTAGCGGTTCAATTCGGTTTGTCTCATTTGTGCGAGCGGTTGTTGTTCGCTGTTGCTAAGCAGGGAATTTTGGATCACAAAGGCGCGAAAGCCGGTGTCAATTTCTTGGGCAAACATGTTGCCGTTTGATTCGGCGGCAATCTGTGTTCCGGCGCGGCGGATGCGCTCTTTGGCAATTTCGGCAATGGTTGGCGGGCGGTTTAGTTCGTTGGTGCAAAATTCATGTGCTTCTTTGGATTTTTTGCGATCGATTTTTTCCGGTAGTTGCATCAGGATGAATTTTCGGTTGCCGCCATCTTCGTCGTTTAGTTGCATGACGGCGTGGGCGGTGGTGGCGGAGCCGGCGAAAAAATCAAGGATAATGCCATTTTGCGGAACATTTCCAACTTGCATTATTCTTTTTAACAATTTTGTTCCTTTGGGGTTGTCAAAAATTCCTTTTCCCAACATATCTGAAAATTCTTCATTCGCTTCATGTGTGCTGCCAACCTCTTTATATGGCCAAATAGAACCAATCGTTTTTCCACTCTTTACCTCTGATAAATACGTTTTCCTATTTGGTTGCCTCTTGCCATTTTTACCAAAATAGAGTTGCCCGCTTTTATACAGATCAAGCATTCTTTTTTTGTTATATCTTGGGAAACGTCCCTCTGGACATTTCCATGTAACGCCGTTTGTAAATTCTATTGAATATCTATCACTTTCACGCCCGCTTTTGGCATGCAGAGGTGTGGCTTTCCACTTTCCTCTAGGATCTTCATCAGGGTTTTTGTATGAAGAATCCATTTGTTCTGTTCTTGGTAATAGACTGATATGAAATGCACTTTTATTTTTTCCATAGAACAGGATATTTTCATGTTGGTAAGAAACATTAACAGCGTCATTGGAAAGAGTATATTTTGACCACCACGATATATTTGCAACAAAATTCTCCTCTCCAAAAACCTCATCACAAATCAATTTCAAATTCGCCTGTTCATTGTCATCAATAGAAATAAAAATCACACCGTCATCGCTCAACAACTCACGCGCCAATTTCAATCGCGGATACATAAACGCCAGCCACCCGGCATGAAAACGTCCCTTTAATCCTGTTTGTATTTCGCTGATCTGCCGCACGCCGTCTTCATCCAGCACACCCGCCGCCTGCAAGTACTCTTTCTGCTTAATGCTGAAATCGTCGTTATACATAAAATCATCATTTCCGGTGTTATACGGCGGGTCAATATAGATCACCTTGATTTTTCCACGATAACTTTTTTGCAGCATCCGCAACGCATCGAGATTATCCCCCTCGATAAATACATTGCCGGTATCGTCAAAGTTTTTGCTCTGCTCCCTGTCGGCAATCAGGGTTTTATGGCAGGGCGTAACAACAGCGGCTTTTGCCGTTTGTTTGCCTGGAAACTGTAGCTCGTAGCGGTTTTGATCGTCGGCTATGTCCAATCCCGCCTCTTGCAATTGTCTGATAAATTCTTCCTTGAGTGCGTAGGTATAATAGGGCCTGCCGTCCTCATCTATTTGTTTCGTTTCTGTCACTGCCTCCGGGAATATGGATTTCAGTTTGAGAAGAATCTGCTGCAAGGGTGACTCTTTGATCATTGCGCTGCTCCGGCCTGGTTAAATAAATCCAGCAGTTGACTGTAATTGCTTACGACCTGGAATTTGACATCCGCATCAATGCCGTCAAAATATTTTTTCATAAAACCAATACGCCGTTGTTCTTCGAGGCGCAGTTCGTCGGTCGCGACGGTCGGCTTTGCCTCGGCGATAAAGTAAAACCGGCGTTCGCCGTTTTCCCGGCGAATAACAAAAGCGAAGTCGGGGTTAATTCCCTTGGGGTGCATCGGCGCGGGGATGTTCACCGCCCGCGGCAGTTTGGCAAATACGGTGATCGCGTCGCTGGCCAGTGCGCTTTCGCTGATTTTCTTTTCCGGGTCTTCGCTGTCGTAGGGGGCAATATCCTGCCATAAATTGTTTTCCCTGTAGTCGGGCAGGTCGCTCAATTTAATGTAGTGCTGCGCCGTGAATTCCCGGTCGGTCAGGGTAATTTCAGTTTTGGGTTTTCGTGTTCCGTTTAGTTTTATGTAGCGGATATTGTCCACAATATTCTGGCAGATAATGTCGTTGGTAATCTTTACTACCTGAGCAATAGCGGAAAAAGGGTTCTTCTGCATGGCCGCATATTTCTCGGGCTCAACTTGCGATAATATGCTCACCACAGTATTGCGCGGCAAGCCGGTTTTTTCGGCTAGTTGGTTCAGGAACGTTTGCGCCGACAGGTTGCTGGCAAGCGGAGAGGAACCCACTTTTTCCTGCATGTTTTTTGTGGAGAAGTCTCCCTCGTCGGTGTCCAGAGTCCCGGTGCTCCGGTGTACATAAACAGCCCCGATGCCGCCCATCGTATTAATTGCGTCTCTCACTTTATGCTCAAAATCACCAGAGTATTTCACTTGATAGACTACATTTTGGTGCAATAGGCTCCACAGTGCTTTGAACTGTTGGTAGTGTGTTTCACTGACACGATACGTTCGTGGTTCGTTATCTCCAGAACGACCGTCACCAACGCTCGGCATTTGTGGCAGTTTGGAGAGTAGTTTTTGCGGGTCCAGACCGGCATTGATAAGGATTTTTCCGATACCCTCTTTCTTGATCAGGTGACCATCTTTGTCAATACATTCGGTGTTGTGCAGTTCAGATAATACATTGACGGCTTGCATCTGTGGCAGGCCGTATATCTTTCTCAATAAGTCTACGCTGATTTGCACAAAGTCTTTCTTCTGTTCGTTCCGCCGTTGGCTAAGCTCGGTTTGCAATTGTTTAATGAACTCGCCATTGCCGAGCGTGAATACATCAAGGCGGTTGAAGGCCGAAAACTCACTGCCAATGGTTTCCGAATCCTGCCGCTCCAATGCCTGATTGACGCAAATGCGCAAGCCCCGCCCGATTTCCTGCACCACGCTGGTGCCGGAATAGCTGCTGCGCAATTTGCAGATCTGGAATACGTTTGGATTATCCCAACCTTCGCGCAAGGCGGAGTGGGCGAAGATAAAGCGCAACTCATTATCCAATCCCAGGATGCGCTCCTTATCGCGCAGAATCAATTCGCTGATTTCCTGTTGCAACCGGCGTGCTGTGTCATTTTCGCCAGCAACGACACCTTCATCAATGGCACGGTTTCTTTTGGCATCGCCGGAGAAATAACCGCCGTGTACGTGTTCCGGTGCCCATTGTTTCAGGTAGTCGCGGTACTCGTGTGACAGCCCGCCGGATTTAAGCTGTTTTTGTTTGCATTCCTGATAGCATTGCTCAAACAATTTTTGCAGATAACCCGCTTTATCGTCGGCATCGTAGTTCCGGTAATCCTTAACTCTATCTATAAATATCAGTGAAATACATTTAATGCCGCGCCGAAAAAGTTCATGCTCTTTTTTCAGGTGTTTGTCTATGGTATCGCGCAACATGACTTCGGCGACGAGGTTTTGATTTTCCTCGGCCTGCCCCAGATATTCACCCACTTTAAGTGTGTTGCCGTTGGAAAAAGTCACTGTCTTTTCGTGGTTGTTAATTTCGGTTACCTGCAGGTCTTGATAAGCCGGATTTTTGGTTACTGTAAAAATTCTCCCGGCAGCGCTTTCTTGTTTCACGCTGACGGTCATAGTGAGTGCGTTGCCTGCTGTATTCGCTACGGTCAATTCCGCTACCATCCTGCCACTTCTTCGCAGAATCCGCTGTACGCCGAGAAAAGCCGAGTCGGTGGCGCCGGTTTTGTAATCGGTAACCGTAATGCCCTTTACCAGTTTATTGTTAAAGGCATCGTAAGAATCCAGCACATACACCAGGTTTTTTATCTGATTCGTGCGAAAGGTGGCGGAATAACGCAACACAAACATCGGATTGAAGTTTTCAATCTGCGCGGTTGTTTTCGGCCCTTCAACACGTTGCGGCTCGTCAATAATCAACACCGGATTTTTGGCGGCGATGGCGGCCATCGGCGTGCGGGCGTTGTCGGCGTAGAATCCTTCCAGTTCCTGATTGATTATTCTGTCGGGGCGGTTGAATGAATGGTTGGTCATAATCAGCACGGTCAAATGCTGGCTATAAACAAAGCTCATCACACCGGATGGCGGCGATTTGCGCCCCCGTTTGTTTTTTGCCGGCGTCAGTTCATGGACCTCCACACGCTGCTGGTACAGGCGTTCAAAATAGGCTGCGGTGGTTTGGAAAGATTTCTTGATGCCCTCTTTGATTGCGATGGAAGGCACAATGACGACAAAGTGTGCAAGACCGTATTTTTTATGCAGTTCATAGATCGTGTTGATAAAGGTAAACGTTTTGCCGGTTCCCGTTTCCATATGGGTGTCCAGCATAAGATAGGGCTCGTTACGAAGCGATTGAGCGGGTTGAATGTTATTGCGCTTTTGTATGTCGCACAGGTTGCTTTCCAGCACGCTGTAAAAATTGGACCGAAAGAAATTGATTGGTTTATCGCCGCCCAAAGGATCAGGCCGTGGTCGTCCACCGGCTAAACGAAAGGCGGAATCAGGTAGTAGCGGGCTAAAATCCACATCACGAAAAACGTCTACAACGGCATTGACCGCATCCTGCTGGAACTGTTGTTGCTTGTATTGGAATTGAGGCATGATTGTGACGGTTGCACACCGGTATCTTTATCTATGCGCCATTTCTTTTACCTGTTCTTCTACGCTGTGGCAAACCGCCCGATGCGCCCCCGGGGCAGGCGGGTTTTCTGAAACGGCGTAATGGCGGGGAGAGGGATACAAACCCTCAATGCGGGACAAACCGTATACTCCCTTAGCAGGGGAGCGCCTTCAGCCACTCGGCTACCTCTCCAGTGACGGCTTCAACCTGGCGGCGAAGCGCTGGGAAAATTTGGCGATCTTGGGAGCAATCAGGAGCGTGCAATAGGGTTGGGCCGGATAACGCGCGAAGTAGTCCTGATGATAGTCTTCGGCCGTGTAGAGGGTGCGGGCGGGGGAAAGTTCCGTCATGATGGGTGCGTCAAAACATTTGCCTGACGTGAGGGTGGCCATGACGTCCCTGGCAATGGCCTCCTGTTCGGGAGAGTGGAAAAAAATCACGGAACGATACTGGGTGCCGACGTCATTGCCCTGGCGATTGAGGGTCGTGGGGTCGTGAATGAAGAAAAAGACGTCGAGCAAGTCGCGGTACGTAATGACGGCGGGATCAAACGTCACCCGCACGATTTCGGCATAGCCGGTCCGGCCGGTACAGACGGCTTCATACGACGGGTTGGGCTGTGCCCCGCCCATGTACCCTGATTGCACGGACTCCACGCCCCGCAGCCGGTCAAAGACGGCTTCAAGGCACCAGAAACATCCCCCCCCGAAGGTGGCGATGGCTTGTTCGGTATGGGGTGTGTCGGTCATCGGCGAGGCTCCCTGTTCTGTATTGTGTGCCGGCGGCCCGGGTTCGGCAACCCCGGCATATTGCATTGGGTCCCGTCTTTCTTTATGTTGCCGCCGTATCGTTCATGGACGACGGGCCATGGGAAGCGGGCCCCGTTCGGTTGCGTGGCCTTGCGGGCCACCGGGAAGGAATCGCTATGCATGCATCGTTGCTCCGTTTGTATCGCGCCCTGGTGATTGACCGGCCTTTCGTGGCCCTGGGGCTGATCGGTGTCCTGGTGGTGTTCTTCGCGATTGAATCCCGGCATTTTAGATTAGAAGCGTCTCCCGAATCAATTGTCCTGGAGACCGACCAGGCGTTGAATTATTACCGGGCCAGCCGGGAACGCTACGGCTCGGATGATTTTCTCATCGTCACTTATACACCTTCCAAAGATTTATGGTCTCCCGACTCGCTTGAACACATCGCGCGACTTCGTGATGAATTGGTGCGGATCCCGTCGGTCAACACGGTCGTTTCAATTCTGGACGTGCCGTTGGTGAATAGTCCCGCCGTGTCCATGGCCGAATTGGGCCGTGAAGACTGGGCACCGCGGACGCTGCAGACGCCGGGTATCGACACGGCGCTCGCCCGGAAAGAATTTCTGGAAAGCCCCATCTATCAAAATAATCTCGTCAGCCCGGACGGGCGCACCACGGCGCTCCAGGTTATTTTCAAGGCAGACACGACCGGTGCGACGTTGCTGAACACGCGGAATCGGTTGAGAGAGCGGCAAGCCGCGTCGGGTCTCACGCCAGAGGAAGACGCCGCATTCCAGACAGCGGTGCAGGCCCTGACGACCCATCGTATGAGCGCGGTTGAAGCTGAACGGAAGGATATTGAGGCCATTCGCGGCATTCTCGACCGCTATCGCGGATATGCGCAGGTGCATTTGGGCGGAGTGCGGATGATTATCGCCGATATGATGAGTTTTATTGAACACGACCTTGTGGTGTTTGGCATCGGCGTCCTCGTCTTTTTAGTGGCGGTCCTGGTCTATTTTTTTCGCAGGCTGCGATGGGTGCTGCTGCCCATGTCCTGCTGCCTGGTGTCGGTTATCGTGATGGTGGGCTTCCTGGGGTTTCTGGATTGGCCCGTGACGGTCATTTCTTCCAACTTTGTCTCGCTGCTGCTCATCATGACCATGTCCCTGACCATCCATTTGATTGTGCGTTACCGTATTCTGGAGGAGCAAACCCCGCGCAGGGACCAGAAAACGCTGGTCTTTGACACGATGCGGGAAATGGCCCAGCCCTGCTTTTATACGGCCGTGACGACGGTTGTGGCGTTTGGTTCCCTGATCGTCAGCGATATTCGGCCCGTGATTGATTTTGGCTGGATGATGACGATTGGGATTACGTTCGCGTTTGTGCTGAATTTTCTCTATTTCCCCGCCGTGCTGGCGCTGCTCAAGCCGGAGCCCGTCGTCGGGCGTCCGGATGCCACGCGGTCGTTCACCATGGCGGTGGCCCGCTTGACGCTCACGCGCTCCACGCTGATCATCGTCGTTTGTGTGGCGGTGGCCGTGCTGGGAGGCATCGGCATCACGCGCCTGGAAGTGGAAAACCGGTTTATTGATCATTTTAAGAGCACGACGGAAATTTACCGGGGGATGGAATTGATTGATACGAAGTTGGGCGGGACCATGCCGTTGGATTTTGTCCTTGATGCGGAGCGCGATCCGACCGCCGTGCCTGGCGAAACGCAGGACATGGACGACCCGTTTGACGATCCGTTCAGCCAGGAGGATAAACCCGTGGCCGGCGCCTACTGGTTTAACGGGTCCCGGTTAACGCAGATTGAAACCATCCATGATTACCTGGAATCCCTGCCGGAGGTCGGCAAGGTCTTGTCCCTCGCCACGGGGCTGAAGGTGCTCCGGCAGTTGAATGGGGGACGGATGCCGGATGACTATGAACTGGCGCTTCTGAAGAAGTATCTGCCCGAGGCCGTGAAGCACGCGCTGATTGCTCCGTACCTGTCCGACGACGGCACGCAGACGCGTGTGAGTATGCGACTGATTGAGTCCGCGCCGACGCTCAAACGGCAAGCGTTCATCAAGCACATTCAGACGTATCTGGTTGAGGACGCGGGGTTGGCCGCCGCGAACGTGCATCCAACGGGGATGGCGGTACTCTATAATAATTTGCTCCAAAGTTTATATGCGTCCCAGATTCTGACGATTGCCGCGGTCTTTGTGAGTATTTTTGTGATGTTCCTGGTGTTCTTTCGCAGTGTGCGGCTGTCCCTGCTGGCGATCACGCCCAATGTGCTGGCGGCGTCGTCGGTGCTTGGCCTGATGGGCTGGGCGGGCATTCCGCTGGACATCATGACGATTACGATTGCGGCCATTACGGTGGGGATCGCCGTGGACGACGCCATTCACTATGTGCACCGGTTCCAGGTGGAATTTGCGAAGCATCACACGTACCGGGAAACCCTGCTGGCCTGCCATGGCAGCATCGGTCGCGCCATGTATTACACGTCGCTCACGATTACCATCGGATTCAGTATTCTGGCCTTCTCCAGTTTTATTCCCACCATCTACTTTGGTCTGCTCACGGGGTTTGCCATGATGGTGGCGCTGATGGGCAATCTCACGCTGTTGGCCGCGCTCCTCATGCTGGTGAAGCCCCTGGGGCCGGAGCGGGCCGCGGCGGGCGGCATGGGCGGGTAAGCTCACCGGCGACGGCCTCAACCGTGACGGGCGCGCCGGTCAGCCTTTGCTGACAATGGCGGCAATGACCAGAATCGTCAATGTTGCGATCATGGCCACGTACACGGTCGTGCTTCGGTCATGCAGCCAGGCGGTTTGCCAATCGGCCGGATACAAGGCTTTGCCCACCTGATACAGTCCCCCTTCGTACAGCCCCAGCACCTGTTCCATTTCAATCAGGATTTGCTTGGCAATGCGGTGGCGATCCCGTTGCTGCAGGATAAGGTAGACAAACAACGCCGAGAACAGGGCGGTGCCGGTCATGGCAAAAATTTTGATGGTGGGATCAATGGGAGACGGGGGCGCAAGCGCGAGAATCGTGACGAGGAGAAGCAGTAAAAAGGCGCTGCCAAACGCCGTGAGGCGCATCATTTGTTCCCGACGACGAAACACCTCTTCTTTGTACCAGGGATAGAGCACCCGAAAGACGGCAAGCTGTTCCTCGTTCAACGTGACGGCGGTTTCGGTCATAGCCGATTCCGGGTCCACGCCCCGGCGTGTGGTGAAAGATGGGTCTGCCTGTCCGGTTCGCTCACGATGCGCCCATTGTGACAAAACTGTTCAGGTTTTCCAAACGGGTCGGCCGCGCAATGGCCCGGTGGCCGGGCATGGGGGGCCGGGACCGGCCACCGGTGGAAGCGCACCACGCCCCGGTGACGGCCATGATGATCAGGAAAGAAAATAGAAATGATTGGTTGGCCCCTGTCCGCGACCGATCGCCAGACCATGACGAATGGCGGATGTGACGTATTGTTTGGCCGTGGCAATCGCGTCGGGAAGGGGTGTGCCCACCGCCAGGTGAGCGGCAAGCGCGGCGGCAAAGGTGCACCCGGTGCCGTGGGTGTGAGGCGTGTCAATCCATTCTCCCGGATACAGCGTAAAAAACCGTCCATCGTATAAAAGATCGGTGGCCGGACGGTCGAGTAAATGTCCGCCCTTGAGCAGCACGTGCCGGCAGCCCAGTTGGTGCAGCGCTTTGGCGGCCTGCCGCGCGTCGGCCAGTGACCGAACCGTGAGGCCGGTTAACCGCTCCGCTTCATGGATATTGGGCGTGATGACGGAGGCTAAAGGAATGAGCTCCTGTTTGACGGCGTCCATGGCGTCGGATTGTAAAAGGTCCTGCCCGCTTTTTGACACCATGACGGGATCAACGACGAGATGAGGCACGCGGCGATGGCGCAACGCGCGGCTGACCAGGGACGTGATCGCGGCGGAAGACAGCATCCCGGTTTTGACGGCGGCCACGTCGAAATCGTCAAAAATGGCGTCAAGCTGCGCTTCGACAATGGCGGCGGGCAGATCGTGGATGGCCGTGACGCCCCGGGTGTTTTGTGCGGTAATTGATGTAATCACCGACATGGCATACGTGCCATTGGCGGACATGGCTTTGATGTCGGCCTGAATCCCGGCGCCCCCTCCGGAATCGGAACCGGCAATGGTCAGGACTTGTTTGAGCATGGGTTGAGACAATGTCGGACGGGTCGGCGTTGTGCCGTATGTCTGGATGGTAGCATGGCGCCCGGAGGTGGGCAAACACGGGATCGCGTGACGGGCGTTTCCCGACCGGTCACATGCTGGACCGGCCATGGTGGTTATGGCATGGATTGTTATGCTATGGTCAATTTCGGAAGGTGAAGTGAACAGAACGCAGGCCCGTGTCCGGCGCCGGTTGGCGGGTCGGATGGCTGGGCCACAGCTAAGGGGGATGCCATGCAACGTGTACCGTGGGTTGTCTTATCGCTGATGTTGGCTTGCCTGTTCGTGTGGGGGTGTGATGGAGGGGGCGAGTCGAAGATGTCGTCGGAAGAGATGTCAATGGATGCGCAGTCCGGCGCCTTGATGGTCTCCGCACCGGTTGGCGGAGCCGACGCCAACAATGAAGGGGTCAGTCACTATCAACAGGGCCATTGGGATGTCGCGAAGGAGCATTTTCAGAAAGCCGTTGCGGCCAACGCCGACCTTGCGGAGGCGCACTATAACCTGGCCTTGACGCTGGATAAAATGGGTAATCATGGTGATGCGGCCAAGCAGTTTCAAATGGCGCTGGACCATGGCGCCGATAATCCCGGCATCAAAGACTCCGTCATTTTGAAGGCGCATCTGAAAATGTAAGCGGACGCGACCGGAGGGCGGGGGGATGACGTGTCCATGCGGGACGTCGTCCCCCGCCATCTCCGCATGGGGGAGACGGCGTCGTTCAGGAACACGGACGCCGGGGCACAGGGCCGGCGTCGGCGTCGGTCGTTCCGCCTTGACACCCGTGGGGTTTGTTGTTACGTTCCCGCCGTGGTTTGTGGATGAATGGTGTGATGACCTGTCGCACTGACAGGTCGCAAAACTCGCCGCGAGGCCCAGCGGCACCTCTGCCTGTGACCCTTCAGAATCTTATCCTCGCTCTGCATCAGTTTTGGGCCACCCGACATTGCATTATTGGCCAGCCGTATGATCTGGAAAAGGGTGCCGCCACCTTTAATCCGGCCACGTTTTTGCGCGTTCTGGGGCCGGAACCCTGGCGGGCGGCGTATGTTGAGCCCTGTCGTCGTCCCACCGACGGTCGGTACGGAGACAACCCCAATCGGTTGCAACATTATTACCAGTACCAGGTGGTCATCAAGCCTTGCGTGGACAATATCCAGACGCTGTATCTGGACAGTCTCGCCATGCTGGGGGTGGATCCTCGCAAACATGATATCCGGTTTGTGCAGGATGATTGGGAATCGCCGACGCTGGGGGCGTGGGGGTGTGGTTGGGAAGTGCGGCTTGACGGCATGGAAATCACCCAATTCACCTATTTTCAGGAAGCCGGCGGGCAATCCCTTGATCCGGTGACGGTGGAGCTGACCTATGGCACTGAACGGATTGCGATGTATTTGCAAGGGGTGGACAGTGTGTACGATCTTCAGTGGTCCGCCGATGTCACCTATGGCGATTTGTTTCACGATGCCGAAGTCCAGTTTTCCCGGTACAATTTCGAGACGGCGGACGTGGCCATGATCCGGACAATGTTTGAGGCGCGAGAGAAAGAATGTGGCGCCCTGTTGGGCCAGGAGCTGGTGCTGCCGGCCTACGATGCCTGTATGCACACGTCTCATTTGTTCAATGTGCTTGATGCGCGTGGCGCGTTGAGTGTGGCGGAACGCACGGGGTATATCGGACGGGTGCGCGGACTGGCGCGGGGATGCGCGGACGCGTACGTCGCTCGACGAAAGCATTTGGGTTTTCCCTTACTGCGTCACGCCAACGCCGGGCCGGCCGCCAACGGCGCTTCATCGCCGACACGACACCGGCGGCGTGTTCTGTCCTGATTCCCGCTCGTCCGACCTATGAACGCTCGACAGTTGTCTCACCCCCACGCGCCAAAGAAAAAGCCCGCACACCATCGTGCCGCCACAACGTCTTTTCTCCTGGAAATCGGCTCTGAAGAACTGCCATGGCAGGTGATTCAACCGGCCATGCGTGACCTGGTCCGGCTGATGGAAGGCTTTCTGGCGGAACACCGTCTGTCCCATGACGGCATCCGAGCTTATGGCACGCCTCGGCGGCTTGCCGTTCTTGTCACGGGATTGGCCACGATGCAATCCCCGATGCTGCGCGAAGTGCTGGGGCCCTCCACGGCCGTGGCGTTTACAGACCAGGGCCGGCCCACCAGGGCCGCAGAGGGATTTGCGCACTCCCAGGGGATGGCCGTCACGCAACTGGAAACACGGGAGACGCCCAAAGGCGCCTATCTGTGCGCGGTCACACGGGAAAAAGGGGCGCCCGTTGCCCGGGTGTTCACCGCGCATCTTGCCGGTCTGCTTCAGCAACTCACGTTTCCAAAAACCATGCGATGGAATACGTCGGGCGCCCGGTATTCCCGGCCGATTCGGTGGCTGGTCGCGGTCCTGGGGACAAAGCCGTGTGCTTTTGAATTCGCGGGTGTGCGGTCGGGGGCGCGTTCATGGGGGCATCGCTTTCGGCCGGGCCGCAACGCCGCTGCGGATACGAGCGTGCGGATCACGCGGCCGGAAGCGTATGAAGATGCGTTGGCGCGCGCGGGTGTGGTGGTTGACCCGATCCGTCGCCGGGCCATGCTTGAGCGACACCTCACCCGCCTGGCCCGTGCGGCCAGGGGACAGGTGCACCCGGACGATCGGGATGCCCTGCTTGAGCAAGCGGTCTTTTCGTTGGAGTGGCCCAACATGCTGCATGGCGCCTTTGATCAACGCTATCTGGCCTTGCCGCCGGAAGTGCTGATGACTTCCATGCGCGAGCATCAAGGGTTTTTCTCGGTGGTGAATCAACGCCGCGAATTGCTTCCCCGGTTTTTCGCGCCTATCAATATGAACGTGACCAGCATGGCGCTGATCAGGGTCGGCCATGAACGCGTGCTGGCCGCGCGTCTGGCGGACGCCCGGTATTTCTTTCATGAAGATCGCAAGCAGACATTGGCCGACCGGGTGCCGCAGCTCCATGGCGTGGTGTTTCATCAACAACTGGGCTCCCTGTATCAAAAAACCGAGCGCATGGTGGCGCTGGTCGGCGCCCTGGCCACGGCCGCCGGGGTTCCGGAGGTGAAGGAGGCCTGTGAGCGCGCGGCGTTCTTGAGCAAGGCCGACCTGGTGACGGGGATGGTCGGAGAATTTCCCACGCTCCAGGGCGTGATGGGGGGAAAATATGCCGCGCAGGATGGGGAGTCCGGCCAGGTCTGCGAAGCCCTGGGGGAATATTATCAACCGCGAACGCCGGACGATGTTCTTCCCGTGACGACGGTGGGTAGATTGCTGTCACTCGCCGACCGGGTGGATACCCTGGCGGCTTTTTTCCATGTGGGGATGATCCCGTCAGGCTCGGAAGATCCTTATGGCCTGCGCCGTCATGCGTTTGGCCTGATTCGTATTGCGAGTGAAGCGGGGTTCAACGTCAATTTCGGGACATGCCTGCGGCAGGCGGAACAGATGCTGGCCGAGCAGGGCGTCACCGCCGCACCGCCGCCACAGGGTGACACGGCGGAACCGCATCTCCCGATGCGGCCCCTGGTTGGATTTCTGGAAGACCGGGTTCGCTATTACGGGCGCCTCGTGGCCGGTTATCGTGACGATGTGATGGCGAGTGTCCTGGCACGCCGCAATCGCGCCGATCTTGATATCCGGGATCTGTTATTGCGCATGGAGGCGCTGCAAGCCGTCACGAGCCGGCAGGAATTCGCCGCTCTCATGGCCGGTTTTAAGCGCGCGCATCGCATTGTGGCGAAAGAAGCCTGGACATCGGATGCCGTGACGGCGGCCCTGTTGACTCATCCGGCGGAGCATGGCTTGCATCACGCCGTGGAAACGGCCTCGCGCGCCGTGGAGCACGCGCTGGCATCCCGTGATTATCACGCCGTGCTGCAAGGCCTCATGGCGTTGAAAGGGCCTATTGACGGGTTCTTTGACGGTGTGCTGGTGAATGCGCCGGAACCCGGGATTCGCGCGAATCGGTTGTCGTTATTGCGCCGGGTTGATGATTTGTTCTCTGTCTTTGGCGATCTGTCACGGATCCAGACGCAGGGGCAACCCCCGGGCCGGTAAGGGAGCCGTTCCCGTCATGAGTTCGCAAACATCAGACCGCGCATGATGTTTTCCGAAGCCGGATTCCGATGGTTTCGCCGTGGGGTGACGGCGAGCCTGATTGTGATCTGTAATCTGATCCTGTTGGGGGCGTTGTGGGGAAGCGGGCTGGATTTGGATGATGTGCTGACCAATGCCGGACTCTACGATCCGCAGGCAGGGCATTGTCTTCGGGTGGCCTGGGTTGATGTGGCCGGAGCCGAAGGGCCGGTTCGGGTGTGCTCGGAATGGTTGGACGTGACCGATCCGACCGGGCGGGTCCATGCCTTGAAAGAAGGCGAACCCCTGGCCATGAGCGTGGACGGGAATCTGTATTATGCCAACGCCAGACACCGGGACCTGTGGCTGCTGGGGCTTGTGATTTTTGCCGGAGCGGTCATCTGGCTGGGCATGCGGGTCAAACGCGCTTTGTTGACGTGGTATGAGTCCCGGCTGTGAAAGCATCAGCCGTCGCCAGGTTCCTGATGGTGTGGAACCGCCGGCCCCCCTCCCTGACGTCCGCGCCGTGGACGTGTGCGGGAGTGTCCGGCACGGCGTGGTGGAAGCCCGGTCACGGCTGAATAAACTTTTTTGAGAAATCAGAAATTTATGGTAAATTTCCATTCCGGTTCTTGATCTGGAATTTCAAACGTGCCGGTCGACTCCCGCGTGAGTCGTCAGAAGGAACCCAACGCATGCGGAACAGGAAGTACGTCTACTACTTTGGCGACGGCAAAGCCGAAGGCCGGGGCGACATGAAAGAGCTACTTGGCGGGAAAGGCGCCGGTCTCGCCGAAATGACGAACTTGAAAATCCGCGTCCCGCCGGGATTTACCATCACGACAGAAGCCTGCCTCGCGTATTTTCAAACCCGCGGCACGTACCCCAAAGGCATGTGGGACCAGACGCTGCGGGGGCTGAAGCGCATTGAACGATCCATGCGCGCCGGGTTTGGCGATCCGGACAACCCGTTGCTGGTCGCTGTGCGGTCCGGGGCGCGTGCGTCCATGCCCGGCATGATGGATACGGTGTTAAACCTGGGCCTGAATGCGCGCACCGTTCAGGGGCTGGCCCGCAAAACGCGGAATGAGCGGTTTGCCCTGGATTCGTATCGTCGCTTTATCACGGTGTTCAGCTCCGTGGTGATGGGCGTGCCCAGGGAAGTATTCGAGGGCATTCTGGAACGGACAAAGCGGCGGGTTGGGGTGACGACCGATACCGCCCTGTCCGTCGGCGCCCTCGGCGATTTGATTGCGGAGTGTCAGGCGGTCATCAAGCGGGAAACCGGACGCGCCCTGCCCGAGGATCCATTCGTGCAACTTGAGATGGCGATGAACGCGGTTTTTGCGTCCTGGTTCGGTGACCGGGCTGTGGCCTATCGAAAAATCTATGACATCCCGGAGACATGGGGCACCGCGGTCAACGTGGTGGCCATGGTGTTCGGGAACATGGGGGAGACCAGCGGCACAGGCGTGGCGTTTTCCCGGGATCCGTCCACGGGGGTGCGCACGTTTTTCGGAGAATGGCTGGTCAACGCCCAGGGCGAAGACGTCGTGGCGGGCGTCCGGACGCCTCTTCCCATCGCCGCCCTGAAGAAAAAAATGCCCGCCGCCTATCAATCCCTCATGACCACCCAACGCATTCTGGAAAGACATTATCTTGATATGCAGGACATGGAGTTTACGATTCAGGAAGGCCGGCTCTATATGCTGCAAACGCGGGTGGGCAAGCGCACGGGTATTGCCGCGGTGCGGATCGCCGTGGACATGGTGAAAGAAGGACTGGTGGATAAACGCGAAGCCGTGTGCCGCGTGGAACCTGGGCAACTGGCGCAGTACCTCTATCACGTGTTTGAACAGCACGAAGAAAAGAAATGCCAACCGATCGGCAAAGGGCTGCCCGCCGGGCCCGGCGCCGCCTGCGGGAAAATTGTCTTAACCCCGGACGGGGCCGTGGCGCTGAAGGCTCGCGGAGAACAGGCTGTGCTCGTTCGCAAGGAAACCAGTCCGGATGACATCCATGGCATGCATGCCTCGGAAGGGTTTTTGACGGCCACGGGAGGCATGACGTCTCATGCCGCGGTGGTGGCGCGGCAAATGGGCAAGGTCTGCGTTGCCGGGTGCGAGGACATTGAGGTGTTTGCGGATGAAGCCAAAGTGCGGATTGGGCCGTCGGTGTTCAAAGAAGGGGATTATATTTCCATTAATGGATTTTCCGGCCTGGTGTACGGCGGGATGCTGTCCGTGGTTGAGTCGGAAGTGATGCAGGTCATTCAGGGCGCCCTGCCCGCGGCGCACTCCGAAAAGTTCCGCTATTTTTCCAAAATTTTGAAATGGGCCGACGAGATTCGGCACCTCAACATTCGGGCCAATGCCGACGATCCCGGACAAGCCCATATTGCGCGGGGGTTTGGCGCGGAAGGCATTGGACTCTGCCGAACGGAGCACATGTTTTTTGCGGAAGATCGTACGCCACTGATGCAGGCCATGATTCTGGCCTCAACGCGCACGGAACGAGAGCGGTATCTTGAACGACTGCTGCCCCTCCAGAAAAAGGATTTCATGGGGCTGTATCGGGAAATGAAAGGGTATCCGGTCACCATTCGGCTCCTGGATCCGCCCTTGCATGAGTTTCTGCCGAAACGCGAACACCTCATGGTGAAACTCGCGCGCGCCGAGATCATGAATGGGGATTCACCGGAGATTCAGGCCACGCGCACCATGCTGGCACGTGTGGAAGAGTTGCACGAATTCAATCCCATGCTCGGCCTTCGGGGCTGCCGCCTGGGGATTACGATGCCGGAAATCACCCGGATGCAAGTGCGCGCGATCATGGAAGCCGCATGTGAACTGGCCAAAGAGGGCACGAAAATCGTGCCGGAAATCATGATTCCGCTGGTGGGCATGTCTTCGGAAATGAAAGCGCAAAAAGCCCTGATCCGGGAAGTCGCCGCCGAAACCATGAAACGGTGCGGGAAAAAATTGACGTATCTGGTCGGGACCATGATTGAGTTGCCTCGGGCGGCGGTCACGGCGGGACAGATCGCCGAAGATGCGGAGTTCTTTTCCTTCGGCACCAATGATCTGACCCAGACCACCTACGGATTGTCCAGGGATGACGCGGCCAAGTTTACGGGGTTTTATCGCGAACACCATCTGTTGGAGTTTGATCCCTTTGCCGTGCTGGACAGGGAAGGCGTGGGCGCGGTCATGCGGCTGGCCATGCGTGAAGGGCGCGCGACGCGTCCGGATCTGAAACTTGGGATTTGCGGAGAACATGGCGGGGAGCCCAGCTCCATTGAATTTTGCCACACCCTTGGTCTTGATTACGTGAGTTGTTCGCCGTACCGGGTGCCCATTGCCCGGCTGGCCGCCGCACAAGCCGTGGTGAAGGCGGCGGACGGGCAGAAGCGCGCCAGGCCAAAGACGCAAGCGGCACGGCCCGGGAAAGCGAACACCACCCGCGTGCGTCGCGTGACGGCCACGGCATCCTCGCCGAAGGCCGGGACGCGGTCGCGCAAACAACCGCGCACGCGCCGGTGAACGACGTCGAGCAGGATATCCACTTCATGAAACAGGCCCTCGCGCTCGGCGCACGCGGACGGGGAGCGACCGATCCGAATCCCATGGTCGGTGCGGTGGTGGTCGCCGGAGGACACGTCGTTGGCCGCGGCTATCACGCGCAAGCCGGCGGGCCTCATGCCGAAATCGTGGCGTTGCGGCGCGCCCGGTCACGCGCACATCGCGCCACCCTCTACACCACGCTGGAGCCCTGTTGCCATACCCTGAAACGCACGCCGCCCTGCGTGCCGGCCATTCTGGCGTCCGGCGTGCGTCGCGTTGTGGTGGCGATGCGCGACCCCAATCCCCTGGTGGCGGGTCGCGGCATTCACCAGCTCCGGCGGGCGGGGATTGCCGTGGACGTCGGATGTCTGCAACGGGACGCGGCGAAGCTCAATGAGGCGTACAGTCATTGGGTGCGCACCGGCCGACCCTTCGTCATCTTGAAAGCGGCGATGACCCTGGACGGCAAGATTGCCACGGCGACCGGCGCGTCGCGGTGGATTACCGGCGCTGCGGCAAGAGTGCATGTCCATCAACTGCGGAGCCGGGCGGGCGCGATTGCCGTGGGCGTGAACACGGTGCTTCGCGATGATCCCCGGTTAACCGCGAGGATTCCCGCGGCCACACGGCGTGCGCCTGTCCCCCGCGCACCGATCAGGATCATCTTTGACAGCCGTCTTCGGATACCCCTGTCGGCGCGTGTGTTACGCGGCATGACGCGCGTGCCGACGGTGGTGGCCACCACGAAACTGGCCCATCACGGAAAACGTGCACAGTTGCGAACGCTGGGCGTGGATGTCCTGACGCTCGCTCAAAAAGGAGCCCGGGTGTCCATTCGCCGATGCCTCCGGGAACTTGGGAAACGGGGCGTGACCAGTCTGCTGGTGGAAGGAGGCGGGGAGTTGAACGCCGGTTTTCTGCGTGAGGGCCTGGTGAACCAAGTGTATCTGTACGTGGCTCCGACGCTGATGGGCGGGCGCGATGCCACGGGCCTGTTGAGTGGTCTCTCGCCCCGAAGCCTGGCCGGCACAGTGGCGGTGTCCGATGTGCGGCTCCAATGTCTTGGAGAGGACGTGCTGGTCACCGGAAACGTGGCGCCCGGGCCGTAAGAGGGACAGCCGCGACGGATTGCGAACGCGAATGACCGGGCGGCGTTGCCGTGGCCCGGCAGGAAATGTGCCACACAGGACAGGAGCCGACAACCATGCGAATTGTATCCTTGCTTCCGAGCGCGACGGAAATCATTTGCGCGTTGGGGTTGGAGACGCAGTTAGTGGGGGTGACGCACGAATGCGACTTTCCGGCGTTCGTCAATGCGCTGCCGAAAGTCACGCGCACGCTCATCCCGTCTCACGCCGCAAGCGCCGAAATAGACGAGCTGGTCAGGAAGCGGCTGAAAACGACAAAGGCGTTGTATACGCTTGACATGCCGACGCTGGAGTCGTTGCGCCCGGACCTGATCGTGACGCAATCGCTGTGCGAGGTGTGCGCGGTGGCTGAAGATGAAGTGCAAGCCGCCGCCCGCTCCCTGCCCGGTTGTCCAACGGTTGTCAGCCTGGAGCCGCAAAGCCTGTCGCAGGTTTTTGACTCAATCCGCCAGGTGGCGGAGGCTGCCGGCCTGCCGCCACGCACCGGTGACGCCGTGGTTGGGACACTGACGGCCCGCGTGGACGCGGTCGCTGCCCGTTCCGCCGCGATCAGGAACCGTCCACGCGTGACGTTGCTGGAGTGGATTGACCCGCCTTTTTCTTGCGGACATTGGAGCCCGGAAATTGTGCGGCTGGCCGGCGGCATTGAGGGGCTTGGACGCGAGGGATGCCCCAGTCGGACGTTGCGTTGGGATGAAGTCGCCGCCTGGCAGCCGGAGGTGATCTGTATCGCGTGCTGCGGCTTCGGCACGGAACGCACGATGCGGGATGTGCGGAGTCTGCCCGACGTCCCCGGCTGGCATGATTGGCCCGCTGTGCGCTCCGGCATGGTGTATGTCGCCAACGGCTCGCACTACTTCAGCCGTCCTGGTCCGCGCCTGGTGGAGAGTCTGGAGATGCTGGCGTCCGCCCTGCACCACGACACGCATCCTCTGCCCGTCGGCGTGCCGCCCCTGCTTCGCCTGGACGATGCGGTTGTGGCCAGTCACCGTGTCGTGCACGGGTCCGCCTGATGACGCGCCGGGTGCTGCTCTCCTGGAGTTCGGGAAAAGACAGCGCGTGGATGCTCCACGTCTTGCGCCGGCAGCCCGACGTTGAGGTTGTGGGATTGCAGGTCAACTTCAGCGACACAACGGATCGCGTCAAGGTGCATGCTGTTCGTCGCGAACTCGTGGACGCTCAAGCCGAGGCGGCCGGGTTGCCGCTTTGGCCGGTCACGTTGCCGCATCCCTGCCCCAACGCGTACTACGAAGAGCGCATGCGTGCGGTCATACGCCGGGCGCAAGAGGAAGGCGTGACGCATGTCGCCTTCGGAGACCTGTTTCTGGAGGATATACGCAATTACCGTATCGGCATGTTCGCCGGCACGGGCATCGCGCCGTTGTTTCCACTCTGGTGTTCGCCCGCCGCCACGCCCGCCCTCGCACGCGAAATGCTCAACGGCGGACTGCGCGCCGTTGTGACCTGTGTTGACCCCCAACACATCTCCGCAACATGTGCCGGTCGGATGTATGACGCGGCATTTCTTGCCGACCTGCCGCCCGCCGCGGACCCGTGCGGCGAACGCGGAGAATTCCATACCTTCTGCTTCGCGGGGCCCATGTTTCGCAACGACATTGCCGTGCGGACCGGCGAAACGTCGACGCGAGACGGCTTCTGCTACACCGACGTTCTCCCGGCGCACTAATCGGACAGGCGCGGTCCCATTGCCCGGTCAACCCGCGGCGGTGTCCATGCGTCACGGGCCACCTTTCGGAAGCGCGCCGGTGGCAACCGGCAACTTGCTCCCCGTGCCGTCGGCAGTGCAGAATTTTCAGGATGGATACCGACGAAGTCTGGTGCGGTATCATCGGATGGGCGCGGAGATGGTGGACGTAACGTCAAGGAGGTGCGTATGAAACAGGTCGCGGTCGTGCTGTCGGGCTGCGGGTTTCTGGATGGGTCGGAGATTACCGAAGCGGTGAGTACATTGGTGGCGATTGGACAACGGGGGGCGGCGTACCGGTGTTTTGCGCCGGATCGGGACGTGCCCGAAACGAATCATGTGACGCAGCAGCCGACCGGGCACATGCGCAACGTCCTGCAGGAGTCCGCCAGGATCGCGCGGGGTGACATCCATCCGCTTGAAGAACTCCACGCGCGGGATTTTGACGCCCTGGCGTTGCCCGGGGGGTATGGCGCGGCGCTCCATTTGTGTGATTTTGCGCAAAAGGGGAGCGGGGGAGCCGTTGATCCGGAGGTCCTTCGTATCGTGAACGCGTTTCATGAGGCCCGCAAACCCATGGCCGCGATTTGTATCGCGCCGGCCATTATGGCCCTGGTATTCGGCAAGCAGGGCATCAACGTCACGATCGGCGATGATGCGGGCACGGCATCGGAAATAGAAAAAACCGGGGCCAGTCATGCCGACTGCGCGGTGGAAAAATTTGTCGTGGATGCCGACCGGAAAGTGATTACCACTCCGGCGTATATGTATGGGACCGCGAAGCCGCACCAGATTTTTGAAGGTGTCGGCGCCGCGATTGATGCCTTGCTGAAGATGGCGTGAAGACCGTCTGATGCGTTGACGTTTCTTTGCGCGGACACGGTGCCGTATGCCGATCCCATTGTGGACCAGGTTACTTGCCGCCGCCATGCTGGCCGCCGTATGTGCGGGCGTGGTCTCCGGCGGCGAGACACGGCCGATCCCGCCCGATGTGTCGCTGGCGAATATCTACCGGCCCGGCGATGAGACGATTCATCTTGATGAGTACTGGGTGAGCGAAAAATATGATGGCGTGCGCGCGTGGTGGGATGGCCGGCGGCTGCTTTCGCGCGGCGGCACACCGTTTGCCGCACCGGCCTGGTTTGTTGACGGTTTGCCCGCCGCCGCGCTGGATGGTGAATTATGGCTGGGACGCGGACGCTTTGAGGATACCGTCTCCGTCGTGCGCCGCGGCCGTCCGCATGACGGATGGCGCGACATTCAATACATGGTGTTTGATGTACCCGAACATGACGGGGTGTTCCGCGAACGCTACGCCGCGCTGACCGCGCTGGCGGCGAGGCATCCCGGCCCCTGGTGGCGGGTGGCGCCGCATGAGCCGATTGTGTCGCGCGCGGCGCTGGAACAACGCTTTGCCGATGTGACCGGCGGCGGCGGCGAAGGCCTGATGTTGCGGCGGGCGGACTCGCGTCACCTCGGCGGCAGAAGTGACGATTTGCTCAAGTATAAACCCTTCGCGGATGCCGAGGCCGTCGTCATTGGTCACAATCCCGGCAACGGCAAATATGAGGGGCAGCTCGGCTCGTTGCGCGTGCGCACCCGCGACGGCATGGTGTTCAACGTGGGAAGCGGCCTGTCCGACGCCCTGCGCCTCCACCCGCCGCCTGTCGGCGCGATCATTACCTACAGATACCAGGGACTGACCGGAAACGGCCTTCCGCGTTTTCCCGTGTTTCTGCGTCTGCGCCGCGATGTGCCGGAAGACGTTGTCACGGAGACGCGGTGAGTGTTCGCGTCCGCCCCGCGCATGTGTTCCGCCCCGCGCATCCCCGTATGTGCGTTGGTCGGCCAGGATTCCCTGACATGATGCGGTTGCCGGTGATTCGTCTGGCGGTGCGTATCGTGTTTGCCGGGCTTGTGATGGCCGGGAGCTTGCCGGCCTGTTCCGGTCCAGGGGAACAGGCCGAGCCGTTCGGGGCGGCGAACGGGTTTATCCGGATGGCCGGTTCACCCCTGGCCGCACTCATTGAACGCTATCTTGCGGCGACGGATCGCACGCAGGCGGAACCGTTGCTGCGGGAGATTCTGGCGCATCCCGACGCGCATCTGGAGCGCGTCAGCCATCTGCTTCGGGCACGTCGTGCCTATGACCCCGCTCCGGTGGGTATGCTGCCGGGTCAGCCGGTTCGGATTCGTGGGAAAACGTTTTCGTATGGGTTGTTTGTGCCGCCTTCCCATGACGCCGAGGCGGCGTTGTCGCTGGTCATCTGTCTGCACGGCGCCGGGTTTACGGGCGATGCTTACCTGGAGCGATGGGCGTCGCGATTGGGTGATGACGCGATCCTGGCCTGTCCCACGTTGCCGATGGGAGCCTGGTGGACCCGTATCGGCGAAGAGCTGGCGCTGGCCACCATCAACGACGTGCGCGCCACGTATCGCGTTGATCCCGACCGGATCTCTCTGACGGGCATGTCAAATGGCGGTATCGGCGCGTGGGTGATCGGCATGCATCACGCGCCGCAGTTTGCCGCGGTGGCGCCCATGGCCGGCGGCATTGACGCGGTGTTGTTTCCTTTTCTGGAGAATCTTCGGCAGACACCGGTGTACGTGATTCACGGGAGCAGGGATTCCATCATGCCCGTCTGGTTGAGTCGAAACATTACGAACGAGTTGGCGCGGCTGGGCATTGCTCACACGTATCGCGAACATGAATGGTCGCATCCTCATGCCGGCGGACATTTTTTCCCCAGGCAGGAACTGCCGGCTCTGCTGGAGTGGCTGGGGAAACAGCGCCGTCATCCGTATCCGCGACGATTGACGGTGGTGCGGGATGCGAGTCATTTGACGGATTTCGGCTGGGTGCGCATTGATGCCACCGACCGGATTGCCATGTTTTCGGAGCAGTTGACGGATCGTGCGGACGCGCTGATACAGCACAGGATCTATGCCACGCTGGACGCGACGATCACGCGCCCCAATCATATTGACGTGCGCGCCGAACGTGTCCGTCGTTATACGCTGCTGTTGAACGGGGCGCTGGTGGATTTTTCCCAACCCGTGACCGTGGTGACCAATGGCCACACGACGTTTGAAGGCCGGGTGTCTCCGCAAGTGGACGTGTTGTTGCGCGATGTGCGGCGGCGCGGGAACGCGGACCGGCTGTTTCCCGCACGCGTGACGATTGATGTTCCCTCCTGACGGTTGTATGTATCTGTTGATCTTCCGGTGCAAGGAGTCCGGGTATGGCTAACGCGCTTGCCATTTTGGGGACGGCGTCCGACGTGGGCAAGAGTCTTCTGACCGCCGGCCTGGGCCGCATTCTCTTGCGAAAGGGTGTGCGTGTGGCTCCGTTCAAAGCGCAAAACATGTCGCTGAATTCGTTTGTGACTGTTGAGGGCGGCGAGATGGGACGGGCGCAGGTCTTGCAGGCCCAGGCCTGCGGGGTGCGGCCTCACGTGGACATGAATCCGATTCTCCTGAAGCCGGAGGGGGAACAGCGGTCGCAGGTGGTGGTGCGGGGCGTCGTGCGGGGGAGCCGGGATGCCGGGGAATATTTTGATGATCATGCGGAGCTGTTCGGGGTGGTGCGTGACAGCTATGCGCGGTTGGCGGCCGCTTATGAGGTGATGTTGATTGAAGGCGCCGGCAGCGCGGCTGAGTTGAATCTGCGCGATCGGGACCTGGTCAACTGGGCAATGGCGCATCTGGCTGACGCCAGGGTGATACTTGTGGCCGATATTGACAGGGGAGGCGTCTTTGCCCAGGTGATCGGCACGCTGGATTTGCTGACGCCGCAGGAACGTGCGCGTGTGTTGGGTGTGGTGGTCAACAAGTTTCGCGGGGATCGCCGTCTTTTTGACGATGGCGTCGCTATCCTGGAGGAGCGGACGGGGCTTCCCGTCCTCGGCGTTGTGCCGTTCCTGCATGAGGTGCGGCTCGACCAGGAAGACAGTGTCGTGATTGAATCGGAATCCGGAACGCCCTTTTCGCGCGAGACGGTGAACGTGGCCGTGATTCTGCTGCCTCGCATGAGCAACTTTACGGACTTTAACGCCCTGGCCGCGGAGCCTGATGTTGTGGTGCGGTATGTCCGGAAGTCTTCGGCGCTGGCTGACGCGGATGTCGTCATTCTGCCGGGCAGCAAACACGTGATGCAGGATCTTCGCTACCTGCGGGAGAACGGCTTTGCCGAGGCGCTGGCGTCACGGGTGTTGGGTCACCGGGAGGTGGTGGGGATTTGCGGAGGATTGCAAATGCTGGGGGAGTGGATTGCGGACCCGCATCAGGTTGAAGGCGGCGGACGGGCTGAAGGGCTGTGCCTGCTGCCCGTGCAGACCGAACTGGGTCCCGTGAAACAGACCGCGCAGGCCACGGCGAAACCACTGATGCCCGATGTGTCCGAATCGGCAATGGTCCGTGGTTATGAAATTCACATGGGGGTGACCCATCGCCGCCGGGGCGCTCCCTGTTTTTTGATTGTCGACGATGCGGGCGCGCGAGACGACGGGGCGAGGTCCGCTGACGGGTTGGTGTGGGGCACCTATCTTCACGGCGTCTTTGACATGCCGGCGTTTCGACGCGCCTGGATTAATCGAGTGCGTGCGCGAAAAGGATTGACGCCGCGCGATGTGTCCGACTCCGAACAGGTGACCCGGCAACTTGCGTCGGCGCTTGATCGCTGGGCTGATCACGTTGAGCGGCACGTTGACGTGAAAACCATCCTGAACGCGCTGCGTCTGCCCGTTGCTTGACAAGCGATGCCGGGCCCCCTATAGTTTTTGTTCATTGAAACATGAGAGACACGGTGCAGGGAAGAAGGTGCGATTCCTTCGCGGTCCCGCCGCTGTAACTGGACACGAACCCCGCAGATGCCACTGTCGCGCTTTGTTGGTGATGGGAAGGCTCGGGAAGTAGGTTAGGATCCAGAAGCCAGAAGACCAAGCCGTGTTGGGATCCCGTGTTTGCCGTTCTCGTTCTCATGGGACTGGCGAAGGGATTCACGACCTTTGAACCCTCGTGGGCTGGGGAACGGGTGAGGATGAGATTGCGGGTGCAGGTGCAATCCTCAAGGTCGTTCAGGCCTTGGGGATTTTTTATTGTGACGTCTGTTCAGCGTTGCCGATGTACCCGTGGCCCACAGGAGAGCAAGCGGCGAAGGCGCCCGTCTCTTGTGGCTCTGGCCCTGGCCGTTCCGGCCCTTCTGTTCTGTGATCCGTTTGTCGGTTTCTCCGACCACGCCGCACCTATGAAACGCCGCCAACAGGGAATTCTGACGGGGATGCCTTTTATGGCCAACGTGGCCCCGCGGACGTTTGTGGATGACACCGGCCGCAAACTCTATGTGTCGCAGGTCCCGAAGCGGGTGGTGTCACTCGCGCCCAGCATCACGGAAATGTTGTTTGCCATTGGCGCGGGCGATGCGGTCGTCGGCGTGACGGAATGGTGTGATTACCCGCCCGAAGCGCGGACCAGGCCACGGGTGTGGGATTCCCGTCCCAACCTTGAAGCGATCCTGGCGCTCCGGCCGGACCTGGTGTTGACGGCGGCGGCGGTCCGGAATGACGAGATGGACACGCTGCGGCGGACGAAGATTCCCGTGTTCACCATGGAAGCCCACTCCCTTGAGCGTGTCTATGCGCATATTCAGACATTGGGCCGCATGCTCGATCGTGTGCAGGCCGCCGACGCGTTGGTCCATGCCATGCGCACGGATGTTCGGCACATTGTCGAGAAAACCGGGTCCGTCCCCAAACCCCGTGTCTTGTACGTGTTGTACCATCAGCCGTTTATCACGGTCGGGCCGGGCAGTGTGATTCATCAACTGCTTGGGATGGCCGGGGCGGACAATGTCGCGAAGGATGCCGACGACGCCTATCCACGGCTGAGCATGGAAGTCGTGCTGTGGAAGGATCCGCAAATTCTTCTGTTTCCCTCCAGGGACGGGACAGGTTCTTCGGAATCAGCACTTGCGCAATGGACGCAATGGAACACGATTGCGGCGGTGAAAAACAAGCGCCTGCATTTCGTGCCCTGGGCGTTGGTGAGCCGGCCGGGGCCGCGCATCGTGCAAGGTCTGGCGGCATTGGCCCGCGTTATTCATCCCGATGTGTTCCAGGTGGTTGAGCCGTGAGCGACGGTCAATGGCATGCCCCGTTGCCCGACCGGATGGCCAAGACGCTTCCGGTGTCCGGTACGGGGTGGTCGGCAATCGCCATCGGCCACTTGTCGGCCTGTCGCTGGGTGGCGAGTGTGGCGGGGTTGGTCGTGTTGAGCCTGCTGATTGGAGTGGGGTGTCTGGCCGTTGGAGTCAAATCCATGACCGTTGGCACCGTCCTGCAGATTATGGGATATGCGCTGCGGGGAGACGGCGAGTCGCTTGATGCCATCGGCGCCGCCGGTCTCATCCTGCTGCATGTTCGCCTGCCGCGCCTTGTCCTGGCGTTTTGCGTGGGTGGGGCGCTGGCTTCCGTGGGAGCGGCGTTGCAAGCCCTCCTTCGGAATCCGTTGGCCGACCCGTACGTGTTGGGTATTTCCAGCGGAGCGGCTTTTGGCGCCACGCTGGGCATGCTGGTCGGAATCGGCGGCACGGTCATGGGGCTGGCGATGCTTCAGGTGTGGGCGTTTCTCGGAGGCCTGCTGGCGATTCTGGTGGTGTATCAGATCAGCGTGGCGTATCGCACGTTATCGGTGCATACGCTGTTGCTGGCCGGCGTCATTCTCAACTCGTTGTTTTCGGCGCTGATTATGTTTTCCGTGACGCTGGCCGACCCGGTTCGGGCGTTTCAGATGATGATGTGGTTGATGGGCACGATTGTGCCGCCGGAATACGCCACGCTGCTCTGGCTCGGGGTGTTCCTGGGCGCGGGCGTTGCGGTGTTGTTCTGGCTCGCGCGTTCGCTCAACGTGCTGACCATGGGTGAAGACACCGCCAGGGCGCTGGGTGTTGAGGTGGAACGAGTCAAACAACTCATCTTTGTCGTGGCGGCCCTGATGACCGGCGCCGTCGTGTCCCTGGCCGGTCTTATCGGTTTCGTCGGCATGGTCGTGCCTCATGCGGTTCGCATGATCGCCGGTGCGGACCACCGCCTCCTGCTGCCGGCGTCCGCGCTCGCGGGGGGCGCGTTTCTCATGGTGGCCGATACCATTGCCCGCACGGCGTTATCGCCGACCGAATTGCCGGTGGGTGTGGTCACGGCCCTCATCGGCGGCCCGATCTTTATTTATCTGTTGGTGAAACGCCGGGCCGGAGTCGCATTATGACGGAGACGGCGATCTCTCCACCGGCTTTTGACATTCGGGATCTGTCCTTTCGATACGATCACGGGCCTGATTGCGGCTGGGCGCTCACCCCGTTCACGTATGCCGTCAAGGCCGGAACGATTGTCGGTATCATCGGCCCGAATGGATCGGGGAAAACCTCACTGCTGAAATTGTTGATCAGACTGTTGCGTCCGTCGTCCGGCGAGATCCGTGTGTTTGGAAAACCCATCGGGACGCTGTCTCAAGTCGAGCTGGCCCGGCGGATCGCGTTTGTGCCGCAGGACACTCCCCAGGTGTTTGCGTTTACGCTGGGAGAACTGGTGTTGATGGGACGGTTCCCGTTTCATCAACCGTTTACGGGATGGGGATGGGATGCCCCCGATGACGTGCGGCGCGCCACCCAGGCGATGCAGGGCATGGAGATTGCCGCGCTGGCTGATCGCCTGATGTCGGACGTGTCGGGAGGCGAACGGCAACGGGCGATGATTGCGCGGGCGTTGACGCAGGATCCCGATGTGCTGCTCCTGGATGAACCGACCGCGTTTCTCGATCTCCACCATCAACTTGCTATTGCCCGGAAACTGCGACAACTGAACCGGGAACGAGGCTTGACGGTGGTGATGGTGTCTCATGATTTGAATCTGGCGAGTCAATGCTGTGATCAATTAGTGCTCCTGCATCAGGGGAAAATCGCGCGGCACGGATGCCCGGCTGACGTGATTCGTCCCGAGGTGCTGGAACCGGTGTATCGCTGTGAAGTGATCGTGGATCAACATCCCCGGTCGCATGCGCCACGGGTCGCGTTACCCGTATAGGGCCCCTTGTGCCGACGTTCGGACGGGGGAAGGTCATGGTGAGAGGGCTGCGGCTCTCTTGCGTTGTGCCACCATTCACGAAAGGAACGGGATCGAGGAACTGTCACGGCATGTGTCGGGGAAGATGGTGCAAATCCATCACGGTGCCGCCACTGTAAGCGGGGAGTCGCGCTGCGGTAACGCCACTGGCCGGTGAGGCGATGTGTGAGTCGAGAGGCTCGCCGTCGCGGAGCGGCCGGGAAGGCGCAGCGAAGCGAGGATCCGCAAGTCAGGAGACCCAGCTTGCTGTTTGAACTTCTCAACCCACCCTTCGAGTCAAAGGGAGGTATGTCATGTTGTATCGTGTGTCACATGGTGTTTGTCTTGCCGTGCTGCTGGCCGTGCTGTGTTTCCCTTCATGGTCTTTGAGTCAACAATCTTCCGAGGAGCCGGATGTGCAGGAGATGGACCAGGTCGTCGTCAGCGCCACCAAAACGCGAGTGCCTCTTCGTGAAGTGACCAGCGCGGTTGAGGTGTGGACCGAAGAAGATTTTCAACTCCGCAAAATCAAGACAGTGGTGGAGGCGCTGCGCCTGTCGCAGGGCACGGCGGTGTTTCAGACCGGCGGCCCCGGCGCGGCCGCCTCCGTGCGGATTCGGGGCGGGAAGTCCGAACAGACGCTGGTGCTGATTGATGGGGCGATTGTGAATGCCGCAGGGAATGGAGGGTTTAACTTTGGCGATTTAACCGTGGATAATATCGCAAAAATTGAAATCGTTCGCGGGGCGCAAAGCACGCTGTGGGGCGCCGATGCGGTGGGCGGCGTCATTACCATCACGACGAAACGCGGCCGCGGGACGCCGAAGGCGAGCGGGTTTTTTGAATACGGCGCGTTCAATACCGTGAGGGAAGGCGGGACGCTGTCCGGGCAGCAAGGGCCGGTTGATTTTTCTCTCTCGCTCTCACGCTGGGATACCACAGGTATTTCCGCGGCGAATTCTCGAAGAGGGGCTTCCGAACGTGATGCGTACCGGAATTGGCAGAGTTCGGCCCGGCTTGGCATGGCGCTTCCCGGCGATGGCCGGTTTGACTTCAGTTTCCGGTGGTTGAATGGTTCGTTGAACACAGATTTGTTTTTTGGCGCTCCCGCCGATACGCTGAACACTAAAACCAATACCACGCAATTCGTCTTCGGCGGAAACTGGCGGCAGCCGTTGACGGATTGGTGGACGCACGTCTTGACGCTGTCTCGTGCCGAGTTAAACGCTTCGCGCAATACCAGCCGAACGCGCGGATTGACGAACAGGGTTGAGAGTCAGCACGATTTGCGAATCAACCAATACGTGACGCTGACGGTGGGATATCAATTTCGCGAAGCGCAGGCGATGTTTTCCACCACGAGGATCAATGCGTCCCATGCCGGTTTTGGTCAGGCGCAGTTCAACCTGTTTGACCGGTTCTTTGCCACGGCCGGGGTGCGGCATGATGCCTTCAACACGTTTGGAGAGGCGACCACGTATCGCGTGACCGGCGGCTATCTGTTTGACTTCACCAACACGAAAATCCGCAGCAGCTATGCGACGGGATTTCGGGCGCCGAGCAACAACGAATTGTTTTTCCCCGACTTTGGCAATCCCGACTTGCAGCCGGAGAAAAGTCAGAGTTTTGATGTGGGCGTGGATCAGACCTTTTGGGACGAACGCGTGACGGTGAGCGGCGGCTATTTCTGGAATCGGTATCGCAATCTCATTCAGACCCTTCAGAGTGAGGCGATATGTGGCGCCGGAGAGTTCGGCCCCAGGTTTTGTCCCGTCAATGCGACGTTGGCCAAATCCCAGGGCTGGGAAGGTGCAATCAATATGGTCATGCTGCGAGATCGTCCCTGGGCGCAACACCTGGCATTGCGATGGCAATATAGCGCGACCCTGACACGCGACCTGGTCACGTCGGAACGGTTCATACGATGGCCCGTCCATCAGTCCAGCGTCAGTGTGGTGTATCAGCCGATTGAGCCATTGTCCGTCATTCTGGATGTGCGTTTTTCGGGCTCAAAGTTTGCTGTTGACCGATCGCGGGTTGACTCGTTCACGGTGGTCAACCTGGCGGCGAATTATGATATATCCGAACGGACCCAGGCCTACGTTCGGGTGGACAATCTCTTTGACGAGGTCTATGAGGAAGTTTTAAATTTTGGCACGCCCGGGCTGTCGGTGTTCGGCGGACTCCGCGTGAATTTTGAGGTGCCCGGTTTGTAAAGAGCAGGCCGGGTAAACCGCCGGTGGTTGCCGCCCGTTCCGGCGTCCTGATAGTCGAAGCGGGCGGCGCGGTGAGGACACAGCATGAGAATTTCCAAAGTCTATACGAAAACCGGCGATGGCGGCCGTACGCGTCTGGCGGGCGGGCAGGAGATTGAGAAAGATGCCGGCCGGGTGGAGGCCTACGGGACCGTTGATGAACTCAATGCCATTATCGGGTTGGTGCGCGCGTTTAATAACAGGGAACACGACGACGCGTCCCGGCAATTGGAAGAGTGGATGAAATGGGTGCAGCATAAATTGTTTGACGTGGGGGGCTTGCTGGCCACCGCGCCGGGTCAGGAGTTTCGCAATATGCCGACGGTGACCCCGCAGGATGTCACACGGTTGGAGGAGTGGATTGACCGGTGCCAGGAAGACCTCGCGCCGTTGAAAGAGTTTCTGTTGCCGGGAGGCGGGACGGTCACCGGATTTCTGCATCAGGCGAGGACGGTGGCCCGTCGGGCTGAACGGGCATGTGTGCGTACCGCCCGCGAAGAATCCATCGCGCCGTCCATCATTCCTTTTTTGAACCGGTTGAGTGATGCGCTGTTTGTCCTGGCGCGATGGATGGCCCACAAGGCCGGAGAGCCGGAGTCGTTATGGGAACGGTCAGTGTCAGAAGCATCGTAGGGCTTGGAGTGTTGGCGCTCCTGGTTATCGCGGGGTTTGTGTTTTCCCGGCCTGCGGGACACACTCCCGATATTCCGGATGACGCCCAGGCCCGTGAAGCGCTGGAGCTGGTGCGCACGCATCCCGCCCGCAATGCCCCCACGTTGGAGGCGGCGCTGACCGCCTATGTTGACACGTTGGAGGCGCGGGGCATTCCCGTTCGCCAGGGCGAGTGGCAGGTTGGTAAAGAACATCCCGGCGTGTATGCCGTGAGAATGCTGGTTCGGGAAAAAGAGTCGCGGGAATGGATTGAACGGGAATTTGCCTGGCGCGTCACGTTAAAAGACACCACGATCCGCGTGATTTCTCTGGCCGCCGTTGCGTTTATGCCGTTTCACGAGTTGCCGCCGTTGCCTCATCAAGATCAGATATCCTGACCGCTCATCCGGGAGCAGCCTCTTCTGTGCTGTCTGGCACTGCGGGAACGGTTGTGGTCGGGCTGCGGTCGGGGCGCCTGTCGTTACGAGTTCGGCGGAAAGGCGACCTGGATGATGCCATTGTGGATCCGGGTTGGGTGGCAGGTGACCGACCAGGCCGGCACGGGGTTTTTTAAACATTGTCCCGTGCGCACGTTAAATGTCCATCCGTGCCACGGGCATTGCACGGTGTCTCCTTCCAATGTGCCTTCCCCAAGCGGCCCCCCGGCATGCGGACAGGTATCCTGCAACGCCAGGATTTCTCCATCCACGTTACACACGGCCACGTCGCAATGCCCTTTGACTTCAACTGAACGGCACGTTCCGGGTTCAACGTCTCTGATATGTGCTACGTCAACATAGTGCATCATGACCAACATGGAATAAAGGCGTTCAAAATTTTATCAGGGCGCTGCGGCTGCCGCAAGTGACGACGGTGCGTGTTGCGTCATCGCCGCCGCCGATGCTATACCTGTGTGCTCAACGCCGACCAGAATCCATGCGTGACATTCGGGACGCGGTTGATGACGTTATTGTTAAACGCCACATATGAGCCCCTGCGGGTCGTGCAATGGCAGAAGGCCGTCACCCTGTTGTGCCAGGGGAAGGTTGAAGTCCTCGAATGCTATGACCGGGAAATTCGGGGAATCACGATCAGTTTCAAGCTCCCCTCGGTCATGCGGCTTCTGAGCGTCGTCAAGTTCAGGTCCGCGCATCGGTCAGTCAAATTTTCGCGGATTAACATTTTTACCCGCGATAAATATACGTGCCAGTATTGCGGCAAGCGGTTTCGCACCGAAGACCTCACCTTTGACCACGTCGTGCCGATTGCCAGCGGCGGAAAGAAAACCTGGGAAAATATCGCGACGGCGTGTTGGCGGTGCAATAACAAAAAGAGCGGACGAACTCCGGAAGAAGCCCGTATGCGCTTACTGAAAAAACCGGACAAGCCGAGATGGAATCCCACCCTCACCATCATGATCGGCGTTCGGAACGCTCCGGAAAGTTGGCGCGATTATCTCTACTGGCACATGGAACTGGATTCTGACGAGTAACCGCCGTTTCCCCTGTGTTTCGTGACCTGATGGCGCCACCTCCGTTTGCGGCTCCTTTGTGTGTGCGGGGTTCGGTGGTGGGCGGGAGGAGCGTGGCGGGGAAAACGGGTTGATGGTTGTGCGGTATGGGCCGCCGGCCCGTATTGTGTGAAGCGCGGAGAGTCGGCATGGCGAATAATCCCGGTTTTCAAATTTCTTTGAATCTGCAAGGCCGGTTATGCACGGTCATCGGCGGTGACGATGAGGCCTCGCACAAGACCTCGTTATTGTTGGAGAGCGGGGCCAAGGTGGTCGTGGTGAATCCCACCCTGAACGTCCCGTTGCGGAAACTCGCGGCGTCCGGCGCCGTTCTTCATCGCGGACGACGCTTTCGATCATCCGACACACAGGGCGTCTTTATGGTGCTCAATACGCTGGGGCCTGAGACTGATTTTGCGCAATCGTTACGTGATTTGGCGGACGCCGAACGGTTTCTGGTGTGGTCGCTTGACCGGCCGGAGTTGTCGACGGTGATGATGCCGGCCGTGGTCCGGCGAGGGGCGCTTCGTGTGGCGATCAGCACAAGCGGCGCTTCGCCTGCGCTGGCCAGTGTCCTGCGGCAGAATTGCGCCACGATCTTTGACGAAGAATTTGAAACGTTTCTGGATTGGCTGGGAGCGGTGCGCAAGGAAGTGCACGACAATGAACCGGGTGCGGAAAAAAGGAAAGCGCGACTGAAGGCGCTGGTGGATGGGTTTCGATTGACGGGGAACGTTGAGTATCCCCAGGCATGGATCGCGCACAAGCAATCTTCCGATTCATAATTTTCCGAAGGATGGCGGCTATGGTCTTACTGGAATTCAGCATGTCTCCCCTGGGCAAGGGCGAAAGTGTGGGGAAATACGTTTCCCGCTCATTGCAGATTGTTGACAAAAGCGGGGTCGCCTATCGGCTGAATCCCATGGGGACGGTGCTGGAAGGAGAATGGGATGACGTGTTGGACGTGGTGCGGCAATGTTATGAGCGCATGAAGAAGGATTGTCCCCGTATCTCCTGTACGATGAAAGTTGATTATCGCAAAGGGCATCAGGGCCGCTTAACCGGGAAAGTGGCCAGCGTGGAAAAACGACTGAACAAGAAACTGAAGACGTAACGTTCGTTGCGGCGGCGCATCCCTGCCTGGAAAATTTCAAGTTCTCATCATGAACGTCGAATACCGTGTGTCCCGGCTCTCACGGTATGATGGCTGACTGAAGACGATCCGTCAGCGGGTCATAGACTCGATTCACGCGTGACCCGAGATTGCACAAGACTTCATACGGCAGTGAATCCTGCCACTCCGCCAGGTCGTGGGCGGTGATGGTCTGCGTCTCCGATTGGCCGAGTAACAGCGCGTCGTCTCCCGGTTTGACGCCGGGGGCGTCGGTCACGTCAATCACGGTCATATCCATACAGATGCGTCCGACGACCGGTAATCGCCGGTCGTGAATGATGACGGCTCCCTTGTTGGAAAGTCGGCGGTTGTATCCGTGCGCGTACCCGATGGGGAGGACTGCCAGCCGGGAATTCCGTTGTGTGCGGTGGAAGCCGCCATAACTGACGGGTTCTCCTTTCCCGACCGTTTTGACGTGCACCACTTTGGTGGTCAGGGTCATGACCGGTTGCAGAGAAAGGGGCGTGGGTCTGCCGGTTGTCGGCGCGTATCCGTATAACAACAGCCCGGGACGGACCATATCCAACCACGATGACGGGTGCCAGAGTATGCCCGCGGTATTGGCGGTATGCAGGCAGGGGACGGGGGCCCCGGCGCACAGGCTTGGAACGGCTGCTTGAAACCGGTCAAGCTGGCGAAGGGTACAGGCGGGGTCCGGATTCTCGGCGTCGGCGAGGTGCGTCATCAGTCCCCGGCATGACAGGTCGTGAGACAACAGTGGCGACTGCAAGAGGGACAGGGCTTCTTCCGGTGTGAATCCCAACCGTCTCATGCCCGTATCCAGTTTGATATGGACGGGGTAGGGCCGATCCGTGTGGGACGTCCGTTGACGCACGGCATGGGCCGTGTCGGCGTCGGAAAGCGTGGGAGTCAGGTTGGCCTGGATGAGCGCCTGGCATTGCCAGGGGAAGAGGCCGCCCATCACAAGAATGGTTCCGGGAAGTCCGGCTTCCCGCAGGAGAACGCCTTCCTCGACCGTCGCCACGCCGAAGTGCTGAATGCCGAGTTGAGACAGGGCCTCGGCGATTTTCCCGGCACCGTGGCCATAGCCGTCGGCTTTGACCACCGCCATGATGGCCGTGCGTGACGGGAGCATATGACGAAGTTCGCCGAGATTGTGGGCTAACGCGGGAAGACTGATGCGGGCCATTGTGGGTGACAGCGGACAGGGAGCGGCTGGAAGGTCGGTGGTGCAAGCGGGGGAGGACACGAGCGGGGCCTTAAATCTCTAGGATTTCCTCCTCCTTTTTCTTGAAGAGTTCGTCGGTTTTTTTAATCTTGTCATCCGTGATTTTCTGAACGCCGGCCTCGCTCCGTCGTAAGTCGTCCTCGGTTATGGCGGCGTCTTTTTGGAGGCGTTTCAACGCGTCATTGGTCTCACGCCGGATGCCTCGAATGTGGATTTTGGCGTCTTCCACGCATTTCCGGCAAATTTTGACGAATTCTTTTCGACGTTCCTCGCTCAAGGGCGCAATGGGAATGCGAACCACTTTCCCGTCGTTGGCCGGATTGAGGCTGAGACCGGCGGCATGAATGGCTTTTTCAATGTCTGGAATACTGGCAGGGTCCCACGGCTGGATCATGAACAACCGGCTGTCCGGCATGGAGAGATTCCCCACCTGTTTCAAGGGGGTGGGCGTTCCGTAGTAGGAGACGATCACGTGGTCCAGGAGCGAGAGGGACGCCCGGCCGCCCCGAAGCCCGGCAAGTTCTTTTTTGAGGTGCTCAATGGCCCCCTCCGTCTTGCGCGTCATCGTTTCCAGAATGGCCCGGTCAGACATCGGTCGCGCGCCTCGGTGATGCCGGGGTGACGTGTTGCGTCACGAGGGTCCCGATTTTTTCCCCCAGAACCACACGTTTGAAATTGCCCCGTTTGGTGACGTTAAACACAATCAACGGCAGATGATTGTCCATGCACAGGGTAATGGCCGTGGCATCCATGACCTTCAGATTTTTGTTGAGGACATCAAGGAATGACAGTGCGTCAAACATGGTGGCCGACGAGTCGTTGACCGGATCCGAATCGTAAATCCCGTTGACCTTGGTGCCTTTCATGATGACGTCGGCTTGTATTTCCATGGCTCGCAGCGCCGCGGCCGTGTCCGTGGTAAAATACGGGTTGCCGGTCCCCGCGGCAAAAATCACCACGCGTTTTTTTTCCAGGTGCCGAATGGCGCGCCGGCGGATGTAGCTTTCCGCCAACTGCCGCATTTCAATGGCGGACAGGACGCGCGTGACCACGCCGGTTTTTTCAAGCGCGTTTTGCAGAGCGAGCGCGTTCAGCAGGGTGGCGAGCATGCCCATGTAATCGGCCGACGCGCGTTCCATCCCGGCTTCGCTGGCGGCAATGCCCCGACAAATGTTCCCGCCGCCGATCACGAGCGCGATCTCAATGCTCAGGTCAACGACCTCGCGAATTTCATCGGCCAGTGTTGAAAGGACCGCCGGGTGAATCCCGTAGGCCTGATTTCCCGCGAGCATTTCGCCGCTGATTTTGAGGAGAATGCGACGGTACGGAACAGGTGGCGTCATTCCGAGCCCAGTTGGTAGCGTGTAAAGCGAGCCACAGTGATATTTTCGCCGAGCCTGGCGATTGTTTCCGTGAGGATTTCGGTGATGGTGACGTTGGGATTTTTGATGAAACTTTGCTCAAGGAGGCATTGTTGCTGGTAGAATTTTTCCAATTTGCCCCGCACGATTTTTTCAAGCGCGGCCGCGGGTTTGCCGAGGTCTTTGGCCTGTGCCTCATAAATGGCCTGTTCGCGTTCAACCTGTTCGGCCGGAACGTGTTCACGTTTGACGCAGGCGGGTTGGGCCGCGGCGATTTGCAGGGCGATGTCTTTAACGAATGCCTGAAATTCGTCATTGCGCGCGACGAAGTCCGTTTCACAATTGACTTCCACGAGGACGCCGATTTTGCTTCCGGCATGGATGTAGGATGCGATGACGCCTTCCCTGGTTTCTCGTCCGGCTTTTTTTTGGGCTGCGGCCAGCCCTCGCTGGCGAAGCAGGTCAACGGCTTTTTCCATATCCGAATGGGTTTCTTTGAGCGCGGTTTGACAATCAAGGATGCCGGCTCCTGTTTGACCGCGTAGTGTTTTGACCAAGTCGCGCATGCTGGACATCGTGCGGGTTCTCCCTTGTATGGCGCGGAGGCCGGTGTGAAACGAAAAAATGTTGTGGACGAAAATCGAAAGTATCAGGAGGGCGTGTGAGCGCTTGCCGCCGTCTTCTCCGGGGAACGGGCAGAGATCATCTCCGCCATCAGACTGTCTTCCGAGCCCCCGCCTCCGTTCGGAACCGCTTGCCTGGCTTGCAGGGCGTGGCCTTCCAGGCAGGCGTCTGCGATCTGTGCCGTAAAGAGTTTGAGCGACCGAATGGCGTCGTCATTGCCGGGGATGGGGTAATCAATCCCGGAGGGATCACTGTTGGTGTCCACAATGGCGACCACGGGAATGCCCAACCGATTCGCTTCCTTGACGGTAATGTGTTGAATGCGCGTATCAAGCACGTAGACGCACCCGGGCAGGCTTTCCATGCTCTTAATGCCGCTCAAAAATTTTTCCAGCTTGGCGCGTTCTTTTTCCATAAACAGGACTTCTTTTTTCTTGAGGCGTTCGTGCGTCCCGTCGGTTTGGGCGGCTTCAAGTTTGTTGAGCCGGCCGATACTTTTCTGAATCGTCTGGAAGTTGGTGAGCATGCCGCCCAGCCAGCGTTGCGTCACGTAATACATGTTGCATCGCATGGCTTCTTCTTCCACGATGCCGACGGCTTGACGTTTGTTGGTGCCCACAAAGAGGACCGATTTTCCGGCCGCGACGGTATCCCGTATAAACTGACAGGCCTCGTGAAACAGGATGACGGTCTGTTGTAAATCAATAATGTGAATGCCCTTGCTTTCCCCGAAAATATAGGGCTTCATTTTGGGGTTCCAACGATTGACCTGATGGCCAAAGTGGACGCCTGCCTCCAGCAGGTGTTTAATGGGTATCATAGGGGTGCGTACCTTCCTTCAGAACGGCGCATATCAGAAACACACGAACACTGCATATCACAAACGGCACCTCCGCTCACCACGGTCACCTCGCGCGCCACGATGGTCCGGCGGTTGCCTCACCATGTTCCGTACTGGCCTTCGCACGGGACCGACATTCCACAGGCTGAAAAAATTTATCATACCCATTGTTTTTAATGCAAGGCCCATTGCCCGGCCTCCCGTGGACAGTGTGAAGCCTGGAGGGGCAAGGGCTTTCTGGCGGCGCACCCTCTTGTGGCAGGGGCGGGTCCGAAAATTTTGACGGGGGTTCCCGGATGCGGGTACAGTCCCCCCCGGTATGTGCGTGAGACAGCGATTCGGATCATGTGCGTCATGCGCATGACAGGATGTCCAACCGGCGGGTGTCAACGTGATTGAAGTCCCTCTCAAGCTGTATATTCAGGGTCTTGCGAAGCAGGCCAATGCCGCGGCTCGCCCCTTGTCGTTGATGACCAGCCATGATCGCACGTTGGCGCTCCGGGCCATGGCGGATCGGCTGGAGTCAAGCGTGGAGGACGTGCTGGCGGCCAACAAGCGGGACCTTGATGCCATTCCCAGGGACGGGGCGACGGATGACTATCGGAAGGCCAGAGATCACATTTCCGTGACCGAAGAGCAGGTGGTGGCTCTGGTCACGTTCATACGTCGGATGGCCGAGACGCCCGATCCCGGGGGAGAAGTGTCTCAAGGGTGGGTGACGCCAGACGGTCTTCGCCTGCATCGGGTCCGCGTGCCGATCGGAGTCATTGCCGTGATTTCCGAATTCGGCCCGTCCGTGACCGTTGAATCCATCGCCATGTGTCTCCGGTCGGGCAACGTCTGTGTGTTGCGGGGCGGGAGAGAGTGGTTCCAGACCAATGCCGCCGTGGCGCGTGTCCTGTGTGAGACGGCCGAAGCTCACGGCGTGCCTCCGGGGGCGATTACGTTTGTGGATCGTCCCGACCGTGAAGGGGTGCTGGAACTGACCCGATTGCGCCACCTGGTGCACGGCGTGGTGCCCAGAGGCAAAACCGGGTTGCGCAAAGCGGTGATGGAGCAGTCACGGGTCCCCATCCTGGGGTACGACGGCGGCCTGTGTCATGTCTACGTTGATAAAGAGACGGACGTTCCGTTGGCGCAGAGCGTGGTGGTGAATTCCAAAATTCAGGATCCGCTTGCCGCCAACGCCCTGGACGTGCTGTTGGTCCATCAGGCTGTCGCGCAGCAGTTGCTCCCGGGCCTCATTCGTCGGTTGTTGAGTGAGTTTACCGTTGCGCTGATTGGCTGTCCCAAAACCATTTCCATCATGGGTATCATGGAAATGACCGGGCACAAAGGCATTCAACCGGCCACCGACGCCGATTGGGAGCAGAAGAGACAGTCGTCGACGCTGGGCATTAAAATTGTCGGGGGGCTGGACGAAGGGATTGCGCATATTGCGGCCGTCGGCCCGGGCCATACCGATACCATCGTCACCCGTAATTATGAAACCGCCATGCGCTTTGTCCGGGAAGTGGATTCCAGCGCGGTGTTGGTGAATGCCTCAACCCGGATGCATGCGGGAACGCAAATGGATTTAGGCGAAGAACTGGGTGTGAACGTCTCGCATGTTCCCGTGCGAGGGCCGCTGACCCTCCAGGCCCTGATGGCCGAGAAATACGTGGGGTTCGGGACCGGCCAGTTACGGGAGCCGCATCCCGTGCCGCAGGCGTATCAGGACGCCATGATGTTGTCCGCGAAATTTTAGGCGGTCGCGGGTGATCGCCCTACCGTGTTCCCGCCGGCCTGTGTACGGGTTGGTGTGGTTTCTGTCCCTGTCCAATCGCCTGTCCGACCTTCCCTCCACCCCATGTCTGCCGTAACCATTGAGCGTCATCTGTCGCAATGGGGGCTGCGCCACTGGCCCGATGAAGCGTCCTATGACGGCTGGCAACGGCACGCCCTGGCCGGTGACCGTCTTCAACTGCTACAGCGTGCGGCACAACGACGGCGCGAAGGAGGGGCTGGCGCGGATGTGGAATTTTATGAGCTGGCGGCGGCGCCTGATGTGTTGCCTGTGCTGCACAGCCAGCGATACGGCTATTACCGGACGCTGGCTCCCGTGATTGCGACTGTGCTGAAGGGCGCGCGTCGCGTTCTGGACGTGGGGTGCGGGGTGGGCATTCTCACGACCTGGTATGCCGCCTGTTTCCCGGACGTCACCTTTCTGGGCATTGACCGGTCTCCGCAATCGCTTGAAGCGGCGCGTCGGTTTGCGCGGTTGTCGCGGCTCAAGAACGTGCATTTTCAGGGTGGCGACGCGTCGCGGCAGGAGCTTCCCCAGAGCTTTGATACCATTGTGGCCACGCAGGCGCTGTTCCAGTCGGAATCCGACCCCGGGCTTCCGAGCCGGAGCTGGTCAACCTTTGAACGTGACCGGGATGCGCATCAACAGCAACGGCTGGAGCAGCGGACGGGCATCGGCTCCCGTCTTGACCGTGTGGCGCGGGCGCTGGCTCCGTCGGGCCGGGTTGTGCTCTTTGAAAAGGCGGTGCATGCGGGGAGACGGGTGCTGTTCCAGCGAGCGTTGAGCGCACGGGGGTTGGGTCCCATTGAACGGCCGCGATTTCTGACGTATGCCGAACTGGGGGAACCGGTGGAAGAGGGGCCGTTGTACGTGATGCGGCACGGGGCATCCTGTGCGTCTTCGGGGTTTGACGAAGACGTGCAACAGGATCTTCGACAGAGCCTGTACCGTTGCCCGGGCCGGGCGGCGGCGGATTATGTGTATGCCAGGTTGCCGAAAGACGACGTCCGTTCCGGAGCCGTGTCCGTGAACGGGGGAGACGGTGACGCGCGGTATGAAACAGGCCGAACGGGCGGGGGGTTATGCTACGTGCGCGTCATGATTCACGGGGTCGGTGAAGGGCTGATGCTTGGCGTGCAGTCGCTTCAATCGTTCATGGTTGAGCGGGTGCGGCATGAATGCCGGGAGGGACCATCCGGCGCGTTCCCGGCGGCTCCGGAGGGCCGACTCAACCATGTCTGGCCGGAATCGGCGAACGATGCGCCGGAGGAGGTTCCCGTCTATGAACACCACGGGCCCGCCGCCGAGCATGTGTGGCGAACGCTCCCGGAACGCGTGGTTGTGCGGGAACAGACCGACAACGAGGCGGATGGACGGCAACGGCACATTGAATACGGGCGGTGCGCCGGAAATTTCCGCTATCTGTACTGGGCAAACACCTACGATCAACGTCAGATAGTGATGATGGACGAGACCCGGCGCACCCTGCTGGAGGCTTATTACGCCGAATCCGTTGGTGAGTGAGAGCGAGCGATTAGATAGAGGAAAGGTAGAAGGGTTATTGAATGCGGGTAACTCTCAATGGTCTGTGATCAAAAAAGAGAGCGAAAGGGTGTGTTTTAATTTTATTGTTCAATACATATGGTTGTTGGCTTCGACAAATTTCAATGCATCCTACGCTGAAGAAAATCTTTAGTCTTTACTTTGTCTTGCTAGTACATGAGCTTACTGAATGCGTTTGACTTTATTCCATTCCTCCTTAAGGATTTTCTGGCTAAGGTTAATGATTTTCTCGTTAGTCTGAGCGATTCTGTCTGCAAAATCGTTTTGCTTCGCTAGCTGTTTATTTGAGACCATGACCAGTAGTTGAGCTATGAGCAGATTTAAGTTCCGATGTTCTTCTTCTGATGGATTTAGAGTGAGACGAATTTTCGTTCGTAGTCTGTCTATTGTCGTAAGTTGGTTTTGAAATTCTTTTTCACTCGTTTCCTTAGAAAGAAAGAACGATCCATACTTCGTTGCCTCAGATACAATGAGAGATAGGTCATCGCGTAAATTATTTATCCATTCCTGTCTGTTGCCAGATAAAATGCTTGCTCCAACTTGTTTTTTGACAACATATATTGATACCAAAGGTCCTGAGATAACTGATACCAAGGCCGCGATGGCTAAAATTGTTTCGGTATGCATATTATAAAGTTCAAGCTTCTAAATGAAGAATGGCCGGTCGCCGCCGTGAAAAATGGTGGCGGTGAAGGGTCTCGAACCCCCGGCCCGCGGCTTATGAGTCCGCTGCTCTACCACCTGAGCTACACCGCCACGCCACATGTGTCGCTGTCTATATCACGGGAAATGGTGTGTCGTCACCCCGCCGCCCGTCATCGGGGAAACCGTCTCGCGAAACTTCCAGGACTAGCCGGCGCGCTTGTCGTCAATCTCGCCGGCAAAGGCATTCAGTACGCCCAGGGCATGTTCACTGAGTTCGGGTGACGCCTCATCGGGTTGATGGGCCGGGAGGTCTTCATCTTTGGACTTCGGCTTCGTGGCCTTGAGGAGCGTCTCTTCAAGTTCATCCAGCGTGGGTTCGGAATCGGCTTGAATCGCGAAGAGCCGCTGGAGGGCGAAGATGGATCTGGCATGGTTGTTCCAGGGGCCGCTGTGCTCGCTGTCATGAATGCGCGTGATCAATGGCCAAAAGTTTGACTCAACCGCTTCGGGCATGGACCCGTTCGCAAACATCGTGAGTTTTTCGATCAGGATTTCTTCGGTTCGCTCAATGCCGGGGATGAAGCTGACCACCGAACGGTGGCAGGGTTTTTTGAACAGGACGCGAATCGTTTCTCTCCAGAGATCCTGATACCCATGCGGCGAATCGGATGCCCCCCGCTCAAGCCGGGCCTGAAGAGCGGTGAGGTAGTGCGTGAGCGCCTTGACTTTTCTCGCGGACAGGCTGCCCATCGGGATGCCCCAGATATGGGCGACTTCGTGATCCTGCAAGGGGGAAAGGCCCGAACGTTCAAATTCCTGGTCGGCGTTGTAGCGCCGCCGCCGCTGTTTTTCCCGCCGCCGAAGCAGGGCCTGATATTCAGTCAGCAGCCGTTGCCGATGATACTCGTCTGCCTCAATGGCTTCCTGTTCCCATGCGCGTTCCAATCGCCGGATTTCCGGCTTCAGCAACGCGGACTTGGCGGTGTTCCTGTACTCCAGCATCTCGGACGGTTCCACATGAAATTTGGACGTGAGCAACCCCTCAACCGCCGTAATGGTGATATCGGTCAGCGCCAGCTGCTTTTTCAGACATTCAATCTGGAGCCATGGCCGTTCCCGTTTTTGATGAAAAAACCGGCTGTACTGCGCGATACGATCCGTGACTTCCACCACGGCGGCGGTCGTCTGCTGTTTTTTCAGGGGTTGTCCGCCGGCCATGAAACGGGAGTCCGGCTGATCGTCCGCAATAAACTGAATGTCCTCTTGAGTCACTTCAAGATACTGAAGCAGGAGCAGACGGATCATCACCCGGTTTTGGGTCGGAAGGCCTTCCACGACCGATTCAATACATTCAGACGTCAGGGAAGTTTGCGTGGTGACGGCGGTGGTGGTCATGGGGATTGTCAATCGTTACGAGGGTTGTTCGTTGCGCTCTTCCAGATAGCGAGCCACATATTCGCGGACATCCTGGATCGTCCCTTCGGCGTACAGCTTGCGGGGAATGGCCACCTCGTACAGGTCTTCCGGTTTCATGCCTCGCTCCACGGCCCATTCCGTATCTGAATACAGCGTGACCGAGCCATCGGGATGGCGATACACAAACAGGATGTCCTTTTCTTGATCGCCGACGTTATCCATAGGCTTCAAGGCCATGCGTCGGGATAACACACCCGCCCTGGTTCTGTCAAAACACGGCGCCGGGTCATCGCCGTGTGTGTCATGGTGTTGAGCGGGAACGAACGGGTTGAAAACAGGCGCGACGCCACCACACGTACACGGTAAACGCCGCCAGCGACAGCACAAACACCGTGCGAATGCGTCCGTACCCGAAACAGGCCGTATTGGCCGTGGCGTTGAGCAATCCATATCCGGCATAGACCATGTACAGCGCCAGCGCCCACGGGCGAAGCGTGAGGAACCCGTAACCGATGGCGACGTGCAGGAGTGGGGATTGGGCCTTGGCGATGAAGCCTGGCATGCCCCCGGGTTTGGCGCAGAATACTGTGAGGCTGTAGTCTGGATTGGCCAGAATAATGGACAGGTCCGTGACGGCCGTCACCAGGAACAGGCCGCCCAGATAGCGAAGGTCGTGCGCGCGGCGCCAGACAATTTTCAGCGTGTCGACTTGCCCGCACGGGGTGGGCAGCGAGGCTCCATAGGCTTGCAGGCACCACCATGGCACGACGATCAGCAGGCCGATAAAGAATCCCGCGCCGATGCCGCCAAAGTACCCCGCTCCCCAGGTGATAAGGCCCAACACGCCCCCCACGGCGAGCATCCAGGCCGCAAGGACGGGGTAGCCGCGCATCCAGTGTCCGAGGCCGGGAATCAGGACGGAGAGCGCCGCCTCTTTGATGAAGGAGGCCGGCGGGGGAGACGACGAAGGCGGCGGTGGCATGATCCGTTCACGATAGCGGGGCCGCGACGATCCGGGCAACAACGCGACAGGCGCCCGCGAGGGAACGTGAAGTAAAACAGCCGGCTGACGTGGCGTGGAGCGGGAGTCGTCCACGCGCTGTCGGACGGAGGGCGGATTATCCGCCGAGGGTGTCCAGGGTGTCCTTGAGGCTCTTCATGATGCAGGTAAAGATGGGGATGTCGCGCTTGGTGTAGCGGCTGCCTTCCGCCGCGCGGAGGTGCATAACCAGGTCCAGAAAATCTTCGGGATGATCAGTTTCAAACGCGACCACAAATTCCTGATCGTCCAGGCCGAAGGAGTAGGTCGTGTTGAGTTTCACCGAGGGATATTTATGGCCGATTTCAATATGTTCATCCATCATCCCCTGTCGGGCGGCCTTGGTCAGGAGATACCACTCGCGGGTTTTCTCAAAGGGATAGATGAAAATGTATTTGCTGCGCCCGGGCATGATTTTCAGGCGCCGGCTTTCCTGGCCTTCATGCTCATGGTGGTCCACATACACCGAACGTTTGGTCATTGAGAGGTACGAATAGGGGTTCGTCAGATACTGTCCCAGTCCGGTGGCCAGGGCTTTGGACATTTGTTCCTGAAAAAGTTCAAGTTCGTAGGTAATGCGCCAGAGCACAAAATCGCAGTCGCCGCGAATGCCGACGGTCGTGTAGGGCACGATGATGATTTTGCCTGAGAATTCCTCAATGGCCTGGATAAATTCCTGCTTGCCGGCTTGCCGTTCCGCAGCGGGAAGGCGCCGCCACGCGGCATCCACTTTGAAAAAGTTGAAATTGACGTACTGACGTTTGGCTGGTTGTGTGTCTTCAGCCATATCAATCCCTCCGTGACAAGCGTAATACAAGCGATTCGTGGACTCGCCTCTTTATCAAGTTTCCGGCGGTGTTGTCAACGCAATGCGAGACGGCATGTGGAAGACGGTGTCATGGTGCACGGACTGTCGAGGAGAAGCTGGCGCGTCAATTTGAGACGGCACGTGGAAGACGGTGTCATGGCGCACGGGCCATGCCGGGGCTGCAGTGGAGTGTGTCGTGCAATCCGCCGTTTCGGTCGGCGTGAGGCGTGCATCCTCTCGCCATCCAGCGTACCCAACATGCCACATCCCCCCTTTCCGTCATTCCCGCGAAAGCGGGCATCCATCCGGGCATCCATCCGTCTGTTGGTATGCCAGACACCCGCCTTGCCATGTGAAGATAGATTCCCGTTTTCGCGGGAATGACAGAAGGAGGGGAATGACAGAAGGAGGGGAATGACAGAAGGAGGGGAATGACAAAAGGAGGGCAAGCGACCTTCTTTGCCACGTCGGGAGGGCTCTTTCCGTCATTCCCGTGCAAGCGGGAATCCATCCGGGCATCCATCCGTCTGTTTGTCTGTCAGACACCCACTTTGCCATGTGAAGATGGATTCCCGCTTTCGCGGGAATGACAGAAGGAGGGGGAATCCATCCTCTTGCCAACCAGGCACCCAATGTGCCACATCCCTCCTTTCGTCATTCCCGCGGAAGCGGGAATCCATCTTCTCGCGGTATCCACCGGGTACATGGGTAACCCTTGAAACCGGGCACATCGGTAACAACGGCAGTGAGTGGGCGAGTCTGTCGGGCTTGAAGCGTTCGGTCCGCAGCAGGGGCGGCTCTCTGTTGCGGCTTTGCTGCCGGGCGTGGGGGATGAGCGGTTGCACCAGGTCAGGCGTCCGGTATAATGAAGAATAAGTGTTACTTGCTATCTCCGACGCCGTGGCGCCACGGGATATGGTCAGGCGTCCGGTATAATGAAGAAAAAGTGTTGCCCCTGTGCCCGGTTTCACGTGTTACCTCTGTGCCTGGACTTACACATCCGCGTCACAAGCTGTCGGAGGGTTTGCACGGGTAATGAAGGTGCGTGTACCCTTCCTCTCGGGTTGTGTTTGCATGAAAAGAAGGCTGTCGTTTCTGATTTCCACCTGTATTATTCACCGTGTTGACTGTGAATGTTCTTGATGATCACCGCTGCAATCATTGCGGTTGGATCTGAACTGCTTCCTGGCGGACGGGCGGATACCAATTCCCTGTTTCTGGCCGAATGGTTGGCCGGGCACGGGATTGAAGTCCGGTTCAAGTTCGTGGTGGGCGATGACGTGGCCGACGTGGGCGTTGCCGTGGCCCATGCCGCCGAACAGGCACGGCTTGTGCTCATCACCGGCGGTCTTGGCCCGACCGTTGATGACGTTACCCGTGAAGCCGTGGCCGCGGTCACCGGCAAGCCGTTACGCCTTCGTCCACAGGCGCTCAACGCGATTAAAGCCCGCTTGCAATCGGCCGCACGGCCCGTTTCCGCCAACCAGCGCCGGCAGGCGTTGCTGCCCGCCGGATCCAGCCTGCTTCACAACCTCGCCGGAACGGCGCCCGGCTTTGCGTTACGGTGGAAACGCTGCCGTATTGTGTGCCTTCCGGGGGTGAGCCATGAGACCCGCAGGATGCTGACGGCGGTGCTGCCGGTTCTCCGTCGGGACGGTCTGCCGGGGCCGGCGATGCAGACCCGGACGATTCACACCGTTGGACTTCCTGAAGGAGAGATTGATACGCGGCTCCGGGGGATCGCACCTGCCGGCGGCCCGGTTCGTCTTGGGCTGCAGGCGTCTGCGCTTGGCGTGTCTGTGTCACTCACGTCCGTGCAATCCGCGAAGATTCGCCGCAACGCCGGCCGCGCGGCTCGTTCAGAGACAGTCCGGGCGGTCACGTCCCGGGTCGCGTTCCAGCATGTGGTGGAGGCGGTGATTGGCGCCCTGGGCCACCATGTTGTTTCTGACAATGGACAGCCCATGGAAATGGTGGTGGGGCGTCGTCTGCGGGAACGGGGGTTCACCCTTGCCGTGGCCGAGAGTTGTACCGGCGGACTGATCGGGCATCGCCTCACCTCGGTGGCTGGCAGTTCGGCCTATGTGGATCGGGGTGTGGTGTGTTACAGCAATGGCGCGAAGAGGGATCTGCTGGGAGTGACGGAAGCGGCGCTGAAACGCCATGGAACCGTGAGCGCGCAGGTGGCCAGGGCCATGGCTGAAGGGATACGAACAAGAAGCCAGGCGGATATCGGGTTGAGTGTGACGGGTGTGGCCGGACCAACCGGCGGGACCGCGCGCAAGCCCGTCGGGATGGTGTACGTCGGACTGGCCACGCCGAAACAATCGCTGACCAGGCAATTCCGTTTTCACGGGGATCGGCACACCATTACACTGCGATCGTCGCAAGGGGCCCTGGATGTGTTGCGGCGGTGGTTGTACGACCTTCCGATTGACGATGCTTGAGTAGCCTTCGTGGGAGTGCGTCCGTGGCGATTCGGACATTTTGGGCGGTTGAGGTGTCGGCCGCCGTGCGGTTGGCGATCGTCGCAAGGGGCCCTGGATGTGTTGCGGCGGTGGTGGTTGTATTGAGGATGCTTGAGTAGCCTTCGTGGGAGTGCGTCCGTGGCGATTCGGACATTTTGGGCGGTTGAGGTGTCGGCCGCCGTGCGGTTGGCGATCGTCGCAAGGGGCCCTGGATGTGTTGCGGCGGTGGTTGTACGACCTTCCGATTGAGGATGCTTGAGTAGCCTTCGTGGGAGTGCGTCCGTGGCGATTCGGACATTTTGGGCGGTTGAGGTGTCGGCTGCCGTGCGGTTGGCGATCGTCGCAAGGGGCCCTGGATGTGTTGCGGCGGTGGTTGTACGACCTTCCGATTGACGATGCTTGAGTAGCCTTCGTGGGAGTGCGTCCGTGGCGATTCGGACATTTTTGGCGGTTGAGGTGTCGGCCGCCGTGCGGTTGGCTGTCGCACAACAGGCGCAACGGGTCACGCGCGCGCTGGCTATGCTTTCGGACGCTCTCTTATGGGTTCAGCCCGGCAATCTGCATGTGACCGTGAAGTTTTTCGGGGAGACGCCCGAAAGCCGGGTGGACACGATTCGGCAGGCGGTTGAGCGGGCGGTGTCGGCACGGCCCTCCTTTGAGCTTGCCATCGGGGGATTCGGCGTGTTTCCGACCATGCGTGCCCCTCGCGTGTTGTGGGCCGGTGTCGGGGGAGACCTGGATGCTCTCGCCGCATTGGTTGAGTGCGTGGCCGCGGCGGTTGTTCCGTTGGGGTGTCCTCGCGAGGAGAAGCCCTTTGCCCCTCATCTGACCGTGGCGCGTGTTCGGGACGCGCACCGCGAGGTTGGGCGCGCGCTTGCCGCGTCGGGAATGTTCACGGCCCCGGCGGCCTGCGGTCGGGTTTCCGTTGAACGGGTCGCCTTGTTCAAAAGCGAGCGCCGACAGGGCGGGTCGGTCTATACAAAATTGTGGGACGTGGTGCTGGATGGATGAGCGGGCGAGGCATGGGGGTTCCCCTGGTCATGCGACAAAAAATTGTTGGCCTGTTCACGGGTTTTCAGCTACGATGAAAACGATGGTGAAAGAGCCTGGTGCAAAAGGATGATCCGGGTGTCTGTGCTCAACAGGGGCGGGTGCATCTCATGAGGATGAGGTCGTCCGCCAACGGGACGAGCAACGAACACCGCATGGATTGAGGGTGGTTAATCACATGAAACGTGTCATGTTGGCCGGTTGCGAGGAGGCATTATGAGTGAGCGAGGCGTGGACAACGAGGGGAAAAAGAAAGCGCTGGAACTGGCCGTGACCCAGATTGAAAAACAATTTGGCAAAGGCTCAATCATGAAACTGGGCCTTGAAGACATGTCGGCGGACGTTCAGGTCGTGTCTACGGGGTCGTTGTCCCTGGATATTGCCCTGGGCATTGGCGGGCTGCCTCGCGGGCGGGTGGTGGAAATTTTCGGTCCGGAATCTTCCGGGAAGACGACATTGTGCCTCCATGCGATTGCGGAAGCGCAGAAGGCCGGCGGGTCGGCGGCGTTCATTGACGCGGAACACGCGCTGGATGTGTCTTATGCGCAAAAACTGGGGGTGCGCACCGACGATCTGCTGGTGGCCCAACCCGATACGGGGGAACAGGCCCTGGAGATTGCCGAGACGCTGGTCCGAAGCGGTGCGATTGATCTGGTTGTCGTGGATTCCGTCGCCGCGTTGGTCCCCCGTGCCGAAATTGAAGGGGAAATGGGGGATTCCCACATGGGATTGCAGGCCCGCCTGATGTCCCAGGCGCTTCGCAAATTGACCGGGGCCATTTCCAAATCCATGACCACGGTGATTTTCATTAACCAGATTCGGATGAAAATCGGGGTGATGTTCGGCAATCCCGAAACCACCACGGGCGGCAACGCCCTGAAATTTTATTCCTCGGTGCGGCTGGACATTCGGCGCATTGAGTCCCTCAAGGACGGGCAGGAGGTGACCGGGAGCCGGGTGCGCGTCAAGGTGGTCAAAAACAAAACCGCGCCGCCGTTCCGGCAAGCGGAGTTTGACATCATGTTTGCGGCGGGGGTGTCCAAAGTCGGCGAGCTGGTGGACCTCGGGGTGGACCGGAAAATCATCAATAAAGCCGGCGCCTGGTATTCGTATCATGATGAGCGGCTCGGTCAGGGCCGTGAGGCCGTCAAAACGTTTCTCCAGGATACCCCCGACCTGGCCCGGACTATTGAACAACAGATTCGTGAGCAGGCGGGGTTGCGTGCCGTGAAAACGCCTGTGGATGCGGCGACCGCGCCCGCGGCGAAAAAACCGGCCGCGGCTCGAGGCGCGACCCCGGCGTCGTGACCCGTCCCGCCTGTGCCGGAGTCGTCAGGGTATCATGATGTTGATTCGTCTCTTCCGGAAAGAATGTGTTGTGTGCGATGAACGAGTTGCCTTCCGGGTTTTCCATGCCTCTACGCGCGCATGAACTTCGTCAGTCGTTTCTCGATTTTTTCAAGGGCCATGGTCACGCCGTGGCGCCCAGCGCGTCCCTGATTCCTCAAGCCGACCCCACGCTGCTTTTCACCAACGCGGGCATGAATCAGTTCAAGCGGGTGTTTCTGGGAGAAGAGCGGCGGTCCTGTTCCCGCGCGGCCTCCGTGCAACGATGCCTGCGGGCCGGGGGGAAACACAATGATCTGGAAAACGTCGGCACGACCCGTCGCCATCATACCTTCTTTGAAATGCTTGGAAATTTTTCGTTTGGCGATTACTTCAAAGAAGACGCCATCCGGTACGGCTGGGACTATCTGACAAACACGCTCGGCCTGCCCGCCGACCGGTTATGGGTGACGGTGTTCCAGGAAGACGACGAAGCCTTTGCCCTGTGGGAAGATAACATTGGCCTGCCCGCGGCCCGAATCGTGCGGCTCGGCCACAAGGAAAATTTCTGGCAAATGGGCGAGACGGGGCCTTGCGGTCCCTGTTCGGAAATTCATCTTGATCAGGGGGTGGCGCTCGGATGCGGACGAGCCGACTGTGCGGTGGGGTGTGACTGCGACCGGTATATGGAAATCTGGAACCTGGTGTTCATGCAGTTTGATCGCGATGCGGACGGTCGTCTGCATCCGCTTCCCAAACCCAGTATTGATACCGGCATGGGCCTTGAGCGGTTGGCCGCCGCCGTGCAGGGCGTGGACAGCAACTATAAGACCGACCTGTTTCTGCCGTTGATTGCCGCGATTGCCGATCGCGCGGGCTGCGTGTACGGCAGGGAGACGGCCTCCGACCGGTCGGTGCGGGTGATTGCCGACCACCTGCGGGCGATCACGTTTATGATTGCGGACGGGATTCTTCCCTCCAATGAAGGCCGGGGGTACGTGTTGCGTCGTATCGTGCGGAGGGCGTCACGGCATGGCCGGCTCCTGGGTGTCACCGAGCCTTTTTTGTATACATTAACCGGTGCCGTGGTGACCCTGATGGGAGGCGCCTACCCCGAACTGACGCACGCGGCCGAGGCGCTTCGCACAGCGGTGGAAGGCGAGGAGGCGCGCTTTATCGGCACGTTGGACCAGGGGCTGCCGATTTTGCACGGGATGGTGAATGACGCCAGGGCCGACCTTCGCGGGTCGTTGGACGGGGAGAGCGTCTTCAAACTGTATGACACGTATGGCTTCCCATTGGATCTCATTGAAGAAACCGCTCGCGAACACGGGTTGGGCGCCGACCTTGAGGGCTTTCAGCGCGCGCTGGACGCGCAACGTGACCGGGCGCGCCGGTCCGCCTCTTTCGCGGTGGAAGGCGAGTCGCCTGTCATCACCGGGCTTGCGCAACGGATTCCTCCCACGGAGTTTCTCGGGTATCAGACGCTGCAGGCGGAGAGCGTGGTCCAGGCCATGCTCACGGGTCAGCGTTTGACGGATGAAGTGGTGGAGGGTGATGAGGTGGAGGTGGTGGTCAGCGCGACGCCATTCTATCCTGAAGGCGGCGGACAGGTGGGGGATCAGGGCACGTTGGCGGGTCCCAACGGTCGGATTCACATTCATGAAACCGCCAGGGTGAGCGGGAAGTTTGTGCTGCATAAAGGCATGGTGATGGACGGTCGCGTTCGAACGGGCGAGCCGGTCATGGCGACGGTCCATGCCGAGACCCGTCATGGCGCGGCGCGAAACCATACGGCCACCCATCTGCTGCACGCGGCGCTTCGTGAAGTGTTGGGGCCGCATGTGAAACAATATGGTTCGCTGGTCGCTCCAAACCGCTTGCGGTTTGATTTTTCGCACTTTAAGCCGCTGGGCGTCCGGGATCTGGAAGATGTGGAATCGCTGGTCAATCTTCACGTGTTGGCCAACGGGTGCGTGCAGACCAGCGACATGGGAGTCCAGGAGGCGGTGCAGGCCGGCGCGCTGGCTTTTTTCGGTGATAAGTACGGTGAACGGGTGCGGGTCGTGGATATTGGTGCGTTCAGCAAGGAACTCTGCGGGGGAACACATTGCCGGCAGACGGGAGAGATTGGTTCGTTTCGGATTGTGTCCGAAGGCGGGGTGGCGGCCGGGGTGCGGCGCGTGGAGGCGCTGACCGGCGCCGGGGCGTTGGAGTACGGGAGACAGGCCGAGGCCCAGGTCAGAACATTGGCCGGGTTGGTGAAAAGCAGTCCGTCGGATGTCGTGCCGAAAATCCGGAAACTGGTCGCCGTGGTGAAGGAACAGGAGCGCGAAATTGAACGGCTCAAACTGACCATGCTGGATCGGGATGGCGGGGGCGGTGATGCCCGCGTGCGTACGATTCACGGCATTCGCGTGCACGTGCAGCGGGTGCAGGGTTTGTCCATGCAGGAATTGCGGCTGTTGTCCGACAAAGTGCGGAACAAGACGCCCCAGGGCGTGATTGCGCTGGGCTCGGAGGCGGACGGGAAAGTGTCGTTACTGGTGATCGTGTCCAAAGACCTGACGGGGCAATTGCCGGCCGGTGAGTTGATCAAGGACATGGCTCGTGAAGTTGATGGGTCGGGCGGGGGGCGTGCCGACATGGCGCAAGCCGGGGGGAAAAATCCCGAAAAACTGGAGCAGGCCCTTGACAAGGTGTTTCAACTGGTTGAGGCGCGGGCGTCGTGAGTCATCCAGCGTCGGTCAGACGTCGTGCCATGGTGCTGGGGCTGCTCCTGCTCGTGTTCGGCGGTCTCTTGACGTGCCTGGGTCAACTGCAGCCGGCGGGGCAGGCTTCACAGGTTGTCGTGCTGGAGATTGCCGAAGGCGAGTCATTTTCTGAAGTGGCGCAACGCCTGCGGGCGCATCGGATGATTAAGAGTGTGTGGGCGTTTGTGTGGATGGGCCGCCTGAGAGGACTGGATCGCAAAATCATTCCGGGAGAATATGAATTTCACGGGGGGATGTCTCCCGTGAGAATCCTGCGCAAGCTCTCCCGTGGCGAGGTCAGACACTACACGGTGACGATTCCCGAAGGCTTTTCGGCGAAACAGATTGCCGATGCGCTGCATGAGAAACAGCTTGCGGATCGTGCGGAGTATCTTCGGTTCACCAGGGACCCGGCGTTGATTCACAGGCTGGGCCTGTCCGTCAATGACCTGGAAGGCTATCTCTTTCCGGACACCTATCTGTTGACGCGTCACATGCGGCCGGAGGTGATCATTCAGACCATGGTGTCCCGGTTTTGGCAAATCGTGACGGAGGACGACCGCGCGCGTGCCAAGGCCCTGGGGTTTTCCTTGCACCAGGTGGTGACGTTGGCGTCGGTCATTGAAAAAGAAGCGGCCCGATCCGATGAGCGGGCCCTGATTTCCGGAGTGTTTCATAATCGGCTGCGACACAACATTCCGTTGCAAAGCGATCCCACGGTTATTTACGTGTTGCATGAATTTGACGGCGACCTGCGCAAAAAGGATCTGGCGATTGACAGTCCGTACAACACTTACCGCGTGCCTGGCTTGCCTCCAGGGCCTATTGCGAATCCGGGAAAGGCCTCAATTCACGCGGCCCTTTATCCCGCGTCCACCGAGTATTTGTATTTTGTCTCCCGCAATGACGGCAGCCATGAGTTCTCCGCGACACTGGCCGACCATCAACGTGCCGTGCAGAAATATCAAATGCGTCAACGCCGCCGTTCCTCGTAATCGTCCGTATCATGTCTGTTGAGCAACGCATCAGAGAATTGGGCTTGACCGTGCCGGAGCCTCCTCAACCGGTCGCCACATACGTGCCTTCTGCGCAGGTGGGCGACCTGCTGTTTGTCAGCGGCGTGCTTCCCACTCGTGCAGGGCAACCTGTGTTTCGGGGAACGCTGGGCCGTGAGGTGTCCGGAGAAGAAGGGTATGAAGCCGCACGGGTGGCGTTGCTCAATGCCCTGGCCGTGATTCGTCATGCCGCGGGATCGCTTGACCGGGTGCAACGCATTGTCAAGATGACGGGATACGTGGCGTCCCATGAGGGGTTTGTTGAGCAGCCTTCCGTGGTGAACGGCGCCTCCGATTTGCTGGTTGAGGTGTTTGGCGAGGCCGGCCGTCATGCCCGCGTGGCCGTGGGTGTGGCCGTCTTGCCCATGGGAGTGCCCGTTGAGCTTGAATTGGTCGTCCAACTGTTTCCCGGGGCTGCTGCTTCGGTGTGATCGCGTTGACAATGACAAGACGCCCCATTATATTTTTTGCATGACCAGCGCCCCACAACACACCATGACACCGCGCACGAGCCGAACGTCGGCGGGGTGCATCTCACGTTCCGGGGTGTGCGTCTCAACCTGAAGCAGCAATTCCAGACTGGAAAGGATTGTGCCTGCGATGCGAAATGTTGCGCTCGTGTTTTTGTTCTTGTTCCTCTGCGGCGCGGCCTCCCTGGCGCAGGCTGAATTGTTCCCTGACGCGGGGCCGCCGGGCACCACGGTCACGATTGGAGGAGCCGCATTCGGAACCTTTGTTTCGACCGGGGAGAATCAAGTCACCTTTAACGGGGTGCCCGCGTTAATTCAACTCTGGGAACCCGACCTGGTGATGGTCAAAGTTCCGCTGAAGGCGAAGGGCGGCGATGTGACGGTGTCCGGTCCCGGCGGCACCACGGTCGCGGGCCGGTTTGCCGTTCAACAGGTGACGATTGCCCGGCTGATTCCGCCGGAGGCCGAACCCGGATCGGTCCTCGTTATTGAGGGCGAACATTTTGGGAACACGGCGGGTTCTCGTGATCCCAATACCATGTTCGGGGTGAACCGCGTGGTCATCGGCGGCATTTTGGCTGAAATCCGGAAATGGCGGCCGTCAAGCATTATGGTCAAAATTCCGGCGAATGCCGAATCGGGCGACGTGTTGGTGCAACTGGCGTCCTCGGATCCCTTGCCGGACGGGTCGTGTTGTGCGCCGGTCGACTACGTTGAAAGTAACGCTGTGCCGATCTCCCTGATTCCCAACGTGTCGTTTGCGCCGGCAACGGGGCCCATCGGCACCAAGATTGTCTTGAGCGGACAACGGTTCGGCGATGCCCCGGGGAAGCATGACGCCATTGCCATCGCGGGAAAACCGGTGACGATCGCGCAATGGTCTCAACGCACCATTGTGGCGCACGTGCCCTTAAACGCGACCAGCGGTCCCGTCACTTTTCAACAGGACGGGCGTACGAGGCAGTTGGGGCACTTTGCAGTGGTGGAACCACGGGTTGAGCGAGCCGTGCCCAACCGGGGCCCCATCGGAACCCTGGTGCGCATTACGGGGAAGCATTTCGGCGTGTTCTCCGAGTCGGGGAGTACGGCGTATGCGTTTGATTTTGATCCGGGCCAGAATCGGGTGGAAATCGGCGGCGTGCCCGCCATTATTCACCGATGGCAGGATAATGAAATCAACGTGTGGGTGCCGTACAGCGCCCAATCCGGGCCCATTGTGGTGAAGCGGGGCGCCACGATTCCCAATGCCGACGGGACATGCTGTCAGCGACGCGACGTCGTGGCGTTTGAAGCGGGTTCGTTTACCGTGATGACGACCCGGGTGACTTCCTATGTGCCTGCCGAAGCCGGGATTGACGAAATCGTGACCATTCAGGGGAGCGGATTCGGCGAGTTTCTGAAAATTGCGGAAGCGACGCGTCTGGAGCTGCATACCGACGCTCATGACTGGAAAAACTACCGCCTGGGGGCCGACGTGTCCCGGACGGAAGTGCTGGTCAACGGAATGGCGGCCATTGTGCTGTCCTGGTCGGATACGGAAATCACCGTTCGGGTGCCTCGGCGCCACGTGTTCGGGTTTGGACATCCCGAAGGGTTTTATGCGGACCCCACCAAAGGGGAACTGGTGGTGCGTCGCGGATCCTGGGACATGCTTGATAACGGCCGATGTTGTTCGCAGAAACGCTGGTTGAGCGCGGTGGCCGGGGAATTTAAAATTCTTCCGCGAGGGTTGCCGCACAAAGAATTTTTCCACGATTACACGCAGGATAATTAATCTGTGCCCGTTGTCTCCACTCCGCCTCCCTTACTCGTGCGATGGCCCGCGTTGGTGTTCGCGTCCGTTCTGCCTGCGCTGATGGTCGCGGGACTGGTCTGCCTTGTCGGCGCGCCCGCCGGTGCGGAAACGCGCGCACCCGTCATGCAGAACAGCGGAACCAAAGCCACGCTCCTTGACACGTTTTTTGTGAGTCCGCGCGAAGGCTGGGCGGTGGGCGCCGGGGGGATGGTGTTGCATACGGACAATGGCGGCGAACGCTGGCGGGACATTCCTCGCCGGACGACGGCCCTCCTCACGAGTCTCGCGTTTGCGGATGCGCAACACGGGTGGATTGTCGGACACAACGGAACCATTCTCCACACCACCGATCACGGGAAACACTGGCGCCGCCAGGGAGCCGGGATGAGCGCCACGTTCTACGATGTGTCGTTCGTTGACGCCTCTCTGGGATGGATTGTCGGCGGGCGGGGCACCATCCTGCATACCGCGGATGGCGGCATGACCTGGGAGGATCAAAACAGTTCGACGTCGGCTGATTTATTCGGCGTGCAATTTCTTGACGCGCACACGGGATGGGCGGTCGGCGCGCTGGGGACGATTCTGATGACGCGGGACGGAGGCGCTCATTGGACGCGGCAGCCCGTTGAGAGCGCCACCACGTTTTTCGATCTGCACTTTATGGACGCGGCCAGCGGTTGGGTTGTCGGATCCCAGGGCGCCATGTTTCAAACGATTGCCGGCGGGGATCAATGGGTTGATCGCACCATGCCGTGCGGGTCCCCCTGCCTGCGACCGCCGGATTTGTTAAAGGTCAGCTTTGCGGAGTTTCGGACGGGGTGGATCATTGGAGAGCGGGGCGCGTTTCTCCACACGACCGATGCCGGCCTCACGTGGCAGGAGCCGGAACTTCCCGAACCGTTGAGCCTGTACGGGCTGTCTTTTCCCGATCCCGGCGTCGGGTGGGCGGTGGGCCACGGCGGCGCCATCCTGAAAATTGCCGCGCCATCGCCGTAAGAAATTTTCCTACCCCACATTCCCCAAACGATACTGCAGGATGAGGAGAGCCGCCAGCGGGGCGGTTTCGCTTCGGAGTATGCCGTCGCCAAGTGAGACGGCGTGAAACCGCCGTTCCGTGAACGCCAGACGTTCCTCCTCTGTCCATCCGCCTTCCGGGCCAACGGTCAACACCATGGTGCCGTGAAAGGTGGGATCAACGGGAAGCGAACGGAAGCTGTGCGTCGCGTCTCTTGCGATCAACGCGCACCGAAGCGCCGCGTCGCTCACGTGCTCAAACAATGCCGGCAGGGCCATGGGTTCGGTGACGCGAGGGGAAGCCCACTGTTCCGACTGCTCGGCCGCGTCCGTCGCGATTCGTTGCCAGCGTTCCTGTATCGTTCGGGTTCGATGTGCCGGCGGGCGTACGATCACCCGTGCGGTCAGTAAAGGAATGATGGCGGCGACGCCGAGTTCCGTGGCTTTTTGAATCACCCAGTTCATCCGATCCCCTTTGATCATGGCTTGCGCCAGAATGATGGACGCCGCCGGAGGCGGGGGGCCGTGTACCGTTTCGAGAATGGACGCCTGAATGGACGGTGCGTCAAGGCGGTCTATGCGCACATGATAGCGCATGCGTTGCTCGTCTCCGACCCACAGGCGCTCGCCTTTCCGAACACGGAGGCTTTTGGCAAGGTGGAAACAGAGCGGAGGCTCAATCGTGACGGTGTTGTCGACAATCTGGCGGGACTGGATGAAGAAAACCGGCATGTTACAGAACGTGGGTGGAAACGTGGAGGGCCGGCGCGCTACTCAAAGATGGTTTTGACTTTCTCAAACAACCCGTCACCCGGACTGCTGGATGACGTCTCGCGTTCTTTGGCAAACGCCGTCAGCAGTTCCCGTTGCCGTGCGGACAATTTGGTGGGGATGGTGACTTTGATCCGAACGAGCTGATCGCCGGTGGTGCGTCGTTTCAGGGAGGGCGCCCCCATGCCTTTGAGGCGAAGCACGCGATCGTGTTGGGTGCCTTCGGGGATTTTGACGCTGGTGGTGCCTTTGAGTGTCTGCACGTTCACTTTGCCGCCCAGGGTCGCCGTGACCATGTCAATGGACAACTCCACGATAATGTCATTCCCGTTGCGGGTAAAGACCGGGTGCGGTTTGACCGTGACCGCGACGTACAGATCACCCGGAGGGCCGCCGTTCACGCCATGTTCACCTTCGTGAGAGAGGCGAAGGCGCATGCCGGTTTCAATGCCGCCGGGAATCGTGACCGATAAGGTCCGCTCCCGGTACACGCGTTTCTGGCCCTGGCACGTCGGGCACGGATTGGCAATGATCTGCCCGGTTCCCTGACATTGTCCGCACGTTCGGTTGATGCTGAAAAACCCCTGCTGGAGTCGAATTTGCCCGGTGCCGTGACAGCCGGAGCAGGGTTTGGTGTCATGGGATGATTTCGCGCCGGTGCCGTGGCAGGTCTCACAGCCTTCCCATCGGGGGATTTTGAGTTTGGCTTCCTTGCCGTCAACGGCTTCTTCAAAAGACAGTCCGAGGTTATATTGCAGGTCGTTGCCCTGCTGCGGCCGCTCGCGACCGCCCCGTCCCCCCCCGAAGAAGTCGCCGAAAACATCGCCGAAAATATCTCCGAAGCCCCCGCCGAAATCAGGTCCCCCCCCGCCGCTGAATCCCTGCGGTCCACCCGAATGCCCGAACATGTCGTACCGCTTCCGCAGTTCCTGATTGCTTAAAACCTCATACGCCTCGTTGGCTTCCTTGAATTTTTCTTCGGCCTGTTTCTTTTTCTGCGTGTCAGTCTGCAGGTCGGGGTGGTACTGACGGGCGACCTTCCGAAAGGCCTTCTTGATCTCGTCCTCGGAGGCCTCCCGGCCAACACCGAGGACTTCATAGTAATCTCGTTTGGTCACAGTCGCCATCTTTTCGTCTCGGGGTTTGTCACCTCGTCATTGTTCCCTGTGTCTGCGTTGCATGGCAAGGCCGACGCGCCGAAGATGTCGACCCTATTTTTCCTTATCCACTTCTTCAAATTCAGCGTCCACCACTTTTTCGTCGTTGCCCTGTGCGGCGCCGTCGCCGGTTCCGCCGTTGGTGCCGTCTCCGGAGCCGGCGGTTGCGTCCGCCGCCGTCTTTTTGTACATCTCTTCCGCGAGTTTGTGGGACGCGGTGGTGAGGGTCTGCATCGCCGTTTTCATGGCTTCGACGTCGTCCCCTTCCATGGCTTTTTTCATGCCGTCAATCGCGCCCTGAATGTTGGCTTTCTCTTCCTCGGCAATTTTGTCCCCGTGGTCTGTGAGGTTTTTTTCTGTCCCATAGATCAGGGAATCAGCCTGGTTGCGGATTTCGACGATTTCGCGTCGTTTTTTATCCTCCTCGGAATGCGCCTCGGCATCCTTCACGAGTTGTTCGACTTCTTCCTTGCTCAACCCGCTTGACGCCGTGATCTTGATGGATTGTTCCTTTTGCGTGGCCATGTCTTTGGCCGACACGTGAACAATGCCGTTTGCGTCAATGTCAAACGCCACTTCAATTTGCGGCATCCCCCTCGGGGCGGGCGGAATCCCCACCAGGTCAAACTGGCCGAGGAGTTTGTTGTCGGTGGCCATTTCCCGCTCGCCCTGAAAAACCCGGATGGTGACGGCGGTTTGACTGTCGGCGGCGGTGGAGAAAATCTGGCTCTTTTTCGTGGGAATCGTGGTGTTGCGATCAATCAGGCGCGTGAAGACGCCTCCCAGCGTTTCGATGCCCAGCGAGAGGGGGGTCACGTCAAGCAGCAGCACGTCTTTGACGTCGCCTTGCAGCACTCCGCCCTGGATGGCGGCGCCAATGGCCACGACCTCATCGGGATTCACACCCTTGTGCGGCTCCTTCCCAAAGAATTCTTTCACCCGCTGGATGACTTTTGGCATCCGCGTCATCCCGCCGACGAGCACCACTTCATTCACGTCCCTGGCGGCAATGCCGGCGTCGGCCAGGGCTTTTTTGCAGGGTTCAATGGAGCGGGTGACCAAATCATCAACCAGTTGCTCGAATTTGGCCCGGGTGAGTTTCAGCACCAGATGTTTGGGCCCGTTGGCGTCAGCCGTGATAAAGGGAAGGTTGATCTCCGTTTCCTGTGCCGACGACAGTTCAATTTTGGCCCGTTCGGCCGCTTCCTTCAGCCGCTGCAGCGCCGTGCGGTCGTTTTTGAGATCAATCCCCTGATCTTTTTTAAATTCTTCCACCATCCAGTCAATGATGCGAAGATCAAAATCATCGCCGCCCAGGAAGGTGTTGCCGTTGGTGGCTTTCACTTCAAACACGCCGTCCCCGATTTCGAGAATGGAAATGTCAAAGGTGCCGCCGCCCAGATCGTACACCGCGATGCGTTCTTCTTTTTTGGTGTCCAGTCCGTATGCCAGTGAGGCCGCCGTGGGTTCGTTGATAATACGACGCACGTTGAGCCCCGCGATTTGACCGGCGTCCTTGGTGGCCTGGCGCTGGCTGTCATCAAAGTACGCGGGCACGGTAATCACGGCTTCGGTTACTTTTTCGCCCAGATAATCTTCGGCGGTCTGTTTGATTTTTTGGAGAATCATGGCGGACACTTCCGGGGGGCTGTACTTTTTCCCGCGAATGCCCACGTGCACGTCCCCGTTTGGGGCTTCACTCATGATGTAGGGCAGCCGTGTAATCGCGTTCCGGACTTCTCCGGCACTGAACTTCCTTCCCATCAGCCGCTTGACGGAAAACACGGTGTGTTCGGGGTTCATAATCGCCTGCCGCTTGGCGATCTGGCCGACCAGCCGCTCCTCCTTATCCGTGATCGCCACCACGGACGGCGTGGTGCGGCCGCCTTCCGAATTGGGTACCACGGTCGGTTCCCCGTTGCTCATGATGGCGATACACGAGTTGGTCGTTCCAAGGTCAATGCCAATAATCTTGCTCATGATTCAGCTCCTTCTTTCGGCGGCTGTGCGACGGTCACCATTGCCGGCCGTAATATCCGGTCATGGAGGAAATAACCTTTCTGGTGTTCGGCAACGATACTATTGCCAGGGACATCGGGGGCTGGTGCAACATGCCCGATGGCCTGATGCCTGGCCGGATCAAACATCTCCTGCAGACTCTCGAAGGCTTGCACGCCCATCTTTTGAAGGGTATTCAGAAAATGTCTGTGTGTGAGATTCATGCCTTCAAGCAGCCCGTTGATATTTGCGAGTTCCTGTTCCGGCTGTCCCTGGCAAGCCTCTGCGGAGGCGATGGCCCGTTCCAGGTTGTCCAGCGTGGGGAGGATGTCCCGCAACAGCGACTCATTGGCGAATTGCACCGCCTGCCGGTGATCGCGTTGCGCCCGTCGTTTATAGTTCTCAAATTCCGCGGCCAGGCGCAGGTATTTATCATTCAGCGCGTGCAGCTCCTCGGTTTTTGAGAGCAGTTGCTCGTTGATCTCCGCCACCTCTGTGTGGTGTGGCGAATCTTCAGTATAGTCGCTGTCTCCAGGGGGAGTTTCGGCGGTTTCCTGATGATCGGCAGGCGTGTCAGTCGTCGGGTCGCCGTCCAGGACTTCTTCGCGCAGTTGATCATGTGTTTCCATATGGTTCCTCTCGCTATCCTTTACCAGATAGTCATCAAGGGGGGGGTAAGTCAACCCGTGGCGTGAAAAAAAATGGAAAAGAATCAGGCAGGAAAGAAGCGAAAAAACAGGGGATTGCGCGTGTCGGGCAGATGGTGAAACACTTCGCCGACCGGTTGCCCCGCCAGGGTCATCCCCGGCTGCCGCCTTCTTCGGATCGCCGGCGAAAGAGCAATTCCAGGCCCTCCAGCGTGAGCAACGGTCTGATGTCCCGAATGGTGCGGGACACCGGCGCCAGCGTTGCGGCCAGGCCGCCCGTGGCGACCACATGTGCGGATTCGCCGATTTCCCGTTGAATGCGGGTCACCAGTTCATCCACCAACCCGGCATGTCCGAAAATCAAGCCGGATTGCACACTGCTGATCGTATCGGTCCCGATGACGCTTTTCGGGCAGGTCATGTCCACGGTCGGCAATTTGGACGTATGGGCGTGAAGGGCGTCTGCCGAGCTTTGCAACCCCGGGGCAATGGCCCCGCCCAGATAATGTCCGTCCCCGGTGATGGTGCAGAACGTGGTGGCTGTGCCAAAATCCACAATGATGAGGGTGGTGCGGTAGCGTTCATACGCCGCCGCCGCATTCACCAGGCGGTCGGTGCCGATTTCCCGAACATTGGGATAGTCGAGGATTAACCCGAAGGGGAAGTCCGGGGACACGACGAGCGGGGGATGATGAAAAAAGATTTCCACCGTGGATTCAAGCGTGGGGGTGACGGGCGGCACCACGCTTGACAGAATGCTGGCCTGAATATCCCGTGGCATGATCCCGGATTCCCGCATCAGCGACGTTATGACCATGCCGTATTCATCCGTCGTTTTCGTGTGATCCGTGGCCAGCCGCCAGGATTGTCGAAGTGTTGGCCCCTCAAAGACGCCGCAGACAATCTGACTGTTGCCGATGTCAAGAGCCAGGAGCATGGGTTTCACCTGTTGGGTGTGACGTTGCGGAGCGGCCTGTGCGATGGCCGCCGCGCGAGCTGTCCGATACGCGGGACGCGCGTGTTACCGAAGATGCTCCACATCCGCGGAGCGAATAGTCACGGTGCGCGACTGTCCTCCGTGCGTGGTAGACACCAATAAAGCCCCGTCGCGTCCAATGTCAATGGCCGTTCCCTGAATGGACTGTCCGTCAAGGCAGGACACCCGCACATCCCGTCCCAGCGTCCCGCAGGATGCGGCATAGGCCTGTCGAATGGGGTCAAAGCGTCCCGACTCCATGTGATCATACCAGTATTCCAAACGGTTCAGCATGGTGGCAAGCAGGGCATTGCGGTCGTGATGGTGTTGTGTTTCTTCATACAGGGACGTGGCCAGTGCGCGCAGTGCGTGCGGAAAATCCGTCACCCGACCATTGACGTTGATGCCGAATCCCATGACGCAGACGTGGAAGGATGAGCCGTGACCGGCGCGTTCACACAACACGCCGCCGGCTTTTTTGTCGCCGCATAACAGGTCGTTGGGCCATTTTAACGACAGCGTCAGGCCGGCGGCTTGTTGGGTGGCTTCCTGAAGCGCGAGTCCCGTGACCAGCGGGATCCAGGAGGCGTGATCCAGCAGGGCGGGCGTGGCGAGGATCACGGAGCAGGCGAGATTGCGGTGAGGCGGCGAGACCCATTGCCGGCCCAACCGACCCGCGCCCGCCGTTTGCGACTCGGCGAGCACCGTCGTGCCATGGCCCGCTCCGGAGCGGGCCAGCGTAAAGGCCATGGTATTGGTTGAGGCGAGTGATGCAAACAGGTGCAGGGGACGTCCCAGATGCCGGGTGGTTAACCCGCGCTGCACGTCTTCTGTTCGGAGTGGGATGAATGGAGCCGGCATGGCAACAGCAGGCATGCGTATTCAGGAAGAGGCCCCGGCCTTCATGTCCAGGCCAATATCCACGGCGGGGGCGGAATGGGTCAGGGCGCCGATTGAAATTGCGTCCACGCCCGTGGCGGCATAGTCACGCACGTTCTCCAGTGTGATGCCTCCCGAGGCTTCGGTGCGCGCCCGCCCCTTGATGAACGCCACGGCGTCCCGCACGAGCGCCGGCGGCATGTTGTCCAGGAGCAGCACGTCGGCTCCGCCGTCCAGCGCCTGCGCAACCTGTGCAAGTGTCGATACCTCCACGCACACATGCAGATCGCGCGGGCCTCGTTGCCTGGCCTGTCGGCAGGCCTCCGCCAGGGTGACGCCACGGGCTTCCAGCAGCACAAGGTGGTTGTCCTTGATGAGCAGGCCGTCACTCAATGACAGGCGATGATTGACGCCGCCGCCCAGCGAGACCGCCCATTTTTCAAGGCCTCGCAAACCGGGAAGGGTTTTTCGGGTATCAAGCAGCGTGGTGGGCAACGGACGGATGGCGGCGCAAAAGCGAGCGGTGAACGTGGCAATGCCGGAAAGATGTTGCAGGAAATTCAACGCGACACGTTCCCCCGTGAGAATGGCACGGGCCGGCCCCCGCAGCGTCGCGAACGTTTGTCCCGCGTCGACGAACGCGCCGTCTTCGTCTGTGGCCGTCACCACGACGGCGGGATCCAACACGTGATACACGGCATAGAGCGTCGCAAGGCCCGCGAGGGTCAGCGGTTGTCTGGCCACCAGGTCGGCCTGCGCGTGCAGGGCGGACGGGATCAGCGCGTCCGTGGTGATGTCGCCATGGGGCGCGTCTTCCCGGAGCGCGGCCTTGATCAGCGAGCGAAGTTCCGACGGCGAAAGCGGTGTGCGCGGCATGGCCCTCAAGACACCATGTCTTGCAGTTGGCGGTGGCTGCTGGAAAACAGCGACAGTTCGGCGGTCAGCCGGGCCAGCCGATCCCGTGATTCCTGAATGACTTCGGGCGAGGCTTTGGCCGCAAAGTCGGGTGACGCCAGGCGGCGTTCAAGGCGGGCGGTGTCCTGTTGTGTGGCCTGCGTCTGTTTGTGGAGGCGCGCCAGTGATTTGTTGAGGTCCACGTCGCCTTCAATCGTCATGCCGACGGTCACGCGTCCGACCACGAGACGCAGCACGCGGCCGGCCGGCCATTCCGGCTGCGCGAGTACGGAGGCTGTCCCGCGACCGAGGTGCGCAATGTGGTGTCGCATGTCGCGCAGACGCGCGGCGTCGTCCGGGTCATGCGCCGCGATCCGGATCGTCACCACCGTTGACGGCCCGTAATCCAACAGCGCGCGTCCGGTTCTGATCGTGGTGACGCATTGTTCCAGAAGGGCGAATAATCGTTCCGCGTCGGCGTTTTCCCAGGCCGGAGTCGCTTCGGGAAACGGTTGCCTGACGATGCTGTCGCCCCGGTGCGGCATGGCCTGCCAGATTTCTTCCGTCAAAAACGGCATGAAGGGATGGAGTAAACGCTGGAGCTGTTCAAAGGTGTGCAGCAGCGTGGCGCGCGCGGATTGAGCGGCGGCGGTGTCCCCCTCCTGCAGCGACGGTTTGATGAGTTCCAGGTACCAGTCGCAGTATTCATGCCAGATAAAATGATAGAGATGACCGGCGGCCTGATCAAACCGGTAGTCACGCAGGCTGCCATTGACGGCGTCGGTCACCCGGTTGAGGCGGCTCACAATCCATTGATCCGCGAACGGTCTGTCGGCAGGCGGTCCCGTGTGTGTCGGCCCGTCGGCGTGCATGAGAATGAACCGCGCCGCGTTCCAGATTTTGTTGGCAAAGTTTCGATAGCCGGCAATCCGGTCTTCGGAGAGACGCATGTCCCGCCCCGGCGACGCCATGGAGGCCAGCGTGAAGCGCAGCGCGTCGGTCCCGTATTCGGACATTTTGGTCAGGGGATCAATGACGTTGCCTTTGGACTTGCTCATTTTTTGGCCTTCGGCGTCGCGCACCAGCGCGTGAATGTAGACGTCGCGGAACGGAGGCTTGCCGGTGAACTTGAGGCCCAGCATAATCATGCGCGCGACCCAGAAGAACAGAATGTCCAACCCCGTGACGAGTGTCGCCGTCGGGTACCAGGTCTGAAAATCTTTGGTGTCGTCGGGCCACCCCAACGTGGAAAAGGGCCAGAGGGCCGATGAAAACCACGTATCAAGCACATCAGGGTCCTGCGCGAATTGGCTCTGTTGACAGGTCGGACAGACGTGGGGCAGCGTGGCGGAGACAATCGGCGCGGCCTGTGCCGGGATGCTGCCGCTGCCCGCGCCGTTGAGTATCTCGCGCGCCTCGGGGGTGCAGGTGGTGCAATACCAGGCCGGGATGCGATGGCCCCACCAGATTTGCCGGGAGATGCACCAGTCTTTAATCCCTCGCATCCAGCCCAGGTAGTTGTTCGTCCATCCTTCCGGAAGAATGCGAATGTGCCCCTGCTCCACCGCCGCAATGGCCGGGCCGGCCAGCGGCTGCACGTTCACAAACCATTGCGGCGAGAGGAACGGCTCCACGACGGTTTTGCAGCGATAGCACTTCCCCAGGGCCATGGCGTGATCGTCAACATGAGTCAGCAATTCCAGACGTTGCAGCGCTTCCACAACAAGGGGCCGGGCTTTGGTGACCGGGAGGTTGGCGAGTGTGTCCCGCAGGCCCGTTTCCACGTCGGCGTCCCGAAGCGCGTCGGCGTTCAGAAGCCCATGGGGTGTCAGCATGGACAGGCGGGGCAGGTGGTGTCGTTCACCCGCCTCAAAATCGTTGAAGTCGTGCGCCGGGGTGATTTTGACGGCGCCCGTTCCGAATTCCCGATCCACGAGAATGGCATCGCCCACGATGGGAATGGTGCGTCCGGTGAGCGGCAGCCGAAGGGATTGCCCGATATGCCGGTTGTGCCGGGGGTCGTCGGGATGCACGGCCACGGCGGTATCGCCGAGCAGCGTCTCCGGTCTGGTCGTGGCAATGACGAGGCCGGCGCGGGGATCGTCGGCCAGCGGATACCGAATGTGGTACAGCTTGCCTGTCACGGATTCATGTTCAACCTCAATGTCGGACAGGGCGGTCAGACAGCGCGGACACCAGTTGATGAGTCGTTCTCCCCGGTAAATCAGTCCCTCCCGGTGCAGCCGCACGAAGACGTCTCGGACGGCTTTGGACAAGCCGTCATCCATGGTAAAGCGCAGCCGGGACCAGTCGCAGGACGCGCCGAGTTGTTTCAGTTGCCCCAGAATCGTACCGCCGGACTGCTGTGTCCATGTCCAGACGCGCTCAACAAACGCATCCCGTCCCAGTTGGTCCCGAGTGGTCTGTTCGGCCAGAAGCTGACGCTCCACCACATTCTGGGTGGCGATGCCGGCGTGGTCGGTGCCCGGAAGCCAGAGGGTATTCCGACCCTGCATGCGGTGCCAGCGAATCAGGATGTCCTGGAGCGTCGTGTTGAGCGCGTGACCGATATGGAGCGAGCCTGTGACGTTGGGAGGCGGGATGACGATGGAGTAGGGTTGCCCCTGCGCGTCGGCGGCGTCGGCGGTAAAGCAGCCCTGGTCAAGCCAGTACTGTCCCCACCGGGCCTCAACGGCACGGGGTTCGTAGATTTTCTCTAGTTGTCGGGAAGCCATGAAACGTGCGCTAAAAGGGCATAATTCTAGCATGGGTGGTGCGCTCCCGCAAGCCGCCGTCATCCATACATTGACGGCATTCCACCCCTCTGTCCTTCCCGCACAAGCGGGAATCCAGCGTTGTTGTCTTGCGGCAATTCCCACCACGCGCGTTCCGGTTCGGAGCGCCAAAGGGTTGAGCCTGTGCCGCCGCCTGTCTTGTGTTTGCGGATGCGGGTATGCTACAAGCGAGGGCAATGTCCATGCGGCGCCTTGGCGGGAATCAGACGGATTCGCGGAGGCTCACGCGAAGAAACGTCAGGAGAACACACGATGCCGCGAGGCCGGGAAAAAGATCGCGAACTGCGACGCAAGCACCGAAAAAATCAACAGCGCATGAAAGCGCTTGAGCGGGCGCAACGCAAGGCCGGCGCCAAAAGGTAGGCGCCGCTGCTCTTCGTGTTGTTTCCGTGATCCCGTGCGTTCCCTCCGTTGACGGTTGCCGGGCATTCGGGTGACGCCTCCCTTCCGCAGGCTCATCGTCTCACTGTTGTCCCGCTCCACCGTTCCCCCTTGTTCATATGTCAGCATCACCCATCAAAGTCGTGTTTTTCGACGCGGCTGGAACACTCTTTCACGTCAAAGGGTCGGTGGGGGAGGTGTACCTTCGCTACGCCGAAAAGTATGGCGTGCCGCAGTCCGCCGGGATGGTGGAGAAACTGAATCGGGCGTTTCGTGAGGCATTCAGCCAGGCCCCCCCGTCGGTGTTTGCCGTGACCCAGCCGGAAAAACTGAAACAGTGCGAACGACTCTGGTGGTTTGACATTGTGCATGCGGTGTTTTATCGCGTGGGGATGTTTGACGGATTTGACGACTATTTCGAGGACGTCCATGAAGCCTTCGGCACGGCGGACGTGTGGGACGTCTATGCCGAAGCGCCCGAGACATTGGAGACATTAAAGTCTCGCGGGTATGAACTTGGCGTAATCTCCAACTTTGATACGCGGTTTTTCTCCATTTTCCGCGCGCTGGGGCTGGCGCGATGGTTTGATTCCGTCACGGTGTCCTGCACGGCTGGCGCGGTCAAACCCTCGCCGAAAATTTTTCACCATGCCCTGGAGCAGCACGTCGTGGACCCGGCGGAAGCTCTGCACGTGGGCGACCGGCAACTGGAAGACTACGAAGGCGCCACCGGCGCCGGATTATCCGGCATCCTGCTGGATCGGGAGGGGACGGTGAAGGATGACAAGATTCCCTGTATCAGGCACCTTGGGGAAATGGTTGGGATGCTTGGGCAGTTGTCGTGACGTTTACCAAATTGTCTGTGAATAAAATGCGCCGATGGCGGCATCGGAGGTGACGAGCGGGCAGGTGTGCAGGCTGGCTGTTGCCACGATGGTGCGGTCGGCGGGGTCGCGATGATTCCAGTTGAGTTCAAGGTTTTTGATCCAGGTCTGAACGTCCACGGGGAGAATATCGAGGCGGTCAATGTGTTCCAGTGTGTCTGTGAATTCCCGGATGGAAACAGGCAGGGAGAGTTTGCCGTGTTTGACTTTGATGCCGACTTCCCAGATTGAGATGGAGCTAAGGGCAATGCGGTCGGCGTCCGCGATCGCATGAGCGGCAATTTGAGAGAGGCGATTTCGATCCAGCGTCCAGAATATGAGGGCTGATGTATCCAACACGACCATCACACCTCACCCCATTCTCCCGTGGTCGGTCTGTTGACATCTTCGTGGTAGATGACTTTGCCCTGAACGGCGCTGAACGCCTCTTCTGCCGTCTTTTTTGACGTAATCGGCTGAATGCGCAACACGGGACGATTGTGATCGGTGACGATCAATTCTTCGCCGGTTTCCTCAATGTTTCGAAAGATACGAAGCATATTTGTTTTCAATTTACTTTTTGATATAGAAGGCATTTTGGCTCACTTTTTATCATTATGACCATAGTCATGACTTGGGTTATATGGTATGGGTAAATTGATTCTGATGTCAAACATGGTGGTCAGGTGCAAGACAAGTCTCAACAAGCCATTGATGGAAGCCAATCCTGTATAAGCCAACCTGTCGGAGAAATATGACGAACCCAATCCTGGGGAATTGGTTAGGATGCCCGGACGGTTGTAAGCCACATATTGCCGATCATGAGCTGATGCAGATGGTGGAAAGCCTGTATGACTCCGGCGACCTTTCCGCCATCCCCAAAGCAGACGAGCCGGTTGAGCCGCACATCATCTGCTCAATGGGACTGGTGGAGCCAAATGATAAGGTATAAAATGGCGGCGGAGTACTTATGATTGACAAACGCCTCAAGCAACTTTGGCCAAAACTTCAGAGCAAGAAGCCTCACATGCCGAATTTTATCTCTGAAATTCGGCTTCATGGTATTCGTGGCATTAATAGTCTGAAAATTGTGCTGGATTATCCCGTCAGCGTCATTGCCGGAGGCAATGCCAGCGGCAAATCAACGGTGCTGTTTGCCGCGGCCTGCGCGTACAAGGTTCCGGGAACCGGGCCAAAGGATTACGTGCCGTCCACCCTCTTTCCCGGTTACCATCCCAAACATGGCGTCCGCAGCGATGAGCAAACGGAGATTACCATTGACTATGAATACGCCACACCGGATGGCCGTATTTCAATGCGGTGGCTACGGCGCAAGAAAAGATGGAGTCGCAGTTTCTTTGGGCGCACAAAAGCCAAACAGCCGTCGCGGGTTGTCTATCTTCGAACGCTGAGCAATCTCAGCAATCCATCAGAGGTTCGTGGCGTGCTTCAAATGTCCCATCTTGCAACACTCCCGCAGGAGGAGTTGCTCACCGCCGCCCAGATAGACTTCGCGCAAAAGATGTTGCCATTCCAGTACGGCGAAGTTGTCAAACTGTCCGGCGGCGGAGGCAAGTCTCTTTTGTTTGCGGCCAATAGAAACGGGGCATCGTATTCGGAGCTGCACATGGCTGCGGGCGAACGTGCCATTCTGCGGCTTTCACGGGAGATCGCCCAACTGGAAGACGCCCTTGTGCTCATTGACGAAGTGGAGGCCGGCTTGCATCCCTGGGTGCAACAGCTTCTGATGTTGCAGCTCCAGCAACTCGCCCTGCGTAACAACCTGCAGATTATCGTCACGTCCCACAGCCCGGTCGTGCTGGACTCGGTGCCGGGCAACGCGCGAATTTTTCTTGAACGTGACGAGCAGGGCAACGTTGAAGTGCGCCCACCATACCGCGACATCATTCAAGATGCTCTCTATGGACGCTCCAGTGATGCACTGAATCTGCTTTGCGAAGATAAAGTTGCCGAGGGGATTCTTTACGGCATCATTGATGTGCTGTCGCACGAACAGAACATTCGGAGTGGATCAGTCGTTCGAATCGGACGCGACACAGGTGCGCAGGAATTTCCGGGACATGCCGCCGCATTCAAGAAATTCGGCCTGGTAGAAAATTTTGTGTTCATTCTGGACGGTGACCAGCGTGGAGGAGATATTGCGGAGGAAATCAGGGAAGCGGCAGGCAGTTCACAGATTCCGGTCTTCTTCCTTCCGGGCGATCACGCGCCGGAGATATGGGTGTGGGATTGTCTGAAAACGAAGCCGGATTTGTGGGCACAGCCACAGCACTTGAGCATGGATCGTGAAACTCTCGCAAGAGAAATAAGCCGACTGGATGCAACCTACGATTCCGCATCAGATCACCCGTCACAAATCGCCAAAGTGAAAATCGGCAATCTGGCGGAAAACCTGCATCAGGATGCCACTGATATTTGCCGCACGGTTGCCAGATTTGAGTCTGGGGACAAACACAGTGATATTCAGCCCTTGGTAGAAGCGTTGAAAGACATTCTGTTGCAGTGGCGTGCGGAATGAGTCACTCCCCGGCATAGCCCACCTGCGTCTTTCTTTGAGAGTCATGCTTTGATGACAATTAGAAATCGCCAAATTTGCCGCGGACGGCGATGCTACTGAATTGTCCTACCGTACGCCCATAGAATAGAAAATGGATTTATATACTTAAAAATACAAACATATTGACACCATTGTGTGTTTATATTTCAATGCTCCCGATTGTATTGCAACCAAGGGGACATCGTGTCACGGACTACCATCAGCGAGTTTCAGTTTCTCAAACAGTTTGACACAGAAGCCAAGGCTGTCCAGTACTGCACTGTGGCCGGATGTGCCCACACTGTGACAATGCCGAGACCTACCCGCACGCGTCCAAGTTGTTCTACTACCGGTGTAAAGTCTGCTGGCGGGAGCGTTGCACGTCGGGCACGCTGTCAGCATACTCCGGTGCTCCCTGCTGGCCGTGTCGGTTGGCGCTCATCTTCGCATTCAGTTTTCTAAAGCGGAAAGGTATCGCTATGCTCGTTGTCCTCATCAGTCCCTTGCTCGCCGCTACTGTCGCCTGTGTCTTGTATGTCGCAATCGCCGGTCATGTCCCGTTTGCTTCTGTCTCTTCTCCGGTCACGGCGTCCGGTTATGGCCGAAGGTGGGCGGCATGGGTAGTGGCTGTCACGACGATGACAATGTTCACACCAGTTTTTTCAGCACTGCTTCAATCTCAAGCAAGCGCGTTACGGGAACAGGGCCACGGCCCAGTAGTGGCGTCGCCCAGACCTGCCGCCCCACCCTTTGAGAAGTGGCTTCCCCACTCCCGCGAACTGAATCCGGGACGGTCGGACGCTTACCACAAGAAAGCCTACCAGTACTATTATTTCGATGCACCTGTCATCAGTTCCCCCGTAGGGCAGTCAAAGCTTATCCGTGCGTTCAACAAATTTGGGTCATGGCTAGTGGGGGTTACCACAGTCGGCCCTCTGGTATTTGTCGCGGGATGGATTTTTGGAAAATGGAAACTGCCGGCTGATGGAAAAGTGAAACTGCCGTGACGTGACGACGTGGTCAAGTGATCGGGCCAGCGCCTGCATGAACGTCGGGCCGGCGCTGAAACGCCCTCTCCGGAATGTCGCCCTGGTGTCGCGTCGTGGTGCCGTGCTACATGAAGGCGTCGCGGTCGTGGCTCTGGTGATCGGACCGGATTTACCCCATGCGACCGGTCGGACGTGGCCGCCGGTGATCGGTCGCGGCGTATAGTTGAGTACGCTATCGTCATACTCCGGCGCGCTCTGCCTGCCGTGTTGGTTGGCGCTCATCTTCACCTCACACATTTTCATTTTTCGGATGGCAGTATGCGTACAATTTCACGCAGTGCATTATTGATCAGTGCTATCTTTGTCGTGATAGGTTTGGCGGCTCAAGTCGTAGCAGAAGACTGGCGGTTCTACGTCCGGGCCAGTGGAGTGATTGTGTTTCCAAGTGAATCAGACTTGAACAACATTTTCGGCGCCTACGGCTTTGGCACTGCTGACCTGCCTTGTTGACTCTTCCTTGAGGAGCGGGCCAACACGTGGCATATGTTGGGTTTCTAAGTATATAAATCCCGGAAATTGACCCATGATTGAGATCATAACAACTCCCGACGATGTTCTTCCTTATCTGGAAGATGTCAAGGCTTTGGCTGACAACCAAAAAAATGAATTGGGTTTTATTCCCTATTCTGCATACCGAGAGTCCTGTTTTAATGGAAATCTGTTTGTGGCTACCATTGCGGAACAACAGGGAAAAAATCGTTTTGCTGGCTATGCCCTTTTAGGCGGAAGGTTTCCGACAAAAAGAATCTTTCAGCTAGCCGTGTTTTCTCACTATCGCCATAGGGGTGTTGGCAAATTACTCGTGGACGCGGTGGTTGAAAGTGCAGACAAGGATCATTTTTGGAAGATAGCCATAAAGGTAGGGAAAAAACTGTCGGCAAATGATTTTTGGGGGAAGCTACAGTTTGATTTAATAGACACAGTAAAAGGTGGGCAATCGCACCCGATACAGAATGTCAGAATTAGAGAAATTATCCCGTCTTTATTTTCCTCCGTTGATTTGCCAGTGCAACCAGCATTGCAGTTGATAGCCAGCAAAATTTCCTCAGGCCCGACGTTTTATTTGCTTGATACCAATGTCATTTTAGACATAAGCAATCAACGATCAGGGATGGAAGCCTCACAAAACCTTATGCGCTTGGTAGATAAAGGCGATATTGAAGTGGCTGTTGCAGAGGAGGTTGCAGACGAACTGGAGAGACATCGTCAGAAAGAAAATGATTTTGCTCTCAAAATGATTGAAGATTTACAAAGGGTTCCTCTCGGTAATGAGACAGAGCTGATAGCCAGACTCCGTAAAATTATATTTCCCACAAGAGATGAGGATAACCAACAGTCCACTTCGGACATTAGGCATATAGCCACCGCAATTGTTAGCCATGCCAGTGGGTTCATTACTAGAGATGAAGCTATCTTACGCAAGCAGAATGTATTGTCAGATGAGTTTTCTCTTAAGATATTGGCACCGGCTGATTTTTGGGAAGAAGATGAGTTGCAGGAATTTAACGGTCTTACCATAGATGTTATCTCAACTGAAGAAAGTTTCAAAATATTACCTGCATTAGTTGATGAGGCACGGGAGAAAATCGCAAACACTGTGAATAGTCATGAAATTGATGAAAAGAAATTCAACTATGCCTCCCTTGAAAAAAACAATGCGATCGTCGCGAATTGTGCTGTAGAAAAAAGACTGCCTGCGGGAGGACGTCCCAGGGGTGCGTTTCTTTTTTTAGAGGATAATGCGGGCAAAATGGCTGTATCGACTATGTTGGATTTTATTTCCCGACAATCCATGTCGTATACGCAATCGAGTGCTATCAATCTTGTCGTTTATGGAGGAGGCGGGCGAATAGCAAATATTTTATTAGACCGCGGTTATTACAAATCAGATGATGGCGGATATAGAAAAATATATGTGGGACCTGTTATTGAAACACAAAACTGGAAAGAAAAAAAAAGAATAATAAAATCGATAAGCCAAATTTCTCTGCCCGATATGCCCCCAGATTACAAGGATTTTAATCAAGATATTGAGTTGGGAGTAGGAATGAAAGTATCGCTACGAGCCCTGGAAGATTTTCTGTCGGCTATCTTTCTTCTTCCCAAACGGGACGGTGCAATAGTACCGATAAGAAAACGTTATGCAGATGCGTTTTTTGGACATGATCCCCAACTTACTATATTTCCTCCTCTGGAAGCTCGGTTTTCCGAATATAAAAGTTATTTTGGAACATCTAATGCAGCCTCTCGGCTATCAATAGGCAAATTGTTGTTCTTTTATCAATCACAAACCCAATTTAATCCAGGACAAGTTGTTGCCTTTGCCAGGATAGTACGTTCAAACATTGCCAGCAGAAATAAAATTGAGCAGGAATCCAAAAGAGGCGGGGTGCTAGATGATGCCGGCTTTAGATGTTTGACAAAAACTGCCGCGTTGCTGGAAACGGTGTTTACGCATTCGGTGGTTTTCCCCAATCCAGTGTTGCTGAAAAGACTTCGTGAAATTGGATGCAACGATAACGCTAATTTTATCACGGCTTACAACATCGACTACGAACAAGTGCGTAAAATCCTCAATGAAGGGGGCATTTTGTGAGCCTGACCAAGAAAAATGTTCTGATCTCTGTTGAGGGGCGACATGCTGACGGCATAATCAACAGGAATAAAAAAGTGGAGTTGCGAAATCGAAAAATGAATCTATCCAAAGGCGACAGAATTTGGATATACAGTAAACAACCTCAGGGGCGCGTTGTGATGGTAGCGGATGTGAAGGCAATTGTTGAAGGGAGGCCTAAGCTTTTATGGGATCAATATCAGAAGGTCTGCGGTATCACCAGAAAGGAATTTTTTTCCTATTTTGGTGACGTGGAGATTGGATATGCGATATCTCTGTGTAAAATAAAACCGTTGCTTGACCCAGTGCCGTTAGAAAAGATACGGAGGGAAGACGAAAATTTTCATCCGCCCCAATTCAGCAAATATCTTATGGATGGGACGCCGTTATTGGCGTTTTTAGAAAATTGCCTGGTAGATGTATAATGCCGTTTATTGAGTGAATGCCTCGCCTCAATTCTTCTCGTTCATCTTGAATTTCTGCTGGTGCCCATTGCAGTCTCGGTCTACAATCTCCTGTGTGCGTTCTTCCGTGCAATACACGAATGCCAAAGGTGGTGCCTCTCCCCGCCTGCCTTGACCCCCGCAATCCTCGCCTGCTAGAATTTTTCCCTAAGCCTACGGTTTTACGTGAAAAATTTTATCGTTGCGACAGCGTGTTAATGTGTGTGCCGGGTGTCATGCGTGAACGTGCCCGGTAGCCTGTCTGTTTGACGTGAACGACGAGGAGTGCGATGAAGAATTTTCTGAACAGTGTCAGTGAGGGGCTTCCGTGGTGGAGTGGGCAGGGTGTGCGTGTGACTGTCGCCGAAGTTTCCGAAGCAGAGTGGGGAGCCGGCGAAGGCGATGAGCAGGAACCGCTCGTAGAGCCGCCCACCGGCGTCAAGGCTGTGCCGGGTAACGGGTTTATTACGGTGAGTTGGGACCCCGTTCCCGATGCAATGTACTACAACATCTACTATCAGACCACGCAGGGCGTTTCTATCAAGCCGAATGAACTGACCCGTCCAATCGCGGGGCGGGACGATTTTAATCCCGTCATCGGTGTGACCAAAGAAAAGGGGACGTGCCTTGAAGGCCCGTCGTCGCCGTACGAGCATCAGGACCTCGCCAACGGTCTGTGTTATCACTACGTGGTCACGGTGATGACTGCCGAGGGAGAAAGTCGTGAATCCGACGAGGTCATGACCCTTCCTTCGCCGTATCTGCCGGTGATGCAGTTTGGCACGGAAGGCGTGGACGACGGGGAGTTCCGTTCACCCACCGGCATCGCCATTGACGGCGAGGGCAATGTGTATGTGGCGGATACGGACAATCATTGCATTCAGAAGTTTGATAAACAGGGAACGTTTCTGGCGCGATGGGGCGGGGAAGCCGATTCGGAAGAAGGCGCGTTTTATTATCCGAGGGGATTGGCAACGGCTCCGACGGGCGAAGTATACGTGGCGGACAGCGGCAACAACCGCGTCCAGAAGTTTGATCCCGACGGCAATTTGCTGGCGGCCTGGGGCCAGTTTGGCTTTGCCTGGCGCGGCGCTGAAGCCGGAAAGTTTGACGTGCCCTGGGGCGTCGCCACCGATCAGCAGGGGAATCTCTACGTCTCGGATACGAGTAACGCACGCATACAAAAATTCCAGCCGGATGGCACGCCCTTGATGAAGTGGGGCAAAGATGGAAGTTTTGACGGCGCGTTTTTCTATCCGCGCGGCCTGGTCGTGGATTTTGCCGGCCATATTTACATTGCCGATGAAGGCAATCATCGCGTGCAGAAATTCGATTCCCGTGGACATTTTCTGGCGAAATGGGGACGGGAAGGCAACGGCCTCGGTCAGTTTAGCTCGCCCTGGGGCGTGGCGTGCGATGCCCTGGGCAACGTGTACGTTGTGGACAGCCGGAACCACCGGATTCAAAAGTTTGATTCCAACGGCGCGTATCTGTGTTCCTGGGGCAACCGCGGGTTGACCGAGGCGCAGGTTAATTTCCCGTCCGGCCTGGCTGTGGATAAAGAAGGGTGCGTCTATGTGGTGGACAGCGGGAATCACCGGATTCTGAAGTTTGCGCCCACGGAGGAGGAACTGACCAGGGGCCGGGACAAAATCGAACGGGATGCGGCGCGGGGCACGGCGTTGCCGGTCGTGACGCTGGTGTCCAAGCCGGGAGACGCGGAGGTGATGTTGAGTTGGATGGACGTGCCGGAAGCCGTGTCCTACAGCCTCTATTTTGATACGGCCCCCGGTGTGACGAAAGAGACGGCGACGCGCATTGAAGGTGTGACCAGCCCCTATACTCATACCGGATTGACGAACAACGCCACCTATTATTACGCGATTGCGAGCGTGGACGAACAGGAGGCCGAGAGTCCCCTGTCCGACGAACAGGAAGTGACGCCCGTGCTGATTGATGTGGCGGCTCCGCAGAATCCGGATATTGTGCTCAATCACGGGGCGTATATGACGAATTCGCCGGACATGGTGGCGACCATTTCGGCCAAGGATCTTGATACCGGAGTCGCGGGCTATTTTATTTCCGAAAATCCCATGACCCCCGGCGCGACGCTGCCGGGATGGATTGAGGTGGAACCGGAACATCGCTTCGGCGCCACGATTCCCGTGACGCTTTCTCCCGGGGACGGCCCCAAAACGGTCTACGTCTGGTTTAAGGACGTGGGCGATAATATCTCGGTTCCGGCCAGCGGGAACATTCTGCTGAACACGTCGGGGTACGTGTGTACGGCGCAATGGGGCAAGCCCGGACGTGGCGCGTCGTTGCTGCACGGCGGGGAATTCATGGCGCCGTTGTACGGGTTGGCCATTGATCGCCAGGGGGCCCTGTTTGTCGTGGATAACGGCAATAATCGTGTGCAGAAATTCGATCCCACCGGCAATTTTATTCTGCTGTGGGGGAACTTTGGCACGGCCAACGGGAATTTTAACAACCCCACGGGCCTCGCCTGCGACGGCAAAGGCGACGTGTACGTGTGCGACACCAGTAACCATCGCGTCCAGAAGTTTGACGGCAAGCTGGGCCATTACCTCATGAAAATCGGCGCGCGCGGGAATGGCGAAGGCCAGTTTAACGCGCCGTGGGACGTGGCGATTGATCGGATGCGCGGGTACATCTACGTCGTGGACAGCGCCAATTTCCGCGTCCAGAAGTTTGATATGGACGGCGAATTCATCATGCAGTGGGGGAGTTTCGGGAATCAGGACGGGCAGTTCTATTTTGCGCGCGGCGTGGCGGTGGACCAGCAGGACGGGACGGTGTACGTCGTGGATATGGGGAATCATCGCATCCAGAAATTCGACACCAGCACCAACGTGCTCCCGCAGCTTGTCACCAAATGGGGCGGCGGCATCGGGCCGGGACATGCCAGCAGCGCGCAAGCCCAGGAGCCGGGTCAATTCCGGTCTCCCTGGGGGATTGCCGTGGACGGCGCGGGTGATGTGTACGTGAGCGACACGGGGAACCAGCGGATTCAGAAATTTGACCGGGACGGCAGTTTCATCACCCAGTGGGGCGGGTTCGGGAACGCGGAAGGCCAGTTTAATTTTCCCTACGGGCTTGAGGTGGATCAGAAGGGGCACGTCTTCTCGGTGGACAGCGGCAACATGAGGGTGCAGCGTTTTATGCCGGCTGCCGATGCCGAAGATTTTCTGCGGGATGAACACGAGCCTGTCGCGGCGATTCCCGGAAGCGGGGCATAAGCGCGTCCGACCGCCATCGTGAAGTGTGTGTCGGTGCGGAGGGGCGTCTTGCCCCGTTCTTTCCAGTGTAGGGTTTCACCGGGTCCGGATCGTCGGTTGGGACTGACGTATCCGGCGGTCTGGTCGATGAGCTAACGGGATCATGGCACTCTGGGACAAAACGCGAATCGGGTTGACCTTTGATGACGTGGTCCTGGTGCCGGCCAGGTCTGAAGTGATTCCCAGTGAGGTGGATTGCTCCACGCGCGTCTCCCGCCAAATCACCATCAGCATTCCCATTTTGAGCGCGGCGATGGACACCGTGACGGAAGGCCGTCTGGCCATTGCGTTGGCGCGCGAAGGGGGCCTGGGCGTGCTCCATCGTTCCGCGTCGCCGGAAGCGCAGGCGATGGAAGTGGACAAGGTGAAAAAATCCGAAAGCGGCATGATTCTTGATCCCGTGACGATTGCGCCGAATCAAACAATTCGTGATGCCCATGACATGATGGCCACCTACCGGATTTCCGGGATTCCGGTGACGAAAGACAACAAACTGGTCGGGATTCTGACCAATCGCGATTTGCGATTTGAGACCCGGTCGACGCTGTCGGTGTCGCAGGTTATGACCAGCGCCAACCTCGTCACGGTGCCGGAGGGGACGAGCCTGGACGACGCGAAAGAAATTCTGCACAAACATCGCATTGAAAAACTGCCGGTGGTCAATGACCGTTTTGAACTGAAAGGGCTGATCACGATCAAGGACATTCAGAAACAGATCAAATACCCGAACGCCTCCAAGGATGCCCATGGCCGGCTGCGCGTGGCTGCCGCCGTCGGTGTGGGGCGCGACGTGGAGGAACGCGTGGAACGCCTGGTCAGGGCCGGCGTGGACATGATCGTCGTGGATACGGCCCACGGACATTCACAAAGTGTCATTGACACTGTCAGGATGATCAAACAGCGCTATGCGTCAACGGACCTGATGGCCGGGAACGTGGGCACGGCGGAAGCGGTCCGTGAACTCGTGGACGCGGGCGCCGACGCGGTGAAGGTGGGCGTGGGGCCGGGTTCAATTTGCACGACGAGGATTGTGTCGGGCGCCGGGGTGCCCCAACTGACTGCCATCGCCGATTGCGCCGAGGCCCTGGAAGGAAGCGGCGTGCCGGTGATTGCCGACGGCGGCGTGAAATATTCCGGTGATATTTCCAAAGCGCTGGCGGCCGGCGCCGCCGCCGTGATGATCGGCTCCCTGTTTGCCGGCACCGAAGAATCGCCGGGGGAAACCGTGCTGTACCAGGGGCGAACCTATAAAGAATATCGCGGCATGGGGTCGCTCGGCGCCCTGGAACGCGGGAGCCGGGACCGGTATCAGCAGGAAGGGCAGACCGGAGGCAAGCTGGTGCCGGAAGGCATTGAAGGCCGCGTGCCGTATAAAGGCGCCCTGTCCCATGCGGCGTATCAGTTGGTCGGCGGCCTCAAGGCCGGCATGGGCTATTGCGGTTGTCGGTCCATTCCCGAGCTGCAACGCAACGCCCGGTTTATTCGTCTCACCCAGGCCGGCTTGCGGGAAGGCCATGTGCATGACGTGGTGATCACCAAGGAAGCTCCCAACTACAGGGCTGACGTGGAATAACGTGAGTCCGTTGTGGCAGGCCCCCGCCGCGAAGAAAAAGATCATTGTCCATGGCGTCCCGTCACGATACGATAGTTGTTCTTGATTTTGGGTCGCAGTACACCCAACTGATCGCCCGTCGGATTCGGGAATCCCGCGTCCATTCCGTCATCCTTGCCTCGTCCGCTTCCCTGGAGACGATTCGTGCGCATCGCCCCAAGGGCGTGGTGTTGTCCGGAGGGCCTGCCAGCGTGACGGGCATCGGGCGTCCGAAATGGGCCAAAGCGATTTTGCGGGAAGGGCTGCCCGTGCTCGGGATTTGCTACGGCATGCAGGCCATCGCGCATGAGATGGGCGGCCGCGTGGGCGGGGCGAAGCGGCGGGAATTCGGCCGGGCGGAATTGCGGGTGCGGGACGGGTCGGATTTATTCAGGGGACTCAACGGAGTCGGGCCCTTTGCGGTCTGGATGTCGCATGGCGACCGGATTGAAAAGCTGCCGCCTGGATTCAAGTCCATGGCACGGACAAAGAATTCTCCCGTTGCGGCGATGAAGTCGGTCACCCGCGGGCACCGGCTCTACTGTCTGCAATTTCATCCTGAAGTCGCGCATACCACGCATGGCGCGCAGATTCTCAAAAACTTCGTGTATCATATTTGCGAGGCCCGACCCACCTGGACGATGGGGTCGTTCCTGCACGAGTCCATCGGCCGGATTCGTCAACGCGTGGGACGGGAACACGTGCTCTGCGCGTTGAGCGGCGGCGTGGACAGCATGGTGGCCGCCGCCATGACCCATCGGGCCATCGGCGCACAACTCACCTGCGTCTTTATTGACAACGGTGTGATGCGGAAACACGAGGCGAAACAGCTTGCCAAGGCGTTTCGGTCGCATCATTTCAACTACCACATGGTGGATGCCTCTGGACAATTCCGGCACGCGCTGGGCCGCACGACCGATCCTGAAAAAAAACGCAAGATCATCGGGCGTCAGTTCGTCAAGGTGTTTAACGCGGAAGCGCGAAAAATCGGCAACGTGCGCTATCTGGTGCAGGGCACCCTGTACCCCGACGTGATTGAAAGCGTCAGCCACACCGGGCCTTCCATGACCATCAAGACGCACCACAACGTGGGCGGACTGCCTGCGCGGATGCGGCTCAAACTGGTTGAGCCGCTCCGGGAACTGTTCAAGGACGAAGTGCGGGAACTGGGCAAGGCATTGGGGTTGCCGGACGACATGATTCATCGTCATCCCTTTCCGGGTCCCGGGCTGGCCATTCGCATTCCTGGCGAGGTGACCACCGAGCGGCTGCGGGTGTTGCGTGAGGCCGACGCCATTTTTCTCGATGAACTGGAAGCGCACGGGCTGTACCGGAAAACATGGCAGGCCTTTGCCGTGTTGTTGCCCATTCGCACCGTTGGGGTCATGGGCGATCAGCGAACCTATGAACACGTCATCGGGTTGCGGGCCGTGGACAGTGTGGACGGCATGACCGCCGACTGGTCGCACCTGCCGCACGCCTTTCTGGGGCACGTGTCAAACCGGATTATCAACGAAGTGCCCGGCGTGAATCGTGTCGTGTACGACATCAGTTCCAAACCGCCGAGTACGATTGAATGGGAATGAACACCTTGATCGCACGAAACCATACGCCGCACCGCCGCGTGGCACGTCCGGGAGCTGTTCGCCGATGATTCGATTGCAAAAAATTATCGCCGCGAGCGGACTCGCGTCCCGTCGTGCCGCGGAAACCATGATTCGCAACGGCGAGGTCACGGTGAACGGCGCTGTCGTGCGTGTGCTGGGCACATGCGTGGATCCGATGACGGATCATGTGAAGGTCAACGGCCGTCATGTGGGACAGGCCGAACCCGAAGTTTTTATGCTGTTGCACAAGCCTGCCGGATATGTGACGACGATGCGCGATCCCCATGGCCGGCGCACCATCGCAGATTTGCTTGACGGCGTGAAAGTGCGCGTGGTGCCGGTGGGGCGGCTGGACTATGATGCCGAAGGGCTGTTGCTGTTGACGAACAACGGCAAGGTGGCCCAGGCATGTTTGCATCCCCGGTATCATGTGCCCAAAACGTATTTGGTGAAGTTGTCGGGGTTGTGTACGGACGAGGAACTTCGGACGCTTCAGGACGGCGTGGCGTTGGATGACGGCATGACCGCACCCGCCGGGGTCAGAAAATCCGGAAAGGCCAAAGTCAATTCATGGCTTGAACTCACGATTCACGAAGGCAAAAAACACCAGGTCAAGCGCATGATTGAAGCCCTGGGTCATCGGGTCCTGCGCATCAAACGAATCCGTTTCGGTCCCCTGATGTTGGGAGCGTTGCGCGTTGGAACCTGCCGGTTTACGACCGATGGCGAAGCCAATGCCTTGCGCGCCCTGCTTCGGCAGCCCGCCAGGGCACGAATAAGGCGACAGGCTTTCTCTTCGCGGGCAACTGTCTTCCCGAAAATCCCGCGTTTGCCGGATTCGCGTTCGTCGACTTCACGTTTACCGGTTTTGCGTTCACCGACTTTGCGTTCGCGATCCTTGCGCCCGAAGAAAACCGTGTCGTCCGCGCGTACACGGAAAACCGGCAGCAGGGGTGTCGTTGCCCAATCTCCGAACTACGGGCCGCCCGCACGGACGCGGAAACCCGTGTTGCCCTTGCGCCCGAAGAAAACCGTGTCGTCCGCGCATACACGGAAAACCGGCAGCAGGGGTGTCGTTGCCCAATCTCCGAACTACGGGCCGCCCGCACGGATGCGGAAACCCATGTTGCCCTTGCGCCCGAAAAAAACCGTGTCGTCCGCACATACACGGAAAACCGGCAGCAGGGGTGTCGCTGCCCAATCTCCGAACTACGGGCCATCCGCACGGATGCGGAAACCCATGTTGCCCTTGCGCCCGAAGAAAACCGTGTCGTCCGCGCATACACGGAAAACCGGCAGCAGGGGTGTCGCTGCCCAATCTCCGAATTACGGGCCGCCCGCACGGACGCGGAAACCGGTGTTGCCCTCACGGCGGGATGCGGACAGCAGGGGACGCCGGTCCCCCGCCGGCAGAGTCCGTGGAACCCGACACATGACGAGAAGTCGTCGTCCGCACGGGCGGAAAAAAACACGATGAAACGCACGCACCATTGCGGAGAACTCACGCGCGCGCAGAACGGCCATACCGTCACGCTGATGGGATGGGTGCATGGTCGTCGCGATCACGGCGGCGTGTTGTTCGTGGACGTGCGCGATCGCGGCGGTGTCACGCAGCTGGTGTTTGATACGGAGACGGAAGCCGTGGTGCGTGAACGCGCGGATGAGTTGCGGAATGAATATGTGATTGCCGCGACGGGACGGGTGCGCATCAGGCCCGACGAGTCCGTGAACCCGCAGATTGCGACCGGGGAAATTGAAATTCAGGTGAATGTGCTGGACGTGTTGAACCGGGCCAAAACCCCGCCGTTTGTCATTGAGGACGACGCGCAGGCCACGGAGGCCCTGCGGTTGAAATATCGGTACCTGGATTTACGGCGGCCTCCCATGCAGCGATTGCTCACGCTGCGTCACAACGTGGCCCACCGCACCAGGGATTATCTCCATCACCGCGGGTTTCTGGAAATCGAAACGCCGATCCTGACCAAAAGCACTCCCGAAGGCGCGAGGGATTATCTGGTGCCGAGCCGTGTGAATCAGGGTGAATGTTTTGCCTTGCCGCAATCGCCGCAGCTCTTCAAACAGATTCTGATGATCGGCGGCGCCGACCGGTATTATCAAATCGCCCGATGTTTTCGTGACGAAGATCTCCGGCTGGACCGGCAACCTGAATTTACGCAAATTGATATTGAGATGTCGTTTGTGGAACCCGACGACATCATGGCCCTGACGGAATCATGCCTGGCCGGCGTGTGTAAAGATGCGGCGGGCATTCTCCTCCCCACGCCGTTTCCGCGCCTGACCTGGCATGAAGCCATGTCACGGTATGGGACGGACAAACCCGACCGTCGTTTTAGTTTGGAATTGTGCGACCTGAACGAAGCCGCCGCACGCATGGAGTTTGCGGTGTTTCGGAACGCGGTTGAGCAGGGTGGCCAGGTCTCCGGGCTGGTGGTCAAAGGGGGCGCGGACATGGCGCGCAACCAGATTGACCGCCTCATTGAGGTGGCCAAAGAGTTTGGAGCCAAAGGTCTGGCGTGGGTGAAAATTGCTGACGGATGGAAACTGGAGTCGGCCATTGCCAAATTTCTTTCTCCCGAACCGTTGCGTCAGGCACTGCCCGATGCCGGTCCTGGCGATCTCCTGCTCTGTGTCGCCGACAAGCCGGCCGTCACGTATGACGTGCTGGGCCGTCTGCGCACGCACCTTGGAACCGAGCTGGGACTGATCAATCGGGACGCGTGGGAGCCGGTGTGGGTGACCGACTTTCCTCTGCTGGAATACCACGCGGAGGCGAAACGGCACGTCGCGCTGCATCATCCGTTCACGGCGCCCTGTGCGGAGGACATGCCGCTTCTGGATTCCGAGCCACTGCGCGTGCGCGCCCAGGCGTATGACGTGGCGCTGAACGGGATTGAACTGGGCGGGGGCAGCATTCGTATCCACCAACGCAATGTTCAGGAGAAAATGTTTGACCTGCTGGGGATGTCCAAAGACGCGGCGCGTGAACAGTTTGGGTTTTTGCTGGACGCGCTGGACTACGGCGCTCCGCCCCACGGCGGGATTGCCCTGGGCCTGGATCGTCTGGTGATGTTGCTGGGCAAAGCCGAGTCCATTCGAGACGTGATTCCCTTCCCGAAAACGCAGAAGGCCCAGTGCCTGCTGACCGAGGCGCCGTCGGTCGTCAGTCCGGCGCAGCTCAAAGAACTGGGGATGACGTTGAAGCGGCCGGATGGTTCATAGCACAATCGTTGTCCGGTACAGCCGTCCGAGCGTCATTCCCGCGAAAGCGGGAATCCAGTCATCGCGTGACACGCGCGCTTCACAACCATTCAGGTATTCCCTGCAATCCCGATGCCCCTAAGCTGGAACGAAATCCGCACCCGCGCCGTGGCGTTCTCCACTGAATGGCGTGAAGCATCCTCTGAAGACGCCGAATCCCAATCTTTCTGGAACGAATTTTTCAATGTCTTCGGCGTCTCACTCCGTCGTGTCGCGTCTTTTGAAAAACGCGTCAGGAACATTGACGGCAAGGACGGCTATATTGATTTGTTGTGGAAAGGCGTTCTGCTGATTGAGCATAAGTCACGCGGCAAAAACCTTGACTCTGCCTGGAAGCAGGCGCTGGATTATTTTCCCGGACTCAAGGAACGCGACCTGCCGCGCTACGTGCTGGTGTCGGATTTTGCGCGGTGTCGGCTGTACGACCTGGATGAAAACGAACAAGCCGAATTTCTCGTTGAAGACCTGCATACAAACGTCAACCGTTTTGCCTTTCTCGCCGGGTATCAAACCCACAAAATACAAGAGCAGGATCCGGTCAACATCAAAGCCGCCGAGTTGATGGGCAAACTGCACGACCGGCTGCGGGACGTCGGCTATGCCGGCCACGACCTGGAAGTGTATCTCGTGCGCCTGTTGTTTTGTTTGTTCGCCGAAGACACCGGCATTTTCGAGCGGCAGCAGTTTCAGGATTACCTTGAAATCCGCACCGCCGAAGACGGCGCCGACCTTGGCGCGCAGCTCGACACCGTGTTTTATGTGTTGAATACGCCGGAGAAGGCGCGTCTCAACAACCGTGACGAACAGGTCAGCGCGTTTCCCTTTGTCAACGGCAAACTGTTTGAGGAACGCCTGCGCCCGGCGGCGTTTGACCGCGCCATGCGCGAATCACTGCTGCAATGCTGCTCGCTGGACTGGAGCCATATCTCTCCGGCGATTTTCGGATCGCTGTTTCAATCCATCATGGACAGGGATGCGCGGCGAAACCTGGGCGCGCATTACACGTCGGAAAAGAACATTCTGAAATTGATCAATCCGCTGTTTATGGATGACCTGCGCGCGGAATTTGGAAAAGTCAAAAAGAACAAAAATAAACTGTTTGAGTTCCACAAAAAACTGTACGGCCTGAAATTCCTTGACCCGGCCTGCGGCTGCGGCAATTTTCTGGTGATTGCGTACCGGGAATTACGCATGCTGGAGCTGGAAGTGTTGCGTGCCACCTACAAACAGGGTCGGCAACTGCTGCCAATCCAGACAATGACCAAGCTGGACGTGGACCAGTTTCACGGCATCGAGATTGAAGAATTCCCCGCCCAAATCGCGCAAGTGGCGATGTGGTTGATGGATCACCAGATGAATATGCTGGTGTCGCAGGAATTCGGCATGTACTTTGCGCGTATTCCTCTGACATCCAGCGCGAATATCGTGCATGGCAATGCCTTGCGGATGGACTGGCGCGATGTGGTTGCGCCGGAGCGATTGAATTACATTATGGGGAATCCGCCGTTTGTGGGGAAAAACTTCCAGAACAGCGAACAAAAACAGGACATGCAGCGCATTTATGGAGAATCCAGATACAGTGCGGGATTAGATTATGTAACCGCTTGGTATAAACAGGCTTTGCGCTATATGAAAGACAGCGATGCGATTAAATGCGCCTTTGTTTCCACCAACTCTATTACGCAAGGCGAGCAGGTCTATATGCTTTGGCCGGCTCTACTGGGAGACGGCATCCAGATTCATTTTGCGCACCGGACTTTTCAATGGGCGAATGAAGCCAGAGGCAAAGCGGCCGTGCATTGCGTCATCATCGGCTTTGGTTTGAAACCGGCGAAGAAAAAGCGATTGTTTGAATACGAGGATATCCAAAGCAAGCCGCATGAAATTGTCGCCGACAATATCAACCCGTATCTTGTGGACGCCGGCAATATCGTCATTCCTGCGGCGACAGATGCCTTGTGTGATTGCCCGAAGATGGTCAATGGAAGCAAGCCGGCTGACGGCGGGCATCTGTTGCTGAATGAAAAGGAAAAGAGCGAGTTATTGGCATTGCAACCCGAAGTAGCCGAATGGGTTAAGCCGTATTCAATGGGCAACGAGTTTATCAACGGTATCTCCCGTTTTTGCTTGTGGTTGAAACATTGTCCGCCGGAAAAATTGCGCAAGATGCCGCATGTCATAAGGCGCGTAGAGGCAGTAAGAGAGATGCGAAGTAAAAGCGCGGATAAAAACACGCAAAAATTTGCCGAAAAGCCGACGGTTTTTATGGCCGATAGACAATCTGAAAGTGTGTATCTGGCGATTCCTGAAGTCTCTTCAGAAAGAAGGACATACATTACGATTGGTTTTTTGAAAGCCGACCATATTGCAGGCAACCAATTAAAAACAATACCGAATGCAACTTTGTATCATTTTGGCGTGGTTACATCGCTTATGCATATGGCATGGATGCGGGTCGTAGGCGGCAGGCTCAAGAGCGACTATCGGTATTTGGCGAACATCGTCTACAACAACTACCCCTGGCCCAAAGACCCCACCAAAAAACAAAGCGTCGACATTGAAACCAAAGCGCAGGTCGTTCTTGATGCCCGCGCGAAGTTCCCCGACTCCACTCTCGCCGACCTCTACGACCCGCTGACCATGCCACCGTCGTTGCTCAAAGCCCATCAGTCACTGGACAAAGCGGTGGATCGCACCTATCGCAAAGCTCCCTTCAACACCGAATCCGAGCGCGTCGCGTTTTTATTTGACCTGTATCAGCAATACACCGCTCCGCTATTGCCGAAAGAAAAACGGTGAGGGGGTGAGGGGGGGGGGGGATTGTTAGATCGAAAAAGAAAAATGCCCGCTAAAATCCATCGTAAGCACGCCTTTGCAAATAATATCGCGCCCGATCAGGACATCAAAAAGATCAGAACTTGCAGAGTGTTCTATGACGAGAAAATTTGAGAGAAACAGTGATTCTTTGCCAAATTGCAACATCAGATCAATTCGATACTGATTCATCTGATTGCTTCCTGTCGCTCCCTGCATTGCTATCTTGCTGACAGGGCTAAGCTGTATATATTGTGCCGCTTTGGAAGAAATACACGTTTTGTCTGCGCCGGTATCTACCAGACCATTGAGCATGTGACCTCCTTTGACAGGGGTGGTGGTCTGACCTGGTTTCTGGTGTATCGCGTTTGCCAACGTTCCACCCGGAAATATGCCAACTTGCAGGATAATTCCGCTAGCCGGGTTATACGGTCCGCTAAGACACGGCATGAGAGTACCATCCCAGGTCAACGATTCGTTCAGTGATTTCCTGAATGGAAAAAACTTTATCCGGGTACAGTTTTTCTCCAGCAATACAGGCATCCATTGCCGTATCAAACACGGCTTCAACCTTTCTGCCATGCAGCAATGCCCACTTGCTCGGGCTTGTCTGCATGAGTTCTGGCAAAAGGTTTTGGAACGCCTCATAGTTCTGATCAACTTCTTGCTGGATTTTATCGTGACTCATTATCGTTCTCCCCATTGTTTGGGTGTTGGAATGGACTCCGCGGTTATTCAAGCCTCTTGCGTTGCCTTGACGACGTTCACCACAATACCGTGCAGGCCGGTGGCGCCGTTGGGTTGGGGGCGGGTTATCTCCGATGTCTGCACCTGGCCGCTGGTGTCCATCGCGCGAACCGACACCATGGTCTTGCCCGCCGGCATATCCCGATAGTCATAATCCCAGACCACCCATGACCAGGGCGACTGCGGCGGCGTCACGTCCGCTTCAACCCAGGTTTTTTCCTGGTCAAAACTCAACTGTACACGCTCAATGGAGCGCGGCCCGCCGAACGCGATGCCGCGGAATTGGATGTTGGGGCCGTTGATGGTCTGATGATGTCCGGGGCTGTCAATGCGGGAAAAGATGCGAATCGTGCCGTCATCGGTCCACCCCTTGCGCTGCCAGTAGCCATGGTAGTCGCCGTTATACACTTCAATTTCCGTAATCCATTTGACGTTTTTAATGCCGTAGAGTCCCGGCACGACCAGGCGCAGCGGAAACCCGTGGGCCTTTGGGAGTTTTTCCCCGTTCATCAGATAGGCCAGCATCACCTCGTCGCGCATGGCGTGTTCAAAGGGGATACTGTCGTGATACGCATCGGCTCCACGGAAAATCACGTCACGCGCGGTGTCGGGGTTGGCGCCGGCTTCACGCAACAGGGCTTTGAGAGAAATTCCCCGCCAAATCGCGTTGCTGATACTCGTCCCGCCCGGAAGGGTGTCAATGCAGATGAGGGTGGACACCTGATCAAATGAATGACGATTCAACACGTCCCGCCACGTCAGCACCATGGGATTGGACACCGCGCCTTTCACCACCATCTGCCATTGCTCCTGATCAAGATCGCGCGTGAAATTATACGGCGAGTCCATATAATTGACGGTGTAAAAATTGTCGTTCGGCGTGAAATACAGCGTCTCGCGCGGCGGGACCGCGAACATACTGCCCAGGTCGCATCCGCCGATGACGGTGGAGACACCGGTGAGCATGCCCAGGCTGCCGAGTTGAAACAATGTGCGACGGGTGATGTCCATGGAGGCATCCGCGTGATGTCTCGGCCCGGCACGCGACGTTGCCGACCCGAGACATGTGCATTATACGTTTGCCTGTGGACGCTCCGCAAGGAACGGCGGCCGCATTTTGTCCAACGTTCCCGTTCATGACGAGTACAGATTACACAGGCGGTTGCGCGCGAATCGACAACGGGACGGGTTCCCAGCGCCGGCCTCCGTCGTATGTGCGGAACAGGCCGGCGCGGTTGGTGCCGACGTACAGGGTTGACGGCTCCGTCGGGCTGATGGCCATGGCGCGAATGTTGAGATTGGTCAGCCCGGCGTTCACGGCCTCCCACGTGTGTCCGCCGTCCCGGCTGGTATGGACTCCGGCCCGGCTGGAGACGAAGACGACACCCGGTGTCGCAGGGTCAAGGAGCAGGTCGTTGAAAAACTGGTCGGGGAGTGACGCGCCGATCCGTTGCCATGATGTGCCGGCGTCGGTCGTTTTATACAATCCTTTCAGCGTGGCCGCGTAGACAGTGTCGGGAACATGCCGGTCAATCTTGATGGTGACCACGTCGAGTGCGCGGGACGATTGCAGGATATCCGGCGACACCAGGCCGTTGTTGACCTTGGTCCACGTTGCGGCTCCGTCGAATGATTGATAGACGCCGCCGCTGGTGCCGGCGTACAGGGTTTGCGGCTGGTTGGGGTCAATGTCCAGGCAGAGGACCATGAGGACTTCAATCATGCCGTTCATGCGTTTGGTCCAGCGACGTCCGGCGGTGTCCGTTTCAAAGACGCCTGTGGACGTGGCGGCGAACAGATGGTGGCTGGATCCCGGCACGAACGCGATGTCATGGACGACCGAGGAGATGGTGACGCTTTCCAGGCCGTTGCGTTGCGACTGCCACTGGTGGCCGCCGTTGAAACTTCGGAAGATCGCGTCGCCTTTGGTGCCGGCGTAGACGTTGGCGGGCAGCAGAGGATCAATTGCGAGGGTAATGACACGAGAATGCGTCATCCCCTGTGAGACGTTGCGCCACGTGGCGCCGGTGTCGCGCGTTTTGAAAATGTAGCCATTGGTGGCGACGTACAACAGATGCGGTTTGGTGGGATGGAGCGCGACGGCCACGACGGTCTCACTGCCGCTGCCGCACCCGGCGAGCAACAGGAACAGGACGAGCCATGCGCATGAGGACGGCAGGGAATGGAGATGGCGAAAACAGGGAAAGCGTCTCATCCGTGCGGGGTCAGGGTGTGATATATGGCAGGAGCATGTCCGGCGCTTGCTGCGACTGTTGATAGATGGCGACGGCCTCAGGCATCCATTGTGTGAGATTCTGAATGCGTGTGTCATGCGCCGGATGCGTTGAAAGAAATTCTGGAGGGGCGCCGTCCGAAAATTCCTCCATGCGCTCCCACACGCGCACGGCTTCTCTGGGATCGTATCCGGCCTCGGCGGCCAGGAGCAAGCCTATATGGTCCGCTTCGGATTCATGGCTTCGACTGAACGGCAGCAGGATGCCGCCCGTGACCGCCAGCTTCGCCAGTTGACTGGCCACGGGGCTCATGCCCAGGGTGCCGGTGACCACCCCAAGTCCCACGTTGGCGACCAGCTCCTGGCTGACCCGTTCGGCGCCGTGCCGGGCCAGGGCGTGCGCCACTTCATGTCCGATGATCGCCGCCAGCCCGCTTTCGGTGAACGCAACCGGGAAGATGCCCGTATAGATCGCGATTTTTCCGCCGGGCAAGGCCCAGGCGTTTTTGTTGTCGTCTTCCTTGATCGTGACAATTTCCCACTCAAACGACTGTGCGCGCTCGGCATATTGGGATTGTTTGGCCGCTGCGATAATCCGTTCGGCCACCCGCAGCACGGGATCCGCTTCGTCACGGTTGCGTGAGACGATGGCGTGCTGATCATGCATCAGGTCGTCCCATGCCTGTTGGCCCATGCGGATTTCCTGGCTTTCCGGGATCAGGAGCAGTTGCGTTCGGTCCGGGAGATGACTTGCGTGGCCCGCGACGGGCAGGAGGAGCGCAAACAGGATCAGCACATGGGGCAGACAGGCGCCGCGCATGGCGGTCTCCGGGTGAGCACAGCCGGTTGGCATCACGCGCGTCGGGGAGTGCGCGGCAAGGCTATAACGACGGGTCGGGGATGGCAATGTCAATTTCCGTCACGGTGTCATACCGTGCCATGGCCGGCGCGGTGCCGTCCCGAGGCCCCACGACCAGCGTGATAAACTGTTCTGGTTTGAGATGCGTGCGGCCGGCTTCCCGGACCTGTTGCGCGGTGGTCCGTTCAATGCCCGCTCTGAATGTGACCAGCCAATCGGATGGATAGCCAAAATAGGCATGCGTGAGCAGCTTCTCAAGGACTTTGTCCGGAGAGTCGACCGAAAAGACAAACGAATTCAGCAGACTCGTTTTGGCCTTGTTGATTTCCTCTGCGGTGGGAGGGGCGGTGTCCATGATTTTCCGGACTTCTTCCAGCAGGCTGTCAATGCCGACATGGAGGGTTTCCAGTTTGGTGGACATGGACAACAGCGCCGGATTCGGGACGTCCCACCCGAATCCGATGCCGCCGTGCACGTCATAGGCCAGCCCCTGTTGGGAGCGAATGCTGGAAAACAACCGGGAGCCGAACGATCCCGACAATATCTGATTGAGGATGACGACGGCATGGTAGTCCGGATGTTGTCGGGTTAATCCCATGTGGCCGATGATGATGTTCGCTTGGGTCATGTCGTTTTTTTCAATCACATAGACGCCGCGGGTCGTGGCCGTGGGGTACGGTATGTCCGGATCGTCAACGGCCGGTCCGCGCGGCCATGTCCCCAACACCTGTTTGACCAGCCGCAACGCCTGTGCCGTTTCAAAATCCCCAACCAGGCCCAGGATGACGCGCTGGGGGTGAAAGTAGGCGGCGTGCCAGTCAACAAGATCCTGCCGGACAATGCTGGTGATGGTGTCATAGGACGGCACGCGGGCATAGGGGGAATCCTTGCCGTAGACCAGCTTCGTAAATTCCCGATGCATGATGCGGTCGGGGTCGTCATTCTGTCTGGCAATGTCGGCCACGATCAGCTTTTTGGCGATGACCAGTTTGTCCGGATCAAATCGCGGGTGCCGCAAGACCTTGCCAAAGATCGTCAGCACATCGGCAAAGTCTTCACGCAGACAGGACAGGGCCGCCGATCCCGCCGCGACACCGATATTCGTTTCAATAAAGGCGCCCCGGCCTTCAAGGTAATCATCAATCTGGTCTCCGGTCAGCGTGGATGTGCCGCCGCTCCGCATGACGGTGCCCGTCAGCTCGGCCAGCCCCGCCTTGTCGGCGGGCTCCAGGCGGGAGCCGGTGCGGATGCGGGCGGAGACCGTGACGAGCGGGAGTTCGTGATCTTCCAGGAACAACACCACCATGCCGTTGTCGAGGACGACGCGGGTTGGTTCCGGAATGTGAATGTCCGGGAGGGGCGGGTAGCGCAGTTGGTCAACCGTGTCGACCGGGCCTGTCGCCCAGGCGTCCGGTGCGCAGGCAAACGCGCCGACAAGGATGGTGATGGCGGCGGCGGCTGTTGGGGTTGAACAGGTTCCGTTCATGTTACGGTGATGCCGGTGACGCTGTTGCGGGGCGCGGTGGCGGCGGCGTCACGGTTTCGATTTGCGCCACGACCCGGTTGGAGGCCGTAAACGTTTGACGGGCGACGCGCCGAATATCCGCGGCGGTGACCCGGTCCACGTGTGCCAGCGAGTGAAACAGTTCCCGCCAGTCGCCAAACAGGGTGTGATAGCGCGCGAGAGACATGGCCAGCCCCATGTTGTTTTTCAGGGCATAGAGGAGTCCGGCCCGGGTGCGTCTCCGGAATTTCGCCAGTTCCTCCTCCGTAACGTCTTCGGTGTGCAGGCGATGCAAGATGTCGTGCAGGGCGTGCCGCACCGTCTGGTTGTCAATGCCGCGCGCCGGGACGACGTAGGCGACCCACATGTGCGGATATTTTTTCCCTGGATACGCACCATAGGATTCGACGCTGACCGCGATTTGTTGATCCTGCACCAGCGCGCGATGGAGTCGTGACGTTCGTCCGCTCGTCAAAATATCATCAATGGCATCAAACACCGTCTGATCGGGATGCGTGACGGCCGGCTTATGGTATCCCTCCATATAAAACGGTTGGGATGGATCCTGGAGTGTCACCACTTTTTCCGCGATGGACGGCGGTTCCACAGTCCGCAATGGCGGCGACGGCGGTCCGCCCGGAATCCGGCCGAAATAGGTTTCCAGAAGAGGGATCAGCGTCTCCGGTTGAAGGTCGCCGACAATCGCCGTGACCATGTTGGAGGGGACGTACCAGGTTTCAAAAAAATTTCTGGCGTCGGTCATGGTGTAGGATTGAATATCGCTGGCGTAGCCAATGACCGGATGGTGATACGGGTGCGCCGTAAAAGACGCGGCCGTAAATTGTTCAAAGAGACGGCCAATGGGGTGGCTTTCCGTGCGCATGCGCCGTTCTTCCATGACGACGGCGCGTTCTTCGTAGAACTCGCGAAAGACGGGGCGCAGGAACCGTTCCGATTCCAGATAACAAAAGAGCTCAATTTTGTTCGCCGGAAGCGCGTACACATATCCGGTCATGTCGGCGCTGGTAAAGGCGTTGAGCCCGACTCCGCCCGCACGTTCAATGATGTCCGCGAAGGCGTTGCTCTGCACGAACGCGGCGGCGGCGCGTTGCTTCTGTTGAAAGGTGTCATGCAACCGCTTGACGTGGTGTGTGTCGGACTCGGCGTGCAGCCGTGCGTCCTGGTAGGCGAGATACGCCCGTTCCAGGTCTTCCAGCGCCTGTTGTTCCGCGTCGTAATCCGTGGTGCCGACCTGCGGGGTGCCCTTAAACGCCATATGTTCAAACATATGCGCGAGGCCCGTCATGCCGGCGCCTTCCTGGGCCGCTCCCACGTTGACGGCCGTCACAAAGGCAAAGACCGGAGACACGGGCCGCGTGACCAGAAGAAACGTCCATCCGTTGGTGAGCGTATGTTCCGTCATGCGCGGCTCAAACGAAGCAAGGTCCATGCCTTCGGCAGACGCGTGCGTCCCACCTGAAGGGGGAACGCAGAACAGCGCGAACAGGAAAAACGCGAGGAGATGCCGCCGGATATGCAAGGGAGATGTGGAGATCATGGTCGAGCTTGAACACACAGGTATATTATGATTTTACCCTCGCGTGCCGCGCCATGCAAGCGAGCGCGTGGCCTTGACTCCACGGACTGCCGGCCGCAATCCCGTTGCAGGCCCGGAATGGTCAGGGGTGCGCGTGTCCGGCGTTGGGTGGGTGAAGTCGCTTGAAAAAATACGATCCGCCCTGGAATCGCGGTGGGATGCCGGCGTAGAATCCAACGCGGGTGTACCACCAGTCTCCTTCGGCCGTGAGCCCGTCTTCCGAGAGCCGTACTTCAAACCCGCCTTCCCGGTCATTGCCGGTTTGCGTCCATGTTCCGGACCAGACGCGGTCCGTGACGTCCGTTGTGGTGAACGAGCCGCCCTGATGCGTGTACGGCCCGTTGCCGTGCGCATCCAGCGTCGCGATATAGGTTCTGTCCTCTTCGTGGATTTCCCACGTTCCGCTCAAATCCGGCGTGTCCTGTTCGCGGTTCGTCTCTGCCTGCGCCAACATGCGGGGCGGTGCGTCGGGATCGTTCAATGAGAACGCGGCGGCAAGCCCGTGTCCTCCCTGTCCGCCCACGGTTCCGATTAACAGGAGCAAGCCCAGCGCGGCGGCCTGCGATACCCTGCACACGATGACGGCGAGGCGTGCCGCACAGGCCCCATGGCTTCGCTCGCCGGCCTTCACGTGGTCATGGATATGCGAAGGCGGCTTCTGTTCGGCGGAGACGTCTGTAGCAGGCTGTGAGGCTACGGTTTCCATTCAAAGCCGGAGTCGCCGGCAAGCGCGCGAGGGGTCTGTAAGCCCGTCGAGCGCCGTTTGCCGATGATCCACGTTGGATAGTGACGAATGTTGTTGGCGAGGCAAGGCGTGGTGAGGGAACTGCCGGGACCGCCGGAGCTGCATTCCACGTAAGGAAGTCGCTTGGCCGATGCCTTGAACAGGGCCTTCTGCTCCCGGCAGCGCGGACACCAGTGCGCGCCGTAGAACGTGGCGCCCGTTTCGGTCAGGTGGATCGCCAGCGCCTGCAGTTGCGGATCCTCGGGGCCGGCCGCTTCGTCGAAGACCCCGTTGTAGTGCAAGTGAAGCCCGGCGACGATGAGGATGGAGATCAGGGCGGCTTCTTTCAACGACGTCATCCGGTCGGCCTGGTTGGAATGTCGTTGGACGAAGGCGAGCAACATGATGGCGGTTATGAGGCCGAACGAGGTCAGGCAGTAGGTGCAGGTGGCGTTGATGACCACGACTGATACCACGGTGAGATACGCGCTGACGCTGAATCCGATGACTGCGACAAACAGGAGGGCGGTCGCGCTCCCGGCCCTGGTTCTGGCCCGCCAGGCCAGTCCGGCGATGACCAGGTAGGTGAGCATGCCCCAGATGGCTGTCGGGATTTCCAGAAACGTCGCCCAGCGACTGCTTTGCACCAGATCGCACCCCGAGTCCTCGCCGCAGAAGGCGGGGTGGGTGTCCACCGAGGCCGTGTAGCCGAGGTACGCTGTCAGGGCAATGCCGACCATCGCCAACATCAGCATGACGAGGTGGGGAATGGCATGGGGGTTCAGCGCGCTGCGGCTGTGCCAGTCAGTCACGCGCTGTGTACTATGCCGTGTCATGGCCCGCCTGTCGCGCCTGTTGCAAATCACAACCGGCACGGAAAGGATGAGTGGAGTATGCTGTCATGGTTGCATTCGATTCGCAGGGATCATGTGTTGGTTCTACCATCTGCTCCTCCAAGAATACCCATTGTTTCTCATGCGTTGCAACATCCGCCGTGACCGACGAGGGACGGCGCGCCGGATTATTCTGTTGACGGGTGTTCGGGCGGGGTGCCGGGACGGCGCGGGGGGCGGGCCTGGACGGTATCGCGGGCTTTTCCCGGCACCACGCGCAGCACATGTTCGCGATCATCCCGCAGGATGCGCATGGTGACCGGCTGAAAGGGCTGCGTGTGTTCAATGACGTAGTGTTTCAACTGGCCGGCCGACTCCACCCGATGTTCATCAATGGACAGCAGCACATCCCCGGTCCGGATGCCCGCGCGTTGTGCCGGCCCCGTGGCATGTGCCACGGCCACCCGCCACTGATGGCCGATTTTTACGGAGGCGAGTCGAAGGCCGAGTGTGGAAAAGTGCAATGGCGTGCCCTCTATCAGCGCCGTCACTATTTTGTGCGCCAACGGTCCCGGGACGGCAAAGGCGAACCGGCTGCAGCGGCGTGCCTGCGGCGTTGAATGCGTCGTGTCGGTTTGAATAATGGCGTGGACGATGCCCACGATGTCTCCGTGCGCGTTGAACAGGCCCCCGCCGGAATTGCCGCTGCATGCCGACAGATCCACCTGCACGAGGCGCGACTCAACCGTGTTCAAAAAGGTCTGGGGATTGCCGACGTATCCGTAGCTCACGGCGGGTCCCCAGCCGAGCGGGTAGCCCACCGTGAACACGCGCTCGCCCGGCAGCGCTTCGGCCTGCGCGAATTGTTGCGCGGAGAGTCCGCGCGGGATGAGATCGTGAGCGATGCGATAGAGCGCGAGGTCCAGAAAATGATTGACGCCGACCAGCGTGGCGGACACTTCTTCCAGGGCGTTTGAAATGACGGTGATGCGCGGGGGGTCACCGGGATGCCCGCCGTCATGTCGCCCCGCATGTTGAATGGTTGCGTGGCGGGCGGTCAGAATGTACCCGTCGCCGAGATACAGGCCGGAGCCTCGTACCGAGAACCCTCCGGTGCGCGCTGTCGACGATGTGGCGTGCGTGAGAATGCCCACGGTGCCCTGCCGGGCTTGCCGGACGACTGCGGCGAAGTCGGACGAGTCGGCCCACCCCGTCGCCGCAATCGGCGAAGAGAGGAGTATGCACGTCGCGCACAGCAGGCACCGGGCTTTTGCCCCTGTGACACGTTGTGGGATGGTGTTCAACATGGCGTGCCGGAATATCGCGGAGGCCGTCAAGCCGGGGCCGGAAGCCGCCGAGTCGGGATCACGGGCCAACGAGGTGACGGCGGATACGCGGAGCGCGCCGACTCCGGCGATTTCCTGTTCGGACGGCGTATGATACCCTTCGGCGCCTTTGTGCTCAACGTCCGCCGGGTTGTTCCCGATGTGTAACACCCGGAACGCACGCGAGACTCGAAAAGAACGTGACCAACCCACCCGGTGCGGAGTAGAATGAAAGGATGACAGTCCCATGCAGATTAAGGAGAAACCGTTATGAACAAAATCACACTCATGTTGGTGCTTGTGCTGGCGGGAGGGATGCTGTGTGTTGAGAGTCGTCTGTCCATGAGTGAAATGCGGCAGGCGGATCACGCGGTGGCCACGTTTGCCGGCGGGTGTTTCTGGTGTATGGAAGGGCCGTTTGATGAACTTGATGGCGTGTTGTCCACGATGTCGGGGTACACGGGCGGGGACAAAGACAATCCCACGTATGAGGAAGTGTCCGCGGGGGGAACGGGACATGCCGAGGCTGTGCAGGTGGCATACAATCCGCAAAAAATAAGTTATCGCGAGTTGCTGGCGGTCTATTGGCGGAACACGGATCCCACGACTGCCAACGCGCAGTTCTGCGATCATGGGGATCAGTACCGTCCCGCGATTTTCTACGCCGATGACGAACAGCGTCAAGTGGCCGAAGCGTCGAAAAAGGACATTGAACGCACCAAAATGTTTTCCGCGCCTGTCGTGACGGAAATCACACGCGCGACAAAATTTTATCCGGCGGAGGAGTACCATCAGAATTTTTATATGAAAAATCCCATACGGTACAAAGCCTATCGCTGGGGGTGCGGACGTGACTCCCGTTTGACGAAGTTGTGGGGAAGCGCGCCTGAACACGGCGGGTAAGACCAGCCGTCCGTGTGCGCGCCTGTCTCTGCGGCACACCATGGGACAGACAACACAAGGTCCGCCGTCATGCGTTTTTCAGGGCGACAGATAGGGCTTCTGAAGGAGTATATGCATGATCTGGTGGAGCAGGCCAAACAGGAAGAGGTTGTTACGGAGACGTTCGGGTATGCGTCAACGCCGTATCGCGCCGATCAGGCCATTTCGGATTTGCTGGCCATTTTGGATGATCGCATTGAATCGGAAGGGCTTCAGGTGGGCTTGTCGGTGGAATTTCTGCATCACATGTGGACCATGTGTAACGAGGCGGATGCTTGTGTGCGAGACACGGTCTGGCTGACACGCAACATGGAAGGCAAGCCGGAAACCAAAGCCAATGTCCGTGCACTGACCTATCAGGCGTTGATTGAATATGCGGAGCACATGGATGACCCGCCCTCATTGCCAGACGACGCTCGGTGACACGGCCTGCCCCTGTCATGGCCATACCCGGACACGGCCTGCCTGTTTTTGAAGAACGTATGACGCGCGTGCGACCCGAAAAAATTCTGACAAACACAACGCTGACCGGGGAGCAAGCGGCGGAGCACAGGGCTAGGAAAGGATTAACGTGGGGCCTTGTTGGTCCTGATCGGTTTTTTCGCCTGTGGTGGTTCCGCAGTGAGAACACCGATATTCATATTTGTTGCTGGACGGAAGGACGAGGAGGAGCCGTTCACGAGCCGGTGTCGCCTCCCGGCAGGTTGGACAAAACAGGAGGGACGCATTCAGTGAACGAAACTGGGCATGGGGGTCGGCTTGAGCCTGCCCGCGGGGTTGCGCATGTCCGGGTCGCCGGTCCGCACCCATGGACATGCCTGCTGCGCGAGGATCAAACGGAACACGTGCCATGGCGTGATTCTAGCGGGGGGCGCTTCATGAGTCAATCATGAGTCAATATGGTGAACCAGTTCGATCACCTGTGACGTTCGTGTTGGGGGTGCATGAGGGGGAGGCGTCGGCGGGCATGGTTGGTCGTTCTTTTCCAACGGATGGTCAGGGCGGCGATTCGGTAACCTTTGCTGGTCCGGTCTCCGGCATTGCGTGGGTGCCTTCCGGTTCACCGGGCCGGCGGTTTTTGGACGCGCGCAGACGGGAGCGTATCGTTGCCATCCGTTGCTCAATCGCTTGCGCTTCCTCCGCACGATGATCCTGGCGGAGCAGGAGGGCGTGGCGTGCGTACAGGGGAAGCAGGTTGGGATGGTCGGCGCCCAGGGCCTGTTCCATGATGTGGATGGCGCGAACATAGTACGTTTCCGCTCGCGCAAACTTGTGTTGCGCCTGCGTCACGATTCCCAGGGTGACAAGGGGTTGGACCAGATGAGGATGGCGCTCTCCGAACACACGTTCGCTGATGGAGAGTCCGCGTTGCCAAAGAGGCTCCGCCCTGGCAAACGCGCGTTGCGAAAAAAACAGCGAGGCCAGATTGTGCAAGCCCGCCGCCACGTCGGGATGATCGGGCCCCTGGATGGCTTCAATCATCGTGAGCGCGTGACGATAACGGAGTTCCGCTTGCGCATATTCCCCCAACGCTTCGTGTGTCGCGGCAAGATTATTCAGCGTGGTGGCCACGAGGGGCTTTGACTCTTCCCGTCCATCCTGTTTGAGGCGTACATCAAGCGTGTCCAGCGCCCGATGAAACATCGTTTTCGCCATGCCGAAATCCTGTTTTTGATAGGCCAGCATGCCCGCGGTATTGAGGGTGGCCCACGATTCCGTTTCCGCGTGCAGGGGAGAGGACGCCAACAGCAGTCCGAACAGCGCACATCCGACTATGGGGTGCATCATTGGACGTGTGTCATGGGCGCGCATGGTGAATGGCCATCTTGCCTCACGCGGGGGGTGTGAGAATGCGAATACCATATGACGATGCTCCGGCCATTGTCCAAGTGTAGCAGATTCCCGCGTCCCTCTCCCAATGCCCGGCATGTTCACCCGTGGTGTGCCTGGTCCTCCCGCGATACCAGACATGATGCCCGCGCCGTGATGGGGGTGTATAATGGATTCTGAACTGACGCCAGCCTCGGCACAACAACCCGTGCGAATATCCACCATGACACACCACCGTGAAGGCGCAATGCACAGGCCATCATCATGGCGCCGGTATCAAGCGATGATGCTCCCTGGCCTTGTCGCAAGCCTGCTGGCGTTGGGGGGATGCCTGGCGGGAACGCCTGTTTCGTTGGCGGACAGCGTGGCGCCACGGCCTCCCCTGGCTCGCGCCAAAGTCTATCTGGCCGCCGGGGACTACCGTCGCGCGATTGAAGCCTGCCAAAGACAGATTGATCACTCACCCTCCGTTGAAAGCTACGTGTATCTGCTGTACGTGTATCATGCCTTGGACGGGTATGCGGAGTGGCTGGCCCAACGGGATGAGTGGGTCAAGGTGGGGCAGTTGTCGCTTTCCCTGTTCACCCGCGGCGCCATGGATCTTGTGGATCCGCCGGATATGATGCCGAGGATGGCCAAGGAATTGTTACGCGAGGGGATTCGGCAGCACTATGATATGGTGGCCGGTCAGGCCAACCGGCTGGATACCCCCCGTGCCGACCGGTTATGGCTGGAGATGCGGGTCTGGAAAAAAGCGCATCCCGACACGTGGTGGGCCGGCGTTCCCGAAGCCTGGCCCTGGTGAAAATCTGCCGGAGTCATTGAGTCACGCTGCCGGGGACAAAGCCGTCAATCGGGAGGTCGCGGTTTGGGGTGGGACCTGTCCACCGCCATGCGCGTCTCCGGGTCCCCGCTGCATTTCCGATGCACCCCATGCGGTTGACACGCCTGCGACGCCGGTTTAGGATTTGTTGTTCCGCCATGTCCGCACGGGAGGGCATCGCCTGACAGGAATGATCTGAAAAGGAGGGGAGCGTGTCCGAATTCGTCGCTGTCGCCACAACCGAAAATTGGGAAGCCGAAGTTGAGAAAACCGATGCACTGGTCATGGTGGATTTTTGGGCCGTCTGGTGCGGTCCATGCCAGATGGTCGCCCCGATCGTCGAAGAACTGGCCAAAGAATACGAGGGGAAAATCAAGGTCATGAAGCTCAACACCGACGAAGCCACGGAAGTGGCGAGCAAGTTTCAGATCATGAGCATTCCGACGATTCTCTTTTTCAAAAACGGGCAACCGGTTGAAAAAATTGTGGGTGCGCGCCCCAAACCGCAATTCAAACAAGTTATAGATTCTCTCCTCGCACAACATTCCGCGCTGGCGTAGGGCGGGGCGGATGCGCCGAGACCATGCTCACCGAGTTGCGCATTTCCCATTTCGCTCTCATTGATTCCCTTGCTCTTGAGTTCTCGCCGGGTTTTCAGGTGTTCACGGGAGAAACCGGCGCCGGAAAATCCCTGCTGGTTGACGCATTGATGCTGTTGCTGGGCGGACGCGCCTCCGGCGAGCACGTGCGTCGCGGGGCCAAAGAAGCCGTCCTGGAAGCGGTGTTCACCGTGGACCAGCCTGCGATGCTCTCAAAACTGAAAGAATGGGATCTGTGGCCCGACGAGTCGCATGCACTGTTCCTGCGCCGGATTGTTTCCGGGGAAGGGCGGAGTCGGATGTATGTGAACGGCACGCCGGTCCCGCTGCATCAGATGGCGGAACTGGGCGGAGGGCTGGTGGACATTCACGGGCAGCACGACCAGCAATCGCTGCTCTCGCCGAAAGTGCAAATGCACGTCCTGGACGCGTTCGGCGGCCTGCTGCCATTACGGGATGAGTATGCCGGGTGCTACCGGCGCTGGCAGGGCCTGGTGCGTGACCTGGAAGACCTCACGCGCCGCGCGACGGAGCGGCAAGAGCGCGAAGACATGTTGCGTTTTCAATGTGAGGAACTCGCAAACGCGCGCGTCACACCCGGCGAAGACGACGCGCTCATCCGGGAATATCATACGCTGCAGAATGGCGGTCGACTCATGGAAATCTCCAATCAGGCGTATGACCTGCTGTATCGGAATCAGGGGGCGATTCTGGCGCAACTGGCGGAAGTCAAAAAACTTGCGCAGGAGCTGGAAACCATAGATGACACGACGCGCCAGTGGAGCGAATGGGCCGCCGGCGGCATCGCCCAGGCTGAAGAGCTGGCGTTGGCCATTCGACGCTACACCGACGGGTTTGATCATGACCCGTCCCGACTGGCGCAGATTGATGAACGGCTGGCGTTGCTGCAGGGGTTGAAAAAGAAATACCGCGAATCGCTGCCGGAGTTGATCGCCCGTCACACCCGGGTGCAAGCCGAACTGGAAGAGTTGACGAACCTTGATGAGCGTCTGGAGCATCTGCAGCAGCACGTCTCGCGTGCCGGTGAGGACGCGCGGAACCTGGCGCGGAAGCTGTCCCGGTCCCGTCACGCCGTGGCCAGGAAACTGGAAAAACGCATCGCCGGCGAGTTGCCCCATCTCAAACTGGAACAGGCCACGTTCGGCGTGGAGCTGACGGCGGTTCCGCAACCCGATGACATGGGCCCGCACGGCATGGATCACATCAGGTTTGTCTTGTGTGCCAATGCCGGGGAACGTGCGCAGCAGTTGGCGCGTGTGGCATCGGGCGGGGAATTGTCCCGTCTGATGCTGGCAATGAAAACCGTGCTGGCGGGCGTGGACCAGGTGCCGGTCCTGGTGTTTGACGAAGTGGACACGGGCATCGGGGGCAATGTGGCCGCGGCCGTGGGGCAGCGCCTTGCTGCGCTGGGCCGGACACATCAGGTGCTGTGCATCACCCATCTGCCGCAAATCGCGGCCCAGGCCCGCCACCATTATCTGGTCGAAAAGGATCGCGTGAACACGCGAACCGTGATCACGGTCCGGCAACTGCCGGACAAGGATCGGGAAGCAGAAATCGCGCGTATGCTGGGCGGCGCGACGATTACGCAAACAGTCAAAAAGGCCGCCGGAGAAATGCTCAACCCGGCAAACTAGAACGTCGGCTTCGCCCTTTCCCCGGCCCGCAGCACTGTGCCTCCGGGCCCACGACGTGTTCTCCGGCGTCAGGGAGCTGGAATGTCTCGCAGTGTCATGGCACGGCTGGTGTGATTGAGCCTGCCAGGTGATGTCATGATGTGCGCCGCATTGCCACTGGTTGGCGCCGCGCGGTGCGCGGCGAATCAGAAGGATTCCGGCCGGTGCATTTCGCCGGGGACTTCCACCACCAGCGATTTTTGGTTGAACGCCCGCTCCCGTGCGGCCTGTTTGATCTTTCGTTCCGACTGAAAATTGGCCATGTAATGCCAGATCTGGCTTTCGTTCCATGCCCACAAACGGTAGCGGTATTCGGGCCTGTCGATGTTCATGTTATCTTTGTTGTCCCACTGGAAGTTGTAGGCCCACGCTCCGACCCCCTGCACCGCAAAGGAATATACAAACAGCGCAACGAGCACTCTGCGCATCCACAACCTGATGAATACTTTGTCGAGCACCGGTATCATCAGCAGGGTGAGAAACACGCCGACATCAACAAGGAGTCTCGGCCCGTAGGTCCATCCGCCCCACCAGTCGAACCGCTTGGCGGCGGGGATCAGCATCATCAGGACGGCCACCAGCAGCGGGATGAGCGGCGCGTATTTACGCGGGTTGTGCCACAGCATCCCGGCTCCGACGAACCCCAGCAGCAGTAACGGCGAGAAGAACAGCAGCCCGCGCGAAGGGCTGAACAGCAAGCCGCCAAGGCCGACGAAAAACGGAGTCTGCCATATGTCGCTACTGCCGGTTTTTCCCATGCTGATAGACTGCCCCACGACGCCCTGCGCGAAGGTGAAGGGGCTGCCCAGATAATAGTCGTTATACAGCCAGATGGCGGCGGCGAAGGGCAATACCCCGAGCGCGTATTTGAGCGGGTATTTGCGCACATCGTGCCGCCCCACCACCAGAAAATACAGCCCCACGCAGATCACGGCGAAGACCCCGGTCGGACGGCACAGCGCCGCCGCCCCCAGCGCCGCGCCGCAATACAGCGGAAAGTGTTTTCGTTCCTCCGAGCCGAACAGACACCAGGCGCCGAGGGCGAGGAAGAACATAGCCGGGGTCTGCTGCCACAAGGCCTGGCTGCTGATGCTCCATGCGCAACTGCCAAGTCCGAAGGCCAGCGCGCCGAAAAACGCCGCGTGGAGGGAAACAAACCGGCGCATTGACAGAAAAATCAACACGGCCGAAAGCGCAATCAGCGCCGCGGCCAGCAGCTTCGCGGCGTGCCACCACAGAAAGTGATTGGAGGCGATGTCGGTAAAGAGATTGAGCAACCCGTAAACCGGCAGTGCGGTCAGCGCGGCGCCAACGCCGAACACGTTCACGTAGTGGCCGGGATGCACGCTCTCGACTAAATAGTAGCGCGGGCGCGCTGTGATTTGGCCGGTTTCATACAGCGAGGCCATCTCCTTGCCCCAGCGGTTGATTTTTATCTGTTTGCCCTCCTCTCCCGGCCGCTGCGAAAACCAGGCAAACGACGCTGGTATCTGCTTTGGGGTGATGGTGAAGGAATGGTTCTTCAGCAGATTGACGCTGGTGAACATGTTGGCCATCTGGTCACTTGAGATCGACGGGGCACCGTTGAGCGTGTAGGCGCTGAAACAAAGGAGAAACAGCCACACCGCCGGCTTCGGGAAAAAGGTGCCGCCCAAGCGCCGTAAGGCGGCGGGTTGGGCGCGCGGCGCAACGCGGCTCTGTGCATTGTTGCGCTTTTCGGGGTGCCTGGATTTTGACTTGCTTTTTGACTTGCTCATGGGGTGATGTATGTGACGCTCCAGAAAAATACCGTGGTCAGGCGTCAAGAGGCAAGTGCCGTGCCCCATCCGACATACGACTCCCCGGGTTGGCGGCGCGGTGCGCGGCGCATCAGGAGGATTTCGGCCGGTGAATTTCGCCGGGGGCTTCCACCACCGGCGATGCCCTGTCGAACCACAGGGCCTGTATGCGCTGCTGTTTCACCTTCCGCGCCGACCTGAAATTGGCCATGTAATACAGGATCTGGCTGTCGCTCAATGACCACAAACGGCTGCGGTGTTCGAGCCTGTCGATGTTCATGTTATGTTTGTTGTTCCACTGGAGGTTGTAGGACCACGCTCCGACCGCCTGCACCGCAAAAGAATACACAAGCAACACAACGAACACGCCGCGCATCCACGACCTGGTGAACACGTGGTCGAGGACCGGAATCATCAGCAGGGCGAGGAACACGCCGGCGTCAACAATGGGTCTCGGCCCGTAGGTCCATCCGCCCCACCAGTCGAACCATTTGGCGGCGGTGATCAGCATCGCCAGGGTGGCCACCAGCAGCGGAATGAGCGGCGCGTATTTGCGCGGGGTCTGCCACAGCATCCCGGCCCCGGCGAACCCCAGCAGCAGTAACGGCGAGTAGAACAGCAGCCCGCGGGAAGGGCTGAACAGCAAGCCGCCAAGGCCGACGAAAAGCGGGGTCTGCCATATGTCGCTACTGCCGGTTTTTCCCATGCTGATCGACTGCCCCACGACGCCCTGCGCGAAGGTGAAGGGGCTGCCCAGATAATAGTCGTTATACAGCCACACGGCGGCGGCGAAGGGCAATACCCCGAGCGCGTATTTGAGCGGGTATTTGCGCACATCGTGCCGCCCCACCACCAGAAAATACAGCCCCACGCAGACCACGGCGAAGATCCCGGTCGGACGGCACAGCGCCGCCGCCCCCAGCGCCGCGCCGCAATACAGCGGAAAGTGTTTTCGTTCCTCCGAGCCGAACAGACACCAGGCGCCGAGGGCGAGGAAGAACATAGCCGGGGTCTGCTGCCACAAGGCCTGGCTGCTGATGCTCCACGCGCAACTGCCAAGTCCGAAGGCCAGCGCGCCGAAAAACGCCGCGTGGAGGGAAACAAACCGGCGCATTGACAGAAAAATCAACACGGCCGAAAGCGCAATCAGCGCCGCGGCCAGCAGCTTCGCGGCGTGCCACCACAGAAAGTGATTGGAGGCGATGTCGGTAAAGAGATTGAGCAACCCGTAAACCGGCAGCGCGGTCAGCGCGGCGCCAATGCCGAACACGTTCACGTAGTGGCCGGGATGCACGCTCTTGACTAAATAGTAGTGCGGGTGCGGTGTGATCTGGCCGGTTTCATACAGCGCGGCCATCTCCTTGCCCCAGCGGTTGATTTTTATCTGTTTGCCCTCCTCTCCCGGCCGCTGCGAAAACCAGGAAAACTCCGACGGCGCCTGCGGCGGGGTGACGGCGAGGGAGTGGTTCTTCAGCAGATTGACGCTGGTGATCATGCTGGATTTCTGGTCATTCCCGAACAACGGGTCGCCGTTGAGCGTGTAGGCGCTGAAACAGATGAGAAACAGCCACACCACCGGCTTTGAGAAGAAGGTGTTGCCAAATGAGGCGGGTTGGGTGCGCGGCGCAACGCGGCTCTGCGCATGGTTGCGCTTTCCGGGATGCCTGGATTTTGACTTGCTCATGGGGTGACTGACGCGACTTTCCAGAAAAACACCGCGGCCATGCGTCGTGAGGCGAGTGCCGTGCCCCATCCGAAATACGACGTGGCAGAATGAATCAGGTCTGATGAATAGACCAGCAGGCGATTAAACACGTACGGGACTTCCAAAATTTCCTCAAAGCATGTCGGATCCATGTCGCGCGGCATCCCCGGCACCTCTCGCAAACTGTCATATTCCCGCGGACACACGTTGCCCCCCGGCGCTTCTCCGGGCGCATGGAGCCGGTAAAACGATGTGCCGGCATGTGCGGTCGGCGGGTGGGGGTGCAGGTACAGCACCGCCGCATAATCACAGATGGACGCGGAATCAACGTGAGGACGCGCCACGCCTTCGCCGCCCCCGCAGATTTGGATGTGATTATGGCCGGACGTGCCCATGTCCGAATCGGTTTGCGGTTGAAGGGCCGCGATGTGGAGCCGCTGTTTCACGCAATCCTCGACGCGACACAATTCGTCCGGCGTGAGGGCGTCGGGGGCCCGCATCCCGGGCCAGGGTTCCGGACGCCACGGCGACCCTAATATCCAGGTACTGCGTGCAATGCAACGCTGCGCCACGTCAAGGGCCCCGGGAAGGATCTCGTCCTCAATCCAGTAATCGCGTCCCAACTGCGGTGCACGAAAGGGGAGAGAGGCAGTCATGAAACGCTCCTGTGGTTCACACGGTCTTCACCGCCACGTGCGCCCGTGGACAATATCGGGATGTTCCCAGAGGGAACGCGAGCATAGTGACTGGCCGTCGGTGCGGTCAAGTGAGCCTGTCCTGTGCGTCGCTGACCATGCGGTGGACGTTCGCCGGCCCCTGGACATCACCGTGGTCCGTCAAGCGCCTTGACTCCGTTTCCGCCTTGTGGTATTTGCAAACAACTTGCAGTAAGGAATCCGGCCCGGCGCGGGTTTGTGGGCCGTCACTGTCGTGAGCCATGGCGTGAATACCAGGATGAAAGACGAAATTCGGGCGGCGGGGAAGCGCATGACGCGGACCCGGCGGGCCGTGCTCGCGGCGCTTGACTCCACGCAGTATCCGTTAAGCCCCGCGGAACTGTACGCGCGGTTGAAGAAAAAGCGCATCGCCATTGACCCGGTCACCGTCTATCGCAACTTGACTGCGTTAAAAGAACTCGGATTGATTACGCAGCTTGAACTGCACCAGGAGGGGCAGGTGCGTTATGAGATGAAAGAAGGCCGCGATCATCACCATCATATTCGGTGCAAGCGTTGCGGCCGGATCGCGGATTTGCTGCTGTGCCCGCTCAAAAAGCTGACGGCGATGATTGAACGGGAAACCCGGTTTGTGGTGGGAGATCATTCATTGGAATGGAGTGGCTGGTGCCCCAAATGTCAATAGCGCCCCACCGGCCAGGAGCGATGTCTCCTGGCAGACGCCGGAATCGTGAGGGGGTGGCGGGATGAACACCGTGGGCGTAAAACTGTCCAGAGCCGGGTCCATCATCTCACTGGTGTGCGCGGTGCATTGTGCGTTGACACCGCTGGCGATGCTGGCGCTTCCTTTTCTGGCGGCGCAATACGGCGGGACATTGGCCGGTTCGTTCGGCGCGGTGTTTTCTCATTCGACGGAATGGGTGTTTCTGGGTGTCATCGTGGTGATCGCCGGTTTTGGCGTACTCGCGACCTATCCGGTGCATGGCGACCGTCGTCCGGCGGTGTTGACGGTGGTCGGTTTTGTGTTGCTGCTGTTGGTGCGAGTGTGTCTGGAACCGGGCTCAACCGGGGAAATTGCCGGGGACTTCATCGGTGCGTCGAGTATTGCCTGGGGTGGCTGGATGAACCGGGCGTTGTGCCGCTGTCATGGCTGTCATGCACAGCCTGCCCGTGATGACAATGAAGGGGAAACCGAGCATGGCGACCGAACCGTTCCGGCACCGGCGGCCGGTGCGTAATGCCGATATTCCGTCGTCCGCGCTTTCAGTCATTCCCGCGTAAGCAGGAATCCGTGTGCACATCCCGCGTGCGTCCTTGATGCTTCTCCAGCGTATTGGCCAGGTCGTACAGCAGGGTTTCCGTTTCGTCCCAGCCAATGCAGGCATCGGTGATGGACACCCCATAGTCCAGTGCGCGGTCCCTGACCCAGGATTGTTTGCCTGCCTTGAGATTGCTTTCCAGCAGCAACCCCAGAATCCGTGTCTGCTCGCCGCAATACTGTTTCAGCACGGAATGCGCCACCGGAATTTGACGCATGTGATCCTTGTCCGAATTGCCGTGCGAGCAATCCACCATAATGGGCCGCTCGATTTCCTCGTTCGCCAGCCCGTCCAGGGCATGTCGGATGTGTTCCTGGCTGTAGTTGGTTTTGCCGCCTCCGCCTCGCAGCACAATATGGCGATCCGGGTTCCCGTTGGTCTTGATAATGGACGTCACGCCCTGGTTGTTAATGCCGACAAAACTGTGCGTTTGCCGAGCGGCAACCATGGCGTTGAGCGCGACTTGCATACTGCCGTCCGTGCCGTTTTTGAAGCCGACCGGCATGGACAGGCCGCTGGCCATTTCCCGATGGGTCTGGCTTTCGGTGGTGCGTGCTCCGATGGCCGACCAACTGATGAGATCGGCAAGATACTGCGGGGTGACCGGGTCCAGCAGTTCGGTCCCGCACGGGACGCCCGTTTCGTTCAGGGCGAGAAGAATGGTGCGGGCCCGTTTGAACCCTTCGGCAATGTCGCAACTGCCATCCAGATGCGGATCATTGATCAGCCCTTTCCACCCGACCGTCGTGCGCGGCTTTTCAAAGTACGTGCGCATGATGAGCAGCAGATGGTCCCTGGTGGCGTCAATCACGCGTTTGAGCGAGGCGCCGTAGGCATAGGCCGCGTCCGGGTCGTGAATGGAACATGGCCCGACGACGACAAGCAACCGGTGCCGGTCCCGCCCGTGGAGGACGTCCCGGATGGCCTGACGGGCCTGGATCACCGTGGTTTCCGCGGCCTCGGTCATCGGCAGGGATTCCTTGACCTGCCGGGGCGTCACCAGCTCCTTGATATCAACAATGTGGCGATTATTGAGAGATTCCCGCATAGGCATGACCCGCGGCCCAACACGCATTGTCTGTGCTGACCCCCTGCGGCGATTGGCCGCTTCCTCTTGCAATGCTTCTGTCTTATACCGCAAGCCGCGGGTCCTCGCAAGGGATGGCCCGGTCGGACACGGACGGTTGGCGAATCCGTCGTCATCCGGGTATGGTCAACCCATGAGCGGAGCGAGCGCGCACCGGAACACAGGAAGCCGGAGCCCCCTGCGGCGGAACCGTGAAGAGCGGGGGCGATGACGCAACCACGCGCCCTGTTTATTCCCGCCAGGATCACCAACGTGCAGACGTATGCGCCCGGCGAAGTGCGCAAGATCGCGCTCACGTTGCCGGACACCGTAGAGCTTGAGGGCCGCTCCGTGCCGGTGCATGATCGTATGCGTCCGGGGGCGGCGTTTCTGGTTCAACCGTTTGGGAGCCGGACGCAGAAATATCGGCGCAGAATGTACACGCGGTCCAACTGCGCGGTCGACAGTCCGCGCGTGCTGGAAACCATCATCAATGATACGCACACCGGGAAAGCCGACACCTCGCCCTGGTGGCAAACCGGAGAACCGGAACGGCTGTGGCGGACGGGCGGGACGCTGGATGTGCGCGTTGACTATGATGCCACACAATCGGCGTTGGTGGTGTATCAGAACAGCGACACCCAGGCACGCCACAATCTGATTCTGGAACCGGATCGGGAATGGCCGTCCATGCGGGTCGTGGCGGTGGCGCTGGCCACGGGTATCACGCCGTTTTTATCGCACGTGCGGTATATGCAGGCCCACGCGTTTGGAATCCCGGCCGGGACACAGGCTGATGATGCGCGCGCGCATGGGGGGCGGTACAGTCTCATCGTCAGTGTGAGCGATCCTCGTCGGTTGATGGAGCACCAGGCCCTGCTGGATCTGGCCGCCGACCATCCTCAACGGTTTTCGTATCATCCCGTCCTGACGCGGGAATGGCCAGAAGACTGGCCGTGGACACAGGGGCGTCTCATGCGGGTCGTTCCCCCGGAACATGCGGAGACGGATGGCGCCGGGGCCGCGCGTGTGACGCTCGCGCCGCTTCTGGCGCTGGAACCCGATCTGCACCGGTGCCACCTTCGGTTTTGTGGAAATGCCGCGGCGCGGGATCAACTCGTTGCGGGGTTGGAGCAGGCCGGGCTGACGCCGTTGAGCTTTCGGTCCGAAGTGTGGTGACGCCTCTGTTGGATCACGCTGTCCGGTGTGGTGACGTGGATGGGCCGGTTGGGCCGGGGGGGGCGGTATCATCACGGAGTTGCCGGGAACGTGCCTGCGGGGCACGTCAAGGATGTTGGTGCGGGCACGTCAAGGTTGGGGGGTGGCCTGTCGTTCGTGCGTGGTGCGGATCAGTTGCACGCGTGATTCAAGATGCCTGGCGTCTTCAAGACGGTTGGCGTCTCGCAACAGGGCCGCGTATCGCTCCAGGGTCAGTGCCACGTCCGGATGACGGTCCCCCATGCGGGCTTCCTGCATCTGCAGCAGCTCCCGATACAGCGCTTCGGCTTGTGCATGGCGGCGTTGTTCATGATAAAATGCGGCGGAGCTGTACAGGGTGCTGATGAGCAGGGGATGACCGGGTCCCAGCGCGCGCGCCGCATCCAGCGCCAGAGAGAGTTGTCGCGCGACCTCCGCCTGGGGTGGCGAAAGCGCCATCGGCTCGGTAGGTCCCGAAGGTGCGGGACGAATGGCGGCACAGCCGCCAAGCATGCCGGTGCCCACGATCACCAGGCCCACCGCACACAAAACGGAAACGAGACACGCCGTGGCTCGCATGAAACACGAAACGTGCAAACGGCGTGGAGCAAACGAGCGCTGATGGAACGCATACATCTTGATTACTATGCCACGTTGGAAGTGACGCCGCAGGCGTCGGATGAAGACATCAAGCGGGCGTATCGAAAGCTGGCTCTCAAATATCATCCCGACCGTAATCAGGGCAACACGCGCGCCGAAGTAAAAATTCGGGAAATCAACGCGGCGTATGAGGTGCTGGGTGATCCGGAAACCCGTCAATCCTACGAACGGCTTCGGTTCGGCGGTCCTGGGCGGAAAACGGATTTTGCCTGGGAGACACCCGCCGACACGGTGGCTCCGGGAATCATTCTGGAGCGTATGGAGCAGACGTTGCGGGAGGAAGGGCGGGTGGAAATTTTTCGGACACTGCTGCGTGATCTTCCCCGCGTGAAACGGGAATTGGCGAATATTCGGCAAGCCACGGTCGCGGCGCTGGGCTATGACAAATTTCGCGAAGAGATTGTGGCACGTTATGCCGCCGGCACGATCGCCGAGCTGGTGACGCCGGCCATGGAGGAACGCAAAGACCGACTGCTGGATATTGCCGTGCAGATGATGCTCTCGCAGGGCGTGGGCGGCGGCGGACGCGATGACGGCCTGGAATGGGTCAGTCGGCAATTGGCCGCGGCGTTTGATCAGGGTCGGGTTGACGGGTACTGCGAAGCCTGCGAGTTGCTCTATGTTCGGCGATAAGGTGTCGGGAGCGTGGATAATCAATCTGGTCCTGAAACGAGTTCACGCTGGCCGATGGCGGGACGCCACGCTGCGGCTCACACAGGCGAAGCCCTGGCCATTAGAGCGCAACGTGGATGCGTGCGCGGACCGGCTGGCGGGGTTGACCGTGGAAGCCCGGCGGCTGCGGCTGATCCTTGACCGGTGACATGCGGCACAGGAGGCCCTTTGCATGAACGGATGCGGGGAAATCAGGACAACCTCCTCTTTTTTAGCCTTGACTTCGCTTGACCCGTTAGCCTATCATCGGTAATTGTTCCAGTTGAAGGGGTTTCATGAGGCTTGATTGGCGATGAGCAATTCGGCATTGTCTCAAAGAAGAAGGAATCCATGGCGGTGAAGTTAACCGAAGGTTCGAACGGGGTGAGTGGTCAGTCACCTTCTTCCGCGACGTCGCGAGCGGGTTCGTCCTTGAAAGATTCTCCGGCGGTTGAGCGCGCGTTATCAAGAAGCAAACTGTACCTGCTGCTGTCCTGGAGTTATTTGTATCCGGAAGATGATGAGTTTCTGGATTATTTGCAAAGCGGCGAGTTGGTTGAAGACGGGCGAGCGGCTCTAAGTAGTTTGCGGGGGGCCCTGGATGCTCCCATTGCCCCGGAAACCGACGAAGTGCTGGATGCCATCGCCGAGCGTCTTGATACGGTGGAAAACTGGGTGTCGTCGGAGGGTGTCAACTGGTCAATTCAGGACCTTCGCGATGAACATCGGCGGGTGTTCAGTAACGTCATTGCGTTGGATTGCCCACCCTATGAAACCCTGTTCGGGAACGACCACGTGTTTGGCCAATCCTACGTGATGGGCGACATTGCCGGATTCTATTCGGCGTTTGGTGTCCAGCTTTCCCAGGATATTCACGAACGGTTGGACCATTTGAGCGTGGAACTTGAGTTTTTGCATTTTCTGGCTTACAAAGAATCGTATGCGTTGTGTCATGACGGTCCGGAAAAACTCAAAACCGTTGTGGATGCCGAGAAGAAGTTTGTCAAGGAACACGTGGGACGGTGGGTGCCGTTATTTTCCGGGATGCTGACGAAAAAAGCGGAATATGGTTTTTATAAAATTGTGGCAGATTTAACGTCTCAATGGGTGGCGTTTGAAGTAGCTCATTTAGGCGTAACCCCTCAACCGTACTCGGAAACAGACTATCGTCCGGCGAACCTTATGTCTCCGGAAGGGCAGTCCTTTGAGTGCGGGGCACAGGATAAGGGTAATGAACTGAATCTCCTGATGAACGAGGTGGGGGCCCAATCCTATCTGGAGAAAGAAAATCAGGATTCGTCGACCGGTCAGTCCGGCACGGCGTAGCCCTTGTGGCACTGTTGGACAATGGCAAAAATGACGGGTTTGAATTTCGAGGTGAAGTGCAGTAGGATATTCACGGGCAGTCGGAAGTTGGCAGTCATTTAGCCTTAATCTTTATTAAAGGAGGATGCGTCATTATGAGAGTGGTGCAGACGCGTAACAAAAGATTAGTGTTCGGCATGCTTCTCTCCGCCTTTGTCGTTGGCGTATTGTTGACGATGGGGCAGGTTCCTCTTGCCGTGAGTCAACCAGTGACGATTCCGGTGGGCAAAATCAGCGGATCCATTCCGATGGACGCGGCCAATCCAGTGTGGGAAACGGTTCCGGGCATTGTGGTTCCTCTGAGTGGCCAAACCATTACCACCCCCATGCATCCCAATATCTCGGTGAATACCGTCATGGTGAAAATGGCGACTAATGGCAAGGAGATCGGAGTGTGGGCCAACTGGGGTGATCAAACTCTCAATAACACCACCATTGGTCCGCAGGATTTCCGTGATCAGATGGCGGTACAATTCCCCGTGCAAACATCCGGAGCGCCGCCGTTTCAGTGTATGGGGCAGTCCGGGGGAACGGTCAACATCTGGCGATGGAATGCCGAATGGCAACGCGACATGGGAGCGGGTGTTGCCGGGATGTGGGATGTGGACCAGCAGTATCCCTCCATTGCCTGGGACTTTTACTATGAAGAACCCGCGGGCGGTGTGACCTACCCTGACCGGATTGGTCGCAGTCTGGGTCCCTTCAACCCGGGGATTTGGTCCGGGAACATTATGTCCGATCCGGATATGCGGACGAGTTCCGTGGAAGATTTGAACGCCAATGGGTTCAGCACATTGACGACTCAGGCGTCGCAGGACGTGATGGGTAACGGACTGTGGGAGTCGTTTGGCGCGTTAAAAGGCGGGTGTTGCAGTGGTCCCACCTGGCGCGTTGTGTTCAAACGATCGGTGAGAACGAATGATTCCAACGATGTGCAATTCAAGTCCGGCCAGAGTTTCCCTGTGGCGTTTGCAGTCTGGGATGGACAGAACGTGGAACGGAATGGCATGAAGGGTATTTCCACCTGGTTTACCGCAAAAATGCCGTAATGTGTTCTGAATAATTTTCACTCGTCAGTACACAAAAAAGACTCCGGGGCCCCGAATGGGACTCTGGAGTCTTTTTTTTATGTTCCGCCCCGCCATCCTGTTTTGTTCCCGGTGTTATACTGCCGCGAAAAATGTCCACGCTTTCCTCCGGTTGCATTAAGAAAGCGATGCCGTGTATAAAAGATTATAAGAGCTGGATATGGTGATTTTGCCTGTCCATACAGATGAAAATCGCGATGGTCGGTCTGGCTTGTTTTCCTTCAAGGCCAGTCACGAAGAGTATGTGAATTATTGCGAGAGGTCATGCCGTGAAAATCTCTTTGCTCTTTCCTCCAAGCTGGCATCCTTCACAACCCTATTTGAGCCTGCCGTGTTTATCGGCGTTTCTTGACCAGGCCGGGGTTCGGGATCACTCGCAGCGTGATCTGAACATTGAACTTCTCGATACGATCCTGTCGAAGGCCTATGGCCTGGATGTGTATGAAACGCTTATTGCCAAACTGAAAAAACTGGAACAGTCCCGTGAAGGAGAGACGGGGCCGGGCAGTGATGAACATTACAGTCGCATCGTGGCCTCCCTGGACCGATTCCCTCATTTAATTGACGACATTGAATCCGCAAAAGCGTCGCTGCGGGGAGAAGAGTTTTATGACATTGATCGCTACCGGGAATGTCTCTTTCTCGTTGACCGGTGGCTGGAAGTGGTGTCTTCCATTTATTTTCCCACCCGCATCACCGTGGTCGACAACCAGTTTGCCTATTCCATTTATTCCTCCAGGGACATTGTGAAAGCGATTCACGATGAGGAACAAAATCCGTACATTGCCCTGTATCAACGGTATTTTCTCCCTTCCATTGTCAATGAGAACCCGGGTCTGATCGGGGTCTCAATCACGGCGACGTCCCAGATTGTTCCCGGTCTCACCCTCTGTCGGCTTATTAAAGAGGCGAATCCCGATATTCATGTGATCGTGGGGGGGAGCATTTTCACCAGGTTGGTGGATAATCTTCGGCGATGTGAACGCCTGTTCCAGATCACGGACGGCTTTATTGTCTTTGAAGGAGAAACGGCGTTGCTGGAGTTGATCAATCAACTGGAGGGGAAAAAGGATTTTGCCAAGGTGCCGAATTTGATCTATCGGGACAACGGCAAGGTACTTGTGAACCAGCCGTTTTATTCGGAAAATCTGGCTGAACATCCGGCGCCCAATTACGATGGATTTGCTCTCGACCGGTATCTGGCTCCGAAGACGGTGTTGCCGGTGCAATTTTCACGAGGGTGTTACTACAAAGACTGCGCCTTTTGTGCCCTGACGCTGGATCATCAGAATTTCCGGCAAAAAGATCCCGTCAAGGTTGTGGACGAACTGCAAAGCCTGTCTCAAAAATACGATACGCCTTTTTTCTTTTTCACCGACGAATGCCTGGCCCTGTCGCCCACCCGCCGGCTGTGCAAGGAAATTCTGAACCGGCAGTTGGATATTCAATGGACAGCCGAACTGCGTTTTGAGAAAAATCTTTCGAGAGAACTCCTGTCGCTCATGCGGGACGCCGGGTGTCATAAGATTGTGTTTGGCCTGGAAACCTACAACCAGCGCATGATGGATTTTATGCAGAAAGGGATCACCCAGGAAAGCGTCCGGCGGATTTGTTCGGATTGTGTGGATCTGGGGATTGCCGTGCATTGTTATATTATCGTCGGGTTCCCCACGGAAACGGAAGACGAAGCGCTGGAAACCATGAATTTTGTGCTGGACACAAAAAAGCTGAATTCGTCCTATGGATTCTCCTGTCAACCCTGTCTCTTTGATCTTGAAAAAGAAGCCCCCATTATGAACGACCCCGGAGGCTACGGGATTCAGCGTATTATGCGGCCGGCCGCGGAAGATTTAAGCTTGGGATTTTTCTATGAAGTCAAGCGGGGGATGACGCCCGAGCAGGCCGAAAAACTGTATCAAGCCGTGTATGAAAAGATAAGCGAAGTGGTTGTGGAATTACCGTTTAACTATTCAATGGCCGACGGGTTATTGTATATCGCTCGACATAATAAACGCCATGCACCCGAATGCATCACCGTCTCGTAGCCTGGAACGACCGCATCGGGTTTCGCGGGTTCGCGCCGACGGTCACAAGGCGCGCCAGGACAGGAGGCCCCGGTGGAGGGTATGAGCGCGACCGCATCGGGTCGTCAGACCGGACCATCCGAAACGTCGGGGATGTTGTTTGAATATGCGTTAAAATGTCTCCTGCTTTCGGCGTTTTTGGAGCTTGTCCTGTACCGCCTGGCGTCCCGGTTGGGCATGCACATGGCCAAACTGGCCGAAAAATCCGAAGCCGTGCGGATCACGTTTCAAACACTGTCTTCGCTGGGCTTTATTCTGCTCAATGTCACCGCGATACTGTTGTTCCTGGTGTTGGCCATTTTGCTGATTCAAAAATTACAGCCATCGTCGTGGTCCGGACGATATGATCGCGTGCTGGTGCCGGCTGTCTCACTGCTTGTGACGTTGACGGTTGCCTATCTCATCGTGCCGCCCGCGATGCTTGGCTCGGTGATCTATAATACGGTGTCTGTCGTGATTCTTCTCATGCTCATGGCGGAATGCCTGGAGACGCATCACCGTTGGAGCCAGCACGTCACGGTGGGATGTTTTGTGTTGGGCATTTCCGGATGGATGTACTACCAGACGGTGTCTACGACGTATGGATTGCTGGGTATTGTCAATCCGCCGCCCTTCGTGAACGCCGTGAGTCGGGGAGGGGAAGCCTTCATGGTGCTGGCGAGTATCCTGGTGTTGTGGTCTTACGGCAGCACCTCGCTGTTTACCAAAAACAGGACCCAGCGGAAATGGGCGTTGACCCTGCTTGTGAGCGGCGGCCTGACTTTTTTCGCGTTGCTGTATATTGATTTTTTCCTGGCCCTCTACAGTCCCATGCTGGTCGAGGACGCGAGACGGGCGGGGCAGGGAATTGGCTGGGTGTTTCAAATGGGTATGGGCTACACCTTTTATCTGCCCTTTGCGTTGTATCTCGCGGGCTTTACCTGTTGGGCGTACACCGTCATTAAACTGGTGATCCTCGGTCGGTTGGCGGGCTATGGTCTGGGGTTGATGTTTATGGCGGGATACGCGCTTCAACTGTCACATTTAACGCTCATGGTGGTGGTGGGATTGATGTTGCTGACGCTTGACAAGCGGGGAACGTTGGGAAAATTGCGGGACAGGGCCGGGGCCGTGCTGCCGCACGCGACGCCCGCCTTGAATGCCCTACGTTGAGAGGATGCGTGGAATGACCATGGAATCAGACAAAGTTGTCACAGAGAACACGGGCGAACAGCCGGAGTCGCAAACGCCGGCGCCATCGTTCACTCCGAACGAAGAAATCGCGGAGATTGAAAAATTGCTGGGTGAGTCCCCCGATGATTTTCAAGCCCGTTGTCGGTTGGGGGAGCTGTATTTTGGCAAGGGGAAATTCGACGAAGCCCTGGCCGAAGTCAAAAAGGCGATTGAAATGGCCGAGGGGTTGCGGATGGAAATGGATCGTTCCCTGGCGATGTATTACTCAAACCTGGGAACCATCTATGGCACCAAATCCATGATGGATGACGCCCGACCGCAATTCGAGCGAGCGTTGGAGTTAAACAAGTATGACGTGCTGGCCTTGTTCAATCTGGGGCGGCTCTATAGCGAGAAAAAATCCTATATGCGGGCCCAGGAGTATTTTGAGCGATTAATTGAAATTACTCCTGAAGATCCGATTGCGTGGTATAATCTGGCGGCTGTCTATGAACAATTGGATAATCCTCAAATATCAGATTACAATACGCTGGATATGGCGGTGCAAGCCTATATGAAAGTGCTGGAGTTTGATCCGACACATTTGGAGTCGAGTTTTAAACTCATGGATATTGCCTTCACGTTGAAAAAACACGACATGGCCGTGAAAATCATGGAAGAAGCCGTGATGCACAGTCCGGACGAGCCGTTGGCGTACTACAATCTCATCAATACCTATGAAAAGTGTAAAATGTTTGAGCAGGCCGAGGATGCGCGCCAGCGTTTAAAACAACGGTTTGCGAAGCGCACGCGTGAACAGGCTTCGTCGTGATCGTTGTTATTTTATAAGGAGCACGCCATCATGTTTGGGAGTCTGGGGTTTACCGAGTTGATTTTAATCCTCTTCATTGTGCTGATCATTTTCGGCGCCGGCAAATTGCCGCAGCTTGGCGAGGGAGTCGGAAAGGCGATCAAGGGTTTCAAAAAATCCGTGCATGAAGCGGAAGCCATTGAGACCGAGGTGCCTGCTGTGGATGGGCAACCGAGCCAGTCGCCCGTGTCCCCGCAATCATCCGGTGCGACGCCGGTTGCAGATGCCGGTCAGGCAGCGGTACACACGGCACTAACCGCCCACCGTGATCAGGAAGGGGTTGTTGCGTCAACGCCAGTGTCCCGGTCAGAGTCGGCTCCGTTGCCGAAGACCTAGAAGAGAGGCTTGATTGTGGGAGTGAAAACGTGATTGTGTCCTGATGGGACAAGGAGTGTGACATGGAAACAAGCGTAGAAACATTGGTTGGAACCATCGAAACGTTTGCGGGGAATGGCAAATCCCGAAGTACAGGGAATGGGAAACGTGCGAAGAAAGCGGGCATTCCCTTGCCGAATCATGTGTGCGTGGACAGGGACGGTCGCTGGCTCTACATTGCCGAAAACGGGTCTGATCGGGTGCGACGGGTGGATTTGGAAACGGGGACCCTGCATAACTATGCGGGCATTGGAGAAACCTGTTATAGCGGGGATTATGGTCTTTGCGGGGAAGCCGGGCTGTACCTGCCGCTTAGCGTGGCGGTTGATTCGAATAATGATTTGTATATTTGCGATTCAGGCAGTAACCGTGTTCGGAAAGTTGATCATCAGACCGACATCATTACGACGGTCGTGGGTTCCGGTGCTTCGGGCTTTCGGGGTGACGGCCCCGCGCTGGAAGTCAACTTGAGCTACCCCGGCGCGATTGCGTTTGACGCGCAAGATAATCTGTATATCGCCGACACCCAGGCCCACCGCATTCGGAAGTACGATCCCCGGACGGGAATGGTGACCACGATTGCCGGGACCTGGTCCAGAGTAGATGAAGACTGGATCAGTCCCCTGACCGCGCAGAATTTAGTGGTGCTCTCCGGTGACGCGATTGGCATTGACTTCACCGATGATCAGGGATGGCTTCGCCCTCAATGTTCGGATGATTTGGATCTGTCGCCGTATCTTGATGATGGCCGGCCGGCGCTTGAAGCGAAACTGTGGGATATTGTGGCGCTTGATGTGGATCGTGCCGGTAACGTGTTTCTCACCGATAAAGCGAGTAACCGCATTCGAAGGGTTGATGCGCAAACGGGCATTATTTCCACGGTCGCCGGGGTCTGTCGCTATGGGTACGATGGAGACGGAAAACTCGCGGTCCGGGCCATGCTGAACGTGCCGGAGGCCGCCATTGTTGATCACGACGGCAACGTGTATATCGCGGATTCCATGAATCATCGCGTTCGGAAAATTGATGCCGCCACGGGCCTCATTGAAACCGCCGCGGGGAATGGAGACAGTGGATACGATGAGAAAAATATGGGGGGGTGCGGCGCCGCGCGGTTTGTGGCCAAAGAAGGCGCGGATATGCTGACGCATGGCGATGGAAATTTGGCGGTCAATGCCGTGGTGAACGCCCCGTCAGGATTAACCCTCGACGCGCAGGGCCATCTCTATATTTGCGAGCGCAATGAAAATAAAATTCGGCGCGTCAAGCTCTGACAGGGACATTCGGGTTCCTGGGTGAGCGATCGCCGGCTGGCGTCCGTTTTTCCTCCGCTGTCCCGGGCCGATTGATGGCGTGTGCATGAAACGCCGGAAGCGACATTGTGAAAGCGATACGAACACCTTCTCGCGTTCTTCTCGCCACGGGAGCCGGCATCGTGTTGATGACGGGGGTGCTTGGCTGGTTCGGTGTTCCCGTGGTCAGTTCTCAAGGGGTGGTCATCCGGTCGCATTTTCTTGACGGCGACATTCCAACCCGGCCTTCCGACACCGCATGGGAGACCATCGCGCCCATGCCCATTCCGCTTAGCGGTCAGATCATCACTCGACCGGTCTGGCCTGCACCCAGCGCCAAAGTCATCTCGGTCCGTTCTGTCCATAACGGCACGCACATTGCGTTTTTGGTGGAATGGCAGGATGCGACCAAAAATGAACGGCTCACGCCCGGAGTGTTTCGTGACGGGGCGGCCCTGGCCCTCCCCCTGGGCGACGCACCGGCGTTTTTCTGTATGGGGCAGTTGGACCACTATGTGAACATTTGGCACTGGAAAGCGGATTGGCAAAGCGACGTGGATCGCAGAAAAGCCAGAGCCAAAGAAAAGAAACGAAGTCAAGGAGGCATTCGTCGCTTTGAAGTTATTCCTCGCCGGCCTTCATCCATTGAAGATCTCATCGGGGGAGGGTTCAGTACCCTGACGAGCAAAGTCCGCCAGGGCAAAATCAAAGGGGCGGCCGAATGGAAAAACGGATTCTGGCGAGTGGTGATGCATCGTCCATTGACCCAACCGGGTGATGATACGGACAATGAAGCCATGTTGGTGCCCGGCCGGCTCCAGGCCGTATCCTTTGCCGTCTGGAACGGCGAAAATAAAGAACGGAACGGACAAAAAGCGGTCGCGTCCTGGCTTCAGTTGCTCGTTGATCCCGTTGGCGGGCCGCAATGATCGCGCTGGATGTTTCTCTGTCTCGCGCCTTGTCCTGTCAGCGAAAACGGAAATCCAGGTTTTTTCTGTTTGCGGGTCGTTCGACAGGCTTCCCCTGTGTGAGTGATCACCGCAGCCGTTGACGTCTGTGCGCGGGAATGATGGACAGGGAGGGAGTGGGGACGTTGTGACGTATGTGCCGCGAATATCCCGGAGAATGAACGTGCGCGTCGCAGGCATGATGACGATGTTGCTGGTCGGTGGTTTGGTGGCGGGTTGGGCCGTCTCCTCCTTTGCTCAAGAAGGCGGCGGGGCAGGGATGACCGAAGACAAAGCCTATGCCCTGGCTGAAGAATTTGGCGTGGAAGTTGGGGCCGTTGATGAGGAGATCAGAGAAATTCTCGGACTCACCAAGGCCGAAGGCGTGGTGGTCTTTGCGGTGATTGGCAATACACCGGCGGATCGCGCCGGTATCAAGGTCAAGGCCCTTATTAAAGAAGTGGACGGCCACGAAATACGCAATGTGCTGGAATTGGGCCGGGCGCTGGAAAAGGCGATGCCGACGCAGAATTTTTCAGTCGCCACCTTTGAAGTGGCCGGCATTGATGATCAGGGCGTGGGTGGCGGATTAAACTTCCACTTCGTCCGCGTGGAGAAGGGGTAACTGAAGCCATGCCGTTTGCTGGCCATGCCGTGCGTCGTTCCGGACTCCGTGGCGTGTCGGGATGGTGTGCCCTGGCGCTTCTGTCGGGAGTCGCGTGGGGTGCGTTGTCCTGTGCGCATGCGCAAGCCCCGTCAGGCGTTTCCGAACACCATGCGTGGATCAAGGAAATTGAAGAAGTCTTTATCCCGTCCGATCAATGCAAACAGTGCCATGATCGCCACTACGAAGAATGGAAAGGGATGCGTGAGCAAACCCCAGACCTCAAAACGTTTGGTCGCGTGGACGGGGCGCTGTTGCATGGGACCGCGCTGACGTCTCCCGTGTTCAAAACGGTGCTCGGCGTCTGGCTGCAAACCGGCCCAACCGCGGATGAAAAACGCCGATGCTTGGCCTGTCACGCGCCCGCCGTCACGGTGTTTCCTCAACATACGGAAAAAATCATCGCGCAAGTGATGTCTGAAAAACCGAAACGGCGGGGAAGAAAGGCTGAAAACATTCCTCGCGTCGAAGGGATCGGGTGTTCGTCCTGTCATCTTATTGATTCAGTCAAAAACAATCCGGCGGATTATCCCACGTTTCACATCAATCCCCAAAAGGCCATGTTCGGTCCCTATGCGAATGCCGAGGACAATCTCGTGCATCCCTCGAAACAAGCTGATGTGTATCGGGGAGCGCAATTCTGTGCCTCCTGCCATTTCAGCAAAGTGAAAGATGTGACCAGTGCCGAATTGCCGGGGCAAATTCTGCAGGGGACGATTTGTCAGGATTGCCACATGGAGCAGTCAACGGGCAGTTCCACCTCCAGGCGTGGGTCGCTGACACGGCCGATCGGTCGGCACTGGTTTCAGGGGATTGTGATTCCGGGCATTATGCTAAGCAATCGCAACCTGCAGGCGGAGTGGTTTTCCCGTGTGGACATTGACGTCCGGCAGTCGGGGCCACGCGTTGAGGGTACGGTGCTGGTCCGGAACGGGAGTCTGCCTCACATGTTTCCCGGAGGCGATCCCGCGCTCAAGCAGTTTTTTGTGGCGGTTGTGGTCAAAGACGCCGATGGGCACGTCCTTGGATCCAGCGAAGAACACTTTGGACTGCCGTTTGAAAAAATTCTTCGTGGCCCGATTCCCAACCCGCTTGTCAAGGGAGGCACAACGCGGAAAGTGCCTTTCTCAATACAGGTTGAAGCGGGGACCGCTCCGAGTTTCGTCGAGGCCACGTTGCGCTATGCCTTGATTCCCGAACCAGGCCAGGCCTTGCTTGCGAAATATCTTGCGACGCTGGAGCACGAACGGGATCAAGAGAACGCCAAAGCGATTATTATGGATTATGCGTCGCAACGGTTGCTCACGTTCCGAACACAGTCTTTGCAATCCGAGCCCTGACAGCCTTTGCATGGCTGCCAGCGGGATGCGTTGAGGTCGGCGTCATGAAAACATTTTCCCATGTGGCGCGTTGGATGACAGGTATGTTCGCGGCGAACGTCCTGTTGGCGCTTGTCGTTGGTCTTCCCGTCACCGGCACGGTCACGGTGGCCGCCGGGAAGGGAACGGCGAAACCGCTGGACAAAGCGTTCCCTCATTCTCAAAAATGCAAGCGATGTCATTTGCGGGTGTTTGAAGAATGGGAAGCCTCCGCGCAATCCCGTTCAATTCTCAGCGCACCATTCCGTGTGTCCTTAGAGCGCTATCGAAGGGCCTCTGACGACACGGACGGCGGAATGTGTTTCCGATGCCATGCGCCGAGTGTGTTGGAATATCCGGACCATGCGACAGTCTATCTCAAGGAAATTGCATCCGGTGATCCGACACTGGATGGCGTCGGGTGTTCGCAATGCCACTTGATCAAAGACGTGGACCCCAACCAGCATCCTCCGCATCCGACGTATCAACTCGGACGAGTCGTGTTCGGCAGCTATCAGAAGCCTGCGGACAATCTGGCGCATCAGTCTGTCCCGTTAGCGTTGTATGGCCAATCGCAGTACTGCGTGGCCTGTCATGAAAATTTGCCCGGGCATGACACACTCCCGGATCTCCTGGGTCCCTGGCAACAGACTGCAGCCCAGCAGCAGGGTCAACAGTGTCAGGCGTGTCATATGCCGGAGGCCTTTGGGGAATCAGCCAACGGAGAGCGGAACCGAAAAATTTCGAATCACAGTTTTCCCGGTCGTTTTGGAAAAGTTCGTGCCGATGCCGTGAACATGGAAGTCAAGACAGAAGTGCGAGGGAAAGAATCCGAAGTCACCGTCACGATCCAGAGTCTCGTCCCGCACAATTTACCTCTGCCCCATCCGGGGTGGTCTCGCGTGGAACTGGATGTCACGATCTTGGGGAAAAATTTGCGAAAAACGTATTCCGAACAACGCTACTACGAACGCGTCTTTGGTGATCAACACGGACAAGCCACGATCTTTGACTTTGAAGCGGTGAGCGTCCTGCGGGACAATGTGCTCAAGCCCGAGGAAACGCGGGTGGAAGTCTTTACCATCCCGACTCCCAGTGATGCTCCGTCCATGGATGTGCTCGTCACCCTGACCTATTCGCCGATTCATGGCCCTGAAGATTTTGTGAACGAAGTCAAACAGCGGGCGGCGCTGGGCAGAAAAGATCGTGCGTTCCAACCCGTCCGAATCAGTCATTACAAAGAAAACGTTTTATTGGAAACACCATAGGCGTCATCGGGTGTGCGGCGAGGCGGGCAGGGCGCGATCCTTCCCGCCTGTTTTATGTCTTCGCGCGGCGTTGGGATGTATGTTTGGGGGCACGGGGGATTCGCCGGCGAGCGTCGTCGGCGACCTTCTGCGCGAAGGCGCAACACAAGGCACAGGTTGCGGCTGTTGGCAATGGTCACTGGAGCCGCGCCGACGGTCTTACGAGGTGACGGCGCCTTGTGACGCGGAGCCAACGCTCTTCGCGTATTTCGCGAGGACCCCGCCGGTGTACGTCGGAGGACGGGCGCTCCACTGGCGTAACCGGATCTGCATTTCATCCCCGGCAATGCCCAGATCAAGTCGCCGATTCGGAATATCAAACGTGATGGTGTCCCCATTCCTGACGGCCGCAATGGGGCCGCCCTGCGCGGCTTCCGGCGTCACATGTCCGGCCATCAATCCATGCGTGGCTCCGGAAAACCGGCCATCCGTCAGCAGGGCCACGGTCTCCCCAAGTCCGGCGCCGACAATGGCGCTGGTCACGCCGAGCATCTCTCGCATCCCAGGCCCCCCTTGCGGCCCTTCATAACGAATCACGACGACGTCGCCGTCCGCGATCTTTCCATTCCGCACCGCGGCAAACGCGTCTTCCTCGCAATCAAACACTTTGGCCGGGCCGGTATGTGTCAGCTTTTGATGTCCCGCGACTTTGACCACGCATCCATCGGGAGCCAGGTTGCCGTGCATAATCACCAGACCGCCTGTCGGTTTCATCGGCTCATCCACGCGACGGATGACGCGTTGACCGGACGTTTCCGACGCGGTGGCGACTTCTTCCTTGAGGGTGCGTCCCGTGACGGTGAGGCATTCGCCCTTGAGCAAGCCCACGTCAATCAGGCGTTTGGCGACGAGACGAGTCCCCCCGGCCTGGTACAAATCCGCGGCCATGTATTGGCCGCCCGGTTTCAAATCCGCGATCAACGGCGTTCGCTGGTTGACGGTATCGAAATCATCAATCTCCAACGCTACCCCCATCTCATGGGCCACGGCCAGCAGGTGAAGCACGGCGTTGGTGGATCCGCCGGTTGAGGCCACCGCGGCAATCGCATTGTCCAGGGCGTCCCGCGTGATGATGGCGGCGGGGCGCAGGTCGCGCTTCAACAGATCCATCACGAGCGGTCCGCACTGGGCCGCGATGGATGCTTTTTTCTGGTCCAAAGCCGGAACGCCGTTAAATCCCATCGGGGACATTCCCAGAAATTCAAACGCAATGGCCATGGTATTGGCGGTAAACTGTCCGCCGCACGCGCCCGCGCCGGGACAGGCGGCGCGTTCAAGGTCATGGAGTGCGTCCTCCGACATGGTGCCGCGCGCATGCGCCCCCACCGCCTCAAACACGTCCTGAATTGAGACCTGTCGTCCCTGGAACTGACCGGGCATGATGGATCCCCCGTACAGCATCAGAGACGGAAGATTGAGTCGGGCCAGCGCCATGACCGTCCCCGGAATGGTTTTGTCACATCCGGAAAGGGCCACCACCGCGTCAAACAGGTGACCGCGGACGACCAGTTCAATGGAGTCGGCCACGATTTCACGGCTGACCAGTGAGGCTTTCATGCCCTCGGTGCCCATGCTGATCCCGTCGGACACCACCACACTGTTGAATTCAAGCGGCACCCCGCCAGCCTCGCGGATGCCCGCCTTGACGGACTCGGCCAGTTCACGCAGGTGCATATTGCAGGGTGTGATTTCGGACCATGTATTGGCGACGGCGATGAGCGGCTTGGAAAAATCCTCATCCCGAAGTCCCACGGCCCGCAGCATGGCCCGCGCCGGCGCCCGCCCGGGGCCTTCCGTCAATGCACGACTTTTGTGTTTGATATCCGATGCCATAGGTGACTCCTCAAGCACTGAACATGAGTATTGTTGAGTGAGAAAGGCGAATGTGGCACAGTCAACGCGGTGTGGTCAATGCGCGGGAGTGCCGGTTTGGGCCTGCGCCCGCGCCTTCGCCATCATCCGGCAGTACGAGCAAACCTCGGCAGAAGTCGGTTGGCCGCATGTGGTGCAGGGGTGGAGATTTTGCCGGTCCTGTTCGGCCATGGTGTGAGGGGAGTCTTGCGGTGTGGACTGACGATCCAGAAATTTCAGATAAAAGGTATGCTTGGTGCCCGGTGATTCAGTTTCCAGTTGATTCAGGACGTGTTTGTACGCCAGCAGTTTGGAGCCTTTGGCCATCGGGCATTCATCCACGATGTAGTCAATGCGATGGATCAACGCATAGGCCGCAATCTCGCGTTCGGTCAGGCGATGCAGGGGCTTCACTTTTTTGGCGAACCCGTCCAGTGAGGCCGGCAGGACGGGCGACTGTTTGTCCAGATAATCCGTCTGCCAGTGGAGCACGTTGCCCAGCAGCCTGGCCGCTTCATCATCCAGATTATGCCCGGTGGCCATCACGTCATAGTCCCGCTCAACGGCCACGCGGTTAAACTGATAGCGCTTCATGGTTCCGCAGGCGGCGCACGTCGGGCGATGGACCAGCGTCGCCAGTTCCCGGATGCCGGCTCCCTGTTCCTGTTCAATCGTATGAATATGCAGCGTCACCTGGTAAGGGGCCGCCACGGTGTCCGTGAAACGCTGCACCTTGTGCCGGGATTGCTGTGAATAGTCGCCGATGCCCAGGTCCACGTACAGGGCGTCGGCCCGGTAGCCGAGTTTCAGCAGGATGGCCCAGAGCGCGAGGCTGTCCTTGCCGCCGGACACCGCCACAAGAATGCGGTCGTCGGGGGTGAACATCCGGTGGGACGTGATGGCTCGATGTATCTGGGTATGCACGAATTCGGTCAGGCAGTCCTTGCACAACGCAATATTGTGCCTGGGCATTTTGAGAATCGCGGGATGGGAACATTTACGGCAGCGCATGGCGTGGCGACCCTCCTGAAATGACGGATCTGATTTCAACAGCGTCTGAATCCTGAAGCACCGTATCCTCCGTGACCAGCTCGTCTCCACGGATCACCAGGTAGGCTTCCGGAGTCAGCTCAAGTTGTTGCAGGAGCTGGTAGACGTGGAGGGGGCCTTGCACTGTCAGCGTTTTGCGCGGGTGGGTTACAATGACGTTCATGACAGCGTATCATAGGGCCGAAGAAGGCGGATTTGCAATGAACCGCGGATGCTGCCGTCTTGACTGGTGCGCGGATTTGGCAAAACGCCATTCGGCAAGGTATCCTCTGGCGCATGCACTGACGAGTGCCACTGAACCCCGGCAGGTTGTTGATGGTGTATGATCTGATGTTCCATCAGGCGTTATTCATCTTTGCACGAAAGGCATGATGCCCATGGCCGACCGTCCCTCCATAGAACAGCTGAGCATTAACACCATTCGCACGCTGGCGATGGACGCGGTGCAGGCCGCGAACTCCGGCCATCCGGGAACGCCGATGGCGCTGGCGCCGGTGGTGTATTGCCTGTGGAATCGATTTTTGCGTTTTGATCCCGCCGATCCCGTCTGGCCCGATCGTGATCGTTTTGTGCTGTCGGTGGGCCATGCGTCCATGTTGCTGTATGCCATCCTGCATCTCTGTCACGTCAGGGCGGTGCGTGACGGGGAGCGGCCCACCGACGAGTTGGCGGTGAGCCTGGACGAGATCAGGCAGTTTCGGCAGTTGAACAGCAAATGTCCCGGGCATCCCGAATATCACTGGACGCCGGGTGTGGAAACCACGACCGGGCCCCTGGGGCAGGGATTGGCCAACAGCGTGGGCATGGCCATGGCCCAGCGGTGGAAGGCCCGGTATTTCAATCGCCCGGGGTTTGACATCGTCAATTACGATATTTTTGCCATGTGCGGGGATGGGTGTTTCATGGAAGGCGTGTCCAGTGAAGCGGCTTCGCTGGCCGGTCATCTCAAGTTGTCGAATTTGTGCTGGGTGTACGATAACAACCGCATTACCATTGAGGGGAGCACCTCCCTGGCCTTCAGCGAAGACGTGGCCGCGCGGTTTCGCGCCTATCACTGGAACGTCATGCACATCAATGATGCCAACGATCTGGACGCGTTGACGGGGGCCTTCAAGGCGTTCAGGAAGGAAGCCGGCCGGCCGACGCTGATTATCGTTGACAGCCACATTGCGTTTGGGGCGCCCAATAAACAGGATACGCATCAGGCGCATGGCGAGCCGTTGGGTGAAGAAGAAATCCGTCTGACGAAACAGCAGTACGGGTGGCCGGAGGATGCGAAATTCCTGGTTCCCGACGAAGTGCCGGCGCATTTTCAATCCGGCATGGGCGCGCGCGGCAAGGCCGAACGGGATGCCTGGACCACGCGGCTGCAGGCGTATCGGAAAAAATATCCCGCCCTGGCGGATCATCTGTCCGCCATGGAACGTCGGGAGCTTCCCGAAGGCTGGGATCGCCAGGTATCGGAATTTCCCGCGGACCCCAAGGGGCTGGCGACCCGGGCGTCCTCCGGCACCGTGCTCAATGCCATTGCCGGGGCCGTGCCCTGGCTCATGGGAGGCTCCGCCGATCTGGCCCCTTCCACCAAGACGCGCTTGACGTTTGACGGGGCTGGAGATTTTCAGAGCGGGTCGGAAGACGGTCGCAATCTGCATTTTGGCGTGCGGGAACATGCGATGGGCGGGATCTTGAGCGGCATGACGCTCTCAAAGGTTCGTCCCTATGGCTCCGGGTTTTTGATTTTCAGCGATTACGGTCGCCCGGCCATTCGCCTTGCGGCCCTGATGCAGATTCCCGTGATTTATGTGTTCACCCATGATTCCATCGGCGTGGGCGAAGACGGCCCCACCCATCAACCCATTGAACAACTGGCGTCGCTGCGTGCCATTCCGGGCCTGGTGACGATTCGGCCGGGAGACGCCAATGAAGTGGTGGAGGCCTGGCGTGTGATCATGCAACTGCAACAGACCCCCGTGGTGCTGGCCTTAACCCGGCAGGCGTTGCCGACGTTGGACCGGACACGCTATGCGTCGGCTGACGGTCTTGCCAAAGGGGCGTATGTGCTGGCCGATGCCGGGAACGGCAAGCCCGACGTGCTGCTGCTGACATCCGGGAGCGAACTCCCGCTCTGTGTGCGGGCCCATGAAGAGCTTACGGGGCAGGGGATACAGGCCCGCGTCGTGAGCATGCCGTCCTGGGAGCTCTTTGAGCGGCAAAGTCAGGCCTATCGGGACTCGGTGCTACCGCCTGCGGTGACGGCCCGCGTATCTGTTGAGCAGGCCGCCACGTTTGGATGGAGTCAATATGTGGGGTTAACCGGAGAAAGTATCGGGATGACGTCCTATGGGGCGTCGGCGCCGCTGAAGGATTTAATGCCGCATTTTGGATTCACCGTGGATCGGGTGGTTGCCGCGGCCACACAACAGGTCAAGCGGCAGGGGAACCCCTCCGTTCGTTAATGTTGCGTCAAAAGAGTCTGCCATGGACACCGCGTGTCACCGCATGGCGCTCCTACATTTTTTTACTTGCGAGGTCTTGAATGATGAATCCTCTCGTTGCATTACGCCAGGCAGAACAGAGTCCGTGGTATGACGATCTTTGCCGGCAACTCATCACGTCGGGTGAGTTGAACACCATGATTGAGCAGGATGGATTGATGGGGGTGACCTCCAATCCGTCTATTTTTGCCAGGGCCATTACCGGCAGCGCGGACTACGATCAGGAACTGACGCGTGTCTCCGCCGGGATGGTCGGCGTGAAGCAGATTTATGAAGCGCTGGCCATTCGCGATATCCAGGACGTCGCGGATGTGCTGAAACGCGTGTACCAGGAATCAAAAGGCCGTGACGGCTACGTGAGTTTGGAGGTCTCGCCCGATTTGGCGTTCAAGACCGAAGAAACCATCGCAGAAGCCTGGCATCTGTGGCAGGCGGTCAATCGGGACAACGTGATGATCAAAGTGCCGGGAACCGAGGAAGGGTTGCCGGCCATTGAGCGGTTGATCGGACAGGGCGTGAACATCAACGTGACCCTGTTGTTTAGTGTGGACGTGTACGAGCAGGTCGCCCTCGCCTATCTTCGCGGTCTCGAAAAATTCGGCGCGAATGGCGGGGACCTGTCCAGGGTGTCGTCGGTGGCGAGTTTCTTTGTGAGTCGCATTGATACCATGGTGGATCAGCGCCTGGATGCCGCGTTGCAGCAACAGCCCGATGCGCGCAAACGCGCGTTGCTGGAAGGGCTGAAAGGGCAGGTGGCGATTGCCAATGCCAAAATGGCCTACCGGAAATACCAGGAGATCTTTGCGAGTCGGCACTTTCAGGCGATGACGCCGCACGGCGCGCGGCCGCAACGGCTGTTATGGGCCAGTACCGGGACGAAAAATCCGCAATACCCGGATACGTATTACGCGGATCGGCTGATTGGCCCCGACACGGTGAATACCATGCCCGTCGCCACCTTTGAGGCGTTTCGGGATCATGGCACCGTCGCGGCCACCCTCACGGAAGGCGTGGACGAGGCGCAGGCGATCATGCAGCGGGTTGCTGAATGCGGCATTGAGATGACGGCGGTGACCGCCAAGCTGCGTCAGAACGGTGTGCGGATGTTTGCCGCGTCCCATGATCAACTCATGGGGGCGATCAGCCGAAAACGCCTTGAGTTGCTTGGGTCGGAAATCAACCGCCAAACCTGTGCGGCGGGATCCTACGATGCCGGCATTGCTGCCACGCTCACAGAGCTTCATGAGCAGAATTTTGTTCGCAGACTGTGGGACAGGGATCCCACGCTGTGGCATCAGGACCCCGCTCCGCAGGCCATCATTCGAAAAGCCCTCGGCTGGCTGTCCGTGTCCGAGCGGCAGGTGGGGCAGGCCGCCCGGCTGCAGACGTTTGCCGACAGTGTCAGGGATGCCGGCTTTCAACATATCCTCTTGTTGGGCATGGGCGGGAGCAGCCTCTGCCCGGAAGTGTGCCGCATGACCTTTGGGGTCCTCCCCGGCCGTCCCGCCCTGCACGTGTTGGACAGCACGGTGCCTTCGCAAGTGAAGAGCTTTGAAGCACACGTGGACCTTGAACATACGCTGTGCATTGTGGCCAGCAAGTCCGGATCAACCACTGAACCGCTGGTGTTCCAGAAGTATTTCTTTGAACGGATGCGGCAGGTGAAGGGCGATCGCGCCGGCGAGCATTTTGTCGCCATTACCGATCCCGGCTCGCTCCTGGAACAAATGGCCAAAGAACTCAAATTCCGGGAAATTTTCCCCGGTGTGCCCGAAATTGGCGGGCGCTATTCGGCCTTATCCAACTTTGGGATTGTGCCGGCCGCCCTGATGGGTGTGGACGTGGGCGCGCTGCTGTCCCGGGCCGAACGGATGCGTTTCAGTTGCGATGCGAGCGTGCCGGCGGCGGACAATCCCGGGGTGGTGCTGGGCGCGACCCTGGGCGCGCTGGCGAAAGCCGGTCGGGACAAGGTGACGTTTATCATCTCTCCCGCCGTCAGCGCGCTGGGCGGCTGGTTTGAGCAATTGATTGCCGAAAGTACGGGGAAAGAAGGTCGGGGCATTATTCCCGTTGATGATGAACCGTTGGGCGCGCCGAAGGTCTATGGCGCGGATCGTGTGTTTGCGTATCTCCGCTGTGCGGAAGGAGCGGATCCGAAACAGGATGCCGCGGTTGACGCTCTGCAAGCGGCAGGGCATCCGGTCATCCGCATTGACGTGACGGATGTCATCAATCTCGGGCAGGAGTTTTTTCGCTGGGAAATTGCCGTGGCCACCGCAGGGTCGCTGCTGGGCATTAATGCGTTTGATCAACCCAATGTGCAGGAGAGCAAGGATTTCACCAGGGCCTATCTTGAACAGTTTCAGAAGAACGGGCGATTGCCGGAGGAGACGCCCATGGTCACGGATGGCGACATTCGTCTCTTCGCCGACGACGCGAATCAACAGGCGTTGCAGGGCGCATCGTCGCTGGCCCAGGTGGTGGCCGCTCATCTGTCCCGTGTGCAGTCCGGGGATTATGTGGCAATCAACGCCTACGTCGAACGCACCCCGGCCATCCACGACCGCTTCCGGCGTATTCGTGCCGCCGTGCGTGACGCGAAGCAGGTGGCCACGACCCTGGGATACGGCCCGCGTTTTCTTCATTCCACCGGCCAACTGCACAAAGGGGGGCCCAATACCGGGGTGTTTTTTCAGGTGACGGCGGATGCGGATCCGGACCTGGCGATTCCCGGAGAGCCGTATTCCTTCGGTGTGCTGGCCGCCGCGCAAGCCCTGGGAGATATGAAAAGTCTCGTCGCCCGCAACCGGCGCGTGATTCGGATTCATCTTGGACGTGACGTGGAAGGTGGGATCAAGCGTATTCAGGATGCGGTGAAAGGAGCGGTGCGCTCACGCAAGGCCGGTTAAGGACGCCCTGCCCTGATGAGACCGTCAACCTTGATCGTCCATCCTGCATGAGCCGCACAACGCGTTGTATGCCCACGAAGGGACGCCGGCGCCGTAAAAGATCATAGCCCACCCGCCATCCCCTCAAGGGCACCATCATATGGCGAGAAAGCGAACCCCCCGCGTCCGAACGCCAACGCCGCCGAACGGCAACGATGCGCCGCGCAAGCCTCCGATGCCGGCGGCATCCCCCCTCGCGCCCGGCATGTCCCATCGTGCCCATATCGCGTTTGCGGGCGCGGCGCTGTGCCTGTTGGTGGTGGTCAGTTACGTTCCGGCGCTGTCGGCGGGATTCCTGTGGGATGACCTGATACTGACCAGGGCCACGCCGCTTCACACCTGGTCGGGGCTGGCAGAAATCTGGCTTGGCTCGCGTGAGCTAAGTCAATACGAAGCCCACTACTGGCCGCTGCTCTATACCACCTTCTGGCTGGAGCATAGACTGTGGGGGCTGGCGCCACTCGGCTATCACCTCGTCAATCTGCTGCTGCATACCGGTGTCGTGTTACTGCTGTGGCGCCTGCTGCGGCAGATGGATGTCCCCGGCGCGTGGTTCGCGGCGGCGGTCTTCGCGGTGCATCCGCTGCATGTGGAGTCGGTGGCGTGGGTCATCGGGCGCAAGGACATCCTGGCGACGTTGTTTTATCTTTCCTCCGTGCTCGCCTATATCCGCTTCACGGAAACGCCGCGAGGGGAGCGGCGAGGATGGCATTACCTCCTGGCGGTGGCGTTATTCGTACTCGGCCTGTTCAGCAAATCCATCGTCATCACGCTGCCGGTGGCGCTGTTGCTCTGGCACTGGTGGCGGCACGGGCGCGTGACCATGGCCGATTGCAGCCGCACGCTGCCGTTCTTCCTGGTGGGGCTGGGCATCGTGCTGGCCGAGTATGTCTATTACATCGGCAACCAACCCACATCATTCGCGTATTCGCCGCTTGAGCGCGGGCTGATTGCGGCGCGCGCCCTGGCATTTTACGCCGGCAAACTGCTGTGGCCGGCGGGTCTGATCGGGGTCTATCCGCGCTGGGAGCCAGGCATCGGTGACGCGCTGGCCTGGGGCTGCGCGGTGGGCTTCGCGGCGGTGGTGGCGGTGTTATGGCGCTGGCGCCGGCCACTTGGTCGCGGGCCGCTGGCCGGCGTGCTGTTCTTTGCGGTGGCGTTGTCGCCGACGCTGGGCTTCGTGGACTTCGGCTATATGCTGTCCTCGTTTGTCGCCGACCGCTATCAATATCTTGCCGGCATCGGCCTGATCGCCGTCGTGGCCGCCGCCGCGAGCCGTGCCTGTCAACGGGGTCTCAACGCGCTGCCGGAGCGCCGCACACGTCCGGCGCGAATGGCCATCGGGGCGGCCGGGGCGGCCATACTGGCGGTGGCAGGCCTCCTCACCTGGAACCAGGCCAGCCTCTACCGCGACCCCGTCACCTTCTTTGGCCACGTCATCGCCCACAACCCGCAGGCCCGCGACGCCCACCACACGCTTGGGAACTACCTGCAGACTGAGGGGCGCTACGGGGAAGCGCATGCCGCCTACGACACCGCCCTTGAACTGCGACCGGATAGTCCTGACCTGCTCAACAATATCGGCGTGCTGTTGGCAAGGCAGGGCCGTCATGAAGAAGCCATCGCGCGCTATCGTGAGGCGTTGCGGCTGAACCCGCAGCACCAAAACGCGATGCAGGGCCTTGCCGTGGCGCTGATCAATACCGGCACGCTGCTGGCAAACCAGGGCCGCCGCGAGGAAGCGGTCGCGCGCTTCCGCGAGGCGCTGCGGCTGAACCCGCAGCATCATGACGCGATGAGGAACATCGCCGTGGTGCGGATGAACCAGGGGCGGTATGCGGAGGCATTGGCGTCGGCGCAACAGGTGATTGCGCGCAATCCCGATGACGCGCAAGCCCACCAGTTGGTGGGTTTCGGGCTGTTTCACCTCAACCGCAAAGCCGAAGCGCTGCGCCATTACGACCGCGCATTGGCGTTGGACCCGAATCTGACCCTGGCACGCAAACAGCGCAAGCGATTCTTTGAGTCCACGACCAGCGAAGGTCGGCAATAAAAACGGCGAGGCGCCCCATGTATACTCCGTGCCGGCGGCGTCCGCCGTTCCACTCACGGGCAGCGTAAAATGGCGAGAAAGCAAGCCCCCCGCGTCCGAACGCCAACGCCGCCAAACGGCAACGGCGCGCCGCGCAAGCCTCCGATGCCGGAGGCATCCCCCGCGCCCGGCATCTTCCCTGGCGCCCCTGTGGCCTCTATGACCTTCGCGGGCGCGGCGCTGTGCCTGTTGGTGGCGGTCAGTTACGTTCCGGCGCTGTCGGCGGGATTCGTGTGGGATGACGCCGCGTTCACGACGGCCGCGCCGGTGCAGAGCGTGGCCGGCCTGTGGCAGATCTGGTTTGAGCCTCATGCCATTGTCAACGAGGGGCATTACTGGCCGCTGCTCTATACGACCTTCTGGCTGGAGCATCGGCTGTGGGGCTTCGCGCCGCTTGGCTCTCACCTCGTCAACCTGCTGCTGCACGGGTTGGTCACGGTGCTGTTGTGGCGCCTGCTGCGGCGGTGGGACGTGCCGGGCGCCTGGTTCGCGGCGGCGGTGTTCGCCGTGCATCCCGTACACGTGGAGCCTGTGGCCTGGGTCATCGGGCGCAAGGACCTGCTGGCGGCGCTGTGCTCCCTGGCCTGCGTGCTCGCCTACCTGCGCTTCACCGAAGACGGGAGCCGCAGGTCATACATCCAGGCGCTCGCGTGGCTCGTGGCGGGCCTGTTGTGCAAATCCATCGTGGTCACGCTGCCGCCGGCGCTGCTGCTCTGGCACTGGTGGAAGCAGGGGCGCGTGACACCGGCCAATGTGCGAGCGGTGGCGCCGTTCCTGCTGCTGGCGGCGGGCATCACCCTCGCCGACTGGTGGTACTACAAGGGCCGTGAAGTCATTGCCCTGGAGGCGTACTCGTGGGTTGAGCATGGGCTGCTGGCGGTGCGCGCGTTGTGGTTCTACGCGGGCAAACTGCTGTGGCCGGCGGAACTGGCCGTGATCTACCCGCACTGGGAGGTCAGCGTTGCGGACCCGCTGGCCTGGGCCGGCCTCATGGCCGCCGGCGCGGCGGCGGCGTTGCTGTGGCGGTATCGCGGACGCATCGGCCGGGGGCCGCTGGCGGGTGCGTTGTTTTTCGTGATCACGCTGTCGCCGACGCTGGGGTTCGTGGACTACGGCTACATGCAGTTTGCCTTTGTCGCCGACCGGTATCAATACCTGGCCATGGCTGGCATCACGGTGACGCTGGTGGCCGGTGCGGCGCGCGTCCTGGGCACACTGCCGGCGGCGGCGCGCACGGTCGCGCAGGTCATGGCGCTCCTGCTGCTGGCGGTCATGGGAGCGATTACCTGGAACCAGGCGGGCATCTACCGCGACAACGTGACCTTCTACCGCCACATCATCTCTCTCAACCCGCAAGCCAGAAACGCCTACTACAACCTCGGCAGAGAGTACCACCAGCAGGGCCGGACGGAGGAGGCGCTGGCCGCCTATCGCACCGCCACGGCGCAGCGCCCCGACGATGTCTGGGCGAAGACCGGCCTGGGCATGATCAGTCTGGAGCGGGGCCGGCTTGAAGAGGCGCAGGCATATTTGCAACACGCGCTGCGGATGGCCCCGCACTCATCAAATATCCTGAATCCCATGGGCGCGCTGCGGCTCCGGCAACGGCGTTACCAGGAGGCGCTGGACATCTTTGAGACCCTGATTGAGATGGAGCCCGGGTTCGCCAAATTCTATTCCGGCATGGGCGTCGCCCTGGACAGGCTGAACCGGACAGAGGACGCGCTGCGGAGTTTTGACCGCGCGCTTGAGCTGGACCCGTCCCTGGAAGAGGCACGCATCAATCGCGAGCTGATGCTCAAAAGGTTGCAAGGCCTGGGCAGGTAACGGCGCGAAAGAGCATCCGTCCTGTCCGTCGGCCGGGAAGCAGAACGTGTTGACACTGAAGATTGTCCCCACCAGGCCGCGACGATGGAAACCCCCGGCGGCAGTCATCAGCCACCGGTGCGCACCGGCTCGCGTCCTCACTATCGTCCCGGCTGTATAAGCTCAGAAACCTTTGGCACACCGCCCCAGGAGGAGCGCCATGCAAATTCACCATGCCGGATACCGCATCCGGGGGTTTTACCGAGTAGCCCATTCATGGCATGTTTGGGGGATGACTTCCAAACATGCCCAACACCGCCTTGCGATCGGGGTGTTTTCCGACCGGCACGGCAAAATCGCTGCCAGCGAGGCCTTTAATGTCAGCATTCGTACGCTCTATCGCTGGCGTCAGACCCTCAAACACAACGCCGGCACCGCCGCCGCGCTTACGCCTGAATCCTGTGCTCCGCACCGGCGCCGCCGACCGCTCACGCCACCGGTCCTGAGCGAGCAAATCCGGCAGTTGCGTCGACAATACCCCAACCTCGGCAAGGCCAAACTCCATGTGTTATTACGCGACTGGTGCGCACAGCGGCGCCTGGCGCTGCCGCGCGTCTCCACCATCGGGCGCCTCATTGCCAAAGACCCGCATACAATGCGCCACGCTCCCGCGCGTCTCTCACCCACCGGGCGCCTCAAACCACTGCGGCGTACCCGCAAAACACGCAAACCCAAACACTACCGGCCGCCGCCACTTATTGTCCACTGGTGAACTTACCCCAGATCACCTAAAATGAATGCCCATTGTGAGCGCTTCAACCGCACCATACAGGAGCAGTTCGTGGATTATCACGAGGACGTACTGTTCACTGATCTGGCCTTGTTTAACCGCACAATGGCCGCCTGGCTGGTCGAATATAACACCGTCATTCCTCACCATAGCCTCGGTCTGCAAACTCCGATACAATTCGGCTTCCAACAACTGCCACAGTGCCAAAGGTATTGGACCCATGCATTTACTTGACAAGATACTGAAAGTTCGGTTTTAATTTCCGCTACCTTCTGCCACACACTTTTGCGCGACAACAACTACGAAAGAATCCAAAATGAATAAACATATCATGATTATAGAGAATAAATTATTACTGTTTGTGCTTATGGTCTTTGTGTTGGCCTCAAATATGGATCTTGTGTTTGGGCAAGGGAAAACTGGAATAGGGGCTTTTCTACCAGAATTTGGGTTAGAAGTTAATGAGTCGCGTTATGAATCAGGTGTGCGCACCCCCGGTGGTTTTGGCACCCCCGTTTCTTCGCCTCCGCCTGCGCCTCCATCTCCGCCTGCGTCTGATGTGCCTAGGTCTCCTGAATTAGGTCCTCCTAAGCCGCCTCCGGGAATCGGATAAGGTCACGAATTGTAAGATGATAATAAACTGTGGATTGAGAAGGAATAATATCTGTTTTGGAAAATCTGAAAAAGATTATGCAATTATTTAAAAAATCAGCCACTACTATGGCCCTGTTGCTTTCCTGTGTGTCTCTGATTGTTTCCGTAGTAACAAGCTGTATTAACCATAAGCTAGAAAAGACTGCACTGAATCTTCAGACATCTTCCAGTGTCCTGTTTCAGGTTGCGGATGGAGGCCGAAAATATTTAGAAGATAAAGTAAAGGCTAAAGCAATGCCTGAAGGAAAATTGAAAGAAGAGGCAAGAATGATAGCTATTGGTAATTATATAAATGTAATGGAAAGTGCTGTCTTTGTAATCGATCATGTTGGGACATTTAAAAAGTACAAGGATGTTCTAAAGACTCCTATAAATTGGGCCTATTGGTGTGTGAAACACTATAAACGCGATAAATATTACAATTTTCTAATCAACTTCACGAAAAAACATAAATTGGACGAGCCTGGATCAGACTGTGTACTTGATCCCCCAAACGTAAAAAAAGCGCCCGCCACTGTAAAATCAAACGCAGTTGACCTGATCAGTCCACCACCCCAACAGCCGACCCCGAAAATACCTTGACATGAAAACGCCGAAGCAAGTATTGCCCAGTATAAATCATGGCGTATCTTACTTTTTGTTTGTTAGTGGAAGTTTCTACTGTATACACCGATTCTGACCATAACTAACTCTGGAGTAGTCTCGCATTTTGTGACAACCCAGTTAAGCGGCTTTTTTCACCCCCCATCCCGCATCCTCTTCAATCTCGCGTGAAGTGGTTCAATAGATGTGACCAGTCCAGCCTGGCTGGTCGAATATAACACCGTCATTCCTCACCATAGCCTCGGTCTGCAAACTCCTATACAATTCGGCTTCCAACAACTGCCACAGTGCCAAAGGTATTGGACCCATACATTTCCTTGATTTTGGGAAACAGGGCGGTTATCCTTCCTGTGTTGTAATTCTTCATCCAGAGACATTTACCAATTACGAGGACGCATTATCATGTCGATTACACCAGAAGTGCTCGCAGCACTGCAATCTACCGCCAGAGACATCGGCTTTCACATTCTAAAACCATTACCCAGAAATGCCTGGAACCATTACAACGGCGGGCATTTCACGGGGAATGACCCCCAACGTGGTCGGGCCGAATGGTATAGCCTGCCAAAAGCCGGGACGTTGCGTTGCAGCCTTGGAGACGAGGGCTATATCGAGTTCTCAAATATCCGGCCGACCACCCTTGTAGATACTGAGTTTGACAATCCGGTTGTCTCGAATAGTACCAGGATTGATTCGCAGATAAGCACCATTAGCAACAACTCAGTGGCTACTATTGCCCGTGAGTATGCGCATAGCTCTTCAGCTGAGCGGACATTGTCGCAGACTGTTGGCGTGGGTTACTCGATAGCTATTGAACAGAAGTTCGGTTATAGTGTGGGTGTGGTTCAAGGCGAGACTACGATTACCGCTGAAGTCTCATCCAGCTACGAGCGCCAGTGGGGAAATACAGAGTCAACCTCACGGTCTACAATAACCTCGGTGTCGGTGCCTCCGAAGACCAGGCTGATACTGTCTACTGTCAAGGAAATCGCGGACTTCACACAGAAGGCGCGTGTATTCACCGGGGTAGATTACGGCATCACTGTTGAGGCCCGTAATGAGTGGACTTCCATGTTCAATAGCATCGATCACTTTGCTACGGTCATCTCAGGCTTTGGTCTTGATACGGACCCGCACGCGGCCTGGTTCCGTGATCGTCCAATCGGTAAGCAACGCGCTGCCGGCATTCTGTCTATTGATCCTGTCTTGTTGGAGTTTGAGATTACCGGTGAATCTGCTGTTGTTGGTGAGATTGTCGCTTCATCAGAGCAACTTTAGATATTTGTATAAGCTCAGAAACCTTTGGCACTCCGCCCCAAGAGGAGCGCCATGCAAATTCACCATACCGGATACCGCATCCGGGGGTTTTACCGAGTAGCCCATTCAGGGCATGTTTGGGGGATGACTTCCAAACATGCCCAACACCGCCTTGCGATCCTGAAATTTTCCGATCGGCACGGCAAAATCGCTGCCAGCGAGGCTTTTAAGGTCAGCATTCGTACGCTCTATCGCTGGCGTCAGACCCTCAAACACAACGCCGGCAACGTCGTCGCGCTCACGCCTGAATCCTGCTCTCCGATAACGGTTCTGAGTTCATGGGCGATTTCCAGCAACGCCTTCATCAGCTCGGTATTGTCCACTGGTGGACTTACCCCAGATCACCCAACATGAATGCCCATTGTGAGCGCTTCAACCGCACCATACAGGAGCAGTTCGTGGATTATCACGCTGACTTACTGTTCACTGACCTGGCCTTGTTTAACCGCAAAATGGCCGCCTGGCTGGTCGAATATAACACCGTCATTCCCCACCATAGCCTCGGTCTGCAAACTCCGATACAATTCGGCTTCCAACAACTGCCACAGTGCCAAAGGTATTGGACCCATACACCGGCTTGTCATATCCTGTGCCGCTGCGATATATTGTCGCGACCGAGTGACGCGGCCGCATCTGAAAACAGGCATGGCGCCCGGAAAGACAAGATGGATGGCCGGGCAGTAGATATATGACAATCCTGCCGTGATTCCAATTCACGTTGTCAATAAACCACATAGCGAAAATTCCATGCCGCATCGTCTTGATTCCAACCTTCGCCACTCGCCCCAACCTCACGCTGCGGTGACGTCGGCGGTGCAATCTTACCCCCCCCCCCCCCCGAAAAAATCCACACTACCCGCGTTGCGCTGACATGTTGAAACACCTGGCCACCCTCCTGTTGGTATCGGCGGCTCTCGTCCCGGCGCCGGCCTTCGCCCAGGAGGCGGACCCTTGCGACGGCATGGTCACCTGGACCGGCATCGTCCCCGACTGCCTCACCACCGGTGACAGCTACCGCATCCTGTTCATCACCAGCACTCCGGGGGGCGCCGGCAACCCCGATATCACCGAATACAACAACTTCCTCCAGGGTCAGGCCGACGCCGTCCCCGAGTTTGCCGGCATCACGTTCCGCGTACTCGGTTCCACCTTTGATGTCAGTGCCCGCGAAAACACCATGACCACCGGCGCCGGCGCCAACATTCGCACCTTTTACTACAGGGGCCGCAAAGTCGCCGACGACTACAACGACCTCTACGACGCCACCTGGGACACGGATGAGGGGAGAGACCAACAGGGCGCCACTGTTGCCGGAGACGTTCAGATATTTACCGGGTCCAGAAACGATGGAACAAGAAATTTTCATCTGGGAGCGGATGAATCGGGGACAGGGATCACATCGGTTTCGGTGGCGATAAACACGGCGACCGATACACAAGGACTTGGCTCGGGCAGTAACACCGCACCGCCTGGGGACTTCCATCCTTTCTTCGCCCTCTCCGATGTCCTGATGGCCACGCTGGCCGACACCGCCGGCGCGCCGGCGTTTGGGAATGAGGCCAACATTGACGACCAAATCTATATTGCCAGCGTAAACATTACGCCGCTGACCCTGCCTGCGGCCACCGGCGGCGACGGCCCGCTGTCCTATACCATCACCCCGCAATTGCCCCGTGACCTGACCCTGACCGGACGCATCCTCTCCGGCAGCGGAGGGGGCACGAATGAACGCATTCGCTACACCTACAGAGTAAGCGACAGCGACATCAATACCGACAACAGCGACACCGACTCACTGACCTTCGACATTGACACCCTCAACCAGGCTGGCCAGCAACGGCCCGTGTTCAGCAACACGGAGAACAGCATTGCCCCCCTGTCCTACCTGGAGGACGTGGCCATCAATCCCATCCTCCTGCCGCAGGCATTCGGCGGCAGCGTGAATTTCCAGATGCTGACCTATTCCATTGAGCCGGCGTTGCCGCCCGGCCTGACGTTGACCGAGCGCACCCTCGCCGGCACGCCGACCATGGCGCAGCCCGCAACCCCCTACACCTATATTGTCCACGACAGCGACGTGAATATGAACGACTTCGACTCCGCCCGGCTGGATTTCACCATTGAAGTTGTCGCGCCGACCGCCACGCTGGCCGGCCCCCTGACCGAGGCCGGCCTGTTTGCCGAAACGGCGCCGACCGTGACCGTCACGCTGACCGGCAGCCTCTACGCCGCCGCCGCCATGTTGGGGCCGAACGACTTCATCGTGAGCAACACCATCGCCGGGGATGTGACCGTGACCGACGTCACCCGCACCGGCTCACAGGTCGCCACGCTGACCCTGGCCTATGACGACGAAGACATCACCGGCGACGGCACCCTGTCGGTCACGGTACGGGCCTCCGGGCACACCGGCGTCGACGACCTGGACGCCGGCAGTATCGACATTACCGCCAGCGCCGGCGTCAATATCTGCGGCCGCACGCCGGTGGTGCAGGATGTGATTCTCGCCGAGTCCTCGGCCAGCGAATGTACCAGCGTGGATGACCTGGCGACGCTCTTCGATTCACCCGGCAGCCCCCTTGACCTGGAGAACCGGGGCATCACCATGCTGCAACCCGGCGACTTCGCCGGCCTGACGGGGATAATAGTCCTGGACCTGAGCGGCAACCAACTTGAAACCCTGCCTGACAATATCTTCGCCGGCCTGACGAGGCTTCAAACTCTGGAACTGGAGTCCAACCGCCTCGCCACGCTGCCCGTTGACGTCTTTGACGACTTGTCGGCACTTCAAGGCATGCTTTTGAACAACAACCGGCTCGTCTCCCTTGACTCCGAAATTTTTGACGGCCTGGATGACAGCCTCTTTGGTGTTCGTTTGCACAACAACCTTCTTGAGTCCCTGCCCGCCGACATCTTTGAGGGGGTGCCGAACATTGGGACTGAATTGACGTTGGACAACAACCGCCTCACCGAACTGCCTGCAACGATTTTTAACGGTATTAACAGCTTTAATTTGGCCACCGTGACATTCTTCAACAACCCGTGGACCCCGGGAACCGGCCTGCCCGTCGGTGTCTTTGACCGTCTAAGCATCAATGGATTCAACGCCACCAACGAAAGCATGCGTAGCGGCTTTGGAGTGGACGACGCCGTCCGAGCCGCCCACTTTGCCTGCTCACATCCCGACGTTGAACGCATTGTGGCCGCTGATCCCAGCGCCCGTGAGGGTGTCACGACGGAAAGTCACTGCCCCCTGATCACCTCCGCCCAATTCAATACCTTCCTGCGGACCGACACCGCCTTAAGGGACCTGGCCATTTCCGCAGGCATCCTCGCCCCGGCGTTTGCTCTCACCACCACCACCTATACCGTCGCCGTCCCCAACAGCGTCGCCACCGTCACCGTCACGCCCACCGCCGCCCGGATCGGCGCCCAGGCCGCCACCATTACCGTCAACGGCGTCAACGTGGACAGCGGCGCCACCAGCGGCGAGATCACCCTGGCCGAGGGCATGACCACCGACATCACCATTGAAGTCACCGCCCCGGACGGCATGACCACCGGCGCCTACACCATCATGGTCACCCGCCCGGCGGCCGCTGCCGACACCGCCGTCCTCACCGGCACACTCACCGAGGCCGCCCTGTTTGCCGCCACGCCGCCGACCGTCACCGTCACCCTGACCGGCACCGACTTTGTCGCCGGCAACGGGCTGATGGCGGATGACTTCGTCGTGCGTGACACGATAGACGGCAGCATCAGCATCAGCGGCGCAGCACGCAGCAGCACCACCGAAGCCGTGCTCACGCTCGCCTACGTCGGCAGCGACATCAGCGCTGAAGGCCGCTTCTTCGTCACGCTGCTGGCCTCCGGCCACATCGGCACCGACGAACTGGCCGCCGGCAGCCTGGCCGTGACCGTGTCCGCCGGCGCCAACATCTGCGGGCGCATGCCGCCGGTGAGGGCCGAAATCGTCCGCCGCTCCACCGGCGGCGACTGCACCGACGTCCCCGACCTGGCCACCATTCCCACGCTTGACCTGTCCAGCCAGGGCCTCACGGCGCTGCGGCGCAGTGACCTGGACGGGCTGGACGCGCTCGCCATGCTGCGGCTGAACGGCAACCCGTTCACCGCCGGCGGACTGCCCGCCGGCATCTTTGACGGCGTGCTGAACACCCTGGGCGACATTGACACCGACTTCATCGTGGACAACGCCGTCCGCCAGGCCCATTTTGTCTGCTCCCGTGCGGACGCCGGCGCCGTAGTCGCCGCCACCACCGGCGTCAGCGACTGCCTGCGCATCACCGAGGCGCACCTGGCCGCCTTCCCGGCGGTTGATGCCTCGCTGCGGGCGCTGTCGCTGTCCGTCGGCGACTTGATGCCGGCCTTTGAGCCGACCATCACCGCCTACGACGCGGGTGTCGACGCCAATGTGGCCAGCGTCACGGTCACCCCGGTCGCCAACCAGAACGGCGCCGCCATCAGCGTCAACGGCGCCACGGTGCCCAGCGGCAGCGCCAGCGCCGCCGTGCCGTTGGTGGCGAACACGCCGGCGGCCATTACCATTGAGGTGACCGCCGCCGATACCATGACGACCATGCGTTACGTGGTGATGGTGACGCGCGGGGGGGCTTCTGCTGCGCTGGCGGCCACCGTCCCGTTGACCGAAGCGAGGCTGTTCAGCAACACGGCCGGTGACCGGGTTGTGCAGGTGACGCTGGCCCGCGCCGACTTTGTGGACATGACAGCGCTGACGGGGGCCGACTTCACCGTGAGCGAGACCCTGGACGGGACGGTGAGCGTGGCGGCCACGGTCCAGCGCACCAGCGCGAACGAGGCCGTCCTGACGCTGGAGTACACCGGCAGCGACATCACCACCGACGGCGTCATCTCCGTGACGGTACTGGACTCCGCACACACCGGCACCGGCGACCTGCGTACCAATACCCTGCCGGTGACGGCCAGCGCCGGGGCCAACGTATGCCGGCGCACGACGCAGGTGCGGAATGCGATTGTCGCCTCCCGAAGCGCCGTTGAATGCACGAGCGTGCCCAATGTGGCTGCGCTGACGAATCTTGATCTGTCTGGTGCAAACATCCCGGCCTTGCGAAGCGGCGATTTTGCCGGGTTGGTGGGGCTGACGACGCTGAATTTGAGGAACACCAGAATCGCGACACTGCCCGTTGATATTTTTGCCGGCCTGTCGGCGCTTGAAGAATTAGAATTGCGCGGGACCAGCCTCACCACGCTGCCCGCCGGTATTTTTGCCGGCCTGGATGCGCTGGTCACGTTGAGCCTGGGCAACAACGGGCAGCTTGCCGTCCTGGAGGTCGGCGTGTTTGCCGGCTTGCGCTTGCTTGAAGAGTTGTTTTTGGACGACGACAACCTTGATTCGCTGGAGGCCGGCGTGTTTGCCGGTCTGGAATCGCTTGAGGACCTGATTGTGCGAGGCAACCCGTTCACGCCGGACACCGGTCTGCCCGCCGGCATCTTTGACGACGTGGTGGATACGCTGGTCGCCGTTTCCACCACTGGACTCAGAGGGCTTGTTGTTGACGCCACCGGCAGAGCCGCCCACTTCGTCTGCTCCCTGCTCCAGGCCCCGTTGATTGAAGCGGCCAACACCGGTACCGACTGCCTGCGCATCACCGAGGCGCAACTGGCCGCCTTCGTCATGGTGGACACCTCCCTGAGCGGCCTGGAGATTGCTGACGGCGAACTGGACCCGGCGTTTGACGTGGCCGTCACCAACTACGCCGTGGCCGTCCATAACCGCGTCGCCACCATCACCGTCACGCCGACGGCGAGCCAGCCCGGCGCCACCATTACCGTCAACGGCGCTAATGTGAACAGTGGCGCCGCAAGCGGCGGGATCGACCTGGCCGTGGGCATGACCACCGATATTGCCATTGAAGTCACCGCCGTGGACGGCGCCACGACGCAGACCTACACGATCCGGGTCGCCCGTGCGGAAAGGGTCACGGCGACACTGGCCGCGCCGACGTCGCTGACCGATACCAACCTGGACGGCGCCATGGTGACGGTGACGCTGGTGAACACCGAATATGTGGAGTCTTCCGCACTGGATATGAACGACTTCACACTCCTGCCCGGGAGCGTCGGCGGGACGGTGACGATAAGCGGCGTCACCCGCACCGGCAACACCGTTGCCACGCTGACGCTGGCCCACACCGGCGCCGTCACCACCGACGGCACGCTGTCGGTGACGGTACTCGCCACCGGACACATGGGCGACGAAGACCTGATGACCGGCACGGTGCCGGTTATCTTCAACACCGCCCCGGCATTCGGCGATGAGGCGAGCATCGCCGCCCAGCGCTACGTCGTGGGCGTGGATGTCGGCGCCGTCACGCTGCCGGCGGCCACCAGCGGCAACGGCGCGTTGCGTTATGCCATTAGCCCGAACCTGCCCGCCGGCCTGACCCATACCGCCGCCGCCCGCACCATCACCGGCGCCCCGGCTGGCGCCGCGCAGGTCGCCACCACCTACACCTACACGGCGAGCGACAGCGACATGAACGTCGCCGACACCGACACCGACGTGCTGACCTTCACCATTGCCGTCCGCATCAACACTGCCCCCACTGCAATGGCCGTCATTCCGGTCAATGCCCAATCCGGGCGGATAGACGTCTACACCGGCACCGTGGCGACGCTGGACGGCAGCGGCAGCCGCGACCAGGATGCCGACGACAGCATTGCCACCTACACCTGGACGCAGACCGGCGACACCGCCACCACGCACCCTGTAACGCTGGATACCACCACCCCGGCGATGCCGACCTTTACGGCTCCGGCGGTCACGGCGGCCACCGACCTTGAATTTTCGCTGATCGTCACCGACACCGCCGGCGTCGACTCGGCCCCGGTCACTGTTGACATGCTGGTGAATTTAAGGCCGAGGGTGGTTATCAGCACAGAACCGGCGAGCGTGAATGAGGGTTCCGGCACAATCAGGATTCTTTTCACCCTTGACCCCAACGGCGGGCCGAGTCCGAACACGCTGAATTCCTCCGCGTCCATCCGCGAAACACTGGGTTTGGAAGGCGCCACATCTGAGGCCGATTTTGGTCTTCCCAGTGCCGATTTCATAGCCGGTGGGCCGGCGGACTATCAGGTCCCGGGTTTCTTCACGACCATCGGCCCCAGTGATTCGCCCGGGCGAATCATCTCCAATCTGCCTCTGGTGATCATAGACGACGCCGATGCCGAGACAACCGAAGGCTGTGCCGCAGGAACGACGCCGGTTCCGGCAACGGCAGACAACTGTATTACGATTTGGCATACCGCCGGCGGCTCGGCGACCAACCTTGGCGACATAGGCGCCTTTGGTCGCGACCTGTTCCTGCCCACCGAGCCTTTGGTATTGGCAATTGCCGACAACGACCCGACTTTGAACCCGGCCACCATTGACGCCCTGACCTACATCGTGGGCGCGGGCATCAGTAGCGTGACCCTGCCGATCGCCACCGGCGGCAATCCGCCGCTGGCCTATACCATCAGCTCACTGCCGGACGGCCTGACCCTGACCGACAACATTCTGTCCGGCATCCCGGAGACGGTGCAGGAGTTGACCACGCACACCTACACCGTGACGGACAGCGGCAGCAACACCGATACCATTGACTTCACGATCACCATCAATGCCAACACCATCACCGGCACCGTGACCGGGGTCGTGACGGAAGACGATAACTCCGCCACCACCGCCACCGGCACACTGGCGCTGGCGAGCGGCGACTTTGTCGCCCAGGACGGCGCCACCGACCGTGCCGGCGGGCTGGGCGCCTATGGCAACTTTGTGCTGAATGCCACGTCCGGCGTCTGGACCTACACGCTGAATAACGACCCCGCCACCACCCAGGGCGCCGTCACCCACGCGCTGGCCGCCGGCGCCATGGTCACGGATGTCTTCACCGTCGTCTCCGCCATTGACTCCGGCGTGACACGGGAGGTCACGATCACCGTCACCGGCGCCAATGACGCTCCGGTGGCCGAGGCGGCGGGCGCTCCACAAACAGTCACCGTCGGCACCCCCGTCACGCTGGACGGCAGCGGTTCCAGCGACCCGGATGCCGGCGATGCCATTGACACCTACACCTGGACGCACACCGGCGGCGCCCCCTCTGTGACCCTGACCGGCCCCGCCACGGCGATGCCGACCTTCACGGCCCCGGACGTGTCCAGCGCCACCACCCTGATTTTTACACTGGTCGTCAACGACGGCACGGATGATTCCCCCGCCGACACCGTCACCATCACCGTCAACCCCGACAACGTGCCGGGTTTCAGTCCGGCGACCATCCCCGTCCAGCGCTACTCCGTCGGCCTTGACGTTGGCGCCGTCACGCTGCCGGCGGCCACCGGCGGCGACGGCGCCCTGACCTATACGCTAACCCCGCCATTGCCGACCGGCCTGACCTATACCGCCGCCGCCCGCACCATCACCGGCGCCCCGGCGGCGGGGACGGTGCAGGTTGCCACCGCCTACACCTACACGGTGAGCGACACCGACACCAATGCCGCCCCCACCGACACCGACGTGCTGACCTTCACCATTGCCATCCGCATCAACACCGCCCCCACGGCAATGGCCGTCCTTCCGGTCAACGCCCAATCCGGGCGGATGGACGTCTACACCGGCACCGTGGCGACGCTGGACGGCAGCGGCAGCCGCGACCAGGATGCCGACGACAGCATTGCCACCTATGCCTGGACGCAGACCGGACCCACCGCCACCTCGCACCCGGTGGCGCTGGATACCACCACCCCGGCGATGCCGACCTTTATGACCCCGGCGGTCACGGCGGCCACCGACCTTGAATTTTCGCTGATCGTCACCGACACCGCCGGTGCCGACTCGGCCCCGGTCACCGTTGCCATCACGGTAAATTTACGGCCGAGGGTCGTCATCAGCGTCGCTCCGGCGAGCGTCAATGAAGGCTCCGGCGCCATCACGATTCGTTTCACGCTTGACCCCAACGGCGGGCCGAGTCCGGGCACGATGAATTCCGCCGCGTCCATCCGCGAAACACTGGATTTTGAGGGCGCCACCTCCGCGGCTGATTTTGATTTTTCCGGCGGTGAATTTGAAGCTGGTGGGCCGGCGGACTACCAGGTTCCTGGCGTCTCCACGACCATTGACCCCAATGATGCGCCCGGGCAAATCATCTCCGAGCTGCCCCTGATGATCACAGACGACACCGATGCCGAGACAATCGAAGGCTGTGCCGCAGGGACGGCGATCCCGTCAACGGCAGACAACTGTATTACGATTTTCCACACTGCCGGCGGCGCGTCGACCACCCTCGGCGCCATTGGCGGCTTTGGCGCCGACCTGTTCCTGCCCACCGAGCCGTTGGTCGTGGCCATTACCGACAACGACCCGACTTTGAACCCGACCACCATTGACGCCCAGACCTACACCGTAGGCGTGGGCATCACTCCCGTCACGCTGCCGACCGCCACCGGCGGCAACGGCGCATTGACCTATACCCTTGCCCCGCTGCCGGACGGCCTGACCCTGACCGACAACGTCCTGTCCGGCATCCCGGAGACGGTGCAGGAGTTGACCACGCACACCTACACCGTGACGGACAACGACAGCAACACCGATACCATTGACTTCACGATCACCATCAATGCCAACACCATCACCGGCACCGTGACCGGGGTCGTGACGGAAGACGATAACTCCGCCAACACCGCCACCGGCACACTGGCGCTGGGGAGCGGCGACTTTGTCGCCCAGAACGGCGCCACCGACCGTGCCGGCGGGCTGGGCGCCTATGGCAACTTTGTGCTGAATGCCACGTCCGGCGTCTGGACCTACACGCTGAATAACGACCCCGCCACCACCCAGGGCGCCGCCACCCACGCGCTGGCCGCCGGCGCCATGGTCACGGACGTCTTCACCGCCGTCTCCGCCATTGACTCCGGCGTGACACGGGAGGTCACGATCACCGTCACCGGCGCCAATGACGCCCCGGTGGCCGAGGCGGGCGCTCCACAAACCGTCACCGTCGGCGCCCCCGTCACGCTGGACGGCAGCGGTTCCAGCGACCCGGATACCGGCGATGCCATTGACACCTACACCTGGACGCACACCGGCGGCGCCCCCTCTGTGACCCTGACCGGCCCCGCCACGGCGATGCCGGCCTTCACGGCCCCGGGCGTGTCCAGCGCCACCACCCTGATGTTCACACTGGTCGTCAACGACGGCACGGATGATTCCCCCGCCGACACCGTCACCATCACCGTCAACCCCGACGCCGTGCCGGATTTCAGTACAGCGACCATCCCCGCCCAGCGCTACACCGTCGGCCTTGACGTTGGCGCCGTCACGCTGCCGGCGGCCACCGGCGGCGACGGCGCCCTGGCCTACACGCTGACCCCGTCATTGCCGACCGGCCTGACCTATACCGCCGCCGCCCGCACCATCACCGGCGTCCCGGCGGCGGGGACGCCGCAGGTTGCCACCCCCTACACCTACACGGCGAGCGACAGCGACACCAATACCGCCGACACCGACACCGATGTGCTGACCTTTACCATTGCCATCCAGGACAACACCGTCCCGGCATTCGCCGGCGCCGGCATTCCCGTCCAGGGCTACACCGTCGGCCTTGACATTGGCGCCGTCACGCTGCCGGCGGCCACCGGCGGCAATGGCGCGTTGCGCTATACCATCAGTCCGAACCTGCCCGCCGGCCTGACCTTGACTGGCAACATCCTGTCCGGCATTCCAGGGATGGAGCAGAGCGCCACCACCTACACCTACCGGGCAAGCGACAGCGACTCGGATACTGCCGACACCGACACCGCCAGCCTGACGTTCACCATCACCATCGTCATCAACACCAACATCATCGGCACCACCACCGGCGCCGTCACGGAAGACATGACGACCGCCACGGGCCGGCTGACCATCGGCGCTGAAACCGACGCCTTCGTTCCGCAAGCCGGCGCCACCAACCGCGCCAACGGGCTGGGCCTCTACGGCACGTTCAGACTGGACGTGGACGGCGTGTGGAGCTATACGCTGGACAACGTACCTGGCACCACACAGGGCGACGCCACCCATGCACTGGCCGCCGGCGACATGGTGACCGACATCTTCACGGCAGTCTCCGTCGACGACTCCGGCGTGACAAGGGACGTCACCATCACCGTCACCGGCGCCAACGACGCCCCGGTGGCCAACGCCGGGCCGGATCAGTCCGCCATCTTCTCCGGCGCAACCGTCACGCTGGACGGCCGCGGTTCCAGCGACCCGGATACCGGCGATGCCATTGACACCTACGCCTGGACGCAAACCGGCGGCGCCCCGACCGTGACCTTGAATGACGACAGCGCCGCCATGCCGACCTTCACCGCGCCCGCGGTCACCACCGCCACCGCCTTGAGGTTTTCACTGGTCGTCAACGACGGCACGGCGAATGCAGTTGTTGCCGACACCGTGATCATCACCGTCAACTCCGCACCGACCGCGACGCTGACCGCCCCAACGGCGCTGACCGAGGCCACCCTGAACGGCGCCACGGTCACGGTCACACTGCTGCGCACCCAATACGAGACGACGTTGAGCGCCGCCGGCTTCATGCTGTCGACCGTGAGCGGCGTCACGGTGGCCAGTGTGGCCCGCAACAGCGCCAACACCGCCGCCACGCTGACGCTGGCCTACGACGGCACGGACATTGCCGCCGCCGGCGCCTTGTCGGTCACCATCCTGGCCTCCGCGCACACCGGCCGCGACGCCCTGGTCACCGGCAGCGTCAACATTGCCACCAGCGACAGCGCGACACTGGCCGCCATGCCGGCGCTGACCGGAAACGCCCTGGATGGCGCCACGGTCACGGTGACACTGATGAATGCCCAATACGCGGCCTCGTTGAGCGCCGCCGACTTCACGCTGACGACCGTAGACGGCGTCACGGTCAACGATGCCGCCCGCACCACCAACACCGTTGCCACGCTGACACTGGCCCATGACGGCGCCCGCCTTGCCGCCGACGGCGAGCTGCGGGTCACGCTGGCCGCCTCCGCACACAGCGGCGGCAACAGCCTGGTGACCAACGCCGTTCCGATTGCCGCCACCACGGATGCGACCGCGCAGTTGAATGCGCAGATCCTGCCGCGGGTCGTGGCGACGGTGCTGGATGGCGGCAATCGCCTGATTGTCGAGCGGCTGCGCCGCGGCTACCCGGCGAACGGCGGCACTGCATCGTCGACCGCGAGTCTGCGGCAGCAGGTGGGACAATGGCTGTCCAGCAATGCGAGCCAGGCCGAGCTGTTCCGGCGCTTGCAGGGCCTGGACAATTTCGAGTTGCGCGACGTGGTTGATGGCCTGGCGTTCAGCACTGGCGGCGACCAGGCCGGCTCAACGACCTCGCTGTACGGCAGCGGCGGCTACACCCGGCTGTCGGGCGATCAAGACGCGCCGGACTGGGACGGCGGTCTGATGGGCGGCTATCTTGGCGTTGACTGGTGGGTCGGCACGGACGTGCTGATCGGGATGTCGGTGTCGTATTTCCAGGGCGAGTTTGAGTATGCCGATCTGCCGGCGAGCGACGGCGAATATGATATTGATGTCAGCGGCATACACCCGTACATTGGCTGGTCGCTGTCGGATGATCTGGATCTGTGGGCGAGTCTCGGCTACGGCATCGGCAAGATTGAGTTGGAAGACAGCGCCGGTCGGCGCAGCAGTGATCTGGAGTATGGCGCGTTGAATGTCGGCGCGATCGGTCGTTTGTATGCGAGCGAGGGCCATGAGTTGCGGTTACGCGCCGATGCTCTGACGTGGCAGATTGATCTGGCCCAGGACCGCGACGGGTTTGAAGACCTGGACAACCACCGGTTACGCCTGCTGCTGGATGCGAGCGCGACGGACAACGTGGCCTCTGGCATCCTGCGCAGCGGTTTGGAGCTGGGGATACGGCACGACGGCGGCGATCATCATGACGGTCAGGGCGTGGAGGTGGGCGGCAGCGTGGAGTGGCGCGATGTGGCGCGGGGTCTGACGCTATCGGGTCGTGGTCGTCTGCTGGCGGGTGCGGAATATGACGAATGGGGGTTGAGCGGCGCGCTTGAGGTGTCGCCGGGCCAGGGCAGTCGCGGGCTGTCGTTGAGTCTGTCGCCGGGCTACGGTCAGAACGGCAGCGGCCTGGAGCAACTGTGGGCGTCCGGCGCATCGTCGGTGTCGAGCGGATCGCGCACGGCGCGCACGGCGCGGATGCGGCTGGACAGCGAGGTCGGCTACGGGATGTGGTTGCCGGACGCGATGATGCAGCCGTATCTGGGGTTGTCGCTGCTGGAAGGCGGCGGTCGGACGCAGCGCATGGGCGCGCGGTTTGAGTTCGGGCGCGGCGTTGGGCTGGAGCTGGAAGGCAGCCGGCTTGAGCGTAGGAGTGCGGATGCGGAGCACCGCATCAATGTGCAGTGGCAGTGGAGCTGGTAGCCGGGAGGGCGCCGGCGCTGTGTGTGACGGGCCTGCTGTGCGCATCCATCCTGATCACCCTGCCGGTGGCGCTGTGCATCCGGCGCTGATGGAAGCGGGGGCGCGTGACAGCGGCCGATGGGCGGAGGGTGTTCCCGTGCCTGCTGCCGGGGTTGTGCATCACGGTCGCCGACGTGTCGTTCTGCAAAGACAGGAATCCCACCGCATTTCATTATTCCCCGGTTGAGTGAATGCTGCTCGCGGCAGCGCAAGCAATGCTTTGAGTCCATGACCAGCGAGAGCCGGCAATAAGCACGGTGCGGCACCCCATACATCCTCCATGCCGACGCCGCCCGCCGTCCCGCTCAAGGACATTAGAAGATGGCGAGAAAGCAACCCTCCCGCGCCCGGACGCCAACGCCACCGAATAAGAACGGTGCGCCGCGCAAGCCGCCGATGCCGGCGGCATCCCCCGCGTCCGGCATGTTTGCTGGTGCCCCTGCGGTCCCTGTGGCATTCGCGGTCGCGGCGCTGTGCCTGTTGGTGGCGGTCAGTTATTTTCCGGCGCTGTCGGCGGGATTCCTGTGGGATGACGTGGTACTGACCGAGTCCACGCCGCTTCGCACCTGGTCGGGGTTGGCACAGATCTGGTTTGCTCCGCGTGGGCTGGTTCAATACGAAGCCCACTACTGGCCGCTGCTCTATACCACCTTCTGGCTGGAGCATAAGCTGTGGGGGCTGGCGCCGCTCGGCTATCACTTGGTCAATCTGCTACTGCATACGGGTGTCGTGTTGCTGCTGTGGCGCCTGCTGCGGCGGCTGGGGGTGCCCGGCGCATGGTTCGCGGCGGCGGTGTTCGCGGTGCATCCGCTACATGTGGAGTCGGTGGCCTGGGTTATCGGGCGCAAGGACATCCTGGCGACGGTGTGCTATCTCGCCTCCGTGCTCGCCTATATCCGCTTCACGGAAATGCCGCGAGGGCGGCGGCGAGGAGGGCATTACCTGCTGGCGGTGGCGTTGTTCGTGCTTGGCCTGCTCAGCAAATCCATCGCCATCACCCTGCCGGTGGCGCTGTTGCTCTGGTACTGGTGGCGGCACGGGCGCGTGACCCTGGCCGATGGCCGCCGCACACTGCCGTTCTTCCTGGTGGGGCTTGGCATCGGGCTGGCCGACTATGCCTATGCCACCAGCTTCGAACCCGTCGCATTCGGGTATTCGCTGCTGGAACGCGGGCTGATTGCGGCGCACGCCCTGGCATTTTACGCCGGCAAACTGCTGTGGCCGGCGGGGCTGATCGGGGTCTATCCACGCTGGGAGCCCGACATCGGCGACGCGCTGGCCTGGGGCGGTGCGGCCGGCTTTGCGGCGGTGGTGGCGGTGTTGTGGCACTGGCGCCGGCAACTTGGTCGCGGGCCGCTGGCTGGTGTGCTGTTCTTTGCGGTGGCGTTGTCGCCGGTGCTGGGCTTCGTGGACTTCGGCTATATGCAGTTCTCGTTTGTCGCCGACCGCTATCAGTACCTCGCGGGCATCGGCCTGATTGCCGTCGTGGCCGGCGCCGCGGGCCATGCCTGTCAACGGGGCCTCGGCGCCTTGCCGGAGCACCGAATGCGGCCGGCGCGGATGGCCATTGGAGCGGCCGGGGCGGTTATACTGGCGGTTGCCGGCCTGCTCACCTGGCACCAGGCCAGCCTCTACCGCGACCCCGGTACCTTCTTCACCCATGTCATCACCCACAACCCGCAGGCACGTGGCGCCCACCACAATCTTGGGAACTACCTGGAGACTGAGGGGCGCGACCGGGAAGCGCATGCCGCCTACCAAACCGCCCATGAGTTGCGACCGGATAACCCTGACCCGCTCATCAGTCTCGGTGCACTGCTGGAAAAGCAGGGCCGCCGGGAAGAAGCGATCGCGCACTTCCGCGAGGTACTGCGGTTGAACCCGAAGCACCAAATGGCGATGCGGAACATTGCCGCGGTGCTGATGAATCAGGGGCGGTATGCGGAGGGGTTGGCGTCGGCGCAAAAAGTGATTGCGCACTATCCCGATGACGCGCAAGCCCACCAACTGATCGGCGCGATGCTGTCACACCAGGGCCGCCATGAAGAAGCGATCGTGCGCTTCCGCGAGGTGCTGCGGTTGAACCCGCAGCACCAGACCGCGATGAGAGACATTGCCGGGATGCTGATGAACCAGGGGCGGTATGCGGAGGGGTTGACGTCGGCGCAACAGGCGATTGCGCGCTATCCCGATGACGCGCAAGCCCACTATCTGATGGGCCTCGGGCTGTTTCACCTTGACCGCAAGGCCGAAGCGTTGCGCCATTACGACCGCGCATTGGCGTTGGACCCGAATCTGAACACGGCACGTGACCAGCGCAAGCAATTTTTTGAGTCCATGACCAGCGAGGGCCAGCAATAAGGATGGCAAGGCAACCCATGCATACGCCGTGCCGACGACGCCCGCAGTTGCGCTCAACGGCAGCATAAGATGGTGAGAAAGCGAAAACCCCGCGCCCGGACGCCAACGCCACCGGATGGGAACGGTGCGCCGCGCAAGCCGCCGATGCCGGCGGCATTCCCCGCGCCCGGCATTTTCCCTGGTGCCCCTGATGCTCATAGTGCATTAGCGGTCGCGGCACTGTGCCTGTTGGTGGCGGTCAGTTACTTTCCGGCGCTGTCGGCGGGATTCGTCTGGGATGACGAGATACTGCCCAAGGCCGCGCCGCTTCACACCTGGTCGGGGCTGGCGCAGATCTGGTTTGCCCCGCGTGCGCTGCTGCCATACGAAGGCCACTACTGGCCGCTGCTCTATACCACCTTCTGGCTGGAGCACAAACTGTGGGGGCTGGCGCCGCTCGGCTATCACCTGGTCAATCTGCTGCTGCATACGGGGGTCGTGTTGCTGCTGTGGCGGCTACTGCGGCGGCTGGAGGTGCCCGGCGCGTGGTTCGCGGCGGCGGTGTTCGCAGTGCATCCGCTGCATGTCGAGTCGGTGGCTTGGGTCATCGGGCGCAAGGACATCCTGGCGACGGTGTGCTATCTTGCCGCCGTGCTCGCCTATATCCGCTTCGCAGAAATGCGGCGATGGCGGCATTACCTGCTGGCGATGGCGTTGTTCGTGCTCGGCCTGCTCAGCAAATCCATCGCCATTACGCTGCCGGTGGCACTGTTGCTCTGGCACTGGTGGCGGCACGGGCGTGTGACGATGGCTGATTTTAGCCGCACGCTGCCGTTCTTCCTGGTGGGGCTTGGCATCGTGCTGGCCGACTATGTCTATTACAGCAGCATCGAACACATTGCATTCGCCTATTCGCCGCCGGAGCGCGGGCTGATTGCAGCGCGCGCCCTGGCATTTTACGCCGGCAAACTGCTGTGGCCGACCGGGTTGACCGGGATCTATCCGCGCTGGGAACCCGGCATCGGCGACCTGCTGGCCTGGGGCTGCGCGGCCGGCTTCGCGGCGGCGGTGGCGGTGTTGTGGTGCGGTCGCCGACAGCTCGGTCGCGGACCGCTGGCCGGTGTGCTGTTCTTTGCGGTGGCGTTGTCGCCGGTGCTGGGTTTTGTGGACTTTGGTTATATGCAGTTCTCGTTTGTCGCCGACCGTTATCAGTACCTCGCCGGCATCGGCCTGATCGCCGTCGTGGTCGCCGCCGTGGGCCGGGCCTGTCAACGGGGTCTCGGCGCCCTGCCGGAGCACCAGACACGTCCGGCGCGGCTGGCCATCGGGGTGGCCGGGGCGGCCATACTGGCGGTGTCAGGCCTGCTCACCTGGAATCATGCCGGCATCTATCGCGCCCCCGGTACCTTTTTCACCCACGTTATCGCCCACAACCCGCAGGCCCGCAGCGCCCACTACAATCTTGGGAACTACCTGCGGGACAAGGGGCGCTACGCGGAAGCGCATGCCACCTACTAAATCGCCCTTGAGTTGCAACCGGACAAACCCAACCTGCTCAACAATATCGGCGTGCTGCTGGAAAAGCAGGGCCGCCATGAGGAGGCGATCGCACGCTACCGCGAGGCGCTGCGGCTTGACCCGCAGCACCTGATCTCGATGCGGAACATTGCCCAGGTGCTGACCAATCAGGGGCGGTATGCGGAGGGGTTGGCAGCGGCGCAAAAAGTGATTGTGCATTATCCCGGTGACGCACAAGCCCATCATCTGATCGGCGGGTTGCTGTCAAAGCAGGGCCGCAAGGAGGAAGCGATCGCGCGCTACCGTGAGGCGCTGCGGCTTAACCCGCAGCACCAAACCGCGATGAGGAACCTTGCTCTGGTGCTGATGCAGCAGGAGCGGTATGCAGAGGGGCTGGCGGTGGCGCAAAAGTTGATTACGCACTATCCCGGCAACGCGCAAGGCCACCATATGGTGGGTTTCGGGCTGTTTCACCTCAACCGCAAGACCGAAGCGCTGCACCATTACGACCGCGCATTGGCGTTGGACCCAAATCTGAAAACGATACGCGAACAGCGCAAACAAATCCTGGAGTCCACGACCAACGAGGGCCGACAATAAGGATGGCAAGGCAACCCATGTATACGCCGTGCCGACGACCGTCGCGCTCAACGGCAGCATAAGATGGCAAGAAAGCGAAAACCCCGCGCCCGGACGCCACCGACCGGCAACGCCGCGCCGCGCAAGCCGCCGATGCCGGCAGCATCCGCCGCGCCCGGCATTTTCCCTGGTGCCTCTGATGCCCATAGTGCATTAGCGGGCGCGGCGCTGTGCCTGTTGGTGGCGGTCAGCTACTTTCCGGCGCTGTCGGCGGGATTCGTGTGGGATGACGTGGTGCTGACCAAGGCCAGGCCGCTTCACGCCTGGTCGGGGCTGGCGCAGGTCTGGTTTGCCCCGCGTACGCTGTTTCCATACGAAGCCCACTACTGGCCGCTGCTCTATACCACCTTCTGGCTGGAGCATAAACTGTGGGGGCTGGCGCCGCTCGGCTATCATCTGGTCAACCTGCTGCTGCATACCGGGGTCGTGTTGCTGTTGTGGCGGCTGCTGCGGCGGCTGGAGGTGCCCGGCGCGTGGTTCGCGGCGGCGGTGTTTGCGGTGCATCCGCTGCATGTGGAGTCGGTGGCCTGGGTTATCGGGCGCAAGGACATCCTGGCGACCGCGTTCTATCTCGCCGCCGTGCTCGCCTATATCCGCTTCGCAGAAATGCGGCGAGAGCGGCATTACCTGCTGGCGGTGGCGCTGTTCGTGCTCGGCCTGCTCAGCAAATCCATCATCATCACGCTGCCGGTGGCGCTGTTGCTCTGGCACTGGTGGCGGCACGGGCGCGTGACCATGGCGAATTGCAGCCGCACGCTGCCGTTCTTTCTGGTGGGGTTTGGCATCACGCTGGCCGACTATGTCTATTACGCCGGCAACGAACAAATCTCATTCGCGTATACGCTGCTGGAGCGCGGGCTGATTGCGGCGCACGCCCTGGCATTTTACACCGGCAAATTGCTGTGGCCGGCGGGGCTGACCGGGATCTACCCGCACTGGGAGCCCGGCATCGGTGATGCGCTGGCCTGGGGCGGCGCGGCCGGCTTTGCGGCGGTGGTGGCGGTGTTGTGGTGCTGGCGCCGGCAGCTGGGTCGCGGACCACTGGCTGGCGTGCTGTTCTTTGCGGTGGCGTTGTCGCCGATGCTGGGCTTCGTGGACTTCGGCTATATGCAGTTCTCGTTTGTCGCCGACCGCTATCAATACCTCGCCGGCATCGGACTGATCGCTGTTGTGGTCGCCGCCGCGGGTCGTGCCTGTCAACTGGGCCTCGGCGCACTGCCGGAGCACCGCACGCGTCCGGCACGGATGGCCATCGGGGCGGTAATACTAGTGACTTCAGGCCTGCTCACCTGGAACCATGCCGGCATTTACCGCGACCACGGCACCTTCTTCACCCATGTCATCGCGCACAACCCGCAGGCCCGCGGCGCCCACAACAATCTTGCAATCCACCTGGAGGCCGAGGGACGCGACCGGGAAGCGCTGGCCGCCTTCCAAACCGCCCTTGAGCGGCAACCGGATGACCCTTCCCTGCTCACCAGTATCGGCCGGCTGCTGTCAAAGCAGGGCCACAAGGAGGAGGCGCTCGCGCGCTACCGTGAGGCGCTGCGACTTAACCCGCAGCACCAAATCGCGATGCGGAACATTGCCGTGGTGCTGATAGACCAAGGACGGTATGCGGAGGGGTTGGCGGCGGCGCAACAGGTGATTGCGCACTATCCCGATGACGCACAAGCCCACCATCTGGTAGGCTTCGGGCTGCTTCGCTTCAACCGCAAGACCGACGCGCTGCGCCATTACGACCGCGCATTGGCGTTGTACACGGATCTGGAGGAGCTGAAAGCGGTACGCGAACAGCGCGAGAAAATCCTTGAGTCCATGACCAACGAGGGCCGGCAATAAGCATGGCGAGGCACCTTATGCCTGCTCCGTGCCGGCAACATCCGCCGTCCCGCTCAAGGGCATTATAAGATGGCAAAAAAACGAAAGCCCCGCGTCCGAACGCCAGCGCCGCCGAATGGCCACGGTGCGCCGCGCAAGTCTCCGATGCCGATGGTATCCCCCGCGTCCGGCATGTTTGCTGGTGCCCCTGTGGTCCCTGTGGCATTAGCGGTCGCGGCGCTGTGCCTGTTGGTGGCGGTCAGTTATTTTCCGGCGCTGTCGGCGGGATTCTTGTGGGATGACCAGGTACTGACCAAGGCCGCGCCGCTTCACACCTGGTCGGGGCTGGCGCAGATCTGGTTTGCCCCGCGTGCGTTGCTGCCACACGAAGGCCACTACTGGCCGCTGCTCTATACCACCTTCTGGCTGGAGCATAAACTGTGGGGGCTGGCGCCGCTTGGTTATCACCTCGTCAATCTGTTGCTGCATACCGGTGTCGTGTTGCTGCTGTGGCGCCTGCTGTGGCGACTGGAGGTGCCCGGCGCGTGGTTCGCGGCGGCGGTGTTTGCGGTGCATCCGTTGCATGTGGAGTCGGTGGCCTGGGTCATCGGGCGCAAGGACATCCTGGCGACTTTGTTTTATCTCGCCTCCGTACTCGCCTATATCCGCTTCGCGGAAATGCCGCGAGGAGGGCGGCGAGGAAAGCATTACTCCCTGGCGATGGCGTTGTTCGTGCTCGGTCTGCTCAGCAAATCCATCGTCATCACGCTGCCGGTGGCGCTGTTGCTGTGGCACTGGTGGCGGCACGGGCGCGTGACCATGGCCGATGGCAGCCGCACGCTGCCGTTCTTCCTGGTGGGGCTTGGTATTGTGCTGGCCGACTATGCCTATTACATCGGCCTCGAACAAATCTCATTCGCGTATTCGCCGCTGGAGCGCGGACTGATTGCGGCACGCGCTCTGATATTTTACGCTGGCAAACTGCTGTGGCCGACGGGGTTGATCGGGATCTATCCGCACTGGGAGCCCGGCATCGGTGACGCGCTGGCCTGGGGTGGTGCGGCCGGCTTTGCGGCGGCGGTGGCGGTGTTATGGTGCTGGCGTCGGCAGCTTGGTCGCGGGCCGCTGGCTGGTGTGCTGTTCTTTGCGGTGGCGTTGTCGCCGGTGCTGGGCTTCGTGGATTTCGGCTATATGCAGTTCTCGTTTGTCGCCGACCGTTATCAATACCTCGCCGGCATCGGCCTGATTGCCGTCGTGGCCGCCGCCGCGAGCCGTGCCTGTCAACGGGTTCTCGGCGCCCTGCCGGAGTACCGAACACGTCCGGCGCGGCTGGCCATCGGGGCCATTGGGGCGGCCATACTGGCGGTTGCAGGCCTGCTCACCTGGAACCAGGCCGGCCTCTACCGCGACCCCGGTACCTTCTTCACCCACGTTATCGCCCACAACCCGCAGGCCCACGGCGCCCACAACAATCTTGCGAAATACCTGGGTGCCGAGGGGCACTACCGGGAAGCGCATGCTGCCCTCCAAACCGCCCATGAGCTGCAACCGGATAACCCTGAACTGATCATCAGTATCGGCCGGATACTGGAAAAGCAGGGCCGCCCGGAGGAAGCGATCGCGCGCTACCGTGATGCGCTGCGACTTAACCCGCAGCATCTAAAAGCGATGAGGAACATTGCCAGGGTGCTGATAAACCAGAAACGGTATGCAGAGGGGTTGGCGGCGGCGCAACAGGTGATTGCACGCTATCCCGATGACGCGAAAGCCCACCATCTGGTGGGCCACGTGCTGTTTCGCCTCAACCGCAAGGCCGAAGCATTGCGACATTACGACCGCGCATTGGCGTTGTACACGAATCTGGAGAATCTGGGAATGGCACGCGAACAGCGTAAGCAACTCCTTGAATCCATGACCAACGAGGATCGGCAATAAGCACGGCGAGGCACCCTATGCATGCTCCGTACCGGCAACACCCGCCGTCCCGCTCAAGGGCATTATAAGATGGCAAAAAAACGAAAACCCCGCGTCCGAACGCCAACGCCGCCGAATGGCAACGGTGCGCCGCGCAAGCCTCCGATGCCGGCGGCATCCCCCGCGCCTGTCATGTTCCCTGGCGCCCCTGGTGTATTAGCGGGCGCGGCGCTGTGCCTGTTGGTGGCGGTCAGTTACGTTCCGGCGCTGTCGGCGGGATTCGTGTGGGATGACGTGATACTGACCAGGGCCGCGCCGCTGCACACCTGGTCGGGGCTGGCGCAAATCTGGTTGACCCCGCGTGCGCTGGTTCAATACGAAGGCCACTACTGGCCGCTGCTCTATACCACCTTCTGGCTGGAGCATAAACTGTGGGGGCTGGCGCCGCTCGGCTATCACGTCGTTAACCTGCTGCTGCATACGGGGGTTGTATTGTTGCTGTGGCGCCTGCTGCGGCGGCTGGGGGTGCCCGGCGCATGGTTTGCGGCGGCGGTGTTCGCGGTGCATCCGCTGCACGTGGAGTCGGTGGTCTGGGTCATCGGGCGCAAGGATATCCTGGCGACCTTGTGCTATCTTGCCTCCGTGCTCGCCTATATCCGCTTCGCGGAAATGCGGCGAGGGGAGCGACGCCGGGGGTATTACCTCCTGGCGGTGGCGTTGTTCGTGCTCGGCCTGTTCAGCAAATCCATCGTCATCACGCTGCCGGTGGCGCTGTTGCTCTGGCACTGGTGGCGGCACGGGCGCGTGACCATGGCCGAGGTCAGCCGCATGTTGCCCTTCTTTTTGGTGGGGCTTGGCATCGTGCTGGCCGACTATGCCTATTACGCCGACAACGAACGCATCGCATTCGGGTATTCGCTACTGGAGCGCGGGCTGATTGCGGTGCGCGCTCTGGCATTTTACGCCGGAAAATTGCTGTGGCCGGCGGGGCTGATCGGGGTCTATCCGCGCTGGGAGCCGGGTATCGGTGACGCGCTGGCCTGGGGTTGCGCGGCCGGTTTCGCGGCGGTGGTGGCGGTGTTGTGGCGCTGGCGCGGGCCGCTTGGTCGCGGGCCGCTGGCCGGCGTGCTGTTCTTTGCGGTGGCATTGTCCCCGATGCTGGGCCTTGTGGACTTTGGCTATATGCAGTTCTCGTTTGTCGCCGACCGCTATCAATACCTCGCCGGCATCGGCCTGATCGCTGTCGTGGCCGCCGCCGCAAGCCGGGCCTGTCAACTGGGTCTCGGCGCCCTGCCGGAGCGCCGCACGCGGCCGGCGCGAATGGCCATCGGGGTGGCCGGGGCGGCCATACTGGCGATTACAGGCCTCCTCACCTGGAACCATGCCGGCCTCTACCGCAACGACGGCACCTTCTTCACCCATGTCATCGCCCACAACCCGCAGGCCCGAGGCGCCCACCACAATCTTGGGAACTACCTGGAAGCCGAGGGGCGCGATCTGGAAGCGCAGGCCGCCTACGACACTGCCCTTGAGCAGCGACCGGATAACCCTGCACTGCTCATCAGTATCGGTGCGCTGCTGTCAAAGCAGGGCCGCCCGGAGGAAGCGCTTGCGCGCTTCCGCGAGGCGCTGCGGCTGAAGCCGCAGCACCAGACCGCGATGAGGAACCTTGCCGTGGTGCTGATGAACGAGAGGCGGTTTGCGGAGGGGGTGACGGCGGCGCAACAGGTGATTGCGCGTTATCCCGATGACGCGAAAGCCCACCAGTTGCTGGGCTACGGGCTGTTTTTTCTCAACCGCAAGGCCGAAGCGCTGCGACATTATGACCGCGCATTGGCGTTGGGACAGAAGCTGGAGAATCTGGAATTACTACGTGAACAGCGCAAGAAAATTTTTGAGTCCATGACCAGCAAGGACCGGCAGTAAACACGGCGAGGCAACCTGTTCATACGCCGTGCCGGCGGCGCCTGCTGTCCCCGTTCAAGGGCATCATCATATGGCGAGAAAGCGAAATATGGCGAGAAAGCGCCCCTCTCATGTCCGGACGACAATGCCGCCGAACGGGAACGGCGCACCGAGCAAGTCTCCGATGCCGGCGTCATCCCCCGCGCCTGGTATGTTCCATCGTGCCCATATGGCATTAGCGGGCGCGGCGCTGTGCCTGTTGGTGGCGGTCAGTTACTTCCCGGCGCTGTCGGCGGGATTCGTGTGGGATGACGAGCTGATACTGCCCAAGGCTGCGCCGCTTCACACCTGGTCGGGACTGGCGCAGGTCTGGTTTACTCCACGTGCGCTGATGCAATACGAAGGCCATTACTGGCCGCTGCTCTATACCACCTTCTGGCTGGAGCATAAGCTGTGGGGGCTGGCGCCGCTCGGCTATCATCTCGTCAATTTGTTGCTGCATGCCGGGGTCGTGTGGCTGCTGTGGCGCCTGCTGCGGCGGCTGGGGGTGCCCGGCGCATGGTTCGCGGCGGCGGTGTTTGCGGTGCATCCGCTGCACGTGGAGTCGGTGGTCTGGGTCATCGGGCGCAAGGACATCCTGGCAACCTTGTGCTATCTCGCCTCCGTACTCGCCTATATCCGCTTCGCGGAAATGCGGCGAGGGGAGCGGCGAGAGGGGTATTACATCCTGGCGGGGGCGTTGTTCGTGCTCGGCCTGCTGAGCAAATCCATTGCCATCACCCTGCCGGTGACGCTGTTGCTCTGGCACTGGTGGCGGCACGGGCGTGTGACCATGGCCGATGGCATCCGCACGCTGCCGTTCTTCCTGGTGGGGCTTGGCATTGCGCTGGCCGACTATGCGTATTACACCAGCCTTGAACACATCTCATTCGCGTATTCGCTGCTGGAGCGGGGACTGATTGCGGCGCGTGCCCTGGCATTTTACGCCGGCAAACTGCTGTGGCCGGCGGGGCTGACCGGGGTCTATCCGCGCTGGGAGCCGGGCCTCGGCGACGTGCTGGCCTGGGGTTGCGCGGCCGGCGTTGCGGCGGTGGTGGCGGTGTTGTGGCGCTGGCGCCGGCCGCTTGGTCGCGGGCCGCTGGCCGGTGTGCTGTTCTTTGCGGTGGCGTTGTCGCCGGTGCTGGGCTTCGTGGACTTCGGTTATATGCAGTTTTCGTTTGTCGCCGACCGTTTTCAATACCTCGCCGGTATCGGCCTGATCGCCGTCGTGGCCAGTGCCGCGGGCCGTGCCTGTCAACTGGGTCTCGGCGCACTGCCGGAACGCCGCACGCGGCCGGCGCGGATGGTCATCGGCGCGGCCGGGGCGGCCATCCTGGCGGTGGCAGGCTTCCTCACCTGGAACCATGCCGGCATCTACCGCGATCCCGGCACCTTCTTCACCCACATCATCGCCCACAACCCGCAGGCACGCCACGCCCACAGCAATCTTGGAATTTACCTGGCGGCCGAGGGGCGTGACCTGGAAGCGATTGCCGCCTTCCAAACTGCCATTGAGCGGGAACCGGAAGACACCGGACTGCTTGTCCGGATCGGCGCGCTGCTGGAAAACCAGGGCCGCCATGAGGAAGCGGTCGCGCGCCTCCGCGAGGCGTTGCGGTTGAACCCGCGGCACCAGGACGCGATGAGGAACATTGCTGTGGTGCGGATCAACCAGAAGCGGTATGCGGAAGGGGTGGCGTCGGCGCGACAGGTGCTTGCACGCTATCCCGGTGACGCGCAAGCCCACCATCTGGTAGGCTACGGGCTGTTTCACCTCAACCGCAAAGCCGAAGCGCTGGGACATTACGACCTCGCATTAGCGTTGAACCCGAATCTGCAAAGGGCACGCGAACAGCGCAAACGATTCTTTGAGTCCATGACCAGCAAGGGCCGGCAATAAGCACGGCGAGGCACTGTGCATACTCCGTGCCGGCGACGCCCGCGCCAGTCCCGCTCAAGGGCACCATGATATGACGAGAAAGCGAGATATGGCGAAAAAACGACCCCCCCGCGTCCGGACGCCAACGCCGCCGAACGGGCAGGGTGCGCCGCGCAAGCCGCTGATGCCGGCAGAATCCCCCGCGCCTGGCATGTTCCATATCGCGTTCGCGGGTGTGGCGCTGTGCCTGTTGGTGGCGGTCAGTTACGTTCCGGCGCTGTGGGCGGGATTCGTGTGGGATGATGTGATACTGACCAGGGCCAGGCCGCTTCACACCTGGTCGGGGCTGGCGCAAATCTGGTTCACCCCGCGTGCGCTGATGCAATACGAAGGCCATTACTGGCCGCTGCTCTATACCACTTTCTGGCTGGAGCATAAGCTGTGGGGACTGGCGCCGCTCGGCTATCACCTCGTCAACCTGCTGCTGCATACGGGGGTCGTGTTGCTGCTGTGGCACTTGCTGCGGCGGCTGGGGGTGCCCGGCGCGTGGTTTGCGGCGGCGGTGTTCGCGGTGCATCCGCTGCACGTGGAGTCGGTGGTCTGGGTCATCGGGCGCAAGGACATCCTGGCGACCTTGTGCTATCTCGCCTCCGTGCTCGCCTATATCCGCTTCGCGGAAATGCGGCGAAGGGAGCGGCGAGGGGGGTATTACCTCCTGGCGATGGCGTTGTTCGTGCTCGGCCTGCTTGGTAAATCCACCACCGTCACCCTGCCGGCGGCGCTGTTGCTCTGGTACTGGTGGCGGCACGGGCGCGTGACCCTGGCCGATTTCAGCCGCACACTGCCGTTTTTCCTGGTGGGGTTTGGCATCGCGCTGGCCGACTATGCCTATTACGCCGGCCTTGAACACATCTCATTCGCGTATTCGCTGCTGGAGCGCGGGTTGATTGCGGCGCGCGCCCTGGCATTTTACGCCGACAAACTGCTGTGGCCGGCGGGGTTGACGGGGGTCTATCCGCGCTGGGAGCCAGGCCTCGGCGACGTGCTGGCCTGGGGTTGCGCGGCCGGCGTTGCGGCGGTGGTGGCGGTGTTGTGGCACTGGCGCCTGCCGCTTGGTCGCGGGCCGCTGGCCGGCGTGCTGTTCTTTGCGGTGGCGTTGTCTCCGGCGCTGGGCTTCGTGGATTTCGGCTATATGCAGTTCTCGTTTGTCGCCGACCGTTATCAATACCTCGCCGGCATCGGCCTGATTGCTGTCGTGGCCGCGGCCGCAAGCCGTGCCTGTCAATGGGGCCTCGGCGCATTGCCGGAGCGCCGCGCGCGTCCGGCGCGGCTGGCCATCGGGGCGGTCGGGGCGGCCATACTGGCGGTGGCAGGCTTCCTCACCTGGAACCATGCCGGCATCTACCGCGACCCCGGCACGTTCTTCACGCACGTCATTGCCCACAATCCGCAGGCACGCGACGCTCACCACAATCTTGGGAACTACCTGCAGGCCGAGGGACGCTACGAGGCAGCGCATGCCGCCCTCCAAACCGCTTCTGAGCGGCGACCGGATAACCCTGGACTGCACAACAGTATCGGCGCGCTGCTGTCAAAGCAGGGCCGCGCGGAGGAAGCGATCGCGCATTTCCGCAATGCGCTGCGGCTGAGCTCGCAGGACCAAACCGCCATGAGGAACATTGCCTCGGTGCTGATCAACCAGAAGCGGTATGCGGAGGGGTTGGCGGCGGCGCAACAGGTGATTGCGCGCTATCCCGATGACGCGCAAGCCCACCATCTGGCGGGCCTCGGGCTGTTTTACATCAACCGCAGCGCCGACGCGCTGCGACATTATGACCGTGCATTGGCGCTGTACACGAATCTGGAAAATCTGACCATGGCACGCAAACAGCGCAAGCAAATCCTTGAGTACATGGCCAGCGATGCCCAGCCATAAGTGCGGTGACGTTGGCACCACAGGGGGACAAGAATGTCCCCCCTCCGTTTCATATGCCCAGACATAAGCGTGGCGACGCGCCGTTGGTACTTCAGACGCCTGAATGCCTGCCATCTTCATGTAAAGATGTTGCAAGCTGCAAGGATGCCGCAAGCCGGTTTTCAGATTTTGCTTCCCGGGCGCCGGCGCTGTAATGCCTGGCGTCTCCTCACACCACCCGCCACTTGCGCCCGTCGGTTTCAATCAGCCTGTCGGCCTCAATCGGCCCCCAGGCGCCGGCGGGGTATTCCGGCAGCCACCGGCCGCCGTGGGTGTCCCACCCATTCAGAATATCGGTAATCCACGTCCATGAGGCTTCCACGGCGTCGCGTCGCATGAAGAGCGAGGCGTCGCCGGCCATGACGTCCAGCAACAATCGCTCATAGGCTTCAGGCGATGGGGTGGAAAAGGTGTCGCCATAGTTGAAGTTCATTTCCACGGGGTGCGTGTTGACCCGGCTGCCGGGAATCTTGGACATGATTCTCAAGGCCATGCCTTCCTGTGGCTGAATGCGAAGGGTGAGCAGGTTGGGTGTCTGGCGGGGATGGGGGGGGGTGTTGAAAAGAATTTCCGGAATGTCTTTGAGTTGCACCGCAATTTCCGATGCCCGGCGCGGCATGGCTTTCCCGGTTCGCAGATAAAACGGCACGCCCGCCCATCGCCAGTTTTCAATGTAACATTTCAACGCCACGTATGTTTCCGTGGTTGAATCCGGCCGGATGTTGTGCTCGCGCCGGTATCCGGGCGCTTCCCGGCCCATGATGGTGCCATGGGCATATTGCGCGCGCACCGTCATCTGTTTCGCGGTTTCTCCGCGGATGGGGCGAAGGCACCGGAGGACTTCCATGCGCGCGTTGCGCACGACTTCCGGGTCCAGGGAATAGGGCGGTTCCATGGCGATGAGAGCCAGCAGTTGGAGGATGTGATTTTGCACCATGTCGCGGAGCGCGCCCGCCTGTTCGTAGTACAGCCCCCGTGTGCCGATGCCTTCTTCTTCGCTGACGGTAATTTGGACGTGGTCAATATATTTATGATTCCAGATGGGTTCGAAAATGCTGTTGGCGAATCGGAGCACCATGATATTTTGCACCGTTTCTTTTCCGAGATAATGATCAATGCGGTAGATTTGCGATTCCTGAAACACCTGGCCAATCGTCGCGTTGATGGCCCTGGCTGACTCCAGATCATGCCCAATGGGTTTTTCGACGATGACCCGTGAGGAGCGGCCGGGCGCGTCGGGTGGATCAACCATGCCGGCCTCCCGCAAGCCCTGGCAGGAAGGCGCAAAGGCGTTCGGGGGAATCGCCAGGTAGAAAATGCGATGGCCCGGCAACTTGAATTGGGCCTCAACGGTTTCAATCTGCCCGCGAAGGACCTGGTACGCGTTGGGGTCGTCACTGGAGCCGGTGGCGTAAGACAGACGTCGCGCAAAATCCTCCCACGTGTCCTGCTGAATCGCCTGCCGGGAAAATTTCTCAATGCCATTGCGCGCGAAGGTTCGGAATTCCTCGTCGTTGCAGGGAGTGCGCCCAAAGCCGATCACGGCATAGTTGGGCGGGAGCAGCCCGTCAAGCAATAAATTGTAGAGCGCCGGCAGGAGTTTGCGGCGGGCGAGGTCTCCGGATCCTCCAAAAATCACAAGGGTGCATGGTTTGACCGAGGCCCCGGGGCTGGTGTGTGGCGTGGTGGAGTGATCCTGTGTGGGTGTCATGGTGGGGTGTCCCTTATTTTCGTTTGACGCTGTGACCGCCAAACGCCTGGCGAAGCGCCGCCAGCATTTTCTCCGCAAACGGCGCTTCCTGCCGTGAGCGGAACCGGGTGAAGAGCGCAGTGGACAGGGTGGGAACCGGCACGTCTTTATCAAGGGCATCCATCAACATCCACCGCCCTTCGCCGGAATCCTGAATATACCCGCGCAATCCTTCAAGTTTGGGATCTTCTTTCAGCGTCATGGCCCCGAGTTCCAACAGCCATGACCGTATCACGCTCCCGTGCATCCACAGATCCGCGATTTTGAACAGATCAAGCTGGTACTCGCTTTTCGACATTAATTCAAATCCTTCGGCATAGCTTTGCATCATGCTGTATTCAATGCCGTTGTGCACCATTTTAACGTAATGGCCAGCGCCATGGCCGCCGACGTGCGCCCAGCCGTCCGTGGGGGCGAGTGTCGTCAAAATCGGCGCAAGCCGGTTCACCACGTCTTTGTCTCCGCCGACCATCAGGCAGTATCCCACCTCCAAGCCCCAAATGCCTCCGCTGGTGCCCGCGTCGACGTAATGAATCTGTTGGCTTTTCAAAGTCGCGGCGCGGCGGACGTCGTCATGGAATTTGGTGTTGCCGCCATCCACGATGACGTCATCGGGTTCCAGAAGACCCGCGAGGGCGTGAATAGTGTCTTCGGTCGGCGTGCCGGAAGGCACCATCACCCAGACGATGCGTGGCCTGGCAAGTTTGGCCACAAGGTCCTGCAGCGACGCGGCGCCGACGGCTCCGGTTGCTTCCGCTTTAGCGATAAGGTCCGGTACCCGGTCGCAGGCCACCACCTGGTGTGCCTGTTTCAACCGCAGTCGGGTCACCATATTCATGCCCATTTTTCCCAGTCCGACAAATCCGATTTCCATGGCCGATCCTTTCTCGCTTAGCCTGACGTGTGCGTTCGCTGAATCATGCGGTGTACTGGTATGCGGGCACCATGGCGCACCGCTCTCCGGTGGTCTGTGATCATTGAAGGGTTCGTCTGCCTGCACGCGGCGTGCGCGTGATGCGGGAACGTGACAACGCCCTTGATAGTTCTAGGCGCATGGATGGATAACAAGGCATTCCCTTACCATACCGCAAACACCCTCGCAGGGCAAAGTAGGAAATGACGCGACGATAGAGAGCGGAGAAGAGGGAGGGGGGGGAAGAGGGAAGGGGGAGAAGAGAGAGAGGGGAGAAGAGGAAGAGGGGGAGAGCAGAGCCGGATGGTATTCCCGCCCTCCTTCCGTCATTCCCGCTCCTTCTGTCATTCCCGCGAAAGCGGGAATCTATCCTCACGTGGCAAGGAGGGTGTCTGACACACAAACAGACGGATGGATTCCCGGATGGATTCCCGTTTGCACGGGAATGACGGAAAGACCTCCCCCGACGTGGCAAAGAAGGTCGCTCGCCCTCCTTTTGTCATTCCCGCTCCTTCAGTCATTCCCGCGAAAGCGGGAATCCATCCTCGCATAGCCGGCGCGCAAACAGTGTAAGTCCGGGCACATAGGTAACACTTGAAACCGGGCACAGGGGTAACACTTTTTCTTCATTATACCGGGCGCCTGATCCGGTGCAACCGCTCATCCACCACGCCCAGGAGCAAGGCCGCAACAGAGAGCCGCCACTGCTGCGAGCCGAACGCTTCGAGCCCGACAGACTCGCCCACTCATTGCCGCGTGAGGTAGATTGGGGCCCCGTTGAGCTTGATGGAGCCGCCGTGTTTGACCTTCCGCACGGTCCCGGCCTCGGGATAACCGACCGTATGCCGCATGGCCTCGCGGTCGCTCCGTGTGCCGGGGCGGTACCCCGCGGCTGGATACTGCCCGCCCGTGAGGCCCTGATGAGGCCGTTGCTCGTTGTCGTGCGTGAGAAACCGATTGAAGACGCGTTGCTGCGCGCGCATGGTGGCCGCCGGCGGGCAGGCCGTACGTTGCTTGAGTGTGCGGGGCATCCGCTCGTGCCGACCGTTCTGCTCGGGGTGCCCGGGCGCAATGCGCTCGACCCCGATGCCCAACTTCAAGAGCCACACCGATAGCGGCGTGAGCCCGCCCAGGGTATTCATCGCAAAGGGCCAGCCGTTGTCCGTGCGGATCGCGTCGGGCACCCCATACGTCTCAAAGAGTTCAGTATAGGTCTGGCGCGTAGCGGGGGCGTCCGGCCCGGCACAGCCACGACAGGCCAGTCAAGAGCGACTGTCATTATCAAACACTGTCAGGGGATAGCAGGACTGGCCGTTGCCCAGCTTGTACTGTCCCTTGCAATCGGCGCTCCAGAGCGCATGGGGCGCTCCCGCGTGCGTCAGCGGATGCGCATGGGGCGGGGTCCGCTGGCTTCGTGTGCGGGCTTTGACCAAGCCGTGCGGCTTGAGAATTTCCCCGATGGGACTGACCGCGGGCACCGGGCCTCCGTGAGGATAGTGCTGGAGGGCCCGGTGGATGGTCCGGGGGCTCCACAACGGATAGGTATATTTAGCGTGCAGAATCTGCTTGACCACCGGCGGCGCGGTCCGGTGCGCTTGGTGCTGGCGCACCGGTGGGTGATCCACCAAGCCGCTCATCCCTTGCACCTGAAAGCGGTGGAGCCACTTGTAGCCGGTTTGGGGGGCAATCCCGTAGCGCACACATAGCCCACGCATCGGAAAGCCGCGCCGGAGCCAGTCTTGGATACAGTCTTCTCTTTGCGTCAGGGTATCCATTTGTGTCCAGGGCATGGCCGTGCTCCTATGGGGTGAAGTACCACCATAGTTGTTACCAAGGTGCCCGGTTTCAAGTGTTACCCCTGTGCCCGGTTAATACCATTCCCGGATGGATTCCCGTTTTCACGGGAATGACGGAAAGAGGGGATGTGGCATGTTGGGTACGCTGGGTGACGAGAGGATGGATTCCCGTTTTCACGGGAATGACGGAAAGAGGGGATGTGGCATGTTGGGTACGCTGGGTGACGAGAGGATGGATTCCCGTTTTCACGGGAATGACGGAAAGAGGGGATGTGGCATGTTGGGTACGCTGGGTGGCGAGAGGATGGATTCCCGCTTCCGCGGGAATGACGATTGGAGGAATATGGCATATTGGGTGTCTGGGTGGCAACCCTGTCCCGGCACATATTTTGTGGCGGTGCGGGTGATGAACTTGCGGTCATTCCCCCCTGACAAGGGGGGGAAGGGGGGTTGCCTGTTCGGAGGCGCGAGAAGATGCGGACTGGATGCCCCCTCCTGCTGTCATGCCCGCCCTCCCTCTGTCATTCCCGCGGGGACGGGGACAGGAATGTCCCCGCTCCTGTAAGCCCTCTGTCATTCCCCCTCCTTCTGTCATTCCCGCACTCCTTCTGTCATTCCCGTGAAAACGGGAATCCATCCCTTCTTAGCCTCCCGGCGCTTTTCGGGGGGCGACTCCGGACTCGTGTCCGTATGGCGCAGGCAGGAAAGGGGGCCGATGCGGCGCCGGTATAGTGACAGAATCCGTGAGTCCGCTTATACTATCGCCGTATGTGTCCTGAACCCCGTGCTTTACCTCCCGCACCAGACCCGATGTTGTTGGAAACGACGGTGCGTACCCGGTTGCCTTTTCATGGTGAGCTGACGACTGTGACGCTGCTGGATGGGGATGCGTCAAATCGGCGGTATTATCGGCTTGGGGTGCGGCATGGGCCGGTGTCTTCGCTGATTGTGATGCAGCTTGCCGACCCGGAAGACTTTATGCGCTCGGATGAAGCGGTGTGTGAAGACGCCGCGGAGCACCAGGAACTTCCCGCCGCGGAGCACCAGGAACTTCCCGCCGTGGAGCACCAGGAACTTCCCGCCGCGGTTCGCCAGGAACTTCCGTTTGTGAATATGCTTCGGCCGTTGACTGATGCCGGCATTACAGTCCCCACGCTGTATTTTTATGATGAAGCGGCGGGCCTGCTGTATCTTGAAGATTTTGGCACGCAGACCCTGTGGCATGCGTGTGTTGAGGGTGGGGCGGCCGCTGTCCGGCGGTACTATCCCGCGGCGGTTGATACGCTCGTTCAGATGCAGTTGCGGCTCACGGCGTCCGGGGCCGACTCGTGCCTGGCGTTCTCCCGCTCGTTTGATGTGCCGCTCCTGTTGTGGGAGTTTGAGCATTTTTTGGAATATGGCATTGGGGCCAGGCTTGATACACCTTCACTGCGCGCGGATGACGCACTGGTGATTCGTGAGGCGTTTGCGGGGATTGCCGACTTGATGGCCGCTCAACCACGGGTGTTCACCCATCGTGATTACCACTCGCGGAATGTGATGATTGCGGGTGACCGGCTGGGGGTGATTGATTTTCAGGATGCGCTGCAGGGGCCGGCGACTTATGACCTGGCGTCTTTGCTTCGGGATTCCTACATGGCGCTGGATGATGTGTTTGTTGATGCGATGATTGATCGCTATCTTGCGTCCATGCGCGCGGGGTTGGACCCGGACACACGGGAGCGCATGGGCCTGGCGGATCGGACGGCGTTTCGGCGGCTGTTTGATTTTACGAGTATTCAGCGGAATCTGAAGGCGGCCGGGCGGTTTGTGTATCTTGACCGGGTGAAGGGGAATCCCGGATTTCTTGCGGATATTCCCCGCACCCTGGGGTACGTGCGGCGGAACCTGGAACAATATCCTGAATTGGCGGAGCTGCTTCGACGCCTGACGCTGTATATCCCTGAATGGCGGTGAAGACCATGCCCATGAAAGCCATGGTGTTGGCGGCGGGTCTCGGCACCCGGCTTCGTCCCCTGACGGCGTCCCGTCCCAAGCCGCTTTTGCCGCTGGGCCCGTATCCGCTTCTGGTGTGGAATCTTCTCCTGCTGCGCCGGCACGGCATTGAGGAGGTGATGATTAATCTCCACTATCTTGGCGGGCATATTCGGGAGGCGCTGGGCGATGGGTCGCAATGGCACATGCGCCTTTTTTATTCGGATGAGCCGGTGTTGCTGGGAACGGGGGGCGGGATCAAGCAGGTTGAAGCATTTTTTCAGGACGGCCCGTTTCTGGTGTTGAACGGGGACACGGTGGCGGCGCTTGATTTATCCCGGCTGGTGGCCCATCATCATCGGGAGGAGGCGCTGGCTACCATGGCGTTGCGTGATGACCCCGATGTTGAGCGATGGGGGGTGGTGGAGACGGATCAGCATGATCGTGTGCTGCGCATTCATGGAAAGGGGCGTCCGGCGAACGAGGGCGAGGCGCCTTCGGGCCGGCGGCTGTTTGCCGGCATCCACGTCCTGGATCCTCTGATGCTGCGTCACATTCCCACGGGGCGCTGCGCTTCCATTCTTGATGCGTATGTGGCGTGGCTGGAACGGGGCGCGACGATTGCCGGTTATGTTTTTTCGGGGTACTGGTCGGACGTGGGCACGCCCGAGCGTTATGCTCAAGCGCAGCAGGACGTGGCGGCGGGAATTTTCACGCTTCCCGGCTAACCTTCAGATGCCATGGGTTTTCAATCTTCTCCAACGCGGATGTCCGTTCACGCCGACCCTTCCCGTCATCACACCGAGCTGACCACGTTTCAGGAATGTCTGCCTCCGGGCGGACACCTTGTCACCGATGCCCATGGTCTTATTCAGTTGGCCGACCAGGCGGCGATGGATATGCTGAAGGTGTCCTGTCGGGACCTCATTGGATGTCCGCTGCCCGATGTGCTGGCCCCGGATGATCGTGCGGCTGCGCAGCGCCAGCTTCTGAAACTTGAGCAGGGTGAGCCTGGTCTTGAATGGGCCATGACGCTTGCGCCGAAGGGCTTTCGGAGTTTTTCCGCGTTGCTGACGATCTCCGCGCTGCGGGAAGCCTCTGGAAAGATGGCGGCGGTGCATTGGGTTATTCGGGATTGTTCGGTGTGGACGCGCCGGGTGGCTGGCGACCGGGCGCTGCAGGCCCTGGGCGAAGACGTGCTTGACGGGTTGTCGTTGCCGCACATCCTGTCGCGGCTGTGTGAGCGGGTGATCCAGCTTGTTGCCTGCCCGATGGTTCGGGTGGCGATTCGCGGGACGGAAGACCGCCTGGTCTGTGCGCAGGCCGGCGCCGTTGGCGTGAATGCGGAGCAGGCGTGTGACGAGTGGACGCGCGATGAGCGGCGCGAACTGGCATCCGTGCTGGAGACGCATGGGACGCTTCACCTGCACGCGGAATCTGACCAGGCCGAGGGGACGATGCCGGGAGCCGGACACTACCCTGCGCGGTTGCTGGTGCCTTTGCGCACACGGGATCGCGCGGTGGGCGTCCTGGCGCTTTATGGCGCGTCTCGAGAGGCGTTTGATGCCTGCGCGATTCAGTGGTGTGAAATGTTTGCGGGGCGGGTGACGCATTTTGTCGCCATTCATCAGGACATGGCGGTTCGCAAAGACATGGAAGCGCGGATCTTCCACCTGGCCCATCATGATTCCCTGACGGGGTTGCCCAACCGGACGTTGTTTTACGACCGGCTCACGCAGGCCCTGGCCCAGGCAAAGCGGCATGGCCGGGGCGTCGGAGTCCTCTTTGTCGACCTGGATCATTTTAAGGCGATTAATGATTCCCTGGGGCATGAGACGGGGGATGCGTTTCTCAAAATCGTGGCGGATCGCCTGCTGCGTTGTGTGCGCGCGACGGACACGGTGGCGCGGCTGAGCGGCGATGAATTTACCGTGATTCTTCAAGACGTGGATTGCGGGCAGAATGCCGAACACGTGGCGCGCAATATCCTGAAAGCCGTCATGCAGCCTGCGATGTTCGGCCAGCAGCGTCTTCATGTCACGGCCAGCGTGGGGATTGCGATGTATCCTTTCCATGCCACCGATCCTGATGTGTTGCTTGCGCAGGCCGATCGTGCGATGTATCGCGCCAAAAAACAGGGTGGGCATTGCTGTCAATTCCTGGACGTTCCCTGACGTGGCGCACCGGGCGGCATTGTCACCGGGGCTGCCGGGTTTCGATGTCACCGGGCCGCTCTTCGGGAGTGCGGTCGTTGGGCGGGCGGTGCGAGCGGCCTGGGTCTTATGAGTCCACATAAACATTTTCTGATTGCGCTGGTGCAAATGGCTTGCGGGGACGCTCCTCAAGCGAATTTCGCCTCCGCGCTGGCCAGGGTTGAAGAGGCGGCGCGGCGCGGCGCCGGGATGATCTGCCTGCCGGAACTGTTTCGTTCTCCCTACTTTTGCCAACAGGAAGATCCGGCGCTGTTTGACCTGGCGGAGCCGGTGCCCGGGCCGTCCACGGACGCCCTGGCCCGCGTGGCCGCCAAACACCACGTGGTGATTCTGGTCCCACTGTTTGAACGGCGGACGGCCGGGATTTATCACAACTCCATGGCGGTGATTGATGGCGATGGCTCCCTGGCGGGCCTCTACCGCAAGATGCACATTCCCGATGATCCGGCGTACTATGAAAAGTTTTATTTTACGCCCGGCGATACGGGGTTTCAGGCGATTTGCACGCAGGTGGGCACGGTCGGCACGCTCATCTGTTGGGATCAATGGTATCCCGAAGCCGCGCGGCTCGCGACGCTGCGGGGAGCGGAGTTGTTGTGTTATCCCACGGCGATTGGGTGGCATCCGTCGGAAAAAAAAGAGGAAGGCGGGACACAACGCGACGCCTGGCAGGTTATGCACCGCAGCCATGCGATTGCGAATGGCGTGTTTGTGGCCGCCGTGAACCGGGTGGGATATGAGCCATCCGCCGGCGGGGGTGACGGCCTTGAATTTTGGGGGAGTTCGTTTATCTGTGATCCCTTTGGCGTTGTGCTGGCCCAAGCGTCCATTGAGAAAGAGGAGACGGTCTTTGCCGACATTGACCTGGGCCGCGTTGAAGAAGTCCGGCGTCACTGGCCGTTTCTCCGCGACCGCCGGGTTGATGCCTATGGCGGCCTGACCCGACGGTTCCTGGATGAAGATGATGATGGCGAGCGCTAGAAGGTGTCACGCGGGCTGCCGGCCTTGTCCGCTTCTTTTCCCGGAGGAGCCGGGGGCCTTGTGCGGGCCACCACGCTGACAGGGTGATGGGGGGGGCACCTGTCACGTCCACGGGAAGCGGACATGCGACGCGTCAAGGGGACACGGGACGGTCGCCGGCTTCTCCCGTGCCTTCGGGGTTTTGCATGCCGGCGGAATGGGAGCCGCATGAGGCCACCTGGCTGGGGTGGCCCCACCACGCCTCCGACTGGCCGGGGAAGCTGGCGGCTGTTCGCTGGGCTGTCGGCGAGATTATTCGGAAGCTGGCTGAAGGGGAGCGGGTCCGGATGCTGGTCAATTCCCGGCTGCATGAAGCGCGTGCGCTGAGGCTGCTCTTACGGGCCGGAGTCAGACCTGCCCGGGTTGATTTTTTTCATATTCCCACGGATAGAAGCTGGATGCGCGACTCCGGCCCCCTCTTTGTCACGCGCCGTCATCCGACGGCGGAAGTGGCTGTCGCGCGGTTTGCCTTTACCGCCTGGGCCCGTTACGCCGATTGGAAGAACGACAACCAGGTTCCGGTGAAGGTCGCGCACCGGTTGCGATGCCGCGTCTTCCCGGTTACGCACCGGGGCCGCCAGGTGATCCTGGAAGGCGGCAGCTTTGACGTGAATGGTGCGGGGACCGCCTTGACCACCGAAGAATGTTTGCTTGATCCGGAGATCCAGGTGCGCAATCCCGGATTTTCGCGCGAGACCTATGAACGGGTTTTCAAAGAATCTTTGGGCGTCACCAACCTGGTGTGGTTGCGCAAGGGCATCGCCGGAGACGACACCCACGGGCACGTGGATGACGTGTGCCGGTTTGTGAATCCGACGACCGTGGTGTTGTGCCAGGAGCCGGACGGCAGTGATGAGAATCACCGCGCACTCGCGGAAAACCTGGAACGGCTTGCGGGCGCGAAGCTGGACAATGGCGCGAACGTTGAGGTGGTGCCGTTGCCGATGCCCGCGCCGATGTACGGTGATGGCCAACGATTGCCGGCGAGTTACGCGAATTTTTATATCGGGAATGCGGCGGTCCTGGTTCCCACGTTTAATGATCCCAACGACCGGGTCGCGCTGGGTATTTTGAGTGACGTATTTCCCGATCGTCCCGTGATCGGGATTCACGCGGTGGATCTTCTGTGGGGCCTGGGGACGCTGCATTGTTTGACGCAGCAGCAACCGGCGCTGCCCGCCGCATAACCTGTGCCTGTGTCATCACCTCTCCAGATGCGCACCGTTGATGATTTGAGCAACATGCTTGCCCGTCTTGACGGGCGAGGGTACAAGGCCTACGCCGATGTGCGGGGCGCCTGGGCCGATGCGCGGTTCACCTTGTATATTGATCGCGTTCAGGCCGACCCGTTTGCGACGCCGTCCACCATTCGCCTGCGTGTTCCCTGGCCCGTGTCCCGGATTCCCCACGACCTGTGGGCCACGCGTGTTCGGCGCATGGCGTTGCAGGATTGTCTGATTCGCGGCGTGCACCGCACCATTGGCCGCGTGTGTGAGGGCCGGCGGGGGATGGGCCATAGCGGACTTGTGGCCATTGACGTGGGGGGGCAGGAAGTCCTGGAACGCACGGCGCTGGTGTTGACGTCTGAATGGGTGGAGGCGCGCTTGTCGCTCGGCCTGCCGGCGCAAGGCCGCACCGTGCTGGGCCGGCAGGCGGAGGCCATGTTGTGCCAGGACATACCGAAGATCGCCGAGCAGGCCTTGCGATGGGCGCGGGTGGATCAGGAGTCGGCCATGGCGTTTGTCAATTGTGTGGACAACCAGGAGGCGATCCGCGCCCAACTTGACGGCCTGGGGTTGGTGGCGTTCATCGCCGACGGGGCGGCGCTTCCCAGGGCCGACGGAGCCTCGGATGGTCCGCTTGCCCGTGAACGGGTGCAGCCTTTTCGTGCGCCGGAGTCGCTTCGTGTCTCGCTTCCCGTTCCCCATCCGGTTGAGCAGCATGGCGGGCTCACGTCCTCGTTGACGGGTTGCGGGATTCCCAAAGGGGTGACCGTGATCGTGGGAGGAGGGTATCACGGCAAGTCCACAGTCCTGCGAGCGCTGGAGCGCGGGGTGTATCCTCATATCCCGGGCGATGGACGAGAATATGTCGTGACGGCGGACCATGCCGTTAAAATTCGCGCTGAAGATGGACGACGCGTTGAACAGGTTGATATCAGCGGATTTATCAACAACCTTCCCGATGGGCAGGATACGGGACGCTTTTCGACGGACAATGCGAGTGGGAGCACCAGCCAGGCCGCCGCGATTCTTGAAGCTGTTGAAGTGGGCGCTTCGGCGCTGTTGCTGGACGAGGATACCTCCGCGGCGAATTTCATGATGCGGGATGCCCGGATGCAGGCCCTGGTGCGCAGGGAGCATGAACCCATCACGCCGTTTGTGGATCGTGTGCGTGAGCTGTCTGCACGGTGCGGCGTGTCCACCGTGCTGGTCATGGGAGGGTGCGGGGATTATTTTGATATGGCCGATACCGTTATTGAGATGCGGGCGTATCAGCCTCGTGATGCGACGGCACAGGCTCGGCACGTCGCGCGCGTGTTCCCTGCGCAGCGAGCCATTGAAACGACGGGGCCTTTGGGCGGGATCACGTCACGCATTCCCCTGCGGGACAGTCTTGATGCTTCACGCGGAACACGCGCTGTGCACATTGACGCCAGGGTCGTGGATGCCATTATCTTCGGGCGGGAGGTGATTGATGTGCGTGGCGTTGAACAACTGGTGGACGTGAGTCAAACCCGGGCGGTGGGGTATGCCCTCCATCTCGCTTCACACCGTTTGATGGATGGCCGGACGGGCCTGCATGCCGTGGTGCAGGGGCTGGTCCGGCTGTTGAATGATGCCGGCCTGGATATCCTGGCTCCTGATTATCCGGGTGAGCGTCATCCGGGGAATTTTGCCCGTCCCCGTGCCGTTGACATTGCCGCGGCGCTCAACCGGTTGCGCACGCTGCGGATCACATCCCGCACGCCTCCATCGGCGGCATTCGCATCCCGGCGGAATGGTGGTACATGCTGAAAGGGCGCCGGAATCCGAACACAGGCAGGGCCTTGCCAGTCATGCCGGCAGGGCGTAGAACAGGATGATGGAATCCGATCAATCACCTCCACCACAGACAGGCCGGGACCTGCTCATGGCCGATACCGCCATGGTCCGTGATCCGGTGTGCGGCATGATGGTGTCCCCTCTGTCGGCGGCCGGACATTATGCCTATCAGGGCGTGTCGTATTTTTTCTGTCATCCTCAGTGCGAAGAACGGTTTCGCGGCGACCCTGACGGGTATCTGGCCGGCGCACACAAGGCGGTCATGGACGATGCGCCGGCCGTGCCGGGGGGCACCTATATCTGCCCGATGTGTCCGGAGGTGTCATCAGAGACCCCCGTGGCCTGTCCGTCCTGCGGCATGGCGCTGGAGTTGGAAGTCGTGACCGCAGAGGAACACGCGAATCCGGAACTCGCCGATATGACGCGACGGTTCTGGATCGGGGCGGCGCTGACTGTGCCGATCTTCGTACTGGCCATGTCCGACATGATTCCCGGTCAACCCCTGCAAGGGGTCGTCTCCGTCAACGCCTTGACCTGGTTCTCGTTCATCCTGGCCACGCCGGTGGTGGCGTGGGTGGGATTTCCATTTTTTCAACGGGGGTGGACGTCGCTTATCACGTGGCATCTGAATATGTTCACCCTCATTGCCATGGGCACGGGCGCGGCCTATCTCTATAGCGCGGCGGCCACGATTCAACCGGGGATGCTGCCGGAATCGTTTCGGACTCCGGGCGGCGCCGTGCCCGTGTATTTTGAGGCCGCCGCCGTGATTATTGTGTTGGCGGCGTTGGGCCAGGTTCTGGAAATTCGGGCACGCAGCCGGACCGTGAGCGCCCTCAAAACCCTGCTTGGCCTGGCGCCCAAAACCGCATGTGTCGTGCGGAATGGCATCCACGAAGAAGATGTCCCGCTGGAACGGATTCCCGTCGGCGCCTGTCTGCGCGTTCGTCCCGGCGAAAAAATTCCCGTGGATGGCGAGGTGCTGGAAGGCGCGTCTTCGGTGAATGAATCCATGGTGACGGGCGAACCCATTCCCGTTGAAAAGAGGGCGGGGAGTTGGGTGACCGGGGGCACCCTGAATGGGACGGGCACCCTGTTGATGGAAGTGAAACGGGTTGGCCAGGACACCATGCTGGCGCAGATCGTCACGTTGGTGAGCGCGGCTCAACGCAGTCGTGCGCCCATCCAGCGCGTGGCCGATAGCGTGTCGGGCTATTTTGTCACCGTTGTCGTGTTGGTGGCCGTCCTCACCGGAGTCGTGTGGGCGAGTATTGGTCCGGAACCCCGCCTGACCTACGCGCTGGGCAATGCCGTGGCTGTGCTCATCATTGCCTGTCCCTGTGCCATGGGGTTGGCCACGCCGATGTCCATTATGGTGGGCACGGGACGGGGCGCCACGGCCGGCGTGCTGATTAAACATGCCGAAACCCTTGAACGGTTGGAAAAAGTGAACATGCTGGTCGTGGATAAAACCGGTACGTTGACCGAGGGCAGACCCGTCTTCCGGTCGGTCATGCCCGCATCGGGGTTCAGCGAGGCCACGGTCCTTCAATGCGCGGCCAGTGTTGAGTGCGCCAGCGAACATCCGTTAGCGTCGGCGATTGTGTCGGGCGCGAAGGAGCGGGGGCTGACCGTCGACACGGTTCAGGATTTTCGTTCGCAAACCGGCGCGGGTGTTGAAGGCACCGTGAACGGGCACATGGTGGCATTGGGCAACCGGATCTTTCTGGAACGTGAGACAGGCGTGCCGGCGAACGCGTTTATGGAACTTGCCCGGCACGGTGACAGGTTGCGGGAAGTCGGACATACGGTGGTGTTCGTGGCCATTGACGGACGCCTGGCGGGGAGTATCGTCGTCAGTGACCCGATCAAGTCCACCACGGCCGAGGCGGTCCGGTCTTTGATGCGCGACGGTCTCACCATGGTGATGGTGACGGGTGATAATCGGCGGACGGCCGAATCCGTGGGTCGGCGCCTGGGGGTGACCCGGATTCAGGCTGAAGTCCTTCCTGAACAGAAATACCGCATCGTGAAACGCTTGAGAGCGGAGGGCCACGTGGTGGCCATGGTCGGCGACGGCATCAATGACGCGCCGGCGCTTGCCGAAGCGGACGTCGGGATTGCCATGAGCACCGGAACCGATGTGGCCATTGAAAGCGCGGGGATTACCATCATGCAGGGCGATCTGCGTCGCGTGGTTTTCGCGCGAAACCTGAGCAAGGCCACGATGAACAATATCCGGCAAAACCTGTTCTTTGCCTTTGCGTATAATGCGCTTGGCGTGCCCATCGCCGCAGGCGTGCTCTATCCGTTCTTTGGCATTCTCCTCACCCCGATTATGGCCAGTGTGGCGATGACGTTCAGCTCGGTGTCGGTGATCATGAATGCGCTGCGGTTGCGAAGAGTGCATGTCTAATCCTGCGGTTCAAGACGATGCGGAGCATGTGCTGCGTGAAGCACGTCGGATGCGCTCCTGTCTGCCCGTGATTGTCCAATCCGTTTAATGCGCATGGATGGTCTTCCTGCACGCCTGGAGCGGGCGTGAGAGCGGCGTGCGTGTTTGAACCCTCTCCTCATGTGTCCGTGGAAAGGCGGAGCGTCCATGAACCGTTTCTTGCGGCGAGATGACATGGGCCTGTCTGACCGGGTGAGCTGTCTTGCTTGATCGCATTGGACAGCGCTATCAGGCCTTGCTGGTTCGGGTGGTGGAGCAGTGCCGTCGAGCCGCTCTGTGGGTGGTGATCGGATGCCTCGCCCTTGCCGGCTTGTCTGCGGTGTACACGGTGACCACCCTGACGCTTGATACGGATCCCATGAATTTGCTGGATTCCGATCTTCCCTTCAGGCAGTTGCAGCGGGATTTTGAGGCGGCGTTTCCACAGCTTGATAATTTGATTCTGGTTGTTGTGGATGAAGGCTCCGCTGAACGCAGACGCGAGGCGGTTCATACGTTGGCTGAACGTCTGGAACGGCAACCCTCGTTCTTTTCCTCGGTGTATCAACCCCAGCAGGATGATTTTTTTGATCACGCCGGATTGCTGTATTTCGACGTGGAAGAACTCTGGCAGCTGGATGAACGCCTGACAACGTGGGAGCCGTTTCTGGGGACGCTTGTCCATGATCCCAGTCTGCGAGGGCTTTTCTCCATTCTGACTGCGGCGTTGGAAGAGGACCCGCCACCTGCGCAACGGAAACGCCTTGCCGGCATTTTTGCGCTCTTGAGCGAGGCGATTGAGGCGCAGCGACTCGGGCGGCCTCATGCCCTGCTCTGGAAACAGGCCATGCTTGAAGACCTGACGGACAGGGATGACCCCCTGCACGGGTTTCTTTTGGTGAAGCCACGGCTGGATTATTCAAACCTGGAGGCGGCCGGGGGACCGCTCAAAGTCCTTCGCCGTCACAGTCGGGATCTTTCGGAGCAGTTTGATGTTCGGATTCGGCTGACGGGCTCAATCCCCATTGAAGAAGAAGAGCGAGCCACCATTACCGAAGGCGCCGGTGTGGCGGCGGGTTTGTCCCTGGGTTTGGTGTCATTCGTGTTATTTGCCGGGCTTCGATCCGTACGGCTTGTGAGCGCGATATTGTGCACGCTGGTCGTGGGATTGCTTTGGACGGCCGCATTTGCCGTGGCGACTGTCGGCTCGTTGAATTTTGTGTCGGCGTCCGCGCCGGTGCTGTTCATTGGATTGGGCGTGGATTTCGGCATTCAGTTCGGTATGCGGTACCGTGAGGAATTGTGCCGGGCCGGCAGTCATGAGGCGGCCCTGCGATGCACGGCCGCCGGCGTCGGCGGGGCGTTGACGCTTGCGGCGGTTGCTGCCGCGTTCAGTTTTTTTTCTTTTCTCCCGACGGCCTATCGAGGGTTTGCGGAATTGGGGCTGATTGCCGGCGGCGGCATGTTCATGGCCTTGTTGGCCAACCTGACGTTTTTTCCGGCGCTGCTGACGCTGTGGCCACTGTCTTTCCGGGGCCGGTCTTCCCGTGCCTTCCACCCTGCACAAGGCGATACGTCGGCATGGCTGGTTCCCATCATTCGATATCGGCGTGTGATTCTTGGCGTGGCGGCGTGTGCGACGATGGCAGCGATGGCGGTGCTGCCACTCTTGCGATTTGATTTTAATCCCTTGCATCTTCGGGACCCTTCCAGCGAAGGCGTGTCCACCTTCCAGGAATTGCTGGCGGACCCGGACACCGCTCCCTCTGTCATCCAGGTGGTCGCTGATAATGTTGCGGATGCCGATGCTGTGGCGGAGCGTCTACGGTCGGCGCCGGATGTTGATCGGGTGGTCACGCTTTCGAGTTTCGTGCCCGGCGGGCAGGAGGAAAAACTGGCCATGATTGACGAGATGGCCGTGGTGCTTGATCCGATCCTCATACCGCAGGAGCCGGTGGAAACTCCCGATGCGGAGACGGAGGTGCGGGCCATGAAAGATTTTCGCGCGACGCTTGGCGTGTATGCCGGCAAGCAGGTTCCGCGTCATCAGGACATGCAGACCTTGATGGACGAGATTGACGGGTTGTTGCGCGATGGCGGCGACCCATCGTTGTTTGTGCGGGAGCTTCGCACGAGGATATTGGAAAATTTTCCGGCATGGATTGATCGGTTGCGAGGGTTGCTGTCTCCGGACGAGATTACGCTGGAGACGTTGCCGGAAAGCCTGATACGGCATTATCGCACGTCAGATGGTCGGATCCGTGTTGAGGTGTTTCCGGCTCGCAACCTGGCCGACAATGACGCGTTGCGTCAATTCGTGGATCAGGTGCGGCAGGTCGCTCCACGGGCCATCGGGTCGCCCGTGGGCATTCTGGAGGGAGGACGATCAATCATTGACGCCTGTCTTCAGGCGACCGGGCTGGCCATTGTGCTTTCCGCGTTGCTGCTGTTCGTGGTCCTTCGACGCATGGGAGAAGTGCTCTTCGTCCTCTTGCCGCTGGCTTTGACGATGGTGCTGACGGTGGCCGTCTGTCTGGCGTTGGGGGTTCCGCTGAATCTGGCCAACGTGATTGCCGTGCCTCTGGTGCTTGGGTTGGGGATTGCCTTTGGCATTTATCTGATCCTGCGGAATCGGGAAGGCGGGTCCATTGTCCAGGTCTTACAGAGCAGTACGGCTCATGCCGTGTTCTTCAGCGCGCTCACGACGATGGCGTCGTTTGGCGCGCTCGGGTTTTCGCGTCATCAAGGCATGGCCAGTCTGGGGATGCTGCTGGTCATCGTGCTGATGCTGGCACTGGTGTGCGCGTTGGTGATTCTCCCGGCGCTGATGGCTGAATGTGCGCAACGAGGGTGGTGGGTTGAGTCGCATGGGATGAGCGCCGACGGGAATGGGGAGGCGAGTGAACGAACGGTGTGACGAACGCAGGGGGAGGCCGAATGGAGGGCCGGTCAAGCGTGACGACGGGCCTTGCGTGTGGCGCGCGACGCTCGTTACGGTGCGCCGGGTTCTTCCTGAAGCGACGGGGCTTCGTCCACCTCACCATCAGTCAGGGTTTCGTCAAAATCCCATTCGTCTTCAATGAGAGGATCTCCATCGTAGGTCAGAAATTCCCGATGTTGACGATAGGCTTCCCGTGTAAAGAGATAGGGTTCAATCGCGATCCTGTCTCGTAAGTTGATGGCTTCCTCCGCCCGTGCCCGTTTATCAACGAATCCTAAAATCGCGATGGGCACGACAAAAGGATTGCTCACATAGAACAGGATATTGGTGACGGTGCCGACGCCTAACCCCGGAGCGTCTCTGATGGTGTTCGGCCCAAGAAACGGAAGCACCATGTAGGCGCCCTCGTTCACCCCCCACAGGCTTAACGTTTGCCCGAAATCTTCAACCTGGGCGTGCAGGCCAAGAGGCGTGGCCATGTCCCACACACCCAGAAACCCAAACGTTGAATTCACGAAGAACCGACCGGCAGCCCGGAAGCCCTGGTGGACTTTGCCCTGAAGAAAGTTGTTTAAGATGGTGTTCGGATATGCCACGTTATCAAAAAAATTCGACACGCTGTTCCTGACCGGACGCGGGATATACTCGAGATACGTTGTCGCAACGGGTTTGCCAATGGTCTGGTCAATAAAATCATTGACCTGGTAGATATGGCGATTCAGCGACTCAATCGGGTCGTTGTCCGCTTCCCCACTGTCGGCGGATTGGGTGGTCGCGCACCCCGTCATGAGGGCGACCATGGTCAAGGCCGCCGCCAGGGTTCTTATGGCGCCGCCGTTCCGGCGCTTCGGGTGTGTGGTGTCCGGTGTGATCACGCCGTCAACGATGTCCATATTTGATTGAGGGGAGGCTAGAGTCCGCGCGCATGGTCCTGAATCTGGTCCTGCAACCGTTGCAGTAACACCGGGAGCCCGTCTTGTTTCAGGACGGCGCCGTATTCCACCCGTTTCAGAGCCAAATCGCTCACGCCGTTGACGCTGATGCTGATAATTTTCCACTGGCCCTGAACCTGATGCACGATGTAATGGAATGTAATGCGCTCCCCATCGGTTTTCACTAAATGACTGGTCACACGGGTGCGGTGTCCTCTGGGCAACGGTGTTTCCGAAACAATGGTAAATCGCTCACCCCCATAGTCCTTGAACCGCTCGGCATAGGTCGAAATACTCAAGTCCCGGAACGTTCGGACAAAGGCGGACTGTTGCGTCTCCGTGAGCGCTTTCCAATGTCTGCCGACAACCCGGCGCGCAATCGTGTCAAGATCATGCGTCTTGTCAATCACGGGCGCGATGGCTTGATAGCGACCCTGATAGCCGAGGGCGTTGCCGTTTTTCATGATGGCAATGAGCGAATCATGCAGTGCGGTCACGGGACGAGCGGCGTCACCGGTGGCGGCGTCGCCGGCAAACGTCCGGGCATGTTCGCCGCATACTATCCAAAATGCCATGGCGCAGACAAGCGCGTATTTCACGATGGCCATTCTCCCCGATCCCTGCCGCCGGGACTGTCACCTGTTGGCGGATTCATGGCCTGCGGGGATGCCGGTGTCCTGGCGTGGTCATGCCGCGCGCGAGGGCCTGGAATGATGCGAAACCGGACTTCGTCCGCGTGCGTGTAGGCGGACGCTTCGCTGCCGACAAACAAGCCGCATCGGTGGAGGCCGGGCGTCCATCCCGTTTCCGGCGCGGACAGGACAAAGTAGCCGGACTGCTCACCCATGCTCGTGATGACGTGATCCTGCGCGAACGGGACGCGGCGTGCCATCGCATGGGGCATGCCGGTCGTGCCGGGTATTTCAGGAAAACATTCCGCGCGAAGGGGCATGGCATCATAGGCGGCGATGACAAGGCCAAACACCAGGTAAATCTCTGCCTGGGTGACGGAGAAGGTATCGTGTGGTTCAATGGGGATAAAATCATGGGTGCCGGTCGGGCGGTCATCCCGCATGACGCGATTGGCCGGAATCACGTATCGAAACATACTGAAGTCCGCGTCGCGCCCCATCAACGACCCCTGCGTGTCAATCTGTTTCGCGGGCGGGAGCTTCGCCTCCGCGATGCGGCGATAGCGCTCTTCCTCGGCCAGGGGAGTCACAGGCGCCGGAGCCGGGTCAGTCGGATTGGGGGAGGCGGCGCCGACGTTGCCGTCATGTCGCGGGTTGCCCTGGTCGGAGAGACGTTGTGTGACCATGGTGACCCACACCATCAATTTTTTCGTGTCCAGGACCCGCAAGTCGGCTTTGGGGGGCGCGTCTTTGGTCAGTTCTTCGAATTCCACGGCGGCTTCATGGAGCATTTCAAAATAGGGGAGGGCGTCCGCCCATCGTTCCAGTTTCACCAGGCATTGGCCGATGCGGAAAAACGCATCCGCGTACACTTCGTCCGAGGGGTTCATGGTGGACAGGGTTTCAAAGACCGCGATGGCATCCTCGCAGCGATCAAGCTCCAGCAGCGTCATGCCCAATTCGTGGGTTGCGCTGTAATCGCTGGGATTGAGCGCCAGAATTTTTCGATAGAGCGGCTCAACCTCTTCATAGTGACCCGCCTCAAAGAGTCTCCAGGCCTGTGCGCGAATGGCGGCCCATGCTTTCCGTTCCCCCGCGGACCCTTCCGGGGTCAAAATGGGTTCAAAACGGCGCCCCCGCTCTTTGGTGGCTCCATAGATGACCGACATCAGATTGCGGGCGGCCACGTCCTCGGGAGAACCGGGTGTCACCATTTCCAGGACGCGCGTGACTTCGTCGCGTGCTCCGGGACCATCCAGCACGTCAAACCGGGCGCGGGCGAGCGCCAACCGCCAACCGGGCATGTCCGGAACCATGTCCACCGCTTTTTCGTACCACGTCAGCGATTCTTCCAAGCGATCCAGTGTGCGCAGTGTTCGCGCCACCTGCAAGGGCAACAGGGGATTGTCGGCGTCAAGTTCGGCCATGCGCTGCAGGGCGGCCACGGCGTGCTCATCCTGTCCCGCGCGCAGGAACACGCTCCATTGCGCCCATCGGACATCCAGTGCCCGTGGGCGTTGCTTCAGCACCTCGGCGTAGGTTGCAATGGCTTCCTGATCATGACGGGACGTGCTGGCCAGGATATGACCGCGCAAGGTGGAGAGCGTCAGCGCGTCCGGGTGTTCCTGAATCCCCTGGTCCAGGAGCTGCAAGGCGCGGGCGGCGGCGCCTTCCAGCCACGCGGCTTCCGCGCGATTGGCGATGAGATTCGTTGCGCGGCTTTGTGCCGTATCGGCAACCGCCGTGGCGTGTGCCGCCATCATCACGAGGAGCGGGACCAGCCGTGTGCTCCACCGCAGGGCTTTGCTGTGCCGCGATTGTGCCGGTTGCTGAAAAGACGTTTTCATCATGGGGCAGCGTTGTGCGTGCACAACAGAACCTGTGCGCACCGCTGAATTATATCATACCAGCGAGAAGGGATGAAAGAACGTGGCGGGCCTCACAAGAGGCCGGCACGGCCATGTCCGCGACAGGGACATGCTGAAAGGCGCGGATGCCGACGGGTGGTGGCATGATGTGCGTTGCCGGTCATCACTCCGCGAGTGTTTCGATGGACGCGAGTTCCTGCGGAGTCAGTTCAAACGCGCCGATGTCCATGTCTTCTTTCATGTGCCGCGTGTCGGTGGTGCCGGTCAAGGGGAGCATCCCCGCCTGTTGCGCAAAACGAAAAATGATTTGCGCCGGCTCCGTGTTCACCCGTGCGGCCATGGCCTGCACTGCCGGGTTGTGCAACACGTCAAGGTTGGCGGTGAGCAACGAAAACCCCTGGTAGATGATGTGATGGGTTGCGCAGAGCGTTCGGACGTCCCGATCCCACCCCAACGCCGCAAAGCAGCGGTTCTGCACCACCATGGGTTTCACGGTGGCGTGCTCGCACAGTTGCTGAAGCTGCATCGGTCGCACGTTGCTGATGCCGATGATCCTGGTGCGTCCCGATTGATACAGGCGTTCCATCGTGGTCCAGATGTCCCAATCGTCCCGGTTGAGGCCCTCGCGCGCGCAAGGGCCGTGCAGGACGTAGGAGTCAAGAGAGTCGGTGTGAAGGTGGGCGAGCGAGCTTTCAAATGATTGCTCGACTTGTTGGGCGACTGGGGCCCTGGGATCATACGGTGTCCGGTGATCCTGGCCGTTGACGGACGTGAATTTGGTTTGCAGAAACAGTTGATCGCGTGTGATGCCCTGTTGCGCCAGTGTGCGCAGGGCGTCTCCCACCAACGCTTCGTCGTAATGGACCAGTTGGTTGGCCGTATCAATGGCCCGGAAGCCGGCCTGGACGGCGTCGTGGACATGGCGGGTCGTGTGCTCTTTTTTCCACGCCGTGCCGTACATGAAGTTCGGGACGGGCACGTCGTTATGGGCGATTATGGTTGGCATGGATCCTCCAATGTGTCTTGCTTCATGTGACGGGAATCTCTTGCGGCCGTGTTCCGGGTTCGGCGGAACACTCTTAAAACCGTTCGGCTTGCAGCACATCGGCGAGACTGTTGATGTCGAGCCAGTGTCCCACCGTGTACAGCACCCGTATCGGCACATCGCGGGTGCGTAGTTCCTGAAATAATTGCGCCATCCCCGCTTTGGTGTTGGCGGGATCGGCCAGCATGTCCGCCAGGATGTGTTCCAGATGCCCGGCGGCCCGGGCCGACACTTTCAGCAATCCTATCCAGACGCCATGCCTGGTTGCGTGCGGCACGTCCCGTCCCAACTGCTTGAGATAAATTTTGGCGTGGTAGGCTTCTCGTGAATTGGGGGCCGTGCATTCCGCAAAGCCGCCGAGTCGTGTATAGGCGGTTTTGCCTTCCCACAAACTGTCAACCACAATCACCCAGTCGTCGGGTTCCTGAATCATGATTTGAGGAATGTATTTGCTGAAGAGCAGGTCGCCGTAGGAAATGATGGTGTCGTGCATGGTCCCGTGTTTGGCCCGCAGCGCGTGGAGCAGGGAGACGAGTTCGCCGGTGCCGGCAAAGTCGTCGTTGTCGACGTAGGTGAGATGAGGAAGCGCGACGGCGTCCTTTTTGTAGCCGCGGACGACGGTGATGTTTGTGATGCCTGCGGTCTGATACGCGTCCACAATATGCGAGAGGATCGGCCTGCCCTGAATCGGCACCATGGTTTTGGGTTTGTCTTCCGTGAATTCGCCTAATTCGTCGCCGCGGGAGGCGGCCAGGATGATCGCCGTCAGATGGTCGCCGCCGTGCGGCAGGTAGCGTTGTTCGGCTTGCTGGAGCGCCTCGGCGTCCTGCAGGCGGAAAATTTCCGCGATCGGCGCGATCTTGTCTTCAATGGAAAGCAGGTGGGCGTCGGCCTTCATGATCTGCGCCGTTTTCTGCATGGCGGTCACCGCCGCGCGCAACAGGTGATTGGCCCAGATGACCAGCGAAAACCCATACTGTCGAAAGACGTCGGTCGGCGTGGCGTAATACTTGGTCGGAACAATCACCACCGGGCATCGGGCGCCCCATTCCCGCTTGAAGGCGAGAATTTCTTCGGGTGTCGACAGCGCGCTGTGAATGAGGATGCCATCGGCTCCCGCCTGATGATAGGCGTCGGCCCGACGCAGGGCTTCGGTCAATCCCCAGCCGCAAATAAAGGCCTCCACTCTGGCGATAATGCAAAAATCGTCGTCGGTTTGCGCGTCTTTTCCGGCTTTGAGTTTTCCGCAGAATTCGTCAATGTCGGCCAGGGGCTGGGTGTCGCCTTTTAAAAAACTGTTGGTCTTGGGGAAACATTTATCTTCAATGCAGACGGCGGCGATCCGGCGTTGTTCAAGTTTCCCGATCAGGCGCTGCATATTGTTGAAATTGCCGTATCCGGTGTCACCGTCAAGCAGGATGGGGATGTGTGTGGCGTCGGACATGAATTCCAGATGGTCGAGAATTTGCGTCCAGCTGGCTTCGTTATTATCCCGGACGCCAAATTGCGCGGCGATTGTGAGACCGCTGGCCCAGATGCCTGGAAAGCCCGCCTCTTCAACGATTTTCGCGCTCAAGCCATTATGGGCTTCGCAAAAAAACTCCAGCTGACTGGACAGCAGGCGCTGTTTGAATTGTGCGGCTTTTGAGGGCGAGGGTGGTTGGTGCGTCATGATTCAGTCCGGCGGCTCTCTCCGTGGGGGGGGCGGCTGTCCGTGCCGGGTCGCCGGGGCGTCGCCGAACGATGTGTGCGGCGGTGCAGACCCGTGACGAGACAGACGATTAATTCATATTTGGATCAACGGGCATGTCGGTATACAACTCAACGGGCATGTCCACGGACAACGGCAGGTCCGGTCCAAACGATTGAAGGATCTTTCCCCATAATTGCCGGTGGTCCGCCTCAAACATGGCGGTTGAGTCGGCGGGATGCGTGAGCCACGATCCGGTTTGCATTTCATTTTCCAACTGGCCCGGCGCCCACCCTGAATACCCGATAAACGCGCGCATATTTCCCAGGGAAGACGGATCCTGCAGCAGTTCCTCCAGCGCCTGCGCGTTGCCCCCCAGATACACGCCGTCAAAGACATGGTGGGAATCTGCCTGGCCTTCGGGTGTCCGGTATAAAATCAGCAGGTGCTGCTGTTGCACCGGGCCTCCCGCAAACACCTTGTGGTTCTGGCCTTCAAGGATGGGGACCTCGGGGAGGACTTCGGTGATGGTGATTTGCGTCGGGCGATTGACCACGACGCCGAGCGCGCCCTGGGGGCCGTGTTCGCACAAGAGGATGACGGTTTGTTGAAAATTGGGGTCGCGGAGGCTGGGGCTTGCAATGAGAAAGATGCCTTTGCCGAGCGGGGTCTTCATATGGCCATCCTACAAGGGAATACGGCATTCGACAAGAGGTTTCGAATTTTTTTCATCAGCGCAACCGGCATGAGAAGGCGCCTGGGACACACGGGGGCCGGCCCTTCCAGCCCGGGTCGCGGCCATCGTGTGCGTGTCAGGTTCGATAATCCTTAAATTCCACGTCGGCGTCCGGCAATTTCAAAAAGGCGCGCATTTGTTTTCGGAGCGTGGCCCGGCCATTTTCATCGCCAAGGTTCAGATGGTATTCATTGATGACCATCGTTTTGACGCCTCCGGGTTTATTCCATTCGGTCCAGCAGTTCTGGCAAGTGTGGCTTTTGATTTCTTCTTCCATCTTGCCCAGAAAAAGCGGCTCGGTCATCTTTTCCGCTGTTTGTTCACACTTCAGACATTGAATCTCGGCCATGAACGTCCTCCCTCTTGTCTGTGGACACGGATATGGATATTGTCGCTGCCTTTCATCTGATCCTACCATGCTCTGCACCGCACTGAAAAGAAGCCCGTTGTTTCGTCCCGCCCATGGTCGAAAATCTGTGACGCGCCGAACCGGAAGGCGTGCCATGTCACGCTGTCTGTCCCGGATCGGGGGATTTTGCCAGGTCGTTCATTGGGGCGCTCCGTGGGAGATGACAACCAGGAATGCCCCCACGTCAGAGCGCCGACCCGCAATTTCCAGTCGGCTTGCCGATGCAGCGCCAACCCGTGCGCCACCGTCGGGGACCGATACCGATGATAGCTTTTCACCGTCCTTCATGGTACAAATACGGTATCCGGCGCCATGCTTGCCCTTGCATGGTCTTGCGATGGTCTGCCGGGGCTTTGTGAGAAATGCGGGGCAAAGAACGGGAGGCGCGTGTTGCGAATGAGTACGCAGGTGAGTCGGGAAGAAGTTGAACATGTGGCGGATCTGGCCCGGCTTCAGTTAAGCCAGGAAGAACTGGAGCGGTTCAGCGACCAGCTCAGCCGTATTTTGACGTACGTGGACGAGGTGAATGCGGTGGATACCACGGGCATTCCGGGGACACTGTCCATGGTGGCCGGCGCCGCCAACCTGTGGCGTGATGATGAGGTGCGTCCTTCGCTGTCACGGGAGCAGGCGGTGGGCAATGCGCCCGATGCCGTGGACGGATTGTTTCGGGTTCCCCAGGTCATCGGTGAAGCAGGGGCAATGAGGCGTTGATGCTGCGCCAACTGTTACGATCGAAAATCCACCGGGCGGTGATTACGGACGCCTGCCTGAACTATGAGGGCAGCCTGACGGTTGATGAAGATTTGCTGGAGGCGGCCGGGATTGTGCCCTATGAGCTGGTGATGGTCTCCAATTTGCAAAATGGCGAGCGGTTCACGACCTATGCCATACACGGCAAGCGCGGCTCTGGCGACGTGGTGCTCAACGGGCCCACGGCGCGCAAAGGGGTGGTCGGAGATCACGTCATCATTTTTTGTTATCACTATTACGATGAACACGAAGTCGCGCATCATCATCCGACGGTGATTCAGGTAGACGACCGCAACAGAATTCTCCCGCACACCTGACCGCCGCGCGTCGGCTTCTCCCCGTTGTCGCGGCGAGGCCTGCGGTGAATATGATGAGAACGGGCACGGTCACCGCACCGTGTGCATGACTATGTCGCTTGTGAAATGGACCCTGCATGAGCTTCAGGAGCGATTAACGTGCGGCGACGTGAGCGCGACGGAGATTGTCCGCGCCTACTTTCTTCGGGTCGGCGTGGTGGAACCCAAGGTGCACGCCTATATTACGCTGAAGGAGCAAGAGATTGTGCTGTCCGAGGCCAGGGCCCTGGATGACACGATGAAGAGCTGGAGAAAGACCATGCCGATGATGGCGATGCCGATTGCCGTGAAGGATAATATCTGCACGGAAGGCATGCGCACGACCGGCGGGTCGCGCATCCTGGAGAGCTTCATCCCGCCGTATAACGCCACCGTGGTGGACGCGTTGCGGGCGCACCGGTGTTTTGTGATGGGCAAAACCAACCTGGATGAATTCGGGATGGGCTCTTCCACCGAACATTCGGCGTTTGGCCCAAGTCACAATCCCTGGAAACTTGACTATGTGCCGGGCGGGTCAAGTGGCGGGTCCGCCGCCGCCGTGGCCGCCGACGAATGTGTCGCGGCTCTGGGGACGGATACCGGCGGGTCCATCCGCCAGCCGGCCGCCTGTTGCGGCGTGGTCGGTCTGAAACCCACCTATGGACGGGTGTCGCGCTATGGGCTCCTGGCCTTTGCCTCGTCGTTGGATCAAATCGGTCCCATTACCAAAGACGTCAGAGACGCCGCGCTGATGATGAACGTGATCGCCGGCCATGATCCGCGGGACGCGACGTCGGCTGACAGACCGGTGCCGGATTTTACGCGGGGGTTGAAAAAGAAAGACGTCAAAAAACTGACGATCGGCGTCCCGCGTGAATTTTTCGCGGAGGGGTTGGATTCGGAAGTCCATGACGCCGTTCGTGAAGCCGTGTCCGTGCTTGAAGACCTGGGGGGCACGCTGCGCGAGGTCTCGCTTCCGCACACGGGCGCGGCGGTGGCGACCTATTATCTTGTGGCGACGGCGGAGGCGAGCGCCAACCTGGCTCGATACGACGGCGTGAAATACGGATTGCGGGCGCAGGACTGCCGTGATCTCACGGACATGTATCGGACCACCCGGCAGGCAGGGTTTGGACCCGAGGTGAAACGACGCATGATGCTGGGCACCTATGCCTTGAGCCGTGGATATTATGACGCTTACTATGCCAAGGCGCAGGCCGTGCGGACGCTCATTCGACGTGATTTTGACCAGGTGTTTCAGGAGGTGGATGCGCTTGTCACGCCGGTGATGCCGACCACGGTGTTTCGACTCGGCGAAAAAATCGAGGATCCGCTGCAAATGTATTTGTCGGATCTCTATACCGTCTCCGCCAGTTTGGCAGGGATGCCGGCCATTGCGCTGCCGTGCGGGTTCAGTCGCCAGAGGTTGCCCATCGGGATGCAAATTGTGGGGCGGCCGTTTGAAGAAGACGTGATTCTTCGGGTGGCCCGCGCCTATGAATTGGCGACCCACTGGCGCAAAAAACGACCACTGATTCGATAGGGCCGGGCGGGGGCCACGCATGCCATGGGGCATTGATGCAGCCGGGCCGCTTACTCACAACAGGGAAGGTGTCGCATGATGCAAGACATTGCCGTTCTGGATGTGGCCGCCATGGTCATTGTCGTCGCCGTGCTTGTGCTGACGGGCTATCTTGTCGCGACCTTGATTCAAGTCAGGAGGGTGGTGGGGCAATCCGAGCGCTTGCTGTCAGCGGTGAATGACGCGTTGCCGGCGATCCTGCGGGATACCAAACGGACGAGTGAAAACATTCAGATCGTGTCCGCCCGGGTGCGCGAGAGCATGGAGGAGGCTTCCGTGTTCGTGCATGCCGTCGGTGACGTGGGGAACACTGTCAATCGCGTGCACAGTATCTTTCGGGAGAAGGGTGCGACATTGCTGTTGCGCCTGATGCGTGTGGCGTCGGGTGTGCGGGCGGTGGCCGACACCATCAAAGGACGTGTCCAGACAAAAGGAGGGAACAACTAATGGGTAATCATGATTCCGGCGCATCAGCCGGTGGGGTGCTGGCCGCTTTTTTGAGCGGCATGACGCTTGGCGCGGTGGCGGTCTTGTTGCTGGCTCCGCAAACCGGTCGGGAGTCGCGGGAAACGCTCGCTCGAATGGCGCGGCAGGCGGGTGAGGACATGCGGGATTTTTCGGAACGGGCGACGAATACCTGGGATGACGTGGTCCACAAAGGCCGCGAGGCGTTGCATGAGGCTGGAGACGTCGTCAAGGAGGCGGTGGATGCCGGTCGGGATGCGATGCATCAGGTTCGGCGGTCTGGTCCGGAGTCGTCCAAGACCCAATCGTGACCTTTGAAGTCGTCATCGGCGTGGAAGTCCACGCGCAACTCCGTACGGCGTCGAAAATGTTTTGCGGCTGCGCGACGGAGTTCGGGTTGCCCGCCAACACGCGAACCTGTCCCGTGTGTTTGGGGTTGCCGGGTGCGCTTCCGGTGATTAATGCGCGGGCGGTGGCCATGGCGGTCCGGACGGGATTGGCGTTGGAGTGCGCCGTGCGTCCGATCAATCAATTTGCCCGGAAGAATTATTTTTATCCGGATTTGCCCAAAGGGTATCAAATCTCTCAAAGCGATCTGCCCATTTGTGAGCACGGACGGATTGAGATTACGGTGAACGGGGCCGCTAAAACGGTGAATATCCAGCGCGCGCATTTGGAAGAAGACGCGGGGAAGACCCTGCATGCGCAGGAGGGAAACGGCAGTTTCGTGGATCTCAATCGGGCGGGCACCCCCTTGCTGGAAATTGTGACCGGGCCCGATATGCGCTCGGCTGAAGAAGTTGTCGCGTATCTGAAGTCCTTGCGCGACGTGTTGATGTATTTGGACGTCTGCGACGGCAACATGGAGCAGGGCAGCCTGCGATGTGAACCCAACCTGTCGTTGAGACCCGTGGGCGCGGACACGTTTGGCACCAAAGTGGAGCTCAAAAACATCAATTCGTTCAAGTTTGTCAAAGACGCCATTGCCTATGAAATCGCGCGTCAGACGCGCGTTCTGGCCGAGGGGGGGGCGGTGCAGCAGGAAACGCGCCTGTGGGACAGCGCGGGCGGCCACACCGTGGTGATGAGACGCAAGGAAGACGCGCATGATTACCGGTATTTCCCCGATCCGGATCTTGTCCCGCTTTCAATTGACGCGGCCTGGATTGAAGCCTTGCGAGCCACCATTCAGGAATTGCCCGAACACCGGCGCCAACGATTCATGCGGGATTACGGTGTGCCGGCCAACGATGCCGGTGTGCTGACCGGCTCTCGCGCCCTGGCCGATTACTTTGAGGCCTGTGTCGCCCTGTTTGCGGAACCCGCCATGGTCAGTCACTTTCTGATGGGCGCATTGCTGCGCGAGCTGAATCAAGCCGGCGTGACTGTTGAATCGTCTCCTGTGTCTCCGGAACGGTTGGTGGAATTATTGAAGCTGGTGCATGACGGCACCATCAGCCTGAACGCGGCCAGGGAGCTGTTTCCGGAATTGTACGCCACGACCAAATCGGCGGCGCAGCTTGTGGAGGAGAAGGGGTTGCGGCAACTGTCCGATGACGGGGAGCTGCGCGCCCTGGTCACGGACGTCATTGAGACGCATGCCGCCCAAGTGGCGCAATACCGGGGGGGGAAAGAAGGTGTGCTTGGCTTTCTGGTCGGCCAGGCCATGAAACGTTCCGGGGGCAAGGCCAATCCGCAGAAAGTGCATGCCTTATTCAAAACGCTTCTTTCGTGATGCCGTCTGAGTTGTGTTTGGCCCCCTGCCGTGTTCGTGTTGTGTGTTGGGCCTGGCGCGGGCCATCGGTCTGAACAACCGTGATGAGGGCGGGGAGGCGACCGTTGCGAATGAATCCATCGGAGGCGGGTGTCGGTTCGCGGCGGAAAGGGCACTGTGCATGAGCCACATTCAGGACATTAAAGCGAGAGCGATCCTGGATTCTCGAGGTCATCCGACGGTGGAAGTGGATGTCTGCCTCGCCGGCGGCGCATGGGGGCGCGCCGCGGTGCCGTCCGGATCGTCAACGGGCACGCGGGAAGCGTGCGAATTGCGCGATCACGATCCCACCCACTGGATGGGCAAGGGCGTCGACACGGCCATTCGAAATATTACGCACACCCTGGCGCCCGCGCTGCGGGGAATGAACGCGCTGGAGCAGGCGGCGATTGATACCGCGATGCGGGAATTGGATGGGACGAAAAACAAGTCCCGTCTCGGCGCCAACGCCGTGTTGGGGGTTTCGCTTGCCGTGGCCCGTGCCGCGTCGGTGCACACGCACCAACCCCTGTATCGGTATCTCGGCGGCGCCGAGGCCTGCGAATTGCCGGTGCCCATGATGAATATTCTCAACGGCGGCGTGCATGCGGATAATGGATTGGATATCCAGGAGTTTATGATTGTGCCCGTCGGCGCCGCGCGGTTTCGTGACGGATTGCGAATGGGCGCGGAGGTGTTTCATCACTTGCAGGCTGTCTTGAAAGCCGGAGGGTTGAGCACCGCAGTGGGCGATGAAGGCGGCTTTGCGCCGGCGCTTCAGTCAAATGAAGATGCGTTGGGCATGATCAGCGAGGCCGTGGGCAGGGCAGGCTACCGGCTGGGACAGGATATTGTGCTGGCGCTGGATAGCGCGGCGAGTGAATTTTATGACAACAACCGGTACATGCTTCGTGCTGACCGGCGTGGGTCGTGTACGGCCGACGAGATGATTGACTGGTACGAAGCGTTGAGTCTGCGTTACCCCATTGCTTCAATTGAAGACGGGTTGCACGAAGATGACTGGGCGGGATGGAGGCTCCTGACCGAGCGGCTGGGCGACCGGGTGCAGCTTGTGGGGGATGACCTGTTTGTCACCAATGTGGATTGTCTGGCGCAGGGCATTCGGGAGCGCGCGGGAAACGCGATTTTAATCAAGGTCAACCAAATCGGCACCCTGACGGAAACGCTTGACACCATCGCCATGGCCAGGCGCGCCGGGTTCGGTGTCGTGATCTCCCACCGTTCCGGAGAAACAGAGGACACGACGATTGCCGACCTGGCCGTGGCGGTGAATGCCGGACAGATTAAAACAGGGTCGTTGTCGCGGACGGACCGGTTGGCCAAATACAATCAGTTGCTTCGTATTGAGGAAGAACTGGGTCAGGCCGCCGTCTATCGGGGAAGCGCGGTGCTGCACACACGAAAGACCGACGTCCCTGGAGCGTCCAGAGAGCACCCATGACCAGGATGATCCATCAGAATCGAAAATCCCGGGCGGCGTCGAAGCCGTGGGCCTTTCGTTCGGCGCGCTATGCGTTGGCGCTGAGCCTTGGGATCGGCCTGTGCATGGTGTGGATGCTGGAAGGCACGGGGGTGCCCCATTACTGGAGAATGACACAGGAACTTGAACAGACACAGGAAGACATTGCCGAACTGGAGCGGGACAATACCGCTTTGCTGGAAGAAATCCGTCTCGTGGAATCCGACCCGTTCACCCTGGAGCGATTGGCGAGGGAGCGACTGGGATATGTCAAGGAGGGAGAGACGGTCTATCAATTTGTGGAGTCGCCATAAACGGTGAGCACACCGTGTCGTTGCGCGTACTCACACCGCCCACTCTTCACCCATGGCTTGCCGCGCAGCTCTCAACCGTGCTTTGACAGGTGACGTATGAAATTCGGCACCGTGGCCATTCTGGGATGCCCCAATGTGGGAAAATCCACGCTGGTGAACACGTTGGTTCATCAAAAAATTGCCATCGTCTCCGACACGCCGCAGACGACACGTTCCAGGATTTTAGGGGTGGCGCATTGTCCGCAAGGCCAGTTGGCCCTGCTGGATACGCCGGGACTGCACAAAGCCTGGCATCGGCTGAATAAACGGATGGTGCGAGCGGCGTTGAGCGCCATTGACGACGCCGACGTGCTGGCGGTCATGGTTGACGGCAGCCGCAGGCCCGGCACGGGCGACCGGTTTGTGGTTGATCAGCTTTTCTCCACGTCCCGGCGGCGCGACGGCCTGCCCGTGTTTTTGCTGGTGAACAAAATTGATGTGGTGAATAAAGTGAAGCTGCTGCCGGTGCTGGAAGCGTACCAGGCCCTGGCGCCGTGGACGGAAATTATGCCCCTGTCGGCTCGCACGGGGCTGAACGTGGATCGCATGACCGCACTGATGTTTGATCGCATGGAGGAGCGGGAGGCGGCCTTTGACGATGACTTTGTCACGGATCAGTCCTGGCGCCATCTGGCGGCGGAAACCATACGGGAAAAAATCATTGATGCGACCACGGCGGAGCTGCCTTATGCCGTCGCCGTTCAGGTGGATGAATTTCAGGAAGAAGGCCGCCTGACCAGAATTGCCGCGTCCATTTTTGTCGAGCGGTCCGGGCAGAAGATCATTGTGATCGGCAAGGCCGGGGCGCGCCTGCGGGCGATCGGCACCGCCGCGCGGCTGGAGCTGTCGCGGGCGTTGTCGCGTAAAGTGTTTCTGCAGTTGCACGTGAAAGTGAAAGCGGCGTGGTGCGAGGATGACCATTTGCTGGCGGAGTTGGGGTATTAACAGGGGCATACGAAGATGGATTGTTTGGCACGGCGATGATGGACAAGGAAGCACTCACAACCGTGTGTCTTCTGGTGGAGCAAGTATTAAAAGAGGGCGATGATTCAGAACTGGCGCGTCGGGAGCTGGCGAGTCGGATTGCTTGCATGCACCCCGCAGATATTACCGGTTTGATGCGGGATTATTTGGACGGGATGCCAGATGTGAAACGAGCATTACAGATTGTCTTTGGTCTGGTCAAAGAGGAGGAACAGCAAAAAGTCCTATGCGCACTGGGCGAAGATGAGGTTGCCGATGAGATCATTCTGGACACCTTTCGCGAGTGGAAACCCGATGTTGTCACAATGCTGTTTGCTATCCGTAATGATGATTTTGCCACCGCCAGGCGTATATACAAGGTATTGCCTGATAATGCTTTTTCCCGCCAGATCTCCCTGTTTGAGTTGGAGTTCATGCCAGCCAGCAAACGTTCATGACTGACTGGAGCATCCTTTTGATCCATTGCCGAAAAAAAACCTGAGGATGGATTCCCCCCCCACCACGCCACCATCCCCGGCCGTGTCGCATGAAAACACCCTGAACATGGTGCGGCTTTCGGCGCGTCGACTCCTGCAACGGGGCGCCATTTCCAACCTGAAGAATCTGATCACCCGCTTGCATCCCGCGGATATTGCCCGCGTGATTATGCATCTGGACACGCCGCAGGAACGGCGGACGGTCTTTGAGCTGGTCGGGGACGTGGCGGAACAGGGACAGGTTGTGAGTGAGTTGGATGACGAAGTGATGCTGGAAGTGCTGGATGATCGTCCCGCCGCCGATCTTGCCGCGATGCTGCGAACGGCGCCAGCGGATGATGCCGCCTATATTCTGGGCGTCCTGCCCGGAGACATGGCGCAGACGGTGTTGCCGCTGATGCAGGCCGAAGAATCCAGGGAAGTGGCGCACCTGATGGGCTATCCCAAGGGCACGGCCGGCCGGATCATGACCACGGAATTCCTGGCATTGCCCGATACCGTCACGGCCCGGGACGCGATCCAGCGGCTTCAGCAGGCCACCAAAGCCGAGACGGTGTTTTACGTGTATGCCACGGATCGGGATGGCCGGCTCACGGGGGTGATCTCGTTGCGCGATTTGCTGGCGGCGGCTCCGGCGGCGCCGCTCGACAGTCTGCTGCTGCGAGACGTGATTGCGGTGAGTGTGGAGACTGATCAAAAAGAGGTGGCCGGCCAGGTGGCGCATTATAATCTTCTGGCGATCCCGGTGGTGGACGCCGACCGGCGGCTGATGGGGATTATTACCGTTGACGACGTGGTGGACGTGATTCGTGATGAAGACACCAAAGATATGCTCACGATGGTCGGGGCCGCTGAAGAGGACGCCCACATGTCCACGTCCAGTGCGTACGCGGCCAGTCTGCGGTTCCCCTGGCTGTTGACCAATTTGACCGGCAGCCTGGTGTCGGGATGTATTCTGTGGTGGTTTCGATTCACGATTCAGGAAGTCGTGGCCATTGTGGCGTTTATTCCCGTGATCGCGGCGATGGGCGGCAATCTGGGATTGCAATCGTCCACGTTGATTATTCGCGGGCTTGCCACGGGTCGTATTGAGTCCGGGAACATTCGGAAAGTGGTGTTTCGGGAATTGCGCATCGGCTCGCTGCTGGGCGGCGTCTACGGCAGCCTGCTCTTTCTGGCGGGATGGTGGTGGCAGCGCAGCGGATTTTTGGGATTGGTCGTGGGCGGCTCTTTGCTGATCACGTTTGTCCTGTCGGCGAGTATCGCCACCGTCACCCCGTTTCTGTTTAAAAAATTCAGCATTGATCCGGCGGTGGCGGCGGGGCCGTTTATCACCACGGTCATGGATATCATGGGAGTCAGCATCTACCTTGGATTCGCCACGCTGATGCTGGAGTCCCTGCGATAACCCTGCGGTCCTGTCCGTTGGCGATGGAGCGGGCGAGGAGGCGTTGAACATCATCATCCCGTCCAGGGAGGGGCTTCTGACCGCCGAGATGTGATATGGCGCTTGTGACGACAAAGGCGATTGTGCTCAAAAGTACGCGCTGGGGCGAAGCCGACCGCATCCTCACGTTTTTTTCTCTTCAATTGGGCAAGGTGCGCGGGATCGCGCGCGGCGCACGCCGAATGAAAAGCCGGTTCGGCGGAATGCTTGAACCATTTTCCTCCATCAATCTGACGCTCTTTGAGAAACGCCGTGACGACCTCGCGTCGGTGAGTCACGCCGATATCATTGAGCCGTTTTTCGCCGTGAGAGAATGCCTGGAACGCATCTCGGCGGCGTCCTGCATGGTGGCCCTGATTGAAGGCATTACGGCGGACCGGGACCCCGGCCCGCCGATTTTTCATGTGCTGCTGGAGGGGATGCGGTCGTTGGTGCAGACGGATGATCCGGGATTACTCACGCTCATGTTTCAGATTCACGTGTTGGGGCAATCGGGGTTTCGTCCACAGTTGGATCACTGCGTGACGTGCGGTCGGAACGTGGAGGGACGGTCATGCACGTTTTCCCCGGTCGCCGGAGGATTGTTGTGCGTCGTCTGCGACCGGGGCTGCCGGGACGACTATCGCGTTCCCATGTCTCCGGGCAGCGTCGCGTTTCTTCAACGGGCCAAACGGATGCCCTTTGCGATCTCAATGCGACTGAAAGCCACGGGTCAGGTGCGGAACGAGTTGGAAACCATGATTGACACCTACGCGAGAACCGTGGTGGGCAAACGACTGCCGGAGAAAACGTTGTTGACGGCCGAACCGTGTTCGGTGTCTGATGGCGTCGTGCGGGGGTGAGGCCATCAAGGAACATCCCACAGCAACGGCGGAGGCACAGACGGAGGCATGAGCGTGGACGCAATCCATCCGACAGACATGAAGTGGCTTGAGAAGGGCGTGTTCGGCATTGAGTGGAACGACGGCCATCACGGCGTCTATCCGATTCGCCATCTTCGCCTGCATTGCCCCTGTGCGGCCTGTACGGATGAATGGACCGGCGAGTTAAAACTGCAACCCGACGACGTGCCGCTGCTTATCATGCTGAAAGATATTGAACCGGTGGGACATTATGCGTTCCGCCTGCGCTGGAGCGACGGGCACGACACCGGCCTCTACGCCTTCAACGCGCTTCGCCGAATGTGTCAATGCGACGTGTGCCAGCCGAATAAAGCGCCGGAATCACACCGGAAGCCTACGCGACGGTTGCTGTAACGCACATCGTTGCTCCCTCGCCGTATCAACTCCCTGCTGTTATTGCTGCGAAAGCCGGAATGCTGTGCCGGCTCAAATTGACACACTCCAACAGAGGCTTCAACGGGCTGGGAAATTTTGCCATGCGGCGAGGCTCTGCACCGCGATGCGGACGTTCTCTGTCTCGCACTTGACGACTTTGTCTGACAGGCTACGTTGCCAGTGTGGCGGATGTGGCGGATTTATGATATACTACTTAGGTAAATGCTAAAAAAGAGGGCGGCACCGCAGCCCCGCCCTCGCAATGATTGGCGCGAGTCTCGAAAGAACTCCTTGTTAACGGACTAGAGACCGCATTTCCTTATCTGCGATATTGATTGTTACTTGTCTATTTTTGTTTGTCAACCGCCACATGCAAAAAAGATGGAAACTTTGAAAACCAGACTCGGCCTGGATATCGGCACGGATTCCATCGGCTGGATGCTGTATCGCCTTGCCGAGGTCGACGCCATTGCGTCCGTCATCGGTAGCGGCGTGCGCATTTTCTCCGAAGGACGTGATGCCAAAAGTTTGGCTTCACTCAACGAAGACCGTCGCAAGGCACGGAGTATACGCCGCAATTTTTTCCGCAAATCGCAGCGCCGCAATCGGTTGTTGCAGGCACTCGTGGAATTCGGTCTGTTTCCCGCAAAAACGAAAAATGGCGAAATCGTTCCCGATTACATCGCCGGCAAAGTGTTGCAAACATTCGACCCGTGGCGATGGCGTGCGGAAGGAGCGGAAAGAGCATTGCCGCCGTATCATATCGGTCGGGCGTTATTTCACTTGAATCAGCGGCGCGGATTCAAAAGCAATGCGAAGACCGACGACGAGAGTGACAGCAAAGTCGTCAATAAAGCGCGCGAAAAATTCTGCGAGGCGCGAGGCGAATTGACGGTCGGTCAATATCTGCACGCACGTCGCCAAAACACCGACAGGCCCAGTCATGAACGCACGGTCCGCGCGCGCCCCCTCAAAGTAACCACAAAAGGCGTGGGAGAATATGAGCCGCTGTATCCATTTCGGGACGACATCGCAAAAGAGTTTGACAAAATCTGGGACACGCAAAAATCCGCGAATTCCGATTTTGGAACAAACGCAAGCGGCGAATGCGGACGCGAAATAATCCGCGTGATTATCGTCGACCAGCGCGACTTGAAGCCGCCGATTGTCGGCAAATGCCCCTTTTATCCCGACTTGAATCGGGCACCGATGGCGTTGCCGTCGTTTCAGAAATTCCGCATCCTCAACGATTTAAACCATCTGGAATATCGTGACGAAAGCGGCCTCTATCAACTGAACCTTGATCAGCGCGAGAAAATTCTTGATTGGCTTTTGAGCAAGAAGAAAATGTCCTTTGACGACATGAGAAACGTGTTGGACCTCAACGGCGCGAAATTTAATTATGAGGAACCGGTCAGAAAAAAACGCCACAAAAATGCCCACCCAGCAAAAGAAGGAGAAGCAAAGCCGCGTCGAACGAGCATGAATGGTGACATCACCAGCTACAAACTTCGCAAGGCGCTCGGCAAACATTGGGAAACACTGAAACGTGAAGGCGGACTGTTGGCAGGTCAAGATGAATTCGTTCACATTCTTCTCGATAAAAACGACGAAGACGCGCGTCGAATTTTCACCGATTGGGGATTCAGTGAGGGCGAACTGACCACGTCATTCAAGGCCGCCGAGGGATTGCCGAACGGTCGCGCCCGTTTTTCCGGCAAGGCCCTTCGGACACTTATTCCCTACATGGAAGAAGGGATGCTTCTCGGGGATGCGATCAACACAGCACAAGCGGACGGCAAAATCGGGAGGCGCGCCGAAGAACATGACGGCACAATCCGCAATGCACTGCCTCGCTATCAAGAGGTTGCTCGATTACGCCATCTCTGCCTGCCGCGGGTTCCCGAAGACGAAGACAATCCCGAAAACCAGCGTATTCCCAACCCGACCGTGCATGTCGGATTGAATCAGTTGCGCGCAGTCGTGAACGACATTATTCGCATTCACACGCTTGACACGAACTCACTGCAAATTGCGCTGGAAATTGGCCGCGATTTGCCTGTCGGCGCAAAAGGACGCCGAGAACGCGACAATGAAAATCTGGCGAACCGCGACAATAACGCGCGAATAGATGAACGGCTGGGGGAATTCGGCGAAACGGCGGTCACCGGAAGGAATCGGAAAAAATGGAAACTATGGGAGGAATTGGCGCACAATCCGCTTGACCGCAAATGCGTGTTTTGTGGAGATGTGCAAATATCCGGCACAGACCTCGTGTCGCCGGACAGCGGAATCGAAGTTGAGCATATTCTCCCGTTTAAGAAGACGCTTGACGACGGCTACATGAATTTGACGTTGGCCTGTCGCAAGTGCAATCAGGAAAAAGGCAAACGCGATCCCTGGACGGCTTTCGGCGATAACGAATCGCGCTGGCTCGGAATTCAGAAGCGTGCAAGCAAACTGCCGCATGCCAAATTCAGGCGTTTTGACAAAGGCGCACTGGAAAAGCGCACATTTGACAAGGACACATTTTTGGCTCGCCAATTACCAGAGACCCAGTATCTCAGCCGCGCCGCATTGCATTACTTGCAGGCAATCTGCTCGGATATTTATGTCGTGCCGGGGCGATTAACCGGATTGCTGCGCGCCCTATGGGGACTCAACAGCATCCTGGCGGATTTCCGTCAAACCGCTGATGAAAACAGAAACACCAAAAACCGCGAAGACCACCGCCACCATGCCATTGACGCGGCGGTCGTCGGCGCAATAACGAAAAGGACACTGTTGAAAGTGGCAACGGCGGCAAATGCCGGAATGGAGAGTGGACGATTGTTCTCTGGTGAAGTGCCATGGCCTACCGCCGGAGAGAACAATTTTCGGCGGATGGTGAAATTGGCAATCGGCAAAATCATCGTTTCGCACAAGCCGCGCCGTTACAAGACGGGCAAACTGCATGATGAGACAGCGTATCGCATCATTAAACACGATGGATCATGGGCTGTTGTCTCCCATCACATTCCCATTGCTGACTTGAAGGAGAAATCTCTCTACGAAGGCATATCGGAGGACGAAATCACCGGCACATGGGGAAAGGCCGCAAAAATCCGAGACCGCAAGGATCTGCGGCAACGCTTGATTCGTTGGAAAATGGAACCCGGCGGCGATTTCAACAGGGCGCTTGAAAAAGCACGCGAGTGCGGGATCCGCCGAGTTGAAGTCATGGAGCGAAAACGCGCGGATTTGCTGATTCCAATTCGCCATCACGGGAAAGGCGGCGATGGAGGAGTCAAGCACTACTTGCCCGGCAGCAATTGGGCGTACGAAATTCGCCTTTGCCGCAATGGTCTGTGGGAAGGCAAAGCCATCAGCACCTTTGAGGCAAACGCCCGCAAAGCAGCCGATGACACCGCAGAGTCACTCCCGCTTGTCATGCGTCTGCATCGCGGAGACATGGTCATTCTGCTACATCCAAAAACTGGCAACTTGAAAAAATTGGGCAAGACAGATGGCCCGCTCATTACGTATGTCCGTAACATCAGCGATAGCGTGGTCACGCTCGTCGAGCATAATGATGCACTGCCCGACCAGGATAAAAATGCCGACAATCATGATCGCTTCATTTATCTCACGTCTGGAGATGCTTTCCGGGTACGGAAAGCACGGCAGATAGATGTCAGTCCGGCGGGATTGCTGCACAAAAAACCCATTCCCGCCAATCAATGACCGGGCGCATTGTTGAAATTGCCGAGGGCGGACGGCATCTTTCGTTGCATCGCGGCTTTATGGAAGTGCGATGCGACGGCAAATTGCTCGCGCGAATTCCGCTGGACGATCTGCTTGCCGTCGTCGTCAGCGGACACGGTTGCACACATTCTTCCAATCTCATTGCCGCTCTCGCCGAGCGCGGAACGCCGTTTATTATTTGCTCTGTCAATTATCAGCCGGTTGCATGGATGCTTCCGCTGTGTGGTCATTATGCTCAAAGTATGCGGATGCAGGCGCAGGCTGGCGCGACACTACCGCTTAAAAAGCGATTATGGAAGCAGATCGTGTGCGCTAAAATTGCTAACCAGGCAACGGCGCTGGACGTATTCGGTAACAGTAGTGCCCGATTGAAAAGACTATCAGCCAAGGTGCGCTCCGGCGACCCTGACAATATGGAAGCGCAAGCGGCAAGGCATTATTGGCGCGCCTTGTTTCCCGACGGATTTAGCCGCGACAAAGACGGTGGCGGCATCAACGCGCTGTTGAATTACGGATACGCGATCATCCGTTCGTGCGTTGCCAGAGGCGTGATGGCGGCGGGTCTGCATCCGACGTTAGGCATCTGGCATCGTGGACCGACAAATCCGATGTGCCTTGTGGACGATTTAATGGAACCGTTTCGCCCGCTCGCCGATTGTATTGCCCGTCGTCTCATTGATCAGGGCGAGTGTTCAATCAACGCCGATTCCAAGCGTATATTCGCTGCACTCGCGGTGGTGGATATGCCTGGTCCTGCCGGCGTGACAACGCTGTTTACGACTGCCGCGCGATGTGCAACTTCGCTTGCGCAAGTATTGATGGACGAGAGGACATCTTTGGAACTGCCGTACATGCCGCCGCCGCTCACACTGTTGTCTCTCGCTGAAGGCAATGGCTGAAACGCTAAGCAGTTACCGTATCATGTGGATGTTTGTGATGTTTGATCTGCCGGTTGGCACGACAAAAGAACGCAAACAGGCAACGGGTTTCCGCAATCGCCTGCTTGACCTTGGCTTTGAGATGGTACAGTTTTCGGTGTATTCGCGTTTCTGCTCGGGGAAGGAACGGGTAGAGACACTGGCCAGGCAAGTTGCCACGAATTTGCCGGCGGGCGGCAAGGTGGACATTCTGTCGTTCACGGACAAGCAATACGAAAACATCATCAGTTTTGAGGGTCGTGCGCCTCAAACGCGCGAAAAACTGGAGCAACTCACGCTACTATGAGCCAATCCGCCACACTTTCAGAAAAGGAATCGCCCTTGTTTTTCCCGAAAATTCAGCAGGATAGACAAGGGCGATTCTAGCACACAAGGAAATGCGGTCTCACCGCAACGTTACACCGACGCGACTTGCGGCGAAAAACATTCTAGCACACAAGGAAATGCGGTCTCACCGCAACTGAGCGGCGGCGCGAGGAAAATCAATCAGCATTCTAGCACACAAGGAAATGCGGTCTCACCGCAACGATGAAGCCGAGCGACGTGGACGGCCAGGCATTCTAGCACACAAGGAAATGCGGTCTCACCGCAACTGAGAACAACCACGAGGTTCAGCAGGGCAGATTCTAGCACACAAGGAAATGCGGTCTCACCGCAACAAAGAACGGTTGGAAGTCTTGACGTATGTCATTCTAGCACACAAGGAAATGCGGTCTCACCGCAACTGACCATAGGTGTTGGCGTCTATCCCACGCATTCTAGCACACAAGGAAATGCGGTCTCACCGCAACTGGGCCAGCTACAATGCCGGAGCAGGAAACATTCTAGCACACAAGGAAATGCGGTCTCACCGCAACCGCTGGGAAGCATGGGTATGTCCGCGCACCATTCTAGCACACAAGGAAATGCGGTCTCACCGCAACCCCGGCCCCGGCGCACGGTTTCGGGCCAGAATTCTAGCACACAAGGAAATGCGGTCTCACCGCAACACAGACAAGGTTTGCAATGTCAGCAACAGTATTCTAGCACACAAGGAAATGCGGTCTCACCGCAACCGTTTGTGCCGGACGTTTGCCAGGACCCTCATTCTAGCACACAAGGAAATGCGGTCTCACCGCAACGCCATTAATCTTTTGGAGGCGGGCAACTTCATTCTAGCACACAAGGAAATGCGGTCTCACCGCAACGACAGAAGTAGAGTTATCAAACGCATTCACATTCTAGCACACAAGGAAATGCGGTCTCACCGCAACGGTTGAAGTGCTGGTGTCGGTTCCGTCCCAATTCTAGCACACAAGGAAATGCGGTCTCACCGCAACGCAGTGCCACAAAGGGTTCCGGCTCTTGAAATTCTAGCACACAAGGAAATGCGGTCTCACCGCAACAGTTCGTCTGATTCATGGGCGCCGTAGCCGATTCTAGCACACAAGGAAATGCGGTCTCACCGCAACGCTCCTTCTTTTCCGTGGCGGCCCGGACTGATTCCAGCACGCAAGGAAATGGGGTCTCACCGCAACTGGTCCGCCAACAATTGCGGGGACGACTCCATTCTGGTACGCAAGGAAATGTGGTCTCGTCGCACCTACGACAAAGAGGGCAGAGATTACACAATTATTCTAGCACGCAAGGAAATGCGGTCTCGCCGCAACCCCTCCCCCCACAATGTCCTCTACCTCAACATTATAGCACAAAAGGAAATGCAGTCTCACCCCGCCACCGCGCAAGTCGCACCGAAGATGGGGCGTGACCGGCCTCCTGCCTCTTCGCTCTGCCGTTACGACCGCGGTCCCAGCGTGTGTTCTTCGTATTGCGTAAACAGGTGTTTGGTGTCGGGGTGGAGGGGCGACGTTTTGTTCCGAATAATGTCGCGGGTGCGGAACAGGGGCGAGAGTTTGCCGGAGGGATCGAGATAGGCCGCGCGGAGGGGCACGGAACGATTGCGATGATGGATCAGATGACAGGGTGTGGAGCGAATGGAATTGATCCACGTGGCCACTTCGTCGGGGTTGCCGATGGAGGCCGAGAGTAGCAGCAGGCGCGCTTGCGCGGGACAAAAAATAATCGTTTCTTCCCACACCACGCCGCGTTCCGGATCGGCGATAAACTGTGATTCATCCAGAATCACCAGGCCCAGCGTATCCAGCCGCATATCAATTTCGCCGCCGGCGGCGTCGTACAGCAGGTTGCGCAGAATTTCAGTGGTCATAATCAAAATGGGCGCCTGCGGATTGTCGCGTCGGTCACCGGTGAGAATGCCCACGTTCTCCGCTCCGAAGGTCTGCACGAATTCGGTGAGTTTGGTGTTGGACAGCGCCTTCAGGGGGGACGTGTAGATGACGGTTTGGTCGGCGGCGATGGCGCGTCGCATGGCTTCCACCGCGACGTAGGTTTTCCCGCTGCCCGTGGGCACGCTCAAGATCACGTTGCCTGTCGCCAGGAGGTCAACGGCTTCCTGCTGCCATGGGTCGGGGATGAAGGGCTGTGACGGCGGGACGCCGATGTCTTCCAGCAGCGCTCCGATGGTGATGGCCGGTGCCTCCGCGGCAGCGGGACGAGACGGACGCGGGCCCTGTGCCTGGTGTGCCGGTTCCTGTCCTGTGGATGCTCCCGCAGGGGTGGACGGAGGTGGACTGGGCGGGGGATGCGGGGCTTCCTGCGGGAACGATATCAGTTCGGCCTCTATGTGCGAGCGCTGGTCGGGTGGCAGGGCCAGGAAGGTCTGAATCAGACGGGTCTTGCCCATGCGGAAATGCCGGGATGTTTGTCCACGGGCCAGGCGGCGCAGCAGTCGGCCCGGCAGGGCGGCCAGGCGTGTTTCAAGTTCGTCGTTGGTCATGTGTCGCTGTCGTGCCGGTGTGTCGCGGATTGACGTGCTGATTCGTGTCTCATGGCAATTCCTGCAAGACATCCCGTCGCATGAGATCCATGGCCTGGCTCGCGATGCGGGACAGCGCCGGATGGGTCGCTTTTAATCCGTAAATTTGCGAGAGATATTCCAACGACCGGGCCAGGAGCCGATAGATGTCGCCTTCCGCCATGGCGGTGGAGCGAATGAGTTCTTTCCAGGGCAGCGTGGGGTTGGCAATCCACAACGCCGCCACTGTCGCGACGTCCGACCGCAGCAACGGCGGCTCTTCATAGGCTGACAATGAATAGGCCACCTTCCGAACCTGTCCGAGGACCGAGGCCAGGGACGCGTTGCGACGGGAAAACGCCACCGGACGTTCGTCGTCGTGCGCGATGCCGGCCATGACGCCCGTCAGGAGCGACGGCTCAATCCCCTCAAAGGCTCCCATTCTGATCAGCTCCGTAATCAGCAACGAATGGTTGATGCGAATCAGTCTCGCCCATTCCCCGTCGGCGGTGAGTTTGCCCGCAGGCGTCAGGTAGCCGAATTGCTGCAACACTTCCATGTGCTGCCGGAAGCGGTGCCAGAGTTCGGTGCGCAAGGCATAAATGGTTTTGGTGAGGCGTTGATGGTCCTGACGTAACCGCCAGGCTTTTGGATGATCTTTTTGACAGGCAGGACGCGACGGACACGTGGGACAGGGAAACTCATCGTTCAACGTTTCCGTCAGGATCGGGTTGTCGGTCACGTCCTGCTCGACGCGAACGGGCAGGCGCTGCAGGCGGGCGGGAAGATTCTCCAGCGTGTCGCTTGCATGTGCCAACCCGTGGGCGGTACTCCATGGAAATCTTCTGGTCTCCGCCACGTCAATGACGGCATCCAGCACGGCGGTCACCGCGCTGGCCGGATATTCCACAATGCGCCCGCGACTGCGCACCACGGTCAGCATGGCATGGCCGTGGCCGCGGCTGCGATATTGCCGCAGCACCACACCCCGGTCTTTGGACAGTTCAACGAGGCGGCCCGGCGTCAGGAACGGCAGTCGCGCGAGCACGTCCGGTGATTCGTGAGGCGCTGGTTTCAGGCGGACCTGCGAGCGGCGTTGTTTGGCCTGGTGAAACGACTGCCACAGTGTAATCCAGTCGGCGCATTCCCGCTGGCCGTACGTCTCCAATTGTTGGTCGACGTTGTCCAGTTTGGTTTCATGGGTGTTGGCGCGTTGATTGAGTTGAAATTGCGCAAAACTTTTTTCCAGGATGGGCTGAATATAATCAATGGGATGCGCTTTTAGCAGATTCAGCACCATGGGATAGGAGAGCACAAATTGACTGTCGAGCGGTTCCGGGTTGCTCGTCAGTCCGTGGGCGAGATGGCCGATGTCAATATACGGCGAGGGGGTGATCACCACAAAGCCCACGTAATCCTTGCCGCGTCGTCCGCCACGACCCGCGAGCTGTTGAATTTCACTCACGGACAATTCCGCAAAATTGCGGCTCTTGCGGATCTGTGATTGGGTCACGACGACGGTGCGGGCGGGAAAATCCACTCCGGCGGCCAGGGTGGTGGTGGCAAAGACGGCGTCCAGACAGCCTCGGCGCATGAGTTCTTCAATGGCGATTTTCCAGGACGGCAGATGTCCGGCGTGATGCGCGGCGACGCCGTATTGCTGCACCGTGGGAATCAGCGGGTGGTTGGTGATGCTGGGATAGTCGACCATCATCGTGTCGATCGTCTGCTGGATGGCCGCCGACCGTGCCGCCGGGATGGGAACGTGCCGATCCGCAAAGCTGTCAATGGCTTCATCGCAGGCTCGCCGGGACGTGAGAAAGACAATAGCCGGGGTCAGGTTGCGGCGGCGAAGGGTCTCAAGCAGATCAACTGGGTGAATGGCAGGCGGCATGAATAACATGCACTGTAACAGGACTGGGAGAAAATCACAAAGGCCCGCCGTGCCGACCCGATGGAATTTGACCATTCCCTGCCTCGGTGTTAGCGTGCGAGGCCGTGGCGTGACCGGGCAAGGTCAGCACGTGCCGGAGACGTGAGCCGTCATCGTTGGGCGGCGCATGACGCCCCGTTACGGTTTCCCGCTTGTCCATCTCTTCTCTGCCGTCGCGCTTCGGTGGCGCGTTCGTGAGGCACGAATGACCATCATTCCGGCTTTTCTTCTGCTGTGCGTCGTGGGGTTTTGCGGCTTTATCAGCTACAACGTGGTGCGCATGCCGGCCCTGGCGTCGTTTGCCGAAACGCTGGGAGCGGGTCCCGTGGCGGTGGGATTCATTCTCGCCACCTCCACGATGACGGGCGTCTTTCTCAAGCTGCCGATTGGCACGCTGTCCGACGTGGTGAATCGGTCGAATTTGATGCTGATCGGCGTCCTGGCCTTTGCGTGTCCTCCTTTTGTCTATCCTCTGGTGTCTGATGTGGAGTCGCTGACGGTGTTGCGGGTTGTGCATGGACTGGCGACCGCCGTCTTCATGCCGTTGGCGCTTGCCACCGTCGCGGAATGGTATCCCGCGACAAGAGGCGCGGCGTTGGGATGGTACACTGCGGCAGTCCAGGGCGGCGCGCTGCTGGGTCCGATGCTGGGCGGGTGGCTTGTGGACACCGTCGGGCATGTGGACACGTTTCTCACGGGCGGGTGGTTCGGGGTCGCCGCGCTCGCGGTGTACCTGGTGTTCTGGTGGCATGCGCCCGCACCGTCGGGCGGAAGGATGACGGGTCGGGGGGAGACGTGGACCATCATGGCGGACGCATGGCAGGGCGTGCGGGTTGTGCTGGGACATTTTCAGATCGTGGCGACGAGTGTGGCTGAAGCCGCCAAGATGGTGGCGAACGGCGCCCTGATGGCGTTTCTGCCGTTATACGGGCTGTCGGTCGGGTTGAGCCTGGCGGAAAGCGGATTGCTGTTCGGGATACAGGGATTCACGTCGTTTGTCTCCAAGCCGGTGATGGGGCGGGTCTCGGATCGCATCGGTCGACGGCCGCTGATCACCATGGGACTCATGGTGTGCGGGGGCGCGATCATGGCGATTCCTCACACCACGCACCTGGGCTGGCTGTTGCTGTGCGCGGCGGGTTTTGGTTTTGGTGAAGCCGTCATTACGTCATCCTCCGCCGCGCTGATTGCGGATTTGGGGGTCGGCCGCATTGGCGCGGGCATGGGGCTGCGCGGGACTGTCATGGATATTGGGCATGCCGCCGGACCGATGGTAGCCGGTGTCCTTGTGGCGGCCATCAGTTATACTGGCGCCTTCACGATAATAGGATGTCTGCAATTTCTTGCGGCAATCGGGTTTTGGGCGGTGACCGGTCGCCGGTCGGTCGTGCAGCCAGCCTGATGTGCCATTGATGGGTTGACGTTGCGTCGGCGTCCGGCGGGTGTCAAAGACGGGGAGATGGGCATGGAAACGGGGATCACCATGGGCGATATCATCATCGGTGTGCTGGCGGCGGCGGGTGTGGTTGTGTTGATCGCGGTCTTTGTCGTCGTGTGCCGCATGGTGTTTTTCAGCCGCAACGGGGATACGCCGCCGGAAGACGATGTTTAGCGGGATCGTTGAAGAAATGGGCGTGGTCCGATCCCTGGCACGCGGCACGGCGGGCGCGCGCCTGTCGCTGATGGCACAGACCGTTCTTGAAGATCTGCATCCCGGTGACAGCCTGAGTGTCTCCGGAGCCTGCCTGACGGTCGCCGATGTTGACGAGGCGGGTTTTTCAGTTGACGTGTCCACGGAAACCCTGGCGGTGACCACGCTGGGCTTGCTTGCGACCGGCGCCGCCGTCAACCTGGAACGGGCCCTGAAAGTGAACGACCGTCTTGGGGGGCATCTTGTGACCGGGCATGTTGATGGGACCGGCATCCTGTGTGACCGCGCGCAACAGGGCAATGCCGTGCTGTTGACGGTGGAAATGCCGGACTCCGTGTTGTCTTACTGCGTGCGTAAAGGCTCGCTCACGGTGGATGGCGTGAGTCTGACGATCAACGCGGTGTCGGAGCCGCGCGTGTGTGTGGCGGTGATTCCCCACACGGCTGCGGTCACCACGCTGGGGACGGTCCAGGTCGGCAACGCCGTCAATCTGGAGTCGGACCTGATCGGAAAATATGTTGAACGGTTGCTCCACAACAGCGGCAGACTCCCGGAACGCTCGGCGCCGGTCATTGATCGCGACTATCTGCGCAAACACGGGCTGCTCTGATTGCTGTCCGGCTCCGTGACCCCGCCCGCATGACCATGAAGAAAACGCTGTCCATTCCCATGCGCGTCCTGTTGTTTGCGATGGGCGTGGCCACCGCGCTTCCCTTGCTCCTGTGGCTGATCGTGCAAGCCTACGCATGGCTGTGCGGGACGTGGATTGCGTGCGGCGGCCAGAAGTGACCGGCATCCCGACGTCCCGGTATGTGGCGTGCCTGCATGTTGGCGCATGACAGGCGCCACGTCACAGAACGATATGGCCGGAGTGTCCGTACCGGTTGCGGCCGCTGTCACCGCCCCGCGAGGGGCCGGGCAGCACCGATTATCCCTCCACGCGCGGCCGGCAGATCGGTGCGAATCCTGTCCCCGTATCTTGTGCCCGCCGAGGCGAATATGGCATGATATGAATGGATGAGGTTGCTCCCGTTGCCGCATTCTCCATATGCGGATATCCATCGGCAGATGCCGGCTTCGGACGACGCTCAAGGGAAAAACCTGGCGGCGGCGATGGACGAAACACTCATAACATGTGTCTGGTGGGGCAGGGTATCTCATGTCAAAACATTGTGAGTGGGCGTTGATGAAGATGCGCCGGTCAGCCGGAAAGCCGGGGGGGACAGACTGGCTCCTGATGGTCGGTATGGTGCTGGCCCTGTGTCTCATGGTCACCGTGGCGTCTGCCGAAGAAGCCGCAGATCCTGACTGTCTTCCGCATGAGGTGTCTGTTGACACTGAAGGGGCCTTACTCACACGGGAAGAGAAAATTGCCCGCATGGATCAGGCGTTTCACGATTCGCTGACCCGATTTGAGCAATGCCAGCAGGCGGCAGCGGTGAATGGGGCCGTGAGCGCGAGAGGCGGAGCCGGCAGCGGTGGAGCCGGCGATTCCGCGGCGTCCGGCGGGGCCAGTGATGTTCGCGCGGATAGTACAGGGGGCAGCGCGGACAGGCAGGTGGCCGGCGTCGCCATGAAGTCCGTGGCGGCGTCCGACATTCAGGGCACCCGTGTTCCGGCAACCGACACACCGTCTTCCGATACGAAGATGTCCGACAGGTCGCCGTTGACGGATGCGCCGCCCGGGTCTGTTCCCCAGGACATTCTGGCCCTGCGGCGCGGCGCTTCGTCGGATCTGGATAACGACAGCAGGCTTGAAGCGCAAATCCGACGGGCGGCGATGGCAGAAACCGACCCGAAGAAGCAAGCCAGACTCTGGAACGAATATCGCAGGTACAAAGGGTTGCCTCTCAAACCGTTCGCAGGTGAACAGGGAGATGCCGATGCGCATGCACAATCGGAATAACATCGTGGTTGCGGTGATTTTCATGCTTCTGGCCGGGTGTGCCGGTGCGCCGACCAGGTCCGTGGTGGGTCCGCAGATTGAGCCTGCCGACCGCGCGCAGGCCAATCCCTATCAGGGCATTCGGCTTGATGTCATCGTGCCTGTCTTTGATCCCGGCATTCCCGAAGACCCTGACGACTACAAGGACAAAGGGATCTGGCCGGAACTGCGACGGGCCGAGGCGAATCGCTTTGCCATGGCCCTCAAGGGCGAACTGCAGGACACCGGCGTCTTTGGGGATATCTATGTGACGCCCACGACGTTGGTCACCGGCGATCTCTACGTCATCGGCAAAATTGTGCAATCAAACGGCGAAGATGTTGAGATTGAAGTGACGGTCACCGACATCAGCGGCGAGCACTGGATGACCCGCAGTTATGAGCATCGCGTGAGGGAGCGTTTCTGGGAGGATATTCGCAGCGAAGGCAAGGATCCTTATCAGCCCGTGATGCAGCGCGTGGCCGAAGACGTCGCGGAGATGATACAGGAGCGGTCGAGCCGGGAACTGGCGACGCTCCGCCACATCGCCGAGCTTCGGTTTGCCAGGACGTTCTCCGGGGAATCGTTCGCGGAGTATCTTGAAGAAGACGGGCAGTCCTTCACGCTGACGGCGTTGCCGGACCAGAACGATCCCATGCTGGTTCGGACCCGCGCCATCCGCGTGCAGGACGGGCTGTTCATGGATCGGATACAGCGCCACTACGCCGCGTTCATCCAGCGCACTGACGAGAGTTACGCGGTCTGGCAGGAACATGCCATGAGTGAAACCAAGAACCTGCGGGAAGCGGAGAGTGCCGCCTTCTGGCAGAAAGTCGCCGGTATCGGGGCGGTCGCCCTCGGAGCCGCGGCCGTGCTGGGGGGGGTCGTTGCCAACTCGCCCGTCGGCCAGGCAGCCACGATTGGCGGCATTGCGTCCATTGCCGGCGGTGCCTATTTGTTGAATGAAGGCTCCCAAAACAGCGCCGAGGCCGAAAGCCATGCCGACGTGCTTTCAGAGCTTGGCAAGTCACTGAACATTGAAGTGGCCCCGCAGAACATTGAACTTGAAGGGACGACCGCGAAACTGACCGGCGATGCGAACGAGCAATTTCGACAGTGGCGGGATTTTCTTCGGAAGCTCTACGTCGCAGAACGCATCCCGGATGCGAAGATACCGCTCCGGTGAACGAGGGACAGGAACACAGCCCACTTCAGGATCGGCTCACGCATGCCCGTGCCCGCCGGACATCCGGGTGGCGGCGCCTCGCGCTTGGCGCGGGAGGCAGTGTTCTCCTTGCCGCCGTTGCCGGTGGGGGGCTATGGATCGGGTTCCTGCTGGCACGCGATTCCCCGTCGCAAGAAGCCGCGCCGCAATCAGCGCCGGCCCTGACCACGCCATCAGCGGAGTCCACCACACTTCAATCGTCGACCATCAAGGCGTCGCCTCCTGCGGCGTCTTCAACCCGGAACCCCGACGCCATTGCGGCCCTGCAGGCGCGGTTTCAGGATGCGGCCCGTGATTTTGAACGCACGGGGGAAGCCGACCTTGCCCGGATCCAAAGCGCGCCAGTGCCCGGACCGCGTGCCGCCCGTGCGCGGATTATCTTGAACAAGGAGAAGGCCCTTGCCGCGTACGATGATGGTGACGTGGACTCGGCGCTTCGGCTTCTGGACGACGCGAGACGGGAAGCCGCGGAGGTCCTGCGTGACGCGAAGACCCACTATCAACGCCATATCCAGGCGGCGAAGGCGGCCTATGCCGACGGGGATGCGGCGACCGCCCGACTCCGCATCACGCAGGCACGGGAGCAGTGGCCCGATGGGACGGACGCGAAGCTGTGGAAATCACGCATCGCGCAGCTTCCGGCGCTCCTGGCTGAACGCGGGAAAGCCGAAGAGGCCCGCGCAGTGGGCGATCTTCGCACCGAGCAGACAGCCTTGCGGCGCCTCGCCGAACTTGATTCCACCGACGCCGGTGTCCAGTCTCGCCTTCAGGCGATTGACGGGCAACTGCGCGAGCAGGTGTTTCTGCGGACCATTGCCCGTGGGTGGCAAGCCATTGATGACACAAACCCGGAGCAGGCGATACAGGCGTTGGCCGAGGCCGAACAGCAACGACCGCAACATGCGGAGACCCTGCGACTCAAAACCGGCATTACCGCGCTTACACGATCCCGTGCCCGTGCGCGGCATCTTGCCGACGCCGCGCAAGCGGCGGCCCGGGACGACTGGCCCGTCGCGTTGCAAGCGTTTGAGGAGGCCAAAGCTCTCACGCCAACCCACGGCGATGCGGTGGAGGGCAGTCTGCTCGCGGCCCGCATCACGGACGTGCAGAAGGCCATGGATCATTTTCTGTCTCGTCCTGGACGACTGAGTTCTCCCAACATCGCCGAGGCAGCGCGTCAGACGCTGCGTGACGCGGCGCCGCTTCTGACACACAGTCCCCGGCTGGCGACCAGCCGCACCGCGCTCGCGCGCGCCATTCAGGACAGGCAGACACCGGTTCCGGTTCGGGTCCTGTCGGATAATCAGACCGAGATCGGCATTCGGGGCGTCGGCGTCATCGGCCGTATCAAGGAGCACATCATTGAACTGCGTCCCGGCGCCTATGTCTTTGAAGGCACACGCAAGGGCTACCGCTCCAAGCTGGTTACCGTGGATGTCTCCGACCGGGAAGGCTCGTCGACGGACGTCCGGGTTGTCTGCGATGAACGAATTTGAACGTGAACTGGTACAGGCAAAACATCGCCGCCGGCGCGGCGTGCGGACGGTTGCGATCGTGGCGCTTATCGTCGCCGCCGTGGCCGGGACAGGCGTGCTGGTTGCGGTGGGTGTGCACCGGATTGACGTGGTGATTGCTCCATCCGATGCCGTGGCGACCGCGGTCGTGACGGTCGTTGAAGGGATTGGCTTTCCCGTCGCGACGAGTGTCTGGAGCTTGCATGGACCGCTGACGTTGCAGGTCGGCGCCGATGGGTTTGAGCCGGAGACGCTTGCCGTGACCGCGTCGGCGAAGACCCGCCGGCGTGTTGACGTCGTGTTGCGCGAACGCCTTGCCTCGCTTCGCGCGACGACCAACGTGAACGAGGCGAAGACCCGGTGGTTCCTTGATGGCGCGTTTGTCCTTGAAGGGGCGCGCTTTGACACCGAACTCCGGGACGGCGGGTACATGCTGGAGGCGCGGCATCCCCACTATGCGCCCGCCTCGCAGAAGGTGACGGCGCGGCGCGGCGAGGCGTATGCCGTCAGGCTTTCGCTGACATCCGTCACGGGACGAATCACGCTCACCTCGGAACCGGACGCGGCCACGGTGACGCGAAACGGCAAAACGGCCGGGACCACGCCGCTGACGCTGGATGTTCCCGGCGGCGCCCATGAATTGCGCATTGCCCGTGACGGATACGAAACCCGCACCGAGACATTGCGGATCACGCATGCCGCGCCAACGGCAACCCGGCACTACCGGTTGGCACGTGCGCATGCCGACGTTTCGTTCATCCTGTCGCCCGACAACGGCGTGCTTTCCGTCAACGGGCAGGCCGTGTCCGATCCGGACGCTCTGCGTTTGCCGGTCGGCCTCACGCATCGCGTTCGCTACACGCGACAGGGGTACGCGCCGGTGGACACCACGTTGACGCTGCACCCTGGCGAGCATCGCACCATGGAATTGACGCTTGCCCCCACGTTCGGCATGGTCAATGTGCAATCCGAGCCTGAAGCCGAGATCGTTGTCAATGGCACAGTTGCGGGCCGGACGCCGATGCGCCTGACACTTCCCACGGTGCCGCACACGATTCGCCTGGCGCGCGACGGCTACCGGGCCGTGACGCGGACGCTCACGCCCGAGCCGGACGCGGAGCAAAGCCTGCGTGTGACGCTGAAAACCGAAGCCCGCGCTCGACGTGACACGGCGGCGGCGCAGTACACCAACGCCGGCGGGATTACGCTGAAGTTGTTCCGGAATCCCGGAACCATCATGCTGGGGACCCCACGCGGGGAACGCGGGCGGCGGGCCAATGAGTTCATGCGCGAAGTTCGGCTCACGCGGACGTTCTACGCCGGGGTGCACGAAGTGACGGTCGGCCAATACCGGCAGTTCACCCACCCGGGACAGCCGCCGGTTGTCAATCGCCGTCCCGTGACCGACATCGCCTGGGAAGACGCCGCCCGCTTTTGCAACTGGTTGAGTCGGCAGGAGGGGCTTGTGCCTGTGTATCAATTTGCGGGAGGCCGTCATGTCGGCAGTCACCCGGAGGCCGATGGATACCGGCTTCCGACCGAAGCCGAGTGGGAATGGCTGGCCCGCAAGGCCGGGCGTCGCATCCAAACCCGCTTTCCGTGGGGCAACGAGACCCAGGTCCCGGACGGGAGCGGAAACCTTGCCGATGAATCGGCGAAAGGGGCGGTCCCTGTCTATATTCCCCACTACGATGACGGGTTCGCGCAGATGGCCGACATCGGGGCATTCACGGCCAACGCCTCGGGGCTTCATGACCTTGCCGGCAACGCGAGTGAGTGGACGCACGATACATACAATCTGCGGCCCCCGCCCGCCGGCCGCGTGGAGACTGATCCGCTGGATGTTGAGCCCGGCCATCAGCATACGGTGAAAGGGTCAAGCTGGCGTTCGGGCGATCTTGGCGAATTGCGCGCCGCCTACCGGGCCGGGCGTCGCGCGCCGAAACCCGAACTGGGGTTTCGTATTGTTCGATATCTTCACGGAGGATCATGACATGCGCAGCGCTCGCAAACTTCGACGTATTCGGATTGTCATCGGCATTGCCTCGGCGCTCGCACTGCTTGCCGCGGCTCTTGGCGTTCAGCGTGAAGGGATGGCTCGGCAGGAGGGACAGACGGCGATCAGCCTGAACGCGCCCACCAGTTTTCCGGTGGATATTTGATATGAATGAATTGATGCGTGTCTGCGCCATCTTTGCCGTCGCCGGCGGCGGCATCCACCTGTTCTACATCCAGGTCATCCGGCCCATGGCCGACGCCGCCCTTGAAGCGGCGCGTCTGGCGGGGCAGTCCGCGCCACGGGAGTGGGCGGTGATTCTCAAGGATTGGGAGCAGGAAATCTGCCTGGTGCTCATGGTGTTTTGCGCGGTCAGAATCATGATGAAGATGTGGGCGCTGTCGTCGGAACAGTATCTCTTTGAGGTGGACGTGTTCAGGGAGGCCGACGAAAGCCGCGCTCCGTTGACCGAGACGCTCAACGCACTTGAAACACTCCCCGAAGAGATCAGTCGGTCGCAACTGATGGAGACGTTGCAGGCGAGTCTCCGCCGCTACCAGATTACCGGGGATGTGCAAAACACCTCCGATGCCATTCAGACAAGTGTGGACGCGCTGGGGATGCGGCTGGAAGCCGACAACGCGATGATCCGGTACATCATCTGGGCGATTCCGTCCATTGGATTCATCGGGACCGTTCGGGGCATTGGACAAGCCCTGTCGCAGGCCGAGGACGCGCTGGCGGGAGACCTTGCGGGGATGACCGCGAGCCTGGGCACCGCGTTCAATTCCACGTTGGTGGCCCTGCTTGCCAGTATCCTGCTGATGCTGCTGCTGCATGCGTTGCAGCGGGCGCAGGACAAACGCCTGATTGGCATTCAGGCCTACTGCGAAGAGTTTTTGCTCAAACGCATCAGCCGTTGATCCGGTCATGCGCGTGAGACGACGAGAGCAGGGAAGCCAGATGGCGTTTCTTGACGTGATGGCGTGCGGGTTGGGCGCGACCGTCCTGCTCTTCCTCATCGTGAAGCACCATGTTGATCTGATAGCCCAGCCCGTCGCCGTTGAACACATCTCCATTGCCGCCGGGGACGACACCGTTGCGGCGTTGCGGCGGGAAGCCGCCATGCTCACCACACGGATTGCGGAGGCGCGTCGGGAGAGCCGGGCGCGACGGATTCAGGCGACGCAGTCGGCCGCCAACCGGGTGCGGCTTGCCGATCTTGAGCGGGATATCCAACAGGCGACAGCCAAAAATGAGGCCTTGCGGAATGAGGTGGAATCCATTGAACCGGCCCAGGCCCGCGACATTCTTGAAGAGCGCCGGAATGACGAAGAAGATTACCTGCTTGGCCTGAAGGTTGAAGGCCGACGCATCGCGATCCTGCTGGATCACAGTGCGTCCATGACTGATGAACGGCTCATTGACATCATCTCCCGCAAGATTCGCCCGGACGCCGAGAAGCGGAACGGGCCGAAGTGGCAACGCGCGCTCCGCACGGTCCGGTGGCTGCTGCACCGGCTTCCCGAACAGAGCCGGGTCGCCGTCGTGGCCTTTAACGATCAGGCCACGACGCTTCACGGCGGACGCTGGGCCGATGGTCGCGACGCCGCGACGCTGAAGGCGCTGTTCGGAGAACTGGACGCGCTGATTCCAACCGGGGCGACCAACCTGGAGGCGGGATTGCGCGCGCTCGGCACATTCTCGCCGACCATGACGGACCTGTATGTTGTCACCGACGGACTGCCCACGCAACGCCTGGCCTCCACCGGCCTGTTCGGCGGGTGCGGCGGGACAACAGCGGCGAGGGTGAGCGGCGCCTGCCGCAAGGAGCTGTTCTACGGGAGCCTCCGGCAATCCGCGCCAGCGGCGGGTCAAAAGGTCCACGTCATTCTGCTCCCGCTTGAAGGCGACCCGGAAGCGGCTTCGGCATACTGGGTCTGGACCGCACAATCCGGCGGGTTGCTGCTGACACCCGCGGAAGGATGGCCGTGAAGCCATCCCGACCGTCAGGCGAGTCCGGTCTGGCGTTTCTCGACGTCATCACCTGCGGCTTTGGCGCTGTCATCCTGTTGCTGATCATTTCGAAACCGGGCCTGAACGCAGTCGACGCCGTCGCACCTGTGCCGACGCGGGCGCCGGACCTTGCGCAGATCACGGAGCGTGTCACCCGTCTGCGCGGGCAATGGGAGGTCCTGCGCACACGCGACGCTGCACGCGAGGGTACGCCCGGGAACGGTCAGGCGCTTGCCCAGAACGTCCGCGTGGCCGATCAACGTCTGCATGCGCTGCGCAGTGAAAACGAAGGGCTGGAACAAGTCAGGGAATCGCTCCGGCGCGCGACGCTGGAGGTTCGCACCCCGGTGCAAGCGCGCGACCCCGCGGTCGGGGGCATTCCCGTGGACAGCGAATACGTCATTTTCATCATTGACACGTCCGGCAGTATGCAGGGGATTTGGCCCCAGGTCATGGAGACGGTGGATCATGTGCTGGACATTCATCCGACCGTGCGCGGATTTCAGGTGCTGAACGATAACGGCGGTTACCTCATCAGGGCCTATAAAAAGAAATGGATCCCCGACACGCCGAGTAGACGCACGAGCATCATGAAGGTGATGCGGAACTGGAAGGCCTTTTCCAACAGCAGTCCCGTCGAGGGGTTGGAGGTGGCGCTCCGCACCTATGCCGCACAGAAGGAAAAGGTGGCCATCTATGTTTTTGGCGACGATTACAGCGGGAACACCTACGATCAGGTGCTGACCACGCTGCGGACATTCAACACCAACCGCGTGACCGGGAAGCGCAAAGTCCGTATTCATGCCGTGGGTTTTTTCTCTTCCAATACCGGTTTGCGGTACGCCACGCTTATGCGCGAAGTGACGCGGGCCAATAACGGGGCGTTTCTGGCTCTGCCCATACAGGATGCCCGTGGCAATGTCGGCGTTGCGCAGCCGGTTTACGACGGGGGCATCAAACCACGATAAGGCCAGGGAATCGCACGCCGGCCCTGGTCAATGTTCCCTGATCATTTCCTTCCGCATGGTATCCCCTCGAAAGCCTGGCGGCATTCCGGGTGGTGAATCAGGAGGGATGGTGCAGGAATTGTCTTTGAGTCAGTCAGTATAGTAACATCCACCCGTTTTGCATTCAGGTCATTCACAGCCATGTCCATCATGACACTGACACGGCCCCCGCACCCACGAAGTCAATATGCTGACCTTGGCTAATACCTTTGCCGATCGCGCCTCCACCCTGTTTTTTTTCATTCTGATGCTGTGTCGGGCAATCCGGCCGGTGAACGACCACGCGCCGGGCCCTGCCTGATGGAAGCGACCGACGCAGCCACGCCACTGGTCGTTGATGTGGACGGCACGCTGGTCAACGGCGATTTGCTGATTGAAGGCGTGGCGCGGCTGTTGACCGCCGCGCCGCTGACGCTGTTCGCGCTGCCGTTGTGGCTGGGCCGCGGTCTTGCCGCGTTGAAACACCGGGTCGCCGCCGCCGTGCCACTGCCGCCGGAGACGCTGGCGCTCAACCCGGCGGTGCTGGACGAGATTGCCACGGCCACGGCGGCCGGGCGCGAGGTGTATCTCGCGTCGGCGGCGGATGCGCGGGTGGTGGCGCCGCTGGCCGAGCGCGTGGGGGCGAACGGCTATCTCGCTTCGGACGGGCGCACCAACCTGATCGGCGAGGCCAAAGCCGAGGCGTTGGCGGCGCGCTTTGCGGACGGGTTTGATTACATCGGCGATTCACGGCGCGACCTGGCAGTGTGGCGGCGTGCGCGGCGCGCGATCGGTGTCAACCTGTCCAACCCGCTCAAACGCAAACTGCGCGCCCTGCACGGGGATGCGCGCTTTCTGGATGACGATGGCGGCGCATCCGGCCGACCCTGCGCGCGCACACGCGCCTGCCTGCGCGCGTTGCGCCCGCAGCAGTGGATCAAGAATATTCTCGTGTTCGCCCCGCTGGTGGCGGCGCACGGCACCGGGGCGGAGTTGTATCTCGCGGCAGCCGTGGCGTTCGTGGCGTTATCGGCGTGCGCCTCGGCGGGCTATGTATTCAACGATGTGATGGACACCCCCCACGACCGCTTGCACCGGCACAAACGCCATCGCCCCATCGCCGCCGGCCAGGCGCCCTTGCTGGTGATGGCCGGTCTCGGCGCGGCGCTGATGGCCGGTGGCGTCGCCCTGGCTTTTTCCGTGTCGGCGGCGACCGGCGGCCTGGTACTCATGTACCTGCTCGCCTCGCTGGCCTATTCGCTGTGGGCCAAGCGCAGGGTGTTCGCCGATGTGGTCGTCCTCGCGCTGCTCTACACGGTGCGCGTGCTCGTCGGCGCGGCCGCGGTTTCCATCCTCCCGTCCGACTGGTTCCTGGCCTTTGCCATTTTCATCTTCCTGACGCTGGCGATTGTCAAACGGCAGACCGAGTTGCGCGGCGCGCAGGCGTCCGGTCGCACCGCGCTGCACGGCCGCGACTATGACATTGAAGACCGCGCGGCGCTGGCGGCGCTCAATGCCGCCGGCGGCATGGCCTCGGTGCTGGTGCTGATGCTTTACATCCACAGCCCGGAAGTTACCGCGCATTATACGCGCCCGGAGTTTTTGTGGCTGCTGTGCCCGCTGCTCATCTATTGGCTGGGGCGCGTGTCGCTGCTCGCGCATCGCGGGGCGGTTGACGACGACCCGGTCGCGTTCGTCCTCCGCGACCGCGCAAGTTGGTGGTGCGTGCTGGCGGCCCTGACCGCGCTCTTCGCCGCGCTGTGATGAACACCCCGCACACATTTGGCGCGCGCCTGGCCGCCCGCTTCGCGGCACTGCCCGCAATGTTCAAACCGGGCGCCGCTGAACTCTGCGCCGCCGGCCTGGGGCTGGCGGTCAAAACGGTGGTTTCGCTGGTCATGCTGTTTTTCTTTCTGTGGTTCACGGGAAATCCCGACCTGAATCTCCGTCACTACACGGGTCTGGACGATGTGTCGTCCTGGTATATCCCGTTCGCAAACTGGGATGGCCAGCATTATCTGCTGCTGTCGGACCTCGGCTACAATCAGGACTACGACCGCTCCGGCGGGCGGCAGTTCTATCCGCTCTACCCGCTGTTGATTCGCCTCCTCAGCATCCCCTTTTCCCCGCCGGTGGCGGCGCTGCTGCTGAACTATCTGTTCGTCGCGGGGGCTTGCGTGTTTTTGTATCGCCTCGGACAACACTTCCAGTGCCGCAGACCACATCTGGTGATTCTGCTGGTGATGACCTTCCCCACCGCGTTTTTTACCTCGGCGATCTATTCCGAGGCGCTTTTTTTGTTTCTGATGACGGGCTTTGCCTGGCATTTTTTCGCCACCCGAAGCCGCATGCGCCTGGTGTATCTCGCGCTCCTGCCGCTGACCAGAGGAACCGCGTTTTTCTTGTTCGGCGGCCTGCTGCTGTACGTCGCGCTGGCCTTTTTCCAGTTTGTAAAAAACCGCAGGAAGGAGCAGCTTAAACAAGAAAAGGCACAAAAGAACCTGCAAAAGAAAGGCGAGAAGGGAAAAGCGGCGCGCCGCCGCGCGCGTCAAACTCAACCGCATGAAACAGCCGCCTTCGACTGGCGCTACTATCTGCCCTGCCTGCCCGCATTCGTCGTCGGAGTCGCGGCCTATTTTCTTTTTTATGCGATTGCGGTCGGCGATCCACTGGCCGGAATCAAGGCACAAAAAATACTCGGCCACGGTATCAGCATCGACAATCTGTTCAACCCGCTTCACTTTGTGAACCGCTTTCTGCTGGCGCCGGTCGGGGGCTGGTTCTCGCAAGTTTTCTCGCTGTCGGACCGGGTCGCCCTCGTGCTGATGCTTTTCGTCGCCGTCCTGTTCTTTGTCGTGCGCAAGGAATGGGGATTGTTGTGTTTCTACTTCCCGCTCATCTACGGTCACGCCGCAATGGGGATCGGCGGTCGGAGTTTTTTCCGCTATGCGCTAATCGGTGCACCGTTTCTCGCGCTGGCGCTGGTGAAAAACGCGCAGCGGCCGTGGCTGCTGTATGCCCTGAGCGCCGCCGCCTTCGCCGTGCAACCGGGACTCGCCTGCCGGTTCAGCCTGAGAGGGTGGGTGGGATGATGGACGGCACGAAACGCGCGCGCGTGATGATGCCGCCGTCCTTTGATAAGGATACCGGACGATGACGACCGCATTGCTTCTGCTTTCGGTGGGGCTGAACGCGCTGGCGCAGATTTTCCTGCGCCACGGCATGAAGGATTCGGACTTTCAGGCGTCTTTCGGATGGCTGGTGAGCAAGCTCCTGACCCCCGGCATCCTTGGCGGGATGGCGTGTTATCTCGTCAGCATCGTCCTGTGGCTGGCGGTGCTGTCCAGGGTTCAGGTGTCCATCGCCTATCCCTTTCAGGCGCTTGGGTATGTGTTCGCCTCGCTGGTGGCGTGGCGGTTTTTGGGGGAGGGCATGACGCTGCTGAATGTGCTCGGGCTTGCGCTGATCTGCGCGGGCGTGGCGGTTCTGTCGCGCGCCGGCTGACCCGTGAACGGCGACTGCGTTATCATCGGCGGCTGCGGTTTCCTCGGCGGCGTCCTGACACGGCGCCTGGCGGCGCAGGGAAGGCGCGTGGTGGTCATTGACCGGCATCCGCCGCCGGCGACATCGTGCGACACGGCAACCTATCTGCGCGCCGACATCCGCGAGCGCGACGCCCTGCTGGGTCTGGCTGGCGCCTGCCCCGCCGGCGCCTGGGTGGTCAACCTCGCCGCGCGGCAATACCAGGATGCGGTGCCCCGCCGCCACCGGCAGGCGTGGTTCTCCGAAGTCAATGTGGACGGCGCGTTGCACGTCTGCGAACTCGCGGTTGCGCTGGACGCCGCCGGCTTGGTGCAGTTCTCCAGCGACATGGTCTATGGCCTTCCGCGCGCCCTGCCGGTTGCGGAAAGTCACCCGCAACACCCGCTCGGCGAATACGGTCGCTCCAAAGTGCGCATGGAGCGGCAGGTGCGCGAGTTCGCCCTCGCCCACGACCTGCCGGCCACGATTTTTCGCCCGCGCCTGATTTCCGGCAAAGGCCGCCTCGGCGTGTTCAGCAAACTGTTCTCCCTGATCCACCGCCATCTTCCGCTGCCGCTGATTGGAGACGGCCGCAACTTCTATCAGATGGTCGCGGTCGAGGATTGCGCGGCGGCGGTGGTCTGCGCGCTTGATCAACGCTGTCCGAGTGCCGTCTATAACCTGTGCTCCGAACCGACCTTGCCCGTGCGCGACTTGATGCGCGAACTGATTCGCGCGGTCGGCTCGCGCTCCCGCGTCATCCCCACCCCGGCGGCGCTGGTGCGCGGCGCGTTGCGCGCCCTGTCCGTGGTCGGCGTGGAGCCGCTGTATCCCGAACAATACCTGCTGGCCGACCGGGATTTTATCGTCAGTGCCGAAAAAGCGCGCGCCGAACTGCACTGGCAATCGCACGGCGACGACCTGGCCTTGCTGGTGGAGGCCTACGATTTCTGGAAGCGGCTTCCGCGCGCATCCGCCTGAGCGCCTGGGGATGCTGCCGTCGCGTTGCGGATGCGCGACCGGCACACCCCGGTACTGCCATCCTCTGGACCAGCATCCCCTGGACTATCCCGTTCATCAATCATCCCGCGTGCCGAAGGTGATGGAGTGTTGCAGATTCTTGATTTCGCGTTTGAGAACGGCTACAGTCCGGTTCGGAAACGCCGCGTCGGCAAGTCTCTGTATCGGGTGGACATGGAATCGGAACCAAAGCGGATTACGATTACGATTGGCGGCGTCACCGTGGAGGCTGAACTGAAACCCACGCGCACGGCAGCCGGTATCTACGAGGCGCTGCCCGTTGAGGCGGAGTTGAATCAATGGGGAGAGGAAGTGTATTGCCGGATTCCGGAGGTCAAGGATCATCGCGAAACGGCGACGACGAATGTCAAGGTCGGGGACGTCGCGTTGTGGGGGCCCGGCGGGATGCTGGCCGTGTTTTTGGGGCCGACGCCCATGAGTATCGGTGAAGATCCCGTTCCCGCCGACCGGGTCAACGTGGTCGGACGGTTGCTTGGCGATCCCGGGGCATTTCGTCAGGCCTCCGGCGCCACGATGATGAAAATTGAAAAGAAGGCGTGACCGACACGATGCGAATCACCAAAGACCGTGTGCGAATGCTGGCGACGACGGTGACGGAACGTCTGCAGACGCGGGGACTGCTGGACGTGACCGGCTCGTCGGCGCGTCTTGCGGACGTGCTGGTCAAAGCCATGGACGAGGAATTGTCTGTGGAAGACCGGCTTGACGCCGAAATTCGGACGATTCTGAAACAGTATGACGAGGAGTTTCAAAGCCGCCGGTCCGATTATCAACGAACGTTTGAAATGGTGAAAAACAAATTGGTCAAAGACCGCGGACTGGTGCTGTAAGGATGCCGTTCCGTCTCGCCGCCGCTCCTTGCCGTCCCCGCCCGTGCCGTTGCCGGCTCGTCTGTCATGGGTGCATGGCTTTCCGAAGATAAACAAACCCGTCTTGCGCACGCGATGTTTCAGGCGTTGCGGCACACGACTGAAGGCACGCTCCGTGGCGATGCCGAGCAGGCGTTGAAAGAAATTAAACGCGTGCTCGCGGACGCGATGAACGTTGAGACACGGATTGATCAACAGGTGCGAGCCCGCCTGGCGTCGTACTCCCGCCGTATTCCCGAAGGCTCCGCGGAATGGGACGTGCTCTACCAGAAGACGTATGAGGAAGAGTTGCGCAAGCGAAAACTCGGATAGTCTTCGGATAGTCTCAAAGGATCATGTCGGGACATGCGAAACGCTTTCATCCCAAAACCGGCAATGAAGGTGATGCAAGGCTGCCCTGTCCTTGTGAGCGCGGGCGCAGCGGCGGCGCTGTCCGGACCAGGGCGGGGAGGCGGTCAGTGAGAACACACCAGCGAGCGCTCCCGTACAGGCCTGGGCCTGCTCGTGGCGTTCTGTGCCCGATGCCGACCTGTGTGATGGTGAGCCTTGTCCTGTTCCTCGGATGCCTGTTCGCCTCCGTCGCGGATGCGGAGAAAATCACGGGGCGTCTGATTATTGAGGACGTCATGGCGCGTCCCGGCACATCCGTCACGCTGGAGGCCCTGTTGATCAAAGAAGGGCTTCTGGGCGCCAAAGGACTGGGCGGAGAAACCATTGCCTTTGTTGTCGGGGACCGCCATGCCGGCATGGCGCTTACCGGTGGAGACGGGCGGGCCTTTCTGGAATTCAGAACCCACATGCGGGGCAATCATTCCATCGTCGCGACGGTGGAACCCGGCCCGCGCGTGGAATCGGTGGAAGGTGTCGGCAATCTGGCGTCCTGGGAACGCCGGCGCCCGATTCTCCTGGTTGATGTGTTCACGTTGCTTCAACACGACGCTTCGGTCGTCAATCCGTTGCCTGATCTTCCGTTGCCCGCGCTCCCGTTTGCCGCGTCCCTCAAGACCTTCGGCCCGCCTCGTGAAGATGCCCGGCAAACCCTCGTCAAACTGGCCGAATTTTATTACAACGTGCTGTATCTGTATGACCATCAGGACACAGCTCTGCATGAGACCCGTGCCTGGCTGCGCCAGCATGAGTTTCCCGTGGGGATTGTCAAAACGGTGCCGCAGACTTCCAAGGCGCTGCTGGCGTTGATGGAAGAGTTGAAAGCGGGCGGGTGGGACAACCTGGAAGCCGGGATTGGGCGGACATGGGACTTTGCCCAGACATTGGTGAAGCAACGACTCAAAACCGTGATCTTTTCCGATCCGACGGAACAAAAGACCTATCCGCGCCGTGCCAGGATTGTGCTGGAGTGGAAAGAAGTCCGACTGCACCTCTGATGTGGCGAATGCCGCCACGCCGGCCGCTCGTTCTTGCGTATGAAATCCGGTAAACCCCGCACGATTTTTGTCTGCCAGGAATGTGGCTTCCAAACGCCGCGATGGGCGGGGCGGTGCCCGGATTGCGAACAATGGAATTCCCTGAAAGAGGAAGTGACCGTTCGACGCGGGGCCGAAGTCCACGGCAAACGGGCAATGGAGGAACAGGCGGTCGCCATTCCGATCAATGACGTGGCCATCACCGGGGATGTCCGCCTTGAGACGAAGTTGACCGAATTTGATCGTGTGTTGGGCGGCGGGGTTGTGCCCGGGTCCATCGTGTTGGTCGGCGGCGATCCCGGTATTGGAAAAACTACACTGTTACTTCAGATTTTGCCTGGACTGCAAGTGGATAACAGGCCTGTTCTGTATGTCTCTGGAGAAGAATCCGCCCAGCAAATTAAAATGCGCGGGGATCGCCTGGGCATTGGGAGTCCCTCGCTGTATGTGCTGGCGGAAACCTCACTTGAAGCTTTACTTAAAGTTGCGGACACCCTGCAGCCGACGGCCCTGGTCGTGGATTCCATTCAGACTGTCTATACCGACCATGTCACGTCTGCGCCCGGAACGGTGAGTCAGGTGCAGGAAGTGGCGTGTCAGCTCATGCGGTATGCCAAGCAGACGGGTGTGCCGGTGTTTGTGATTGGCCACGTGACGAAGGAAGGCATGATTGCCGGGCCCCGGCTGCTTGAACATATTGTGGATACGGTTCTGTATTTTGAAGGCGACAAGAGCCATGCGTACCGCATTCTGCGGGCCGTGAAAAACCGGTTCGGAGCGAGTAATGAAATCGGCGTGTTTGAAATGAACGAGGCCGGCTTGCAGGAGGTGGAGAATCCGTCCGAACTGTTTTTGGCAGGACGCCCCGATGAAAGCGCCGGGTCGGTCGTGGTGTCGAGCCTGGAGGGGAGCCGGCCGATCCTTGTTGAACTGCAGGCGCTGGTCACCTCAACGGGGTATGCGATGCCCCGCCGCATGGCAAACGGCGTGGAAGGCAATCGCATGGCTCTCCTGCTGGCCGTGCTGGAAAAACGATTGGGCCTGCACCTGTCCGGGCACGATGTCTATCTCAACGTGGTGGGCGGTCTCCGCATTGACGAACCCGCCATTGACGTGGGGATTATTGCGGCCGTCATCTCCAGTTTTCGCGACCATGCGCTTGACGGTCACACGTGCTGGCTTGGGGAAGTCGGTCTGGGGGGAGAGATTCGCCCCGTCAGTCAGGCCGGCTTGAGGATTCGTGAAGCCGTCAAGTTGGGCTTCCGGCGGTGCGTGCTGCCTCACGGGAACATCACCGACCAGGTGAGCCACCCCGGGATTGCGCTCTATGGGGTGCGGGCCGTGGACGAAGTGCTGGATCATGTCATGACGTCAATCTCGTAACCGTGCATGAGACGCGCCTTGAACCATTGTGTCTGTTGTCGGCATCCGCGCTCTCCGTTGCTCCTCTCGCTTGTCCTGGGGTCGATGCTCCTTGGGCTTGCGGCCTGCGCCGGTGTGTCGCCTCCGCGCTCCGTCCCGCCGGAATCCTCGCGCACTCCCGCAGAAGTGCTGGCCGCCCTTCACGCGCGCGAGGCGAGCATTGACAGTCTCAAGGGGTTGTTTCAGGCCGACATCCGCGGCGCGTATCTTCCGTTTTCGCGCCGGATTCACGGGACGCTGTTCTACCGGCGTCCGCACTTGATTCGCGTGACCGGGTTGACGCGCGCCGGCGGCATGGTGTTTGACTTTCTGTTGCGCGAACAATCGTACACGTTGCGCGTGGCGGATCGCCGGGACGTCATGGTCGGGCGCGTGGCGGATTTGCATCGTCTCGGCGACGTGGGTCTGCCGATCCGGTTAAGTCTGCGCGCGGTGGAACTGCTCCTCGGAAAATCGCTCGGGGCTTCGCCATCTCCCGAAATTCGGGTTGAGGGAGACGCCTATCGCTATATTGTGTCCCCTGCGGCGCTCCCGTCCACGACGGTCCCGGATGGTCGGCATGACCTGTTCGGCGGCCGTCAGCATGTGTGGGTGGACCGGTATTCGGCGCACATCCGTGCCGTTGAATTTCGCACGTCGGAGGAAGAAACCCGGCTGGCGCTCTCGGCGTCGGATTTTCGGCCCGTGCCTGATGGACATGACGGGGACGGCTCGCGCGAACATCGGCAGGGATCTCACGAGCAGGCGGGTGCGCTGGCGCTGCCTTTTGTGATTCACGCCACGGACTCCGCGACGTCGGGGTCGGTGGAACTGTCGTTCCTGGAACTGGCGGCCAACGTGTTTTTGCCCGAGCGGGCGTTTCGGGTGCGGTGATCCGGGTTGACGATCCCGCCGCCCCGTGAGTTGGAGCGATGAAAATACTGTCCGTTGACACCTCCACGCGACGCCAAAGTGTGGCCCTCATGGATGGGACGGCTGTCCTGGCTCATGACAGTCATGACGACGGCGTCGGGCATTCCGGATCTCTGCTGCCGGCCATTCACGCGCTGTTGCGGTCTTTGCACTGCTCGTTGTCGGTCGTTGAGGGGTTGGCTGTGTCCGCGGGGCCGGGGTCGTTTACGGGTTTGCGAGCGGGGCTTGCGACTATGATAGGATTAAGACTCGTCACGGGCCTGCCCCTCGTGACCGTGCCGACGCTGGAGGCAATGGCATGGCGTCAGCGACCCGTCGACTGTCCTGCGTCTCCCCCGCTGTGCCCGATCCTGGTAGCCCGGGCCAACGATGTGTACTGGGCGCAGTTTCAATGGCGGGACGGGCATTTAATTCGCCTGACAGATGATCGGGTGGGGACGGTTCGGGACGTGGTGGAGGCGGTGTGGCAACCGACGATTCTGTTTGGAGAAGGCTGGCTTCGTCATCGCGACGCGTTCACGGAAGCGTTGGGAGCGTTGGCCATGCAGGGCGTTTCGGAGGCCGCTTGCGCATCCGCCGTGGAGGTCGGACTGGCCGGCATGTTGTATTTTCAGACCGGCGCTGTTGCCGGCCCCCGCGTCGTGCCGCATTACGTGCAACCGTCGGAGGCGGAACGGCAATGGGACTTGAAAACACGGGACGTGCCGCCCTGACGGCGCCACTCCTCATGGTGCGGCGATGACGACCGATGCGGTGTCCGGCGCGGCCTGTCTGGTGCAATCGCTGGACTTCCGCGATGTGGAGGACATCCTTGCCATTGAACGTGAATCATTTTCCACGCCCTGGACTCCGGCAATGTTTGAAGCGGAATTGCGGGGCAATCCATTCTGCCGGTTCCTCGGAGCGTTTCGTTCGGACAGCGGAGTACAGGCCGGGCTGCTTGGGTACGTGTGTTACTGGGTGGTCTTTGATGAATTACGGCTGATGAATGTGGCGGTGCGGCCGAAGCATCGGCGGCGGGGCATTGCCAGGCATCTGATGGAGCGCGCGTTGCGGGACGGGCGCGCGTCCGGAATAACGCGGGCGCTTCTGGAAGTGCGGGCCGGCAATGACACGGCCTGCGCATTGTACCGGGCATTGGGTTTTCATCCGTACAGTCGCCGCAGGGCCTACTATACGAATCCGGACGAGGATGCTATTCTGATGCACCGGACAGAGTGGGGAGACGGGGAGCCTCTTGAGGGAACCGCCCCGCTTCAACGACAGGAGAGTCCTCATGTTGACTGATGAGCAGATCGCCGAACGGCTCCGTCGGACACATCATGATTTTTGCGCACTGGAAAAGGCGCATCACCGGCTGGACACCGAACTCATGGCGTTATTGAAACACCATACCCTGACGCCTCATGAAGAGCAGATGAAAAAGCAGCTTCAAAAAGAAAAGCTGGACACAAAAGATCACATGGCGCATTGCATCCGCGACTATCGGAACGCGCAATCCGGGACCGAGGCGCCGTAACGCGCGGTCGGCGATTGCGGGCGGATTCCATTTCCCGACCACTCATGGCCACCTTCGCACATCCTCTGACCCGCCATATCCGCACGGTGAAGCGCCGCCTGCTGATTGTCGGCGTGACGATTCTGGTGGCGTTCGTGGCGATGTTTTCGATTGCCACCGATCTGATTGAATGGTTTAAGCGGCCCTTTGCGGATGATTTACTGTTTTACGGCCCGGCCGAAGCCTTGCTTGCGTCCATCAAAATTTCTTTTCTGGCCGCAATGGTGATCAGTCTGCCGGTCATGCTGCATCAGTTCTGGAAGTTTGTGCAGCCGGCCCTGTTGCCCGGCGAGCAGCAATGGGGGTTCCCGTTCTTTCTGCTTGCGAGCGGTTTTTTCGCGCTGGGCCTGGCGTTTTGCAATATTGTGATCCTCCCGCTGGTGATTAACTTTTTTGTGTCCTTTGGCCTGGAGCGCGAGTTGAAACCAGAGCTGGCCGTGGGGACCTACGTGGATTTCAACGTGAAGTTTCTGCTGGCGTTCGGGTTTGCGTTTGAAATTCCCCTGGCGCTCTCCCTGCTGGCGCGGGCCGGCCTCGTCTCGTATGAGTATTTGGTTCGTTATCGGCGACATGCGGCGATGCTGGCGCTGATTCTGTCGGCGGTCATCACGCCGGACACCACGCTGTTTACGATGCTCCTGATGGCGGTTCCGCTTATCGTGCTCTACGAAATCGGCATTTGGGGCGCCAGAATCTTCGGACGGAAACGGACGTTTGCGCCCGACGCACCCGTGTGAACACAGGCGCCGTTGTCAACCGGGACCACTGGGTATTATGTGCCTGAATCAACATCATGTCCTGTGACGGAAACCATCGCGCGGTGACGCGCCCCGGGGTGTCCGTGCGGATCGCCTTTGTCTTGTGCGCGACCCTTGTCCCGTGCGTGAGCGGCGGGTTTCCGGGCGATGACGCGCGAGGGCGGCACCCCAATCCTCTTGAACGCGACGCCGCCATGCCGCCGAGCATTCAGGCGCTGGCGATGACCGATGCAGGGATGCTCTATGCCGGTTCGTTCGGGTTCGGGATGTTTGTCAGTCATGACCGGGGTGAGACCTGGGAATCCATCAATGCCGGCCTGGATGATCGTTTCATTTTATGCGTGAGTACGGACCGGCACGGGACGGTGTACGCCGGGACCGTGCGGGGCGGTGTCTTTCGAACATTGGAAGACGGGAACACGTGGGAGCCGGTGAAGGCCGGATTGCGGGCGGTGGAGGTCAAAGCCCTGTTGGCGGGCCACGGGACCATGTATGCGGGAACCGGCAACGGCGTGTACCGGTTTGACGAAGCCGCGCGGCGCTGGGTTGTGGTGGCCACGGGCCTGGAACAAACGTTGGTCACAAGCCTGGTGATGACGGACGATCTTCACGTATTCGCCGGCACCGCGGGCAGGGGCGTGTACCGGATTGATACCGCCACCCCCGGCGCCGTTCAATGGGACAAAGTGGATGATCAGCTTGTGGACCCCAAAGAATATCTGCCCCAGACGTATATTCGCGTGATGGCCGTGAGCCGGGATCAACACATGTACGCGGGCACCTTTGACGGAGGCGTGTATCGCAGCCGGGATGCGGGGAAGACCTGGCGTCCGCTCGGCCGTTCGTTGCCCAATGATTCAATCCGGGGCATTGTCATCACGGAGACGGCGCTCTATGCGGCCACCGGTCGGGGAATATTCAAACATGATTTTCGGAACGCCGAATGGGTGTCGGTGAACAACGGCCTGACGGAATTATCCGTGCAGGTCCTGATCGGTTCTTCGCGGGGCGACCTGTACGCCGGAACGAGCGCGGGAGCCTTTCGCAGTCAGGATGCCGGCGGCCATTGGGTGAATATTGGCGAAAACCTGGGTCGTTACCGGTCAATGCCGCGGCCCTATTGAAAGGAGACAGCATGTCCGACGGACCGACAGTAACCACAGAGACGAGAGCATCCATGACCGTCACCTCCGGCGGCGAATCCTGGGGGGACATTGTTGTGAAATTTTATCCGGACGTGGCGCCCAATCACGCCCGGAATTTTTGCAAACTTGCGTCGGAACAATTTTACAACGGCACCACGTTTCATCGTGTCATCCCCGGTTTTATGATTCAGGGCGGCGATCCGAACAGTAAATCCGCGGATCGCTCCACGCATGGGACCGGCGGGCCGGGGTATCATGTGAAAGCGGAGTTCAACCAGAAACCGCACCAGCGCGGCGTGCTTTCAATGGCCCGTGCCCAGGACCCGGACAGCGCGGGCTCCCAGTTTTTTGTTTGTGTGGCGGATTCGGCTTTTCTGAATGGCCAGTATACGGCATTCGGAGAAGTGGTCAGCGGGATGGAAGTCGTGGACCGCGTGGTCGGCGTCAAACGCGATAGTCGGGACAATCCGACCGAACGCATTGAAATGACTGTGGCAATCGCGGGGTGATCATGTGCTTAGATCACGAGAGAATATTTACAAAGTACATCATTTAGAATCCAAGTTTGGAAGGTAAAGCAAAAATCTTTTTTGAATGCTTTCCCAACGATCACTACTTCTAAGGAGGGCATGCAGTGTTACGTTCTGTTCTTTATTATTTTCGTAAAAGTCAATAAGAGTCCTTTTAACTTCTCGCCAAATCAAGGCCCAAATTCTTTCATATTCATGCTGGTCTTCCAAGACTCGATTCACAAAGGAAGGCTTTGATCCTTTCTCTAAACAAAGACCTGCCAAGCAAAGAGCATGAAAGCGCAGTCTTTTTAGATAAAGCAGTTCGTTGTTTAGCTTGGACTCCTGCTTTGATTGGTTGTCAATTCTCCAATAAAAAACTAAAGCAAGAAGACAGCGTCGAAATTCTTCGTCTGACCAACTAGGAGGCAGTTGGCCTTCTACGCCAAATGATTTTTCGTATGATCCCTTTTCAGACTCAGGTATCCAGAGTTCTTTGGGAGCAGAATTTGCAAGCGTTGGCTCAAAGAGAAAAGAATAACGAATTTTTGCCAGATCCTCAAGCTTTAGAGATTGGCCTGCTCTTCTTCTCCCTCCTCTTCGCCGAACGTAATTGACTTTTTTTAAAACACCGCATGGGGTCTTTTCTTGGAATGTTTTTGCAAGCCACATTTGAATGGGATCATTAGAATGAAAGTCAGATGTTTTAATGATATTTTGACTGTTATTATAACGGATTATGTCAATATTCATTCCCTTTTCTGTTTTTACGCTTTGAGTTCTTGTCAAACGAAACAGAATTTCAATGCTGGGATTACTGTCCGCTTTTTTTAAGGCTCCGACTGTTTGGGCACCATTTATGATTTGGAAATGCTGTGCTGAAAGGCGGTTGTTGTCGATGGTGAAACCGGTGCAAATAGCCGAAACCCCATTGTTAAAATAGAAAAAATTATCAGCTTGGCTTTGTGCTGTTTCAATGATCTTAGTATTGATTCCACGATTTCCGAGATAGCCACGAATATTCCAAGCAAATAAAGATTCTTTGTGAATGTTGTACAGATCCCTAAGAGCGTTCCCTTTGATTGTCGCAATCACTGTGTCATGAGGATCTTCCTTTCTAAACCATTTGTCTTGTGGGAGATCTATTGCAACTGACTCTGGAATCGTCTCATCGAGCGAATGCGTGGTAACGTACAATTCTTTCAAGTTGCTAAAATCTATCAAATAACACTTTATCGCCAAATTTTTATATTTTTTCTGGCAATTTTCTGTCATTTCTCTGGTACGAGAAGAAGCATGTGCTGTTGAAACAAAATAATAATCAATGGAATATCCATTTTCTATTTTTTCTTGATAGTCTTCCAGGAGTTCGTTGGCGTCTGTAGAACCGTATTTTCTAACCCATTTTTTGTCCTGGAAGTGTTCATGTCGATTGAAGAAATCATTTGCCTCACCTTCGTCCAAGGAAGGAGACTTTGAGAGGCTTGCATATTTACACTGTGCAATTAGGATATGCTTTTGGTTTGCATCCTCAAGAACAATGTCTGCACCGAGGTCATTGGATTTAAGTAATGAATCTTCTGGATCGGTATCGAAGCCATGGTCTTGACTGCAAAAAAGAGATGCCATCCAAAGCTGAAATGCGTAACCACGGCCACTTGGACTGTTCGTATCCCAATTCATGTCTTTGGCACATTCTTCGACTTCCTGTTTTAATATCTTTTTGAATTCGTTTACGGGGATTTTTGACGTAGTCATTTATGATTCCTCCTTAGCTTTATTACCCTTGCCGTACTCCCGAGGCTTCAACTGTATTTCATGATTTTCCGATCGTTTTTCGCAAACAGTAAAAACAATCACTTTTGGTCAATCCCGTCGCGATATTAACGTTGCTTGTACGCGATGGAGCTGGCGAGAGGAATCGAACCTCCAACCTGCGGTTTACAAAACCGCTGCTCTGCCGATTGAGCTACGCCAGCCCGTCGAGGAGCGCAAGTATACCAGCCGGGTGGACAATCGGCCAAGCATCAACCATTCCCCGCCCTGATTCACGTCACGCGCTTCCATGGACAGGCGAACCCGGAGGCTCACAGGCTCATGTCCAGGATGACCTTTAACACGCCCGGCGTGGCGGCACAGGCCAGGGCGTCTTTTCCCTGTTCAATCGAAAAACGTTTCTGAAGTAGCGGCCGCACATCCACCGCCTGTTCGCGAAGCAATGCCAGCGCGGGCCGGAACGGGCCGCACCGCGATCCCACAACCTGCACCTCATTAATCACGAGCGCCGTCATATTAACGGATGTATGATGGCGATGCGTGGATTTAAGCACAATGACGCCCCGTGGACGGACGGATGCGCTGGCCAGGGCAAACCCCTCCGGCGTGCCGGTTGCCTCAACGACGACATCAAAGCCGGACGCGACGGCGTCGGGAGCCTGACAGGTTTGTATGCCCCGGTCGGCAAGGATTTGCAATTTGTCCGGGTGCCGTCCCATGACCGTCACCCGGCATGGGGCATGGTGCAGGACCTGGGCGCAGAGCAGCCCCAGTTTGCCATCGCCCATGACCAGCACCCGATCCGTCGGCTTGACGGGAACCTGTTCGAGAATTTGACATGCCGCGGCAAGGGGTTCCGCAAACACGGCCTGATCGTCGGTGACGGCATCGGGAAGGGGATGCAGATTCTCAACGGGGAGACACAGAAAATCGGCAAAAGCCCCGTCGCGGCGATCAATGCCCAATGTTGTTCGATGGGGGCAATGGGTCGGTCTGCCGGCACGGCACACGGGACAGATCCGGCAGGCCGCGTTGATTTCACCCACGACGCGCGTGCCGTTGAGTTGCGCGTGAGAGTCGTCTTCCACAATGCCGACGAATTCATGCCCCAACACGCCCTGAAAGCCCATGTAGCCCTGCGTGAGTTCCAGGTCTGTGGCGCAGATGCCCGCCTGGAGCACGCGCACAAGCGCTTCCCCGCGCGCCGGTGTCGGCACGGGATACCGGTTGCGATATTCCAGGGTGGTCGTGAATGTCAGCGCGCGCATAACAATTGATGTCTTTGCCGAATTGCGAAAGATTAGTGTAGAATCAAATCCATGACCATGATGATGGCCTTTTCCGCGAGAGGGCGGAAGGCTGTCATGGATTCAGGCTTCGCCGTGACGGAGTGGTGTTGACCTGAGCCACTCACTTCAAAGGATAATTTTCTATGATTATGAAAATGTTGCACAAATGTCGCAAGGACAACGTCCTGGTTGCGCTGACCGCGTTGTGTGTGGTCGGGACGGTGGTGATGACGTTCCAACCCGCGTCGGCCACGGTTCCCGAGGCGTTCAGCCGGGGATTTTCTGAAATCGTGGCAAAAGTTCAACCCGCGGTGGTGAACGTTGCCGTATCGGCGGAAGCCGGCAGCGCAGGCGGCCCCCGACGGCTGCCCCCGGGACCGTTTGGCGGTCCGCCGGGGCCTCCCATGCAGCCTCCTCCCGGATCTCCGAGACCGTTTGGTCCTCCCGGCATGAGCGCCGGATCCGGGGTCATTATCAACCCGGAAGGCTATATTGTCACCAACAATCACGTGGTGGAAGACGGTAAAAAACTGACGGTGACCACGTTTGACGGCAAGGAATTTCCGGCAACCATTGTCGGGACGGATCCGAAAACGGACCTGGCCGTGATTAAAATTGAAGGCAACGGTCTGCCGTTTATTTCATGGAGCGTCCATGAGGCGAGCCGGGTGGGCGATGTCGTGCTGGCGGTCGGCAGCCCGTTCGGGCTGAAGTCCTCGGTGACGATGGGTATTATCAGCGCGGTCGGTCGCGGCAACGTCGGGATTACGGAGTATGAGGATTTTATCCAAACCGACGCCCCGATTAATCCGGGAAATTCAGGGGGGCCGCTTGTCAACATGGCGGGGGAAATCGTGGGCATCAACACGGCCATTTTTTCCCGCACCGGCGGTTCCGAAGGGATCGGGTTTGCCATTCCCGTTGACATTGCCAGGGATATTGCGAACAGCCTTATCAAGACCGGACGGGTGGTGCGCGGATGGATGGGTATCGCCATTCAGGAGCTCACGCCGGCCCTGGCGCAGTCGTTTCAGTTGCCGGAGTCCTACACGGGCGGGGTGCTGATTAGCGAGGTGAATGAGAAAGGCCCGTCCTCGGGAGGGACGTTGCAGCGGGGCGACGTGTTGCTTGAATACCGGGGAGAAAAAATTCGGGACATCAATCATCTCCGGCATATCGTGGCCCGGACGATGGTCGGCACGGGAGTCAAAGTCACCATTTTGCGCGACGGAGAAACCCGGACACTGACCATTGAGGTCGGAGAACGTCCAACAGATGAGATGCTGGCGCAGGGAGGCATGTCCGTGCCCCCGTCGGCCATGGAGAAACTGGACAATGTCCTCGCGGGTCTGGACGTCCTCCCGTTGACGGAGGAGCGCCGGACGCAGTTGAACCTTTCCGACGAGACGACCGGCGTCGTCATTGCCGACGTGAAAGCCGGCAGCGAGGCGGAAGCGGCGGGACTGCAGCAAGGCGACGTGATTCAGGAAGTGAATCGCGACATGGTGCGCAGCCTGGACGATTATCAGCAAGTGGCCGCGCAAATTACCAAAGAGGAACTGGTCGTGCTGTTCATCAGCCGCAGAGGCAACAACCTGTTTGTGGCCGTGAATCCCCAATAACGGCCGCGGCGGGCGGTGGTGCGCAGACGGGCCCGGCGTCATTGAAGTATTGAAGGCAGACATGGCGGACATGTCGAAATTGAAAACGTGGCTGCAGGACAAGGTGTTTAATCCTTTCGAGGATAAAAAAATGCCGGTCATGCAGCATTTGTTTGAATTTCAGGCACGGCTGACCAAGATCGTCATTGTCGTGGCCCTGTTGTTTATCGGCACGTTTTTCTACGCCGACACCCTGGTGCAATGGCTGCGGATTCCCTTACAGAATATGTTTGTCGCCGGCAGTCTGCAATGGATTCCGACGGATCTGCCGAAAATCCCGTTTGTGTTTCTGGCGCCCGCCGAAGCGTTGTGGCAGAATCTCAAGGTGGCGGGCCTGTTTGCGCTGGTGCTGGCGACACCCTATATCCTGTGGGAAATCTGGTCGTTTGTGGTGCCCGGCCTGCATGTGCAGGAACGCCGGTTCGTGGCGCCGTTTATCCTGGTGAGCACCATCGCGTTTTACCTGGGCCTGGCGTTTTCGTTCTTTTTTGTTCTGCCGTTCGCGCTCAATTTTCTGATTTCCTACGGTGTGCAGGCCGGGTTCATCCCGCAATTGTCCATTGCCAGTTACGTGGGATTTGCGCTGTGGTTTCTGCTGGTGTTCGGGTTGATTTTTGAAGTGCCGCTCGCGCTGACGCTCATGGCCAAACTGGGGTGGACCGACGCGCCCATTTTGAAGCGGTATCGAAAATGGGCGTTCCTGGGCTCGTTTCTGTTTGCCGCGCTGCTGACGCCGACCCCGGATCCCTTTAATCAATGTCTCATGGCGCTGCCCATGTATTTTTTCTACGAGGTCGGCATTATCAGCGCCGGATTCTTCAAGAAAAAACCGACCGATAGGGAACCTGACGCGGACACGGCCGACGCCGCCGCGAGTCCGCCAACAGACCCCGATGCGCGCCGCTCCAAACCGTTGCCAGGATCCGGGGCGGCCGGGACCGGAGGCGCGTCCGATGAATACGTGGGCGTGCCCTGATGGTGCGACTCGTCCGCGCGGTCAGGCCGGAGCCTCATGCTTGACGTGGCGGTGCTGGTCATCAGCAGTAAAATATATTCCGGAGAAGCCGATGACCGGGGAGAAGCGCGCCTTCGGCGGTGCCTGGAAGAACATGGCGCCAGGATTCTCGCCTATGCAATCGCTCCGGATGATCGCGACGTGATTCGGCAACAGTTGTTGCGCCTGTGCGAGCACGGCACCCTGGGGGTGATTTTCACCGTTGGCGGGACTGGCGTGCGGCCGACGGACTGGGCGCCGGAAGCGACGCGGGAAATTATTGAGAAAGAAATTCCCGGCCTGGGAGAAGCCATGCGGGCGGCAAGCGCAAAAACAGTCGGGACGGCGGCGCTGTCCCGCGGCACGGCCGGGATTCGGGGCCGGACGATGGTGATCAATCTGCCCGGCAGTCCGAAAGGCGCGACGGACAATTTGTCAACCGTGTTCCCGATTCTTGAGCACGCCGTCGGGAAAATATCAGGGGCCGCTTCGGGAGAAAGCAAACAACATGAATAATTCTCATGAAAATAGATTTCCAATAGAAAACAATGAAGATATTCGCCAGCACTGGATAGATTTTAAAGAGTCTATGATTAAGAAGGCAGAGTATAACAAGCAAAATCTCAATAGAAATCTAAATGGAGCCGGGAAGTTTGTGGATTTTTTATGTGGAATTGAATCTCAAAAGAACACTTCTTACGTTAACGCCACAGAGGAAAATTGGCCATCAAAATGATGGCACCATGTCTTGGTCAAAGCACAGTGGAAGGCATAAAAGAATGACTGACGCGCAAAAGTTTCCCGCTCTCCTGACAGGTAGAAATGATGTATGACGAGGGGCAGGGACGAGTGATCTATCAGCCGGTAACCATTGAGCCGTGTGTGTTGTTGCCGTGCGCCATCAACAAACCAGTCGGCGAATAAAACACGAAAGCGAACTAAACCATGAAGAAAAAACTGCTGCATCAGAAACCCGTGATGTTTTTGTTGTTGGCTATTGCAATTGCCTTGTGTGCCGTGCCGCCGCAGTCGGAAGGAGCACGTGCGGCGTTTTGGAATTGCTTTGATTCTTATGAATACAGCAGATACCAAATCGACAAACGCTACGACCAATCAGGTAGCCAACCCGCGCCGATTATAAATGCGTGGGCGCTTTCCGAGCCTTTGGCTGTTGGTGGAGACACTTATAAAGGAACAATTGAAACTGGCGGAATCGTTAAAGATGCCGTTTATCATACGGAGGGACTGAGTCACCGGTGGGACTTTGACCTAAATCAGGATAATGGAGATTACGAGGCTTCGTTCATAATTGAACCAGACGGTACGGGGCGGTACTATTACTTCAAAGGACAGGGGACAAGCCTTGTGACACAATGCGAGAAAACCAGATAGTGCAATCTTAATGACTGACCCTAACCAACGCTGTGGAGGCATACATGCCGACTGAATTGCCAATCATGCAGTCTTCAACCACGGGCGACGCCTGCACGTATATGTGGGCCTGCGCCATTTGCGATGAAAATGAAACCTGTCAGAAAGACAAAGAAGGTCACAGCCGGTGGCTGGTGGCGAAACGCATGGAACGGATTGATTACAAGATTCTCGTCATGAGCAACAAAGGCGGAGTCGGGAAGAGCACCCTCTCCACCAATCTGGCCGTGAGCCTGGCCCTGAAAGGCTATGAAGTGGGAATCTGCGATATGGATATTCACGGCCCCAACATTCCCAAAATGGTGGGCGCCGAAGGCCAGCGCCTCAAGATCAGCACGGGGGGAGGGATTATTCCCCACCAGGCCTACAATATGAAAATCGCCTCAATGTCCTTCCTGCTCCAGAACTCCGACGATCCCATTATCTGGCGCGACGCCTATAAATTTGAGTTCATCAATCAACTGCTCGGCGGGGTGGAATGGCAGGACCTGAATTATCTCATTGTGGATTTGCCGCCAGGAACGGGCAATGAGTCCGTGACGACAATTGACCTGATCGGGGATGTCACGGGCTGCGTGGTCGTGTCCACGCCGCAGGAAGTCGCGCTGCTCGACGCGCGCAAATCCGTCACGTTTGTCCGGGACAGCGAATTGCCGATCATCGGCATTGTGGAAAATATGAGCGGTCTGGATTGTCCGCATTGCCACGAGCGCATTGAGGTCTTTCGGGCGGGCGGGGGCGAAGCGTCCGCCCGGGACATGAACGTGCCGTTTTTGGGACGCATTCCGCTGGATCCCGAAGTGGTGCGGCAAAGTGATTACGGCGAACCGTATGCCCTGTTCCATTCCGACTTGCCGACGGCCGACGCGTATCACGCCATTGCCAATCGGGTGGACGATTTCTGCAAGAAAAAAGGCTCGCTGGTGTCCGTTGAGACCCGAAGCCCGTTCAAGAAAAAATAGGGTTGCCGCATTCCATGGATACGCTCACCACTCTCACCGATGCCCAGCAGATCGTGCTGAACGCCGCCGTGCCGTTGGGGTGCGAAAAAGTCGGGCTGCTGGACGCGCTCGGCCGCATCCTGGGTGAGGACATTGCGGCGCCGAGAGACAATCCCCCCTGGAACAATTCGGCCATGGACGGGTTTGCCGTTCGGTGGGACGACATCAGGAAAGAGCATGAGGTCACCAGGCCGGCGGAATTGACCATCGTTGAGGACGTTCCGGCCGGGCAGGTGGCCACGAAAGCCGTGGGACCCGGAGAAGCCATTCGGATTATGACCGGCGCTCCGCTGCCCGGCGGGGCCGATACCGTGGTGCGGGTTGAATTCACGGAATCGTCCGCCACCAGTGTTCGGATTTTTCAACCGGAACCCCGTCATGCCAATATCCGTCCCAGGGGAGAAGACGTCAGGGCAGGCGAATGTATCATGCCCAAAGGTACGCAGTTGCGTCCGGCGGAACTGGGCATGCTCGCGATCCTGGCTAAACCGTTTGTGCTGGCGTATCAACGTCCGCGCGTGGCCATTCTGGCCACTGGCGACGAACTCGCCGACCTGGACGAAGCATTTGACGAGCATAAAATCATCAACTCCAACAGCTACGGCATTGCCGCAGCTGTCCAGGAAGCCGGCGGGATTCCGCTGTTGCTGGGCATCGCCAGGGATTCACCCGAGTCGCTCAAGGAGAAAATCGCGCAGGGCCTGGGATGCGACATCCTGGTGCTGTCGGGCGGCGTGTCCATGGGCGACTATGACTTTACCAAGGCCGTTTTCGCGGAACTGGGCGCCGACATGCATTTTTGGAAACTGGCGATTCGCCCCGGACAGCCCCTGGCCTTCGGCGCCATTCAGGGCGCCCTGGCGTTCGGCCTGCCGGGGAATCCCGTGTCGTCCATGGTCACGTTTGAACAACTGGTGCGGGTGGCGATCATGAAAATGGGCGGCCATAGGCAGTGGGCGCGTCCGGTGGTGCACGCCAAATTTCAGGAGCAATTTTCCAAACGCCCCGACCGCAGACATTTCCTGCGGGGAATTCTGGAACGCCAAAACGGAACACTGACCGTGCGAACCACCGGCCCGCAGGGTTCCGGGATACTGACGTCCATGGTCAAAGCCAATGGGCTGATTGATATTCCGGAAGACGTCGAAACCGTTCGTCCCGGCGACACGGTGCGCGTCCAGGTCTTGAGCGGGAATTTTTAGCCCATGACGCCACCCATCCTTTCCTTTGTCGGGCGTTCAGACAGCGGGAAAACCACGTTGATTGAGCGTGTCATTCCCGAATTGACCCGCATGGGGTATCGCGTGGCGACCGTCAAACACGCGGGACACGGGTTTGAACTGGACACGGAGGGCAAAGACAGTTGGCGTCATAAACAGGCGGGCGCCAGCGCCGTCGTGGTGGTGTCCAGGGGAAGTCTGGCCCTGTTTGCCGACGTCCCGGAAGAGATGAAAGTCGAAGAAATCCGGGACCGGTTTCTGGACGGCCACACGGATTTAATTATCGCGGAAGGGTGGAAAAGCGAACACTATCCCAAAATTATCGTCGTGCGCGAACATCCCGATGAAGTCAACATTTCCGTTGACGGGGCGCTGGCCATCGTTTCGATGAAACCCGTTGAAGCCGCCGTGCCGTGCATTGATCGCGATGATATTGCGGCCCTGGTGCAGTTGATTATTCGGCACTATCCCCGAACCGCCGCTTCCGCCTGACATGAGCCGAAGGCCTGTTCTTATCGTTCTGGCGGTTGTCGGTGTCCTTCTGGCGGTCGCCACGGCGGCTGTGCCGCTCACCAACCATCCGCAATTCTGCGCCTCCTGCCATACCATCCGTCCCTCGGTGGACAGTTGGGAAACATCGTCTCACAAAGACGTGACCTGCGTGGAGTGCCACGTGCGCCCCGGCCTGCAAGGGTGGGTTGAAGACAAAGTGCTGGCGGGCCTGGGAGACGTGGCCATCACGTGGTTTGGAACACCGACCGCCCCGCACGACTTGCGCGCCCACGTGGAGTCACCCGTCTGTTTGCGTTGCCATCGCGCGATATTCAAGGTGTCCGAAGTATCAACGAGAGATTTGCCGGCTCCCGTCAACGAGATTGGACTGATCATGAGTCACCGAAAACACATGGAGGCGTTTGACCGGCGCGGGCAGGGGGAGGGGTGCACCACCTGTCACGCGCGCGTCGTGCACGGCACGCCGGTGAAAGGCTATCCCATGGTCATCCCGCGCGGTCACGTGACATTGGACATGAAGCCGCATTATCCCGATGCCCCCGAAGGCTCGGCGTTATGGCAATCGTCCCTGGCCGATTGTCTGCGGTGTCATGATAATCAAACCGCGTTTGCGGGAACGGTGCTTCGCAAAGATTGCGACGTGTGCCACATTGAGCAGCGCATCAGGGATTTTTTATTTTAACGCCACGGGACGCCATGCTCATGCCGACTCCCATTGTTCGCGTTTGCAATTTGACGAAACGGTTTGGTGATTTTACCGCGGTGGACCACGTCTCGTTTGAGATCCAGCCCGGAGAAATCGTGGGGTTGCTCGGGCCCAACGGCGCAGGGAAAACCACAACGTTTCAAATGCTGCTGGGCGTGATTACCCCCACACATGGCACGATTGAAATGTTCGGGCTGAATCTGCCGGAACATCGGGAGACGATTCTCCGGCAGGTCAATTTTTCTTCGACGTATATTTCGATGCCCTACGCCCTGACCGTGGAAGAAAATCTCCGTGTGGTGGGACGATTATACGGAATGACGGACATCACGCGACGCATTGACGACATCATGAAAAAGCTGGACATGGAGGCCTTGCGTCATACGCTCACCCGCAAACTGTCAACCGGACAAATCACGAAGCTGACCCTGGCAAAAGCCGTGCTGACCGAACCGAAAGTGCTGCTGCTGGATGAACCGACCGCCAGCCTGGACCCGGACGTCGCGCACAGGGTGAAAGGGTTTCTGAAAGAATACCGCGAGACATCGGGCTTGAGCATCCTGTATACCTCGCACAATATGCGGGAGATGGAAGAAATGTCCGACCGGATCGTGCTGCTTCGGCATGGCAAAATTATCGCGCAGGGCACCACCGAAGCATTGGTGGCGCAATACGGCGAACGGGATCTTGAACAGGTCTTTCTGAAAATTTCCCGGGAACGCTGATGATGCCGGGATTGTTCACGCGTGGTCTTCTCCGGTGCGCGCGGCGCAAGGCGGCGCGTTGCGGGGAAAGCGTGTTGCACTCAACCTGTGTATCGGACAGGGACGAAGCATGAACATCGGTCGCGTGACGGCGCTGATCACCAGACATCTCTTTCTCTATCGCCGGAGTTTCCCCCGGTTGCTGGAGGTCTTTTACTGGCCACTGCTGGACCTGGTGGTGTGGGGATTCATTACGACGTATCTGGCGCAGGACGGGAAAGGGCTTCACGCCGCCGTGACGTTTTTTCTGGGCGCGCTCATTTTCTGGGATATTCTGTTTCGCGCGCAACAGGGCATCACCATCTCCTTCCTGGAAGAAATCTGGTCGAGAAATCTCATGAATTTATTTGCCAGCCCGCTGACCCCCGGAGAATTTCTGGCGGCCACGATGGTCATGAGTGTCTTGAAGGTGATTGCCGTGTCCATCATCATGGCGTGTTTCGCCCTGTTTTTTTATTCGTACAACATCTTTGTCATGGGACTGTCCCTCGTGCCGTTTATCCTGAACCTGATTGCCGCCGGGTGGCTCATCGGCATTCTCACCATGTCGGTGATTATGCGGTTCGGCCAGCAAGCCGAGGTGCTGGCCTGGGGGTTGGTCTTTCTGTTTCAACCTATCTCCTGTGTCTTCTATCCGCTCTCCGTGCTTCCCGGCTGGCTGCAGCCGCTGGCCCTGGCGAATCCCGCCGCGCACGTGTTTGAAGGCATGCGCGGAGTCCTGTTGCATCAGAGGGTTCCCTGGGACAGCCTTGGATGGGCGACGGGCCTGAACGTGGTGTATTTGCTGCTCACCATCGCGCTGTATCAATACACGTTTGCCGTGTGCAAAGACCGCGCGTTGCTGGTGCGGGTGGGGGAGTAGGCGCCGTCCGCGCCACGTTGCTAGTAGCGCCGCAAGTCGGGCATCGGGATGTTCCAGACATGCATTCGCGCAATGCTCCCTGCGCGGTCCAGAATCGCGTTGAGATCGGGAGCGGTGCGTGCCACGACTTTGACAACCAGACCCGGAACGGACGTTTCCGACACCCCGCCCAGAATGCGCCCGGCATGGTTCTCAATCGCCTCCGCCAGTGCGTCCCCGGTGTGTTCCCATGTGGCTGACGGGGTCGTCTCGTTCACAATGAAAAGGGAACCCGCGTAATTCCACCCCTGGTCAAACGTCAGACATCCTCTGTCACGGGTCGGCGCAAGGACATACCGTTCTTCAAGGGAGCGTGTGTCCGAAAGCGTGATCGTGATTCGATTGCTGAAACGGGAAAACGCCCACCGTTCTCCCCTGGCAATGCGGCCCGCCGCCACGGCGTCCCGGAGGAGCAGCGAGGCGCCCGTCCCGAGCCGTACGGTGATGCGCTGCTCAAAGCGCGAACCGGCAAACGGAATGGTGAGATCGGGAAGCCATTCCATGACGGCATTGGGGCCGACGGTCACGTCAATGGATTGACGCGCGGGCCTGGTGTCGGTTCGATAGACTCTGGTGGCCGAAGGCGTTGTGAACAGCACGTGCGTATCGCGTCCCAGCGTGGCCCGAAGCGAACACGAGTCTCCCCCGACAAATCCTCCCGACGGGTTGCCGAGGAACGTCGTGGCGCATCCCGTGTGGTCAAGATACAGGGGAGGGAAGGCATACCAGGGATGAGCACATCGCGAATGGGCGACAACGGTTTTGCCGTTTCGGGTTTCGTAGGCCAGGACAAGCTCCCCCGCGCGGGTTGGGGAAGGCATTGTGCTGCCCGGTGACGGCGGGACCGCCCGGAGCCGCTGCGTCAACGCAACCCGCGAAGCCGGCGCGGAGGCCGTCAGTCTTTGGCGTGCGCGAGCAGGCATTGTTCCACCCATTCCGCCACCCGGTCGACCCCGTCGCCGGTGTGCAGGTTGGTAAAGACAAAGGGTTTGTCTCCCCTCATGCGGCGGCTGTCCCGCTCCATGATTGAGAGATCCGCGCCGACGTGCGGGGCCAGGTCTGTTTTATTCACCACCAGAAGTCCGGATCGCGTAATCGCGGGCCCGCCTTTGCGTGGAATTTTATCACCCGCGGCAACATCAATCACATAGATCACCGCGTCCACGAGTTCCGGGCTGAAGGTGGCCGCCAGGTTATCCCCGCCGCTTTCCAGCAAGACCAGTTCCAGATCAGGCACGCGGGCGATCAGTTGTCCAATGGCGTCCTGGTTGTGAGAAGCATCTTCCCGGACGGCCGTGTGCGGACAGCCTCCGGTTTCAACGCCGAGAATCCGTTCCGCGGGCAGCACGCCGCGCCTGGTCAAAAACTCGGCATCTTCTTTTGTAAAAATATCGTTGGTGACCACGGCAAGCCGCACGCGGGACTGGAGCGCGCGGCACAGGACTTCCACCAACGCGGTTTTGCCGGACCCCACAGGCCCGCCGACTCCAATAACGGTGACGGCGGTGTGTTGCGTTCGTGCGCCGCCGCCTTCGGGGACATGTTCACCAACGTGCATGATTACGACCTGAACAGCCTGGTGGTTAATCGGGCATGGCGCATGGCGTAAATATCCTGAAGAGGAGTCCAGGACATCATGGGCGCGCCAGCGTCAACGGTGTGACTAATCTCAACGATAAGCGGGGTCCACGCCTCCAGCAGTCGTTGGCCTTCCCGCTGACCGATGGAAAGCAGTTTATACGAAGACGACACGAAACCGGTAGCGGCCTGGTACAGAAACCCGGCGACCGCGCCTTGCCGATTCCACCCGGCCGCATACAGGCTAACACCCAGAATCACGGCCCAATGTCCTGGCGAGCGTCCCGAATCAACAGCTTCACGAAATGCGTCAAGGATGCCGTGAGCGGACGACTTGGGACGGATAGCATTCTGGAACAGGCTGCGCCCCATTTGACGACCGGCCATGCGCGTTTCCCGGCACAACTTCATTGCCTCAAGTGCGTGATCGGCCCGTATGACGCCCTTAAGATCACGGTTGAAAGCGGCACGGTATCCCTGGGCCAATGCCACCGCTTCGCATCTGCCCAGCCCCCACCACAAGTAATCCGCGACGTACCGGTTCAGGTCTTCGGACGTATGCACGCTACCTTCCTGAACGGCGGTTTCCAATCCCGAAGAAAAGGCAAACCCGCCAGACGGGAACAACGTATCAAGATACCGAAACCCGTGAAGGAGCGCCTGTATGTTCATTAGTGTCGTATCGGAGCAACCGTCAACGCCGGGTGGCATTCCCACCCTCTTGTCTGTCATTCCCATCCTCTTGTCTGCCATTCCCGCACTCTTGTCTGTCATTCCCGCACTCCTTTTATCATTCCCACCCTCCTTCTGTCATTCCCCCTCCTTCTGTCATTCCCGCGAAAGCGGGAATCCATCCTCACATGGCAAGAAGGGTGTCTGGCCTACAAACAGACGGATGGATTCCCGTTTGCACGGGAATGACGGAAAGAAGCCCCCACGGAAGGAGGGAGTTCGGAAAGAAAAGGAGAGGGGACATTCCTGTCCCCTGCCTTTAGCCCCCCCCCCCCCGAAAGAATGGAGATCAGCAAGAGAGAGCGGGGGCGCGGGAATGACAGAAGGGGGGCGGGAATGATATGAGGATGACGGACGGCGGGTGCGCGCAGGCCGCCGACAGAAGAGCAGGGCGCGGGACGATACTGACCGCAGGGTGCATTGCCGTGAGCTTTTTTTTATACTGGCCCACGTAAGGCGCATTCGGCCATGCCTGCACGCCGCTCCATAACCACAGGAAACGCATGTTCGGCAGGTAACGTCCCGGCACTCCGCCTGATACAGAAACCTCATGGCAGGAAAACAAGGAAAAAAATCCCGCATCCAGGGAGCAGCTGCGCATCATCGCGGGAGCGGGTCGCGCCAGCGGACGGCGTGGGCCGGCCCCAATCCCTGGCGCCAGCCTCCGCCGCCACTGCACCCGCTCCACCGCCGACGCGACGCCTTCGGCCTGGCGCTCCTGTTTCTCGCCGTGCTGGCATTGTTCGCCGCATCGGCGGGGCGCACGGTGATGCTGGAGGACGACGGGCTGTTTATCACCGCCGCATACACCGCCGGCGTGGCGCATCCTCCCGGCTATCCGTTGTATGTCCTGCTCGGCTGGCTTGGCACGCACCTGCCCATCGGCAGCATCGCGTGGCGGGTGCATGCCTTGAGCGGCGTGATGGGCGCGCTGACCTGCCTGTGTGTCGCGTGGCTGGTGCTGCGGCGCACCGGCTGCCGTCCGGCGGCGTACCTGGCGACGGCGGCCCTGGCGGTGTCGACGCATTTCTGGTCCCAGGCTATTATCGCCGATGTCTATACCACCAACACCGCGCTGCTGTTTTTGACTGTCGTGGTGGCGTGGGAAGCGGTCATGCGAAGCCGCGGCGGCGGCGCGGTGTGGGGGGATGGGCGTGGCGGTTCGGCGATGGCGGTGGCGGCAGGTGGGCGCGGCGCAGGTGCATCGGCGGGCACGGCTTTCGGGCGCGCGGGTGGTGAGGCTTCGGCGGGCGTCACTGCCGGATGCGCGGGTTGTAAGGCATCGGCGGGCGTCACTGCCGGACGCGCGGGTGGTGAGGCTTCGGCGGGCGTCACTGCCGGACGCGCGGGTGGTGAGGCTTCGGCGGGCGTCACTGCCGGGCGCGCGGGCGGTGAGGCTTCGGCGGGCGTCACTGCCGGATGCGCGGGTGGTGAGGCTTCGGCGGGCGTCACTGCCGGACGCGCGGGTGGTGAGGCTTCGGCGGGCGTCACTGCCGGACGCGCCACCGGCCCGGTACGGCCGGGCGCGACTGCCCTGTGGCTTATCGCCGCCGTTCTCTACGGCCTTGCGCTGGCTAACCACTGGCCGCTGCTTATCCTCGGCAGCCCGATTTTTCTCGCCGTGGTCCTCGGCGCCGGGCGTGATTTCTGGCGGCGGCTGCCGATCCTTATTCCGCTCACCTTCGCGGTTGCCGGTGTGTTCTACGCCTGGATGATGTGGCGCTCGCACCAGGGGCCGGCTATCAATTTTATCGGCCCAATCAACAATCTCAACGAGCTTGTCGCCTACATCCGCCGCGACATATTCGCCGCCGCCGACTCCAAAATCACCGCCGGCCTGCACGACAAGCTGCTTTATGTGCGCTATGTGTTCACCGAGTTGTTGCTGCAATTCACCGTCGCCGGCGGCGCGCTCGCGTTGTGGGGCGCGTGGCGGCGTTACCGCAGCGGCTGGCGTCCCGGCATCGCCGCTGAAGCTGCGGCGCTGGTGTGCAGCAGCCTGTTACTGGTCGCCATGCTCGGCTTTGATTACGAATATTTTCGCATCAGCGTGTTCCGCCCCTACCTGCTGGTGGCGTACTGCATCCTCGCGCTGTGGCTGGGCGATGGCCTGCACGGATTGCTGACGGCGGCGGGGCGGCGGGATGACGAGGCGGCGCGTGGTGTGGCGGGGAAAGGACGCGAGGCGGCGGACGACGTGACGATGGCGGCCGGCGGCATGGCGACAGGCGGCGGCACGGCGGGACAGGGGAACGACCCGGCGGCGGGCGATCACCCGGCAACGGGCGGCGCCATCACACGCAGCAATGATCCGCCACCGTCCCGACGGCGGGACATCATCACGACTGGCCGCCTTGCCGGCTGGCGTCGTCTTGTCATCATCACCGTTGCCGCCGCCACCCTCATTGCCCTCGGCTGCTGGAACAGCCGTATCAACTACCGCCCGCACGATACCTTCGCCGCCGAACTCGGCCAGATGCTGTTGGACAGCGTCGAGCCGAACGCCGTGCTGGTGCCGTCCGGCGACGCCTATGTGTTCTCCACCACCTACCTGCACCTGGTTGAAGGCAAGCGCCCGGACATCCGCCTGCTTGAACCCAAAGGTTACCTGTTCAACGACCGCGTGGTGCAGGTCCATTGGAATGCCAAACAGCGCGACGACACCTGGCGCCGGTTCTTCACCGGTAACGACCGCCCCGGCTACTACCAGTCCCTCGGCCCGGTGCTGTTCAAAACGCTCGGCCAGCAGAACCTCGGCTTCGTGAGCAAGGTGGATAAAAAGATCCGCCCCGGCAAAATCGGGATTCAAACCAGTGACGCCGCCAAAGTCTGGTTTCTGAAAATGCTGGCGATGCCGGATGCGCCCGACCAGTGGATCACCCACAGCCGCGACAGCGCCATCCGCAGCTACGGCGCATACCTTGGCTATGTCCAGTCAATGGACTACCCCCGCTACACCGAACATATCGCCGATACCCTGCCGCTGGCACAGGAAAACTATTACGCCCTCGTCGGCATGGCCCAAACCATGCTGCTGCAAGGCCCGGCCCAGATTGAGACCGCCGGCGCCTACATCGCCGCCGCCAAAGCACGCGCCGATCCCAAACGCAGCAAAAACGCCGCCGCCAAGCTGTTCTACCTGGAAGGCCAGCAACACCGAAAGCAGGGGCGCCGCGACCAGGCCGCCGCGCTCTACCGTCAATCCCTGCGCATCAACCCGGCGTCCACCAACCACGCGCATAAAGCATTGCGGGAGATGTTCAGCGGGACGTGATGGCCGTTGACACGCGCCGGAAGTGCGCGCGGCGTTTCCCGCACCACGGTGCAGACGGCGGCCACGGGGACGGCGCCAGGGCGGCGTTGAACCAGGAATCACTGTCGGCCACGGGGACAGCGGCCATGAAGCGCGCACAATGATTTGGGCGGGATCCGCAACGATGACGCGCCTGCGGCGGGATGCGCTAAAAGAGGAAATACCGTTGCGCCATTGGCAATACGGCCATGGGCTCGCAGGTCAGCGTCCGGCCGTCGGCTTTGACGACGTAGGTTTCGGGATCCACTTCCACGCGGGGCAGCGCGTCGTTGAGTTTCAAATCCCGTTTGCCGATAGTGCGGCAATGCCGGACGGCCGCGACCCGTTTTTGCAAACCCAGGGCCGCGGGCACTCCGCGGGCAATGCCCGCTTGCGAAAGAAAGGTCAGGCTCGTGGTGAACGGTGTCCGGCCACAGGCTCCGAACATCCGGCGACTCAATACCGGCTGCGGCGTGGGAATGGACGCGTTGGGGTCGCCCATCGCCGCCTCAACCGGAAAGCCGCCTTTGAGAATCAGGTCCGGCTTCACGCCGAAAAACGCCGGGTTCCAGAGCACCAGGTCGGCCAGTTTGCCGGCTTCCACCGATCCCACTTCATGCGCGATGCCATGGGTGATGGCCGGGTTCATGGTGTATTTGGCCACGTAGCGCCTGGCTCGAAAATTATCATGACGTTCCCCCGCCGCGCGCGCGCCGTCCGGGCGCAGATGCCCGCGCTGTACTTTCATTTTGTGCGCGGTCTGCCACGTGCGCGTGATCACTTCGCCGATGCGCCCCATGGCCTGGGAATCCGACGACATGATGCTGATCGCGCCCATGTCGTGCAGGATGTCCTCTGCGGCGATGGTTTCCCCGCGAATGCGGGATTCGGCGAAGGCGATGTCTTCCGGCACGCGGGGGTTTAAATGGTGACAGACCATTAACATATCCAGATGTTCGTCAATCGTGTTGACCGTGAACGGCATGCTGGGATTCGTGGACGACGGCAGGACGTTCGGCTCGCCGCACACGCGCAGAATATCCGGGGCATGCCCGCCACCCGCGCCTTCGGTGTGAAAGGTGTGAATCGCCCGCCCGTCAATCGCCCGGAGGGTGTCTTCCACAAACCCCGCTTCGTTCAGCGTGTCGGTATGAATCGCCACCTGCACGTCATGGTCGTCCGCGACGCCGAGACACGTCGCAATCGCCGCCGGCGTCGTTCCCCAGTCCTCGTGCAGCTTGAGGCCGATGGCGCCCGCCTCAACCTGCTCAATCAGCGCGCCGGGCTGCGACGCGTTGCCCTTGCCCAGAAAGCCGAGGTTCACGGGGAACCCGTCCGCGGCCTCCAGCATCCGGCCGATGTTCCACGGCCCCGGTGTGCACGTCGTCGCGTTCGTGCCCGTGGCCGGCCCCGTGCCGCCGCCCAGCAGCGTGGTCATGCCGGAGGACAGCGCTTCGGGAATCAGTTGCGGGCAAATGAAATGCACGTGGCTTTCGACGCCGCCGGCGGTCACAATTTTTCCTTCTCCCGCGATGACTTCCGTGCAGGGGCCGATGGTCATTCCCGGCGTGACGCCTGCCATGAGGTCCGGGTTGCCCGCTTTTCCGACGGCGACAATGCGTCCCTCGCGAATCCCGATGTCCGCTTTGACAATGCCCCAGTAATCCAGAATCACCGCGTTGGTCACCACCAGGTCCAGCGCGCCGCTCTCATGCGTGGCGGTGGGGGATTGCCCCATGCCGTCCCGAATGACTTTCCCGCCGCCGAACGTGGCTTCTTCGCCGGGCGTGGTCAGGTCGCGTTCCACTTCAATGAGCAGTTCGGTGTCGGCCAGGCGGATGCTGTCGCCCGTGGTCGGGCCGAATAAATCCACGTATTGACGGCGGGGAATGTTCATCGGCTGCGCTCCTTGTCCGGCATGTCCGCAAATCCGCGTTCGGCGGCGCGCGCCAGGGCCTGCGCCTTGACGCGGGCATCGTCCAGCGAGCCGCTGGTCAATCCATTGATGCCACAGGCGACGCGGTTTCCTCCGAAGGCGACAAGCGAGACGCGCTTTTCTTCTCCCGGTTCAAACCTGACGGCGGTGCCCGAGGGAATTCGCAGTCGAAAGCCGAACGCATGTTCCCGTGAAAATCGCAGCGCGCGGTTTGTTTCAAAAAAATGACAATGCGAGCCGACCTGGATGGGCCGGTCGCCATGGTTGATCACCGTCAGCGTTCTGGTCTCCCGCCCGGCAAACGCCGTGACGGCCTCGTCGGCTAACAGGATTTCGCCGGGCACGAGAGCGGGTTCTGCGGTGGCGTCCACCGCCTGGCGCGCGGGACGACCGGCGGATTGTGCGGCCCTGGCTTTGGCGGGAACACGGGCCGGCCGGGACTTGCCTTGAGATTTTCCGGGCATGGTGAACGCTCCGTTGCTTTACCGAATCGGTGTGTGGATGGTGACGAGTTTTGTCCCGTCGGGAAACGTGCCTTCCACCTGAATTTCCGGCACGATTTCCGGCACGCCGGACATCACGTCATGCCTGGTCAAAATGGTTGCCCCGTAGCTCATCAGGTCGGACACGGAGCGTCCGTCCCGAATGCCTTCCAGAATTGCGGCGGTGATATACGCCACCGCTTCGGGGTGATTTAATTTGAGCCCGCGGTTTTTCCGGTCGCCGGCCAGTTGCGCCGCCACGTAGATGAGTAATTTTTCCTGTTCTCTCGGGCTAAGGTGCATGATGTCACACGGTCAGGTGTTGTTTAATCTGTGCCTCCGTCAACTCGGCGGCGGACCCCGAGGCCACCACGGCGCCTTTGGCCATGAGCGTGAAGGTATCCGCCAATCGGGCCGCAAAGTCAAAATATTGTTCAACCAGCAAGATGGCGAATCGGCGTTGTGTTTTAAAGTCGGCAATCACGCGCTCAATTTCCATGACGATAGACGGCTGAATGCCTTCCGTCGGTTCGTCCAGCAGCAACAGTTTCGGTTGGGTCAGCAAGGCTCTCCCGATGGCCACCTGTTGCTGTTGTCCGCCGCTTAACACGCCTCCGGGTCGGGCCAGCAGCGCGGGCAGGGCCGGAAAAATGGCGTATATTTCTTCATGGGCCGATTCGGCGGCCTTGCGGTCTTTGGGACCTTGCCGGGCTTCAAACCCCAACCGGAGATTTTCTTCGACCGTCAATTGCGGAAACAGTTCCCGCCCCTGGGGCACGTAGGCGATACCCTGCGCCACCCGCCGATCCGGGGGGTGACCGGTGACGTCGTGGTCATTGATGTACACGCGGCCGGTGCGCGGGGAGAGCAGTCCCATGATGGTTTTCAGCAAGGTGGTTTTTCCCACTCCGTTTCGACCCATGAGGCAGACCACCTGCCCCTCCCGGACTTCCAGGGAAATATCCCGCAGGATATGGCTTTCTCCATAAAAGACGTTGAGCGTCTCACACCGAAGCATGGGGCTCCTTGTGTCGTCCAAGATAAATTTCGACGACGCGGGGATCGTGCTGGATCTGCTCAACGGGCCCTTCGCACAGGACGGTGCCTTCGTGCAGGACCGTGACCGTTTTCGCAATCTGCCTGACAAATTCCATGTCATGTTCAATGACGATGATGGAATGTGTGCCGGTCAGCGACTGAAGCAGTTCGCCGGTTTTTTCGGTTTCCCTGTCGGTCATGCCCGCCACTGGCTCATCAATGAGGAGGAGTTCGGGGTCCTGGAGGAGCACCATGCCGATTTCCAGCCACTGTTTTTCGCCGTGCGACAGTTGGCCGGCCAGCACATGGGCTTTGGTTGTCAGTCCGATGGTCTTCAGGGTTTCGGCGATGGTGTCCGATTCAATGCCGCTCACGCCGGACCACAGGGTGGCCAGGACGCCCTTGCTGTGCCGGCGCAGCGAAAGGTCCAGGTTGTCCCACACGGGGAGCGTGGTATACACCGAGGGCGTCTGGAATTTTCGGCCGATGCCTAACGCGGTGATGTCATGTTCCCGAAGGCCGATCAGATCCGTGGTCTGTCCAAACACGACGCGGCCGGATACCGGCCGGACTTTTCCGGAGATCACGTCCAGCAGCGTGCTTTTGCCGGCTCCGTTGGGGCCGATCACGACTCGCAGTTCGTGATAATTCACCGACAGGTTCAGCACGTTCAGGGCTTTAAACCCGTCAAAATCTACCGTGACGCCCTCAAGATAAATGATCGAGCGTTGATGGCGGGACCCAATGACGGTTCGTCCGCGTGCCGCATCCAGTTTGGCCAGACCGCGCGCGATGTCATCCATGGCGGTTACGCATCTTTCACGTCCGTCGGTGGCGGCGGCGCCTGTGAATCCACGGATGTGGATTTTCCAAAAGGCCGCGCCGCATACGCCTTCCTGAACAGACCGACGATGCCCGTCGGGACAAACATGACGACGGCGATAAACAGCCCGCCCAGGAACAGCGGCCAGAGTTCGGGAAAATGATTGGTCAACACACTGCGCATCCAGTTGACGCCGGTCGCCCCGATGATCGCGCCCGATAAGCTCCCCCGTCCTCCCACGGCCACCCAGACAATCATCTCAATTGAAGGCAGCACGCCGATCTGGTTGGGGGTGATAATACCGACCTGTGGAACGTAGAGCCCGCCGGCGACACCCGCCAGTCCGGCCGAGATGACAAACACGAACAGTTTGTAATTGGCGGGCGAGTATCCGGAAAACAGCACGCGCTGTTCGCAGTCGCGAATGGCGATCAGGACCCGTCCCGCCCGGGACCGGGTGATCCAGCGGCAGAGCAGATAGGCCAGGCCCAGACACAGGACGGTCACTGCGTACATCCCGCGCTGGGTGGTGGGATCATACAGCGAAAATCCCAGGATGTGCTTGAAATCGGTCAATCCGTTCGTGCCCCCCAGGTTTGTTTCATTCCGATTGAAGACAAGCCAGGCCACGAGCGCGAGCGCCTGCGTCATGATGGAAAAATACACGCCGCGAATTCTACTGCGAAACACGAGAACACCAAAGAGCGCAGCGAATGTCATCGGCACCAGCACGACCGCGGCCAGCGCAAACGTGAAACTGGAAAACGGCGTCCAGAACCAGGGCAGCTCCGTGACCTGATTCCAGACCATGAAGTCGGGAAGGGCGTTGCCGTAGACGCTGTCCGCGCCGATTTTCAGCATCAGGTGCATGCCCATGGCATAGGCGCCCAATCCGAAAAACACGCCGTGGCCGAGACTCAACACGCCGGTATAGCCCCAAATTAAATCAATGCCCAGCGCCAGAATGGCAAAGGCGAAAAATTTTCCGAAGAGGTTCAGGGTAAAGTCGGAAACGTGAAACAGAGAATCGCCGGGAAGGATATTCAGGAGAGGAAGGCCCACGAGCAACACGAATCCCGCGATCCAGAAGGACGGGCCTCCCGCCGCGCGAAGGGTGTTCCGGTGGTGTTCAGGAATCAAGGTGGCGCCCCTTCAGCGCAAAGAGTCCGGAGGGCCGGTATTGCAGAAACAGAATGACCAGCACCAGGATGGTCACCTTGGCGTACACGGCTCCGAACCCCGGTTCCAGTATTTTATTCAGCATGCCGATGCCCAGGGCGGCCGTGATGGTGCCGGCCAGTTTCCCCACGCCGCCGGTGACGACCACCATGAAAGAATCCACGATGTAATTCCGGCCCAGTTCGGGATCAACGTTGCCCACCATCGTGAGCGCGCTGCCGGCCAGGCCCGCCAGCCCCGAGCCGAACGCAAAGGTGCGGGCGTCCAGCTTTCTCGTGGGAATGCCCAGGCAGGCGCTCATGTCGCGATTTTGCAGCACCGCCCGGATCCGAAGGCCGACGCCCGTGCGAAAGAGGAGCGCATAGATGCCGGCCACAGAGAACAAAGCGAGGAACATGATGAAGAGCCGGTTATGCGGAATCTGCACGCCGACCATCACCTGCATGCCGCCCTTGAGCCAGCTCGGCGCCTGCACCGCCGTGAGATCCCCAAAGATGAGACGGGCGACCTGAATCAGGACAAGCCCGACCCCCCACGTGGCCAGCAGCGTTTCGAGCGGTTTGCCATAGAGAAACCGGATCAGGGTCCCTTCCAGGATCCATCCGATAAGGCCGGCGACCAAAAACGCGCAGGGGAGGGCAAAGAAAAAATAATAATCAAAGAACTGCGCGCCGAGGCAGGCTCTGAAAATTTCCTGCACGACATACGTGGCATAGGCGCCGATCATCATCATTTCCCCATGCGCCATGTTGATGACGCCCATGAGGCCGAACACAATGGCCAGCCCCAGCGCCATGAGCAGCAGAATGGAACTCAAGCTCAACCCCTGCAGCAGAATTTCCACGCCTCTGGCGATATCCTGCCATTGTTGGATGCGGTGACCGGCTTCCACCGCCGCGTTGCGGAGCTGGCGCTGTTCCGGAGTGTCCGCCGGCCGGTCGGTGAATTCCTGCAACACCGGCAGGGCGGCGGCGCTCCGCAGATCCCCCAGCTTTTGAATGGCCGCAAGCCGGCCTTGCGAGTCCGCATGGTCCAGGTTGAGTAAATTGATCGCTTCTTCCAGGTCGTACCGGACCCAATGATCCTGCTCGCTGGACAAGGCGTCGCGAAGCGCCGGCAACGCCTCCCGCGTTCCCCGCATGCCCAGATCCCTGGCGGCGGCACGGCGGACCTCCGGGTCCTGGCTGGTCAGGCCGGCCTGATTCCGGACGAGATTGATGACCGGCTTCATCAGTTTCCGAACCCGTCGGTTTGCGCTGGCCCGAATCGCTTCAAGTTGAGGGAGCAGGTCGGGCCCCCCGTGTTCCAGCAGGTGGGTCACGGCACGTTTTTTTTCGGTCCAGGCGCCTTCCGTGAGAGCGGTCAACGCCTCATGAATCCCAACCGTGCCGGGCGGCGTTGGCGGGGGAGTCGGCGCCTCGGCCCATCCCACGGCATGCAGGCTGAACAGACACCAGCACACCAGAGTCATCCGGGAGAGCCGTGTATAGGTGAGGCATGGCGTCATGGGAATATGTGTGAAGAATGCGGATTCATGATCGTTGGGCCTTGACGACGTCCTCGCGCCGTCAAGGCGGGCACGGGATGCGGGAACAATGCCCGGGCCCGCCCGGCGTCAGGCTTTTTTGTAGGTGCCCTTGTGGTTGACCCAGTCGCATCCTTTCTCGGGGTTGGTGTATTCACTCCAGGGTTCCGCCCGCACGAGGCCGGTTTGGGAAAGCGTCGCAAATTGCCCGTTGTCGCGAATCTCGCCGATGAGCACGGGCTTGTACGTATGATGATTCACCTCGTCCATTTTTTTTCTGCCGCCGGGCGCGTCAAATTCCATTCCGTACACGGCGTTGCGCACGGCGTCCACGTTGGTCGTCCCGGCTTTTTCCACGGCCTGTTTCCAGACGTGCACCCCGAAATAGGCGGCTTCAATCGGATCATCGGTGACCCGTTGGCTGCCGCCGGGGAGACCCTGCGTCTGACAATAGGCCTTGAAGTTGGCCACGAAGGTGTCGTTCTCCGGCGTCTTGAGGCTTTGGAAATAATTCCAGGCGGCCAGGTGACCGACCAGCGCGGTCGTGTCCATACTGCGCAGTTCGTCTTCGGCCACGCTGAAGGCGATGATGGGCACGTCTTCGGAACGCAGGCCCTGGTTGGCGAATTCCTTGTAGAACGGCACGTTGCTGTCCCCGTTAATCGTACTGATCACCGCCGCGTCCCCGCGACGGGCAAATTGCCGGATGTTGCCGACAATGGTTTGATAATCCTGATGATGAAACGGGGTGTATTCTTCGCCGATATTGGCGGCCGGCACGCCTTTGGCCAGCAGCATGGCGCGCAGAATTTTATTCGTCGTTCGGGGATAGACGTAATCCGTGCCCAGCAGGTAGAATTTTTTGTATTCCCCGCCTTCTTCGCTCATCAGGTATTCCGCGGCCGGCACGGCCTGCTGGTTGACGGCCGCTCCGGTGTAGAACACGTTGCGCGAACATTCTTCCCCTTCGTACTGCACGGGATAGAACAGCAGCCCGTTGCGACTTTCAAACACGGGAAGAACGGATTTCCGGCTCACGGACGTCCAGCAGCCGAACACGACGGCAACCTTGTTGACCAGGAGCAGTTGTTTGGCTTTTTCCGCGAAGAGGTCCCAGTTGGACGAGGGATCAACCACCACCGGCTGAATCTGTCTTCCGAGCACGCCACCCGCCGCGTTGATTTCCTGCACGGCCATCAGCACGACGTCCCGCAACGAGACTTCGCTGATGGCCATGGTGCCGCTCAAAGAATGCAGCACGCCGATGCGAACGGGTTCTTTGTCCGCCGCGTACGACAGCGCGTAATTGCCCAAATTGCCCAACAGCGCCGCCACGCCGAATCCCGCCGCCGCGTGACCGGCATTCGTTAAAAATTCGCGCCGGTTTTTTCCGTCCGGCCGCGTGAACGGTGTTTCATCCACGTTATGCGTCTGTTCCGGTTGTGGTGTCTTCTCCATTGTCTGTCTCTCCTTTATCAGGCATCCTGATGGTGTGAGCGCATCCCTGTGGCCGGTCAGAGTTGCCATTGAAGGGCCAGCTTGACCGTGCCGACTTCGTCGCCGGATTGATGTCCTCTCCATGTCCGCCCTTTTGTGGCGATATCGCCGTACTGGTAAAACAGCGAGACCCTGGCATTGTGTCCGTCAATGATGTAATTCGCCCCGATCTCATATTCGTTCCGATAGGTGCTGTGCCTGGGCCTGGTTTCCGTAAAACGAACATAGGGCTGCAACTGCCCGATTCCGAATTGTTGCGGGAAAAGATACAGAGCCGTTGCGGTCCAGGAGTGGCCGTCAAACAGGCAGAAACAGTCGGCGGCTTCATTATCATTGTCCATGGTTTTCTCTTCCAGGGCGGCCGCGTTTAACCCGGTTTCAAAAACCTTGTATTCGCCTTCCAGCGTCAGGACCCCTTTGTTCGGCAGCGCTTTTTCCATCAGCATGTCCGCGCTGTAGCCGCGAAAATCCGATTGGTTGGTTTCGGTCCCGGCGCCGTTCTTGTGGTATTGCCCGGCAAACGAGAGGGTCAGAATGTCTCCCTGTCCGCCATAGTAAGTGCTGCTGGTGTAATAGCCGGGATTCTGTTCGACGTTCCAGAAGTTGTAGCTCACCCGGCCCGCCCAGAGCAGATTGTCGCCGGTGTTCGGGCGGTTCTGTTTCCCGCCGTCCACGCCATCAAAGACGCCCGCGACGTAGGTCAGCCGTGTATCCTCAAACAGGGCGCCCCAGACGTTCACGCCATCGTCGCGGCCAAACCGCCCGGCCACGAAGTTGCCGAAGTCCGACGGGTAAAACGGCGTCTTGTTGAAGTCGAACGTATTCTGAAAATAGGGGCCGTCCAGTTCGGCGCGGTCCGCGGGAACCAGGAGCCGACCGGCCCAGACGTTGAAATACTGGTTGAATTCAAGCTTCCCGATCGCATCAAGGATAATCATGGTGCCGCCGTCCGTGCAATCCGTACAGTCCGTGTTGAATTCAATTTTCAGGTACTTGTGAATCTGTCCGTTGACGTAAAGCCGCATGTTCTCCAGGCTGAAATCCCTGCTCCAGTCTTCCCCATTCGGCGCGCCGTCTTCCCGCGCCGTGAAGTTGGCGCGCGCACCGGCGCCGACACTGATCCATTTGGTCTCGTCTATCGCCAGTTTGCCCCCCGCAAACACGGGCGGTGCGAACAACAGGCTCACCGCAAAGAACATTGCGACTGTCTTGTTTGGCCATCCATTCATCACGTGGCGTCCTTTCCTGCCTCGGCATACACGTCCATGCCGAAACGCCATGCGTTCCGGCGTCATTGCGCCGGGAGGAGCGGACAAAAAAAACGCCCTCCCGGTTCTTTCCGTGAACCAAAAGGACGTCACTGTCCCTGTCTGAATGTCTGGCGGCTCGTGAGAGAACTGCGTCGTTCCCGTCACGTCGTGCCTGGTTATTTTTGGACTTATAGAGCAAGCGGCGCACGAAGTCAAGCCCGCTCCGTCCGGCACGGTTGGCTGTGGCGGCCGCCCGTCAAACGGGGCGCATTGGAATGGAGCGGGCGGCGGATGATGACACGCGGCGTTCCAGGCGAGCCGGAGGCGTGTCTTCCGTTGCTGCCGGGCCTGACAGCCGGAACGATCTTCCTGTTTTTTCGGCGGTTGCTTCGTGCGGGTCGCCGGCTCCCGTGGGTGCGCTGCCGGCTTGTGGCGACGTATCGCTCTCGTTGGTTCGGGTCTGTTGCGTCATCCGGGGTTTGACTTTCAGGTCTCCTCCTTGCCACGATGACGCCGATAGGGTTCCCGGCCGTTCATTGATTGATTGTCTCGTGTGACCGTCTCATGTGGAAACACAATTTTCTCTTTCGTGCCCATGAAGCCGTCCCGTTGCCTCAAACGGAACAGGATGTGTTTTATGAAACCGACCCGGCGCTGGACAGTTCCGGGTTGAACGTGGAGAAGTATATTTCGGTCTGGGTGCAGGGGGAGGGGGAGCATGACCGTCCCTCGGCCTATACCACGATGTACGTTCGGACCGCCACGCTTGATCCCGTCAAAAAAGTCGGATTTTTGCAGCCTCTGCAGGGGCGCACCCACCAAATCAGGCAGATGCTTTCTCCCGGGCAAAAAACATTTTTGAAGGATTGGCTCACGCGCGCCAATCCCGAGGCCTGGGAAGAAGCCGGTGAAGGTTTTCAAACGATATTTGAAAACGGGTAGAGTGCGCCGCCCGTCGCCATTCCCGACGGCGCGTTGGCACGCGATGCCCTTAGGCTGGGGGAGCGGTCAACGGGGGGACAGCGGGAACGTGCGCGACCGTGCCGCTCTGGACAGCGGTGTGAGGGGCAACGCGGATGTGGTGCGCGGCCGCGAGCGGTCCTCCCCGGGCCTCCATCATGAGCAGCAATTTCATGAATCCTTCCTTGAGCATGGCGTTGATGAGATCTTCCACCTCGTGGTGATTGAAGAATATCTCATTGCTGATTTCACCAGACTCAATCGTCGCTCGTATCGTGCTGCCATCGTCAACGTTCTGAATGACGAATGTTATCGTCGCGCTCACTTCAAGCGAGGAGTACAGTATTCTGTCAATGACGTCGGCCTTGAATTCAATGATGTTGGCCTTCACGCGAATGTTGGGGGACTTCGTATCCGTGTCGGCGGCGGCGGCAAATCCCCTGTGATTCAGGAAGTGAATAAATCTTTGCGTGACCGAGTGACCAAGGTTGTCGTCCGGCATCCTGATGGACTCCGGGCTGCCCATCCGGGAGATATGGATGCCCAGGCGTTCGGTCTCAATGCGCTGGTCCCGAAAGGCGGCCACCGCAACGACCGGACGGGATTCCCCCATGGCAGGCTCCATGGCCATCTCAGGGAGATAGATCGTGGCGATGTTTCCATGACAGCCGGCGAGGGACAAACCCGCCAGCAGCAATCCGGTGATGAATGCGTGTTGCATGGGACGGCACTCCTTTTCCGATGAGTGGGAAGCATGGCATGACGCCAACGACGGTTTCATCCGATTGAAGCTTCCGCACGGAACATTCCTGAACACATGTCCAATACGAAACAGGATTATGCTACACCAATCAGGAAAGCAAACTCAAGCACGAGGATGAACGTGGTGTGGCGGACGGACAGGGCCGTGGACGCGCCGATGGTTGTTGAATCTGCGCGGCGTTGGATGACGCAGGAGCGGGCACAACGGGATTGTTCGGGATTTGACTTTCCGACCGATTCCTTGCCACGATGGCTCGTGGCGCCTTGCCGTGGTGTGTCCGTCACGACTGCCTGGTCTGAAATTGAAATTTCTCTTTCCCGCTCGCACAAAGCCGTTCCCCGGCCTCACACGAAACATGCGGTGTTCATCACACGGCTCCGGCCCGCTCCGGGTTGCCTGTGGAGCCGTCTGGTTCGGGCCGGCGGCAAGGGGAGGGGGACGATGACAGGGGTATGATGATGACACGGCGGGCACACCACACAGGCGAAACCGGTCGGCGCGAGAGACGCGATCCTTCCCATCGGCTCTGACGCATGGACATTCACGTTGACGTCGTGGTGGTTGGAGCCGGCGGCGGCGGAGCCGTGCTGGGCCTGGCGCTGGCCGGAAAAGGCATTCGAACCCTTGTGCTTGAACAGGCTCCCGGTCCTCCACGGGGCATACGCGGAGAAATTCTTCAGCCGAACGGGCAACGGATTCTGGATGAACTGGGTCTGCTGGATCACTTGCCAGGCGATGCGGTGCGTCCCGTCAGGCATTTTCATTTTCAGCAAATCGGCGGCGGGCGCCTCTGCTCAATTGACTATGACGAGTTGCCCCCTCCCTATAATCGCGCCCTGGTGACGCTGCCGCATACCGTTCACCGCACGGTGCTGGGGGCCCTGGAGACACACAACCCGGGGGGGCTGTGGTATGGCGCGTCCTTTGTCAAGGTGTTGAAGCGGAACGGGAGCGTCGCCGGGGTGGAAGCCGACGTGGCGGGCCAACCCGTGCGTATTGCCGCCAAACTCGTCGTGGGCGCGGACGGCCCGTTCTCCAAAGTGCGTGACGCGCTTGCCATCCCGACCGCGCTGCACCGGTATGCCGACAGTTATCTTGTCGCTGTGCTGGATTGTCCCGAACGGCTGGAGGCCGCGCAGTATTTTCTGGGGAAAAAAGAAATTTTTGGCGTGTTCCCGACTGCGGACGGGAAAGTCTATCTGGTGTATATGATCAGGGCCGACTCCATGAATGCCCTGCGGGCGGCGGGGGTTGCATCCCTGCAAGCACGATGGACCGCCATTTATCCGGAGCTGTCAGCCACGTTTCAGGGCTTTCAGAGCTGGGAGCAGTCGGCCTGCATGCCCACGGGGCGGGTTCGCGTTGCCACATGGGTCGCCGACGGGGCCGTGCTGATCGGGGATGCCGCGCACGGGATGAATCCGCACGCGTCGCAGGGGCGCATGCAAGCCATGGCCGATGCCGTGGCCCTGGCGGACCTGGTGCCGTCGTGCCTGGCCAACGATGATTTTTCCGCGGCAACGCTGCGCGCGTATGAAACACGGCGTCGTCCCACCGTCGACATGCTGCAGCGGCTGGCGGATGAAGAAGTGTTTTTCTGGAACACGGGAAACCCGTTGCTCCTCTGGCTTCGCAATCGGGTGTTTTCCACCATTGACCGCAATCGCCGACTGAAATACCGGATGGTGGCCGTGAAGGCCGGCGTGCGGGAGACCCCGCCCTTCGTCGGGATTATGGATCGCCTTCAGGCCGCGGGGTTGGCGCCTGATGCCCATGCCAGTCAGCCGCCGCCGCATGTCCGGTAACAGCACGCTCCGCGGCGTGTCATGAAGACGGGGCCTGTCCTGACGAACCCGGACCATGCGCAAAGCGCCGGCAGGGATACCCCGGCGCCCTCCCGTCCCATGTGTCTTCCAGCCGGGATTACAACAGCTTATGGTTTTCCAGCGTGAGCATGCGCGTCACCATCCCGCCTTTTTCATACGAAATAATGCGGCGAACCGAGGGGAGATCCGCCTTCCCGACCCTGGCGTGCGAATCGGTAAAACTTTCGACGTTAGTGAGCGAGCCGTCTTTCGGGGAGTAGTAATACACGGTGTAGCGGGTTGTGAGATAGGTCTTGTCCTGCGTCAGGGCGCTGTCTTCAATGTTGATGGTAAACGCCACGTGCGGCATCTTCCGGTTAATCTGGCTGATGTGGTTGTCTTTGATGCGATAGGACGACCCCATGGAATCGCCCAACGTGATGCGCGGCCCCTGGGGATGGGTTTCCCCGCCGGTAAAAGACAGACTGTATTTCCCGTCTGATTCCTCAAAGGTGCGCGGCCCCCGATGCGAGGCAATCATCGAAATCTGGCCTTGCGCCCACTTCTGAAGCGCTTCGTCCGACATGGTCACGTCAACCTCTTTCGAAGACTTCACCGTGACCTTGCCGGTGGTTTCCTCGCCATTGACATTGATGCGGAGGTCGGCTTCAAAGCCCTCAAAGCCGCTGGGCCACCGCGAGGTTTTTTCAAACGCGCGCTGCAAGAGCTCGCGAGCTTTGGGATCATCATCACCGCCGGTTGTTGTGTGTTCGCGTGCGTAGGTTTCCATCTTCACATTCCTTCCTTATGGGGAGATTTTTATGAAACATTCTGCCGGCGTGAGCAAGCAAAATCGTGTGCATCCTGACGGCATTCTAAAAGAATGCACATGGTTGGACAACGTTGGAGCCACCCCGCCCTTTGTATGGCCCGGCGCCGGGTCAGAACGTCTGCTGATAGCGAAACAGCAGCGCATATTCAGTGGCAGTGCGGCTGTGATTCGGATGGTGACTGGCCAGTGCGGCAAGATTGAGCGCGCCCGCGCGCTGCCCCCCTGGCCCGGTCGCGCCCACCGGCAGCGCGTAGGCCAATTCCACGTCCAACTGCCGCGCCGAAGGCACCAGGTTCAGCGTCGCCTCGCGCAGCCGCACCTGCCGGTCGCGCGTGCGGCCGGCGGCCCAGCGGAACGCGGCATGACCCGCCTCCACCCGCAACGGCTGCGACACCCGTAACGACAGGCGGTCATCCCGCCGCCAGAATTCCCCGCCCGCCATTCCGACACTGAACGCGCTGCTCACCAGCGGAGAGACGTCCTGCAGCAGGCCCTGGCCGACCACCTGCGGATGGCTCCACCCCAAATGCGTGGCGGCAAAGACGCTCCACCGGGAGTTGATGCGGGCGTGCGCACTCATCCCCGCAAACCCGGTGCCGCCGTTCAACGCGCCAAACGCGCCCTGCGTGCGGCTCCCCATCAGGCGTTTCGGCTCCCGCAACCAGCCGACCTGGACGGCCAGCCCCGACGCGGCGCCCGCCCGCCCGCGCCCCGTGAACTAGTATTCCAGCACCACGCCCAGCGCGTGGCTCGTGTCCGGGTCGCGCCGCTCCCCCCATTGCGCACCGCCGCGAAACGCCACCGCCCGGAGCGAGCCTGTGGCCAGCGGCCACGTCAGCCCCGCGCTGCCGCCATTGCGGGCCAAGGCAAGATAGGGGCTGGCAAAGGCGCTGTCGTCGCTGAACGTTCCGGGCCTCACAATCCCCGCGCCGCGCAGGCCGAGGCGCCAGCCGGGATGCTGGCGAAACCCGAAGAACACCGGCTTGCCGCCAACCTGCCCGGTAAAGGACAGCGCCCCCAGGGTCTGCCCGAATGTGGCGCCGTTCTCATGGTACGCCCGGCTCCCTCCGGCCTGGCGGGGGTCTGCGGCCTGCTCAAAGCGTATGCGCAGCTCGGCGCCGGGTTGCGCCCAGACCAACGAGCCGCGCGGGTTGGCGCCCAGGGTCCAGAGGCGGTCTTCAAGGCGGGCGTGGACGGCGACAGGCGCGCGCAGATAAGCGCCCAGGGGCCGGAAAAATGGTGCGTCCAGTGCGTCAAAGGCGGCAATCTCCAGGTTCGCCAGGCCCCGTGCCAGTGAGTCGCCGAAGGCCGCGCCGCCGGTCAGGGAACTCAACGCCTCGGCAACCGCCGGGCCGTTGAACGACGTGCCGGTAAACAGCACGGTCTGCCCGTCCGGGCGGGTGGCGGCGTCCAGGTCTAGCAGGCCCTGGCCGTAGGTGTCGGAATCGGCGTAGATACCCTCCTTGTTGGCGGTGGCCAGCAGGCGGGCGACCAGTTCGGTGTTGCCGAGTTGGGGGTTGCCGAATTGATCGCGAAAGAACTGGCGCAACACGGCGAGCGCGCCGCTGACGAGAGGCGCGGAGGTCGACGTGCCGGACATCACGTCATAGCCCATGTCGCCGACGGACGAGGCCGAGAGGATGGCACTGCCCGGCGCGGCGAGACAAAACGATTTGGCGATACCGCAACGGTTTGAGTAACCGGCAATGCTGCCGTCCTGATCCAGCGCCACCACCGCCAGCACATGGGGGCTCAATTCGGTAAAGTACGCGCCAATCCCCGCAAAGTATTCCGGCGAATCAAACCCAAACCGCCCCGAAGTCCTCCACCCGTTGTTGCCGGCGGCCCACACGATGATTTTCTTCTCGGCGACCGATGTCTCTTTCTGCTCCAGCGACGCGGCCGTGAGCGGCACGGCGTATCGGATCAAAAACTCGCTAAAATCAGAAACCGCGCCGATATTATAGCCAAAACTGAGATTGAGGATATCTCCACTGGTTTTTTCGATCAGGGTATCCAAAAAACCTGCGAATGCGTCATCAGTGAGGCTGGGCAGCAGAAGCATATCTAAAGGTATCTCAATGAAATGCATGTTGGCATCGTAGGCCACGCCGTGCATGTTATTGCCGGAACTGCCGTCACGATTGCCGACGGCCAGCGCGGCGATAGCCGTGCCGTGGAGTTTCTGTTCATCGGTTGGTGTATATCCGGACAGGGTCTCTTTGGAGGTTTTGCCGACTCCGGAAAACTCCCGGTGCGTTTCACGAATGCCGGTATCCGCTATCGTAATGGTCTCTCCCATGCCGGTGGCGCCACGCGCATAGGCGGCCGCGGCCTTTATCCTGCTCAGGTGTGTGTCGGTGCCCCCTAGAACCACGGAGGTGATCACAATCGTGGGACTGAGCCGCACGGGAGGACGCTCGATATCACCGTACACGACGTGGTATTCCGGGGATGTTTCAAATTCACGCTTGCTGACTTCAAATTCACGCTTTCTGGCTTCGGCTTCACGCTTTCTGGCTTCAGCTTCAAATTCACGCTTTCTGGCTTCAGCTTCACGCTTGCTGGCTTCGGCTTCAGCTTCACGCTTTCTGGCCTCAGCTTCAGCTTCACGCTTTCTGGCTTCAGCTTCAGCTTCACGCTTTCTGGCCTCAGCTTCAGCTTCACGCTTTCTGGCTTCAGCTTCAGCTTCACGCTTGCTGGCTTCGGCTTCAGCTTCACGCTTGCTGGCTTCAGCTTCAGCTTCACGCTTTCTGGCCTCAGCTTCACGCTTGCTGGCTTCAAGAGCAGGATCAATCATCGGCACCGGATCAACTTCAGCCGGTCGAGTCGGCGCTGGCACGCCGCCGCCCCCGCCGCAACCACCGAGGATCAGGCCAAGCACCCCGACGGTCAGGACAACACGACACCGGTGCAGACTTTCACGCATTGTTTTTACCAAAGCAGGGGAGTACGGACATTCGACGGGGGTGAGGAAACAGGCTCTTCATCCTGACGGCATTCTAAAAAAACAGGCATGGTTGGATAACGTCGGGAGCCACCCCGTCCTTTTCATGGCCCGGCGCCGGGTCAGAACGTCTGTTGATAGCGAAACAGCAGCGCATATTCGGTGGCGGTGCGGCTGTGATTCGGATGGTGACTGGCCAGTGCGGCAAGATTCAGCGCGCCCGTGCGCTGCTCCCCTGGCCCGGTCGCGCCCACCGGCAGCGCGTAGGCCAGTTCCACGTCCAACTGCCGCGCCGAAGGCGCCAGGTTCAGCGTCGCCTCGCGCAACCGCACCTGCCGGTCGCGCGTGCGGCCGGCGGCCCAGCGGAACGCGGCATGTCCCGCCTCCACCCGCAACGGCTGCGATACCCGTAACGACAGGCGGTCATCCCGCCGCCAGAATTTCCCGCCCGCCATCCCGACACTGAACGCGCTACTCACCAGCGGGGAGACGTCCTGCAGCAGGCCCTGGCCGGCCACCTGCGGATGGCTCCACCCCAAATGCGTGGCGGCAAAGACGCTCCACCGGGAGCTGATGCGGGCGTGCGCACTCATCCCCGCAAACCCGGTGCCGCCGTTCAACGCGCCAAACGCGCCCTGCGTGCGGCTCCCCATCAGGCGTTTCGGCTCCCGCAGCCAGCCGACTTGCAAGGCCAGCCCCGACGCGGCGCCCGCCCGGACGCGCCCCGTGAACTGGTATTCCAGCACCGCGCCCAGCGCGTGGCTCGTGTCCGGGTCGCGCCGCTCCCCCCATTGCGCACCGCCGCGAAACGCCACCGCCCGGAGCGAGCCTGTGGCCAGCGGCCACGTCAGCCCCGCGCTGCCGCCGTTGCGGGCCAAGGCAAGATAGGGACTGGCAAAGGCGCTGTCGTCGCTGAATGTCCCCGGCGTCACAATCCCCGCGCCGCGCAGGCCGAGGCGCCAGCCGGGATGCTGGCGAAACCCGAAAAACACCGGCTTGCCGCCAACCTGCCCGGTAAAGGACAGTGCCCCCAGGGTCTGCCCGAACGTGGCGCCGGCCTCATGGTACGCCCGGCTCCCTCCGGCCTGACGGGGGTCTGCGGCTTGCTCAAAGCGTATGCGCAACTCGGCGCCGGGTTGCGCCCAGACCAACGAGCCGCGTGGGTTGGCGCCCAGGGTCCAGAGACGGTCTTCAAGGCGGGCGTGGACGGCGGCAGGCGCGCGCAGATAGGCGCCCAGGGGCCGGAAGAAGGGTGCGTCCAGTGCGTCAAAGGCGGCAATCTCCAGGTTCGCCAGGCCCCGTGCCAGTGAGTCGCCGAAGGCCGCGCCGGCGTTCAGGGAACTCAACGCCTCGGCAACCGCCGGGCCGTTGAACGACGTGCCGGTGAACAGCATGGTTTGCCCGTCCGGGCGGGTGGCGGCGTCCAGGTCCAGGAGGCCCGCGCCGTAGATGTCGGAATCCTCGTAGACGCCGGTATCGTCCGCCATGGCCAACAGGCGGGCGACCACCTCGGTGTTGCCGAGTTGATCGCGAAAATACTGGCGCAACAGCGCGAGCGAGCCGCTGACCAACGGTGCGGCGAACGACGTGCCGCTTGACACATGATATTCAGTGGGGTCTCCCCGGTGCCACGCCGAGAGGAGGTCGGTGCCCGGCGCGGCAAGACAAAATAATTTGGCGATACCGCAACGGTTGGAGTAATCGGCAATGCTGCCGTCCTGGTCCAGCGCCACCACCGCCAGTACATGGGGTTGCAATTCGGGGAAGTACGCGCCAAGCCCCGCCCGGAATTGCGGCGAATCAAATTCTATCGTCCCCCCACCCGCGTTGCCGGCGCCCCACACGATGATTTTCTTGTCGGCGTTCGCTGTCGCTGTCTGCGCCAGCGCCGCGGCCGTGAGCGGCAGGGTGGATCTGACCTGCTCCCTTGTATAAGTGGAAATCGCAGGGGGGGGGCCAAAGCTGAAATTGAGGATATCTCCAACTGCTTTTTCGATGATGACATTGAAAGCATCTGCGTTTAATTGATCATTGAGGGTGCCCAGAGTCGTTGGCCCCGAGAGGAGCAGGGGAGGTAGCCCAATGAAATGCAAGTTGGCATCGTAGGCCACGCCGTGCATGTTATTGCCGGACATGCCGTCACGATTGCCGACGGCCAATGCGGAGACAAACGTGCCGTGGAATATGCTCTGATCGCTTGGTGGAGCTTCGGACAGGGTCTCCTTGGAGAATTTGCCGACGCCGGAAAACTCCCGGTGCGTCTCCCGAAGGCCAGCGTCCACGACCGTAATGGTCTCCCCCATGCCTGTGGCGCCGCGCGCATAGGCGGCCGCGGCCTTGATCCTGCCCAGGTGCGTGTCGGTGCCACCGACCAGGGTGGTGCTGGGCGGAATCAAGGGATCAGTCCCTACGGGGGGAGAGGTAGTAATCCTGTACGTGACGGTGTATTCCGGGGATGCTTCAAATGTACCCCTGCTGGCTTCAAACACCGCCGGATCAATCGTCGGAAACATCAGGCCACTCGTCATCGGCTCAACAACAGCACGAGGCGCCGCCGATCCTCCGCCTCCCCCGCCGCAACCAGCGAGGATTATGCCAAGCACCCCGACGGTCAGGACAACACGACACCAGTACATACTTTCACGTATTTTTTCTTTGCCAGGGCAGGGGAGCGTGGATATTCTGCCGGGATGAGGAAACACATCGTTCGTCATGACGATACTGTAAAAGAATACCCATGGTTGCACAAGGTTGGGAGCCACCCGTCCTTGATGGCCCGGCACTTGGTCAGAACGTCTGCTGATAGCGAAACAGCAGCGCATATTCGGTGGCTGTGCGGCTGTGATTTGGATGGTGACTGGCCAGTGCGGCAAGATTCAGCGCGCCCGTGCGTTGCCTCCCTGGCCCGGTCGCGCCCACCGGCAGCGCGTAGGCCAGTTCCACGTCCAACTGCCGCGCCGAAGGCGCCAGGTTCAGCGTCGCCTCGCGCAACCGCATTCGCCGGTCGCGTGTGCGGCCGGCGGCCCAACGGAACGCGGCATGACCCGCCTCCACCCGCAACGGCTGCGATACCCGTAACGACAGGCGGTCATCCCGCCGCCAGAATTCCCCGCCCGCCATCCCGACGCTGAACGCGCTGCTCACCAGAGGAGAGACGTCCTGCAACATGCCCTGGCTGGCTACCTGCGGGTGGCTCCATCCCAAATGCGTGGCGGCAAAGACGCTCCACCGGGAGCCGATGCGGGCGTGCGCACTCATCCCCGCAAACCCGGTGCCGCCGCGCAACGCACCAAACGCGCCCTGCGTGCGGCTCCCCATCAGGCGTTTCGGCTCCCGCAACCAGCCGACCTGCAAGGCCAGTCCCGACGCGGCGCCCGCCCGGACGCGCCCCGTGAACTGGTATTCCAGCACCGCGCCCAGCGCGTGGCTCGTGTCCGGGTCGCGCCGCTCCCCCCATTGCGCACCGCCGCGAAACGCCACCGCCCGGAGCGAGCCTGTGGGCAGCGGCCATTCCAGCCCCGCGCTGCCGCCATTGCGGGCAAAGGCAAGATAGGGGCTGGCAAAGGCGCTGTCGTCGCTGAACGTTCCCGGTCTCACAATCCCCGCACCGCGCAGGCCGAGGCGCCAGCCGGGATGCTGGCGAAACCCGAAGAACACCGGCTTGCCGCCAACCTGCCCGGCAAAGGACAGCGCCCCCAGGGTCTGCCCGAACGGGGCGCCGTTCTCATGGTTCTCCCAGCTCTCTCCGGCCTGACGTGGGTCTGAGGCCTGCTCAAAGCGTATGCGCAGCTCGGCGCCGGGCTGCGCCCAGACCAACGAGCCGCACGGGTTGGCGCCCAGGGTCCAGAGGCGGTCTTCAAGGCGGGCGTGAACGGCAACAGGCGCGCGGAGATAGTCGCCCAGGGGTCGGAAGAAGGGTGCGTCCAGTGCGTCAAAGGTGGTGATCTCCAGGTTCGCCAGGCCCCGTGCCAGCGAGTCGCCGAAGGCCGCGCCGGCGGTCAGGGAACTCAACGCCTCGGCAACCGCCGGGCCGTTGAGCGACGTGCCGGTGAACAGCACGGTCTGCCCGGAGGGGCGGGTGGCGGCGTCCATGTCCACCAGGCCCGCGCCGTAGACGTTGGAATCGGCGTAGATGCCGGTCTTGTCCGCCGTGGCCAGCAGGCGCGCCACCACCTCGGTGTTGCCGAGTTGCCCTCGAAAGAACTGGCGCAACAGGGCGAGCGAGCCGCTGACGATCGGCGCGGCGAGCGACGTGCCGCTTGACACACGATATTCAGCAATGTCTCCGAAGTACGCCGAGAGGAGGAGGCTGCCCGGCGCGGCGAGACAAAACGATTTGGCGATACCGCAACGGTTGGAATAATCGGCAATGCTGCCATCCTGATCCAGCGCCACCACCGTCAGCACATGGGATCGCAATTCGGTGAAGTACGCGCCCATCCCCGAGAAAAATTCCGGCGCATCAAATCGCGCACTCGTCTGCCCCGCGTTGCCGGCGGCCCACACGATGATTTTCTTGTCGGCGTCCGCTGTCGTTGTCTGCGCCATCGCCGCGGCCGTGAGCGGCAGGGTGCGCTTGATCATATCTTCGGTATAATCAGAAATCGCGCCGGGATAGCCAAAACTGAAATTGAGGATATCTCCACCTGCTTTTTCGATGAGGGTATTGTAAAAACCCGCGACTGTTTGATCACTGAAGATAGTCAGAATCATCGGCCCGGACTCCGAGGGCTGGCCCGGCATCTCTAACGGTATCTCAATGAAATGCACATTGGCATTGTAGGCCACGCCGTGCATGTTATTGCCGGGGATGATGCCGTCACGATTGCCGACCGCCAATGCGGAGACAAACGTGCCGTGGAATAAATCCGCATCGGTTGGTGGATCTCCGGACAGGGTCTCCCTGGAGACTTTGCCGTCGCCGAAAAACTCCCGGTGCGTCTCCTGAATGCCGGTGTCCACGACCGTAATGGTCTCTCCCGTGCCGGTGGCGCCGCGCGCATAGGCGGCCGCGGCCTTGATCTTGTCCAGGTGTGTGTCGGTGCCACTGATCAGGAAGCTGATCGTATTGACGGGATTGATCCGGGTGGCAGAGGTACTAACCCTGTTGTACGCGATGTCGTATTCCGGGGATGATGCAAATGTACTCCTGCTGGCTTCAAACACCGCCGGAGCAATCGTCGGAAACATCAGAACCCTCGGCGGCGTTGGATTACCAACAGCACCCGCCGGCGCCGATCCTCCGCCCCCCCCGCCGCAACCACCGAGGATCATGCCCAGCACCTCAACAGTCAGGACGACACGACACCAGTGCAGATTTCCACGCATTGTTTCTTTACCAAAGCAGGGAGCACGGACGTTCGACGGAAGTGAGGAAATACGCTATTTATTCTGACGGCATTCTAAAAGAACGCACATGGTTGGACAACGTTGGAGCCAAACCCGTCCTTTCATGGCCCGACGCCGGGTCAGAACGTCTGTTGATAGCGAAACAGCAGCGCATATTCGGTGGCGGTGCGGCTGTGATTCGGATGGTGACTGGCCAGTGCGGCAAGATTGAGTGCGCCCGTGGGTTGCCCCCCTGGCCCGGTCGCGCCCACCGGCAGCGCGTAGGCCAATTCCACGTCCAACTGCCGCGCCGAAGGCGCCAGGTTCAGCGTCGCCTCGCGCAACCGCACCTGCCGGTCGCGCGTGCGGCCGGCGGCCCAGCGGAACGCGGCATGACCCGCCTCCACCCGCAACGGCTGCGATACCCGTAACGACACGCGGTCATCCCGCCGCCAGAATTCCCCGCCCGTAATCCCGACACTGAACGCGCTGCTCACCAGCGGGGAGACGTCCTGCAGCAGGCCCTGGCCGGCCACCTGCGGATGGCTCCACCCCAAATGCGTGGCGGCAAAGACGCTCCACCGGGAGTTGATGCGGGCGTGCGCACTCATCCCCGCAAACCCGGTGCCGCCGTTCAACGCACCAAACGCGCCCTGCGTGCGGCTCCCCATCAGGCGTTTCGGCTCCCGCAACCAGCCGACTTGCAAGGCCAGCCCCGACGCGGCGCCCGCCCGGACGCGCCCCGTGAACTGGTACTCCAGCACCGCGCCCAGCGCGTGGCTCGTGTCCGGGTCGCGCCGCTCCCCCCATTGCGCGCCGCCGCGAAACGCCACCGCCCGGAGCGAGCCTGTGGCCAGCGGCCACGTCAGCCCCGCACTGCCGCCATTGCGGGCAAAGGCAAGATAGGGGCTGGCAAAGGCGCTGTCGTCGCTGAATGTCCCCGGCGTCACAATCCCCGCGCCGCGCAGGCCGAGGCGCCAGCCGGGATGCTGGCGAAACCCGAAAAACACCGGCTTGCCGCCAACCTGCCCGGCAAATGACAGCGCCCCCAGAGTCTGCCCGAATGTGGCGCCGGCCTCATGGTACGCCCGGCTCCCTCCGGCCTGGCGGGGGTCTGCGGCCTGCTCAAAGCGTATGCGCAGCTCGGCGCCGGGCTGCTCCCAGACCAATGAGTTGCGCGTGTTGGCGCCCAAGGTCCAGAGACGGTCTTCAAGGCGGGCGTGGACGGCGGCAGGCGCTCGAAGATAGGCGCTCAGGGGCCGGAAGAAGGGTGCGTCCAGTGCGTCAAAGGCAGCAATCTCCAGGTTCGCCAGGCCCCGTGCCAGCGAGTCGCCGAAGGCCGCGCCGGCGTTCAGGGAACTCAACGCCTCGGCAACCGCCGGGCCGTTGAGCGACGTGCCGGTGAACAGCACGGTCTGCCCGTCCGGACGGGTGGCGGCGTCCAGGTCCACCAGGCCCGCACCGTAGATGTCGGAATCGGCGTAGATGCCGGTCTTGTCCGCCGTGGCCAGCAGGCGCGCCACCACTTCGGTGTTGCCGAGTTGTCCGCGAAAATACTGGCGCAACAGCAGCAGCGAGCCGCTGACGATCGGCGTGGCGAACGACGTGCCGGACACCACGACATAGCTCATGTCCTCGATGAACAAGGCCGAGACGATATTTGTACCCGGGGCGGCGAGGCAGAACGACTTGGCGATGCCGCAGTGGTTGGAGTAGTCGGCGATGACGCCGTCCTGGTCAAGCGCGACCACCGCCAGCACGTGACCGCGCAGTGCGGGAAAATAAGCGGGCAGGCCGCCGTAGATTTCCGGCGAGTCAAACCGCACCGGCCCCCCCCGCTCAAACGTATCGAGGTCCAAGGTCTCTGCACCACCGGCGTTGCCGGCCGACCACACGATCATGATTTTGTCGGCGGCCTCGGTGTCCGCTTGCGCCAGCGCGGTGACGGCGGGCGTGAGCGGGGTTTGAATGGCGACCGCGTCATATTCTGAAATGGCGCCGTGACGGTTCGCACTGATGTTGATCACGGAGGCCCCTTGCATCTGGGCGACATCAATGATTCTGCCGAAAAACCTCGCGTCGCGCTGCATAATCTCGTCTGTGTAGTCCGACAGTCGGACATGGAAATACAGACCGGGGAACCCCCGGAAATCCGGTCCAAACATATCTCTATCGACAAAATGCGCACTGGCATCAAACGCCACCCCGTGCATATTAAAGGGCACCAGCTCCGCGCGATCACGATTGCCCACAGCCACGGCGGTGACCGCGCTGCCGTGCTCCTCGTCGCAGGGGTCCCGGGGAAAGAATAAGGTGATGAAACACTCGGGGAACTCATCCCCCGGATGCAGGGGGCCCGCCGTCACTTTCTGTGCCCCGGCAAACTCACGATGGCTGGTGGAAATTCCACTATCCACCACCAGCAGTTTCTCCCCCATGCCGGTGGCGCCGCGGGCGTACGCGGCGGCGGCGTTGATCCGTCGCAGGTGCACATCCCTGCCGGTGACGCGGGTCCTGCAGACGTTCGGTGGCGGGCACGTGTCAAAGTCGACTTCGTATTCCGGGGATGTTTCAAATTCGCGCTTGCTGGCTTCAAAAACAGGATCCGGCACCGGCACAATTTCAACCGAACGAGTCGCCGATCCTCCCCCGCCGCAACCACCGAGGATCATGCCCAGCGCCCCGACGGTCAGGACAACACGACACCAGTGCAGACTTTCACGCATTGTTTTTACCAAAGCAGGGGAGTACGGACATTCGCCGCTGGGGGTGAGGAAACAGGCTCTTCATCCTGACGGCATTCTAAAAGAACAGGCATGGTTGGACAAGGTTGGAGCCACCCCGCCCTTTGATGGCCCGGCGCCGGGTCAGAACGTCTGCTGATAGCGAAACAGCAGCGCATATTCGGTGGCAGTGCGGCTGTGATTCGGATGGTGACTGGCCAGTGCGGCAAGATTCAGCGCGCCCGTGCGCTGCTTCCCTGGCCCGGTCGCGCCCACCGGCAGCGCGTAGGCCAATTCCACGTCCAACTGCCGCGCCGAAGGCGCCAGGTTCAGCGTCGCCTCGCGCAACCGCACCTGCCGGTCGCGCGTGCGCCCGGCGGCCCAGCGGAACGCGGCATGACCCGCCTCCACCCGCAATGGCTGCGATACCCGTAACGACAGGCGGTCATCCCGCTGCCAGAATTCCCCGCCCGCCATCCCGACGCTGAACGCGCTGCTCACCAGCGGGGAGACGTCCTGCAGCAGGCCCTGGCCGGCCACCTGCGGATGGCTCCACCCCAAATGCGTGGCGGCAAAGACGCTCCACCGGGAGTTGATGCGGGCGTGCGCACTCATCCCCGCAAACCCGGTGCCGCCGTTCAACGCGCCAAACGCGCCCTGCGTGCGGCTCCCCATCAGGCGTTTCGGCTCCCGCAGCCAGCCGACTTGCAAGGCCAGCCCCGACGCGGCACCCGCCCGGACGCGCCCCGTGAACTGGTATTCCAGCACCGCGCCCAGCGCGTGGCTCGTGTCCGGGTCGCGCCGCTCACCCCATTGCGCGCCGCCGCGAAACGCCACCGCCCGGAGCGAGCCTGTGGCCAGCGGCCACGTCAACCCCGCGCTGCCGCCGTTGCGGGCAAAGGCAAGATAGGGGCTGGCAAAGGCGCTGTCGTCGCTGAATGTCCCCGGCGTCACAATCCCCGCACCGCGCAGGCCGAGGCGCCAGCCGGGATGCTGGCGAAATCCGAAGAACACCGGCTTGCCGCCAACCTGCCCGGTAAAGGACAGCGCCCCCAGGGTCTGCCCGAACGTGGCGCCGGCCTCATGGTACGCCCGGCTCCCTCCGGCCTGGCGGGGGTCTGCGGCCTGCTCAAAGCGTATGCGCAGCTCGGCGCCGGGTTGCGCCCAGACCAACGAGCCGCGCGGGTTGGCGCCCAGGGTCCAGAGACGGTCTTCAAGGCGGGCATGGACGGCGGCAGGCGCGCGCAGATAAGCGCCCAGGGGCCGGAAAAATGGTGCGTCCAGTGCGTCAAAGGCGGCAATCTCCAGGTTCGCCAGGCCCCGTGCCAGTGAGTCGCCGAAGGCCGCGCCGCCGGTCAGGGAACTCAACGCCTCGGCAACCGCCGGGCCGTTGAACGATGTGCCGGTGAACAGCATGGTCTGCCCGTCCGGGCGGGTGGCGGCGTCCAGGTCCACGAGGCCCGCACCGTAGATGTCGGAATCGGCGTATCTGCCGGTCTTGTCCGCCGTGGCCAGCAGGCGCTCCACCACCTCGGTGTTGCCGAGTTGTCCGCGAAAGTACTGGCGCAACAGGGCGAGCGAGCCGCTGACCAACGGCGTGGCGAAGGACGTGCCGCTTGACACAAGATAGTCATCGATGCCGGTGAAGTGCGCCGAGACGAGGTCGGTGCCCGGCGCGGCGAGACAAAACGATTTGGCAATACCGCAACGGTTGGAGTAATCGGCAATGCTGCCGTCCTGGTCCAGCGCCACCACCGCCAGCACATGGGGTCGCAATTCGGGGAAGTACACGCCAAGCCCTCCCAGGAATTCCGGCGCATCAAATCGCGCCCTCGTCCGCCCCGCGTTGCCGGCGGCCCACACGATGATTTTCTTGTCGGCGGCCGCTGTCGTTGTCTGCGCCAGCGCCGCGGCCGTGAGCGGCAGAATGCGTCTGATCTCCTCTCTGGTATAACTGGAAATCGCGCCGCTGCGGCCAAAACTGAAGCTGAGGATATTTCCCGCTGCTCTTTCAATCAGGTTATTGTAAAAATCTGCGCTGTCTTGATCATCGATGGGCGTCAGAGTCGTCGGCATGTACGACATGGGCGGGCCCGGCGAAGCTAAAGGTATCTCAATGAGATGCACGTTGGCATCGTAAGCCACGCCGTGCATGCCATTGCCGTCACGATTGCCGACGGCCAATGCAGAGACAAACGTGCCGTGGAATAAGTTCGCATCGGTTGGTGTACCTCCGGAATCGGTCTCCTTGGAGACTTTGCCGACGCCAGTCAACTCCCGGTGCGTCTCCCGAATGCCGGTGTCCACGACCGTAATGGTCTCTCCCATGCCAGTGGCGCCGCGCGCATAGGCCGCCGAGGCCTTGATCCTGCGCAGGTGTGTGTCGGTGCCGATGCTCAAGTCGACCGAAATCATGGGATCGACCGTGAGCGAGGGGTCGGTCTGGAGAGGTAACGAAGAAGTGCTGTACGTGACGGTGTATTCCGGGTCTGCTTCAAATGTACCCCTGCTGAATTCAAACTCCGCCGGATCAATTGTCGGAAATATCAGGCCACTCACAGGTGGAGTCACAACAGGCGGAGGAGGCGTCGTTCCTCTTCCTCCCCCGCCGCAACCAGCGAGGATCATGGCCAGCACCCCGACGGTCAGGACAACACGACACCAGTGCAGACTTTCACGCATTTTCTTTACCTTTTTTTTGCCAAAGCAGAGGAGTGCGGACATTCTAACGGGGGTGAGGAAACAGGCTCTTCATCCTGACGGCATTCTAAAAAAACAGGCATGGTTGGATAACGTCGGGAGCCACCCCGTCCTTTTCATGGCCCGGCGCCGGGTCAGAACGTCTGTTGATAGCGAAACAGCAGCGCATATTCGGTGGCGGTGCGGCTGTGATTCGGATGGTGACTGGCCAGTGCGGCAAGATTCAGCGCGCCCGTGCGCTGCTCCCCTGGCCCGGTCGCGCCCACCGGCAGCGCGTAGGCCAGTTCCACGTCCAACTGCCGCGCCGAAGGCGCCAGGTTCAGCGTCGCCTCGCGCAACCGCACCTGCCGGTCGCGCGTGCGCCCGGCGGCCCAGCGGAACGCGGCATGTCCCGCCTCCACCCGCAACGGCTGCGATACCCGTAACGACAGGCGGTCATCCCGCCGCCAGAATTTCCCGCCCGCCATCCCGACACTGAACGCGCTACTCACCAGCGGGGAGACGTCCTGCAGCAGGCCCTGGCCGGCCACCTGCGGATGGCTCCACCCCAAATGCGTGGCGGCAAAGACGCTCCACCGGGAGCTGATGCGGGCGTGCGCACTCATCCCCGCAAACCCGGTGCCGCCGTTCAACGCGCCAAACGCGCCCTGCGTGCGGCTCCCCATCAGGCGTTTCGGCTCCCGCAGCCAGCCGACTTGCAAGGCCAGCCCCGACGCGGCGCCCGCCCGGACGCGCCCCGTGAACTGGTATTCCAGCACCGCGCCCAGCGCGTGGCTCGTGTCCGGGTCGCGCCGCTCCCCCCATTGCGCACCGCCGCGAAACGCCACCGCCCGGAGCGAGCCTGTGGCCAGCGGCCACGTCAGCCCCGCGCTGCCGCCGTTGCGGGCCAAGGCAAGATAGGGACTGGCAAAGGCGCTGTCGTCGCTGAATGTCCCCGGCGTCACAATCCCCGCGCCGCGCAGGCCGAGGCGCCAGCCGGGATGCTGGCGAAACCCGAAAAACACCGGCTTGCCGCCAACCTGCCCGGTAAAGGACAGTGCCCCCAGGGTCTGCCCGAACGTGGCGCCGGCCTCATGGTACGCCCGGCTCCCTCCGGCCTGACGGGGGTCTGCGGCTTGCTCAAAGCGTATGCGCAACTCGGCGCCGGGTTGCGCCCAGACCAACGAGCCGCGTGGGTTGGCGCCCAGGGTCCAGAGACGGTCTTCAAGGCGGGCGTGGACGGCGGCAGGCGCGCGCAGATAGGCGCCCAGGGGCCGGAAGAAGGGTGCGTCCAGTGCGTCAAAGGCGGCAATCTCCAGGTTCGCCAGGCCCCGTGCCAGTGAGTCGCCGAAGGCCGCGCCGCCGGTCAGGGAACTCAACGCCTCGGCAACCGCCGGGCCGTTGAGCGACGTGCCGGTGAACAGCATGGTCTGCCCGTCCGGGCGGGTGGCGGCGTCCAGGTCCAGGAGGCCCGCGCCGTAGATGTCGGAATTGGCGTAGATGCCGGTATTGTCCGCCATGGTCAACAGGCGGGCGACCACCTCGGTGTTGCCGAGTTGTCCGCGAAAGTACTGACGCAACAGCGCGAGCGAGCCGCTGACCAACGGGGCGGCGAACGACGTGCCGCTCCCCAGCTGATATTCAGTGTCGCTTTCGAAACCCGCCGAGACGATGAGGCTGCCCGGTGCGGCGAGACAAAATGATTTGGCGATACCGCAATGGTTGGAGTAATCGGCAATGCCGCCGTCCTGACCCGTCGTCACCACCGTGCTGCCGTCCTGCTCCAGCGCCACCACCGCCAGCACATGGGGTCGCAATTCGGGGAAGTACACGCCAAGCCCCGCCAGGAATTCCGGTGCATCAGATTGCTCCATGGACAGCCCCCCGTTGCCGGCGGCCCACACGATGATTTTCTTGTCGGCGGCCGCTGTCGCTGTCTGCGCCAGCGACGCGGCAGTACGCGGCAGGATGCGTCTGATCTCCTCTCTGGCATAACTGGAAATCGCGCCGCTGCGGCCAAAACTGAAATTGATGATACTTCCACGTGCCCGAGCGATTATGGTCGTGAAATCCAAACCCGCGCTGGTTTGCTCATCGTTGGACGACAGTACCGTCGGCATGTAGTCCTCGGGCGGACCCGGCGACGCTAAAGGCACCTCAAGGAAATCCACGCCGGCATCGTAGGCCACGCCGTGCATGTTATTGCCGTCCATGCCGTCACGATTGCCGGCGATCAGCGCGGCGATAAACGTGCCGTGGAATTTCTGCTCATCGGCTGGTGTATAGCCGGAAGCGGTCTCCTTGAAGATTTTGTTGTCGCCGGAAAACTCCTGGTGCGTTTCCCGAATGCCGCTGTCCACTATCGTCACGATCTCTCCTTCACCGGTGGCGCCGCGCGCATAGGCGGCCGCGGCCTTGATCCTGCGCAGGTGTCTGTCGGTGCCGCTTCTGGTGACGGTGGCCATGGGATCATTCGGGTCCGGGAACATAATGCTGTACGAGAGCTCGTATTCCGGGGTTTCTTCAAATTCACGCTTGCGGTCTTCAAATGTCGCCGGATCAATCGTCGGAAACATCAGGACCCTCGGCGGCGCCGATCCGCCTCCTCCCCCGCCGCAACCACCGAGGATCACGCAAAGCGCACCGACGGTCAGGGCCGCACAGGACAGGCGCAGACGTCCACGCATGGTTTCTTTCTCAAAACCGGGAGTCACGAAGATTGTGTCAAAGGGAGGGATTATGCCGTTCATGCTGATGATATTATAAAAATCATGCCTGGTTTGACAATCAAAAAAGCCTCTGGCATCCGATCCCTCCTCCCCGTATGATAGGGGCATCGTTCCCGGGAACTCTGTCAACGTCTCGTTCGCCGACGGGTCGGCAGTGCGCAACCCGCTCATGAAAGCAAAGGCATCGCGCATGACACACCGCAAGCAGCGCGCCGGGGCGCGGCCTCGCATGGCTGACCTGGCCGATCTCCATGCCCTGTATCAAAAAAGCGTGCAAAGCCCCGACCATGACGTGCCGTTTCTCGCGTCGTATTTTCAGGGCTGTACCGGGCGGCCCCTTCGCCTGTTGCGTGAAGACTTCTGCGGCACCGCCCTGTTCTCCGCGTCGTTTGTGAAGGCGCATCCCGGCAACAAGGCCATCGGCATTGATCTGGACGAGGCCACGCTGGAGTGGGGCCGCACGCATCATGTGTCGCGCCTGACCCCCGGTCAGCGGCGACGCCTGACCCTCGTCCATGGCAATGTGCTGGATCCGCCTCCCGCGACCGTGCAGCTGATCGTGGCCATGAATTTCAGTTACATGGTGTTTCGAGACCGGCGCACGCTGCTTCGGTATTGCAAGCGAGCGAAGGCATCCCTCCGGCCCGGAGGCATGCTGGCGCTGGATATCTGGGGGGGGAGCGAAAGCCAGGTGCTGCAGGAAGAATCCCGTGAGATTGAGAACCCCGGTCGCGACGGCATCGGCGATTTTATCTTTATCTGGGACCAGGATGCCTTTGATCCGGTCACGTACTTTTGCACCACCCGCATCCATTTCAGGTTTCGGGACGGCAGTCGCATCCGCAATGCCTTTGTGTATGAATGGCGGATGTGGACGATGCCCGAAGTCATGGAGGTTATGCAGCAGGCCGGGTTCCGGGACGTGCATGTGCTGTGGGAATGTGCCGACCCCGCCACCGGCGACGACACCTGGCGGCGCACGGAACACGGCGAAGCCGACCGGGCGTGGATTGCGTATGTGGTCGGCATCAATCCCGGCGCATCGGGACGCCGGGCCGGGCGTTGAGTGCGCGCCTCGGCTGGCCTGGATATGACCTTGATACAGGCGAGGGGAGTCGCATGCCGGAGCCTGTGCGCGCTTTGATTTTTCCCACAGAACCCGTATGATGGCGGACGCGTGCTGTACCCCCTGTTTCGTCTTTTTCGAGGTCTCATCGGGCCGTCCGCCCGGAAGGGGACATTCACTGCCTCACGGTTTTTGCAGAATCTTTATTCTTTAAGTTCCACTTTAAGTTTATGGACATACCGCACTCGCAGACTGCCATGACGCCGGAGGTCATTGCACAGCATGGCCTGACGGAGGAGGAATACGACCAGATTCTTGCTCACCTGGGGCGTGCACCCAACCTGACGGAGCTGGGGATTTTTTCTGTGATGTGGAGCGAGCATTGTTCGTATAAAAGCTCGCGGGTCCACTTGAAGCGGCTCCCCACGGAAGGGGAGCGGGTGGTGCAGGGCCCCGGCGAAAATGCCGGCGCCGTGGAAATCGGTGATGGCCTGTCGGCGGTGTTCAAGATGGAGTCGCACAATCATCCGTCGTTTATTGAACCCTTCCAGGGAGCGGCGACCGGGGTCGGCGGGATTCTGCGGGATATTTTTACCATGGGCGCGCGGCCCATTGCGCTGCTGGATTCCCTGCGATTCGGCGAGCTGGATATGCCTCGCAACCGTCATCTTGTCAAAGGCGTGGTGTCTGGCATTGCCTGGTACGGCAACTGTATCGGTGTGCCGACGGTCGGCGGCGAAATGGCCTTTCACGATATCTATTCCAGGAATCCCCTGGTGAACGTCTTCTGCCTGGGGCTTGTGCGCACCACGCAGTTGCTGCGGGGCGAAGCCAAAGGCATCGGCAACCCGGTGTTGTATATCGGCGCGAAAACCGGCCGGGACGGGATTCACGGCGCCACAATGGCCTCGGACAGTTTTGACGACGCCTCGGAACGGAAACGACCGAACGTGCAGGTCGGCGACCCGTTTCTGGAAAAACTGCTGCTGGAAGCCTGCCTGGAATTTTTAGAGCAGGACCTGCTGGTCGGCATTCAGGATCTCGGGGCCGGCGGCCTCACGGGTTCGTCCTGCGAAATGGCCTCGCGCGCGGGAACCGGTATTGCACTGGAATTGACCGACGTGCCCCGCCGCGAGTCAAAGATGACGCCCTATGAGCTGATGCTCTCGGAATCCCAGGAACGCATGCTGCTTGTGGTGAAAGCCGGGAACGAAGCGCGAGTCATCGCGATTTGCGAAAAATGGGGTATTGACGCGGCGGTCATCGGGCGGGTGACGGATGACGGACGTGTGCGCATCACGGAACAGGGCAGGGTGGTGGCGGATATTTCGGCGAAGGCCCTGACGGACGAGAGCCCCAGGTATGAGCGTCCGGCCGCGCCGCCCGCCTGGCAGGACGTGCTGCAATCCCTGACGGTTGAGAGTCTGCCCGATGTCACGGATGCGAAGGACGTTCTGCTCCGGCTGCTGGACTCGCCGACGATTGCCGGCAAAGCCTGGGTCTGGCGGCAATATGACCACATGGTGGGTCTCAATACCCTTGTGCGTCCGGGGTCGGACGCGGCGGTGGTGCGCGTCAAAGGCACGAACAAGGCCCTGGCCATGACCACGGACGGCAACAGCCGCTATTGCCTCCTGAATCCGTACATGGGCGGGATGCTGGCCGTGGCGGAAGCGGCCCGCAACGTGGTGTGCTCGGGCGCGCGCCCCATTGGCGTGACGGATTGCCTGAATTTCGGCAACCCCGAGCGTCCGGAGGTGATGTGGCAGTTGACCCTGGCCATTGAAGGCATTGCCGACGCCTGCCGGGCCTTTGATGTTCCCGTTGTCAGTGGCAACGTCAGCCTGTATAACGAAACCAACGGCCTTTCGATTTACCCCACGCCGATTATCGGCATGGTCGGGTTGATTGAGCCGGCCGATCGCGTCACCACGCAGTGGTTTCAACAGGCCGGCGACCGGATTATTATCCTGGGAGAGAGCGGGGAAGACCTGGGCGGAACCGAATATCTGAAAGTCGTGCATCATCGGGAACAGGGCGCCCCTCCGTGGCTGAATCTTGAGACGGAGAAAGCCTTGCAGGATTGCGTGCTGCGGTTGATTGCGGAGGGTCTTGTGCGATCGGCGCATGATTGTTCGGAAGGCGGATTGGCAGTGGCGGTGGCGGAATGTTGTTGCGGGCCGCAGGCCGTTGAAGGACAAGCGGTGGGGGCGATGATTCAGCTTGAGGCAAACAGGCTTCGTCTGGATGCCGTGCTGTTCGGCGAGAGTCCTTCGCGTGTTGTGCTGTCGGTGGCCCCCGACCATGCCGAGCGAACACTGGCCATGGCCGGATCATGCGGCGTGCCCGCCGGGGACGTGGGCAGCGTGGGCGGAGACGATCTGGTGATTCACATTCGGAGACATGCCGGCGGACAATCGGACGGGGCGGACGTGAACCATGCAATCCATGTGCCGGTGGCCACGGTGTACGAGTGCTGGAGCCGGAGCCTGGAACACAAGCTCGGGCAGACATGAGATGAAACCATTGACGATGCACCATCACACCCTTCAACACGTTGCCGCGAATGGGTGTCCATGAAACACGCAAACCCGCTTCGTCCACGTCCCCCGCTTCCCATGGTGTCCCCGGATAAATTCCACGATGAATGCGCGGTGTTTGGCATTTACGGGCATCGGGAGGCCGCCAACTTCACGTATCTGGGGTTGTACGCGTTGCAGCATCGCGGGCAGGAAAGTTCGGGGATTGTGTCTTCGGACAGCCAGAATTTCCACATGGAAAAGGGCATGGGACTGGTCGCGGATATTTTCGGCAAAACAGACATCCATCGTCTTCGCGGCGACAAAGCCATCGGCCACAACCGCTATTCCACCGCCGGGGAGAGCCTTCTCCGCAACGTGCAGCCGCTCACCGTCAATTTTTCCTTCGGGAACCTGGCCGTCGCGCATAACGGGAACCTGACGAACGCCTCGGTGCTGCGCAGCGAGCTTGAGGCCTATGGCTCCATTTTTCAATCCGACTCCGATACGGAAGTGATCATCCACCTGATGGCCCATTCCCGAAGGGATACGCTGCTTGAACGGGCGATTGAGGCGCTGTCCCTGGTGCGCGGGGCGTATTCGCTGGTGATGCTGACTGATCACGATCTGATCGCGGCACGGGACCCGTATGGGTTTCGACCCCTGTGTCTGGGAAAATTGCAGGATACCTGGATCGTGGCTTCGGAGACCTGTGCGTTTGATCTCATTGAGGCCGAGTTTGTGCGGGAAGTCGAGCCGGGAGAAATCATCGTCATCAATGACAAGGGGCTTACTACGCATCGTCCCTTTGTCATGCCCGCCACGCCCGCAAAGTGCGTGTTTGAATACGTCTATTTCGCGCGTCCGGATTCCCGCATCTTCGGGGATCACGCCGTGTATCCCATCCGCAAAGCCCTGGGTCGCCAGTTGGCCAAAGAAGCGTCCGTGCCCGCCGACGTGGTGATTCCCGTTCCGGACTCCGGCCTGCCGGCGGCCATGGGGTATGCGGAGGGGGCCGGGATTCCGTTTGAAATCGGGCTAACCCGAAACCATTACGTCGGACGAACGTTTATTGAACCGGAACAGGCCATTCGTCACTTTGGCGTGAAGCTGAAGTTGAACGTCGTGCCCGGGGTGCTGACCGGCCAGCGCGTGGTGGTCGTGGATGATTCCCTGGTGCGCGGCACGACAAGCCGGAAAATCGTGAAGATGATCCGCAATGCCGGCGCCAAGGAAGTACACATGCGCATTAGTTCTCCGCCGACGATTTCCCCGTGCTTTTACGGCATTGACACGCCCACGCAAAAAGAGCTGATCGGGTTCAGCCATTCCATCGAGGAAATCCGTCAATACGTCACCGCCGACAGTCTCTGCTATTTAAGCCTGGAGGGCATGCTCAACGTCATGCCGGGCCGAAACGATCACTACTGCCACGCCTGTTTCTCCGAACAATATCCCATCACCATGACCAAAGCCGAAGAAATTCAGCTTGGGCTGTTTGATGGCAACACAATAGCTCGTTAGTTAATTATCAAGAAAGTCTGGTGAATGGTGAAGGCAAAACATTAAAAAATGAGCCCCTGGAAACTTAGTATAAAATCCTAATCTAACTTACTTCATAAATAAATTGGTTCCATTTTTGCCTTTATGTACAACTTGTGGTATTGACAGATATTAGATGGCCGCATATAGTGGTAAATGGTCATGTGGCATGTCGTCATATGTGGCCATAAATTTTGTTCATTGTGGACTGAGGAGTTCGGCGTTAGAATCAAAGGAGGAAATGAAGCAATGTTCAGAAGATCAAACACAACAAAAATTGGTGGTTCTTTTTCTCATTACACAGTGCAAAGTGTTTGGGAAAAAGGGCATGTTCAACGGGGATATAACCCTGCGGTTTACAGAAAAGATCGATGTGGTCAGTGGATGAAATGGTCAGATTATGGAAACACCAGCAGCAAGCTTGGATGGGAAATTGATCATCGTTTTCCAGTTTCGCTAGGAGGTTCAGATGAATTAACAAATCTTCAACCACTACACTGGAAAAACAACAAAGGAAAAGGGAATGACCATCCTAAATGGTACTGTGCTGTGCCTAAAAGTGTGTAAGGCAACTGTTTCTATAATAGAGGGGAGCGGTGTTAAATCACGCCACCGCTCCCTTCTGTGCACGGGTAGTACCTTGGTTGTCCAGTGACAGAATTTTCCGACAGGCTTCAAGACCCCAAAGCTGACATATTCAAGCACCTGACTCCTATGGCGAAAATATGCCGATCGTCTCATGGACAAAGGTTCATCAGCGACATTCAAACTGACCAAACGGCGCAACCAACTCCGGGATATTGATTCCTTCAGCGATACGATCTTAGCGTTTACACAGGAATTTTCTTGAGCGATAAGAGGGAAAAAGCACGAGAAAGACCAAAGCCCCATATCCATGTGGGTGACCCACGAGGTACAACGTTTCACCGATTCAGGACATTCCTAAGCAAGTTCGCCTTTATTGCCCATCTCAAAAATCCTTTGATAAAATGCCGGGTGGCCTTGATGGTTCCCGGTCGGGAGCCGTGACTGCTTCCGGTCGCCGAGTCCTAGTGGAGGATTCCATGAAACATCAACGTGTCGGGCTGGCCGGTCTTGCCCTGCTTCTTGTCCTCGCACCAACGGTCATGGCCGGAGGTTTGTTCAGGGTTGGCGAGCCGGCGCCGGCGTTTTCGCTCATGTCAATCACGGGTCAGACTCTTTCGCTGCGGGACCTGCAAGGCCGTGTTGTGGTGCTCGGCCTGTTTCACATTTGCGAACCCTGCCGGATACAGAGCACGAATTTGCAAAAAGTCCATGAGGCCACGCAGGGGCAAAACGTCTCGGTGGTCGGCGTGAACTCCTCGGGCGATTCCCTGGCCGCCGTGCGGGAATTTCTGGGCACGTTTCCCGTCACCGTCACGTATCCGTATCTTACGGACTCCGAACGGGTCACGGATGAGCTGTACGGCGGCGGACGGTTCATTCCGAACGTGTATATTCTGGATCAATCCGGCGTCATTCGGTGGCAGCGCGTCGGCAACATGGCGTTGGCGGATCATACGGCCATTCTGAAGGAAGTGAAGATGCTGCTGGCCGGCGGGGCAGCGGCAGGCTCAAGCGGTTTATAAACGGTACGCCCGCGCGGTTTTTCTGCTGGCGCTGGCCGGGGCGCATACGATGCGGCGGCGACAGGCGCACAGGCTGGCCGTGCTGGCCGGCGCGGAAACTGGAGAGACGCAATGGAAGATTTTGAAGAGGGGAAAACGGCATTGCTTGAGCTGGTGAAGAGCATTGACGGCGCAGTTGGCGTGGTCATTCCCACCGTGCCTTCCAATGGCCGGTTTTTGATTTCTTTGACGAAGGGCGCCAACCGGAAGTTTCTGACGGTGCCTGAAGACGATATTCTCGATCTGCCGTCCGAAAAGGACATTCGGGACAAAACGACCACCATGCTCCGGGAGGCGATTGCCCAATTATGAAACCCATTCTTCCCGGCATTGCCACATGGTCATGGTTTTCCGAAGAAAAGCAGATTGATTTTAACGGCCATTTGCTGGACGTGGGCGAACATCGCATCCTGGTTGACCCTCCGCCGCTCCCGGATGCCGACCTGGCGCAGCTCAAATCCGCCGGTCGCGTGGATTACATCCTGCTCACCAATCGGGATCATCAACGGGAGACCGCGACGTATCAACGCGCGCTGAACACTCGCGTCTACGTTCCGCAGGCGGACGCCACGGAAATGGCGGTGACTCCCGACAAAACCTTTGTTGATGGAGAATTGCTGCCCGGCGGCATTTGGGTCATTCACCTGTCCGATCAAAAATCACCAGGCGAGTCGGCGTTGTTTCTGCAGCAGGGGCGGGGCATTCTCATCGTCGGCGACGCACTGCTCGGCAAGCCTGCGGGGTCGGTGAGTCTGCTGCCCGACGCAAAATACGCCGATCCGGTCAAAGCACGCGAGGGGTTGCGTCGTTTGCTCAAATACAAATTTGATTCACTTCTGGTTGGAGATGGCGCCTCCCTGATGACGGGCGCAACAGCCGCGGTTGAGCGGGCGTTGCAAGCAACGAACCGGACGGGAGACGCATCCGCCATCTGATTGTCTATCCGGCCATCACGCAGGGGAGGCCTGTTGCCCCGGCGTATTCCAGTCCACAAACCATGCGACAGTCTCATTCGGCAGAACTGAACCGGCAGGGCAATGCCCATTTTTCCCGTGGCTTTTACGCGGAAGCGTACCAGTGTTATGCCAGGGCGCTGGACGCCGACCGGAAGAGCGGTGATCCAAGAGCGTTGGTGGTCACGCTGGGGAATCTCGGGAACATTTGCGCGGTGAGCGGACAACGCCGGCAGGCCCGGCAGTATTACCGGGAAACGCTGGAACTGCAAAAGACCATCGGCGACGACCAGGGCATGAGCGCGACGCTGGCCAACCTCGGCAATGTGCACGTGGACGCCGGCGAATGGGAACGGGGCCGCGCGTATTATCTGGAGGCCCTGGACATGATGGATCGTTTCCAACACGATGCCGCCAGGGCAGTGCTGCTTTCCGATTTGGGTTTGGTGGCGAAAGAGACTCGGCAGTTTGAGCAGGCCCTGGACTATTATTCGCAATCCGGCGTCCTGATGAAGCGGGTGGGGAACCAGGCCGGGCAGGCCGATGTCTTCAAGATGATAGCGCGGCTGTACCTGGCCTGGGAGCGGGTGGATGACGCCATGGCCTGCGCGCACACGAGTGTGGCCATGGCCGAGCGTCTTGGGGATGACTTGCGCATGGGCGGGGCCTGGTACGTGCTGGCCGACTGTCATGAAACGGCGGGACGCGATGAAGAGGCCGCGGAATGGCTGGAGCGCGTGATTCGCGTTGATCAAACATACGGCTTGCCGAAGCTGGAGGAGAATACCCGCCGCCTTCAGGCGTTACGGCAACGGTTGGCGGACAAAGGGAATCTGTCGCAGCGAACGCACGAGTCCGCCGGGAAAGGCACAGCACCATGACCAAGCCATCGGCCATTCGCACCATGGAGGCATTCAAGGACGCCCTGTATGCATTTCGGTTGCCGCGCGTACTGGCCGCGGCGCTTGAGCTTGATGTCTTTACCCGCATGGGGACACGGTCATGGACTCCCAAAGCCCTGGCCGGGGCGTTGAAAGCCGATGAACGCGCGGTCGGGATTCTTCTTCGCAATCTGGAAACCGCCGGCCTGGTGCATAAACGAGGCGCCGCCTATGGCGTCGGCAAACTGGGACGCGCGTGTCTGAATCGGAACAGTCCGGATTATCACGGAGCCTATCTTGATCTTCTCAAACACCAGTGGGAACAATGGGCGCAGTTGCCGACCGTCATTCGAACGGGAGCCCCCATTGAACATAATGGGCCGGACGACCCTGAATACCGCCGCTCGTTTACCTGGGCGATGCACCAGCGGTCATTGACAGCCGCGAAACAGGTTGCCGCGCAGCTTGATCTGCGCAATGCCAGGTCACTCCTGGACGTGGGAGGCGGACCCGGCACCTATGCCCTGGAATTTTTGAAGCGCCATCCCCGGCTGCGGGCCGGTGTCTGGGATCGTGAAGCGGCCCTTGAAGTCTCCCGGCACATTGCCAAACCGTTACGGCACGGGACGCGGTTGTCCTGGTATCCCGGCGATCTGTTTGACAGTCCGGTGCCCGGAACGTTTGATGTGATGTGGATATCAAACCTGCTACACATATTTTCGTCGGCCGAAAACAAAACCCTGTTTCGCAAACTCAAACGGAGCCTCAATCCCGGCGGACGGATTTTTATTCAGGACACCTTTCTCATGGACACGCCGGGGTTTGACGCCACGGCAACCAACCTGTTTGCCGTCACGATGCTGTTATACACGCCAACGGGAAACACCTATCGCGCCCTGGACGTGCAGCAATGGCTCAAGGCCTGCGGGTTTCACCGTCCCCGGTGTCTCCAATTGAAAAAAGGCACCGGCGATTGGGACGGCGTCATTATTGAAGCCAGCCTGCCGTAAGGGGAGCCGCGCGTTTGACAGATGACATCCCACGCGCGCGCTGCTGTTTCTGACCGAACAGCGTCAGTTCGAAAAGCCCACCGTTACGAGGTCCATCGGTTTGCGTGGGCGCCGACCCTGCCTTGTTCCTACAAAACAATCTCAACACGACACGTGATGCAACGTCATACGTCTTTGAAATCCGGCTGATACTATTTTGCTGAATTGCCTTCAATATATTGATGCTATAAAATCAGGAATCCTTCCCAAAGACACACAGGCATGCAACCGCTACCATCCGTTTAGCAATAAACAGGCCGTACACCAATATGGATCCGCCGCGAGTGCGCCACCACCAATGACGAGCACCGCATTCAATTGCAATGGCAGTGGAGCTGGTAACGGAGGGAGGACATTCCTGTCCCCCGGTGGTAGCAGTGGCGTTGGCAACCGCGGCATTCAGGTAGCTCTCTCCGCGCTTCCGCTCTCTGATTTCCCTCTCTCCGGAGGGATAGATTCCCGCTTTCGCGGGAATGACAGAAGGAGGGTGAGCGACCTTCTTTGCCATGTTGGGCCTCTTTCCGTCATTCCCGTGCAAACGGGAATCCATCCTTCTGTTTGTAGGCCAGACACCCTTCTTGCCATATGAGGAGGGGATGGATTCCCGCTTTCGCGGGAATGACAGAAGGAGGGTGAGCGACTTTCTTTGCCATGTTGGGCCTCTTTCCGTCATTCCCGTGCAAACGGGAATCCATCCGTCTGTTTGTAGGCCAGACACCCTTCTTGCCATATGAGGCGGGGAGGGATTCCCGCTTTCGCGGGAATGACAGAAGGAGGGTGGGAATGACGAGGGAGGGGGCGGGAATGCCGACTTCGCGGGGATGCTGACCGTTGAAAGCCGATGAACGCGCGGTTGGGATTCTTCTTCGCAATCTGGAAACCGCCGGCCTGATGCATAAACGAGGCGCCGCCTATAGCGTCGGCAAACTCGGGCGCGCGTGTCTGAATCGGAACAGTCCGGATTATCACGGAGCCTATCTTGATCTTCTCAAACACCAGTGGGAACAGTGGGCGCAATTGCCGACCGTCATTCAAACGGGAACCCCCATTGAACATAATGGGCCGGACGACCCTGCCTTGTTCTTACAAAACAATCTCAACACGACACGTGATGCAACGTCATGCGTCTTTGAAATCCGGCTGATACTATTTTGCTGAATTGCCTTCAATGTGTTGATGCTATAAAATCAGGAATCCTTCCCAAAGACACACAGGCATGCAACCGCTACCATCCGTTTAGCAATAAACAGGCCGTACACCAATATGGATCCGCCGCGAGTGCGCCACCACCAATGACGAGCACCGCATTCAATTGCAATGGCAGTGGAGCTGGTAACGGAGGGGGGACATTCCTGTCCCCCGGTGGTAGCAGTGGCGTTGGCAACCGCGGCATTCAGGTAGCTCTCTCCGCGCTTCCGCTCTCTGATTTCCCTCTCTCCGGAGGGATAGATTCCCGCTTTCGCGGGAATGACAGAAGGAGGGTGAGCGACCTTCTTTGCCACGTTGGGCCTCTTTCCGTCATTCCCGTGCAAACGGGAATCCATCCGTCTGTTTGTAGGCCAGACACCCTTCTTGCCATATGAGGAGGGGAGGGATTCCCGCTTTCGCGGGAATGACAGAAGGAGGGTGGGAATGACGAGGGAGGGGGCGGGAATGCCGACTTCGCGGGGATGCTGACCGTTGAAAGCCGATGAACGCGCGGTTGGGATTCTTCTTCGCAATCTGGAAACCGCCGGCCTGATGCATAAACGAGGCGCCGCCTATAGCGTCGGCAAACTCGGGCGCGCGTGTCTGAATCGGAACAGTCCGGATTATCACGGAGCCTATCTTGATCTTCTCAAACACCAGTGGGAACAGTGGGCGCAATTGCCGACCGTCATTCAAACGGGAACCCCCATTGAACATAATGGGCCGGACGACCCTGCCTTGTTCTTACAAAACAATCTCAACACGACACGTGATGCAACGTCATGCGTCTTTGAAATCCAGCTGATATTATTTTGCTGAATTGCCTTCAATGTATTGATGCTATAAAATCAGGAATCCTTCCCAAAGACACACAGGCATGCAACCGCTACCATCCGTTTAGCAATAAACAGGCCATAGACCAATATGGATGAGGCACAAACCCGCAAGCTCATAGACGGCAAGCTGGAACAGGCCGGCTGGGTGATACAGGATTCCAAAGCCATCAACCTCGCGGCTGGTGAGCAGGGCGTCCACGGTGTCGCCGTTCGTGAATATCCGACTGATACCGGCCCTGCCGACTACATGCTGTTCATTCAGGGTAAAGCCTGCGGCGTTATCGAAGCCAAGCGGGAAGGCGCTAACTTAGGTCTGGTAGCCGAACAATCCGGCCGCTACGCCGCCTCCCCAATCCAACACATAGAGCAATGGGCAGCAAAGGATCAGCCTTTACCCTTCCTCTATGAGGCCACCAACATCGAAATCCGCTTCCGTGACGAGCGTGACCCCAAGCCCCGCAGCCGCCACCTGTTCCACTTCCACCGACCGAAAACCCTCAAAGACCGGCTGCAACAGGGCGACTCCCTAAGGGCACGGCTGCAACGACTGCCCGAACTCCACACAGAGGGCCTGCGCGACTGCCAGGTCAAAGCCATCACCGGCATTGAAGAAAGCCTCAAGCAAGCCGCCCCGCGTATGCTGCTGCAAATGGCCACCGGCTCCGGCAAGACCGTCGCCGCCGTCACCGAGGTGTACCGCCTGGCCAAATTCGCCAAAGCCGGGCGCGTACTGTTCCTGGTCGACCGGGGCAACCTGGGCCGGCAGGCGCTAAAAGAATTTCAGCAATACACAGTGCCCGGCGACGGGCGAAAATTCACCGAACTCTACAACGCCCATATTCTCGGCCCGGGCGGCATCGGCGATGAAATCAAAGTCACCATCTCCACCATCCAGCGCCTCTACGCCAGGCTCAGCAACAGCGAGCTGGACGAAGCCGCCGAAGAACACTCCGGCTACGAAACCGACGCCGGCAGCTTCAACCGGCAACCCCGGCAGGTGGAATACAACCCCGGCCTGCCGATAGAAACCTTCGATATCATCATCATTGATGAATGCCATCGCTCCATTTATAACCTGTGGCGCCAGGTGCTGGAATATTTCGATGCCTTCCTCATCGGCCTCACCGCCACCCCGACCAAAAAGACCATCGGCTTCTTTAACCAGAACCTCGTCTCCGAATACACCCACGAAAACGCCGTGATCGACAAGGTCAACGTCGGCTACGACATCTACAGCATCCTTACCAGGAAAACCGCCGAAGGCAACACCATTGAAGCGGGCACCACCGTGCAAATCCGTGACAAGGTCACCAAAGGCAAGCGCCTGGAAAAACTTGACCGGGCCGAGGAATACACCGGCCGGCAGATCGACCGCTCCGTCATCGCCCCGAACCAGATACGCACCATTATCCAGACCTTCAAGGAGCGCGTGTTCAAAGACATCTTCCCCAATCGCTCCGGCGATTGGCTGCCCAAAACCCTCATCTTTGCCAAAGACGACGACCACGCCGACCGCATCGTCGACACCGTGCGCGAAGTGTTCGGCGAATCCAACGACTTCTGCAAAAAAATCACCTACAAGGTCGGCAGGCAAACCGCCGAAAACACCATCGCCGCATTCCGCACCGACCCGCAACTGCGCGTCGGTGTCACCGTAGACATGATTGCCACCGGCACCGACATCAAACCGCTGGAAATCGTCATGTTCATGCGTGATGTCAAAAGCCCCACCTATTACGAACAGATGAAGGGCCGCGGCACCCGCGTACTCAGCGAAGACGAACTAAGAAAAGTCACCCCAGACGCCACAACCAAAGACCGCTTTGTGCTGGTGGATTGCGTCGGCGTCACCGAAAACGACAAGACGACCGAATCCGCTGCCCTGGAATCCAGGCCCAGCATCCCCACCGAAAAACTCATGCTGCAAATCGCCAGGGGCGACCGCCACAGTGACAGCCTGCGCACGCTCGGCAACCGCCTGCTGCGGCTGGACATGAAGCTGGACGAAACCCAGCGCAAGCACCTCAACGAGATCGTCAAACAGTCCGTACCAAAGGAAGTAGCCGACCAGCTTGGCGACGACTTCATCAAACCCACCACGCTCACCGCCATCGCCGCCAACCTGATTCACGGCACCAAAGATGACACACTGATCACCACGGCCCTGGCCAGAACCGGCAAAGAAGAAGTCACCGACGAAGACATCCAGGCCGCCTTCAAACCCAGCGCCGACCTGCTCATGCATGCCTTCCATAATCCGGCGCTTAGAGACCTGATTGAATCCCTGCGCCGGGATACCGAACAGATCATTGATGACTCATCCGACGAATTGCTCAAGGGCCGGGTGGGTTACACCGAAGAGAGGGCCAAAGGGCTTGTCAGCAACTGGCGGCAATTCATCACAGACCACCGGGATGAACTGGATGCCATTCAGCTTATGTACCAGCGGCCTTATCGACAGCGGCACTTGAGCCATGAACAGATTGAAAAGCTGGCCGAGGAAATTCAGCAGCCGCCTTATAACCTGGCACCGATTGAAGTGTGGAAGGCTTACGCGCGGTTGGAGAAAAACAAGGTTAAAGGCGTGCCGCCGAAAGAGTTGCTGACCAACATCGTCAGCCTGATTCGATTTTCAACCGGCTTGAGTGAGGTGCTGGAGCCGTTTAATGAACTGGTGGAGCAACGGTTTGAAATTTGGCTGATGCAACAGGAAAAAGAGTTTGAACCGGAGCAGCTTGAATGGCTACATAAGATCAAGGATCAGATCGCGCAGAATGCGGAGATGACGGAAGAGGATTTTGGGTATACGCCTTTTAATCAGGAGGGTGGGGTGTTGAAGGCAAGGCAATTGTTTGGAGATGAGTTGAAGCCGATTATTGATGAATTGAATGGGTATTTGATTGCATGAGTGAAGTAATGACAAGTGAGCTATCTGATGGCTGGATATCAATGCCTCTCGGAAATTTCAGAAGCGGGAAAACGAAAAACATCAATCCCGCTGATACACCGGATGAAATATTTGAACTCTATAGCGTACCCAGTTTTTCTGAAGGATCCCCTGAAATCATCTCAGGCAGCGAAATTGGCTCCTCAAAGCGGATAGTTGAGCCAAATACTGTTCTACTTTGCAAAATCAATCCTCGAATCAATAGAGTTTGGATAATTGGTAACCACTCAACAAATCGACAAATTTCCTCTCCTGAGTGGGTTGAGTTTCTGCCCACAGAAGAGGTTGAACCGAAATATCTCATGTATTTCATGCAAAACCAGAAGTTTAGAGAGTACTTGTGCATGAATGTTTCAGGGGTAGGCGGTTCACTTACTCGGGTTCGGCCTCAGATAGTCGAACAATACGAAATACCTATCGCCCCACCCGAACAACAAAAACGTATCGTAGCCAAAATCGAAGAACTCTTCTCCCATATTGACGCCGGCATCAAAGCCCTGAAAAAAGCCAAACAACTCCTCAAACAATACCGCCAATCCGTCCTCAAAGCCGCCGTCACCGGCGAACTGACCAAAGAATGGCGCGAAGCCAACAAAGACAAACTCGAACCCGCCTCCCAACTACTCCAACGCATCCTCAAAGAACGCCGCCAGAAATGGGAAGAACAACAATTCGAGAAATTCAAAGTAAAAGGTAAAATGCCAAAGGATGGTAAATGGAAGGAGAAATATAAAGAGCCAGAAGAACCTGTAATTCATGGATTACCGAAAATACTAGATGAGTGGGTATGGGCAACTTTACCTCAACTTGGTGAACTTAGCAGAGGGAAATCCAAACACCGCCCAAGAAATAATCCAAGCCTGTACGGAGGTGATTATCCTTTCGTACAAACAGGAGATGTGCGTGCGGCTAATGCATGGCTGAATCAATATAGTCAGACATATTCTAATAAAGGGCTGGCGCAAAGTAGATTGTGGCCAAAGGGTACAATGTGCATAACCATAGCAGCCAATATAGCAGACACAGCCTTATTGGGTTTTGATGCATGTTTCCCAGATAGCGTGGTCGGTTTCATTCCAATAGATAGTTCAGTAAATGTAGAAGTTATAGAGCTTTTTATTAGAACCCTTAAAGGTGACTTAGAAAAGTATGCGCCCGCAACGGCCCAAAAAAACATAAATCTTCACATACTTGAGACTGTAGCAATACCGTTACCACCCAAAGAAGAACAATTCGAAATAGGACATTTAGCACAAGAAAAATTTGACTCAATAGAACGACTGGATATTGAAATAGAACATCAGATAAATAAAGCAAGAAGAAATAAGCAGTCTGTATTATCCGCCGCTTTCACAGGAAACTACCAGTAGCAGGGTAATGTCTTGGATATACTAACGAAAATACTTGCATGGTCAAATGAGAGCTTAGTTCCGTGGCAGCGCGATGCTGTACGCCGACTATTTGAAAAAAGATCATTGGATGAAAGCGATTTTGATGATCTATATGCGATGATGAAAAATGCTCATGGACTGAAAGATGAGAAGGAACGTATACCAATAGCTCTTAGTAAAGATAATCTCCCAACTGATAACGATGAACAGGAGGTTATTGTACTGAAATCTTTATATAATTTGCAGCATGTGAACAGGATAGCAAGTAATCAAAATCTTGAATTTTCTAAGGCAGGCATGTCTATTATCTATGGCGGTAACGGATCTGGGAAATCTGGCTATGCTCGAGTGTTAAAAAAGGCATGTAGATCCCGAGATAGTCAGGAAAAATTGCATACGAATGCTTTCGATATAAATGACCGCACAGCAACCCCTAAGGCGACTTTAGACATAGAGGTGAGTGGCGACAATAGGTCAGTATCTTGGAATCGCGATAAAGCTGCTCCATCTGAGTTATCTACGATTGCAGTTTTTGATTCTAAGTGTGCAAGGGCTTATTTAGATAACGAGCAAGAAGCCGCCTATCTTCCTTATGGTTTGGACATTGTTGAGAACCTAAGCCAAAAAGTGTTGCCCGAATTGAGTAGAAGATTGTCTGCTGAAAAAAGTACAGTTAATACAAATAAAGAACAGTTTGTTGATTTAGTGAATGAAACACCTGTAGGTCAGTTAATCAAAAATATTAGCCATAAATCAGATGTTGAGCAATTCGAAAATTTGGCTAATTTAGATGCAGATGAGGCAAAACGATTAGGAGAGCTTGACAAAACACTACAAGAATCGGATCCGAAGAAGAAGGCGAGTTCTATAAAGCTGTTTTCACAGAGAATTTCGGGTCTGGTCGGAAAAATTGATACATCTCAGGCGTGGGTAAAAGATGAAGCGATTAACAAGATAAAGCGCATTGACAATGATGCGGAGTCTGCTATCAATGCAGAAAAAATAGCAGCGGTAAATTTTCGAGCTGGAGAAGCTTTATTGGATGGAACAGGTGATTCTTTATGGAAGATATTTTTCGAATCAGCAAGAAAATATTCAACAGAAATAGCGTATCTAGGCAAAGGATATCCAAATGTAGAAGAAGGTTCAAAATGCCTTTTGTGTCAACGTGAACTGGATGAGGAGTCAAAAGGCCGACTAAAGAGGTTTGAACAATATCTATTGGAGGATACAGCGAGACTTGCAAAGGATAAGAAACAAGAAAGAGAAAATGCCAGCAAAGAGATTAGAAGCAAAAATTTGTCATTTAATATGGAGGAGGAATTAAAAGTAGAACTTTTAGAAATTGACCAAAATATCAACAAAAAAATTGTTAAATATGAAACAAAGATTGAACAATTACGTGCCGGGATTACCAATGCTCTAGAAACTCATGATTGGTCAAACCAACCAACTCTAGAGACGGACCCAAGAGATGATTTGAAGAAAATTATTGAGAATTTAACTAAACAGGCAGAATATTTTGAGAAAGCGGCAGATAACAAAGAGAAAATTAGATTAGAAAAAGAGCAGTCAGAGATAAGAGCCAGAGTAAACTTGGCACCTAGACTTCAGACTATAATTGATGTGATAAATGGCTTAAAGTTAAAAACTAAACTAGTCGATTGCGAGCAAGAATTACGAACAAACTCCATATCTGCTAAGGCAAGAGAACTAGCAAGCGAGGCGGTTACACAGTCATTAAAAAATGCACTTAATCAAGAATTCCAATCTTTGAACATTTCTCATATTAAGACAAAACTCAAAGATCGTATTGAGAAAGGAAAAGTATTGCATAAGCTTATTTTGGATTTGCCACTCTCAATCAATCTAAATGAAGTGCTAAGCGAAGGAGAGCAACGAGCGATAGCACTAGGTGCGTTCTTGGCGGAAATAAGATTGAGTAATCATAAAGGGGGGATAGTCTTCGATGATCCAGTGTCATTACTGGATGACTCCCGTCGACAATATGTCGCACAAAGATTGGTTGATGAGGCAATGGAACGACAGGTGATAATCTTTACACATGATACAGTATTTTTGTCAGAACTAACATCACGGTTGAAACAAAAGAATGTACCCCACCTTGTACAGCACCTTGAATGGGGTGCTGATACATCAGGTACTGCCCAAGTAGGTTTAGTCAAAAAAGGTTTGCCGTGGATACACAAATCATTTGAGGATAGAATCGATAAACACCGCAAAACACAAAAGAGTTTATTGCAAAGGTGGATTCCATATCCAAGTGATGATTTATCTAATTCTATGAGGAGTGAATACGACCGACTTCGGGCTACTATTGAAAGAGTTATTCAAGATTGTGTTTTTAACGGCACAGTTCAGCGCTATATCAATTGGATAAGAATTAAGCATCTTAAGAAAGTCATAGGTTTTACACAGGCTGAACATGACGAGATTTTTAGGTTATATCAGAAATGTTGTGGTATTTGTGGTGCACACGATCCATCTTCAGGCGGAAATTCATCTGTTCCATCACCCCAAGATCTCAAAGAAGATTTAGATGCTCTCGTTGCTGTAGTGAATGACATTAAAAATAGACAGATTGCCCAAGAGAAAGGCAACAGATAAGCATGTCATCAGTAGAAATAACCAACAAAGTCTGGAACTACGCCCACGTCCTCCGAGACGACGGCGTCAGCTACGGCGACTATGTCGAACAAATCACCTACCTGATCTTCCTCAAAATGGCCAACGAGCGCGAGCAGGGCGGCCAGCAAATCAAAGTGCCCGATAAATACTCATGGGCCAGACTGGTCAAGCTGGATGGCGACGACCTGGAACTGCAATACCGCCACACTCTGGAAAACCTCGGCAAGGAAGGCGGCATGCTGGGCGCCATCTTCCGCAAGGCACAGAACAAGATTCAAGACCCGGCCAAGCTGGAACGCCTGATCAAACTGATCGAGAAAGAGCAGTGGTCCACCCTGCCCGCCGACGTAAAGGGCGCTATCTATGAGAGTTTGCTGGAGCGCAATGCCCAGGATGTAAAAGGCGGCGCCGGGCAATACTTCACCCCGCGCCCGCTCATTCAGGCAATAGTGGATGTGATGCAGCCCAAACCCGCTGACACCGTTGCCGACCCCGCCTGCGGCACCGGCGGCTTCCTGTTGGCCGCTCACGATTACATGGCTGCCAGCCCGACCCTGTCCAGGAACGAACGCCGCCATCTTAAAGAGTCTGCTTTACGCGGCGCCGACATTGTCGATAGTGTGGTGCGCCTTTGTGCCATGAACCTGTACCTGCACGGTATCGGCGGCGATGAATGCCCGATCATCACCAACGATGCCCTGGCCAGGGAAGTCGGCGATGACAGGGTTGACATGGTGCTGGCCAATCCGCCCTTTGGTAAAAAAAGCTCTGTGACCGTCATCAATGAGAATACCGGAAGGCAGGAACAGGAAAAGCTCACGATTGAGCGCGCGGATTTTTGGGCCACCACCTCAAACAAGCAGCTTAATTTTGTGCAGCACATCGCCAACCTGCTCAAGATCGACGGCAAGGCCGCCGTGGTGGTGCCCGATAACGTCCTGTTTGAAGGCGGCGCCGGTGAAACCGTGCGCAAAACTCTGCTGGAGCGCACCGACCTGCACACCTTGCTGCGCCTGCCCACCGGCATCTTCTATGCCCAGGGCGTCAAGGCAAACGTCATCTTCTTTGACGCCAAACCCGCCGCTAAAACCGCCTGGACCAGGAAGCTGTGGATTTACGACTCCCGCACCAACGTACACATGACCCTCAAGACCAAGCCGCTGGCGAAGGGGGATTTTGATGAGTTTATTGCGTTATACAAGCCGAAAAACCGCAACACCCGCAAGGCCACCTGGTCTGATGAGAATAACCCCCAGGGGCGATGGCGCGCTTACGGCTACGAGGAATTGATCGCCAGGGATAAAACCAATCTGGATATATTCTGGCTGAAGGATGATTCGCTGGAAGATACGGAGAACCTGCCGCCGCCGGATGTTCTGGCGTCGGAGATCGTTGAGCAACTGGAAGTGGCGCTTGAGGAGTTTCGGTCCGTTGAAGGTGTGCTTTCGGGCAACGGGGATTGAACAGGGACAGGACAGCCTGCCGGGGTTACGCACGGAAAATTTCTGGTGTAAACTTTACGGGAATGACAGAAACGCGGGAATCCAGTCCGCATCTTCTTGCGCATCCGAACAGGCAACCCCCCTTGCCCCCCTTGTCAGGGGGGAATGATCGGTTGTCTATCACACGCACGGCTATAGGGTATGCAACCGGGACAGGATAGATTCCCGCTTTCGCGGGAATGACAGAAGGAGGGTGGATGACAGAAGGAGCGCGAGCGACCTTCTTTGCCACGTCGGGCCTCTTTCCGTCATTCCCGTGCAAACGGGAATCCATCCTTTTGTTTGTGTGTCAGCCCCCCCCCTTGCCATGCGAAGATGGATTCCCGCTTTCGCGGGAATGACGTTGGGGGGCGGGAATGATGTTGGGGGGAGAATGACGTTGGGGGAGGGGGGCGGGATGATGTTGGACAGGCGGGAATGACGCATGACGGAGAGGCGGTTCCGGCCTTCAGCATTCCTTTTTTTTGCCTGCCCGGCTGGTGGAATCTGTTTATCGGACTTCCGGAGTAGGCGGCTCGGTCGGTCTCAACACGACAAAAAACGTTCTGGCCTTTCGAAGAATCCGGAGCAGGAGGGGTTCCCCAGGGTTGCTCGCTTCCAGCATCCGGCGAAATTCACGAATGGTGGGCGTTGCCACACGATTGACTTCCTGAATCACATCGCCTTTTCGCACGCCCTCCGCAGACGCAACACTGCCACGGACCACGTCCACCACCAGGATGCCCGTGTGTTGTTCAAGTGAAAATTGCCGTGCCAGGTCGTCCGTGATGGAGGACACGTCAATGCCCAGATCAATTTCGGTGGCGGTGAGGGGACGCGAGGCCACGACGGACGCATCTTTTTTGAGGCCGAGAAGCACGTGGAGCTGCAACGGCTTCCCATCCCGTATGAGGCGGACCAGAACCTCTTCGCCCGGAGTAAACCCGGCAACCACGCGGGACAACTGGTTGGTTGACGCCAGTCGTTCATTACCGATGTGCGTGATGATGTCCCCGGATTGTATGCCTGCCCGGGCCGCCGGCTCGTCGGCAAACACTTCAGTGACCACAATGCCCAGGTCCTCCGGCACATTGAATGTGTCCGCGAGTTGAGGGGACAACGTCTGAATGCCGACGCCCAGCCAGCCCCGCACCACCCGGCCGCCCGTTTTGAGCTGTCCGACAATGCGATTCGCCATGTTGGAAGGAATCGCAAATCCAATGCCTTGCGCAAAACTGATAATGGCCGTGTTGATCCCGATGACTTCGCCCCGCACGTTAAAGAGCGGCCCGCCGGAATTGCCGGGATTGATGGACGCATCGGTTTGAATAAAATTTTCGTAACGGGACACATTCATGTTGTCCCGGCCAATGCCGCTCACGATCCCCAGCGTGACGGTCTGATCCAATCCAAACGGATTGCCCACGGCCAGCACCCATTGCCCGATTTTGACCATGCCGGAATCTCCGAATGTGGCGCTTGGCAGGGCATGGTCCGCGTCGACTTTCAGGAGCGCCAGGTCGGTGTCGGGGTCCCGCCCCATGATGTCCGCAATGAGCGTGGAGTGGTCGGAAAAATGGATTTCCACTTCCCTGCCATTGCCGATGACGTGATTGTTGGTGACGATGTAGCCATCCTGGTGGATCACCACGCCTGAACCGGATCGTGGGACAGACCCGTTGCCCTGGTACGGTGGTCTGCCGGGCCGGGACTGTTTTTTGATGGTGGAAACCCCAACGACGGTGGGGGTGACGTGTTCGGCTAACTGCGTAATCGCTTCCTGAATCTCTTCCAGAACCCGGAGCCCCCGGGACTCTTCAAAGCGTGCGGCATCAAAGCCTTGGCACGAACCCGTCACGCAGAGGACGGCCAGAACCAGGCATGGCGGGATCAGCCTGGATTGGAACAGCCGGAGCGATATGTTCCTGGATATGGTCGGCAGGCGGGCAAGGCCACCAATGCGCCGGCGGCTGAAATATCGCTGAATTACTCGCCGGATACGAAATCTGTAATGTCGGATAAGAACTATTATGTCAAATAGAAGATTTGCCACGGAATGATCCCACCCGCAACTCTGTGCCATTGAGCAGACGCACGATATTGCCTTTGTGCCGGACAATCACAAGCCCGCCAAGCAGAACACTGAAAATCGTAAACTCCACGTCGCCCGTCATCAACCAGCCAAGCACCGGCAGCGCCCCAAAGGCCGCAAGCGCTCCGCCTGAAGAGTATCGCCACACGCCCACGGCGACCGCCCACAATATCACCAGCAGAATCCCCAGGAACAGGTGAAATCCCGCAATGGCTCCCAGCCCCGTGGCGACGCCCTTTCCTCCGCGAAATCCGACAAACACGGGAAAGAGATGCCCCAGCACCACCGCGAAGACGGCCATGAGCGCCCACGGATTCGGCATCAGGGTGACACTCATGCCCCAGCCGACCAGCCAGCCTTTTCCCGCGTCGCCGATGAGCGTGAAAATCCCCGCCGGCTTTCCCGACACGCGCAGCACATTCGTAAAGCCGATATTCCGGCTGCCCGCGCGTCGGGGGTCAGGCGTTCCGCAGAGGCGCGAACAGACAACACCAAAGGGAATGGAGCCCAGAAGGTAGGCTGCAAGGCAGGCCAGGACTCCCTGAATTTCCGGCGACATGGACAATCAGGCAGCGTCCCTTTTTTGGAAAATCCCGTTCCGGACGTCGCGCATATATTGTCCGGCAGAAATGAGCGAAAAAGCCAGTGCCGCATACAGGGCCGCGATGCCCGCCTGGTGGAGCGTGAACAAGGTCAAGCCGGGCACGTCAAACGCCCCTTCCATAGTCAACAGCATGATCGCCACCACTTGAAGCACAACTTTATATTTCCCCAATGCGCTGACGGCAATGACCAGTCCCTGGTTGGCAGCCGCGGCACGGACGCCGGTGATGGCCAGTTCGCGCACAATCAGCGTGATGGCCAGCCATGCCTCAACGCGCTGGAACTGGACGAGCAGCACCAGCCCGGCGATGACCAGGCATTTGTCGGCAATAGGATCAAACAGGCGGCCGAGGCTGGTGACTTGCGCGCGTTGTCTTGCGATATGTCCGTCCAGCAAATCGGTGAATGCCGCCAGGCAGAAGACCGCGGCCGCAATGAGGGACCGGCCTGCCGTTGGCGTGGAAAAAAATCCCACGTACACCGGAATCATCAGGAGGCGCAAGAACGTCAACACGTTGGGAAGATTGAACACCTGTTCCACGCTGAACTCTTGCGAGGCCGGTTCTGGTTGAGGCGGTATCATGGTTGCCGGTGAGAGGGACGACGATGGGGAATCCGATGGCCTACCATATCACGATACGGGCGCATGGGTTACAGCGAGACCTGCGATCCTTTGCCGGACGCCAGGCAGACCGTCTTCAATTCCTGAAGCAGGGCTTTCAGTGTGCGCAACGGGACCATGTTGGGTCCGTCTGATAGGGCGGTGTCCGGGTCGGGATGCACTTCCATGAAAAACCCGTCGCAACCCGCGGCGGCGGCGGCGCGGGCCAATGGCGCAATAAACTCCCGTTGTCCGGATGATTGTGTGCCCATGCCTCCAGGTAACTGCACGCTGTGCGTGGCATCAAACACCACGGGATAGCCTAATCCGCGCATCACCGGGAGCGAACGCATATCAACGACGAGATTGTTATAGCCAAAGGAAAATCCTCTTTCGGTGAGGATGATGTGTTGCGTCCCGCTTTCCTCCAGTTTGTTGACGACGTTCTTCATGTCCCAGGGAGAAAGAAACTGGCCTTTTTTGACGTTGACGGTTTTGCCGGTGCGCGCCGCGGCAACAAGGAGATCGGTCTGTCGGCACAGGAACGCGGGAATCTGGAGAATATCCACGACCTGTCCGGCTTGCCGAGCCTCCTCCACAGAGTGCACGTCGGTGAGGACAGGGACGCGCACGGTGTCTTTCACGGTCTGCAGCATGGCCAGGCCCTCCTGAAGGCCGGGCCCCCGGTACGAATCAATGGCGCTGCGGTTCGCTTTATCGTAAGACGATTTGAAGATATAGGGAAAGCCGACGTCCCGGGCAATTTCGGCAATGGCAAGCGCCGTCTCCACAACCAGCGCCTTGCTCTCAATCACGCATGGTCCCGCAATCAGGATATGCGGGTGACTCCCTCCGAGTGGCACGGCTCCGACTGATACGTCTCGCGTCACAGGCACGGGTGCGTCCTGTCATCGTCTGCCGTCATCCCCGCGCCGCGTCCGGCAGAGGCCCGCTCCGGCGCGCGGCACACACGGGACACACGGACATGAGCCGATGGTTCAACATTGACTTGACGATGGCCTCCCGCAACCGTCATCGGCCAACCTTGCGTTTGAGCGCGGCCTGAATAAACGCGCTGAACACGGGATGCGGGGCATGAGGTCGTGAATGGTACTCGGGATGAAACTGGGTTCCCACAAACCAGGGATGGTTCTTCAATTCAATAATTTCGACCAGGTGTCCGTCCGGTGACATGCCGCTCAACGTCAAATCGCCCGCAGTCAGTTGCTCTCGAAAATCATTGTTGAATTCGTAACGATGCCGGTGTCGTTCATGAATTTCGGCGGTCCCGTAGATGCGTTGGGCGAGTGAGCCTTCCTGCAAACGGCACGGATAGGCGCCGCGCCGCATGGACCCGCCTTTGTCCCTGACGGTGCGTTGTTCGGGAAGGAGATCAATCACATTGTAGGGCGTGTCCGCGTCAAATTCAGCGCTGTTGGCGCCCTCCAGCCCCACCACGTGACGGGCCCATTCAATCACCGCGCATTGCATCCCCAGGCAGAGACCGAGAAAGGGAATCTTCGCCTCCCTCGCATATTGAATGGTCGCCACCTTCCCTTCAATGCCGCGCGTGCCAAAGCCGCCGGGGATTAAAATGCCGTCGGCTTCGCTCAAGAACTGCTCCACGCCGGATCGTTCCAGTGTCTCGGATTCAACCCATTGCAGGTTGATGCCGGTATCGTTGGGCAGTCCGCCGTGCGTGATCGCCTCCGACAAACTTTTGTAGGATTCTCTGGACTCCATGTATTTCCCGACCATCGTAATGGTGACCTCGTGGGTCGGACGCTTGAGTTTCTGGACCATGGCATCCCATTCACGGAGATTGGGCGGATCGGCGTTCAGGTGCAGCAAGCGCACAATCAGGGCATCCAGCCCTTCCTTGCGGAGCACGATGGGGACTTCGTAAATGGAGTCCACATTTTTCGCGGTGATCACCGCGCCCTTGTCGACGTTGCAAAACAGCGCGATTTTGTCTTTCAGCGCCGGTGACAGGAAGCGGTCGGTCCGGCACAGCAGGATATGGGGTTGGATGCCGATTTCGCGAAGTTTGTTGACGGAATGTTGCGTGGGCTTGGTCTTCAACTCCCCGGCGGTTTCAATAAACGGCACAAGGGTGAGATGCACATACAGAATATTTTCCCGGCCCACGTCAAATGGCATTTGCCGGATAGCTTCCAGGAACGGCAGGCTTTCAATATCGCCAACCGTCCCCCCGATTTCCACAATCACCACGTCCATGCCATGCGCCACGTTGATAATTGTGCGCTTGATTTCATCCGTAATATGCGGAACAACCTGGACCGTGGCTCCCAGGTAATCGCCCCGGCGTTCTTTTTTGATCACCGAGTCGTAAATGCGGCCGGTCGTGCAATTATTCTTCTGGGAGAGCGTGAGGTTCGTAAACCGTTCATAATGTCCAAGGTCAAGGTCCGTCTCCGCCCCGTCGTCGGTGACGTAGACTTCCCCGTGCTGGTAGGGATTCATGGTCCCGGGATCCACGTTGATATAGGGATCAAGTTTGAGAAAGGACAGCGTCAGCCCCCGGCTTTCCATGAGGTGCCCAATAGACGCGGACGCCAACCCCTTCCCCAGGGAGGACACCACGCCGCCGGTCACGAAAATGAATTTACTCATGGGTGTCATGCGCGCTCATGGTGTGGCCTCATGTCCCTGTTCCGTCAGGCGTGCTCCCCTTCCACGCCTCGTTGGCCGTGTGTAAATCTTCGGGCGTGTCAATCCGCAACGAGGGCTGTGCGGTCTCCCACACGTGAACGGGAATCCCGTGTTCCAGCGCGCGCAGTTGTTCGAGTTTTTCGGCCTGCTCCAACCGGCCGCTCGGCAATGCGGCAAAGCGGTGCAGAGTGTCCCGGCGGAAAATATACACGCCCACGTGCAGAGAGGCAAAGGGCGGCACGGACAGGCCCGGCGCCTGATCCCGCACGTGCGGAATCGGCGATCGGGAAAAATACAGCGCCCGCCCGCGCTGATCCGTGACCACCTTCACAATGGCGGGATGGGCAAACGCATCCCGTGCGCTGAACGGACGGCACAGGGTACCCATTTCCACGTCACTGGCCAGAAACGGCTTGATGACATCCATGACAAAATCCGGGGATGCGGGGAGTTCATCGGCCTGGAGATTCACCACCACGTCACAGGGAATGTCCCGGATGGCCCGGGCCACACGATCCGTCCCGGTCCGGCAGGGTTCAGTGATCATGGTGGAACAGCCGCCGAATTGTCGGACGGTGTCGTGGATGCCCGCGTGGTCTGTCGCCACCAGCACCCGGGCCACCCCGGGGACCCGTGCGGCCTGCTCATAGACGTGATGGATCAGGGGTTTTCCCGCCAGCAGCGCCAACGGCTTGCCGGGAAATCGTGAGGACCCATGGCGGGCCGGAATGACAATGGCAATCGCGGGCGGGTCAATGGCCGGCACGTCGCAGCGCCTCTCGCAGTTGTGCGGCGGTGATGGTGGCGGTGCCCAGCATGCCCACGACCACCCCGGCGGCATGGTTGGCGATCATCGCGCTTTCCCGAATGGAGGCTCCCGCGCTCATGGCCAGCGCCAGGGCGCTCACCAGCGTATCACCCGCGCCCGTGACATCGTACACTTCACGGGCCATGGCCATGAGGTGCCAGCTCTTCCCCGTGGATTCACACAGGCTGATCCCCTGCTCGCCCCTGGTCACCAACACGGCGTCACAGCCAAGTTGCCGGCGTAATTGATGGCCGATGTCATGGATGGCGGTATCGTCGTGCGCGGCATGGCCGGAGGCCTGTTCAGCTTCCAGATGATTCGGCGTGATGATGGTGACCCCGGCATAATGCGGCATATGAGGCACCTTGGGATCCACAAGCACCGGAATATGGTGTGTGCGCGCGAGCGGGACAAGCCGGGCCATCAGCGAAGGCGTGATGACGCCCTTGCAATAATCAGACACCACGATGCAGGAAAGCGACGGGAGCTGCCGTTCAATGTATCGCAGCATCGCCCGGGTGGATGCGGGCGGCACGTCATGATGCCGTTCCACGTCGTAGCGAACGACGTGCTGACGATGGACGACAACCCTGGTTTTTTTTGTCGTGGGCCGCGTCTGGTCAACAAAAATCCCCGGATGGGTTTTGGGAGGCAGGCGCAATGTCCGGATCAGCGCCTGTCCGGAGTCATCAGCGCCAATGACGCCGCAAAGCAGGGCGCGGCCCCCCAGGGACAGAATGTTGTTGTACACGTTGGCGGCGCCTCCCGGTTGCAGGGATTCCCGCTCCACGCGCACCACGGGCACGGGAGCTTCGGGAGAAATTCTGTTGGTGGCGCCCCAGATGTAGTGATCAATCATAAGGTCGCCGAGCACCAGCACCTGTGTCCCGGCGAACCGGCGAAGGTGCCGTTCCAGCGCCACCGGAGCCATGGCCGAACCCGCCGTGGCGCCGCGATCAGCAGATGTGTTGCGGGAAGCCCTGGTACGTGTGGCCGGCAAGGGGCGTCCTCCCGTCCTGCGGACCTTACTCAATGCTTTTGCCAATGCGATTCCATCGCACCCATTCCGTCCACGCGCCGAGGCCGTGCCATGACCAGTAGACGAGAAATGCGCGCCCCTTGATTTTGTGCTGTTGCACGTAGCCCCAAAAACGACTGTCCAGACTCTGGTCGCGGTTGTCACCCATGACAAAATAGGAATCCTGCGGAACCGTTCGGGGCCCGAAGTTGTCGCGGGGATTGATGCGGCCGTCAATGATGCCGGGATCCACGCGCTGGGTGAACGACGCGTCGCGAAACGGCTCACCATTGATATACACGATTTTGTTTTCAAGGCGAATGGTGTCTCCGGGCACGCCGATGATGCGTTTAATAAAATCCTTATGTTCATCTTCCGGATACCGGAAGACAATAATGTCTCCCCGTTCGGGTTCGTCGAATTCAATGAGCGCGTTGGAGGCATAACAGGTGAGCGGAGGAAACGAGAGCTCAAATTCGCATTCCCCGGGAAGCTGCAACCCGTAGGCGAGTTTGTTGACCAGGATATGATCCCCGACCAGCAAACTGGGAATCATGGACCCCGACGGAATCTTGAAGGCCTGGACGACAAACGCCCGGACGGTCAACGCGAGAATCACCGCAATGACCATGGCTTCGGCGTACTCCCGCCACAGGGATTTTTTCGGCGTGGTGTCACGGCTCCCCTCTTCTTCGCCGGACGAAGCCAGATCGGTGTTCGCGTCGGTGGCGGGGTTCGGTTTGGAATCCATCATGGCTCATCCCCGACTTTCAGCAGCGCCAGAAAAGCCTCCTGCGGGACGTCGACGCGCCCGAGCTGCTTCATCCGTTTCTTGCCTTTTTTTTGTTTTTCCCAGAGCTTCCGTTTTCGTGTGATGTCTCCCCCGTAACACTTCGCCGTGACGTTTTTCTTGATGGCGGACACCGTCTCGCGCGCAATCACGCGCTTGCCGATCGCGGCCTGAATGGCGACTTCAAACATTTGCCTGGGAATCAGTTCTTTCATTTTTTCCACCAGTTGACGGCCACGGGAGGCGGATTTTGCCTTGTGCGCGATAAACGACAGGGCGTCAATGGTTTCGCCGTTCAGCAGCAGATCAAGTTTCACCAGTTCCGATTTCCGATAATCGGCAAGCTCGTAATCCAGCGAGGCATAGCCCTGGGTGCGGGATTTGAGCTTGTCGTAAAAATCCATCACCATTTCGTTCAGGGGCAGATCATAGGTCAGCATCATGCGGGTGGGATCAAGATACTGCATACTTTTCTGAATGCCCCGCCGCTCCTGGCAGAGGGAGATAATGTTGCCGACATACCGTTCCGGCGCGATGATCGTGGCCAGGATAAAGGGCTCTTCCGTGCTCGCAATGGTTTCGGATTCGGGAAAGTTGGCGGGATTGTCAATATCCAGGGTGTCCCCGCTTTGTGTTCTGACCCGGTAAATCACGGTGGGCGCCGTGCTGATAAGCTCCAGGCCGTACTCACGATGCAGGCGTTCACGAATGATTTCCATATGCAGCAGCCCCAGGAAGCCGCAACGGAAGCCGAAGCCCAGCGCCAGCGATGATTCCGGTTCGTACACAAACGAGGAATCATTGAGCCGGAGTTTGTTGAGTGAGTCCCGCAGGCTTTCATAATCCGCATGGTCCAGCGTGTACAGCCCGCAGAAGACCATGGGCTTCACCTCGCGATAACCCGGCAACGGCGTCTTCGTCGGGCGGTCGGCCTGGGTCAGCGTGTCCCCGATTTTCGTATCGGCCACGTCTTTCATGCCGGCGACCACGTAGCCCACCGCGCCGACCGTCAGCTCCGCGATTTTGGTGCGCTTGGGAGCAAACACGCCGACCTCCGAGACTTCAAACGTCCGTTGCGTGGACAGCAGGGTAATCGTCATGCCCGGTTTGACCATGCCCTCCACAATGCGAACCAGCACAATCGCGCCCTGGTAACTGTCAAACCAGGAATCAAACACCAGCGCCTTGAGCGGGGCCTTGACGTCTCCCGTGGGCGGGGGCACGCACCGGACCACGGCATCCAGCACGCCGTCCACGCCAGTCCCCTGCTTCGCGCTGACCAGGAGCGGCTCTGTCACGTCCAGGCTCAAGATCTCGTTGATTTGCCGCTGGACGCCTTCAATATCCGCGCTGGCCAGATCAATTTTATTGATCACGGGAAGAATCACGAGATTGTTAGCCATGGCAAGGTACACGTTGGCGATGGTCTGGGCTTCCACGCCCTGTGTGGCATCCACGAGCAGCAGGGCGCCCTCGCAGGCCGCCAGGCTGCGCGAGACTTCATAGGTAAAGTCCACGTGCCCGGGGGTGTCAATCAGATTCAATTGATAGGTCTGTCCGTCATGGGCCTGGTACGACGTGGTCACGGCGCGGGCCTTGATGGTAATGCCGCGTTCGCGTTCCAGGTCCATATCATCCAGGATTTGCTCACGAAATTCCCGTGGCGTAATGGCGCCGGTCAACTCCAGAAAGCGGTCGGCAAGAGTGGATTTCCCGTGGTCAATATGGGCGATGATGGAAAAGTTGCGGATAGCGGAAACGTTGTTCATGTTGACCACGGGCCGACGCGGCATTGACCACGGAGACTGACGCTGTTGTCGTGACGGGGGCACGGGACAATTCTCTGATTCTATGGGGGTTTCGGCATCTTGTCAAAGAACGCATGCACTCTTATACTGGCATTTGCCCGTTCCATGCGGCGCGGGCTGCCGACGGTACAATGGGAAGCACAGCGGGAATCCAGTGATAAAACACTCGAAAAAAATGACAAAGGATACATCTGGACAGGCGGCGGCCGGCCCTTTCAAACCGGCAAAGCATCCGCCCAGGGCATCAAAGCTGGCACGATGGGACAAACAATATGTCTGGCACCCGTTTACACAGATGCAAGAATGGGCGAACGATGTCCCGCTCATCATCGAAAAAGGCAGGGGCTCCTGGCTCTACGATGATCAGGGCAACAAATACCTGGACGGCACCTCGTCTCTTTGGGTCAATCTGCACGGACACCGGCATCGCACGATTGACAAGGCCATTCAGCGGCAACTCGGCAAAGTGGCCCACAGTACGTTGCTGGGCGCCGCCAGCCCGCCTTCCATTTTACTGGCCAGGGCACTCGTCACACTCGCCCCGAAAGGGCTGACGCGCGTGTTTTATTCGGACAATGGCTCCACGGCCGTTGAGGTGGCGCTGAAAATGGCCGTGCAATACTGGCAGCAGCAAAGTCCGCCGCAGGCACAGCGCAAGGAATTTATCCGCCTGGATGCCGCCTATCACGGCGATACCGTGGGGAGCATGAGCGTGGGCGGCCAAGCGCTCTTTCATCAACACTTTCGGAGTCTGCTCTTTCCCACACGCGCCATTGATGCCCCCTACTGTTACCGCTGCCCCCTGAAATTGCGTTTCCCCTCGTGCGGGACGGCCTGTCTTGATGCATTGGAACTGGTGCTGAAACAGCGGCAGGCGCACGTTGCCGGGGTCATTGTCGAGCCTCTGGTGCAGGCGGTCGCGGGCATGATCACGCAGCCGCCGGGGTATCTCTCGCGTGTGCGGGCGTTATGCACACACTACAATGTCCTGCTGATTGTCGACGAAGTGGCTACGGGGTTTGGCCGCACCGGCACCATGTTCGCCTGCGAACAGGAGCGCGTGACGCCGGATTTGCTGTGCCTGGCCAAGGGATGCACCGGCGGATACCTGCCGCTCGGCGCCACGCTCGCCACGGACAACGTGTATGAGGCGTTCCTGGGAGCGCACGACGACCGGAAAACATTTTTTCACGGCCACAGCTATACGGGCAATGCGCTGGGCTGTGCCGCGGCGCTGGCCAACCTTGAGATTTTCAAACAGGAGAAGACGCTGACCAACGTCCGGAGGCGCGCAACGCTACTTCGCACATTGCTGCTCCCCCTGGCGGCGTCGGCGCTTGTGGGGGACGTCCGCCAATGCGGATTGATGGCGGGCATTGAACTGGTGGCCGACAAAACCACCCGTGCCCCATTCCCCTTTTCTGCCCGCATGGGCGATCGCGTGGCCATGGAATGCCGGCGGCGCGGCCTGCTGATTCGGCCCATCGGCAACGTGGTGATCCTGGTGCCCCCGCTGGCGGCGTCGGATGGGGAGTTGCGTCGGATGGCGGGCATTGTGATTGCAGCCTGCCGGCATGTGTCGGCGGCACGGGACGAGGAGCAGCGATGAATTTTGACCCCGCCGTTGTAGCGCGTGATGCCCTGACCCGGGCCTGTGCCCATGACGATCTGGGTGACGCGGCTGACGACATTGAAGAAGCGGAGGACGTGTTTTCCTCCGGGACGGGCGCGGAGGCCACGCGCGCGTATGAAACCCTGCTGGCCATTGGCGAGCGCTTGCCGCAGGCGCAGGCGTTCCAGGAATTTTTAATCTTTGCCACGTGGCAGCAGGTCACCGAAGAAACCATTCCCCGGCATTTCCGAAAAGGTGTCCAGCTCACCCGGCAGTTTCTTGAGCGATTCGGCGCGCAGATTGAAGGCACCGACGTCCACGCGCGCGTCACGGCCATTCAGGAATCGTTCCAGGGAGGCCTGGGCGCGCAGACTGACGAGATACAGGACGAGTACGACCGGGATGCGCCGCAGGGAGGCGATTGAACCACACCGCACGGGCATGAACGGGGCGTCCCTCCCCGCCCCGGCGCCATGGACGGATTGACGCTAGTGGATGGTGACGGGTGTGCCCGTCGTGACGTGCAGCGCGCGTGCGGCGTGAGTGGCGTTCATAAACACTTCAAGATACCCGTTGCTGTTGATCAGCGCGTCCGGTGTGTCCGGCGAACCCTGCGCGTAATGTGTTTTCAGGTTGTCAATCGTCGCGCCGCCGATGGTCACCGTCATGTCCTGCCGCTTGCCGCCGGACTGTTGTTCTTCCTGCCACGTCCGCCATGCCTGAATATCACCAGTCGTGATATCGGTCATCACGTTCCCGAAATGATCAATGTAGGCCACGCGGCCATGCAGGGCGCCGTCTTGAATCACGGGTTTGGGAATCGTCAACCTGTGGTAGTCGGACACCAGGCGGCCATAGGCTCCGGACGTTTGCCCGCGAGTCAGCCAGGCGGCTGACGGGGCAAAGACGTCCCGTCCATCAAACGTGACGCCTTCCGCATCCAGGCGAAATTGACGATTTTCAATCTGCCGAACCTCCACGGATTGTTCGTTGTCAAACACATGGGTCAGGACGCCGTTGTCGGGGGCGATAAAAAAATAGCGGGACGTGGTGACGAGCAACCCGCGGCGGGACGACCCCACGCCCGGATCCACAGCCACAACGTGCACGGTGCCGTCGGGGAAATAATGATAGCAGGCGTTCAGCAGAAAGGCGGCTTCTTCAACGGCATGAGGGGTGACAGCGTGTGAAATGTCCACGATGCGCACCTGATTGTTAATGCCCAGGATCACCCCTTTCATGCCGGCCACAAAATAGTCCCGGTCGCCGAAATCGGTCAGGAGCGTGACAACGGAAATGGCGGACGGCATGGCGTGCTATCCCTGGAAAAAGATGTCCTGAATTGCGTACTCAATCATGCCCGCCGGGCGGTTGACCTGCACCACGTCACCCACGCACCGCCCGATGAGCTGGCGTCCCAGCGGAGATTGCACGGAGATGGAACCGTTTTTGACGTCGGATTCATCCGCCCCGAGCAGCGTGTAGGTTTTTTCTTCTTCTGATTTCACGTCCAGAATACGGACCGTTGCACCGAACACCACGGTCTCACAGACGCCCGTGCCGATTTCAATGATCTCCGCCTGCCACAGTTTCTGTTCAAGTTCCTTGATGCGCGTGTCCAGAAATGCCTGGTGTTCCTTGGCCGCTTTGAATTCGGCATTTTCCCGCAAATCGCCATGCTCCCGCGCCTCGGCGATGTCCCGAATGTTTTTCGGACGATCCACTTTTCGTATTTTTTCCAGTTCGGCCTTGAGGGCCGCATGTCCTTTGGGGGTCATCGGAATGCGCATCGTGCCTCCGTGGTAGCTCTGGTCATGTCCAAACTATCCCTGGTGCCGGTCGCTGATGATACGACAGAAAGCGGGTTCGCCGCCCTCGTCAAATCCCGCAATCTGAAAACGCCTCGTGGCTTCCTGTCTGCTCATCTTTGTCATTCAACAGCATTTCAGTCTGCGCCACAACCCGAAACGTCAGGTTAATGCGCGGCCCCATGGGGTGTATGCTCCTGGGAATCCGGTGAACCCAATGGTGCTGTGTGGGGCCTTGCATGAGCAGATAGCTGCCATGCTCCAGACTGATGGTTGTGGCCAGTTTTTTCCCCTCGTTGTCCGTTTGTGTTTTGTGCTTCATTCGAAAATCGCGGACAGCCCCCAGGCTGACAGACCCGATGACAGGATTTTTCCCAAGTACCTTTTCGTCATCACTGTGCCAGGCCACGCCGTCCGACTCATCCCGATACAGATTCAGCAACACGCTGTTGAACCTGACATCCGACACCGCTTCAATGGCTTGCTTGATGTTCAACAGGGTCGGCGTCCATCCACTGGCTTCCACGGTGATACCGGAATAGCTGTAGGTGTTGTCTGGATCGCCGTACCAGGCTGTGAGCCTGGGAATGTTGTGCGTCTTGCCATGCAGTGTGATCGTTTCCTGCTTCCAGTGTATCTCCCCCGCCTCCGGTGTCAGGGCCGCCAACAAGGCATCAGCCTCCTGTTGAGAAAAGAATGACGGATAGAGCCGGACTTCGGCATCGGGCATGGCAAGGCGGGTATTGTCCCGCTCGCCCGATGCGGCATTGAAAAGATGCGGTGGTTTGCCAGTCACAGGTCGCTCTCCAATATCAGCCATGTCCCCGCAATTCGGCAAGGCCCCGTGGGCACAGTGGATCGCGGTATGGCACACGGCGGTCACCTCGCATGATACGCCTGCAGCGGTTTGATTGTGAGCGGGGTTTTCCGCATGGATGCAATCGCCGTCACGGCGGCGCGAATGCCCTGGATCGTCGTGAAATAGGGAATGTTCTGGTGGAGGGCTTCCCGTCGAATGGACCGCGAATCATCATGCGACGAGGCGGAGCCGACGGTATTGACCACCATGTGCGCCTGGCGGTTTGTAATGGCATCCACCAAGTGCGGCCGTCCTTCTTTGACCTTGTTGACGGTGTCGACGGCAATCCCGCACTCGCGCAGATGCGACGCCGTGCCCCGCGTGGCCATGATGGTGAATCCCATCGCCTGCAAGTGTTCAGCCACGGGAACGGTGCCGGCCTTGTCCGCGTTTTTCATGCTCATAATGACGGTGCCTGTCCGTGGCAGGCTCAAACCCGCGGCAGCCTGCGATTTGGCAAACGCCCATCCGAAGTCCCGGTCAATGCCCATCACCTCTCCCGTTGAACGCATTTCGGGGCCCAGCAACACATCAACGTTCCCAAACTTGGCAAAGGGGAACACCGATTCCTTGACCGCGATATGCGACACGGCCGGCACCGTGGTGAAATGCAAATCCCGCAGCGAATGTCCCACCATGACTTTCATGGCAAGTTTGGCCAGGGGAACGCCCAGGGTCTTGCTGACAAACGGGACGGTGCGCGACGCCCGCGGATTGACCTCCAGGACGGAAATATCGCGCCCCTGCACGGCAAATTGCACGTTCATCAGCCCCACGACGCGCAGGCGTTGTGCCAGGATGACCGTCTGTTCACGAATCCGGTCAATCACGTCCGCGGTCAGAGAATGCGGAGGCAGGGCGCAGGCGGAATCGCCGGAGTGAATGCCGGCTTCTTCCACGTGTTCCATAATGCCGGCCACGACCACGTCGGCGCCGTCGGCGACCGCGTCCACGTCCACTTCAACGGCATTGGTCAGGTACTGGTCAATGAGCAGCGGATACTGGGCAGTCGTTAAAATATGACGCGCGATGTAGAGACGAAGCGAATCTTCATCATAGACAATTTGCATGGCTCGTCCGCCCAGCACATAGGACGGGCGCACCATGACCGGGTAGCCGATCTGCGCGGCAATGGCACAGGCGTCTTCGTCGGATCGCGCGGTGCCGTTCCGGGGCTGCCGGAGACCCAGCGCCGTGATCAGTGCGCTGAACCGCTCACGATCTTCGGCTTGATCAATCGCATCGGGCGTGGTGCCCAGAATCGGAATCCCCGCGCGTGCCAGGGGCAGCGCCAGCTTGAGCGGCGTTTGTCCGCCAAACTGCACGACCACCCCCATGGGGCGTTCAACGTCCATGATGTTGAGCACGTCTTCCTCGGTCAGCGGTTCAAAGTAGAGCCGGTCGGACATGTCATAATCCGTGCTGACGGTTTCAGGATTGCAATTCACCATGATCGTTTCAATGCCCAGTTCCCGCAAGGCCAGCGTGGCATGGACGCAGCAATAATCAAATTCAATCCCCTGCCCGATCCGGTTCGGTCCGCCGCCCAGGATCACCACCTTGTCCCGGTGAGTCGGGCGGGATTCACAGGCCCGGCCATAGGTGGAATACAGGTACGGCGTCAGCGCCTCAAATTCGGCGGCACAGGTATCCACTCGCGCATACGTCACCCGGTGATCGGGCAGGTGGGTGTTGCGGAATGTCCGAATGGCCTCCGGCGTGGCGCCCAGCAACTGGCCCAGCCGCTGATCCGCAAATCCCAGGCGCTTGGCCTCCGTGAGCAGTGTGCGCGATTCAGGTGTCTCAAACAGCACAGCCGGCGGCCTCCCCGCCCCGTCCCCCGGCTCGCCGGTCAACGGTGGAACAATGGATCGCGCGTGAGCCAGCAAGGCGCGTTCGCAATGCACAAGTTCTTCCATTTGATCGAGAAACCAGGGATCAATGTGCGTCGCCGCCGCGATGTCCTGCTTGGGGATGTTCATGCGCAACCCGTCGGCGATATGCCAGGGACGATCCGGATGGGCCGTCTGAATGGCCGCGCGAATCCGTTCCGCAACGTCCGGTGCAACCACGTCTCCCGGAAGGTGCCGGTCCAGGCCGTGGAGGGACGTCAAGCCGCATCGGCCGGTTTCCAGGGAGCGCAGGGCTTTGTGAAACGCTTCCTTAAACGTGCGTCCCAGGGCCATGACTTCGCCCACGGATTTCATTTGCGTCGTGAGCGTGGCGTCGGAACCCTGGAATTTTTCAAAAGCAAAGCGCGGGATTTTGACCACCACGTAATCAATGGCAGGCTCAAAGGCGGCGGTGGTCACCTGAGTAATATCATTGGTCAGCTCATTCAGGGTGTAGCCCACGGCCAGTTGCGCCGCGATTTTCGCGATGGGAAACCCCGTGGCCTTGGAAGCCAGGGCCGAACTCCGCGACACGCGCGGATTCATTTCAATCACGATCATCTCCCCGTTGTCCGGGTTGAGGGCAAATTGAATATTTGAGCCGCCGGTCTCAATGCCGATTTCCCGGATAATGCGCACGGCCGCGTCCCTCATGCGTTGATATTCCTTGTCCGTCAGGGTCAGGGCCGGCGCCACCGTGATGCTGTCCCCGGTATGCACGCCCATGGCGTCCACGTTTTCAATGGAGCAGACGATGACGACGTTATCGCGCGCATCGCGCATGACTTCAAGCTCATATTCTTTCCACCCGATCAGCGACCGCTCAATCAGGACCTCGCCAACCGGACTGGTGAGCAGCGCCCACTCCACGCCGCGTTCAAGTTCCTCGCGATTCCAGGCGATGTTCCCGCCGGCGCCGCCCATGGTGAAGGAAGGGCGCACAATGGCGGGAAAGCCGATGACGTCCACCGCGCCGATGGCTTCTTCGCGTGTCCGAACAAGCTGGCTGTACGGTGTGGCCACGCCGATGTGCTGCATGGCCTGTTTGAAGGCTTCACGATCTTCGGCTTTGCGAATGGCGTCGTACCCGGCCCCGATGAGCCGCACGTTGTACTTGGCCAGAATGCCCTGCATGTGCAGCTCCAGGGACACGTTCAGCGCCGTTTGCCCTCCCATGGTGGGCAGCAGCGCGTCGGGACGCTCGCGATCAAGAATCCGTTCCACAACTTCAACGGTGATGGGTTCAATATACGTGCAATCCGCCACGTCGGGATCCGTCATAATGGTGGCGGGATTGCTGTTCAGCAGCACCACCTCGTACCCCTCCCGCTTGAGCGCCTGGCAGGCCTGGGTGCCGGAATAATCAAATTCGCAGGCCTGGCCGATCACAATGGGGCCGGAGCCAATCAGAAGAATGCGCCGTAAGTCGTCTCGTCTCGGCATGGGGCGTCAGTGGATGGCGGGGTCCAGAATATTCGGCGGCAGCAAAATCGGCGACAGCGGCAGCGTGGCCCGTTCCGCCTCGTCAAGGTCCGGCTGGTAATACTGCATGACACCCGGAAGCCAGGTTTCAATGTTGCGAATCCGCGCGACGTCAGACGGATGGGTGGAAAGAAATTCCGGGATGGCCGCGTTGGACCGGAAACAAAACTTTCCAATCATCTGCCTGGGACACCCGCTCATCCGCTCCCAGAAACTCAAGGCTTCGTGAGGGTCGTATCCGGCTTTGGCCATTAATTGCAGGCCGATATAATCCGCTTCCGATTCCTGGCGCCGGCTGTGCGGCAGGGTGACACTCACGCCATACGCGCTCATGGCGCCAATGGCCAGTTGCGGATCCACGACGCCGGTGGCGGCGCCGGCAATCGCGCCGACCTGGGCGATTTTATCGAGAATGCCCCGGCTCATGCGCTCCGCGCCATGCCGCTGCAGCGCATGAGCCACTTCATGCGCCATGACCGCGGCCAGCCCGGATTCGGTTTCCGTATGTTTCAAAATACCCGTATAAATAGCCACCTTGCCCCCCGGCAGGGCGAAGGCGTTGACCATGTTGTCATCGTCAATCACGACAAATTCCCAATGATATTCCGGCTTGTCCACCACGGACGCGATGCGCCGCCCCACGCGATGCACCATTTCGTTGATTTCGGGATTGGCGCTCAACCGTGCCCGCTGCAGGATGATGTGAAAAGCCTCTGTGCCCAGGGCCAGCTCCTTTTCCTCCGAGATGAAAATAATCTGGTCGCGGGCCGTCCCCGGCGCCTTGATGCAGCCGGCCAGCATCAGGACGGCACACAGGACGACGACGCATCCGGAGACAACGCGGGTCCCGGATATGGGGTCAGCGTGAAACAGGCGGTGTGATGCGGTGGCTTCGTGCATGGTGTGAGTGTTCCTTACGGCATCCAGAGATAGAAAAACGCCGGCGTGCCGCCCGCGAAGAGCGTCGTCAGCGACGCGGCGTCAAGTTGCGGCCACCCCAACCCCGCCGCCATTTGTCCACCAGGGCCTTGCGCGTACAGGTTCGGGCGGTAGCCGCCGGATCGCTGATAAATAATGACCTGCGCGTCCTCCGTGCCGGCTTGCTCCTGGGCCAGCGCCACCGCTTCGTCCAGGTAGCCAATGGCGTCAATCAATCCATGGGCTTTCGCCTGCTCGGCCGAGTAAATGCGGCCATCGGCCAACCGGCGAATGGTGGCGGGAGTCAGCGTCGGACGGCCCTGTTCAATCACGTGCAGAAACCGCTCGTACAACGAATCAATCACGCTCTGAAAAATCTCGCGGTCCTTCGCCGTCATACTGCGAAACGGCGAGCCCATGTCCTTGTGCGGCCCCGACTTCACCGTGTCCGCCCGAATGCCGATTTTTTCCATGAGGCCCGCCGCATTGATAGTCAGCATAACGACGCCGAGGCTGCCCGTGACCGACGAGGGGTGCGCCATGATCTTGTCGGCGCCCATGGCCACGTAGTAGCCGCCCGACGTGCCAATGTCCATAATGGTCGCGATGATCGGGATGTCCCGTTTCTTCTTAAATTCCAGCAGTTCGTGATGCAGCACATCCGACGCCGTGACCGTGCCTCCCGGCGTGTTGATCCGCAGCACCACGGCCTTCACGTCCTCATCATCGGTGGCGCGCATCAACTCCTCCCGGAATCGCGTCGGCAAACTGGGCCGCCCGGTCAGTTGATCCAGCGCGCCGGAGGGTTTGGTTGAAGTCAGCACCCCGGACACATCAATCAGCAGCACCTTGTCAGGCCCCTCGCCGGAAAGCACCGTTTCTTCCAGCGGCCCCGACGTGGGGAAAAACGACGGGGGCACGCAGCCCGCGGCCATGAGCATCATCGGAACAAGCCAGAGAACATTAGGCATGGTTACACTCCATCATGTGTCGAAATTGTCCAAACAGATAAGACGCATCATGCGGCCCGGGAGAGGCTTCCGGGTGATATTGCACCGACAGCGCCGGCGCGGCAACACCGGCCAGGCCCTCCATGCAATGATCATTGAGACTCACATGCGTCGGTTCAAACCGTCCCCAGGGCGTTTCCAGGCCGCCGCCGTCCTGATCCGCCGCCGGCATGGTCACCGCAAAATTATGATTGTGCGAGGTGATCTCCACTTTGCCGGATCGCACGTCCAGCACCGGATGGTTGGCGCCATGATGTCCGAATTTCAATTTATACGTGGAGAGTCCGAGCGCCAGGCCCAGGATTTGATGACCAAGGCAAATACCCATGAGAGGGCGCCACCCCAGCAACGCCTGGATATGCGGCACCACATACGACGGCCCTTGAGGATCGCCGGGGCCATTGGACAACAGGATGCCGTCCGGGTTCATCGTGCGCACGGTCTGCGCCGTCGTGGACGCCGGCACCACGGTGACGGCACACCCTTCATCCACCAGCCGCCGTAAAATATGCCGCTTGACGCCAAAGTCATACACCACCACCCGCCATGGCGCCGCCGCCGGCGCGGGACGCTCGTTGACGTTCAGACCCTGGCCCCAGGCCCCGGTGCCTTCGTGCCATTCATAAGCCGCCTCGCACGTCACGGCCCCGGCCAAATCCCGGCCGGTCATGGCCGGCAGCGCCCTGGCGTTCGCGGCCAGGCGGTCGGCATCAAAATCAACGTGGGAGATCACGCCCGGTTGAGACCCATGATCGCGCAGATGCCGTGTAAGATGCCGCGTGTCAATCCCCGCAATGCCCACAATCCGATACTGCACCAGATAATCATGCAGCGACAGGGCCGAGCGCCAGTTGCTGGGACGGCGGCAGGCCTCATGGACAATAAAGCCTGCCGCCCAGACGCGGCGGGATTCGGCGTCCTCCCGCGACAGGCCGTAATTGCCGATATGCGGACAGGTCATCAACACCATCTGTCCCTTGTAGGACGGGTCCGTGAGAATTTCCTGGTATCCCGTCATCGCGGTGTTAAAGACGACTTCCCCGGCGGCTTCGCCCGTCCATCCCAACGCCTGTCCCTCAAACATCGTGCCGTCGGCCAGGACAAGAATCGCCGCGTTCATGACGAAAACCCCCATTGTCTGACTTTGACCACAAGCAGGCTCACAGCGACTCCGACGTTGATCAGGTGCAAGGCGCGCACCACCATATGCCATTGAAAAAACGCCTCAAACGCCGCCCGCTTCGCCTCCTGCGACTCCGCCGCAAATGCGGCCTCCTGCAACCTGGCGGTCTGCGGCCCCAGCGCCCCCGCAATCACACACGTCACCAGCGCCAGCGCCGCCACCAGCCAGATTTCAGCCCGTGTCGGCGGCGGCGTCCGCTCCGGGTCCCGCCGGTGCTGCCGGTATCTAAAGAGCGTCGTGCCCGTGAACATGATCACAATGCCGCCGGTCAGCACATGATAGCCATCAAAAACACGGCGCAAAAACCGGCCGCCCGTTTCCATGTCCAGGGTATTAAAGACAGCCGGCACCACCATCGTGAGAATCGCCGCAAACGCGCCAATCCACATCATCAAGCCAAGCAGTTCCAGCAGCGAAGAGGCGCGCGGCCATCCTGCGGAGCGTAGCGTCATGCACGGCTCCCGGCGTGCCCCGTGTCGCGGAGCGGCATCATGCGCGGCGGGCCTGGAGCGGCCATATCGTGTTACGAGTCACAAGGCTCATGTGTCGCATCATACACGACTTCCCCGCCCACCAGTGTGGTGATCACCCGTCCCTTCATCGTCCAGCCGGCAAACGGGGTGTTGGCGCTCAAAGAATGCAGCCGCGCGGGATCCACCACCCACGTGGCGGCCGGGTCAAACAGCGTAATATCGGCGGCGGCGCCCGGCGCGAGTGTGCCATGGGGCAACCGAAACACGCGAGCGGGCGCGACCGTCAGTTTGGCAATCGCCTGTTCCAGCGTCACGACTCCCTCCCCGACAAGATTCAGCGTGAGCGGGAGAGCCGTTTCCAACCCGACCATGCCAACAGGCGCCGCGTCAAATTCCCGTTGCTTCTCATGGGCGGCATGGGGCGCATGGTCGGTGGCCACAACATCAATGGTCTGATCCCGCAAGCCCTCCTTGACTGCCCGCACGTCCTCATCGGTGCGCAACGGGGGGCTGACCTTCGCCTGGGTATTAAACGAGCGAACGGCCTCATCCGTCAGCGAAAAGTGATGCGGACAGGCTTCGGCGGTCACGGCAATGCCCCGCGCCTTGGCCTCCCGAACCAGGCGAACGGATCCGGACGTGCTGACATGAGGCAAGTGCAACCGGGCGCCGGTCAACTCTGCAAGGATGATATTCCGGGCGACCATGACTTCTTCGGCGGCTTTCGGGATTCCGGGAATGCCCAGCTCCGTCGACACCGCGCCTTCATGCATACCGCCGCCGCAGGAAAGCTGGCTGTCCTCGCAATGATCAATAATCGGCAGATGAAACGCCGAGACATATTCCATGGCCCGGCGCATGACGAGGCTGTTCATCACCGGCACGCCGTCATCGGAAACCGCCACACAGCCGGCATCATGCAATTCTCCGATTTCCGCCAGCTCCTCCCCGTGCGAGCCTTTGGTAATGGCGCCGATGGGAAACACCCGCGCCTTCCGGGCCGCCGCCGCGCGCGCAAGAATAAATTCCGTGACCGACCGGGAATCGTTGACAGGCCGCGTGTTGGGCATGCAGCACACCGACGTGAACCCGCCGGCCACGGCCGCCGCCGCGCCGGTGGCAATCGTTTCCTTATATTCAAAGCCCGGCTCCCGAAAATGAACATGCAAATCCACAAAGCCCGGGCAGACAACCAGGCCACTGGCGTCAATCGTGCGCGACAGCGTCGCCGCCTCAATCTTCTGATGAAGATTGGGCTCCACCGCGCTGATGCGCCCGTCCTCAATCAACACATCGGCCACGCCGTTCCATCGGTCGGGGTCAATAACGCGCCCCCCCGTAATCAGCATTTTCATCGTATGTGCCCTCGGTGTCTCCCCGCGCTCCCGCCCGGCGGCGGGCCGCCGAACACGCTCACATCATGCCGCATGACGCTGCGCCAGCAAATACATCAGCCCCATGCGCACAGCCACGCCGTTGGAAACCTGGTCCAAAATCACAGCGGCCCCGCTATCGGCCACATCATGGGCGATTTCAACACCCCGGTTCACCGGCCCCGGATGCATAATCAGCACGTCCTCGGCCGCCCGCTTCACCCGCTCCGCCGTCAAGCCATACAGGCGGGCATATTCCCTGATGGACGGAAACAGCGAACGTCCCTGGCGCTCAAGCTGGAGGCGCAGCATAATAATAACATCAACACCGGCCAGCGCCTCATCCAGTTGATAAAACACCTCCACCCCCAACCGGTGCAGAAACGGCGGGATCATGGTAGGCGGGCCGACCACGCGCACGCTGGCGCCCATTTTTGTCAAGGCATGGATATTGGATCGCGCCACCCGGCTATGCGCAATATCGCCGACAATCGCCACGCGCAAATCCCGCACGCACCCTTTCCTGTCCTGAATGGTCAACAGGTCCAGAAGCGCCTGGGTGGGATGTTCATGCCACCCGTCACCGGCATTAATCACAGACAAGCCAACGTGCCCGGCCATGGTTTCCGCCGCGCCCGCCGAAAAATGCCGGAGCACAAGAATATCGGCCTGCATGGACTCAATCGTTCTCGCGGTATCAAGCAGCGTCTCCCCCTTCGCCACGCTGCTTGACGACGGTGACATATTCACCACGTCGGCGCTCAACCGTTTCGCCGCCAGTTCAAACGACGTGCGAGTTCGCGTACTCGGCTCAAAAAACAGATTAACCACCGTTTTCCCCCGAAGGGCCGGCACTTTTTTAATCTCCCGCCCGCTGATTTCCCTGAACGGCTCCGCCGCATCCAGGATCAGCGAAATTTCCTCCGGGGAAAGTGCGCCAAGCGCAAGCAGGTCTTTCCGGGCAAAGCTCATAACGATTCCGGCGCTCTCACGGTAAGCCTGGACACGCAATCCCGTTCACCCAATTCCTCAAGAGACACCCGAACAGTATCATCGTGGGCTGTCGGAACGTTGCGCCCCACGTAATTCGCGCGAATCGGCAATTGTCGGTGTCCCCGGTCAATCAGCACCGCCAACTGTATTTCCGACGGACGACCCAGGTCTGTCAGTCCATCCATAGCCGCGCGAATCGTGCGACCGGTAAACAGCACATCATCCACCAGCACCACCTTAAGATGAGACACATGAAACGGAATATCCGTTTTTTTCAGCACAGGCTGATCTTTCCGAAGCGCCAGGTCATCCCGGTAGAGAGTGATATCCAGTTCACCCAGGAACACGTCTGTATGTTCAATATCCCGGATCAATCGTTGCAATCGTTGTGCCAGGTAGATACCGCCGGTACGAATCCCGACCAGAGCTGTGTGCTGACAACCTTTATTCCGCTCCAGAATTTCATGAGCAATCCTCATCAGCGCGCGCGTCATATCAGGCCCGTCCATAATAACTGATTCGTGGTATTGCAACGGCGGCATCATGGTACTCCGAAGGCAAAAAAAAACCTTCCCCCCTGGATCACGGAGAAGGTTATGGACATGGCGGGCGGCGTCCGCCCAAAGCATTCATCATGGCATGGCCCTTTCCTCACCTCACCGGATGAGTCGTAAAGGTGAGATCATCCTACGAAGTTCAAGCAGGATGAGTCAAGCGCACCAACTCTGAAATTTCCCTCCTTCAGCAGGGTCCAGGGAGGGGATAGATTCCCGTTTTCACGGGAATGACAGAAGGAGTACGGGAATGACAGAAGGAGTACAGAAATGACAAAAGAAGCGCGAAAAGAACCAAAGAGCCACAGAAATCCCCCACCGTCATTCCCGCGAAAGCGGGAATCCATCCGGGCATTCATCCGTCTGTTTGTGTATCAGACACCCCCTTGCCATGTGAAGATAGATTCCCGCTTTCGCGGGAATGACAGAAAGAGCGGGAATGACAACCGGCTCCACTCTCCCCCCTGACAAGGGGGGTTGGGGGGGTTAAAAGGAGAACGGGTTTTCCAACCCGTTCATTTTACTCCACTCTCCCCCCTGCCCCCCTTATCAGGGGGCCAGCCAGGAGCCCCGTCGCGATGATTCCGGTGACCCCCCCCCTTATCAGGGGGGGGTGGTAGCCAACGGAGGGGGGACATTCCTGTCCCCCGGTCCCCTGCCCCCCCTTATTCAGGGGGGGCAGCCAGCCTCAGACGGGGACAGGAATGTCCCCGCTCCTGTCCCCTCCCCCCCCTTATTCAGTGGGGACAGCCCCCCCCAACAGGTTGGAAAACCCGTTCTCCTTTAATATGCCGGAACAGGGTTGCAAACCAGAGTACCCGATGTGCTATATTCCCACTTTTATAACCTCCGCAAAAACGGAAATCCAAACACTTGCCAACCATGGTACCCAATATGAATACTCCCTCAATCGTCATTCCCGCGAAAGTGGGAATCCATCCTCACGCAACCCAGAGTGACTGATATGCCGGAGTCAACAACCCGTTCATTCTTTACTGGAGAAACTCCAAATGCGAAATCTGCCGAATCATTCCGCTAGTCATCGTCAGCAACCCGCATCCGTGCTGCTTGACAGCGACGCTGGCACATCCGTCATCACCCACTCCCCATCCCCGAACACATCCGACAGGCCGCAACGACGGCGAGGCGACATCATGATACAACCAAAACACCAGATCGCATTACTGTTGACGCTGGCCACACTGTTCACGTTCGCCCCGGCCCTCGCCCCGGCCCCGGCCCTCGCGCAGGCCGCGTGCAACGGCGGAGTCATCTGGACCGGCGCGGCCCCCGACTGCCTCGCGGCCGGTGCAAACTACCGCATCATGTTCCTCTCCAGAACCGGCGGCACCGCCCGCAACGCCGACATCACCGCCTTCAACAGCTTCTTACAGGGGCAGGCCAACGCCGCCACCGGCAACCCGTTCAGCGGCATCACCTTCAACGTCCTCGGCAGCACCGCCACCGTTGATGCACGCGACAACACCGATACCAACCCGACCACCGACGGCACCGGCGAGCCGATTTTCTACTACCAAGGCCGCCGGGTGGCGGACAACTACGCAGACCTCTACGACGGCAGTTGGGACACCACCGAACCAAGGGACCAGAATGGCGCAATCTTCGGTGGAGTGCACTCCGACGGCAGAGTATGGACGGGTAGCCTTGATAACGGCATAGAAAGCAATATCGGCACCAACGGAGCGTCTCGCGCATTAAGCAGCACGAGTTTCGTAGCAACAGGCAGGCCAAGAACTGCAGGAGAGCAACTTGCGGCGTTCTCCGCCCCAACTGGCAGCGGTACGCGATCTTTCTACGCCCTCTCCGAAGTCATCAGGAAGCCCGTCGCCGGCGGCGTCAATATCTGCGGTCGCACGCCACAGGTGCGTGATGCCATCCTCGCCGCCTCGGTTGACACCTTCTGCATGTCCGTGAGCGATTTGGCAACGATTACGACCCTTGGCCTGGACAATGCGGGCATCACGGCGCTGGCAAGCGGCGATTTTGCCGGCTTGACGGGGCTGACACATTTGCTGTTGCTCAATAACGCCCTCACGACACTGCCTGCCAATATTTTTACCGGCTTGACCGCCCTCAGGCAGTTGAATTTGTTCAACAACAACCTCGACACACTGCCCCTCACCGTGTTTGCCGGATTAACAACAGTGGATGAGTTGTACATCAACCGTAACAACTTCGAATCCCTGCCCGTCGGCATTTTTAACGGACTGACGGCACTGGCGAATTTAGCCCTGGCCAACAACCCGTTCACAGAGGACAACGGTCTGCCCGCCGGCATCTTTGACGACGTGCTTGATACGCTGGTGACCACCGCAACCAGTGGAGGCGTCGGACTTACCGTCGACGACGTCGGCCGGGCCGCCCATTTTGTCTGCTCCCGTACCGATGCCAATGCCATTGTCGCCGTCACCTCCGGCGTGTCCAGTTGTTTGAGAATCTCCACCGCACAACTCACCGCCGCCATCCCGTTGATTGACGACGCCACGCTAAGCGGCCTGGCCATTTTCGAAGACGTCGGCATCCTCACCCCGACGTTTGACCCCGACACCACCGCCTATGCCGTCGCCGTCGACGACAGCGTCAGCACGGTGCAGTTCGTGCCGACCGCCGCCCAGAGCGGCGCCACCATTAGCGTCAACGCCATCCCCATCGACAGCGGCACCAACAGCGACCCCATTCCCCTGACGGAAGGCATGCCGCGGGACATTCCCATTGTCGTCACCGCCGCCGACGGCACCACCACAATGACCTACACCGTGACCGCCACCCTTGCGGCGGCGATACCGACCGTGAGCAATGTGGCCTTCACCAGTACCGGCCCCTATGCGCTGGGCGAAGCCATTGAAGTCACGGTCACCTTCAGCGAAAACGTCATCGTCGTGAACACCCCGGCGATTGCGCTGGATATCAACGGAAACTCCCGCCAGGCGGCCTACACCAGCGGCACCGGCAGCGCCAACCTGGTGTTCACCTACACGGTGACCGCCAATGAGACCGATGCGAACGGCGTGGGCATTAACGCCAATGCCATCAGCACGCCCGGCGGCAGCACCATTCAAAACGCCACCGGCGACGATGCGGTCCTCACGCATGATGCCGTGCCCCAAAATCTTACCCACAGGGTGGACACCGCGGCGCCGACCCTGACCACCGACGGCGCCACCGTCAACGGCAACAGCATGGTCCTCACGTATAGCGAGGCCCTGGACGACTCCTCCACCCCGGCCAATGCTGCCTACACGATAGGGGTCAGCGGCACCGGCACGGCCCCGACGGTCAGCGAAATAACCATCGACAACACCAGGGTCACCCTGTCATTGAGCGCCGCCATCACACGAGGGTTGACGGTTACGGTGAGCTATGCGCCCGGCACGACCCCGTTGCAGGATACCGCCGGCAACGACGCTGCCGCGCTGACCGCGAGGTCTGTGACCAACGCCACGCCTGCACCGGCGAACATGATTTATACCGATGATGTCATCCCGGCCACCCTTGATGTGGGCCAGGAGTTCAGTGTGGATTTTGAAATCAATCATGCTGACGCGAGTGAAGTCTCCAACATCTTGTGGAGCAGCGTCACGGATTCTTGTAATATTCGCCCCGCTGTGAGTGGAGCGGGCCTGTTCACGTTTACGCCTCTGGTGGCGCATGCTGGAATGACCTGTAATTTTAGCGTTCGCTTTGTTGATACAGCGGATTCAGAAATTGACGTATTCGAGTTTAGCGTTGACATCAATGCGGCAGCGGCAGTGAGACCGGCCGTGAGCGGTGTGGCCTTCACCAGTACCGGCCCCTATGCGCTGGGCGAGGCCATTGAAGTCACGGTCACCTTCAGCCAGAACGCCACCGTCACGGGCGCCCCGGCGATTGCGCTGACTGTCGGCGCAAACACCCGCATGGCGGCCTTCACCAGCGGCAGCGGCAGCGCCACTCTGCTCTTCGCCTACACGGTGGTCGCCGGGGAGACCGATGCAGACGGCGTGAGCATTGGCGCCAATGCCATCACCACGCCCGGCAGCAGCAGCATTCAGAACGCCGTCGGCACCGCGACACTCACGCATGACGCCGTGGCCGCCAATACCGCCCATGCGGTGGACACCACAGCGCCGGCCCTGACCGTCGCCACCGTCAACGGCGACAGCATGGTCCTCACGTATAGCGAGGCCCTGAATCCATCATCCAGCCCGGCCAATGCTGCCTACACGATAGGGGTCAGCGGCGCCGGCACGGCCCCGACGGTCTCCGAAATAACCATCGGCAACACCAGGGTCACTCTGTCGTTGAGCGCCGCCATCACACGAGGGTTGACCGTCACGGTGAGCTATGCGCCCGGCAGTACCCCGTTGCAGGATATCGCCGGCAACAACGCCGCCGGGCTGACCACTTCGACGGTGACCAACGCCACGCCTGCACCGGAGGACATGATTTATAGCGATGATGACATCCCGACAACCCTGAATGTGGGACAAGAGTTCCGTGTGGATTTTGATATCAATGTTTTTAACAATGGTGGCTTTGGCGCCTTCTGGCGCGGAACAACGAATTCTTGTGGTATTGGACGCCGTGTTGGTAACGATGATGGCCTATACACCTTTACGCCTGGGATGGCTCATGCTGGAAGGACCTGCAATTTTGGCATTGAATTTATTGATGATTCGGATACATCAGTTGACACATTCACATTTACCGTTCTTATCACTGCGCCAACGGCAACCCTGGCAGGCACGCTGACCGAAGCCAACCTGTTCGCCGCCACGGCGCCGACCGTCACCGTCAGGCTGGAGAACACCGAATACGAGCGCACAGGCACACTGCAGCAACGCCACTTCACCGTGACGGATACCGTCGCCGGAACCGTGAGCGTGAGCGGTATCACCCGTGACAGCGGCACCGTCGTTGATCTGACGCTGGCGTACACCGGCGAGGACATCACCACCCCTGGCACGCTGTCCGTCACCCTTGCCGCCGCCGGCCACACCGCCACCGGCGACCTGATCACCGACACCATCCCGATTACCGCCAGCGTCGGCATGAATATCTGCGACCGCACGGAACAGGTGCGGAATGCGATTATCGCGGGTTCTGCAGCCACCGAATGCACGAATGTGAGTGCAGCGCACCTGGCTTCAGTTACGACGCTTACTCTGGGTGCGATGATGATCGATACACTGCAAAGCGGTGATTTTGCCGGGCTGACGGGGCTGGCGACTTTGCGTTTGGCAGACAACCGCCTCTCCACACTGCCCGCCGATCTGTTTAACGGCTTGTCGGCGCTTACTTTTTTGACTTTGGATGAAAACCAATTTTCCACCCTTGATGCCAACGTTTTTGCCGGTTTGTCAGCGCTTGTCACTTTGTCTTTAGGTGAAAACAACCTCACCACACTCAATGCCAATCTGTTTAACGGTTTGACGGCGCTTCAGAGTTTGCGTTTGAGCAGCAACGGCCTGCGCACACTGCCCACCGATCTGTTTAACGGTTTGACGGTGCTTCGCGGTTTGAATTTGGATGACAACGCATTCACAGCGGGAACCGGCCTGCCCACCGGCATCTTTGACGACGTACTTAATACCCTGGGCGACATTAGAGAGGGAATCGAAAACTCAATCCAATTCATTGTCGACGACACCGTCCGCGAGGCCCATTTTGTCTGCTCCCGTTCCGACTTCGCGGCCATTGTCGCCGCCACCGACGGCGTGGAGGACTGCCTCCGCATCAGCTCCGCGCAACTCAACACAGCCATCCCGCTGATAGACGCCACATTGAGCGGCCTGACCCTGTCCTCCGGCAATCTGACCCCGGGGTTTGACGCCGCCACCACGACCTATACCGTCTCGCTGCCCAACAGCGTCGGCAATCTCACCGTGACGCCGACCGCCACCAATGCCAATGCCGGCGCCACGATTACCGTCAGAGGCAACCCCGTCGCCAGCGGCGTCGCCAGCGCCTTCCTTGCCCTGACGCCCAGCACACCGCTGACCATTCCCATTGTCGTCACCGCCGCCGCCAGCGCCACCAGGATGACCTACACGGTCACCGCCACCCGTGCGGAGGATATGGCAACCGTGAGCGGTGTGGCCTTCACCAGTACCGGCCCCTATGCGCTGGGCGAGGCCATCCAGGTCACGGTCACCTTCAGCGAGAACGTCACAGTCGTGGGCACCCCGGCGATTGGCCTGACAGTCGGCACAACCGCCCGCACGGCGACCTACACCAGCGGCAGCGGCAGCGCCAACCTGGTCTTCGCCTACACGGTGGCCGCCGGGGAGACCGATGCCAACGGCGTGAGCATTGGCGCCAATGCCCTCACCACGCCCGGCAGTACCATTCGAAACGCCGGCGGCAACGATGCGGTACTCACGCATGATGCCGTGGCCGAAGCGACCGCCCATGCGGTGGACACCGCAGCGCCGACCCTGACCGGCGCCACCGTCAACGGCAACAGCATGGTCCTCACGTATAATGAGAACCTGGACGCCTCCTCCACCCCGGCCAATGCTGCCTACTCAATAGCGGTCGACAGCGGCATGGTCCCGAGGGTCACCGGAACAACCATCAGCAACACCATGGTCACCCTGACATTGAACATTGCCGTCACACGAGGGGTAACGGTCGCGGTGATCTATACGCCCGGCAGCGCCCCCTTGCAGGATACCGCCGGCAACGACGCCGCCGCGCTGGACACGGAGTTTGTGACCAACGCCACGCCTGAACCGGCGAACACCATTTATACCGATGATGTCATCCCGGCAACCCTGAATGTGGGAGAAGCGTTCCGTGTGGATTTTGACATCAATCATCCTGACGCGGAGAGTAGTAGCTTTGGCAACTTGTGGGCACGAACAAGCAATGACTGTGGTATTCCACTCAGTATTAACGACGCTGGCTTACTCGCCTTTACTCCTCAGGCGGCTCAAGCTGAAATGACCTGTAATTTTGTCGTTCGCTTTGAGGACCCAGTTGTTAACGCCATAGTTGACACATTGGAATTTGCCGTTCGCATCAATGCGGCAGATCCGGTGGCGCCGGTGGCCTCCGATGGCAGCAGAACGGTGACTGAAGGGGATTCAATCGCCATCAACCTTGGCGTGACCGGGACGTCACCGGTCACCTGTGCCACCAGTTCCCCCCTCCCCGGCGGACTGACCTTGACCGCGGCCTGTACCATCACGGGTGACATCGCTGAAGATGCCATCACGAATGGCACGTTATCGCAGGTCTTTGTCATCGCTTATACGGCCACCAACTCCACAGGCTCTGATACCGGCGCCTACACCCTGACCGTCAATGCCCTGAACAGCGCGCCGACGTTCGGCGGGGCGGGCATCGTTGCGCAAATCTACGCCGTGGGCGTGAGTATCGTCCCCGTCAATCTCCCGACGGGCACCGGCGGCGACGGCGCGTTGACCCATACCCTCGCCCCGGCCCTGCCCAACGGCCTGACCCTGACCGGCGCCATCCTGTCCGGCACCCCGGCGGCGGAGCAGGACGCCACCACCTACACCTACACCGTGAGCGACAGCGACGCGGATACCTCCCCCGCCGACACCGACAGCGTGACGTTCACCATCACCATCGTTCCCGCTGTCGGCGTCACCGTCACTCCGACGACCCTCACGATCCCGGAAGCTGGTGGCACCGCCCCCTACACCGTGGTCCTCAACAGCGCACCGACGGCCGATGTGATGATTGCCGTTGCCGGCGCCCCCGACACGGCGGCCACGATCTCGACGGCCTCCCTGACCTTCACCACGTCCAACTGGAACGTGGCGCAAACCGTCACCGTGACCGGCGTCAACGACAACGTGGACAACCCCAACAACCGCACGGCAACCGTGACCCATAGGGCACCAAGCAACGGGGACGACCGCTATGACGGGATCACCATCGCCAGTGTGGCCGTTGCCGTCATTGATGATGACGACCCGCCGATGGTGGACAGGGCTGTCATTAACGAACTTAACAATCAAATCTTTCCGATTGACGTCAGCATAGTGTCCATGACCCTGCCGGGAGCCACCAGCAGGGGCACGCTGACCTACGAACTGTCCGGCCTGCCCGACGGGCTGACCTTTAACACCGACACCCGCATCATCAGCGGCACCCCGACCAGCGCCGGTAACTTCCCGCTGATCTACACCATCAGAGACGCCGTCGGCTTCACCACCATCCCCTTTACCCTCACCATCAGCTCCCCGACGGAGGAGCGCACAACGCAGTTGAATCAGCAAATCCTGCCGAGGGTGTTCCTCTCGGTCGTGGATGGCGGCAATCAATTGATTGCCGAGCGGCTGCGCAACGGCAATGCGGCGATGAGCGGTGGCGGTGGCGGCGGCAGCATGTCGCTCACCGGCGACGGCGGGGTCTTGTCCCCCGGCGTGCTGAAACAGGCGGGGCAATGGTTGTCCGGGGACACGGACGAGCTGCCCTGGCGTGACTGGGTAGGCGGCCTGGCGCTCTCCACCGACGGCAGTCGCCTGGGCCTGGCCCCCGGCGTGTCGCTGTACGCCAACGGCAATTATACCCGGCTGTCCGGCGACGAAAGCGAGCTGGACTGGGACGGGATGTTATACGGCGGCCACGTCGGCGCGGACTCATGGGTCAATGATGACATGCTGGTCGGCGTGTCGGCCTCGTATTTCAAAGGCGAGTTTGACTATACGGGCGTGGGAGTGAACGACGGCGAGTACAACGTTCAGGTGGGCAGCTTTCAACCGTACTTCGGCTGGACGCTGTTGGAGGGCGTGGACTTCTGGGCGAGCGGCAGCTACGGCGCCGGCGACGTGGAACTGAACGACTCGGGCGAGCGGCGCGAGAGTGACCTGTGGTATGGCTCGATAAGCGCGGGCGTGAGCGGGCAGGTGTATGCCTCGGACGCGCTCATTGCGGGCGGGCTTAGCGAGTTGCGGGTGCGCGGCGACGGCACGGCGCTCTGGGTGGAAATGGACGAGGACGAGGACGGCTTTGAGGACTTGAAAAACCGTCGCGTGCGCATTGGCCTGGAGGCGAGTCATACGCGGAGCGCCATGAGGTACGGCAGTCTGCGCACCGGCCTGGAAGTGGGCGTGCGCAGTGATTCCGGCGACGGCCCAAGCGGCAAAGGCCTGGAAGTGGGCGGCAGTGTGGAATGGAGTGATGCCATGCCCGGGTTGACGCTCTCCGGTCGTGGCCGTCTCCTGACGCTGGGCATCTACGATGAATGGGGCGTCAGCGGCGCGTTACGTCTGACCCCGGGGAATGACGGCCACGGCCTGTCGTTCAGCCTGTCGCCGGGCTACGGCCAGGAGAATAGCGGCATAGAGCAACTATGGCAGACTGGTGCGCTGGGTGGTGTCACGTCCGGCGTCACGTCATCGGCCGCGCCCTCGGCGCGGATGCGGATGGACAGTGAAGTCGGCTATGGTCTGCCGTCATCGTTTGGGATGGTCCACCCGTACCTGGCCGCGTCGTTGCAGCAAGGCGGCGGTCAGACCCAGCGCATGGGTGCGCGCTGGGAGTTATCGCCTGGCATGAAGCTGAATCTGGAAGGTACCCGCCGCGAGCGCGCCACCGCCAATGACGAGCACCGCATTCAATTGCAATGGCAGTGGCGCTGGTAACGGAGGGGGGACATTCCTGTCCCCCGGTGGTAGCCGCGGCGTTGGCCGCCGCGGCATTCGGGTAGCGCGCTTCGCGCTCTCGCTCCCTCGCTCCCTTTACCGCTTCGCGCTCCCGCTCTTTCTTTCTGATTTCCATTCTTTCGGAGGGGACTAAAGGCAGGGGACAGGAATGTCCCCTCTCCTTTAACTTTCCGATCTCCCTCCTTCCGGGGGAGGCCTCTTTCCGTCATTCCCGTGCAAACAGGAATCCATCCTTTTGTTTGTATGTCAGACACCCGCCTTGCCATGCGAAGATAGATTCCCGCTTCCGCGGGAATGACAGAAGGAGGGGGAATGACGGAAGGAGCAGGAATGACGGAAGGAGGGCGAGCGACTTTCTTTACCACGTCCGGGGGGGCTTCTTTCCGTCATTCCCGTGCAAACGGGAATCTATCCGTCTGTTTGTAGGCCAGACACCCCATACGATGAATGGGGCGTCAGCGGCGCGTTACGGCTGACACCGGGGCCTGACGGCCACGGCCTGTCGTTCAGCCTGTCGCCGAGCTACGGCCAGGAGAATAGCAGCATAGAGCAACTCTGGCAGACCGGCGCGCTGGGTGGCATCACGCCCGGCGGCACGTCATCGTCCGCGCCTTCGGCGCGGATGCGGATGGACAGTGAAATCGGCTATGGTGTGCCGTCATCGTTTGGGATGGTCCACCCGTACCTGGCCGCGTCGTTGCAGCAAGGCGGCGGTCAGACCCAGCGCATGGGCGCGCGCTGGGAGTTATCGCCCGGCATGAAGCTGAATCTGGAAGGTACCCGCCGCGAGCGCGCCACCGCCAATGACGAGCACCGCATTCAATTGCAATGGCAGTGGCGCTGGTAACGGAGGGGGGACATTCCTGTCCCCCGGTGGTTTCAGTGGAGTTGGTAGCCGCGGCATTCGGGTAGCGCTCTCTGCGCTCCCGCTCTTTCTTTCTGATCTCCATTCTTTCGGAGGGGACTAAAGGCAGGGGACAGGAATGTCCCCTCTCCTTTAAGTTTCCGATCTCCCTCCTTCCGGAGGGGTCTTCTTTCCGTCATTCCCGTGCAAACGGGAATCCATCCTTTTGTTTGTATGTCAGACACCCGCCTTGCCATGCGAAGATAGATTCCCGCTTCCGCGGGAATGACAGAAGGAGCGGGGATGACAGAAGGAGTGCGGGAATGACAAAAGGAACGCAGGCGACTTTCTTTGCCATGTCAGGGGGGGCTTCTTTCCGTCATTCCCGTACAAACGGGAATCTATCCGTCTGTTTGTAGGCCAGACACCCCATACGATGAATGGGGCGTCAGCGGTGCGTTACGGCTCACGCCGGGGCCTGACGGCCACGGCCTGTCGTTCAGCCTGTCGCCGAGCTACGGCCAGGAGAACAGAGGCATAGAGCAACTCTGGCAGGCCGGCACGCTGGGTGGTGTCACGCCCGGCGGCATGTCATCGTCCGCGCCTTCGGCGCGGATGCGGATGGACAGTGAAGTCGGCTATGGTCTGCCGTCATCGTTCGGGATGGTCCACCCGTACCTGGCCGCGTCGTTGCAGCAAGGCGGCGGTCAGACGCAGCGCATGGGAGCGCGCTGGGAGTTATCGCCCGGCATGAAGCTGAATCTGGAAGCCGCCCACCGCGAGCGAGCCACCACCAATAACGAGCACCGCCTTCAATTGCAATGGGAGTGGAGCTGGTAACGGAGGGGGGACATTCCTGTCCCCCGGTGGTAGCAATGGCGTTGGCAGCCGCGGCATTCGGGTAGCGCTCTCTGCGCTCCCGCTCTTTCTTTCTGATTTCCATTCTTTCGGAGGGGACTAAAGGCAGGGGACAGGAATGTCCCCTCTCCTTTAAGTTTCCGATCTCCCTCCTTCCAGGGGTGGGCTTCTTTCCGTCATTCCCGTGCAAACGGGAATCCATCCGTCTGTTTGTGGGCCAGACACCCGCCTTGCCATGCGAAGATGGATTCCCGCTTTCGCGGGAATGACAGAAGGAGGGGGAATGACAGAAGGAGGGCGGAAATGCTACCCGGCTCTGCTCTGCTCTACTCTATCCCCCCCCCTCTCCCTCTACTCCACTCCCTCCCGTTCTCCCCTCCCCCCCTCCGATAAAACCAGCCAGGGCCGGATAAAAACACGCAAAGACACCGCAGACGAAATCAGCGTTTTTTGAGAATCCATGCGTGCAGGCGCGGATGTAGTGTGGCTCGCGGCAAAATGGATTTGTGCAGGGCAAAGGGCTGTAACGTCGACACCGGCTCCATTCCCACAATGTCCACGTCCAAACCGGAAAGGAGCGCGGGAAGTGAGTCCGGCCCGGCGAGCCACGCCAGACCGTTGCGCCGCAGTCCCCCATGGATGCGTTGCATGGACTCCCGGAGCGTTGCCGTCTCATCATACGCGGCAAACGGCAGCCAGACGTATATGAGATCATACCGGGCCTGGTACACGTCACGAAGGCCGGTCTTGTCGCTTACAAAACGGTGGGTGGGCCGGTGGGCCGGCGGGACGGCGGGCTGGGCCTGACGACGGCGGGTGAATTGATTCCAGAGACCCTGGGCCTGTTTCTGCGCATGGGCGCCGTGAGTGTAGAGTATCGTCACCGAGGGACAATCGTTGACCGGCAAGGCGGCAATACAGGCGTCAAACCCGTGAATGAGCACATCGGCATCATGCCGGACGTGCGTGGCCAGGGAGGGGTCGCTCTCAATGAGGTCGTGCCAGAAATCCGCCACAAACGGCTGGCTCGCAAGGTCGCCGATGACCGACTCATCTTCCGGATAGAGCAGGATGGCCGAGCAGGCTTCACGTGGCGAGACGGCGGGCGGGCCGTCGGGGAACATGTCTTCCCATGAATGCTCGTGCCGGCTCCCCGCTCCCGGCGCTGTCCCGGCATCCGCGTTTTGCGTGACGCCCCAGCCCGGCTCCAGGGGAATCTCGTGCGCACTCCGGTGATCGGTAAGCCGCAGCCGTCCGTCTTGGACGGCCAGCCGTTTTCCGCCGGGCGCGAATCCCTGCCGGTTCGGGGGCATAAACGGGAGACCGCTGGTGTCATCCAGCCTGGTCGCCTTGCGCACGTGCCCGTGTTTGACCGTCAGGCATATTCCATGATGAGGAGCTACGTGGCGCACCGGTGGATGCGGCGCCGGCAGCCACTCCACTTCATGCGACCTGGACGCATCCATGAAGACGGCAGCCGGCGGCGCCTGGCCCCGGTGCCTGGCGGTAAAAAAGTTGCTGAAGAGGCCAAAGGCGGCTTCCGACGGATACGTGGGAATGCCCCGGTAGCGCAGGGGGCGCGGGGCTTCGCGGTTTTGGTCATCATACAACCCGCGGATGAGTTCAAACGCGGCGCTGCCCGTTCCGGGCAATAACGACTGAAACAGTTCCACGACCGGCAGGTAATCAATGGATGCCCAGCGCATGGCACTCATGCAGGACATGAAACGCGCCCGCGTAAAGGCGCCGTCTTCCAACACGTACAGCGCGTCTTTGCGTTGACGAATCGTGGCCTGCCCGGTTGACTCTATCACCAGGTCGTCATCGGCATAAAAATATTCGACTTCTGCCAGGGCGACGTTCATGGCACGGGCGGCCATCACGCGCAGATCCTGCCGGGTCAGGGTTTGCCACCCGGGACGCGTCGTCAAATCCAGCGTCCTGGTGTTCACCAGCCCGCCGGGTTTCAGCCCCACCCACTGCCCCCAGTCCAGATACAACCTGGCCGATACCAGATGCACCGTCCCGTCGGGACATTCCCGCCATTCACATTCATGCAGCGGATGACCGTCGGGATCGGTCAGCAGGATGCGTCGTCCCAGGGGGCCGTCAAACACCAGGTGGCCGGTGTCAAGCCGGCGGCATGTGACGTGGCCGGTTGATGGCGTGGCCGCAAGAGGCCGGTTGCCCTGGAGCATCAAGGTTCCCGGAGTGTGGAGCATGGAGGCAAACAATGGGGAAGGCGTGTTCAAACTCGCGCTCGTGCCGAAGAGGCCGCTGAAGCGGCTACCGCCCGGAAACGTCTTTCCAGTGATCGCGTGTCCCGTGCAGGCGATTCCATATCCCTGTCCCGGTGTATGCGGGAACGACGATCAGGACGCAGAGGCCCGTGGGTGTTGCTGCGGGCGCGCGGCTTATTCCCGAACCTGTCCCGATCCATAGACGACGTATTTGGAGCAGGTCAGATCTTCCAGCCCCATGGGCCCCCTGGCATGAATGGACGTGGTGCTGATGCCGATTTCCGCTCCCAGGCCGAACTGGCCGCCGTCATTGAGCCGGGACGAGGCGTTGATCATCACGGTGCCGGCGTTGACTTCCCGCAGAAACCGCATGGCCCGGCTGTAGTCCCTGGTGACGATGACTTCGGTATGCCGGGAGCCGTGCCGGTGGATATGCTCCATGGCTTCATCCATGTCTTTCACCACCCTGACGGCCAGGACCAGCGCGAGAAATTCCCGGCCGTAATCGTCGTCGGCCGCGAGGCGCGCCTCGGGAATATAGCGGCGGGTTTTTTCGCAACCGCGAATTTCCACGTTCGCGGCGGTCAAGACTTTCCCCACCTTGAGCAAAAAGTTTCTGGCAATGCCCTGGTGCACCAGCAGGGTTTCCATCGCGTTACAGGTCGACGGCCGCTGGATCTTGGCATTGACGCTGACGGCTTCGGCCATCGCGAGATCGGCATCGGTGTCAATATAGGTGTGGCACACGCCTTGATCATGTTTAATCACCGGGATGGTTGAATGGTCGTTGACGGTGCGCATCAGCGATGCGCCACCCCGTGGAATGATCACGTCAATCAACCGGTCCTGTTTCAGGAGCATGATGACGGCCTCGCGCTCGGTGCGTTCAACCAGGGATACGGCGCCTTCGGGCACCCCGGCTGCGTGGGCCGCGTCGGAGATGATGCCGGCAATGGCCCGGTTGGAATGGATCGCTTCCGATCCGCCTCGAAGCACGCAAGCGTTTCCGGACTTGAGACACAACGCCGCCGCGTCGGCCGTGACGTTTGGACGGGATTCATAAATAATCCCGATGACCCCAATGGGTACTCGCACCCGCCCGACCGTCATGCCGTTGGGGCGTTCCGTCATGCTGGACGACTGGCCGACGGGATCGCGCAACGCCGCAATGTGACGAATGCTGTCCGCCATGTCCCGAATGCGATCCGGGGTCAGCGTGAGCCGATCCGCCATGGCCGCCTGTCCGTTGCCTGCGTCAAAGGCTTCAAGGTCTTTTGCGTTTGCTTCAAGGAGCGCGTCGGTGGCGGATTCCAGGCTTTCGGCCATGGCCAGGAGCGCGGCGTTTTTGACCGATGTCGTCAGACAGCTTAACGTGCGGGATGCGGACCGGGCCTGTTCAAGAAGCGTTTGGAGATACGCCGGGAGATCAACGCTCTCGTCTGTGCCGGCAGCAGGGTCTTCAGTGGACTCCGTCGTATGCGGTTTGTTCAGTTTTTTCTGCATGGATTTCCTGTTCGTGCCAGGGTCGTGCTTCGGCACAATCCCGATGGATGATGCGGTTATGGGCGATTGTCGTGTGTGTCGTTGAGAATACCCATGCCCGGCAAACAAGGTCAAGCAACGCCGGACAGCGGAAGGGATGATACGGGGAGGGGGACAGGAATGTCCGCCGCGCCGCTTGGACAGTGAGAAGGAGTGATACGGGGAGGGGGACAGGAATGTCCCCCCTCCTTTTGCGGACGGCAAGCCCGTTTTTGCATCATCACCTTGATTTTTCCCGGACAATCCTGCTACACCATGTCGCCATTGTTTTTGTAGCAAACCGGACGTGACGGTCTCCCCGTCGCTCATACCATGTGCCGAGGTAGCTCAGTTGGCAGAGCACAGCCCTGAAAAGGCTGGTGTCGGCAGTTCGATTCTGCCCCTCGGCACCATCTTGTTGAGTCAATAAACCACCCCCTGCGGAGCAGGTGTTCACGCCGGAAGCCTGCGGCTTTTTATCATATCCCTGGCCGGTAACGGCTCCCTTTCTGGATTCGCCCACGCCTTTTTCTGTCTCTCTCCTGTGGACATCATGCGGGACATTTTTGGCCTTTTGCCGTGTGCCTGATCGCACCGGGAGCGGTGTTTGTTGGAAAAGTTAAAGTAAATCTAAAGTTAGCCCGCAGTAAACTTAAAGTAAAATTCAAGTTGAGAAATGTTCTGTCATTCCCGCGAAAGCGGGAATCCATCTTCGCATGGCAAGACGGGTGCCTGACATACAAACAGACGGATGGATTCCCGTTTGCACGGGAATGACGGAAAGAAGTCCCCCCTGACGTGGTAAAGAAAGTCGCCTGCGTTCCTTCTGTCATTCCCGCCCTCCTTCTGTCATTCCCGCTCCTCCTTCTGTCATTCCCGCGAAAGCGGGAATCCATCTTCGCATGGCAAGGCGGGTGTCTGACATACAGCGTGTTTGGCCGGGCATGAGCCGGGCCTTCTTTCGCGAAACGGCGGATTGTTTCACGGACTGCTTCACCGCTGGCCTATGGAAAATGGTTGGGACTTCGGCGGAAATTATCGCAGGGGATGATGAACAGACCGTGACGGTGACGCATGATGCAAACGACACCGCGACGTCGTTTGACGCGGTCACTCCCCGACGGCGCCGATGATGTGCTTGATGATGATTAAGGGGAAGGTGTGCTCTGCCCTGACCCGTGGGCCGTCACGGCCTTGATCATGGAGCGGAACAGGGGAAGGCCGTCCTGGTTGCCGAACACCGCTTCTGCGCACCGTTCGGGGTGCGGCATGAGACCCAGAACGTTGCCAGCCGCGTTCCGAATTCCGGCAATGTTATCGAGCGAGCCATTGGGATTGGCGGCCTCGTTGACGATCCCGTCCGCCTGGCAATAACGAAATACGATTTGGGCATTGGCCTGCAGCGTGGAGAGGGTGACCGGATCGGCGTAGTAATTGCCCTCGGCATGGGCGATGGGGAGCCGAAGGATTTGTCCGGATTCACAGGCGCGGGTAAACGGAGTCGCGGCGTTTTCCAGTCTCACCCGGACGTCCGCGCAAATAAAGGACAGCCCGATATTGCGCCGCATGGCGCCGGGCAGGAGTCCCGCCTCAAGCAGGATCTGAAAGCCGTTGCAAATGCCGAGCACCAGCCCGCCCGTCCGGGCAAATTCCCGGACCGCCGTCATGATCGGCGACAGACTGGCCATGGCGCCGGTGCGGAGGTAATCCCCGTATGAAAAGCCTCCGGGAAGCACAACGGCATCCACCCCGCCCAGGGCGGTGTCGCCGTGCCAAATGCGGCGAACCTGTTGCCCCAGTGTCTCCGACAGGACATACGCGCAATCGCGGTCGCAATTGGACCCGGGAAAGACCAGCACGCCCCATTTCATGATGGCGGCACGGAGGGTTGGGGTTCCAGTTCGTAACGGTAGTGTTCAATGACCGGGTTGGCGAGCAATTGTTCACACATGGCTTTCAGGTGCGCCTCCGCTTGAGCGGGGTCTTCTTCGTGTAATTCAATTTCCAAACACTTTCCCACCCGGACGTCGTTGACGGCAGAGAACCCCAGCATGTTCAACGATTGCCGGATGGCCCGACCCTGGGGATCCAGAATGCCCGGTTTCAGCGTGACGTGAATGGTGGCCCTGATCATGAAGACGCCTTGCGTTGTGTTCCCCGTTGCGATCCGCGTGATCGGGAGACGGCGCCGGCGCCAAAGACCCGGCGGTAGATCCGGGTCACGTGACGGCAGTACCATTGCGGGTTGAAACAGGCTTGAATTTCTTTGCGCGTCAGGGTTTGCGAGATGACAGGATCCCGGGCAATGAGGTCTTGAAACGCGCCGCGTTCTTTCCATGCCAGCATGGCATTGCGCTGCACCGCTTCATACGCGGCTTTGCGTGCCATGCCCCGCTCTCCCAGCGCCAGTAACAGGCGTTGGGAGTAGACCAGCCCGCCCGTCAGGTGTAAATTTTTCAGCATCCGGTCCGGATACACCACCAGCGTATCCAGGAGGGTGGTCAGCCGGACGATCATGTAGTCAATCAGGATTGCACTGTCCGGAATAATGATGCGCTCAACCGAGGAGTGACTGATGTCGCGTTCATGCCACAACGCGACGTTTTCCAGCGCGGCCATGCTGTTGGCGCGAATGATGCGCGCCAGGCCGCAGAGGTTTTCCGACCCCACCGGATTGCGTTTGTGCGGCATGGCCGAGGAGCCTTTTTGGCCCACGCTGAAATATTCCTCAACTTCCAGGACTTCGGTTCGCTGGAGGTGGCGAATCTCGGTGGCCACCTGTTCTATGCCGGCGGCCATCAGGGCCAACGTGCTGATAAACGCGGCATGCCGGTCTCGCTGCACCACCTGGTTGGACACGGGCGCCGGCCGCAGGCCCAGCTTCGCACACGCGGCTTGTTCAATGCGCGGCGGAAGGTGCGCGCACGTGCCCATGGCCCCGGACAGTTTTCCCACGGCCATATCCTTTCCGGCGGCGACCAGGCGCGTGCGGTGCCGTGTGAATTCCGCGTACCACAAGGCCCATTTCAATCCAAACGTCATAGGTTCTCCGTGAATGCCGTGCGACCGTCCCACCATGATCGTTTCTTTGTGTGCGAAGGCCTGGGTGCGCAGCACCTCCAACAGGGCATCAATATCTTCCAGAATAATAGCCGTGGCCTCGGCGACCTGCATGGCCAGCCCGGTATCCAGCACGTCGGAGGACGTCAGTCCCGTGTGTAAATGTCCGGCATCCGCCCCCGCCTGCTCGGCCACGGATTCCAGAAACGCAATCACGTCATGTTTGGTGACGCGTTCAATGTCCGCGATTCGGTCAGGATTGAGGGTGACAGTTTGTCGAATCCGCCGCGCCACACCCTTCGGGACCTGGCCCGTTTCTTCCAGCGCCTCGCAGACGGCCAGTTCAACCTGCAGCCACGTGTCATACTTTTTGTCCGCGGTCCAGACCGCACCCATGCGGGGCAAGGTATACCGTTCAATCATCGGAAGGGTCTCCTGGTGGGGAACAGCATCATTCCATGGCCTGGAAGCCGCGATTACGGGGTGAGCTCAAGACGTTTGCGTTCAAGCCGCGCGTCCTGCCTGATGAATTGATCCAACACCCCGTTCACAAAGCGTTTGGTCTCATCGTCCGCAAAACTTTTGGCTAATTGAATGGCTTCGTTCACCGTCACTTTTGCCGGCACGTCGGGAACCCAAAGCAATTCATACATGGATTGTCGAAGAATGTTGCGGTCCACCGTCGGCATGCGAGCCACCGTCCAGTTTTTGGCATACGTCCCAATGAGGGTATCAATTTCAACGTGATGGGTTTGGACGCCGGTGACGACTTGCGCCACAAAGTCCCGAACGGATTGTGTCGCGTGCCGTTGAGACCAGAATTGGTCCAGCCAAAATTCCGTGGAACCGTGAAAATCCCATTGAAAAAGAATTTGGAGAGTCAGTTCGCGCGCATTATGCCGCGTGGACCCCCCTCGTGGTTGGGGCAAAGCATCATCAGGGTGTTCCCGCGTGGTCATGGCTGTCATCGTTGCGGAGCGGCACGGTCAGCGTGATTGAAAACCGGTTGGCGTTCGGTCGCGTTCATGCAATGCCTTCATGAGGGTGGCCATTTCAATGGCGGTACGCGCGGCGTCCACCCCTCTGTTGAGCTTGGCGGCGGTGGCGCCGGCCCTGGTCAGCGCCTCTTTTATGGTATTGGTCGTCAGCACGCAGAAGATCACGGGAATGCCCGCGTCCCGGGAGACCTGGGCAATGCCCCGGCTCATTTCCGCACTGATGAAATCAAAATGCGGGGTGCCGCCCCTGATCACCGCGCCCAGACAAATGACCGCGTCATATTGCCTGGAGTGGGCCAATTGCCGGGCCACCAACGGAATTTCAAACGCGCCGGGAACGCGAACAAGTTGAATGGCATCCTCGCAGGCTCCATGCTCTATCAACGTTTCACACGCGCCGGTTTCCAGTCGACGCGTCACGGATTCGTTGAATTTGCTCACCACAATGCCAAATCGCAAATCCCTGGCGTTCAGATGGCCTTCAGTGGGTTTCACGGGACAGCCAGGCGGTTCATGGTTGCGGAATGCGGAGGCGCGGACGATCAAACATTGTTCAACAGGTGCCCGAGTTTGGACTTTTTCGTTCGCAGATACTGGACATTGTCTTCCCTGGGGGCGATTTCAAGAGGAACACGCTCGGTCACCGTGAGACCGTAGCCTTCAAGCCCGACAATTTTTCGCGGGTTATTCGTCATGAGACGAATTTGCGTTAATCCCAAATTCACCAGAATTTGCGCGCCGATGCCGTAATCCCGCAAGTCGGGTTTGAACCCAAGCTGCAGATTGGCTTCCACGGTATCGCTCCCCTGGTCCTGGAGGTGATAGGCCCTGATTTTATTGAGCAACCCGATGCCCCGCCCCTCCTGGTTCAAATACAGCAACACCCCCCGGCCTTCCTTTTCAATGATTTCCATGGCCCGCTGGAGTTGGTCCCGGCAGTCGCAACGCAAGGAGCCAAACACATCCGACGTGAGACATCCCGAGTGAACGCGCACGAGGGTGGGCGATTCGTCAATGCGGCCTTTGACCAGGGCAATGTGCGTGCCGCTATCCAGTTCATTCTCAAAGACCCGGACTTCAAAATTGCCGAAGACCGTCGGCAAGTGGGCGCTCACGGACTGTTTCACAAACGTCTCACGTGCCAACCGGTATTGAATGAGATCTTTAATGGTAATGAGCTTCACGCCGTGCCGCCTGGAAAATTCCACAAGGTCCGGAACCCGCGCCATCGTTCCGTCATCATTCATAATTTCACAAATCACCCCGGCCGGATACCGGCCCGCCAGGCGAGCCAAGTCAATGGACCCCTCGGTTTGCCCCGCCCGCTTGAGGACGCCGCCATCATGCGCCCGCAAAGGGAAAATATGGCCCGGCCTGGTGAAATCAGCGGGTTTGCAGGCCGGGTCCACGGCCATGCGGATGGTCATGGACCGGTCGGCGGCTGAAATCCCCGTGGTGATGTCGCGCGACGCGTCAATGGACACGGTAAAGGCCGTGCCAAACGGAGCGGTATTCTCTGCTGTCTGGGGATGTAAATGGAGTTGGCCGACTCGTTCGGCCGTCAGGGTGAGACAAATGAGACCGCGGGCATGTGTCGCCATAAAGTTGATGGCGTGCGGGGTCACCGACTCGGCCGCCATCACCATGTCCCCTTCGTTTTCCCGATCTTCGTCGTCCACCAGGATGACAAATTTCCCGGCCTGAATATCGGCAAGCGCCTCGGCAATGGTATGAAAAACAACGCTCATGGTTCCGTCCCTTGTGCCACAAATGATAAGTATATATGGGGTTTCCGTGCGCCTGTCAATGAAAAGTGCGGACACCGTGCGCGAGGGCGGGCTTTGGACGCTTTACTTTTACGCTGAACGGTCGGCATACTGTCCACAGGCTTTTCACCCGCAACATTTGCCAGCATCCTTCGCAGACAGGAGGCTACCATGAAGACCCTCAACCCAGGATTCGCCGTGCTGTCGTTGCTTGTGCTGTCACTGCTCGTGGTGGGCCGGCACGTTCCGGACACCGCCACGGCTTCCATGCAGGACAAGGTCAAAGTGCTCTACCACGTGGATGGAAAAGATCCGGATGTGGCGAAATATGCCATGGCGCTGATCCATAAGCATATTGAGGCCGAAGGCGGTCCTGACCATATTGACATCACGCTGGTCGTGCACGGGCCCGCCTTGCACCTGTTCAAAAAAGCATCCATTGACCCGGAGCTGGAGAAAAAACTGAAAACCGTCATTGACGAAGGTGTCAATGCCGAAATGTGCCAGGTCTCCATGAAATTGTTCGGGACGCCCCTGGACAAAATCGTCGCCGGTTTCAAGCCCACGGCCCATCCCGTCGCGGTCAAACGCATCGCTGATCTTCAGCGGCAGGGCTACGTGTATATCAAGCCATAATCGTCCGACCGGAAGACCGTCTCACCGTCTTCCGGTCACAGGCATGGTTCGCGGCATACGGGCCACACTGCCCGCCGCAATCCCGGCAAGCGCCGCGAATATCAGCAATCCGCCCGCATACGTTCCCGTGGCATCCTTGAACAGTCCAAGCCAGACGGGCAGCAAAAACCCGCCCACGCCGCCGGCGGCCCCGATGAATCCCGACGCCGTTCCCATCATGTCCAGGTAGCGAAGCGAGGCCACCTGAAAGACGACCCCGTTTCCAAAGCCCAGAAAAAACAGGGTCATCATCGTGCCCGGCACCGCCCAGCCAAGCGGCGGCAACCAGGCCAGGAGCGCACACAATCCTCCGACGCACAGCAACCCCGCTCGCAACAAGTGCAGACCGCCGCTCCGGTCGGCCGCATAGCCGCCCATCGGTCGCGCGAGACTGCCGGCCAACACGCAGAGCGCCGTCATCATCCCGGCCGTGATTATGTCAAGACCATATTGATCGTGAAAAAAAATCGGCAGAAAACTGGCAAAACCCACAAACCCTCCAAACGTGACCGCATAGAAAAAACACAGCCACTGCATGACTCGTTCGCGACAGGCCATGCGAAACGAGTCCGCCAGGCGGTGCCCGCCGCGTGCCGGATTTCGCACAGAACGGTCATGCACGACCAGGGCAAAGACCCCCGCCGTCAGGACAACGGGCACGATCATCACACCGAACACGCCATGCCATCCGATCTGCTCGGCAAGACGCGGCGCCAGCAAGGCGGCCAGAATGCCTCCGCTGTTGCCGGTCGCGGCGATGCCCATGGCCAGCCCCTGATGCCGGGGCGGATAGGCCTGGCTTGCAATCGGAAGCGCAATGGCAAAACTGGCCCCGGCGGACCCCAGCAGCAGACCAACCCCAACCATTTGGGCGTAACTGTGGCCGGACAACCATCCACACAGCAGGGCCACGGTCGTCATCCCCAGCAAGCCGAGTCCGACCGGTTTGGCGCCAAACCGGTCCGCGCAAGAGCCCACCACGATGCGTAACAAGGCCCCGCTTAATAGTGGAACGGCGACCAGGAACCCTTTCTGCGTGGCGCTCAAGGCAAACTCCTGCGCCATGGCAACGCCCAGCGCGCCGATCAGGAGCCAGGCGACAAAACTGACTTCAAAGTGCAACCAGGCTCCGAATAACGAAGGCCAGTGACCGCGTGTGAGGGCGTGGAATTTCATGGACAAGGCACCGTACAACAATGCAACAGCGTGACGCCGACCTGGTCCGCGCACAAGGGGTTCTTGCCCGCGCCGCGGTTGCGCAGGACTCTAGAGTATCGTCATGCACCGTCGCAATGCCCCATCGTCATGGCCGGCGGGCGGCTGAATGACACCCGTGCGCCAGACCATGTTTTTGTGATTCCCCCGGTCAGGGTTTATAATTGCAGGCGATCGCGCGTCTCTCCCTGACGGCAGGACACCTGGACATACGCAGATGGAGCACCTGACCCCGTTGGATCATCAGGACGACAGTCAACTCGAAAAAGAAGACGTGCCCGCGTCGCTTGAGGTGGAATTTTCCTTTGACCCGGATGCGCCCGTCGCCGACACCTCCGATCAAATGGACCTTGTGCCCAGCACCGCGCTGGACCGTTACCTCGCCGAGGTCCGGCGCTATCCGTTTTTGTCCAAAGAGGAAGAATTGCGGCTGTTTCACGAGTATCAGACAACAGGCAGTCGTGATGCGGGCGTCAAGTTGATTTTAGCCAATCTCCGGGTGGCGGTGGCCATTGCCTCGGAATATGCCCATACCGGCGCCGATCAAATGGACCTGATTCAGGAGGGCAACGTCGGGTTGATGCAGGCCATTAAAAAATTCGACGTCTCCCGGAACGTGCGCTTTTATGCTTATGCGGCCTGGTGGGTCCGGGCGTACATCCTCCGGTATCTCCTCAACTCCCATCGCCTGGTCAAAATCGGCACGACGCAGGACCAACGCAAGCTCTTTTATAACTTGAAAAAAGAAAAGGCCAAGCTGGAACGCCAGGGCTTTGTCCCCGATACCAAACTCCTCGCCGACCGTCTCCAGGTGCGGGAACGGGACGTTCTGGAAATGGACCAGCGACTGAACGGATGGGAATTATCGCTGGATCAGCCCATCAGCCGGGACGGGACCGGTGAGACGTTTCTGGATATGCTCCCCTCCCAAGCATCCGGCATTGAGGAATCGCTGGCCCGGGAAGAATTGCGGCGGCTGTTTCGGAAAAAATTAGGGGAATTTTCGCAGACCCTGACGGAACGGGATGAAGATGTCCTTCGGAACCGGCTACTCTCGGAAACGCCCGTCACCCTGGAAGAACTTGGCCGCAAGTATTCAATTACCAAAGAGCGGTCCCGACAGATTGAGGCGAAAATTATCAAGAAATTACGGGAGTTTATGAAAGCCGAGTTGCAGGATTTCGACGAGCTGCGAGGCTAGGGGCCATCCAGAGTGTTCCGTCGTCCAGTCACCGCTTCCCCATGATCTTGACATTTTTTCGTCCTTCCGCCTTGACTTGGAGAAAAACCATCTTACCTTTTAGATGAGCGAGTCATGGGCAGCCTCAAATCAGAGGTTTGCATGCGATCCGCATGTTCAGCCCTGCACCACATGTCGAAACCTGACGCGTGCAACCAAAGGAGGAATTTGTCACATGGGCACACAAACGAAAGAAAAAGAAACAGGCAAGGGGGAGGCGGCCAGAGGATTTTTGCCCCTTGGCGACCGGATTTTCGTGACGTACACGGAAGAACTTGAGCGGACGGCCGGGGGGATTTATGTCCCCGATTCCGCCAGAGAAAAACCGCAACGCGGCAAGGTTGAGGGCGTCGGGAAAGACGTCAACACCCTGAAAGTCGGCGACCAGGTCCTGTTTGACAAGTATTCCGGCACCAGAATCAAAATCGGCAACGACGATTGTTTGATTCTGAAAGAGGAAGACATTCTGGGCGTGTTTGTTAATTCCTGACGCGCGACTCCCCGGCTTCGGGAACGCTGACGGGATTGTGAGAGCAGTGCAAGCGATACTTTAAATTTGAGGGAGGAAAATCATGGCGAAGCAGCTGTTATATAGTGACCAGGCCAGGAACGCGATTCTCCACGGTGTGAATCAACTGGCAAACGCCGTCAAAGTCACGTTGGGCCCCAAGGGCCGGAACGCCATTCTGGACAAGAAATTTGGCGCCCCGACGATCACCAAGGACGGCGTCACCGTCGCAAAAGAAATTGAGCTGAAAGATCCCTATCAGAATATGGGTGCGCAACTGGTGCGGGAAGTGGCCAGCAAAACCAGCGACGTGGCCGGTGACGGCACCACGACGGCCACCGTGCTGGCACAGGCCATTTTCCGTGAAGGCGTGAAGCACTTGAGCGCCGGCGCGAATCCCATGGAGTTGAAACGCGGGATTGACAAAGCGGTTGAGTCGGCCATTCAGACGCTGAAGGAGCTGAGCAAACCCTGTCAAACCAAGAAAGAAATCGGGCAAATTGGCTCAATTTCCGCCAACAACGATCCGACCATCGGCGACCTGATTGCCGAAGCCATGGACAAGGTCGGGAAGGACGGGGTCATTACCGTTGAAGAAGCCAAGTCCATGAGCACCTCGCTGGACGTGGTTGAAGGCATGCAGTTTGATCGAGGATACATTTCTCCGTATTTCGTCACCAATGCGGAACGGATGGAATCCGCGCTTGAAGACGCCTTCCTCCTCATCCACGAAAAGAAAATCAGCGCCATGAAAGATTTGCTCCCCATCCTGGAGCAGGTCGCCAAAATGGGCAAGCCGCTGGTCATTATTGCCGAAGATGTTGAAGGGGAAGCGCTGGCGACCCTGGTGGTCAATAAACTGCGCGGCACCCTGAATATCGCGGCGGTCAAAGCCCCGGGGTTTGGCGACCGTCGGAAGGCCATGCTGGAAGATATTGCCATTCTCACCGGCGGACAGGTCATTTCCGAAGAAGTCGGCGTGAAGCTGGAGAACGTGAAACTGACAGATCTTGGGCGCGCCAAGCGGGTGACGATTGATAAAGACAATACCACGGTCGTGGAAGGCGCCGGAGATCCCAAGCAGATTGAAGGCCGGGTGAAGCAAATCAAGGCGCAAGTCGAGGAAACCACGTCGGAGTATGACCGCGAAAAATTGCAGGAGCGGTTGGCGAAAATCGTGGGCGGCGTGGCGGTCATCAACGTCGGCGCGGCAACCGAAACCGAAATGAAAGAAAAGAAAGCCCGCGTGGAAGACGCACTGCATGCGACGAAAGCCGCGGTGGAAGAAGGGATTGTCCCCGGCGGCGGCGTCGCGTTGCTGCGAACCGTGCCGACCCTGGAAAAGATGAAATTGGCGGGCGACCAGCAATTTGGCGTCAACATTGTTCGACGGGCGTGCGAAGAACCTATCCGGCTGATTGCGGAAAATGCCGGTGTTGAAGGTTCAATCGTCGTGGACAGGGTGCGCAAGGATAAGGCCAATCATGGGTACAATGCCGCTGTGGACGAATATGTTGACATGGTTGATGCGGGTGTCATTGATCCCACCAAGGTCACGCGCTGCGCATTGCAGAATGCGTCAAGCGTCGCAGGGCTGATGTTGACCACCGAGGTCACCATCACCGATTTGCCCGAGGAGAAAAAAGAAGGCGGCGGCATGGGCGGTCATGACCACATGGGCGGCATGGGTGGCATGGGCGGGATGATGTAATCGCTGTCCCATTTGGCCCGTCACGTGGGCTATCGTTCGCTGTTGAAGGCCCGGGGACATTCCCGGGCCTTCTTTTTTTGGCCTCACGCTGTCGGCGCTGGCTCCGGTCGGGAATGTTGTGTTACAGTGAACCCGATGTTGCGGGGGAAGCGGGAGAATGAGAACCGGGAGGGGCTTGTCGTGAAACATGTGGGCATGGCCGTCATGATCGGTGGAATCCTGTGCATGGGGAGTGCGGAGGGCGGAGCGGAGCCCCGCACCGAATCCATTTGCAATTTGGGAATGGTCAAAGGAGAACAGGGCCGCAGTTGTGACGTGCCGATCCCGTCCGGATGCCGGGTCGCAACCTTTCCCGGATATGAAGCCCGGTGGATTGACATCTCCAAAGGCGGGAAAACCTCGTGTGCCATTGACAACCAAAAAACCGACTGGACCACCAGGATCGTTGGCGCCTGCGGGGCATGCGGCACAGAGCATTGTTCCGCCCGGTTCAGTGTGATGTTCGCGTGCGAAGACACACCGCCCTCGGTCCAGCCAAGAACAATCTATGAGGAGTAACCGACAGGCGATCCTTTCGTCATCGCCATGCCGCCCTCGCTCACATTAACCGACCGCATTAAACATGCCGCCCTGAACCTTGGGTTTCACGCGGTGGGCGTGGCCCGTGTTCCCTCCAGGTCCTCCACCACGAATCCCCGTCCGGAGGACCGCTCCCGTGACCATCGCCTTGCCCATTTGGGACGTTGGCTGGCGCAGGGGTATCATGGCGCCATGGCGTGGATGGACCGCAATCCTCACCGCCGGGCCGATCCCTCCGAGGTGCTGGCGAACTGCCGCTCTGTGATTGCCGTGGGCATGAATTACTGGACCGACGTTGCCGCAGATGAGCGACAGGGAAACGGACGGATTGCCCGGTATGCCTGGGGCCGGGATTACCATCACGTGTTCCGGAAAAAGCTCAAAATCCTGGAACGGGAAATCAAGGGTCTTGAGCCGGACTGTCACACACGCCGGTACGTGGATACCGGCCCGGTGATGGAAAAATTCTGGGCACAACAGGCCGGGTTGGGCTGGATCGGCAAACATTCCAATCTCGTCTCCCCTGCGTTCGGCTCATGGCTGCTGCTTGGAGAAATTTTAACGACGACGGCATTGGAGGCCGACGAACCGGGCACAGATCTGTGCGGGACATGCACCCTCTGCCTCCAGGCCTGTCCGACCGGGGCCATTGTCGAACCCTACGTCGTGGATGCCAGGCTGTGCATTTCCTATCTCACCATTGAGTATCGCGGAGACAGGCAGGCGCTTGCGCGGGACGTCCAGCATCACATGGGCAACCGCATCTTCGGCTGCGATGATTGTCTGGATGCCTGTCCCTATAACACCGCGGCGCCGGCCACCGACGAAACGGCGTTTTATCCCCGCGAGCTGACTCGGGGCCCCAGGTTGTCTCATCTGGCGACATTGAGCGAAGAGGAATTTACCCGTTGTTTTGAAGGCTCACCCATTCGCCGCGCAAAATATGCAGGATTGCAACGGAATGTCTCCATTGCCATGGCGAATGACACGCGGTCACAGTGATCGCTTCGCGCGATCGGGCACTTTGACCAGGAAGGTGGTGTTATGGCACACGAAGGTTATCATGAACCCGGAGAGGAACTGTCCGATGCCACACGGGATATGCATCGCGCCATTGTGTCCCTGATGGAAGAACTGGAAGCGGTGGATTGGTACAACCAGCGGGTCGACGCATGCAGGGATCAGGACCTGAAACGCATCCTGGCACACAACCGCGATGAGGAAAAGGAGCACGCCGCCATGGTGCTTGAATGGATCCGGCGAAAGGACAGCGTCATGGATCGCGAACTCAGGGGGACGTTGTTTACCGAAGGCCGGATTGGGCACGAAGGCTGAACGACATCACGCGGAGAGGCGTCTTGCGACCGTGGCGCACGGCTGTCTTGAGCGTTCCCGTCCCGCATTCCCGCCTCCTCGCAGGCACGCATGTTCCGGAAATCAGGCACGCGGCGCGCTTGGCAAAAAACCGGATTTGTGCAAAGATGGTTCACCGACGAGAGAACAGTGATATCCATGCATGCTTTCCCGTGCAAACCATTGACAGAGATTCCCTTCTGTGCGCTTTGCCGTTTTTCCGGTCTGATCCGATGGCCCTGGCACAAGCATCGTCCATAGACTCATGACCCAGGATGAAGCCCGTTCACACCTGAATTTTCTCCTGACGTTACATCTTCGTCGTGAAGCGGCCTTCGGCCCGTTGGCCCTGACGTTTCTTCGTGAGCAGGACCTGACCACGCTCGGGCTTTCCGCGGAGGAACAGTTTACGCTGACCCTGGCCGTCGCCGGGACGATTGCCGCAGAACCAAAGCGATACTCGCTCAAACTGGAATTACTGCGGAAGGCCCGCCAACTCCTGCCGCAGACGCGATTCCTTGATCCGGAGCTTGCGCGGGAGCTGGATCAGGATATTCAGCAAACCAGCGCCGAGTTCGGCATTTATACCGACGCGATGAAATCAGACCGGCGTTCGGCGCCCGACCGCCACACAATGTTTGTCGAGGCGGATCTCCCCGGCTATTTTCTGGATCTGGCGCAACGGCACGCCGGCGCGTATTACCAAAGCAAGTACAAGCTGACCAAAGAAGCCAAAATCGCTCAAAAATTTGGCGGGGCACCCGGGAAATTTGACCCGGATCAGACGGCCCTGCATAAAGAATTTCCCGGCGCCTGCGCCCCGTTCATGGCCGTGCGGACCGCCGGGTTTCATATCATGCTGCCGTTTGATTTGAAAATCAGCCGTCGCCCCGATGATCCGCTTGACGCGGGTATCAGAATTTTTTACGCCACCATGGGGTTCTCCTATCCGCTTCGATATGAATTGGGAAAACTCTGCGGGTACCATGACGGACAAGTCCATGACATTGCGCTCGATGATCCGCATCTTCTGTTTGTGTCCGTCTCCGGCGTGAAAGATGCCGAGTTTCTCGCCCGGTGCGCGCCCTCGTCCGGCGACGTGCCTCCGGAATATGCCTACCCGCTCGCCGTGCTTGAATATATCGGCAGCCTTGGGCCGTTCATTCAGGTGAGTTGCAAATTGAAAATCTGGTTTGACGCCTCAAAGATTTCCATTCTGATACAGGGCGCCCCGGACCTGGCTGAATACGGGCTCCAGGGAGGGGCCGGGCTGATGACCCGATCCTATGCTTCAGATACGGTCCAGACGTATGCGGCGGCGCAAGCGCACCCCTGGCAGGAAGGGTTGAGTTTTAATTTTGTCAATTTACATCTCACGTTGAATCCGGGAACGGAAACCGGCGTGATTCCCTGCAGCACGCCCATTTTTACAATTTTTCCCGTGGTGAGTAAATCATGCTACGCCTTTGAGTCGATACCCGTTCAGAATGATGGCTCATAACTCTTTGATAAATTAAAGAGTTTTATTCGCATGGCCGGAAACGTCCCTCGGCATCGCCCGTTTCTGACCGATGGAGGCTCCCGAATGATCCGGGGTCAGCGGTGTGCGATTGCCATCACACCGTGCGGCGAACCATGTTGCAAGGCAGAATGTCCTGTGCTAGGATAATCATACCAATGAATGACGACGGTCCCAGACGAAACTCCCGTCATCAGCGCAAGGATTTCCAACCACCCTTCCTGCTATTCTTTCGCCGTTTTTCAATGCACAGCCCTCACAGATGAAAGACATGGTTTGTCCCTATGGCTTTGCCTTCCTGCCCGGGCATGAGCGTCCGCTCTGATCTGACGCTATGGAATTTGCCGCCATTTTAATTTGTTTACTCCTCTCCGGATTTTTTTCGGGAGCGGAGATTGCGTTTTTCTCTATCACGGAAAGCCGTTTGCAGACCATGGTGGAGGAAGGACGCCGGGCCGCCCACAAAGCGCAGCGGCTGAAACAAAATCCCCAACGGCTTCTTTCCACGATTTTAATCGGGAATAACGTGGTCAACCTGACAGCGGCGTCCCTCGTCTCCATCGCGGCCTTTCAATTTTTTGGATCCGAGGGAGTGGCGGTGGCCACAGGGCTCTTGACGATGGTGGTGCTGTTGTTTGGAGAAATTATTCCAAAAACACTGTGCGCCAAGCACTCGGATGTCGCCGTCCAGCTGTTTGCTCATCCCATCTACTGGATTGAGCGACTCTTCTCCCCGATTTTGTTCCTGCTGGAACCGCTGATTCTGAAATTGACCGGAGGAGAGGGTCTGACCGTGCCGTTTACGACGGAAGAGGAATTGATGATCATGCTTGAGGCCGGAGGCAAAGCCGGGGTCATCGAAACAGACGAAGTGAATATGATTAAAAACGTGTTTGAGTTCACTGATCTGAAAGCCGAAGACGTGATGACCCCAAGAATTTATATGTTTGGCCTGGATGGCAATCTTTCCCTGGGCGCCGCCAAAGAACAATTATTCACATCCAAATACTCCAGGATTCCCATCCACGACGGCAATCTCGATAATGTGACGGGGATTCTGTATCGGAATCATGCGTTGCGTGAACTGGCACAGGGAAATCAGGACAGCACGCTGAAAGAACTGGCCCGCACGCCCCTGTTCATCCCCGGGACCAAACCGGCGGATGATTTATTGAAACAGTTTCAGCAGCAGCAACGGCATATTGCCATGGTCGTGACTGAATTTGGCGAGGTGATGGGACTGGTCACCACAGAGGATCTTTTAGAAGAAGTGGTCGGCGAAATTCTGGACGAGACCGATATTACCGAAGAATTCATCAAGCGGCTCGCAAAAAATAAAATATTGGTCAATGGACGAACGGAAGTTCGCAAAATCAACGAATTCCTCAAAGTCGACTTGGACGACGAAGACCAGAACACCATCAGCGGTCTGATTCAACAGCAACTCGGACACATTCCTTCGGTGGGGGAAGAACTGCGCGTGGACGGCTGCAGGCTGACGGTGCGTGACGCCGATGAAAAATCCATTAAAAGCGTCCAGATCCATAAAATGGAGGAGGCACAGCCCCAGCATACGGAGCCGACGCCCATGGTCCCTTCCGAATAATGCCGCCCGTGCCTACTGGCCGTTTAGTGGGTGTCGGGGTTTCCAATGAGTGCAAGCAAGTGTGATTCGTCAAGGATCGCAACGCCCAACCGTTTGGCATCGTCTAATTTGCTCCCCGGGTGTTCCCCCGCCACGACGTAATGTGTGTGTGCGCTGACGCTTGCGGTGACCCTGCCTCCCCGTTCCTGAATCCGCCGGCTGGCTTCCTGTCTGCTCATACGATCAAGCGAGCCGGTGAACACGAAAATTTTCCCGCTCAAGGATATCGCAGACGCATGCGTCTCACGGGGAACGTCCTGCACCTCAACGCCCAGGGCCTTCATGTTTTGCAGCACATTCACGTTGCGGGGTTCGGCAAAAAAGCCCACCACGCTCTCCGCAATTTCCGGCCCGATGTCCTGAATCGCCAACAACCTGTCCGGTGTGGCGGTCATCAGCGTCTCCAGCGAACCCAGGTGACCGGCGAGAAGGCGGGCCACATGCACGCCAACATGATAAATGCCAAGGCCAAACAGAAACCGCTCCAGGGAAGGCCGCTTGCTGCGCGCGATGGCGGCAAGGAGTTGCGTGGCTGATTTCTCGGCGAATCGTTCCAGGCCTAAAATTTGTTCCAGGCTCACACGGTAGATTCCCGACAAATCCGTGACGAGGCCCGCATCAACAAGCTGCGCAACTGTTTTTTTCCCAAAGCCCTCAATGTTGAGCGCGCGATGGGAAGCAAAATGTTCAATCCTCCCTTTGAGTTGCGCCGAACACACCGTCAGTCCCGTACAGTAATGCAGGGGGCCTTCCTTGACCACGGCCGACTGACACATGGGACAGTGATCCGGCGCCATAAACGGGCTGGCACGTTGCTCACCGGGAATCAGGACCCGTTCGACAATATCGGGGATCACGTCCCCGGCCCGCTCGACTTTAACCGTATCGCCGACTCGTACGTCTTTGCGCGCGACTTCGTCCATGTTGTGCAGCGTGGCGCGGCTGATGGTCACGCCGCTGACGTCCACCGGGGCCAATAAGGCCACCGGCGTCAGCGTCCCGGTTCGCCCGACGGACACCACAATATCCCGGACCTGCGTGCAGGCTTTGCGAGAGGCGAATTTCAGGGCAACGGCCCAGCGGGGACTGCGGGACTTTTCGCCAAGCCGTTGCTGGTCAACATGGGCGTTGATCTTGACCACGATGCCGTCAATTTCAAAGGGCAAACGCTCTCGCTGTTCCAACATGCTTTGGTGAAAGGCGGTGACGGCATCAATGCCCTGGCACGTCTGACGCTGGGCGGGAATAGGCAAGCCCCACGTTCCCAGCAGGGTCATCATGTCCCAATGCGTCGCGGGCAACGGATCAGAGGACACCATCAGCTCATAGCACGTCAGCGCCAACGGCCTTGAGGTGGTAATCCGGGAATCGAGCTGCCGCAGGGAACCGGAGGCGGCGTTGCGAGGATTGGCAAACGTCTTGTCTCCTCTTTCGATCAGGCGGCGGTTGAGCGCCTGAAAATCGGGAAGGCGCATATAGACCTCCCCTCGCACCATCACATGTTTTGGCACAGGCACGGTTGAAGCAAGGCGGGGCGGAAGATCACGAATCGTTCGAAGATTCCCGGTCACATCTTCTCCTGTGTTGCCGTCACCCCGTGTCGCGCCCCGGACAAAGACGCCATCGTCGTACACCAGTTCAACAGACAGGCCATCGTATTTCGGTTCAACGGCGTATTCAATGCCGTCGGTGGCCAGTTCTTTTTTGACCCGTTTATCAAAAACGTATACTTCATCCAGGGCCACCGCCGAATCCAGGCTCAACAAAGGCCGCTCATGGGTCACTTTGGAAAACTGTTCAAGCGGCGCTCCTCCCACTCGCCGGGTCGGCGAATCCTGAGTAACCAGGGCCGGATACCGGTCTTCCATGTCCAGGAGCGTGTTGAACAGCTCGTCGTAGGCCGAATCTGAAATTTCCGGTTGATCCAGAACGTGGTAGAGATGGCTGTGGCGACGAATGGTTTCGCGCAATTCCGTCACGCGTTGTTGCACGTCGGGAGGAGGCGATGATGATTCAGACGGCACCATGTCGGCACACATACCGGACGGCCCCCGGCGATGATCTGACCCGTGACGGAAGGGCCAGGCTGGAGAAAACGTCAAGCCATCCCTTCAGTCTCCGGTTTGCTTCTGTCCGGAATTGTGGAGATATTCCACGGTCCGTTCCACACAATACGCTGTTCGTGCGGGGGGAGCGAAAAGCTAACACAGGCTGTCCGAAGGGTCAATGAGATCCGCAGGGCTCTGAATGCCGCCGTGTCGGCGCTTGACATTTACGGGTCTCTGTCTCTAAGATGGTAGAAATGTTTGCGTACGGTCATGAGCCGATTGTACGTCGTCGCCCAACGAAACCAACCACCGATTACCCATCAGAGAGCCTGATTATGAACAAACATCAACACGAACATGACCCATTGTCCATGAAAAGGACGGCTTGCGGAGCGATGCCCTGGCTGGTAAGCACGTCCCTCTGCTTCGTCTTGCTCCCCGGATGTGTGAGCGTGGAAAAATATGAGGCGGAAAAGACCCGTGCCGTCAACTTTCAACGTCTGTTGGCACAGGAAGAACATCGGGCCGACGAGCTCAATGCCCAATTACGGGAATCCAACATCAAGGTAGAATCGCTGGAATCGAAAAAAGATGAGTTGGCCATTGAGCTTGATTCCCTGCAATCGCAATCCAGTCATCGGCAAACAGGCGCCCCCTCCGGGAGCGCGCCGGCCATGTCAGGCGCCGTCAACAAATCTGACGATATGTCGTTCTCCGAAACCTCGCTTGCAGAACTTGGGTTGCCCGATCTTTCCTTTAAGGAGCCGGATTTTCAGGAATTCAATGCAGGCCACGACGGCAATCCGGCGTATCACACCGTGATGGCCGGGGAAACCCTGTACCGACTTTCCCGCAACTACGGTGTGACGATTGCTCAGTTGAAAGCATGGAACGACCTGACCGGCAATATCATTTCTATCGGCCAACGGTTAATCGTCAGTACGCCCTGATCGTGGCCTGTGGTGTTCCCGCCGTTTTCATTGACCCTTCGGGATTCGGACCATGCCCGCTTCGCGCCCGGGTTCATTATACTGTTCGTGAATCCCAAACATTTAACGGACCTCATGGACGGATTGTTCTTCCGACAATGCAGGCGGGGAACCTTTCTCGGTGGACTGTTCAAACCGATGTCCGTTCACAGTAACGTTCCACGCCCAGGACTCCCCGTTCCCGCCTGACCGCATTTCAACCTCAATACGATGACCGCATTCCAGGGCAATGGGTCGGTCAATGGGGAAAAAAGCCAGTCCCCAGTGCGACGCATGTTCTTGAGGACCGTTCGATATGTGAAGCGTCGGCGTCAATGCGGCGTCAAACCAGCCGGCCAGACCATGAAACCACCCCCGGCGCGTGACATGGATAGCGAAGTTGGCGCTGACCTCCGCCCGTGTCCTATCGGCAAACCGCACGTCTTCCACGCGAATGGGATCGCCAAGAAACGTTCCTTCGTGCAGCTTCAAGGGATGGAAGTTGTTCACGGTCAGCGCGCGCACGGGTGAAAAGTCAAACCCCTGACAGCTGTTCACCCAGAAATCAATCACGTGTTCATAGAATTTCGGCAGCTCAACGGGAACCAGGAATAATGCCAGGCTGTGGGGAATGAGTATCCCGCCCTGTTTGAGAAAACGATCCCGCGCATCAGTGAGCGAACCGATGATGCCTTCTTCAAAACCAAACGTGCCCATCGTCTCCGTCACGATCACATCGGCGCGTTCAGGCAATTCAACCTTGCGAGAATGGTCGTGATAAAACGTGATGTGATTCTGAAACCCATTCTGGGCCGCCACCAGTCTGGCCATGGCAATGACCGCTTCGCTCTCAATGGCATACACATGACGCGCGCCCGCACGGCAGGCCAGGAAGGAGAGCATGCCCGACCCGCACCCCACATCCACCACCACGTCACCCGGCTTGACCGCCTGGGCAACCGCCTGGCGGTAGGCGCCGGTTCGCGTCTCGTCAATCAGCATTGACAGATGGTAGTTGATAAAGTCGGTGTACTTCGTCATACCTGCCCCGTCCCGGCGGCCAACGCTACCACATCCGGAAAAATGCGGGCAATGCGGTGTGCGGGGCTTTGACTCGCCAAGGGCAAGCGTTTGAAGTGTGGTCTGTTTTGTTAGAGAATTCCATGCCTGTCATACACCATACGGCGTGACTGCTCTGTTGACGATTCTCTCAAGACGATTCTTTGATGCCGGAAAGCGGGGAAGGTGTTTGGACAGTATTCCCGGAACACGCACACAAGACTCTCGCCGGAGACAAGGCCATGAGAAGCCACACCATTGAGACCATGCCGCGTGTCAGGCAGGATGAAGCCGCGCGTGCCGACGAACCGCACAACTGGCGTCGTTCCTTTCAGACGTTCTGGCACCGGCGGGTCATCACCATGTTGTTTCTCGGCTTTTCAGCCGGGGTCCCTCTTCTCTTAATTTTCTCCTCGCTGTCCCTGTGGCTGCGCGAAGCCGGGGTTGAACGGACAGCCGTCACGTTTTTCAGTTGGGCCGGACTGGGCTATTCATTCAAATTTGTCTGGGCGCCGCTCGTTGATCAATTGCCCGTCCCCGTTCTGACGCGCCTGTTTGGGCGGCGGCGCGGATGGATACTGCTCGCGCAATGTTTCGTCATGGCCGCCATTCTCGCCATGAGCCTCATTGATCCCGCCGGTGGTCGGACCAGCCTCACGTTGATGGCCCTGGCCGCCACGCTGCTGGGGTTTTCCTCCGCGACCCAGGACATCGTGATTGACGCCTACCGCATTGAGTCAGCGGACACACCGCTGCAAGCCATGATGTCCGCCACCTACATCGCGGGCTATCGTGTCGGGATGCTGGCTTCCGGCGCCGGCGCCCTGGTGCTCGCCAGCGCCTTTGGGTCGGCTCAAGGCGCCTATCGGTATCAGGCATGGCAGTGGTCTTATGGCCTGATGGCGATGGTGATGCTGGTCGGCGTGGTGACCACGCTCATGATCCCGGAACCGGAACCCAGAGGAACAGGCAGAGCGGCTCGCCCAATCAAGGAGTACGTGGGGGTTCTCGTTATGTTTGCCGCCTCCGTCGCCGGCTTGATCATGACCGTATACTTGACGGCGGACCTGGCGGACGCCGCCGCAAGCATGGCGGGGAGCGCGGGCATCGAACCCCTGGTCGGATTGCTGGTTGAAGCGGCACGCCTGGGTGCGGGGTTCTTCGTGGCATGGCTGATCGCCATGCTGGTCATACGAGCAGGGTTCGTCAGTCAGGACATGATGCAAGACACCTACATTGCGCCGGTCAAGGACTTCTTCAGACGCTATGGCATCAGGACCACCATGCTGCTGGTGGCCCTGGTTGGCGTGTACCGTATCTCCGACATCGTCCTGGGCGTGATTGCCAATGTCTTTTACCAGGACATGGGCTTCACCAAGCCGGAAATTGCCGGCGTGGTCAAGACATTTGGACTCTTCATGACCATCGCGGGCGGTGTGCTGGGAGGCATTCTTTCCGTGCGATACGGCGTCATGCGCATCCTGTTTCTGGGCGCCGTTTTGTCGGCAGCCTCCAATCTGCTCTTTGTCGCACTGGCCTCCATGGGACATGATCTCGACATGCTCTACCTGGTGATCTCGGCGGATAACCTGTCGGCCGGATTGGCCGGCGCCGCATTTGTGGCGTTCCTCTCCAGCCTCACGAATATCCGGTTCACCGCGATGCAGTATGCCGTGTTGAGTTCACTCATGATTCTGCTTCCCAAAATACTCGGCGGCTACTCCGGCACCATCGTGGACGGCATTGGCTATGCCTGGTTTTTCATGATGACGGCGATCCTCGGGCTTCCCGTGCTGGTACTCATATGGCGCGCCGGCGGTTGTGTGGACACCGGGCAATCGGCCACGGCTGATCCGGCACGGGCACATCACACGCGGTAATGCATGAACCCGGCAACCCTGACGCACTCCCGTGCCGCGCATGTGCGGCCACGGAGCGATCACCAGGCCGCCGACCGATTGTTACCTTTCTTCACAAACGGGATTCGACAACGTTCCAACCTGTTCAATATCAACGGTGACATGATCGCCATCCTTGAGAAAGACCGGTGGATGTCTTGCAAAGCCGACTCCCTGCGGCGTACCCGTCAGAATCACCGTCCCCGGCACAAGCGTGGTGCCCTCGCTAAGGAAACTGATCAGGGTCGGGACATCAAAGATCATATCGGCAGTGGTCCAATCCTGCATCGTGTCGCCGTTGAGTCTGGTTTGCAGGCGAAGATTCATGGGGTTGGGAAGGGCGTCCCGTGTCACAAGGCACGGACCGAGCGGACAGAACGTGTCAAACGATTTTCCCCGGCACCATTGCCGGCCCCCACCCTCTTTCTGCCAGCGACGAGCGCTGACGTCATTGGCGCCGGTGTATCCCAGGACGTAATCGAGTGCGTGCTGTGGCGCAATGTTTTTCCCGGACCTTCCAATCACCACCGCTAATTCGCATTCGTAATCCACCTGTCCCGGAGCCACCCTGGGAATGATGATGGGATCCCCAGGATTGTTGAGCGCGCTCACGGCCTTGAGAAACAGCACCGGATAGTCAGGAATGGTCGCGCCGATCTCTTCGGCATGTCGCCGATAGTTGAGTCCGATGCCAAAAATCATGGCAGGCACAATCGGAGCGAGCAGCCTGGCCATGTCCACGACCCGATCCGTCACCGTATACCGGTCGAAGATGTTGCCTTCAATGAGTCGCGCCGAGGTTTTCGTCGTCCACTGACCATAGTGAATGACGCCGGCACGATCCTGAAACCTGACAATGTTCATACGCGGCCTTTCCTGATTCACTGTAAGTGCCGCACGTCACGGCATCAAGTGCCGCGGGATGTTCTTCATGGGACAACGACGACGGCCCGAAGACGTTTCAGCCGCTTTGATCCCTGCGATCAACCTGCGAAGCTACGTTGACTTGCCATGAAGGCCCATGATACCGTTTTGATCATGAAAACACCTTGTTATTCAACGGGTTTTGATGAATTTTGCCAGTTGGCCCAATTGGGAAATCTCGTGCCGGTTTATCGTGAAATCCTGGCAGATTTAGAAACACCGGTGAGCGCGTTTTCTAAAATCAATGCCGGCGAGACGGCGTTTCTGTTTGAAAGCGTTGAAGGCGGCGAGCACTGGGCACGGTATTCTTTTCTGGGAAGCCATGCCGAGCAGGTGTTGTGGGAAGACGGCGGCCAACTTCATATGAAAAAAGGTCGAAAAACAGAAACATGCCCGTTGGGCGATAATCCGTTAGACCATATTCGGACCATGATGGATGCGTTTCAGCCGGTTCGGGTCTCCGGCCTGCCACGATTTGCCGGCGGAGCCGTGGGCTATCTTGGGTATGACGTCGTTCGATTTTTTGAACCGATTCCGGCCTATACCAAGGATACCGCCCCATTACCCCTGTTCGCCTTTTTTGTCACAGACACGTTTCTGATTTTTGACAATGTGATGCATACGATCAAAGTGGTGGCCACTGCGCATGTGACATCCTCCGCCACGTCGGCGCTCAAATCCGCGTACACAGGCGCGACGACCCGCATTGAGCGCATGATTGCCAGGCTGAAGAAGCCCCTGCGTCGCCGGTCGTCTTCCGCGCGTCGACAGCCCCCGTGCTTCACATCCAATATGACGCAGTCCGATTTTGAAACAATGGTGAGGCGGACACAAGACTATATTCAGGCCGGCGATATTGTGCAGGCGGTGGTGTCGCAACGATGGCAGACCAACATTCGCGCGTCTCCCCTGGAAATCTATCGCGCGCTGCGGGTGATTAATCCTTCACCGTACATGTTCTATCTTCGTGTGGCCGGCGTGGAATTGATTGGATCCTCACCGGAAGTGCTGGTCCGGTGCGAGGAAAATCACATTGTGGTTCGGCCCATCGCGGGCACTCGACCGCGCGGCGCCACGGTGGCGCAGGATCAGGCGTTGGCCGAGGAATTGCTCGCCGATGAAAAAGAACGGGCCGAACACGTGATGCTGGTTGACCTGGGACGAAACGATGTCGGACGCGTGGCGCAAACGGGCACGGTGTCGCTGGATCCGTTTATGACCATTGAACGATACTCTCACGTCATGCACATGGTGTCGCAGGTGACGGGCACGTTGCATCCGGAGCACAACGCGTATGATACGATGAAAGCCTGTTTCCCCGCCGGCACTGTCTCGGGCGCGCCGAAAATTCGGGCCATGCAAATCATTGAAGAGCTTGAACCCGTCCGGCGGGGACCCTATGCCGGCGCGGTCGGCTATCTTAGCTTTTCGGGCAACATGGATACCTGTATCAACATTCGAACGATTGTCGTGAAAGGCCGTGACGCATTCATTCAAACCGGCGCCGGCATTGTCGCGGATTCCGACCCCGCCAGAGAATATGAGGAAACCCGCAGCAAAGCCCGCGCCATGATGCGAAGCATTGAAATGGCGGAACAGGGATTGGAGTAACCGGCGACGATCCGGGGGACGGCGGCCTGCAGGCGGGCAAGGCGCTCCCCGTTCACTCCGTTCGCCAGATTGCGCCTGATGGTTTTTGCATGCTGCTTGTCATCGACAATTATGACTCCTTCACCTACAACCTGGTGCAATACCTGGGAGAGCTGGGCGCCGACATTCAGGTCTACCGCAACGATACCGTCACGATTGAAGACATTGAGCGCCTTGGGCCGGGGCGGATTGTGGTGTCCCCCGGTCCGTGTACTCCCAACGAAGCCGGTATTTCCGTGGAGGTGATTCAACGTTTTGCCGGGCGCATTCCGCTCCTGGGCGTCTGCCTCGGGCATCAGTCGCTGGCGGCGGCCTTTGGAGGAGAGATTATCCGCGCCGATCGTTTGATGCACGGCAAAACATCGTGGATCAAGCACGACGGGCGCCTGTTGTTTGAAGGACTGCCCCATCCGTTTGAGGCCACCCGGTATCATTCACTGATCGTCAACCGGGACACGTTGCCACGTGATTTTGAAATTTCAGCTGAGACGGATGCGGGTGAAATCATGGGCCTCCGGCATCTGCCGACCGGTGCGGAAGGCGTGCAGTTCCATCCGGAATCAATTCTCACAAAATCCGGCATGGCCTTGCTGCGTAATTTTCTTGCATTCGGTTCCGGGAAGAATGCCCCTCCCCCGCCCACGGGAACAACGCGGGCAACCGAGACACCGGGATGATCAAAGCCGCGCTCGAAAAACTGGTTGAACACATCAACCTCACGGACAAGGAAGCCTATGCGGTCATGCGTGAGATCATGCAGGGCGACGCCTCCGACGCTCAAATTGCCGCCTATCTCATGGCTCTTCGCATGAAGGGTGAGACGGTCGAGGAAATCACGGGCTCGGTGAAAGCCATGAATGAAATGGCCATCCGGATTTCTGTGGGCGATCCCCAGGTCGTGGATACCTGCGGAACCGGCGGCGATCGCTCCAACACCTTTAATATTTCCACGGCCGCCGCATTTGTCATTGCCGGTGGAGGCATGACCGTCGCCAAACACGGAAACCGGTCCGTCTCTTCACGGTCCGGGAGCGCGGATGTGCTGGCCGCCCTGGATGTGAACATTCATCTTTCGCCGGAACGGGTGGGGGCCTGCGTCAATGAAATCGGGATTGGCTTTTTGTTCGCACCGCTCTACCACGGAGCCATGAAGCGCTGTGCCGTCCCTCGTGCGGAAATGGGGATACGAACATTGATGAATATCATGGGACCATTGTCCAACCCCGCCGGGGCGAGCATTCAAATTTTGGGCGTCTCTGACCACACCTTAACCGAAACACTGGCACAGGTCCTCATGCGCCTGGGCGCCCAACATTCTTTTGTCCTGCATGGCAGAGACGGACTGGATGAAATCACATTGACCGATTGCACCTATGTGTCCGAGGGTAAAGCCGGACGGGTCTCCAACTACCAGGTGGCTCCGGAAGACTTTGCGTTGACCCGAGTGCGTCCGCAGGATTTGCAGGGCGGCACTCCAAAAGACAATGCGGCAATTCTTCTGGATATTCTCAAAGGTCGCCGCAATGCCAAACGCGACGTGGTGCTCATGAACGCCGCCCCGGCGTTTGTGGCCTGCGGGAAAGCCCACAGCCTGAAAGAAGGGTACGATCAAGCCGCCACCGCACTGGATAGCGGTGCGGCGTATGAGAAATTCACCAAACTGGTCGCATGGTCCAATCGGGCAGCCGCATGATTCTTGATCGCATTCTGGAACACAAGACCGCGGAGCTTCGTCGGAAAAAAACCCGCGGATACCTGACCAGCCTGAAGGGAAAAATTGCCGACCGTCCGGACCCGCTGGGGTTTCTCCACGCCGTGAAGGACGCCTGCACTCCGGAGGCCCCAACCCTGATTGCCGAAGTGAAAAAAGCCTCACCCAGCCAGGGGGTGATGCGTCCGGAATTTCAGGATCGTTTTGACCCGGTCGCCATGGCCCATTTGTATAAAGCACATGGCGCGACGGCGGTCTCCGTCTTAACGGACCAGGAATTCTTTCAGGGACATTTGGACGACCTGGCCCTTGTCAAGGACCAGGTGGGGCTGCCGGCATTGAACAAAGAATTTATGGTTGACGAGATACAATTTTATGAAGCGCGTGCGTACGGGGCGGACGCCGTCCTGCTTATTGTGGCCGCGTTGGACCGGATCCAACTCGAAGATTTTCATGCAATCGCCAAAGGGCTGGCGCTGGACATCCTGCTTGAAACGCATCATGAGCGGGACGTTGATTTACTCTTGGAACGACTTCCCGACGCCGAACTGATCGGCATCAATAATCGGGATCTTCAAACCTTCTCCACTGATTTGGCGGTCACCGCCAGGCTGGCCGGGCGGATTCCTTCTGATAAAATCATTGTGAGCGAAAGTGGAATCCATGAACGGAATGACGTCCTGCGGATTGTGGAAGCCGGCGCCAGCGTCATGCTGGTCGGCGAATCGTTGATTCGAGCGAATGACGTCGGCGCAAAAATTCGGGACTTGCTCGGCGTGACCCAGGCGACGCACAACGCGCGGCAGACCGCCGCGGGCGCACGCTGGATTTAACGCCGACCTTGCTGTCATGCCAATGCCGAAAATCAAAATCTGCGGCATTACAAACCCGATTGACGCCTTGCAGGCGGTTGATGCCGGCGCCGACGCGCTCGGCTTTGTCTTTTACAAACACAGCCCGCGCCATGTGAGTCCCAACGTCGTCAAATCCATCGTGGTTGATTTGCCGCCGTTTGTGCTGCCCATTGGGGTGTTCGTGAACGAATCACCAGGGAAGGTTCAAACGATCATGAATGATTGCGGATTGGCGTTGGCCCAGATTCATGGAGACGAATCGGCCGGTTATTGCGAATCACTGGGATGTCCGGTTCTCCGCGGGATTCGACTTCGTGACCGCCATACCCTGATCGCCATGGCAGAGTACAAAGGCCGGGCTCGCGTGCGAGGCTTCGTCCTGGATGCCTTTTCAGACACCGCCTATGGAGGGACGGGGACAACCGCCGACTGGACCCTGGCGGCCGAAGCGGCCCAGTCTTTTTCTTTTTTGCTGGCCGGAGGACTCACGCCCGGGAACGTTCAGGACGCCATTCGAAAAGTTCAACCGTACGGTGTGGACGTCAGCAGTGGCGTTGAAGCCATGCCGGGCAAAAAAGATCCGGTCAAGGTGAACGCCTTTATCCAGGCGGTACAATTGAGCGCCCGGTCGTCAACGCGGTATACTGCGTCTCGCTGACGACATTCGTCCCCCTTCCCGTCGTGCCCGGGAACGGGGGAAGCGTGACAACCTCTTTCGTGGATTTTCATACACCCGTTTCAAGACTGACGCCGCATTCCATGACACCTGTTCCGGATAAGCGAGGTCGTTTCGGCAAATATGGGGGGCAATACGTTCCCGAAACCCTCATGCCGGCCATGCGTGAGCTGGAAGCCGTGTACACCCACCTGCGCCAGGACCGGTGTTTTCAAAAAGAGTATCAGGCGTGCCTGAAACGATACGTGGGGCGGCCCACGCCTCTCTATTTTGCCGAACGACTCACCAGAACGCTGGGCGGACCAAAGATCTACCTCAAGCGAGAAGACCTTTGTCATACCGGCGCCCATAAAATCAACAATGCCGTTGGCCAGGCGTTGCTGGCCCGGCGCATGAAAAAACGTCGGGTCATCGCGGAAACCGGCGCCGGGCAACATGGTGTCGCCGTGGCAACCGTGGCGGCCGTCTTCGACCTGGAAGCGGAAATTTACATGGGCGTGGAAGACATGGAGCGACAGGCGTTGAACGTCTTTCGCATGCGATTACTCGGAGCGAAAGTCACCGGGGTGAATGCGGGCAGCCGGACGCTCAAAGACGCCATTAGTGAAGCCATGCGTGACTGGACCACCCATGTGCGCACCACGCATTACCTGCTTGGCTCCGTGTTGGGCGCACATCCCTATCCGATGATCATTCGTGATTTTCAATCGGTGATCGGACGTGAAGCTCGACGGCAAATTCTGGCGGCGGAGCGGCAACTCCCGCATTGTCTGGTCGCCTGTGTGGGAGGCGGAAGCAACAGCATTGGGTTATTCCATCCGTTTCTCAAAGATCCGCAGGTTCAAATGGTGGGGGTTGAAGCCGGAGGACTGGGCCTGGCCGGCGGCAAACATGCCGCCCGATTTTCCGGGGGAGCGCCGGGAGTGCTGCAGGGCACGATGACCTATGTCTTGCAGGATCGGCATGGACAAATCAACGCCACACATTCGGTGTCCGCCGGGCTTGATTATCCCGCCGTGGGTCCGGAACATGCCATGCACCATGACTCCGGCCGCATTCAGTACACCTCGGCGACGGATCAGGAAGCGTTGCAAGCCTTTGATTTATTGGCACGGGAAGAAGGGATTATCCCCGCCCTGGAAAGCGCGCATGCGATTGCGGAAGTCGTCAAACGCGCACCCAGGATGAAGAAAAACCACATCCTGATTCTCAATCTGTCCGGACGAGGCGACAAAGACGTCAATCAGATTGCCAGGATGCGGGGCGCCGAGTTGTAGATCATGCCCATGGCTTTGAATCGTATTGCCGCCACGTTTGCCCGGCTCCGTCAACGGGGTGCAAAGGCCTTGATTCCTTATATCATGGCCGGGGATCCCTCATTGGCTGATACCGAAACGTTGATCCTGTCTTTGGAACGGGCTGGAGCCGATCTGATTGAAGTCGGCGTCCCGTTTTCCGATCCCATTGCCGATGGTCCCATTATTCAACGGGCGGCCGAACGGGCGTTGCGGGCAGGCGCCTCACTGCGCAACATTTTACGGATGATCAAATCTGTACGCGTCAAAACGCACGTGCCCCTGATACTCATGACCTATTACAACACCGTGATGGCCATGGGGGAACAACGGTTTTGTCACGAGGCGGCCGCAGTCGGGGTGGATGGAGTCATTGTTCCGGACATGCCTCCTGAAGAAGCCGACGTCCTGCAACAGGCCTCTGCCGCGAAAGGCCCCTGCCTGATTTTTCTTCTGGCGCCCACCAGTACGCCTGCAAGAACAACCGAGGTCATCCAACGAACCCATGGATTCATTTATTATGTGTCCATGACCGGGATCACCGGGGCAAAGCTGCAAAACGTGGAGTCCATTCAACGCCAGGTCCGGGCGCTTCAACGAAAAACCCGGAAACCCGTGGCCGTGGGGTTTGGCATTACCACGCCCGACGAGGCGCGGCACATCGCGGCCTTCGCCGATGGGGTGATCGTGGGCAGCGCCCTCGTCCGAACCATAGAAGAACACCGGCACGCCCCTGACTGCATGCAGGCCGTCGGCCAATTCACGGCCAGTCTGAAAGCGGCTCTCTCCTGCAACGATGCACGAGAGCCCCTCCTCTCGCACCGTGTTCCGCGCACCACGGGTCTCAAAAGAAAACATGACGGTCAGTCTTGATGACGTGAGCGCGGTCCTTGCTGAAATGGCGCCGGTCTGCGTCGGTGGGTGTATCCAAAAAATTCAGCAACCCACGCCTCATACGATCATTCTCTCTCTTCGCCAACCGAAACGGTCATGTGCCATCCTCATCTCGGCACATTGCCGACACGGCCGGCTGCATATCCTGCACAAAAAAATGTCAGGCACGCCGACTCCCCCACCATTTTGTCAATATTTGCGCGCCCATCTCCTGGGCGCAACAGTGTGCCGCATCGTGCAAACACCTCATGATCGCATTGTCTGGCTGGAGCTGACAAAACATGACCAAATTTTCTTTTTGGTTGCGGCCCTCACCGGACGTTCGGCCAATCTTTTCGTGTTGGATGCTCAAGTCACGGTTTTGCGATCCTTAAAACCGGAACACTCCAGCGGCCGGATTGCGGGGCAATCCTTTGCGCTGTCTCCTGTGCCGTTGGCTCACGAAACACGGGACGCCGCGCGCGAATCTTCTTCGCGGTGTCACGGTGCCGATGAGACGGATTTTCCCGTGTCTCAACGCATTGAGGCCATCCATCTCGCGACCGAACAGGACGAATACCGTGACGATCAACGCCGTCAACACGCAACCCGTTTGCGGAAAACCATCAGGAAACTTCAGCGGCAACTCGAAAGGCTTGACGGTAATCTTGACAAAGTCCTTCCCTACCGTGAGTATAAACGATACGGCGAATTGTTAAAAAGTCACCTCCCCACTCTCAACAAAGCACAGCATCACGTTGTGGTCGTTGATTATTTCGATGAAACGTTACCCACGCTCACCCTGCCGCTGGACCATGCAAAAAACGGACCGGAGAATCTTGCGGACTATTTTAAAAAATATCGAAAATTTATCGGCGCACAAACACATCTGGTGCCTCGCCGTGAAGCAACACAAAACACCCTGGCTGAACTCCAGCTCACATTACGCGCATTGGAACATGGCGAGATGACGGCGCCCACCATACACGAGGCCGAAGCCCGCACACGCGTTCCCCCGAACGTGCCGCAACGATTCATGCCAAAGACCGCCAGGGTCTACCGTGCGTTTTGTTCGCAGGACGGGCATGCCATTCTGGTTGGAAAAAGCGCCGGTGATAATGACGTCCTGACCTTCACGGTATCCAGGCCTGACGATCTCTGGCTGCATGCCAATGGCACGTCGGGGTCTCATGTCATCGTCAGGCTGCAAAAAAAACAACACACGCCATCTGAAACGCTGAAAGATGCCGCCACCCTGGCGCTGTTTTACAGCAATTTACGAAAAAGCGGAACGGGTGAAATTCTCTATACGCTGAAAAAACACGTCAAAAAACCCAAAGGGGCACAGCCGGGATCCGTCACGGTGACCCGTGGACACACCATGTGGATTGCTGTAGACCAGGCACGCCTGGAGCGGCTCAAGGGGTCCGTGGTGCCGGCATCATGATTCCCGTTGAGCGATTCCGAAATTGCGCGTGATGGCGAGGAGGGCATCACCCCCACGGGAGAAACAGCATCGCATCCAAACGGATCGCCTGCGGATCCTGGCACATGGATGTTGCACAGAGTCGTGTGTGGTGTGTCTGTTGCGCAGCATGACCATGCCGACGTTGGAGGGAGACGCACTGTGGGATTGGGTTCAGCAGGAAGTCGACATGGCCGCTGTCTGCCAGGCACAGTCAGCACAACCCCCATCAGGCCGTCGAGGGTGATAAAGAAAGGAACGTGTTATGGATGATGCACTCACGGAAGAGGTTCGGGAGCATAGAAAGACACACTACGCCATTCATCCCCTTCTTTTAAACAGATGGTCTCCCCGCTCCATGACCGGCGAGGACATGTCGGATGATGAACTCATGCCGCTGTTTGAGGCCGCGCGTTGGGCGCCCTCGTCCAATAATGCGCAACTGTGGCGTTTTGTCTATGCCAAGCGGCATTCAACGTTCTGGAATACGTTTGTTGATCTGCTTGTCGAAGGCAATAAAGTCTGGGCGCAACATGCCGCCGTCCTGCTCGTCATCACTTCCAGAAAATTCTTTGAACGCGACGATCAACCGGCTGCCACGCATGCCTTTGACGCGGGTGCGGCGTGGGAAAATTTTGCATTGGAGGGCACATGCAGAGGATTCGCCGTTCACGGCATGCAGGGCTTTGATTATGACAAGGCACGGAGCAAGCTTCGCGTCCCCGAAACCTATGAAGTGCTTGCCATGGTCGCGCTTGGCAAGCGAGCGCCCAAAGAATCGTTGCCGCCCCATCTTCTCAAGCGAGAGTTTCCCAGCAGCCGACGTTCCCTGAATGAAATCATACTGGAAGGGTGTTTCAAATAAGCACCGCTCCCCTGTTCGACCTGTGTCAGACTGTGCAGTGTTCCGCGATCTGGTCAGGCGCGAACACGCCCTGCTCTGTAATGATCGCGGTAATATACTCGGCAGGGGTCACATCAAAAGCCGGATTCAGGACATTGACGCCTTTGGGAGCAATCCATGCCCCCCCATACAACGTGGTGATTTCATGCATTGGACGTTCTTCAATGGGAATAGATGAACCGGAGGGGGTCAGGACGTCAATGGTCGACGAAGGCGCCGCCACATAAAACGGGATGCCATGCGCTTTGGCAAGCACCGCAACCGAATACGTGCCAATTTTATTTGCCACGTCTCCGTTGGCCGCGATCCGGTCCGCACCCACCACGCAGAGATCAATCCTGCCCTGTTGCATGAGCGCTCCAGCCATATTATCCGTGATCAGGGTGACGGGAATGCCGTCTTCCATCAATTCCCAGGCCGTCAGCCTGGCACCCTGAAGAATGGGGCGAGTTTCATCGGCAAAGACATGAATGTTTTTTCCTTGCTCCCACGCGGTCCGCACCACTCCCAGGGCCGTCCCATATCCGGCTGTCGCCAACGCTCCCGCATTGCAATGCGTTAAAATCTGCTGTCCATGCTTGATACGGTCGGCCCCGTGTTGGCCCATGGCTTTGCACATCGCAATATCTTCCTGCTGAATGGCCAACGCTTCTTCCACCAGCCGGGCTTGAATTTCGCGCACCGTGCGATCGCGGCTCTTCCGCAAGACACGCTTCATGCGCTCAATCGCCCAAAAAAGATTGACCGCCGTGGGTCGCGTGGCGGCCAATTGATCGCACACGGCCAGAACGTGGTTCGTCAATACCGTGACATCGGTCACTGTCGTGGAGCGTGCCCCCAGCGCCACGCCCATCGCCGCCGTTACGCCGATCGCCGGCGCGCCTCGCACCCGCAACTCACGGATAGCGGATGCCACGGTCGCCACGTCTTTGCATTCAAGAATGGTGGTGCGGCCAGGCAGCTGTGTCTGGTCAAGAAGACAAATCACGCCTTCTTTCCATTCAACGGTGGGAATCATGTCCGAACACTCGCGCGGCGCGTCATCAAAATTCCACTTCTTCGTCTCTGGAATCAGCGGGCAGAGACGACGGGGGGCCAGCGCTCCCGTTGTCGAAAAAAAATTTCGCCGGCAGGGTAATCGTATTTTTCAACACACTAAAGGCCAACATGCCGAATCGCGTTAATCCCATGGCAAAGGATTCCAGAGGCATTGATGTCACCTGGGGCGCATGGAGCGACCCTGTGATTTTAAACAAGGCCGAGAGCACTCTCTCGTTATTATCATCAATCAGCAGATCAAATAACGAGATGCGCCGAAGAAGATTAAAATAGGACCCAAACGGGCTGACCGCCGCCACGGCGTCCAGGTTATCGTGCAGAAAATCAAACTGTCCCGCGACCGTCATTTTCAGAATCGGTCCGTCGATGACAATGTCCTCCGAGACAATACGGCCGTTGGCGACGGTCAACGTTCCGGTTTGTTTGTCAAAAGGATAGCCCTCCTTCTGGAGATCGAAGTGTCCCTGCAACATGCCCGGAAGATTCAAGATGGCTAATATTTTCGGGACGATCGTGCCTTTCTTGATGCGTCCATCCACAACGGAAAGCGCCAGGTGGCCCTTGAGCGTCGGAAGCACCCCCCGCGCATCATTGCCATGTCCCGCAAGCATGCCTTTGGCGGACACCATGCCTGTGATTAATCGTTCATCCAACGTCTTGGGTGCGAGAAAAGTTTGTTCCAGGGCCAACAGGGGAATCTTCTGCACATCAAACCAGGTTTTCACCGTGGCCGATTGTTGTTGAGGCACATGGGCCAACACCCGTCCCTGAATCGTGCCATATTCGGTCTGTCCCTGAATATCTTCAACACCGATGATCCCGTCCTGGACCCGGAGTCGACCGGTTAACGCCCGAAAAGACAATTGTTTATACCAGGCGCGCTCAAACTGGAGATCTCCGGACACTGTGACCGTCCGGGCAATGTTTTCCAACGTGCCTCGCAAGAAAGATCGCGGCCCACCAGGGAGCAGGCGAGCCAGATCAAATTGAGAGGACGTCAATGTCCCTGTCACGTTTGGATGACTGTCCCACTGTTGAATGGCGCCCGTGGCTCGCGCCCGGCTTTCTCCCATCCTCCATTGCAAATGTGTCAGCGCCATGGCATGCCCGTTCAGTCTGGCCCGAAGAAACACATGAGAAAGCGGTGGCGTCAGCCCGTCAATGTTGACCGTGCCTTTTGTTAACGCCACCCAGCCCGACTTGTGCCATGACCGCCAATCCCGTCCTGTGCCCTGCACGGCCAACGACACTTCCAGCTTCCCGTCGGACACCATCCTGTCAAACAATTGAAGCCCTGGAGGCAGTGCGGCAAAGTCAATGGGATCCGTCGCGAATGACACGTTCATGGCCGGTATGGGGCCATACCGAATCTGTCCTTGTCCCGTCAGATCGACCGAGGGAAAATGCAGGGAAACATGTTTGAAAGACAGTCGACGATGCTTGTTCAGCTGAACGTTAAAATTGAGTTGTCCCTCAAGGGGTGACGCTTTGGTGATGATCCCCGGCACCACAATACCCAACCCTTGTAAATCAACGGCGCCTCGAATAATCGGGGCGTCCAGTTTCCCGGCAACCACGACCATGTATCTGGCGGCGCCCATCAGCATCTCCCGCTTTGCCATCGGTGATTGGGGAAACAGGGTGACGAGATCATGGCCATGCATGTGTCCCTGAATGCGTACATTGTCAATGGACGATGGCCCGGCAAAGTTCATCGTTCCCCTGATTCGAAAATCACTCTTCCCATACACTCCCTTGACATTCTTAAAGCGAAGATACTGCGGCGAAAACGCCAGGAGCCCGCTGACACGAGTGACGAGCCCCGGCAATCCTGGCAGTCGGACCGCCACCTGTTCCGGACGATATTCCGCACTCTGAAAGATAATGTTTTCGGGATGCCAAAGCGGGCCATCGAATCGTATCGTCACGGCCCCGTGGCCGGCCTGCTCGTGCAACGCCGGCATGAAATATTGTCCGGCATCCCACTCAACGAACTGTTGCACGACGCCGAGCAGCTGGGTGGGGGACACGGTGCCCATCAATGTCGTGGTCAGCCAGGGGCCGTCCTCGCTCAACACAATGGTACCGGTGCCCTCGGTGACGGGAATGTCATTATAGATGCCGCGAAAATCCGACAGCCGAATCCGGTCGGACTGCACATGGATGCTCCCTTCGACGTGCTCAGCGTTTCCCCACTCGGACCCGAAAGTCATTGCCCCCTCCGACAGGTGAAATTCTCCACCCAGAGAATAGCCCAACCCCTGACGGGCAGAACCTGAAAACGTCGCTGACACCGCCTGGAGCTTTCCACGAAAGCCTTGACGGCGAATTGTCTGATACAGTTCAGGGGTGAGCCAGTCACTCGGAAGCAATTGCGGTACATGCTGAATGACCAAAGGCGTACTCGTCCATTTACTGGACAAGGTCGGAGGATCGGGAAGGAATAAACCGGCCATGCTCGCGTCCACATTCATGTCAATCACGTCCGTCAACACCACCAGATCGGAGACCACCAGATCATAGCCCTGCACGCCTGGCGCAAAACGCACGTGTCCTTGCGCGCTGATTTGTCCATGAAATCCTGCCGGCACCTCCTCAACGCCGAACAGGTCCGCCACTTGCACAAGCGTGTGCCGGTCAAATTCCATGCGAGTATACAGCGCAAGTTGCGGAGGCACGTCCATCTGTTCCGTTGGTCGAAAATCCAGAAATCCGCCGAGATGCTCAATCGTGCCGTAGGACGACAGCAGGGATCCCGTCCCCTGGTCGGCCACCCGTGCGGAAAGAAACACTTCAGTCGGCCCCTCCAGCACCAATCGCTCCACCTGCAGTTCAACCGCTTCCGCGTGGACGTGCAAAGGCGTGTCGCGGTCGAATTGATCTTCAATATCTATTGACCCATTGATCCATTCCAGTGAAGAGTCCGCAAGGAACGCCCCCAACGGCCCGGACGATCCACCTTGCAGGATGTCTTGATAGTTCCATCGCCCCTGTTTATCGCGCTCAAGCGCAAGGTGCGCATTCTCAACAACCAACGCATGTGGCGTCAGCGCCTCCTCTCCCACCGAGAAAAAACTTGTTCCCAGTCGAATCTCGGAGGCCTGAAAAAACGGTTGCCCCCGACCCGGCGCACTGATGCTGACGTCCAGGAGTCGCAGCTCCGGACGAGGGAACAGCCCCATGCGAATGTGTCGAATGGTGATCTGGTCTCCCAGAGATCCGGCGATGAGCTGTTGAGCCACTTTTTGCAAGACATCTCTCTGAAAGATCACAACATAGGCCGCGCCCAGCAGAGACACCACCAAGATGAGACACAGGGGAAGAATCCAGCGTTTTCGCTTTGCCCTCACGCACGCACTCCCGGTTGAATGCCGTGACGGCATGGCGTCATGGTGGACGGACGGACGACGAAGGCTGCCCATGCCGAGACACCCATGAATGCCTTGCCCATTCCGCGCACCCCTGTTCGTTCAGATATTCGTTCCACGACGTTCATGCCACAGGCCTATCGTCATGCCGCTTGCGATGCGCTTGACACGTTGACGATCGCACCGTTACGGTAACTTTTCATTTTAGCTGATGTTCATTTGCCATGCCAGTATTAGTTTCCGGTCCATCCCATCGTGTTCCGGACCAGCGGCTCCGCCGGTTGGTCTCTCCTGCTCGTCTCCTGCCGCACGCCCTGGTGAACGCGATACTGCAATTATACGACTATCCCCACCCACTGAAACCCAATACCATCATACACGGGTATGACAAAACCCATGCGTTGCGAACGGCAACAATGTGCGCGGCCGTGTTCCGATACCTTTCCCATGACCCATCGCGACTCCGACCATTTCACATTGCCTGCCTGTTGCATGATTTGGGACGAGCTGGACTTGACCCGCCTCTCTTTGGGCAAATATGGTCCTGGGCGCGAAAACACCACGTGCCGACCAGACCCGCTGAATGGCGGTTACGGCATCCCCACTCAAGTGACGGCAGAGAAGACAAAGACTTTGTGAAGGCCTATCGTCAACAGTTAGCCGATGCAGGTATCCCCCTGACCAGGTGGGCATGCGAGCAAATTGAAATGCGGCTGGGCTTTGCTCGCCGCCATCGCCGTCAACTCAAACGAGCGAAGCCAACGTTGGAACGCCTGGGAATTTGCTGGCTGCCCTGGATGGAGCGCGTCACGTTGTACTACTATTATCCTGAAAAACTGGCGACGTCGCCGGGATGGGTCAGGGAACTGGGGGAAATCCTTGTCGCCTGTGAGCAGTTGGAAGCCTACAGCAACCGGCGACGGGGCCAAGATTACTATACACGCACGCGGGAAAGCTTTGTGGAAGCCTTCAACTATCTTGACGCATTGCGGCAACGAAACCAGTTAAGCGTTCGAGTGGTGAATGCGGTTCGATGGTTAACGGCCTCGGGGGTCTTTGACCCCATCCTCAAGGCTGCGCGGGGGGGGACATTCTCTCCCGACGAACAACGTTTTTTGCGATCACTGTAACGGAACAACCCGATGCCGGTCGTCACGCATAATTTTTCGGTCAACCTGCAAGGCCGTTCGCATATTGAGAACATTTCCGATACCGTCAAACACTACCTTGCCCAAGCCCGTTTGCAGGCCGGGACTGTCACGATATTCGTGAAACATACGACCGCGTCGGTATTGATTATCGAAGACGAACCGGGACTGCGGGCCGACACCAAAACACTCTGGGACCGCCTTGTGCCCGAGGAGACGGCGTGGCGGCATAACCTCGATAATCCCGGAGAAGATAACGGGCACAGTCATTTACGAGGACAAATGCAAGGTCAATCCCTCACAATTCCCTTTGCCGACACGCAACTGCTTCTGGGAACCTGGCAGGCCATTGTTCTTCTTGATTTTGACACACGGACGCGGTCCCGAGAGATCATCGTGCAAATTATGGGTGAATGACGACTGCATGTTTCGAACGTCGAGAAGACAAATCCCCGCGCAGGCTGTATGGGGGGCCGACGGAGGACCAATCCATGATGCATGGCCCCCTGCCCGAACCACATTCGAGAACAATTCGACTCTTGCAGTGGCCGGCGGCACTGCTGTGCCTTGTATGTTTGGCCGCCCCGGCCAGTGCCTCGGAGGAGCAACAACTTGTGGAACACGCCCGGCACACCCTTGAGAGTTTCATGAAGGATCCCAACTGGACGTGGTTTCAAAATCACGTCAAGGACGCCAAAGCCATCCTGATTATTCCACAACCATGACGAGCCGCCTTCTTTGTGGGGGCGGATGGGGGCAGTGGCGTCCTGCTCGCCCACGACGAACAGAGCGGAGCATGGAGTCAGCCTGCCTTGTATGTGTCAGGCGGCCTCAGTATTGGATTTCAATGGGGCGGTGAAGCGTCGGAAGTCATCCTCCTGTCCATGACACAAGAGGCCGTTGAAAACCTCTATACCTCATCGTTCAAACTCGGCGGGGATGCGTCCATTGCCGCCGGGCCTTATGGCGGCGGTGTGGAAGGCTCCACCTCGCCCAATCTCCATGCCGCCTTTCTTTCATTTTCCCGCTCAAAGGGCGCGTATGTCGGCGTATCACTGGAAGGATCCATTCTTTACGCAAGCGATGACGCCAATGAATCTTATGACGGGAAACACGTTCGACCGGTGGACATTCTTGTGAAAGGAACCGTCGAGAATCGTCATTCGTCCGATCTTCGAAAAGCCATTGAGGCCGCAACGAAGCCATAGCAGGATCAGCCCATACGCCTGCTTGACGGCAAGATCCGTGACGGGATTGCCCAGGCGGAAACCGGGGTGGGCGATGCGCTAGTTCTGCCTGGCGGGGACGAGCAGCACCTGATCATTCTTGCAATCAATGGTGACGGTGTCGCCATCCGCCACATCTCCTTGAACCAGCAGCTTCGCCAACGGCGTCTCCACATCATGCTGGATCAACCGTTTCAATGGTCGAGCGCCATACATGGGATTGTATCCCCGCCTTCCCAAATTCAACAACGCCTCGTCGGTCACGTCCAAATGAATTCTTCGATCTTTCAACCGGTCCCTGACCCGAGCCAATTGAATCTCCACGATTTGACCCAATTCATCTGAACGCAATGGACGGAACACGACGGTTTCGTCAACCCGATTCAAAAATTCAGGACGGAAATAGCGCTTGAGCTCATGGGAGACAAGTGTGTGCAAGGCTTCAGGGGCCTGCCCCTGCTGCTGGGCATCCAGAATGTCCTGACTGCCGATGTTCGACGTCATAATCAACACCGTATTTTTGAAATCAACGGTTCGGCCACGGGCATCGGTCAGCCGTCCATCATCCAGGACCTGCAGTAAAATATTGAACACATCATGATGCGCTTTTTCAATTTCGTCCAACAGAATCACACAAAAAGGACGCCGCCGCACCGCCTCGGTTAATTGTCCGCCTTCTTCATACCCAATGTAACCTGGCGGGGCGCCAATGAGTCGAGACACCGCATGTTTCTCCATATATTCCGACATATCAAGCCGCACAAGATTCGCTTCTTCGTCAAAGAGCGTATACGCCAGGGCACGCGCCAACTCCGTCTTGCCCACCCCGGTTGGGCCGAGAAATAAAAATGATCCGATGGGCCGATTGGGATCCTTGATGCCGGATCGCGCCCGAAGCACGGCATCCGCCACCGCCTGGACGCCTTCCTCTTGTCCCACGACGCGCACGTGAAGCGCATCTCCCAAATGCAGCAGTTTTTCCATTTCTCCCTCGAGCAGCCGACTGACAGGAATACCCGTCCATCGGCTGACCACGTCCGCAATATCTTCTTCGTCAACCTCCTCCTTGAGAAGACGCGTCTCGCCTTTCTTTCGGTCAAGCTGTGCTTCTTCATCTTGCAGTTCCCGCTCCAGCCGAGGCATGGTCCCGTATCGCAGTTCCGCAACGCGGTTGAGATCATATTCACGTTCGGCTTTTTCAATGTGAGGCTTGAGATCTTCAATGCGTTGTCGGATGTGCTGCAAGCGCCCGACAACGGATTTTTCCGCTTCCCATTGCGTGTTCAATCCAGCCAGGGTGTGCTGTTTGCTTTCAAGTTCCCCTTCCAGCGTTTCCAGTCTGGCTTTGCTGCTCGCGTCGTCTTCTTTCTTTAACGCTTCCCGTTCAATTTCCAGTTGCATGACCTTCCGCGACACCTCATCCAATACCGCAGGCACACTTTCAATTTCCGTGCGAAGTCGAGCCGCCGACTCATCAATCAGGTCAATGGCTTTATCCGGAAGAAATCGGTCGCCAATGTACCGATGAGACAACCGTGCAGCCGCCACCAGGGCGGCATCTTTCATCCGAACCCCATGATGCACTTCATAGCGTTCGCGCAATCCCCGAAGAATCGAAATCGTATCATCCACGGACGGTTGCGCGACAAACACGGGTTGAAAACGACGTTCAAGCGCGGCGTCTTTTTCGATTTGCTTGCGGTATTCATCCAACGTGGTCGCGCCGATAAGATGCAATTCGCCTCTTGCGAGCATGGGTTTAAGCAGATTGGCCGCATCCATGGCTCCCTCCGCCGCTCCCGCGCCGACGACGGTATGCAGTTCATCAATAAAGAGCAGAATGTGACCGTGGGACGACTGGATTTCTTTCAAAACAGCCTTCAACCGCTCTTCAAACTCTCCCCGAAATTTGGCCCCCGCCACCAACGCTCCCATGTCCAGCACCACGACGCGTTTCTGTTTTAACCCTTCCGGAACGTCACCCTTCATCATCCGTTGGGCCAATCCTTCCACGATGGCTGTCTTCCCCACTCCCGGTTCGCCGATCAGCACGGGATTGTTTTTTGTCCGTCTCGATAAAATCTGAATCGTCCGTCGAATTTCCTCGTCACGACCGATGACCGGATCCAGCTTTCCCTGTCCCGCCAGCATGGTGAGATCCCTGCCATATTTTTCCAGCGCCTGATACGTGCCTTCAGGATCCTGACTGGCGACTCGTTGATTGCCGCGAATGTTTCGCAACCCGGCCAACAGTTTCTCCCGCGTCACACCAACGGTGTTCAACACACCACCCTGTGCCACCATGGCCAGTAACAGATGTTCAACGCTCACATATTCATCTTTCAGGGCTCGTTGTTCATTCTCCGCAAGGTCAAGCAGTGTCGCCATGCGTTGGGTCAGATACACTTGTCCGGGAGCCGCTCCGGGCCCCTTGACTTGCGGAATGTGTGCCAGCTGCCGTTCCACCTCGGCTTTCACGGCGGGAATGGAGACGCCGGCCTGTTCCAGGATTGGGCCGGACGATCCATTGGATTGCTCCAGCAAGGCCAGGAGCACATGGTCAACATCTATCCCCTGATGATGCCGCCCCATGGCAAGCGCAGACGCGGCTTGCAACGCCTCCTGGACTCGTAATGTCATACGGTTCATATCCATCATCGCCAACTCCATTCCTCACGGTCACGGTCCGTGATCGTCCCTCTGTCCAGAAAGATAACCACCACCACGAGAAAATCAAGAAAGCGGGAGTCGGAGACAGCAAAACACGAGGAGGGAATTTCGCGGGACGATGCGACGACTGGCCGTGCGCTTGCACACACAGTCTGTTGGCGTCAGAAGTCGTCCATGAAACAATGTGACGAGGGCAGGAACCGGCGGGACAACGGGATCATGATCCGTGGCGGCAGGCCGTGCATGGGGTGCATTGACAGCGTTGCAGCGGTGAGAAGGCCGTCCGGCGCGGGAGAGGATCCGGCCACAATGGGGCGCGTGTCCCCTGGGATCACACGCCTCATTGTTGATGCAGGCGGGTCCTTACAGACCCATCACCCTAGATATTATAGTACAGGGAAAATTCATAGGGATGGGGCCGAGTCCGGATCTGATCCACTTCATTCTCCCGTTTATAGGTAATCCAGGCTTCCACCAGGTCTTTACTGAAGACGTCGCCTTGCAACAGGAATTGATGGTCCTGTTCCAAGTGGTCCAGCGCCTCGCTCAAATCCGACGGAAGCGTTGGAATTTTTTTCGTTTCTTTCGGCGTCAGATCATAGAGATTCTTCTCGACGGCGTCACCGGGATCAATTTTCCTCTGAATGCCGTCAAGACCGGCCATCAACAACGCACTGAATGCCAAATACATATTGGCGGACGGATCGGGAAATCGCACTTCAATCCGTTTGGCGTTCGGGCTGGAAGAATACATGGGAATCCGAATCCCCGCAGAGCGATTCCGGCTGGAATAGGCCAGCAACACCGGAGCTTCAAAGCCCGGGGTCAACCGTTTGTATGAATTGGTCGTGGGATTGGTCAACGCCGCCAGGGCCGGAGCATGTTTCAGAATGCCGCCGATGTAATGCAAACAGGTTGTGGAGATGCCGGCGTATTCTTTGCCGGCAAACAGCGGTTTCCCGTTCTTCCAGATACTTTGATGGGTATGCATCCCTGTGCCATTATCTCCGAATAAGGGTTTTGGCATAAACGTCGCGGTTTTATTATGACGGCGAGCCACGTTTTTGACGATGTATTTATACAGCATCATTTTGTCGGCCATCTTCACCAGGCTGTCAAAGCGAAGATCAATTTCTGCTTGCCCTCCGGTCGCCACTTCGTGATGATGCTTTTCAACCCGAATCCCCGCCTTTTCCATTTCCCGGACCATGTCGGAACGGAGATTCTGTTGCGCATCGGCGGGAGGCACGGGGAAATACCCTTCCTTATGCCGAGGTCGCGATCCCAAATTGTGGCCTTCCTGTCCCGAATTCCAAATACCCTCTTCTGAATCAAGAAAATAGTAGCCAGAATGCACGTTTTGATCGTAGCTGGCATGATCAAACGTAAAGAATTCCGCTTCAGGCCCCCAATAGGATACGTCCCCGATCCTGGTATGCCGTAAATACTGCTCCGCCCGTTGCGCCACGCCACGCGGATCGCGTTCGTAAACGATACGTGAAATCGGATCCTTGACGTCACAAACCAGACTCAAGGTGGGAATGGCGGTAAACGGATCCAGGATGGCGGTCGTGGAATCGGGAAACACCAGCATGTCACTATTTTGAATCGTCTTCCAGCCGCGAATGGACGAACCATCAAACCCTGATCCGTCTTTGAAGAGATCAAGCGTCAATTCAGACGTCGGGATCGAAAAATGTTGCCACATGCCGACCAGATCGACAAATTTCAAATCAACCATTTCGACCTTGTGTTTTTGGGCAAAATCCAATACTTCACGCGGAGTCATCTCGTACCTCCTTTGTCACGCAGAATCGTTTCAGGCGCCACCGATGGGTGCAGGCATCGCATTAGGAATACGCACGTTCGTTATGCTGACTCAAATCAAGACCGATGGCCTCCTCTTCCGGGGCCACCCGCAGACCCACAAGACCATCAACGATTTTCAAAATAAGATACGTTCCCACCACAACAAAAACCAGCGAAGCCACGCCAAGCACCAGCTGAATCACCAACTGGTCGGGATTGCCGAACAATAATCCCGTTTGCCCACCAACGGATGCCAGGAGCCCCGTCGCGATGATTCCGGTGAACCCGCCCACTCCGTGAATACCCACCACATCGAGCGAGTCATCGTATCCCAGTGTGGCTTTCCAAACGACGGCGGCATAACACAGCGCCCCGGCGAACAGTCCCACAACAAGAGCCGACAAGGGCCCCAGGTAGCCGGCTCCCGGCGTAATCGTGGCCAACCCGGCAATGACGCCACTCGCCAACCCCAGCACGGTGGGTTTTCCACTCCGAATCCATTCGGCGATCATCCAACTCAGCCCGCCGGCACAGGCCGCAATATGCGTGGCGACGAAGGCCGACGCGGCCACGCCATTGGCGCCCAGGGCACTCCCGGCGTTGAACCCAAACCATCCGAACCACAACAGCCCCGTGCCCAGCACCGTCATGGGAAGATTGTGCGGCGGCATAGGCTCAACCCCATGGCCTTTCCGTTGTCCAAGCACCATCGCACAGACCAGCGCGCCAAACCCGGAACTGATGTGCACGACCGCTCCGCCGGCAAAATCCAGCGCGCCCATCTCGGCGAGCCATCCTCCACCCCACACCCAGTGGGCAAGAGGCGAATAAATACAGACCGACCAGAGCACGGCAAACAGGAGCAACGCCGTAAATTTCATCCGCTCCGCAACACTACCGGTGATCAGGGCCACGGTGATGGCGGCAAACATCAGCTGAAAGACCATAAAGACTAAATGAGGAATGCCGGTGCCGGGATAGGCGTCTACCCCCACACCTGTCAAACCCAGAAATCCGAGACCGCCAATCACTCCCCCCACGTCCGTTCCAAATGCCAGGGAATAGCCCACAAGCACCCACACGATACTGATGAGACACAGGATGCTGCCGGTATGCATAATCGTCCCAAGCACATTTTTACTTCGGACAAGACCTCCATAAAACAACGCCAGTCCAGGCAAGACCATGCACAGCACGAAGGCAGACGAGACCAGGATCCACGCCGTATCTCCCGTGTCAATGGTCCCCGGGATTCTCTCGTGCGCCCATCCGGTTGCCACGCCACCACACACACTTGCGACCACAACCGCCGGCCACATGAACACACATAGCAACTGCTTCACAATGCCACCTCTGCGTAAAGGGTTTGCAACCTGTTGACCTGTCAGTTGAACAGAGACAACGAAAGCAAGGCCGGTTAGAGCGCGCTGGCTCCTATCTCTCCAGTACGAATCCGAAGAGCCGAATTTAAATCAAAAACAAAAATTTTCCCGTCCCCGATACTGCCGCTTCGCGCGGCTTGAATAATGGTTTCAATGACACGTTGTTCCATGTCATCGGCAATGGCGAGTTCAATTTTGATTTTCGGCACAAAATCAATTTGATACTCTGTCCCTCGGTATGTTTCTTTATGGCCTTTTTGTCGGCCAAAGCCTTTGACTTCCGTGACCGTCATCCCCTGAATCCCTAATTCAACCAGGGCCTCTTTGACTTCATCCAGTTTGAATGGCTTGATAATGGCTACCACAAATTTCATGGGTCTCTCCCTCGTTAACACTGAAAACGTTGGCGGCAACGCAGGCCATGAGCCCCCCCTCATGCCGCATACACTCGAACGCCACCGACCTTCTCCCAGGAAGGACGTCATGGTACCCCCAACGCCTCTTGCCATACCCCCATGCAGAGATTTGCACGAAGCGCAGTTTCAGGTCCATCTTCACCAGCCCATAGCCCTAAAAGAGAACGATCGCTTCGACCGCCAGGGTGGATTGATGATTGCCAAGCCCGGCTCCATCCCCAAACGTGTTTTGATCGGACTTATCGTATCGAAACTCCGCCCGGGTGATAAAGCCGGGCACAGGCTGGTATTGAAGCGTCCAGGTCGTTTCCCACAATGTCTGTCCGCCGTTTATTCCACCGGCACAAACCAGGGCATTGCCGCTATCGCCCTCTGCCCCCTGGCAAGAGAAAGCGCCGGCTGCATCCTCAAAGACTTCCCCTCGGACTCTGAAGCCCCACTCATCGTTGAAGTCATAGATGAAATATCCCGCGACACCATTCCAACGGGCATTCTGCGGCATCCCACTGGCCGGATTGACATAATTGGCCTGATTGCCATAGTACCCTTCCAGCACCACTTTCGCGTGGTCGGTGACCTGCACGTCAAGAATGCCTCCGACCTGTACGCGATCAGTCTGCTGTGCGCCACGCTCACCTTCAGGCCCCCAAAAACCAAACAACGAAACCCCGACGTTCTCCATCGGGGCGACAGACAGCAACGCCTCAACCGATTTGCTGTTATTTTCATCAACCTGTGTGCCCGTAAAGGAATTGATGGCGCTGACGGCCAATGACACGTTGTCGCTGAAATCATACGCGGCTCGCAGTCCCGTCACCGTGAACGGTTCTCCCATGCCAAACAAAAAGGAACGGGAAAAATTCGGGTTGAACGGACTTTCAATCACTTCATACCCGATCAGCGTATTCATCCGCCCCGCCTGAACCGTGAGACCATTGCCAATCGGCGCAATGTACTGGACATACGTTTCCTGAAAGTCAAATTCGTCGTCGCCGGTATTGCCGCCCGTAAATTTGGCGTCTTCGCCAACATTCAGCTTCACGCGAAACCCGGCTCGATCTTTCATACTGCCTTCGTTGCTCGCGGCTCTCTCCAGGACAATTTGCGCCATATTCGGTCTAAAGGAATTACTATCGCCATCAAAAATCCTGTTGTGATTCACACCATTCGAGGGATTGTTAAAGTTTTGCGTATAGGAGGATTCGACGTAGCCAGACAGCGAAATATCCAATTGCTTCACCAGGGAAGACACGCTCTCTTGCGCCAGGGCGCCACCGTCGGTGCCGGTGAACAGCGCACTCCCCAGAAGTGCCGTGCTCAACAGACGAAAGGCTGCTCGGGATGAAATCCATCGAACCATGTTCGGGTTCTCCTTACGTCGAAAGTCATGGCCGGAAACGTGCAACGCCGTGCAACGGACTCTCTTGCCGCTTACGCGGAAGTCAGTGCGCACGAAAGCACCCGTCACGGTCTCCGTCTTCCCCTTCCCATAAAAAAAGTCCTCCGACCTGCATGCCAGGTCGAGGACTTCATCGTCCACCCTCTCTCGCTCAAGACGTCACTGTCTTGAATTTTTTCTCTTATTATCATCGGGGCCGGGGCATTGTCAAGCGTCATGTGCAAGACACGCGATGACCAGGCATCCTCTCATCGTCTTCGCCTGTCGTGCGCTAGGGGGAAGAGACCGTGGGGAGCAGGCGGCCCCACGTAATGCGCTGCCAGAGGCGTTCATGCCCCCAATACAACACAATTTTGGCGAGTGCGTCTATCAGGCCGACAGCCGCCGCCATCGTCCACTCGCCGGAATACAGAAAAACGACAATCGTGGTCACAAGGGTTGCCAGCATTCTCCAGCTCATGCCTTTGACCACGCTCCGAAGATGTGTATCCATAGGCCACTCCTTATTGAGTCGTCATGCCGAGAGCTTCGACGATGCGTTGTTTGGGAGATTGTCCGGATTGAGGATTCGGGCCCGCCACACACTCGAAAAACGCCCTCAAGGTGTATCGGTCCAGAACGTTGACAATGGCATTCCGCACTTCAAACATGACGCTTTGAATCGGACAGGCCCGGGCCGTGGCATACGGACAATCCTGACACAGGTGATAGGCCGTCTGACTCACACAGGCAATCGGTGCCAGAGGCCCATCCAAAATACGAATAATCTGTCCAAGCGAAACGTTGTCCGGGTGTTTAATCAAACGATACCCTCCCTGTGCTCCGGGACGACTTTCCAAAATCCCCGCCCGCTTGAGCTCCAACAAAATCGCTTCCAGAAAACCCATGGAAATATGTTGGGATTCGGCAATTTCAGCACGTCGCAGAGGCCGTTGCTCATACAGACGGGTTAGTTCAAGCAAGGCTCGCAACCCATATTCACTTTTTTTGGAAAGGCGCATATTCTCAGGAATGTTTAGTAAAATTGTCAAGGAAGGGAGACAAAAAAATTCCGGCCTTACATGGTGACGAACGTCCCGTCCTGTGAGGGATGCTCATGACTCACCGTGCCGGCTCCTTCGTCGCCCCCATTGGAAATTTGGTGGAGGGCAGGGGACTTGAACCCCTGACCCCAACGTTGCGAACGTTGTGCTCTCCCAACTGAGCTAGCCCCCCACAGGTTGCACTCTAGCAAACGCGCCTTGTCCCCCGCAATCAGACACAGGTTCCGCGTATATGGACGGCCCGTCCCGTGACGTGTAATCGTTCCTCCGCAAATAACCGGATCGCCTGGGGCAGAAGCCGATGCTCTTCGTTGAGAATGCGTTCGGACAAGGTCTCGACGGTATCTCCCTCATGCACGGGCACAGCCTCTTGCAGGATGACAGGCCCCTCATCCACGCCTTCCGTGACGAAATGCACGGTGCAGCCGGAGATTTTCGCCCCATAGTCCAACGCCTGTTGCTGGGCGCACAATCCGGGGAAACTCGGCAGCAGCGAAGGGTGGATATTCATGATGCGTGAGGCATACGCCTCAATGAGCGCCGATGAGACGATGCGCATATAGCCCGCCAGAATCACCAACTCAACCTCATGCTGATTCAGCACCTGCAGGAGTTTCCGGTCATAGGCCTGTCGGGGATCTGTCGTGGACGTCACGGATTTCGGATCAAGAAAGACGGTTGTCAGGCCATGCTGTCCGGCGTAGGCCAGGGCGGGAGCGTTGTGTTTATTACTGACGACCACGACGATCCTGGCAGGCACACTCCCGGCCTCAATCCCCTCCAGAATGGCCTGAAGATTGGAGCCTCTCCCCGAAACAAGAATCCCCAGTCGAATCACACGCATTGCCGTATTCTCCTGTCACGCAGCACACCCATGCTGACGTCATCGATCACCGGCCCCTCTCCCGGATCAGGAGCCGGCTCGTGAAGACCTCGTCTGTTCCGAATACAACTCCACATTCAGCAGTTTGATTTTGCGATGCAAATGACTGCGTTCCACTTTCAGGTCTTCGGCGGTCTTTGACACATTCCAGTCGTTCTCTTTCAAGCGGGTCGCAATATACTCACGCTCAAACGCATGTCGGGCCGCGCGCAGGGAATCAGCCCTGTCCAGCAGGGTGACCCTGTGCGCGTCAAACCCCTTGGGCATGAACGGAATCACGTCGTCAACGCCAATAGGGCTGTGAGGGACCATAATCATAATCCGTTCAATCTGGTTGCGAAGTTCCCGCACATTGCCCGGCCAGTCATGCCGCGCCAACACGTCCAACGCGTCGGGGACAATTTCCTTGAGCTTCATCCCCTGCTCTTCCGCGTGCAGCGTCAAAAAATGTTGAGTCAGGGCCGGGATGTCTTCACGTCTGTCACGGAGCGGCGGCACATCTATCGGCAAGACATTGACACGATAGAACAGATCCTCCCGAAAATGTTTTTCTGCGATGGCCCGACGAAGGTCTTTGTTGGAGGCCGCAATCACGCGGACATTGACCTGTAACAATTTACCGCCTCCGACTCTGGCAAATCGTTGCTCTTCCAGCACGCGAAGGACTTTGGCCTGCGTGGCGACACTCATATCGCCAATTTCGTCGAGAAACAACGTGCCGCCATCCGCCAAATCAAATTTTCCCCGCTTTTGAGACACGGCGCCGGTAAACGCGCCGCGTTCATGCCCGAATAATTCCGTCTCAATCAAGGTATCGGGAATCGCCGCGCAATTAATTTCCACGAACGGATTCCTGTGGCGCGAACTTTGCTGATGAATGTCCCTGGCCACCAGTTCCTTCCCTGTGCCATTTTCCCCGGAAATCAGCACGCGGCTATGCACCGCCGCCGCCGCCGCAATCTGGTGCCGGAGTTTCTCCATGGCCGGTGACGCCCCGACTAATTTTGAATGGCGCGCCACCTTGCTGCGAAGATTGACGTTTTCCGCTTCCAGCTTGCTTTGATGCAGGGCATTGCGAACCAGAATGGTGATTTTTTCGAGGTCCAGCGGCTTTTCCAGATAATCATAGGCCCCGAGCTTCGTGGCTTTCACCGCGCTTTCAACGGACCCATGTCCGGACATCATAATCACAACCATCGTGGGACATTGCCGTCTCACACGTTGCAGCACTTCCAGGCCGTCGGATTTGGGCATCCAGATATCGAGAAGCACCACATCCGGAGCTTCCGCTTGAATGATTTTCAGCGCGTCCCCGCCATCCTGTGCCGTCAGGACCTGATACCCTTCGTCGGCCAGAATGCCGCCCAGCGTATTCAAAATCTCGATTTCATCATCAACGATGCAGATCGTGCCGGACATCTTGCTTCCTCCAGGTGAGGCACAGGGAACGAACACGGTCGCGGGCTCGCTTCGGCCTGTCCCAAGGCCGTCGCCTTGCACATGCCGTCGAGATCACCCGCCCACGGGCTGGCGCCCATGCCAGGCCCGCGGATCAGGCTACGGGCAACTCAATGGTAAAACTGGCTCCATGGGGATAACGGTTGGCGACCTGAATCGTCCCATCATGATCCGTCACAATGCGATGCGCAATCGCCAATCCAAGTCCGGTTCCCGTTTGTTTACGCGAAAAATACGGCGTAAACAATTTGTCCTGATCGTCCGGCCGAATGCCTGGCCCCTCGTCGGCCACGGTAATGCGAACCCGTGTGCGCTTCCAATCCATTTCCGTGGTAATCCAGATCCGCCCCTTTTGCTTCATGGCCTGAATGGCATTATCAAACACATTGATAAAGAGCCGTCGTATTTGTTCACTGTCGACATTCAGGAGCGGCACGGAGGAATCCAGCGTTGACAGCAACTCAATGCCATGATGCCCCTCCTGATAGAGCATGCTCACGTTCTCAATGATATCATGCAGCGATTCCTTGACCATATGCGGCACGGGCATCCTCGAAAAGTTTGCAAATTCATCAACCATGCGTTTCAAACTGCCCACCTCGTTCACAATCACCTTCGTGGATTGATCAAAAATATCCTCAAAATCAGGCGACTTCTCAAAGAACTTTTTCCGCAACCGCTGGGCCGCCAGCTGGATGGGCGTCAGCGGGTTTTTGATTTCATGCGCAATCCGTTGGGCCACTTCCTGCCACGCGGCGGTTTTTTGCGCCTTAATCAATTCGGTGCGATCTTCAAACACGAAGACAAAACCCAAATCCTGCCCCGCGTCATTTCTCATCCTGGACAGGCTCAATCCCATGGTGAGGAAGGTCCCCCGTCGCTCAATTTGTCCTTCCAGCGTGACCGCTTCCCGGCCATCAATTAAAATGCGATCATAAGCCTTTTCGAACAACGTGAACTGATGACTCGCAAAGACGTCCACCATGGGCTTCCCGCGAATGGCGTCGGCGTCCACCCCTAAAATCCGTTCGGCGGAATGATTGAACGTCGTGATGATGCCCTGCGTATCAACGGACAGCACGCCGGAGGCGATCGTGTCCACCACTAATTCCGTATACGCCCGCCGACGATCAATTTCGACATTGGATTGCCGGAGGGATTGATTGGCGGTTTCCAGTTTGATTTTGTTCCCCGACAAATCCGAGGTCATACGATTAAACGAGCCGATCAACGTCCCGATTTCATCGGTGGCCTTGACGGCAATTCTCACGTTGAGATCGCCCTTGGCGACGGCTTCCGTCCCTTCAACCAGTTTCTGAATCGGCACGGTAATCTTCTTGGCGACGTAAAATCCAAACCAGGTGGCGCTAAACAACAACAGCAGGGTGATCATCGCAACGAATAAATAGGCGCCGGCTTTAATGGGATTTTTCATGGTCCTCATGTGCCGAAAATCTCTATAGTGTTTGGCAATATTCTCCATTTTGGCCAGGAACGCTTTGGAGAGGTACGTATTGACAATCACGACGCCGGCCACGTCGCCGGGCCGGACATTGGAGTCAATCGGCACGGCGGCACGGAACAGACGTCCGGTCGGCGTCACCTGCACCGACGTCACTTCCGCACCGGAATCCAGCACCTGCAGCACGAGTTGTCCCGGTGGCAGATTCAACGCCCGGACGGGAACGGTCGTGGAAAGTATTTGCGCGAGAGGCTCCAATTTGGATGAAAAGATTTCCACGCCGGCCACGTTGAATTCCATGCGCCGTCGGGCCATGGCCGTCAGCAACAATTCACGATGCTCGGCACGCAAAAAATCTTCGCGGTAAATTTCCTTGCTGATGGCCCGCGCGCTTTGTGTGGCCAGGGCCGTATGCTCCTCATGATGCCGCATGGCCAGCGTCTCCGCATCCCCGAGCACCTCCTCAATCTGATTATTAAACCAGACATTCATCACTTCATTGATCACGCCACTGGCCACAAACGCCAGCAACACCGTCGGGACCAGCGAAAATCCAATGAAGGCGGCAATCAATTTGGTGCGAAATCCCGACCCCAACAGCCGATGCCGTCGCTCAAAATAGGCTTTGACGACATTGCGGGACAAGAGGAGCGCCAGCACCACCACTCCGACAATGTCCAGATAGAGGAGGAACAGGACGACCGCGTAACTCGGATCGGGAAGAAGCGAGTCTGACGTCCTTTGCTCAACCCAGCCATACGGCGCGTAATACAGGGTGAGCAGCCCGCAGGGCACCAAAAGGAGCAGCACGATCCAGACCGGCTGTAAATGCAGGCGCCGGCCCTTGAGACCGGACTCATCATCGAGAATGAGCCGTTTCTTCGCCTTTGAGGAAGAGAATAAACGCGGGGACAGTTTCGAAGAAGTCGCCATCACCAGGCCAGAGACGCAATCCCGAACACGGACACATGCCCCATGCATGTGTGAAGGAAAACCACGGGGATCAGCATGCCACCCGCAACCTGCCCGTTCCTGTTATGCGGCAATACGTCTGCGATTGACATGGTCCATGGATCTTCACAACAACCATGCGGCCGGCATGTCTGGTGACACTCAGGAGGACGAAGGAGACCCTGAAGCTAATCCGACGTATTTCATCCGCAGCGTATAGACTAAATCGCGCATGATGACGGTTTCGTCTTCTGTCAGATTGCCCTGTGTTTTTTCCTCTAAAATGGCAAGAATATCGATCATTTCTTTCGCTTGCGGCAGATTCACCGTGGACGACGGCTGATCGGGTGACAACTGTTCTCCCATCAACATCAAGGCTGACGTGCCCAGCGAGAAAATAAACGAGGAAAAGGAGAGTGGCGGGCCCGCGTGAGGAGACCCTGTATCAGGCGAGGGAGGCCGCGTGGCGGACGGGGAAGAGGTCGCGTCCTGAACAACGCCGGAAACGGATTCCTCTCGTGACTGGCCGCGTTTGTCGCGAACAACAAATCCTGTGTCTTCAGTTTCAGCCATGGACACCAGCCATATTCGCTCGCCGCATGCACTCGGGAAGGAAAAAATACCACAATTCCCGCAGGCCCGCAACATGAGAAGTCACCCGCACGAGAAGAAGTGCATTGAAGCGAGGCGGCAAACCGGTTATGTTGAGCCGTGGCTCGCAGACCATGCCGGGCCTGTTGCATCAAACAGCAACCGACAAACGGCGACACATCGTGTCACACGCGCCTCACCCGGAACGGAGTCACCATTGGCATGTCTCACGCCTTTAACGAACTCGTCAACATTGTCGCACGGCTTCGCTCTCCCGGGGGATGCCCGTGGGATGTGAAGCAGACCCACGACTCCCTGAAACCGTATTTACTTGAAGAAGCGTATGAGGTCCTTGATGCGCTGGATCACCAGGATCCGCAACATTTGCGCGAAGAACTGGGAGATCTCCTTTTGCAAATCCTGCTGCATGCCCGCATTGAGTCCGAGCAGAACGTCTTCAGCATTGACGATGTCATCGCCGGGTTGCAGCGTAAACTCATACGACGACATCCCCATGTCTTTCCCTCCGACGGGCAGGCCTCAACCGTACGCACGGTCGACCAGGTCGTGAATCAATGGGAGGCCATCAAACACACCGAACGCGCGACCCGACACGGCCCTGACTCAATCCTGGCAGGAATCCCCGCCGCCCTCCCCGCCCTGCTGCGGGCGCATCAAATGCAAAAACGGGCCTCGCGCGTCGGGTTTGACTGGAGCACTCCGGAGCAGGTGACAGACAAACTCCATGAGGAACTGGAGGAACTGCGAGCGGAAACCGTCCGCCTCACGCAACCGCCCGGAGCCGAGCGGCCCGTTCAGCCACAGGAGACATCCGCGGCCATTGAACATGAATTCGGGGATGTGCTATTCACCATGGCCAACATCGCGCGGTGTTTGCGCATCAATCCCGAAGAGGCCCTTCGAAAGGCCAATGAACGTTTTTTTGCTCGATTTCAGTGCATGGAACGGCAGGCCGCGCAGGAAGGCAGGCCGCTGCAGGAATTGACGGCCGCAGAATGGGACGCGCTATGGGAAACGGCAAAACGTCAGGAATCCCTGGCCGCTTCACGCGCGCCCATGCCTCCCGACACGCAGAACCATGAGTGAGGCCAATCACAACGGACAGAACAAGCGCGTGGGTCTGCATCCGGTGTTTGTGATCTTTGGGGTCATTATCGGACTCTGGATTTTTATTCAGGCGATTATTCCATCATCCAAAAACATCCAACCCCCGCAGGGCAATGAGACCCACTCGGGACACAGGAACACGTTACTCAAAGAAGCCCGGTCGGCGCCAGTGCCGCGCTTTACCGTCGCGACCTACGTTGAAGAGAGGAAAGCCATCGGCTTGGTCGTGCCCGCACAAACCACCGACAGCCAAATCGTCGCCTTGCTCCATCATGTGCGGGAATTGCAAAAGAATCAATCCCTGTCTTCACACCTGCCGGCGACCACGCCGGGGCATGCACTCGGCGACTTTGCCGTGGCCGACATCTACATTTTTTCAGATTCGAAATACGCGGTGGCCGAGGCGATTCACGTCTTGTCCGTCGGCGCACGCGCGCCGGGCGACTTCTACCAGAACACCATGCCCTATGAGCAGGCCATGGAACATGTTCGAGGCCATTACACCGTCACGCTGACTGACAAGCGGCACCCTGAACGCGCCTCCCTGGGCTTCGGAGAAGCCGCCACGGGGCTGTACTCGAAACGCTATCTCCCCCTGTTCTAACCCGATAGCGTGATCCGGCGCGATGATGCGGAATCTTACAGACCAACCTTCTCGGTAATATCCTGACGAAGTGTATCGCGGGCCTGGTTCATCCAGGATTCAAGGCGAGGAAAGAGGTGGGCCAAGGCTTCGGTGAAGGGCGCAATCATGACGTCCCGTCGTTCATCAAACAAATGTTCGGCATTGACGATGTCGAGTTTGCAATCCGCCATCGCCCGTCCCAGGAGCTGATTGATGCGAAGTTGCTGACCGGGCGTGCCTTCAGACGCCAGCCGCATTTTCGCCTTGAGTACATCCAACTCCTCCCGGAGACCGATCTTGACACGAACACCCTGGGGCGTCGCCCACGTCTCGCGTTGGACCGAGTAATCAAATGACAACGCCGACTCTCTGGGCTCGCGATACGGTCCCATCACCTTCAGGATGGTATACGGTTCAGCCATGTTGACGGCGTTCTGCCGGCTCGACATTGGAGCGAGTCGGCTTTCCGGGGGGTTGAATCTGAATCAAGGTCGCATTCCCCGTCCCGAGCACGGGGCCTGTCCAGCTTTGAAACCCATCGCGAATGGCGACAAGATTCGTATAGCCCTGCCAACTCAAAAAGTCGCATGCCAGCCGGCTTCGCTCCCCTTGCGAGCAATAGACCAGCACTTTCGCGGCGTCCCGGGGCACATCACGCTGTCCCTCTGTTTCCAGTTGTTCAAGGGGCACATGCCGGGCTCCCGGAATATGACTCGCCAGAAACTCCTGACGACTGCGAACATCCACAATGACAAGGTCCGCGTTCGTCTCCGGCGGGTGGGAAGCCACCATCTGCCTGGCGTCCTCCGCACTGACCTGGTGATATAAACATCCCGCCTGGACAAGCGCGCCATCCAGGGGTTTCCCCGCCACCACCTGCGCGAGCTGTAATCGCAGAATGGCCAGGGCGTCAGACTGCCGACGGACGGTGTCCAGCAATGTGCTCTGGTCGTAATACTGTCGGCGAGTACATTGTTCAACCTGTTTCGTCAGGGAGTGAAGACGCCACCACACCAGCGCGATACCCCCGGCCAACAGTCCGCCGCCAATTACCATCCAGAGAGTCATCGGGTCTGGGTTGCTCCATGAAGCAGGCCGTCGCGACACGGCCAGGGCACTTGCCAGATGTGGGAACACGAACACCGGTCCATCGTCAGAACGGACCTGCATGAAATGGTCGGGGCGAGAGGATTTGAACCTCCGACCCCCGCGACCCGAACGCGGTGCGCTACCGGTCTGCGCTACGCCCCGACACAATCCGTTCCCGGACTATAATCAGGCATGGCCGCGCCGGTCAAGGCATGGACTGCCGTGTGCGGCTCCGGCCTGCCTTGCGTGGCGGCACTGGACATGAGAAAGACGTCTCCTGTACCATGGCTTGCCTGTGATTCCACCATGATGTCGCGCACCCAGGCAGACGGGACACAGACAACAACGCACCCATGAGCGGCTTCAAACACCATATTTTCATCTGTATTAATGAACGGCCCGGGGAAGACCCGAGGGGGTGTTGTGCCGCAAACCGGTCGGTTGAGCTCCACGCGTTTTTCAAACAGGAAGTTCAGAGACTCGGCCTGAAAGGCATGGTTCGCGCCAACAAGGCGGGGTGCCTGGATCATTGCGAATACGGCCCCAGCGTCGTCATTTACCCGGAAGGAATCTGGTACTGGGTGGGGAGTGAAGCCGACGTCACCGAAATCATGGAACGGCACGTGGTCAGGGGCGATCTGGTGGAACGCCTGCTCATCCCCGGACACGCCCCCCCCTCCCCGCACCCTGGAATCCCGTGCCACGCCACCGGCTCGCTGATGTGGAACGTGTGATATGCGACGTCCCGAAAATATGCTGGACATGTTTTCAGGCGGGCTGTTTGAAGGAGTCAGTCCCATGATGGTAACTCGTGACCTTCTGGTTCGTCATCCGGACCGCTGTACGCATCAGGCCGTGTGTATTCCTGTCTGTCCGACCGGGGCCTGGCTGTCAACCCCACCGTATAAATTTGATGAATCCCGGTGTGTGGAAACATGCCGAATGTGCCTCGATGCCTGCCCCACGCAGGCAATTTATATGGTGTTTCGAAAAGGCGAAAAACTCATCGGGCCTCAAGCGGAATAACCGTTGTGCCCGATCGCCTTGCGTAAATGCCCCCAATACGCCATGCCGGCATACCCACAGCCGCCGGTCATGGTCGTCGTCGCCACGATGCGATAGACGGCCCCTCGCGAAATTTTCAATTCCCGGTCAGGATCCAACACATTGCCGCACGTCGTCAGGAGACGCAGCGTTTTCAGCGCAATGAGAATCGGCCACATGCAGGCCAGACGAAGGCGAACTTCGCGTCGCGGGATGGACAGGGTATACAACCAGCCCTGGTCTAAATGGGCCAGCGTCATGCCCACCAACGTGCGGAACACAGGGCTGAATTGAGGCATCATGCGCCTGTCCAGTAAATCTGCGGGCGCCAATCCCGCCTGCTCCAGCAATGCCAACGGGATATAACACCGTCCGCGCCGCAAATCCCGTGGCAAATCTTTCAACACGTTCGTCAACTGCAGGCCTTTGCCAAAGTGCACACCGGCTCGCACTTTGGATTCCCGATCCCATGTCCTGTGCAGGCTCGGCAGGTGGGCGCACATAAGATTCGTCCAGAACTCCCCGACGCAACCAGCCACGTGATAGATATACATGTCCAGATCGTCCATGGAAGGCAGCGCGGTCACCCGGTCGCCGGACGCTCCGGGAAAACGTTCCAAGTCCATTTCCATGCCGCTGATGAGAATCGGAAGAAGGCGCCGGATGGCCTCCTGATCGTCGTGACCGAAGCCGTCATACACCCGAAAACAGTCCTCAAGGTGTTCCATCAATGCCCGTTCGCCGGGATGATGTTGTTGTGGAACCAGTATGGCCTGGATCGCCGCAAGGTCCTCGCGCACAAACCGCGCATGAACAAATTGCCGTTTGAACCGCCGCAGAAGCGCCATTCTGTCGCTCCCGCCCATGTGTCCCGCATCGGCAATCGTGTCGGCCGCCCGCGCAAACAGATAGGCCAGCCCGACCTGCCTGGCCACGCAAGAGGGCAACACCGCCAACGTCAGATAAAACGATCGTGAGACCTGTCGCAACACGTCCCGAAGCACATACCGTTCAATGGCATGTGTCTGTGCTGTGCTAACGAACCTCAAGACGGCCCTCCATCCCCTTTTCGCGATGGCTGGGGAAAAACAGCAACTGCTTGTCGCAATAAAACCTGTACGTTCCCGGAGCCTCGGGCAGAAACCGCACGGTCACATGCTCGCCGGCTCCAATGTTCACGTGGCGTTGAATGTCCGGAAGGGAGCTGTCAATGATAAAACTATGCGGGATGAACCAACTCCGGTTTTCAAGACGAATTTCCACCGGGGCCCCCGCGTGCAGCTGGAGGTGGTTGGGCGTAAACGCATTACGGTCCAGAATGATGGTGACCCGCTGCACGCCATCCCCGTCAGGTTCACGGAAGACGGGGTCATCCTGCCCGGAGGCCATCCCCGACATGCGAAGCAACATGCCGCCGGTCAACAGGACCAACCACAACGCCTGCCTCGACCACGTTTGATGTCTCACGATCATCCCTCACGCGCCGTTGAGTGAAGCATGCTCCGCGCAATGCCTCGACAGGAGAACAGGGACCGCCGCAGGTTATGCCGCAGGTCATCATAGGAGAGTGTTGCCCTGCTGACAAATGTTGTCGGGGAAGGATCCGTCTTGACTTTCCAAAATGGTATCATATATCAACGAATGCGCGATTCAGGTGAGCATCGCCCGTTCAGACACGGCCCGTTCAGACACGAATCGTCTTCGCAAAGGAGAACCAAATGAAAAAAATGAAAGGCATTGGCCTGCTGCTGATGGCCAATATTCTGATCTTTATCACACTGTCCATCACCTTCACGCTTCTTTCAGATGTCATCCTTCCGGCGTTCGGGATTGACCTTCGCGGATCCTTTGTGCAGCAGGACCTCTTGTGGGCGTTTGTGATTGGATTCGGCGGAGCGTTTGCCAGTCTGGCATGTTCCAAACAGCTGGCCCGCATGATGCTGGATTGTCGGCGGATTACCCGCCCTCACACCCACGCCGAAGCCGTGGTACAGGAGACGGTCGGAAAAATTGCCGGGCGACTCGGCATCACCACACCGGAAGTCTGGGTGTACGATTCACCGGATCCCAACGCCTTTGCGACGGGGCCGTCAAAAAACAATTCCATGGTGGCCGTCTCGACCGGCTTGTTGCAGAACCTCAACGAAGACGAAGTGCGGGCCGTCCTCGCGCATGAGATGGGGCACGTCCATAACGGCGATATGTTCACGACGACGGTACTCGCCGGGTTGATGAACACGTTTGTCTATTTCATCAGCCGCATGGTTTATCGAACGCTTGCGGAACGGAATCACATGCTGGCCATCGGGGCGTATTTTTTTCTGCAAGTCGTCTTATCCATGCTGGCCATGATTCCGATCAGCTGGTGGTCACGCCGACGTGAGTTTTCCGCCGACCGGTTTGCGGCCAATACGGTGGGCAAAGCCCACATGATCTCGGCCCTGCAATCCATCAATCAATGGGTAACACGATCGCAGTATCACTACCAGACAGAAGACGCCCTGGCCACCATGAAAATTTCCGGACGGTCGCGCAGCTTCATGCAGGTCTTCTCCACGCATCCGCCGATTGAGGCACGGGTGGCGGCGTTGCGGAAGCTGTAACACAGCCCGTCCGGCGCAACCATCCGGGTTCGCAGGCACACGACACCCACCGAACTCGTCGTCGGTGGTTCGGCTCCCGTGACGGGAGAACCGTGCTGGACGTCGGATCGGGACATCGCCCGCACAAAGACGCCACCCATCTGGTTGATCTGTTTCCTGAAGACAATACCGAACGAGGCAAACCCATCAAGCGTCATGGCCGTCCTCTGGTTGCGGAACCCTGGAAGCCTTGCCGTTCAAAGACCAGACGTTTGATTTTATCTATGCCTGCCATGTGCTTGAACACGTGCGGGACCCCGCCACCGCCTGTCGTGAACTAATGCATGTCGGTCGTTCCGGGTATATTGAAACCCCAAGTCCTTTTTATGAACAGGGTTATAATTTTCCGGACCCTTTCAAACGGGGGTGGTCTTTTCACCGGTGGTTTGTCTTCCTGGACAGTGAACAGACGTTAATTTTTGAACCGAAAAATCCGGAGACGATTGATACCTTTTGCGACTGTCGCTTTTCCCATTTTGTCAAAAGTATTTATTCCAAAGCGCCCGATCTCAATCTCATCGGCAAAGCCCTGCCGCGCGACTGCACCACCACCCTTCACTGGACGGGACGTTTTGATTTTCAGGTTCGGACACACCCCAAGGTGATGCCTGCCGCATTCCCCGCTCCCTGAACACTGGAGAAGCCGGCGGCGCGGCGCGCATGTTTCCCTGCTACGTGGTTTGCGCGCGGATGGTCACCACACAATACCCCACGGTCATGCCCAACATCCCTCCGAGGGCCCATCCCGTGATCACGTCCGTGGGGTAATGCGCGCCAAGATAGACACGCGAGAGGCCAACGAGCACCATAAACACGGCCCCGATCCATCGCGTTGAAGGAAACAACACCCAAAGAAATGCCGCAGCCGTCGCGGCATTCAACGCATGATTGGAGGGCAGGCTGAAGGCGCCTCCGCAGGAGGTTAACTCATTGACGTTCAGCAGCGCCTGACACGGACGCGGGCGGGCCATCCATACTTTAAGCTGGGCGCCTGCAAAGTCCCCCACGCCGATCAGAACGCCGAGAACGGACGCGGCCAGCACACCCTGGCGCCAGTTGAGCCACGTTTGCCAGGCCAGCCAGGCGACAACCAGCGCGATACCGTTGTCCGCCGCCGAACACTGCAACATGAACCAGTCCAGAGCCGGTGATTGGCCGACCCACCCATTGACGATGTGAAAGAACGCCGTATCCCAATGCACTTGCCCGACGATGCCTCCCGCGCTTCTCTGATGACCAGCGATATGCTAGAATTGTCGTGACAACCATCAACACGAAGGGAATCCGTGCATGCTGATTGACAGTCACGTTCATTTGGATGACCGGAGATACGATAGCGACCGCGACGCGGTCTTGCAACGCGCGGAGGACGCCGGCATTGAAGCCTGTGTCACCATTGGCTGCGATGTCGCCACCAGTCAGGCCGCCGTGGCGTTAGCCCAGTCCCGTCATAACGTTTTTGCCACCATTGGGGTCCACCCGCACGAATCCAGGAACATCACCGACGACTGGTATGAGACGTTTCGGTCGTTGGCCCGACAACCCAGGGTCGTCGCATACGGCGAAATCGGGTTGGACTATCACTACAATCATTCCCCGAGGGAAATCCAGCGTCAACGTTTTCGCGAACAAATTCAGCTGGCGCGAGAGGTACGCCTTCCCCTGGTCATTCATACGCGCGACGCCCCTGAAGACACCATCATGATTTTGCGGGAAGAAGGCGCACAAGATGTCGGCGGCGTCTTTCATTGTTTCTCCGGAGACGCCTGGCTTGCCAGGGAAGCCCTGGACCTGGGCTTTTCCCTGTCCTTTTCCGGCGTGTTGACGTTCAAGAATGCGACCACACTCCGGGAGGTCGCCGGCACCGTTCCCCTTGACCGTGTCATGGTCGAAACGGATGCCCCGTATCTGACGCCCGTGCCCCATCGCGGCACACGGAATGAACCCGCCTATGTGCGCCACGTGGCACACATGCTGGCGGACATTTTTGGCAATGGCCCGGAATCCTTTGAATCCATTGCGCTGGCCACAGTCCGGAATACGAAACGTGTCTTCAACATCCCTTGAGCCGGCAGCGCCGGGGCCGGATGACGTGGGGCCATGTGCGGGAATGGCCCGTTTGCGCAGCGTATCAACGCGGGACTTCCTCATTGATCGTTTCACTCCCCCCTGCCCTGAAGAACGCTTTCCCCTTCTTGACGCCACGAGCCATGGCCGTGAAGCGCAGACAACATTCTCTCCATCAAACCATGACGTGCATGGACCGCCATCTCCCACACGAGTCCCCTCATGCGATTCAACAGAGGCCTCCCGTCAATGACCGAACAGGAAACAGTGGTTAGCGGGAACAAGGTGCGGCGGGTGGTGTCATGCTTCTCGCCTCGTCTCATGACACACGCCATTCGTCTCTCCCCCGTTCTCGCTTGTGGCGCCATCATCTTCGCCTTCGTTCCAGGAGCATTCTCCGAACAATCTGCACACCGCGTTTCTTCCGGCCAGACGTCAGCCACCACTCCAGAGCTTCTTGCCAAAACGGACAGCCCGTCCGTGACGGTCGACCGTATCCGTTATCATCATCATCCCACCTATACCCGCGTCGTCCTGGTGCTGAACGGACCCGCCACCATCAACGAAACCAAAGGTCAAACCCGGACAACGATCGCCCTGGCCAACAGCAGCTTGAGTGCGCGCGCGCAACAGCAAATCAAGAGCAAAGATTTTCCGCATGCCATTGTCATATCCCCGCAGCCAGCACACACCGTCCACATTACGCTGCACGTGGAGACCCTCCGGATGTACAAACTCCTGACGCTCCAGAATCCCCATCGAGTGGTGGTGGACCTGTTTTCTCCGCAGTTTCGGATGGTCATTGACCCCGGACACGGCGGCAAAGACCCTGGAGCCATTGGACGGGACGGCACGAAGGAGAAAACCATTGTGTTGCAGGTGGCGAAAATGCTGCGCGATATACTGCAAAAACGCCTCAAGGCCAAGGTGTTCCTGACGCGCGCGCAGGACACGTTTCTGAATCTCAAAAAACGGGTGAAGTTTGCCGAAGAGAAAAAGGCGGATCTCTTTGTTTCCATTCATGCGAATTCGCATCCCCAGCGTTCAATACAAGGCGTGGAAATTTACTATTTTGGAAAAGCCAGCGACCCCCAGTCACTGGCCGTGGCCGCTCGGGAAAATGGCATCCCGTTAAAAGAGGACGATCCGCCCTGGCAATTCATCATCGCTGATAAATTGCATGACCAAAAGATTGAGGCGTCCCGCAATTTTGCATGGACCACCAGAGAAACGCTGATCCCTGCGTTGCAGAAGGATTACTCCGTCAAAGATCATGGAGTGAAAACGGCGCCGTTTCACGTCCTGCGCTCAACGCCCATGCCGGGCATTCTGGCCGAGATCGGCTTTATCTCCAATCCCACGGAAGAAAAACGCTTGCGGAATAACACCTTTCAAAGAAAACTGGCGGAAGGAATCTATCAAAGCATCCGGCAATGTATACGGTCATCCGAAGCCCCGTGCCTGCCTGTAACGGCAACAAACAACGGTCAATGACCGGTGCCGGCGTGGTGTGGAACACAGATGCCGTTCATCCCCGTCCTCACGGCGCTCCCTCTCGTTCCGCAACGGCCCCCTTTGCGGCCGGATGCTGAAGACAACAGGCTGGCCACCGGCCATGAACACCTATAAGTTACACGTTGAATATGATGGGACCGCCTATGCCGGATGGCAGCGGCAGCCCGGCCAACCGACGATCCAGGCGGCGCTTGAAGACGCGCTGTCCCAAATCATCCAACACCCGGTCTCAACCGTGGCGGCCGGTCGAACGGATGCGGGGGTGCATGCCCTGGGGCAAGTCGTCAGCTTTCATTCGGCAAAACCGTTGGCGCCTTCCGAGTGGACTCACGCACTCAACGGCATCCTTCCCCCCGACATTGGCATTCTCCGCACAGAAGCCGTTGGCGACTCATTCCATGCGCGGTACGACGCCTGCGCCAAAACGTATGAATATCGCATTCTCAATCAGGCGACCCGTCCGGTTCTGGATCGTCTTCGGATGTGGCACATTGCCAAACCCCTTGATGTCACTCGCATGCGCCAGGCCGCACGTCACCTGCCGGGACAACATGATTGCACCTCGTTTCAGGGGTCGCCGACCGCCGTGCGCAATCCTGTCTGCAACATTCAACAGGTCGACTATGTCCAGGAAGGCTCTCTGATTCGGTTCACGATCCAGGCCGACCGGTTTCTGAAACAAATGATTCGGGCGTTACTCGGCACGCTGGTGGAAATCGGACACCACAAACGAACACCCGATGACCTGATCACCATTCTGCACGCCAGGGACCGCCGGGCAGCCGGACAAACGGCGCCGCCGCAGGGGCTCTACTTGGTTCGCGTCTTGTACAAACAGGAATAACTCGGGCGGGAAGATGCGGCGGTCATGCCATAACATTGCAGAGACGCCGACTGGCAGAAGCTAGTCTTCTTCAAAGAAATCTTCGTCAACGGCTTTGACTTCGTACGTATTGCGAACCTGCACACCGACACCATGCTGATACATCAAATTCACAAGTTTCTTTCCGTCAATAAGAGCGATTGAATGCCGGGCATCACGCGCTTTGTCCTTGGCTTTATCATCAAAAGAAGATGTGGTAACAAAAATGCCTTTCAGGGTATCTCCCGACATTGCTCCTATGAAGTCTCGGATTTCCGGTTCGCGCACTTTACTTTCACCATAACGTTTGGCCTGAATATAAATTTTGCCAAGACCCAGCTTATCTTCGTTGATAACCCCGTCAATACCACCATCAACGGATTTTGGTGTTTCCATAAACTCACCGTATCCCATTTTTTCAAGAAGGATCAAAATCACTCTTTGAAAATAATACGGGTCAATGTTTTTCAATTTATCCAACAGCTCGCCTTTAACCTGTGATTCAAGCGCCAAAAACCCCGCGTCAATCCGATCTTGTGGCGTTGAATTTTCACTGTCGTCATCTTCGTCTTTGGATTCTTTTGCTGTCCTTACCGACTCACGATAATCCAGCCAATCCTTATCTTTTTTTATATCTTGAAGTGTCAGTCGACCACCTCGTAAGGCCGCGTTCCCTTTTTCTAAAATTTGAACCATTCCTCTTTTCGGGTAATGCAAAAATCTGCCTGCTTTCAGGTAAGATTTTGCCCACCCTATACGATCAAGAAGAACATTGGCGCCAGTCGTCGTTTTTTTGTTCCGCAACGTTTCCGGCAAATGCGAATAGTATTTATCACGAACATTTTTGCACATGTTGTGATAATGCATGGTGTCTCCATCATCCAACACCTCAAGAATCTGCATAAATATTTCGTGATATTTCGGTAATTCCATGGCCGCACTCATTATGGTATCTCCCCCGCATAAATATCCATGCAGGTTTCCAGAAATTTCAGCGCGTCCGGCTTCGGGCGCTGAAAAGAATTCCGGCCGATGATGGACCCAAAGCCGCCGCCATCGCGAATGGCCCGCACTTCGTCAAAAATTGCCTTGTCTTCCCCCTTCGACCCGCCGGAAAAAATCACGATCCGTCTCCCGTTGAACGCACTCTGCACCACGTGACGAATGCGGTCGGCAATGGTGCCGATCGGAATCTTCTCGGCGGCATACACCTTTTTCGCTTCCGCCTGTTCAATATGATCCGTGGGCACCTTGACTTTAATCACATGCGCCCCAAGCTGGGCCGCAATCTGCGCCCCGTAGCACACCACGTCAATCGCCGTTTCACCCGCCTTGCTTAACGGTCCGCCGCGAGGATAGGACCAGACGACCACGGCCAGTCCGACCGACTTCGCTTCCAGTGTAATGTCCTGCAACTGTTCATACATCTCCTGGCTGTACGCCGACCCGGGATAAATGGTGTAGCCGACCGCGCAACATCCCAGGCGAAGCGCATCCTGCACACTGCCGGTGACAGCCTGATTATAATCATCGCCGCCAGAGAGCGAATCACTGTTATTCAGTTTGAGAATCAACGGAATGTGCCCGGCATAGTCCGCCGCGCCGGCCTCCAGCAACCCCAGCGGAGCGGCATAGGCGTTGCAGCCGGCGTCAATGGCCAATGCAAAATGGTAGTGCGGATCATAGCCCAACGGATTGGCGGCAAAGCTGCGGGCGGGGCCATGCTCAAACCCCTGATCCACCGGCAGGATCAGGAGTTTGCCGGTTCCCGCCAGGCGGCCACTCATCAACAGTTTGGCCAGATTCACACGGATGCCTGGTGCATCACTGTGATAATAACCAAGAATTTCCTGAACGCGCTCGGTGATACGAAGACCTTCCTTCACAAGCGATTCCTCCTGTGTGTATGCGACGACAACGGACGCAGCTGTTTCCCTGATGCTATTGCCGCGAGTCGCCTTCCGCGTTTTCCAGTTTTTTTCGCAGATCAATCATGTCCCGCTCCATGGCTTCCAAACGCTCCATGATCGGGTCGGGCACATTCGCGTGATCCATGGCCTCTTCGGGCACACGCACGCCGACCGACTTGATGACGCGGCCCGGAATGCCGATCACCGTGGCATTGGACGGGACCGAGCGCAAGACCACAGAATTCGCTCCAATTTTCACAAAGTCCCCAATCCTGATATTCCCCAGCACTTTGGCGCCGGACCCCACGACCACGTGTTTGCCCAACGTGGGGTGCCGTTTCCCTTTCTCTTTGCCCGTCCCGCCCAGCGTCACCCCCTGAAACAGGGTGACACAATCACCGACTTCCGCGGTTTCTCCAATCACGACGCCCATCCCGTGATCAATGAAAAATCCGCGCCCAATGCTCGCGCCGGGATGAATTTCCACACCCGTGACCCAACGGGCCGCCTGGGCAAGCAGGCGAGCGAAAAATCGAATCCGCATCTTCCACAACCGGTGAGCCAGCCGATGGGCCAGCAATGCCTGAAATCCCGCACAGGTCAAGAAGACCTCCAGCGTGTTTCTGGCGGCGGGGTCCCGATCAAAGACGGCATGGAGATCCTGTCGAATCATGGTCAACATGGTTGAATCCCGCATACGCACGACCGCCCACGGTCGTCCTATGGCTTCGGAGCAATCAGACAGACCGCCTGGGCCGCAATCCCCTCTTCTCTTCCAAGCGCCCCGATATGATCATGGCTTTTGACTTTGACGTTCACACGCGATGGCTCAACCTGCAGCACGCCGGCCAACTGTTGACCCATCGCCGCCGTATAGTGACTCAACCGGGGAGCCTGCGCCACCATCACTGTATCCAGATTCACAAGACACAACCCGCGTTCTGCCAGTTTGGCCTGCACATCCTTCAGCATGTCCAGACTGTCCATATTGGCACATTGGGGGTCGTTGACAGGATAATACCGGCCTAAATCCCCTGCTCCCATGGCGCCCAGCAACGCATCACACACGGCATGGGTCAGGACATCCGCGTCTGAATGGCCATCCAGTCCATGGGTATGCGGAACGTGCACCCCGCCCAGCACAAGCGGTCGGCCCTCCTTGAGCCGGTGAATGTCATACCCGATCCCAACGCGCATAGGTCACCCCGACGGCGGCTCTCCATGATCACAGCAGGCAGATTTCTGAAGATACAGGAAAGACGCAATCGGTGAAAAGAGAAAAATGCGTTATGAGGAAAGAGCAGGCCCTTTGGCCGACAACATCGCTTCGCCCACCGCCAGGTCTTCCGGACGAGTCATTTTCACATTGTCCGCGTTGCCCTGCACGATGGACACCGCATGTCCCAATTGCTCAACCAGAAAGGCGTCATCCGTCGCCTCCACGTTACGCTGCCGGCTCAACCGGTGCGCGTCTCGCAACACCTCAATCTTGAAAGCCTGCGGCGTCTGCGCCAACCAGAGGGATTGCCGGTCAATCGTGGTCTCAATCATGCCGTCCGGAGCAACCCGCTTCACCGTATCGCGGACGGGAACCGCGACCGCGGCCGCGCCGTGGATGCGCGCACGATCCACCACGTCCCGCACCATCGCACCGGTCACAAACGGCCGCACGGCATCATGGACCAACACGATGCCGGCGCGGGCATCCACCGCTTGCAGACCGTTCCACACGGAATCCTGCCGGCGGGCTCCGCCGCTGACGACGTGCGTGACTTTTGACAAGGCAAACCGGGGCACCAGTTCATCCTGACAATACGACACATCGTCTTTGGGAACCACCATCACGATCATGTCAATGGCCGGACTGGACTCCAGAACCCGAAGGGCATGCACGAGAAGCGGCACGTCGCCGAATTGAAGAAACTGCTTGGGAACATCGTGTCCCATCCGGACCCCGCGTCCTCCGGCCGGGACCACCGCCACCACCAACTCATCCACGCGCGAAACTCAATGCGTTTTGATCGGCCGGCTCTTTGAGACGGGTAAAAATCATCCTGCCGGCGCTGGTTTGCAAGATACTGGTGACAATCCCGTCAACGTTTTTACCGATACAGCGTTTTGCGTGATCAACCACCACCATCGTCCCGTCATCCAGATACGCCACGCCCTGACCGGCCTCCTTCCCTTCCTTCAGCACAAAGACCCTGATCGTTTCACCGGGCAGCACGACCGGCTTCAGCGCATTGGACAACTCATTAATGTTCAACACCCGCACGCCCTGCAGCGCCGCCACCTTATTCAGATTCAAATCGTTGGTCAAAATTTTGGCGTTCAATTTCTTGGCTAATTCCACCAACTTGGAGTCCACTTCTTTCACATGCGGAAAATCATCCGCGACAATTTGCACCTCGACGTCATGATTCTTTTGAATATGATTGAGAATATCCAGTCCCCGCCGCCCCCGCGTTCGGATTAACGAATCGGCCGAATCGGCGATATGCTGCAGCTCTTGCAAAATAAATTGCGGAATAATGAACCGGCCCTCGATAAATCCGGTTTCGCAAAGGTCGGCAATGCGTCCATCAATGATCACGCTGGTATCCAGCAATTTCAGGATCGGCGGTTCTTCCCCGGAGTGTACTCCGGTCACGGTCTTGTGACCCCTGTCACCTCGTTCTCCATACCGAACCCCCACAATCAGTCCGAGATACGGAAAAATCAGGAACGCGGCCAGCATGATCACATGGACGATCATGGGCGATTGCGGGAACAAATGATTGACCGACATCATGATCATGCCCGAAAGCACCACCCCAAGCCCCAGGCCAACCCCTCCCCCGATGGTCACAGGGGCCGGGAGATGACGCAGGGACATTTCCACGAGCACCATCACGCCGCCGAGCAGGGCCCCAAAGACAGCGCCAACCGCCGCATAGACCTGCCGCGCTTCTCCCGACCCTTCTCCCGCGATGTATCCTATCGCAAGTCCGGACAAAATACTGATGATGGAAAAAACGATTCTCAACACCATAGGCACGTTCTCGCGGCCATTGTCCTCAAGGCGGCGACCGTCTCACGGCCTGGAATCCGCACGCGTGCCGTCGACGCCTAAACGACCCGGCTCCCGTGAGCTTCCCTTCAGGCAGCGCTCAACGTTTTCCACGTCTTCGCGACTGCCGATCATCAATGGCACACATTGATGGGGCGCATTGGGTTGAATGGACGAAATCCGTTCCTCCCCGGTGCTGCCAAGCCCTCCGGCCTGTTCAATGACAAAACTCAAGGGAGCCGCTTCGTACATCAAACGCAGTTTTCCCGCAGGCCTTTTCACCTCACCCGGATACAGATAGAGGCCCCCTTTCCAAAGAATTCGATGCACATCAGCCGCCAGACACCCGGAATACCGGGAGGTATACGGAGGGCCGGTTTCGTCATCATCCAACTGAAACGCATCCACGGCTTTTTGCATCTGCGCATGCCACCTGGACCGATTGCCCGTATTGACACTGCAGATGCTCCCGCGCGGCGGAATGCGCATCTGCGAGCCGGACAGAAAAAATTCTCCGACGGCAGGGTCAAGCGTCAATTGATGCACCCCCTCGCCGCTCGTATACACCAGCATGGTGCTGGCTCCATACAACAGATAGCCGCCAACCACCTGCTCCCGCCCCATCTTCAGGAAATCGCCGGACGCATTCAGGCGATGGATGGAAAAAATCGAACCCAGCGGCGCGTTGACGTCCACATTGGAGGAGCCGTCCAGCGGGTCCAGGAACACGGCATAGCGTCCCGACGCCTGCGCACGCTTGACGGCCAACGGCTGTTCCATTTCCTCGGAGATCACGACCTTGATGGTCTCGCTTTCTCCCAACACATCCACAAAGGTCTGATTCGCGCGTTCATCCAGTTTGTGGACCTGCTCGCCATGAACGTTCGTTGTCCCGGTCGTCCCCATCGTGCCCAGCAGGCCCGCCTGGTTCAGATCCCGGGCAATCAGTTTCCCGCACCGGGCAATGTGAGTCATCATGGCGGACACGTCCCCCGCGTGTTCAGAAGAGCACGGCGGCCGTTCAAGCATGTGGCGAGTGAGGGAAATCATGGGGGCGACTCAATGCTCCCCGCACGCGGCGGGTGATATATTATAGGCTCTTTGCCAAAAAAGTCGAGAATGATTCATTCAGGGTGACGGCGCCCATCCTTCAATCCGGGCCCTGACCGACCCGATAATCACACGAGCTTCCATCATCACGGGAATGCGTGCCTCCGTGTTCGTCAGCCAAAATCTCACGTTGCCTTCATTCAAAAAAATCCCGTGAAACGGCATGACCGCCAGCAAACGAATCGCTTCAACCGTGCCCCAGGGCCCGGCAACCTGTTCAACGGCTTCCACCTTGACTTCCACCCGGTAATTTTTTTGATCATGATACACGTTCACATGCACCGAAGACCCCGGCTCCAGCACGGGGATCGTTCTCAAAAAATACACACATGACAAAAGATCATGGGTGCCCGGGGCAATGGCATGGACCGACAGTTGGCCATTCTTCAACACCGTCACCTGGTTGGCGACGTGATCAAACCGCACGTCAAAGTCTTCGTGGCGACTGCCTTCTCGACGATGAAACACCAGCCGCTGCGGGAGCATGGTGTGGATGTCAACAAGCGAATCCACCTCGTTCTTCACGGGAAAGAAGAATGAAATCACATCATTGGATTGCGCCGTGGTCACCAACCGTCGCAACGACCGTTGACCTTCCGGGGCCACGTCCTCAACACGCATCATCGCGTTCCCGGCCGGAATGCCCCACACAGTAATGGCATAGTGATAACGTTCTTCAACCGGCGCGGCGAAGACGGCCGGGGAACAGGCCAATCCCACAAGGACGACCGGGAGTATCACGCGGACACTCGCGCCAAAGTCCGACTGTCGCTTCCGAGCGGAACGCATGAGTGAAGTGTACACGACGACAACGCCCAACACACACAGGCCAGTTCCCTCTCGGCCTTTCGACCTGCCGACGGCACAGCAATCGGGATTCAGGCGGCGGCAAGCATCGTGACGGGAAGCACCGAGAGGCGACCGTGGCGTTATGACCCCAGCGCCTGGCGACAGGATGCCAGCTCCCGTTCCACCCAGGCACGAAGCACCTGCAGCCGTTCGGACGACGTCGCTTCAAAGCGAAGAACCAGCGCGGGCTGCGTATTGGACGCGCGAATCAATCCCCATCCTTCATCGAATTGCACGCGAACGCCGTCAATCGTAATGACGTCGCGAATCGCAAGGCCGGGGGCCAGGGCGTGGGGCTGCTTTGCCAGCGCAAGCATGCGCTGTTGCATCGCGTCGACGATCTGAAATTTCACGTCGTCACCACATTCAACGCGAATTTCCGGCGTGACCTGCGTGGAAGGCAAATCCGCCAGAAAGGCGGACAGGGGGTCTGACGTGTTCGACAACAGTTCAACCAGCCGGCACGACGCATACATGGCATCGTCATACCCAAAATAACGATCGGCAAAAAAGATGTGTCCCGACAGTTCGCCGGCCAGCACCGCATGTGCCTCCTTCATCTTTTCCTTCAGGACGGAATGGCCGGTTTTCCACATGATGATGTTGCCCCCTCGCGCCCGAATGTCCTCGTACAGCAGTTGAGTGGCTTTCACCTCGGAAATGAACGTGCTGCCGGGTTGGCGGCGCAAAATGTCACGCGCAAAAATCAACATCAGTCGATCGCCCCATAAAATCTGACCCTGTTCATCAACCGCGCCGATACGATCGGCGTCACCATCATACGCAATGCCAACGTCGGCCCGAAGGGTTTTCACCGCGTGGATGAGATCCTGAAGATTGTCAACCACCGTCGGATCGGGATGATGGTTGGGAAAACGGCCGTCAAGGTCATCATATAACGCCGTGACGCGACAGCCTGATTGCTCCAGCACGTCTTTCGCCACCAAACTTGCCGCACCGTTTCCGCAATCAATCACCACGTGCAATGTCCCGGCCCTGGCCGGCATCCCGGAAAATTTTTCCTTGAGCATGCGCAGGTAACGTGGAATCACCTCCGCCTCGGAGACGGTTCCCGCTCCGCTCGCATAGGCTTCGGTCTCAATCATGTGCTTGAGTGCCTGAATCGCCTTGCCGTAAAACGCCGCCGTCCCCACACACATTTTGAAGCCATTGTACTCGGCCGCATTATGGCTCCCGGTCACCATCACCCCGCCGTCGACGGGCAATTCAAATAACGCAAAATACAAGACGGGGGTTGGACAGACCCCAATGTCCACGACGTTGACGCCCGCCGCCGTGATGCCGGCGACCAGACGATCCCGCAGTGCGCGAGACGTCAGTCGCCCATCCCGCCCCACCGCCACCGTCCGACATCCGCGTTGGTGCGCCATGGTGCCATACGCACGGCCAATGGATTCAGCCACCGCCACCGTCAGATCTTCGCCAACGACGCCGCGCACGTCATATTCGCGAAATATGCTCATGGAAACATCTTCCCGAACGCACGCATGGTGCCACGTCCATAATCATCGTCATACCGCACAATATCATCTTCGCCCAGATAGGGGCCATGTTGGACTTCAATCATATCAAGGGGCCCCTGGCCCGGATTTTCCAATCGGTGTCTCGTGCGTTTCGGAATGATCACGTGCTCCCCCGGACCAACCGTGAACACCGTCTTGCCACGAGTCACACGACCCGTCCCCGCAATCACCACCCAGTGTTCGCTGCGCCGGTGATGCATTTGAAGCGACAGCCGCTGACCGGGCAACACGCGAATGCGTTTCACCTTGTATCCCGCCCCCTCTTCAAGCACGGTATAGGACCCCCAGGGACGATCCACCATCACAGGCTCCAGGCATTCAGGCGCCGCGCGCTTCCGCAAAATATCCACCAATGCCGTAATGTCCTGGGAACGGGACTTGGGACAGACCAGGGTCGCATCGGGCGTATCCACCACCACCATGTCGGAAAGCCCGATCGTCCCGACAAGCCGCTTGCCGGCGAACAACACCGAGCGCTCACTGTCCATGTCCACCACGTTCCCGGTCACCACGTTCCCCCGCTGGTCCCGTGGAGCGACGCGGTCCAGGCTGCTCCACGTCCCGATGTCCGACCAGAAAAAATCAACCGGGATCACCGCGGCACGCGCGGACCGTTCCATCAACCCGCGATCAATCGACACCGATTCCAGTCGTTGATAGCGCCGGGCAAGCCGGTCGCCCTGCTGCCCCGCGGCCATCATCCTGTCAATAACCCGCAACGCCTTCAGCAGCACGGGCTGATAGCGCGCCAATTCTTCCAGCAGGTCGGCGGCACGCCACACGAACATGCCGCTGTTCCAGACATACCCGCCCGCCTTCAAGAACCGCCGGGCCTGTTGCAGGTCGGGCTTTTCCACAAAACGCGCGACCGCATATCCCGACAGCGCGCCCAGCCGGCCCACACACGACCGCCGGTTCGGTTGAATATAGCCGTACCCGGTGTCGGGGGTGGTGGGGGAAATCCCAAACGTCACCAGCGCACCCTGCTGCGCCAGTTGATACCCCAGGGCCACAGCCTGGCTGAATCGCTTCTCGCCTTTGACGACATGATCCGCCGGCAGCACCAACATCGTCGCCTCGGCATCCCGGCGCAATAACCACAGTGCGGCCAGACCAAGGGCCGGTGCGGTGTTGCGGCCTTCCGGCTCAAGCACAACATTGTCGGCCGGCACATCGTGCCAATCCGACAATTGCAGCCTGACCGCATCGGCCTGCGCGGCGTTGGTCACCACACACGTGCGCGCGGCGGGGACGACGCGTAACGCACGCCGAACCGTCTGCTGAAGCAGCGTCCCGTTCCCTCCAATGATCTGAAGCAACTGTTTCGGAAACCGCGCCCGACTGACGGGCCAAAAACGGGTTCCGCGCCCGCCGGCAAGAATGACCGCATACAAATGGGATCGTCTCACATGCGTCTCACATGAACCATGAAGCCGCCGAAGCCGCGGGAGCCGGGATCAATCATCATGGCTCTGATTGTGCGTTGCGCCACGCAATGTCCGATAATGGACGACGGGGGGGGCGACGCCAGCGTCACGGCCCCGGCGGCCCCATCTCGGGATGGACGCCCCGGGCCGCCAGAATCAGGTCGGCCACTTCGCGAACCGCCCCCTCCCCACCCCTGGCGGTGCAGACGTACTGCACCGCGTCCCGAACCGGGGCGCGTCCATTCGCGGGAGTCGCCGAAAATCCGACTGCGCGGAGAGCGGGCATATCATTCAGATCATCCCCCATATAGGCGATGTCCTCAAGCCCGATTCCATATTTGTCCGACAACGCTTTCAAAACCTCCAGTTTATCCGACACGCCCTGGTGCACTTCCATAATGCCGAGTTTGGCAGCCCGCATGGGCACCAGGTGCGTGTCATCCAGCGTCACAACGGCGGTCACAAGGCCGGCCCGCTGTAACAGCACCACCCCCAAACCATCCCACGCATTAAACTTTTTCGCTTGCTCACCCGAGTTCGAATAATAGAGGCCACCATCCGTCAGCACCCCGTCAACGTCGGTGGCGAACAGCCGAATGCGTTTCAGTGTCCGGGCATGAGGAAAGCGACGGGGTCGCGCAGGCGCTCGTCTTGTTCGGGCATTCATCGTCAGTGCCTTTCCTGAAAGGGGTATCACACGCATTTACCACACCGGCCGTCGTTGAAGCAAAACATGCTCCACATTGACGCCGTGCCGAAACGCCCTGGACGCCGTGCCGGCCCCATGCCGCCGCGTGCCGAAATCGGGTATGGAGGCGGGCCTGTTCTCCGGAACGAGTACGGGGCGGAAACGTCGTGAGTGAGTCCGGCACAATGCGTGATACGAACGCAAGCCGCCCCCAGGGCCATTTACAGTTTCCCGGTCATGTTATATGATTCCCGCTCCGTCGGCGGGAATGTTTGTTCTTTACGCACCTGTTCGCCTTGTCATGATAACCATCCTTGATCGGTACATCTTCAAAGAGCTCCTGGCGCCTTTCTGGATCAGCCTCGCCGTCCTGTGTTTTCTCGTGCTGGCGAAAGAGATGCTGCAGTTGGTTGAATGGCTGGTCAGCAAAGGCATGGGGCTGCTGGCCATCCTGCAAATCATCGGGCACCTCATGCCGTCTTTTTTGGTGCTCACGCTTCCGATGGCCTGTTTGATTTCCTCCATTGCCGCGTTCAGCCGCTTCTCGTCCGACAGTGAAGTCGTGGCCATGCGAATGGCCGGGATCAGTTTGTCCAGAATCACGGCGCCCGTCCTGGTGTTTTCGTTGTTCGTCTTCCTCGGAACGTGGTGCCTGTCACAATGGGGACAACCCTGGGCCTCCATCTCCATGAACAAACTGGCCATCACGCTGATTCAGGATCAAATCCAGTTGGCGCTGGAGCATGGGACGTTTCAGGAACCCATGCATGGCATGATGATGTTCGTGCCGGAACCCGACGCCGGGGAACAGGTCAAGGGGATTTTCATCTCGGATCGCCGCGATCCGGACCGCCCGCTGCTCATCACCGCCAAATCGTTCCAGATGCTCAAGGACCCCACCCACAAACATTTCGGCATCCGGCTGCATGAAGGCACGATTCACCAGGCGCCCCGGAACGTCGCGCAGTATCATCACGTCTCGTTCACGACCTATGATATCAAAATGGATCTGGCGTCGGCCTTCGACATGGCCAAACCCGTACGCCCCGACTACCCACACATGATAGCCGCGCTGGAGCAATCCGGCTGGCAAAACAGCGGCATGCTTCGTCGCCTCATGGAATACTACAAAGACCTCGCATTTCCCGTGGCCACGCTCATTCTTGGCGTCCTGGGCGTGCCGGTCGGCATGATCGCCACGCGATCGGGACACATCGGCAGCTTTGTACTGGGCATCGTCATCATGGTGGGCTATTATCTGCTCAACGTCCTGGGGGAGTTTGGGGTCACGGCCCGCATCTTTCATCCGTTTGTCGGCGCCTGGTTCCCCAACGCCTGCCTCCTCCTCATCGCAGGACTGCTGTTCCATCGCATGAGCCGACGCTAAGATGGGTATTCTGTTTTGGTATATTGTTCGACAGTACTGCAAAATGCTGGCGCTGTGTTTTGCCGGAGTGACCACCATTTACCTAGTGATTGATTTTTTCGAGAAACTGCGAAAATTTCTCCGATACGACGCAGAATTATCATCCATCTTCGCGTATTTTTTCTTTAAAATACCCGAGATCGCCTTTACGCTCACACCGTTTGCCACGTTAATGGCATCACTGCTTGCCATCGGACTGTTAAACAAAAATCATGAAATCAACGCGATGCGAAGTTGTGGAGCCAGTCTCCTGCACGTTACGATGCCGTTTGTGGCGGTGGGAAGCCTCGCCACCGTCGTCCTGTTTGGACTCACGGCGGTCGTGGTGCCCCTGGCCAACGCCAGGGCGGAATACATTAAAACGGTCGAAATTCGCCACAAACCGCCAACGCCATCTTTCAGAACGGAAAATCTGTGGCTGCGCTTTCAAACGGATTCGATTATGCACATTCAGCGAGTTGATCCCGAAGGCACCAGATTACATCTCGTGACACTCTATCGAATGAACGACCGCTTTCATCTGTCCGAATTCACCTCGGCGGCCAGCGCCAATTTCGCCGCGGGACAATGGGTGTTGCAACAGGTGACCCAACGCACGATTGGGCCGCATGCCCGGACGCGGATTACGCAGGTTCCCACGCTGCCCTTGCTCCTGTCTTTAACGCCCGACGATCTGAAGACGTGGATCTCGCTCAAACCTGCACAGATGACACTGGCCCGACTCGGCGCACACATTGAACATCTGCGCAACGAGGGGCACGGGATCGCAAAGCCGCTGACAGACTATTGGGGACGCATGGCGTTTGCCTGTGTCCCGTTGATCATGACCATGCTCGGCCTGGCCATTGGACTCCTGAACCTTGACGCCCGCACGCCCGGCATGGCCAAAAACATCGGAAAAGCGCTGGGCATCGGTCTTGTATTCTGGGCCGCGCACTCCCTGGGTATCGGGTTGGGAAGGAGCGGGGCGTTACTTCCCGTCATCGCGGCATGGATCACGTGCGTGATGTTTCTTCTTGTCAGTCTCAACCTGTTTCTGAAAGTCCGGTACTAAATGACACGAAACCACCCCAACGCAGCACATCACGCAATGGACAGCCCTCACGGCTCTTAAAACCGCATGGCACCCACCGTCGTCGTCACCGGTCTCGGCATCGTCAGTTCGATTGGCATCGGCCTTGATGCGTTCTGGCACAATGCGATCGCGGGTCATTCCGGCATCACGAAGCTTCAATCATTGGCCGACTTCCCGGCTGAAAGCTACCGCTCGCGGATCGCGGGACAGATTCTGAATTTTGTCCCTCCCGACCCGCTTGACACCACCCTGACCAGTCGAGTGGATCGCTATGCCCAACTCGGATTAGCCGCGACACGGGAAGCGCTGACCAATGCGGGACTGTCTCTTGAACATGAAACGCCCGAACGCGTCGGCGTGATGGTGGGTGCGGGCATGGGCGGCATGGTCATGGCGGAGCGGGAAATTGCCCAACTCTATGACACGCGCAAGCCGCACCGCGTTCATCCCGGCTTCATCCCGGCCATCACGCTGAATTCGGCCTCGGGCATTCTTGCCATGATCTTTGGCGCGAAAGGCCCCAACCTCACCATCTCCACGGCATGTTCTTCGAGCATCCATGCCATTGGGCAGGCCATGCAAACACTGCGCGCAGGGCGGGCGGATGTGGTCATTGCCGTGGGCGCGGAGGCCAGTATTACCCCGTTGGCCTTCGCAGGTTTTTGCTCGCTTCGAGCCCTGTCCAGCAAATACAATGAAGCCCCGACCCGCGCGTCTCGACCGTTTGACCGCGGCCGCGACGGGTTCGTCATGGGCGAAGGGGCCGGAGCCCTGATTCTTGAAACCCTGCAACATGCGAAACGGCGACGCGCCAGCATCTACGCCGAACTCGCCGGCTACGCGTCAACGAGCGAAGCGTACCATATGGTAGTACCCAGGGAAGACGGGAGCGATATTGCAAAAACCATCACGCTCGCGCTGGATGATGCCAAAGTCAGCCCGGCGGACGTTGACTATGTGAACGCCCATGCGACATCCACCATGGTCGGGGACGAAGCGGAAGTCCGCGGACTCCGTCGCGTGTTGAAACGCCGGGTGCATGCCATCTTTGTCAACGCGACCAAATCCCTGATCGGGCATACCCTGGGTGCCGCCGGGGCGATAGGCGCCGTCACGACGCTGCTGGCCATGAAAACGCACCTGATTCACCCGACACCCAATTATGACGATCCCGACCCTGAATGCCGGCTGAAGGGAATATCCTCGGAAACCCGACAGGGCCGTATTAACGTCGCCATCGTCAACGCGTTCGGATTTGGCAGCAATAACGGAGTTTTGGTATTTAAACGACTCAACGCACGGTAGCCGGGCACCGCACACCCGCGACGCCGACACCTGCGGACGAAAGGGAACGGACCATGACGGCGTTATCGCCGATTGGGCAACACATTCAACACGCTCTTGCGACGTCACTGCGGCGAGACTCCGCAACCATCAGACCCGAGGATCACCTTCGCGATGATTTGGGGTTGGATTCACTGACGGTCTTTGAATTGCTGTACGAGCTGGAAAAAAGATTTGACCTTGCAATTCCCAATGAAGACCTGCCGGACTTGCAAACATTCGGCGACGTCGCCGCCTATGTTGAAGCACGAGTGGCTTCCTCACCGCCGTCGACCAACGCCGCGAGCATTTCCCCGGCGCCCCGCAGACGTTCCGTTCCCGCGAAGACCGGTCCCCGCGGCGCGCGCGCCGGGACGAAGAGCGGAGTGCCCCGGAAGCCTTCCCCGCCAGGAACAACATCATCCACCGCGTCCACGCCGACGACCCGAACCGCCGGGAAATCCACGCCACGCAAGGTTGCCGCCAAATCCAAAAAGGGAAAGCGATGACTCACTCAATGGCTGAAGGGTATCCGCTTGCCGAATTGGCCGATGCCATTGGCGCACAGATTTACGGCTCGTCACAGCTGCGCATTGTCGGGGTCAACAGTCTCGAAGAAGCCACCTCGGGTGATCTTGCCTTTCTGGCCGGCCATCGGGTGACAGACGCGGCCAGACAATCGCGCGCCTCGGCGTTGCTCGTGTCCACCCACTATCCCGAGTTGGCCATGACCCAACTGGTTTCGACGAAGCCGCATATGGATTTTATTCACCTGACCGTTCGGTGTTTTGCAAAACATCCTCCCCCTGCCGGCATGGCTCCGAACGTGGTGCGCGGCGCGGACGGACACATTGGACACGACGCGTCCATCGGCCCATTCGTGACGATTGGAGATCGTACGACAATCGGAAACCGGGTGACGATTTACCCTGGGGTCTGTGTGGGCCATGACGTGACCATCGGTGACGAGACCGTGCTCTATCCCCACGTCAGCGTGTTGGACGAATGCCAGGTCGGCAAGCGCGTGATCATCCATGCCGGAGCGGTCATTGGCAGTGACGGATTCGGGTACATTCAACACGAAGGCCGCCACCATAAAATTCCTCAACGCGGCATTGTGGTCATTGAAGACGACGTGGAACTTGGCGCCAATGTGACCGTTGATCGCGCCACGTTTGGACGCACCCTGATCAAGCAAGGCTCCAAAATCGACAATCAAGTGCAAATCGCCCACAACGTGACGCTGGGCGAACATGGTCTCATCGTGGCGCAAGTCGGCATTGCGGGCAGCACGTCAATCGGGACACACGTCATGATGGGCGGCCAGGCCGGCCTGATTGATCACCTCACCATTGGCGATCAAGTGAGAATCGCGGCGGGTGCGGGCATTGAAAAAAACGTGGCGTCCGGCGCCACCATGTCGGGGCGGCCCGCCAAACAACATCTCGTCTCTCTCCGCACGCAAGTCCTGGTGAACCACCTTCCGGAACTGTACCAACAGGTGGCGGCGCTGGAAAAACGTCTCGCCGGAATGGAAGCCGGAACCCGAACGGCCAACACTCGAAAACGAAAAAAATCACGCTAAGGGAACCCGCGCGGGAAAGCCGGCTTACGTGCGACGGGGCGCAGGAGTAATGACGGCATGCCAGGTAAACAATTTTCCCCAGAAAAACCCCGCCCACGGCAACGCAAAGGCGGCCATATAGTCCAACGACCCGGAGCTGAAGCTCCATGCCGACAGTCCGAGTAAACACCCAATCCCCATCACATAGGCCAACGGAACCAGCGCCCGACCCGCATGTTCCACCTTCACATCCGTCGAAACTTTCTTGAGTCGTTGAGCTCTCCGAACGCCGGACGTTCGCATGCGACTCGCCCAGAATTCCGGAAATGTTCGAAACAGATACCGGTGGTAACGTGTCTGCCCCCAACCGAGCAGAATACCGGCCACGATCAACCCGGAACTTTTGCCAAACGTCCACACATCATACGTTTCAATCACTAATTGATACACCAGCGCCAGAATGCCAATAATCATGGCCAGCAAACCCAGCAACCCCGACGGGAACAGAATATAGGTGCGAATATAGTTTTCGGCGAGGTGCGCCTCATTTTCTTTTCGCTTGCCGGTAATGATTTTGCCCATACGTCAACCGACCGCTTCTTCTTCTGTGGACGAAATTTCTTCCGCCGGCATGGAGGCGGACTCTGCGGGAATGCGATACTCGTCAGCCAGCCAAGCCCCCAAATCCACGCGTTGACACCGTTCCGAGCAAAACGGACGAAAGGGATTCTGCTCCCGGGAAAGGGAGGCGTGACAGCCTGGACACAGACTCATGGCGGGCAGTATACCAAGACCACGCACACCGGGGAAACCACCGCGCAGGCTCTTGCGTCATGTGCGGAAAATCCGGAGCCGGTTCCCGCAACGCGTCACGCGCGATCCTTCAGACACTGAACATTGCAAACACCAAAGAAGAAGTGTACAAATTCCGTTAGAAGGTGCAACATCCGGCCTCCCGGTCATCCCCGTACACCTGCCCGTACTGATGAAGGAGTCGTCTTTCCATGAAAAACGTCCAGATTGTTTTTAATATTCAGGTGCCCGATCACGTCTCGGAAGAAGAAGTGAACAGCCGACTGAACCAGGTGATCAGCTCCCTCATGGCCCAGGAATTCGGCGGGAATTCGTTCCTCGAACACCCATCGGGCCTTCCGTCGGACGATCATCATGGACAAATTGGCCACGCCTGATCCGCTTCCCTGTTTCTCCCCTCATCACGCCCATCGGCTCCATCAGCCCTCACCAACCTGCCGGACAACACGCACCCCTCTGCTGTCGTCAGACCCGCGTGACGAAGAAGGATTCAAGCAAGATACTGTGGGAAGCATTGGAGCGGGTGAGGAGATTCGAACTCCCGACCAACGGCTTGGGAAGCCGTTGCGCTACCACTGCGCTACACCCGCTCGCGATGGTTGCGGAGAATTCTAGGCAGGGCCTGCAAGGGAAGTCAAGGACGCCCCGTCAGGCAAAACGTGTGTGCTGACGCAATCCCGACACACGCAGACACCTCACGGCATTCTGTTCCGCGTCACGGAACACGGGGGCGCGGATAGGTGCCGTCATTTAGAGTCGCACGCGCACCAGCGCGTATTTCCGTTTGCCGATTTTGATTTGATAGGACTCGTTCGCTTGCAATGGGAGCATCGCCCCGCTGTCTTGATGGCACGTTTGATTAATGACAACGGCGCCCTGCGTGATCAGACGACGCGCTTCCGTTTTACTCGGCAGCAATCCCGTTCGCATGAGGAGATCCACCAGCCCCATGACAGGCTGTGCCGGGTCCGAAACATCGGCTGCCGTCAGCACAACCGTGACGTCGGGTTCTTTGGGAAATTCCCGTTTGCGAAACTTCTGATGAAAATCGTCTCTGGCCTGTTGCCCGGCTTCCGCCCCGTGATACCGCACCACTAACATTTCCGCCAGCGCCAGTTTCGCGTCCATGGGATGCCGTTGCCTGACGGCAGGCAGATCTTCGGTCGTCAGCAATTCATAGTACCGATACATCAGATCATCGCTAATGGACATGACCTTGCCGAACATGTCCGTGGGAGGGTCTTCCAGGGCAATGGCGTTGCCAAAACTTTTGCTCATCTTGCGCACGCCATCGGTCCCTTCCAGCAACGGCATCGTCATCACGACCTGGGCCGCCTGGCCCCACGCGCGCTGAAGATCGCGTCCCACAAGCAGATTAAACTTCTGATCGGTGCCACCAAGTTCAATGTCCGCCTTGAGCGCCACGGAATCATAGCCTTGCACCAATGGATAGAGAAATTCATGGATGCCAATGGGCCGTTGAGTCCGGTAACGCTCGGCAAAATCATCCCGCTCCAACATGCGCGCCAGATTGTAGCGTGAGCACAATGCAATCACGTCCTGGGCGCGCATGTCCCGCATCCAGCGGCTGTTAAACTCAATGCGCGTTTTCGCCGGATCCAGCATGTTGAAAATTTGCCGCTCGTAGGTTTTGGCATTCGCCGACACCTGTTCCCTGGTCAGCGCTTTTCGCGTTTCGGAGACACCGGTCGGGTCGCCAATCATCCCGGTGAAGTCGCCGATTAAAAAAATCACCTCATGCCCAAGTTCCTGAAAGTGCCGCAGCTTCTGAATCAGGACGGTATGCCCAAGATGCAGATCGGGCGCCGTGGGATCAAACCCGGCCTTCACCCGCAAGGGCCGTCCCTCCTGCAGCGCACCCTTCACGCGATCGTCGAGTTCCTGTCGCGGAATAATCTCAACGGCGCCGCGCGCAATCAGGTCAAGCTGTCGTTGTACTTCTTGATCCGCCATCGTTGTTCCCACCCGCCCACGCGCCGCCGACCGCCACACCAGGCTTATCCTCTGGAAGGATCATCCGGTTGACCAACGCGGATGTACGGCCGAAGTTGTTCCAACCGTTTCACGCCGATACCCTTGACCTGCCGCATCTCCGTCGTGGACATAAAGTTTCCATGTTCGCGCCGATATTGCACGATGCGTTCAGCCAGCACCGCTCCGATACCCGGCAACGCCTGCAGGTCCTCCAGCGAACCATGGTTAATATCCACGCGAACCACATGGGCGGCCCGCACGGGCGGCGTGGCCAGGCGCGGGCCATGCGGAGCCACCAGAGACGCACCCGGCAACCATCCCGCAACGTACAGCACCCCCATGGTTCCGCCAAGAAGAACAAGCTTCACGCCCAATGACTGGAACCCCGAAAGCGTGTCGACAGACCACCGGGTCATCGCGATCGTTTCCCGGCCAGATGAATCGCCAGGCCATTGACGTCTTCGGCCGCTTCCATCAAGGCTTCGGCATGCGTGGGATGCGCGTGAATCATGTGGGCCACCTGCGAGGCCGTCGCGTTCAACTGCATGGCCAGCGCCGCTTCATGCACCAGGTCCGCCGCATGCAACCCAACCAAATGAGCGCCCAGCACGCGATCGGTTTGGGGGTCGGCCAGAATTTTCACCAGCCCGACCGTCTCCCCGACCGCGTGAGCTTTTCCCAGTCCACCGTACCGGTATTGCCCAATGCGGGGCGAGACGCCTTGTGCACGAATCTGCCGTTCGGTCAATCCGACACGACCAATTTCCGGCAACGTAAAAATACCCGCCGGCACCACGTCGTACCGTATACGTTCCGTCTGTCCGACAAGATTGGCCGCCGCCACTTTGCCCTGCGCCGAGGCGACGTGCGCCAACATGGGGCCGCCCACCACATCGCCAATGGCATAGACACCGGGCACATTCGTCTGCAGACGTTCATTGACGGCAATTTCGCCCCTGCCGCCCAGCGTCACGCCCACCTCTTCCAGCCCAAGCCCCGTGGTGTTGAAGCGACGTCCCACCGAGACCAACACCCCGTCACACACCAGGCGCTCGCCATCGGCCAGGTCCGCCCGAATTCCGGACGCCGTCTTTTCAACGCGCGTGACGGAAGTTCCAACCACGCTTCGCACGCGGCGTTTTTTCAGTTCGCGTTCAATCAACGCCGCCACGTCGTCATCTTCCGTCGGCAACAGGCGGGGCATCATTTCCACCATGGTCACGTGCGACCCCAACCCCGCATAGAGGGACGCAAATTCACAGCCTTCCACTCCCCCGCCGATGATTAACAATCGCCCGGGTATGCGCGGAATCTCCAGCGCCTCCTTGCTCGTCATCACGTCAACGCCATCCACGGGACACATCGGCAGGGACGGCGACGATGACCCCGTGGCGATCAGAATGCCATCAGCCTGAATCGTGGTTTCAGCTCCATCGGCACGGGACACGCAAACCGTTTGATCATTCACCAGCCGTCCCGTCCCCTGGACGTGCACGACGCCCCAACTCTTCAACAGCGCGGCAATGCCTTTCTCCAGGCCGCCGACAATGCGATTCTTTCTCGCCACCATCCGCACGGGATCATAGGCGGGAGGCTGCGACAGCCGCAGGCCAAATTCGTCAGCCTTCTTCAGCCGTTCTCCCAGCTCAATCACCGCCAGGAGCGCCTTGCTGGGAATGCATCCCCAATGAAGACACACGCCGCCCAGCGCCTGGCGTTCAATCACCGTGACGCTGGCGCCCAGTTGCGCCGCCCGAATCGCGGCGACGTAGCCGCCGGGACCCGCGCCGAGAATGACGATATGTCGCCGGGAAGACATTAACGTTGCGAGGAAAGAAAGGCCTCGTACTGCGAAGCCGTCATCAACGCTTCAACGTCGGCAGGATTGGCTAATTCAAGAACCGCGATCCATCCCTTGCCATAGGGATCCTGATTCAGGTATTCGGGGTGGTGCTGTAATTCGTCATTCACTTCCAGGACGGTTCCGCTCACCGGTGAATACAGACTGGACGTCGCTTTGGTTGATTCCACCTCGCCCATTTCCTGATTCACGCTTAGCGCGGTGTTGAGTTTCGGCAAATCCACAAACACCACGTCTCCCAGGGCATCCTGAGCGAAGTCGCTGATCCCCAGTGTGGCGCGCCGTCCGTCAAGCCGCACCCATTCATGCTCTTTGTGATACCGTAAATGCTCTGGAATCGTGTCCAACGCTTTCTCCCACTCGTCCCGCGTTCAAAAAACCGTTCTTAAAGAAGGGGCCGGACGTTTGTCAAGGCACCACGCGATGGTCGTAGATGCGTCCCACGCCTTCGGGAAGCATCCGCCACGCGCCGGACAGACGCAACGACTGGCCAGGCAGGATGGTCCAGATTTTTTCAGGCGTTCCCACAGACCGCACCATCTGCCTCACGACCTCTGCCCATGCGTCCGAACGTCCCGCGGGCAACCCGTGAGGCGCGGCATGGAGCCACGCGGGCCCCGTGGCCTGAATCCTCGTCAGCAAAACATCAAACGGGCCGTGCGCCGCCTCAACCCAGTCTTCGGCAAAATGCACCAATCCATGAACGGGATCGGCAACGCTTTGCAGTTGCACCTCAAGCCCAAATTGAAGATGCGGGAGACGAACGCGAACAACCTCAACCAGCGTCCGAAGAATCCGGAGCCGTTCCCGCGCCTTCCAACCGGCCCATTTCCAAAACACAGCGGGCAGTGCAACGTCGGAACCGGCATCAGCCGCGAGTATCGGTCCATGGTCGTTCAAGACCCGGACCGGATCAAAATCCACGTTGAATGCCTGCTCAAACACCTTGACGGCCAGGGGGCTGAATCCCTCGTACGGTCCCGGGAACACCTCATCACGAAACACCAAGCCCGTGAGAGGAAGGTCGCGAAGGCGGGAAATCCAATCAACCAGAAATTCCCGATAGCCGACATTGCTCAATGAATAATACGGTGAACGCCTGACGGTTCCCGACTGTAGATGATAGTCCCAGTCTTTCCACGGTGCCAACGCGCCTCGTTGATTCGGGGCAACATTCCCCAGGCACCGGAGAGTCACGCCAAGGTACACCGCCATCCCTTGAGCGCGCAAACGCTGAACGACGGCTTGCAGCATGTGAGGAAACGCGAGCGGTTCGTGACGTCGCACATTCCCGTCAACGCCACAGGGCACATCCAGAAGAATCACAGAGCCGTCAATGGCTTGACCGGCTGCACTGACGGGCGCCAGTCCGCCCGGCGTGCGGAGCGATTCAAGCGAAACCAGCATCCCTCTGACCGGTTCGTTCGACGGCGGCGCCCCCAGCAGGTTGTCAATGTGCGCGGCACGAAGCCGGGCTTCAGCCTGATAAAAATTCGACGCCGACGCGTCGGCTAAAACGCGAAAGTGTTCAACGGCAGCAGACAGATTCCCTGTCTCTTGATACGCCCGGGCCAACCACCATCGCGCTTCCAGCGACCGGAAAGATTGCGGATGATTGCGTAAAAACCGATTCAGTAACAGAACGGCCGCCGAATAATCAGCCAGAAGAAATGCGCGTTCCGCCTCATGCAATGAGCGTTTCTCGGCATGATTGCGCAAGGCCTGGACTCCCAGGTCAGGCCCGGCTAACCGGAAACACCCGCTCAACGCAAGAAGAGCGAAACATGTGACAATCATGACTCGCAAATGCGGAACCTGTAACATGTCTCTCACTCCGGACAAAGAACGCTTGATCGGCAACGAAACATGACCATGCGTGTTTCGGATCATGCCTGAAGTGCCGGACCATTCCTTACTGGATGACCGCTCTGTCGGGCAACCCTGGCTGATCGGTGGCCACACTCCTTCGGCATGAGATTGCCCAAATTTGAATGAGGCCGGACGTCGTGATCGTGCCGATGCCTGTCCCGCCCCCGGCAAGCAGCGGTGCGGCCAGTTAATTGACCGCCTCGACACGATCCAAGTGGGCGATGCCGGCGGCCACGGCACAGCCGACAGCACGCGCAACACGATCGTGATCTGCGGACAGGAATCAAACGATACGACGTGGCGGATCGCGCGAAGATGAACTTCACCATTCGCGGCATCAAGGGACGGATCGCCCGGGGCGGGACGGCTTGTGAGGCGGCACAACAGCGTTTAGTGACCGGCTTGCCAATTCACGTCCGGGAAAAAATAATGTATTTCAAACCTGGCTGTTTCGGGAGCATCCGATCCATGAACGGCATTGGCCTCAATCGAGACCCCATGTGCCGCTCGAATCGTACCGGACACTGCCTTGTGAGGATCGGTGGCACCCATAAGATCCCGGTGTGTCTGAATCGCATTTTCCCCTTCAAGAACAAGAACGACTGACGGCCCCGAGGACATAAACGTGGTCAAATCATGAAAAAACGGACGTTCCCGGTGTACGGCATAAAATCCTTCGGCAACCGCTTTGGACAGCTTCACCATTGTAAGGGCAATCGGGTGAAGACCGGCAGCTTCATATCGCTGAATAATGTCGCCAATAACCTGTTTGGTCACGGCATCGGGTTTAATGATTGCCAACGTTCGTTCCACCATGCTGACTCATCCTTTCTTCATTGAAGATGTTCTGTGGCCCCGTGTTGCCACACCAGTCTCCGGCCAGAGTAACACGTTCCATGAGAACAACACCAACACGTTTGACTCAACCGTCGCTTGTTGCGTATTGCAGACACACACCAGACAGGAGGTTGCGCATGTTCCGGCTGTTCGTCTTCGGCATCCAGGAACCCTGCACGGCTCTCAGGCAAAAAATATGCTTGAGATCAACACCTGATCCGTGCAATGATATTTTACAAGTCGCATCCTGGGTTTGAATACTCTTTGCCTTTCTCAATGAGAGATTCATCACGTCATCCCGCATGATGCAATTTTTGCCAAAATACCAGCCGGGCAAGACCAGGTCGTTCACGGCCTGTCTCACGAAAAAAAATCTGGCGGCCTGTGCGGTGTTGTTGCTTTTCCTGGCAGGCATATGGTGGAACATTCCCGCCACCCAACCACTCCCTTCACGCACGTCCCAACCCAATGCTGCAAACCATGGGCTGACCTCGGGCAAGCCTGATATTGCCTGGTGGGAGAGACGTCGTTTTCAGCACCATATTGAAACACGCTTGCCGCAGTATCGGCGGCATTTTGAAGGCGCCGCTCGCGCCTATGGAATTTCCTGGACGTTACTGGCGGCACAAGCGTATCAGGAGTCACGTTGGGACCCACATGCCGTCAGCCCAACCGGCGTTCGGGGCATCATGATGCTGACACGTAATACGGCGTCGTCTTTAGGCATTCACAACCGATTGGATCCCACCAAAAGCATTGAAGGTGGAGCCCGGTATTTTTGGAGCCTGGAACAACAACTTCCGGGCCATATCGGAAAACAGGATCGGATTTGGATTGCCCTGGCGGCGTATAACGTGGGCATGGGGCATATCAAAGATGCGCAATACCTGGCCCGTCACATGGGAAAAAATCCTGATTCCTGGAAGGCACTCAAGACCCTTCTCCCTCTCCTGTCCCAAAAACCCTACTACGAAACACTGCGATATGGATATGCTCGCGGTTGGGAGCCTGTCCACTACGTAAAACGCATCCGCGCCTACCACGCCCTGCTTGAACAACATCTCCAGTCAATCTAACGCATTGAACACTTGAAGCGGCCCGCGCAAGGCAAAACGGCCCATGGTTCCGCCCCGTTCCTCACAAGTCACTGTGCTCGCATACGATGTCTTGAACCTGTCCCGGCCTCAACACATGGTGGTTTGAACATGCACTCGTCCCCTGCCATTTCTGAACTGAAGGCGAGGATCGCCCGGGCCACCGCGGTCACGGTCCTGACCGGGGCCGGCATTTCCAAGGATAGCGGCGTGCCAACGTTTCGTGGCGCCGACGGGCTCTGGAACAATTTTCGGCCCGAGGAATTAGCCTCACCCACGGCCTTCGCGCGCGATCCCGCACTCGTGTGGGAATGGTACAATTGGCGACGCGAACTCATCGCGACCAAAGCCCCGAATCCGGCCCATTACGCCCTCGTGGAACTGGAACAACGCATAGAGCATTTTTGGCTCATTACGCAAAACGTTGATGGATTCCACCCTGTGGCAGGGTCTCAACGGTTGTCGGAAATTCACGGCAATATTTGGAAGGTGCGTTGCACGCAATGCGGACAGACAGCCTTCAACCACGATGTTCCCATCGCCAGAATGCCGCAATGTCCCGCGTGCCAGGGACTGCTTCGCCCTCACATCGTCTGGTTTGGAGAATCGCTGGACCCCGTGGATCTGCAACAGAGTGTTGACGCCCTGCGTCAGTGCGACGTGTTGCTGATTATCGGCACGTCCGGCGTCGTCTACCCGGCGGCATCGTTTGGTCCCATGGCCAAAGCCCGGGGGGCCTTCGTGGCCGAATTGAATCGGGACCCGACGCCGCAGTCAGACCTCGTTGATATGACCATCCGCGGTTCCGCGAAAGATCTCGTGCCTCAACTGCTTTTCTAAGCCGTTGTCATTTCCCGTTTTCTTGACGAAATTAGCGGCAGTTTGTTAGCCTTCTTTGTCCACACGCAAAACCGTCACCGTCGAGAGAACCATGCAAATCACCATCAATGGTAAACCCGAAGAGCTTCAGGCCGGCACCGTCATGGACGTCCTGAAACACAAAGCCATTGACCCGCAAATGGTGGCCGTTGAACTCAACACCCACATTGTGGAACGCGCACAACTTGAGACCACGGCCGTCAAGGAAGGCGATCACGTGGAATTCCTGTTCTATATGGGTGGCGGCGCATGACAAACGGATATTTGTCAAACATCACAGAGGGGATTGGCCAGACCCCGTTGGTTCGCCTGCATCGCCTGTCCCCCAAAGGCGGCGCCGTGATTTTTGGCAAAGTGGAATTTGCCAATCCCGGCGGGAGTGTCAAAGACCGTATCTGCCTCAACATGATTGACGAGGCCGAGCGGACAGGCGCCCTCAAGCCGGGCGGAACCATCGTTGAGCCGACCAGCGGGAACACGGGTATCGGGCTCGCGCTGGTGTCGGCCGTGCGCGGGTACAAACTGATTCTCGTGATGCCGGAAAGCATGAGTCTTGAACGGGCCAGCCTCCTGTCCTCCTATGGCGCACAACTCATCCTGACCCCGGCATGGGAGGGCATGAAGGGCGCCATTAATGAAGCGCAAAGCATTGTTGGCCAGAATCCCGAATATTTTATGCCCGATCAGTTTTCCAATCCGGCGAATCCCGCGATGCACAGACAAACCACCGCGGTGGAAATCTGGGATGCGCTGGACGGCAATATCGCGGCGTTTGTCGCGGCCGTCGGCACCGGCGGAACCATTACGGGTTGCGGGGAAGTGTTGAAGGAACGCGCGCCGGCCACCAAAATCATCGCCGTTGAACCGGCGGGGTCTCCCGTGCTCTCCGGAGGGGAACCGGGGCCGCATAAAATTCAGGGCATCGGGGCGGGCTTTGTGCCCGATGTGCTGAATCGTGCAATCATTGATGATATTATTCGTGTCACCGACGACCAAGCCTATCAAACCACAAAAGGCTTGGCGAAAAAAGAAGGGCTGCTCGTGGGCATTTCCGCCGGAGCCAATGTCTTTGCCGCGCAACAGGTGGCGGCAGGCCTGAAGCCCGATCAGCACGTGGTGACGGTGTTGTGCGATACGGGCGAGCGATACTTGAGCATCGAAAAGTACTTTAACATCTGACGCGCGCGTCATCGGGGCCGCCATGAATTTCTCGGAAGAACAAATCACGCGATACAGCCGGCACATCCTGCTTCCCGAAGTGGGCGGGAAGGGGCAACAGAAAATCGCCCAGGCCAAAGTGCTGGTGATCGGTGCGGGAGGACTGGGCTCGCCGGCGGGGTTGTATTTGGCCGCGGCCGGCATCGGGACCCTGGGATTCATTGATCACGACACGGTGGACCGGTCCAATCTCCAGCGCCAGGTGCTCCACCACACGCCTGACATCGGACAGGCCAAGGTCCAGTCCGCAAAAGAAAAAATCAACCTGCTGAATCCCGACGTGACGGTCGACGCGTATCAAGACCGGCTGCACGCCGGCAACGCGTTGGACTATCTCACACCCTATGACGTGGTGATTGACGGGGTGGACAGTTTTCCCGCGAAATTTCTCATCAACGACGCCTGTTATTTGACGAACACCCCGCTCATCCACGGCGGCATTCTCCGTTTTGAGGGCCGCGTGTTTTCCATCCTGCCCGGACAATCGGCATGCTATCGGTGCATTTTCAACCAGCCGCCGCCGTCAGGACTCGTCCCCAGCTGCCAGGAAGCGGGCATCATCGGCGTGGTCGCCGGCATCATCGGCACCATTCAGGCGACTGAAGCGCTGAAACTGATTCTCGGCATCGGCGAGCCGCTCACCGACCGCATCCTTGACTTTGACGCGCGCAACACCGCCTTTCGTGAGATACGGACAAAACGCAACCCGAAGTGTCCCTTGTGCGGCGCTCACCCGACGATCACCACGTTGGTGGAACACGAACAGGACGCGTGCCGGCTTCACCAACCCGGAGCGGTCGGAGTATCCTGATGCCAGGGAAGACCCCCATGACGAAGATGAAAGCCCTCATCTGCCGGGAATGCGGGAAGGAATATCCGACGGAAGCCCTCCACGTCTGCGAGCTGTGTTTCGGGCCGCTGGAGGTCAAATATAATTACGACGACATCAAAGGCAGGATGTCAAAAGCCTCGATTCAGGACGGCCCCAAGTCGCTGTGGCGATACAAAGAACTGCTGCCGATTGAAGGCCGTCCCACCGTTGGTCTGCATGCCGGCATGACGCCGCTGGTGCGTGCCAAAAACCTGGGGGCCTTTTTGGGGCTTGACGAGCTCTACATCAAAAACGACTGCGTCAATCATCCGACGCTGTCGTTCAAGGATCGCGTGGTGGCCGTGGCCCTGACGCGCGCCAGGGAATTGGGTTATGAAACCGCCGCCTGCGCGTCCACGGGCAATTTGGCCAACTCCGTCGCGGCGCATGCGGCGCAGGCCGGCATGCAATGTTACGTATTCATTCCCAGCGACCTGGAAGCCGCGAAAGTTCTGGGCAACCTGATCTTCCGCCCGAAGGTGGTGGAAGTTGAAGGCACCTATGACGACGTCAATCGCCTGTGCAGCGAAATCGCTGGCGAGCGGCGATGGGCCTTTGTCAACGTGAACATCCGCCCCTACTATGCCGAAGGCTCAAAGACCCTGGCCTTTGAAGTGGCGGAGCAGTTGGGGTGGCGCGCGCCCGACCAGGTCATTGTGCCCATGGCGTCGGGGTCGCTGCTGACAAAAATCTGGAAGGGACTGCACGAATTGCAAACCATCGGGATTCTCCAGAACGTGCGGACAAAGGTCAACGGGGCCCAGGCCGAAGGCTGCTCCCCCATCGCCACCGCCTTCAAACATGGACGGGATTTCTTTCAGCCGGTCAAGCCGAACACCATCGCAAAATCACTGGCCATCGGAAACCCCGCCGATGGATACTACGCACTCAAAACCGCCGCGGAAAGCGGGGGCAGCATGGATTCCGTCACCGACGACGAAATCAGGGAAGGCATTACCCTGCTGGCCCAGACTGAAGGCATTTTTGCGGAAACGGCGGGCGGCGTCACGGTGGGCGTCCTCCAGAAACTCGTGAAGCAGGGCCTGATCAAAAAACACGAGGTGACCGTTGCCTACATCACCGGCAACGGATTAAAAACACAGGAAGCGGTGGTGAATTCCGTCGGGCGTCCATTCCGCATTCCACCGAGCCTGGCCAAATTTGAACAAACATTTGGACAACAGGGGACCACATGATCACGATACGGATACCCACGCCTCTTCGCCCAATGACCGGAGGCAAAAGCGAAATTGAAGGACAAGGCGGCAGTATCGCCGAATTGATTGAACAGATGAACGCCGCGCATCCCGGACTCAAAGACCGGATATGCGACGAGCAGGGGGAAATCCGCCGGTTCATCAACGTCTATCTGAATGAAGAGGACATTCGCTTTCTGACGGGCAAAGACACGCCCGTCAAGGATGGCGACGAGGTGTCCATCATTCCCGCCATTGCCGGGGGCAGCCATGACTAAACTGCGGTTTCACATTCGGTTTCCCGAAGAAAAAATTCCCGAGCCCATCGTGTACCATATCGGGCATGAATACCGGGTCGTGACCAGCATCCGCCGGGCCGACGTGCGCGAAACCACCGGCTGGATGGATCTTGAACTGGCCGGGGACATTGAAGAAATCGAACGCGCCGTTGACGGGCTGCGCAACAAAGGCGTCTCCGTGGACCCCATTGAATTAAACGTGGTGGAATAATAACCGATGGATTTTACCGAAGAACAACTGGAGCGATACAGCCGGCAAATTATCCTGAAGGAAGTCGGCGGCAAAGGCCAGCACAAGCTGGGACAGGCCAGGGTGCTCGTGGTCGGCGCCGGCGGCCTTGGCTCCCCCATCGCCCTGTATCTCGGAGCGGCGGGCATCGGCACAATTGGATTGATTGACGGCGACGTGGTGGATCTGTCCAATCTGCAACGGCAGGTGCTCCACACGACACCGCACGTGGGGTTGCCCAAGGTTGAGTCCGGACGCCGGTTGCTGGAGGCGTTGAATCCCCATGTTGAGGTGAAGACGTACCAGGAACCGCTTGATGCCGGGAACATTATGAAGCTCTTGCCGGACTATGACCTCGTGCTGGATGGATCGGATAATTTCGGCACGCGGTTTCTGGTGAACGACGCCTGTTTCTTCGCCCAAAAAACCCTGATCTCCGGGAGCATTTTTCGTTTTGAAGGGCAACTCGCCACAATCAAACCACACGAAGGCTATCCCTGCTATCGCTGTCTCTACCCCGAACCACCTCCTGCCGGACTGGTGCCCAACTGTCAGGAAGCGGGAGTGCTGGGTGTGCTGGCCGGCACAATCGGCATTCTCCAGGCCAACGAAGCCGTGAAGGAAATTCTGAATATCGGCGAGACACTCGCACGCCACTTACTGATCTACGACGCTCTGGAAATGAAATTCCGCAAAGTCAGCCGCCCCAAAGACCCCCGCTGCCCGCTCTGCGGCACCGCCCCCACAATCACCACGCTGGAAGAACATCACGTCTCCTGCAGTCTCTGATCCGCATGATCATCATCCCGTCAGACATTTGGGACGACATGATCGCCCATGCCCGGAGTCTTGATCCAGCCGAATGTTGCGGTGTCCTGGCCGGCAGGGAGGCCACCGTGACACAACAGTATCGCATCACCAACATTCTGGCGAAATTGAGCGAAGCCGAACTGGCCCAGTTTGATCAGGCCAAGCTGGCCGATCTCAAACAGCTTTCTCCGGAAGCACGAGCCGACATTGCCTTCCAGATGGATGCACGGGAATTATCGCAAGCCCAAAAAGACATTCGGCAGCAGGACATAACACTCCAGGCGTTTTACCATTCCCATACCGCAAGCCCCGCCCGCCCGTCCGTCACGGATATCACCATCGCCATGGAATTTGAACACTACCGCACCGTCCTCAATCTTCCCCAACCCCTGCACGTGATTATCTCACTCGAAAACAAAACCCATCCCGTGATACACGCCTACCGGATTCAGGATTCACAGGCCGAGGAAGTCCCGGTGCAGCGGCGACAACTTTCAATTTGACAGTTTTTTTAGGAGGATGATAACGTTGCTTTACGAGGATGATATCATTGCTTTAGGAGGACAGCATAATGGGAAATATTCTGATTACATTTACCGACAACCTTGGTCCACTAAACATATTCTTTAGTGTCCTGTTTATTCTAGCCAGCATTGTATTGCTATTATTTAAGATAACAGATAGAGAAATTCCATTGATTTCAAAGGGAAATTTTTTTCGGATACTTGCAGGCATTCTCGTTCTTCTCTTTTTAGTTATTTTAAGCACATGCTTCATGACAAAACCGAATGGCGAGCCGAATGGCAAGCCGAATGGCAAGCCCACAGAAATGAAACCTGAAACAAGAGAACGAACATTTGAATTTAGTGAGGGCAATGACCATTGCCAGTCTCCCCACGACCTCAACATCGGAGTAAAAGCTGATACCGGATGGGAAATTGATGTCACATCCATAGTTCCATCCGTGTCCAGTTCTAAAAAATCCACGTTTTCTGGCATTCGGGATAAGACCAAAGATGGATTCACCATTAAAGGAAGGATTAAAAATCGCGGTAAATGCGTAAAAGTTTTCGGAAAAATCGTTACCAAAGATGGCAGAGGTTCGTTACGGGGAACTGTCCGTTATACGGAGATAAAGATACAGGAATGAGAAAAGCATAGCTCTCGTTTGCAAAGTGTTACAGAACTGGATCTACGACGGTTGATGTTGGTGAACATTGGTGGTTTGTCTGTAAACATGGAAGAGATATCGTCGTGACTGGATGTTTTGCAATAAAAAAATGTTTTTGCATTTTGGGACTTTTAGGCATTTTGGTGCCTCTTCAGGCTTGTGGTGTTCACTATTCGGATAGGATCCCAATTGATTCAACAATTGATGAACGTCTGACAGATGAAGAAAAGATTGCCTTGCTGTCTAATTCTCTTGATGTTGCAGTAAAACGAAATTGCCGTATTGATCTTAAAAACAGGACGATCTCTTTTGTAAATTCTGGCTTCCTTACTGGAATTCAAACCCATCCATGGAATCAAACCATCTTGCACCAGACAGATGCTTGGGGGGCGATGTTCGATTTCTATCTGCGATTTTTCACCAAAAGTAGTTACCCAGGCTCTTTTCCTTGGATATGTACGATGGTGCTATATGAACGCTCTGATAACGTAAAATACAAGAGTATTATAGCCTCAATCCTACATTCTTTTGGTATGGAAATTACATCTGATTCCCAGCGTCCTCCAAGAGATGATGAAAACTTTATTCCTATCACATATAAAGATAAATTTGGCATTGCTCCGGCACGCAAATCTCGAGAAGAAAAATTGCCAATGCACACATCAGACCACACAGCTCAGCAAAAAACATTGGAAGATCAACTCAAACGGGATGCCGCTCTGCCTGAACAGGCCAAACGTGACAAATACAGACTGGCACTCACCAGCTATTTGAAAAAAGAAAATTACCAGGATGCCTTGTTCTATTTTGAACTGCTTGATTTTATCAACGCCAAACAAGACCATTCATTTACGTTTCTCTGGGGCGAAACGTTGCTCAAGACCAACCAGCCCCGGCAAGCGATTGCCAAACTGCATGAATACATCAACAAGGCGGGAACGAAAGGCGAGTACTACACCCGTGCCCTAGAATTAGCGACTCAAGCGGAAGAAGGCTTGTAGGTTGCGTTCAAGAAAGTGTTCCTCTACTTGTCCGCCGACAAGACGAATACATTCCCTCCTCCCCATATCCCCAGTCACGAATTCAACGCCACGGCCTTGAAGTGGGCATGGACTTTCTGACCCACTTTCAGTTGCAAACGCTGAAAAGATTTTCTGGTAATCATCGCCAGCAGGGGACACCCCGCATCAAGTTTAACTTCGACGGCATACCCGTTGCGTGACGATTGACCAATCCCGACAATCGTGGCGTCCAGCACGTTCAGCACGCTGCTGGACGCCGGCGGAGGGCCGGTCGTCACACTGACGTCGCAGGCCGGAATCTGTATGCGCAGCGAGGCCCCGACGGGCAACGCCTGCTGCGGGATAAACAATGTGCGTCCCGCACATTCCACCCGTGTTAATCCAAACTGCGGTTCATGTTCGGCAATCCGTGTTTCCAACACGGCGCCCACAACGTTTGAATCCACCAACTCCGGCAGATCCAGTCTGGCAAAGACATCCTGAATCGGTCCGGCGGCCACAATGCTTCCCCGTTTCATCAAGACCACGTGCCGGGCCAACTGCAAAATTTCGTCAAGATCGTGGCTCACATACACCACAGGGATGGCCAATTCCTGATTCAGCCGCTTGATAAACGGGAAAATTTCCTGCTTGCGTTCCCGGTCAAGAAAAGCCAACGGTTCATCCATCAACAACAGTTGCGGACTGGTGAGCAGCGCCCGGCCAATCGCCACGCGCCGCTGTTCGCCGCCGGAGACCTGGTGCGGGTATCGCCTCAAGCACCCAGCCAGCCCCAATAATTCACTCACCTGTTCAAACGTCATCCGCCGCTCGGACAGAGGCGTGCGCTTCATGCCATAGGTCAGATTATTTTCCACGGTAAGATGCGGAAACAGTCGAGGCTCCTGGAACACAACGCCCACGCGCCGCCGTTCAATCGGGACAAACGTCGCCCGCGCATCATCCTGCCAGACTTCCCGGCCAAACGAGAGAAATCCCGACGCCACAGGCGGCAGCCCGGCGAGACACCGCAACAACGTGGTCTTGCCGCTCCCCGATGCGCCAAACACCGCCACCGTTCCTTCAAGCGGCAACACGCACTCAACGGCAAATCGAAAACCGGGATAGTCAAGACGGAATCGCGCGGTGAGTTGACTCATGAGACGTGAAGAGGCAGACGGCGATTGACCGTATACACGATGGTGAGAATCAGAAAACTCAAGATTAACAGCGTGGCCGACAGCACATGGGCCTGGGTATATTCAAGCGCCTCGACGTGATCATAGATGGCAATGGACAGCACGTTCGTCACGCCGGGGATATTGCCTCCCACCATGAGGACCACGCCGAATTCACCAAGGGTATGGGCAAAGCCCAGCACGAGCGCGCTCACATAGCCTCGAAACGCCATGGGCGACACGACGGTGAAAAACGCATCCAGCCGTGAAGCGCGCAGCGAGCGGGCGACTTCCATCGGCTTGATCCCGACAGCCTCAAAGGCCCCCTGCAGGGGTTGCACCACAAAGGGCAGCGAATAGAACGTCGAGGCGATGACCAACCCTGTAAAGGTAAACGAGAGCGCCGATCCGGTGACGGCCTTCCACGGGCCGCCAACCGGGCCATGGGGACCCAGCGCCACCAGTAAATAAAACCCGAGGACGGTCGGCGGAAGCACAAGGGGCAGCGCCACAATCGCCTCCACCACCGTCCGTATTCGCGATCTCGTGAACGCCAGCCACCACGCCAGCGGCGTGCCGAGCACCAGCAACACGGCGACGGTCACGCCGGCCAGTTGCATGGTCAGCCACAACGGGCCCCAGTCCATGGCGAGCAGCGTCATCACGCCGCCGCCCGGCGCTTTCTATTCCAACCCATAGCCGAACCGTTCAATGATTGTCCGGGACGTCTCCCCTTGCGCATACTCCAGCAAGGCCGTGGCGGCGTCACTGGTTTGCCCGTTGACCAGCAGCACCGCTTGCTGGCGCAAGGGATCATGAAGATTCGTCGGCACGTCCCACCGGCTCCCCGTCCCATTGATGGAGGAATTCAGAACTTGCGAAAGCGCCACAAACCCCAACCGGGCATTGTGCGAGAAAACAAACTGGAAGGTTTGTCCGATATTTTCTCCCTGGACAATCCGACCCCGCATCTGATGCCACAGCCCCAGCGCTTGCAGGGTTTGCCTGGCGGCGGCGCCATACGGCGCCGTCCTGGGGTTGGCCATGGCCAGATGCTCAAAATCGCCGGACAGCGTGGACCGGCCATCCGCCGTCACGGCGTTGGGCGACGCACTCCACAACGTCAATCGTCCCACCGCATAGGTTATTCGGCTCCCGCGCACCGCAAGCCCTTCGTCTTCCAGCAACGTCGGACGCAGCACGTCGGCGGAAAAAAACACGTCAAACGGGGCACCATGTCTGATCTGCGCATAGAACTTGCCGCTTGACCCCGCACTGACCACGGCGGTATGGCCCGTGTCCCGCTCAAAACCGACGACAATCTCATGAAGCGTTGCCGCAAAATTCGCCGCCACCGCCACGCGCACCGCTTCGGCGGCAGCGGCGGGTGGCAGGCAGAGCTGCAAAAGAAGCGCGAGCAGACAACCGTACATTGCCCTGACCGCGCACGCGCGTCGCCCCGATTCTCCTGCCCCCATCATCATGCCCATCGGGTCCCGGTATGCACCAACGAGTGGCTCGCCGAAATTTGGATACGAAGCGACAATCGTGTATACCGTACTCTATTTGGTGAAAAATACCTACAGCCGCATTGTCTCACGAACGCCTGATGTCGCCCTTCAGCGCAACAACATGCTGGCCGTATCCGGGCGCCGTTGAACATCGCGCCATGCAAACTCACGCAAGCATGGGGGAGAACATTCCTTGATTTGAAAGCCTGTACTGCGTTAGCCTGTCCCGTTGCTTGCCTGTGCCGCAAGATTCCATGGATCGGGATTTTTGAAGAAGGGAGAAAGAGCAGATGCCGGAAAGCGCTTATGTACTCATCAACGTACTACCCGGGCAAATTGCCAACGTGAAGAATTCGTTGATGGAGATCCCGGAAATTAAAACGATTGACGCCTGTTGGGGAAAACCCGATATTTTTGTCAAAGTCGAAGTGCCCGACCAGGCCACGTTGACCCAGTTAATCCTCACCAGAATTCATGCCATTGAGGGAGTCGCCCAAACCGATACCCACCTCGTCTATACACTCCAGAAATAACCACACCGGTCATTGGCCACCCGTAACACCACACCCCGAAAACCATGTATGGAACGGATGACGCAGGCCGCAACACATGCCTTTCACGAAATACCCGCCTCACGTTGCAACCATCGCACATAGAGAATAATCGCTGCGACGTCCCCGGGCGTCGCTTCGGCCACTGTAGGCATATCTCCAAAGCGCCAGTGGTGGGCCCGAACGCCTTGTGCGGCGGCCCGCATGAACGTAGCGTCTGCGTGATGCGAAGGCTCATAAATTTTATGCACGAGTGGCGGCCCCGCATGTGTGCCGACCCCCGCCCTGCCATGACAGCGTGCGCAGAACGCCTCAAACTGTTTGTTCCCCTCCCGATACTCCTCCGGCACCGAGCGGGTCACACCCGGAAGCGCGGACGTCATCTGCGCAGCCTGATCATGAGCGGCGCCTGTGGCACCCGTGTCGCCCGGCTCCTGCGAGCAACCGACCACGCACAGCAAAGCCACGAGCAACAACGCGCGCGCATGTCTCCCGAAAAGTGGCATGGCAGCTTCAAAACCAATCATGGGCAATCTCCTCTCGCGCAATTCCACAGGTTACGAATCCGACACGCTCGCCACGTAGGATACCGGATCCCGCAATCCAGCCTCCCGAAAGCCCCGCAACCGGATCACACAACTATCACATTGCCCGCACGCCAGGTCTCCCGCCTGCGGGTCATAACAACTGTGCGTCAACTCAAAGGGCACCCCGCATGCCCGTCCCCGATGAATAATCTGGCTTTTACTCAACAGGAGCAGAGGCGCTTTAATCTGCAACAGCCCGCCCTCCACGCCTTTTTTTGTGCCAAGCCGCGCCACGTGTTCAAACGCACGCAAAAACTCGGGGCGACAATCCGGGTATCCGGAATAATCCAGGATATTGGCCCCGATAAAAATACAGGACGCATCCACGACTTCGGCATACGCCAATGCCAACGATAACAAGACCGTATTACGCGCCGGAACATACGTTGATGGAATGCCGGTTTGCCGTTCGTGCTCCGACCGGTTTTTGGAAACATCTCCCCGGCCCACCAGGGACGAGCCGCCAAATTCGTGCAGACCCAACGGGAAAATTTTATGTTCCTCAACCTGAAGCCATGCGGCAATATGCCGTGCCTTTTCAATTTCAACCTGATGACGCTGGCCATACATGACCGTCAGAAAATACAGCCTGTACCCTTCATCCCGCGCCATCGCCGCCGTCACGGTGGAATCAAGCCCCCCGCTGGCCAGCACCACGGCCTTCATCGCGCACCGCCTGACCGTTCCAGAAAAGACATCACCACACTCGCTCGCTCGCCATCCGTGACCGGACAAAACACCCTCGTGCCAGAAAATAACAGACAGTCTCCTGTTCGCACTCGCAAACGCCCGACCGCGTAGACAGGCCTGTTCAACAACATATCGCAACCACGCCCGGTCTGCTATGGATCAGGGGAAACGATTCAGAAAAGGCCAGGAACCGAAGGCAAAGAAAACGGCGGGAAATCGTCCATGACACATGCGTCATCATGGCGCGGTCAGTCAGCTGCGTTGTTCACCGCGTTCGATTTTCTCAAAAAGCTCTGTTTTTTCCTGACAGGCAATGCACAGCCTCGTGAACGGCATGACCAGCAGTCGTTTTTCGTTAATTGGAGTGTCGCACTCAACGCACAGGCCATACGTCCCTTCTTTCAGGCTCACCAACGATTCGTCAATCATTTGACGTTCCCGATTCCACTTCTCCTGAAGAGAAATGCCCAGTTCGCGCTCAAGATCCCGCAACGCCTGGTCTCCGGTGTCCATGGCCGATTCAAACTGCCGTTGCTGCTCCTCCGTCAACGCCTGGCCGAGCTGGTCTTGAATGTCCTTCATCAGCTTGCCCCGCCTCTCCAGCAAAATATTCTGCAACTTCACGGATCGCGCGGAAAGCGTCTTCTTGTGGGAGGGCGCGGCGTGAGAGTGCACGCCTTCCCGAGGCACGGCATTCTCGCGAACAGCCTTTTTCTGCGTGGGTTGTTTCTGCGTGGGTTGTTTCTGAACGACTTTCCCCCCGGCAACGTTGCCTGCGCCCGGACGCGAAGCCGATTTCCTGGTTTGCTGACTGGAAGACGCGGACGATTGCTTCGTGGCTTTTTTGGATGAACGACCGGAGACGGTCTTCGCGGTTTTCCTGGTTGACTTTCCTGCCATATCACCTTCCCCTTTCAACCCCTATCCCATTCCGTGGAACATCGCGCATCCCGTTCCGCGTCACCACGCTCATCCCTGAACCGCAAGCATGACAAAAGAGAAAACTATAGCAACTCATGAATAAGTCATCAAGGAATGAATCTCGCACCCCTCGATTTTTTGACGTCCTCCCAAAAACAGCAATTCAATCGCAAAGGCACATCCGACAATATCCGCCCCGGCGTGTCGCAACAGCTGCACGGCGGCAGCCGCAGTCCCTCCGGTGGCCAGAAGATCATCAACCACAAGCACGCGTTCTCCTTTCGACACGGCGTCTCGATGCATTGCCAGCGAGTTGGACCCATATTCCAGATCATAGTGCACCTCAAACACCTCGGCGGGCAGCTTGCCCGGTTTACGGACCGGCACAAAACCCGCACCCATGTTGTACGCCAACGGACACCCCAGGATAAAACCTCGAGACTCAATCCCCACAATCTTGCTGATCCGCTCATTCCGATAGCGTTCCGTGAGCTCGTGAATGATCCGGCCATACCCTGTCGCGTCTTTCAGCAATGTCGTAATGTCATAAAACAGAATGCCGGGTTTGGGAAAATCCGGAACCTCGCGAATCAATGTTTTATAATCCATGTCTCAATCCTTCACCCTTGTGTGGCGCTCCCGCCCTGTCCATACCTTCATGGACCTGTTGAAAAATCCGCCGACGGGAACACGCCACATTGCACAGGCCCATTCCGGGCTGCCGACGACCGTCAATCAAGAATCTCAAAGGCGGAATCCCGCGCGTTCGGATCCAGCCATTCCACCCGCACATCTTGAACATGAGCGCGGGACGGCCCCTGTCCGAGCGTCTGAATAAACTCATCCACAAGCGCGCGCGATCCTTCAACTTCGGTTTCAACGCAACCATCCGACAGATTGCTGACCCACCCACTCAACCCAAGCCGAACAGCTTGAGATTGCGTAAACACGCGAAACCCGACGCCCTGAACCAGGCCCCGGATCATGACGCGAGCCCGAACGCCATGCCGGTCTTTCATAACCGCCTCATCCCGCGTCCGTGCCAGGCAACCGGCCAAATCACGACGAGGCCCACAAAAAATCGCTCAACGCGTGCGACGTGTTGCCTGCGTCGCGAATACAATCCGGAATGCCGATACCGTCATAGGCCGCCCCCGTCACATACAACCCGGGATGCCGGGCGACACCCTGGCGAATACGCCGCACACGATCCCGATGCCCGCAGACATATTGAGGCATGGCCCGATGCCACCGGTACACTTCCACGTGGAAAGGCCGACTGTGAATCCCCGCCATCGCTTCCAACTCCCGGCAGGCCTGGTGTGTCAATGCGGCATCGTCCAACTCCAGCACGTGCTCCCGTCCGCGACCACCCAGATAACACCGGATCAGACACTGGCCCGCCGGCGCGCGCCCGGCCCATTTCATGGACGACCACGTGGCGGCAATCAGCCCGCGATTTTCGATGCGCGGCACCACAAACCCATAGCCTCGCAACCGACCAGGCATCTCCGGTTCGGCATATGCCATGGAGATGGTGACCGTCGAAGCATACGGAATCTGGTTAAGCAGCCCCGCGGATTCACGATCAATGGACTGCAGCAACTCCGCGGAAACATGCGCGGGCGTCGCAAGCACCACCGCCTCCGCCTCCACGGATTCTCCCCCTTCCAATTCAAGCCGATGCGGTTGACCTGGACGGGCATCCCACGGCGAACACACCGTCCGCACCTTCACTCCGCGACGAAGCGACACGCCGGCATCCGACAGTCTGTCAGTCAACCGTGAGACAACATCACCCAACCCGCCTTGCAGACTCGTAAAGAGTGTCCGGGCAGGTGTCGCAGGTTGCCGGTGAGCAGACCGCGCCCGCCGCATGGCCAACGCTCCCTTGAGGAGACTGCCATGCGTGCGCTCCCATTCAATAAAATGAGGAAACGTCGCGGCCGCGCTCAACTCATTCGCGTCACCGGCATAAATCCCCGCGACAAACGGTTCAATCAGGCGATGAAAAGCCTCCGCCCCGAGACGCCGACTGAAAAACCCCGCCAGGGTCTCTTCCTCGCCGGTTTCGGGTCGAACGGGAATCCACCACTCCGCTCCCATGCGCGCCATGCCGGCCCAGGACACCACCCCGCTGCGAAACAGGGAGCCCAGTTGCGTGGGCACCATGGAAATCAGACCTTGAGGAAACGCGCGCAACCGCCCTTTTGACCAGGTCAACGCCTGGCCGTTCCCCTGGCTGGTATTGATCAACTGCGAGGTAAGCCCCAGCTTGTCACACAGTGCAAGGGCCGCGGGCTTGGTCGTAAGGAACGAATCGGGGCCTCCCTCCACAACCAGGCCTTGAGTATGGTTCGTGACAATTTTCCCGCCAAACGCCGACTGCCCTTCCAGCACGGTGCAAGACAGCGGTTGACCCATCGCTCCCGCCCGTTCCATTAACGCAAACGCGGTGGCAAGGCCCGCAATCCCTCCACCCACGATCACGACTCGTTTAGGAACAGCCATGCTGCGTCACACCATCAAGGCACACGCACGCCACAACACTCCGCAGCCGCGAAAGCCGCCACCCCGCACATCCTGACGCGCAATCCCTTCGTGCGACGCATCACGCAATGGGGTGCGCACAACGGACGCGGCCCAAGGCTCAACGATGATGATAGGCGTGGACAAACTCAATAGCCGCCTCAACATGTTCCACAGGGGTTTGAGGAAGAATGCCGTGCCCAAGATTGAAAATATGTCCGGCCCTGTTCCCGGCTCTTTCCAGAATATCGGTAACGCGGCGTTCAAGCTCCGGCAGGGGCGCAAACAAAGTCACGGGATCAAGGTTGCCCTGCACCGCAACATCAAATCCGACCCGGGCCCAGGCTTCATCAAGTTCAACGTGCCAGTCCAACCCTAGGACGTCGCTGCCGACGCTTCGCATCAGGGGCAGCAGCGTGGAAGTCCCCGTGCCAAAATAGATGATCGGAACGCCCTCGGGCTTCAACCGCGCAACCAGCGAGGTGACATGCGGCAAAACATATTCCTGATAGTCGCCTGGAGACAGGCACCCCACCCAACTGTCAAACAGTTGAATGGCCTGTGCGCCCGCCCGGATTTGATTCTGCAAATACACCGTAATCCCATCCGAAAATTTTTCGAGCAGCGCATGCCACTGATCCGGCCGACTGAACATCAATTGCTTGGTCGTGACATAATTTCGCGAACTGCCTCCCTCAATCGCATAACTCGCCAGCGTAAAAGGCGCGCCGGCAAACCCGATAAGCGGGACACGTCCATCCAGCATTGTTTTCGCCATCCTGACGGCGTCAAATGAGAACCGGAAGGCATCACCCTCCACGCGACGCAATCGCGCAATATCATCCTGATCCCTCACCGGATTAAGAATGACCGGCCCTTTTTGCTCATGAAAGGTCAGCTCCAACCCCATCGGCTCCAACACCAGAAGGATATCCGCAAAAATAATCGCGGCATCCAGGGCAAAGCGTTCAACCGGCTGTAACGTGACTTCCGCGGCCAACTCCGGCGTTTTACAGACTTCAAGGATGCTGCGCTTCGCCCGAATCCGCTGATATTCCTTCATGTATCGTCCGGCCTGCCGCATAAACCAGACGGGCGTCCGGTCCACAGGCTCACGGCGACAGGCTTTCAGAAAACGATCATTGGTCATAAGGGAAAGGATTGTACGGATGGGAGAAAAGCGCTGTCAAAGAACGAACACGGGGTTCCGCATCGCCGGACGAAAAGCGGTCGTGTCCATGACTCCGGACAGGCTAGAACCATTCTTCCCCGGCAGGCTCGGGAGCTGCCGGAGTCTGAACGGCGTGGGCGGCATAGGCGTCTCTGATATTCCGGCTACGCTCCTCATAACGCGACGCCTCGGCGGGATCAAGCAGCCTCGCATCGCCTTCTCGCAGTTCAATCCGGTAATGACGCCCCTGGCTTGAAAACCATTCAATATAGGGATGCGGGTCAAGCAGCGGGTGCGGGTCAAAGGAAATCGAGCTGACGGTGCCGGTCTGAAAACGGCCCAGATCCTCCAGATACGACGCGGCATGGGGATCATCGGAAAATTGCGAATTCACAAAGGAGAAAATCCGGCCGGCAAGGTCGGGCTTGAAATCGCCGTTCAGATAAAAGTCGACGGAGCCGATGACGGCAAACACCATGGTCCCCACCACGACCCCCGGCGTGCGATTATCCAGGTAGCCGGATTGCACCCACCGGTATCCGCCAAATTTTTCAGCCATGGGTCGGCCCCGGAGCCATGCCGGTTCCACGCTGCACCGAACCGACGACGAGCCTGTCAACAAGGGAGCACCGGGCGTGAGGAATCACAACAGGCGGGAAACAGACAACACGTCTCAAGGCTTGCACATCTGACACTTCAACTGGCGCGCCACGCCGGACTCTTCCAGCGCATCAAGGGCCGTGTCCTTATCGGGATATTCAAACCAGCCGCCTTCCCAGAAGTCAGACCGCATGGGAACGGACGGCACTTCCAGGCACCGCTCTCTGTGCAGCACGGCCTCATTGAGCGATCGCCGGATATTGACCCAGATCGCCATCTCATGAACCCGTTTCAGCCATGCGCCGGGAGCACGCCATGCGGCCATCAGTCCTGAAAAAGCTGCCACTCATCTTTTTCAATTTTGATTTTTTCTCCAGCCTGAATTTTTTTCAGATCGTCACGATCAAACAGCTTCATGTATCGTTCAATCCGATCCGGATCATCAATCCGTTCTTCCTGTCTCAACCCGCTCGCCAACCGATACGTTCTCATCAAAAGCGACATGTCCCCTCCCCGGCCCGTAAGTAATAAGCAGAAAACCCCTCAAACATTCCGATTCTAAAGGAGAAAAATTCCATACGTCAAGGCAGGGCGCCTTCTCCGCGCGGCATCGCATCTTCTGATGGTCAGACGCCGTGACAATCCTGTATAATGCGTTCGGCCATAACCGATATTAATCCGCAACAAAGGGAGTGACCCGAGCCATGCCTGTCTATGAATATCAATGTCACGCCTGCGACTATAAATTTGAATTACTCCAATCCATCAGGGCGAGGCCGGAAGACACCGCCTGTCCCCAGTGCGACGGCACCAACGTCCGTCGTCTCATGTCCGGGTTCGCTTCCCTGATCAAGGGAGAGCATAAAACCGGATTCGGTGAGATGAAAGCCATGGACATGTATCACGAGCGCATGGACAAGTTTAAAAAACTTCCGCCGATTATGGGCGCGCGAGCCGTGCCCGGCGCTCCCAGAATGACGCATCATTCAGACTCCGGTTCCGAGGGAAGTTAGCGCCCGCTCGGCCCACGTCGCCCACGTGGCCATTCAATGATTCCCCGCACAGCTCACAGAAGATCAATGCTCCCCGTTGTCGGCACATGGACGCTCCCCTCCCTGCATCACCAGGCCCAACGGGCCGCACCGTGGCGTCTGTCCCCACAGTCTCGCGTACCGCTCAATGTCCGGGGAATCCGATGAAGCCGCCCTTGCCAGGAACAGGCCGGCGCCATGCCAGGCTGACCAGGACAGGCCTGATCTCCCTGTTGTCCGTCCTGCTGCTGTGGGTCGCGCCCGCAACCGCCGCCACCGAAACACTCACGGGCGTCGCGCGTATCGTTGGCAATGGCCCGGAACGGTATGCGATTGAGGCGCTGGCCAAACAATTTGAAACCCTGCATCCCCAAACATCCATGGATTTCTTCTGGCATCAGAATGCCAGGCCCATTGAAGAAATTCGCCATGGCGACGCCGACATCGCGATCACCGGACAGGCGACACCCGGTCTCCCCTCAACCACCGTCGCCTGGGACGGCATCGCCGTGGTGATCAATTTTGCCAATCCGCTTGACGGGCTGACGCAGGCACAACTGGCGAAAATTTTCACGGGACAATTCACCCGTTGGTCGCAAGTGTACGAAGAAGGGCCGGACACCGGCATTGCGCTGGTGCAGCGCACCTGGAACCAGAATATTCGTCAACCGTTTGAAACACTCCTGAACATCACACAGCAGACGAACGTCCGGGCGCGCATCGTTGAAAAAGAGAGCGAAGCCTTTCAGGCCATGAACGGCGACACCCATGCCATTACCTATGTATCAATGGGGCCCGCGTTACAGGCGCGCAAAGACGGCTATGGCGTCACCCTCTTATTCATTGACGACATTGAACCCGAAAACCAGACCGTCCTCGACGGCACCTATCCCCTGCGCCGCCCGGTGGTCTTTGTCATGAACCCCAACGCCTCTCCTGTGGCCACGGCCTTTTTGGACTACACACTCTCTCCCGCCGGACAACGCGCCATCAAAGCCGGCGCCGGCGGTTTGTTTCAGGACACCACCAGCCCGGTCGTGCGCTATTACCCCCTCAACGGAGAGTAGGCACGACCGGACAAGACGCCCCCTCTTGACAGGATCCTCACGTTCCATGATACACAGAGTCTCACCTCACACAATCGGGCACTTCATCCGGCACCGTGTCTCCCCGGAGTGACTCCGCCCACCGGAGCATTCTCCACATGAACCAGGATTCACACGTTTCCAGATTCCTCGCAGGTTGATTCATGTTCAAAAAAATCCTCGTGGCCAATCGCGGCGAGATCGCCATGCGGGTCATCCGGGCCTGTCGCGAACTCAACATCGCCACCGTCGCCATCTACGCGGAATGCGACGCCACGGCCATCTACGTCAAAAAAGCCAATGAAGCGTACCTGGTAGGCCCCGGGCCAATCCAGGGATTTTTAGACGCCAGGCAAATTGTGCGTCTGGCCAAACGGGTTAACGCGGATGCCATTCATCCGGGCTATGGGTTTCTCGCGGAAAACGCCGAATTTGCCCGTTTATGCCGCGACGACGGCATCACGTTTATCGGCCCCCCTCCCGAAGCGCTGGAACTGCTGGGAGACAAAATTCAGGCCCGCGCGCTGGCCAAACGGATTGGCGTGCCGGTCATTCCGGGAACGGAAGGCCCGATCCACAACGTGGAAGACGCGCGGCAATTCGCACAATCCATCGGCTATCCGGTCATGATCAAGGCCAGCGCCGGCGGGGGAGGACGCGGTCTACGCATCGTGCATGCCGACGACGGACTGCAGGAAGCCATGGAGTCCAGCGCGCGGGAAGCGCTGGCCGCGTTTGGCAACGACTCGCTGTTTATCGAAAAATATCTTGAGCGCGCCCACCATATTGAATTTCAACTGCTCGCCGACAAGGAAAACTACATCGTGCACCTGGGCGAACGGGATTGCTCCATTCAGCGGCGCCATCAAAAAATTCTCGAAATCGCCCCTTCCCTGATTTTGAGCCTTCACCTGCGGGAAGAAATGGGCGAGGCCGCGATTAACCTTGCCCACGCCGCCCAATTCCAAAACACCGGCACGGTGGAGTTTCTGGTTGATCAGGACGGCCGGTACTTTTTTATCGAAATGAATCCCAGAATCCAGGTGGAACACACGGTCACGGAACAAATCACCGGGATTGACATTGTGCAAAACCAGATTTGGATTGCCGAGGGCCGCCCGCTCGTCTTCGGGCAGCATGAGGTGAATTTGCAAGGCTACGCGATTCAATGCCGGATTAACGCCGAAGACCCGCAAAACGGCTTTTCCCCCTCGTCAGGCAAAATCACGGCGTACCTGTCGCCGGGCGGCATCGGGGTTCGCATTGACGGCGTGGTTTACAAAGACTACACCGTTCCGCCATATTATGACGCACTGTTGGCCAAGATGACGGTCCACGGCCGGACGTGGAACGAAACCGTTCGGCGCGCGCACCGGTCGCTGGAAGAATTTGTCTTGCGCGGCGTCAAGACGACCATTCCGTTTATGAAGAAAATCATGGAAGAACCCGATTTTCGCGCGGGCAGATTTGACACCTCGTACCTGGCCTCCCATCCGGAACTGGCCGACTACGACAATGTCCTGGAATCGGAGGACCTGGTGCTGGCGCTCTCCGCCGCCATCGCGGCCTACGAAGGGCTGTAGCCCCCATTCACGAAGCAAGACACGGCCACGCAATCCTGAACGCAACAATCTCCATGGCAAAGCAATCACCACCCCGAAGCAAAGCAAAACGGCCCGCCGCGGCCACGTCCGCCAAACGGGACACAAACCTGGCCCGCGCCTCGCATCGGGACACACCCGACGTGAAAGCCTCGCACGGCCGGCAGATTCACCTGACGGATGTCACCCTGCGAGACGGGCATCAATCCCTGCTGGCCACCCGCATGAGAACGGAAGACCTGATCCCCGCCGCAGAACAACTGGACAAGGTGGGCTTCTGGTCGCTGGAAGTCTGGGGAGGCGCGACCTTCGACACCTGTTTGCGCTTCCTGAAAGAAGACCCCTGGGAACGCCTGAAAGCCTTCCGCCAGGCCGCCCCGAACACCAGGCTGCAAATGCTGCTCCGCGGGCAAAACCTGGTGGGATACCGGCACTATGCCGACGACGTGCTGGAACGATTCATTGTCAAATCGGCGGAACATGGCATTGACGTCTTCCGCATTTTCGACGCCCTGAACGATATTCGCAATCTAAAGCAGGCCATCAAGATCGTCCGGCAGTGCAACAAGCACGTGGAAGCCACGATTTGTTATACCAGCAGTCCCGTGCACAACCTGACGCACTTTGTCGACCAGGCCAAAAGACTGGAAGACCTGGGGACCGACTCCATTTGCATCAAGGACATGGCCGGGCTCCTGCCGCCGTTTGAAGCCTATCAACTGATTCGACACCTGAAGACAGCCGTGCGCGCGCCCATCCATCTGCACACCCATTACACATCGGGCATGGCGTCCATGTCCGCGTTGATGGCGATTCTCGCCGGCCTGGATGTTCTGGATACCGCCATGTCTCCGCTGTCCGGCGGCACCTCGCACCCGCCCACGGAAAGCTGCATCGCGGCCCTGCGCAACACCCCGTATGACACCGGCCTGGATTTATCCCGGCTCAAGCCCGTGGCGGAACAACTGCGCGCGGCACGCAAAAAATATCATCAATTTGAAAGCGACTTCACCGGCGTGGACACGGACGTTCTGCTGTCGCAGGTGCCGGGCGGCATGACCTCCAACCTGGCGTCCCAGTTAGCGGAACAAAACGCCCTTGGGAAAATGCAGGACGTGCTGGCGGAAATCCCCCTCGTGCGCAAAGACATGGGCTACCCCCCGCTGGTGACGCCCGCCAGTCAAATCGTCGGCACGCAAGCCACGCTGAACGTCATGACCGGCGAGCGGTACAAAGTCATCACCACCGAAGCCAAAAACTACTTCCTGGGACTGTACGGCAAACCGCCCGGCCCCCTGCACGCGGCCACAAAACAGAAAGCCATTGCCGGCGAGCGTCCCATCACCAACAGGCCGGCGGACAACCTGGACCCCGAATTACGAGGCGCCAAAAAAGAATTACGCGGGCATGCCGTGTCCGAAGAAGACGTGTTGTCGTATGCCCTGTTTCCCGCCATTGCGTTGGAGTTTCTCAACGAACGGGCCAGCGGAACCCTGAAACCCGCCAATCTTGAGCCGCCCCTTGAAAGCGGTCAGAGTGCCCCGCAGGGCCATGACCTGCATCTCGCGCCCGTGGAATTCAACGTCACGCTCCACGGAGAAACGTATCACGTGCGGGTGTCGGGGTCCGGGCAAACCGTCAAGGGGAGAAAACCCTACTACATCAAAGTGGACGACAAACTCGAAGAAGTTTACCTGGAAACACTGGATGAAGTACTCGCCAGCGGCCCGGAAGCGCCCGTGTCGTCCGGCGCCGCAAAAGGCACTCGTCCCAAACCGGCCGGCCCGGGGGACGTGACCACGCCCATCCCGGGACGCGTCGTAAAAATCCTTGTCACCGAAGGAGCCAAAATCGCCGCCGGCGACCTCTTGCTCGTGGTGGAAGCGATGAAAATGGAAAACCGGGTAGAAGCGCCCGTGAAAGGCACGGTAAAAGCCATCCACGTCAAAGAGGGCGACCAGGTCAACGCCGACGAGACGCTGATCCAGATTGCATAAGCCGGCGACTCCGCACCCCGCACGCATACTCCGGGGCACGCGGTAACATTTTCCCGCCTGCGGTGGAACACGCCATGCAGCACACCATTCCCGACAACGCATGTCCGAACATCCCCGACGCCGGGCACGTCCCGCAACGGGCACAGTCCGACATCATCACCCCCGCCATCCCGTGCCTCCCCGCCCGCCGCACCATGACGCCGTCCATTCCCAACAAAGCGGCACACCGATGAGATTCACGGCACACATGCGGCGGGCGGCCACATCCATCTGGAAAGCCCAACTCACGCACCCCTTCGTAGTCGCGCTCGGAAACGGCACCCTCCCCAAACGAAAATTCAGGTATTACATCCTGCAGGACGCGCGCTACCTGGAAGAACTCGCCCGCGTCTTCGCCCTTGGCGCGCAGAAAGCCGCGAACCCCGAAACAGCCCTGCGCTTTGCCGAGCTAGTCAAAGAAACCATCGTGGTTGAACGCGGCCTGCACGAAACCTACGGACGGCAATGGAAACTCACCCCCTCCGACATGCGCGGCACACCCCTCGCGCCAACGAATCATGCGTACTGCACGCACATGAGAAGCGTGGCCCAGACCGGCACCCTGGCAGAGATCACCACCGTCGCCCTCCCCTGCGCGTGGGTCTACTGCGTCGTCGGCAAACATCTGCTGAAAAACGGCCCGCCCCCTGCCCGCCATCCCTACCGCGACTGGCTGCTGCTCTACGGCTCGCCGGAATTCGCCCAGGTCGCCCGATGGATGCGAACCGTCGTGGACACCGCCGCCCAACACGCAGGCCGGGATGAAAAAGCGCGCATGATGCAGGCCTTCCTCACCAGCTCCCGCTATGAATGGATGTTCTGGGACATGGCCTGGCGAGAAGAACGCTGGCCGGTTTGACCGTCAATCGTTTGCCCGTATCCGCACCCCATCGCTATAATGCCGCCGCCATGGGAATAAACAAAACAGCGCCCCCCTACCCGACTCCATCCCCGAACACATAGGCAACACCAGGAGCCATGCCATGCGCCGCCGACTCGCTATACTGTCGCCGATACTTAGCCACAGGGCGGATTTCCCCGACACGCATGCAATATCCGGGTTAGAATGCCCGGCGTGGTGACCTCTATCGCAAATCGCTTCGCCCTGCCGACAATACGCCGATGCGACGCCCTGACCCTGGCGGCGTCGGTGATCGGCCCTTTGCTGCTCTATGTGCGCACGCTGCCGCACACGGTCGTTCTGGAGGACGACGGCCTGTTCCTGATGGCGGCAGCGCATCTCGGCATCGCCCACCCGCCCGGCTATCCGCTGCACACGCTGTTGGGCCATGTGTTCACCTGGCTTCCCTTCGGCACACCGGCATTCGCCGGCCATCTGTCGAGCGCGGTGTTTGGCGCACTGGCGTGCGGCATGGTGTATCTGTGCGCCCGTTTGCTGGGGACGGGCTGGCTGCCGGCGCTGGCCGCCGCATGGCTGTTGGGTGCCTCGGAGCATTTCTGGTCGCAGGCCATCATCACCGAAGTCTACACGCTCAATGCGCTGCTGCTGTTCACGGTCTATGCACTGATCCTCCATGGTGTTCGCCATCCGGCGCAATCCGCTATCTGGATCGCAGCTGCAGCGATCTACGGGCTGAGCCTGGCGAACCACTGGCCGTTGATGCTCCTGGCCTTTCCGGGCCTGCTGCTGGCCGCCCTGCCGGCGCGCAAGATGCTGTTTCCCAGGCTGCCTTTGCTGGTTGCTGTTGCCCTGCTGGCCGCGGCGCTGCCCTATACGTGGATGGTATTGCGCTCCTGGTCGGAGCCGCTCATCAGCTTCTACGGCCCGATCTCCGATTGGAAGGAATTCTGGTTCTATGTCAGCAGAAGCGGTTATTCGGAAGTCGATACCAGCGCCGTCGCCGGCTGGCTGGACCGCCTTGCGTACCTGAGATGGTTCGGTGTGCAACTTTTCTGGCAACTGACGCCGCCGGGTTGCCTGCTCGCCCTGTTGGGTCTCGTCGTTCTGGCACGACAGCGACTGAGCGAGGCGGCTTCGGGCCTGCTCGTTTTCCTGGGCAACAGCCTTGCGCTGATCCTGTTGCTTGCCCTCGAATTCAATGACTTTTGGGTCGCGGTTTTCCGGCCCTATTCACTGGTCTGCTACGGCATGGCAGCTCTCTGGCTGGCGGTCGGCCTGGAGTTTTTGTCTGTATACGCGCGCGAGCGGTTCAGTGCCTTTGCCGACCGGCGCGGCTGGGTCGTGACCGGCTTGGCGGGCGTGGCGGCTGCGGGCATAGTCGTCTTTCTGGTGCAGGCGAACTGGCGTTTGAACGACCGCTCCGCCAGCGATTTCGCACAGCGCTACGCCGATACGATATTCAGCCTGCTGCCCGAGGATGCGGTGCTGTTCGTCCACGGCGATACAGAGACAAATCCGCTCGGTTACTACCAGTTTGTCGAGCAACGCCGGACGGATGTCACAATGCTGGAGCTGCAGGGCTTGATTTTTGGGAAACGTCTGTTCAGGTTTTCGTTGCCCCAGGAGCGCAAAGAGGAAAGACTGCGGGCGTTCATCAACGGAGCCAGCCGCCCCGTATTCTTCATGGCCAGCAGGCAGAAGGCAGGGCTGCCAAGATACCAGATTCGTCACCACGGTTTCGTCAAGGAATTCGTTCACGCCAAACCCGGCAACCTGGAGTTGGCGTTTAATGCGGCGGGCGAGCGCTATTTCGAATACCTCGTGAACCTGAAGCCCGTCCACGAATGGGAGCGTACGCGCCGGAACGAGTTGCTTTCCACCTATGGGCTCTACCTGGGATACGTCGTATTGGTGAACAACCCGGTCATACTCGAACGGATGCAACATGTGATCGAACTGGCAAACCGGAATGCCGCCTCTCTCACCGCCATGGCGGAAGTATTGCTGAAGCACGGCAATGATTCGCATCTCACCCGGATCGAAGCGTGGCTCGGAGAGGCGCAACGCCGGCAAGACGGGGCCATGAGCAGGGAACAGCGGGCCCGGTTTCTCCATCTGCAAGGGACAGTGCGGCTTCGCCAGGGCGACAAGGCCGCTGCGCGGGCATTGTTTGAAAAATCGCGCACCGTCCATCCCCATGCAGACAATGAATCCATCAAGGCCCTTGAACAACTCGCCCGATGAGTGTGCCGCAGATCATTTCGGCGGCAGGCATGTACCTCTTCTATTCGCAGATCGGCATGCAGATGCGCCAGTGGTATCCATAGCCTTCGCTACCCAAAACCCGCCCATTTCGGCCAAAATCCTGCTTTTTCCCGGCACGCATGCGATATCCGGGCTAACGATTCTGCGCGCCTTCCACAAAAAAAGCGACCGGGTTCCGCCTGGTCGGCGGGCATATCTATCAAGAAAGTATTCAGTGAAATTCTTTGATTTGACAAAAAAATCAAAGAATTATATAAATAACTCTATATTTATGTAGTTTTTCCACCTAGAATAGGATTTAATTAACAGGAAAACAGGAACAATACCATGCTTGTTGAATTTTCTATCAAGAATTGGGCATGTTTTCGAGATACGCAATCTTTCCAAATGACAACCCAGGCACGCAGTGCCGATGATGACTTTACGTTTGATTCAGGTCACAAACGGGCGGGAAGACTGAATCGCGTCTCGGCCTTTTATGGCGCCAATGCCTCCGGCAAATCACGCCTTATCCAAGCGTTGAATTTTATGCGATCTTTTGTTGAGAGGTCGTCCAATAGAAAAATTAATGCGCCGATTCCGGTAGAGCCCTTTTTGTTCGACGCACCCGGTGAAAACCAGCCGTCAGAATTTCAGATAGTATTCCTGCAGGATCGCACACTGTATCGATATGGCTTTTCCCTGACCCGGGACCATGTGCGGCAAGAATGGCTTCATGCTGTCCCGCGTGATGGGCGCACCCGTTTGCTGTTTGAGCGTGACTTTGACCCCGAAGACAAAAAAACTCACGTGAAATGGGGGCCGTCTGTTTCGGGTCACAAACAGCTTTGGGTGGATTCTACACGCCCCAATGCCTTGCTTGTCTCAACAGCCGCACAACTCAACAGCAACATGCTACAGCCTGTTGTGGACTGGTTTGAAAAACTTCACCTTGTCAAAGGTGGTGAAATTTCGCCGATTTTTTCCACGCGCCAAATTAAAGAGGTCACTGGTTTCAAGGATAAAGCGATTGATTTTTTGCAAGCCGCGGATTTGCATATTGATAATGTCAAAATCGTGGAGGAAAAAATGCCCGAAGAACTCAGAAAGATGTTGCAAATCAGAGAGGAGAATGAAAAGGATGAAGAAAAAAACATTCCTGATACAGTCCTGAGTGTAAAGATGGGGCACAAAAAAAGAGGGCGTAAAACTCTTGCATGGCTTGATATTGGTAAAGAATCAGAAGGCACACAGGCCCTGTTTGCGCTTGCAGGGCCGTGTATTCATACAATTGAAAATAATCAGGTTCTTGTTGTGGATGAATTGGATAACAGCCTGCATCCCAAATTGCTTAAATTTCTGGTGGGGCAGATCAACACCAGCGAGCATAATAGCAAAGCGCAACTTATTTTTACCACCCATGACACCACTCAGATGGACGAGGTTTTGGATAAAGAACAAATCTGGTTTATTGAAAAAGACAAACACCAAGCGTCTGCTATTACACCTTATTTAGCTTATCGGCCGCGTGACGACAATGCCACCGCAAAGCGCTATTTGAGTGGCCGCTATGGCGCAGTACCCAATCTTGGCCATCTGAAATCATTGGATCGCCAGGCATCATAGATTGATTACAATATGTCTGATCAGCTGTTTAAAAAACGCAAAGTACGCGAACAAACTGACCTGCGGCGCAAACAAACGGCACAGACTAAAAAAACGATTCTGATTTTATGCGAAGGCAAAAATCCTGAATGCCGATATTTGAAAAGACTGGCGGAAGAATTACATATAGAAAGCCGTGTAACAGTACAGCATGGAAAGGATAAAGCGCTTATAAGCCTTGGCAAAAAAGCAATAAAAGAACAAGAAGAGAGCGAATACGGCAAAGTTTACCTTGTAATAGACGATGACGGGCGCAGCAACGAAATTGAAAAACTGAAAAATGAACTGCAAAGGCATCAACAAATCATTCTAATCATCTCCGATCCGTGTTTTGAATTTTGGTTGTTGCTTCATTTCACAAAAACTACGCGGCCATTCAAACATACAGAAGGTGGCAAGTCTGCCTGCAAACAGGTTACTCAAGAACTCAAGAAAAAAAGGCGCCTTCCCAAGTATGAAAAGAACGCTCCAAAGATATTTGAAACAACATACAGCGACATTGAAACCGCCCTGAAAACCGCAAAAAGCCTGAGCGGTCATCCTTCGACCAACATACATATACTCGTGGAAGATTTGCGAGAACTGGCGCGAGAACTGTAATTTATATCCAGCGGCATTTACAAGCAGGTTTTAGCTTATTTCAACCGCCTCGCCACCGATGCACAAGGAAAATCATACCGCCCTCTTCCGCCGTACGCATGTTTCTTTGGCAGGAGCGGGGCGGTATATTGTCGGTAGAGATCAAACAGGAAAGCGACTCGCTCGGCTTCGTGGTTGAACGGCGTTTTGCGACAGGCGCGATCCACCGCCTTGTCCAATGCCTGATGTGCTTTGAGCAACGGTGGAGGCATAGTCACATAGCCCCAATTAACCGCCGGATTGTGTGCCTGACTTCCAGTCCGAAGTGCAACAATCGGATAATTGTTTTTGCCTCGAGGCCGCCAACAGGAGCGTGGGTTTTCCAACCCACGAAATACAAACAAAAACACAGGTAGGAATGCCTGTGCTCCTTTGAAACAGGGCCAACATGAACAGGATCATCCATAACAGGGACGACCAGACCGAGATCGGCGACACCCTCAAGAACTCCAAATTCCGCAACAAACAGGACAACTCCGCACCTTCGACCACGTCGTCGCCAATCCCGTGTAGAATCAGGACTGGTTCACCGAAGCCGACAACGACAACGACGGACTCGACCGCTCTCCTGCACAAGTCCCGGCAATCGGGCAATACCGAGTTGTTGCACTTCGGACTGGCAGTCAGCAGGCAACACCAGGAACCATGCCATGCGCCGCCGACTTGCTATACTGTCACCGATACTTAGCCACAGGGCGGATTTCCCCGACACGCATGCAATATCCGGGTTAGAATGCCCGGCGTGGTGACATCTATCGCAAATCGCTTCGCCTTGCCGACAATACGCCGATGCGACGCCCTGGCTCTGGTCGCGGCGGTGATCGGCCCTTTGCTGCTCTATGTGCGCACGCTGCCGCACACGGTCGTTCTGGAGGACGACGGCCTGTTCCTGATGGCGGCAGCGCATCTCGGCATCGCCCACCCGCCCGGCTATCCGCTGCACACGCTGTTGGGCCATGTGTTCACCTGGCTTCCCTTCGGCACACCGGCGTTCGTCGGCCATCTGTCGAGCGCGGTGTTTGGCGCACTGGCGTGCGGCATGGTGTATCTGTGTGCTCGTTTGCTGGGGACGGGCTGGCTGCCGGCGCTGGCCGCCGCCTGGCTGTTGGGCGCCTCGGAGCATTTCTGGTCACAGGCCATCATCACCGAAGTCTACACGCTCAATGCGCTGCTGCTGTTCGCGGTCTATGCGCTGATTCTCCATGGTGTTCGCCATCCGGCGCAATCCGCTATCTGGATCGCGGCCGCAGCGATCTACGGGCTGAGTCTGGCGAACCACTGGCCGTTGATGCTCCTGGCCTTTCCGGGCCTGCTGCTGGCCGCCCTGCCGGCACGCAAGATGCGGCTTCCCGAGCCGCCTCGGCGACGCACACAGGGGAAACGGCAGACAAAACAACGGACTGACGCACCATATCCCGCAAAGATACGCCTCGCGGACCGCGAACGAGACCTGTGTCTGCTGGACGTAGCAAACCTGTAGGGTGTGCCTGTGCAAATCAGGGAGGCCAAGAGTGGACACCGCCGCCCAACACGCCGGACGTGATGAAAAAGCGCGCATGATGCAGGCCTTCCTCACCAGCTCCCGCTATGAATGGATGTTCTGGGACATGGCCTGGCGAGAAGAACGCTGGCCGGTCTGACCGTCAATCGTTTGCCCGTATCCGCACCCCATCGCTATAATGCCGTTGCCATGGGAATACACAAAGCAGCCAGACTGATTGTCGCGGTACTTCTGCCGCTGATCATTGCGTCCGGGTGCGCGTCGACACAGACGCCGGAGCAACCGTCGGGCTTGAAAATTCTTCAGCAATCCGCAAGACAAGGAAATCTGGAAGATCAAAATACGCTCGGCATGATGTATAGCATCGGCCTGGGTGTCCCGCAGGACTATCGCAAAGCGGTGAAATGGTACCGGATGGCCGCCGCCCAGGGCCTTGCGACAGCCCAAAACACCCTCGGCGTGATGTATGCCAAGGGCCAGGGCATCACGCAGGACGATCGCAAAGCAGTGCAATGGTACCGGCTGGCCGCCAACCAGGGCCTTGCAGAGGCGCAATCCAACATCGGCTGGATGTATCACACCGGCCAGGGCGTCCCGCAGGATTATCATGAAGCAGCGCAATGGTTCCGGCTGGCCGCTGACCAGGGCCATGCGGACGCCCAATTCAACCTCGGTGTGATGTACAACACCGGTCAAGGCATACCGCAGGACTATCGCGAAGCAGTGCAATGGTTCCGGCTGGCCGCCGACCAGGGCCATGCGACAGCCCAATTCAACCTCGGCCTAATGTATGGCAGTACCGGCCTGGGCGTCATTCAAGATTACCGTGAAGCCTATATCTGGTTTTCGATGGCGGCTATGAATGGGAATAAAGACGCTTCAAAATTGCGAAAGTTAGCTGGAAAACTTTTATCTTCCGGCGAACGCCAAGCGGCAGCCGCCGAAGTGAAACAGCGGTTGCAAGCCATTAAGACACGCCTCGCAGGCAAGACAGGTGAACAGAAAAACCATGCGAATGCACCTTCTCCTGTTCCATGACTCCTGTCGTACCTCCCGCGCCACAACAATCCACCGCACACGGACTGACGCACCATATCCCGCAAAGATACGCCTCGCGGACCGCGAACGAGACCTGTGCCTGCTGGACGTAGCAAACCTGTGGGGCATGCCTGTGCAAATCAGGGAGGCCAAGAGTGGACACAGAAGCCCAACACGCCGGCCGGGATGAAAAAGCGCGCATGACGCAGGCCTTCCTCACCAGCTCCCACTATGAATGGATGTTCTGGGACATGGCCTGGCGAGAAGAACGCTGGCCGGTCTGACAATCGTTTGCCCGTATCCGCACACCATCGCTATAATGATGCCGCCATGCGAATAAACAAAACAGTCAGACTGATTGTCGCGGCACTTCTGCCGCTGATCATCGCGTCCGGGTGCGTGTTGACACAGACGCCAGGACTGGAAACTTTTCAACAAGCCGCCGACCAAGGCGATGCAAAGGCCCAATACAACCTCGGCGGGATGTATGCCACCGGCCAAGGCGTCCCGCAGGACTATCGCAAAGCAATGAAATGGTTCCGGCTGGCCGCCGACCAAGACTATGCGAAAGCCCAATACAACCTCGGCGTAGGGTATGCCACCGGCCAAGGCATCCCGCAGGACTATCGCGAAGCAGTGCAATGGTACCGACTGGCCGCCGACCAAGGCCATGCGAAAGCCCAATACAGCCTCGGCGTAGGGTATGCCACCGGCCAAGGCATCCCGCAGGACTATCGCGAAGCAGTGCAATGGTACCGACTGGCCGCCGACCAAGGCGATGCGAAAGCCCAATTCAACCTCGGCGTGATGTACACCGGCCTAGGCGCCCCGCAGGACTATCGTAAAGCGATGAAATGGTTCCGGCTGGCTGCCGACCAAGACAATGCGACGGCCCAATACAACCTCGGCATTATGTATGCCAAGGGCCAAGGCGTCCCGCAGGACTATCGTGAAGCAGTGAAATGGTACCGGCTGGCTGCCGACCAGAGCTATGCAGATGCCCAATGCAACCTCGGCATTATGTATGACAAGGGCCAAGGCGTCCCGCAGGACTATCGTGAAGCAGTGAAATGGTACCGGCTGGCCGCCGACCGGGGCCATGCGAATGGCCAATACAGCCTCGGCGTAAGGTATGACGAGGGCAAAGGCGTCCCGCAAAACTATCGCAAAGCGGTGAAATGGTTCCGGCTGGCTGCCGACCAGAGCTATGCGGATGCCCAATACAACCTCGGCGTAAGGTATGACGAGGGCAAAGGCGTCCCGCAGGACTATCGCAAAGCGGTGAAATGGTACCGGCTGGCTGCCGACCAAGGCCATGCGATGGCTCAATACAACCTCGGCGTAAGGTATGGCAACGGCCAAGGCGTCCCGCAGGACTATCGTGAAGCGGTGAAATGGTACCGGCTGGCTGCCGACCAAGGCGATGCGGAAGCCCAATTCAACCTCGGCGTAAGATATGCCAAGGGCCAGGGCGTCATTCAAGATTACAGTGAAGCCTATATCTGGTTTTCGCTGGCGGCTGTAAATGGGGGTAAAGGCGCTACAAAAGCTCGAAATTTAGCTGGAAAACTTTTATCGTCCGGCGAACGCCAAACGGCAGCCGCCGAAGTGAAACGGCGGTTACAGTTCATTGACGCACACCGCGCAGGAGACAGGTGAATACAACAACCATGCGAATGTACATCCTCCTGTTCCCCTGACTCCTGTCGTGCCTCCCGCGCCACAACAATCGGTCGCGCACGGACTGACGCACCATAGTTCCGCAAATATCCGTCTCGCGGACCGCGAACGAGACCTGTGCCTGCTGGACGTAGCAAACCTGTGGGGTGTGCCTGTGCAAATCAGGGAGGCCAAGAGTGGACACAGAAGCCCAACACGCCGGCGGGATGAAAAAGCACGCATGATGCAGGCCTTCCTCACCAGCTCCCGCTATGAATGGATGTTCTGGGACATGGCCTGGCGGGAAGAACGCTGGCCGGTCTGACAATCGTTTGCCCGTATCCGCACACCATCGCTATAATGCCGCCGCCATGCGAATAAACGAAACAGCCAGACTGATTGTGGCGATACTTCTGCCGCTGATCATTGCGTCCGGGTGCGCGTTGGCACAGACGCCAGAACTGGAAACTTTTCAACAAGCCGCCGACCAAGGCGATGCAGAGGCCCAATACATGCTCGGCTGGATGTATGCCAACGGCCAAGGCGTACCGCAGGATTATCGCGAAGCAGTGCAATGGTACCGACTGGCCGCCGACCAAGGCCTTGCAGGGGCCCAATTCAAACTCGGCTGGATGTATGCCAATGGCGAAGGCGTCCCGCAGGACCATCGCGAAGCGATGCAATGGTACCGACTGGCCGCCGACCAAGGCCTTGCGGAGGCCCAATTCAACCTCGGCTGGATGTATGCCAACGGCGAAGGCGTCCCGCAGGACCATCGCGAAGCGGTGAAATGGTACCGACTGGCCGCCGACCAAAGCTATGCGGAGGCCCAATTCAACCTCGGCTGGATGTATGCCAACGGCGAAGGCGTCCCGCAGGACCATCGCGAAGCGATAAAATGGTACCGACTAGCCACCGACCAAGGCTATGCGAATGCCCAGAACCACCGTGAAGCAGTGCAATGGTACCGACTGGCCGCCGACCAAGGCCATGCGGATGCCCAATTCAACCTCGGCGTGATGTATGCCAAGGGCGAAGGCATCCCGCAGGACTACCGTGAAGCGGCACAATGGTACCGGCTGGCCGCCGACCAGGGCTATGCGGAGGCCCAATTCAACCTCGGCGTGATGTATGCCAAGGGCGAAGGCATCCCGCAGGACTACCGTGAAGCGGCACAATGGTACCGGCTGGCCGCCGACCAGGGCCATGCGAAGGCCCAATTCAACCTCGGCGTAAGGTATGCCAACGGCTTGGGCATCATTCAAGATTACCGTGAAGCCTATATCTGGTTTTCGCTGGCAGCCGTGAATGGGGATAGAGATGCTACAAAAAATCGAGACATAGCTGTAAGGCATTTATCGTCCGGTGAACGCCAAGTGGCAGCCGCCAAAGCGAAACAGCGGTTCCAAGCCATTGACGCACGCCTCGCAGGCGAGACAGGTGAATACAACAACCATGCAAATGTACCTCCTCCTGTTCCCCTGACTCCTGTCGTGCCTCCTGCGCCACAACAATCCGCCGCACAACGTGCGTTTGAACACGGCTGGCGTTCCGTGGTGGTGCTCACCACGTCGGACACGCAGGGGAGCGGCGTGATTGTCAGGCCGAACATGGTCGCCACTAATTGTCACGTGGTGGATGACGGCGTAGATATTGCCGTGTACAAAGCCGAGAACCGCCGAGCACGGACTGACACATCATATCCCGCAAAGATACGCCTTGCGGACCGCGAACGAGACCTGTGCCTGCTGGACGTATCAAACCTGTGGGGTGTGCCGGCGCAAATCCGGGAGGCGAAAAGTCTGTCAATCGGCGAATCGGTCTATGCCATCGGCGCGCCGAGCGGGCTGGATTATTCGTTGTCGGCAGGCGTGGTGTCGCAACTGCGCACCGACGCGAGTAACGCGCCCGTGATTCAAACCGATGCGGCAATTTCACCCGGCTCATCCGGCGGCGGGCTGTTTGATGCCTCGGGTAACCTGGTGGGCATCACCACACGAAAAATCTCCGATGGCGAAATCACCTTCGCCATTCCCGCCGAGTGGATTCTGGAGATGCGCTAAACAGACTCTGAATTGGCGAAGACGCAAATTCTGCTTGTACGAAAATACTTCTTCCTCATCAACAACCTCAATTGTGTAAATTGCGTATATCCATACGCTACGGCTACAATAACGTTATGTGTATAACGAAAATATTTGAGAGTATTACTGCATACTCGCACGACAAGGCAAAAGTGTTGCTGACTCGGATGGGCTGGCTATTTATTGTATCTGCACTCTTCTATGTTATTGGTTTTCTACTCTCCTATATCATTGTATTGGATTTACCCACTGACAACCTGTTGCCTGCTGTAATTCTAGTTGCAATAGGCACCCAATTGTTTGTGCAGGCCAAGAACATAGGCGACACGAATGAAAAGCGTTCGCTCTTCTATCTTGAATCGTGCGTATTGGCCTATAAGGAAGCGAATGATCTTTTGCGGGATGGCAACAACAACCGCGTAAAATGGATTGCTGCAGGCCGGGCATTGGAACATGCCACGACACTCGCAACAGGTGTTAAAGAAAACGCCCATTGTCACGTCCTTGAATTGCATCAACTGAAATATCGCCTCATCTTTCATGACGCTATCGACAACAAAACAGCCTCTTTCTTTTACGGAGCACCTGACCCTTTGATTCACGTAGATGAGGCCGCAAAATGGTCCACGGCAAGAGAGGGACAGACTTACTCAACGATCAAGTATCTTAACGAGAGGTCAATACGTGCGGTGTGGAAAGCTGCTCAATGGCCCACCGATTATCAAGACCCATTAGAAGATCAAAAATTTTCAGAGGAGGAACGAGAAAACTTCGTTGATCGCTTTTCTGGTCTGTACGAATACCTCAATCACAAAGCCGATTATGATTCCGCTTCTGGAAAGCTATACCGCAAGTGAAATACGTCTGGGCATGGCATCATTTCTTTGCTTCTTCATTTTGTCACCATAAATCTGTGAGATTGACACCCGATATGGTGGCTATCAAGGGTTGCTGAAATCCTCCACAGGAATTCAAACCGACGCTGAAAGCCGGCCTGCCCATGACTGGATTCCCGCTTTCGCGGGAATGACTGAAGGAGGGAACCGTGAGAAAGGGATTGCCGCATGAAGGGCATTGACTTTGCGTTGCTGGCCGTCGGGGCAACCGCCGGAGCTTTTATCCGATATAAAATAACGGAGAGTCCGTGGCTGTTCCATGCGCTGCCGATGAACATTCTGATTGTCAACGTCAGCGGCGCGTTTATCCTCGGCGTCTTTGTGGTTCTGTTTCACCACTGGCATCTGGATGCGCGCCATGCGCTTGTGGCGGCTGTCGGATTTTGCGGGTCGCTGACCACCATGTCGACGTTTGCCCTGGAGTCCGTCACGCTCATGGACAACGCGCGGTATGTCACGTGGGCTGTCCACGTCCTGGCAAATGTGGGACTGTCAATCGGGGCGTTGTTTGGCGGCAAGACACTCACACAGGCGATACTGGCGAATTGATCATGCGGGGATGGCCGGCCTGCGGCATTCTGTCGACCATGCGGCGTTTTACCCTGCTCACGGACAGGGGCAAGCGCACCCAAACAGACGGAAGCCCGTTACGCCTTTCTGAGTTTTACCCTGCTCACGGACAGGGGCAAGCGCACCCAGGGGGTTGGAAAACCCCCTCTCCTTTTTCGTTCTGCCCTACTCACGGACAGGAGCCAGCGCGCCCAGGTACGCAAACCCGCCGATACGCAGCAGCGGAGAATCGGCCTTGAGCCGGTAATCCCCGCGCTCCGGCGCCACAAACATCGGGGGGGCATAGACACCGGCAAAGGCCTTGAGTTCAACAGCAGAGGACACAGGCTTGTCATCCACCTGGTAATTCATTCCGTTATTATGCAGGCCGTTACGGGCAACGGTCACGGCGGACTGTGCCGGCCACGTAATCCCCACGCCAGCCCCGTCAATGATATTCCCTTCCACCCGGCCAGCGGCCCTGTCCTGAAACGCAACCCCTCCCCCATTATTCACCAGCGTATTATTCAGCAACGTCGCCTGTCCGTCGTCCGTCACCAGCACCGCTTCAAACAGGCTGCGCGTCACAACGTTCCGCTCCATCCGCACGGTTGAAGTTCCGCCGACGGACACGCCGTGATCGTTATCGTGAATCATGTTGTCCGTGAGGATCGCATGAGAATCGGCAAACGCCAGTCCGGTGGTTTCACTGCCGCCCACCACGCACTGCTCAATGCGCACGTCCCGAACCTGCTGCCCGAAGACCAGGCCATTGACGTGCAGGTTCTTGAGCATGATCCGCTCCCCGTTGAAAATGCCCACGCCCAGGCCGCCATGCTGCTGAATGGTCAACCCGCTGATTTCCACATCGGTGGCGCCATACGGCCATTTCCCGATATGCAGCGTCCCCACCCGGTTCAATCCCGCAATCAGGACTTTCTCCGGGCCTTCCCCGATAATTTTCAGACGCTCCTTGCTGTGAACGGTCACGTCTTCACTGTAGCGTCCCGCCTGGATAAGAATGGTATCCCCGTTCCGCGCGTAATCAATCGCCTCCTGAATGGACTGAAAACGCCCGGAACCATCCGGCGCCACGTTCCACGTCGCCGCCGCCGCCAGACTCGCGCCGCACACCGCCACCACCGCGCCGAATACGGCCATGGCGCATATGACCGGCACGCCATATCCGCGCGTCTCGGCAACGCGCGTGCGCGCCGGCCGCCTTGTGCCCGGCGTGGTGTCCACTGTGACGCAATCCCGTACCCGCATACCACGGGCACATACAGCAAGCACGTTTTCCCGGTCAAGGATGCGGGACGGCGCCGTGTCTCCCCGTGCATCCGTCCCGTTTCGGGATTGGCGAAGATCGTACAAATTCTCTATACTGGCCCATGATCATGCTTCAGGCGGGATTAACAGGCGGACTTGCGTCCGGAACAAGCACGGTGGCCGAGCTGTTTCAGCAATGCGGCGCGCTGGTCATTCATGCCGATCAACTGGCCCGCACCGTGGTGGAGCCGGGCAAAGCGGCGTGGAAAGACATCGTGCGCACATTCGGAACGGGCATCCTTCGGGATGACCGCAACATTGACCGCCGCGCGCTGGCCCGCATCGTCTTTGAGAACCCCGCACAACTGGCGGCGCTGAACCGCATCATCCATCCCCGCATCGCGCGGGCGCAGGCCCTGTGCGCGCAAGCCCTGGCGCGCCGGCATCCCAACGCCGTGCTGATCTACGATGCGCCGCTCCTGTTGGAAGCGCAGGCGCACCGGCGCATGGATCGGGTCATTGTGGTCACGGCCACGCAAGCCGCCCGGCTCGCGCGCGCGCGGCAACGCAATGGATGCACCCGCAAGGACGCGCTGGGACGCATCCGCAGCCAGCTCCCCCTGGCCGCCAAACGCCGCATGGCCGACTATCTGCTGAATGGCATGTTGCCGGTCTCTCAACTGCGCACGCAGGTTCGGCAGCTCTACCAGCAGCTTCTCCAGGAAGCGGCCCCGCGGCGGCGGCGGATGACACCGACCACGAAACGCCGCACACCACCCGCAGTGACGTAACAATTATTTTCTTCTCACAAAGGATCATGGCCATGCACAATGTTGTAATTGCGGGATCCGGTCCCGCCGGACTCACCGCCGCGATTTACACCGCGCGCGCCAATTTCGCGCCGCTGATGCTGGAAGGCTCGCAAGCCGGCGGCCAGCTCACCCTGACCACCGACGTCGAAAATTACCCCGGCTTCGCGAACGGCATCATGGGGCCTCAATTGATTCAGGACATGCGCGCGCAGGCGGAGCGGTTCGGCACCATCTTCCGGGCGGCGGACGTCACCAAAGCCGACCTGCGTTCCAGGCCGTTTCAGCTCACCATTAACGACGAGGACACCATTCAGACCAAAACGCTCATCATTGCCACCGGCGCCACGTCAAACCCGTTAGGCCTCCCCTCCGAGGCTCGCCTCCTGGGTCACGGCGTGTCCACCTGCGCCACCTGTGACGGATTTTTCTTTCGGGGCCAGCCTCTGGTCGTGGTCGGCGGCGGCGACAGCGCGCTGGAAGAAGCCCTGTTTCTCACAAAATTCGCAAGCCACGTGCGCATCGTCCATCGCCGCGACACACTCCGGGCATCCAAAATCATGCAGGACCGCGCGCGCGGAAACGAAAAAATCTCGTTCCAGTGGAACGCTGTCGCTGAAGAAATCCTGGGCGACAAGGTGGTCTCCGGCATCCGGCTCCGTGACACGCAGACCAACAAGACAAACGAGGTGGAATGCAAAGGCGTGTTTGTCGCCATTGGGCATACGCCCAACACCGCGCTCTTTCGGGGACAGCTTGATTTGGATTCCAACGGGTATATCCAAACCACGCATGGCACCGCGACCAACATTGCCGGCGTGTTTGCATCCGGCGACGTCCAGGATCCGCATTACCGCCAGGCCATCACGGCCGCGGGGTCCGGGTGCATGGCCGCGCTGGACGCCGAACGGTTTTTGGAGGCCAATGGGTAATGCCGCAGGCCCTGGTGCACTATCACGAGTTGGCGCTCAAGGGGCGCAACCGTGGGTTTTTTCAACAACGCCTGATTCAGCATCTCCAAAACTCTTTAAGGAACACGGACGTCACCGGGATCAAATCTCTCCCCGGCCGCATTCGGATTACGTTTCAGCACGACACGGCCTGGGAGGCCATTCGGGAGCGTATCCGTCACACATTTGGCGTGGCGAATTATTCCCTGGCGGGCGCCCTGCCGATTGACTATGCCTCGCCCGATATCGCCCCCCTGTGCCGGGCGATTGCCGCCGCGCTCCAATCGCAAACCTTTGAGACCTTTCGCGTCACCGCCAAACGAGGCGACAAACGGTTTGCCACAACCTCCATTGCGCTGAACAGGAACATCGGCGCGTACCTGTGCCGCGTGACCGGCAAGCGCGTGAGTCTTGGCGCGCCCGACATCACCATCGCCGTCGAAATCGTGGATCACGCCGCGTATTTTTCACTGCGCAAATACCCCGGGCCAGGCGGACTCCCCACCGGCAGCAGCGGCAACGTGATCTGCCTCATGTCGGGAGGCATTGACTCGCCGGTGGCGGCCTACCGAATGATGAAGCGGGGCTGCAAGGTCATCTTTGTTCATTTTCACGGACGCCCCTACCTGTCGCGCATCTCCGAAGAAAAAGTCCGCGATCTCGTCTCCCATCTCACGGGCTATCAATTAAAGTCCCGGTTATACCTTGTGCCGTTTGGAGACATTCAACGCCACATTGTCATGCACACCCCCGCGCCGATTCGCGTGGTCATCTACCGGCGGATGATGCTGCGCATTGCGGAACAACTGGCAGAACGGGAACATTGCTGGGGACTGGTCACCGGCGACAGTCTCGGGCAGGTGGCCTCCCAGACCGCGGAGAACATCCGGAGCGTGAGCGAGGCGGCGGACCGGCCCATTCTTCGCCCCCTGATCGGGATGGACAAAATCGAAATTATCAACGAAGCGCAGCACATCGGCACGTTTGAAACGTCCATTGAACCCGACCAGGACTGCTGCACGTTGTTCGTTCCCCCGCATCCGAATACCCGAAGCCGCCTTGACGACGTGCGCCGGGCCGAACACCTGCTGCCCATCGGGGACATGGTCAAGGAAGGGCTGGCACGCGCCGAATGTGCGGAGTTTTCGTTTGGCGCCGCATCCGCCTGACCAGCACGCTCGCCGGCTCCCCCGCCCGCTCGTTTCGTTGACAAACCGTTGACCCGCTCGCTATAGTCCCGATGGTCCTCGCGACAATATCCTGAAGCCGTCTCGTCACATCACACACCACCATGGCAGATCACGTCACACCGTTTACGGCCGATCAAGTCGGGTACAAAGCGGTTCGTTTTTCCAGCCACGGGATCTTTGCCACACACAAAGACCATATGGTTGACCCCTACGCCGCCACCAGAATCCCCAAAGAACACCAGGTCCAGGGGTTTTACTATTGGCCGCAGGACTCGGAGAAATGCCCTTCCATTGTGCTGCTGCACGACAAGTGGGGGCTGGCATCGGATTCCAAAGAAATGGCCATGCGGCTGGCCTGCGAAGGCTACGTGGTCATAGTCCCGAACCTGTATGGCCGGCAGGGCGGCATGGTCACCACCAGCGAGGAAGTCGCGGATGCCCTAGCGGAAAGAATTGACTCCGAGAAGGCCCTGCAGGACATCAACGCCTCGTGCGAATTTTTGAATGCGAATCTGACCGAAGATCCGACGATGGAGTTGACGGTGCGCAATGCCCATGCCGTGGTCGGGCTGGGGCTGGGCGGCACGTTGGCCATCCTCTTTGCCCTCAAACGCAAACGGCTGCGGGCGGCGATTTCCTTTTACGGCAAACTGCCCAATCCCCTTGACTCCATCAAGACTATCTACTGCCACCTCTTGTATCATGCGGCTGAAACCGATGACACGGTGACGGACGCGGGGCTGGAGCAACTGGGAACCCTCGTGCGGGAAACCGGTCAGGCCGCGGACGTGCGTCGGTATCCCGGCACCCGCCATGGATTTTGCGATCTCATCCAGCCCGACGTCTACAATGCCTCATCGGCCAAACAAGCCTGGAGCGAGACCATTGCCTTTCTCAACCGGCAATTACCCGTGCCCGCCGCCGTGCATGACGCGCAACGCGCCTGAATCACACAACAAGCCCGCATTGACACATCAACACCGTTGGTCGCACGGCAATGTTCCGGAGGACGGTTGCCCTGTCAGGGGCGGGCGCCGGAGCGGACAGGGAAAGCACGGGACGGCTAGTGTGGATTCAACGGAGCACGAACGGGCACGCCATGTGTCGGAATGCGGCGACGACTTAGCACAACGCTCCCGCCCTGCAGCGTGGCGGATTCCAATTCCTCGGTGATCTCAATCAGGCGTCCTCTTCCCGCCTCCGCCATCGGAATCATCTGACGTTCAACATACCGGACCAGCCCGATGTCTTTCACAAACCACGCCGTCAGGGTGTCAAATCCATAGACATCCGTCCCGTCACGCGATAAGTGCACCAACAACCGCATGCGCGATTCCAGGCGAATCGCATCATCATACGTGCCCAACGGCACGGTCACGGATTCCCGCCCATGGACGGTCACCGTGGCCTCAACGTCCACTGTTTCCACCCGGTTGTCATGATCAATATCCAGGCCCAGCGTGAGGTTGTGCCGGTCCAGTTGCCGAAACGAACTGGGCATTTCAAGAGGAAACCGCATAACCTGGTAGGGGATTAACTGTCGTTCCAGGCTCGTCCCTGGTTTGGACCCGTAATAACGAATGCCCGCAACATCACGACGGTAGTAACTGTCCACCGGCGACTGGTTGCCGGGATTGGTGTCATGAAACACCCTGACCATGACGCCGTCGTGTTTTTCCTGTCCTGTCACCGTCGAGATATTCACGAACGTGGTATCCGTAATCCGATTCACCGTGCCTTCGGTAATACGGCCGCGATACCGCCATTCATTCCCCGTTTCATCGGGGAAATACACACCGGCATCGTGAATCACGGTTGACGGCGCCTGCCCAAACCCGTGACCCGCCCACCCCACAAGAAGGCCGGCGGCCATCAGGGCCTGCAGCCGCCAACGTCGCGCGGGAGTATGACGTTGCCACCCGGCCATGGTTCCTCCAAACATCTGTTCGCGGTCATGCACTATGCCGCACTCAACGGGACGGCACCGTAGCATACTCCCTGTGGAGCGACAAGACGCGGGCATCGCTGTTGCTCTTTGCGGTGTGCCTTGCTACGTTCCGGTCGCGTCATGCACTCCCCGCCCCATCAGCCATGCAACCGTGATCCGGATTCCACGGCCCCTGCCGCCCCAACTGTGCTTGTACTCGGAGGCTCCGGCGTGATTGGGTCCGCGGTCTGTCGACAATTCGCCCGGCACGGATGGAATGTTGCCGTCCATTATCACACCAATCACGACGCCGCCGACGCCACGCTGCGCATGATGGCGCAACTTGGCCGGCGGGGCGAATCGTTTCAGGCGGACATCAGCGATCCGGCACACGTTCATGCCCTGTTTGACCGTGTGCAAACCGCATGGCCCGGACTTGATGCCTGTGTCTGGTCGGTGGGCCACACCGTCAATCGCGTCACCGTCCGTCTCACGCCGTCGGAGTGGGAGCGCATGCTGCGCACCAACCTCACCGGCCTGTTCCTCTCTCTTCAACGGGCCAGGCAGCTCTTCTCCGGGCAGCACGGAGGATCCGTGACCGTGATCAGTTCATTGAGCAGCGCCCAGGGTCACACGGGTCAAACCGCCTACGCCGCGTGCAAGGCCGGCGCCCTGGGATTCGTCAAGTCGGCGGCGCGGGAATTCGGAAGCGCCAACGTCCGCGTGAACGCGGTCTTCCCCGGCTGGCATCCATCGCCCCTGGCGGGCGACGCCTTTCCCGGTCATGACAATCCTGACGGCCACGTGCTGGGACGAACCCCGTCTCTTGATGAAGTCGCGGATTTTATCTACCGCCTGACCATCACCCGCGACATTTCAGGTCAAATATACAACGTGGATAATCGGCTGTGGTGAAAGCGGCCGGCATGCCAGGCCGGCTTCCCCGCGCCGCCAGGGGTTTGTTTCTTGCCGGAACGGATACGCACGTCGGCAAAACCGTCGCAACCGCGGCCCTCGCGGTCGCGCTGCAGCGCACCGGCGCCGATGTCGGCGTCATGAAGCCCATTGAGACGGGCGCCGCACGGGATTCCATGACGTCTGTTTCCGATGCGCGGCGCCTGCGGGACATGTGCGCGCCGCAAGAGAACATGGAGCTGCTGAACCCGTATTGTTTCCCGGCGCCGGTGGCGCCAATTGAAGCCGCGCATCTCTCTCACGCACGCATTGAGTTGCCGGTCATTCGCGACGCCTACCGGACACTGGCGGGCCGCCATGAGTACATGCTGGTGGAAGGCGTCGGCGGCGTGCTCGTGCCCCTGACGCGCACGGAGGACGTTTGCAGCCTGATGACACTGCTGGAACTTCCCTGCCTGGTCGTCAGTCGAACCAGCCTGGGCGCGATCAACCATACGCGATTAACCCTCATGGGCCTTCGCCGGTCGGGCATTCCGATTGCGGGCATTCTGCTCAATCACACCAGCGCGAACACCGGCCGCGATGCGCGGATTCAAACGGAATCAACCGTCACGTTGATCCGCACGCTCAATGACGTTCCGGTCTTCGGCCCGCTCCCTTTTCAGGCAGACATGACCGTCCATTGGGAGCGGGGCATCAACGCGCTGGCGGACGATGCGGCAATGCGGGCGGTGGCGAAGATGGTGCGGGAAAGTACTTGATCAAGTCACGCAGGGTCTGCTCAATTTGGGACGAGTCAAGCACGGCGGAGGCCACGGCCACGCCATCGGCGCCGGCGTCAACGATACTCCGCATGGAAGGCGGGGTAATGCCGCCAATGGCAAACACCGGCAGCGTCGTGAGGGGGCGAATGTCCCGCAACCCGTCAAGCCCCACGGTCGGCTCATGCGCGTCTTTGGTCGTTGACGGAAACAGCGGCCCATAGCCGATATAGTCCGCGCGGCCCCGTGTCGCTTCTGCCACGTCTTCGGGACCATGGGTGGAGATGCCGATGATCCTGTCGCGTCCCATGACTCGTCGAGCCACGTCCAGCGGAAGATCCTCCTGTCCCAGATGAACGCCGTCCGCCTTTGCCGCCAGGGCGACATCACACCGGTCATTGACGATGAACAACGCACCGTATCTCGAGGCGGCGTTCCGCAAGGCCGCGGCCCTGGCACACACGTCACGCATGGAACCGGTTTTATTCCGATACTGAAATAACCGGATGCCGCATTCCGCGGCCACTTCCAGCACGCGGCACAAATTGAGTCTGGAATCCCAACGCTCATCCAACAACAGATAGACGCCGGAAAGGGAAGGTTGCGACACAGGGCACACCGTGCAAAGTGAAAACGCTAAGGCATACGGCTAGCCAACAGCCGATCCAGAAAACCCGTGGTGACCCCGCTTTTCTGAAAATCGGGATGGCTCAAGATGAGCCGATGCAGCGGAATCGTTGTTTTCACCCCTTCAACGACAAATTCGTCAAGCGCGCGTTTGGCCCGGGCAATGGCTTCTTCCCTGTCCCGCCCATGCACAATCAGCTTGGCGATCATGGAGTCATAATGGGGGTTGACCGTTCCCATGGATTCCAGCGCCGTATCCACCCGAATCCCCGGCCCTCCGGGAATGGCAAAACGCGGCACCACGCCGGGACTCGGCGTAAACGTTTCCGAACACTCGGCGTTAATGCGACATTCCATACTGTGGCCGTTGAAACAAATATCCTGCTGGCGAAATGGCAGCGGCAACCCGGCCGCCACGCGGATTTGTTCTTTGATGAGATCCACGCCGGTCACCATCTCGGTCACCGGATGTTCCACCTGGATGCGTGTATTGACTTCCATGAAATAAAAATTTCGCTTGTGGTCAAGCAGAAACTCCACGGTGCCGGCATTGCGGTACTGCACGGCGTTCACGACTTTGAGCGCCATTTTCCCCATGGCTTTCCGTAACGCATCATCCACAACGGGCGACGGGGATTCCTCAATCAACTTCTGGTAGCGGCGCTGCACCGAACACTCACGCTCCCCCAAATGCACCGCATGACCACGGGCATCGGCCAGGATCTGTATTTCAATATGACGCGGGTCCACAAAATATTTTTCAAGATACACGCCGTCATGGTGAAACGTCGCCCTCGCCTCGACCTGCGCCGACAGAATGGCTTTGCCCAAATCCGCTTCGCGGTTCACGATCCGCATGCCCCGTCCTCCGCCTCCGGCCGACGCTTTCACCATGACGGGATACCCGATTTTTTTGGCAATCCGCACAGCCTCATCAAGATTGCGAATCTCGCCTTCGCTGCCGGGGATCACGGGGATTTTATGCCGCAACATGGTGTCTCGCGCCTTGACCTTGTTGCCCAGCAGCGCAATATGCCCGGAGGCCGGCCCAATGAACGTCACCCCGATTAATTCGCAGACCTCGGCAAAATGCGTGTTCTCCGCAAGGAATCCATAGCCGGGATGAATCGCGTCGGCTCCGGTCATTTCCACCGCACTCAACACATTGGGAATGTTGCGGTAGCTCAACGCATCGTCGGCCGGCCCGATGCACACATGCTCATCCGCGTAGCGCACGTGGAGAGACTGCGCATCAACGTCGGAATAGACCGCAACCGTTTTCACGCCCATCTCCTGGCAGGCGCGAATAATACGCAGGGCGATTTCCCCGCGGTTCGCAATCAGGATTTTTTTGAACACGGTGTTTTCCTTGCGGCGTGCGGCGTGGAGCGGATGAAACTCAAGCCACCGGAAGCGGCTCGATTAAAAACAACAACTGCCCGTATTCAACCCCTGTCCCGTTCTCGGCCAACACCCTGACAATACGGCCGTCCGCCTCGGCGTCAATTTCGTTCATCAGTTTCATGGCTTCAATCACACACAGGACTTGCCCTTTGCGGACCACGCTGCCTTCTTCAACGTAGGAATCAGCGTCGGGTGATGGCGACCGATAGAACGTCCCCACCATGGGCGAGACCACCGTCAGGAATTGAGACAAATCCACGTCCGTGGACTCGGCGGATTCAACGGCCGCACCGGTCAAATGCGCGGGCGGCGGGGCGGCGGGAGCCACCGGCAGGTGAGCGGCGTGTACGGCAACCGGAGCGTCCCGCCGGACACGAATACGCACATCGTTGCGTTCAACCTCAAGTTCGGTCAAATGCTGATCGGTCAGAATCGCGATCAACTCCAGAATTTCTTTTCGCTGTTCGCTTTTCATGCAACCCCATCACGATCTGACGCGTTCAACGTATTCCCTGGTGCGCGTATCCACTTTAATCACCTCCCCGACTTCCATATACAACGGCACCTTCACGGTGGCCCCCGTTTCAACCACGGCCAGCTTGGTGCCACCGGAGGCGGTATCGCCCCGCACACCCGGGTCGGTTTCCACCACCTTCAATTCCATAAATATCGGCAACGTCACGGAGATGGGGGCGCCTTCGTAGAGCACCACGTCAACCTGTGTTTCCTCTTTGAGCAAATCCGTATTCTCTCCGAGCTGGGATTTCTCATACGTGAATTGCTCATAGGACGACGTGTCCATAAAGGTGTAGGACCCGCCGCTGGCATAGAGAAACTGCAACGTGCATTCATCCAGGTCCGGCTCATTAAATTTTTCACCCGACCGAAACGTCCTGTCCAGCATCTGTCCGGTTTTGAAGTTCCGCAGCCGGGTGCGAACAAACGCGCCCCCCTTGCCGGGTTTCACGTGTTGAAATTCCACAATGGAGTATGGAATTTTCTCCAATTGTATGCGAGCGCCATTCCGAAACTCTGCCGTCGAAATCATGACCCACGTCTCCTTTAACCGGCCACGGATGATGGCCATGCAACAATGGTTTGCATCCTCACCATGCCCTACGCCCTCGCCGCCCGGATTTTTTTCAAATGTTGAATCGCCGCCCGAACCCCAAGCTGATAACTCACCGCCCCAAACCCGCTGATTTGCCCAATCGACACACCGGCCAGATAGGAACGCCGGCGAAAGGCTTCACGTTGGTAAATATTGGACATATGCACCTCAACCGTCGGCACCCCGACGCTCAAGACGGCATCCCGAATAGCAATACTGGTATGCGTATAGGCGGCGGGATTAATCACAATCGCGTCAAATCGTTCACGGGCTTCCTGAATCCACGACACCAGTTCGCCTTCGGTATTGGACTGCCTGGCCTCCAGCGTCGCGCCCTCGGCGTTCGCCAACGCCGCAAGCCGGTCATTAACGGCCTGAAGAGACTCCATCCCGTAATGCTCCTGCTCACGCACGCCAAGCATATTCAGGTTAGGCCCATGCAAAACCAGGATTCGGATCATAAGCAGGTTTCTATCGGTGCATAACCACGAAACGCATGACCCGGGCGAAGCGAAAACACGCGCACCAACGCTCAATCGCCGGACATGCTCAAGTCCTTGACAAAGAAGGAGAGTCTAACAAGCGGCAGGCATTCGGTCAACGCAAGCGTTGGCAGGAGACCCGTTCGTATGTTCGCAAGGGAAACAAGAAGGCGGCAACAAAACCGACACATGATCGGCATTTTCCTGTTCTGTCATTCCCCTCCTTCTGTCATTCCCCTTCCTTCTGTCATTCCCGTGAAAACGGGAATCCATCATTATTTTAACTATCTGGAATACAGGTTCGGCAAGAGTCTGGATGACCAGCATCGCGCGCGTCCTGTGATCTTGGGTATTTTCCCCAATTTTCCGGCACCGTTGTCTCCTTGTTGGTGTAGGGGCATTTTCCGCAGGAACAATGATAGGGACGAGGCCCATGCGGTTGTGTTGGATTGCGTGTTGCAGCCATTACTTCTCCAACAGTATTGCAGCAAAATTTACAACACACTGTGTTCATCCTTAGGTTCGTGATGACTTCCTCGTGCTTCAACCTTCTTTTTCCTCCCCATCCACATCCTGATCTCCCATCGTCTGATTCATGGATTGACACTCCCCGACTCACCCGCCGCGGCCCGCGCTTTGCGAGCCAGCGCGCGCCGCAGTTCCACCATCCCCAGCGTATCCCTGGCGCAATAGTCATGCAGCGCCGTTGCCACGCGTTGACGCTCAACCCAGTCGGTCTCCACAAACATCATTCTCCGGTACATCGTTGACGCCGTGATGCCGTCCTGAATTTCCAGATCTCCATAATCAAGCGACGGCACAAGGGCGGGCAGCACGGATTTCAGCGAAAATGATCCCTGAAAACCCGGGTGGTAATAGTACGCCTGCATGACCGGCAACAAATCCCACAGACGTTGCACAACCCGAAGCAGCTCCGTCCTCAAATGGGGCACGGCGTCGGCCAGCGACTTCAGAATGTGAGCCTCCGAATCGGAGTACACACAGATACTGCCTTCCTCGCCGACGGATTCCAGCAGGCTCACGGCGACTTCCTCGCGCGGATCGCGCGGCGACATGCACAGCCGGGTGGTATGACGCAGCGAACCGTCGGCCGTCTCTGTATGATTGGACCATTGCATCGGAAGCACCTGGTACGGACGGGTGCGCGCGTACACCGGAACGGCGGGCATAAAAGTCTCAAAATCCAGATGATGCACCGGGTAACGCACCGATTGCAGCACGTCCGCCAGCCGTGGCGAAATCCATTCCACGTTGTCCCGCACACAACGCTGCACGCGGGTCAGCGTCGTCTGCGGAGGAATCTCGTCAATCGTTTCAATCCCCTGCTTCCGCAAGCGACGCACAACTTTGCTGTCCCCTGGTAAATGATAAATCCAGCGAGCCGGTTTGGCAGCCGTGCAATGCGCCCAGAACGGGCAGGCATAGGGAGAATGGCAATGATTGTCCGGCTCAATGTCCGGCGCCCGGCCGTGGCCAAGCATCAAACGCATCCGCTCCAGGCGGGCGGGAAGCTCGGGAAGCCGTGCCTCGACCTCCTCGGTGCAGTCTGCCCTCACAAACAGTTTGTCCGGCTCCAGGTCCCCGCCGGGATAAACATACCGTCTATCCATATGCATCAGAAAGCTCCCGGCCGTCTCAAGTCCGTTTCCCCGGAGCACGTATGTCTGGACGGCCAGATCATCAAGATGCACCGCTCGCACCCGGGCGGAAGCCTTCACTTCAATCAGCCGCCAGAACTGACCAACCCGTTCAAGCACGTCAACCCGAATCAGGATGCCTTCAAATTGCAGCGCCCCCTCAAAAATGGCCGTCACCTGCGGATTGGCCATCAAGGCGGCCGTTGTCTCCAACGCGGCCTGCGCATGACGATACGTCTCGGCCACCAGCACCCCGCCCGGAAAACACCTGTGCGCGAGGAGGCCAATCTCCTGTCCCATATCCATCATGCTCCGGCGCCGGTCATCGGGCGCCTCGGCCAGGTGCGGGGCATGGATTTCCAGGTACAAACGCTTCGAACATTGCAGACCAGAGAGAAACCTGGACTTGGAAAGACGATGAGGACGATCAGGCAGAGGATGGGTCATGAAGCTATGGCGCTCCGGCACAGGCTCGGCGCACACACAACCCGTATGCATTCCGGCAACCGGCCGTTTGCGACTGTATACGTTGTTGGGGCGCGTCTTTTCCCGGCAGTGGATAACATTATCAAAATGTCAACTATCACTCGAATTCACGGCTTTGGAATACCTCTTGACGTTTTGACCTTTCCCAGCAAGGCTTTTCTAATGATAAAACCATATCGCAAGCTTAAAATAACGGTTATATGACTATATTTAATCTAAAAGTTTAATTTTTTAACACAAGGAACCATGTGTGAATTTCACCACGAATGCTGTCCACAAATTCTGTTTGGAAACTGTTGGCAACCGTGTGAATAATTATCCATGATTCAGAAACCATAGACCATCAGACACAATGCCTGTTTTTTGTGCAATAATTCCTCCCGCATCGTTTTCAATCCGACATTGCCCTGCCGACCATATCAAACATCACCGGACAGGCAGGACATTCAGTGCCGTGATTCAGGGCCAATGACGATTGCGGACGTGCCGGCCATGTCATGGTTGACGGCTCGGGTCGAGTGCCCGTTGAATGCAAATCGCCACACAGCCCAGTCCGCCGGTCATCGGACTCCGGTCATACGCGCATCCCCGATCCCCGGCACAGGCGGTGACAAAGGGAACGGCCATGGCAAAATCAAGTTCGGCAAGCACCGTCACCTGCACACGGCCGTCGTCCAGCGGGGACACAATGAGGGCGCGGTTATGGTGGTCATCTTCCAGAATGGCGGCTTGCGGTGAAGGCGCAATCCTGGCGCGCGCCGCCCGGATGGACGGCGGCAGCGTCACAACCTCCCGCACCAGGCGCGGCGGCGGATGAATCGCCCGTTGGCTCAACCGGATATTCAAAGACGTCAGATCAAGGATGTCCGTGTCAGCCGCCCTGGCTTGAGCCAGCGCACCGGCATGTGGCGTGACAAACGGATGGGACAGGATCAAAGGACAGGCCACCACACATCCCGCGATCAGGAACCACCACACCCTGCGAACCCGCATCGCCATATTGCAGGGAATGATCAAAATATCTGTCCAGCGGTGACGGAGATCATGGCGGCAAGACAGGCTCACAACAGCGCCACAGCCACGGTATCAGCGTAACGAATCCCCCACTCGGTCAGCTTGACCGTGCCCTGCTCTTCAACCAACAAACCGTCCTCCTGCAATTGACGAATCGTTTGCCCCAGGCCCGTCTGCGCACCCCGCTCCCTGCATGACGGCCCGACCGGCACCCCGGATAACAGGCGCAACCCCATGACCACCCGCTCACGGGATTTCTGTTCCGGAGATAAACAGGCGAACTCATCCAGGGGCAGCAGCCCCTCCGTGATGGCGTCGGCATAGCCTGTCAGATCCGCCACATTACCAAACCGGACCCGGCCCAGGTACGATTGCGCACTCGGGCCCAGTCCAAGATACGCCTGGCCTTGCCAGTAGCGCATATTGTGCCGGCATTCACGGCGCGGGCGGGCATAATTCGAAATTTCATACCGCGTAAATCCCGCGGCGGACAGACGCGCCGCCGCCATGGCTTCCAGCGTCACCTGAAACGCCGGGTCCGGTTCGGCTCCGCCTCCCCGCGCCACCTGTTGATAAAAAGGCGAACCTTCCTCCAACGTGTACGCATAACAGGAAAGATGCTCAACCGATAAGGCAAGGGCCTCATCCAGAGTCCGTTGCCACGAAGCCTCCGACTGCCCCGGAAAACCAAACATCAGGTCCAGCGAGATATTCGTAAAGCCGACGGACCTCGCCCACCGAACAGCTTGCCGGGTATCCGCGCCAAAGGCACGGCCGCCCAGGGCCAGCAGTTCATTCCTGTCAAACGATTGCCCTCCCACACTCAAACGGGTCACTCCGCTCTGCCGAAGCGCCTCAAACCCCTCGCGCGTCATCGTCCCGGGATGCACTTCAACCGACACCTCGGCATGGTCATCCACCACAAAAAATCCGCGAATGGCGTTCAGCGCCTGGAGGAGCTGCCGCGAGGTTAAGCTCGTGGGCGTGCCCCCGCCCAGGTAAATCGTGTGAACCGGGATCGCGCGCAGCCCGGCGTCATGCGCATACAGACGGAGCTCCCGTTCCAGCGCCCGCAGGAACATACCAACGCGATGCTCGCGATGAATCTCCATATGCAGCGCACAAAACCGGCAACGGGTCCGGCAAAACGGCACGTGCACATACAGTCCCAGCGTATCCGTTTGAATCCGCCCGAAAGATTTTTTCAACACCGACGGGGCCACCATGGTCATCCACCCACTCCGGCCGGTCCAGGCATGTTTGACCTTTTCCAGCCTTGTGCAATACAATCCGCGCAATCCGGCGTCCACGTCCGGGCGCCAGTCATCAACAAACCGTCACCGTGAACCATACACACATGACCCGCCCCGATTCCCCTGAAAACATCATGCAACTGGGCCTGGCGTTTTGGGGATCCAAGACGTTACTCAGCGCCATTGAACTCCAAGTATTCACGAAGTTGGCAACGGGACGCAAAGATGCCGACACGCTGGGCAAAGCGCTGGGCCTGCACAAACGAAGCGCCCGGGATTTTTTCGACGCCCTGGTGGCGCTGGGCATGCTGGAGCGGGAGAACGACCTGTATGCCAACACGCCCGAGACGGATTGCTATCTTGACCAGGCCAAGCCGTTGTATATTGGCGGATTCCTGGAAATGGCCAACAGGCGATCGTACCGGTTTTGGGGATCGCTGACCGAAGGACTGAAGACCGGCCAACCGCAAAACGAAATCAAAGAAGGTGGAAATTTTTTCAACACGCTCTATGACGATCCGGATCGCCTGAAAGAATTTCTGCAAGCCATGACCGGCATCAGCATGGGCACGAACATGGCCATTGCCCAAAAATTTCCGTGGCAGGACTATCACACATGGGTTGACGTCGGATCGGCTCAAGGCGGACTGGCGGTCCAGGTCGGCAACGCGCATCCTCATATGACCGGAGGCGGGTTTGACCTTCCGGCCACGGGCCCGATTTTTGAGGCATACGTGGCGTCATTCGGCTTGAGTGATCGCTTCAAGTTTCTCCCCGGTGATTTCTTCCGCGATCCGCTCCCGCAAGCCGATGTGATCTCCATGGGCCACATCCTGCACGATTGGGATTTGGATCAAAAAAAGCTGTTGCTCGCCAAAGCCTATGACGCCCTGCCCGACGGCGGCACCTGCCTGGTCTTTGAATCGCTCATTGACGACGAACGACGCAAGAATGCGTTTGGTCTGTTGATGAGCCTCAATATGCTGATTGAACTTCCGGGAGGGTTTGACTATACAGGGGCCGACTGTTGCGGATGGATGCGGGAAGCCGGTTTCCGCGAAACCCGGGTTCAACACCTGGCCGGTCCCGAGTCCATGGTCATCGGCATCAAGTCCCGCCAGGCACAGTAACGGGCGCCGTTCCGGATATTCCAAACCCTGACATTGTCATAAGATGGTGCTGGAGGCCGGACTTGAACCGGCACGCCTCTTACGAAGCACGGGATTTTAAGTCCCGGGTGTCTGCCTGTTCCACCACTCCAGCAACCCGTCCAGAGCATGGGGACGGACTCTACCACCACCTCACCAGCGTGACAAGAACCGGCCCCGGCACACGACCGCGCTAAAGGATTCAACCGATTGTGTCATGGGAATGGCAAGTCGCATGCCGGAAGGCAACGGCAGACCAGGCCACTGATTTTTTCTTTCCAGGCATCCTCAAACATCATCCTGAAAACGGCCGGTGGAGAATCATTGACGATCATTTCGCCGCTGTCGCGGGCAAGCCGGTAGGTGTTTTCAAGGGTATTTTGCTGGCATGATACCAATTGTTGCCATCTATAAAGAAAATCGCTTTTTCCATATCAGTTGAATTGAATGACCATAAAAAACCCCCGGGGAGCCGCAAGCGACATAGTCCCGGGGGGGGGTAGATTCCAATTACGGCTTTATTTGTTCACTAAATTAGTAAGCCATGTCAAGCGACTTTTTCAACCAACCCTGAAAACCACAGACAGGCGACACCAGGGCCCGCGGTGTCAAACAGGCAACAATTCAACATGCTTCGCTTTTCCGCAAGGTTGCATGCCATCGGGGGAAAATCGCGCAGCGCCGATGACGATGACGTGCTTGCACTCGACGGCGTGCGCAAGATGGCGCAGTCATGGCAAGAGAATCACCCGACAGGCTCAACCGAGGGGATGTCACTTGTTGGGGAGAGATGATGAAGCGGTTTCCAGACAATGAAACGGCGGAGTGGGTGGCTCAATCTATGCCGGGAAGGTAGCGATGGGGAAATTGGATATTGTCACAGAGAGGGGGGAGAGATCAAAGCCGGTTGTCATTCCCGCACTCCTTCTGTCATTCCCGCGAAAGCGGGAATCCATCTTCGCATGGCAAGGAGGGTGTCTGACACGCAAACAGACGGATGGATTCCCGTTTGCACGGGAATGACAGAAAGAGCCCCTCCCACATGGCAAAGAAAGTCGCCTGCATTCCTTCCGTCATTCCCGTCCCCCTTCCGTCATTCCCACACTCCTTCCGTCATTCCCACACTCCTTCTGTCATTCCCACACTCCTTCTGTCATTCCCGCGAAAGCGGGAATCCATCTTCACATGGCAAGGCGGGTGTCTGGCAGACAAACAGACGGATGGATTCCCGTTTGCACGGGAATGACGGAAAGAGACCCCCGACGTGGCAAAGAAAGTCGCCTGCACTTCTTCCGTCATTCCCGCACTCCTTCTGTCATTCCCGCGAAAGCGGGAATCCATCTTCACATGGCAAGGCGGGTGTCTGGCACATAAACAGACGGATGGATTCCCGTTTGCACGGGAATGACAGAAAGAGGCCCCCCCCCCCCCGGAAGGAGGGAGATCGGAAACTTAAAGGAGAGGGGACATTCCTGTCCCCTGCCTTTAGTCCCCTCCGAAAAAATGGAGATCAGCAAGAAAGAGCGGGAGCGCAAAGCGGTAAAGGGAGCGAGAGCGCGAAGCGCGCTACCCGAATGCCGCGGCGGCCAACGCCGCGGCTACCACCGGGGGACAGGAATGTCCCCCCTCCGTTACAACTACCAGCTCCACTCCCACTGCAATTGAAGGCGGTGCTCGTCATTGGTGGTGGCGCGCTCGCGGCGGGCGGCTTCCAGATTCAGCTTCATGCCGGGCGATAACTCCCAGCGCGCGCCCATGCGTTGCGTTTGGCCGCCGCCTTGTAACAGCGACGCGGCCAGGTACGGGTGGACCATCCCAACCGATGACGGCACGCCATAGCCGATTTCACTGTCCATCCGCATCCGCGCCGAGGGCGCGGACGATGACGTGCCGCCGGGCGTGATGCTATTCAGCGTGCCGGCCTGCCAGAGTTGCTCTATGCCGCTGTTCTCCTGGCCGTAGCCCGGCGACAGGCTGAACGACAGGCCGTGGCCGTCAGGCCCCGGTGTCAGCCGTAACGCACCGCTGACGCCCCATTCATCGTAGATGCCCAGCGTCAACACACGGCCACGACTGGAAAGCGTCAACCCGGGCATGGCATCACGCCATTCCACACTGCCGCCCACTTCCAGGCCTTTGCCGCTTGGGCCGTCGCCGGAATCACTCCGCACACCCGCTTCCAGACCGGTGCGCAAACTGCCGTAGCCCATGGCGCTCCGCGTATGACTCGCCTCCATGCCAATCCGCACCCGACGGTTTTGCAAGTCCTCAAAGCCGGCGTCGTCACGATCCATTGCCACCCAGAGCGCCGACCCGTCGCCGCGCAGCCGCACCTCACTGCGCCCGCCCGCAATGAGCGCGTCCGAGGCATACACCTGCCCGCTCACACCCACGCTCACCGAGCCATACCACAGGTCACTCTCGCGCCGCCCGCCCACATCGTTCAGTTCCACGTCGCCGGCGCCGTAGCTGCCGCTCGCCCAGAAGTCCACGCCCTCCGACAACTTCCAGCCGATGTACGGTTGAAAGCTGCCCACCTGAACGTTGTACTCGCCATCGGTCACTCCCACGCCCGTATAGTCAAACTCGCCTTTGAAATACGAGGCCGACACGCCGACCAGCACGTCATCACGCATCCACGTGTCCACGCCGCCGTGGCCGCCGTATAACGTCCCGTCCCAGTCCAGCCCGCCGCCATCGCCGGACAGCCGGGTATAATTGCCGTTGGCATACAGCGACACACCGGGGGACAGGCCCAGGCGACTGCCGTCGGTGGAGAGCGCCAGCCCGCCCACCCAGTCACGCCAGGGCAGCTCGTCCGCGTCCCCGGCCAACCATTGCCCCGCCTGTTTCAGCACGCCGGGGGATAATAACCCGCCGGCGCCGGTGAGCGACATGCTACCGCCGCCACCGCCGCTCATCGCCGCACTGCCGGCGCGCAGCCGCTCGGCAATCAATTGATTGCCGCCATCCACGACCGACAGGAACACCCTCGGCAGGATTTGCTGATTCAACTGCGTTGTGCGCTCCTCCGTCGGGGAGCTGATGCGGATGGTAAAGCTGATGGTGGTGGTGCCGACGGCGTCTCTGATGGTGTAGGTCAGAGGGAAGGGGCCGGCGCTGGTCGGGGTGCCGCTGATGATGCGGGTGTTCGTGTTAAAGGTCAGCCCGTCGGGCAGGCCGGACAGGGCATAGGTCACCGTGCCGCTGGAGCTGGTGGCTGCCGGCAGGGTCATGGAAACTATGCTGACGTCAATCGGAAAGATTTGATTGTTAAGTTCGTCAATGATAGCCCTATTCATCACCATCGGCGGGTTGTCGTCATCAGTGACGGTGACCACCACACTGGCAATGCTTGTCCCGCGGTAGTTGGGATCATTGCTCGTTGCCGTATGGGTCACGGTCGCCGTGCGGCGGTCGTTGGGGGGGTTGTCAAATTCGTCGTCGACGCCGGTCACGGTGACGGTTTGCGCCGCGTTCCAGTTGGTTGTGGTGAAGGTCAGGGCGGCCGTTGAGATCGTGGCCGGCGAGTTGTTGGCGGGGGCAACGGTAAGGCCGGTAAGGCCAATCATCACATCGGCCGTCGGTTCGCTGTTGAGGACCACGGTGTAGGTGCCGGTGCCGCCATCTTCCGGGATCATGAGGGTCGTCGGCATGACGGTGACGCCGACGGCGGGAACGATGGTGATGGTGAACGTCAGGCTGTCGGTGTCAGTGGTGGCGGTATCCACGTCGCTGTCGCTCACGGTGTAGGTGTAGGCGGTGGCGCTCTGCTGCGTGGCCGGCGTACCGGTCAGGGTGTTGCCGGTTGAGGTGATGTTCAGGCGCAAGCCGCTCGGCAATGCCGGGTTGATGCTGTAGCTCAACGCGCCGTCGCCGCCGGTGGCCGGCGGGAGATTGACGGGGACGATACTCATGCCCTCGGCGTAGATTTGCGTATCAATGCCCGCCCCGCTGAACGTCGGTGCGCTGTTCCGGGCATTGACGGTCAGGGTGTAGGTGCCGGTATCAAAGCCTGCGGTGTTGGTGGCCGTCCAGGTGATGACAAAGACCTGCGATAAGGTGCCATTCGTGATGGCATCATCAGCGACGTCGCCCGTGATGGTACAGGCCACGGTATTCAAGGTCAGTCCGCCGGGGAGGGGGGAAGTTTGGGCACAGGTGACCGGCGCCGTCCCGGTCACGCCAAGGTTGATGGCGATTGAATCCCCTTCAGTCACCGTTCTGCTGCCATCGGATGCCACAGGCGCCACCGGATCTGCCGAATTGATGCTAACGGTAAATTCCAATGTGTCAACTACGGAGCTAACACCTGCGTCCTCAAAGCGAACGACAAAATTACAGGTCATTCCAGCTTGAGCCACCTGAGGAGTAAAGGCGAGTATGCCAGCGTCGTTAATACTGCGTGCAATACCACAGTCATTGGTTGTTCCTGCCCACAAGTTGCCAAAGCCACCACCCGCGTCAGGATGATTGATCTCAAAATCCACACGGAACTCTTGGCCCACATTCAGGGTTGCCGGGATGACATCATCGGTAAAAATGGTGTTCTGAAGTACAGTCGTGTTGGTCACCGACGTCATGGTCAGCGCGGCGGCGGCGTTACCGGCGGTATCCCGCAACGGGGCGCTGCCGGGGGGCGTATAGCTCACCGTGACCGTCATCTCTCGTGTGATGGCGTCGCTTAATGCCAGGGTGACCCTGGCGCCGCTGATGGTTGTTCCGGTGACCGTCGGGGGCGTGACGCCGCCGCTGACCCCTATCGTGTAGGCAGCATTGGCCGGGGTGGAGGAGGCGTCCATGGCCTCGTTATACGTGAGGACCATGCTGTTGCCGTTGACGGTGGCGCCGGCCAGGGTCGGCGTTGCGGTGTCCACCGCATGGGCGGTTGTTGCGGCCACGGCATCATGTGTGAGTACCGCATTGTTGCCGCCGACGGCGCCTCGAATGGCGCTGCTGGCGGGCGTGGTGATGGCACTGGCGCCAATGCTCACGCCGTTGGCATCGGTCTCCCCGGCGGCCACCGTGTAGGTGAACACCAGGTTGGCGCTGCCGCTGCCGCTGGTGTAGGCCGCCGTGCGGGTGTTTCCGCCGACATTCAGCGCAATCGCCGGGGTGCCCGCGACGGTGACGTTCTCGCTGAAGGTGACCGTGACTTCAATGGCCTCGCCCAGCGCATAGGGGCCGGTACTGGTGAAGGCCACACCGCTCACGGCCGGTATCGCCGCACGGGTGGCGGTGATCGTGTAGGTCCTCGTGTTGGTGGTGTCGGCGGAGGTGACGATGATGGGAATGGCCCTCGGCGTGCCTGCCGTCAGGGGAATGGTGGCGCTGGCGGTGCCGCTGTCCACTTCAACGCCGTTCACGAGAATCGTGGCGATGACCGTCGCGAGGGCGGACGGCGTCACGGTCACCTCGTCGACGCGGTTGGGTACCAGGGCGGTATAGGCCAGGGTGTTTGGGCGGAACCCCGGGTTCAGGGTGCTGTCGGACAGGGTCAGGTCGAATAACGCGTCGGACGGCAACAGCACGAGGGTGCCGTTGAAAGCTCCGGAGCTGACGAGGAAGCAGTCGTTGCGTTCGGTGAGCTCAACAATGGCATTGACGGAGGTATGGGCGCAGGCAAAATGGGCGGCGCGGGCATTGGCGTCCACAATGAAGCCGTTGGGGCCAACGCTGGTCACGGTACCAAGCACGTCGTCAAAGATGCCGATGGGCAGTCCGGTGCCCGCCGTGAACATGTTGCCGGACAAATCCACCACTTCCAGCGCATCCAGGCCGTCAAAGTCGCCGAGGTCCAGGTCCTCAATGAATTGATTGGAAAAATCAAGCCTCGTAATGCTTGCCAGGTCGGGCACGCCCGAGCAGGTGGTGCTGGTGGACGCTACGACAATCGCCTGACTGGCCTCCACCGAGCGGCCGCAGATGTTGAGGCCCTCACTGGGGACGATGGGCAGACTGCCGGCATCCAGGGGGTCGTCGCCTTCGTGCCCGGCAGCCGTCACCGTGACCGACACCGTGTTGCCGACGGTGACGTCTATCCCACTCTCAAGCGACAGTTCCAGCCTGGCGACCGTGTCGCTCATGCGCAGGACGGCTTCCAGGACGACGGTGCCACCGGTCACGGTATCGCTGACGGTGAAGTGCGCCGTCGTCAGCGTGTCTGTGTACACGGTGTTCACCAGCGTGACCAGGACCCTCGGACGACCGGGCAGGTTGGCTTCGGTCACCGTGCCGGTCAGGGTGGCGACGGGCTCCGTCGCCGCCGCACGGGTGGCGGTGACCGTGTAGGTCATCCTGGTGGCGGCGTCGGCGGAGGTGACGACAATGGGAATGGCCATCGGCGTGTTTACCGCCAGGGTAATGTCGTCGCTGTCGGTGCCGCTGTCGACGTCGTCGCCGTTGACGGTAATCGTGGTGCTGGCGCGGGTGGCGGTCGGCGTCACGATGATCGTGTCGACGCGGTTGGCGACCGCGACGGTATAGGCCGTGGTGGCGGTGGCGAATGACGGGATCAGGATGCCGGTGGACAGGGTCAGGCCGCTCAACGTGACGTCGGCATCCAGCAGCGCAAGGGCGGTGTTGAATTGTGTGGAGCTGATGCGGAGGCAGTCGTCCACTCCGTCTGTGGCGTCGACAATGTCGTCGGCGTCGTCACGGGAGCAGACAAAATGGGCGTTGCGGACGGTGTTGTTAATGACCAAACCGGAGAAGCCAGAGGTCGCAACGGGGCCCAGGGTATCAAGTACGTCGTCAAAGATGCCTTCGGGCAGACCGGTGCCCGCCGTGAAACTATTGCCGCTTAGTCCCAACGTGACCAGCGCATTCAGGCCGTTAAAGATGTTGGCATCAAGACTGGTGAGTTCGGCGGTGAACAATTGCAACGTCCGAAGCGACGTCAATCCGGCAAACTGATTGGCATTAAGTGTCCCGAGGGGGTTGTTGGACAAAAACACTGTTTCAAGCGCCGTCAAGCCGGCAAACAGATTGGCATCAAGTGTCCTAATGTTGTTGCTGGACACATTTATCGTCCGAAGCCCCGACATCCCGGCCAAATCGCCAGCTTGAAATCCAGAGAGACCTGTACCACGCACGTTCAGGGTCCTAATCGTCCCCAGATCCATCACACTCGTGCATTCGCTGGCAGAGGAGGACCGGTTGACAATCTCATTCCGCACCTGTCGTGTGCGGTCGCACACATTCACGCCGGCGCTGGCGGTAATCGAGATGGTGTCGGCCAGGTTGCCGGCGCCGGTGTGGCCGGCGGCGTCAAGGGTGACGGACAGCGTGCCATTGGCGGTGATGTCCACGTCGTCATACGCCAGCGTCAGCGTGGTGACGGTGTCGCTGTCACGGGTAAAATCGCTCACGGTCACGGTCCCGTCGACGGTATCCACCACGGTGAAGTGGCTTTGCGCCAGTGTGCCCTCGGCGGCGTATGCGGTGTTGGCCAGCGTGACGGTGACGGTCGGCGCCGTGGCGAACAGGGTGGCTTCGGTCAGCGGGCCGGTCAGGGTGGCGGCCGGGATGGCGGGTGTGACCGTGATGGTGAAGGTGTCGGTCGCCGCCATGTAGTTGGCGGTCGCCGAGGCGGTGACGGTAATGATGCAGGTGCCGGCGGCCACCAGCGTCGGGACGCCGGTGGTGCGATTCACCGTGCAGATGTTGGCAGTGTCGCTCGCATAGCTCAAGGTGCTGCCGCTCTGCTGTCCGGTGGGGACAGTCACGGTTGGGGGCTGGTCCGCCAGGGTTGTGGAGGGGCTGTAGGAGAAGCCGGTCAGGGTCTGGCGGCCCATGGTGACCGCCGGGAAGGGAATCAGCACGTCGCCCGGGTTGCCGACGGTGTCGGTCAGGCGGATGGTGACCGCCGCCGTGGCCGTGCTCGCCGTGGTCGGGGCGCCGGTGATGCCGCCGGTGGTGGCGTCCAGGGTCAGGCCGGGGGGCAGGACGCCGCTTTGCACGGCATAGGCGCTGATGTCTGAAGACGGGCTGCCCGGCGTGATGGCGGTGATGGCGGTGCCGACGACCAGGCTGCCCGGCGGCGTGTAGGTGGCCGTCGGGGCCGTCAGGTCTACGGTCAGTGTCCGGGGCGCGGTGCCGTCGAGGTGGCCCGCCAGGGTGGCGGTGGCTGTGACGGTGACGCTGGTACCGGTCAGGTCGGCGTCGTCGGGCTGGATGGTGACCGTCCAGGTGGTGCCGGTGCCGGTGATGGTGGCGGGGCGGGCGGTGTCGGTGCCGACGGTGCCGATGGTGACACTCACGGCGGCGCCGGTTTGCACGGTCCCGGTGATGGGAAAGCCCGCCATCTGCTCGGCTCTGTTGACGATGTCGTCGCCGGCAATGTTGGCATCCAGGGCGACGGTGACGTCCGGCAACATCGCACGGGTGGCGGTGATGGTGAAGTCAATGGTATCGGTGTTGCCGTCGCTGTCGGTCACGGTGTAGGTGTGGGTGGTTGAAGCCTGCATCGTCTCCGGTATGCCGGACAGAACGTTGTCGGTCAGAATCAGACCGTCCGGCAGTGCGTTGATGGTATAGGCCAGCGGGGGGTTGCCGCCGGTGGCTATCGGCAGGGTGACGCTGCCGATGCCCACGCCCACGGTGTAGGTCTGAGCGTCAATGGTTGTCGGGCTCAAGGTCGGGTCGTTGTCGGCAATTGCCAATACCAAAGGCTCGGCGGGCAGGAACAGGTTGCCGCCAGGGCCGTCGACGAGGCCGGGGGTGGTACCAAAAGCGTTGCCATGGAAAATCGTAATACAGTTGTCTGCTGTTGCCGGGATCGTCGTCCCTGCGGTACAGTCGGTGGTTGTCTCGGCAAGTGTGTCGTCTGTTATCTCCAGAATCGCCGAACTGACTCTGCTGCCGGGCATAAAATTGGGGCCAAAACTGCTTGAGAATTCAAACTGATAGTCTGTCGTCCCACCGGGCACCCAACCGAAAAGATTAAAATCGTCCGCAGAGGTAGCTCCTTCAAAATTCAGTGTGGCTCGGATTCTTTCGGTGCTGTTTCCCAGGTTCGGAGTCGGCCCGCCGTTGGGGTCAACGGTGAAACGAATCGTGATTGTGCCGGAACCCTCATTCACACTCGCCGGTTCCGTGCTGATAACCAGCCTCGGCCTTAAATTCACCGTGATGGTAACGGTGGCCGGCGCCGATTCAGCACCGAAAGTATCGGTCACCGTCAGCGAAAATTCAAGTTCGGTGGCCGCCGTTATATCCGCCTCCGCCGGGGCCATAAAGGTCGGCATCGCCACGCTGGCATCACTCAGCGTCACCGGGTGCAAGGTGGCGGTGGGCCCGGTCTGCGTCCAGGCATAGGTGGCAATACCGTCGCCGGCATCCGGGTCGCTGCTGCCGCTGCCGTCCAGCGTTGCCACGGTGCCGGTGTAGACGTCCGCCCGCCCGGATTCGGCGTTGACCGGTATCACGGCCATCGCAGTGGGGGCGGTGTTGGAGAGTGCACGGGTGGCGGTGACGGTGTAGGTCATGGTGGTGGTGCCGTCGGCGGCGGTGACGACAATGGAAATCGGCACCGCTGTGCCGGGCGTCAGGTTAATGGCGGTGGCGGCGCCGACGCCGTTGACGGTAATGGTGGCGCTGGCATTGGTGGCGGTCGGCGTCACGGTGATGCTGGGGACGTTGCTGGCGACCGAGACGGTATAGGCCGTGGTGCCGGTGGCGAATGCCGGGTCCAGAGTGCCGCCGGTCAGGGTCAGGCCGCTCAACGTGGCGTCTGACGACGCCAGGTGGGTGTTGAGTTGTTCGGAGGTGACGCGCAGGCAGGCGCCGTCAACGCTGGGGTCGCCGCCGGAGGCGGTGACAATGTCATCGGCATCGAGACGGGAGCAGACAAAATGGGCGGCCCGGCCGACGGTGTCGACGCCAAGTCCGAAGTTTCCACCCATTGTAATGAGAACCAGCGTATCAAGCACTTCGTCAAAGATGCCGGGGGGCAGACCGGTGCCCGCTGTGAACGGGTTGGTGTGCAAGCCTAAATTCACAAGCGCGTCCAGTTCGTCAAAGATGCCGGCGGGCAGGGATGTGAACTCGTTCAGGTTTATGTACAAACTCCGCACTGAAGTTAGGCCGGCAAACACGCCGACGCGCAGTGTGTTGAGGGTGTTGCCGAACAAATTCAACTCCACAAGCGAGGACAAGCCGGCAAAAATATCGTCAGGCAGTGTCGTGAGGCTGTTTCGGCCTAAACGTAAATTGACAAGCCCCGTCAATCCGGCAAAATCGCCGCTTGCCAGCGCAGTGATGCCACCACCTCGATCAGACTGAGTAACGTCAAGGGTGTCAATCGTCGCCAGGTCGGTGATACTCGTGCATTCGCCGGCAGCGGACCGGGTGACAATCTCATTCCGTATCTCTGCCGTGCGACCGCAGACATTCGCGCCGGTGCTGGCGGCAATCGCTACAGGGTCGGTCATCAGGTCGCCGCTGCCGGTGTGGGCGGATGCCAGTACTGTCACGGACAGTGTGCCGGCGGCGGTGATGTCGTTGCCGGTGTATTCCATCGTCAGCAACACCACGCTATCGCTGGTGCGGGAAACAGAAGCCACGCGCAGCGTCCCGTCTATGGTCTCGGTCACCATGAAGTTGTCCGGCCCCAGGTCGCCAGCGGGCACAAAGTCGGTGTTTGCCAGTGTGACCATCGTTTGCCGTGCGCTGACGGCACCGAACAGTCCCTGTTCAGTGAAGCCGTTCGACAACGTCGCCGTAAGCCCCCCTCTCGTCACCATCACCACATACTCCGTGGTGGTACGCATATCGGCAGCGGTCACCTCAATGATAATCGTTGTCGGCGTGGTGGCCGACAGGTCAATGGGGTTGCTGGCGCTGCCGCTGGTGACGGCGGCGGCGTTGACGGTAATGGTGGCGCCGGCGGCATCGGTGGCGGTCGGCATCACGGTCACCGTGTCGACGCTGTTGGCGACCGCGACGGTATAGGTCATGGTGGCGGAGGCGAACACCGGGTTCAGGGTGCCGGTGGAAAGGGTCAGGCCGCTCAAGGTGACGTCGCTCATTGCGAGGTGGGTGTTGAGTTGTGCGGAACTGATGCGGAGGCAGTCGGTGACGCCGACGGTGGCGGTAACAATGGCCGCGAAGTCGGAACGGGAGCAGACAAAATGGGCGTCGCGAACTTGCTGGTCAACAAAGAAGCCGTCCGTGGTATCAATTGCGCCCAGGGTATTGAGCACATCGTCAAAGATGCCGGCGGGCAGACCGGTTCCCGCCGTGAAGGAGTTGCCTTCCAAACCCAACGCCACAAGCGCCGCCAGGCCGTTAAACAGACCGGCATCAAGTGAACGGAGGAAGTTGCCTCTCATATCCAAAGTATTCAACGCCGTCAAGCCGGCAAAAATGTCGGCATCAAGTGACTGAAGGAGGTTGTCATTCAAATTCAATGTTTGCAGCCCCGTCAGCCCGGCAAAATCATCGGGTAGAAGCGTTCTAAGCGTTTGACTACTTAGATCAAGTTCCGTCACTGAATCCAGAATGACACTCGTGCAGTCGGGGGCCGAAGACGTCGCGATGATGGCGGTCTGCACCTGTGCCGTGCGGCCGCAGATATTCATGCCGGCGCTGGCGGTAATATCGATGGTGCCGGTCATCAGGGCGCCAGTGCCGGTATGGCCGGCGGCGGCGAGGGCGACAGACAGGGTGCCATCGGCGGTGATGTCCTCGTCGCTGTACGCCAGCGTCAGCGTGGCGACGGTGTCGCTGTCGCGGGTGACATCGCTCACGCTCACAGTCCCGTCAACGGTATCCGTCACGCTGAAGTGGCTTGGCATCAGGGTGCCCGGGGCTGCCTCGTATGCGGTGTTCTCCAGCGTGACGGTGACGGTCGGCGCCGTGGCGGCGAACAGGTTGGCTTCGGTCAGCGTGCCAGCCAAGGTGGCGGCGGGTACTGCGCCGAGCATTATTGCATTGACGGTGAGCGTGTATGTACCCGTATCGCTTAACGTCCCATCAGTGATCGTATAGGCTATGACAAAGTCCTGCGATGCTGAACCGTCAGTGACGGCATTAGGATTGACATCGCCGGTTATTGTGCATGAATCAGCATTCAAGGTCAGATCGGAAGGTCTTGGGGAAGAACTCGTACATGTGAGACTGTCGCCTGTAACACCAAGATCAATGTCTACTCCCGTATCGCCCTCGTCGACAGTTGAGCTGCCAACCAGTGGCACATCAGTGACCGTGATAGGAATATCTGCATTGATTGCGGCATTGTTCGCATCTCTGTATCTAACAGCAAGTGAATATGGACCAGATTGGACACTGGTCGGAGTCCAACTAAATGTTCCACCGACAAACGTGGCCCCAAGAGGAAAAGTATTACGTCGATTGAAACGTCCAAGGGGATCATTTGTATCGGGGTCTTCGGGTATTAGAGTGAAAGTCAGCGCTTGACCCTCATTAATGGTACGGTCATCTGCAACAGGAATGCCTGCAAACGCTGTAGGGGGGCGGTTCACGTTTACTACAAAAATAGAGCCATTCGTTTGTCTATATGTAGCGCCATCAGCTTCATAAATCCAGGTAAGACCAAGGGGCAAACTTGTGTTAGGAGTTGTAGTGAGATGAGATATGGTTCCAGTAAAATCACCAGTGGCCTCTTCTAATGTAATACCATCTGGTAAAGTTAGAGGCACACGAGTAAACCTATGGATCACACTAGTAATCTCATATCGGACAGTTGATGGATCAACAGGAATATGATTCACGGCAGTAGAAAGTGAAGGAGGAGGAGTACCCTCATCTACATTCTCACCGTATGGGCTTAGGATTGAAGGTATCTCGATTGTAAATGACTGAGCAGCTTCATCAATAACACTATTAGAAGCATCAGTAAAACCAGTTTCATAAATGACCCGAATGTCACATGAAAGACCTGCAAAAGCAGGAGTGGGAGTGAACGTAAACACGCCATTATCATCTACAGAAGCAACATCAAAAAAACCAGCATCAAAACATGGGTTAGTAGAAGTATCATCTCTCCAAAAAGGAGTACCAAAACCGCTAGGTCCCGCAGATGAAACAAAATTTATCGTAACTGTCTCACCTACAACAACTGATGTCGGTATCATGTCTGTTGTACTAACAGAATGAGTGGCAAATGCCGGGGCCGGGACGAGGGCAACCGTGAGCAGCAGCGCGGCCAGATGTTTTAGTTTCAGCATGACGTTACCCCGCCACTGGTGCGGACGCTCGGATTTTTTCGGGGGGGGGGGGGGGGGTAATAACGGATGTGCCGGCGACGCCGCAAAGCGGTACGGATGCAGGTTGCCAACGAAGACTAGCGGGATGATTCGGCAAATTTCGCATTTGGAGTCTCTCCATTACACAATGAACGGTCTGTGGAAGCCTGGCACATCAGTCACCCTGGTTAGCAACAGGATGGATTCCCGCCTTCGCGGGAATGACGGAAGGGGCAATATAGCACATCGGACGCCCTGGTTGGCAACAAGATGGATTCCCGCTTTCGCGGGAATGACGGAAGGAGAAATGTAGCGCTTCGGGTACCTTGGTTGACAACAGGATGGATTCCCGCTTTCGCGGGAATGACAGAAGGAGAAATGTAGCGCTTCGGGCACTCTGGTTGGCAACCCTGTCCAGGCGCATACCCTGTGGCCGTGCGGGTGATGGCGGGACGGTCATTCCCCCCTGACAAGGGGGGCAAGGGGGGTTGCCTGTTTGGAGACGCGAGAAAACGTGGACCGGATTCCCGCGTTTCTGTCATTCCCGCACTCCTTCTGTCATTCCCGTGAAAACGGGAATCCATCCCCCCCCTTAGTCCCCCCTGAAGCGAGGGCGAGCCACGCCCGGGGGACAGGAATGTCACCCCTCCTGTTCCCCTTAGGCCCCCCGGGAGGGGGGGGGGAGAGCCACGCCGGGCGGACAATCCCAAACGGCGACGGCAGGCCGCAGACTGCTTCGCTGTCCATCCGCATCATGGTGCGAACGAAACGGGAACGTGGAACACGGAACGGCTTTCAGCCATGTTCCGGGCCAGTGGCGCACCTCGGCCATGCGGAACCAATACCCCGCCGCCGAAGGCGGACGGGACTCTACATATTCAACACGCTCTTCTTGTACCAGGTCCAGAGTCGACTGATGCCTTCGGGCACGGCCACCTGGGGATGATACCCCAACAACGCGCGCGCTTTTGTTATATCGGCATGCGTGGCGGCCATATCCGCCTCCATCATCGGCGCGGGAATCAGGCGGGCTTTGCGTCCGACACAGGCTTCCAGCACGGTGATAAACTCGGCCAGCAGCACCGGTGCGCCTCTTCCGAGATTCACCACTTCGTACCCCAGCGGCCGATCCACCGCCTTGACTACTCCCTGCACAATATCCTCCACAAACGTCCAGTCCCGGTGCAGTTGTCCGGCACGGTACAGAGGGACCTCACGATTGAAAAACATATTGTCCAGCACCTTGCAGGCCATCATGTCAGGACGCCCCCGCGGACCATAGACGGTGAAAAGCCGCAACGCGGTAAACGGCAGCCCGTACAGGTGATGGTACGAATAGCCCAACAGTTCTCCGGCTTTTTTGCTGGCCGCATAGGGAGCCAGGGGCCGATTGCAGGGATCCTGTTCCTGAAAGGGCCGGTGTGTCGTCGCGCCATAGACGGAAGAGGTGGACGCGAAGATAAACGTGGGCAACGGGGAACGCGGGGGAGGGAGGCCTCCCCGTCCGACGGCGGCTTCCAGCATGTTCAGCGTTCCCGTCACATTGACATCGCTATACAGTTGGGGCTGCTCAATGGAGCGCCGCACGCCGGCCATGGCCGCCAAATGGATAATCCCGTCAAACGCACGGGCCGCAAAGATGTCCGCGATGGTGCGCTGATTGCGAATATCCCCTTCAATAAACGTAAACAACGCTCCCTGGTCATGCTGACGCAAGGCGTGTTGGACTTCCCGGATGTTGGCCTGTTTTCTGGCCGGATCATAATAATCGTTCAGATTATCCAGGCCCACCACCCGGTCGCCGCGCGCCGCCAACGCCTGGACGGTATGGCTTCCGATAAATCCCGCGGCGCCCGTCACCAGGATGGTTTTACTCATCGTCCCTGCGTTGCGCGACACCACGATTATTCGGCCGGCACGGGACACGGGAACGCCCGGGCCGTTCACCGGGCAGGCCGCGCCGCGCAGGATTCGGAGAGGGAGGCGCCATATTGAGCCACGCGCCATCTCTTGGTATCATTGCATCTCTCCAACAGGAATTGTATGCACATGCTGCCCGCCACAGAAGTCACAGAGATCACGGACGAAGCAACCGGTGTGGATACCGATACCGGTCAGGACTTTGAAGCTGAAGTCATCGTTTACAATTGTGAGTGTCATACGTATCAACAGGTCATTGAGTTGTTTTGCCGGCATATTCCCGGCATGACGCCGGCCAAAGCCTTTGAACTGGCCTGGAGTATTGATCATCAGGGGAGCGCCCGGGTCTACCAGGGCACGCGAAAATCGGCTAATGAAATCGCCGGGAAGCTGGCGGCGGGTGGATTGCGAGTTGAAGTTCGCTAAGGTCGGCGAAATCGCCTGGTCGCTGATTTTTTTGACCTGGACGCTGATCGAACTTTCGCCTTCGCCGCCGGCCTGGCCCTGGCCTTTATCCGTGATGGTGTCCTGGTCCGGGACGTCGCGTTGACCCGTGACTTGACCTTGGCGCCGGGCCTGGTTTTCGCCTTGACGGTTGACCGCCTTTGAGATGGACGGCTGGCCGTGCGCACGGTTCCGGCTGCCGGTCTGCGCACGGGACGCCTGGCCTGTTTTTGGGATTGCACGTGTGTCGTGGTCTTGCGGGAGCTTCGTTTTGCGGTACGCGCGGCCGCAGGAGTCGGTGTCACTCCGGATTTGGGCCTGGACGGCGCCCGGCGTGTGGATGGTGTTTGAGATTTTCGGGAAACGGTTGACGGGCTTCCAGGCCCACTCGTCTTTTGATGCCCGGCCGCAACCGGCCGCCTGGAGGGCGCCGGCCTGGTCACACCCGCTGTCCGCGTGAGACGCACGGCGGGGTGCGCATCCTTGCCGTGGCCCTTGACGGGGGGTTGTAACGGCGGCCTCACCAGCGCGCGCATGGGTCTGTGCCTTGACGCACTTAATGCCAGAACATCATGACGAATTTTCAGGGATTTTACGCTGTCACCGCTATACACCCGCACCTGGTATAAATCCATCAGTTGCTTGATGGCCACGGGGGAGCCTTTGCGGGCCTGCGCCAGCAAATGGCGCCGCTGATTCATCTCTTCTTCTTCTGTATGGGATGTCACTCGCCTCTCCATATTGACCTCTGTGGTTTTTGTTCTGCGTAAGCCTCCTCCGGCAAGCACCGTCTCCCGCGAGACACGATGCGGACGGACGCTGCCAGGGAATGCGCGAACACGCCTCGCGACCGGTTAGTGTTTCTTGTCAAAGACCGTGGCATCACACGAAAAATATTTCAATTGCTTCATGGGTATAATGAGGACTTCGCTGGGCGTGTCAATTTCAAGGATTTCCATATCATCACTGATGGTATGACGAAGGGCGTCATTGACCATCAGCTTCTCATTATCGGTCAACACCACTTTCACCCAATACGGCACGACAGGCTCCTTTGGCTTTGCGCGCACTGCGCTGGTCCCGCCCGCATCCAAGGCGAGCGCAAGGCTGACATCATTGTTTTGATGCGGCTCGCTTCACCGAAGGCGCGGCGGGAGCAGACGACCCGGCGCCACATGCCTGTTGTCCCAACGCCTGACACCGAAGCGTCGCGCTCTCAACGGCGCTCATCACCGTCCCGCGCAGCCGCCCTTTCTCAAGCTGGTGCAACCCGGCGATGGTCGTCCCGCCAGGGGACGTGACCCGGTCTTTCAGCACCCCGGGATGCTCCCGGGTTTCCCGCACCATCATTGCCGCACCCAGCACGGTTTGCGTTGCCAGGAGTTGTGCGTGCGAGCGGGATAATCCCATGTTCACTCCGCCATCGGCCAGGGCTTCAATAAACGCATACACGTAGGCGACTCCCCCACCGCTCAAGCCGGTCACCGCGTCCAAATGCGACTCATCCATCACCACCACGCGGCCAACCGCCTCAAACACCGCCTGCGCAATCCGCATCTGATCTTCCGTGACCCCGGGGCCGCCGGCCAGGGCCGTCGCGCCTTCCAACACAATGGACGCCGTGTTCGGCATGGCCCGGACCACGCGAACCTGCGGATACAATCCCGCAATAATCGTGGCAATGGAAATCCCGGCCGCCAGCGTAATCAGGAACCGGTCGGCACGGGGAGGTAAGGCCAGCCCGCCCAACACATCATCCATGATTTGAGGTTTGACGGCCAACAGAATGATGTCAGCGGACTCGGCGGCTGTGTGATTATCCTGACCAACCCGCACGCCAAAGGTCGTCTGAAAATGAGCGAGCCGCTGGGCATCCACATCCGTGGCGACAATGGATCCCGGATTGACCGCTCCCTGTTTCAGCAGGCCGGCCACAATGGCTTCAGCCATGTTTCCGGCGCCAATGATGGCAATGGTCTTTCCTTGCAGCATAGAGGCGGGACTATACGTGAAGCGGGACATCCCTTTCAACGTTGCGACGCCCCGGGAGCGTTCCACGCCCTCCCTGAACGGGACGCAGGCATGGCGGCAGACTTGCCGTTTTTTTTGAGACCGGCGTATAGTTGACCCATACGGCACACGGCATCCCACAACGGTCTTCATACCATCCCATGGCACTTGATGCGGCATTGACGACCCCAACCAGCCACCCGGCCTGTACGGACGGAATGTCCCGCGCCAAAGGAGGCTTCCCCATGCACACCCGGCTCTGCTTTCTCACACTGTGTGCGATCATGAGCGTATCGGCCATCCTTGTGCCTGAAAGCCGCGCCCGCCGAACCCATGTGACGCCGGAACACAAACAACAATTGCGGGAAGCCCGCACGATCTTCGTCCACGCCCTTGCCCTGACCGAAAAAGGACGCACTGATCCCGCCCCGCTGCAGGCGCTCGTCTCCCGGCGGCTGCAAGAGGTCGGCTGGCTGGCGGTCAAGGATCGCGCACAGGCCCACGACGTTGAATTGAAAGTGAAATGCGAGGAACGGAAAACCTGGACCGGCACCACGGCGGAAGGGGGCGACGCCGAACTGCTTGATGCGCCATCACGGCTCTGGAAAGGGCCGGCGTGTTTGTTGACCTATGCCCTCCACGGCCGCAATCTCGGATGGTACAAGGAAGTCCGCACCGCCTTCCACGATGCCATGGACGCCGCACAGACCGCAGGCGCCAAAGACGCCGGGACGTATGCGCTCGCCCAATTACTTGAACGCCTCAAGCAATACGACTTTCCCGTTCTCCTGGCGGCGGAATGGGGGCAACCCGACCGCCTGATGACATTGCTGGACGCGCCGGACACGTCGAAAATCCGCACACTCTTTATTCTCGCCACCTTGAGCACCATTGAAGCCGAAGCCGCATTGCCGCGATTGACAGCGCTGATGCGGGATAAAGACCTGGCGCAGGAAGCCGTGGAGGCGCTCACCGGCGTCGGAGAATACTCCATTCCGTTTCTCACCGACTTGTTTCAATCGTCCACCCAGCCGGAAATTCAGGCGGCGGCGGCCAAAGCGTTGGGCGACGTGGCGGGCCGCAGCGGCAACCCCACGGCCATCCCCCCGCTGCTGGCCTACCTCAAACACATCCTGCCGACATTCAAGACCTCGGCCGATATTAATTTCGCCGTATTGACCGAAGTGGTCTGGAGTCTCGGCAAACTGCGGGATGAGTATTCCATTGAGCCCATGAATGAACTGAATCAAAAAGTCTGGCTCATCAATGATCGTTCAAAAGAAATGGCGGCGCTGCGAGAGGCGGCGAACTGGACCTACAAGCAACTCGATCTGGACGGCCACGTGAGTTAGGCCGGCAGGCCCGTATGGATCAGCGCTGCCATTTCCACATTCGCATTGACCTCAATGCCTGTCTGGAGGATTCATGATGAAACCGCTTTCCGGCATACTCGTCTGTTGCTGTCTCCTGGCCTTCGCCGCCGAAAGTTCCGCGCGACGCATCCATATCACCAACGAGCAGCGGGCACAATTGGCCGGCATTGAGACCATCTATCTCAACGTCATCGCCGTGACCGAAACGGGACGCGTGCCTCCGGACGCGCTCCTGGCCACGGTCAAGACGCGGCTGGAACACATTGGCTACGCCATGGTGACCGACCGGACGCAAGCCCACGACGTGGAATTCCGGGTCAAATGCGAGGAACGAAAACGGTGGGCCGGCACCACGCGTTCCGGCGGAGACGCGGAATTGGCCGACTCGCCCTCCCGGCTCTGGAACGGGCCGGCCTGTCTCTTCAGCTATCGCCTCCACGGCCAGGATCTGGGATGGTATAAAGAAACGCGAACCGATTTCGCGGACGCCGATGCCGCGGCGCAACACGCCAACGCCAACCATGCGGGACACTACGCCCTGGAACAGTTAAACCTGAAATTGCAGGAATTTGATTTTCCGGTCATGGTCGCGACGGAATGGCGGCATACCGACCGGTTGGCACAACTCCTGGAACACCCGGAGACGGATAAACGCCGCAAACTTCACATTCTCGCCACGCTGTCGAACGTCGCGTCAAAACAGGCCTTTCCGCATTTAATCCAACTGGTCAGCGATGAAAACGACGAGTACGCCGAGGAGGCGATTCTCGCGCTGGCCGGAATCGGCAGTTCGGCAACCCCCATCCTCACCGATATTTTTGTCACCACGACACATTCCAACATTCAAGCCGCCGCCGCCAGAGGCCTGGGACTCATTGGCGCGCACACCGGCGACCCCGCGATTACCCCCCCGCTTCTTGATTATCTCGCGGCCAACCTGGAAAAGATGGAGACATCGTCGGACATTGATTTTCCCGTGCTCACCGAAGTGGTCTGGTCCATTGCCAAACTTCGCAATGAAAAATCCATTCAACCGATTGAGCAGCTCAACATCAAAATCTGGCTCATCCGTGATACATCGGAAGCCATGAAGAAACTTCGGGAAGCCGCCAATGTGGCCACCAAAATGGTGGATCTTGATTATCAAATCATGTAGCCCTTCCTGTGCCGGGGGAGTCGGACGCGCGGCCCCGGAGCCGGCAACGCCATAGAGAAAACCATTCAAACATGCTACCATGCACTCCACTTGCCGAATATCCATCATCGGCAAGGCGACGGCACGACAGCACGATTCCCAGGTCCGTCACTCGTGACCTGCCCATCCATAACGTTGCGAAGGAGGGCGACCGTGGCAGAAGTAAAAATTGAAGCGGGCATACTCAAGATCATTGAACTGGATATTCAGGATCCGAAGGTGATCAAAATTCTGGAGGAATACCCCCCCAACCGTTGGTGCGAAATCACGCGCCGCGCCGTCAAAATCGGGCTTGGATATTTACAGGGTGGAGCGCAGGACTAACGCCGCATCCGCGGGTATCCGGCATTGACGGGACTTTGAGACCAGTGACGACGTTGATGAACGGCACCACCTCTTTCTCCGGCATGTCATCCGGCGCCACGGGCTGCATGACACATGCGCGGGGGAATCGAAAAGGTCATCCGGACGGCACGGCGCACACCCCGCACGCACGACCTCCCCACCATACCACCCCACACCTGCCATTGAGGCGATGCTGACCCCGCAGGACCGCCGACAACTGAAGGAACGCGGCATTTCCCTCCAGGCGCTTGAACAACAACTGGCCAGCGTTCGACACGGCGTTCCCTTTGCGCGGCTTCACAAACCCTGCGTGCTTGACGATGGGATTCAGCGCCTGAACCCATCCGACGTGCCGGCGCTTCTCCAGCATTTTGACACGGCCAGAGCCGCCGGGCGCGTCACACAGTTTGTCCCCGCATCCGGGGTGGCCACTCGCATGTTTGACGCGCTGCAGACCTGTCGCCTCACCACGGATTCCACACGGGTGCCGGCATCGGACCAACGCGCCCTGAAGCAGTTTCTCTCCGGGCTTCAGACATTCGCCTTTTACGATGATCTTGCGAAGACGCTGGATGATCAGGGCTGCCGGCTTGAGCGCCTCATGGCAGAAGGACACGACCGCCCCATCCTTGAAGCGCTCCTTCACTCACCGGGACTGCATTATGCCAGGCTGCCCAAGGGCCTGCTCGCCTTCCACAAATATTCCGCCTCAACACGCACGCCGATTGAAGAACATCTGGTCGACGCCGCGGCCTGCGCCAAAGATGACCGGGGCCATGTCCGCCTCCACCTGACGGTTTCTCCGGAACACCAGGAAGCCATCCAGCGCCATATTGCGCGCGCCTGCCAGAAACTGGACCGGCGCGACGTGACGTGGAAGGTGAGCTGTTCCATTCAACACCCTTCGACGAACACCATCGCCGTGGATATGGACAATCAACCGTTCCATGATTCCCGTGGGAACCTGCTGTTCCGGCCGGCGGGACATGGGGCCCTGCTTTCGAATCTCCACGAACTCGGCGGCGACCTTGTGTGCGTCAACAACATTGATAACGTTGTCCCCGACCATTTGAAGCCCGCCATCCATTATTACCAAAAGGCGCTCGGTGGATGGCTCATCAATGTGCAGGACACCCTGTTCGCATTTTTGACACAGCTCACCTCCGGGCCAGTCTCCGCCGCCGTCCTCACGCAGGTCACGGAATGGGCGCGCCATACACTGGCCATGCCCCTGCCCGACGAATGGGGCACATTCGCCAACACGCAACAAGCGCAGTGGCTGTGCACGTGGCTGCATCGCCCACTGCGAGTCTGCGGCATGGTCCCCAAGAGCGGAGAGCCGGGCGGCGGGCCTTTTTGGGTGGAACGGAATGACAACATCAGCGCGCGGCAAATTGTGGAAGATGTCCAGGTGGATCCTGATGCTCCCCGCCAGCGCGACATCTTCAATGCCTCAACGCACTTGAACCCCGTCAACCTCGTGTGCGGTATGCGGGATTATCAAGGGCGCCGCTTTGACCTTCACCAATTCGCCGGTCCCGCGGCGGGATGGATTTCACAAAAATCCCATGAAGGGAGAGCGCTGAAGACCCTGGAACATTCGGGCCTCTGGAACGGCGCCATGGCCAAATGGCATTCCGTGTTTGTCGAGGTGCCGCGCCACACCTTCAATCCGGTCAAAACCGTTCTGGATTTGCTCCGGCCGGCTCATCAACCACCGGAACGCGCGTGATTGCACCATTCGCTCAACCCACGCATAATGCGTCCACGGTCGGCGGCACAGGCAAAATTGTTTTCCTCCCCGATTACCTTGAACGCTTTTGAGAGGATACCTCCATGGCAGAACACATTGAAACGTTACTGAAAACGTCCGCCGTCTACCACCCAACCGGTCACACCCTGGAACAGGCCCATATCAAGGACTATGACGCCGCCTATAACGCATCCATTGCCGACCCCGAACACTTCTGGGACAGCGTCGCCAAAGAACTGGAATGGTTCTCGCCGTGGCACACCGTGCTGGAATGGAATTATCCATGGGCCAAATGGTTTCTTGGCGGGACCTGCAACATCACCTACAACTGCCTGGACCGCCACGTGCAGTCGTGGCGAAGAAACAAAGTCGCGGTGATCTGGGTGGGCGAGCGGGGCGAAGAACGGATCTTCACTTACGCCGAGCTGTACCGTCAGGTCAACCGCTGCGCGAATGCCCTCAAACGCCTTGGGATGCACCAAGGCGACCGCGTCACGATTTATCTTCCCAAAATTCCCGAACAAATCATCGCCATGCTGGCATGCGCGCGACTCGGCCTGATTCATTCCGTCGTCTATTCCGGCTTCAGCGCGCCGGCGCTGGAATCCCGCATCCAGGATGCCGAAGCCCGCCTCGTCATCACGGCAGACTATGGATACGACCGGGGCACAGCCATTCCCCTGAAAACCGTGGTGGACAACGCGGTGGCCCATTGCCCCACCATCGAAAAAACCATCGTGGTGAGACGGGAAAAGCCGGGCATGGATCTGGACACCGGCAGCGCGCTTGATTGGGATGAATGGCTCGCAGGAGAATCCACCACCTGTGAGGCCGAGCCTCTGGACGCCGAAACCCCGCTCTATTTTCTCTACACATCAGGGACCACGGGCAAACCCAAAGGGGTGGTGCACGTGCATGGCGGATACATGGTCGGGACCTACATCACCGCCAAATATGTCTTTGACCTGAAGGATGAAGACGTCTATTTCTGCGTGGCCGACCCGGGCTGGGTCACGGGTCACAGTTATATCGTGTACGGCCCGCTCCTGAACGGCGCCACCATCCTCACGGCGGAAGGGAAGCCTGATTACCCCACCCCCGCCCGCTGGTGGGAGCTTGTCGAACAATACGGGGTGTCGATTTTCTACACCACCCCCACCGCCATTCGCCTCCTCATGAAGTACGGCGAAGACTGGCCGCGTCAACACGATCTCTCAACGCTGCGCATCCTGGGCTCGGTCGGCGAACCCATCAATCCCGAAGCCTGGGAATGGTTTCATCGCGTCACCGGCGGCGACAAACCAATTATGGATACGTGGTGGCAAACAGAAACCGGTGCCATCATGGTGACCCCTCTCCCATGTGTCTCGCTGAAACCGGGATCGGCCACACGCCCCTTTTTAGGCATTGAAGCCGACGTCGTGGATAAACAGGGCCGGAGCATCGGGACCGGCGGCGGATTCGCGGTGATCAAAAAACCCTGGCCCTCCATGATGCGGACCATCCACAACGATCCCGACCGTTACTTGAGTTACTGGAACAATATCCCGGGCTGCTACACCGCGGGGGACGTCTGTCACAAAGATGCCGACGGCTATTTCTGGTTCATGGGGCGAGCGGACGACGTGCTTAAGGTCGCGGGTAATCGGATCGGCACCGCCGAAGTGGAGAGTGCGCTGGTCAGCCATGAGGCCGTGGTCGAAGCCGCAGTCATCGGGAAACCGCATCACACCGCCGGGGAGATGATCAAAGCCTTCGTCATCCTGAAACAGGGGCAGCACGACACGCCTGAACTGATCGAAACCCTCAAACGACACGTCCATGCGGAGTTGGGGAAAATCGCGGTCCCGAGAGAGATTGAGGTTGTCACCTCGCTCCCCAAAACCCGTTCGGGGAAAATCATGCGGCGCGTGCTGAAAGCCAAAGAACTCGGCCAGGATCCGGGGGACATTTCAACGTTAGAGGAATAAATGCCGTCATTCCTGAAACGACTGAAACGAACGAAGCTGGTCTGCCTCATGCGGGGGTATTGGTTTGATCCTTCCACCGTGAAAAACGCCGAGCCCGACGTCTGGGAATGCCTGCACAAGAATATTGAAACAGGATGGCGCTGTGTCGATATTGGATCCAATCGCGGTGAATATACGTTTGCGATGGCGGAGCTTGCCGGAGCATCCGGATTTATCTATGCCTTTGAACTGCATCCCGAGAACGCACGGATGACTCAATACAATACCGCGCGCTTTCGTGACCGGAGGAAGGTGGAAAATGTCGCCGTCAACGCCGGACGGCATCATGTCGCGAATGTGTACCCCGGCAGACATCACAGTGGCGCCGAGTGGAGCATCGTTGAGCCGGAGCACGCCACCGGCACGGTGGAATTTTCGGTCCCGGCGATTTCCCTGGATCAATATTTTGACCAGGGCACGACACTCAACCTTGTCAAAATTGACGTTGAAGGTGCAAGTGGCGACGTGCTGGACGGTATGCGGAGAATCCTGAGAGACGATCGCCCCCTCCTGGTGCTTGAGGCACACCACCACAAAGAATGGGAGAGCAGCCGAGCGTGTTTAATTGAAGCGGGTTATCAGATCGTCACCTTGCAGGGCCGGCCTATGGAACAGGCCGCGGAATTCGTCTTTCAATATCTTGCCGTTCCCAAAGAAACATCGGTCCGCTACTGTGCATGACCGTCATGGTCACGCATGCCGCACCTCACGCCAGATCGCACGCGCGCGCCATAAACACTTCACGATACTGGCGAACCGCCGCATCCCAGGAAAAATGTTCCAGCATGTGAAACCCGTTCGCGATCATGTGCGCATACTGTGTCTGATCGGTGTCATAGCATGCCACGGCATCCTGCAGAGCCGCCGCCGCCTGCTCAACCATGGACTGAAAGACGGGAATGGATGAACGCTCGTCCACCCGGTCACGCCGCGGCCAATATCCGCAATCCAGAATCTTTTTCCAGCCACGTTCTGTGGTATCCGCAGGCAACGTCCGTTCACGGTACAGAAATCCTGTCGGCAACGCTGATGCTGGATGGTACCGACCGCTGATGTGTTGAACGATGTCGGTCAGGGACTTCGCGGGACAGGGCACAATTTGCTGCACCAGTCCTCCTGTCGCACGCGCCACCACCGGCGTGCCCACCGCATAGGCCTCCGTGGCGCCGCCAAAGGGTTCATAGAATGAACACATCACCGCGAATGACGCCCCACGCTGCAAGGCCCCGTAGCCGCGAGCCATGCGAAAGGGAAACACCTTGACCTCCCCCGCCCGTTCCTCGGCCAACCTCTTGAGAAACCCTAACCCCTCCACGCCTTCATCGCCGGGGATGGGCGTAAAAATATAACGAGCGCGCCCGGCCGGAACACGCTGGATGGCCGCCGCGGCCACGTCGTACCCCTTCTGCCGTGGATCATCCCGTCCAAAAAACAAAAACACCGGCCCGTCAAAATCCGTAAAATCCAACGACCCCCAGGCGCGTGGCGGCGCATACGCTTTCAGGTGTTTCACCATCTCCCGGCGACGTTTGGCTTTTTCGTTGAGCAACGGACGATAATCCCCCTGGTCCGCACGGTCGCGAGCCTCCCTGGGAAAATCAAGCGTACCGAACATGCCATTATTAATTCCCCGAATCGTGTGTTGGCGAAATACCGGTTGCAACTGCGGCGCGAAAATTTTTCGCTGCACCGTATCCTGCTCCAGCTCATGGGCAAAATGTTGAGACACGGTACAGATGGGACCATCCAAAAACGCCGCCATTTTGGTCAGCATCGTCCGACCGGAAAGACGTTGGGCCGTTAGCACTTTCAAATCGCGGGCCGATACATGCCGGTCATACGAATTATGCAGCGTGAGCACACACGAGACCGACGCCAGGCGAGCATCCTGTTTGGCTGTCATCGCCACACAGGCGGTCTCCCAATCCTGGAGACAGAGAACGAGATTCCTGGTGAAGCGCAAGGCGACTAGCACATGCGGGACGGCCGCGCAAAAAAACAGGGCATCATGCAGGAGCTGGGAGGGATGTGCCGGATCAACATAGGGATTGCAGGGAGCCTCGACACCGGGCGGATCGCCACAATCGCATGGCGCGTTAAAAAATGCCGGCGAATCAATAAAATAGGTTCTAAACCCCCGCGCATCTTCGTGTTGCCATACTTCAATCGGGTGGGTGTCTTTGCCAAACGTGAGCGAACAGGCGATCCCGGTTGAATCAATCGCATCCAGAACATCCGGGCGACATTTCATGATCTCTCGAAAAAACGGGGTGATGGTCACGCACGGACCGTTCCACTGTTCAGCCATGCGTTTCGGCAACACACGCATGACCGCGGCCAGCCCGCCGAGTGGAGCAAACTCGTTTTCAAATGTCAGGAACACACTGGTTTTCATGCAGGCCACGCGTCGGCGACATGCAAACGGAGCCACACGGGGATTGTGTCCGTTTCAGACCGGGATGGCAGGACGATCATCGTGAACACAGGAAGCACGGACCCAGGGGACACTGGGCACAATCATCATTCCCGTTCAAGGTAATGATTCGTTCACCGATGGGGGAGAAAGGCTTCCGGGAGAGAAGGAACAGTCCTGAAAAACTCACTGAACCGTTCCCTGGATTTCGCACTCACACGACTCTCTCTACGCTCTACCGCTGCAACAGAAAATGTCCGCGGCGATTTTGTGCCCAGCAAACCGGTTCGGAGGTCATGCAAAACGGCCGCTCTTTCCCATAGCTGACAATGCGAATGTTTGATTCTTTCACACCCAGATCAATTAAATAGTTTTTGATGTTCTGGGCCCGACGTTTACCCAATTCCAGGTTATATTCCAAGGTCCCACGTTCGTCACAATGCCCTTCAATCAGCACGCCGGCATTTTTATATTGATCCTTGAGAACTCTGGCGTTGGCTTTCAACACATAGCTCGCCTCATCGTCAATTCCATATTTATCATAACCAAAAAAGACATCCGACAATCCGAAATTCGTCCCATCCTGTTCCATCCGTTCCCTGTCTGTCATCTTCGTGGGGTCCATCCCCCCCATGTGGCGACCTGCCATAATATCGGAAGACAGCAAATCCTGGGCGCTGCCATCCCCAAAGGCGCTCATTCTGCCCATTTCTTCTTCTGAAAGTTCGCCTTCCGAAAGACCTCTGCCTCCAGCAAGCTGGTCCTCAAGCATGGATTGTTCGTCATCTTTCCTATCCTGTTCGGAAAAAGCTTCAGAAAAAGCTTCAGTAATGGCCATTTCATCCTGTAAGTCTTTCGCACCCATGACTTCAGTATGTCTTGATGTCTGACATGCCGACAACAGCATCAGAAGCCCTGCACCGGCAAGAACATAGACCATGGAATCTCTGAACCTTACTCCCGACATACTACCATCTCCTTTCATCATATCTTGTCCGCATTGAAACATGCGGCGACATCTTTTGCGACTGTCCGATTATTTCCAGGGTATGCACACCGAACGCTCTTGACACCAATGACCGCAATGATCTGAAACTTCGCAAAAAACATGAGGGATTCAGGCGACTGGAGCAACAGATGCCTGCTCCCGTGCCGACCAGGGAACACTATCGGATATGCTAAACAATAAACGGAACAGCTCAAATTGTCAACATCATAGACCATGCCTTCTCTCTCGGCTTCGTCGCACAATCCGGTGTCCGCCTCTTCAGACAATCCCAACCCAAACGCCACAGGTGATGCACTGATGCGCCGCCTTGACGAACGTTTTCTCTCGTTAGTATAATTATCTATCCTGCCCCGTGCCATATCCTGAAATATGATGTGACTGAAGGCGCATTCCAGAGAATTTCAGAGTCATTCGCCTTGATGCTTTCATGATTACCGTTCAACACATTTCGAAACGCTACGGAATACACACGGCTCTTCATGACGTGACCTTTCACGTCAACAAGGGTGAAATTCTGGCCTTCCTGGGCCCCAATGGCGCCGGCAAAACCACGACCATGCGCATTCTGGCCTGCTTTATGCCTCCCAGTGAAGGCATGGCCAGCGTCGCGGGGTTTGCATGCCTGGAGCAACCCATGGAAGTCAAACGACGCGTCGGCTATCTGCCTGAAACTCCTCCCCTCTATCACGAACTCACCGTTGATGAGTATTTAACGTTTGTGGGTCGGATCAAGGGGTTGACGCCACAACGGGTCGCCTCCCGAAAGGCCGACGTGATTGAGCAGGTGGGACTGGGCCCCGTGCGGCATCGTGTGATTGGACATCTTTCCAGGGGCTATCGTCAACGTGTCGGGCTGGCCCAGGCCCTGATTCATGACCCACCGGTGCTGATTCTGGATGAGCCGACCGCGGGGCTTGATCCCAAACAAATCATCGCCATACGAACGCTGATCAAAAGTCTCTCCGGATCACACACCATCATCTTAAGCACGCATGTTCTCCCCGAGGCCACGGCCGTGTGTGATCGCGTCGTCATTATTCACCAGGGTCGCATCGTGGCCGAAGATGCGCCGGAGCAGCTCTCCACCCGGTTACGGCACGTCAGGAAGATCAGCCTCACTGTCAAACAGCCCGCACCGGACTGGCACGAACGCCTGAAAACGATTCCCGGCGTGCTCAATGTCTTTCCAGGCTCCACGCCCAATACCTGCACCGTCGACTGTCACCCGGAACAGGACCTCCGGGACGCACTCTCTCAATGCGTCGTGAGTCAGCGCTACGGCCTTCTCGAACTCAAGCCCCTGTCCCTGTCCCTGGAAGACGTGTTTCTCCAACTCACGCAACAGGATGCAACATCCGGAGTGACGGCGCCCGGCCAGCCCGACCCTGCCTCGCCGCCCGGCCAACACGAGGAAACGTCGGCATGACACCGTTTCGCGCCATGCTCGCCAAGGAACTGCGGTGTCTGTGTGTGTCCCCTGTTGTCTACGTCATCGGGGCGGTGTTTCTTTTTGTGTCCGGGCTGATCGCCCACCTCATGGTGGCAAACGCGGGCCAGCAGGCGGTTCGGCTGTTACAAATTCAAAATACCTATGCCCAGCTCAACCTGAATGCGCTGGTCTTCCGCCCGATGTTTTACAGTATGGAATTCGTTCTCATGTTTCTCCTCCCTGTCCTGACGATGCGAGTCTTTGCGGAAGAACGAAAATTGCTCACGTTTGAACTCCTGCTCACCTCCCCCATCGGGATGAACGAAATTCTTTCAGCCAAATACATGAGCGTGCTCCTGATCTATCTGGGCCTGCTCTCCCTGACGGGACTCACCCCGCTGTTGCTGTCCTTTTTCGGCAGCTTTCAGTGGGGGCCCATTGCGACCGGGTACCTGGCCCTGGCGTTACAGGGTGGATTATTCCTGGCCTGCGGCGTCCTGGCCTCTGCCATGACTGAAAACCAGGTGGTGGCGGCCTTTGTGAGCTTCGGAATGATTCTTGTCATGTGGCTCATCGGCGAGCTGGGGGCATTGTCGGGGAACACGGTAACCGGCGATGTCCTGTCCTGGCTGTCTTTCCGCGAACATTATGACCGACTGGTTCGCGGTCTTGTGCAGACCGGAGATGTTGTCTATTACCTGTCCGGCATCGTGCTGATGTTGTTTATCGCACACCGCATCGTTGATGCACACCGATGGCAGTAAACCACCTCGTCTCCATCCTGGGCCTTGTAGGCGCCGGACTCGGTCTGGGCGGCATCGTCTTTGCGCAACTCAACCCCGGTCGGCCCGCCACCACCATGCTGCTGGAAGGCGTGGCCCTGCTTTGCCTCACCGTGTACTTTGCGGGAAACTGGAACCGACTCAAACAGTTTTCCGGCTCCCGATCCACGCGACTTGGATTGCACAACATCCTGGCCATTGTCCTGATGGCGGGCATTCTGACCCTCATCAATTTTCTGACCATGCAACACGACAGTTGGTGGGACTTCTCTGAAACGCAGCATTTTTCACTGGCCCCGCAAACATTGCAAGTCCTCGGACAGCTCGAACAAGACGTTCGGATCACCGTCTTTTCTCACGAAGGCACGGAAAGCTTTCGAACCTATCGGGATTTGCTGGAGAGCTACACGCATGCCACGTCGAGAATTTCCGTCACCTATGTTGATCCCGAAAAAGAACCGGCCAGGGCTCGCGCATACGGGATTTCCAAAATGCACACGGCCGTCTTTGAAAGCGGCAGTCAACCCGTCCAGGTCACCACCCCCACGGAAGCGCATCTGACAAGCGCGCTGATCCGCGTGACGAAAGAACGCTTCAAACGCCTTGTCTTTCTGGAAGGACATGGCGAACGCGACATCACGGACCGGGAACGGGGCGGATTCTCAATGGCCCGGACAAAACTGGAAGCCCAGGGATACACGGTCACGCGCGGCTCACTCCAACGCAGCCCCGACCTACTCATGGACACCGATGTGCTCATTCTTGCCGGTCCTCATGAATCCCTTGCCGATGACGAACTCCAACGGATCACGCATTTTGTCGCCGGGGGGGGGCGACTCCTGGTCCTGCTTGATCCCCGCACCACCACCGGCCTTGACGCATGGATCGCGCAATGGGGGATCACGCTGGGCCCGGGGATTGTGGTGGATCCCGAGGACCGTATCGCCCAGGGCAGTCCGACGGCCTTACTCGTTCGCCGCTTTACCGATCATGCCATCACCAAAGAATTTACCTCGCCCCTGTTATTGCCTGTCTTGCAACCGGTGTCGTTTCACCCGTCATCCGCCGCGAATCTTGTCTTTACGTCTCTTGCGCAATCATCGGAGCGCAGTTGGGCTGAAACAAATTTTGACCCGAACACCGCTCCGGACTATGAAGAAGGGCGGGACATCAAAGGCCCGTTTGCCCTCGCCGGCGCACTGGCACGGACCGCGGCGTCACCAGAGTCCACCGTCACGCCTTCGCTGGTGGTCATCGGCAATTCAGTGTTTGCCAGCAACGCCTATCTCATGTTTCCTGGCAACACCGATTTTTTTCTGAATGCCATGGCCTGGCTGGCGGATGAACGCACGTTGCTTGCGATCGGCCCCAGGGCATCTTCCTTCGCGCCGTTTATTCCCAATCCCGCACAGGAGCATATGCTGTTTGCTGTGCAGGTTTTCTCGGTTCCTTTCCTCCTTCTGGTTCTGGGGATCACGGTGTGGCGATGGCGACGGCGTCTCTAATCCGGACAGGTTGTGCATGACAAACGTTCGCACCACGATTTTCCTGGCGATGATTTTCCTGGCGCTTGGCGCCTACGTGTCGACCATCGAAATGCCCGCCAGGGAAGCCGAAACGGCGCGACGGGCCGACGCCCAACGCCTGCTGCGCTTTGATTACCGGGACGTGACGCACCTGGTGTATGCCACGCACGCCGAGCGTATTGAGATGCGCCGCGGCACACGGAATCGCTGGCGGATTGTCAAACCGATTGCGGCCAGGGGCGATGCTCGCGAGATCGGAAACGTGTTGCGCGCCCTGGAAATCGGCAGGATCACCCGGGTGATTCAGGACCAGGACACCCCACTCACACCCTACGGGTTGCAATCACCCCGTGTGACCATGACCATCACGACGGGAGAGACGGTCGAAACACTGGCCCTGGGTAACACGGGGCCCCTCTCATCCACCTTGTACGCGCAACGTGGATCCGACCGGAACATTGTGTTGACGACGCTCTCGGTCACGGATTTTCGCAAAAAAACCCTGCACACGTTTCGCTTGAAAGACATTGTCCTGTTTAATCCCGCCGAGGCCGAACACATTCAATTGCAGACACCGGATCACACCATCACACTCCAGCGTGGCCTGGCATTTCACGGCCCGGTGTCCACCTGGAATGTCACGTCTCCTATGCAAGCCCCGGCCGACAAAACCGCTGTCGGCATTTTGCTCATGACACTTCGGGAATTAACCGCGACCGGATTTATTGATTCACCGGCCGAACAACAGGCCCTGCGGGACACGTTGCACGCGCCCTGGCTGACGGTCACGGTACGGACACCACGCAAGAATCACTCCGTGGCGTTTTTTGAGCCGACCACCGCCGATGGCGACGCCTATGCCGTGACATCGGCGAAGGAGCCCATCTATCGCATCCCGTCGGGAACACTCACACAGTTACCCCGTGAGATATTTGCCCTTCAGGACAAACGCTTATTTGGCATGGAAGGCAGAGACATTGCGCTGCTCACCGTGAAAACCGGCGACCGGCGGCACACCCTGATCCGGCAACATGGGGAATGGTATCTTGAGGGAAGGGAATCGGAGCACATCAATCAGCAGAAAGTGTCGTTGTTTGTCAGCCGCCTTGTTGATCTTCCCGCAGAAATCTCCGTCAGTCCGACAACACACCATCTGGAGCGATACGGCCTCGCCTCGCCCACGCTGGAGATCGCTGGCATTGACCGCAAGGGGCGTCAGCGCGGACATCTGGTCCTGGGAAGGCGGGGCAAAGGCCTGGTCTATGCCATGGGCTCCGGCCTGCCCGGTATCTATCAAGCCCGCTCCATCATTGTCACCCAACTCCCTTCTCCCGACATGCTTCTTGAACACAAGACCCCTCGGTAACGCCCGATGACGGGAGTGCCGTCACTTGAAATTGGCGGATGATTCCCTCACACTTTCCATCGTGCGAATCCCGCACGAACATGTTTCACTCCATCGTTGATTCCTCAACGCCACCACAAGGAGATTGATATGCCCGGTCTGTTGAACATCTGTGCGTTCGCGTTACTCGTCGTGCTGGGTCTTCACGGCGTCCCCGTCGCCGGCCACGCGAAAGCCCCCATCATTCACGCCACGTTGACCCAGGCGCCTTCGGTGCCGCCGCCGGTCACACGCACAACGCCCGCTCGTGTCGTCGTCCACTTTGAAGCGCAAGAATTTACCGGCGCGCTGACGGATGAACAATCCTACAAATTCTGGAGCTTTAATGGCACGGTTCCAGGCCCCATGGTCCGGGTTCGCGTGGGCGACACCGTCGAGTTCCACTTGAAAAACCACAAAGACAGCACCGTCCCTCATAACATTGACATTCATGCCGTGAACGGTCCCGGAGGCGGGGCCGCCGTCAATCTTGTCTCTCCCGGCCAGGAAGCCGCGTTTTCATTCAGAACCCTGGCCCCCGGACTGTATATCTACCACTGCGCCTCACCCATCCCCAACATTCCGGCCCATATCGCCAACGGCATGTATGGGTTGCTTCTGGTGGAGCCTGAGGCAGGGCTTCCACACGTCGAGAAGGAATATTATGTGCTGGAAAGTGAATTTTTCACCACGCCCTCGGACAAGAAAAACATACTGGCGTTGTCAATGGAAAAGGGGCTGGCCGAACATCCTGACTATGTCGTGTTTAACGGCCGACAGGGAGCCTTGACCGGCGACGGGGCACTGAAGGCGCAGGTCGGAGACACGGTCCGAATCTATTTTGGCAATATTGGACCAAACAACACGTCATCGTTTCATATCATTGGCGAAATTTTTGACACGGTGTACGTTGAAGGCGCCATCGGTGGCCTGGTCAATCACCACGTGCAAACCACCCTGGTGCCCTCGGCGGGCGCGGCCATTGTTGAAATGACCATGGACGTCCCCGGAGATTATTTGTTAGTTGACCACAGCATCTTTCGCGTCGCCAAAGGCGCCGTCGGCTTTTTGTCGGTGACAGGAAAAGACAACGCCGACATCTTTCAAAGCATCCACATGGCTCGGTAAGCCATCATCCCGGGCCGTGGGTACGCGGTCACATCCATCCCCAAAAACTCTGCGCCCCGGCAACGGGGCGCAGGTCGCCGTGGAGCAACCGGCGCGATCGCATGACTCAAGAAGGATTGGGGGCCATAAAGACCAGCACCCGCAGTCTGGCTCCGGAGTGGTTGACAACGGCATGTTCTTCTCCGGCCGGCGCGAACGTCCCTTGTCCGGTCCCCAGGACGTGTTCCTGGCCGCCGACGCGAAACGTGCCCCGGCCTTCCAGCACGAGATAGATTTTGTCTTCATCGGCATGCACATGCCCCTTTTGTTCCTGGCCCGCCTCAAAACAGTACACGTCACAAAAAAACCTCGACGTGGCAAACACATGCTGTTTCTTCATTTTTTCATTTGAAAAACCCTGAAAATCCGCCATGTTGACGATCTTCATCCGTTGCCCTCCCCTGCTTCAGATATTTGAAAACACACGATGGAAATTCGCCCGGTCGCATCCGTGTCTCTTGCCCTGCCTCACCCACGACGCCATGCGCAAACGATGACGGCCTGGCGTCAAAAACACCATGTGCCGCCAGGCAACGAGCAACATCTCCGAGCCTGCCGTTGTCGGGATTTTGCCATGAAACCTTTGATCATGATAGCGTGAGCGCATTGTGTTCAGACTGCGGTGCATGATGCAAGCCAGACACCTCTCCATGAGAAACCTGATAATACTGTTGATCGGCGCCCTGTCACTCCCTCTGCTTGCGGCTGGTGCGCGGGCGGCGGATACCTTGCCGGGTGAGTATCAGGTGTTAACCAGCGAGTCGTCGCTTCACCGTCCCGGAAAAGTCCTGCTTGTGGAATTTGCCGATTTTTATTGCCCCCATTGTCATGTGTTTGACAAGGCTGTGGTGTCAATCCTGGAAAAAGAATTCGGTGACCGCCTGGAAGTGCGCCTCGTCGGTTTTCCCGTGATTCGCGGGACATTCCCCACGGCCTTTGAAATGTATGAACAAGCCGGCATGATGGGGAAAGGCTCTGAAATGAAAGCGGCCCTGTTCCGAATGATTCACACCGACAAGGTCCGCATTTTTGATAAAAGCATGCGCGCACTGCTGGTGCAGGACATTGATCTGGATCGCCACACGTTTGAAGCCGGACTGGCAAGCGGCGAGCCTTACAAAGCCTTTGAAAAAGGAAAAGCCTGGGGCGCACGAGTCGGCGTGACACACACACCGACCGTGGTGCTTGACGGCAACCTGAAGATGAAGAATATCGGCATTGACAATTTGCGCACCGTGATCAACGGCATTCTCAACAATGACAACGCCTGACAGGCACACGCCAACACCGGCATGCGCCGGCCACAAGGACGAACCGGAAACGGGTTCATCACATGGCGGGATGAGTCGCCGCGCAACCGGACACCGGAGGAACGCCCATGAGCAAAAAGAAATTGCCTAAAATTTCCTTTCCGGAAATGGAAGCCATGCTGGAAGGCATGAAGGAACTGCTCACGGATGAATATGGCAATCCCCTGCCCCCCGAACATCCACAAGTGAAAAAATTCCAACGTCTCACCGAACGCCTTGGAGACGACATGGCCTCCTCCCCTGAACACGAGGACGGCGAATCATTCTCCGGACATGCATAAACGAATGCGTCAATGTTCCCTGTCACCGTTTCCGGTCTGTGTCTTGCCTGGTCGTGTGTGCGCAACTCCCAGGCTCAACATCATCTTGCAGGGGCGGTTGGGACGTCACGGCGTGAAAATGCCCCTGGCATTCCCGACGATCTCCGGTTTCGAGGGCGCAACACCAACACATCGTCAACCATGGAGAAACCGTGCGGGAACAGGGCCCTTGCCAGGCTCACCACGACAGGCTCTTGAGGTTCCCTCATCAATCCGCTATAACCGGTTCAGCAATCATCACAAACCAAATGCGGAGAGGTGGCCGAGTGGCCGAAGGCAACGGTTTGCTAAACCGTCGTAGGCTAATCCCCTACCGCGGGTTCAAATCCCGCCCTCTCCGCCATTTCCAGTGGCCGATACATGACGAACCACCGGATTGAAAATGTGCGCGCGTATGCGATGACCCGCGCTCCCTTGTCTCCCTTTCCGTAAGATCGTCATCAATCACGCACGATCTTTCAAACACGCTTCCGCTTTCCTGACGACTTCCTCAACCGTGATCAATTTCATGCAACTCTGCTCTCCCCGTGAGCAGCCGGGATAAAAGCACTCGCGGCAATCAAGCCCTTTATAGATGGTGTGAACCTGTGTGCCTCGCGGCCCCCAGACTGCCGGATCGGATGGGCCAAACAGGGCAACAACGGAACATCCAACGGCGGCGGCCATATGCATCGGTCCCGCATCGTTGCCGATCAAGAGACGGCAATGCTTCATCAGCGCCGCCAATTCCAAAAGGCTCGTCTTGCCAATCAGCGACACCAGGGAGCGTTTGGCATACTGAAGAATCTCTGTTTCCAGAAGTCGGTCGTTCCGGGTTCCCACCAGAACGACCTGGAAGCCCTGTTCATGTAACGCATCTCCCAATGCCGCAAATCGTTCGGCGGGCCATGCCTTAAACGGGTAGCGCGCCGCAGGATGGATCATCACCCACGGCTGTCCGACGATCCCAACCGTGTCCAGTATGCGGAGCGCCGCGCGCCTGTCGTCCTCCGACACAAAGAGTTGCGGATCGCCGGGAACGTCCCGTATGCCCAGGCACTCCAGAATCTTCGCATGGTAATTCACCATATGCATGGTGCCATACAATCCTTCCACGCAATCCGTATAGCACAGGCGGCGCCACAGACGCCGATGGGTGAATCCCAAACGAACAGGCGCGCCCGTCACGGCGCTGATGAACGCCGAACGATCTCCGTCCGTCAGATCAATCACGCAGTCATACCGCCTGGACCGAAGCCTGTGAAGAAACCGGATTTGAGACCGAAGAGAACCGCGCGGCAACAGCATGACTTCTTGCAATCTGGGGTCGCGAGCCACCATGGCTTCCGTGCCGTCATTGACGAGAAAAGAAATCCCGGCATGCGGAACATGCCGCGTCAACAGCGAAATGACCGGGGTCGCAAGGAGGACGTCTCCAATGTACCGGAGCTTGATAATCAGAATATTCTGTATGCGCATTCCATGCCGAGGATCGTTGAAAAACATGAGAAAGGAATGATCAAAGCAGGGAGTGTTCCCAGGAGACGGCGGAGGCGACCATCGCCTCCAACGAGTCATGCCGGGGCGACCAGCCGCATGTCAGGCGAATCTTTCCGGCGAAGACCAGGATCGTCCATGTCCGCGCATCCGTGTCATGCTCTCCATGAATGACGACACGACTCGAAGTATGAGCCAGGATTTCTGAACGGTTGCAGACCATGCGAACCGAAGGTGTGCACGAACAAACAGAGATCACGCCACACGAGGCATGGATTCGTACTCGCATCGGCCAACAGTGGCAACACCCGCACATTGGAACAGCTCTGCGCCTGACCGCTTTCCGGCGAATGCGCGAATCGCAACAAACGTCATCATGCCGTTGAATCAGGATGCAATGGCAACGTTGTTGTTTGCCAAGGGCCGTGATGCTTGAGCCACCACAGGCATGGACAGCATGGCCGCACACCACAAGAAAACGAATCTTCCTTCAACCGATGAAGAAAAGTGGCCATTAAATAACGAAGTGGCCATCCATCCAACCAGGATGGACAGACCCAGGAATCTGTATAACGGGTCGGTTTTCTGAAAAAAACAGGAAAGCATAAAAGCCAGGAGTGCGGCCAAACCGAGTATCCCCTGCTCTGCAAGCAGAAACAGGTACTGGTTATGCGGATCATCTGTGACGATTCCCTTCCAACCTTCAATGCCTGCAACCTGTTTCGCATACTCCGCTTTAAAACCCCTCAATCCATGGCCGATGACAGGAGATTTTTTAATAACCGGCAGAGTGTTTTTCCAAAACACGACCCTGAGACCGGCAGAAGTATTCTCGACGGCATTTTCCGCATTCATGATATTGTGCCAACCGGCGGCGATTCCGGAGTGTGACACAGGAGAAAGATAGAAAATGCCGGCGGTGATCGCCAAAAGAAGCGGCGTGATGACAAGAGATTTTTTCCAGCCCGCGTACATGCCAAAGCAACCAACGAGCACACTTCCCAGTAGATACCCACTTCGGCCCGTTGAGATAAGAACGCTGTTCGATATGGTAATGAGAAAACATATCATCAGTATTCTTTTGATGTTCAATGAAATACTCTTATGGTAGGCCATCAGGCAGGCCGAGGCAAAAGCCGCAACGCAAAAAACCATGCCTTGCGTGGCATCATTTCTCAACATTGCGGTTGCCGGCTTATAAATGACAAGGCCGCTCATCCAGGAAACCCATGACAGGGACGCCATGGCCGTTATTGCAAAGATAAACACAAGCACGAAACGATCTTTCCAAAGAGCGTGATTGATCAGTGATACCGCAATGGGCAACAGGAGAATTTTTCGCCAATTCTTCATGGGACCCAACTTGCTCTCCCAGTCTGCGCTGCTCCAAACGCTGGAGGCCACGATGATGAAGCACAGGCAGAACCCAAAGATGACCATCGGTTGATGCAGGCTGTCGACAAACCGTTTGCGCAATGCAGGGGTCACAATAAACAACAGATACAGCACGACTTCCAACAGGCCTGTCAGGGTTGGCGATAACACGGTGACAAAAGGCAGGGCCAACAGCACGTATGTGGCCCAGACAGTGGCGCGCCCGCTTTCGCTTTCCATGGCATGCATTTATGACCTCATGGATGAATTTGAGAAATATTTATTCATCCATCGCCTGACGGACTGATTTTTAAATTTACGCCAGTGATAGCGCAATCGAATATACAAAAGGCTCTGCCTGGAACGGGAGACGTCAATGGTGGTTTTGAAGTGTCCGGTACAACTTGCCTGCTGGACGATGGCCCGGCGGGGCCAGAAATGCGGGGCGCCGATCTCCTCATCAATGTGGCACATCAGGCCATCGGCAGGCAAAGTCACCGCATGACGGGTAAGCCATTCCAGACGTCGGCGCGCCATGGCGTGGTCAATGATACAACCTTCGGCCGTGGTCATTCGGCGAGGGATCAGCGCTGATGGATATTCCAAAAAACCCTTTGGCAGTTTAGTGTCGGCGCCTCCCAGAAATATTAAATATCCAGGTGACAATGCATCCGCAGCCCTGACAATGTCACGCATCGCTTCTCGAAAATCATCACCCAGCATGACATCGTCTTCAAAAACAAGCACTCGCTTCAGATCGTCCGCCACCATTTTTTTCCAGACGGCGATATGCTTTAACACCAACGACTTCGCAGCGTTGCTCATACTGCCGGAAGAGAAGAGGGCCAGATCACCTTCCCGCAGGTCGGGAACGTCAAACTCAAAAACAAACTCAAAGCTGATATCGTGTTTTCCCAGCTCCTTTTTAATGTGGTGAATTCTGCCGGAAAACGACTTCACGCTTAGCACAAAAACCTTGTCAATGCCTTGCAGGGCACTCATGCGTTTTCGAATCTTTCCAATGCCTTTATTGCGCGATCACGCACGGCCCCGCCCGATTCAGATGAAAGACTTTTCGGAAACCTGCGCGCATCCGCACACCGCACAAAACAGCGTTTGCCTGGATAGGGGACAGCCCTTCCTGGCTTATCCATGAAAACCATGCGTCAACACTTCCTTGTAAAATCGGGGATTGAGCCACCGATTGCGTCGCCGTCGCAACGGCATCGCGGCGCCTATCCGTGTTTTCATAACGCTGGGATGGGTGCCCCTGTAATCTTTGAGAATGTCATACGTCGGATATTCGGAATAGAGTGCGGCATATACCGCAATATCCCGCGCAGACATTGCTTCACCGTGGTGCCGGCTGGTTTGATCTTGCAATTTTTCTTTCAGGAAATGAGATTTTCTGGCATAGCCATAATGAAACATCCGCGCCTTGATGAGTCGCCCGTGAGCACCGGATTTGATCATTTGGCTTTTGCTTTCAGTCCGAAAATCACACCCGTCAGTTGATGAGCGCAGCCTGCAATGATTCCGAATAATACGCGTGGCCTTTCTGTACATCCAGGGATCCAGGCTCCAGTAGTCACCCTTAAAATGCACCATTTTCAAGATTAATCCCAACACGGCCGGCTGATGCAGATAGCGTTCCATCGCCTGCTGAATTTCCGGGTAATCGTCTTCATGCAACACCTCATCACCCTGAACCAGTATCGCCCAATCGCCGGTGCAATGCGACAAGGCAATATCCTGCTGGATGCCGAATACTGCGCCGTCTTTGCGCAAGGTATCATCCCATTCCGTTTCCACAATCTTCATTTTCCGCGTTTCGATTGATTGCACGAGCGCCAGCGTCTCGTCATCGGATTTCCCCACGTTCACGACAAACTCATCCACAATCGGCAACACCGACGTAATGGCTTCAACCACCGGATAATCATATTGAACGGCGTTCCGAATAAATGTAAATCCGCTGACTTTCACTCCGGCCTCCCTTCGTACGGACTCCATGGAAATTGACCCCTCGGACCAAGGTGCTGCAATTTAACAATTGACAGGTCACAGTCTCCGGCGCATCGGCACAGACCCATCCCGCCCGCCGTCATGCCCATGCACGCGCGTCAGGCAACACGGGACGCAAGCAGGCTGTGATACAACGCCTCATTCTTCACCACGGCACTGTGTTCGCTAAAAGCGTTGACGACCAGATTTCGCCCTCTGCGCGCCATACTCCTGGCCAGGCTGACGTTTTCCATCAGTGTCACGCTATGCCCGGCGAGAGATGCCGCATCCTGTGGCGGAACCAGAAAACCCGTTTCTCCGTGGCGCACAATTTCGGGGATGCTGCCGACATTCGTGGCCACAACCGGAATTTCCATGGCCAGGGCCTGGGGAATGGTTTGAGTCAGTGTTTCACCAGACGTGGAGGCAACCACAAACACATCCAGAGACGCCATCACGTCGGGAATATCCGTTCGATGTCCAACCACCGCAATGGTGTTCTCCAGGCCCATCCCCGTTATTTTCCGGATAAGCCGTTCCTTTTCCGGCCCATCGCCGACGATCACAAAACGGCAATGCGGGATCCGTTGAAGAATAAGGGACGCCGCATCAACAAAATAGTCCAGTCCTTTATAGCTTCGCAAAAAACAGACCGTCCCGACCAGAACGTCATCGTGGCCAACGCCAATTTCTTTCCGGAATTTCCCGCCGTCGCTGTTCGCGGAAAATCGTGTCATATCCGCACCGGTCGGAATGGCCAGGACTCTGGCGTCATCAAATCCATGCTCCTCAATGAGAGCCTTCCGGGCAGCTTCCCCGCCCGTGGTCACGATCGCATCCGCAAGAGAATGGTATAAGACATTATTGATGCAATGTTTGGAGATGGGCGTGGTTTTATGTCTCGTCAGGACCATGCGGGGACGTGGCGAAGCACACCATGCGGCCAACCCGCCAATCCAGCTGTCGCGTGATCCATGAGTATGCACAATGTCAATGCGATGCCTGCGCAGGATGGAAACAAGTTTCGCCACGGCCCACGGATAGCACGGTTTTCCCATGACAAGGACATGACAGGGAATATGGCGTTCCCGGGCGGTTCGTGCAATTTGACTGTGAGGCCTCGCGAGAAGCCGCACCGCATGTCCCCGTTGTTGCAGCCCCTCCATCAACGCCAGGGTGGCGAATTCCTGCCCCCCCGACTCCATGGATGATTCCATGTGCAGAATCCGTATTGGTTTCACGTGCATCCGGCAATTCCCACCCAGGGTCGTCCATCCCCACCGTGATGCACACAACATGTTCCACTCCGGGACACCACGGGAACACACCTGTCCGCAATACGGTTAATCGGCACCCTGATGACCTGCAACGTGAGCATGGCTCGTCGCTTCCCACAATTTGGCGTATTTGACAAACGTATAGTACGCATACAGGCAGGAAAGAATCAGCCCCGGCGTCCCGTCCAGGAATCCTCTCCGCATCACGTACATTTTCAGAAACGCAAACAGGGGATGCGAGCACAACTGGTGAGGGGAAAACGTTCGCCGCCGCTTGACCATTTCCCGCGCCATCAGCGTCGAATAGCGATCCATTTTTATGAGACAATGATCAATGTCACGAAAAGGATATTGATCAACATGCGCGCGCAAATATCCGGCGCGGCCGTCAAGTTCGTAAGTTTCATGCACCAGGTCCTGTGCATACCGCATGTGGCCTTTATGAAAAAATTGCGGTTGCCGGTAGTCAGGATACCACCCGCATCGTTTGATCCGCCGACCTAAAAAATAATTCCGGCGCGGCACAAAAAAAGCCTCGGCGTCGGGACCGCGTTCAAGTTGCAGGCGAATTTCGTCCCGAATCTCCTCCGTCGCCCGTTCATCGGTGTCCAGACTGAAGATCCAGTCATGCGTCGCATGCGCCACAGCGTCATTGCGAAGTTTGCCAAACCCGGAGAATGCATGCTGGAAAACGTGATCGGTATATTCACGACTAATGGCCGTCGTGGCATCCGTACTGTGCGAATCCACGACAATGACTTCATCGGCCCATTGCACGCTCTCAAGACAGGCGCGCATATTGGACTCATCGTTATACGCAATAATAACCGCTGAAATTTTTGGTGTCATCGCACTCGTCAACGCGCAATGAACGCGCGAGGATACTCCCGGCCCGCAGGGGATCATCATTTATGGAAGGCCAAACCCGTGCTCTTCCCCAACAGACCGGCGCGCCGTGTTGCGGCTTCAGGCGCTCGCCAACATCTGTTTCGCCCGACCCACCACATCCGTCACCGCAAGAGAATCCAGACAGTCCAGGTACTGCGCATTCCGGCATTGCCGCAACCCACAAGGGCGGCACGGGGTTGTGGCGCTCACCATCATCACATGGCCGGTTCCATACGGGCCATTGACGGCGGGACTTGTCGGCCCGAAACAGGCCAGCACGGGAACCCGACATGCGGCCGCCACATGGATCGGCCCGGAATCATTTGCGATCAACAGGCGAATCCTATCAAAAACAAGACTTAATTGGCGAATCCGCGTTTTGCCGACCAGGTTGACCAACGCGGGACCGAGCGCCTGGGAAAAAGGCCGGACGAGAGAGCAGTCGTCCGGCGACCCGATCAGAACAATTTTCACACCCTGTTCTTTGGCCAAAGCCGCCGCCGTCTCAACAAACCGTCCCACCGGCCAGTTTCTCATGGTCTGTCGCGAGCGCGGCGCCATGGCAATAAGCCGATCATGCCGTGTGACCCCGGCTTCCGCGAAGCATTGATTCACCGCGGCGCGATCATGTTCCAGTCTCGGAAGCACAAACCGCGCGGCATCGGGGGACGCACCAAAGAATGCGGCCATGGCAAGATTGCGGTCAACCGAATGCATCTCCAATAGACGCCAGGGGATCGAGTCGTCATTCGGCAACCGAACCCGATGGGTGTACAACCACGGACTGCCTTCCCGGCCACCGGCGAACCCCACCCGCATGGACGCCCCCGACATCCAGGCAATCACCGCGGAGCGGAGCAGCCCCTGTAAATCAATCACGCAATCAAAAGCCCGCATCCGCACGGCGGCGACGAGCGGCCGCCACGAACGAACGCCAAAATCCGCCGGGAGCACTTCATCCAGATCAGGATGCCCTTCCAGCAGTTCCGCCCATTCCGATTTGACCAGCCAGGAAATTTTTGCGTGAGGCAACACCGTTCGCAACGCACTGACGACCGGCAGGGCATGGACGATGTCCCCCAAAGAACTGGGCTTGATAATCAGAAGATTGTTCGGTTGAATCATCGCCATGTGTTGCGGCAGCCGACACACCGGCGCCTTCGCCTAGAGCGGATCTGGACGTGAAGACGGTGTCCAGTCCCGAAGAATCCATGAGACAGCATCGGCAAAACAGGAAGCCACGAAATCAATCACCACCCGTTGCGTGTGACAGAGCGCCAGGGCTTCCTCACTGCGAGGCCCCGTCATCACCAAAATACCTTTGGCCCCCACGCGATGCGCCAACTCGACATCGCGGGGCTGATCGCCGACCACGTAGCTTTTCGACACGTCAATGGCATGACGAGCCGTGGCTTGCTCAATCATGCCGGGACCCGGTTTCCGGCACCGACACCCGTCATCGGGATGATGCGGACAACACAAGACATCATCCAGCCAGGCCCCGGACCGCATGAGGCCGGCCCGCAATTTTGCATGAATGGCTTCCACATCGCCGAGAGAAAAATATCCGCGCGCGAGGCCGGATTGATTCGTGACCAGAATGACTTTCAGCCCCGCGCGATTTAATCGGGCCACGGACTCCGGCACCTGGGGAAACAAGGCAAACGCATCGGGAGACGACAGATAGGCGACGTCGGGATTCAACGTCCCATCACGATCCACAAACACCGCCACATGCGTTGAAGGTTGAGCCGGAGCGTCCGTCACATTCAATCGACTGTCAGCGCATGACTCGCCTGGCCAGCATCCCCTGTGCGGCCTGCACCACCTGATCCACCGAGACGGACGTCATGCAACGATGATCAATGGGACATTCGCGCAGCAAACACGGGGAACAATCCACGGGGCTTCGGACCACCGAAGACACCCCATGACAGGGCGCCGTGGCCGTCGGATCCGTTGACCCGAACACCGCGACGACCGGCACGCCCAACGCATTCGCCATGTGCATCGGACCCGTATCGTTTGTCACCAGCAGGCAACAGCGTTTCAGCACGGCCTTTAAGACCCGCAAAGACGTTTGACCCGACAAGACCACCACGTTCGACAGCATTCGTCGTGCAATGGCCTCACCCAGCGCCTCTTCTCCCGGACCGCCGACAATCAGGCATCGCACGGGATTCGGAGAGCGTTGACGGACCTCAACCATTAACCGATCGGCGACCGAGGCAAACCGTTCAGGCAGCCAGCGCTTGGCCCCACCATACACGGATCCCGGATTCACACCAATGAGCACCTCCGCGGCGCGGACACCATGTTCCTGCAGCAACCGGTTCGCCAGGGTCTCTTCCGCCGGCGACACGTACAATCTGGGCGCCGGGGGTGATGTCTCCCGCACCAGGGGGCGCAGCATCTCCAGATAATACTGAACCTGATGCAAGGCCTGCGTGGGATCCGGACGCTCGACAGGATGCGTGAGCAACCACCGGCGACCATCCGTGGCATAGCCATACCGCCGCGGAATCCCGGCCAGCACACCCAACAGCGCCGCTTCAAAGGCATTTTGAAACAACACCGCCAGATCATAGCCTTCCCGTCGAAGGCTCCGCGCCAACGTGATCGTGCCGCGCCATCCCGCGTGCGCCTCTCGATGATCATAGGTCACCACGCGATGCGCGCCCGGATGACCGACAAACAACTCGCCGATCACGGGACGCGCCAACACGGAAATCTCCGAATCCGGAAACGCGTGCCGCACCGTCTCCAACGCCGGCAGACACAGCACGGCGTCGCCGATCCAATTCGGGGCGCGCACCAGAATCTTCTTTATGCTGTCCGGTTGGATTTTCACAGTCATAATCGCCACGATGATGAGACACGGCGCGTCAGGCCTTTGACGCCGCCCACCCTCCACTCTCCGTTACAGATCCGACAACGCGGCTTCCAGTCGACTCCGACCGTCCACAAATTCCACCGCAAGAGACACGGCAAAGACAGGAACGGCCATGGACCAACGGGATTGAATTTTCACCAGGTCCTTTTCCGTCGTCAGCGCCACATCCGGATGACTCCGTTCCACGCGCCGGGCAAGCTCACCGAGCGTTGAAGAGGCATACGCCACATGATCACGAAACACACATTCGTCAACCACCTGCACACCAAGCGTGTCCACCATGCGACGAAACTGATTCGGGTTGGCGACGCCGCTGAAAATCAGTGCGCGTTTCCCCCGAACCGTGGCAAGAGGCTGGCGCGCGGCGGTGTCCGGCGTCCCCGTCAACGCATGAGCCGTAAATCGCGTGAGAATGGGGTCGACCCTGCAGCCCATGGCCGCCTCCAGCGTTTTCACGACACGGGGCACGGATGCGGCATCATCCACACGGGTCAGGATGATCGCCGAAGCGCGTTTGGCTTCCCCGGGCAACTCCCGAAGCCTGCCTGCGGGAACCAACGCTTGCAAGCCGTCAAGATCGGCACTGTCCACCAACAACAAATTCACATCACGCTCAAGGCCCAAATGCTGGAACCCGTCATCCAGGACAAAGCAGTCAACGGGCATCTGCCGCAACACCCACCGTCCCAGTTGATAACGATTGGCGCCAACCGCCACGATCACCCCCGGGCAGCGGCATGCCATCAAATACGGCTCATCACCCGCCTCATGCGGTCCGGCAAACATTGACTGTCCATCGGACACCAGCAAAAATGTTTGCCGACTGGTTCGCCGGTATCCCCGGCTCAGGATCGCCACCTTCTTCCCTCGTTCCGCAAGCATGGCCGCCACCCACATGGTCATGGGGGTTTTGCCCGTGCCGCCCACCGTCAGATTGCCCACGCTGACGACCGGACACGGCAACCGATGCCGAGGGAACCATCCGTGTTCGTACAGCCACGTTCGGACACGGGTCAGCCCCTGATACGGAACGGCGATCAGCAACTTCCATGCAGTGGTCATTGGCTCATGCACGCCTGGTGAGGACTGACCGATGACACACAACGGCATACACGGGACGCTACCCTCTGCGAACACCGACAACCGGCTCAATCAGGTTCATATTTTTTTCAACAACGCCCCGATGGTCCTCAAGGATTTTCCGCGCGCGTTGTCCGGTCTGCGCGACCCATGACCGATCCTGCAGACCTTTCAGAAACGTGTCGGTCAATTCCCGGACGTTACTGACCCGAATACCGCCTCCGGTTTCAACAAACAACTCCGCGATATCCTGGCAATGATCGGTGTACGGACCAAAACAGACCGGCGTTCCCCAGGCCGCGGGCTCTAAAAGATTATGCCCTCCAACGGGTGCCAGCGTCCCTCCGACAAACGCCATCACGGCCAACCCGTATATCCGTGCCAGGTCGCCGCGGGTATCAAGCAGAATGACGCGAGGCCCTCCGGTGTCGGCACGACCACCGTCCTGAAGCCACCGGCTCCACCGGGTCACCGCAAACCCATAGCGCCGAATGGTATGCGCCAGCCCATCACTTCGCTCAATGTGTCGCGGGGCCAGGAGCAGCACAGCCCTGGGCGCCGAACGCAGCAAGACGCGGTAACTTTCCAGCAGCATGACGTCTTCGGAAGGATGGGTGCTGCCCGCGACAAGCAACTGCTCGTCCTCCAGAAGCCCCACTGTCGACCGTGCCATGACGCTCCGCGTGGACCGCGCTCCTTCCACGGTCAGGTCAAACTTCATGTTCCCCGTTGTGTGCATCCGGGCGGCGGCGGCCCCCAACGCCACAAAGCGGCGTTCATCTCGACGGGATTGCAGAAGCCCCAATGACACCGTTGCGAGTACCTGCCGCATAAAGGGCCGAATCCATTGATAACGGGAAAAGGAACGGGAAGATAATCGGCCATTCACGATAATGGACGGAATGCCGCGGCAACGGAGTGCGCGCAGCACATTCGGCCACAGCTCGGTTTCGACCATCACAAACCCCATCGGGTTCAGGGACTCGATAAACCGGCGGACAATCCATGGATAGTCAAGCGGAAAAAAACAATGGGTCGCCAGGCCCGCCAGGCGTCGTTCAACAGCTTCGCGTCCGGTTTCCGTGACGGTTGAGACCACAAGCCTGATCCCGGGATACCGATGATGCAGTGCGGTGACAAACGGCACAATGGCGGACACTTCACCCAGGGACACGGCATGAATCCAGAGAACTTTTTCATCAGCGAACCCGTGGCGAGGCACCACCCATCCCATCCTTTGCCACAGGCCTGACCGACATCGTTTTTTGATCAGCAGGGCGCCAAGCACAACGGGAAAGCCGAGAACCAGAAGGACATTATACAGACCATACCACATCTCGGTCGCCAGCTTTGAACGGGACAACAACAGGACAATCACTCTTCACGCATGCAACGGGCCAGGCCGCGGCATGCGGGGTTGAACACAGCGCACCGTCTTGCGGTCAATCCGGCCGGCACACCATCGCCCAGGCTTCAGACGACATGGACGTGAGCGTCGCCTCAATCTCCCGCCGCGCGCGTTCCATGTCCTCCGCATCCGCGGACCGGTCAATCCAGATGGGAGGCCCCCACAGAAACATCCCGCGCGAAAACGGATACGGGATCACAAACCGGTCCCAGCTGGAAAACGTTTTTTTTTTGAGCATGCAAACGTCAGCGGGATAATCGGCAGGCCCGTGGATTTGGCCAGGGCAAGCACGCCCGGCTGCACGACATGCCTGGGACCTTGCGGGCCATCGGGCGTCATCACAAGATCAACGCCCTGTCGCCCCGCGCGAATCAGTTGACGCAACGCGCCCGACCCGCCCCTCGTCGTGGATCCCCGAATCGCGCCGAACCCGAAATGCTTCACGATGCGACACACCAACTCCCCGTCGCGATGCCGGCTGATCAGAATGTTCGCGGCACGGCCACGGTACGCCAGCGGCATCATCAATTGCTGCCCGTGCCAGAACGCGATAATAATATGGCGGCCCTGCCGATACAACCGATCAACGTGTTCAACGCCACCCACACGCCACGACATGGTGCGCCCGAGCAGGCGAATCATCCGGGCGCCAACGAGCGGAAACAGGGTCGCGTACAGCCAGGGCATCATCGTGAAAGATTACCGTTCTCCGTGCAAACGTTCCGTGGATTCAGCCGGCACGTCACGCCATTGCGTTTCGTACAGACGCTTATACATTCCATGCCGACGAAGCAAGGCATGGTGGACTCCCATTTCCACAATGCGTCCCGCATCCATCACCACGATGCGATCAGCATACTGCACCGTGGACAGACGATGAGCAATGACAAACGTCGTCCGGTTTTTCATCAGCTCGGCCATGGCAGCCTGAATATGTCGTTCGGACTCGGTATCCAGCGCAGACGTGGCCTCATCCAGAATCAACAGCGGCGGATTGCGCAGGATCGCGCGCGCGATGGCCAACCGCTGGCGTTGCCCCCCGGACAGCTTGACGCCGTTTTCTCCAATCAGCGTATCGAGCCGGCCTGGCAATTTCTCAATAAATTCCCAGGCATGTCCTGCCCGGGCCGCCTGGATGATTTCCTGCTCGCCGGCATCAGGCCGTCCGTAAGCGATATTCTGCCGGATGGTTTCCTCAAAGAGCACGGTCTCTTGAGACACAATGGCAATCTGCGCACGCAGCGAAGACAGCGTGACGTCCCTGATATCCCGACCATCAATAAGCAGGCGGCCTTCGGACGGATCATAAAATCTTGTAATCAAACTGACCAATGTGGATTTGCCGCTTCCGCTTTTACCCACCAACGCAATCACTTCGCCAAAATGAACAGTGAGATTCACATCGGCCAGGGCCGGCTTGCCCGCCTCGTCGTAGCGAAACGTCACGTTGCGAAACTCAAGGACACGCCAGGGACTCGGCAACGCCGTCCGTTTGCCATCATGGACAAATTCATGGTCCGTATCCATCATGAGAAAGACCCGGTGAGCGGCGGACAGGGCTTGTTGAATGGACGCATTGGCCCCCACGATTTTTTTCACCGGAGCATAGGCCATAAACATCGCCGCCAAAAAGGAGAAAAATTCTCCCGGCTTGATTTGGTCCTCAATGACCAACAGGCCCCCGTACCAGATAATCATGGCAATGCCGCCAACCCCGATCACTTCCAACAGCGGCGAGGAGAACGCCGTGAGTTGCGCCGACTTGATGGACGCCCGCATAAACGACGTATTGTTCCTGGCAAAACGCTCTTGTTCAATCGGCTCTCCCCCATAGGCCTTAACGATGCGAATGCCGGCCAGGGCTTCTTTTAACGTGGACGCCATGTCGCCGATGGACTCCTGTCCCCTGGCGGCCAGGGTGCGCAACCGCAAGCCGATTTTGATAATGGCATACGTGGAAAACGGCAGCACGAAAATGAGCATCGTCGCCAGGCGCCAGTTCTGATAAAACGCCACGCTCACCATCGCGACAAAGGTGAGACTTTGCTGAAACAGATTCTTCAGCACACTGGGAATGGCGGCGGCCATTTCATTGACGTCATTAATAATTCTCGCCATCAAACGGCCACTCGTATAGTGATGATGAAACGCCAGCGACTGCCGGAGGAACTGCTCAAACAACTGCGCGCGAATGGTGGCGACGGTGCGATGGCCCACATAACTCATCAAATAGGCCTGCCCGTACGCGAACAACCCCTTCAGCACAGCCACGCCCAGAATCACGAAGGGCAGGACCATGAGGAGCGTCTGATTTTTCTCGATAAAAATCCCATCCAGCACCGGCTGCACCAGCCAGGCATACAGACCCGACAAGCCCGCCACACCCGCCGCGCACACACAGGCCGACACCACCCGAAACTTGTGCTCGCGGAAACAGGACACAATTCTGAAAAAAATCGTCAGGCCCGACATTCGGCCAACACCTCTTCCGCCGCCCGACGGGAGGCCCCGGGCGTTCCAAGCTGCGCGCGCACGCGCCCAAAGGCTTCCCGCATGTGTTCAGCGCATGCGCGGTCATTGAGCAATCGCAGAGCCTCTTCGCTCAATCGTTCCGCCGTGGCTTCCGATTGCAGTAATTCCGGGACCACCCCGTGCCCGGCCACCAGGTTGACCAACCCGACGTGTGCCACCTTCAGGAACATTCTGACCAGGCAGTACGTCGGCCATGACGCCCGGTAGGCAATGACCATCGGCGTCCCGATCAATGCCGCCTGCAACGTGGCGGTCCCCGAAGCCACCAACAGGACATCGGCGGCGGCCATCACATCATTCGGCTGGTTCGGGATCACGGTCACGGGAAACGGCATGTGGCGAAGCGCCTCGTGTATCCAGGCATCGGGCACCGTCGGCGCTTGCCCGATCACGCAATGCAGAGCGGGAAACGATGCTTTGACTCGCACCACCGCCTCCATCATGACCGGCAGGAGCAACTGAATTTCGGAACGGCGGCTCCCCGGAAACACGCCAAGCATCATCCCTTCAGCGGGAAGCCCCAGGTGCGTTCGTGACGAGGCCCTCTCATACCCCGACGCCATACTGTCAAGCAGCGGATGTCCCACAAAACGGCAGGGCACGCCGGCAGCCCGGTACAAGGGTTCCTCAAACGGCAAAATCACGATCATCCGGCGCACCACACGCTGTATCACATGGATCCGTCGCCGGCCCCATGCCCAAATTTGCGGAGCAATATAATAGATCACTCGATGACCAAGCCGATCCGCCATTTTCGCCAATCGCAGATTCATGGACGGATTATCAACAAAGACCACCCCATCCAGGGCTTCCCGCCTGAAAAACCGTTTGAGCGTCGCAAGATTCGCAAGCCCCTTCCAAAGCATCGCCGGCCCCGGCACCCCGATGGCGTCCACACGATGCAGCCCGTGCACCAGCTCCATCCCTGTGGCGCGCATATGCCGCCCGCCCACCCCCACCAGTCTGACGTCCGGCCGGAGTGTGCGTAACGCTCTGGCCAGATTGGCGCCATGGAGATCCCCCGACGCCTCACCAGCCACAATCATGATTGACAGACCCGCCATCGTTTACACACACAGCTACGGCATGGCCGTGGACCGGCCGGCCGGCGGACGAGTCGCGCCGTGGATGGCCTGACCAATCGCATGGACGACTTCCAGAGCGGCCAGGCCCTCTTCGCCGGACACGCCTTCCCGGGTACCCGTTTGCACGGATCGCACAAACGCTTCCAGCTCCCGTTTCAGCGGTTCCCCGTCCCCTCCCTGAATCGCTTCCTCAACCACAGCGTTGGGGAACGCCTGTCCCGTGTGACGATACGCCGTGCCCAGGCGCGAGTGAAAATCAACGGAAAGATACAGCCCGTCCTGCACGAGGCGCATCTTGCGCAAACGGCCCGTTGACAGCCGGCTCGCCGTCAAATTGACAAGACAGCCGCTGGAAAATTTCACACGGGCCTGGGCAAAATCAATTCGGGGGGAACGCATCGCCACACCTACGGCGTCCACGCTGCTCACCGCTCCCAACCCAAAAGACAACACAAGATCCACGTCATGAATCATCAAATCCAACGTCACGTCAACATCGGTTCCCCGTTCCTGAAAAGGCGCGAGACGATGGCATTCGATAAAGTGCGGATTCCGAAGCAACGCCCGGACCCGATCACTAACGGGATTAAACCGCTCCACGTGCCCCACCTGCAACACCAGCCCGTTGTCGTGTGCGCGCCGGACCATCAACCGTCCTTCGTCCGGTGTCACGGCAAGGGGTTTTTCAACCAGAACATGCACGCCCGCCGCCAGGCAGTCCTGCACCACGTCCAGATGCCGCACCGTGGGCACGGCGACACTGACCGCCGCCACCCGGCCGAATAAGTCCTGATAACGTGAAAACATGGGCACCCCGAAACGGTGGCCGACGTCCGCCAGTCGGTCGTCGTCACAGTCCGCCACACCGGCCAGGTGTGTCCCCGGCAATTCGGAATACAGGCGGGCATGGTGCCGCCCGAGATGTCCGACACCAATCACGCCGACCGGCAGTGTTGTCGTCATACCGCACTCCTCGCCACAGCAGCCGTCATCCTGAGGACCTGTTCCCGGCGGCGTCACCGCATCGGCACAGCCGACCGGGGCAGGCGCCACGCACCCACCACACGCCGGATTCGCCATTGAGCACACCCGCCGGCCTCACGCCAGGACCCCAAGCATCACGATGCCGGCCTGATCCGCCCGCTCCAGCATCTCCTCCCGATCCAGCAGAATGGTCTTGTCGGCCTCAACGGCAAGGACGGAAGCCCCGACTTCATGCATCACCATGATGGTTTGAGGACCCACAGCGGGCAAATCAAAACGTAAATCCTGTTGAGGTTTGCAACACTTGACAACCACCGCCCCCCGCCGCACCAGCCGCCCCCCGCGCCGGATGGCGTCATCCGTCCCTTCAACCGCCTCCACGGCGACAATCACACGATCCTTCACCACCACGCATTGACCAATATCCATCCGGCCGATCTCTTTTGCCATGCTCCATCCGCAGGACACGTCCTCCCGTTCCTTTTTGGACGGGTGACGCCGCGTCAACACCCCTTCCGGCACCAGAATATTCGACAGGCCAAAGGTGGATTCACGAATCGTAATGCCTTCCTCCTCCAGTCCGTCGGCCAGCGCCCGAAGAATATGGTCATCCTTCCACGACTTCAGTTTGGCGAAAAACGCCAGGGCCCGTAAATCCGGACGCACGCCCGAGAAGAGGAACGTTTTTTTTATCCCTCCCAGCATCACGGCTTGCCGAACGCCGTCACGTTGCAACGCCTGAATGATCTTCCCGAGTTGCCCCACGCGCACCCAGTGTATCCGGTCAACCACCGACTCCAACTCGGGGGACGTCTCGCCGTGATGGGCGACGGCCGACACGCGCAACCCGAGTTTTCTGGCGTTCTCGGCAAAAATGATGGGGAAACGGCCATTCCCGGCGATGAGACCGATCCATCCGCCAGGAACCGGGAGAGGGGGGACTGGAGACAAACGTTCTTGAGTCACCAAACGTGTGACCGCCTAAAAATCTTCCTGATCGTCCAGACCTTTGCGCACGGGGCGGCACGTGCCGCGCGTTGAGGTCTCCAGAAACGTGAGCAGAATGAGGACATCCGGACTATCCTGAAATTGATGGCGCGCCACTTTAATGGCATCGGCCATCCGTTGCTTTTTGCGGAAGAGCACATTGTACGCCTGTTTCAACACCCGGATCCGCGCGACCGAAATCCCCTCCCGACGAAGGCCCACGGCATTCAACCCGTACAGATGGGCCCGATTGCCCACGGCACGCATGAACGGAGGCACGTCCCTCGCCACGGCCGAACAGCCCCCCACCATGGCATAATCACCGATGCGCACGTATTGATGCACGCCGACCAACCCGCCGATCACGGCGTAATGTCCGATAGAGACATGACCGGCCAGCGTCGCGGCATTCGCCATGATCACGTGATTGCCCACGTGACAGTCATGCGCCACATGCGAGTACGCCATCAGAAAATTCTTCCGGCCAATCGTCGTGACGCCTTCATCAAACGCCGTTCCACGGTTAATCGTGACGTACTCCCGCACCACGTTGTCGTCCCCCATACGCACCTGCGTCGGTTCGTCATGATATTGCAAATGCTGGGGAGGCGAGCCGATGGACACATACGGGAACAGGGTACAGCGCTGACCGATGTCCGTGATGCCCTCAATGCACACATGCGCGCGCAACTCGGTGCCCTGCCCGAGTTTCACGTGTTCGCCAATCACGCAAAACGGCCCCACCCTCACACCCCCGGCGAGTGTCGCCCCGGGATGCACGCACGCCGTAGGATGAATCAACGAGTCACCCACGCGCCGGCCCCGTCCTCAACAGATATGCGCTACTCCGTTTCAGCATTCGCGGCTGCCCCGGCTTCCGACGACACCATCGCCGTGGATGCGACCTCACAGACAAGCCGCCCCCCCACAAAGGCCTTTCCCTGCATCTTCCAGAATGGCGGCCGGCGTTTGATCACTTCAACTTCCAGACGGATTTGATCCCCCGGAAGCACGGGTTTCCGAAATTTCGCCTTCTCAATACCCGTCAGATACACAATCGGCGATTGGCCGGGGGGTAACGACCGAATGGCCAACACGCCGCCCAACTGGGCCAGCGCTTCAACGATAAGCACGCCGGGGAAGATCGGTCGGCCTGGAAAATGGCCCTGAAAGCACGGCTCATTGATCGTGACGTTTTTCACCCCCACCGCCCGATGCCCGGGCTCAAATTCCACCACGCAATCCACAAGCAGAAACGGGTAACGGTGCGGCAGGATGGCTTGCAGGCCGATATTATCAATGACGGGGTGTGGGTCAGACATGTACTCGCTCCTCCCAGCCTACACATTCTGAAAGACAAAAGTCACTCATCATGCCGAACGGCACCCCATGAGCGCCGCGAAGGCCCGTGACCCGGGCCTACGGAACAAACATCTGATCCAGAGCCTCCAGCGCCGCCGCCGAAAGATCCAGGCCGGCGTCATAATACCGGGTTGACGTGTTCTGCCCTTTTTCCACGACCAGCCTCACGCCCTGCCGTTGGGCGATGGTGGACACCACATCATCAACATGACCGCGAAATTCCTCTAACAGGTCGCTCCGTTTCGTTTGCAACTCCCTGTTCATGTCCTCGACTTTTTGTTGATAGTCCGCCATGCTCTGACGCAATTGTTCTTCTTTTTGCTGTCTGGCCGCAGGACTAAGCACGCCGCCGAGACGGACGAGTTCATTTTCCAGGTTCCGAAGCGCTGTCTGTTCAAGCACCATCAGCGCCTGCCGATCCTTCATGAACTGATTGAGATTTTTCGTCACTCGTCGTCCCATCTTCGACTCGCCCAACAGCCATTGCATATCCACCACCGCAAGGGACACAGGCATGGACGAACCGGACAACAGGGCCTGCCGTGCCGCGCCGACCCCTTCCGGCACCGTGTCGCACCCGGCCGCGGCTCCGCCAAGCAGAGCCAGGCCGACTGACGCCAGCCACAGACGCAACCTCCTCCCGTGTGTCCTGTCCAATCCCAGCGACCTCCTGCCTTAAAAAACATTCCCGACCGAGAACTCAAACACCGTGTCCTGCTCCTGCGGTTGCTTATCCAAATTGAGACCCATTGCCGCTCGCAAAGGACCAAATGGTGAAATCCATCGCACTTCCAGTCCGGTGGCGGGGCGCAACGTCAGGTCCAGGCCTTCGTCACTCGCAAACCCTTTCCCGTAATCAAAAAAGAGGACGCCGTTTAACTTCGCGCCGGGCAACACCGGAAAAATCAGGTCGGCATTCAAAATCAGCTGTTTGGTCGCGCCCTCCAGCGTGCCGGACGGGGTCACCGGACCCGCCAGTCCGAATCGAAACCCGCGCACCGTGTTAATCCCGCCGACAAAAAAGAGTTCCGAGAGAGGCAGGGGGTCTCCCCGATACCCCTTCCCGAACCCCAAACGACCACGCAACGCGACCCGCAGGTCCCAAAAAGAAAAGGGGATATATTTCAGCCCGTCAAGATCAAACCGATAAAAATTATTGGTGCCCCCCAGGAATTCGGTCCCGAAACCGAGGCGCACACCCGTCCGCGACCCGCTGCGAGGATCCTGGAAATAATCCCGCGTATCACGAAAAAGCGTCGCGCGAAATCCCGTCGTGCTTTGCGCCCCGAGCTGGGCACGAATGGACTGTGCCGCGTCGCTGGCCGGATTGGTAATATTCACCGTCTCCCCGACCAGGGTCAGATCCCCGGTAATATATTCGGAAAAGGCGCGTCCAAACTGGAGCGTGGCGCCCCGGCGTTCTTCTTGATACGTCAAAAGATTGGTTTCCGTGCTGAACCCGTTGATCTGAAAAGACGTGGGACTGTCAAACAACGCCGGATTTCTAAACGTGACGACCCCAATGGTGCGACGCGCGCCAATCTGCCCCCGCACCCGCACCAGATACCCCAGGCCGAACAAATTGGATTCCGAGACATTGGCAATCGCGGTGAACTGATCCAGCGTGCTGAACCCGCCGCCGACACTGAACTGCCCCGTGGGCTTTTCTTTGACCGTCACTGCAAGATCCACCTTATCGTTCTCAACCTGCGTGGGAAGAATCTCGACGGTTTCAAAAAAATTCAAATTATTGAGCCGTTGAAAACTGCGCTCCACAGCCACCGAATCAAGGACTTCCTGTTCATTCACCCGCACTTCCCGTCGAATAACGTTGTCACGCGTCTTGTCATTCCCGGCAATATGAATTTCCCTCACGCGAATCAGCGAGCCTTCATCCAGGGTAAACGTCACATCGGTCGTCAGCGTGTCACTGTCCGGATTCAACGCCGGGGTGACGGACGAAAAGGAATACCCTTTGATCCCGTACAGGTCCGTCACACGGGTCACCTCGTCGCGAATCATCGTCCGTTGAAACACGTCATCAGCACGGATCAACGAATCCTGCGCAATCTCCTCGTCGTCAAAGACCGTGTTGCCTTCATAGAGCACCGTGCGGACCGTATAGGGATGGCCTTCAATGATCCGAAACGTCAGCGTCACGGATTCTTTATCTTCATCCAGATCCAGGCTGGGCGGACTGACCTGGATATCAAGATAGCCCCGGTTGGAATAAAATTCCTTGATGCGTTCCACGTCGTTGTCGAGTTCTTCCCTGTGCAAAATCCCGACGTCCGTAAAGAACGATAAAAACCAGCTCCATTCCTGATTGGCCATCAGGGCCAACAGGTCACCCCTGTTGAACAGCGTCAGCCCAACAAAACGAATGGATTGGATCCTGGCGCGCGAGCCTTCCCGAATAAAAAACGTCACGCGATTGCGGCTCTCGTCCAGGGCCTGCACAATCGGGATAATCTTCACCTTGTGGTACCCGTCCTTTTCGTATTCCTCCCGAATTTTTTCCGCGCTGACTTTAATCTCCTGCCGGTCCAGAAACACCTGATTCTGCAGCGTAATCACCTCCTGCAAGGCATCCTCCGACAACGCCTCATTCCCGTCAAAGGCAATCTCCACCACAAAGGGTTTTTCCTGCACCACAAACACCACGTGCACGCCCTCCGGCATTGCGTCGGTTTCCACGCGCACATTTTCAAAAAATCCCATGTCGTAAATCAGGCGAATCTGGGCACGCACAGACTCTTGCGTCAATCGGTCTCCCACCTTCAGCGTCACGTTGCCGAGGATCGCCGTGGATTCAATCCGCTCATTGCCCTTCACGGCCATGCTTTCCACCACGTCCCGCGTTTGGGTCACCCCGAACGACGGCACACTCAAGACCACGACCCCGCACCACACCATCGTGACAAATTTCACGGGGAATGTCCGAAGCGCATGGTGTGCATGTGCGACAGGAAGCCGCCTGGTATCGCTGCTCATATCATCACTCACGGGTTTGTGGGCACACAACGACCTGTCATGCGACAGACAGGAGGCACACACAGGAATACGCAGACATCGCCTGAAACTATTCACGACACGCCTGACAAATGCTGGTTGACGGGTCTGCGTCAGACAATCAACAGAGTACATATAAAGGAGGGCCGGATAGCCAACGTCATTATAAATGGCGGCGCGAGACTTGTAAAGTTTGTGTATGGGTCCAATACCTTTGGCACTGTGGCAGTTGTTGGAAGCCGAATTGTATAGGAGTTTGCAGACCGAGGCTATGGTGAGGAATGACGGTGTTATATTCGATCAGCCAGGCGGCCATTTTGCGGTTAAACAAGGCCAGGTCAGTGAACAGTACGTCCTCGTGATAATCCACGAACTGCTCCTGTATGGTGCGGTTGAAACGCTCACAGTGGGCATTCATTTTGGGTGACCTGGGGTAAGTCCACCAGTGGACAATACCGAGCTGATGAAGGCGTTGCTGGAAATCGCCCATGAACTCAGAACCGTTATCGGAGAGCAAGAATTGCGGTTGCACGGGCAGCAGGTCGGTGAGCGCCTCCAGGGCGATGGTGGTGTTGCGGCTGGTAGCGGAAGTGGCTGCAAAGGCAATGGCAAAGCGGCTGGTGGGGTCGATAAAGGTGAACAGGTAGCGGCGGATGCCGTCGCGCACTCGCATCACGGTATCGCAGGCAAACAGGGCCAGTGGTGGCGGCTGGTAGTGTTTGGGTTTGCGTGTTTTGCGGGTACGCCGTAGCGGTTTGAGGCGCCCGGTGGGTGAGAGACGCGCGGGAGCGTGGCGCATTGTATGCGGGTCTTTGGCAATGAGGCGCCCGATGGTGGAAACGCTCGGCAGCGCCAGGCGCCGCTGTGCGCACCAGTCGCGTAATAACACATGGAGTTTGGCCTTGCCGAGGTTGGGGTATTGTCGGCGCAACTGCCGGATTTGCTCGCTCAGGAGCGGTGGCGTGGCCGGTCGCCGGCGCCGGTGCGGAGCACAGGACTTAGGCGTGAGCGCGGCGGTGTTGCCGGCGTTGTGTTTGAGGGTCTGACGCCAGCGATAGAGCGTACGAATACTGACCGTAAAGGCCTCGCTGGCAGCGATTTTGCCGTGCCGGTCGGCAAATGTCAGGATTGCAAGGCGGTGTTGGGCATGTTTGTAAGTCATCCCCCAAACATGCCCTAAATGGGCTACTCGGTAAAACCCCCGGATGCGGTATCCGGCATGGTGAATTTGCATGGCGCTCCTCTTGAGGCGGAGTGCCAAAGGTTTCTGAGCTTATACAGTTTGCGGATTCATCCACCGCGTTTCAACACTGACGCCGTTCGCGCCTCGCGCGGAGTGCCCCGCCTTGACATTCATTTTTTCGTTCCCCTACTATCCAGTGCCCGATGGGAACAGGACTCGGGGGACCCCGGTCGTCACCCCCGCATGAATCAACCAGGCGCGATGCGTGGTGCCCCCCCGGTCCTGCGCCCCACCCGCATCCTTTCTTCTGCTCGTTCCCTGCCATCTTCGCCAGGGACCATGTACGCAAAAGGTCGACCAGGTCTCCATGAATCAGGACTTCCATCCGACTCCGCAACACAGTGACATTCCCGATCAGTTGCCGTTGATCCCCGTCAGGGACATCGTCGTGTTCCCGTACATGGTGCTGCCCCTGTTTGTCGGACGCGCCATGTCCATTCAGGCCATTGAGACGGCGCTCGCCGGGAACAGAATGGTGTTGCTGGCGACACAAAAAGCCCACGACACGGAATCCCCGCAACCGGAAGATATGTTCACAACCGGAACGGTCGGCATCATCCGACGCATGCTGAAGCTTCCGGACGAACGGATCAAAATTCTGGTTCAGGGGTTGGCCAGGGCGGCCATCGTCGACTATACGCAGTCCAGCCCGTTTTATTCCGTTCGGCTTCGCACGACGCCGGCGCCTGGGGAACAGCCCCCGTCCCTCGAAACCGAAGCCGTGATTCGCGCGGCCAAAGAACGGGTGGATCGCATCGCCGGCATGGGAAAAGTCTTCATGCCGGACGTCATGGTGGTCATCGAAAACGTCGAGGAGCCCGGCCGTCTGGCGGACGTGATTGTGTCGAACCTCGGGGTCAAAGTGGAGCTGGCCCAGGCCATCCTGGAAATTGACGATCCGGTGGCCCGGCTCAAGCGCGTCAGCGACATCATCTCGAAAGAGATTGAAGTGCTGTCCATGCAGCAGAAAATCCATGCCGACACCAAAGATGAAATTGACAAAACGCAACGCGATTATTTTCTGCGCGAACAGTTGAAAGCGATTCAAAAAGAGCTGGGGGAATTGGATGACCGCGCCGAAGAAGTGGCGGAATTTCGCAAGCGCATTGACGAATCCCACATGCCGGAGAAGGTCGGGAAAGAGGCGGACAAGCAACTCAAACGGCTGGAAAAAATGCACCCGGATACCGCCGAAGCGGCGACGGTGCGCACCTACATGGAATGGATGGTCGAAATGCCCTGGAGCAACGCCTCCACGGACAACCTGGACATTCAAGCCGCCCATACGGTCCTCAACGAAGACCACTATGATTTGGAAAAAGTCAAAGAACGCATCCTCGAATATCTGGCCGTGCGCAAACTCAAAGCAAAACTCAAGGGCCCGATTCTGTGCTTTGTCGGCCCGCCCGGCGTGGGCAAAACCTCGCTGGGGAAATCCATTGCGCGGGCGTTGGGGCGGGAATGCGTGCGCATCAGCCTGGGCGGCGTGCGGGACGAAGCCGAAATCAGAGGACACCGCCGCACCTACGTCGGCGCCCTGCCCGGCCGCATCCTCCAGGGCATCAAACAGGCGGGCACCAACAATCCCGTGTTCATGCTGGATGAAGTGGATAAAGTCGGCATGGATTTTCGGGGTGATCCGTCGGCCGCCCTGCTGGAGGTCCTGGACCCCGAGCAAAACCACGCGTTCACGGATCACTATTTGGGCGTCCCGTTTGACGTCAGCAACGTCATGTTCATCACCACGGCAAATCTCATTGATCCCATCCTGCCGGCGCTCCGGGACCGCATGGAAATTATTGACATTCCCGGCTATACCGAGGAAGAAAAACTGGGGATTGCCCGGCGCTATTTAATCCCGCGACAACTGGAAGAACACGGGATCTCCGAAAAACACTTTCACATTACCGATGACGCCATTCAGCGCATCATCACGCATTACACACGCGAGGCCGGCGTCCGAAACCTGGAACGGGAAATCGCCAACACCATGCGCAAAGTGGCCCGGCGGGTGGCCGAAGGCAAACCCAGGCGGCATACCCTCACGCCCCACTCACTCCACACCTATCTGGGCGTGCCGAAACATCTGCCGGAAATCGAAAAAGAAAAAGATCAGGTCGGGCTGGCGACCGGGCTGGCCTGGACGGAAACAGGCGGCGAGACGCTGCACATTGAAGCCACCCGGATGAAAGGCAAAGGCAACCTGACGTTAACCGGCCATCTGGGTGACGTCATGAAAGAATCCGCCCAGGCCGCATTGAGCTACGTCCGCACCCAGGCCGAGTCGCTCGGCATCAACCAGGACGACTTTGCCGAGACCGACATCCACGTCCACGTTCCCGCGGGCGCCATCCCCAAGGACGGCCCCTCGGCGGGGATTACCATGGCCACGGCAATCGCCTCGAGTGTCGCTAACCTTCCCGTCCGCCACGACATCGCCATGACGGGAGAAATTACGCTGCGGGGCCGCATCCTCCCCATCGGCGGATTAAAAGAAAAATTACTGGCGACAAAGCGGGCCGCCATCCCCACCGTCATCCTCCCCAAACACAATGAAAAAGATCTGGAGGAACTCCCGAAACATTTACTGCAAAACATGAAAATTTTGTTTGCGGAAACCGTGGACCAGGTCTTTGCCGCGGCGCTCCATTTGCCGCCCCGCATGCGCATGGCGCTGAACACCTCAAAATGCACGCAGGCCAAAACGGGGGTGCCGCATCGCAAAAAACGGGCGGCGGCGCGGCCCGCGACCAAGGCCCGGCGGCGCACCGCCGCAGCCCCCGACCGTGCTTCATGACATATGAGCACAGCCCCCGGACGCAACGCCCTCGAAACGGTTGGAGAATTTGGCCTGATCCGACAGTTGCAACGGCAATGGCCAACGTCTTCCCCCCTGGTGCGGCAAGGCATTGGAGACGACGCCGCCATTCTGAACACACAAACGGGCCAGCAACTGCTTCTCAGCACCGACACCTTCATTGAAGGCATCCATTTTGACCTCGCGTTTCAGACCCTGAAAGATGTCGGCTTTCGAGCGGGAGCGGCCAACCTGAGCGACATTGCGGCCATGGGAGGACGCCCATTGTGCCTGCTGGTCTCCATCGCCGTTCCCGCCCGCGTGCCGGCGCAACACATTCGCGCGTTGTACCGGGGGATCCGGGACGCCTGCGGCTCCAGCGGAGTTGATCTGGTCGGCGGAGACACCTCATCGTCTCCGGGGCACCTCTTTCTCAACCTGACCATCATCGGGACGATTCCATCAAACCGCGCACTCACCAGAAGCGGCGCGAAGGCGGGCGATCGGCTGTACGTGACCGGCACGCTGGGGGACGCGCGCGCCGGGTTGCACATCCTGCAGACCCGCGCCCGGCGCCGTCAAAAATCCAGACTGTCCGTGATTGAAAAATTTTTAACCCAGCGCCATTTACGACCCACCCCCAGGCTCGGCATCGGGCAGACCCTGGTCACACGGGGTGTAGCGCATGCCGCCATTGATCTCTCCGACGGACTGTCGGGCGACGTGGGGCACATCTGCGAGCACAGTCACGTGGGCATCGAAATCCGGATGAATGCCCTGCCCCTCTCCCCGCAATTGCACGCCTTTGCCCGCAGCCATCACCTGGACCCTTTCGCATTCGCGTTGAGCGGAGGAGAAGATTATGAGCTGCTGTTTACCGCCGGCGCCCAACACCATGACACCGTGCTGGGCCTCTCCAAACAGACCGGAGTGCCCATTGCCTGGATTGGCGACATCACACCGAAACCATCCGGCCGGCAACTGAAACTCCCTCAAGGCCGGATCCGCAAACTCGTTCAGAAGAGTTATCGCCACTTTGCCGCACCACGCGGCGCCCCCCCGCCGATACCGTCGTCGTGATATCCCTCAACACCATGCGCGCCACAATCAGGGAAGCGCTGGCGCTCCGCCACACACCGCATCAAACAGCCCTGGCGTTCTCCCTCGGAGTCTTTATTGCGTTCTCGCCGACCTACGGGCTGCATTGTGTCAGCGCGGTCTTTGTGGCCTGGATGTTTCGTCTGAATTTTCCCGCGCTGCTGGTGGGGTCGCTCATGAACAATCCCTGGACCGTGGTCCCGATTCTCGCAGCCACAATGTGGACGGGCATGTATCTCGTCGGCATGTCCAACGTTCCGGACTTTGCCTGGGAACACTTTTCCCTCTACGGATTCTACGAATGGGTCATGCCCCTCCTGCTGCCCTTTACCCTGGGGGCCCTCACCCTTGGCGTACTCGGCGCCCTCCTGGCCTATCCTGTCGGCCTGTTCCTGGCGACTCGTTATGCCAGGCAGCGCCCTGCCCCACCCGGCAAATCCACGTAACGACACCGGACGTTTTGATTCTCATCGGCGGCTTGCTGTATCATCCTGTGCCAATCATTGATTGTTGCCTGTTCTGTATGATTTCCATGCGAAACATGAAGTGTGTGTCAACCATGGCTCCGCTGCCGCTTCTGCGCGCGTGGCATGGGAAGACACGGCCTGCGCGGCACGCCGGACACTCTCTCCCTGATGACCGTCACCTGGACCGCCACCCTGCATGAGCCACACAACGCGTTGTATGACCACGAAGAAACGCGGGCGCTGTAAAAGAGAATAACGCACCTGCCGTCCCGCTCACGGGCACCATCATATGGCGAGAAAGCAACACCCTCGCGTCCGGACGCCAACGCCGCCGAACGGGAACGACGCGCCGCGCAAGCCGCCGATGCCGGCCGCATCCCCCGTGCCCGGCATGTCCCATCGTGCCTGTATCGCATTCGCGGGCGCGGCGCTGTGCCTGTTGGTGGCGGTCAGTTACATTCCGACACTCTCGGCGGGGTTCGTGTGGGATGACGAGATCATACTGCCCAAGGCCGCGCCGCTTCACACCTGGTCGGGGCTGGCGCAAATCTGGTTCACCCCGCGTGCGCTGCTTCCATACGAAGCCCACTACTGGCCGCTGCTCTATACCACCTTCTGGCTGGAGCATAAATTATGGGGGCTGGCGCCGCTCGGCTATCACCTCGTCAACCTGCTGCTGCATACCGGGGTTGTGTTGTTGCTGTGGCGCCTGCTGCGGCGGTTGGAAGTGCCCGGCGCATGGTTCGCGGCGGCGGTCTTCGCGGTGCATCCGCTGCATGTGGAATCGGTGGCCTGGGTCATCGGGCGCAAGGACATCCTGGCGACCTTGTGCTATCTCGCCTCCGTGCTCGCCTATATCCGCTTCGCGGAAATGCGGCGAGGGGAGCGGCGAGAGGGGCATTACCTCCTGGCGGGGGTGTTGTTCGTGCTCGGCCTGTTCAGCAAATCCATCACCATCACCCTGCCGGTGACGCTGTTGCTCTGGCACTGGTGGCGGCACGGGCGCGTGACCCTGGCCGATGGCATCCGCACCTTGCCCTTCTTTCTGGTGGGGCTTGGCATCACGCTGGCCGACTATGCCTATTACATCAGCATTGAACACATCTCATTCGCCTATTCGCCGCTGGAGCGCGGGCTGATTGCGTCGCGCGCCCTGGCATTTTACGCCGGCAAACTGCTGTGGCCGGTGGGATTGACCGGGGTCTATCCGCATTGGGAGCACGGCATCGGCGACGCGCTGGCCTGGGGCTGCGCGGCCGGCGTTGCGGCGGTGGTGGCGGTGTTGTGGCGCTGGCGCCGGCCGCTCGGTCGCGGGCCGCTGGCCGGCGTGCTGTTCTTTGCGGTGGCACTGTCCCCGACGCTGGGCTTCGTGGACTTCGGCTATATGCAGTTCTCGTTTGTCGCCGACCGTTATCAATACCTCGCCGGCATCGGCCTGATCGCCGTCGTGATCGCCGCCGTGAGCCGTGCCTGTCAACGGGGCCTCGGCGCCCTGCCGCCGCGCCGCGCGCGGCCGGCGCGGATAGCCATTGGAGCGGCCGGGGCGGCCATACTGGCGGTGGCAAGCCTCCTCACCTGGAACCATGCCGGCATCTACCACGACCCCGGCACCTTTTTCACCCACGTCATTGCCCACAACCCGCAGGCCCGCGGCGCCCACCACAATCTTGGGAACTACCTGGAGGCCGAGGGGCGCAACCTGGAAGCGATCGCCGCCTTCCAAACCGCCTTTGAGCGGCAACCGGATACCCATGGACTGCTCGTCAGTATCGGCCGGCTGCTGTCAAAGCAGGGCCGCAAAGAGGAAGCAATCGCGCGTTACCGCGAGGCGCTGCGGATAAAACCGGAGTACCAAATCGCGATGAGGAACATTGCCGTGGTGCTGATCAACCAGAAGCGGTATGCGGAAGGGTTGGCGGCGGCGCAACAGGTAATTGCGCGCTATCCCGATGACGCAAAAGCCCACCACCTGACAGGCATCGGGCTGTTTCACTTCAACCGCAAAGCCGAAGCGCTGCGACATTACGACCGCGCATTGGCGCTGTACCCGAACCTGAACATGGCAAGCGATCTGAACACGGCACGCGAACAGCGCAAGCAAATTCTTGCGTCCATGACCAGAGAAGACCGGCAACAAGCACAGCGATAACATCTCCCATCCAATCACGGCTCGCCAATGACCACGGGCGCCAAAGGCGCTGGCTCCATCCACATCTTGTATAAAACGAAAAAATACCGTATATTGTGGCATCCGTCTCTACGCCCTACAGCATAGAGAATAAACGGTCTTATCACGCAGGCGTAACCGGTTGCCTCAATCGCACCGTGACGGAGAGTCGGGAAAACGATTCTCACAAACTTCCGGCATCAAGCGTACCGGACGAGCGAGCGGTCATAAAGAGCGGCAATGATGGTTTCCACACAAAAGGAGGCGCATGATGACAAGTCAGGCCACCATTGAGCACAAGGAAACGATGGTCTTTACACAGAGCCGGCCAAAAGGCAAAGCGCGATGGTTTGTTCGGGTCGCCTGCAACTTTCTCGAACCAAGAGTATACGGCCCATTCCCGGACGAGCACGAAGCCGAACGGTTTCGGGACGGCGCCGAGTTTGAGCTTCGAAAATTGCTGGATTATCAACTCCCCACACTCTCAAGTGATGCGCATCGCTGACAGGAGCCGGGCCACCGGGCGATAAGCTCCGCCTCCATCGCCCCGGCGTACCCTGGCCCGGAAGCACGTGTGGCGAGCCGTTCCTCCCCTTCACGACCCCGTCACATACAAGCGTGCGCGCCTCCCCGTTCTTCGCAGAACACCCGCCCGGTTTTTCCCGGCCGGCACAGACATCTCCAGGCCGTTCACCGCCATCGTCGGCGCCTCATGTTGATCAACTACTCACAGATATTTGAATGTATTACACATTGCGCATTGACACACTTCATCCACGAAAAATGGGGAAAAGGTTGTGGATTGTTTTTGTATAAAGAACCATCGCAAAGCACAGAAGAGATCATAGACCAGTCTGCCTATTTTTCGGGCATGGTAGCGAAAAAAATGTGCCACAAAATCTATGGTGAGGAAGACACCTGCGGAATGGTACGTAACCGAATTGCGGAACAATGTGGCGCCCCGCATGAGTCACGCGACCCTGTCCAGGAACGACGGCATCCCGCACGGCGGCGCCCATGCGGCGACATCGCAACGCCGCCAGGCCCGTCCCGCCGCATCGCAGGGGAATCACAACATGAAAACAACATAATGCGCCCCTCGCGCACGCCTTGCCCGCGCCACCTTGCAATCACTCCTGCCGCTTTGTACAGTCCCGCAGTCCCTTCGGCATCACCGATGCGGCGCAGACTGTGACCACGCGCACACCCCATGCCGCACCCCGCACACATGCTTGACACCCTCAAAACCGCGCTCCTGGAAATTCAACACATCAGGGATGCCGTCGCCCTGCTGTCCTGGGATCAGGAAACCGGCATGCCGACCGGCGGCGGGTACGCCCGTGCCGCGCAACTGGCCACCCTTCAGACACTTGCCCACGACAAACTGGTGTCCGCCGACATGGAAACGCTGCTGCTGCCCCACATTGACCCGGCCACCGGGTGCGTCACCGACACCGCCGGGTTGGACGACACCTCCCGTGCCCTGCTTCGGGAAACCTGGCGCGACTTCAGCAAAGCCAAAAAACTTCCATCCGACTTCGTGGCACGTCTGGAGCACGCCTGCTCCCTGGCCCGGCAGGCATGGATTGAAGCGCGTCACAACAATGACTTCGCGCGGTTTCTTCCCCACCTTCGCACCATCGTAACCCTGAAATTTGAAGAGATGGAATACATGGGCTACGCCGAGTCCCCATACGACGCGCTCCTGGACGACTACGAGCCAGGAGCCACCGTCTCGCAACTGCACCCGCTGTTCGCCACCCTTCGCCACGGGCTGACAGCGCTGCTGGAAGACGTCCGAGCCTCCGCATCACCGCCGAATGACCGCCTGTTGTACCAATCCTGCGACCACGCACAGCAAATCAAATTCGGCACACAGGTATTGCGCGCCATGGGGTATGACTTTCAACGGGGACGGCTGGATCTGTCCGCCCACCCCTTCACCACGGCCATGCACCCCACCGACGTCCGCGTGACCACCCGCGTCTTTGAACAGGACTTCCCCTCCTGCCTGTTCAGTTGCATCCATGAAGGCGGGCACGGCCTCTATGAACAGGGCCTGCCCCAGGAGCAATACGGCACCCCCCTGGGCCAGCCGCTCTCCCTGGGCATGCACGAAAGCCAATCGCGATTATGGGAAAATCATATCGGACGCTCCAAAGCCTTTTGGATCCACTTTTTCCCCCTCCTCCAACAACACTTCCCGGCACAATTCGGGGCGGTATCCCTGGATGACCTGTACGCCGCCCTGAATACAGTACGCCCCTCCCTGATTCGGGTAGAAGCGGACGAAGTCACCTACAACCTGCACATCATGGTCCGTTTTGACCTTGAACGGGCCTTAATGGAAAAGCGCATGGCGGTTGAAGATCTGCCGACGCTGTGGCGGGAGCACATGAGAGATTACCTGGGGATTATCCCCGAACAGGACACCGACGGCGTATTGCAGGACATCCATTGGTCGCTGGGCTCGTTTGGCTATTTTCCCACCTACACCCTGGGCAACCTCTACGCCTCAATGTTTGACAGGCAGGTCCGGCAGGACATCCCGACGCTGGACACGGACATCCAGCAGGGACGACTGCAATCGCTCCGTGCCTGGCTCAACCAGCACATCCATCAACACGGACGCCGCTATTCATCCGCCGAACTCCTGCACCGCATCACCGGCCAAACGCTCGGCGTGGACCCGTTTTTAACCTACCTGCGAGCCAAAATCGGCAACGTGTACGGCTTCACCGCCTCGCCATAACGCGATACCGCGTTAAAGGCGCGGGGGGCGCGCTCCCCTGCCCATCCCGCAAGCGCCCGTGGAGTTGAGAAGAAAGCCTGCGCGCCAGCGCAACACCGGCAAAGACGCACCATGCGGAATCAAGCAGCCTGGGTGTCCCCAACAAAAAAGGCACACTCGTTTTTTTAGGCAGGTTCTATGCTAGGATAGAAAAAATCGGCATTGGAGTGTACCACCATTCATTATTTCTCAAGGAGGGTTATCGTGACACCAGTTCAACAACGCACTCGCTCATCCGTAACGATCAGCATAATCATGCTGATGTGCCTCATCGGTGTTTCCGGCATGGCATTCGCAGCCGAAGACACCATGGACATGAAAAGCATGGATAAGAAGGCCATGGATAAGAAAGCCATGGACATGAAAGCCATGGACATGAGCCCTGTAAACGTGAACACCGCCACTGCAAAGCAACTGCAAACATTGCCGGGCATCGGCAAGGAGCTGGCCAAGCGGATCGTCGCCTATCGAACCAGTCATGGGCAGTTCCAAAGTGTGCAGGAGCTGGTAAAAGTCCGGGGCATAGGGAAAGCAACCCTGGCGAAGATGGAGGAACGCCTGACCATAGGGGACACCCCCATGATGAAAGACTCCACCATGATGAAAGACAGCGCACGGTAGGGCACGCCATGATGGTTCAGCGGAGCCTGGTCGCTACGACTCGGCTCCGCTCCGCCCCGCCCCGTTGTTCATCCCTCTAAACGCGCTCCGCTCCCTTCAACCATCCGGCCTCCCCTCTCCCTCTTTCTTTCTGCGCTCCATCCCTTCTTTCTTTTTGCTGCTCTCATCCCCTCTCCTCCTTTCCTTTCCTTTCATACCTCCCTCCTTCCTTCATATCTCCACCCTTCCGGGGGGGACTAAGCGGGGCCCTCTTTCCGTCGGGGGCCCTCTTTCCGTCGGGGGCCCTCTTTCCGTCGGGGGCCCTCTTTCCGTCGGGGGCCCTCTTTCCGTCGGGGGCCCTCTTTCCGTCGGGGGCCCTCTTTCCGTCGGGGGCCCTCTTTCCGTCGGGGGCCCTCTTTCCGTCGGGGGCCCTCTTTCCATCGGGGGCCCTCCTTCCGTCGGAGGCCATCCTTCCGTCATTCCCGTGCAAACGGGAATCCATCCGAAAATCCATCCGTCTGTTTGTGTGTCAGACACCCGCCTTGCCATGTGAAAATGGGACGTCAGCGGCGCGTTACGGCTCACACCGGGGCCTGACGGCCACGGCCTGTCGTTCAGCCTGTCACCGAGCTACGGCCAAGAGAACAGCGGCATAGAGCGACTCTGGCAGACTGGTGCGCTGGGTGGTATCGGTGGTGTCACGTCCGGCGTCACATCATCGGCCGCGTCCTCGGCGCGGATGCGGATGGACAGTGAAGTGGGCTATGGCCTGCCGTCGTCGTTTGGGATGGTTCGTCCGTACCTGGCCGCGTCGTTATTACAAGGCGGCGGCTGCACCCAGCGCATGGATGCGCGCTGGGAGTTATCGCCCGGCATAAAATTGAATCTGGAAGCCGCCCACCGCGAGCGCGCCACCATCAATAACGAGCACCGTCTTCAATTACAATGGGAATGGAGCTGGCAGTTATAACGGAGGGGGGACATTCCTGTCCCCCGGTGGTAGCCGTGGCGTTGGCCGCAGCGGCATTCGGGTAGCGCGCTCTGCGCTCCCGCTCTCTCTTGCTGATCTCCATTCTTTCGGAGGGGGACTAAGGGCAGGGGACAGGAATGTCCCCCCTCCTTTTCTTTCCGATCTCCCTCCTTCCGGGGGGGGGGGGACCTCTTTCCGTCATTCCCGTGCAAACGGGAATCCATCTTGGCATCCATCCGTCTGTTTGTGTGTGTCAGACACCTGCCTTGCCATGCGAGGATGGATTCCCGCTTTCGCGGGAATGACAAAAGGAGGACGGGAATGACGGAAAGACGTATGACGGAAAGACAGTTGCCACCCCCTCCGCTTTCTGTTACGGTAGTAAATATGCTTCCTGTTCATCACAACATCCTTCACCTTCACGATTGAGTACAACGTATGGCATGGGAACCAGGAGATCCATGGGGTCAGCAAGGCGGGGGCGATCCGCTTGATGATGTCCTCAAAAAAGCCAGGGATCAGTGGCAACGGATGAAACCGACACGTGGCATAAAGTCCATCATCCTGCTCGTCGCAGTCGTGCTCGTACTCTCGCAATCGGTGTTCAAAGTTGAACCCGACGAAGAAGGACTGGTGAAACGGTTTGGCGATGTGGTGCGGACCGTGGGACCAGGGCCCCACCTCAAAGCGCCCTTTCTGGAAACCGTCGTCACACCCAAAGTCGAAAAACTCCACCGCATTGAAGTCGGGTTTCGCACCAACCTCCGTGGCCGGGCGCAAATTGTGCCACAGGAAGCGCTTATGCTGACCGGAGACATGAACATTCTCTCCGTTGAATTCATCGTCCAGTACAAAATCAGCGACGCCAAAAGCTACCTGTTCAACGTGGCCGACATTGAAGAAACCATCCGCAAGTCGGCGGAAGCCGCCATGCGGGAAGTCGTGGGCAAAAATAAAATTGACGAAGCGTTGACCGTGGGCAAAGCCGCCATTCAGCAATCCACACAGGACCTGCTGCAAAGCATCGTGGATGAATACCAGAGCGGCGTGCAGATTGCCACCGTGCAATTGCTTGACGTGAATCCTCCGCAGAAAGTGGCCAAATTTTTCAAAGACGTCGCCAGCGCCAAAGAGGAACGGGAGCAGCTCATCAACCAGGCTCACGGGTACAGGAACGACATCATTCCAAAAGCCAAAGGCCAGGCGGCCCAGGACATCAACCAGGCGCAAGGCTACTCCCAGGCCAGAATCGCCAGGGCCGAAGGCGAAGCGAGTCATTTTTTGCAAACACTCGCGGAATACAAAAAGGCCAAAACCATCATCTCAAAGCGGGTCTATATCGAAACCATGGAGGAAGTCCTCTCCAAGGTGGACAAGATCGTTATTGATTCCAAAGCCCTGGGCAACGTGTTGCCGTACCTGCCGTTGGACCGGATGAAAAAAAGGACAGGGACCACCCCCAACACCAAGGCCGCCCCCTGATGAAACAAAATCTTCTCATCGGCATCGTTGCGGTCATCGTCCTGCTGATCGTACTGGGCGTGTCACCGTTTTTCGTGCTGGATTTAACCCAAACCGCCATTGTGGTCCAATTGGGTGAACCCAAGCGGACAGTGACGGAGCCGGGACTCAAATTCAAAATCCCCTTTGTCCAGGAAGTGCGGTACTTCGACAAACGGTTGCTGGATTATGACGTGCTCGCCCGCGAAGTCATTACCCAGGACAAAAAAACCATTTTGATTGATAATTTCGCCAAATGGAAAATCGTGGATCCGCTGATGGTCTACAAAGCGTTCCAAACCCAGCGGGGAGCGCTTCAACGGTTGGACGACATCATCTATTCCGAACTGCGCGTAGAACTCGGTCGTCATGAACTTCTGGAAATTGTCTCCGCCAACCGTTTGTTGATCATGTCCGAGGTGGCAAAACGCGCCAATACCAAAGCCTCGAAATATGGCCTGGAAGTGCTGGACGTCCGCATCAAACGCGCGGACCTGCCGGAGCAAAATGCCAAAGCCGTGTTTGACCGGATGCAAGCCGAACGGGAACGGATCGCCAAACAGTACAAAGCCGAGGGCGCGGAAGAAGCGCAGAAAATCAGGTCGGGAGCCGAAAAAGAACGCCAGATTCTTTTAGCCGAAGCCTATAAAACCTCCCAGGAAATTCGAGGAACGGGTGACGCCAAAGCGTACAAAATTTACGCCAAAGCGTATCGCCAGGACGTGGCATTCTTTGAATTTATCCGTTCCATGGAAGCCTACAAGAAAACGTTCTCCTCCGACACGACCATGGTGCTTAGCCCTGACTCTGAATTTCTGCGCTTCCTCAAAAAACGCTGACCGGTTGTTGACGCACGGCCCACACGCGAAACCCGCGCCGGACGGCCTGTCTCACTCATCCATTCCCCGCACCATCGCCTCACGCCCGCATGGCCAATCCGGAACATCTTGATCGTGTCCTGAAAGGGGTGGACGTCTGGAATAAATTCAGGCGGACGCACCCGGACGTGCAACCAGATCTGCGAGGCGCGGACCTCTCGGGTTATGATTTCACACAAATGGATTTTACCCGGTGCGACCTGACCGGAGCGGATTTATCCGACGCCTATCTCCTCCGGGCCAATTTTGAAGAAGCCGATTTGACCGACGCCAATCTGACGGAAGCGGATGTCATTGAGGCCAACCTGCTCAAGGCTACCCTCACCCGCGCCACGCTCGTCATGGTGGACTTCAGTGGAACGGGACTGATTCGCGCGACCCTCGCGGGCGCGGATCTCACCAAAGCCAATCTCACTCGCGCCTCACTGCCCTGGGGGAATTTACGGGGATGCACGTTGGCGCATGCCGACTTCAGGATGGCCGATCTGCGGGAAGCCGACCTCTCAGACTCCGATCTGTCCGAAGCCAACCTGCAGGATGCCTCGCTCACCGGAGCCATTCTGCAGGGCGTCAATTTACGAGGCGCCACCAATCTGTCGCTCACGCATCTCGGAAAAACCAAAACGCTGTTTCGCGCCACACTGGACCCCGACATTCAGGAAGCAATGGCCACACAGCATCCCCACCTGCTGAAGCAGACCGCACCGTAACACCAGCGCACGCCGGATGATCAGCCTGGCAAAGGCGAGTCGCACGCCCGCCCTTCATGGACGGCGCCGTGCGCGGGGCTTTTCCGAATCAGGACAATGCGCCCCATCAGGTGGTCGGGAGGAGGCATGGCAGGCTTAAGCAACTCCACTCTCGGGCCAACGCCCTGCACAAGACGCAGTCCATCAGAGGTCTGCGCAAAACCTTTGGCTCTCAACGCGCGATACGACTGAACCCTGGCGATGAGCGCGTCCGGTGCAATCCCGCGCTCCACCACGCATTCCTCCGTCTCAAATGCCTCATGAGTATGTGACGCATGTGTCAAGTGACGGCGCTCTTGCCGGGGACGACTCTCGGGGTCCGGGGGAAACAACACCAGCGTACTGACGCCGGCATTCACGGCCTGAATCACGGGCGTCCCTTCGGCCAGACGCTGCACCCGTGCCTGCACCGAATCACGTTGATCCGGACTGACAAGATCAAGTTTGTTCAGGATTAACAAATCGGCCGATGACGCCTGCTGCTCAAAGGTGCCATCCAGATCACGCCCTTCCGCCACCTGCTCCGCATTCACCACCACCACCGACACACAGGCCCCCACCCACGCCGCAACCGGCTCCCGCCAGAAATTGAGCAGCGTATCAAAGGGCAGCGCCACGCCGGATGTTTCGACCACGATGCGATCCGGTCGCACGTCTTCCCGGATCCGTTGCAGCGTTGTCACCAATTCATCGGACAGTTTGCAACAGACACACCCGCCTTCCAATTCCACATAATGCGAGCCGGCCCGGATGCCCAACAGGGCCTGATCAATCCCCAGGGCGCCAAATTCATTGGACACCACCGCCAGCCGCGTCCCCTGCGCCTGTGCCTCCTGAAGCAGATGCCGCACAAGCGTGGTTTTTCCCGCGCCCAAAAACCCCGACACCACCAGTGCGGGAATGCCGCCTGCGGGAGCGGGCGAGTCTTGCATCAATTTTTTCTTCATTGACAACCGTGGTCGGGCTTCACGACAATGCCGCCATGCACACGACTTCTCCGAAATCCTCACCCCCGCCGGACGACACCCTTCCCGACCGCCCCTGCACATGGTGCCGGATTCCGATGCGCAAACGACTCGTGGGGGAAGGCCGCTTCATTCATTACACCTGCCCGCAATGCGTGTTTCAACATACCACCAAACAGCCAGCGCCCTAAGGCGCGACGCGCAACGTCGTCATGGCCGATCAACGCGCGAGTGATGGCTTCCGTTTCTCGCGGCCACGGGACATGCCATCAGACAAGGTGGACATTCTCAACGCCGTCTCGCTTCGCCTTCTTCGCAGCCATATCACGTTGTCCTGTACGACAATGACCTAAAACAAATTTGATACGATACGCGTGCCGCCGACCCATGTGCCGATGACGCTGCCGATGGTGGGCAACAGAAACGCCAAAAACACCCGCAGAAGGCGGTTTTGCCACCAGCGACGCGGGATGACGATATCCTCGGCCACGGTCTGAAATTCGCGGACAAGCGGCGGCTGCATCCAGGCTTGCACAAAAGCGGTCACATACCCGACCCCGAGGACCGGCGTCAGACTCGTAAACGGCGCCCCGGCCACAGCCGCCACAATCGTCAACGGGTGCGCCCATGCCAGCAAGGCGCCCACCCCGCTGGGCACACCGTTGGCCACGATCCAGAACACGGCGCTGTCTCCCGCCGCCGCCGCCCCTTTTTGGTAGCCAATCAAGGCGATGGAACCGAGAATCATCACCGGGATGCACCACCCCACCCATTTCCACAAGGGAGACACGGGAGGAATCACATCCAGGGCATCCAGCGTGCCATGCCGTTCACCCAGAAGAATGGATTGCATCCCTTCCACGTGCCCGGCGCCGACCACCGAGACCACCGTCCTGCCTTCGGCCCGCAATGTTTTTTCCGCCAGGTACCGGTCCCGCTCATCAATCAGCACGGCTTTCAACGTCGGCACTGTCTCGCCCAATTCCCGGATCATCTCCGACAACACGTCCTGTTTTTTCAAATCCCGCAACGATGCTTCAGTCACCGGCGTGGTGTCAAAGACGCTCACAAGGAGCGAAGACGCCAGCAGGCTTTTCTGCAAAAACGGCGTGAAGCGCCAGGCCCGCCGCATGGTGACGCGCACATCGCGGTCGCAAAGCACGACCGGAATGGCGAGCCTCTCGGCAACAGTGACCGCTTCAAGCATTTCCATTCCCGGCAGAATGCCGAGCTGATCGCCCAGGCGTTTTTGCCAGGACGCCAACAACACATTCGCCAGCAGGGTGCTTAACTGCTTTTTTCTGATCACCTCTTTCAGATTAAACGACTCCCAGCGCTGCTGCCGGGACAAGGCGTCGTAGCGGCGGGCATCCAACTCCACGCACACCGCATCCGGACGTGTCTCTTCAATCACGGCGCGAACCAGCGCCGCGGATTCCCGCGACACATGCACCGTCCCCACCAGAATAATCGTCTTGCCTTCCACGGTCAGGACGTGCACATCCGGCGAAGCCGTGACACCATCGGGAGCCGTCGTGTGAGACGGAGCGGATTCCAGAACAGGATCGGCTTCCATGGTCATCGTGTGGCCGGTCCCAGAACGCCGGCGCCGCTTTGATGGTGGTTCATGGTTGCCCCTTGCGCCTTGAGTCATTGTGACAATCCACGGTCACATAAGGTTTGATGTTCCTCAGCTTTTTGGGCCCGATGCCCTGCAATGTCATCAGGCCATCAACAGAACGCCAGGGCCTGTTGGCGATAATTTTGTTGGCCGTCACCGGGCCAACGCCGGCAATGGATTCAAGCTGTTTTTTTGACGCGCTGTTCAGGCACAGGGGATTATCCGTTGAAGGCGCGAACTGCTTTCCAAATGCTACATCTTCCCGCTGCTTCTTCCGCCGCGCCTTTCGCCTCTCGGCGAGCACATCAGGATCGGACTCCGCCCAGATTCCCTCCCGGTTCAACACTGCGCCGACCCGAAGATCCTGGAGTTCTTCAAGCACCAGGTCGCTGTCCAGGCCGCCGGGAGACGGGCGGGTTTTGCCGTGTATCCTGGCCAGACCCTGCTGCACAAGCATGTGCGCCAGGTCACGGCCGTCACGAGTTTTGACAAAGGCATACACACGCCCGGTGGCCGTGCGTCCCGGCGCTTTCGCATGACTGGTGTAAATGGTGAACGGCCTGGACAATGCCCGCTTGGTATACTCGGCGGCCCGCGCACCAAAACGCACCACGGCACGAGGGTCTTGAAGGCCAAAATGATCTTGCTGCTCGCGGATTCTTTCCCGGTCAATGTTGCTGCCATAGGCGGTTTCCGGGCAATCAACGAAGTACAGCCGCAGGACAAGTGCGCGTCCGCCGGCCTTGACCGTGAAACTGTCACCGTCGTTCAGGCCGGCATCCATAAGCGTGACACCCCTGATGGTCACCAGCTCGGCGGCCGGCACGGGCAACGCCGGGCAAACAGAAAGAAACAGAACAGAGAACAGGACAGGAAACAGACATCGTTTCATAATAACGCAGACTCCTTTGCGCGATAACAACAGACGCTCCTCGCGGTTGACCTCCCGGACAGCCCCGGCAACCGCCGACACTTACAAATCCAGCATATACATCACATTATCTCCTCCAAACGCCTTGACCTTTCCTTCAATCATCTTTTCTTTGCGACAATACACTCTCACCGTGACATCCTGCAGACCCGTGACCAATTTCATCTGCCGCATCAGCATCAGCACAATTTTTCTTCCGCGATCACGATCAATCGCCAACCGTTTATACAACGACTCGGTAACATGCACCTGCAACAGATCCCCCTTGACGAACAGGTCTTCCACGTCCGCCGTCTGCCCCAGTTGCGCGCGAATACGCCCGGCACGCTGTTCATCGGTGGGGTTCTGATTCATGTCGCGCGTTCCCCATCGGACAGGGGTTCGGTCACCCGATGCAGCCAGTCGGCCGTTGGCGCATCCACAAGAGGGCCGATGACCTGCCTCACGCGAGCATGGTAGGCATTGAGCCACTTGATTTCCATCGTATGCAAGGCCGACTCGTCAATCAGCGATGCGTCAAACGGCACGAGCGTCAGCGTCTCAAACGTCAACCATTCCCGATCGTCATTGCCGCCCGGCTTCACAGGAATCACCACCACAAGATTTTCCAGACGAATGCCATACGCGCCGCTCTGATAATACCCGGGTTCGTTGGAAAGAATCATGCCGGGCCGCAACGCGACCGCATGAGCGGTTTTCCCGATACCCTGCGGGCCTTCGTGGACGCCCAGGTAACTCCCAACCCCGTGCCCGGTCCCATGATCATAATCCAACCGCGCGTCCCACAGCGGTCGTCGGGCCAGCGCATCAAGCTGCGCGCCGGTGGTGCCCTTCGGAAAAACCGCCCCGGCAAGCGCGATCAGACCTTTAAGCACACGAGTATACCGATCCCGGTATTCCGGCGTGGGCGCGTCAATAGCAATCGTTCTGGTGATATCGGTCGTGCCGTCCAGATACTGCCCCCCTGAATCCACCAGGTATAACGTCCCCGGCCGAATCATTTGATGATGCTGCGCCGTGGCCCGGTAATGCACAATCGCGCCATTGGAGCCGGCGGCTGAAATCGTCGGGAAACTCGCATCCTGCCAGCGCGGTTGTCGGCGGCGACAGTCATCAAGGTACGACTGGGCATCAAGTTCGGAGAGTTGTCCGTTCCGCGCGTCCCGATCCATCCAGGCAAGAAAACGACACACGGCCGCGCCGTCGCGCCGATGCGCGTCCCGCGCCCCGTTGATCTCCACGGAATTTTTGCAGGCTTTCGGCAACATACACGGATCATCTCCCTCAATCACATGGGCGCCAGCGTGCGTCAGCCGCGCGGAAATCCAGCTCGCCGTGCGTTTCGGATCGCACAACACGCGCGCGCCGTCCTTACCCAACCGGTCCAGGGCCGGGGAAAATTCTTCAGCGGCACACAGCCGCACGTCCGGCCCCAGATGAGACGCCAGCCCGTCGGACACCTTGCGAGGATCAAGAAACAATGACGCCGTGCCGTCATCACAAAGCAGGGCAAAGCCAAGCGGCAACGGAGTATGCGGAACATCGCCGCCACGAACATTCAGAAGCCAGGCAATGGAATCCGGAGCCGTCAGGACGACAACCCCCACATCATCATGCCGCAATCCCACGGCAATCTCCCGCCGTTTTTCTTCCGATGACGTTCCGGCGTAGGCGCGATCATGCGGCGCCACTCGTGCCGAGGGGGGAGCGGGGCGATCACGCCATACGGCATCAACGGGATTCGGTTCGCAGGGAATCAACGCCGCCTGCGCACGCGCACAGGCCTCCTGCAATTGCTTGACGTCCTGCGGCGTATGCAGCCAGGGATCATACCCCAATGTGTCGCCAGGCTTCAGAGCGGTGGCCAGCCACGCCGACACGGGTTCCTTCAGAAGATGCCGCGTTTCAAACACCCGTGGGTCAACCTGGTTACATACCTGCAGCGTATAGCGTCCATCCACAAAAATAGCGGCTCCATCGGCCAACACCACCGCCGTGCCCGCCGACCCCGTAAACCCCGTCACCCACGCCAGCCGTTCCGCGCAAGCGGGCAAATACTCATTCTGGTATTCATCCGCATGAGGAATGATAAACGCGGACAATCCCCTTCTGTTGAGTTCCACACGCAATGCCTTGATTCGTTCCAACATCAGCTATCCGTCCATCCCCTCGTCATTCCCGCGAAAGCGGGAATCCAGAACGCCCCGACAAGAGAGAAGACACACATCGTTTTATTCTTCAGCCATGGTTTCAGCATATTGCCGGTGTCCGATTCACCAGCGGACAGGTCGGAGACTTCATCCAGTAACCTGTAGGACACTTTCTGTACGGCGTGGATACCCTCGTCTCGTGTCAACCAGTGCAAGGTCGGCATCAGTTATCACCCGCCTCAGGAAACTCCGACATGGCTTCTTCGTATTCGGCAATCCATCTTTCAGCTTCTTCTTCTGTATAGGCTCCGGTAACAGCTTGACTGCCTTCTGGCAATTGATTGGTTTCCGGTTGGTCAATATGAGATGCCAGTTTGTTTCGCAATTTTTTTGCGTGGCCAGCGAGTCTGTCTCGCAATATTTCTTCGGAGTTAGCGAGCAAGCCTTCGACAGAGGTCTTCACATCGTCCTGGCTTAATCCACCAGCAAAAACCACCCCGGATAAATCCGGATTTTTCCCGATTGACGATCTCATGTTTTTCTCAAAAGACGATGACCGCTGATGACTGTTAGCCCCGCTCAGTTCTGCGCGATGAACATCAACGGCCTGCATCTTCGATTTGTAAAGATTACTCCCTTGAAGTTTCGCATGCAGGAGATTAGCCCCCTGCAAATACACTTCATCAAGATCGGCTCCCTGTAAACTCGCTTCGCACAGATTGGCCACCTCCATATGTGCTTCGTAACAAACAGATCCTTGCAAGTACGCTCTAAAAAAACAGGCTCCTTGTAGCAACCCAAAACTAAGACGAGCTCCATGCAAATATGCCTCGCCAAACTTAGCCAGTCGCATGTGCGCCTGCGAAAGATCAGCTCCTTGTAGCCGTGCCTTAGAAAGGTCAGCCCTTTGCAGGTTTGCTCCAATCAAGTTAGCCTTTTGCAAACACGCGCTTCCAAGCAAAGCTCTTTCCAGTTGCACAAATTCGAGATTCGCACCCTGTAGATTTGCCTCCTCGAGGCTGGCATATTGTAATTTCGCCTCACAAAGATAAGCTTTTTGCAGGTGTGTCTTAGCCAGAAGAGCCTTTTCCAAATATGCTCTATGGAGATTAGCTCCGTTCAGCCAGCTTCCCTGCAAGTTGGCGCGAAGACCGCTGAATACCTGATGTTCCTGCACAAAAAGCAGGGTCAACAGACTTTGAATTTCTTCCGATGGATTTGAATTGTGCGTTTCGCGATACTCCTTTTCTCCAGTCGTCTGACGAATATGGGCACAAAGAATATCCAGTACCGTCTCGCGCAACTCTTGAATATCCTGCGCCAGATGAAAGAGTTCGTAGGCCCCGCCCAGGCGCACGGAAACAGATTGATGCCCCAAATGCTCAATGGCGTTTTTCAGCCGCTCCTGCCGTTGCCCTTGCTCGGTTGTCTCTATCGCTTTGGCTTGCGTATTCACGGCGTCGGCCTGCGCTTTAGCGGCATCGGCTTGCGCTTTAGCGGAATCCTCCATCGCACTGGCGCGCTTATGTGATGCCAGGGCTTGCAGGGCGAGCAGGACGCCACCCATGCCGATTCCCAGAAATTTCAGAATCTCGGACTTTTCCGAGAGCCCCAAAAGGCAGGAAATATACTCTTCGCTATTTTCTGAAAACATGACAGCCAAAAAGACAGCCAAAAAAGTCGTCAGCAGGATGGCAAGCACGCCGACAAGTATTCCGGCAGGATTTTTCACAAGAAGACTCAAGAATTTCGAAACGGTGTCCATTATTGATTTCTTGTGGGAGTCTTGAAACATGACAGTGTCATATCCAACGCAAGACAGTTGATCATCAGACAATCAAACTCACGCGGTCGGGATTCCCATACTTTGATACAGGAAACCCATGGCCGGATTCTATCAAACATTCCTGTCTGGTCCGTCCCTCCCCTCGTCATTCCCGCGAAAGCGGGAATCCAGAATCACCCTGACAAGAGAGAAGACACACATCGTTTTATTCTTCAGCCATGGCTCCAGCATGTTGCCGGTGTCCGATTCACCAGCGGACAGGTCGGATGATTCTTCCAGTAGACGATAAGGAACCTTCAATGCCTTGTAAATATCCTCGTCCCGTGTCAGCCAGTGCAGAGTCGGCATGGGTTATCGTTGCGTGCCCTTTGCTCAATCAGTCAGCCAGGGACATACGCTTGCGGAATAGACGTGGAGTGAGTATCGGAACTGGAAAACCGGGTGAGAGACCCAGCAGACCTTTGTCGCCGGTCACCACCGCGTTGGCCCGGGCCGCAAGCGCCAATTCAAGAAAGGGAAGGTCAAAGGGGTCGCGACAATGCGGAACATCAAACGATCCCGACACCATGACTGTCTCACACCAGGGCAGATAATCGGCCAGCAGATCGTCTTGCTCACGGGCACGAAGGTTAAACTTTGGATAGGACAGCACTCGAATGAGTTCGTCGGTCGTAATGGGACTTATCAGTGGACAAACAACGCCTTCCTGCCAGGCCATGCGCAACCAGGACAGCATTCCTGCACGGAACAACAACGCCGAGAGCAATACGTTGGTATCAAGGACGATGCGCGGCGGCGTCATTCGGCGCGGCGCGACCACGCCACCGCGTCGGAGACGTCGGCCTGGGACAGACCCTGTTCCGCAAGTTTGGCGCGCACGTCTTCTGCGCGTACCTGGCGAACGGGGGTCAGCACGATGCGCCCGTTTTCCTCAATCACGTCAAAGTACTCCGCGCCTTCAAAGTCCGACAACACCGACTGGGGCAATGCCAACTGGTTTCCGGATGTTAATTTGGCAAGCATGGGAGGCCTTTGGACAGCAACAACGAGGAAACGATATATCCTTATGTATGGACAGTCAAGAATCCGGAGAGGGCCATGACCGTTGGCTCCCGGTTTGATCTATTCGCCCAACACCGCCTTCACCATCTCCCCGATCTCCGAGGGATTGCGCACGACGCGGACGCCGGCGGCCTCAAGCGCGGCCATTTTTTCGGTTGCCGTGCCTTTGCCGCCGGTGATAATCGCGCCCGCGTGGCCCATGCGGCGGCCCGGAGGCGCGGTCATGCCGGCGATAAACGCGACCACGGGTTTGGTCATTTCCCGTTGGATAAACGTCGCGGCTTTCTCTTCGGCATCGCCGCCGATCTCCCCGATCATCACCACGGCTTTAGTCTCGTCATCGTGTTCAAACATGTGCAGCAGATCAATGTATCCCGTGCCGATGATGGGGTCGCCGCCAATCCCCACGCACGTCGTTTCGCCAAGCCCCAGGTTCGTCAACTGATTCACCGCTTCATAGGTGAGCGTCCCGCTGCGGGAAATCACGCCGACCTTGCCCTTGCGATGAATGAACCCCGGCATGATGCCGATCTTGCACTCGCCCGCCGTGATAATCCCCGGACAATTCGGCCCGATGAGCCGGGTCTGCATACTCGCCAACGCGCGTTTCACCCGCACCATGTCATTGACGGGAATCCCTTCCGTGATGCACACCACCAGCCAGACGCCCGCGTTCGCGGCCTCAAGAATCGCGTCGGCGGCAAAGAGCGGCGGCACAAAAATCAACGACGTGGTGGCCTCCGTCTTTTGCACGGCCTCGCGAACCGTGTTGAACACGGGAATACCCTCCACGTCCTGACCGGCCTTGCCGGGCGTCACACCGGCGACAACGTGCGTGCCATAGGCCTTGCACTGCGTCGCGTGGAACGACCCCTCTTTCCCCGTGATCCCCTGCACCACCACCCGCGTTGACGTATTCACCAGGATGCTCACATTCCGTTCCTTCCCTTGTTGTTCCGCACTCGCCGGTCACTCACCCGAACACGAGCCATGCCGCACACAATCAACGCGTTCTTCGTTTACCCTTCATGCCCACGATTTTTTGCGCGGCCTCCCACAGATCCGTCGCCACGTCAACCCTCAACCCCGACTCGGCCAGCAAGGCCCGGCCTTCTTCCGCATTAGTCCCCTGAAGCCGCACCACCACCGGCAGCGTCATCCCCACTTCTTTGGAAGCCTCAATGACGCCGTGGGCAATCCGTTCACAGCGAACGATGCCTCCAAAAATGTTGATAAAAATCCCCTTGACCTTTTTATCCTTGAGAAGAATGCGGAACCCGGCAGCCACGGTCTCTTTCGTCGCGCCGCCTCCCACATCCAAAAAGTTTGCCGGCTCCGCACCGGCCAGCTTGATCACATCCATCGTCGCCATGGCCAACCCCGCCCCGTTCACCATGCACCCGATGTCGCCGTCCAGCTTCACGTAATTAAGATTGTAGGCGCCGGCCTCAATTTCCAGCGGCTCCTCTTCATGCGGATCACGCAACGCCTGAATATCCGGGTGCTTGCACAACGCATTGTCGTCAAACGAAACCTTGCCATCCAGTGCGACAAGATGCTGCTCCGTGGTAACCACCAACGGATTGATCTCCACCAGGGAAGCGTTTTTCTCCATAAACAGGCGGTACACATTCTCCAGCATGGACAGAAACGGCTTCACCACCGCTTTATCCAGCGCGGGCAGCCCCAGGGCAAACGCAAGATTGCGCCCGTTATATCCCTGAAAACCGACGGCGGGATCAATCGCCTCCCTGATAACTTTCTCCGGCGTCCGCTCCGCCACCTCTTCAATCTCCATGCCGCCTTCGGTACTCGCAATAAACGTCGGGAACCCCGAGTCCCGATCCACCAGCAGGCCAAGGTACAACTCTTTGGCAATCCCCGCGCCCTCTTCAATCAGCAGCCGCCGGACTTTTCTGCCTTTCGGCCCCGTTTGATGCGTCACCAGCGCTTTCCCAAGAAGCGCGTCCGCCAGCGCCGGCACTTCCTCCCGATTCTTTGTGATTTTGACGCCGCCGGCCTTGCCCCGTCCCCCCGCGTGAATCTGCGCTTTGACAACGCAGACCGGCGCATCAAGCGCGGCGGCCCATTTTTCAGCCGCACGCGGCGTCTTCACGGCCTTGCCGCGAGGCACGGGAATGCCGAATTGCGCAAACAACTCTTTCGCCTGAAATTCATGGATGTTCATGATGTTTCCTTCATGGAAGGCCGTAACCCTGCCTCTTAACGGATAGATTGCTGCTCAAGATATATAGCCAAATCAAAATGCCCATTCGCCACCGCCCTAGCAAATGGCGTCCGGCCATCTTTGTTTTTCAAACTGACATCCGCGCCATGCAAAATCAGCATTTCTGTAGCTTCGCGGGCGTTGTGTGCAGCCGCCCAGTGCAGAGGCGTATGGCCAGAACTGTTTTTCATATCGACCGTAGCACCAGCGTCAATCAGCACCTTTGCCATCACGGATTTGTTACTCCTAGCCGCAACATGCAAAGGTGAATTTCCAAGCCAGTCTTTTGCATCAACATCCGCTCCCTCCTTGATCAACTTCATCACATCAGGGACTTCCCATTGTTCTATCGCAAGGTGCAAAAACGTAGTTTTAGTTCTACTTGCGTAGGCATAGAACAGCACCCCAAGCCCTCCAACAACCATCATCCATACATGATCTTCCAGATATCCAATAACACCGCAGACACTAAAAAGAAACATCCAAAAAAATATTGCTGATTTTGATCTCTTCATCGCACTGTTCTCTTAGTACATTCTCGTGAGAACGCCAGCAATTTCTATGCAATTTCTGAATTACCTTCGCAAAGCCACAAGCAAGCTAGCCGAGACCTGTAACTTACGGCTTCCCGGCATAAGCCGGCAGCACGAGCGGCGAGACCATCTGGTCGGTGACCCCGTGCTGTACGGCATCGGCCCGAAAGCGTCGCAGATGATTCAGCGTCAATGGCCCCTGAGGAACGGTTCTGGCCCGCGCCGCCGCCGAGACCCCCGACCGCTTGCCGAACACCATCAAATCCAGCAACGAATTGCCCATGAGCCGATTGCGCCCATGCAGCCCGCCGGACGTTTCACCCGCCGCAAAAAGCTGCTTCACGGGTGTTTCGCCGTTGGCATCAATTTTCGCGCCCCCGTTTTGATAATGCAGCGTGGGATAAATCAACACCGGATCGGTGCGGATATCCATCCCGTACCGCTCATACTGGCGCACCATGGCGGGAAAATGTTTTTCCAGCGTACCAGCGCCATGCTCCACCTCAAGCCCCGGCGTATCCAGCCACACACCGACGTGACCGGTGGCCGTTCGCACGCCGCGCCCTTCCTCGCATTCCCGAATAATGGACGACGCCACCACGTCGCGGGTATCCAGTTCATTCACAAACCGTTCGCCCTTCGCGTTGACCAGGTGACCGCCCTCCGACCGTATCCCCTCGGTGACCAACTGCCCCACAAGCTGTTCGGGATAAACACAGCCGGACGGATGATATTGAAACGTATCAATGTGGACGAGCGGCACACCCATGCGATAGGCCAGCGCAAGCCCGTCGCCCGTGGCGCCATAATGATTACTCGTGGGAAATCCCTGAATATGCAGGCGACCGATACCGCCGGTGGCCAGAATCACGGTCCTGGCCGCCACCACGATGGGACGCTTATTATCCAAATCCAGAAACACGGCACCGGAACAGGCCCCCTGCTCATCGCTCAACAACTCCACGGCGGCGGTAAATTCAAGCAGGCGAATCTTCCGGTTCAGCACCTCATCTTTCAGCACGCGCATAATTTCCAGGCCGGTATAATCCGAACAGGTCAACAGCCGCGCCTTCGTACTGCCTCCGCCTTTTTTAACGTGCAGATTGCCATCGTCGTCCCGGTCAAACAGCACGCCCAGTTCCAGCAGCCATTTCGCAATGGACGGGCCTTCCTCAACCATCGTTTTCAACAACTGATGGTCATTCTCCATATGACCGCCCTTGAGGGTATCAAGAAAATGCTGCACCGGAGAATCATCGGGGGCCACGGCAATTTGCATCCCCCCCTGGGCCATCACCGAATTGGAATCCCCCAGGCGCAATTTCGTCGCCAGCAGCACATTGGCGCCCTCCCCGTGCGCATGAAGCGCGGCAGCGCACCCCGCCCCGCCGCCGCCCACCACCAGCACATCCACGACGTGAGCGGGAGTGAGCGGCAGGTCATCGGCGATTGAGCTGTCGCCTTCCAGAATCGCGGCCAGTTCGTGAACCGTCCGCCCCCCCGCGTTCGGACCACACGCAATCGTGCGGTACGCGGCTGTGCGGTAATCGGGATGATAGCGCTCAATCAGCGCGTCGCGGTCGGCAAGCGAGAGTTTTGGCGGGATATGCGTTCGGCGAGCGTCACGGGATGCGTGCACCACGTCATACAGCGGTTGAAAATCCATGCCTCAACCGGACTTCCCGGCCGCCGTGCCCGCCGCAGAAGCATGGTGCAGTTCTTCATCAGTCATATTCAGCACGCGCGTCCAGTCGTTGTCATACCGCCCCTCCGCAATGGCCTGAATGCGGTCGGCGAGGCCCGGCGGTTTTGCCATTTCCCGCACCCCGTAAGCCCGGCTGGCGTAGACGCCCACAAGGCTGGGCGCAATATCGGCAATGCACACCGGCGCGCACAAGCCGCACATGACACAATCCATAAACGTTTCCGACACCGCTTTGAAATCACCAAAGACGGCTTTCCACACCCCCTCGCGCACGTCAATTTTTTGCGGGCAGGCTTCGGTGCAGGCATTGCAGTTCCGGCACAGCGGCGCTTCCGGGTACAGTTCAAACAATGCCTGTTTGGGGTCTTCAATCTGCGTCAAATCATACGTGGCCTTCCGGGCCGGAAACGGCGGCGCAAACGAAAACGACATCCCGTCTTCCACCGCATGGGAACAGGCCAGGCAGGTCTTCACTTTCGGATCGTCCTTCGTGCGGTAATACGTTGAGCAGGCCCCGCAAAACCCGCCCAGGCACCCGGCCCCCCGCGTGACATCATGGCCGGTATACCAAAGGGCCTTCATCAGCGTCACTCCCGCCGGCACCTGAAACGGTTTCCCGTCAATCTCCACCGTGACCATGGGAGGATGGAGCGCGTCTTCCTGGTTCACGGCGGCGGCTTTGTTGAATGATTCGGTGGTCATAAATTTATCCGGCAATAGCCCAAGTCATGCACTTAGGTTTTTTGTCTCTGTAACACTTCCGGAGTGCTTGCACGAATACACTCGAAAAAATAGTTGAGCGTGTCTGGCCATAGGAGCACCCCATTGGTTGGGCTGGGGCCGGGTAGTGTCCAGTTGTCTGAAAGTTTTCCACCCTTGACCGACCCATTAACATACATAAATTCATGAATTGGGCCATCAATCTCATCGTCTTTACAAACGAAATTATCACGATTTACGATCGACGGGTCTGCATCTACAAAGAGACCGTTGAGACGCAACATTATCGGTGTCCATCCGTCAGCAGAGTACCCCCAGGCATCCATTACTTCATACAGAGAAAGATTCTCTTCCTTCTGCCATGGCTTCAGGTCAATTAATAGCGTGCTACAGGGATAATCTGGATGTGCACCCAACTCGGCAATAAAGTCAATGTGCCATTTGTATACTTCATCCTGATTTTTGGGCAGTTTGTTTTTGAGCAACATGGCTATGAAGCCTTCATTGCAACCAAACAGGGAAACTTCTTCCTTATGTTTGTATCGTGTGGCAGACTGGTCAACGCGCTCGCGGGTGTAACGGCAGAACATTGAAATTCCTCCCTTTTTCTGATGAGCGGCTACCTCTGTTACTCATTCAACGCATTCAACGCCGACCCCGCCCGGAACCATCCGATCTGCTGCTCCGTCATGCTGTGATTAGCCTGAATCGTCTTTGTGCCGCCGTCTTTTTTCGTAATAATCACAGACACCGGTTTCCCCGGCGCCAGCGCCTTGAGACCCGTCACGCTCACGCGGTCATCCTGTTCAATGCCATCATAATCCGCGGGATTCGCAAACGTGAGCGGCAACATGCCCTGCTTCTTCAGATTCGTTTCATGGATACGGGCAAAGCTCTTGACCAGCACGGCTTTCACGCCCAGAAAACGCGGCGACATGGCCGCATGTTCGCGGCTGCTCCCTTCGCCGTAATTCTCATCGCCAACCACAAACGAGCCAACGCCTTTGCTTTTATAGTCGCGCGCAATAGCCGCAATGGAAAGCCCCGATTCGCCGGTCAGCACATTGGCGCCTTGCCCCGCTTCGTCCGACCAGGCGTTGTTCGCGCCCAGAAACATATTATCGCTGATCTTGTCCAGGTGTCCGCGAAATTTGAGCCAGGGACCGGCCGGAGAAATATGATCCGTCGTGGTTTTCCCTTGAGTCTTCAGCAGCAACGGCAGCTTGTCAAAATCCGCGCCGTCCCATTTGGGAAAAGGTTGCAGCAATTGCAGCCGTTCGCTGTCGGGAGGCAGATCAACCTCCACCCCGTCGCCATTCTCCGACGGCACCACAAATCCCGACGTCCCTTTGGCAAACCCTTTCGCCGGCAATTCATCGCCCTGCGGCGGATCAAGTTTGACGGATTTGCCGTCCGGCGTGGGCAGCGTATCCCGCAGGGGATTGAAGCCCAGGTTGCCCGACAACGCATACGTGGCGACCAGTTCCGGACTCGCCAGGAAAGACAGCGTGTCGGCGATGCCGTCGTTGCGTCCGGGAAAGTTCCGGTTAAACGTGCTGACAATGGAATCGGCCCGGCCCTTGACGCCGTCCGCACGTTTCCACTGGCCGATACAGGGGCCGCAGGCATTCGCCAGCACCGTCGCGCCCAATTCTTCAAACGTGTCCAAAAACCCGTCGCGTTTCATGGTATGAAAAATCCGCTCCGACCCCGGCGACACCAGGAACGCGGTTTTGGCTTTCAAGCCCGCCTTCAACCCCTGTCGCGCAATATGGGCGGCCCGGCCAATATCCTCATAAGAAGAATTCGTGCAGCTCCCCAGCAACGTCGCCTTCAACTCCACGGGATACCCTTTTTCTTTCGCTTCCGCCGCCAGCATGGACACGGGCCGTGCCAGGTCCGGCGAATGCGGCCCCACAACGTGCGGCTCCAGCGTGGACAAATCAATCTCCAGAATTTCATCAAAATACTTTTCCGGCGACTGGTACACCTCGGGGTCAGCCATCAGCATTGCCCTGTTGGCATCCGCCAGCGCGGCAATCTCGTCCCGCTCCGTCATCTTGAGATAATCCGTCATCTTCCGGTCAAAAGGAAACACCGACGTGGTGGCGCCCAGTTCCGCGCCCATGTTGGTAATCGTCCCCTTCCCCGTCGCGCTGATCGTTTCCGCGCCAGGGCCAAAGTATTCAACAATCTTGTTGGTGCCGCCTTTCACCGTCAGCTTGCCGCACAAATACAGAATCACGTCTTTGGATGAAGCCCAGCCGCTCAATTTGCCGGTCAGCCTGACGCCGATCAATTTGGGATGCAGCACCTCCCACGGCAGCCCGGCCATCACCTCGCCGGCATCGGCCCCGCCGACACCGATAGCCAGCATCCCCAACCCGCCGCCATTCGGCGTGTGCGAATCGGTGCCGATAATCAACCCGCCCGGGAAAGCGTAATTTTCCAGCACCACCTGGTGAATAATGCCCGCCCCCGGTTTCCAGAACCCGATGCCGTACTTCCTGGCGGCGGATTCCAGAAAATTATACACCTCCCGGTTTTCCGTATTCGCGATCATCAGGTCTTTTTCAGACCCCATCTCCGCCCGAATCAAATGATCGCAATGAATCGTGCTGGGCACGGCCACCCGTTTCTTCCCGGCCTGGATAAACTGCAACATCGCCATTTGCGCGGTGGCATCCTGCATCGCCACACGGTCGGGGCGCAGCGCCAGCATGGCCTTCCCCCGCTCCCAGACCTGGGAGTCCAGGTGATCGGCATGAGAGACCAGAATTTTTTCCGCCAGGGTCAGACCCCGGCCAAACGTCTTGCGCGCCGTGGCCACAGCCGCGGGCATGGCATCATACAATTTCCTGACAAGTGCAAGTGACATAAGAGGTTCTCCACTTCGTTCCCCGTTCCCAGGCCTGCGGCCCGAAGAACGGGATAGGTAAACAGGTTCAATCAGCGCAGCGGCGGCACGTCCCGGCGGCCGGGCGACGCGTAGTTCACCACGTAGTTAAACAACCGAATCAACCGGCTGCTCTGACGTTTTTGATCGTTCCAATGGCCGATAAGTCCAATCGTTCTGGCCAGCACAAAAAACCCGTTCAGACTGTCCACGGGAAATCCAATATCCACCAGGACCGCCGCCATGGCCCCGTCCACGTTCAAAATCAAATTATCCTTTTTGGCCGACGTGACCGCTTCAACCTGCAGGGCAAAATCCAGGTGCGGCGAGGGGATGCTCAAACTCTTGACGTACCCCACCAGCTCCTTCACGCGCGTATCGGGATTCCGCAGGCTCTTCACCCGGTGACCAATCCCCGGCACCGGCCCCACGTGTGTCTTCATATGCGCAAGAAACTCGTCCACCGACAGCTTGTGCTCCACGGCATATTTGAAATACCGGCCCGCATCGGTCACCGCCCCGCCAAACCGTGGCCCAATCATAATCAACCCGGCCGCCACGGCCTGCGCCAACCCGATACCGGCACATGCCGCAATAATGGTGGTCAACGCTCCGCTGACACACGGGCCATGATCCGCCGACAGGATGAGAATTCTCCTGATAATTTCAGCTTCATTCCTGCCGATCAGCCGTTTATCCCACAGCAGCCCGATCACATGAGGAATGTCATAGCCTTGCCTGATCAGTTCAGACGCCGGATACCCGTCATACAAAGGCTCATCGCCCCGGTCATCGCTGATGGTGGAGCGAATCAGCGGCGCCACCAGCACGTCGCCATCCTTCATACTCTGTTCAACGGTTCGGGGAAGCCGGGGCATGTCCGCCTCGCGCAATTCGGGAATCGGCTTCACCGCGCCCGCCTTGAGCAGCCCGTCATACGTGGCCTTGATCGCCGGCCCCAGCGCGCCAAACGTATCGGGCACAATCGCCCCGGCCGCCTTCAACGCCTCCGACTTGGCCCTGGCCGACCCTTCCCCCTTCAACCCTTCTTTCGCCCCCGCATGGCCGAACTTCATTCCTCTGGGCAGGCTCTCCTGGCAAAAACCAGACACCACGGCCAGCAGTTGAATCCGGCGTTTCTTCGCGCCGTACCATGCCGCCGCACGCTCCTCCAGATCGCCGCCCATCTCGCCGACAATAATCACGGCCCTGGTCTGCGGATCATGCTCAAACATTTCAAGATACGACACATAATCCGTTCCCGGGTAGGCATCCCCGCCAATCCCGATCGCCGTCGTAATGCCGTCGGCGAACTGCGAACAAATCCAGATGATTTCATTCGACAAGCCGCCCGATTTGGTAATCACCCCAAACGAGCCCGGCCGGTAGAGTTTGCAGGACACCAGGTTATCAAACGCCCCGCCGATCACCCCCAACCGGCATTCCCCCGCCGACAGGATGCCGATGGAAGACGGCCCGTTAAACGTTTTCCCCAATGTGCGCGCATGGCGGCCCAGCAGTTTCGCGTCTTTCTCCGGCAGGCCCTCCGTAATCATGGACACCACCTTCACGCGGGGATTATCCAGAGCCTCTTTCGCCCCGGCATACGCCCGGTCCGCGCCGACATAGATCAGGCTGGTGTTGATTTCCGGATGATTCGTCGTCGCCTCCGCCACGGTCTTATACACCGGGATCGAAACAAGCCGGTTCCCGCACACAATATCATTCGTCTTGCCCGCATCCGGGGGATACACAAACGCGGAGACATTGAAAGGTTGTTGAATCATATGCCGGAACTCGGCCATGCGCCGCGCCGCGTTCCCCCCCGCCACACCGCCCTGGATCACAACATGCGTGTCTTTTGTCGCCAGAATGCTCATCAAACTCTCCTGTGGCTCAATACCAAACCCGGATGCCCGGTGTTATCCATTATTTCCCGGCCAGCGCCATATCCACGATATCCGTCAACGGAGTATGCCGGTCAAACACGGCAATATCAAAGCCTTCGTCCTTCAACGCCTTCATGGCCGCCAGCCCCTCCTTTTCATTCGGGCCGCCCCGCCGCACCCAGATTTTCACACCCTGTAATTTCTTCTCGGCGCGCGCCTTGCGAAACGCATTGATAATGCCCCCAAACGTCTTCTTCACGTCGGTGAAATTGGCAATGGCGCCGCCGACGATAATGCGCCTGATGCCGGGCAGGGCACAGATCTTTTCCGTCAGTGCCTCAACAGCCCAGTCGGGAGGGTCGCCGGAATACTCCGCATAATTCGCCAGCGTGCCGCCTCTCGCCACCACCGCATCCGAATAATACACGCTGGCCCCGCCGCCGGCGGGCAGCATGGCCGTGTCTCCGCCGGGAATTTCTATCAACTTCACCGACCCTTTCACCTTCGCATCCACCGCCATCACCTCTTCCTCATTCCTGGTATACGCCCGGCCGAATTCCGCGGCAAAAGGAAACGTCCAGTCCGGATGACGGAATTTGGCATCGCCGTCCAGCAGCGTCACGGCATCCAGTGCGACCAGCTCACCGGCCGCATTCTGCACCACGGGATTGATTTCCAGATACTGCGCGTCTTCATGATCAAAACAGAGAAACAGCTTTTTCGCAAAATCGGCCATCTTGCCGGCCAGCGCGCCGGAAAATCCGGCATCGGCGGCAAGCCCCAGCAGCGCGGCATCGGTCGGCACATCTCCCACGTCCACGGACAGCCGTTTCACGCGCTCCCAGTTGGACTCCACTTCAACCCCGCCGCAGTGGGCCATCATAATCTCCGCGCCGTCCCGCGTGGACGTCACCGCCGCATAGTATTCTTCCTGGTGATCAACAGCCTCGGACACAATCACTTCCCGAATAGTCAGCGTCTCCACCGTCCGTCCGAGCATCGCGTTCACCGCCGCCCCGGCGCCCTTGACATCCAGCCCCACCTTGACCAGGCCAAGCTTAAAGCGGGAACCCAGCGCCTCATGCGCCTTCACCACCAGCGTGCCGGAGCGCAGCCAGTCATGGGCTTGAGACGCCCGCGCAAAGTCCTCCGAAGAACCGACCACGACAAAATGCGGGGTGCGCAGCCCCCACTTGTTCAGCAAGCCCATCCCCGGACCTTCCAGTACCTTTGCCATAAACACCCCGTCTTCGTTGTAATGAATCTGAATAGCGCGTGGCGAACACACACCCGAATGAAGGCACACATCTTAATCAGAATGAACTCCGACCGCAACCATGGAAAAGGCCCGGAGCGCAGAGTCACAAAAGACCCCCCTCAACCCGGTCACCCATCCCTTCTCATCAGGTGATCACCCTTAAGAAAAATTGTAAATAACCCGTTATTAGGTGTAAGATATAGACTCTTTGTTATTTATCATTGACTTAACACATTCCTCGCAACGGCCATGAAGTACCCGCAACCAACGCCCCCATCCTTTCCGTTGCCCCCCTTGTTCCGGCAGGTGTCTGACCGGATGACTCCCGTCTCACCGCATCCAACGGCCGCCCGATCCCACTCCCGTCCCGGTCTGTTGAGCCTCCTGGGTCTGGCGCTGTGGCTCGGCCTGGCGCAAGGGGCGTGGGCGCAGACGCCGGAACTCATCTACGCTCCGGATACTCAATCCAATCGCCGCACCATCACCGAAGACTCCACGACCGCGCCGTTCAATCCCGTAAACTTCAATCCCACAACCGGCAGAGTCAGAGTGCTTGACGCAGCGACCAGGCAACTCGTCACCACCACGTTCATTCCGCAGACGATCATCAACATCTACGGCACCTTCACCCTGGCCGACGATGGCAGCTTTAGTTTCTTCCTGGACAATGCCGCCCCGGCGACCGACGCCCTGATCACTGGTGACAGCAGACGCTTCTCGTTCTCCGCACAGGCCACCACCATCTCCACGGCAGGAAGAGCCACCATCACCGTATTTGGCTCCGACGACCCGACCACCATCACCGGCGACTTCACTCGCGCCGTGACCGAAACCGCCGTCCCCATCACGCCCCAAAACGCGGTGCCGGACACGGTCATGGGCAGGCTGATAATCACTGACCCGGACAGAGACGCCGATACCGCCATCGTGACGGGCGACACCGCCGGCACCTACGGCACCTTCAGCATCGCCGCAGACGGCTCCTGGACCTACATCCTGAACAACAGGATGACCGCAACCAACCGCCTGCGCGCAGGCCAAAGAGTCACCGATCCCTTCACCGTGCAGATTGGCGACGGCACCACGGCCACCGTCACCATCACCATCACCGGCGCCAATGACAGGCCCACATCCGTTCCCGGCGACGCGCGAACCGTGGCCATCAATGAACGGGTGATGCTGGTCGGCATGGGCCGCGACCCGGATGCGGGCGACCGGATTGACTCCTATCGCTGGATGCAGACCGGCGGGCCCGACGTCCCACTCACAGGAGAAAACACCGCCACCGTCGCCTTCACCGCCCCACAGGTGCTTGAGAACACGGACTTGACGTTCGCCCTGACCGTGGGCGACCTGGCGGGCGTCATGCACACCAACACGGTGGTCATCACCGTCCACGGCCCCATAGGCGGCGATTTGGCCGCGACCGTTATAGCAAGCACAACGCTGGTCAGCTTCGGCCCTAACCTTGGCGGCTTCGTCGGCGCCGTAGGCCAACTGACCCCAATTGAATCCATCTTCGAGCCACAGGAACCCTTCCTCGCCTCCTACGGCACCTTCAGTCTCACCAGAGAAGGCGGCTGGACCTACGACGCGCACTTTACGATCGTCGGCCTGGGCGGGGGCGAAGAGCGCATTGAGCGGTTCCCCGTGCGGGCCGACAACGGCGACATGGGAATCGTCACCATCACCGTCGTCGGACACAACAACGTGCCGGTCATCCTGGGTAATATGGAAGGCTTCGTCACAGAAGACTCGGTACTCACATCCATCGGCACACTGGAAGTCAGAGACCTGGACAACGACCAAAACACGTTTCAGGAGGAAACGACCCTCGGCAGTTACGGCTCCTTCCTCATCACCGAGGGCGGCGTCTGGACCTACACCCTGGACAACACCAACCCGGACGTCCAGAGACTGCCAGGGGGTGCGCAACTCACCGAGCGGTTCACCGTGCGGTCATTCGACGGCACCACGGCAACCGTTGATATCTCCATCAGCGGCACTAGAGAACCAGGATCGCGCAGACTCGGCGGCACGCTCACCGGTACCGTCAGAGCAGGCAGCGAGACGCTGGCCATCGCCACGGGCAGGCTGCGGGTGTTGAACTCGGATGCAACCAACGTTGTCTTCGTGGGGGAATCGATCACCACCAGAATATACGGCACCTTCACCGTCTCCGATGCAGGTTTCTGGACCTACACCCTGGACAATAACGACCCGGACACCCTGGGGCTGGCGCCAGGCAGCACTGTCCTTGAACCATTGATCCAGGTGTTTGCCAGGCAAATTCAACCCAATGGCTTCGGCCTCCGTGAAGACGTCCGCATCTGCGTGCTGGGCACCAACCGCCCGCCGACCGCAAATGCCGGGCAGGACCAGTTCGCGATAGAAGGCAACACCGTCATGCTGGACGGCACCGGCAGCGTCGAACCGGACTCAAAGGACGTGCTGGCCTATGCCTGGACGCAGTCCGCCGGAATACTCACCGTCACCCTGGCCAACGCCACCACCTCCACGCCCACCTTCACCGCCCCCGGCGTGAACACCAACACGCCCCTGGAATTCACGCTGACCGTCACCGATTTGGATGGGGCCACGTCCACCGACACGGTCACCATCACCGTCATCCCCACACCCGACGTCACCGTCTCCGACGCGGCGCTCACGGTGGCAGAAAATGGCGGCACCGGCACCTACACCATGGTCCTCGACACCCAGCCGACGGACGATGTGACGATTACCCCGGTGAGCAACACCCCCTCCGCGGCCACGGTCTCGGCGGCGCTGATCTTCACCCAGGCCAACTGGAACACGCCGCAGACCGTCACCGTCACCGGCGTGAACGACAACATGGTGAACCCGGACGACCGCATCGTCACCGTGATGCACACCATCGTCGGCGGCACCTATGACACGGTGGCAGTGGCGGACGTGACGGTGACCGTCGACGATGACGACGCGGTGGACCTCCTCCTCAATCCCGTCGACTTGGATGTGAACGAAGGCGATTCCGGCACATACACGGTGGCGCTGCGCAGCCAGCCGACCGCCGCCGTGACAGTCGCCATCACCGCCGGTGGTGACGTCACAACCAATCCAGCGTCGCTGACCTTCACCACAATCGCCTGGAACACGCCGCAGCCCGTCACCGTCACCGCGGCCGAGGATGCCGACGGCATTGATGACACCCAGGCGCTGACGCACACCGCCAGCGGTGGAGATTACGGGGAGGTCACCGGCACGGTCACCGTCACCGTCAGGGATAACGACGCCCCTGGCGTGCGCATCAGCACGGCGGCGTTGACGATTGACGAAGGTGGACAGGACACCTACACCGTGCGCCTGAACACCCAGCCGACAGTCAATGTGGAGATCACGGTGGGCGGGACAAACGGCGAAGTCAGCATCACCGGCTCCCCGTTGACCTTTACGCCCGGCAACTGGAACGAGATGCAGACAGTCACCGTCAACGCGCCCCAGGATGACGATGCCACAACAGATATCGTCACCCTGGCCCATGGAGTCACCGGCTACGGAGCCATCGCCAGCGGGCCGACTGTGGTGGTCACAGTCACCGATAACGACACCCCCGGCCTCATCCTGACCCCTGGCGCCGTGAATGTGGACGAAGGCATGTCCGGCTCATACACGGTGGCGCTGCGCAGCCAGCCGACCGCCACCGTGACAGTCCCCATCACCGCCGGTGGTGACGTCACGACCAATCCGGCGTCGCTGACCTTCACCACAATCGACTGGAACACGCCGCAGACCGTCACCGTCACCGCGGCCGAGGATGCCGACGGCATTGATGACACCCAGGCGCTGACGCACACCGCCAGCGGTGGAGATTACGGGGAGGTCACCGGCACGGTCACCGTCACCGTCAGGGATAGCGGCGTGTTGGGCGTGCGCATCAGCACGGCGGCGTTGGAGATTGACGAGGGTAGCCAGGACACCTACACCGTGCGCCTGAACACGCAGCCGGCGGGCAATGTGACGATCACGGTGAGCGGAACAAACGACGCCGTCAGCGTCACCGGCTCCCCGTTGACCTTTACAACAATCAACTGGGACCAGATGCAGACAGTCACCGTCAACGCGGACCAGGATGACGATGCCACAACAGATATCGTCACCCTGACCCATGGGGTCACCGGCTACGGCGCCATCACCAGCGGGCCGACTGTGGTGGTCACGGCCACCGATGACGACACCCCCGGCCTCATCCTGCCTCCCGCCGCCGTGAATGTAGACGAAGGCATGTCCGGCTCATACACGGTGGCGCTGCGCACCCAGCCGACCGCCACCGTGACAGTCGCCATCGCCGCCGGTGGTGACGTCACAACCAATCCGGCGTCGCTGACCTTCACCACAAGCGACTGGAACACGCCGCAGCCCGTCACCGTCACCGCGGCCGAGGATGCCGACGGGAACAATGACACCCAGGCACTGACGCACACCGCCACCGGCGGAGATTACGATACGGTCACCGGCACGGTCACCGTCACCGTCACGGATAACGACCCCCCGGGCGTGCGCATCAGCACAACGACGCTGAGGATTGACGAAGGTAGACAGGCCACCTACACCGTGCGCCTGAACACGCAGCCGACCGGCAATGTGACAATCACGGTGGGCGGAACGAACGACGCCGTCAGCGTCACCGGCTCCCCGCTGACCTTTACGCCCGGCAACTGGAACGAGATGCAGACCGTCACCGTCAACGCGCCCCAGGATGACGATGCCACAACGGATATCGTCACCCTGACCCATGGAGTCACCGGCTACGGCGCCATCACCAGCGGGCCGACTGTGGTGGTCACGGCCACCGATAACGACACCCCCAGCCTCATCTTCAATCCCGCCGCCGTGACTGTGAACGAAGGTGGGACAAGCCAATACACCGTGGCGCTGGCCACCCAACCGACCGGCACCGTGACAGTCGCCATCACCGCCGGTGGTGACGTCACAACCAATCCGGCGTCACTGACCTTCACCACAATCAACTGGAACACGCCGCAGCCCGTCACCGTCACCGCGGCCGAGGATGCCGACGGGAACAATGACACCCAGGCACTGACGCACACCGCCACCGGCGGAGATTACGATGGGGTGACCGGCACGGTCACCGTCACCGTCACGGATAACGACCCCCCGGGCGTGCGCATCAGCACAACGACGCTGAGGATTGACGAAGGTAGACAGGCCACCTACACCGTGCGCCTGAACACGCAGCCGACCGGCAATGTGACAATCACGGTGGGCGGAACGAACGACGCCGTCAGCGTCACCGGCTCCCCGCTGACCTTTACGCCCGGCAACTGGAACGAGATGCAGACCGTCACCGTCAACGCGCCCCAGGATGACGATGCCACAACGGATATCGTCACCCTGACCCATGGAGTCACCGGCTACGGCGCCATCACCAGCGGGCCGACTGTGGTGGTCACGGCCACCGATAACGACACCCCCGGCCTCATCTTCAATCCCGCCGCCGTGACTGTGAACGAAGGTGGGACAAGCCAATACACCGTGGCGCTGGCCACCCAACCGACCGGCAACGTGACAGTCGCCATCACCGCCGGTGGTGACGTCACAACCAATCCGGCGTCACTGACCTTCACCACAATCAACTGGAACACGCCGCAGCCCGTCACCGTCACCGCGGCCGAGGATGCCGACGGGAACAATGACACCCAGGCACTGACGCACACCGCCACCGGCGGAGATTACGATGGGGTGACCGGCACGGTCACCGTCACCGTCACGGATAACGACCCCCCGGGCGTGCGCATCAGCACAACGATGCTGAGGATTGACGAAGGTAGTCAGGCCACCTACACCGTGCGCCTGAACACGCAGCCGACCGGCAATGTGACAATCACGGTGGGCGGAACGAACGACGCCGTCAGCGTCACCGGCTCCCCATTGACCTTTACAACAATCAACTGGGACCAGATGCAGACCGTCACCGTCAACGCGGACCAGGATGACAATGCCACAACGGATATCGTCACCCTGACCCATGGGGTCACCGGCTACGGCGCCATCACCAGCGGGCCGACTGTGGTGGTCACGGCCACCGATGACGACACCCCCGGCCTCATCCTGCCTCCCGCCGCCGTGAATGTAGACGAAGGCATGTCCGGCTCATACACGGTGGCGCTGGCCACCCAACCGACCGGCAACGTGACAGTCGCCATCACCGCCGGTGGTGACGTCACAACCAATCCGGCGTCGCTGACCTTCACCACAAGCGACTGGAACACGCCGCAGCCCGTCACCGTCACCGCGGCCGAGGATGCCGACGGGAACAATGACACCCAGGCACTGACGCACACCGCCACCGGCGGAGATTACGATGGGGTGACCGGCACGGTCACCGTCACCGTCACGGATAACGACCCCCCGGGCGTGCGCATCAGCACAACGACGCTGAGGATTGACGAAGGTAGACAGGCCACCTACACCGTGCGCCTGAACACGCAGCCGACCGGCAATGTGACAATCACGGTGGGCGGAACGAACGACGCCGTCAGCGTCACCGGCTCCCCGCTGACCTTTACGCCCGGCAACTGGAACGAGATGCAGACCGTCACCGTCAACGCGCCCCAGGATGACGATGCCACAACGGATATCGTCACCCTGACCCATGGAGTCACCGGCTACGGCGCCATCACCAGCGGGCCGACTGTGGTGGTCACGGCCACCGATAACGACACCCCCGGCCTCATCTTCAATCCCGCCGCCGTGACTGTGAACGAAGGTGGGACAAGCCAATACACCGTGGCGCTGGCCACCCAACCGACCGCCACCGTGACAGTCGCCATCACCGCCGGTGGTGACGTCACAACCAATCCGGCGTCACTGACCTTCACCACAATCAACTGGAACACCGCGCAGCCCGTCACCGTCACCGCGGCCGAGGATGCCGACGGGAACAATGACACCCAGGCACTGACGCACACCGCCACCGGCGGAGATTACGATACGGTCACCGGCACGGTCACCGTCACCGTCACGGATAACGACCCCCCGGGCGTGCGCATCAGCACAACGACGCTGAGGATTGACGAAGGTAGACAGGCCACCTACACCGTGCGCCTGAACACGCAGCCGACCGGCAATGTGACAATCACGGTGGGCGGAACGAACGACGCCGTCAGCGTCACCGGCTCCCCGCTGACCTTTACGCCCGGCAACTGGAACGAGATGCAGACCGTCACCGTCAACGCGCCCCAGGATGACGATGCCACAACGGATATCGTCACCCTGACCCATGGAGTCACCGGCTACGGCGCCATCACCAGCGGGCCGACTGTGGTGGTCACGGCCACCGATAACGACACCCCCGGCCTCATCTTCAATCCCGCCGCCGTGACTGTGAACGAAGGTGGGACAAGCCAATACACCGTGGCGCTGGCCACCCAACCGACCGCCACCGTGACAGTCGCCATCACCGCCGGTGGTGACGTCACAACCAATCCGGCGTCACTGACCTTCACCACAATCAACTGGAACACCGCGCAGCCCGTCACCGTCACCGCGGCCGAGGATGCCGACGGGAACAATGACACCCAGGCACTGACGCACACCGCCACCGGCGGAGATTACGATGGGGTGACCGGCACGGTCACCGTCACCGTCACGGATAACGACCCCCCGGGCGTGCGCATCAGCACAACGACGCTGAGGATTGACGAAGGTAGACAGGCCACCTACACCGTGCGCCTGAACACGCAGCCGACCGGCAATGTGACAATCACGGTGGGCGGAACGAACGACGCCGTCAGCGTCACCGGCTCCCCGCTGACCTTTACGCCCGGCAACTGGAACGAGATGCAGACCGTCACCGTCAACGCGCCCCAGGATGACGATGCCACAACGGATATCGTCACCCTGACCCATGGAGTCACCGGCTACGGCGCCATCACCAGCGGGCCGACTGTGGTGGTCACGGCCACCGATAACGACACCCCCGGCCTCATCTTCAATCCCGCCGCCGTGACTGTGAACGAAGGTGGGACAAGCCAATACACCGTGGCGCTGGCCACCCAACCGACCGCCACCGTGACAGTCGCCATCACCGCCGGTGGTGACGTCACAACCAATCCGGCGTCACTGACCTTCACCACAATCAACTGGAACACCGCGCAGCCCGTCACCGTCACCGCGGCCGAGGATGCCGACGGGAACAATGACACCCAGGCACTGACGCACACCGCCACCGGCGGAGATTACGATGGGGTGACCGGCACGGTCACCGTCACCGTCACGGATAACGACCCCCCGGGCGTGCGCATCAGCACAACGACGCTGAGGATTGACGAAGGTAGACAGGCCACCTACACCGTGCGCCTGAACACGCAGCCGACCGGCAATGTGACAATCACGGTGGGCGGAACGAACGACGCCGTCAGCGTCACCGGCTCCCCGCTGACCTTTACGCCCGGCAACTGGAACGAGATGCAGACCGTCACCGTCAACGCGCCCCAGGATGACGATGCCACAACGGATATCGTCACCCTGACCCATGGAGTCACCGGCTACGGCGCCATCACCAGCGGGCCGACTGTGGTGGTCACGGCCACCGATAACGACACCCCCGGCCTCATCTTCAATCCCGCCGCCGTGACTGTGAACGAAGGTGGGACAAGCCAATACACGGTGGCGCTGGCCACCCAACCGACCGCCACCGTGACAGTCGCCATCACCGCCGGTGGTGACGTCACAACCAATCCGGCGTCACTGACCTTCACCACAATCAACTGGAACACCGCGCAGCCCGTCACCGTCACCGCGGCCGAGGATGCCGACGGGAACAATGACACCCAGGCACTGACGCACACCGCCACCGGCGGAGATTACGATACGGTCACCGGCACGGTCACCGTCACCGTCACGGATAACGACCCCCCGGGCGTGCGCATCAGCACAACGACGCTGAGGATTGACGAAGGTAGACAGGCCACCTACACCGTGCGCCTGAACACGCAGCCGACCGGCAATGTGACAATCACGGTGGGCGGAACGAACGACGCCGTCAGCGTCACCGGCTCCCCGCTGACCTTTACGCCCGGCAACTGGAACGAGATGCAGACCGTCACCGTCAACGCGCCCCAGGATGACGATGCCACAACGGATATCGTCACCCTGACCCATGGAGTCACCGGCTACGGCGCCATCACCAGCGGGCCGACTGTGGTGGTCACGGCCACCGATAACGACACCCCCGGCCTCATCTTCAATCCCGCCGCCGTGACTGTGAACGAAGGTGGGACAAGCCAATACACCGTGGCGCTGGCCACCCAACCGACCGCCACCGTGACAGTCGCCATCACCGCCGGTGGTGACGTCACAACCAATCCGGCGTCACTGACCTTCACCACAATCAACTGGAACACCGCGCAGCCCGTCACCGTCACCGCGGCCGAGGATGCCGACGGGAACAATGACACCCAGGCACTGACGCACACCGCCACCGGCGGAGATTACGATACGGTCACCGGCACGGTCACCGTCACCGTCACGGATAACGACCCCCCGGGCGTGCGCATCAGCACAACGACGCTGAGGATTGACGAAGGTAGACAGGCCACCTACACCGTGCGCCTGAACACGCAGCCGACCGGCAATGTGACAATCACGGTGGGCGGAACGAACGACGCCGTCAGCGTCACCGGCTCCCCGCTGACCTTTACGCCCGGCAACTGGAACGAGATGCAGACCGTCACCGTCAACGCGCCCCAGGATGACGATGCCACAACGGATATCGTCACCCTGACCCATGGAGTCACCGGCTACGGCGCCATCACCAGCGGGCCGACTGTGGTGGTCACGGCCACCGATAACGACACCCCCGGCCTCATCTTCAATCCCGCCGCCGTGACTGTGAACGAAGGTGGGACAAGCCAATACACCGTGGCGCTGGCCACCCAACCGACCGCCACCGTGACAGTCGCCATCACCGCCGGTGGTGACGTCACAACCAATCCGGCGTCACTGACCTTCACCACAATCAACTGGAACACCGCGCAGCCCGTCACCGTCACCGCGGCCGAGGATGCCGACGGGAACAATGACACCCAGGCACTGACGCACACCGCCACCGGCGGAGATTACGATGGGGTGACCGGCACGGTCACCGTCACCGTCACGGATAACGACCCCCCGGGCGTGCGCATCAGCACAACGACGCTGAGGATTGACGAAGGTAGACAGGCCACCTACACCGTGCGCCTGAACACGCAGCCGACCGGCAATGTGACAATCACGGTGGGCGGAACGAACGACGCCGTCAGCGTCACCGGCTCCCCGCTGACCTTTACGCCCGGCAACTGGAACGAGATGCAGACCGTCACCGTCAACGCGCCCCAGGATGACGATGCCACAACGGATATCGTCACCCTGACCCATGGAGTCACCGGCTACGGCGCCATCACCAGCGGGCCGACTGTGGTGGTCACGGCCACCGATAACGACACCCCCGGCCTCATCTTCAATCCCGCCGCCGTGACTGTGAACGAAGGTGGGACAAGCCAATACACCGTGGCGCTGGCCACCCAACCGACCGCCACCGTGACAGTCGCCATCACCGCCGGTGGTGACGTCACAACCAATCCGGCGTCACTGACCTTCACCACAATCAACTGGAACACCGCGCAGCCCGTCACCGTCACCGCGGCCGAGGATGCCGACGGGAACAATGACACCCAGGCACTGACGCACACCGCCACCGGCGGAGATTACGATACGGTCACCGGCACGGTCACCGTCACCGTCACGGATAACGACCCCCCGGGCGTGCGCATCAGCACAACGACGCTGAGGATTGACGAAGGTAGACAGGACACCTACACCGTGCGCCTGAACACGCAGCCGACCGGCAATGTGACAATCACGGTGGGCGGAACGAACGACGCCGTCAGCGTCACCGGCTCCCCGCTGACCTTTACGCCCGGCAACTGGAACGAGATGCAGACCGTCACCGTCAACGCGCCCCAGGATGACGATGCCACAACGGATATCGTCACCCTGACCCATGGGGTCACCGACTACGGCGCCATCACCAGCGGGCCGACTGTGGTGGTCACGGCCACCGATGACGACACCCCCGGCCTCATCTTCAATCCCGCCGCCGTGACTGTGAACGAAGGTGGGACAAGCCAATACACCGTGGCGCTGGCCACCCAACCGACCGGCAACGTGACAGTCGCCATCACCGCCGGTGGTGACGTCACAACCAATCCGGCGTCACTGACCTTCACCACAATCAACTGGAACACCGCGCAGCCCGTCACCGTCACCGCGGCCGAGGATGCCGACGGGAACAATGACACCCAGGCACTGACGCACACCGCCACCGGCGGAGATTACGATACGGTCACCGGCACGGTCACCGTCACCGTCACGGATAACGACCCCCCGGGCGTGCGCATCAGCACAACGACGCTGAGGATTGACGAAGGTAGACAGGCCACCTACACCGTGCGCCTGAACACGCAGCCGACCGGCAATGTGACAATCACGGTGGGCGGAACGAACGACGCCGTCAGCGTCACCGGCTCCCCGCTGACCTTTACGCCCGGCAACTGGAACGAGATGCAGACCGTCACCGTCAACGCGCCCCAGGATGACGATGCCACAACGGATATCGTCACCCTGACCCATGGAGTCACCGGCTACGGCGCCATCACCAGCGGGCCGACTGTGGTGGTCACGGCCACCGATAACGACACCCCCGGCCTCATCTTCAATCCCGCCGCCGTGACTGTGAACGAAGGTGGGACAAGCCAATACACCGTGGCGCTGGCCACCCAACCGACCGCCACCGTGACAGTCGCCATCACCGCCGGTGGTGACGTCACAACCAATCCGGCGTCACTGACCTTCACCACAATCAACTGGAACACCGCGCAGCCCGTCACCGTCACCGCGGCCGAGGATGCCGACGGGAACAATGACACTCAGGCACTGACGCACACCGCCGGCGGCGGAGACTACGATACGGTCACCGGCACCGTCACCGTCACCGTCACGGATAACGACCCCCCGGGCGTGCGCATCAGCACAACGATGCTGAGGATTGACGAAGGTAGTCAGGCCACCTACACCGTGCGCCTGAACACGCAGCCGACCGGCAATGTGACGATCACGGTGGGCGGAACAAACGACGCCGTCAGCGTCACCGGCTCCCCATTGACCTTTACAACAATCAACTGGGACCAGATGCAGACCGTCACCGTCAACGCGGACCAGGATGACGATGCCACAACGGATATCGTCACCCTGACCCATGGAGTCACCGGCTACGGGGCCATCACCAGCGGGCCGACTGTGGTGGTCACGGCCACCGATGACGACACCGCCGGCCTCATCTTCAATCCCGCCGCCGTAACTGTGAACGAAGGCGGGACAAGCCAATACACCGTGGCGCTGGCCACCCAACCGACCGCCACCGTGACAGTCGCCATCACCGCCGGTGGTGACGTCACAACCAATCCGGCGTCACTGACCTTCACCACAATCAACTGGAACACCGCGCAGACCGTCACCGTCACCGCGGCCGAGGATGCCGACGGGAACAATGACACCCAGGCACTGACGCACACCGCCGGCGGCGGAGATTACGATACGGTCACCGGCACGGTCACCGTCACCGTCACGGATAACGACCCCCCGGGCGTGCGCACCAGCACAACGACGTTGCCGGTTGACGAAAACGGGCAGGACACCTACACCGTGCAGTTAAACACGCAGCCGGCGGGCAATGTAACGGTCACGGTGGTCGGGGCAAGCGGCGATGTCCGCGTCACCGGCTCCCCATTGACCTTTACGACAGGCAACTGGAACACCGCGCAGCCCGTCACCGTCACCGCGGACGATGATGCCGATGCCGTATCGGATACCCCGGTCACCCTGGCCCACGCGGTCACCGGCTACGGCGACGTCACCAGCGGGCCGACTGTGGTGGTCACGATCACCGAGAACGACCTCGCCGGCCTCATCTTCAATCCCGCCAACGTGAATGTGAACGAAGGCGGGTCCGGCTCATACACGGTGGCGCTGGCCACCCAACCGACCAACACCGTGACAGTCGCCATCACCGCTGGTGGTGACGTCACGACCAATCCGGCGTCGCTGACCTTCACCACAATCAACTGGAACACGCCGCAGCCCGTCACCGTCACCGCGGCCGAGGATGGCGACGGCATTAATGACACCCAGGCGCTGATGCACACCGCCAGCGGCGGAGATTACGGGACGGTCACCGGCACGGTCACCGTCACCGTCATGGACGACGACACGCCGGGCCTTCGCATCAGCACGACGATATTGACGGTTGACGAAAACGGGCAGAACTCCTACACCATGCGCCTGAACACGCAACCAACAGGCGAAGTGACCGTCACGGTAAGGGAAAGCGGCGATATCCGCGTCACCGGCTCCCCGTTGACCTTCACCATGGACAACTGGAACAGCGATCAGACCGTCACCGTCACCGCGGAGGATGATGCCGACGGGAACGATGACACCGAGACACTGGCGCACACCGCCGGCGGCGGAGAGTACGATACGGTCACCGGCGCGGTCACCGTCACCGTCACGGATAACGACACCCCGGGTGTGCGCATCAGCACAACGACGCTGAGGATTGACGAAGGTAGCCAGGCCACCTACACCGTGCGCCTGGACACGCAGCCGGTGGACACTGTGACCGTCACGGTGGGCGGGGAAAGCGGCGAAGTCAGCGTCACCGGCTCCCCGTTGACCTTTACGTCAAGCAACTGGAATCAGTTGCAGACCATCACGGTCAACGCGGCCCAGGATGACGATGCCGTCATGGATGCCATGGTCACCCTGACCCACAGTATCACCGGGTACGACCCGGTCACCAGCGGGCCGACTGTGGTGGTCACGATCACCGAGAACGACATGGTGGGCGTCACCGTCTCCCAGGCGACCAGCACGGTCACGGAAAATGACGGCACCGACACCTACACCATAGTACTCAACACCCAGCCGACCGACGAAGTGACGATTACCCCGGAGAGCGACGACACCGATGTGGCCACGGTCTCGGGGGCGCTGACCTTCACCACGTCCAACTGGGACACGGCGCAGACCGTCACCATCACCGGCGTGAACGACTACATTGACAATCCGCCGAACGACGAACGCACCGCCACCGTGACCCACACCATCGCCGGCGGCGACTATGACTCGGTGGACGTGGCGGATGTGATCGTCACCGTCACCGATGACGGGCCGGTGGTGAACGCCGGAGAGGATCGGGGCGTGATCATCAACGACCCGGTCACGCTGGACGGCACGGGCACCGACCCGAATACAAACGATTTTATGAACTTGACCTACCAGTGGACCCAGATCAGCGGCACGCCCATGGTCGAACTCACCAATCGCCTGACACCCACGGCCACCTTCATCGCGCCCGCAGATCCAACCACCCTGGTTTTCAGCCTCATGGTCACCAACGTTGAGGGTGTGGGCGAAGACACGGTCACCATCACCGTCACCAACGACACGAGCCGCATTCGGGCATTGAAGATTTCGCTGGCGGCCATCGGCCGCACCCTGGCCACCAGCACGGTGGATGTCATCGGCAATCGCTTTGAGGTGGAGGAGGAGGCGCCCCCACGGGCCACGTTCAGCGGGCTGCCATGCGACATCCCGCGCAAGCAGGACAACGCGGACGAATCCGGCGCCACCGGCCGCACACCGGACACTCGCGGAAGTGAGTGCAAACTTTCATGGCAATCACTCCAGACCCAGGGGGCCTTCTCCCTCTCGCTGGCTCCCTCCGCACCGGGGAGGTTGACGCTGTGGGGCCGGGGCGACTTCACCCGTTTTCAAGGCCAGCCGAGAGGCCTCTTCTCGCTGGACGGCGAACTCGCGACCGGCTATCTCGGCATGGACTACCGCCGGAACGACCGCGGGTTGGTCGGCGTCGCCATATCGCACAGTACAGGCGAGGTGGACTACAAGATTGAGAACAGCGCCGGGACGCTGGACGTGGAACTGGCAAGCGTCTATCCCTACATCCACTGGACACCGGCGAAAGGCCTGGCCCTCTGGGGACTGCTGGGCACCGGGCGGGGCGACGCGACCCTGACGCATGACGGGCTGGAGGTCAAGACGGATTTGGGGATGCGGATGGCCGCGGTGGGCCTGCGCCACGAACTGTTCGGCGCCCCCGGGAGCCGGTTGGCGTTCAAAGCCGATGCGTTTTGGGTGGAGTTGGAAGCAGACGCCGTGGACACGCTGCCTGTCGTCACGGGCGAAGCCAGTCGCGGCCGCCTGGCGTTGGAAAACCGGTTAAAACTGTACTCGTCGCAGAACGCAAGCATGACGGCGCGGATGGAACTCGGCCTGCGCGTGGACGGCGGGAATGCGGAGCAGGGCATGGGGTTGGAAGCCGGCGGCAGGCTGGAGTATGTCAGCCAGCAACCGGGGCTGACCATTGAGGCCCGTGGCCGCACCCTGCTGGCGCACGAAGAGAGCAAGTGGCAGGAATGGGGCGCAAGTATGACGATACGGTTTGATCCGGCGTTGGACGGCCAGGGTCTGGCGATCGCGCTGACCCCGGCGTGGGGCCAGGCGGCCAGTGGCGTGGATGCGCTATGGGCGGGCCAGGGCGCCACGTCTGTCGGCGCCACCCGGCCCGACCGGCGCACCTCCTGGAATCCGGACCAGATGAATCTGGAGCTAGGCTACGGCATGGCCCTGCCGACCCGGCAGATGCTGACGCCCTTCGGAAAACTGGGGTTGACTGCGGATCAGGGACGTCGTCTGCAAGCGGGAGTCCGTCTGGGACGGATCGGCACACCACAACTGGAACTGGTCGGAGAACAAAACAACACCCGGAACAACCAGCCCCCCGAATATCGCATCGGCATGACCTGGTCCATCCCCTTTTAAGCCAACCCCCCCCGCTCCCCTCCGCTCCTCGCTCCCGCTCCCCCCTCTTTCCGTCATTCCCGCAATTACTTAGCGGGAATCCATCCTCACCTCGCCCCCCCTCCCCCCTCCCCTCTTTCCGTCATTCCCGCAATTACTTAGCGGGAATCTATCCTCACCTCGCCCCTCCTCCCCCCGCCCCCCCCCCCCACAAGCCCCCCCCTCACCATCTCCCCCCAAACCGCCCCCAAAACCATACAGAACCACAAAACCCACCAGCCAAACCGTCCATTCCATTGCGCCAGAGAGTCACTTTACGTTATCATTAAAGAGACACCGACAGCCCACAATACCGCGTCGTGCCGCACCACAAAACATCGTGCGCAAAGCAGACACCGTGACCGCCATCACAACCTTCATTACAAAGCCCGTAACCCCCTCAAGCATCCGCAACCAGCATACCCCCCCCCTTTTTTTCAACCAGTACCTGACTCCGCATAACAGGCGAATGACTACCGCATCACCACATTCAACAACTGCCCGTCGCCACTCCCGCCCCGGCCTGTTGCACCTCCTCGGCCTGGCGCTATGGCTCGGCCTGGCGCAAGGAGCCTGGGCGCAGACGCCGCAGACCATCACTCCCGTCACCGCCACCGTCACCGAAAACAGCGCGAATGCCTCCGTCAACGGCACACTCACCGTAAGCAGCGGCGCCGCCGCGTTCACGCCCGTGACACGCACCGGCACCTACGGCCGCTTCACGCTGGAGGCGACCGGCGACTGGACCTACACGCTGGACAATGCCGACCCGGACACCGACGCCCTGGAAAACAACGCCATGGTGCAGGATCCCTTCACCGTGCAGACCACCGACGGCATAATGGGGACAGTCACCATCACCATCGTCGGCATCAGCGACATCACGGGCGATTTCACAGGGAGCGTCACAGAAGACGTGAAAGACGCGAACAACCCCGTGAATAGTGTTGAGGGCAACCTGCAAGTCGTCTGTCCAACCATCAGCCAGGACTGCTTTGAGGATCAGAGGATCATCAGCACATACGGCATCTTCCTCTTTGGTCAGGACGGCCGTTGGGTCTACGGACTGCGGGACAACAGTTTCAACACGGCCGACTTCCCGACCCTCCAGATCGTCGAAGCCCTGGCCGAGGGCCAAATCGTCACCGAGACCTTCGACATCGCGGCCGACAACGGCGCCACGGCGACCATCGTCATCACCATCACCGGCACCAACGACCTGCCGACCGTTGAAGCCGGCCCCCCGCAAACCGTGAACGAACGCGACCCGGTCACACTGAACGGCGCCGCCACGGATCCGGAGGACGACGCGGATCCGGATGACAGCGCCGCACTGGCCTACCAATGGACACAAACCGGCGGGACACCCGACGCGATGCTCACCGGCGCCGACACCGCCACCTTCACCTTCACCGCGCCCAATCTGGACACAAACACCGTCCTGACCTTCACGCTGACCGTGACCGACTCGGCGAATGCGGAGGTCACCGACACAGTCGTCATCACCGTCAACGCCATCATCAGCGACATCACGGGCCTGCTCACCGGGAGCCTCACAGAAGACAGTGGGGACATTGTCAACGGCAGACTGGAAGTAATCTGTTCAAACCCCGGTAACAGCGACTGCTTCGTGGGTGTGCCGGCAACCTCCGGCATGTATGGCGAGTTCGTGCTTAATCCGGACGGCAATTGGCTCTACACACTGCAGGACAGCAGTCTCCCCCCGGGCACCCTCCAGCCCCTCCCGGCCACCGACGCCCTGGCCGAGGGCCAAATCGTCACCGATACCTTTGACATCGCGGCCATCACCGGCGCCACGGCGACCATCGTCATCACCATCACCGGCGCCAACGACCTGCCGACCGTTGAGGCCGGCCCCCCGCAAACCGTGAACGAACGCGACCCGGTCACACTGAACGGCGCCGCCACGGATCCGGAGGACGACGCGGATCCGGATGACAGCGCCGCACTGGCCTACCAATGGACACAAACCGGCGGGACACCCGACGCGATGCTCACCGGCGCCGACACCGCCACCTTCACCTTCACCGCGCCCAATCTGGACACAAACACCGTCCTGACCTTCACGCTGACCGTGACCGACTCGGCGAATGCGGAGGTCACCGACACAGTCGTCATCACTGTCAACGCCTTCAGCAACGACATCACGGGCCTGCTCACCGGGAGCCTCACAGAAGACAGTGGGGACATTGTCAACGGCAGACTGGAAGTAATCTGTTCAAACCCCGGTAACAGCGACTGCTTCGTGGGTGTGCCGGCAACCTCCGGCATATACGGCGCGTTCGTGCTTAATACGAACGGCAATTGGCTCTACAGACTGCGGGACAGCAGTCTCCTCCCCGCGGACACCCTCCAGCCCCTCCCGGCCACCGACGCCCTGGCCGAGGGCCAAATCGTCACCGATACCTTTGACATCGCGGCCATCACCGGCGCCACGGCGACCATCGTCATCACCATCACCGGCGCCAACGACCTGCCGACCGTTGAGGCCGGCCCCCCGCAAACCGTGGACGAAGGCAACCCGATCACGCTGAACGGCGCCGCCACGGATCCGGAGGACGACGCGGATCCGGCTGACAGCGCCGCACTGGCCTACCAATGGACACAAACCGGCGGGACACCCGACGTGATGCTCACCGGCGACAACAGCGCCACCGCCACCTTCACCGCGCCCAACCTGGGCGCGAACACCATCCTGACCTTCACGCTGACCGTGACCGACTCGGCGAATGCGCTGGTCACCGACACGGTCACCATCAACGTCGTCGCCCTCAGCGACATCACGGGCAATCTCACCGGGAGCGTCACAGAAGACAGTGGGGCCCATGTCGACGGCAGACTGGAAGTAATCTGTTTAAACCCCGGTAGTTGCTTCGTGAGTGGGCCGGCAACCTCCGGCATATACGGCGTGTTCATGCTTAATCCGAGCGGCAATTGGTTCTACAGACTGCGGGACAGCAGTCGCACCTCGGGCATCTTCCAGCCCCTCCCGGCCACCGACGCCCTGGCCGAGGGCCAAATCGTCACCGAGACCCTCAACGTCGCGGCCGTCAACGGCGCCACGGCAACCATCATCATCACCATCACCGGCGCCAACGACCTGCCAGTCGTTGAAGCCGGCCCCCCGCAAACCGTGGACGAAGGCGACACCGTCATGCTGGACGGCTCCGCCACCGATGCGGAGGACGACGCGAATCCGGGCAGCGCCCCACTGGTCTACCAATGGACGCAGACCGGCGGGATGCCCGACGTAACGCTCATCGACGCCGACACCGCCACCGCCACCTTCACCGTGCCCAACTTGTTCGAAAACACCGTCCTGACCTTCACCCTGGCCGTGACCGACTCGGCGAATGCGGAGGGCACCGACACCGTCGCCATCAGCATTGCAGCGATGAACACCCCGGCGACCTTCGGCGGCCGTGGTCCCAACGTGATCGCCGAAGACTCGCCAACAGACACGATCACGGGGACGCTGACGGTCATGGACCCGGACGAGAACGAAAACACCTTCCGGGCGCAGACGACCTTCGGCACATACGGCACCTTCAGCATCGCCGAGAACGGCGTCTGGACCTACATGCTGGACAATGACGACCCGGACACCAACGCCCTGCACACTTCATTTAACAGTCAACAGATTCCAATCTTCACCGTGCAGTCCTTTGACGGCACCCCACTGACCGTGCGCATCGTCATCAACGGCGCCGATGACCTGGCAGAGTTTAGCGGCGCCTTCACCGGGACGGTCACCGAAAACGCGGCGAGGACCACGGCCATGGGCAGGCTGACAGCCACCGACCCGGACACCCGTAACGGCCCCAGCGTCAGGCCCCAACAGGAACAGACAGACACCCCCGGCACCTACGGCGCCTTCAGCAGCGACCTGAACGGCAACTGGGTCTACACCCTGAACAATGACAACCCGGTCACCAACGCCCTGACCACGGGCGACCGCCCGACCGAGATCTTCACCGTGCAGACAGTGAACGGCGTCACGACAACCGTCACCATCACCATCATCGGCACCAACGACCCGCCAATGATGGTTGAAGCCGGCCCCCCGCAAAGCGTGAACGAAGGCGACACGGTCATGCTGAACGGCTCCGCCACCGATGTGGAGGACGACGCGGATCCGGACAGCGCCCCACTGGCCTACCAATGGACACAAACCGGCGGGATGCCCGACGTGACGCTCACCGGCGCCAACACCGCCACCGCCACCTTCACCGCGTCCAACGTATTTGGAAACACCGTCCTGACCTTCACCCTGACCGTGACCGACTCGGCGAATGCGGAGGGCACCGACACGGTCGCCATCAGCATTGCAGCGATGAATACCCCGGCGACCTTCGGCGGCCGTGGTTTCAACGTGATCGCCGAAGACTCGCCAACAAACACGATCACGAGGACGCTGACGGTCATGGACCCGGACGAGAACGAAAACACCTTCCGGGCGCAGACGACCTTCGGCACATACGGCACCTTCAGCATCAGCGAAAACGGCGTCTGGACCTACATGCTGGACAATGACGACCCGGACACCAACGCCCTGACCACTTCAAGTCAACCGATTCCAAGGTTCACCGTGCAGTCCTTTGACGGCACCCCACTGACCGTGACCATCATCATCAACGGCGCCGATGACCCGGCAGAGTTTAGCGGCACCTTCACCGGGGCGGTAACCGAAGACGCGGCGAGGACCACGGCCACGGGCAAGCTGACAGCCACCGACCCGGACTTCCGTGGCAGTCCCACCGTCAGGCCCCAGGAGACACAGACAGACATCCCCGGCACCTACGGCTCCTTCAGTAGCGACATAAACGGCAACTGGGTCTACACCCTGGACAATGACAACCCGGTCACCAACGCCCTGACCACAGGCGACCGCCCGACCGAGACCTTCACCGTGCGGTCACTGGTGGACACCGCCACGACAACCGTCACCATCACCATCACCGGCACCAACGACCCGGCGGTCATCATGGGTGACACAATCGCCAGCTTCACTGAAAACGCACCGGTGAACACACTCATACGCACGCTAAACGTCGTCGACCCGGACGGCCCCAACACCATCCGGGCGCAGACCGGCGCCCCCGGCGACTACGGCATCTTCAGCATCAGCGAGAACGGCGTCTGGACCTACACCCTGGATAACCGCAACCCCAGGACCGACGCGTTGGCCCAGGGCGTAATAGTATTTGACACACTCATCGTGGAAACCGCCGACGGCTTCAAGTTCACCATCCTCATGCGTATCACCGGCGCTAACGACCCCCCCGACGTCAACGCCGGGCAGGATCAGTTCGTCAACGATAACGAGCGGGTGACCCTGGTCGGCAGCGGCAATGACCCGGACACGGGCGAAGTGCTGACCTATGCGTGGACGCAGACCGGTGGGCCGACAGACGTCACGATCACCAATGCGAACACCCCCCACACCGCCACCTTCAGCACCCCCCCGTTGGACAGGGACGAGGCATTGGAGTTCACGTTGACCGTCACTGACAGTCTGGGCGCCAGGGGCAGCGACATGGTCACCATCACCGTCCAGGCGGCAGAGCGGCCCGTCATGCGCGACATCACCGAATTGAGCGCGCCTGGCCCCGCGAATACCATAGCTGGCGATCTAAGCGCCGACGACGTCATCCGCTTCAACTGCCTGCCCTTTGATATCCGCGACACCTACGGCGTCTTCACCCTGGACAGCTCCTGCAGATGGCGCTACACCCTGTTGGATACTGACCCGGTCACCAACGCCCTGGCCGAGGGCGACCGGGTCCAGAACACGTTCATCGCGAGAAACGTTCAGGACGAGGAGATCACCATCATCATCACCGTGATCGGCGCCAACGACCCGCCCACGGCGGTGGCCGTCGCCCCCCTCACCGTCACCGAAGGCAGCATGGCCACGCTGGACGGCGCCGGCAGCACGGACCCGGACACCGGCGACGTGCTAACCTATGCCTGGACGCAGGCCGCCGGCACGCCCCCCGTCACCCTGGCCGGCGCCGACACCGCCACCCCCACCTTCACCGCCCCCAACCTGGCCACGGACACGCCCGTGCCATTCACGCTGACCGTCACCGACGCGAGGGGACTCACCGCCACCGACACGGTGACCCTCACCATCCAGGCGGCAGATGACCCGGCCACCATCACCGGCGCGGCCAGCGGCGCCGTCACCGAAAACGCGGCGACCGACACGATCATGGACAGGCTGTTCGCCGACGACCCGGACAGCCCCAACACGTTCCGGGCACAATCCAACGCTTCCGGCTTCTTCGGCAGGTTCAGCCTGGACACCGCCGGCAACTGGACCTACGCGCTGGAGAACCGCAACTCCAGGACCAACGCCCTGGCCGCAACCCAGTCAGTCCCCGACGTCTTCCCCGTGCAGACCGCCGACGGCACCATGGCAATGGTCACCATCACCATCACCGGCGCCAATGACGCGCCCACCGCGGAAGCCGGCAGCGTCCAGATTGTCACCGAGGAGGACCCCGTCACGCTGGACGGCACAGGCAGCACGGACCCGGACACCGGCGACGTGCTGACCTATGCCTGGACGCAGATCGGCGCCCCCCCCACCGCCAGCCTGAACAATCCCAACACCGCCACCGCCACCTTCCTCGCGCCCCCGGTGACCATGCCCGTCACCCTGACGTTCATGCTGACCGTCACAGACTCGCAGCGCCTCATGGCCACCGACACGGTCATGGTCACCATCCAGGCGGACGAGCTTATCGCGGCCACCGTGCGGGACACCATCCTGGAATCCGCCGGAACACTGCCACCCGGCGCCGAGACGGCCACAAGCGGCAATCTGGCCGACGCCATCACCGCCGCAGGCTTCATACAGCAAAACACCACCGGCCGCTACGGCAGCTTCATCCTGACAGCGGAAGGCATCTGGACCTATACCCTGGATGACCGCAACCCGGCCACCGACGCCCTCACCGGAAACGAGCGCGTGCTGGATACATTCACCGCGGCGACCAACGACAACAGGCAGATCGCCATCATCATCACCGTCATCGGCGCCAACGACCCGGCAGTCTTCGGCGGCGACAGGATCGGTGACATCACTGAAGACGCAAGTCCAAACAGCCTCATGCGCACGCTGACCGCCACCGACCCGGACAGCCCCAACACCTTCCGGGAGCAAACAGACAATCCCGGCAGTTACGGCGTCTTCAGCATCACCGGGGACGGCGGCTGGACCTACACGCTGGATAACCGCAACCCCAACACCAACGCATTGCGCCCGGGCAGAACGCAGCGCGTGGCGTTCCCCGTGCAAACCGCCGACGGCACCGGGACCAACGTCATCATCAACATCCGCGGCGCCAACGACCCGCCCACCGCCACCGCCGGGCCGGGCCGGATCGTCAACGATGGCGACCAGGTCACCCTCACCGGCAGTGGCCGTGACCCGGACGAAGGCGACGTGCTGACCTATACATGGACGCAGACCGCCGGCACGACCGTCGCCACGATCACCCATGAGAACACCGCCCTCCCCACCGCCACCTTCACCACCCCCCAGGTGCCCGGGGACGAGGAGTTGGAATTCACGCTGACCGTCACGGACGCGGGGCGCGCCACCGCCACCGACACGGCCACCTTCACCGTCCAGGCGGCAGAGATCCCGGTGGCCACCGTGAGTCGCACCATCACAGAAAGCGCCGAAAGACTGGCCTCCGACGCCCCCTTGAGAACCATAGGCGGCAATGTGCGCGATGTCGTCAACGCCCCGGGCTTCGTGTCGTACAGTGCCAACGGCCTCTACGGCATATTCTTCGTGTCAAATACAGGCAGCTATATCTACAGCCTGGATGACCGTAACCCGGCCATTGATGGCCTCATAGACAACGAACAGGTCATGGAGAGAGTGTTCATCGTGGAGACCACCGACGACAGGCAGATCGCCATCACCATCACCGTGCTGGGCGTCAACGATCCGGCGGTCTTCACCGGCGACAGGTTCCACTTCCTGCGTGAAGACTCAACGCAAAACACAATCAGGGACACGCTCATCGCCACCGACCCGGACGGCCCCGACACCTTCCGGGAGCAGGCCCGCACCATCGGCGACTACGGCGTCTTCCGCATCACCGAGGGCGGCGGCTGGATCTACGACCTGGACAACAACGACCCCGACACCAACGCGTTATCCGGGGACGCAAGCGTGTTTGATCAATTCCCCGTGCAAGCCACCGACGGCACATCAACCAGCATCGCCTTGAACATCTTCGGCGCCAACGACCGGCCCACCGCCGACGCCGGGCCGGATCAACCCGCCGCCCCCGAAACCACCGAAGTCACGCTGGACGGCGCCGGCAGCAGCGACCCGGACACCGGCGACGTGCAGTACTATGCCTGGGAGCAAACCGGCGGAACGCCCACGGTCACCCTGTCCGGCGCCGACACCGCCACCCCCACCTTCACCGCCCCCAACCTGGCCGCGAACACGCCTCTGGTGTTCACGCTGACCGTCAGAGACAGGCAGGCGGACAACGACACCGACGCGCGGACAGACACCGACACAGTCACCATCACCATCCAGGCGGACGACGACCCGTCGGTCATCGGCGGCGAGCTGGACGGCACAATCCCCGAAAGCGAGGTCGCCACCACGGTGCCATCCGTCGTGTTCGGACAACTGACACTCACGGATGAGGATAGTGCCAGCACGGCGCAGTTCCACCCGCAAACGGACGAGCCAGGCGCCTACGGCAGCTTCACCATGAACGATTTCGGTCGCTGGCTCTACTCCCTGGACAATACCAACACCACCGTCAACGAGCTGGTTGAAGGCGAAAGCCTCACCGAGACATTCCCCGTGACAAGCACCGAAGATGTCACCGCGACCGTCACCATCACCATCGCCGGCGCCAACGATGAAGCCATCTTCGGGCCCAGGCCTTCCGGAAACCTCGCGGCCAACACAAACCTGAACACATTCATGGGCACGCAGACCGTCACCGACCCGGACGGCCCCGACACCTTCAGGGAGCAGACCAACACCCCCACCACCTACGGCTTCTTCAGCATCACCGAAGACGGCGCCTGGACCTACACCCTGAACAATGCCAACCCGGCCACCCTGGCGTTGGCCGCGAACACGATCAATTTTGATCAGCCCCTCCTGCAAGCGACCGACGGCACCACGCTAAGCGCGTCATTCATCATCGGCGGCGCCAACAATCCCCCCACCGCCACCATCGCCGGGGGGGATCGGACCGTCAACGATGGCGATCTGGTCACCCTGACCGGCAGAGGCCGTGACCCGGACACGGGCGACGTGCTGACCTATGCCTGGGCGCAGACCGGCGGGACACTCACCGTCACCCTGGACAACGCCAACACCGCCACCGCCACCTTCACCACGCCCGACTTGACCAGGGACGAGACGGTGATCGTCACGCTGACCGTCACCGACAGTCTGCGCGCCAGCCACACCGACATGGCGACCATCACCGTTGAGGAAAGAGAGAACAGGGTGGCCACCGTCCGGCGCGACATCATGGAAAATGGCGAGGAAACAGCGATAGACGCCCCCCCGACGACCATCAGCGGCACGCTGCGCGATGTCATCGACATCAACTACATAAGTCTGGGACTGACCACCCTCAACTACGGCGAATTCTTCCTGGCGCCGTCAGGCCAATGGAGCTACTTCCTGGATGATCATCTTGAGGCCGTGAACGACCTCTTTGATGACGAACAACTCCAGGACACCTACACCGCGGTGACCGTCGACGGCAGACTGATTGACATCATCATCACCATCATCGGCGTCAATGACCCGCCAGTCATCAGCGGCATAACATCCCTCAGCCGCACCGAAAGCGCGGGAAGCACGGAAAGGCCCATGTTCAGGCGCAATCTGACCGTCATTGACCGGGACGGCCCCGACACCTTCCAGGCGCAGGACGCCATTGGCACCTACGGCCTCTTCAGTATCAACATGAACGGCCGCTGGACATACACGCTAAGAAATGATTTCCCGGCCACCGACGCCCTGACCGACAACCAGGTAGTCACCGATATCTTCTTCCCGAAAACCGCCGACGGCACCGCATTCCCCATCACCCTCACCATCACCGGCGTCAACGACCCCCCCACCGCCGACGCCGGACAGGATGTGACCTTTGAAGAAGGCACCCTGGCCACGCTGGACGGCTCCGGCCACGACCCGGAAGACGGCACCGCACTGACCTATCTGTGGCATCAGAACCAGGCCTTACCCCCCATTATCAGATTCAACAATCCGCCGAACACCGCCAGGGTAATATTCTTCGTACCAACTCCTTCGCGCAGCGACAGGGACTTGGAATTCGACCTGACCGTCACCGACTCACAGGGTCTCATAGGCGTCGACACTCTGAACTTTCTCCTATCTGCGGATAATGACATGGAACTCATCGGCGGCGACCTTGACGCGACGATTATCAGCAGCCCGCTCTTCAACCCGCCGCCGGAGACCATAAGGGGAATCCTGACCCGCGTGGATAGCGACCGTAGCGTCGGATTCTTTCCGCAGATAACCCCAGGCATGTACGGCACCTTCCAGCTGCGCCCTGAGGGCATCTGGACCTACACCCTGGAGAATGCCAACCCGGCCGTCAATCTCCTGCCCGAAGGCCACACCCTCATTGAGACATTCCCCTTACGAACCATCGTAGGCCGCGCTGATCCGGATGACTCCTTCATCCCCGTCAGGGACACCGTCACCATCACCATCGTCGGCGCCAACAAACAAGGCAACATCGGCGGCGCGCTCACCGGCCGCGTCACCGAAGACGCGGTGATCACCACGACCACGGGCCTCCTGATCATCACCGACCGGGATGGCCCCACGTCCCCCGTGCAGCCACAGATACATACCCCCGGCCGGTACGGCGACTTCAGCCTGGACTCCGTCGGCGACTGGACATACACGCTGGATAATCTTGATCGCGACACCAACGCCCTGGCCGAGGGCGCCCCCCCCGCCGAAGATGCCTTCATCGTGCGGCTCAACGACGGCGCCACGGGAACCGTCACCATCACCATCACCGGCGCCAACGACGCCCCCACCGCCGACGCCGGGCCGAATCAGACCGTCAACGATGGCGCCGTGGTCACGCTGGACGGCACCGGCAGCGTTGATCCGGATACAGGCGACATGCTGACCTATCGGTGGTCGTTCCTGTTGGGCCAGATCTCCTTCCCCGTGGGCCAGACGCCCATCGCCACCTACCGCACGGATGAAGTCCCCGAAGACCTGGACATAACAATGAACCTGTCCGTCACCGACTCGCATGGCGCCAGAGCCTTCGACACGCTCACCCTCACCATTGAGGCGGACGACGCCGTAAGGCGGCGCAGCATCACCGAAATCGCCGGAGAACCCGAGCCCGGATTTGTCAATCGCGTAGGCGGCAACCTGCGAGAAGGCGGCGATCCCACAGACGTATTCAGAGCTTATGAGCGCCCAAGCACTTACGGCAGATTCACCTTGAGTGCTAACGGCGACTGGGAATACATCCTGGATGATAGCGACCCGGACACCGACGCCCTCACCGCGGGCGACCGGCCCGGGGAAGGGTTCACCGCGACGTCGACCACCGGCGACAGGATCACCATCATCATCTCCATCATCGGCGTCAATGACCCGGCAACCATCACCGGCACGGCATCCGGCCGCCTCACCGAAGACGCGCCGACCGACACGGCCACGGGCGCGCTGACGAGCAACGACCCGGATAACGAGAACACCTTCCGACCGCAGACCAACACCCCCGGCGCCTACGGCGCGTTCCACATCACCACGGAAGGCCGCTGGACCTATCACCTGGACAATACCGACCTGGACACCGACGCCCTGGTCCGGGACCAACAGGAGCCAGAATCCTTCACCGTGCAATCCGTCGACGGCACCGAAATGGCCGTCACCGTCACCATCACCGGCGCCAACGACCCCGCCGACATCACCGGCGACACCGAGGGCGCCGTCACCGAAGACGCGACCACGAACACGGACACGGGCCGCCTCCTCGTCCACGACCCGGACACCGGCGAAAGCGCCTTCCGGACGCAGACCGGCGCCCCCGGCATCTACGGCGCCTTCAGCCTCACCGACGGCGGGGACTGGATCTACACGCTGGACAATGGCAATAACGCCACCAACGCCCTGCCCCAGGACGACATGGTCACCGAAGACTTTCCCATCCTGACCGACGACGGCACCGAAGCGGCCGTCACCCTCACCATCACCGGCGCCAATGACCCGCCCACGGCACACGCCGGGCCGGATCAGCGCGTCAACATGGGCGACGATGTGATCCTGACCGGCAGCGGCAGCGACCCGGATCGGGGCGATACCATCACCTCCTATGCGTGGACGCAGACCGGCGGGATGCCGGTCGTCATGCTGGGCGCCGACACCACCACGGCCACCTTCACCACGCCGGTCTTGCCCATGGACACGGGCTTGACGTTCACCCTGACCGTCACCGACACACGGGGGGCCATGGGGTTTGACACGGTACTCATCACCGTCCAGTCGGTCATCACCGGCGACCGCACCGGAACCGTCACCGAAGACGCGGAGATCAACACAGCCACCGGCATGCTCACCGCAAGCGGCAGCGGCAGCTTCGTGGCGCAGTCCGGCGCCTCCGGCGACTACGGCGCCTTCAGCCTCACAGAGGGCGGCGCCTGGACCTACACCCTGGACAGGGAGAACGACGTCATCAACGCCCTGAACGAGGGCCAGCAACTCCCCGATGCGTTCCTCGTGCGGGCCAACGGCACCACGGCGACCGTCACCATCACCATCCTCGGTGCCAACGACCCCGCCGACATCAGGGGCGACACCGCGCGCGCCATCACCGAAGACGCGGACCCGAACACGGTCGCGGGCCGTCTCCTCGCCCACGACCCGGACAACCTGGACAACAGCTTCCTCCCGACTGACGTCACCCGCACCTACGGCCGCTTCATCCTGGCCGGCACCGGCGACTGGACCTACACGCTGGATAATGACAACGACGTCACCAACGCCCTGGCCGAGGGCTCCAGCAACGACGAAATGTTCACCGTGCAGACCGACGACGGCACCACGCAGCCCGTCACCATCACCGTCAACGGCGCCAACGACCCGCCCACCGTCAACGCCGGGCCGGATCAGCGCGCGGCGCCGCGTGACCTCGTGTTACTGCCCGGCATGGGCAGCGATCCGGATACGGGCGACGTGCTGACCTACATGTGGCAATTCATCAGCGCGGAAACGGGAAGGCTCTCCATCCCGTTAATGAATCGCGACAGCCGCGACGCCGAATTCGTCGTACCCAACTTCAGCGGGGCCGATGAGTACGTGGTGTTCAGACTGATCGTCAACGACCGGGCAGGTTTCACGGTCTTTGACGATGTGACCATCACCCTGAGCAACGACCCGCTCTCCGGCGCCATCACCGGCGATCTCACCGGAGAGGTCACCGAAGACAGCCTTGATATACTTGAGTCGGGCACACTGCACGTAAGCGACGGCAGCATGTTCCCGGATGCTCTCAGCGTAGGCACCTACGGCTCCCTCAGCATCAATCTCCTCCCAAACCGAAACGGCGAGTGGATCTACAACCTGAGAAATCGCGACCCGGACACCGACGCCCTGGTTGAGGGCGACATAGTCACCGATGCGTTCACCGTGACGGCCGGCAACGGCGCCACGGAGACCATCACCATCACCATCACCGGCGCCAATGACCCGGCAATCATCACCGGCATCATCACTGGCCGCGTCACCGAAGACGACCCGGCAAGGAACACGGCCACCGCCATCCTGACGGTCGACGACGTCGACGGCGAGGACACCTTCCAGGCACAGACCGGCGGCGCCGGCGTCTACGGCGCCTTCAGCCTCACCAGGGACGGCGCATGGACCTACACCCTGGACAACAACCACCCGGCCACCAACGCCCTGTCCGCGCGACGCGCCTTTAACGATCCATTCATCGTGCGGGCCGCCGACGGCACCGAGGAGACCGTCACCATCATCGCCACCGGCGCCAATGACCCGCCCACGGCCAATGCCGGGCCGGATCGGGCCGTGGAGGAAAGCACCACCGTTGAGCTGGACGGCGCCGGCAGCAGCGACCCGGACATGGACGACGTGCTGACCTATGCCTGGACGCAGTCCGGCGGAACACCCGCCGTCACACTGGACGGGGACGACACCGCCCGGCCCACCTTCACCGCGCCGGAATTAATCGGGAACACGGATTTGACGTTCACGCTGACCGTCACCGACTCGCAGAATGAAATGGCGGCCGACGTGGTCACCATCACCATTGAGGCGGACAACGACCCGTCCGTCATCACCGGCACGAACACCGGCAACATCACCGAAGACGCGAACCCGAACACGGTCATGAACACGCTGACCGTCACCGACCAGGACGACGACAACACCTTCCGGCAAACCGACACCGCCATCATCGGCGCCTACGGCGCCTTCAGTATCACCACGACCGGCAACTGGATCTATACCCTGGATAATAATCCCGGCACCCTCACCGACGCGCTGGCCGAGGGCGTCACCGTCACCGATGCGTTCACCGTGATGACCACCGACGGCACCGTGGAGACCGTCACCATCACCATCACCGGCGTCAATGACCCGGCAGCCATCACCGGCATCACCACCGGCGCCGTCACCGAAGACGCGGAGACCACCACGGCCACGGGCACCCTGGCCGTCATGGACCCCGACGGGGACGACACCTTCATGGAACTGACCGGCGCCCCCGGCACCCCCGGCACCTACGGCGCTTTCAGCCTCACCGACGGCGGGGACTGGACGTACACACTGGACAATGACGATCCCGAAACCGACGCCCTGGCACGGGACGCCCTCGTCGAGGATATATTCACCGTGCAGGCCGCCGACCTCACCGAAGCGACCGTCACCATCACCGTCACCGGCGCCAATGACGCGCCCACGGCGAACGCCGGATCGGATCAACCCGGCGTGATTGTCGGCGACACAGTCACCCTGGACGGCAGCGGCAGCACCGACCGGGATACAGGCGACAGCATTGAGACCTACACCTGGACACAAATCACGGAAAGCGGCGACCCCACGGCGGACTTGAGCGCCACCAACCTGGCCAGACCGCTCTTCATCGCGCCGCCCGTGCCGACCGTCACCGACCTGACCTTTGCACTGGTGGTCAACGACGGCGATGCGGATTCACTCCCCGACACCGTCACCATCACCGTCAACCGTCCCGACGGCGTCACCGTCTCCGACTCGTCGCTCACCGTTGACCCGGAAGCCGGCGGCACAGCCACCTACACCCTGGTACTTGATGCCCAGCCAATGGCCGACGTCATGATTGCCGTTGAGAGCGACGCCGCCAGTGTGGCCACCGTCTCACCGGCCACGCTGGTCTTCACCGCCAACAACTGGAACACGCCGCAGGACGTCACCGTCACAGGCGTGAACGACGACATAGACAACCCCGGCAACGCCCGCACGGCAACCGTAAGCCATACGGTCACAAGCGCGGACAGCGGCTATGAATCGGTGGCCGTGGCGGATGTGCTGGTCACCGCCACCGATGACGACGACGCCGGCGTCACCCTGACGGAAACCGACGACGAAACCACCGTGGCCGAACCGGACGGCACAGACACCTACACCCTGGTACTCCACACCGAGCCGACCGCCGATGTAACAATTACCCCGGCGAGCGACGACCTCACGATCGTCACCGTCTCGGCGGCGCTGACCTTCACCGCCGACAACTGGAACACGCCGCAGCCCGTCACCGTCACCGTGGTGAACGACGACATAGACAACCCCGGCAACACCCGCACCACCACCGTGAGGCACACCATCACCGGCGGCGGCTATGACACCGTGCCCGTGGACACGGTGGACGTCACCGCCACCGCCACCGATGACGACACCGCCCGCGTCACCGTGACGGAAACCAACGACGATACCACCGTGGCCGAACCAAACGGCACAGACACCTACACCGTCGTACTCCACACCCAGCCGCTCGCCGATGTAACAATTACCCCGACGAGCAACGACCTCACGACAGCCACCGTCTCGGCGGCGCTGACCTTCACCCCGGACAACTGGAACACACCACAGCCCGTCACCGTCACCGTGGTGAACGACGACATAGACAACCCCGGCAACGCCCGCACCACCACCGTGACCCACGCCATCACCGGCGGCGGCTATGACGGTGTGCCCGTGGCCACGGTGGACGTCACCGCCACCGATGACGACGCCGCCGGCGTCACCGTGACAGAAACCGGCGGCAATACCACCGTGGCCGAACCGGACGGCATAGACACCTACACCCTGGTACTCCACACCGAACCGACCGCCGATGTAACCATTACCCCGGCAAGCGACGACCTCACGATCGTCACCGTCTCGGCGGCGCTGACCTTCACCGCCGACAACTGGAACACGCCACAGCCCGTCACCGTCACCGTGGTGAACGACGACATAGACAACCCCGGCAACGCCCGCACCACCACCGTGAGGCACACCATCACCGGCGGCGGCTATGACACCGTGGACGTGGCCACGGTGGACGTCACCGCCACCGCCACCGATGACGACACCGCCCGCGTCACCGTGACAGAAACCAACGACGAAACCACCGTGGCCGAACCGGACGGCATGGACACCTACACCCTGGTACTCCACACCCAGCCGACCGCCGATGTGACGATTACCCCAACGAGCAACGACCTCACGACCGCCACCGTCTCGGCAACGCTGACCTTCACCGCCGCCAACTGGAACACACCGCAGCCCGTCACCGTCACCGTGGTGAACGACGACATAGACAACCCCGGCGACGCCCGCACCACCACCGTGACCCACGCCATCACCGGCGGCGGCTATGACACCGTGGCCGTGGCGGATGTGCCGGTCACCGCCACCGATGACGACGACGCCGGCGTCACCCTGACAGAAACCGACGACGAAACCACCGTGGCCGAACCGGACGGCATGGACACCTACACCCTGGTACTCCACACCCGGCCGACCGCCGATGTAACCATTACCCCAACGAGCAACGACCTCACGATCGTCACCGTCTCGGCAACGCTGACCTTCACCGCCGCCAACTGGAACACGCCGCAGCCCGTCACCGTCACCGTGGTGAACGACGACATAGACAACCCCGGCAACGCCCGCACCACCACCGTGACCCACACCATCACCGGCGGCGGCTATGACGATGTGCCCGTGGCGGATGTGCTGGTCACCGCCACCGATGACGACGACGCCGGCGTCACCGTGACAGAAACCGACGGCAATACCACCGTGGCCGAACCGGACGGCATAGACACCTACACCCTGGTACTCCACACCGAACCGACCGCCGATGTCACCATTACCCCGACGAGCGACGACCGCACGATCGTCACCGTCTCACCGGCGCTGACCTTCACCCCGGACAACTGGAACACACCACAGCCCGTCACCGTCACCGTGGTGAACGACGACATAGACAACCCCGGCAACGCCCGCACCACCACCGTGAGGCACACCATCACCGGCGGCGGCTATGACACCGTGGACGTGGCCACGGTAGACGTCACCGCCACCGCCACCGATGACGACACCGCCCGCGTCACCGTGACAGAAACCAACGACGAAACCACCGTGGCCGAACCAAGCGGCACAGACACCTACACCCTGGTACTCCACACCCAGCCGACCGCCGATGTCACCATTACCCCAACGAGCAACGACCTCACGACAGCCACCGTCTCACCGGCGCTGACCTTCACCCCGGACAACTGGAACACACCACAGCCCGTCACCGTCACCGTGGTAAACGACAACATAGACAACCCCGGCAACACCCGCACCACCACCGTGACCCACGCCATCACCGGCGGCGACTACGACGCAGTGCCCGTGGCGGATGTGCTGGTCACCGCCACCGATGACGACGACGCCGGCGTCACCGTGACAGAAACCGACGGCAATACCACCGTGGCCGAACCGGACGGCATAGACACCTACACCCTGGTACTCCACACCGAACCGACCGCCGATGTCACCATTACCCCGACGAGCGACGACCGCACGATCGTCACCGTCTCACCGGCGCTGACCTTCACCCCGGACAACTGGAACACACCACAGCCCGTCACCGTCACCGTGGTGAACGACGACATAGACAACCCCGGCAACGCCCGCACCACCACCGTGAGGCACACCATCACCGGCGGCGGCTATGACACCGTGGACGTGGCCACGGTAGACGTCACCGCCACCGCCACCGATGACGACACCGCCCGCGTCACCGTGACAGAAACCAACGACGAAACCACCGTGGCCGAACCAAGCGGCACAGACACCTACACCCTGGTACTCCACACCCAGCCGACCGCCGATGTCACCATTACCCCAACGAGCAACGACCTCACGACAGCCACCGTCTCACCGGCGCTGACCTTCACCCCGGACAACTGGAACACGCCGCAGCCCGTCACCGTCACCGTGGTGAACGACAACATAGACAACCCCGGCAACGTCCGCACCACCACCGTGACCCACGCCATCACCGGCGGCGGCTATGACGCAGTGGCCGTGGCGGATGTGCTGGTCACCGCCACCGATGACGACGACGCCGGCGTCACCGTGACGGAAACCGACGACGAAACCACCGTGGCCGAACCGGACGGCATAGACACCTACACTCTGGTACTCCACACCCGGCCGACCGCCGAAGTCACCATTACCCCGGCGAGCGACGACCGCACGATCGTCACCGTCTCACCGGCGCTGACCTTCACCCCGGACAACTGGAACACACCACAGCCCGTCACCGTCACCGTGGTGAACGACGACATAGACAACCCCGGCAACACCCGCACCACCACCGTGACCCACGCCATCACCGGCGGCGGCTATGACACGGTGGACGTGGCCACGGTGGACGTCACCGCCACCGCCACCGATGACGACACCGCCCGCGTCACCGTGACAGAAACCAACGACGAAACCACCGTGGCCGAACCAAGCGGCACAGACACCTACACCCTGGTACTCCACACCGAGCCGACCGCCGATGTCACCATTACCCCAACGAGCAACGACCTCACGACAGCCACCGTCTCACCGGCGCTGACCTTCACCACCGGCAACTGGAACACACCGCAAACCGTCACCGTCACCGTGGTGAACGACGACATAGACAACCCCGGCAACACCCGCACCACCACCGTGACCCACACCATCACCGGCGGCGGCTATGACACTGTGGCCGTGGCGGATGTGCTGGTCACCGCCACCGATGACGACGACGCCGGCGTCACCCTGACAGAAACCGACAGCGAAACCACCGTGGCCGAACCAAACGGCACAGACACCTACACTCTGGTACTCCACACCCAGCCGACCGCCGAAGTCACCATTACCCCGGCGAGCGACGACCGCACGATCGTCACCGTCTCACCGGCGCTGACCTTCACCCCGGACAACTGGAACACACCGCAGCCCGTCACCGTCACCGTGGTGAACGACGACATAGACAACCCCGGCAACGCCCGCACCACCACCGTGAGGCACACCATCACCGGCGGCGGCTATGACACCGTGGACGTGGCCACGGTAGACGTCACCGCCACCGCCACCGATGACGACACCGCCCGCGTCACCGTGACAGAAACCAACGACGAAACCACCGTGGCCGAACCAAGCGGCACAGACACCTACACCCTGGTACTCCACACCCAGCCGACCGCCGATGTCACCATTACCCCAACGAGCAACGACCTCACGACAGCCACCGTCTCACCGGCGCTGACCTTCACCCCGGACAACTGGAACACGCCGCAGCCCGTCACCGTCACCGTGGTGAACGACAACATAGACAACCCCGGCAACGTCCGCACCACCACCGTGACCCACGCCATCACCGGCGGCGGCTACGACGCAGTGCCCGTGGCGGATGTGCTGGTCACCGCCACCGATGACGACGACGCCGGCGTCACCGTGACGGAAACCGACGACGAAACCACCGTGGCCGAACCGGACGGCATAGACACCTACACTCTGGTACTCCACACCCGGCCGACCGCCGAAGTCACCATTACCCCGGCGAGCGACGACCGCACGATCGTCACCGTCTCACCGGCGCTGACCTTCACCCCGGACAACTGGAACACACCACAGCCCGTCACCGTCACCGTGGTGAACGACGACATAGACAACCCCGGCAACACCCGCACCACCACCGTGACCCACGCCATCACCGGCGGCGGCTATGACACGGTGGACGTGGCCACGGTGGACGTCACCGCCACCGCCACCGATGACGACACCGCCCGCGTCACCGTGACAGAAACCAACGACGAAACCACCGTGGCCGAACCAAGCGGCACAGACACCTACACCCTGGTACTCCACACCGAGCCGACCGCCGATGTCACCATTACCCCAACGAGCAACGACCTCACGACAGCCACCGTCTCACCGGCGCTGACCTTCACCACCGGCAACTGGAACACACCGCAAACCGTCACCGTCACCGTGGTGAACGACGACATAGACAACCCCGGCAACACCCGCACCACCACCGTGACCCACACCATCACCGGCGGCGGCTATGACACTGTGGCCGTGGCGGATGTGCTGGTCACCGCCACCGATGACGACGACGCCGGCGTCACCCTGACAGAAACCGACAGCGAAACCACCGTGGCCGAACCAAACGGCACAGACACCTACACTCTGGTACTCCACACCCAGCCGACCGCCGAAGTCACCATTACCCCGGCGAGCGACGACCGCACGATCGTCACCGTCTCACCGGCGCTGACCTTCACCCCGGACAACTGGAACACACCGCAGCCCGTCACCGTCACCGTGGTGAACGACGACATAGACAACCCCGGCAACGACCGCACCACCACCGTGACCCACACCATCACCGGCGGCGGCTATGACGGTGTGCCCGTGGACACGGTGGACGTCACCGCCACCGATGACGACGAAGCAGGCGTCACCGTCTCCGACTCGGCCCTCACCGTTGACCCGGAAGATGGCGGCACCGACACCTACATCGTGGTACTCCACACCCAGCCGACCGCCGATGTGACGCTGACCCCGGCGAGCGACGCCCCCTCCGTAGCCACCGTCTCGGCGGCGCTGACCTTTACCACGGGCAACTGGAACACGCCGCAGCCCGTCACCGTCACCGGCATCAACGACGACATTGACAATCCGGACGACCGCACCACCACCGTGAGGCACACCATCACCGGCGGCGGCTATGACGATGTGACCGTGGCGCCTGTGATGGTGACCGCCATTGATGACGACACCGCCGGCGTGCGCATCAGCCCGACAACGTTGACGGTTGCCGAAGGCGCCACGGACACCTACACCGTGCGCTTGGACACGCAGCCGACGGGCAATGTGGAAATCACGGTGGGCGGAGAAAGCGGCGATGTCAGCGTTAGCAGTTCCCCGTTGACCTTCACGACCGGCAACTGGAACCTGGAGCAGACCGTCACCGTCAATGCGGCCGACGATGCCGATGCCACAGCGGATGCTCTGGTCACCCTGACCCACGCAGTCACCGGATACGGCACGGTCGACAGTGGCGCCAACGTCGTGGTGACGGTCACCGAAACCGACACCGCCGGCGTCACCGTGACGGAAACCGACAGCGAAACCATCGTGGCCGAACCAAACGGCACGGACATCTACACCGTGGTACTCCGCACCGAACCGACCGCCGATGTCACAATTACCCCGACGAGCGGCGACCTCACGACAGCCACCGTCTCGGCGGCGCTGACCTTCACCACGGACACCTGGAACACGCCGCAGCCCGTCACCGTCACCGCGGTGAACGACGACATAGACAACCCCGGCAACACCCGCACCACCACCGTGACCCACGCCATCACCGGCGGCGGCTATGACGGTGTGCCCGTGAGGGATGTGCGGGTCACCGCCACCGATGACGACACCGCCGGCGTGCGCATCAGCCCGACAACGTTGACGGTTGCCGAAGGCGCCACGGACACCTACACCGTGCGCCTGGACACGCAGCCGACGGGCAATGTGGAAATCACGGTGGGCGGAGAAAGCGGCGATGTCAGCGTTAGCAGTTCCCCGTTGACCTTCACGACCGGCAACTGGAACCTGGAACAGACAGTCACCGTCAATGCGGCCGAAGATGCCGATGCCGCAGCGGATGCTCTGGTCACCCTGACCCACGCGGTCACCGGATACGGCACGGTCAACAGTGGCGCCAACGTCGTGGTGACGGTCACCGAAACCGACATGGCCGGCGTCACCGTGACGGAAACCAACGGCGGCACCACCGTGGCCGAACCAAACGGCACGGACACCTACACCGTCGTACTCCGCACCGAGCCGACCGCCGATGTCACCATTACCCCGGCGAGCGGCGACTCCATGACCGCCACCGTCTCGGCGGCGCTGACCTTCACCACCGGCACCTGGAACACACCGCAAACCGTCACCGTCACCGTGGTGAACGACGACAGAGATAACCCCGGCAACGCCCGCACCACCACCGTGACCCACACCATCACCGGCGGCGGCTATGATACGGTGCCCGTGGCCACGGTGACCGTCACCGCCACCGATGACGACGACGCCGGCGTCACCGTCTCCGACTCGGCCCTCACCGTTGACCCGGAAGATGGCGGCACCGCCACCTACACCGTGGTACTCCACACCCAGCCGACCGCCGATGTGACAATTACCCCGGCAAGCGACGCCCCCACGGTCGCCACCGTCTCGGCGGCGCTGACCTTCACCCCGGACAACTGGAACACGCCGCAGCCCGTCACCGTCACCGGCATCAACGACGACATTGACAATCCGAACGACCGCACCACCACCGTGAGGCACACCATCACCGGCGGCGGCTATGCCACGGTGCCCGTGGCCACAGTGGACGTCACCGCCACCGATGACGACGCCGTCCGCGTCACCGTCTCCGAATCGTCAGACGTCACCACCGTCGCGGAAAATGGCGGCACCGACACCTACACCGTGGTACTCCACACCGAGCCGACCGCCGATGTGACCATTACCCCGGCGAGCGACGACTCCGCCGTGGCCACGGTCTCGGCGGCGCTGACCTTCACCCCGGACAACTGGAACACGCCGCAGCCCGTCACCGTCACCGGCATCAACGACGACGTTGACAATCCGAACGACGCCCGCACCACCACCGTGACCCACACCATCACCGGCGGCGGCTATAACGGTGTGCCCGTGGCGGATGTGCTGGTGACCGCCATTGATGACGACGGGGCCGGCGTCACCGTCTCCACAACAGAACTCACCGTTGACCCGGAAAGTGGCGGCACGGCCACCTACACCCTGGTACTCGGCACCCAGCCGACCGCCGCCGTGCTGATTGCCCCGATGAGCAACGACCCCACGGTGGCCACGGTCTCAACGGCGCTGACCTTCACCACGGACAACTGGAACACGCCGCAGCCCGTCACCGTCACCGGCATCAACGACGACATTGACACCCCGGAGAACCGCACCACCACCGTGACCCACACCATCACCGGCGGCGGCTATGACACGGTGCCCGTGGCCACGGTGACCGTCACCGCCACCGATGACGACATGGCCCGCGTCATTGTCTCCGAAGCGGCCCTCACCGTTGACCCGGAAGATGGCGGCACCGCCACCTACACCGTGGTACTCCACACCGAGCCGACCGCCGATGTGACGCTGACCCCGGCGAGCGACGCCCCCACGGTCGCCACCGTCTCGGCGGCGCTGACCTTCACCCCGGCCAACTGGAACACGCCGCAGCCCGTCACCGTCACCGGTATCAACGACGACATTGACACCCCGGAGGACCGCACCACCACCGTGAGGCACACCATCACCGGCGGCGACTATGACGATGTGACCGTGGCGACTGTGCTGGTCACCGCCATTGATGACGACGACGCCGGCGTGCGCATCAGCCCGACGACGTTGACGATTGCCGAAGGCGGCACGGACACCTACACCGTGCGCCTGAACACACAGCCGACGGGCAATGTGGAAATCACGGTGGGCGGAGAAAGCGGCGATGTCAGCGTTAGCAGTTCCCCGCTGACCTTCACGACCGGTAACTGGAACATGGAGCAGACAGTCACCGTCAATGCGGCCGAAGATGCCGATGCCGTAGCGGATGCCATGGTCACCCTGACCCACACGGTCACCGGATACGGCACAGTCAACAGTGGCGCCAACGTCGTAGTGACGGTCACCGAAACCGACACCGCCGGCGTGCGCATCAGCCCGACGGCGTTGACGATTGCCGAAGGCGACATGGACACCTACACCGTGCGCCTGGACTCGCAGCCGGCGGGCAATGTGGCGGTCACTGTAGGCGGAGAAAGCGGCGATGTCAGCGTCACCAACTCCCCATTGACCTTCACGGTCGACAACTGGAACCTGGAGCAGACAGTCACCGTCAATGCGGCCGACGATGCCGATGCCACAGCGGATGCCCTGGTCACCCTGACCCATGGGGTCACCGGCTACGACACGATCAGCAGTGGCGCCGAGGTCGTGGTAACGGTCACCGAAACCGACACCGCCGGCGTGAGCATCAGCCCGACGGCGTTGACGATTGCCGAAGGCGGCGCGAACACCTACACCGTGCGCCTGGACACACAACCGGCGGGCAATGTGGAAATCACAGTGGGCGGAGAAAGCGGCGATGTCAGCGTCACCGGCTCCCCATTGACCTTCACGACCGGCAACTGGAACCTGGAGCAGACGGTCACGGTCAATGCGGCCGACGATGCCGATGCCACAGCGGATGCCATGGTCACCCTGACCCACGCGGTCACCGGCTACGACACGATCAGCAGTGGCGCCGAGGTCGTGGTAACGGTCACCGAAACCGACACCGCCGGTGTGAGCATCACCCCGACGACGTTGACGATTGCCGAAGGCGGCGCGAACACCTACACCGTGCGCCTGAACTCGCAACCAGCGGGCAATGTGGCGGTCACGGTGGGCGGCGCAAGCGGCGATGTCAGCGTCACCGGCTCCCCGCTGACCTTCACGACCGGCAACTGGAACCTGGAGCAGACGGTCACGGTCAATGCGGCCGACGATGCCGATGCCGTAGCGGATGCCCTGGTCACCCTGACCCACGCGGTCACCGGATACGACACGATCAGCAGTGGCGCCGAGGTCGTGGTAACGGTCACCGAAAACGACACCGCCGGCGTGCGCATCAGCCCGACGACGTTGACGATTGCCGAAGGCGACATGGACACCTACACCGTGCGCCTGAACTCGCAGCCGGCGGGCAATGTGGAAATCACAGTGGGCGGAGAAAGCGGCGATGTCAGCGTCACCGGCTCCCCATTGACCTTCACGGTCGACAACTGGAACCTGGAGCAGACGGTCACGGTCAATGCGGCCGACGATGCCGATGCCACAGCGGATGCCATGGTCACCCTGACCCACGCGGTCACCGGCTACGACACGATCAGCAGTGGCGCCGAGGTCGTGGTAACGGTCACCGAAACCGACACCGCCGGCGTGAGCATCAGCCCGACGACGTTGACGATTGCCGAAGGCGGCGCGAACACCTACACCGTGCGCCTGGACACACAACCGGCGGGCAATGTGGAAATCACAGTGGGCGGAGAAAGCGGCGATGTCAGCGTCACCGGCTCCCCATTGACCTTCACGACCGGCAACTGGAACCTGGAGCAGACGGTCACGGTCAATGCGGCCGACGATGCCGATGCCGTAGCGGATGCCACGGTCACCCTGACCCACGCGGTCACCGGATACGACACGGTCAGCAGTGGCGCCGAGGTCGTGGTAACGGTCACCGAAACCGACACCGCCGGCGTGAGCATCAGCCCGACGACGTTGACGATTGCCGAAGGCGACATGGACACCTACACCGTGCGCCTGGACTCGCAGCCGACGGGCAATGTGGCGGTCACGGTGGGCGGCGCAAGCGGCGATGTCAGCGTGACCGGCTCCCCGCTGACCTTCACGACCGGCAACTGGAACCTGGAGCAGACGGTCACGGTCAATGCGGCCGACGATGCCGATGCCGTAGCGGATGCCCTGGTCACCCTGACCCACGCGGTCACCGGATACGACACGATCAGCAGTGGCGCCGAGGTCGTGGTAACGGTCACCGAAAACGACACCGCCGGCGTGCGCATCAGCCCGACGACGTTGACGATTGCCGAAGGCGACATGGACACCTACACCGTGCGCCTGAACTCGCAGCCGGCGGGCAATGTGGAAATCACAGTGGGCGGAGAAAGCGGCGATGTCAGCGTCACCGGCTCCCCATTGACCTTCACGGTCGACAACTGGAACCTGGAGCAGACGGTCACGGTCAATGCGGCCGAGGATGCCGATGCCACAGCGGATGCCCTGGTCACCCTGACCCACGCGGTCACCGGATACGACACGATCAGCAGTGGCGCCGATGTCGTGGTGACAGTCACCGAAAACGACACCGCCGGCGTGAGCATCAGCCCGACGGCGTTGACGATTGCCGAAGGCGGCGCGAACACCTACACCGTGCGCCTGGACACACAACCGGCGGGCAATGTGGAAATCACAGTGGGCGGAGAAAGCGGCGATGTCAGCGTCACCGGCTCCCCATTGACCTTCACGACCGGCAACTGGAACCTGGAGCAGACGGTCACGGTCAATGCGGCCGACGATGCCGATGCCGTAGCGGATGCCCTGGTCACCCTGACCCACGCGGTCACCGGATACGACACGATCAGCAGTGGCGCCGAGGTCGTGGTGACGGTCACCGAAAACGACACCGCCGGCGTGAGCATCAGCCCGATGGCGTTGACGATTGCCGAAGGCGACATGGACACCTACACCGTGCGCCTGGACACACAACCGGCGGGCAATGTGGAAATCACGGTAGGCGGAGAAAGCGGCGATGTCAGCGTCACCAACTCCCCATTGACCTTCACGACCGGCAACTGGAACCTGGAGCAGACGGTCACCGTCAATGCGGCCGAGGATGCCGATGCCACAGCGGATGCCATGGTCACCCTGACCCACGCGGTCACCGGCTACGACACGGTCAGCAGTGGCGCCGAGGTCGTGGTGACAGTCACCGAAAACGACACCGCCGGCGTGAGCATCAGCCCGACGGCGTTGACGGTTGCCGAAGGCGGCATGGACACCTACACCGTGGTCCTGGACACCCAGCCGGCGGGCAATGTGGAGGTCACGGTAGGCGGAGAAAGCGGCGATGTCAGCGTCACCAACTCCCCATTGACCTTCACGACCGGCAACTGGAACCTGGAGCAGACGGTCACCGTCAATGCGGCCGAGGATGCCGATGCCACAGCGGATGCCATGGTCACCCTGACCCACGCGGTCACCGGCTACGACACGGTCAGCAGTGGCGCCGAGGTCGTGGTGACAGTCACCGAAAACGACACCGCCGGCGTGAGCATCAGCCCGACGGCGTTGACGGTTGCCGAAGGCGGCATGGACACCTACACCGTGGTCCTGGACACCCAGCCGGCGGGCAATGTGGAAATCACAGTGGGCGGAGAAAGCGGCGATGTCAGCGTCACCAACTCCCCATTGACCTTCACGACCGGCAACTGGAACCTGGAGCAGACAGTCACCGTCAATGCGGCCGACGATGCCGATGCCACAGCGGATGCCATGGTCACCCTGACCCACGCGGTCACCGGCTACGACACGATCAGCAGTGGCGCCGAGGTCGTGGTAACGGTCACCGAAACCGACACCGCCGGCGTGAGCATCAGCCCGACGACGTTGACGATTGCCGAAGGCGACATGGACACCTACACCGTGCGCCTGGACTCGCAGCCGACGGGCAATGTGGCGGTCACGGTGGGCGGCGCAAGCGGCGATGTCAGCGTGACCGGCTCCCCGCTGACCTTCACGACCGGCAACTGGAACCTGGAGCAGACGGTCACGGTCAATGCGGCCGACGATGCCGATGCCGTAGCGGATGCCCTGGTCACCCTGACCCACGCGGTCACCGGATACGACACGATCAGCAGTGGCGCCGAGGTCGTGGTAACGGTCACCGAAAACGACACCGCCGGCGTGCGCATCAGCCCGACGACGTTGACGATTGCCGAAGGCGACATGGACACCTACACCGTGCGCCTGAACTCGCAGCCGGCGGGCAATGTGGAAATCACAGTGGGCGGAGAAAGCGGCGATGTCAGCGTCACCGGCTCCCCATTGACCTTCACGGTCGACAACTGGAACCTGGAGCAGACGGTCACGGTCAATGCGGCCGAGGATGCCGATGCCACAGCGGATGCCCTGGTCACCCTGACCCACGCGGTCACCGGATACGACACGATCAGCAGTGGCGCCGATGTCGTGGTGACAGTCACCGAAAACGACACCGCCGGCGTGAGCATCAGCCCGACGGCGTTGACGATTGCCGAAGGCGGCGCGAACACCTACACCGTGCGCCTGGACACACAACCGGCGGGCAATGTGGAAATCACAGTGGGCGGAGAAAGCGGCGATGTCAGCGTCACCGGCTCCCCATTGACCTTCACGACCGGCAACTGGAACCTGGAGCAGACGGTCACGGTCAATGCGGCCGACGATGCCGATGCCGTAGCGGATGCCCTGGTCACCCTGACCCACGCGGTCACCGGATACGACACGATCAGCAGTGGCGCCGAGGTCGTGGTGACAGTCACCGAAAACGACACCGCCGGTGTGAGCATCACCCCGACGACGTTGACGATTGCCGAAGGCGGCGCGAACACCTACACCGTGCGCCTGAACTCGCAACCAGCGGGCAATGTGGCGGTCACGGTGGGCGGAGAAAGCGGCGATGTCAGCGTCACCGGCTCCCTGGTGACGTTGACCTTCACCATGGACAACTGGAACCTGGAGCAGACGGTCACGGTCAATGCGGCCGAGGATGCCGATGCCACAGTGGATGCCATGGTCACCCTGACCCACGCGGTCACCGGCTACGACACGGTCAGCAGTGGCGCCAACGTCGTGGTGACGGTCACCGAAAACGACACGGCGGGCGTGCGCATCAGCCCGACGGCGTTGACGGTTGCCGAAGGCGGCATGGACACCTACACCGTGGTCCTGGACACCCAGCCGGCGGGCAATGTGGAGGTCACGGTAGGCGGAGAAAGCGGCGATGTCAGCGTCACCAACTCCCCATTGACCTTCACGACCGGCAACTGGAACCTGGAGCAGACGGTCACCGTCAATGCGGCCGAGGATGCCGATGCCACAGCGGATGCCATGGTCACCCTGACCCACGCGGTCACCGGCTACGACACGGTCAGCAGTGGCGCCGAGGTCGTGGTGACAGTCACCGAAAACGACACCGCCGGCGTGAGCATCAGCCCGACGGCGTTGACGGTTGCCGAAGGCGGCATGGACACCTACACCGTGGTCCTGGACACCCAGCCGGCGGGCAATGTGGAGGTCACGGTAGGCGGAGAAAGCGGCGATGTCAGCGTCACCAACTCCCCATTGACCTTCACGGTCGACAACTGGAACCTGGAGCAGACAGTCACCGTCAATGCGGCCGAGGATGCCGATGCCACAGCGGATGCCATGGTCACCCTGACCCACGCGGTCACCGGATACGACACGATCAGCAGTGGCGCCGAGGTCGTGGTAACGGTCACCGAAAACGACACCGCCGGCGTGCGCATCAGCCCGACGACGTTGACGATTGCCGAAGGCGACATGGACACCTACACCGTGCGCCTGAACTCGCAGCCGACGGGCAATGTGGAAATCACAGTGGGCGGAGAAAGCGGCGATGTCAGCGTCACCGGCTCCCCATTGACCTTCACGGTCGACAACTGGAACCTGGAGCAGACAGTCACCGTCAATGCGGCCGACGATGCCGATGCCGTAGCGGATGCCATGGTCACCCTGACCCACGCGGTCACCGGATACGACACGATCAGCAGTGGCGCCGAGGTCGTGGTAACGGTCACCGAAACCGACACCGCCGGCGTGAGCATCAGCCCGACGACGTTGACGATTGCCGAAGGCGACATGGACACCTACACCGTGCGCCTGGACTCGCAGCCGACGGGCAATGTGGCGGTCACGGTGGGCGGCGCAAGCGGCGATGTCAGCGTCACCAACTCCCCATTGACCTTCACGGTCGACAACTGGAACCTGGAGCAGACAGTCACCGTCAATGCGGCCGACGATGCCGATGCCGTAGCGGATGCCCTGGTCACCCTGACCCACGCGGTCACCGGATACGACACGATCAGCAGTGGCGCCGAGGTCGTGGTAACGGTCACCGAAAACGACACCGCCGGCGTGCGCATCAGCCCGACGACGTTGACGATTGCCGAAGGCGACATGGACACCTACACCGTGCGCCTGAACTCGCAGCCGGCGGGCAATGTGGAAATCACAGTGGGCGGAGAAAGCGGCGATGTCAGCGTCACCGGCTCCCCATTGACCTTCACGGTCGACAACTGGAACCTGGAGCAGACAGTCACCGTCAATGCGGCCGACGATGCCGATGCCGTAGCGGATGCCACGGTCACCCTGACCCATGGGGTCACCGGCTACGACACGGTCAGCAGTGGCGCCGAGGTCGTGGTGACAGTCACCGAAAACGACACCGCCGGCGTGAGCATCAGCCCGACGGCGTTGACGATTGCCGAAGGCGGCGCGAACACCTACACCGTGCGCCTGGACACACAACCGGCGGGCAATGTGGCGGTCACGGTGGGCGGCGCAAGCGGCGATGTCAGCGTGACCGGCTCCCCGCTGACCTTCACAACCGGCAACTGGAACCTGGAGCAGACGGTCACCGTCAATGCGGCCCAGGATGACGATGCCGCAGAGGATGCCACAGTCACCCTGACCCACGCGGTCACCGGATACGGCACGATCAGCAGTGGCGCCAACGTCGTGGTGACGGTCACCGAAACCGACACCGCCGGCGTCACCGTGACGGAAACCGACAGCGAAACCATCGTGGCCGAACCAAACGGCACGGACATCTACACCGTGGTACTCCGCACCGAACCGACCGCCAATGTAACCATTACCCCGACGAGCGGCGACCCCATGACAGCCACCGTCTCCGCGGCGCTGACCTTCACCCCGGACAACTGGAACACGCCGCAGGACGTCACCGTCACCGTGGTGAACGACGACAGAGATAACCCCGGCAACGCCCGCACCACCACCGTGACCCACACCATCACCGGCGGCGGCTATGATACGGTGCCCGTGGCCCCGGTGGATGTCACCGCCACCGATGACGACGACGCCGGCGTCACCGTCTCCGACTCGGCCCTCACCGTTGACCCGGAAGATGGCGGCACGGCCACCTACACCGTGGTACTCCACACCCAGCCGACCGCCGATGTGACGATTACCCCGGCGAGCGACGCCCCCACGGTCGCCACCGTCTCGGCGGCGCTGACCTTCACCCCGGACAACTGGAACACGCCGCAGCCCGTCACCGTCACCGGCATCAACGACGACATTGACAACCCGGACGACCGCACCACCACCGTGAGGCACACCATCACCGGCGGCGGCTATGCCACGGTAACCATTGCCAGTGTGGACGTTACCGCCACCGATGACGACGCCGTCCGCGTCACCGTCTCCGAATCGTCAGACGTCACCACCGTCGCGGAAAATGGCGGCACCGACACCTACACCGTGGTACTCCACACCGAGCCGACCGCCGATGTGACCATTACCCCGGCGAGCGACGCCCCCACGGTAGCCACCGTCTCGGCGGCGCTGACCTTCACCCCGGACAACTGGAACACGCCGCAGCCCGTCACCGTCACCGGCATCAACGACGACGTTGACAATCCGAACGACGCCCGCACCACCACCGTGACCCACACCATCACCGGCGGCGGCTATAACGGTGTGCCCGTGGCGGATGTGCTGGTGACCGCCATTGATGACGACGGGGCCGGCGTCACCGTCTCCGCAACAGAACTCACCGTTGACCCGGAAAGTGGCGGCACGGCCACCTACACCCTGGTACTCGGCACCCAGCCGACCGCCGCCGTGCTGATTGCCCCGATGAGCAACGACCCCACGGTGGCCACGGTCTCAACGGCGCTGACCTTCACCACGGACAACTGGAACACGCCGCAGCCCGTCACCGTCACCGGCATCAACGACGACATTGACACCCCGGAGGACCGCACCACCACCGTGACCCACACCATCACCGGCGGCGGCTATGACACGGTGCCCGTGGCCACGGTGACCGTCACCGCCACCGATGACGACATGGCCCGCGTCATTGTCTCCGAAGCGGCCCTCACCGTTGACCCGGAAGATGGCGGCACCGCCACCTACACCGTGGTACTCCACACCGAGCCGACCGCCGATGTGACCATTACCCCGGCGAGCGACGCCCCCACGGTCGCCACCGTCTCGGCGGCGCTGACCTTCACCCCGGACAACTGGAACACGCCGCAGCCCGTCACCGTCACCGGCATCAACGACGACATTGACACCCCGGAGGACCGCACCACCACCGTGAGGCACACCATCACCGGCGGCGACTATGACGATGTGACCGTGGCGACTGTGCTGGTGACCGCCATTGATGACGACGACGCCGGCGTGCGCATCAGCCCGACGACGTTGACGATTGCCGAAGGCGCCACGGACACCTACACCGTGCGCCTGAACACACAGCCGACGGGCAATGTGGAAATCACGGTGGGCGGAGAAAGCGGCGATGTCAGCGTTAGCAGTTCCCCGCTGACCTTCACGACCGGTAACTGGAACATGGAGCAGACAGTCACCGTCAATGCGGCCGAGGATGCCGATGCCGTAGCGGATGCCATGGTCACCCTGACCCACACGGTCACCGGATACGGCACAGTCAACAGTGGCGCCAACGTCGTGGTGACGGTCACCGAAAACGACACCGCCGGCGTCACCGTGACGGAAACCGACAGCGACACCACCGTGGCCGAACCAAACGGCACGGACACCTACACCGTCGTACTCCGCACCGAGCCGACCGCCGATGTAACCATTACCCCGACGAGCGGCGACCCCATGACAGCCACCGTCTCGGCGGCGCTGACCTTCACCACCGACAACTGGAACATGGCGCAGACCGTCACCGTCACCGTGGTGAACGATGACATAGATAACCCGGACGCCCGCACCACCACCGTGACCCACACCATCACCGGCGGCGGCTATGCCACGGTAACCATTGCCAGTGTGGACGTCACCGCCACCGATGACGACGCCGTCCGCGTCACCGTCTCCGAATCGTCAGACGTCACCACCGTCGCGGAAGATGGCGGCACCGACACCTACACCGTGGTACTCCACACCGAGCCGACCGCCGATGTGACCATTACCCCGGCGAGCGACGACTCCGCCGTGGCCACGGTCTCGGCGGCGCTGACCTTCACCCCGGACAACTGGAACACGCCGCAGCCCGTCACCGTTACCGGCATCAACGACGACGTTGACAATCCGAACGACGCCCGCACCACCACCGTGACCCACACCATCACCGGCGGCGGCTATAACGGTGTGCCCGTGGCGGATGTGCTGGTGACCGCCATTGATGACGACGGGGCCGGCGTCACCGTCTCCGCAACAGAACTCACCGTTGACCCGGAAAGTGGCGGCACGGCCACCTACACCCTGGTACTCGGCACCCAGCCGACCGCCGCCGTGCTGATTGCCCCGATGAGCAACGACCCCACGGTGGCCACGGTCTCAACGGCGCTGACCTTCACCATGGCCAACTGGAACACGCCGCAGCCCGTCACCGTCACCGGCATCAACGACGACATTGACACCCCGGAGGACCGCACCACCACCGTGACCCACACCATCACCGGCGGCGGCTATGACACGGTGCCCGTGGCCACGGTGCCCGTCACCGCCATCGATGACGACATGGCCGGCGTCACCCTGACGGAAACCGACGGCGAAACCACTGTGGCCGAACCGGACGGCACAGACACCTACACCCTGGTACTCCGCACCGAGCCGACCGCCGATGTCACCATTACCCCGGCGAGCGACGACCGCACGATCGTCACCGTCTCGGCGGCGCTGACCTTCACCGCCGACACCTGGAACACACCACAGCCCGTCACCGTCACCGTGGTGAACGACGACATAGACAACCCCGGCGACGCCCGCACCACCACCGTGAGGCACACCATCACCGGCGGCGGCTATGACGCGGTGGACGTGGCCACGGTAGACGTCACCGCCACCGCCACCGATGACGACACCGCCCGCGTCACCGTGACAGAAACCAACGACGAAACCACCGTGGCCGAACCAAACGGCACGGACACCTACACCCTGGTACTCCACACCGAACCGACCGCCGATGTCACCATTACCCCAACGAGCGGCGACCTCACGACAGCCACCGTCTCGGCGGCGCTGACCTTCACCCCGGACAACTGGAACACACCACAGCCCGTCACCGTCACCGTGGTGAACGACGACATAGACAACCCGGACACCCGCACCACCACCGTGACCCACGCCATCACCGGCGGCGGCTATGACGCAGTGGCCGTGGCGGATGTGCTGGTCACCGCCACCGATGACGACGACGCCGGCGTCACCGTGACAGAAACCGGCGGCAATACCACCGTGGCCGAACCGGACGGCATAGACACCTACACTCTGGTACTCCACACCCAGCCGACCGCCGATGTCACCATTACCCCGGCGAGCAACGACCGCACGATCGTCACCGTCTCACCGGCGCTGACCTTCACCGCCGACAACTGGAACACACCACAGCCCGTCACCGTCACCGTGGTGAACGACGACATAGACAACCCCGGCAACGCCCGCACCACCACCGTGAGGCACACCATCACCGGCGGCGGCTATGACACGGTGGACGTGGCCACGGTGGACGTCACCGCCACCGCCACCGATGACGACACCGCCCGCGTCACCGTGACGGAAACCGACGGCAATACCACCGTGACCGAACCAAACGGCACGGACACCTACACTCTGGTACTCCACACCGAACCGACCGCCGATGTCACCATTACCCCAACGAGCGGCGACCTCACGACAGCCACCGTCTCGGCGGCGCTGACCTTCACCCCGGACAACTGGAACACACCACAGCCCGTCACCGTTACCGTGGTGAACGACGACATAGACAACCCCGGCAATACCCGCACCACCACCGTGACCCACACCATCACCGGCGGCGGCTACGACACGGTAGCCGTGGCGGATGTGCTGGTCACCGCCACCGATGACGACGACGCCGGCGTCACCGTGACAGAAACCGACGGCAATACCACCGTGGCCGAACCGGACGGCATAGACACCTACACCCTGGTACTCCACACCGAACCGACCGCCGATGTCACCATTACCCCGGCGAGCGACGACCGCACGATCGTCACCGTCTCACCGGCGCTGACCTTCACCGCCGACAACTGGAACACGCCGCAGCCCGTCACCGTCACCGTGGTGAACGACGACATAGACAACCCCGGCAACGCCCGCACCACCACCGTGAGGCACACCATCACCGGCGACGGCTATGACACGGTGGACGTGGCCACGGTAGATGTCACCGCCACCGCCACCGATGACGACACCGCCCGCGTCACCGTGACAGAAACCAACGACGAAACCACCGTGGCCGAACCAAACGGCACGGACACCTACACCCTGGTACTCCACACCGAACCGACCGCCGATGTCACCATTACCCCGGCGAGCAACGACCGCACGACAGCCACCGTCTCACCGGCGCTGACCTTCACCCCGGACAACTGGAACACACCACAGCCCGTCACCGTCACCGTGGTGAACGACGACATAGACAACCCCGGCAATACCCGCACCACCACCGTGACCCACGCCATCACCGGCGGCGGCTACGACGCAGTGGCCGTGGCGGATGTGCTGGTCACCGCCACCGATGACGACGACGCCGGCGTCACCGTGACAGAAACCGACGGCAATACCACCGTGGCCGAACCGGACGGCATAGACACCTACACTCTGGTACTCCACACCGAGCCGACCGCCGATGTCACCATTACCCCGGCGAGCGACGACCGCACGATCGTCACCGTCTCATCGGCGCTGACCTTCACCCCGGACAACTGGAACACACCACAGTCCGTCACCGTCACCGTGGTGAACGACGACATAGACAACCCCGGCAACGCCCGCACCACCACCGTGAGGCACACCATCACCGGCGACGGCTATGACACGGTGGACGTGGCCACGGTAGATGTCACCGCCACCGCCACCGATGACGACACCGCCCGCGTCACCGTGACAGAAACCAACGACGAAACCACCGTGGCCGAACCAAACGGCACGGACACCTACACCCTGGTACTCCACACCGAACCGACCGCCGATGTCACCATTACCCCGGCGAGCAACGACCGCACGACAGCCACCGTCTCGGCGGCGCTGACCTTCACCCCGGACAACTGGAACACACCACAGCCCGTCACCGTCACCGTGGTGAACGACGACATAGACAACCCCGGCAACACCCGCACCACCACCGTGACCCACGCCATCACCGGCGGCGGCTACGACGCAGTGGCCGTGGCGGATGTGCTGGTCACCGCCACCGATGACGACACCGCCGGCGTCACCGTCTCCGAGTCGGCCCGCACGGTCCCGGAAAATGGCGGCACGGCCACCTACACCTTGACACTCGGCACCCAGCCGTCCACCGATACCGTGATTACCGTTGCCAGCGGCGACCGCACGATCGCCACCGTCTCGCCGGCGCTGACCTTCACCGCCGGCAACTGGAACACGCCGCAGCCCGTCACCGTCACCGTGGTGAACGACGACATAGATAACCCCGGCAACGCCCGCACCACCACCATGACCCACACCATCACCGGCGGCGGCTATGACACGGTGGACGTGGCGCCTGTGATGGTGACCGCCACCGATGACGACACCGCCGGCGTGCGCATCAGCCAGACGACGTTGACGATTGCCGAAGGCGCCACGGACACCTACACCGTGCGCCTGAACACACAGCCGGCGGGCAATGTGGCGGTCACGGTGGGCGGCGCAAGCGGCGATGTCAGCGTGACCGGCTCCCCGCTGACGTTGACCTTCACAACCGGCAACTGGAACATGGCGCAGACGGTCACCGTCAATGCGGCCGAAGATGCCGATGCCGTAGAGGATGCCATGGTCACCCTGACCCACGCGGTCACCGGATACGGCACGGTCAACAGTGGCGCCAACGTCGTAGTGACGGTCACCGAAACCGACACCGCCGGCGTCACCGTGACAGAAACCAACGGCGGCACCACCGTGGCCGAACCGGACGGCACGGACACCTACACCCTGGTACTCAACACCCAACCGACCGCCGATGTCACGATTACGCCAACGAGCGGCGACCCCACGACAGCCACCGTCTCCGCGGCGCTGATCTTCACCACGGACAACTGGAACACGCCGCAGGACGTCACCGTCACCGTGGTGAACGACGATATTGACAACCCGGACGACCGCACCACCACCGTGACCCACGCCATCACCGGCGGCGGCTATAACGGTGTGCCCGTGGCGGATGTCACCGTCACCGCCACCGATGACGACGACGCCGGCGTCACCGTCTCCCCGACGATGCTCGATGTCGCGGAAAATGGCGGCACGGCCACCTACACCGTAACGCTCCACACCCAGCCGACCGCCGCCGTGACGCTGACCCCGGCGAGCAACGCCCCCACGGTAGCCACCGTCTCGGCGGCGCTGACCTTCACCACGGACACCTGGAACACGCCGCAGACCGTCACCGTCACCGGCGTGAACGACGACATTGACAACCCGGAAGACCGCACCACCACCGTGACCCACGCCATCACCGGCGGCGGCTATAACGCGGTGCCCGTGGCCACGGTGGACGTCACCGCCACCGATGACGACGAAGCCCGCGTCATCGTCTCCCCGACGGTGCTTGAGGTCGCGGAAAATGGCGGCACGGCCACCTACACCTTGACACTCGGCACCCAGCCGTCCGCCGAAGTGACCATTACCCCGGTGAGCGACAACTCCGACGTAGCCACCGTCTCACCGGCCACGCTGACCTTCACCACGGACACCTGGAACACGCCGCAGCCTGTCACCGTCACCGGCGTGAACGACGACATAGATAACCCCGGTAACGCCCGCACCACCACCGTGACCCACACCATCGCCGGCGGCTATGACGCGATGCCCATCGACAGTGTGACCGTCACCGTCACCGATGACGGGCCGGTGGCGAACGCCGGCCCGGACCAGGTCGTGACCGTGGACGATGAGGTCATGCTGGACGGCACCGAGAGCATTAATGGCGGCCTCCCGCTCATGTATCAGTGGACCCAGGTCCAGGTCGACGGCACGCCCACCGTCACGCTCACAGGGCCGGACACCGCCACGCCCACCTTCACCGCGCCCCCGAGTCCGACCACCCTGACCTTCAGCCTCACGGTCATCAACGATGAGGGAGAAGACGAGGACACGGTCACCATCACCGTCTCCAGCGACACGAACCGCACACGGGCACTGGAGATCACACTGGCAGTCGTCGGCCGCACCCTGGCCACCAGCACAGTGGATGCAATCGGCACTCGCTTTGAGCCGGAAGCGGCAACCTCCCAGGCCACGCTCGGCGGGCTGCCCTGCGACACCCCGCGCCAGGAGGACGACGCGGACGCATCCGACCCGGCCCGCACGCCGGACGATCGCGGCGCCTCATGCAAAATTTCCTTGAAATCGCTCCTCTCCAGAGGGGCCTCCTTCTCCTACGCGCTGCCGGACACCGGGCCGGGGACGTTGATGGTGTGGGGCCGGGGCGGCGTGACCCAATTCCAGGGCCAGCCGGGAGATGTCTCCTCCCTGGACGGCGAACTCGTGTCCAGCTATATCGGCATGGACTACCGCCGGGACCACCGCGGGCTGATCGGCGTCGCCCTGTCGCACAGTACGGGCGAGGTGGACTACGAGATTGAGAACAGCGCCGGGACGCTGGACGTGGAACTGGCGAGCGTCTATCCCTACATCCACTGGTCACCGATCAAGGGCCTGGGGCTTTGGGGACTGCTGGGCGCCGGGCGGGGCAACGCCACCATCACGCATGACGGGCTGGACGTCAAAACGGATCTCGCCATGCGGATGGCCGCGCTGGGCCTGCGCCGCGAGCTGTTTGACGACACCGGGGGCCGGTTGGCGCTCAAAGCCGATGCGTTTTGGGTGGCGCTGGAAGCAGACGCCGTGGACACGCTGCCCGTGGCGACAGGCGAAGCCAGTCGCGCCCGCCTGGCGTTGGAAAACCAGTTAGACCTGTACTCGTCGCTGAACGCACGCATGACGGCGCGGATGGAACTCGGCCTGCGCGTAGACGGCGGGCACGCGGAGCAGGGCCTGGGGTTGGAAGCCGGCGGCGGGCTGAAGTATGTGAGCCAGCAACCGGGAGTGATGGTTGAGGCCTCGGGCCGCACCCTGCTGGCGCATGAAGCGGCGGGCTGGCAGGAATGGGGCGCGAGTATGACGATACAGTTTGATCCGGCGCTGGACGGCCAGGGCCTGGCGATCGCGCTGACGCCGGTATGGGGTCAGGCGGCCAGCGGCGTGGATGCGCTGTGGTCGCGCCAGGGCGCCACTCCTGTCAGCGCCACCCGGACCGGCCAGCGCACCTCCTGGCAACCGGATCAGATGAACGTGGAACTGGGCTACGGGATCACCCTGCCGACCCGGCGGCTACTGACCCCATTCGGCAAGCTGGGGCTGACGACGAATCAGGGGCGGCGTCTGCAAGCGGGAGTCCGTCTGGGGCGGCTCGGCACGCCGCAACTGGAGCTAATCGGTGAGCAAAACAACCCCCAAAATGACCAGCCCCCCGAATATCGCCTCGGTCTAACCTGGTCCCTCCCGTTTTAAGCCGAACCCCCTCCACTCCCCCCTCCCCCTGACCCGGTGCAACCGCTCATCCACCACGCCTCCACTCCCCCCTCCCCCGCTCCCCCGGCCTCCCCGCCCCCCTCTTTCCCCCCCCCTGCCTCCCCGCCCCCTCTTTCCGTCATTCCCCCTTTCTCCCTCTTTCCGTCATTCCCGCAATTACTTAGCGGGAATCCATCTTCACCTCGCCCCCTCCCACACAGATCCCGCACAAAAAATGTGCGAAATAACAGCAAAACAATGACCAGAGGGGAAACCAGAGCCGCCCCTACCCCTGCCCCACGCCCCCTCCTGTCGTCATTCCCAGGGGGTTGGAAAACCCCCTCTCCTTTTTCCCCCCCGGCCTCCCCGCCCCCTCCTGCCGTCATTCCCGCAATTACTTAGCGGGAATCCATCTTCACCTCGCCCCCTCCCGCACGAAAAATGTGCGGAATAAGCAGAACAATGACCAATAGAAAACACAGTCAATAATTCCTCCACAATCCCCCCCCCCAAACTTGCCAAAAATGAAACAATAGCTCTAACATACACACTCTTGTCTATTTGCCATTGACCTGAATCCGTTCTCTCGCACCAAACATAGCCTCCATGAATATCCGCAACCAAAGTAGCCATACTGTTACTACGACCCCCTACCTACCCCCCTACCTATCTACCCCCCCCCCACCCCCCGAAAAATCCGCTCATTCGCCCTGGCGGCGAAGTAACGTCGTGTTGAAACTCAAACCTCTCATCGCCCTGCTGCTACTGCTCACAGCAACCCTCGCCCCAACGCCAGCAAGCGCGCAGTCCTCCTGCAACGGTGTGGTCACCTGGACCGGCATCATCCCCGATTGCCTCTCGGACGGCGATGCCTACCGCATCCTGTTCATCACCAGAGACACAGGCGACGCCACCAGCAGCAACATCGCCGACTACAACACCTTCGTCCAGGCCCAGGCCGCCGCCAACACCAACACCCCGTTCACCGACGTCACCTTCAACGTCCTCGGCTCCACCGACACCGTGGATGCGCGCGACAACACCAATTCCAACCGGAACAGCGACGGCGCCGGCGAACGCATCTTCTACTACCTCGGCCGCAAAGCGGCGGATAACTACGCCGACTTCTACGACACCAACTGGGACACCGCCGAAGCGAGAGATCAACATGGCCAAACCTTCAATGATGGCGGCACCGGGACTCTTATCTGGACAGGCACCACGAATGCAGGCACCAAGACGGGGAACAGCCCATTAGGCGGTACCCCCGGCAATCCCGCCGCGTTTTACGGCTTTCGATCAGCCGGCAACCAGCGCTTTTCCTTTCAGCCACAAGCCACCACCTTCCGCTACCATTTCTACGCCCTCTCCGACGTCCTGTTGATTGGAATGCCCATGGTGTCCGGCACCTATACCGCGAGTGTCAACGAGGGGGACGCCCTTCCCACGGCCCTGTCCAGTGCCATTACCGATGAGGGACAAGACCCGGCCACCGTTGCATACCGCCTGGCCGCCGGTACCACCCTCCCTCCCGGCCTCACCCTGAACACGGACGGCAGCTTTGCCGGCACCGTCGCCTTTACAGCCACCACTGCCGCAACCTCCCCCCAGCCCTTTCCCTTTCAATGGACCTACACGGATGGGAGGAGTACCACGCCCCCGCAACCCGGAACCATCACGGTCACCGACGTCAATGGCGCGCCCATAATTTCCGGCACCTATACCGCAAGCCTCAACGAGGGGGAAGCCCTTTCCAGGGCCCTGTCCAGCGTCCTGACCGATGAGGGACAAGACCCGGCCACCGTCGCGTACCGCCTGGACGCCGGTGACACCCTCCCTCCCGGCCTCACCCTGAACACGGACGGCAGCTTTACCGACACCGTCGCCCTGGCGGCCACCAATCCCGTAGACTCCCCCCAGGCCTTTCCCTTCCGGTGGACCTACACCGATGGGACGCATACCACGCCCCCGCAACCCGGCACCATCACGGTCACCGACACCATCAATCGCATGCCAGTTTTCACGCCTTTTGAGCGGGTGATTTTCGAAGGGGCGAATTTGCCCTGTCTCTGTCAACACGTCACGGATCCTCCAGAAAATCAGCCGGATCCCGCCATCGGATACCGCTACATCGATGGCAACCTCCCTGAGGGTATCGCCCAGGCGCTGAATACCGATGTCGGTTCATTTGGCCAGACAGTGTTTCCCTTTAACACCGCCACGGCAGCCACCCCGGCCATGACCTACACGTTTCAATGGGCGTATACCGATGCCAATGGCGAATCGCCCCAGCCAGCGACACTCATTGTCCTGAACAATAACCGTGCGCCAATCATTGACGCGTTGCCGGATGCCGCGGCCAGAACCGCGCTCGTCGACCAGCCATTCTCCTTGCCGTTGACAGGCTCGGATCCTGACACGGCCCAGGGCGATCCGGATCCCGTCTGGAGCATCACGCCGGCCACGCCGGGCGCCGCCATCAATGCCGAAACCGGCATCTTTACATGGACGCCCGCCGACACCGATTTCGGCATGCAGGACTTTATCGTCACGTTGAGTGATGGGGATCGGTCGGCGACAGCGCCCCTGCAAATTAACGTCACCACCGTCAACGGCCCGACCGCCACCCTGGCCGGCACGGTCACCGAAGCCACCCTGTTCGCCCGACAGGCCAGCCTGGCACCGACGGTCACCGTCACGCTGGCGAACACCGAATACGCGGCCCAGGGCACCCTGGCCGCAAGCCACTTCTCAATCCGTGACACCCTCGCCGGGATCGTGCGCGTGAACGGGGTGACCCGCACCAGCAACACCGCCGCCACGCTGACGCTGGCGTATAACAACGTAGACTTCACGACCAACGGCACGCTGGACGTCACCGTCGCCGCCGCCGGCCACACCGACGGCCGCGTCTCCCTGACCACCAACACCATCCCGATTACCGCCAGCGTCGGGGTGAATATCTGCGGCCGCACGCCGCAGGTGCGGGATGCGATCGTCGAGGAATCGGCAGCCACCGAATGCACAAGTGTGACGGATTTGGCGACAATCGGGACAGACATTTTGGATTTTTTCAACCTCTTCTTCCAAGGCTCAGAGATACAGTCGCTGCAATTCGGTGATTTTGACGGCTTGACGGGGCTAAGGCGTTTGCGGTTACGGAACACCGGACTGACCTCACTGCCGCCCGATATTTTTCGCGACCTGCATTCGCTGGTACTTTTGGAGTTGATCCGCAACCCGAACCTCGTCACGTTGCCGCGTGGTCTGTTTGCCGGCTTGACGAATCTTCAGACTCTGGATTTGCGCACCGGCACCGGCTTTTTTGACGACGGCCTGCGCGTCCTTGATGCCGACATTTTTGACGGCCTGGATTCGCTGGATACGCTGCTCCTGAACAACAACAATTTCATGCCGGGCGGGCTGCCGGAAGGTGTGTTTGACGATGTGCTGGATACGCTGCCAAACACCATCGTTGTCGCGAATAGCCTCAGGGGCGGCCGCCGCCTTAATGTTGACGCCAACGGCCGTGCCGCCCATTTTGCCTGCACGCGTTCCGACGCCGCGGCCATTGCCGCGTTCGCCGGTGTCGCCGACTGCCTCCTGGTCAGCGCGGCGCAATTCAACACCTACCTGCTGACCGACGCCACGTTGAGCGGCCTGGTCATTTCCACCGGCGCCCTGAACCCGGCGTTCGCCCCCGGCGCCACCACCTATACCGTCACCGTCCCCAACAACGTCGACGCCGTGACCGTCACGCCGACCGCCAACCAACCCGGCGCCACGATGACCATCAACGGCGACCCGTTCCCCGGCAACACCCTTGACAATGCCATTCATCTGCCGACGCCGGACACGGCGGTGCCGATTACCATTGTGGTCACCGCCACCGACCGCGCCACCACGCGGACCTACACCATCATGGTCACCCGCACGGAGATGGCCACAGCAACGCTGGCCGGCACACTGACCGAAGCCCGCCTGTTCGCCACCCCGGCGCCGACAGTCACCGTCACGCTGGAGAATGCCGAATACGCGGCCCAGGACACCCTGGCGGCAAGCCACTTCACCGTGACGGACACCGTCACCGGGATCGTGAGCGTGAGCGGCATCACCCGCGACAGCGCCACCACCGCCACGCTGACGCTGGCGTACACCACCGAAGACATCACCACCGACGGCACGCTGGCCGTCACCGTCGCCGCCGCCGGCCACACCGTCCCCGCCGGCACCGCCCTGGCCACCAACACCATCAGGATTACCGCCAGCGCCGGGGTGAATATCTGCGGGCGGACGCCGGCGGTGCGGGATGCGATTGTCCGTGCGTCCACCGGCGCCGAATGCACCAACATCAATGATTTGTCGACGATTACAGGTTCGGGGGGTACTCCGGGCGTCCTGCTCCTGCCGAATGTCACGACGCTGCAACGCGGTGATTTTGCCGGCTTGTCGGCGATTACGAATTTGCAGTTGCCGAACAACCGCCTGACCTCACTGCCCGACAATGTCTTTGCCGGCTTGTCGGGGCTGACGGTGTTGAATCTGCTCGGCAGCAACATTGACACACTGTCCCCCAATGCCTTTGCCGGCTTGACGGGGCTGACGGGGTTGAGTGTGAGGAACAACAACCTCAACACACTGCCGGCCGGCCTTTTTGCCGGCTTGCCGGTGCTGATTACCCTGGATGTGCGCGGCAACCCGTTCACGCCGGACACCGGCCTGCCCGTCGGCATCTTTGACGACATCCTGGATACCCTGGGCCCCATTACCACCGGCTCAACGAACGGCCTCCGTATTGACGACGCCGTCCGAGCCGCCCATTTCGTCTGCCCCCGCCCCGACGCCGCACGGATTGAAGCGGCCAACGGCGGCGCCGACTGTCTAAGAATCACCGCCGCCCTGCTCAACACCTTCGTGCAGAACGACGCCGCCCTCTCCGCCCTGGCGGTATCCACGGATGCCCTGGTGCCGGAATTTGATCCCGGGATCACCACCTATACCGTCGACGTCGCCAACAGCGTTGAGCGTGTCACCGTCACGCCCGCCGCCGCCCAGGCCGGCGCCGTCATCACCATCAACGACGCGGCGGTCACCAGCGGCAGCCCCGGCATGGCCATCCCCCTGACCCCCGGCACACCGGCCGTCATCACCATTGAAGTCACCTCCGCCAACGGCAGCGTCATGGAGACCTACACCGTCACCGTCACCCGTCCGGCATCCACGGCGCCCACCGCCAGGCTGACCGGCCCGACGCTGACCGGGGCCACCCTCAACACCGCCACAGTCACGGTCAGGCTGGACCACACCGAATACGTCGGCGCGGCGGCGCTGGGAACAGACGACTTCAGGCTGACCACCGACAACCTGGCCGGGACGGTGAGCGCCGGCGGGGTGACCCGCACCAGCAACAGCGTGGCGACGCTGACGCTGGCGCACAGCGGCGAGAACATTGCCACCACCGGCGCACTGTTCGTGACGGTGCTGGAGTCCGCGCATACCGGCGCCGGCAACCTGCCCGCCGGCAGTGTGCCGGTGCTCCTCATCCGTGGCGACACCACCGGCACCGTCACGGAAGACGCCATGACGAACATCGCCACCGGCAGGCTGGCCGGCGCGTTCACACCCGTGACACACACCGGCATCTACGGCCGCTTCACGCTGGAGGCGAACGGCGCCTGGACCTACAGACTGGACAATGCCGACCCGGACACGGACGCCCTGGAACACGACGCCAGGGGAGAGGAGACCTTTGAGGTGCAAACCACCGGCGGCCTGATGGAGACTGTCACCATCACCGTCATCGGCATCGGCGACATCACGGGCGATCTCACCGGGAGCGTCATAGAAAACGTGGATGACTCTACCGGGGGCAGCATGCAAGTCACCTGTTCACGCTTCACCACTACCTGCTTCGCGAATCAGTTTCAGGAGCCCCTCTTCGGCACGTACGGCATCTTCGCGATTGGTGATAGGAGCGGCACGACCGGCTTTTGGTTCTATATACTGCGAGACGATAATAGCCCGTTCAGCGTCGATCCCCTCCCAATCGTCGAAGCCCTGGCCGAGGGCCAAATCGTCACCGACACCTTCGACATCACGGCCGACAACGGCGCCCCGGCGACCATCGTCATCACCATCACCGGCACCAACGACCTGCCGATCGTTGAAGCCGGCGACCCGCAAACCGTCGCCGAAGACGACCCGGTCACGCTGACCGGCGCCGCCACGGATCTGGAGGAAGACAGCGCCGCACTGACCTACCAGTGGACGCAGACCGGCGGGATGCACACCGTGACGCTCGCCAGCGCCAACACCGCCACCGCCACTTTCACCGCGACCAACGTGTTCCAGGACACCGTCCTGATCTTCACGCTGACCGTGACCGACTCGGCGAATGCTGCGGTCACCGACACGGTCGCCATCACCGTCGACGCCATCAACAACCCGCCGACCGTTGAGGCCGGCCCCCCGCAAACCGTGAACGAAGGCGACGAGGTCACGCTGGATGGCGCCGCCACGGATTCGGAGGACGACGCGGATCCCAATGACAGCGCCGCACTGGCCTACCAGTGGACGCAGACCGGCGGGATGCCCACCGTGACACTCGCCGGCGACACCACCGCCACCGCCACCTTCACCATGCCCGACCTGAACGCGAACACCGTCTTGACCTTCACCCTGACCGTCACCGACTCGGCGAATGTTGTGGTCACCGACACGGTCACCATCACCGGCAACAACGACCCGCCCACCGCCGAGGCCGGCCCCCCGCAAACCGTCATCGAAGGCGACCCGGTCACGCTGGACGGCGCCGGTTCCACTGATCCGGGTAACAGCGCCGCACTGGCCTACCAATGGACGCAGACCGGCGGGACGCCCACCGTGACGCTCACCGGCGCCGACACCGCCACCGCCACCTTCACCGCGCCCGACTTGCCCGGGAACACCGTCCTGACCTTCACGCTGACCGTGACCAATCCGGCGAATACGGCGGACACCGACACAGTCACCATCACCATTCAAGCGGAGAATGCCCCGGCGACCTTCGGCGGCGACAGGTTCGGCCAACTCTTCGAAAACGCGGAGAGCAACACGTTCGTGGGGACGCTGACGGCCACGGACCCGGACCACGACGACAACACCTTCGAGGCGATAGCGCCCATCACCAATGCCTTCGGCACCTTCAGCCTCACCAGGAACGGCATCTGGACCTACATCCTGGACAACAGCAACATTGACACCCAGGGTCTGTCCCAGGGCATCAGCAATATCGAGAGGTTTCCAGTGCTGTCCATTGACGGCACAGAGACAGACATCGCCATCCAGATCTTCGGCGCCAATGACCCGCCCACCGCCGAGGCTGGCCCCTCGCAAACCGTGACCGAAGACGACATCGTGACCCTGACCGGCAGCGCCGTTGACCCGGACGCCCCTCCCCCGCCACAAGCCGCTCTGACCTTTGTGTGGGAATACACCAACAACATGGATATCGTGACCAGGTTGGGAGAGGGCCCCATCCTCATCTTCCCCACAACCGACGTGGCGAATTTTGACAGGGACACGGTCGTCACGTTCACCGTGACGGCCACCGACGGGCATGGCGCCGTCGGCGCCGACACGGTGGACATCACCATCCTGTCGGATAATGACCCGACCACCCTCGGCGGCGATTTGACCGGCGACGTCACCGACAACGGGGGGCGAAGCACGATCACGGGGAGGGTGACAGCCATGGACCCGGATGGCGAGGACAACGTCTTCATGGAGGTGCCACTCCGCGTTGATGACTTCGGCACCTTCAACCTCACCAGGAACGGCGACTGGACCTACACCCTGGACAATAACCACCCGGCCACCAAAGCGATTCCCGCAGGCGGAAGCGGTACCGTGAGACAGAACTCGGCGGTACAGAGCGGCGGCACCGTGGCGGACGTGGTCATCACCATCAACGGCGCCAACGACCCGCCCATCGCAGAGGCCGGCGACCCGCAAACCGTGCCGGACGACATGACCGTCACGCTGGACGGCAGGGGCAGCAGCGACCCGGACAGGGACGACGAGCTGACCTATCAGTGGGGGCAGATCGCCTCAAGCGACATAGGAAGCTTCTTCTCACCCGGCGCCACCGTCACGTTGATCAATGCCGACACCCCCACCCCCACGTTTACCCCGCCGTTTGTCATTGATTTTGAGCAACTGGACGATCCCTTCACAGTGACCTTTCGACTGATCGTCACCGACCGGATGGGCGACGAATCCATGAACACGGTGGTGATTACCCTCACCCGCTCCATTACGGGCGATACATCCGCGACCATCAACTATCCGAATTCAGGGGGCGAGACTGCCATTGCCAGTGGTCGCGTGAGCGCACGCGGCGCCGCTTTCGTGAGCGAGACGATCCATCACGCCATTTCCGGCGGTACATTCGAAATCAACGCGGCCGGCATGTGGACCTTCACGCTGGACCATAACGATATCTTCAACAACGCGTTCGGTGACCTGGCCGGAAGCATATTCTTTGGGTTCCGCGTGAACGCCAACAACGGCGCCTCTCAGGGGGAAATCAACTTCACAATCACCGGAGATGACCCCACACAAGTACCAGCAGTGATTACAGGCGATTTGACCGGTGCCATCAACGAAGACGCGGATCCGAACACGGTCATGGGTACACTGACGCTCAGCAACCCGAATGATGGGTTTCTACCTCAACCGTCGGCACTCCGCGGCAGCTACGGTCGACTCAGCCAAAGATCATCCACGCCGGGCACAAATATCTGGACCTACACCCAGATCACTAGCTTGAGCGGCTTGAGGGAGATCAACGCGCTGGCTGTAGGCGACAGCCTGACCGATACGTTCACCCTGATAACGGCCTTCGGCGCCACGGCGGATGTGGTCATCACCATCAACGGCGTCAACGACCCGCCGACCGCGAACGCAGGGGAAGGCAAAACCGTCAACGAACGTGAAGAGGTCACGCTAAGCGGCAGCGGCAGTGACCCGGATACGAGCGACGTGCTGACCTATGCGTGGGAGCAGACCGGCGGGAGGCCCAGAGTGATGCTCGTCAATGCCGACACCCCCACCGCCACCTTCTTCGTGCCTGATGTGGCCCCACCAAGTCCACGCTTTACCTTCACGCTCACCGTGACCGACTCGGCGGGTGCCACGGCCACCGACGAAGTCAGGATCATCGTCGGGTCGGTGGATGACCCGACGATCATCAGCGGCAGGTTTAACGCCTTCCTGACCGAAGACGGGGTGAACAGGGACGACAGGAACAGGATCATAGGCACCCTGACCGTATCCGACCCGGACTCCATTGCCACGCCCCTGGCCGCGCAACCCAACACACCGGGGATCTACGGCGACTTCAGCCTGACCGTGGGCATGGAAAGCGTCTGGACCTACACGCTGAACAATAACGACCCGGATACCAATGCCCTGGCCATGGGTGAGGTCGTGACCGATGAATTTCTTGTGCAAACGAACAGCACCAGAGACCCCACGAGGACCGTGACCATCACCGTGTTCGGCGCCAATGACGCCCCCACCGCAAACGCCGGGCCGGATCAGCCCGCCCCCGGCGACATCATCAACGCCGGCCTCCTCGTCACCCTGGACGGCAGCGAGTCCATGGACCCGGATACCCGCGACCGCATTGCGGCCTATGCCTGGACCCAGACGGGCGACACCGCCCTCTCGCATCCGGTCATCCTGAACACCGCCAGGTTGGCCAGGCCGACCTTCACGGCGCCGGACGTGACCGCCGCCACCGCCTTGACCTTCTCGCTGGTCGTCCAGGACACCAACGTGGCGTTCTCCGACCCCGACTCCGTCATCATCACCGTCAACTCGTTGCCGGCCCTGTCGATAAACTCGCCGAGTGTGCGGGAAGGCGACAGCGGGACGGTGGAGCTGACCTACACGGTCACGCTCATCGGGGCGACGCCGCAGACGGTCATGGTGGACTACGCCGATGCCAACAGCGGGACGGCGACCCTGGGCACCGACTACATCGCCGTGCCCCCCGGCCAAATGATGTTCGCGCCGGGCGTGGGGGCCCGCACCATTACGGTCACGGTGCGGGGCGACACGGTGGACGAGCCGGACGAGACGGTGGTCATTGCCCTGTCCAACCAGGCCAACGCGGCCCTGACCGCTGTCGGCAGGGGCACGATTATCAATGACGACGACGACCCCGTCGTCACACTGGCGCTGGCCCCGGCCAGTATCAGCGAGCGCGGCGGCACGGCCATGGTCACGGCCATGATTGACCGGGAATCGGCCACGTCAACCACGATCACCGTCAGCGCGGCGCCGGTCAGCCCGGCGGTGGCAGGCGATTACACCATGAGCGGCACAATGCTGACCATTACCGCCGGGGACACCACCAGCGCCGGCGCCGTCACCATCACCGCCGTGGACAACAACGTGGATGACGTGGCCGACAAACAGGTGACCGTGTCGGCCACGGCCGCCAACCCCAACGGCGTCACGAACCCGGCGACCCAAACCCTCACCATCACCGATGACGACATGGCCGGCGTCACCGTGATGGAAACCGACGGCGGCACCACCGTGGCCGAACCGGACGGCACGGACACCTACACCGTGGTCCTCCGCACCGAACCGACCGCCGATGTCACCATTACCCCGGCGAGCAACGACCCCATGACCGCCACCGTCTCGGCGGCGCTGACCTTCACCCCCGCCAACTGGAACATGGCGCAAACCGTCACCGTGGTCGGCGTGAACGACGATATTGCCAACCCGGCCCCCCGCACCGCCACCATGAGTCACACCATCGACGGCGGCGGCTATGACGAGGTGGCCGTGGACAATGTGGACGTCACCGTCACCGATGACGACATGGTGGGCTTCACCTTCCTCCCGACCACCGTCAGTGTGAATGAAGGCGGGACAAGCCCGTACACGGTGGCGCTGGCCACCCAGCCGACCGGCCCCGTGACGGTCGCCCTCACCGCCAGCGGGGATCTGACGGTCACCCCAACGTCGCTGACTTTTACCCCCACGGACTGGAACACCGCGCAGACGGTCACGGTGACCGCGGGCGAGGATGATGACGGCAACAATGACACCGTGACGGTGACGCACGACGCCACCGGCGGCGAGTACGATGCGCTGACCGGCATGGTCCCGGTCACGATCGTGGATAACGACGTGCCGGGCGTGTTCATCAGCCCGACGGCGTTGGCGGTGCCCGAGGGGGGACAGAACACCTACACCGTGCGCCTGGACACGCAGCCGACGGGCGACGTGACTGTCACGGTGGGCGGGGCAAGCGGCGATGTCAGCGTGATCGGCTCCCCGGTGACCTTTACGACGGTCAACTGGAACACAGATCAGACCGTCACGGTCACGGCGGGGCAGGATGCCGATGCCGTCCCGGATGCCCTGGTCACCCTGACCCACGGGGTCACCGGGTACGGCACCGTCCGGCAGGCGGCCGACGTGGTGGTGACGGTTACCGAAGACGACGCGCCGGGCTTCACCTTTCCCCCGGACGCCGTGGAGGTGGATGAAGGCGGGTCAAGCACCTACACGGTGGCGCTGGCCACCCAGCCGACCGTCCCCGTGACGGTGGCCCTCACCGCCGGCGGGGACCTGACGGTCGCCCCGATGTCGCTGAATTTCACCACAAATAACTGGAACACCGCGCAAACCGTCACGGTCACCGCCGGCGAAGATGATGACGGCAACAATGACACCGTGACGGTGACGCATACCGCCACCGGCGCCGAGTACGAGGCGGTGACCGGCACGGTGGTGGTCACGATCGTGGATAACGACGTGCCGGGCGTGTTCATCAGCCCGACGGCGTTGGAGGTGCCCGAGGGGGGAGAGAACACCTACACCGTGCGCCTGGACACGCAGCCGACGGGCACGGTGGCGGTCACGGTGGGCGGGCTAAGCGGCGATGTCGGCGTGACCGGCTCCCCGTTGACCTTTACGACGGGCAACTGGGACCAGATGCAGCCCGTCACGGTCACGGCCGCCCAGGATGCCGATGCCACCCCGGACAGCCCGGTCACCCTGACCCACGGGGTCACCGGGTACGATACTGTCACCAGTGGCGCCGACGTGGTGGTGACGATCACCGAGGACGACATGGTGGACCTCGTCCTCCCGGACGCCGTCAGTGTGAATGAAGGCGATACCAGCCCCTACACGGTGGCGCTGGCCACCCAGCCGACCGGCTCCGTGACGGTCGCACTCACCGTCGACGGGGAGCTGACCGTCGCTCCCGCGTCGCTGAATTTCACCACAAATAACTGGAACACCGCGCAAACCGTCACGGTCACCGCCGGCGAGGATGATGACGGCAACAATGACACCGTGACGGTGACGCATACCGCCACCGGCGCCGATTACGAGGCGGTGACCGGCACGGTCCCGGTCACGGTCGTGGATAACGACGTGCCGGGCGTCCGCGTCAGCACGGCGGCGTTGGCGGTGCCCGAGGGGGGACAGAACACCTACACCGTGCGCCTGAACACGCAGCCGACGGGCGACGTGACTGTCACGGTGGGCGGGGCGAGCGGCGATGTCAGCGTGACCGGCTCCCCGGTGACCTTTACGACGGTCAACTGGAACACAGATCAGACCGTCACGGTCACCGCGGGGCAGGATGACGATGCCGTCCCGGATGCCCTGGTCACCCTGACCCACGGGGTCACCGGGTACGGCACCGTCACCAGTGGGGCCGACGTGGTGGTGACGGTCACCGAGGACGACACGCCGGGCTTCACCTTTCCCCCGGACGCCGTGCAGGTGGATGAAGGCGGGTCAAGCACCTACACGGTGGCGCTGGCCACCCAGCCGACCGTCCCCGTGACGGTGGCCCTCACCGCCGGCGGGGACCTGACGGTCGCCCCGATGTCGCTGAATTTCACCACAAATAACTGGAACACCGCGCAAACCGTCACGGTCACCGCCGGCGAAGATGATGACGGCAACAATGACACCGTGACGGTGACGCATACCGCCAGCGGCGCCGAGTACGAGGCGGTGACCGGCACGGTGGTGGTCACGATCGTGGATAACGACGTGCCGGGCGTGTTCATCAGCCCGACGGCGTTGGAGGTGCCCGAGGGGGGAGAGAACACCTACACCGTGCGCCTGGACACGCAGCCGACGGGCCCCGTGGCGGTCACGGTCGGCGGGCTAAGCGGCGAGGTCGGCGTGACCGGCTCCCCGTTGACCTTTACGACGGGCAACTGGGACCAGATGCAGCCCGTCACGGTCACGGCCGCCCAGGATGCCGATGCCACCCCGGACAGCTCGGTCACCCTGACCCACGGGGTCACCGGATACGGCGACGTCACCGATGGCGCCGACGTGGTGGTGACGATCATCGAGGACGACATGGTGGACCTCGTCCTCCCGGACGCCGTCAGTGTGAATGAAGGCGATACCAGCACCTACACGGTGGCGCTGGCCACCCAGCCGACCGGCTCCGTGACGGTCGCACTCACCGTCGACGGGGAGCTGACCGTCGCTCCCGCGTCGCTGAATTTCACCACAAATAACTGGAACACCGCGCAAACCGTCACGGTCACCGCCGGCGAAGATGATGACGGCAACAATGACACCGTGACGGTGACGCATACCGCCACCGGCGCCGAGTACGAGGCGGTGACCGGCACGGTGGTGGTCACGATCGTGGATAACGACGTGCCGGGCGTGTTCATCAGCCCGACGGCATTGGATGTGCCTGAGGGGGGAGAGAACACCTACACTGTGCGCCTGGACACGCAGCCGACGGGCCCCGTGGCGGTCACGGTCGGCGGGCTAAGCGGCGAGGTCGGCGTGACCGGCTCCCCGGTGACCTTCACCATTGACAACTGGAACACGGACCAGACCGTCACAGTCACGGCGGGGCAGGATGCCGATGCCGTCCCGGATGCCTTGGTCACCCTGACCCACGGGGTCACCGGGTACGGCACCGTCCGGCAGGCGGCCGACGTGGTGGTGACGGTCACCGAGGACGACGCGCCGGGCTTCATCTTTCCCCCGGACGCCGTGCAGGTGGATGAAGGCGGGTCAAGCGCCTACACAGTGGCGCTGGCCACCCAGCCGACCGTCCCCGTGACGGTGGCCCTCACCGCCGGCGGGGACCTGACAGTCGCCCCGATGTCGCTGAATTTCACCACAAATAACTGGAACACCGCGCAAACCGTCACGGTCACCGCCGGCGAAGATGATGACGGCAACAATGACACCGTGACGGTGACGCATACCGCCACCGGCGCCGAGTACGAGGCGGTGACCGGCACGGTGGTGGTCACGATCGTGGATAACGACGTGCCGGGCGTGTTCATCAGCCCGACGGCGTTGGAGGTGCCCGAGGGGGGAGAGAACACCTACACCGTGCGCCTGGACACGCAGCCGACGGGCACAGTGGCGGTCACGGTGGGCGGGGAGAGCGGCGATGTCGGCGTGACCGGCTCCCCGTTGACCTTTACGACGGGCAACTGGGACCAGATGCAGCCCGTCACGGTCACGGCCGCCCAGGATGCCGATGCCACCCCGGACAGCCCGGTCACCCTGACCCACGGGGTCACCGGGTACGATACTGTCACCAGTGGCGCCGACGTGGTGGTGACGATCACCGAGGACGACATGGTGGACCTCGTCCTCCCGGACGCCGTCAGTGTGAATGAAGGCGATACCAGCCCCTACACGGTGGCGCTGGCCACCCAGCCGACCGGCTCCGTGACGGTCGCACTCACCGTCGACGGGGAGCTGACCGTCGCTCCCGCGTCGCTGAATTTCACCACAAATAACTGGAACACCGCGCAAACCGTCACGGTCACCGCGGGCGAGGATGATGACGGCAACAATGACACCGTGACAGTGACGCATACCGCCACCGGCGCCGAGTACGAGGCGGTGACCGGCACGGTCCCGGTCACGGTCGTGGATAACGACGTGCCGGGCGTGTTCATCAGCCCGACGGCATTGGATGTGCCTGAGGGGGGAGAGAACACCTACACTGTGCGCTTGGACACGCAGCCGACGGACACCGTGACTGTCACGGTGGGCGGGGCGAGCGGCGATGTCAGCGTGACCGGCTCCCCGGTGACCTTCACCATTGACAACTGGAACACGGACCAGACCGTCACAGTCACCGCGGGGCAGGATGCCGATGCCGTCCCGGATGCCCTGGTCACCCTGACCCACGGGGTCACCGGGTACGGCACCGTCCGGCAGGCGGCCGACGTGGTGGTGACGGTCACCGAGGACGACGCGCCGGGCTTCACCTTTCCCCCGGACGCCGTGGAGGTGGATGAAGGCGGGTCAAGCACCTACACGGTGGCGCTGGCCACCCAGCCGACCGTCCCCGTGACGGTGGCCCTCACCACCGGCGGGGACCTGACGGTCGCCCCGATGTCGCTGAATTTCACCACAAATAACTGGAACACCGCGCAAACCGTCACGGTCACCGCCGGCGAAGATGATGACGGCAACAATGACACCGTGACGGTGACGCATACCGCCACCGGCGCCGAGTACGAGGCGGTGACCGGCACGGTGGTGGTCACGATCGTGGATAACGACGTGCCGGGCGTGTTCATCAGCCCGACGGCGTTGGCGGTGCCCGAGGGGGGAGAGAACACCTACACCGTGCGCCTGGACACGCAGCCGACGGGCACGGTGGCGGTCACGGTGGGCGGGCTAAGCGGCGAGGTCGGCGTCATCGGCTCCCCGCTCACCTTCACCATGGACACCTGGAACACGGCCCAGACCGTCACGGTCACGGCCGCCCAGGATGACGATGCCGCCCTGGATACCGTCACCCTGACCCACGGGGTCACCGGGTACGGCGATGTCATCAGTGGCGCGGAGGTGGTGGTGACGGTCACCGAGGACGACACAGTGGGCCTCACCTTCAATCCCGGCACCCTGCGGATAGAGGAAGGCGGGTCAAGCGCCTACACGGTGGCGCTGGCCACCCAACCGACCGGCGCCGTGACCGTCGCCCTCACCGTCGGCGGGGACCTCGTGCTTGACACAACGGCGCTGACGTTTACCATCACGGACTGGAACACCGCGCAGACCGTCACGATCACCGCGGGCGAGGATGCTGACGGCAACAATGACACCGTGACGGTGACGCACGCCGTCGCCGGCGCCGATTATGAGGCGGTGACCGGCACGGTCCCGGTCACGGTCGTGGATAACGACGTGCCGGGCGTGCGCATCAGCCCGACGGCGTTGGCGGTACCCGAGGGCGGACAGAACACCTACACCGTGCGCCTGGACACGCAGCCGACGGACACCGTGGCGGTCACGGTCGGCGGGGAGAGCGGCGAGGTCGGCGTGACCGGCTCCCCGGTGACCTTGACCTTCACCATGGCCACCTGGAACACGGAGCAGACCGTCACGGTCACGGCGGGCCAGGATGACGATGCCGTCCCGGATACCGTCACCCTGACCCACGGGGTCACCGGGTACGGCACCGTCACCCGTGGGGCCGACGTGGTGGTGACGGTCACCGAGGATGACGTGGCGGGCTTCATCTTTATCCCGGACGCCGTGCGGGTGAATGAAGAAGATACCAGCTCCTACATGGTGGCGCTGACCGCCGAGCCGACCGTCCCCGTGACAGTTGCCATCACCGCCGGCGGGGACCTCGGGCTCGACACGACGGCGCTGGCCTTTGACGCCACGGACTGGAACATCCCGCAGATGATCACGATCAACGCGGGGGATGATGATGACGGCGACGATGACCACGTGACGCTGGTGCATACCGCCACCGGTGGCGAGTACGAGGCGGTGACCGGCACGGTCCCGGTCACTGTCATGGATAACGACACGCCGGGCGTGCGCATCAGCACGGGGGGGCCCAGCACGGATAGCTTGATGGTGCCCGAGGGGGGACAGAACACCTACGCCATGCGCCTGAACACGCCGCCGACCGGCGACGTGGAAGTCACGGTGGGCGGGGAGAGCGGCGAAGTCCGCGTGACCGGCTCCCCGGTGACCTTTACGACCGTCAACTGGAACGTGGAGCAGCGGGTCACGGTCCATGCGGGCCAGGATGACGATGCCGTCCCGGATACCGTCACCCTGACCCATGGGGTGACCGGCTACGGCACCGTCCGGCAGGCGGCCAACGTGGTGGTGACGGTCACCGAGGACGACACGGCGGGCGTCACCGTCTCCCGGGAAACCCTCGCGGTCCGCGAAAATGGCGGCACGGTCACGTACACCCTGGTGCTGGACACCCAGCCCATCGCCCCGGCGGTGCTGACCGTGGTCAGTGACGACACCGCGGTGGCCACGGTCTCCCCGGCCCGGCTGACCTTCACCCCCATCAACTGGCGCACGGCGCAGACCGTCACCGTCACCGGCGGGGATGACACCATTGATAACCCGACCGCGCTCACCACCACCCTCCGCCACACCATCACCGGCGGCGACTATAATATGGTGACCATCGCCAGTGTGACTGTCACCACCACCAACGACCTGCGCCGCGCCGAGGCCGTGGGCATCACGCTGGCGGTCATCGGCCGCACCCTGGCCACCAGTACGGTGGAGGCGATCAGCACCCGCTTTGCGCCGGAGGCGGTCACCGCCCAGGCCACGCTCGGCGGACTGCCCTGCAACCTCCCGCGCCGGCAGGACAACGCGGATGAACCCGGCACCCCCCGCCGCCCCCCGGCCCCGCAGGGCACCGAGTGCAAACTGTCGTGGAAATCGTTCCTCGCCCGTGGGGCCTCCTTCTCCTACGCGCTGCCGGACACCGGGCCGGGGACATGGATGGTGTGGGGCCGGGGCGACGTGACCAATTTTCAAGGCCAGCCGCGAGAGACCGTCTCGCTGGATGGTGAACTCGTGTCCAGCTATGTCGGCATGGACTACCGCCAGGGCAACCGCGGGCTGATCGGCCTTGCCCTGTCACGCAGCACGGGCGAGGTGGGCTACCAGATTGAGGACAAAGCCGGGATGCTGGACGTGGAACTGGCGAGCGTCTATCCCTACATCCACTGGTCCCCGATCAAGGGTCTGGGGCTTTGGGGCCTGGTGGGCGCCGGGCGGGGCAACGCCACCATCATGCATGACGGGTTGCCGACCCTCAAGACTGACCTGGGGATGCGGATGGCCGCGCTGGGCGTGCGCCGCGAGTTGTTTGACGATGTCGGGGGCCGGTTGGCGCTCAAAGCCGATGCGTTGTGGGTGGAGATGGAAGCGGAGGCCGCGGGGGGCACGCTGCCGGTGGTGACGGGCGAAGCCAGTCGCGCCCGCCTGGCGCTGGAAAACAAGATCGCCGTGCATGAGTCGCCGAACGTGCGCATGAGCGTGCGGCTGGAACTCGGCCTGCGCGTGGATGGCGGGGACGCGGAGCAGGGCTTGGGGATGGAAGCCGGCGGGGGGCTGGAGTATGTGCTCCGGCAACCGGGGCTGACGGTGGAGGCCTCGGGCCGCACCCTGCTGGCGCATCAAGCGGCGGGCTGGCAGGAATGGGGCGCGAGTGTGACGATGCGGCTGGACCCGGCGCTGGACGGTCAGGGCCTGGCGATCGCGCTGACTCCGGTATGGGGCCAGGCGGCCAGCGGCGTGGATGCGCTGTGGTCGCGCCAGGGTGCGATTCAGACTGCCACGGACGCCCCCCGACCCGGCCAGCCGCGCACCGCCTGGCAACCGGACCAGATGGACGTGGAACTGGGCTACGGAATCACCCTGCCGACCCGGCGGTTACTGACGCCCTTCGGCAAGCTGGGCCTCGCCGCGAATCAGGGGCGGCGTCTACAAATGGGGATGCGGCTGGGACGAACCGGCACACCGCAACTGGAGCTGATCGGGGAGCAAACCCGCGCCCAAAATAACCAGACCCCCGAATATCGCATCGGCATGACCTGGTCCCTCCCCTTTTAAGCCGAACGCCCGGCCCCTCCCCCACTCCCCGCTCCCCGCTTTCCCCTTTCCTCTTTCCTCTTTCCCCTCTTTCCCCTCTTTCCGTCATTCCCCTCTTTCCGTCATTCCCCTCTTTCCGTCATTCCCGCAATTACTTAGCGGGAATCTATCTTCGCCTTGCCCCCTCCCACACGGATCCCGCACAAAAAATGCGCGAAATAACAGCAAAACAATGACCAGAGAGGAAACCAGAGCCGCCCCTACCCCTGCCCCCCGCCCCCTCTTTCCGTCATTCCCAGGGGGTTGGAAAACCCCCTCTCCTTTTTCCCTCCCTGCCCCCCTTTCTCCCTCTTTCCGTCATTCCCGCAATTACTTAGCGGGAATCCATCTTCGCCTTGCCCCCTCCCACACGAAAAATGTGCAGAATAAGCAAAACAATGACCAGTAGGAAACAAGGTCAATAATTCCTCAATAATTCTCCCCAAAAAAAACTTGCCAACAGGAAACAATAGTTTTACCGTACACACTCTTGTCCTATTGACCATTGACTTGAATCCGTTCTCTCGCACCAAACATAGCCTCCATGAATATCCGCAACCAAAGTAGCCATACTGTTACGACTACCCCCTACCTATCTACCCCCCCCCCCCCCCCGAAAAATCCGCTCATTCGCACTGGCGGCGAAGTAACGTCGTGTTGAAATTCAAACCTCTCATCGCCCTGCTGCTGTTGCTCACGGCGGCCCTCGCCCCAACGCCGGTAAGCGCGCAGTCCTCCTGCAACGGTGCGCTCACCTGGACCGGCATCAGCCCCGACTGCCTCTCGGACGGCGATACCTACCGCATCCTGTTCATCACCAGAGACATAGGCGACGCCACCAGCAGCAACATCGCCGACTACAACACCTTCGTCCAGGCCCAGGCCGACGCCAACATCCCGCTCAACGGCGTCACCTTCAACGTCCTCGGCTCCACCGCCACCGTGGATGCGCGTGACAACACCAATTCCAACCTGAACAGCGACGGCCCCGGCGAACGCATCTTCTACTACCTCGGCCGCAAAGCGGCGGATAACTACGCCGACTTCTACGGCCTCGACTGGGCCACCGACGAAGCGAGAGATCAACATGGCCAAACCTTCAGTGGTGCCGGCTCGGCGACTATTATCTGGACAGGCACCCAGCCCTCAGGTGTCAAGGTGGGGATCAGCCCATTAGGTGGTACCCCCGGCAATCCCGCCGCGTTTTTCGGCTTTCGATCAGCCGTAAGGAATAGCCGCTTTGCCTTTCAGCCGCAAAACATCACCGTCCGCTATCATTTCTACGCCCTCTCCGACGTCCTGTTGATTGGAATGCCCACGGTGTCCGGAACCTATACCGCCAGTGTCGACGAGGGGGACGCCCTGACCATGGCCCTGTCCAGTGTCATTGCCGATGAGGGACAAAACCCGGCCACCGCCGCGTACCGCCTGGTCGACGGTACCACCCTCCCTCCCGGCCTCACCCTGAACACGGACGGCAGCTTTACCGGCACCGTCTCGTTCACGGCCACCACGACCGCCACATCCCCCCAGGCCTTTCCCTTTCAATGGACCTACACGGATGAGGGGGGTACCACGGACCCGCAACCCGGAACCATCACGGTCACCGACGTCAATGGCGCGCCCATAGTGTCCGGCACCTATACCGCAAGCCTCAACGAGGGGGACGCCCTGTCCACGGCCCTGTCCAGCGTCCTGACCGATGAGGGACAAGAAGACCCGGCCGACGTCACGTACCGCCTGGTCGCCGGTGAAACCCTCCCGGCCGGCCTCACCCTGAACACGGACGGCAGCTTTACCGGCACCGTCGCCCTGTCGGTCACCAATCCCGAAGACTCTCCCCAAGCCTTTCCCTTCATGTGGACCTACACCGATGGGACGGATACCACGGGCCCGTACCCCGGCACCATCATAGTCACCAACGTCATCAATCGCGTGCCAGTCTTCACGGCTTTTGATCGGGTGATTTTCGAAGGGGTGAATTTGCCCTGTCTCTGTCAACACGTCACGGATCCTCCAGAAAGTCAGCCGGACCCCGCCATCAGGTACCGCTACATCGGGGGCAACCTCCCTGATGATATCGTCCGTGCGCTGAATCCCGATGTCGGTTCATTTGGCCAGACCGTGTTTCCATTCACCACCGCCACGGTAGCCACCCCGGCCATGACCTACACATTTCAATGGGAGTATGCCGATGCCAATGGCGAATCGCCTCCCCAGCCAGCGACACTCATTGTCCTGAACAATAACCGTGCGCCAATCATTGACGCGCTGTCGGATGCCGCGGCCAGAACTGTGCTCGTCGACCAGCCAGTCTCCTTGACGTTCACAGGCTCGGATCCTGACGCGGCCCCGGGCGATCCGGCTCTCGTCTGGAGCATCACGCCGGCCACGCCAGGCGTCACCTTCACTGCCGAACCCGACACTCCCGAAACCAGCATCTTTGCATGGACGCCCACCGAAGCCGATTTCGGCGTACATGACTTTACCGTCACATTGAGTGATGGGGATCAGTCGGCAACGGTGCCCCTGCAAATTATCGTCACCATCGTCAACGGCCCGACCGCCACCCTGGCCGGCACGGTCACCGAAGCCACCCTGTTCGCCCGACAGGCCAGCCTGGCGCCGACGGTCACCGTCACGCTGATGAACACCGAATACGCGGCCCAGGGCACCCTGGCCGCAAGCCACTTCTCAATCCGTGACACCCTCGCCGGGATCGTGCGCGTGAACAGGGTGACCCGCACCAGCGACACCACCGCCACGCTGACGCTGGCGTATAACGACGTAGACTTCAACACCAACGGCACACTGGCCGTCACCGTCGCCGCCGCCGGCCACACCGACGGCCGCGTCTCCCTGATCACCAACACCATCCCGATTACCGCCAGCGTCGGGGTGAATATCTGCGGCCGCACGCCGCAGGTGCGGGATGCGATCCTCGGGCTATCGGCAGCCACCGAATGCACAAGTGTAACGGATTTGGCGACAATCGGGGCCGACTTTACGAACCTCCTCCTCTTTGGTTCAGGGATACAGCCGCTGCAACGCGGTGATTTTGACGGCTTGACAGGGCTAAGGGTTTTGCGGATACGGAGCACCGGACTGACCTCACTGCCATCCGATATTTTTCGCGACCTGCGTTCGCTGACACTGTTGGTGTTGGCCCGCAACCGGGACCTCACCACGCTGCCGCGTGGCCTGTTTGCCGGCTTGACGAATCTTCAGGATCTGGATTTGCGCACCTCCTTCGGTCCGAGCAGCTTTCCGGTCGGCCTGCGCGCCCTTGATGCCGACATTTTTGACGGCCTGGATTCGCTGGATCTGCTGGCCCTGAACAACAACAATTTCATGCCGGGCGGGCTGCCGGAAGGTGTGTTTGACGATGTGCTGGATACGCTGCCGCACAATATCATTGCCTCAACGGTCATCAATAACCGCATGGGCTTTTTTGTTGACGCCAACGGCCGTGCCGCCCATTTTATCTGCTCGCGTTCCGACGTCGCGGCCATTCTCGCGTTCACCGGTGTCCCCGACTGCCTTCTGGTCAGCGCGGCGCAATTCAACGCCTACCTGCAGGCCGACGCCACGTTGAGCGGCCTGGGCATTTCCGCCGGCGCCCTGAACCCGGCATTTGCCCCCGACGCCACCACCTATACCGTCACCGTCCCCAACGACGTCAACGCCGTGACCGTCACGCCGACCGCCACCCAGTCCGGCGCCACGATTACCGTCAACGGCGACCCCCCCAACAATGCCGTTGACCTGCCGATGCAGGACACGGCGGTGCCGATTACCATTGTGGTCACCGCCCCCAACGGCGTCACCACGCGGCCCTACACCATCATGGTCACCCGCACGGCGGCGGCCACGGCGACGCTGACGCTGGTCGGCACACTGACCGAAGCCCGCCTGTTTGCCACCCCGGCACCGACAGTCACCATCACGCTGGCGAATACCGAATACGCGGCCCAGGACACTCTGGCGGCAAGCCACTTCACCGTGACGGACACCGTCGCCGGGAGCGTGAGCGTGAGCGGCATCACCCGCGACAGCGCCACCACCGCCACGCTGACGCTGGGGTATGACAACGTAGACATCACCACCGACGGCACGCTGGCCGTCACCCTCGCCGCCGCCGGCCACACCGTCACCGGCGCCGTGACCACCAGCACCATCCCGATTACCGCCAGCGCCGGGGCGAATATCTGCGGGCGCACGCCGGTGGTGCGGGATGCGATTCTCCGTGCATCCACCGGCGTCGAATGCACCAACATCAATGATTTGTCGATGATTAGAGGCTCGGAGAATAATCCGGGCGTCCTGCTCCTGTCTGATGTCACGACGCTGCAACGCGGTGATTTTGCCGGCTTGTCGGCGTTGACGGGTTTGCAGTTGTCGAACAACCGCCTGGCCTCACTGCCCGACAATGTCTTTGAGGGCTTGCCGGAGTTGAGGGTGTTGGATTTGCAGAACAACAACCTCAACACACTGCCGGCCAACATTTTTGTCGGCTTAGATACGCTGAATGTCCTGCGTTTGCAAGGCAACCCATACACACGGGGCACCGGTCTGCCCGCCGGCATCTTTGACGACATCCTGGATACCCTGGCCCCCCCCCCCGGCTTCGGTATTGACGACGTCGTCCGAGCCGCCCATTTCGTCTGCTCCCACCCCGACGCGGCACGGATTGTGGAGGCCTACAGCGCCGCCAATCCCCCCGTGACCGACTGCCTCCAGGTCACCGCCGCGCAATTCAACGCCTTCATACGGACCGACACCACCCTCTCCGCCCTGGCAGTGTCCACGGAGGTCCTGGCGCCGGCGTTTGCTCCCGAAGTCACCACCTATACCGTCAATGTCGCCAACAGCGTTGAACGTGTCACCGTCACGCCCATCGCCGCCCAGGCCGGCGACGGCGCCACCATCACCGTCAACGCCGCGGCGGTCACCAGCGGCATCGCCAGCAACCCCATTGACCTGACGGCAGGCATACCGATGGTCATTCCCGTTATTGTCACCGCCGCCGACACCACCACCATGCTGACCTACACCGTCACCGTCACCCGTTCAACAGAGACGGCGCCCACCGCCCGGCTGGCCGCCCCGACGGCGCTGACCGGGGCCACCCTCAACACCGCCACGGTCACGGTCAGGCTGGGCAACACCGAATACGCGGTGGGGGTGGTACCAGGAGACTTCAGTCTGACCACCGTGAACCTGGCCGGGACGGTGAGCGTCGGCGGGGTCACCCGCACCAGCGACAGCGTGGCAACGCTGACGCTGGCGCACAGCGGCGGGAACATTGGCACCGACGGCATGCTGTTTGTGACGGTGCAGGAGGAAGCGCATACCGGCGCCGGCGACCTGGACGCCGGCTTTGTGCCGGTGATCTCCTTCATCAGGGGCGACCTCATCGGCACCGTCACGGAAGACGCCACGCCAAACGTCGCCACCGGCAGTCTGACCGGCGGCGGCGCGTTCGTATCCGTGACACGCACCGGCACCTACGGCAGCTTCACGCTGGAGACGACCGGTGCCTGGACCTACAGACTGGACAACGACAACCAGGCCACGAACGACCTGGAAAACAACGACAGGGAATTTGATTCCTTTAAGGTGGAGACCACCAGCGGCCTGATGGAGACCGTCACCATCACCGTCGTCGGCATCAGCGACATCATCGGCATCAGAAATAGCGTGGGCGACCAGTTCAAAGGGAGCGTCACAGAAGACGTGGAGAATTTTGTCGGCGGCAACCTGCAAGTCGTCTGTCCAACCATCAGCACGGCCTGTTTTAGGAGTGAGACGGGCGTCTTCGGCACATACGGCATCTTCGTCATTGATCCATTCGGCAGTTGGGTCTACGGACTGCTGGACAGCAATGTCACCCCCGGTAACACCGAGATAGGCTTCATCGGGCCCCTCCAGATCGTTGACGAACTGGCCGAGGGCCAAATCGTCACCGAGACCTTCGACATCGCGGCCGACAACGGCGCCACGGCGACCATCACCATCACCATCACCGGCACCAACGACCCGCCCACCGCCGAGGCCGGCCCCCCGCAAACCGTGAACGAAAACGACCCGGTCACGCTGGACGGCGGCGCTTCCACCGATCCGGAGGACGACGCGAATAGCGCCGCACTGGCCTACCAGTGGACACAGACCGGCGGCATGCCCACCGTGACGCTCGCCGGCGCCACCACCGCCACCCCCACCTTCGTCGTGACCAACCTGATCAGGGACACCGTCCTGACCTTCACGCTGACCGTCACCGACTCGGCAAATGTTGCGGACACCGACACGGTCGTCATCACCGTCAACGCCGTCAACAACCCGCCGATCGTTGACGCCGGCCCACCGCAAACCGTGAACGAAGGCGACCCGGTCACGCTGGCCGGCGCCGCCACGGATCTGGAGGACGACGCGAATAGCGCCGCACTGGCCTACCAGTGGACGCAGACCGGCGGGATGCCCCCCGTAACGCTCGCCGGCGACACCACCGCCACCGCCACCTTCACCATGCCCGACCTGAACGCGAACACCGTTTTGACCTTCACGCTGACCGTCACCGACTCGGCGAATGTTGCGGTCACCGACACAGTCACCATCATCGGCAACAACGACCCGCCCATGGCCGATGCCGGCGACGATCAAACCGTGAACGAAAACGACCCGGTCGCGCTGGACGGCAGCGGTTCCACTGATCCGGGTAACCGCGCACTGACCTACCAATGGATGCAGACCAGCGAGACGCCCCCCGGGACATCCCCCGTGACGCTCGTCGGCGCCACCACCACCGCCCCCACCTTCATCGCGCCCAACTTGCCCGAGAACACCGACCTGACCTTCACGCTGACCGTGACCAATGAGGCGAATGCGGCGGTCACCGACACGGTCACCATCACCGTTCTAGCGGAGAATGACAGAGCGCGCCGCGGCGGCGACTTTCGCGCCACACTCACCGAAGACTCGGACTCGCCGGACGACAGGTTCGTGGGGACGCTAACGGCCAGGGACGCGGATCACGACGACAACACCTTCGTGGCGAGAGAGCCCATCTACCTGAACTACGGCTTCTTCAGCATCACCAGGAACGGCGTCTGGACCTACATTCTGGACAACGACCGCCCCCGAACCCAAAGTCTGCCCATGAACGGCAATGGGAACGAGCAGAGGATTCTCGTGGAGACCATTGGCGGCACCGAGATAGAAATCGACATTGATGTCCGCGGCGTCAATGACCCGCCCGTCGCAGAGGCCGGCGACCCGCAAACCGTGAACGAAGGCGACATGGTGACACTGACCGGCATCGCCAATGACCCGGACATCACTGAGGATCCAACCGTTGTGTGGGAATACACCAACGACATGGATATCGTGACCAGGTTGGGAGAGAGCCCCACCCTCATCTTCCGCACGACCGACGTGGCGAATTTTGCCATGGACACGGTCGTCACGTTCACATTGAGGGCCACCGACGAGCATGGCGCCATGGGCACCGACACGGTGGACATCACCATCCTGTCGGTGGATGAACCGACCACCATCAGCGGCGATTTGATCCACGAAGTCACCGACAACGGCGGGCAAAACACGATCACGGGGAAGCTGACAGTCATGGACCCGGAAGGCGAGGACAACACCTTCGTGGTGATACCGAACAGCCTTGATAGCGGCCTTGATAACTTCGGCACCTTCACCCTCGCCAGGGACGGCGCCTGGACCTACACCCTGGACAATAACGCCCCGTCCACCGCACTTCTGTCCGACGTCAGCACCACAACCGTAGAGCGCGACGTGTCGTCCTTCCAAGGCACCGCCACGGCAACCATCATGTTCATGATCGCCGGCGCCAACGACCCGCCCGTCGCAGAGGCCGGCAACCCGCAACGCGTGCCGGACGACATGACCGTCAGGCTGGACGGCAGTGACAGCAAGGACCCGGACGTGGGCGACATGCTGACCTATCAGTGGGAGCAGATCGCCTCAAGCGACAGAAGAAGCGGCTTCGGAGACAACACCCGCGTCACGTTGATCAATGCCAACACCTCCACCGCCACGTTCACCCCGCCGTTTGTCGTTAATTTTGGTCAGCCAATCGACGAGCCCTACACAATGACCTTTCAACTGACCGTCACCGACATACGGGGCGCCAGCTCCACCGACACGGTGGTGATTACCCTCACCGACTCCATTGAGGACAATTTCGGGCTCGTCACCTATCCAGAGCCAGAGGGCGAGACTGCCATTGAACATGGTCACGTGAGAGCAGGCAGCGCCACTTTCCAGGCCGAGACGATTCATGACACCGATTCCGGCGGTACATTCACCATCAACACGGCCGGCATGTGGACCTTCACGCTGGACCATAACGATGCCTTCAACGCCACTGCTGCCCTGTCCGGAGGAATGCCAAGAGATTTTTCGTTCCGCGTGAACACCAACAACGGCGCCAATCGAGGAGCAGTCAACATCAGAGTCAACATTGGTCCTAGCCCCTCACCACTCGCATCAGGGTTTACAGGCGATTTCACCGGCACCATCAGCGAAGACGCGGATCCGAACACGATCACGGGTACACTGACGGTCAGCAACCCGATTGATCCGATTAGACCGGGGACAGTCGGCGGTAGCTACGGCCAATTATTAGTAGAATGGGCAGTGCCGACGGAGATAAATACCTGGACCTACACCCTGTCCCGTGGCTCTCTCAACAGGAGGGAGCTTGACATGCTGGCTGTAGGCGCCAGCGTGACCGATATGCTCACCGTGAGTACTATCCGCTCCCTCACCACGACAAAAGTGACAATCACCATCACCGGCATCAACGACACGCCGAGCGCGAACGCCGGGGAAGACCTCATCAACGTCGCCGAATTTACAGAGGTCACGCTACGCGGCAGCGGCAGTGACCCGGATAGGGGCGACGTGCTGACCTATGCGTGGGAGCAGACCGGCGGGACGCCCACCGTGACGCTCGTCAATGCCGACACCCCCACCGCCACCTTCGTCGTACCTGATGTGACCCCACCGAGTCCACGCTTTACCTTCACACTCACCGTGACCGACTCGGCGGGCGCCACGGACACCGACCAAGTCAGGATCGAGGTCACTTCGGTGAATGACCTGACGACCATCAGCGGCACGTCTGACGGCGCCGTGACCGAAGACGCGGCGGACAGGAACACGGCCATGGGCACCCTGACCATATCCGACACGGATTCCGTTCCCGTGCACCTGCTGGTCGCGCAAGACAACACACAGGGGACCTACGGCACCTTCAGCCTGGCAGCAGGCCTGGAAAGCGTCTGGACCTACACGCTGAACTTTAACGACCCGGAGACCCATGCCCTGGCCATGGGTGACATCGTGACCGAGGAATTTACTGTGCAAACGCGTAACTCCGAAAACCTCAGCAACCCCACGAGGATCGTGACCATCACCGTGACCGGCGCCAATGACGCCCCCCTCGCAAACGCCGGGCCGGATCAGCCCACCCCCGGCGACATCATCAACACCGGCCTCCTCGTCACCCTGGACGGCCGCGGGTCCATGGACCCGGATACCCGCGACAGCATTGTGGCCTATGCCTGGACACAGACGGGCGACACCGCCATCCCGCATCCGGTCAGCCTGAACAACGACAGGTTGGTCAGTCCGACCTTCACGGCGCCGGACGTGACCACCGCCACCGCCTTGACCTTCTCGCTGGTCGTCCGCGACGGCAACAACCTGGCGTCCGACCCCGACTCCGTCATCATCACCGTCAACCCCTTGCCGACCCTGAGTATAAACTCGCCGATTGTGGATGAGGGCGACAGCGGGACGGTGGAGCTGACCTACACGGTCACGCTCATCGGGCCGACGTCGCAGACGGTCATGGTGAACTACGTTGATGCCAACAGCGGGACGGCGACTAGTGGCATCGACTACACCGCCGTGCCCGCCATGCCCCCCGGCCAAATAACGTTCGCGCCGGGCGTGGTGACCCGCACCATTGCGGTCACGGTGCTGGGCGACACGGTGGACGAGCCGGACGAGACGGTGGTCATTGCCCTGTCCAACGAGGCCAACGCGGCCATGACCGCCGGGGCCATGACCGCCGTCGGCACGGGCACGATTACCAATGACGACCCCGACCCCATCGTCACCCTGGCGGTGGACCCGGCCAGTATCAACGAGGATGGCGGCACGGCCATGGTCACGGCCACGATTGACCGGGAATCGGCCACGCCGACCACGATCACCGTCAGCCCGGCGGTGGCGGGTGATTACCGCTTGAGTGACCCGTCGACGCTGACCATTGCCGCCGGGGACACCACCAGCGCCGGCACCGTCACCCTCACCGCCATGGACAACGACGTAGACGTGGCCGACAAACAGGTGACCGTGTCGGCCACGGCCACCAATCCCAACTGCGACATGAACCACTGCGACACACACCCGGCGACCCTCACCATCACCGATAACGACACCGCCGGCGTCACCGTGGAAACCGGCGGGGGCACCACCGTGAGGGAAAATGGCGATGGCAACACCGACACCTACACCCTGGTCCTCAACACCCGGCCGACGGGCACTGTGAGGATTACCCCCACGAGCAGCGACCTCTTGGTGGCCACGGTCTCGCCGTCCCCTGTGGTCTTCACCACGGGCAACTGGAACACCGAGCAAACCGTCACCGTGATCGGCGTGAACGACGACATTGCCAACTCGGTCCCCCGCACCGCCACCATAAGTCACACCATTCGCGGCGGCGGCTATCGCGATGTGCCCGTGAACACGGTGGAGGTGACCGTCACCAATGATGACACGGTGGGCCTCACCTTCGACCAGACCCCCGTGAGTGTGAATGAAGAAGGGGAAAGCCAGTACACGGTGGCGCTGGCCACCCAGCCGACCGGCCCCGTGACGGTGGGCCTCACCTTCGGCGGGGATCTGACGGTCGCTCCCGCGTCGCTGACCTTCACCCCCACGAACTGGAACACCGCGCAGACCGTCACGGTCACCGCGGTCAATGATACTGACGGGGACGATGACACCGAGACGGTGACACATAACGCCACCGGCGCCGATTACGAGGGTATCACCGGCACGGTCACGGTCACGGTCGTGGATGACGACATACCGGGCGTGCGCATCAGCACGAGGGGCTCCAGCCCGGATCGCTTGGATGTGAGAGAGGGGCAACAGAACACCTACACCGTGCGCCTGAACACGCAGCCGATAACGATGGGCAACGTGATTGTCACGGTGAACGGGGCGAGCGGCGATGTCAGCGTGACCGGCTCCCCCTTGACCTTCACCACGGACACCTGGAACATGGAGCAGACGATCACGGTCACCGCGGCGGAGGATGACGATGCCGTCCCGGATACGGTCACCCTGACCCACGGGGTCACCGGGTACGACGTCATCAGTGAGCCCAACGTGGTGGTGACGGTCATTGAGAACGACATGGCGGGCCTCACCCTCACTCCGAACACCTTGAGTATGAATGAAGGCGTCGGCAGCCAGACATACACAGTGGCGCTGACCGCCGAGCCGACCGTCGACGTGACCATCGCCATCGCCCCGGGCGGGGACGTGATGGTCGCCCCGGACTCGCTGACCTTTACCCCCATGAACTGGGCCACCGCGCAACCGGTCACGGTCACCGCGGGCGAGGATGATGACGGCAACGATGACACCGATACAGTGCTCCATACCGCCAGCGGCGCTGATGAGTACGCGGGGATGACCGGCATGGACAGGGTCACCGGCACGGTCACCGTCACCGTCACGGATAACGACACGCCGGGCGTGTTCATCAGCACGGAGGATGTGGCGTTGACGGTGAACGAAGGGGCACAGAATACCTACACCGTGCGCCTAGCCACGCAGCCGACGGACGACGTGATTGTCACGGTGAACGGGGCGAGCGGCGATGTCAGCGTGACCGGCTCCCCCTTGACCTTCACCACGGACACCTGGAACACGGACCAGACGATCACGGTCACTGCGATGGAGGATGACGATGCCACCCCGGACATCCAGGTCACCCTGACCCATGGGGTCACCGGGTACAACGTCATCAATAGGCCCGACGTCACCAGTGGGCCCGCCGTGGTCGTAACGGTCATGGAGAACGACATGCCGGGGCTGACCTTCAGTTCAGATTCCGTGACTGTGGACGAAGGCATGTCCGGCTCATACACGGTGGCGCTGGCCACCGAGCCGACCGCCAACGTGACAGTCGCCATCACCGCCGGTGGTGACGTCACACCCAATCCGGCGTCGCTGACCTTCACCACAAATAACTGGAACACCGAGCAAACCGTCACGGTCACCGCGGGCGAGGATGATGACGGCAACAATGACACCGAGACGGTGGAACATGCCGCCACCGGCGCCGATTACGATGAGATCACCGGCACGGTCACCGTCACCGTCACGGATAACGACACCCCGAGCGTGCGCACCAGCACAACGGCGTTGACGGTTAACGAAGGCGCCATGGCCACCTACACCGTGCAGCTAAACACGCAGCCAGCGGGCAATGTCACGGTCACGGTAGGCGGGGCGAGCGACGATGTCCGCGTCACCGGCTCCCCGTTGACCTTTACCCCCGGCAACTGGAACACCGCGCAGCCCGTCACCGTCACCGCGGACGAGGATGCCGATGCCGTACCGGATACCCCGGTCATCCTGAACCATGAAGTCACCGGCTACGGCAACGTCACCAACGGGCCGACTGTGAGGGTCATGATCACCGAGAACGACATGCCGGGGCTGACCTTCAGTTCAGATTCCGTGACTGTGGACGAAGGCATGTCCGGCTCATACACGGTGGCGCTGGCCACCGAGCCGACCGCCAACGTGACAGTCGCCATCACCGCCGGTGGTGACGTCACACCCAATCCGGCGTCGCTGACCTTCACCAGAATCAACTGGCACATGGCGCAAACCGTCATGGTCAGCGCGGGCGAGGATAATGACGGCGAGGATGACATTGAGATGGTGACGCACACCGCCACCGGCGGAGATTACGATGAGGTCACCGGCATGGTCATGGTCACGGTCATAGATGACGACATACCGCGCGTGCTCATCAGCCCGAAGGAGTTGTCTGTGAACGAGGAAGCTATGATCGAGGAAGGAGAGAACAACATCTACACCATGAGCCTGAACACGCCGCCGACCGGCGACGTGACTGTCACGGTGATGAACGAGGCCAGCTACGACAACGAAGTGGAGGTCATGGTGATGAACGAGGCCAGCGACGACAACGAAGTCGGCATAACCGTCTCCACTCTGACCTTTACGACCAGCAACTGGCACACGAAGCAGACGGTCACGGTCCATGCGGGCGACGATGCCGATTCCGTCAATGATACCGTCATCCTGACCCACGGGGTCACCGGGTACGACAACATCGATGGGAGCCCCGTCGAAAGTGGGCCCGACGTGGTGGTGACGGTCATAGACAACGACCCGCCGGGCGTCACTGTCTCCCCTACGACCCTCGCGGTCCGGGAAAATGGCGGCACGGGCACGTACACTCTGGTGTTGCGCACCCAGCCCATCGCCGATGTAACCATTACCCCGGAGAGCGACAACGACACCGTGGCCACCGTCTCGGCGGCGCTGACCTTCACCCCTAGAAACTGGGGCACGGCACAGACCGTCACCGTCACCGGCGAGGATGACACCATTGATAACCCGACCGCGCTCACCGCCACCATCAGCCACACCATCATCACCGACGACGACGCCTATAACGGCAGGATGATGCCCTTCAACATCGACGATGTGACCGTCACCACCACCAACGACCAGCGCCGCACCGAGGCCGTGGGCATCGCGCTGGCGGTCATCGGCCGCACCCTGGCCACCAGTACGGTGGAGGCGATCAGCACCCGCTTTGCGCCGGAGGCGGTCACCGCCCAGGCCACGCTCGGCGGGCTGCCCTGCAACCTCCCGCGCCGGCAGGACAACGCGGAGGAACCCGGCACCCGCCGCCCCCCGGCCCCGCAGGGCACCGAGTGCAAACTGTCGTGGAAATCGTTCCTCGCCCGTGGGGCCTCCTTCTCCTACGCGCTGCCGGACACCGGGCCGGGGACGTGGATGGTGTGGGGCCGGGGCGACGTGACCAATTTTCAGGGCCAGCCGCGAGAGACCGTCTCGCTGGATGGCGAACTCGTGTCCAGCTATGTCGGCATGGACTACCGCCAGGGCAACCGCGGGCTGATCGGTCTTGCCCTGTCACGCAGCACGGGCGAGGTGGGCTACCAGATTGAGGACAAAGCCGGGAGTCTGGACGTGGAACTGGCGAGCGTCTATCCCTACATCCACTGGTCCCCGATCAAGGGTCTGGGGCTTTGGGGCCTGCTGGGCGCCGGGCGGGGCGACGCCACCATCATGCATGACGGGTTGCCGACCCTCAAGACGGACCTGGGGATGCGGATGGCCGCGCTGGGCGTGCGCCGCGAGTTGTTTGACGACACCGGGGGCCGATTGGCGCTCAAAGCCGATGCGTTGTGGGTGGAGATGGAAGCGGAGGCCGCGGGGGGCACGCTGCCGGTGGTGACGGGCGAAGCCAGTCGCGCCCGCCTGGCGCTGGAAAACAAGCTCGCCGTGCATGAGTCGCCGAACGTGCGCATGAGCGTGCGGGTGGAACTCGGCCTGCGCGTGGATGGCGGGGACGCGGAGCAGGGCCTGGGGGTGGAAGCCGGCGGGGGGCTGGAGTATGTGCTCCGGCAACCGGGGCTGACGGTGGAGGCTTCGGGCCGCACCCTGCTGGCGCATCAAGCGGCGGCCTGGCAGGAATGGGGCGCGAGTGTGACGATGCGGCTGGACCCGGCGCTGGACGGTCAGGGCCTGGCGATCGCGCTGACTCCGGTATGGGGCCAGGCGGCCAGCGGCGTGGATGCGCTGTGGTCGCGCCAGGGTGCGATTCAGACTGCCACGGACGCCCCCCGACCCGGCCAGCCGCGCACCGCCTGGCAACCGGACCAGATGGACGTGGAACTGGGCTACGGGATCACCCTGCCGACCCGGCGGCTGCTGACGCCCTTCGGCAAGCTGGGTCTCGCCGCGAATCAGGGGCGGCGTCTGCAAATGGGGATGCGGCTGGGACGAACCGGCACGCCGCAACTGGAGCTGATCGGTGAGCAAACCCGCGCCCAAAATAACCAGACCCCCGAATATCGCATCGGCATGACCTGGTCCCTCCCCTTTTAAGCCGAACGCCCGGCCCCTCCTCCTCCCCCACTCCCCGCTCCCCTCTTTCCGTCATTCCCGCAATTACTTAGCGGGAATCCATCTTCGCCTTGCCCCCTCCCGCACGGATCCCGCACAAAAAATGCGCGAAATAACAGCAAAACAATGACCAGAGGGGAAACCAGAGCCGCCCCTACCCCCTGCCCCCCGCCCCTTCCTGTCGTCATTCCCAGGGGGTTGGAAAACCCCCTCTCCTTTCCCCCCCCGCCCCCTCTTTCCGTCATTCCCGCAATTACTTAGCGGGAATCCATCTTCGCCTTGTCCCCTCCCGCACGGATCCCGCACAGAAAATACACAGAATAACAGCAAAACAATGTTGAGCCGAACACCCCGGGTCAGCCGGATCGCACGGGCGGGACAAAATCACCGCGCAGGGACGCGCAGGACGGGCAGGGCTAAAACACTTCCTTCCAGGTTCGTACCCGAACCGGAACGGCGAGCAGGGCGGCCCGGAGCAGACAACTGTCGTAGTGGGCGATGAATGATCCGGCCTGCTGGTCAACCTGGCCGGCCCACAGACCGCCGTGCACCACAATCACGCTTCCCTCGCCCCGGAGAAACACGGTGCCGGTGACGAGGATCATCCCGTTCCATTGCACATCGCCTTCCAGGGTGGCGTTCCCGTCCACCAGGAGGATACCGTAGCCGCTGGTGTGCCGAATCCGTATTCCCTCCGCCGACGCTCCCGACGCGAACCACACCATGGGCACGTCAGCCGTTCCCGGTTGATGGTGTTGATCCCCATGCAGCGCCGCCGCTCCCCGACCAAGGTCAGCCAGTGCGGCTTCCAGATTCAGCACGAGGGCATCCGATTGGGGGCCGGCAGGGCTGCCGTCAAATCGCAGGGACGGCGCACTGGTGACCGCTCCTCCGGCAAACACCGGCGGCAGACTGCCCACCATGCCGCAGGCGTCATGTCCATTGATGACGCCGGACATGCCGGCGAGGTTCACGTTTCCGGCCGCATAGAGCGCCCCGAGTTGGGGCGGGCCGGGCGGATGCACCACGTCTTCTTCCAGAACGACACCGCTTGCCGTGCGGCCTCCATGGGCGACGAGCTTCTCCACGGGCAGCCACGGCGTGGGCCTCGTGGTGGTGAAGGCGACCGGGACGAGGCTGGTGGGTGAGGGATATCCAAAGTACAACATGCGGCCCGTGGTACTCGTATGACGAGAGAGCCGGCCATCCAGATCAACATAATGAGGCGTCCCGGTTGTATGACCGGCCCGCTCGGCATCGCGTTCGGTGTAATGCCGAATCTTTACCCAGTACGGCAACGCGGTCTGTACGCTGGCGTGTTGTACCAGTGGAGGCGCATAGTCGGGATCAACGGATGGAGACCAGTCGGCTGATACCGCAATGTAGGCGGCCCACCGTGGGTCGGACCACGACCCCGCGCCGCCGATGAAATACCCGGCGGTCCCGTGCGCTTTCCATAACCGTGCGCGCGCCTCGGCCAGGCCGGCTTCGGCGGCATAGAAATCCTGCACCGCCCGCTTGTGATTCACGCTGATTTGGACTTCCGTTGAGGTGGTTTGCAGCACCGTCGCCGTCACGATACTCACCACGGACACCAGCAACAGCGCGGCCACCAGCGCAAAGCCCCGGTTATGACGCAGGGCCTCGCTCATGGTCGAACGGGCCACCCTGCTCCATGCGCGGACGCCGCACCCCGCCGGGGTCCCGGCACACCGCACGTGACGGCGGGGGACGGTCTGTACCCGGTATGCCTACGTTTGCAGAGGCTCTTCTGGTGCTTTCGCTCCTGATGCACTAGGACTTTCGATTGGTTGCGCCGCATGATGGTTCTCTCTAAAATCTGTCATTCCGTATCGGACAAATATCAGGAGTCTCTCATTACCACACATTCTGTGTTTTGTCTGCTCTTCGACAACCCGTGGAGGAACGCATCATGTCAGTAGAACCGGATATTATTTACACCAAAGTCGACGAAGCGCCGGAACTGGCGAGCGGCTCGTTTTTACCCGTGATCCAGGCTTTTGCCAAGACGGCGAAGGTGAACGTCGGTCGAAAAGATATTTCACTGGCCGGCCGCATCATTGCGCAATTTCCCGACCACCTGACACCGGCACAACGGCAACCCGATGACCTCGCCTTCCTGGGAACGCTGGTGGAGAAACCGGAAGCCAACGTGGTCAAGCTCCCGAATATCAGCGCGTCGCTTCCGCAAATCAAAGCCGCGGTGGCCGAATTGCAATCCCACGGGTATGCCATTCCCGATTACCCCGAAAATCCCAAAACCGACGACGAGAAAGCCATTAAAGCCAAATTCGATAAGGTGAAAGGCAGTGCGGTCAACCCGGTGCTACGACAGGGCAACTCCGATCGTCGCGCGTCCGCCTCCGTGAAACAGTATGCCCGGAATAATCCCCACAAGATGGGCCGGTGGGCCAACGATTCCACCACGCACGTGGCGCACATGCACGGCGGCGATTTTCGTTCGAATGAACAATCCGCCACGGTGACCGACCAAACCGCCGGAACGGGACGCATTGAATTTGTGGCGAAAGACGGGAGCGCCAGATCATTAAAGGACAAGCTGGCGTTGCACGCAGGCGACGTGCTTGATGCGACGATGATGAGCCGGCAGGCACTGCGCCGGTTCCTGCAGGAGCAAATCCACGATGCCAGGCAGCACGGCATGATGTTGTCGCTGCACATGAAGGCCACCATGATGAAGGTCTCGGACCCGATTATTTTCGGTCACGCCGTCACGGTGTATTTTGAAGATGTGTGTAAGAAACATGACGCCGTCTTCACGAAACTCGGTGTCAATCCCAATAACGGGCTGGGCGACGTGTATGCCAAAATTGATGCCTTGCCCGCCGCGCAGCAGGAGGCCGTGAAAGCGGACATCGCGGCCGCGATACAGCGCGGCCCCAATCTCGCCATGGTGGATTCCGACAAAGGCATCACGAACCTCCATGTGCCCAGCGATATTATTATTGACGCCTCCATGGCCGCGGCGCTTCGGAATTCCGGAAAAATGTGGGGGCCCGACGGCAAGGAACACGACACGAAGGCGCTGATCCCGGACAGGAGCTACGCCGGCATTTATCAGGCCGTGATTGATTTCTGCCGGGAGCATGGCGCCTTTCATCCGGCCACAATGGGCAGTGTGCCCAACGTCGGCCTCATGGCGCAAAAGGCCGAGGAATACGGATCGCACGACAAGACGTTTGAAGCGCCCGCCGACGGCGTGATCCGCGTCCTGGACGGCGCCGGACATGTGCTGCATCAACACGACGTTGAACAGGGCGATATCTGGCGCGCGTGTCAGACCACGGATATTGCGATTAGAGACTGGGTCAAGCTGGCCGTCAACCGGGCGCGCGCCTCTTCCACCCCGGTGGTGTTCTGGTTGGATCGCACACGTGCCCATGACGCGCAACTCATCGAAAAAATTCATCGGTATTTGAAAGATCACGAGACCGAGGGGCTGGATATTCAGATCATGGCGCCGGTGGAGGCGATGAAGCACACGCTCATACGAGCCAAAGACGGCCACGACACCATTGCCGCCACCGGGAATGTGCTGCGGGATTATCTCACCGACCTGTTCCCCATCCTGGAACTGGGCACCAGCGCCAAAATGCTTTCCATTGTTCCACTCATTCACGGCGGCGGGTTATTTGAAACAGGCGCCGGCGGGTCAGCCCCGAAGCATGTGCAGCAGTTTCTCAAGGAAGGGCATTTACGATGGGATTCTCTTGGTGAATTTCTCGCCTTGGCGGAATCCTTTGCCCATTTAGGCCGCACCCGCGGCAATCCGGGAGCGCAAGTCCTTGCGGAAACCCTGGACCGGGCCACGGGAACGCTCATGGAAAACCGCCACGCACCCGGCCGCGCGCTCGGGGAATTGGATAACGCCGGAAGTCACGTGTACGAAACGCTGTACTGGGCACAGGAGCTGGCCGCGCAACATGATGATCCGGCATTGCAAAAAAAGTTTGCGCCGGTGGCAACAGCGCTTGAGGCCAACATCAACAAGATTCTTGACGAACTGAAAGCCGCGAAAGGCAAGCCGATGGACATCGGCGGGTATTACCACCCCAATCCCAACCTGATCAAAGCCGCAATGCGTCCGAGTGCGACTTTTAATGCCATTCTGGACAGCCTGGGGTAAGGGATCGCTCGTCAAGTGCGTCCATGGAGTCGCGCTCAACATTCACGCGCCGCTGACCACTGTCGCGCGAGGGAAGGGCGCGGCATCCATCCGGACGGTGTTGGCACGCTCCGCTCCGGTCAGCGCAGATTCCTCGGGGCCACACGGGATCGCAGGGTCAACATCCGATAGCCGTCGTTTTCCTGATAGCGAGGATCGGCATGTTCGGTCCTGGCTGTGATCTGCACCTCTACGACCCGAATGTCCGGCGCATGGGTTGCCGGCCTTCCCAGACCATCACGGCAGGTAAAGCTTACGGACTCGATATGATCCGCCACGGATTGTCGAAATCCGGCGTCCACTTTGCGTCGCAGCGTGGACGTGGCGGCATCATGCAGATAGACGATTGATTCCCTCTCGTCGGTGACCACGCCGTTCCCGTTCAAATCGGTATGAATCCGCAACTCCGCCGGGTGGCAGGTGATCCCGTGAAAATCATTTGAAGGGTCGGCATCCCGATTCCTTCCCATGGGATCATACCCGGCCATGCGAATTTCCCTGACCATGATGTCCAGAGCGGCACGAGCGTTTTGCTGCATGGCCAACCCGTCTTCCTGCACAATCTGTTGCCTGACCTGCATGAGATGCACGCCATAGACCGCACCAATGACGACCAGACTCACGGCCAGCGCCACCAGCAGTTCTGTTAAGGTCGCTCCCTTTTGAGGATTCACGCGCGCCATGTTCCTCTGTGCACTACGGAGCAAGGATGGTGGATACCGACACAGAATGGCGATCATCCGCCCACCAGACCGTGACCGTTGCCGTGCGCAACCCCGGAACGGGACGGTTGGGCTCAAGGTGGAGGACGCGTTTATACAACGGAAAATCGGGGATGGCGGCATAGTCGTCCGTGACGTCGAGCGGAGCGACCGCTCCCGTGCGCAGCGTTTCGAGCCTGTCCTGGACCAGGCTCACGGCCGTGGTGAGATGTTTGCTCCCCGCCATGCCTTTGCCCGCCGTGACCGCCAGACTCGACAGCGCCAATAAGGCGATAACGACGATCCCCATGGCCATGACCGCCTCCAGGAGGGTGACGCCCTTTTGATCTCTCACGACATGCCGGGGGGTTGCAGACTGCGCCATCCGTCGTCCTTAAGAAGAGGAGCTGATCCGCACGCGACCCGTATTGCTGATCGTGATCTTTTTTTCTCCCGCCGTACTGGACACCGTGATTGTGAGATTGGCGGCGGTGCCGCGAGGATGAAAGCTGGGATTGCGAACACTCGGGGAGTGTATCGTGACGCCTTCAAAATCCTCCAGGATTGATCGGGACTCCACGGCTTCACCCGGATCGGCCCTGCCATTATCGTTGTCATCATCCAGAATATCGTAGTGCCGGGCGTCGGTGAACAGGACGCGGAATCTGTTTCCCTGCCTCACGGCTTGCGTCCTCGCCGCCAACAGGTCCGCTCGTATTTGTCGAACCGCACCATTCAGGCGATAGTGCGGCAACTGCGAGGCCACCCAGACCCCGCTCATCCCCAGTGCCACGGACAGGATCGCAAGCACAATGAACAATTCCGTGAGCGTATATCCGGAAGAGCCGCATGTTGGATCCATGAGATGCCGAAGGCTCCGTCCTGTGAACGCCACGCGGCGCGCGCCCATATTGTCGGATGCACGAGCATGCCCGTTGAACGCCATGCGGCTTGTGTCACGTCCAGGCCGACACAGGCATTGTTTACCAAAACAGGTTTTCATAGATCCCCAACAATTCCCGGTGAAAGAACAGCAGCGCCACGGCGGCGGCGGATAAAAACGGACCAAACGGCAGATAGTGACCGCGTTCAATGCGACGACACGCCAGGAGCCCCACACCCACCACCGCACCGGCGAAGGAGGCCAGAAACATGATCATGACCACAGCCTGCCACCCCAGGAAGGCGCCGATCATCGCCAGGAGTTTAATGTCGCCGCCGCCCAGGCCTTCCCTGCCAAACAGATACGGGCTGAGCCTCGCCAGTATCCAGAACACCCCTCCGCCCAACACAATGCCGAGTAATGAACCGAGCCATCCCACCGGCACGATGAAGGCTGATGAGAACACACCCATGACCAGTCCCGGCAACACAATGCTATCCGGAATGATGAGATGCTCAAAATCAATCATCGTCACCACCAGCAGGGCCGACACAAACAGCGCATACACGAGTGCGGTCATACTGAATCCGAATTTGGCAACCACGGCCAGATACCCCAATCCATTCAGACATTCCACCAGGGGGTATCGCCACGACAACCGGCTCCCGCAACTTCGGCAACGGGCTTTCAACCAGATAAAATTCAGGAGCGGAACGTTGTCAAACCATCGAACGGGTTGCTCGCAGTGCGGGCAGGACGAGCCGGGACGCACGACGGACTGGCCACGGGGAATCCGCAGGATACACACATTCAGGAAACTTCCCATGACCGCACCCATCACAAACCACAAAATATAGAGGCTCACTGTATCCATCATTCTATATTGTGTCAGTCAGCGCACAGGCGATTTCTCGCGTATACTACGTAAGCCGCGCGCTTTACTTTTCAACAAACCCACTGCTAGTATTACCTACAGGATTTACCTTGAGAACATCTTTGGTACTCTATGCCGTTGCCAGTCAAAACGATGCCCAAGAGAGACCCGCTTCTCATGAAACGGAAACGTCCTGAAACGCTCACCGACCGGGAACAGGAAATTCTGCAACTGATCTGGTCGGGCCTGAAAAATAAAGAAATCGCCGACCGTCTCAAAATCAGCGTCAAAACCGTGGAGGCGCATCGTGCCAATATGATGAAGAAGGTACGCGTGTCCAATGCCGCCCAGCTCCTGAACGCCGCCATCCAGGAAGGGCTTATTCAAATTCGGTAGCCGCTGTCCGCTCACCCGCCATCCGTTGACGAACGACCTCATACGCCACCACGGCCACACTGGCCGACACGTTGAGCGACGCGACTTGTCCCCGTATGGGGATGCGGGCCTGTGCCTGACATTTTGCCAGGATGCCGGGCCGGATCCCTCGACCTTCTCCTCCAAACACCAGCACCGTCGGCTCCCGGAGATCCAGGTCGGTATAGAGCCGATGCGCGTGCGGATCAACGGCCACGGCGTTCACGGCATGATCCCGCAACCGCTCAAGCAATCGGCCAAGATTCGCGCACCGTGCCACGCGCATGTACTCAACGGCTCCGGCGGACGCTCGGGCCACGCTCGCCGTCAAGCCCACGGAGCGGCGGTCGGGAATAAAGACCCCGTGCATACCGGCCAGATCAGCCGTTCGAAGGATCGCCCCAAAATTCTGGGGATCTTCCACCCCGTCCAGCGCCAGCAAAAACGCCGGCGCCGACTGTTGCGCCACATGCGCAAGGATCGCCTCTTCTGACGCATAGGATTTGGCGGCCACCACACCCACCACGCCCTGATGCGTGCCGGAAGGCACAAGGCGATGCAGTTGCTCGCGTGGTTGCACCTGAATGGGAATACCCCGGATTGCGGCGAAATGGATGATCCGGGAAAATTGACGATGGCGGTGCGACAGGAGGATTTTTACAAAACTGCGAGTTTCGGACCGAAGCGCCTCCGTGACCGCATGAATCCCGAACAGCAGGGCACCCTCACCGCTTCCATCGGGTGCTTCCGTCCGGGCGGTCTTCAAGGATGATCCCGCCGGCTGCCAGGGTTTCCCGAATGTGGTCCGCGGCGGCAAAGTCCTGCCGCGTTCGCGCCTGGGCCCTTTGTTGAATTTTTTCCTGAATCCACTCATCGGTGTACTCCCGGTCAGCCGGCGCCCGGAACGAGCCTGCGCCAAACACCAGCTCACGAAACACCCACTCTTGCTCGTTCAGTTGAAACAACCCCAGCGGCGCGCCGTATCGTCGAAAGATGTCCCGCACGGTCCGCCGCCCCTCATCGGAAAGGCCCTCCCGCTGACGCTGATTGGCCTCGGCTCGAAGATGCTGAAACGCCGCCAACACCCTGGGCGTATTGATATCATCATTCATGGCGGTCTCGAACGTCTGTTGAAACGCGGCCAACGTATCACCGAAAGACGCATCGGGTCCAGCGCCATGCCGGGATGTTTCGGACAGACGGACGAAGAGGTCATAGATATTGTCCAACGCGGATTTGGCCTCGGCCACGGCCGAATCGGAAAAATTCACGTCACCGCGATAATGGGTTGAAAGCAGAAAGTACCGTAACGCCTCGGCGGTGACGGGTTCGGGGCAACTCGACCGCTCAACAATCTCGCGGATGGTAAAAAAATTTCCCAGCGACTTGGACATCTTTTCTTCATCAATGGTGACGAATCCATTATGCACCCAGTACCGGGCAAACGCCTGTCCGGTGGCGGCACGCGACTGTGCGATTTCATTTTCATGGTGAGGAAAGATTAAATCCTTTCCGCCCCCATGAATATCAAAGCATGCCCCCAAATGATGCACGGACATCGCCGAACACTCGATATGCCAGCCCGGCCTCCCCTGGCCCCAGGGGCTGTCCCAGGCCGGCTCCCCTGGTTTGGCCGCCTTCCATAACGCAAAATCCATGGGGTCGTGTTTGCGCCCATCCACTTCCACTCTTGCCACGGCGTGCATGTCTGCGACATTGCGTCTGCTTAAACGGCCGTACGCGGGAAACGCCGAGACCCGATAATAGACGTCGCCGTCAACCTGGTAGGCGAATCCTTTTTCCACAATGGCCTGGATCATCAGAATCATGTCCGACATGTGTTCCGTGGCCCGCGGTTCAACATTCGGCACACCCACGCCCAATCGTTTCATGTCACGGTAATACGCCCGCACATACGTTCCAACCACCTGGTCGCAGGCGACGCCCTCTTTCGCCGCCCGATGAATAATTTTATCATCCACATCGGTGAAATTTTTGACATAGACGACATCATAGCCGCGATACACGAGATAGCGCCGAAGCACGTCAAAGACCATCGCACTGCGGGCATGGCCCAAATGACATTCATCATACACGGTCACGCCGCAGACATACATCCCCACCCTGGGAGGCGCGAGCGGCACGAACGGCTCTTTTTGATTCGTCAGGGTGTTAAAAATGTTCACGGAATTTTCACGTTGGAGGAAGGCGAAGCGGCATGATACAGGGTCTTTTTTTTATACAGTCTGACGATCCACCATCCCAGACCAATCAACGCCACCAGGACAATGGTGAACAGATTGAAGTATCGTTCAAGCATCTCCTGAACCCATGGCCCCCATAGTTGCAACATCCCGGCCACCAGGAAAAATCGGGCGCCGCGGCCGATCAGCGACGCCACGACAAAGACCCTGAAATTCACATACAACGCGCCGGCGCCGATGGTAAACACTTTATAGGGAACCGGCGTCAGAGCCGCAATCAGAATGGCCCAGCCTTCATAGCGCTCAAACAAGGCATGGACTTTCGAGATGCGGTCCCGTCCCATCACACGACACAGCAGCGGCTGGCCGCCCAACCACCCGACAAGATAGCCCACCATGCCGCCCAGGACCGACCCGACGGTGGTCAGCGCTGCGTAATACATGCCCCACGACGGATTCCCAAGCGTTAACGCCATGAGCAGAATGTCGGGAGGAAGCGGGAAGAAGAACGACTCCGCAAACGCCAGCAGCAACAGGGCCGGGTCCGCATAGGGGGATTCAGACCATGACAAGGTCCACTGATAGAGGGTCTGGAACATCGCGTCTCGTGGTCAACGATCAGGAAGTTTTCAACATCTTCATACGCCGCGACAACACGGATTCCCATGACTGCAGCCTGGTCATGGCGCGATACTGCGTCATGTCACAATGGAGCGGCGTCAGAGAGACACTGGCGCCCGCGATCGCATCCGCATCGGAGCGATGGCGGCGGCGGCGATTCCACGTCAACTGTTTCCCGTCAACCCAATAATACCGCCCGCCACGCGGATCAATTTTTTCAATGACGGAATTCTGATACCGTCGCCGGCTTAACGAGGTGACTTGCATCCCTTTCAAGTCCCGAAACGGCACATCCGGCACATTGACGTTGAGAAAGGTGTCGGCCGGCAACGTATCTTTCAACACCAGTTTGGCCACCTCGAACGCGACAGAGGCGGCCGCTTGAAACCGAAATCGTTTCAGGCCATCCAGCGACACGGCGATTGAAGGAATCCCCTGGATCGTGCCTTCGAGCGCCGCGGCCACCGTTCCTGAATTCGTCACATCGTCGCCAAGATTCAGCCCTTTGTTAATCCCGGAGACCAGCAAATGTATCACACGATCCCGGAGCGCCCGTCCCGCCCCCATGATCACACAATCCGACGGAGTGCCGTTCACGGAGAACATTTGTCTGCCGACTGGATTCAATCGCAAAGGTTTGTGCAGGGTAATGGCTCGCCCCATCGCGTTTTGCGGGCGATCAGGCGCCACAACCCACACGTCGCCCAGTGTCTTCAACTGTCTCGCAAGGGTGCGGAGACCGGGAGATTCAATGCCATCATCATTGACGACTAAGATGTTCATCATTTGCGCAACGGCAGTGGAAGACGAAGGGACTCGCGACGGAAACCCGATGAGGATGGGCTGACGCTCCCCCCTTCGCACGTCGCTTCACGGACAATCGTGAAAGCCCGGGACACCCTGATGAGCGCCACGTGCAGAGCACGAGACGCATGGGCAATACAAAAGCCCACCTCAACAACATTGAGGCAGGCTTTTGTAAAAAATCTCAACAGGCGACGTGACAAAACGTGGTTAAATATTTTTCATAAAGTGAGTAACGGCTTCCTGATCAACGGCTCCCATAATCGCGGAGGAAGGAACTGTCGCCGACTTTTTCCCATTCAGCCCACAATCAATCTCATCAAAAATCATTTCCACCGGCATAGACATTCCACCGTATACATGGGGGCCGGCCACGATTTTGGCTTTTGAGTACCCGTAAATGGCGGTCGCCACGTCCTTGGCCAACCATCCGACATAATTAAATTCGGGCACGACAATCAGTTTGGCCTTGCTGCACAGTTTCCGCAGTTCTCTGGTGGGAAACGGCCGAAGAGACCTGATTTTAATCAACCCCGCATGAATGTTTTTCTCTTTGCAGATACGGATGGCTTCACGCGACTGGGCGGCGGCGCTGCCCGACGCAATCAGCAGGACATCGGCGCCCTCAACGTCCTGCGTCTCAATCAGACCATCCATATAGAGATCAATATATTTTCGTGACCGTTCAACCGCAGCCCACACCTCCTGTTGCCACACGGCATGGATGTTGTACGCCATGAAATTGGATTTTTGCACGGGGGCATCCCGTGACAACCTGGCCGGAGGGTTTTCAGCATCCAGAACGGGAACTGCGCCTCTCCATGCCTCTCGTGGCGGCAATTTTAATCCTCGATCCTGCATCGTGCAGTAGCCACGGGCATGGGTCACAAAAAATCCGTCGCAACAGACCCCAACGGGAAGCGTCACGTCATTCTTCTCGCTGATCACGAAACTTTTCATGATGTAATCAAACAAGTCCTGCTGATTCTCGGCATGGAAAATGATCATCCCGCAATTCAGCAAATAGGCGATTTCAATATTGTCAGGCTGAATGGCTAACGGAGCATTGACCACCCGGCAGGTAAACATGGCCACGGCGGGCAGGCGATGCCCCGGCCATGACGCAATCGGCTCCAGTCCTCTCAAGGTTCCGGGGCCGGCGGTGGCCGTAAAACACCGCACTCCGGCACGGGACCCACCCGCAATGGCCGACATCACGCCATATTCTTCTTCGCCTCGATAATATTCCTTGACGTACCCTTCTCCGTATAACACCCCGATCAGCTGCATGGTTTCACTTTGGGGGGTAATCGGGTAGGCAATAGAGAGATCAACATTGGAACGGCGAACCGCTTCTTTGGCCGCCTCACTGCCTGTAATAAATTCGCGCTCGCGCGGCGCTTCGGAAAACAGGTACTCGGGGGAGACCACCTTCTGATTTTTGGCTTCCGCGTGAGGATCCCTTCTCACCTCCTGGGTGGAAGGTGCCGGAGCCGCACTGGTAATAGGGTCACCTTGTGGATTGGTTTTGACTTCAGTTTCTAAAGCTTCACTCATGGCATACCCCCCTCCAGGGTGGTGAGAATCCCGGCAACCGTTCCGGAATTCCGGTCAACAACAATGGGTTAGCTTTCCCGCTGCATATGTTCGGCTTTATGGCCAAAGGCGGCGGCGCTCGCCGTTCCCGCTTCGCCCAGCGCAATCGCCAACGGATTCGTATGGTGCTTTCCATCATGAACGCGAGATTGCAAACCCGTAAAGCGGACATTCTCACCATTGTCCGGCAGTGTCATCCCCATTTCCTCGCGAATACGTTTAAAAACCTCTGTGACTTTTCGAATCTTGGCCGCGTCGGAATCCCGAACCGTAAACATCGCATCTTCATGGCCCTGCTCCGCGCAAATAGCTGAAGTCCAGCAATCGGTCCCGGCTCGAATCATTTTGAGCGTCAGGTTGGCATAATGACAATGCACCCCGATGAAAATGCACACTTCAATTTTATTCCCCCAGATCGTGAGATTGGGGTGATTGGGATTGATCATTTCCTCGGGTTCAATTTTCGGATATTTGGGACGATAATCGGGCATGGGAATAATGAGGACTTCGGGGATTTGCGCCGCGAGTTCCAGAACGGCCCTGGCCTTGTCAGCCGCGTGATCATTCCAATTCCATAACACCAGAGGACCGGGAAAGATCGTCGCATTCTTTCTGGTGAACATGGCCCTGGCCATCTCTTCCATCGCCTTCTCTTCCTGCACTTCGTGGCCAAACGTCAGCCCATGCCCCGGCTTGGGGGGCATAACGCCTAATTCAGCCGCGGATGGCGGATGAAACCCCGCCGGCCCAGGTTCAACGATTCTTTCTAATCCAGCGGCTTCCACGTGTACGCTCCGTTCCATTGTTTGGGTGGACAGACAACAACCGTCTGTTGGGCCGGACACAAAACGACGCCACCCTTACCCCCGAACGGGATTGGCTAAGGTTGCATGGCTCGTTTTTTCACCATAGGTGACGTTTTCCGTCAGGGCCGTGTCCCCGATTTGATCAATCATTTCCATTTTAATGGCATTGTGCTTGGCCATGTTGTCACAGACCCAGACGCACTGGGCACAGCCCTTGCAACGATCCACGGCAACATAGGCTGCGCCATATTTCAACCCTTTCTCCTCACCAGCCTCATTGTCATACAGGATGGTGTTGGCTTCAGGGCAATATTGCGTACACAGCTTGCAACTGGTGGCCGCGCAAATCTCGGTATCAATATTAGCGACTAAATACATACGAGCCTCTTTCGTTGGTTACGGCATTACGCCATGGCGGGCGCGGCGGACTCCAGTTCCTCCTTCGCCCAATTCTGCTCCAGAGAATAGTTCCAGGCCGCCTGGACCACGGCCAGATTTTTATCGATCAAATCCTGCTTTTTCTTGAACTTTCGCTCAACCACACTGTCCAACGCCGCTGTGCCGCCGGACACCACAAAGCCCTTGCCAAGGAAACGATCCTTCACGGCTTGCGACAACGCTTCCATGTTCGCAAGACCGGTAATGCATCCGATGGCCCCCACCATCGCCATATTCGTGGCCAAATCAATGCCCGCCACGTCCAGCGACAGTTTCGTTGCGGGCAAATAAAACAGCCTGGCGTTCAGGTCGGCCAGCTCACGCTCCTGATCGGGCTCAAGTCTCATCGGACCATCATGGTTAATTAACGCGACACCGTCTTTTTTCAATCCAAAATAAAACGGGTTGGTGTAGCTTTTCCCATGCGTAATCACCTGCGGATGGAAGATCATGATGATATGCGGAAACGTGATCTCACCGATTTCATAGATTGGTTCATCGGAAACCCTGACGTAGCTCTCCACCGGCGCCATTCGCTTTTCGGAACCATAGAAAGGCACAATGGTGCTTTCTCCGCCGGCATGAATCACACCGGTACTGAAGATATGCGAAGCCGTGACGACACCCTGCCCACCCACTCCCGCCATACGAATGTTATAACGAACCGCCATGGTTTGAGCCCTCCTCTCGCTTCACCAACCCGACGCCTTCCACGCCGAACACGCCCGACCATTCTTACTTGCTGTCCACCGCCGCCGCGGGTTTCGGGAGATATTCCTTGTACCCGTACAACTGCGACAGATACTCCCTGGCTTCATCCGTAATATATTCCGAAAACTTGTAGCGATCGGTTTCAACGGTTTTGGCATCTTCCATCACCTTGTCCGTTGGAATCGCATACTCGATATTGCAGGAAGTGTAGGCCTGGATATAGGTGGGGCCAATTTCCCTTGCCACCAACACGGCTTTCTTGATCACACTTTCAACGCGCCTCGGGTTGTTGGGCACCACGGTCGCCACATACGCGCAACCGGCAATTTTGGCCATACCCAACATGTCCATTTTCTCGAATTTCTTCCCGAGCGGGGCCATTTTCAAGACCTGATTCTTGTTTGTCATGCCACTTTCCTGGCCACCGGTGTTTCCGTAGACCTCATTGTCCAGCATGATGGTGGTGAACTTTTCTTTTCTGAACCACGAATGCAACGTTTGCGCAAAACCAATATCGGCCATCCCGCCATCGCCGGCCATCACGACGACATCCTTGGGCTGATCACCAAAGCGCAACCGCAGACCACGGGTCAATCCACTCGCCACACCGTTCTGGTCTCCATAATTGCCGTACACGAACGGCACGGCCGCCTGCGAGATCGCCAGCCGTCCACAACCGGCTGTCCCCACCGTGATGGTATCTTCCGGATTGGGAAATGAAATCACGGCCAGACGAATAAACAAGGTCATGGCACAGCCCGCACACATCGGGTGTTCTTCCAGAATCTCTTTGAACGTTCCCACTTGAGACACGGATATTTTTTTCCCGAATGGACCATGCTCCACCATGTCGCGATATTCTTTGGGCATGAATTTTTCAAAACCCGGTGTAAATTTGACATAATCAAGACTCATCGCAGATCCCCCCTGGTTTTGTAGATGCTGATACCGTTCACCGATGAGAACCGAGTGTCGCGCCAATCATGCTTTCCCGATGTCAAGGCTTGTGTTGCGCATGACCTCATGTACGACATGTGCATATCCTAAAATGAACCATGGCAGAAGGCAACAAAAAAGAAGGCCTATCCGGACTGTCAGGCTAGGCCTTTGGCCCCATTGCACAAATGGCGGTGGGGAACCGGTGGAGGGCCTCACACGCACCGCTGTCCCGTTCGTCCCCGTCCGGCACAATGTGGGGACAGCAGACTCTCAAACAATCAGGGAAAAAGATTCAAAATGACAAGGCCGGTCACTGACCGCATCCGAAACCAGCACAGGGAAAGCGCCAATACGCAATGTCCGAACAGGCAAGACAATGCGATAGAAGGGCATTAGTCCAGAATATACTGGAGAGGATTCACGATTTTATCGTTCACGACAACCTGATAATGCAGATGAGGTCCGGTGGAAAATCTCCCCGTACTGCCCACCAAGCCAATCACATCGCCTCTCTTCACCGTTTGGCCGCGCTTGACCAGCATCCTGGAAAGATGTCCATAGACCGTCTTGATTCCATAGCCATGACCAAGCCGAATAATATTTCCCATCCTCGGGTCATAGACGGCCGCCATCACTTTTCCCTGAGCTGGAGCCACGATTTTTCTCCCCGTCCTGACGCCAATGTCCACCCCGGCATGGAACGTCTTTTTCCCTGTAAACGGTGAAATGCGTGGCCCAAATTTTGACGTCACAGAGCCCTTAACGGGCCAAATGGAAGGCGTCGCGTTCCAGCGTTCAAAGCGTTGCGTCGCGGCCTCTTCCAACTGATCGAAAATATATTGCTGTCTCGACGTTTGCCGAGTGAGCCATGCCAGGTCTTTCTGGATTGCCGTCACCAGGAGCGGGCGGGGGGAGGAGGTTGCGCCGGGTCCGGCCACGGCATGCGATTCCGCCTCTGCCGCACGCTGTCCCGGGTCACCATGCAGCGGCACCTCTGCACCGCCCTGTCCATTGCTTCCCGTATTCTCTGGTGACTCCAATTCAAGCCCAAACATCGTTTGCAACTTCTGGCTTCGCTCCTGCATGGCCAGTAGACTCCGCTTGATGTCGGCAACGGTGCCAGAGACCACCTGCATACGACTTCTCGACTGGCTTATTTCCTGCCTCAATGTGGTCAGTTCATCGCCTTGCCGCGTTTGCACCACATAATGGGCCGTACCCCACGTCTGGACGACGAACAACACCGCGATGACGCTCAACGCCCACTTGGCGAACCGTCTGGGTATACGAACCCTCCGGGGGTTCGCCGTCACTCCCCGAAAAATCATGATGGTATAGGCATCATCCGCAAGCTTCATGGCACCCTCTCCTCATATCCCAAGAATCTGCCAACCCTTATTGGGAGGCCAGCGCAAAATATTACCGAACCATGCATTAAAAATCAACGCCTCACCTCACATGCCCGTGGTACATGGTCTCCGGTCTTGCATCCGACCCGGCCTTCACCCTCGGCAAAAGGCGAGCAGACGGGTTAATCATGGCCCGTCGTCCTGGCACGCACCCAGGCCAAATAGTCGCTTGAACCCTGCACCACCGGCAACGCGAGAATTTCCGGGACTGCATAGCTATGAAGCGCTTTGACTTCGGCTTCCAGGGCACGATAGGAGTCCGTCTGTGACTTCAGCACCATGAAACATTCCGACGCTTCGGAAACCTGGCCTTCCCATTCGAAAATGGAAATGACGTTGGGCACCACGGTCGCACATGCCGCCAGTTTCTTCTCAACCAGCTGACGCCCAATCCGCAGAGCTTCTGCCTGGGTGGAGGCTGTCATCAGAACCACCAGTGCTTCCACGATCACCCTCTCGCCCTGGCCGGCACAATGTGCTCTTAACGTTGCGCATTCGCCGACATGACACCTATCAAAGCAGGCAGGGCGGGCCGCAATGCCTCCTGAACCGCCTGCGGATAATGCATCACGGCATCTTCCAACCCATAATACGCCCCATCCCACACTTGCCCTTCAAATTCCATCGCAAAATCCCACAGCACGCGGCTCGGATCCTCCGCCGACGTCAATTCCAGATCCATGAGCACACTGGTCGTGACCGTCCCCATGGGAAAACCGGCCATCCAGGCCAGCGGCCCGAAGGGACCGAGCAGATACGTGGACAGCTTCCGCTCCCACCGCGTCGAACGGAGACGCCCCCGCAAGACCAAATCATCGGGCGACATCTGTTGGGCCCTGTCAAGAAACGTCACGGAAGAAAAAATATTCGCGTTGCGGATTTCGGCAACCACGGCGCGCGCAAAATCGTGCGGCGGATCAAAGATTAATTTATCAACGCGTTCGGGGTCAGGAACCGTTTCAGGCCGATCATACGCCGTCACCACTTGCCACATTAAAGGAATCGCGGCTTTCCAAGTGTCTTCCTGCACCGTCATGCCGCGTTGATCCTCAAGCGGAAACATCACCAACCTGACCGGGTGCGCCTCAACGGCCTTCGTGTTCAAATACGCCTGGGACGGAAACGGCGGGTACGTCCATTCTCGCGAGCCCAGACAGCCCGCCATGGACAACGAGACCAGAAGTACCACACACCACAGGAACTGCACTGACAAGCGATAACTCATGAACACTCCCTCCTTTAACGCGAAACGCCCTGTCAGGTTGGCGTTCATCCTACAACCCTCCGGCCAATACAAACTGTTTCATGAGCTCCGGATAGGACCGCGTAACGGGAAATTGCGGATATTCGGAACAAATCGCATCCGGAGGACAGAAGAAAAAACCGGCGTCAGCTTCTTTCAGCATGGACAGATCATTATGGGAATCGCCTGCGGCGAGTACGCGAAAATCCAGGCGTTTAACCGCAGCCACCGCATGACGCTTTTGGTCGTGTTGCCGCAGCACATAGTTCCGGACATAGCCCGCATCATCAATATCCAGCGTGTGGCAAAAAATTGAAGGATAGTGCAATTGCTTCATGAGAGGGCCCACCAGTTCATAATAGGTATCCGACAGAATAATAACCTGACAACGTTCACGCAACCCGGCCAGGAACTCCGCGGCGCCATCCAGGGGTTTCATCGTCGCGACAACGGCCCTGATGTCTGAAATCCCGATCTTGTGTTTGGACAGAATCTCCAGACGACGCCGCATTAACTCGTCATAGTCGGGAATATCGCGCGTGGTCACCTTTAAGGCATCAATCCCTGTTTTCTCGGCCAACTCCAGCCAAATTTCCGGAGTCAGCACACCTTCCATGTCCAAACAAACCACGACTGGAGATTGCATCCACGCCTCAACACCACACGTGACTTCGAAACCGGTGACAAGATACGCAACACACGACCGGCGCATTATATAAAAAACAGGGCGTGAGTACAAACCGGCTTTGTCATGCCGTGGGCCGTCTCTCTTCGGAGACACGGCATGCGTTGACCAACCGGCCCCCCCGGCGCTTACCAGAAGGCCAGAAGCAGACAAAACGCCAGATAACACAGGCCATTGACAATCATATGGCCGGGGCGCAAGGCCTGCGAGCGCAGACACCATTTGAGATAGCCCGTGGCCAGGAGCGTCAACCCCATCCCCCACAGCACCTCCTGGCGCGGCACCCAGGGCGTCAGCATCACCCCGAGCGCCGGCAGCAAACTCCCCTGAAACACCAGCGCCCCGGTGATATTGCCAAACGCCAGGGTATCCCGCCCGCGCCGCACCCAAATAATGCTATTCACTTTTTCCGGCAATTCGGTGGCCACCGGCACAATCAACAACGACAACGCCAGGGTGGAAATGCCGAGCCAGTTCGCGAAATATTCCACGCCATAGACGAATCCCCTGGCCCCTCCCACAATCAATACAAAACCGATGGTCAATTGCGCAAGGATTGTGACCGCGTTCTCGGGGAGCCTCACCCAGCAGAGAAACAGCGGATGATCCGCCACGGTGCCATGGCCCTGGCCCACCAGGTCCCGCGACGCGCGAATCGTCAACAGCACATACACGAGATACAGCAAGATCAACGCCAACGCCAGCGACACGCGCGCCAGCCGCCATTCCGGCGGCACAAACACCGCCAGAATCGCCAGCGCCCAGGCCAGGAAAAACCAATTCAGGTCCCGATGCACGCCGGTCGGCTCGGGATGAAACGCCTGCTGCCAACCGCGACGATGGGCGGCAAACATGCCCATCAAAAACAGGGTGACGGTCGACAGCATCAATGGCGCGCCGACAATAGCCCCCACGCCGACCTCATGCCGAATCTCCAAATCCCCGGTCGCGGCCAACACGGCCACCACGGGGACCATGGCCTCGGGTAATGCCGTGCCCACCGCCGCGAACACCGACCCCGTGACCCCTTCGGAGATGCGCAACCGCTCCCCAAGATGCTCAAGCGCATTGGTAAAAGCCTCCGCCCCAATGACGATAGCGCATAACGCCCCGAGCAACACCCATATTTCCATCGCGTGCCTCGTCCTGTTACAAGCCGTGATTGATGATCGCGCCGGTCCGCGTCACCGCCTTGCTCCGGTCACAAAACCGCACTAGACTATCCCCATGAACATCGCACTGACCATCAGTACGATTTGCGGGATCGGGCTTCTTCTCTGGTACGTGGGCAGCCTGTGGTGGCGCAAACGACGCACCGCCAGACAAGCCGACGCACTGCTCGCCAAAGTGGTGAAAGCCAAAGACGCTTTTCGCCGCCACTGAACGCCGGTCAAGCGCGTAGGTACCAAACCCCGGCCCATTCTGGCAACACAACGCCCCGCACGCAGACCACCGGAACCGCGTGCCGTGCGAAACATCAGGACCGCAGCCGACCCGCCGTCACCCGCATCCTCTCTCCGCGACCAGGGGCCCAAAAGGCAAGGCCAGTTGAAGAGGGCGCAGCCTCTTTGGCGCCTCATGGGCGGATTGACGTCCCGCCGGCTCTGCGCATGTTGGCGGATGGGAAGCAGGCGGGGCAATGTTCCGAAGCGGCCCCAGGCATTTTCCACAACGATGCCGTGTCGGCGACAACGTGTTGCGTTGACGATAATAAGCATGCCCGCACCGCCCGCACCGCCACGCAAATCTCGCGAAGGCTTCGACGGCCCCGGTCAGCGCATGATACATCGCAATGCCCAATCCATCGGCATTCATCAGATCCATGACACGTCGAAATTCCCGCCCATGCGAAGGCCGGCATTTCTTCACGTCAAACTGCCATTGATGAATCATCTCGTGGGCCAGGGTGCTTCGTATGGTTTCAACAGATTGACCGGACAGGAGCGGCATCGAAAGACGAATGACCCGCCCCGTGCCATGCCGTTCTTCCGAAGACACGCAAGCCGTGCGTGGCCCCGTGCGGCTCATAAACAGGCCGGCCGACGCCGTCAGACGCGTACTCCATTGAATATCAACAGGCGGCAGGCGATTCTGGAAATACGAAATGTTGCACGCGTGCCAGATTGACCGAAGCGCGTCGGCAGACAGGGGCACGTTGATGGGTGAACGCCTTGCCATGGAATGCGCAAATCCTCATGGAGAATGAGGCCGTGCCTATGATAACATGGTTCCCGTTGACACCAAAGGACCCGATCACACAGCAGACCGCCATCATGACCATACAACCATGACCATACAACCGGCATCACCACACAAGACCGATGACGCCTTCATGCAGGAAGCGCTCCTGGACGCCGCCCGGGCCGCGTCGCGCGGCGACGTGCCCGTGGGAGCCATTCTCGTACGGGACCACACCATCCTTGCTCGTGGAGGCAACGCCAGAGAACATCAACAGGATCCCACGGCCCATGCGGAACTCATGGTGATTCGGGACGCCGCGCGCCTGCTGCAAACCTGGCGGCTCACCGACACCACCCTGTACGTCACGCTGGAACCCTGTCTCATGTGCGCCGGCGCCATGCTCCTGGCCCGGATTCCCAGATTGGTCTTTGGTACGCCGGACCCCAAAGCCGGAGCCTGCGGCTCACTCTTTTCGGTTCATGAGGATACCCGGCTGAATCACCGCATGGCCGTGACACGGGGCATCCGGGAACACGAATGTGGAGACATCCTTCAGCAATTCTTTCAGCGTTTGAGACACAACCGGCTAGTCGCCATGCCCTGACACAGCCGGGACAGCTATGCGGAGAGGTGCGAGAGTGGCCGAATCGGGCGGTCTCGAAAACCGTTGACCGGAAACGGTCCGTGGGTTCGAATCCCACCCTCTCCGCCAAAGTGTGTGCTCGGAAGTATTGGAAGGAATGACTTCGCAGCAACATCACCTGCCATCGGCGTTGAGAGCGTCACCAACACACCGAAACAACAAACAAATTCACTGTTCCAGATGTCTTCGTCGTCCTCGATGGCATACGAATAACGTGGTGCGCGAATCCGCGACCCTGCGTATTTCGCTTCCACCTTCCTTCAACGTCAGCTTCGGGAGGATCAAGAAATTCGACGGATTGCTTTGCGCTGTTGTTGCGCGAAAGCAGGCCGGTGCGTGGCACACCATGTCTGCACCGTATCCAGCAGACGGTCGGCCAGGCGGCGTTTCGGCAATCGTTCGACCGGAATGGCGTCTCCGTGACGGGGGAGAAAAATCGCTTCGTTGGTGTCGCTGCCGCAGGCGGAGTGCTCGCCGGTCACACGATTAATCACAATAAGATCCAGGTCTTTGTGTTGCAGTTTTTTCCGGCCATTGGCGAGCAGGTCTTCGGATTCGGCCGCGAACCCGACCAGCACCTGATGCGTCCGTTTCCGTGACAACGATTCAAGAATATCGGGCGTCCGTTCCAGCGCAAGCGGCGCCCCGTCCCATTCGTGTTTTTTCATCTTTGCCGATGAAGGCTGCCGCGGGCGAAAATCTCCGACCGCCGCCGTCATGACAAGGACGGTGGCCCAGGCAAACCGGGCATCCAGCGCATGATACATCTCGTCGGCCGTCACCACGGCAATGGACGTGACGTTGGGGGGAGGCGCCAGGGCCGTCGGCCCGCTGACGAGCACCACGTCTGCCCCGCGCCGGGCCGCGGCGTCCGCCACGGCGTACCCCATTTTTCCCGATGAGGCATTCGTGATAAACCGCACCGCGTCTATGGGTTCCCGTGTCGGGCCGGCAGAGACGAGCACCCGTTGCCCCGCCCAATCCCGGCGTCGGGCCAGGCAGGCGGTCACCGCCTCCAGCGCCAGGCGTTCGGCGGGGAACCGTCCTTTTCCCACCAGGCCGGACGCCAGCGGGCCTTCCTCCGGGTCCAACACCACAACTCCCCGGTCGCGCATCGTTCGCACGTGAGACACCAGTGCGGGATGGTCCCACATGTCTCCATCCATGGCCGGGGCCATCACAATGGGACAGCGTGCCGCCAGCAACAGCGTGCTCAACAGATCATCCGCCAGCCCAAGCGCGCATTTGGCCAGGCAATTTGCCGTGGCCGGCGCCACCAGCACCAGGTCGGCCTCTTCCGTGGCCCGCAGGTGAGGCATCGGCTCCGCCTCGGCAAAGAGACCTTGACGAACCGGCTGTCCGGACAACGTTTCAAAGGTCAGGGGCGCCACAAACCGTGTCGCGGATGGCGTCATAACCACGGACACCTTCGCCCCTTCCCGCATCAGTGCCCGCAACAGCGACACGGCTTTATAGGTCGCGATGCTACCCGTGACGCACAGGAGAATCCGCGTACCCTGTAATGACGCCATCTCGCTCATGCCGATAGCTCAAGCGGGCTTCGCTGCATCGTCGGTCACAGACACCGCGGGCGTCTCTTTCGGTGAATCATCAACGTAGGTGCCAAGATGCTGTTGAATTTCTCTGGCGTTTTCAGTGGCCTCCGCCGACAAGGGTTGGTCAGGATCGCGATCCGGGAGGTTCTGCGCTTCACGAAAAGCCTGGCGCGCTTCCTGCCCAACTAAATATTCCACGTTGCCCCCCAGCACATCTTCAAGGGCCATGGAGGTTTCTTTGGTAAATTTACTGGTCTGCGATCGTTGGGCCCCGCGCATAAGCTGCTTTGCGCGTTGAGCCGCGACCAGCACCACCCGATAACGGGAATCAAACGCAAATGCGCGCACCCGTTCGTCCAGCAACAAGGGAAGCGTATCAATCATATCGGTTTCTCCTTTGCATGAATCAACACACGTTTACGTGGCAATCTCTTTCATCGCCGATGGTTCCAGCAACCCACTGTCCACAAGCCAGTTGACGTTCAATCGGCTTACTCTCACCCGTTCGGCCAGGAGAATGGACTCCAATTCCTTTATGGCCTGCGGGAGATCTTCATTCCGAATCAGGTAATGATAGCCTTCAAAATGAGTAATTTCCTCACTCGCTCTTCGGAGACGTCGCTGGATCGCTTCCGGCCCATCCAGCGCCCGGCGATAGAGTCGTTGCTTGAGCACGTCAAGGGACGGCGGGGTCACAAACACCAGCACGGCCCCGGCAAACCGCTCCATGATTTGCTTCGCCCCCTGGGTATCAATATCCAGCAACACGTTGACCCCGCTCTTCATGGCCGCGACCAGCGGCTGCTTCGGGGTTCCGTAGCGATGGCCGTACACTTCCGCCCATTCAACAAACGCCTCGTCTTTGATCATGGCTTGAAATTGCACCGCCTCGACAAAAGAATACTCAACGCCATCCCGCTCGCCGGGCCTCGGCGGCCTCGTCGTACAGGACACCGACAACATGGTCTGCGGCACATGCGCCACGATCGTGTTGCACAATGTGCTTTTCCCCACACCGGAAGGCCCCGACACCACCACCAAGATCCCGTTACGCGACATCCGCCCATCCTTTCCGCGCGACCGCCGTGTCGCCGGGCACCCTATTCCACATTTTGCACCTGCTCGCGAATTTTTTCCAGTTCGCTTTTCAGTTGGATGACAAACTGCGCAATCTTCGCGTCATTGGCTTTGGAGCCAATGGTGTTGACTTCCCGACCCATTTCCTGCAACAAAAAATCCAACTGTCGGCCGACAGGCTCCTGCTGTTTCATCATCTCGGCAAATTGGGTCATGTGACTCTGGAGCCGGGTGAGTTCTTCACTCACATCACAGCGATCCGCCAGAAACGCGACTTCATGCGTGAGCTTCGCCCCCTCACCGTTTGGCGATCCGACCAGTTCCCGCACACGCGCGCGCATGCGGTCCTGGAGCCCCTTGACGGCGAGAGAAAGACGGCGCTGTATGGACCGATGCAACGTCCGAACGTACGTCAACCGTTTGGCAATATCAACCTGAAGCGCTTTTCCCTCGGTTGACCGCATACGGTCAAGGTCCGCCAGCGCACCGGTCACGAGCCGCTTCACCACTCGCCCCACTTTGGCCTCATCAAGGGAGGTGTCCGCCACCCGAAAAATTTCCCTGAATGAGGCCAAAAGCCCGATGTCAATCTGGCCTCCCAGCTTGAAGTCCTTCTGCATCTGTTTGAGCGTTTGATAATATTGACGAGCCACAGGCTGATCCACCGTGAACCGCGTGCCGCCGGCCGACTCTTTCGCATAGGTCACGGTCAACTCAATCCTTCCCCGACGACAATGTTGGGCCACGAGCGCTTTGAGTGCTTCCTCCCGCTCAACCCGCCCTTTGGGCAATCGGGTCACGATCTCCCGAAAGCGATGGTTCACCGACCGAACTTCCGCCACAATGGCAAGACCCGGAACCTCTCCCTCCCGTTTGCCAAAGCCGGTCATGCTTGTCAACATGGGCGCACGCGCTTTCCTTCCCACTCACAGTCGTCATACAGCACACAGGCTTCACACCGGGGCTTCCGAGCCAGGCACACATAGCGGCCATGGAGCAAAATCCGCTGTGAGCCGTCCGTCCAGTCTCGTTCGGGCCAGGCCGCCCGCAAGTCAAACTCGATTTTGGTCGGATCGGCGTGCCGCGTCAGGTGGAGCCGATTGCACACACGTTTCACATGCGTGTCAACCACAATGGACGGCACACCCACCCAAGCGCCTAACATCACATTGGCTGTCTTTCTCCCAATGCCGGGCAACGACGTCAAGGCCTCCATGGTCTTCGGCACACCCCCGCCAAACCGCTCGACCAGGGCCTGACTGCACTGGATCAAGCGCTGCGCCTTGCTCCGATAAAACCCGGTTGGCCTGATCAGCGCTTCCAGTCGTGCGGGCGACGCACGGGCCAGGGCCTCCACGCCGCGGTACGCCGCAAAGACCCCCGGCGTCACGCGATTGACCCGTTCATCCGTACATTGAGCCGACAGGATGGTCGCCACCAGCAATTCAAACGACGTGGCATAGTCAAGTTCCACCCGCACATGATGCGTCTGCGTTTTCAAACGTGCGAGAATCCGCCTGGCACGGGCTTGAGCGGACGCCGATGACCGGCCGCGTGCCCCGCGACGACGAACCTCGTTCATGGGCCGACATACGCCGGAGTCACGACGGGAGACGCCGGAGCCGCATTCCATGCCGTCGCCGCCCGACCAGGCGACGGATTCAAGGCCAGGGCATCGGCAATCACGTGTCGCAGCGGCAGTAAAGTCTCGTGCCGGATGGCCGACACACACAGCGCATGGGAACGCCGTTCAAGCACCTTCACGTCCGCGGCGTGCAAGCGATCGCATTTATTCATGACCATCACCCGCGCCACGTGTTGCAGGTCCAGTTCATGCAGGATGCTTTCCACCGTCTGGATCTGCTGATCGCGGTCCGACGCGGTGGCGTCCACGACGTGCACCAGCAAGTCGGCATGACGCAGGTCTTCAAGCGTTGTGCGAAAGGCTTCCAGCAGATTCCGGGGAAGGTCCCGAATAAACCCGACGGTGTCGGTCAGAATCACGTGCCGGCCGGACGGGAGCCAAAACCGGCGATTGATCGTGTCCAGGGTGTCAAACGGCTGATCCAGGGCCGACACATGGCTCCGGGTTAAGGCATTCAGCACGGTGGATTTCCCGGCATTGGCATAACCGACGATGGAGACGACCGGGATGCCGTGACGAAGCCGTCGGGGGCGTTGCTGCTCGCGTTGCCGACCGACGTCTTTCAGTTTGTGCTCAAGATGCGTAATCCGCTTTCGCACCCGTCGCAGATCGGTTTCCAGTTTGGTTTCACCGGGCCCTCGAGCACCGATGCCCCCGCCCAAACGAGAGAACGCCGTGCTGGATTGGGACAACCGGGGCAGGAGATATTTGAGCTGCGCGAGTTCCACTTGAATTTTTCCCGCACGGGAATGCGCGCGGGCGGCAAAAATATCGAGGATCAACTGCGTGCGGTCAATGACCTTGATCTCGACCAGCTCGGACAACGCCCGTGTTTGCGTCGGCGTCAAATCCCGATCAAAAATCAGCAGATCAGCCCCGCCCTGCAGGGCCTGGATGATGACCTCGGTCATCTTCCCCATCCCCAACACGTACTTGGGATTGACGCGCCGCAACCGTTGCGCCACCGTGCCAAGCACCCGAATCCCCTGCGAAACCGCCAGTTCCCGACATTCCAGCAGCCGCTCTTCCTGGTCGACCCAATTCCCCTCCGTGCCGCTGACCAACAAGGCGCTGACCGTGCCGTCCGTTCGGCGCAGCGCGGGTGTCGCCTTGGCAATCTCGGCTTCAAGAGACGACACAAAATGATCGCATCGGCACTGAAACGTCTGAAAATTTTGCGGCGGCCATTCTTCGCAGGCCTTGCCTTGCGGATTGGGCGGCAGCAGATGAGCCAACGCAAGCGAAGCCGGTTCTCCGCACGCTCCCACGCCCAGCACCGCCAGTAAATCCAGGCGAAGCAACGCAAGGTCAGTGAGATCATCTTTGGTTAACGGTTGATCATCAAGACGGGTATGGATGAATCGAACCCCCCGTAATAACCGCGGCCCGGACCGGCTCCGCGCGAGTTGCGGGATCACCACCTGACGATCCGTTCCAATAATGACCGCTTCAATGACGCCCCGCCGATTAATCAACAGACCGATTTGCCGCCGGATTTCATGCGATAATTCCGCGCAGGGACGAGCCAGTTCCGGAGAAATGACCGTCTCGACGGGCACACGCCGACGATACAACCGCTCCAGCCGGGTCACCTGGCTTGACTTCAAACCGGTCAGATGTCCAAGGGCATGTGAAATAGCGGTCCCTTTCCGACGGACTTAGGTCGTCACGTCCGCTCCCGCAGACACGGTCTCCATCGCCAGCCCCGGCTGCGCATCCATATCCCACGACGACCAGCGTTGGCGGTGGTGGGCCCACCATCCCGCGGCGGCCACCATCGCGGCATTATCCGTACAAAAATCCGCACGGGGCAACGTGAGACGGATGCCCTCCTTGTCCGCGCGTGATCGCAAGGCGGCTCGCAAGCGCGAATTCGCGCAGACCCCGCCGACCACGGCCAGACCCGCAACGTGATGACGCCGAACCGCCCGAAACGATTTTTCGACCAGCACGTCCACAATGGCTTCCTGATACCCCGCGGCAATATGCGCGGGAGCCACCGACTCCCTGCGCGGGTTCCGGTCTCTCAAATAATACAGCAAGGCGGTTTTCAATCCGCTAAAACTGAAATCAAACCCTCCGCGATGCAAGTACGGGCGCGGGAACCGGACGACAGCAGGATCCCCGGATTGCGCCAGGCGATCCAGGGCCGGACCTCCGGGGTAGGAGAGGCCGAGCATCCTGGCGCCCTTGTCAAAGGCTTCCCCGGCCGCATCGTCAAGCGTCTTTCCAAGCAGGACATACTCTCCGCGTTGCGGGACAAGGTACAAATGGGTATGCCCCCCGGACGCCACCAGCACAATGGCAGGCGTCGCAAACATGGGATCTTCCAACCACACGGACGCGATATGGCCTTCCAGATGATGGACGCCGATGCAGGGAATATCCAGGGCATACGCAAGGGCTTTGCCAAAACTCACACCGACGACCAGCGCACCGGCCAGCCCCGGACCGCGCGTGACCGCGACAGCCTGAAGCGCGGACCACCCGACGCCGGCATGCGCCAGCGCGTCCTGCGTCACGCCCGCAATGTTCTCAAGATGCGTTCGCGACGCCAGCTCCGGCACCACGCCGCCAAAACGTGCATGGACGGCATGTTGCGACGCCACCACACTCGACAACAGGTGTCCTTCAAGGGAGAACACCGCGGCGGCCGTTTCATCACAAGACGTCTCAATGCCCAGGATACCCGGAGGTTGCGATGCGGACGAACTGAATGGAGCGTGGTCGTTGGGACTCATCAACGTCGGGAGGGTATCCTCAAACAACAACGACTCTCGCCCCATGAGGCAACGAGAGTCGTGCATGAACAAGGAACGGAAGCTGTGGCTGCGCACGGTCTGATAATACGCGCCCAAGGCATCGCCGAATGGTTAGACGCCCGCCATGGCCTCTTCTTCAACAAAGACAGGGGCGTTATCTCGAAGCGCGACTCTGATTTTCCTGGTCTCCTTGAAGCGCCCTTTAATGAGTTCGTCGGACAGGGGATCACCCAGAAGTTTTTGGATGGTGCGCCTCATGGGCCTGGCCCCGTACTGCGGCTGATAGCCTTCCTGAATCAGCCATTGCTTGACATCATCGTCAATCTCCAACGTGACATCACGTTCCGCCAACCGTTCGTTCAACTCGCGGATCATGATGTCGACAATGTTCAGCAAATGCGCTTTTTCCAACGGATGGAACACGACGAACTCATCAACGCGATTCAGAAATTCCGGACTGAAATTCCGTTTCAATTCGTCCAGAATGTCATTTTTCATTCGTTTGTTCGTGTCAACTTTGTCCGAGCTTTGGAACCCAAGCGACACACCTTTCTGAAGGAGTTTGGTGCCCAGATTGGAGGTCATCACGAGAATGGTGTTTTTGAAATCAACTTTGCGCCCCAGACTGTCCGTCAACAGCCCGTCATCCAACACCTGCAACAGGACGTTGAAGATATCCGGGTGGGCTTTTTCGATCTCATCAAACAACACCACCGAGTAGGGACGACGCCGAACCTTCTCCGTTAATTGCCCGCCCTCTTCATAGCCCACATAGCCCGGCGGCGCGCCGAACAACCGCGAACTGGTAAATTTCTCCTGGTATTCCGACATGTCAATCCGAATCAGGGCATCCTCGGTATTAAACAAAAACTCCGCCAGCGCGCGCGCCAATTCGGTCTTCCCCACACCGGTCGGTCCCAAAAAGATGAAGGAGCCGATCGGCTTGCGCGCCTCTTTCAGACCGGCGCGCGAACGACGGATGGCCCGGCAGACAGCCGAAATGGCTTCGTCCTGACCCACAATGCGCTTATGGAGAAAATCTTCCGTATGAAGCAGTTTTTCGGATTCCTCCTCTCCAAGCTTAAAGAGGGGGATGCCCGTGATCTTGGACACCACAAAACTGACTTCTTCAGCCCCAATCACGGGCTTGTGCTGTTCCTGGTTCTTTTTCCAATCCTGTTTGGCGTCATCCAGCAGTTTGCGCAGCCGTTCTTCTTCTTCCCGAAACTTGACGGCTTCTTCAAAACTTTGCAGCCCAATGGCGACTTCTTTTTCGCGAGCCACTCGCTTGAGCTCCTGCTCCAGGGATTTCAATTCCGGAGGCAGGGAATAGGATTGCAGCTTGGCGCGCGAACCCGTTTCGTCAATCAGGTCAATCGCCTTATCGGGGAGAAAGCGATCCGTGATGTAGCGATCCGCCAGTTTGACGGCTTCCGTCACCGCATCATCAGAAATCTCCACGCCATGATGCTCTTCATAGCGATCCCGCAATCCATGAATAATCTTGATCGTTTCATCCATGGACGGCGGATTCACGTAAATAGGCTGGAACCGCCGCTTGAGAGCGCCGTCTTTCTCAATATGTTTTCGGTATTCATCCAGCGTGGTCGCCCCGATACATTGAATTTCACCGCGCGACAACGCCGGCTTCAGCATATTGGCCGCATCAATTGAGCCTTCCGCCGCCCCGGCGCCCACCAGGGTATGCAATTCATCAATGAACAAAATAATGTTGCCGGTCTGGGCAATTTCCTTCATCACCACCTTGAGTCGCTCTTCAAATTGCCCGCGGTACTTCGTGCCGGCAACCAGCGACCCCAGGTCCAGGGCAATCACACGCCGGTTTAAAAGATTATCCGGCACGTCCATGGAGACAATGCGCTGGGCCAGCCCTTCAACGATGGCGGTTTTCCCCACACCCGACTCGCCAATCAACGCGGGATTATTTTTGGAACGGCGGCTCAAAATTTGCAGCACCCGTTCGATTTCATCGCCGCGACCGATGACCGGGTCCAGCATGGACTCCTGGGCCAACTGTGTGAGGTCTCTTCCAAATTCATCCAGCGCCGGCGTGCTGCTTTTTTTGTCACGCTCCCGGGTTCCCGATTTACGCAGAAAGGTCACGGTCAACTGACGAGCCGTGAGCAGATTCCCTCCCAAACTTCGGAGCACCTTTCCGCCAATCCCCTCCTCTTCCCGGAGCAATCCCAGCAGGAGATGCTCACTCCCGATATGGTTGTGTCCGAGCAGCCGTGCCTCTTCCACACCATATTCAATCACCTTTTTCACGCGGGGGCTGAAGGGAATTTCCCCAAACGTGACGGTGGTCCCGCCGCTGGGCAAATTGCGTTCAATCTCCGAACGAATCTGATCGGGCGACAACCCCATCTTTTTAATGATCATGAGGGCAATGCCATCGGACTCACGGAGAACCGCCAACACCAGATGCTCCGTGCCAAGATAGTCATTCTGATGGCGTTCAGCCTCTTCGCGAGCCAGAATAATGATCTTACGACCTCTGTCCGTAAATCGCTCGAACATTGTCTCTCCTTATGGGTTAAAGAGATTCACCATCGGTTCCGGAGGGCCAACCCGTTGTCACACGCCTTGCAGTCTATCCATCGCTTCCGAAGACTGTCAAGACGAGTCCACCTCCGATACCCGTTAAGGTTTCACATTCTGACGCCGCCGTCAAGAGCCCACGCAACCCGCACGGGTTCTTCATTGACTCGGGCCCATGCGAGCGATACAATTTTTCCGGCCCGGTCACTCAACAGTCACCAGGGCGCGGGACCACAGCATTCCGACATCCCCGCACCGTGTCCATCCATATCATCGGCACATGAGTTGAACGTGACCATCATCGGCATCGTCACCAAACCCCGCTTTTCCCACACCGACTCCCGTCTTGAGGAGTTGCTTGACTGGCTTCGCCGGAAACAGAAAACGGTGCTGCTCGGGGCCTCGTCCGTGGACAATGATCAGGACGGACAGCACCGTCGTGATGCGCGCATTGCCGCCGAGGCCGAACTCGTGCTCGTGCTCGGTGGAGACGGGACCATGTTGCGGGCCGCGCGACTCGTTGAAGAACGCTCCGTGCCGATCCTGGGAATCAATCTGGGAGGTTTGGGATTTCTGACGGAAAGCACGGTCGACAGAATGTACGACTCCCTGGACAAAGTTTTTGCGCGGGACTTCCACGTAGATCACCGTCTGCGCCTTCAGGCCCATATCCGTCACCACAACGGACACCAACAGCGGGAAACGGCCCTGAACGACGTGGTGATCGGCAAAGGGGACCTGGGGCGGATGATCAGCACGAGGATTCACGTGGACCGGAAATTCGTGACAAACCTTCGAGGCGACGGGTTGATCATTGCCTCGCCCACAGGGTCCACCGGATACTCCATGGCCGCCGGCGGCCCGATTCTGGACCCGAGCCTGGAAACCCTGGTCATGACGCCGATCAGCCCCCATACCTTCACCCACCGTCCCCTCCTGGTCCCAAGCCATATCGCGTTTGAGATTCAAGTCACCAGCGCCGAAGGGGGCACCGTAACGCTTGACGGTCAAACCGGAATTCCCGCGGAACGTGACGAGGTGGTCACCATCAGCGCCTCACCTCACAGAACCTGCCTCGTCCGTTTCCCCGACCGGACGTACTATGATGTCTTACGGACAAAACTCAAATGGGGAGACGTCTGATGACCGTCAAACACGTCGACCATGAACCGGCGAACACAAAGAACGGCCACAGCCCGATTGGCCCGACCACGCCCGCATGATCATTGAAAACGGCGGCGCATGAACCCGGCTCCACACGCACGGCCACGCTCCGGGACGGGCTCACGGCTGGCACTCGGGACATTCGCTCCGCTCCCGCTCGGCCCGAAACTCCTCGGAGGTCAAGGGAAAGATTTGATTGCAAATCGCGCAGTGGCGAATTTCAAAGAACGCTTCGCCGTCCTCATGAATCTCGCACGGCAGCAACAGGTCCTGCGGATCATAGCCCAGGGTTTTTTCATCGGGAAATTTCACGACCGCCAGGCGAATGTTGAAATGTTGAAAGACGCCTTCCTTGCCTTGTTGATCATCCCCGTGCCCCACCGCGCACACCGGTTGTCCGGGGCGGCGGGCACGCAGATCTTTTAAGGCGCGTTGGGAATCCATCGCGACCGCAAACTGTGTCGCGTCGGGAGCGTCGGAAGTCGTCATGAGTGTCTCGTGGCGGTCTCAAACGGAATGTTCAAAGACGGAAGCTGTCAATTCCCGCTTCTAACATGCACACCACAGAGCGTCAAGAGACGCCGTACTCTTTCGGAAAGGAACCACACATGGCACACATGACCATCTATCAGAAACCCACGTGTTCAACGTGTCGCACAGTCATCAAGCTCGTGCAGGACAGCGGGCAACCCTTCACGGCCGTCAATTACTACGACCAGCCGTTGTCGCACGCCACACTCAAAGCGTTATTGAAAAAAGGCGGGCTGAACGCCAAAGACGTGCTGCGCACCAAAGACGAGCGGTATAAAACGATGGGCCTTGCCACCACCGACAAATCCGAAGACGACTTGATCGGGCTGATGATTCAATACCCCGACCTGATGCAACGCCCCCTGGTTGAAAAGGGCGACACCGTCATCCTGGCCCGCCCACCGGAAACGGTGAAGGGGATGCTGGATTCGTAGCGGAGTAAGTCTCAAGACGTGATCTGTTTGGCATAGCGACAGTCCGCGAGCAAGGAAGGTTGCACTAGCCACTGCTGGCAAATTCTTCTTCTAATTGTTTGATGATGTTTACAACGCTGTCTTTGGGGTTGGTTACATCAAACGGCAGGCAGAGCAGATGCAAAGCGTTATCAAAATTATAGCGAAACGGCTGTGTAAAATATTTCGTTTTCGGATAAATCAATGCAACGGTGTTACACTCGTATTTTTTCCCATAAGCGTATAACTGATAAATATCCGACTGGCTGATGCCATGTTTCAAACTTTTGCCTTCTTCGTTGATGCGTTTCCATTTTGTATCCAGAATAAATTGAGTTTGGTTGTTTCTTAATTGAATATCCGGTCGCATTTGGAATACAGGCTTGTTTTCGGTCTCCGCCATGTATTGTGATGACGCCTGCGTTTGCACCTTGAAATTATTTTGATATTTACGAAAATTATGAGCGACAAAATCCTCAAATAACTGATCCATTGGAAACAACAAACAAGAATTAATATGTTTACCGGAAAAAGTCGCTAAACCCTGGCCAAACAAAAACAAACCGATCCATTGCATTACCGCCTGATAATGTTGCATGGTGCGGTCATTTTTTTGTTTGCGCCAATCATCATCGTGGTTTTGCGAAATCGGAATATCGCTGAAATAAATTTTCACTTGGCGCAGATATTGTTGGTTCTCCGGTTGCCGCACCATCGGCTTGAGTTTGTCTATCGTGCTGCGAATCAAGCGATTGGCTGGGCGGTTCGCATTGAAATCATCGTATTGCACATAAAATCTCGCACGATTGACGATGTTTGCACGACTGTGTTGCGGAAATAAGATTCGCCCACGCAAACACGGTAAATTTTCTTCAACCGGCTGATAATGCTTCGCCAGACCGCGTTTTGTAAGCTGCACCAGATTTTCCAAAAACAAACGCACGAAAATTTCCAGCATGTCGAATCTTTGTATCGCACTAATGCCGCTTTCATTAAATGCTGCGTGATTCACGCCTCGCCAGGTGCGAAGCATTTCCAAGAATACCTTTTTTGTTTTTTCATCGTCATCGGCGACCAGGTCCACTTTTGGCAAGATCTCCAACACCCTGCCCTTTTGGGTTTGGATAATGCCGACATAATTTTGGGATTTTAACTTGCCGTTGCGCCACTCCAGCACGGGGCGAAAGTTGCCTTGATTGTCACACTGATTTTGCAGGGCAAAATATTTTAGGTCTGCTATTTCCTCTTTGGTAAAACCAGCGAGTTCCTCAAACTCTCTGACAATTTTCGGTTTATTCTCTTTAGTCTCCATTGCTATCATCTGCTTGCGCTTGCATCCCATCGTAGATTTTTTTGTAATTTTTGGAATTCATCCATTCAGAATCTTTGGCTTTAAGTAATTCATAACTTGAATGATTCATATTCAAAAAATCGGAGGCATTGAGTAAGTCGTCTGCTATTTTAACTTCCTTTATAAATCCGTTTTTGTTCAGCACAAGGTCAATTTTGTTCCAGTCATCATAAAAATACTCCTGCAATAATGGAATAATTTTGCTCCGAAAAACACAGGCAAGTTTTTCCGTGCTGTCAATGCCAATAAAATAGCTGTGGCCAATCTGATGTTCGCGGTCAAGAAGTGCGGTGATACGTTTATTCATCGTCGCTAGTAATTTCTGACAATCCACACCTTCAATATCTTTGTTAATAAGCTGGTGATGCGGTTCTGGCATCATTTCAAGAAAATCAAATCGTCGCCGCAAAGCGGTATCCAGCAAAGCAATGGAGTGGTCGGCTGTGTTCATTGTGCCGACGATGTACAGATTTTTCGGTACGTCAAACTCGCCTTTGGAATACGGCAAGATAACGGTAGACATATCAGTCCCGTCAAACCGGTAGGAAGGCTCAAGCAAAGTAATCAATTCGCCAAATATCTTGGCAATATTTCCACGATTTATTTCATCGATGATAAGAACATATTTACGCTCCTTATCATCTTTTGCTACTTTGGAAATTTCTTTGAAAACGCCGTCAACAATTTTGTATTGCACGTTTGCAGCATCGTGGTCAAAAACAGGCTTGATTCCTTCAATGAAATCTTCATAGGTAAAACTTTGGTGAAAAGTCACCATTTTAATTTGCCCGGATTTTTTTAATTCATCAAAGCGTTTCTTAACTTCTTTGCGCCCCTCATCATGACATTCTTTTTCAAGTTCTTCGACAGATTTGCCCTCAATGACCGCCAACGCATGATTAACCGCGTTCCAGGTTTTGCCCGTACCCGGAGGGCCATAGAGAATTTGGTTTAGTGCTGGAGATTGCATTTGTGGTTGCCGACCGTCATGTTCTGTGTTGGGGTTAATGCCACTTCCAATTTTTTCGATTAATGCGAAGGTATTTTTATAATTTTCATTGTTCTTAAATTTTTCATACACATGATATTTGCATGCATCGAAAAACCCCGGAATTTGCCCCTCCAACCCCAAATCATCCGTGCGTTCTTTATTTAACCATAACACATGGATTCTCATTGCCTTATTGGCTTCGCTTTGTTCACTCAATCCATTTTTATAATCGTTTTTGCAAACAATGCCGACAGCGTATCCGACCTTATTCCCATATCGCACTAAAATAATATCACCGACTTTAGGGTCTGTAAGCGGGTATTTTTTTTGTCCTTGGGCTGTTTGCTGATTCGGTGTATATGTATCCCAATCACCGGTTCCAGGTCCACCGGTAAAGACATGGTTGTTTTCCAAAAAATCATTCCAGTGATCATCGTTGTCATTAAATACGTGCGTGCTAACCTGAAAGAAGTTTTTGCCAAGACCGACATTGCCGTCTTTACCGTCTTTCCATCGGCACATTAGGTGAAGCGCAGCGTTAATCTCATAGGGATAGCATCTCGGGAAAGCAGCATGAAATTTGTCAATTATCTCCTTGTAATGTTTCCAGCCATCTTGCTGTCTGATTCGCTTTCGTGTCTCCTCGAATGAAGGCAAGTTGAGGGCCTCATGGAACGTAAATATACCGTTATCTATAGGCATAAAATAATCTGGATTTATTAAAAATAAACATTGAGTCAGTTTGGCGACATCGACTGTCCCTATATTTAGGACATTCTTGAAATCATCGGGTTCAAAGTTTACATTGTTTTCTATCGCTTGCCGAAACAATTTCCAGAGTAATGTGGGGTTACCTGTACCCTTGCCACGAAACAATACTGGAGCGATAAATATTGGGGTAGGGAAAATAAATCCATAGTCAAGGCTCGCGGAAGACAGTAAATTTTTCTGTTCGATTTCAAATACGCTATCAACACTTTTGTATACTCGTTCACGATCATGATCTTTGAGGCCATTCTGTTGTGCAAGAAAATAAAAAAATGAAAACGGATCAATATTTTTATCGCCATACTTGAACAAGACAGGATTGCCGTTTGCCCACTCTACCTGCTTCGCCTTCTCAGCCAGAAACATCTCACCACCATCGGCGATTTTTTTCGCCAACGTTTGGAACCACGGCACCCAGGCATGCATCTCTTTCAAGTCTCAGCTCCTTCCAACATCAGAATGGTCTCACGTGATAACCTGCGACCACAAAACAATCCACCGCTCATGCCAATCACATTCTGTATACCCACGCTTTCGATCTCATCAAGGCCGATCTTCCGTCCCATGCGCTTCGGTGCGCGGGATGGTGGAATCCGCCCGGAGGAACTGGTAGGCTTCAATGACACGGCGCAGGGCGGGTTCGGCGCTCCGGTCGCCGTGGTTAATATCGGGGTGCAGTGTTTTGGCTTTTTGGCGAAACGCACGGGTCACCGCAGCCATGGAGCTGCCGAATTCCAGACCCAACGCCCTGTACGCTTCCTCATGCGAGCCGACTTCGCCGTGAGACATCGTGGGGTCACCGCCGCCGGTGGCTCGCTGAAAAAACGCAAACAGGTTGATCTTTCGCCGGCGGCGTTTGGGGCGTTGGTAGATTTCACTGTCGAAATCCTCAAAGCGATCCTCAATAAATTCAAGGCGGGCTTCCAGGCGTTGAGCATAGACGAGTTCCCGAACGTCGTGTAATTCCTCTTCAATGAGCGTGACCATCCGATCAATTTCCACCAGGCCTTTTTCGACTTTAATGTAGCTCTCGGAAGAGGCCAGCATCATCCGGTCAATAGCAGAATCCAGACTGCTTTCGCATTTGGCCCGCAGTTCAACAATCCTGCGACGCATCGTTGAGCGATAACGCGACCTGGCCCGTTCATCAAACGGCATATAGGCTCCCTCGGTTCCTCACGGGGCCGCATTGTAGCATAACGCCGTCGTTCCGCCTCCCGGAAATCACCGGGCATCCGGTCGGCGGCGTCTCAACAGTGAGAGCGGTCCCGATTGCCCGCCATGCCTTCATCGGGTACAATCACAAGCAGCACAAAAAGACCGAGCCTGCCGACAGGCTCATCATGACGGACAGGGTTATGTATCAACGAAGGAGGGGAACGGCCGTGAGAAGAAGTCTCGTCTGTGTCACGATGAGTGCCCTATTACTTGTGAGTATCCAGGGAGTCGCCTGGAGTGTGAATCCGACCGGGTACGGTCAAGCGGGCGGAGAATATGACATCCGCATCCCCCGTGTGCCGTCCGGAGAATTGGCGAAAGCCAAAAAAATGAAGCCCCCCTTTGAGGCGACCCCGGACATTCTGGCTGAAGGCAAAGCCATCTTCCTGGGCGTGGGGGGATGCGTCAGTTGCCATGGGGCCGAAGGCCGGGGCGACGGCGCCGCCGCCAGCAATCTTCCGATTCAACCGCGCGACTTCACGAACCCGAAATTTCATACATTCCGCACACCGGGCGAGCTGATGTGGGTCATGAAAAACGGCAGCATGGGCCAATCAGGGCGCGTCCCGGGCACCGGCATGCTGCCCGTCGTTCAGCCCAAAGGGTTCATTACCGAAGCGCAGGGCTGGAAGGCGTTGCTCTACGAATTGAGCCTGGGACAATAACGCGCACTCCCCTGGCACGAACACGGGCACGCCGACAACGGAACGGTTCATCCCCGACGGTCATAAACGCAGGCTCATCATGGCGCATGGGCGACGGACGGTCCGCTGCGTTGACATCCCCCGGACCCGGGATTAGAATTTTCTCGACGTTCACCCCTCGCCGGAGCGGGCATGACAGGGTACCCGTTGACGAGGCCACAGACGTGAACGTGCATGGCAATCACCCTTTACCCTTACCCTGTCGCCGTCGTCTCCGTCCGTGCGGGATCCGGAGGCGAAAGATTGTTCGCCTGGCCCCCCGGGAAGCCGCAGACGGCTTCCGCACAGGCTGATGGTGTAAGCTAAGGACGCACCGCCTTGTCTTCGCAATTCGTTCACCTGCATCTCCACACGCAGTACAGCCTGCTGGATGGCGCGAATCAACTGGATCCGCTGCTCAAGCAGGTCCGGGAATTCGGCCAACCCGCCGTCGCCATGACCGACCATGGCAACCTCTTTGGCGCCATTGACTTCTACGAAAAAGCCAAAGCCCATGGCGTGAAACCCATCATCGGCTGCGAAGCCTATCTCGCGCCCGGCAGCCGGCGGGAACGCAAAGGCCTGCTGGCGCACAATGACTATTATCATCTGATTCTCCTCGCCACCAATCTCAAGGGCTACCAGAACCTCATCAAGCTGTCCAGCAAGGCCTATCTCGAAGGGTTTTACTACAAACCCCGAATGGATAAAGAGCTGCTGCAGGAACACCACGAGGGCCTCATCGCGTTATCGGGATGTTTGAGCGGAGAAGTCCCCTGGCTCATCGGCCGGCAAGACATGGAGCAGGCCACGCGCACGGCCGGGGAATACCGCGAAATTTTCGGGAAAGACCATTACTACCTCGAAGTCCAGGCCAACGGGCTGGATCATCAAACGATCGCCAACCGGGGCCTCGTGGAAATCCATAAAAAACTCGGCATCCCCCTGGCCGGGACGAATGATTGCCACTACCTGAAAAAAGAAGACGCGCGGCCGCACGAAATCATGTTGTGCCTGCAAACGGGCAAGACGTTAAAAGACGCCAATCGCATGAAGTTCGACACCGACCAGTTGTACGTCAAATCAACGGAAGAGATGGTCGCGGACTTTTCAGAACTGCCGGAAGCCGTCTTGAACACCAGCCGCATCGCCGAACAATGCAACGTGGACCTGAACTTTGGCGCCCGCTACCTGCCCCACTACCAGGTGCCGGAGGGATGGACCCATGAAACATACCTTGAACACTTAACCCGCGAGGGCCTGGCGGAACGACTGCGGTCCCGGCCATCCGGCATCACAGTTGAAGCGTACGAACGGCGCCTGCAGGAGGAATTGGCCGTGCTGACGCACATGGGATATGCCGGCTACTTCCTTGTGGTGTGGGACATCGTCAAATTTGCCAGGTCTCGCGGCATCCCGGTGGGACCGGGGCGGGGGTCGGCGGCCGGGAGTTTAATCGCCTATGCGCTGTCCATCACCGATGTGGACCCCCTCGTGTACAGCCTGCTCTTTGAACGATTCCTCAACCCGGAACGCGTGAGCATGCCGGATATTGACATGGACTTTTGCATGGACCGCCGCCCCGAAGTGATCAACTACGTGATCGAGAAATACGGTGAAAACTACGCCTGTCAGATCATCACCTTCGGCACGCTGGCGGCGAGAGCCGCCATCAAAGACGTGGGCCGCGTGATGGATATTCCCTACGCCGAAGTGGACCGGGTCACCAAACTCGTGCCCTCTCAACTGAACATCACCTTGCAGGAGGCCCTGGCCCAGGAGCCGCGACTGCGGGAATTGGTGAACAGTGACGCACGGATGCAGGAGCTGATGACCACGGCCCAGGCCCTGGAAGGCCTGGCGCGTCATGCCTCCACGCATGCGGCGGGCATGGTGATTTCGAATCAACCGCTGACGGAACTGGTGCCGTTGTATAAAACCTCCAAAGACGAAATCGTCACGCAATACTCCATGACGGACGTCGAAAAAGTGGGCCTGGTGAAATTTGATTTTCTTGGGCTGAAAACCCTCACCATGATTCATCAGGCCGTGAGCATCGTGAACCAGGGACGGGCGCCCGACGCACACCTCAATCTCGAACGGCTTCCTCTGAACGATCCGGACACCTATGTGCGGCTGGCCTCCGGCAAAACCAGCGGGATCTTTCAACTGGAAAGTTCGGGCATGCGCAACATGCTGGTCCGGATTAAACCCGTCTGCTTTGAAGACCTCATTGCCATCCTGGCCCTCTATCGTCCGGGTCCGCTGGAAAGCGGGATGGTGGACGACTTTATTCAACGCCGACGCGATCCCTCAAAAATTGTCTACGACCCCCCGGAACTGGAATCCATTCTCAAAGAAACCCACGGCGTCATCGTGTATCAGGAACAAGTCATGGCCATTGCCAACCGCATGGCCGGGTTCAGCCTGGGCCAGGCCGATTTGCTTCGGCGCGCCATGGGAAAGAAAAAACACGACGAAATGGCCAGGCAAAAAGCCCAGTTCATCGAGGGGGCCACGGCCAACGGCTTCACGGCACGGAAAGCGGAAAAAATCTTCGACCAAATGGCCTACTTTGCCGGCTATGGATTCAATAAATCCCATTCGGCGGCCTATGCCCTGGTGACGTTCCAGACCGCGTACCTGAAAGCGCATCATCCCAACGCCTTTATGTCCGCCTTGCTCACCACGGAAATGGGGAATACCGACAAGATCGTGGGATATTTTACCGAATGTCGAGACCTTGGAATTCGCATTCTCCCGCCGGACGTGAATGAGAGCCAGAAAAACTTTACCACGGTCGGCGCCGACATTCGCTTTGGGCTGGCGGCGATTAAAAACGTCGGGAGCGGCGCGGTGGAGTCCATTATCGAACAACGGGAGCAAGACGGACCGTTTGCATCGTTTCTGGATTTTTGCTGCCGGAACGATTTGCACAAAATCAACAAACGCATGCTGGAAGGATTAATCAAGGTTGGCGCGTTTGATTGCAGCAACGCCAAACGGGCGCAATTGATGGCCGTGCTGGAACACACGCTGGACGCGGCCGCCGCCATGCAGCAAGAGCGCGCCCTCGGACAGACCTCCCTGTTCAACGTGGCGGACGGTCAGGACCCTGCCTCGTCCACGGATCGGCACGTTCCGGTCCATGCGCTCCCGCACATTGACGAATGGCCCCAATCGCAGATGCTCCAATTTGAACGGGAACTGACCGGGTTCTATATCACCGCCCATCCGCTCACCCAGCACACCGAGACCATGCGCCTGCTGGCGACGCATACCACGTCCACCGTGCGCGAAGCGCAAGACGGCAAAACAGTCAAATTATGCGGCGTGGTCGGCAATCTCAAAGTCACCACCACCAAAAAAGGCCATCGAATGGCCTACATCACCCTGGAAGATCTGGAAGGCCTGGTGGAAATCATCGTGTTTCCGGAGTTATTCCAAAGCTGTGAAAGCGTCATGGGCACTGATGCCATCATCCACTTGACGGGAACCGTGGATCAGAAAGATACGGGGGCCCGCGTGATCAAGGCCACCAACGTGGAACCCCTGGAGGACATGTCCACCAAAACCGTGAAACGGGTCACGGTGCGCCTCGCCGACACGGCGGACACATGGAGCCATCTGCCCAAACTGCGGGAGGTGTTGCGTCGCCACCCGGGGTCGACCCCGATCGCGTTTCAATTTCATCTCGCTTCGCAGGTGCAGGCCGAAAGCGCGCCGTTGCCGAATTTAACCGTCTTGCCCAGTTCAAATCTGGTCTATGACGTGGAACAACTTCTCGGAAAAGCGGCGGTCACGTTTCAGTGACGTGCGCGAAGGGATTCCTCCGCCATGCGTGATTTTCTGGAATTTGAAAAGCCGCTCAAGGCGCTTGAGGAGCGCATTGAAAAACTCCTGAAGTCAAGCTCGGAGAAAAAATCCGTGCCGCGCCTGATCCGCATTCTCCAGGCGCGGCTGGCCAAGCAGGAGCAGGAGATTTTCGGAAGCCTGACCCCCTGGCAGCACACGCAAATCGCCCGCCATCCCCAACGCCCCTCGGTGCTGCACTATCTGGAGCACCTATGCCAGGACTTCGTGGAATTGCACGGCGACCGCACCTTCGGGGACGACAAAGCCATTGTCGGCGGATTGGCGACGTTTCGCGATCAATCCATTTGCGTCATCGGTCATGAAAAAGGCCGAAGCGTCAAGGACCGGATCGCGCGCAATTTTGGCATGCCCAATCCCGAAGGCTATCGCAAAGCCCTGCGGCTGATGCAGTTGGCCGAAAAATTCAAACGCCCGATTCTCACGTTTATCAATACGCCGGGCGCCTATCCGGGCGTCGGCGCCGAAGAGCGGGGGCAAGCCCAGGCCATCGCCAAAAATCTGTTTGTGATGTCCCAACTGACGGTGCCCATTGTGGCCGTCATCACGGGAGAAGGCGGAAGCGGCGGGGCGTTGGCGTTAGGTGTGGCGGACCGAATTGTGATGCTGGAACACTCAATTTACTCGGTCATTTCCCCGGAAGGATGCGCGGCAATCCTGTGGGCCGATTCCGCCAAAACCCACGCCGCCGCCGCCGCCCTGAAAATGACGAGTGCGGAACTGCAGAAAGCCGGCATTGCCGACGACGTCATTCCCGAACCCCTGGGCGGTGCGCATCGCGACATCAGCGCCACCTGTGAAGCCGTGGCCAACACCCTGCACACGCACCTGAACCAATTGACGAAGGTGCCCGTCAACATCCTGCGGAAAGACCGGGAAAAAAAATTCCGCCGCATGGCCGCCCTGGCCGACGACACCTAAGCATTGACACGCCTTGTAAGCCCTTCTATTGTCTTTTCACTTCTGGATGTCCACAGGCCGCCGAGCTTGCCTTGGATGTCCTTGCCTGCGCCACCCCATGGAATACGACCCTTCGCAGCCAACTTTGAACCTTCAGGTTCAAGACGATCTCGCTTCCACACAGCAACCATCCCCATGGTAAGCGGAACATAGTCACCAATCTTTGTTTTCCATCGTTCGGCACCGACAAAGGCAGGATACCGCTCTATTTGAAAGCTTGCCCCGCGCGTCCAGCGAAAGCCAGCATTGCAGGGAGAAGTCTCCAGTGTCTTAAGTTGACAAAGCAGATCCCGCAAGTCTGCCGGTGTGAGAACAGCAAAGGACGTCTTGGAAACCTCTCCTAAACGCACGGCAATCTCAAGTGTGTCATCGGATTCCGCGTCAACCACGAAATTCCCCGTGTGCCCGAACCAATCAACTATTTTTACCACAGGGGTCCCCCGCGAAAGAGACTCGTTCAAAACGGGAACCCATTGACTCATCTTTGGATGAGACCGCTTCCCCATATCTCCGATGTGGTGTCCAAAAGCCAGAAACTTGCCCATAAGCAGGGGGGGTCTGTGCATAACGGGAGTGTCACGCTCAATGGCTCACGGGTTATGCCACGTGGCTCCTTCATATTCGGGATTGAACTGATGCGTCAGTTTGACCGTGTCGCCGTCGTTGACCTGCGATTCCAGCGTGCTGATTTTCTGATTCACCGTGACCATCAATTCGCCTTTGTGCAGGAAGGGCAACAGCCCTCCCAGCGTTTCGGGATTGCCCTCCAGTAATGCCCGGACGCTCACCGGCCCGGCAATGTCGCATTGCAACTCCGGCTCGTCCACACAAGGCAGTAACGCCTGGCCAAAAACTTGTATCGTGACCATGAGTGCGGACCTCCTTCGTCAAGTCGGACGATCGGATGCACGGCAGGCTTGCGCATCCACATTCGATGCATCCAAGACTTGTGCAATATGCTTCACGGACACCCCGGCGGGCAAGCCGTTGTTCAGAAAGGGAGGCGTGCGGGAAAGGGAAAGCGGCGGCGCGACAAACTAGGCAACGGAAGAATCCAGAGGACTGACAATCGGCTCCTCCGCCTCCCCGCACGATTCGCCATCGCCCGCATCGGCCTCCGTCTCCTGCGTGCCCTGCCGGCCGTTGGACACCGGGGCGGCGTCAAACAGACTGGCGGCTTCCCCCTCGCCCAAGGCGTTGAACTCTCGCAGGGGCGGCAAATCCCGAAGATCCCGAAGCCCGAATTTTCGGAGAAACACTCTGGACGTGCCGTACAGAATGGGACGGCCGGGGATATCCTGCCGCCCGACGATGCGAACGAGTTTATGGTCAAGCAGGGTCCGCAACACGCCCGACGTTTCGACGCCGCGCAGGTGTTCAATGTCCGCGCGCACGATCGGCTGCCGGTAGGCAATGATGGCCAGCGTCTCCAACGCGGACCGGGACACTTTCGCGGAGGCTTTGATCGTCATGAGCTTCGTAATCCATGGCGCGCAATCAGGCTGCGTCATCATGAGGTATCCGCCGGCCAGCTCGGCAATGTGGATGCCGCGGTCTTCCTGGTCATAGCGATGCCGAAGCGCCTGCATGGCATCCAGCACCATCTCCCTGGACGGCCCGGCCAACACCTCAATGATTTTCTCAAGGGGAAGTGGATCGCGGGACACAAACAACAGGGCTTCGATAATCCCCTTGAGTGCGTGCTCACTGCACGATTCCGAAAGACCGACGTCTTCCCCTGGCCGCTCGCCGGCCACGTCCCCTTCCACGGATGCGCGGCAGGACTCCGGGGCCACGTCCTCGGTCACGACAGTTGCTTCAGGGGATTCCGTTCCCACGGGAGCCTCCATTGGTCAAAGGATTATCATGATTCGGTTCCCGCGACAGATCGGAATCACGCTCAAGCTGTCCCGCGAGAAACGTGCGGGTAATGTGAATCGCGCCGAATAAATCCACTTGATACACACGAACCAGTTTCATCCGCACAAGCTCCAGCAACGCCAAAAACGTGACAATCACCATCAAGCGATTGGTTGCGCCGTCAAACAACGCCGCGAAGGTCAGGGCCGGGGTGGCTTCCAGTCGTTCAATCACGCCATTGATACGATCCTGCACCGTAATGGTATCCGGTGTAATCTCCAGCATGGTGTTGGCTTCCGTCCGCACCAGCACGTCCTGAAGCGCGACCAGAAGGTCCGAAAGCGTGACGGCGTCATCGGCAAACACTTCGCGGATCGGCTGGACCGGCTCAAGATCCCGTTGGAACATCTGCCGCCACAGTTTTTCCTGATCGGACAGTCGACCGGCCGCTTCCTTAAACTGCTGATATTCCACAAGCCGGCGAACCAGTTCACTCCGCGGATCTTCGCCTTCCTCTTCACCCGGCTCCGCCTCCTCTTCTCTGGGGAGCAACATCCGGGACTTAATGTGAATCAGCGTGGCGGCCATGACCAAAAATTCCCCGGCCACGGAGAGATTGAGCGCCTTCATGGCTTGAAGCGACTCAAGATACTGCTGGGTAATCAGGGCAATGGGGATATCATAAATATCAATTTCATGCTCGCGAATGAGGTGCAACAGCAGGTCAAGCGGCCCGGTAAACGCCTCAAGTTTCACCTCATATGCAAGTGTGGTTTGTTCTTCCATCGCACCACCGTCGTCAACCGTCATATCGGGCGGGAGTCCCATTCCGCAATCCCGACACCATGCGTTGATATACCACTTTTAGTGGGGACAGGCAACAGCAGCTTCCATATATTGTGGATAGGGACGATTCCAGCATTCAGCGAGCGTGAGGCGTCCACGCCGGCAGGCCCGCCAGGCACCGCAGAGTCTGGAGACAACAGGCGAGGCAGGACACCGGGGTCCGCAAACCCGATGCGTTCATTGCGGCTCGGGAAGCTCAACGCCGGAAAAGTGAGGGGGTGTCTCAAAAACGGCGTAGCGAAAATCCGTGCCGTCTCCAAACCGCGCCTCGGTAAAATCCGCCGTGTTGCGAAACAACGCTCGCTGAAAATTCGCCTCCTCCTCAAAGGCGGCGAATCGAAAATACACTTCACGTTCAAACTGCGCGGCAGAAAAATTTGACGTGTGGTGAAACCGGCTTCCGGAAAACCCCGCCCCCTGAACAAAATGCGCGCGCGCAAACTCCGCGTCCCCCGCAAACGACACCTCCAGAAACTCCGCCAGGCCGTGAAACGTCGCACCCGTAAACGCGACCTTTTCCAAAAACCGGGCCTGATGGAACCGGGAATGAATCCCGAAATCCGTTCGCGCAAAGTCGGCGTCGCCGGCAAAGAGGGCTTGAACAAAAAACCCTTCATAGCCAATGCGCATCCCGGAAAAATCAGCGTCATCCAAAAAAATCATCCGCGAGAAATCCATGGCTCGCTGAATGACGGTGCCCCGCAGGCTGACCGGCCCCCGAACCAGCACATACCCCGTCTTGAGATTCGTCGCCATCACCCCCCGCACCTCAACGTCTTCAAGCATGAACGGCCCATGGATCACGCGCACCGCCGACACGCGTTCATCGTCAATCCGTTTGGCAATCGCCGGCACCCCAATCAGGTTCGCCTCAACCGGCATGAGGGGCAAGCGATCAAAGAAGAGGTCTCCCGTGAGCACAACGCCTTTCAAATCCACGCCCCGGCCCTGCCGCAACGCCTCAAGCACGTCATCCGCCGAAACAGGGAACGCATCCCGGTCTTCCTCAAGACAGGCTCCTTTTAAATGACGCACCATCACCGCGGCATCACCGCCTTCGTCAATCCTGCACGGGCCCCAGGACAGACCCAACGCCGCAACCCCCAGCGCCACGCACAGGACACTCGCGCACCACAGGGAATGAGACAGAATCGGGACACGACGAGCAGACAAGGAAGGAGGCCTCACCACGCGACCGGAGTGTTCGCCAGGGCGACGGCATTCCATGAACGGGCGTGCTTCAGTCTCCGTCCGCACGGACGCGGACTCACGTTGTGGGATTGTTCAGGGGGCGGGAACAATCTTTGCTTCCTGTTCCTGCCGGGCGCGCTGTTGCTCAACGTCCTGCACCGTTTGCGGCGGGAGGGCCGTGACCGTGTCGCCCTCACACCAATTGACCGGCGTGGCGCAGGAAAGTTTCTCGGCCGTTTGAAGCGCCGAGACCAACCGAAAGACTTCATCCACGTTGCGGCCCACGTTCACCGGGTAACAGAGCAACCCCCGAATCACGCGTTGGGGATCAATCACAAACAACGCGCGGACCGTGGTCATGGCGCTCGCTGCCGGATGGATCATGCCGTAGAGTCGGGACACCCGCATATCAGCATCCGCCACCATGGGATACGGGACAGTCACCCCCGTCTTCTGTTGCAGATTATCAATCCAGGCCAGATGGGAGTGGATGCTGTCCACGCTGATTCCCAGCAATTTCACGCGCTTTTGTTTGAAATCCTGATAGCGCCGTGTAAATTCCATCACTTCCGTCGTACATACCGGCGTAAAATCGGCGGCATGAGCGAAGAAGACGACCCAGTCCTGTCCTTGCCACAGACTAAATTCAAATTCCCTGGTCGACGTCGCCGCCGCGCGAAAGTCCCGCGCCTTTTCCCCAATTCGTGGCAAACCCGCGTCTTCAGACATTCAAGCCTCCTTCATCTCACACCTGTCTCATGGACGAAACGTCACACCGGGACCATCGCGATGCGTCACCCGCAAACCAACTGGCGGGAACCCGCACGGCGGACTCTTCAGGAAGCGACAGACAAGATGCGACAACGCCCGATGCACGTCCCCTACCACCGACGGGACAAGTCGTCATCATCCAGATCGGCATCGGTATCGGCATCATCCCGGAAATATTTCTCGGTGCCCAACTCTTCAGGCAAATCGTCTTCAGTCACGTCAGCGCCGCGACCTTCGGCCAGCGAGCCAAAGTCCGCTTCGCCATCAAAGGCCTCCGCAATATCCTTGGACATGTCATCATCAAGGTCGGAAGAAAACTCCTCGGCAATGTCATCCTCAAATCCCGGCAGATCCGGCTCAATCGCTTCGGGGCCCACATCCACGGATTGAGGCAACTTCGCCATATCCTCGGGTGACAGGCTTGTCGCCGACGACACGGGTGTTTTCGCGGGCACGGGCTTGCGGGTGACAGACCTGGCGACCGCGACTTTTGGGGGCGGCGACTTCCGAACAACCCTGGCGGTGTTCGCCTTCTTCCCGGATTGTTTCGCCGGCACCGTCTTTTTCGTCGCTGTCTTTTTTATCGCAGGCGTTTTCCGTTTTGCTTTGCCCCTGGAAACCCTGGCACTGGACGACTGGGCCTTTACCCTGGGTTTCGTCTTCGTTTTCGTCTTCGACTTCGACGCCTTCGCTTTGGCTTTCGCCTTTGACACTCTGGCCACGGGCTTCAAGGCTTTAGCCTTCGTTTTAGCCTTCGTTTTGACTTTCGCTTTGGCTTTCGTTTTGACCTTCACTTTGACCTTCGCTTTGACCTTCGCTTTGACTTTCGTTTTGACTTTCGCTTTGACTTTCGCTTTTGACATTCTGGCTCCGGACTTCAATGCCTTGGCTTTCACCCTGGTCTTCACCCTGGACCTGGATGAGGGCTTTCCAGCCTTTTTCCTGCTGGCTTTCGATTTTTTTCCGGCTGTCTTTGCCATGTCCCTCCCCTCCTGGATACCTGTATTCTTTACGCCCCCCTGCCACGATTCCGGCTATCGTCTCTGGACATCACGCTCCGTCCGCTTCACACCCCAAAGAACACACGCAACGAACGACAACATCCGCCCATCCGCCGGCAGGTGGCATAAGGGAATACACCTATAAACCGACGCCGACCGAATCCCCTCTATCACGGACTGGACTCAAGTTGCAACCGGTAACGTTGTGGAATGACCTGCCACAAGAAACCTTCGTTTCCCCGCATGGACACGACCCGCGACATTCCAGGCCGTCCCACAGTCATCCGAATCGTTGTGAGCGATGCAAGGGGTTGCCGGACTCCAGGCTCCCTTGCTACATTCGGCCGATGAGCACGCCCGTGGCCTTGAAGAAAAAAAACCCCAAAGTCGTCATCATCACCAGATTCGGCACAATCGCGGTCCGGTTTTTCACAGACGTGGCCCCGCGCCATGTGGACAACTTTCTGAGCCTGGCCAACATGGGATTCTATAACGGAACCACGTTCCACCGTGTCATCCCGGGGTTCATCATCCAGGGCGGCGACCCGCTGAGCAAAGAACCGGACCGAGCCCTGCATGGCACCGGAGGGCCGGGCTTCAGCATGACGCCGGAACCCAGCGACCGGCCCCACCGTCGCGGCACGCTGTCCATGGCCAAAATGCCCAGGAACGAAGATCGGACTCGTGACATCAACGATAACGGGTCACAATTTTTTATTTGCGTGGAGGATACCAGCAGCCTGGACCGCACCTATACCGTCTTCGGAAAAATCATCAACGGCATGGACGTGGTGGACAACATTGTGTCCGCGGACCGGGATTCCAAAGACAACCCGTTGGAACCCGTCACCATGACGGTTCGCGTTGAGGAAGAGTAACGCCCCCGCGCAACGCCCCGACGGGGCGCGGCTTAAAAAAACGAGGCGCTGGCATACGTGATGGTGGAATTGAATTGATCCACAATCTCACGATCGTAACGCAGGACTTCCCCTTTGTCCCCGTCAAGCAATCGCAAGAGCAGATAAATCGCCGAAAAGCCCAGGACGTGGCGCACGTCTCGCTCTTTCGCAAGAAATTGGGCAAAGCCACGGGCGTCAATATTTTCCACATGCTTCAGCATTTCCAGGTCGGACTGCATACAGCGGTGGAAGGAAAAATCCGTAGGAGCCTTGTCGTCGCCATACCGCAGGCCAATGTGCGCAAGGTTCGCGCTAGCGATGAGACACACCCGGCGCCCCGAAGCGGCAATCGCCGCTTGCAGCACCGACACAAACCGTTCAATGCGATCGGCGAAATCCCGTTGGGCGGGATCCAGCACGTTATCGGGCGAGAAGGCCGACAGGATCGGAACCATGGACAGGGACGCACCGGAAGGTGACGTGCCGACGGTTTCCTGCAAAAAGGGCAACTGAAATTCAATGCTGTGCTCTTTCTGGTGCCAGAGTTCATCCGCAAACCACTCATCCTCGCCGTTGGACTTGAGATAATCCATGATGGGACGATGCACCGGCACCACCCCCAGCGGCGTTTCAAAATTTTTATCCGTCACGGACACCGGGCCGGCCAACCCGGCATGGGCCACGCCGAAAATAATATAGATGTCCGGCGATTCCGCCTCCCGCAATTCTTTATAGGCCCACGCATAGAGCGGGCCGGCCTCCCGCACCTCGTAATTCGGCACCACCAACCCCTTGATCGCCTTCCCCCGGTTATCGGAGGGTGCGGCGCCCGGCCCGTCTTTAGCCGCAAAAAATCCGGCAATTTGCTCGCGCAGTTTCTCCGGATCGTCCTCATAACTCCTGCCGGCGAATTGCGGTTTCCGCGCAGGTGCGTCCCGATAGGCTTGAACAGCCGCCGCTTTCGCCGTTTCGTAGCGGGCTCCTTCAAGGAACAGCTTGTGATCCAGGTCGGCAATCAGTTGATCAAGTTTCGCCGGCATCAGGAACTCGCCGTACTTTTTCAGATATTCCACGCCGATTTGTTCCAGGGAATGTTCGCCATCCAGAAATTGAAACAGATAAAACAGGTTAAGCGGAACAATGAGTCGTTCGGCGCTCAACCCCGACTGATCCCACAACACAATATAGTGCTCCTCACCCTGCTTCATGGGTGAATACTGAATATTGCGCAGTGCCGGATAAGGTGTAAGATCGTTCATTCGCTCCGTCCCGCAAACGCCCGCTCGTGTCGCATCATGGCGTCACCAGCCGACTGGCCTGTTTCCACAAACGTTTGATTATACGAACCGGCGTTCCGTACCCGCAAGGCGACCAGGCGACGTCCCGCCCCCTTAGTCAGCCCCCGGAGGGAAGAAGAGCGGAAAGAGAGAGAAAAAAGAGCAGGAACGGAGAAGTGTGAGAGCGGAAGAGCGGAGCCGGTTGTCATCCCCGCGAGGTTGTCATTCCCGCGCTCCTTCTGTCATTCCCTCTCCTTCTGTCATTCCCTCTCCTTCTGTCATTCCCTCTCCTTCTGTCATTCCCCCTCCTTCTGTCATTCCCGCCCTCCTTCTGTCATTCCCGCGAAAGCGGGAATCCATCCTCACATGGCAAGAAGGGTGTCTGGCACACAAACAGACGGATGGATGCCCGGATGGATTCCCGTTTGCACGGGAATGACGGAAAGAAGCCCCCCCCGGAAGGAGGGAGATCGGAAAGTAAAAGGAGAGGGGACATTCCTGTCCCCTGCCTTTAGTCCCCTCCGAAAGAATGGAAATCAGAAAGAAAGAGCGGGAGCGCGAAGCGGTAAAGGGAGCGGGAGCGCGAAGCGCGCTACCCGAATGCCGCGGCGGCTAACGCCGCGGCTACCACCGGGGGACAGGAATGTCCCCCCTCCGTTACCAGCGCCACTCCCATTGCAATTGAATGCGGTGCTCGTCATTGGCGGTGGCGCGCTCGCGGCGGGCGGCTTCCAGATTCAGCTTCATGCCGGGCGATAACTCCCAGCGCGCGCCCATGCGCTGCGTCTGACCGCCGCCTTGCTGCAACGACGCGGCCAGGTACGGGCGAACCATCCCAACCGATGACGGCACACCATAGCCGATTTCACTGTCCATCCGCATCCGCGCCGAAGGCGCGGCCGATGACGTGACGCCGGGCGTCACGCCACCCAGCGTGCCGGCCTGCCAGAGTTGCTCTATGCCGCTGTTCTCCTGGCCGTAGCCCGGCGACAGGCTGAACGACAGGCCGTGGCCGTCAGGCCCCGGTGTCAGCCGTAACGCGCCGCTGACGCCCCATTCATCGTAGATGCCCAGCGTCAACACACGGCCACGACTGGAAAGCGTCAACCCGGGCATGGCATCGCGCCATTCCACACTGCCGCCCACTTCCAGGCCTTTGCCACTTGGGCCGTCGCCGGAATCACTCCGCACGCCCGCTTCCAGACCGGTGCGCAGACTGCCGTAGCCCATGGCGCTCCGCGTATGACTCGCCTCCATGCCAATCCGCACACGACGGTTTTGCAAGTCCTCAAAGCCGGCATCGTCCCGGTCCATTGCCACCCAGAGCGCCGACCCGTCGCCGCGCAGCCGCACCTCACTGTGCCCGCCCGCAATGAGCGCGTCCGAGGCATACACCTTCCCGCTCACGCCCATGCTCACTGCGCCATACTTCACATGGCAAGGCGGGTGTCTGGCCTATAAACAGAAGGATGGATTCCCGTTTGCACGGGAATGACGGAAAGAGGCCCACCGACGGAAAGAGGCCCACCCTTAGTCCCCCCCGGAAGGGGGGAGATATGAGGGAGGGGAGCCGGGCGTCATTCCCGTTCCTTCTGTCATTCCCGCGAAAGCGGGAATCCATCTTCGCATGGCAAGAAGGGTGTCTGATACACAAACAGAAGGATGGATGCCCGGATGGATTCCCGTTTGCACGGGAATGACGGAAAGAGGCCTCCCCCGGAAGGAGGGAGATCGGAAAGTTAAAGGAGAGGGGACATTCCTGTCCCCTGCCTTTAGTCCCCTCCGAAAGAATGGAAATCAGAAAGAAAGAGCGGGAGCGCGAAGCGCGCTACCCGAATGCCGCGGCTATCAACGCCACTGCTACCAACGCCGCGGCTACCACCGGGGGACAGGAATGTCCCCCCTCCGTTACCAGCTCCACTCCCATTGCAATTGAAGGCGGTGCTCGTTATTGGTGGTGGCGCGCTCGCGGCGGGCGGCTTCCAGATTCAGCTTCATGCCGGGCGATAACTCCCAGCGCGCGCCCATGCGCTGCGTCTGACCGCCGCCTTGCTGCAACGACGCGGCCAGGTACGGGCGGACCATCCCGAACGATGACGGCAGGCCATAGCCGACTTCACTGTCCATCCGCATCCGCGCCGAAGGCGCGGCCGATGACGTGACGCCGGGCGTCACGCCACCCAGCGCGCCAGTCTGCCAGAGTTGCTCTATGCCGCTGTTCTCCTGGCCGTAGCTCGGCGACAGGCTGAACGACAGGCCGTGGCCATCATTCCCCGGCGTGAGCCGTAACGCACCGCTGACGCCCCATTCATCGTAGATGCCCAGCGTCAACACACGGCCACGACTGGACAGCGTCAACCCGGGCATGGCATCGCGCCATTCCACACTGCCGCCCACTTCCAGGCCTTTGCCGCTTGGGCCGTCGCCGGAATCACTCCGCACGCCCGCTTCCAGACCGGTGCGCAGATTGCCGTAGCCCATGGCGCTCCGCGTATGACTCGCCTCCAGGCCAATCCGCACCCGACGGTTTTGCAAGTCCTCAAAGCCGGCGTCGTCACGATCCATTGCCACCCAGAGCGCCGACCCGTCGCCGCGCAGCCGCACCTCACTGTGCCCGCCCGCAATGAGCGCGTCCGAGACATACACCTGCCCGCTCATGCCCACGCTCACCGAGCCATACCACAGGTCACTCTCGCGCCGCCCGCCCACATCGTTCAGTTCCACGTCGCCGACGCCGTAGCTGCCGCTCGCCCAGAAGTCCACGCCCTCCAACAGCGTCCAGCCGAAGTACGGTTGAAAGCTGCCCACCTGAACGTTGTACTCGCCGTCGGTCACATCCACGCCCGTATAGTCAAACTCGCCTTTGAAATACGAGGCCGATACGCCGACCAGCACGTCATCATTTACCCACGAGTCCACGCCGCCGTGGCCGCCGTATAACGTCCCGTCCCAGTCCAGCCCGCCGCCGTCGCCGGACAGCCGGGTATAATTGCCGTTGGCATACAGCGACACACCGGGGGACAGGCCCAGGCGACTGCCGTCGGTGGAGACCGCCAGCCCGCCCACCCAGTCACGCCAGGGCAGCTCGTCCACGTCCCCGGCCAACCATTGCCCCGCCTGTTTCAGCACGCCGGGGGATAATAACCCGTCGCCGCCGGTGAGCGACATGCTGCCGCTGCCACCGTCGCTCATCGCCGCACTGCCGTTGCGCAGCCGCTCGGCAATCAATTGATTGCCGCCATCCACGACCGACAGAAACACCCTCGGCAGGATTTGCTGATTCAACTGCGTTGTGCGCTCCTCCGTCGGGGAGCTGATCAGGGCATTGACGGTCAGGGTGTAGGTGCCGGAATCAGCGCCTGCGCGGTTCTCGGCCGTCCAGGTGATGACAAAGACCTGCGATAACGTGCCATTCGTGATGGCATCAACAGCGACGTCACCCGTGATGGTACAGGCCGCGCCATTCAAGGTCAGTCCGCCGGGGAGGGGGGAAGTGGGGGCACAGGTGACCGGTGACGTCCCGGTCACGCCAAGGTTGATGGCGATTGAATCCCCTTCAGTCACCGTTCTGCTGCCATCGGGGGCCACCGGCGCCACCGGCGCTGCCGCATTGATGCGAACTGCAAATTCCAATGTGTCAACTACGGAGTTAACAACTCCGTCCTCAAAGCGAACGACAAAATTACAGGTCATTTCAGCTTGAGCCACCTGAGGAGTAAAGGCGAGTATGCCAGCGCTGCCAATACTGAGTGGCAGACCACAGTCATTGGTTGTTCCTGCCCACAAGTTGCCAAAACTACCAGCACTTGCGTCAGGATGATTGATTTCAAAATCCACACGGAACGCTTCTCTCACATTCAGGGTGGCCGGGATGACATCATCGGTATAAATGGTGTTCGCCGGTACAGTCGTGGCGTTGGTCACAGACCTCGTGGCCAGCGCGGCGGCGTCGTTGCCGGCGGTATCCTGCAACGGGGCGCTGCCGGGCGCATAGCTCACCGTGACCGTCAACCCTCGTGTGACGGCGGCGCTTAATGCCAGGGTGGCGCTGGCGCCGCTGATGGTCGTTCCGGTGACCGTCGGGGCCGTGTCCGTGCCGCTGACCGCTATCGTGTAGGCAGCATTGGCCGGGGTGGAGGATGGGTTCATGTCCTCGTTATACGTGAGGACCATGCTGTTGCCGTTGACGGTGGCGCCGGTCAGGGTCGGCGCTGCGGTGTCCACCGCATGAGTGGTCTCTGCGGCTACGGCATCATGTGTGAGGTCCGCATCGGTGTTGGCAGCGTTTTGAATGGCGCTGCTGTCGGGCGTGGTGAGGGCATTGGCGTTGATGCTCACGCCGTTGGCATCGGTCTCCCTGGCGGCCACCGTGTAGGCGAAGACCAGATTGGCGCTGCCGCTGCCGCTGGTGAAGGCCGCCGTGCGGGCGGTTGAGCCGACTGTCAGCGCAATTGCCGGGGTGTCCGTGACGATGACGTTCTCGCTGAAGGTGACCGTGACTTCAATGGCCTCGCCCAGCGCATAGGGGCCGGTACTGGTGAAGGCCACACCGCTCACGGTCGCCATCGGCGCGCTGGTTTGGGCATTGACGGTCAGGGTGTAGGTGCCGGTATCAGAGCCTGCGGAGTTGGTGGCCGTCCAGGCGATGACAAAGACCTGCGCTGATGAGCCATCCGTGATGGCATCATCAGCGACGTCACCCGTGATGGTACAGGCCGCGGCATTCAAGGTCAGCCCGCCGGGTATGGTGGCACTGGTGGCACATTCAGGCGCAGTCCCGGTCACGCCAAGGTTGATGGTGACGGCATCATCACCTTCAGTGACCGTTGAGCTGCCATCGGAGGCCACCGGCACTTGCGCATTGATAAGAACTGCAAACTCCAATGTGTCAACTAATTGATCCGCCCGATCCTCAAAGCGAACGACAAAATTACAGGTCCTTCCAGCCTGAGCCACCAGAGGAGTAAAGATGATTACGCCAACGTCGTTAATACGGAGTGAAATACCACAGTCACTGGTTGTTTCTCCCCACAAGACGACGCCACCGCCACCACCCGCGTCAGGATGATTGATATCAAAATCCACACGGAACTCGTCTCCCACGTTCAGGTCTGCCGGGATGACATTATCGGTATAAATGGTGTTCGCAGCCGCAGCCGTGGCGTTGGTCACCGGCGAAGTGGTCAGCCCGGCGGCGTCGTTGCCGGCGGTATCCCGCAACGGGGTACTGCCGGGCGTATAGCTCACCGTGACCGTCACCCCTCGTGTGATGGCGGCGCTCAACGACAGGATGGCCCTGGTGTTGCTAATGGTTATTTCGGTGACCGTCGGGGCCGTGCCGGTGCCGCTGACCCCTATCGTGTAGGCAACATTGGCCGGGGTGGAGGATGGGTTCAGGGCCTCGTTATATGTGAGGACCATGCTGCTGCCGTTGATGGTGGCGACGGTCAGGGTCGGCGCCGCCGTGTCCACCGCATGGGTGGTCTCTGCGGCTACGGCATCATGTGTGAGGTCCGCATCGTTGTCGGCGGCGTTTTGAATGGCGCTGCTGTCGGGCGTGGTGAGGGCATTGGCGTTGATGCTCACGCCGTTGGCATCGGTCTCCCTGGCTGCCACCGTGTAGGCGAAGACCAGGTTGGCGCTGCCGGTGCCGCTGGTGTAGGCCGCCGTGCGGGCGGTTGAGCCGACTGTCAGCGCAATCGCCGGGGTGTCCGTGACGATGACGTTCTCGCTGAAGGTGACCGTGACTTCAATGGCCTCGCCCAGCGCATAGGGGCCGGTACTGGTGAAGGCCACACCGCTCACGGTCGGTATCCCCGCCGCACGGGTGGCGGTCACCGTGTAGGTCATCATGGTGGTGCCGTCGGCGGCGGTGACGACAATGAGAATGTCCATCGGCGTGCCGGCCGTCAGGGTAATGTCGTCGCTGGTGGCGCCGCTGGTGACGGCGGCGGTGTTGACGGTAATGGTGGCGGCGCTCCGGGCGGCGGTCGGCGTGACCATCACACTGGTGACGCTGTTGGCGACGCCGACGGTATAGTCGGTGGTGGCGGGGTCAAACATCGGGGCGAGGATGCCGCCATCGGAAATGGTCAGGCCGCTTAGCGTGGCGTCGGTAATCAACGGGAGGGCGGCGGTGAGTTGCGCGTTGGTGATGCGGAGGCAGTGGGGCATGGCGGGCAGGGCCGGGGGGGGCGTGGCGGCGACAATGGCATCGGCGTCGTCACGGGAGCAGACAAAATGGGCGGCCAGGCCGTCGTCGTCGACGGCAAGTCCAACGCCTCCACCGTCGGTGGACACGGGCCCCAGCGTATCAAGCACGTCGTCAAAGATGTCGGCGGGCAGACCGGTGCCTGGGGTGAACGGGTTGGTGGCCAGGGCTAAATTCTCAAGTGCCGTCAGACCGTCAAAGATGCCGACGGGCAGGGATGCGAAGTTGTTACGGTTGATGAATAACTCATCCACTGATGTTAAGCCGGCAAACACGTTGAGGGGCAGTGTGTTGATGTTGTTGCCGAACAAATTCAACTGCTCAAGGGTGGACAAGCCGGCAAAAATATCGGCAGGCAGTGTCGTGAGGCCGTTGTTCCGGATCAAAAGCAACTCTGTCAGCTCCGTCAAGCCGTCAAAATCGCCGCTTGCCAGCGCAGTGATGCCCACATTGTCCAGCTCAAGGGTCGTAATCGTCGCCAGGTTGGTGATGTTCGTGCAATCGGTGTTGGCTGCAGAAGTCGCGATAATCGCATTCTGCACCTCTTGCGTGCGGTCGCAGATATTCGTGCCGGTACTGGCGGTAATCGCCACATTGCCGGCATCCAGATCGCCGCTGTCGCTGTGGCTGGCAGCCAGTACCATCACCGACAGCATTCCGCCGGCATCGGGGACATCCACACGGTCATAGCCGAGTGTCAGCGTGGCGATCCGGTTGCCGGTACGGGCGACCCCGGTGATGCTCACCGTCCCGTCCGCCAGCGTATCCGTCACGGTGAAGTCGTCCGGCATCAGTTCGCCGGCTGCCACGTAGTTGGTGCCGGTCAGCGTCACCGTCACCGTCGGGGCGGTGGTGGCAAACAGATTGGCCTCGGTCACGCTGCCGGCCAGGGTGGCGGCGGGCGGCGTTGCCGCCAAACGGGTGGCGGTCAGGGTGACGGTCCCGGTGGTCGTGCCATCCGGGGCGGTCACCACGATGACGATAGCCGCCGGTGTGCCCACCGTCAGGGCTATGGCGGCGCTGGGGCTGCCACTGTCCACGTTATTACCGCCCACGGTAATCGTGGCCGTCGGCTGACTGGCCGCCGGCGTCACCGTGATGCTGTCAACCCCGTTGAGGACGCTGACGGTATAGGCGGTGACCCCGGGCGCAAAGTCCGGCATCAACATGTCGCCTGAAGAAATGCTCAGGGCGCTGAGTCTGGTGTCGGTCATGACGAAGGTGTTGAGTTGTGCGGTGGTGATGCGGAGGCAGCTGGTATCGCTGTTGGCCGCTTCAATGAGCGAGGCTTGAGGCAGGGAGCAGACAAAATGGGCGGCCCGGCCGACGGCGTCGACGGCAAGTCCGACGCCTCCACCGGTGGCGGTGGTCACCAGCGTATCGATCACGTCGTCAAAGATGCCGGCGGGCAGACCGGTTCCCGCTGTGAACGGGTTGTCGGCCAGGGCTAAATTCGCAAGTGCGTCCAGTCCGTCAAAGATGCCGACGGGCAGGGATGCGAAGTTGTTACTGTTGATGAACAACTCATCCACTGAGGTTAAGCCGGCAAACACGCTGAGGGGCAGTGTGTCGAGGTTGTTGTTGAACAAATTCAACTGCTCAAGCGCGGACAAGCCGGCAAAAATATCGGCAGGCAGTGTCGTGAGGCCGTTATCGTTAAAAAGCAAATCTCTCAGCCCCGCCAAGCCGGCAAAATCGCCGCTTGCCAGCGTAGTGATGCCATCACCTCTCAAGTCAAGGGTCGTAATCGCAGCCAGATCGGTCACGGACGTGCAGGCACTGTCAGCCGAGACGGCGAGGATGGCATCCTGCACCTCTTGCGTGCGGCTGCAGATATTGACGGCGGGGCCGGAGACGACGGGGTTGACAATGATTTGAAATATAACAGTTGTGGCTGGTGTGTTGAGCTCATCGGGATCAGACAAAAAAAGGGAAAAATTACATGTCCTGCCTGCCATTGAAGCATCTGGCGTCCATTCCCACCGTACTACATCCGTTAGAAACTCCGCGGTTGAAAGTGGTGATACAAGAATATTAGAGCTGCCTGATCGTGCACAGCTGCTCAGTGGAACAACAGGATTTACACTACCACCACCCGATGTTGCTGGAAATAGCAATGACAATGAATCACCCACGTTCACTGTTCTGTCAGCTTGAGTAAATGCAGCGGGCTCGGTGAGCGTATGCTCTGCCAATGCGGGGGCCGGGGCGAGGGCGAGGGCGGTCAACAGCAGCAGCGCGGTCAGATGTTTTCGTTTCAGCATGATGTCACCCCGCCACCGGTGCGAACGGTCAGATTTTTCGGGGGGGGGGGGGTAACTATGGATGCGCCAACGGCGCCGCAACGCGGCACGGATGCGGGTTGCTGACGACGACGAACGGGATGGTTGCGCAGATTCGCATTGGGCGTCTCTCCATTACATAATGCACGGGTTGTGGAAGCCTGACACATCAGTCACCCCGGTTTACGACAGGATGGATTCCCGCTTTCGCGGGAATGACGATTGGAGGAATATGGCATATTGGGTGCCTGATTGACAACAGGATGGAGGCCCGCTCCTTCTGTCATGCCCGCTCCTTCTGTCATGCCTGCTCCTTCTGTCATTCCCGCGAAAGCGGGAATCCATCTTCACATGGCAAGGAAGGTGTCTGGCACACCAACAGACGGATGAATGCCCGGATGGATGCTCGGATGGATTCCCGTTTACACGGGAATGACGGAAGGAGGGATGGGGCATATTGGGTACGCTGGGTGGCAACAGGATGGAGGCCCGCTCCTTCTGTCATGCCCGCTCTTTCTGTCATGCCTGCTCCTTCTGTCATTCCCGCGAAAGCGGGAATCCATCTTCACATGGCAAGGAAGGTGTCTGGCACACCAACAGACGGATGAATGCCCGGATGGATGCTCGGATGGATTCCCGTTTACACGGGAATGACGGAAGGGGGGATGTGGCATATTGGGTGCCTGGGTGGCAACAGGATGGAGGCCCACTCCTTCTGTCATGCCCGCTCTTTCTGCTGTCATTCCCGCTCCTTCTGTCATTCCCGCGAAAGCGGGAATCTATCTTCACATGGCAAGGCGGGTGTCTGGCACACCAACAGACGGATGGATGCCCGGATGGATGCTCGGATGGATTCCCGTTTACACGGGAATGACGGAAGGAGCACGGGAATGACGGAAGGGGAAATGTCGCGCTTCGGGCACCCTGGGTGGCCACAGCCTGCATCTTGCCCGATTGCCGGGACTTGCGCGGGAGCGCGTCTGCGACTCATGCGTAGAGATCTGCGACTCATGCGTAAAGATCTGCGACTCATGCGTAGAGGTGACACCACACCTTATGCTCGCCGTCAGGCGCGTCAAGATGAATGAGCGGCGGTTCAACAGTTTTGCATTGATCCATGACCTGCGGACATCGCGTGTGAAACCGGCAGCCGGTGGGCGGATGCAACGGCGTCGGCACGTCCCCGGTCAGCAGGACCCGTTGCCGCTTCACGGTGGGATCCGGCAACGGATTCGCGGACAGCAGGGCCTGGGTGTAGGGATGCCGGGGATTGGAGAAGATGGCGCCGGATGACGCTACCTCCACAAACGCTCCCAGATACATCACGGCAATCCGGTGCGCGAGATACTGCACCACGTTCAGGTCATGCGTGATGAACAGGTATGACAGGCCATGTGCTTCCTGCAGATCCTTGAGGAGATTGATGATCTGCGCCTGAATGGATACGTCCAGGGCCGAGACCGCTTCATCGCACACGATAAATTTGGGGTTCAGCGCCAACGCCCGCGCAATGCCGATTCGCTGACGCTGCCCGCCGGAAAATTCATGCGGATAGCGCGAGTACTGATCCGGCCGCAGGCCAACGCGGTCAAGCAGCCGGGACACGCGCTCCGTCAACTCCCGCCCCCGTGCCAGCTTGTGAATCTTGAGCGGCTCGCCCACGATGGCGCCGACGGTCATGCGGGGATTCAGCGAGCTGTAGGGATCCTGAAACACAATCTGCATCCGGCGACGGGCCGCGCGCAGGGTCCTGGCATCCATGGCAAACACGTTGTCGCCTTCAAACAGGGCTTCCCCGCCCGTGGGCTCCATGAGCCGAAGGATGGTGCGGCCCACCGTGGTTTTGCCGCAGCCGGATTCCCCCACCAACCCGAATGTTTCCCCCGGCTTTATGTCAAACGTGACGTCATCCACCGCCTTGACCCACGCGGACACGTTGGCCAATAACCCGCTTCGGACGGGGAAATATTTTCGGAGGCGCCGGACTTCCAGGAGCGGATGGTCGTGGGTCGTGGTTTCCATGGACAAGGGCCGTCTGTGCCTACCGCCGCTCCGGATGGTGCAGCCAGCACACCGCTTCATGGCCCGGCTCCACGTCAACGCACGGCGGCGCTTCATCGGCGCAATGCGGCAGGGCCTCCGGACAGCGGGCCGCAAAATGACAGCCCCGGCCATACATCAGCGGGGACGGCACCGTGCCCCGAATGGCGTCAAGCCGGGCGGCCCGCACGCCGGGTGTCGGCAGCGAGCGCAGCAGCGCGCGCGTATAGGGATGGGACGGATTCGCAAACAGCCTGGCCACACTCGCGCGCTCAACAATGCGGCTGGCATACATCACGATGACTTCCTGCGCAAACTGCGCCACGACGCCCAGGTTATGCGTGATCAACAGCATCGCCATGCCCATGTCCCGCTGCAGGTCCTTCAGCAATTCTAAAATCTGCGCCTGAATCGTCACATCCAGCGCCGTGGTCGGCTCATCGGCAATGAGGAGGTCGGGCTGACAGGCCAGGGCCATCGCAATCATCACGCGCTGCTTCATGCCTCCGGACATTTCATGCGGGTATTGATCGGCGCGTTTGTCCGGCGAGGGGATCTGCACGGTGTCCAGCAGGCGAATGACGGCGCGCCGAATCTCCGCGCCGGCCAGGGTCGTATGAATGGCCAGCGCCTCGCCGATTTGATCGCCGACCGTGAACACCGGATTCAGCGAGGTCATAGGCTCCTGAAAGATCATGCCGATGTGCTTCCCGCGTATGCTGCGCATGGCCTCATCGGGCAAGGCCAGCAGGTTCCGTCCCCGAAACGACACCGTGCCCCCGACCACCCGGCCCGGCACATCCAGCAACCGCATGATGGACAAGGCCGTGACGGATTTTCCACATCCCGACTCTCCAACCAGCGCCAGCGTTTGTCCCGGCTGCATGGAGAAACTGACGTCTTCAACCGCCCGAATTTCACCTTTCTCCGAAAAAAACGAGGTGGAGAGGTGCGACACGTTGAGCAGAGGCGCGGGGGAAGCCGTCATGGGTTATCGTTTCCGCAGTTTCGGATTGAGCGCTTCACGAAGCCCCTCCCCGACCAGGTTAAACGCCAGCACCACCAGCACAATGGCGAAGCCCGGAATAAAAAAGAGCCAGGGCGCATCAAAGATAAACCCCTTCCCGTCGGCCAGGATATTGCCCCACGTGGCATACGGCGGCTGCACGCCAAACCCCAGAAAGCTCAAGCCGGATTCCGTCAAAATGGCCGTCGCCACGCCGATGGTGGCCGAGACCAGCACGGGCGCTATCGCATTGGGCACCATGTGGAAAAAAATGACACGCCGATCCGGCGCGCCGATGGAGGTGGCGGCAATCACGAAATCCAGTTTGCGCAACGCCAGAAATTCGGCGCGGACGAACCGGGCGGTCCCCATCCATCCGGTCAGCCCAATGACGATCATGATGTTATAGATACTGGGCGGCAGCAGCGCGACGACTGTCAGGATGAGAAAAAACGTCGGGAAACACAGCATCACGTCCGTGAACCGCATGATGAGCGTATCCACCGTGATCACGCCGAGTTTGACGTTGCCGTAAAACCCCGACAGTCCGCCCAGCACAATGCCGATGACCAGGGCAATGCCGACGGCGATGAACCCGATGGACAGGGACACAAAGGAGCCTTGCAGCATCCGCGCAAACACGTCACGCCCTAATTCATCGGTCCCCAACAGATAGATTCCGCCAACGGGCCGATCCTGGGGAGGGATTTCCACGTGTGCCGAGAAGGACAGGGGCGGCAGAAATTTTTCAGGCAGGCGGACGGCGGCGGGGTCAAACACGACGACCCATTCGGTCAACGCTTTCCCCAGAAACGCCGTGACCAGGAGCAGGACCAGCACGCAGGCCCCCAGCACCGCAAGCCGGTCGCGCTGAAAGACCCGCAGCGACTCCCGCCACAGCGTTTCCGGGGGCGGAAGGTCTTCGCCAGGAGAGGCCCCGGGCGTGGCCGGGGGGGGCGTGCGCATCGCGTGAGGCTCCGTCATCTAGGCGTCGCCCCGCAGTCCGGTGCGAATCCTCGGATCAACCACGGCATACAGAATATCCGACAGTAACGTGCCCGCCAGGGTGAGCGCCGCGGCCATAAAATTCAAGGTCAGAATGACCGGGAAGTCTCTCGCAAGAATCGCTTCGTACCCTAAACGGCCCAACCCGGGCCATGCAAAAATTTGCTCAAAAATGACCGAGCCGCCGATCAGGCCCGGAAGCAGAAACCCGAACATGGTCACAAACGGCAGCAAGGCGTTGCGCAGCGCGTGCCGGTAGATGACGGTGTCCTCCGTCGCGCCCTTCGCCCTCGCCGTTCGCACGTAATCATGCCCGATGACTTCCAGCATCTGCGAGCGGACGTACCGGGACAGAATCGCCATCCCGCCCAGCGCGGACATGAGCGCGGGAATCACCAGGTGCCAGACCCGGTCCATCGTTTGAAAGAGCGGAGCGGCATGTTCCATGCCGAAGGTCTTCAATCCAATCACCGGCACGCCAAAGGTATTGACGACCCAGAGAATCACGAGATACGACAAAAAGAACCCCGGCACGGAAATGAGGGTATAGGCCGCAAAGGTTGTGGTGCGGTCATACACCGCCCCGCGATGGACGGCGGCTTGAATGCCGGTCGGAAACGCCAGGGTCCACACCAACAGCGTGGCACAGAGAAACAGCGGCAGGGAGTTGAGAAACCGGCGCCAGATTTTTTCCAGGACCGGCTGGCTGTCCTTGAAAGACTTCAATTCGCCGGACAGCAAATCCCGCATCCACCAGGCGTATTGTGCGTACAGGGGATCGTCGAGATGAAACGCCGCGCGAATTTTGGCGATATCCTCGGGTTTCATCCTGGGATTCGCCGGATCAACCCCGCTGGGCTCCCCGGGCGCCAGGTGAATGACGGAATGCGCAAGGATGGAGACGATGATCAACAGCAGGAAACGCTGGAGCACGTTGCGAAGAATGAAAGCCCGCATAGCCGGCCTGCCCCCCCGGATGAAACGCGCGTGATCTTACAAGTCCGGCGTGAACGCCAGTTTGCGCCATTGATGAAAATGGAACGTGATGTCGCCGCTCGGCATGGGATAAATTTTTTCATACGACTCGGAGCCGTTATCGTGTTTGCGCACCAGCACAATTTTTTTGTCCAGCACCCGCGTGCTGAACGGCGCATAGAGAAACGTATACGGCTGTTCGTCGGCAATGAGGCGGTGCAGCCGGCGGGCCAGCGTCCGCTGCGTGTGCGCATCGTATTCCCGCCGAAGACGGACCATGAGTGCATCCGCGCGCGGATTGCGATACCCGACAAAATTTAATTGCCGCGGGCCGGTCTGACTTGAATGCCACAGTTGGTACAAATCGGGATCAATGCCCATGCTCCACCCCAGCACCACGGCATCAAAATCGGCGGTATTGATAAAGTCCTTGAGAAACACCGCCCATTCAAAGTATTGCGTCTGGCACTTCACGCCAATTTTTTTCCAGGCGTTCTGCGCAATCGTCATGATGTTTTTGCGGAGGGGATTGCCGCTGTTCGTGATGAGCGTAAACTCAAAAATTTTGCCATCCTTTTCCAGCCAGCCGTCGGCGTTGAGTCGCCAGCCCCTGGCTTCCAGCATGGCCCGCGCGGCCCCGGGGTCATACGGCAACGGGGCCACGCCGGGATCATACCATGGCGTGTTGGCCGGATAGGGCCCGGTGATGCGCGCCCCTTCGCCGTACAGGATATAGGTGACAACATCGTCGACGTTGATGGCCATTCCCAACGCCCGGCGCACCTCCGGATCGGCAAACAACGGACGGCGATTGTTATAGCCAATATAGGTGTAGCTGAATCCCGGACTGGAAAAGGACTGATACGCGTCATCGCTTTTGTACCGGACGACCTGGTGCGGCTGGGCGGCATAGTAATCAACCGCTCCCGCCCGAAATTCCATTTCCTGCGTCAGCAAATCAGGGACAATCCTCATGTAGTAATCCCGGTATTCCGCCGGCCCTTCCCAATAGTCGTCATTCCGCCGCAGATGAATGAATTCATCGCTTTGCCATTCAACAAATTGAAACCGCCCGCTCCCGACGGGGTGACGGTTAAACCGGCTGTCGCGCAGACCAAACGCCTCCCGTGCGGCCCCGGAGAGTCCGCGCGCGTTCATTTCCTGTTCCAGGGCGCCGGCATTGAGCAGGTGCTCGGGGAGAATGCCCATGGTCCAGGCGTTGATCGCCGGCGAAAACAGTCGTTTGTACACGACACGCACGGTGTAATCGTCAATGATTTCCACGCGCTTGATGGGTTCAAAATCAGCCGTGCGCGGGGAAAGATTTTTCGGATTCATGATGGCGTCATAGGTAAATCGCACGTCACGAGCGGTCAACGCGCGGCCATCATGAAACCGCACGCCCTGTCGCAAATGAAAATCAATCACGGGATTATGCTCGGCCACCGGAAACCGTTCCGGCAATTGCGCGAAGATTCGCGCTTTCACCGCCGACTCAACAGGCTCATGAAATTCCACGTACCGCTCATACGGGAAATGGAGGAGATAGCGATCCCCGATGACCGGGGCCAGCCGCTGGAAAAAGTCCTGGTCCACCCGGCGCAACGCAAACACCACGCGCTCGGGGGCATGAAAGGTCATGGCCACTTCCCGCCGTTTGGACGCGTCTTCCCCGCCCTCCTCCGCAACGGACATCATGTGCGTCGTGCTGGCGGGAGGCAACACCTCCAGCGTCCGAACATTGGCGGCAAGCTCAAGAAACGCATCCTGCATGAGCGCGGCGCGAACGCGGCTGACCAGTCGCGCGCCCGTGACCTCCATGCCGTCGGGAAACCGGCTGGAAGGCCCGATCAGCAAATACGCTGTTTCGGATATCGTCCAGTCCGTGGCCAATCGTCCCCGCAGGTTGAGCTGCTCATCCAGGTCCAGCAGCCCTTCAAACACGAAGGCGACAATGTGCGAGCTGGACGTATCCGCGTTCAGAATCGGATTGAGAATTTCGGCGTCGCCGGAGGATGCTTCAACATAGGTGACCAGCCGCTGCGGATTGCCGGTCGTCTGCCTGTCATACGTCGGAACCCAAAAGTAGGACTGGAGTAAAAAGAGCGTCAGCAGGAGAGGGGCCAGGAGAAGCCAGCGCTTGAGATTCATGTCACCAACACGCGGTAAGAGATGCACGGCCAGTGGACTCCGCAGGGCGCGGAGCGTCCCGTCAACGGTTCACGCCTCATCATGGCACGGCGCCGTTGTCTCGCGCGGCCTGGGCCATTTGCCGGTCGGCGTGATAGGAACTCCGCACCAACGGCCCCGCCTCCACGTGTCGAAACCCCAGCGCCAGGCCCCGCCGTTTGAGCTCGTCAAATTCCTCAAGCGCGTAATACCGATCCACCGGATAATGCGCGGCCGTGGGCCGCAGGTACTGGCCGATGGACAACGCCGCGCATCCGGCGGAGCGAAGGTCGCGCAGGACCGCCACAATTTCTTCGTGCGTTTCACCCAACCCGACCATGAGTCCCGACTTCGTTCGCGCCCCCCGTGCCACGGCCCAGGCCAGCACCCGCAATGAACGCGCATAATTGCCCTGCGGTCTGACCACGGGAAACAACCGGGGAACGGTTTCAATATTATGATTCAGCACGTCCGGACTCGCCGTCAACACAGTCTCCACCGCCGCCCGTTGGCCCTGAAAATCCGGCACCAGCGCCTCCACCGTGCACGTCGGCACCCGTTGCCGGATTGCCAGGATGGTGGCGGCAAACAATGACGCGCCGCCATCGTCCAGTTCATCACGGTTCACGGAGGTAATCACCGCATGACGCAAGTCCAGGACGTGAACGGCGTCGGCGACACGTTCCGGTTCCTGCCAATCCACCGGCCCCGGACGACCGGTTGTCACGGCACAATAATGACACCGCCTCGTACAGATGTCGCCCAGAATCAACAACGTCGCCGTCCGGTCATTCCAGCATTCCCATTTATTGGGGCAACGGGCCTCCTCGCAAATCGTATGAAGCCGTTTTTCCCGAACCAGCGACTGAATGCGTTGATAATGCGTGCCCGATTCAATCTTGATCCGAAACCACGGAGGCAGGCGATGCGCGGGGCGCACTCCCCCGCCGGAATGGCGAGCCGTTTTCAACGCTGTCACGGGAATAAACGACATAAGACCAAAGCGAGTTTGCTGGTTAAGATGCTGGTTGAGAAATTGCCGGGCGACTCTTCTGCGTCACGCTCTTAACCGGCGCACGCCGGGCCGTGTGTTCCCGACCGGGTTGAGCACAACGAACAGCCGCCCGGACACCATGCCACAGGCGGCCACGTGGACAACTCCTGCGTCTAAAACCTGTACTCGTAGCCGATGTAGTAGAACCCGCCGTTAAACCCGAACGGCGCGGCCCGCCGCGAGTACTGAAACACGCCCGGGGAATCCACGATGAGATTGCCCTGGCTGTCAATGATGGTCCCGCCCCGCGACTGGCCGATCCTGTTGCGATTCGGCGTCACGTCAAACAGGTTGTTGGCGCCGATCTTGAAAATCCCGAAGGGCGCGAAATCGTAACCGACCTGCACGTCGGTGATATACTCGGGGCCGAACTTCTGCCTGGCGCCGTCCGTCACCGTGTACGAGCCGTAGCGGGACAGCCGCACCTGTGCCGACAGGCGCTCCCACTGGTACTCACCGGAAAGCACGAAGCGGCTCCTGGGCTGCCATTCCTCTATGATGGAGCGATCCTGATCGGTAAACAACGAGGCGGGAAGGCCGGCCGGAAGATTCACCGACCTGATCCTGGTTTTAATGATGGATCCAAGCAGGTTGATGTCCAGAACGCCGTGCTTCACAAACGGCACGGCCCATGAGGCGACAATATCCACGCCCCGCGTCTCGGTGTCCACCGCATTCATGAAAAACTGCGCCTGGCCGACCCCCGCGTCGTTCAGCGCCTGCGTCACACTGCCCGCAAGACCCGGCACGTCCGATGACAGCCGTCCACTCACGATGATCCTGTCCTGCACTTCAATGCGGTAGAAGTCCGTGGTCAGCGTGAACACGGAAAACGGCTGCCACACAAACCCACCGCTCAAGTTGGTTGAGGTTTCCTGTTTCAGTTCGGGGATGCCCACCGACTTCGCAATGGCGCTGTCGTTCCTGAACGTGCCAACTTCCCGGGCCACGCCTTGACTGTTAAACTGGGTGCTGACGTTGTTGAAATAGAGCTGCTGCATGGACGGCGCGCGGAACCCGCTGCTCACCGACCCGCGCAACGCGAACGAGTCGTCGACGTCCAGTTTCGTGGCCAGTTTGCCGTTGACCGTATGACCGAAATCGCTGTAATGCTCGTAACGCACCGCGGGACTGGCCATCAACCAATCGGTAAAAAACACCTCCATATCCGTATACGCGGCAAAGGCGTGCCGTGACTCGTCCACCTCGTTCGCCGGCCTGAACCCGGGGAACACCTGGATACCCGGCGCCCCGCAACCCGTGTCGCCGGCTCCAAAGTCACAGGCAGTTCCCGCATCACTGCCATCCACAGGGACGCCGTCGTAATCTCTGTACGAGTACTCCTCCCCCGCTTCAATCTGGTAGTTGTCCCGCCGGTACTCCGCTCCCCACGCCACGTTCATCTTCCGATCCGGGAACGGGAGCGCAAAGTCCAGATTCACGGTGGTGAGATACAGTTCCAGGTCCCCGGCATCCGCGGACGACGGCGCCGCCAGGGTCGGATTGGCCGAGACAAACGACGCATTATGGGAGTTGGTGACTTCAAAATTGAAGATGTTGCCGCCGTGCACCACGCCCAGATCAACCGTGAGTCCGTTCTCAAACTCGCGGGTCACGCCCCCGCCGAACGAAAAGTCCCAGATCGTGGTGTTGATCAGCGGAAGAAATCCATCGGGATAGGCCGAGCCGGCGGGATTGCGGTCCGCCTGGTTCGCCCGCCGGTAGAACCCGCCGCTTTCATTCGTCCGCCTTGACACGTCGGCCACGGAATACACCTCGGCCCCCTTCCAGAGCGAAGCGATGGATTTTGAAAAATGCAGCACACCGCCGAACTGTTCCGACGAAGCATCCCCGATGCGGAAGTTGCGCCGGTTGAAATTCCGTTCTTTCTCGTCCGGGTCGTTCAGGATGACCGTGGCGGTATCCGGGTACAGGTCTTGCAGGGCGGCTTTGTTGGGAAGCTGCGCGGTCGTACAGTCGGCAAGCGGGCACGTCCCGGTATCGGGATACTGGATAGCGCCAGTCAGGCCCGCCCGGTTGGTTCGGCCACGGTCGCGATATTCAAATGTCACATGCAGCGTCCCATCCCGCCCGATCCTGAATCCCTTGTCCAGACTCGCGGCAAACTGGTCGCCGTCTCCGGAGTACGTCGTGCCCCAGTTGGTGCGGAACCCGCCTTCGTTATCATCTTTGAGCACAATGTTGATGACGCCGGCAATGGCATCCGAGCCGTACTGCGCGGAGGCGCCGTCCCGCAGGACTTCAATGCGCTTGATCGCGCCGAGCGGTATCGCATTCAGGTCCGTACCCGCCGTGCCGCGTCCGACGGAGGTGTTGACGTGAATCAGCGCGCTGGCATGACGCCGCTTTCCATTCACCAGCACAAGCACCTGGTCCGGGCCCAGTCCCCGCAGCGTCGCGGGGCGGACGGCGTCCGTCCCGTCACTGATCGTGGAACTGGAGAAATTGAACGAAGGAATCAGCCGCTGGATGGCCCGGCCAATCTCAAGCTGCCCGGTCCGGAGCAGATCCTCCGACGTGATAAGATCCACCGGCACGGGAGAATGCGTGACGCTCCTGCCTTCAATTCTGGTTCCGACAATGACCACTTCCTCCAGAATGACCGGAGCGTCGGTGGACTCAATGCCGGATTCCCGTGCCGACACTCCAGCCGCGAGCAGGCAGACACTCAACGCAGTCACCAAGCATTGTCCACCGGTCATGATTTACTCTTTGGGGTGATTGACATCAACAGGAAACAAGGCAGGCCGAACCGGACTTGTGTACGAGACGGCTTGTATCATGCGCCTGCGGGATATGCAATTCCAAATCCCGCACAATCCGGCAGCGACGCCGCCGTCAGAAGGCGTTCCGCTCATCTTGCATTGGCCTGATTCCATACCTACAATCCTGGCACGGCCGATGACACGTCCACACACCACCGCGAAAAAAGCCAAACCGCCTCGTGCCGCCCGCGCCCATGTTGACCCGGGCGCGAAGCGTCGTTTCCAGATCCGTCTGCTGAAGTGGTACGATCACTATGGACGCGACCTGCCCTGGCGGCGAACATTGGATCCCTACAAAATTCTTGTCTCGGAAGTGATGCTTCAGCAAACACAGGTGGAGCGGGTCATTCCCAAGTACCACGAGTTCCTGGGAAAATATCCGACGCTGAAAGATCTGGCCGCGTCCGAACCGGACGACGTCCGCAAAGCATGGTACCCGCTCGGGTATAACGCTCGTCCCTACCGGCTGCACAACATTGCCTGTGAGACCGTGGCCCAGTACGGAGGGACGCTGCCCCGAAAGGATGCGCAACTGCAATCCATGAAAGGGATTGGCCGCTATACCGCCGGCGCGGTGCGCACCTTTGCGTTCAATGAAGACGCCCCCATTGTGGACACCAACGTGATGCGGGTACTCCATCGCGTGTTTCTTGGCCAGGGCGATCCCAAAAAACAAACATCCACCTTGTGGGCCATGGCGGAGGCGCTGATCCCCAAAGGCAAAGGCTACGACTTTAACCAGGCGCTCATGGATTTCGGCGCGGTGGTGTGTACGGCGCGCACGCCGTCCTGTCGATCCTGCCCCATGAACACATTCTGCCGGACGTATCCCCGAAGGCCGCAAGGGCGGTGAGACCGGCCAATCACAAGACCGGCGGCGTCCCCGCACACATACCGGAAAGGATGCAGCACACATGAAAATCGTACTGGACATTGAAACCGTCCAGGCGCCCAGGGAAGAATGGGCCCGCCTGGCCGGCATTGACGTTATCGCGCCGGCACCCGGCGAAGGACAGGCCGCGTCCAATTTATTTGATCAAGCCGAGGCTCGCACGCAACGGGAGAAACAGGAGGAATCGTATGAGCGGTCGTCGTTTGACGGCACCTACAGCCGTATTGTGTGCATCGGGTTGCTGCTGTTCTCCGATGCCATGGAAACCCGTGGCGCGGTAAGCTGGTACGGCGCGGATGAACGGGAACTGCTGCGTCAGTTCTGGGCGCGACTGAAGGACATCCGGCCCTCGCTGTTCATTACCCATAACGGGCTGGGATTTGATCTGCCGTTTATCAAAAAACGCTCCATCATTCACCGGGTCAAACCCTCCATGGACATCAACCTGGCCAGGTTCCGGACGGAGCCCGTGTATGACACGATGGCCGTGTGGAGCAACTGGGATATGCGCGGATGGGTCAAACTGGACGTGCTGGCGCGCGCGCTGCAAGTCGAAACCAAATCCGGAAGCGGCAAGCAGGTGGCGGAAATGTGGGCGCAGGGCCGGGGACGGGACATTGCGGAATACTGCCTGCAGGATACCTACGTGACCTATGCCTGCTACCAGCGCATGACGTTCCGCGAGCCGCTCGACCGTGATGCAATCGTCAACAAGCCTGAACTGATTGAGGTGAATTGACGCGATTCAGGGTCACGTTGCTTGAGACAACCTGCAACCTTGACCAGGCCAGGGGTTATGCCAAGTGCAAACGCCTCAACGCAAAGTTCGTGTTTTCTTCCAACGGTCATCAGTTTGTGGAATTCGACAGTTTCACCGGGCTGACCTCCGACTCAAAGCCGATGGTGGAGTTCCCGATTCCCGCCGCACTCCGTGCCCGTTACGAACAGAACATGGGATTCACTCTTGAATCGCAGGAAGCCCGGCCGCTCCTCCAGCAGTATCCCGGCGGCGAAGGCGCCCGGCGCTATTACCAGGACGCCGCCCCCGCCACGATCCGCGCCATCTCCGGCCAGGTCAAGCTCGGCGGAACGGACGGATTAGAAAACCCGAAGATATTTCGGACGCCGGATGTCATGATCGCCGGGGGCCTGGCGGCACTACAGCAGGCTGGTATTCCACGCGATTTACTTGCCGAAACCAAGACAAGGATGTTTGCCGCATGATGGATAATATGTTGATTTTTATGATTTTTATATTTTCATACCGTTATTTTGATAATGCTTTACACAAATAATCTTGTGTTTATTGTGCTTGACACAAATATTTTTGCATAAAGTTTATACCTTTATACTTTACACAAATAGCAGAATATGCCATTTTAGGGGCTGTGAAACCCTGTATTCCAGACAAACTCCCAATTGAATCTATTCAGTACGCCTCGCCTACCCTGATTACTGCCATGGGCAAGGCGAACAGGGCACTTGCTCATTACGACGCCCTGCTGGAGCAATCTCCGAGTTCGCATCTTCTGCTGACCCCCCTGATCCGCCGCGAGGCTCTGCTTTCATCCCGCATTGAGGGGTCACTGTCCACACTGAACGAAGTCCTGCAATTTGACGACGACGAAGGCTTTGCCGAAGGGAGCGAACGGCCAGACGACCTGAATGAAATCAAAAACTACGTGTCCGCCATGAGCATGGGCGCGCGCGAGCTCACGCATAGACCGTTTTCCCTGAGCATGCTCAAAGCCATGCATGAGATTCTGCTCGGACACGGCAGCGTGCGCGGAAAAACAAAAAATCCCGGTACCTTCCGGGCCGTGCAAAACTGGATTGGGCCGCAAGGGGCCAGCATGGAACAGGCCAATTTTGTCCCGCCGGAGCCGTTCCTGGTGCTTGAATTTATGGAAAACTGGGAGAGTTTTTATCATTCCAGTCAGCCGGACCCACTGGTGCAAGCCGCCGTGCTCCATGCACAATTTGAAACCATCCATCCGTTTGAAGACGGCAATGGCAGGATGGGCAGGCTGCTTGTTCCGCTTTTTCTGTACGAAAAAAAAGTCATTGCGCAACCCAACTTTTATATTTCCGCCGCGGTGGAAAAGAATCGGGATGCGTACATCAACGCCTTGCGGCAACTCAACAACAAGCCCGAAGACCGGGATGGCTGGGTGCTGTTTTTCCTGGAAATCATCCTGGCGCAGGCGAAAGAAACATCGGCAAAGGTGAAGAAGATAGCGGAGCGTTACGAGCAACTGAAATTGCGATTTGTTGACCTGACTCATTCACAGTTTGCCGTCCCCCTGCTGGACGCAATGTTTGAAACCCCTGTTTTCCGCAGAACCACTATCATGAGAAAACTGTCGACACTGGAAACCTCTCCCAGCGGTCAAACCGTACAGACGCTGCTGAAAAAACTCGCGGAGGACGGAACCCTGACAGTCATGCGCGAAGGCAAAGGAAGACGCTCGACAGTGTATGCGTTGACCCAGCTGGTCGAACTTCTGGAAAGCGATGAATAAGATGGAAACAGGAAAGCCCTGGCCGCGCTGCGCCGCACCGGCCACGCCACATGATGAAAGGAGTACCCGTTGGAATTAAGCGCAAAAGTCCTCTGGCCCCTGTTCCCGCTGCTCTTGCTGGTTGTCGTGGTGTGTTTGACGGCGGCGTTGGTGTATGTGGTGCGTCGGAAGATGGATCGCGCCACCGTTTGGATTCAGGCCGGCGCGCTTATCTGTTACGGGTTGGCCGCGGCCACGGCAATTGCCAGCGAAGGCGGGGGGCTGTCCTCACATGTCCACCGGCCATTTTCAATTGCGGCACAGGTGTTCATTGTGTGGGCGCTCGCACGACAGTGGGGCACACAACGGACATCGCTTCTTGTGCTCAACGTGACGGCCCTGGCGGCGATTCTGGGCGATACCGCACTGCATTATCTGCTCACGTCGTGACGCGCACAGCGGGAAGGGAAGGGAGGAGAAGAGAAGAGAAGAGAAGGCAGGACCGGGATCGCCGGGAAACAGGCGGGAGGGCGTTACGACTCCCTGATGCCGCAGGCTTTCGCCACGCCGTCACGATATTGAAGCCACATTTTTAATCCCTTTTCCAGTTGTTCCAGCACCAGGGACTGGGTTCCCGACTCCACGGCTTCCGCCACAATCAGGTCATAGACGGTGGAGCGGTTGCACGGTTCAAACATCTCTCGCGCCCGCACAAAATCCATGTGTTCCGGAAGAAGCCCGTGGTACGCCACCAGGGGGTGTTTGCTGACCATCTCTTCATTCTCCGCCGGGGATTTTTTCTGCCCGCAGACGTCTTCCCAGTCATGCGCCGAGCCTTCCACAAACACGGTGAGCACCGCCGCGCCCACGATCCATTCTTTCTGCTCACAGACTTCATCCAGCCATGCCCGATACGCGTAACTGCGCGATAACAGCTCCACGTCCCGGAATTCCGCGCGCGCGTACCCCAACCCTATCATCATTTGCAGGAATAATTCCTGATGCGGTTTGCCAAGCGACAGCCCGCCGGTTTCTTCTTCGTAAATCGTCGTGGCCAAATGGCGACGGATGCGCCATGGAGGATTTTTCCCCACAATCCTGGCCAGGAGGACCGAGAAATCCCGAATATAGACGGCATAGTCCTGGCGAAAGTACACATTGAGCTGCGCCTTGGTGGCTAAATTGCCATTGAAGCAGGGCGTAGACCAATGCTGCTTGCGGCCAATGATTTCAAACATGCGTTCGCGCAATTGGGCGGCCGAAAGCTTCCAGATCATAGCGCAGACACGAAGGTCATGGATGGTTGACGCGGTCTCTCAACAGGAAGAGCGATGAACATCGTTGCACACAACCGGGTACAAGACCGGAGCACGGGGAAACAGGCCGGATCGGGACTGTTTGCGTTTCTCGTTTTGGTCACCTTACAATGATCTACTCAAGTACAGACAGGTGTTACAGCATACCATTATATGCGGGAAAAGCAACATGGCCTTTGATCCGGTAACGTTAGCGAACCCTGACGACATCCTGACCTTTTTGTCCGAGGTGGCTTTGCACGGCGAGGGGATGACCACGGACAGCCTGATGGATTATGTGCTGGATGAGGGCTTTACGGAACCCACCTATCTCCAGGCCAAGGGGGAGGACCCGCACGCGTTTTTCAAAGGCAAGCCGGGCGCCTGGGCCGTGTATCAAATTCGTGAATGGAAACGGGTGCTCGTGGTCAGTGGCGGGGGCAACCGGGAGCGGCGGGTGCAGATTACCGAAACCCCGTAGCCCGTCAGATGATCGCCCATCGTCCAACAGCACACGCGCCGGCTAGTACCACCCGCCCATCAGAATGCCTTCTTCAAAATACAGGTGGCGGTGCTGGACGGACCCGGCGTCAATCCAATCTTCATACACCCATTCTTCCCGACGCACGCCCCGGTCGGTGTAGGTGATGTTCATTTGATACGGTGACCCCCAGGCTTGCATGGCCTGTTCGCGCGTCATGCCCACGATGACGTTTTCGTCCTTGATGTGCTGTTCAAAGGTCGGATCCAGCCATCCCGGCAGCAATCCCCAGGCCAGCATGCCGACGGCCACGAGGCCCAGCAGCGTGTAGAGGGTCAGCCGAACCGGACGTCGACAGGGAATGGAGAGCGGTGGCCCGACCGCAACCGTGCCGGGAGCGGACCCTTCGCCGGCATGAGGGGGCGTTGACGCGGGAGCGGATGCTGGCGGTGGGGTCGTCATCACTGTGGACAGTCTACAACCGTGCGCGACAAGGGTCAACGAAGGCGCGACAATGTTTCTTGAAGTTGAACAGAGCCCGAACTGCGAGACCTCGGTCTTTCTCCGTTTCAAGGAACTGGGCCCGGCGCGACGTCTGCGGCAGGTCAGGAGTTACGAACATTCTTCACGGGGTGAATGGTGCGACATTGTGGGGTGGACCGATGCCGACACCCGGCCGGTCTGCCCGGCCATGGTGCAGCCGGTGGAAGAATCCGGACGCGGGACCGCGTACGTGGTGTTTGGCGGCTTGTGGGGGGTGCGATTGAAGCGCGCGGGCATCCAGGAGGACTGGAATCTGGAAAGCCCTCACCAGTGGGGTGAAGCCTACCTGCTCTTAACGGATCTCCATGATCTTCGCATGGAAGACGTCACATAAACACACGCCGGGCGCAGGGCAGGCAGGCGCATTATTCGGCATAGTCCGGAACCGGAACGGGTTTCCTGGTTTTGGGCGGCGCCGGAACGCGGCGGGCAAATTCCGGGGAATAGGGATTCAGGGTGGGTTCATGGGTATGACGACCGATGATGTGAATCCGGGGCAAGCTCTGAACGGTAAATTCCAGCCGGTCAATGGGGGCATCCACGGTCAGGTAGTCGGGAAGACCATTCAGGGAGAATAACTGGTAGGCCAGCGACCACTCCCAGGCGTCCTTGTTCCATTCTTCCACAACGAGTGCGGCCTCCCGTGACGCCGGCCCCTTAAACAGGAGCACCCAAAGATTGGAGCGAAACGCCGGAGCATCCAGACTGGTGGAAGGGCTGAATTCCCGGACCAACCCCGGAATGGCCTTTAAGGGGACATCCGGGGTAAATTCGACTTCAACCCGGCGGACGTACAACGTGGGAAAATCGCCTTCCTCCCGGCGGTCGGGTGTATAGACAAAGGCATAGCGTACCTGAATGCCATCGCGTGAGTAGGTGTACACGTCCTCGCCGTTTTCGGGAGACACGAGTTTGCTGAAATATTTTGCCCAGTCCTCTGGCGAATAATAACTGAACACGCGCAGGGCGGCCTTCCTTGAGCGGACCGCATGAGGGACGCCAAATTTGGCATGGACTTCCTGCTGCGTCAGGCCCAGAAAACCATCTTCAAAAAACGGGGTGGCATGCAGGGGAACGGTGGGAAGCGGACTCCACAAAACGACAACGAGGAGCCAGGCCATGAGGACATGCTTTGAACGAAAAATGGACATCAATCGTTCTCACTTCCCCGCATCCTATGCCCGCCATGCGGGTGCGTCAAGCCGCGTCGCGCACGCTGCCGTCATGTCCGCGCCAACGTGAATCCATGTTTGATTGATGGCGTACCGGGCTTTCCCCGGTGCGCGAACGCGCGCATCGCGTGAGACCCGGGTTCACGACCACGCGCCGGGTTTTGACCCTGCGAGGCGAGAGTCGTATAGTCACCCCGTTTTTGTCCGGACCCGTGAGGCTGGCGCCTTTGGCGGGCCACCAACCTGGAAACCGTGCGGGGAAGAGGAATGTTCACGCGCCGCCGCGTGTGAGGAATACCCATGAAACACACCACACCCCACATGGACGCCTTCCACCATGAACTGCGCCGGCGCATCGTCGTGATGGACGGCGCCATGGGAACGATGATCCAGCAGCGTGGCTTGACGGAGTCCGACTTTCGGGGAAAGCGGTTTGCCAGCCATCCCTGCGACGTCAAAGGGAACAACGACCTGTTGGCGCTCACCCAGCCGGACCTGATTTATGAGATCCATCACGACTACCTGGAAGCCGGCGCGGACCTGATTGAGACGAATACGTTTAACGCCAACGGCATCTCCATGGCCGATTACCAGATGGAGCATCTGGCATACGACATCAACCTGGCCGGCGCGGAAGTGGCGCGGAAGGCGGCGGACGCGGCGAACGCGCGCGATCCTTCACGGCCCAGAGTGGTGGCCGGCGCGATGGGGCCCACCAATCGCACGGCGTCCATGTCGCCGGACGTCAACAACCCGGCGTTCCGCGCGGTGACGTTTGAACAACTGCGGGCCGCCTACTACGAACAGGTCCGGGGGTTGATGGACGGCGGCGTTGACCTGCTGCTTGTGGAAACCATTTTCGATACGCTCAACGCAAAGGCCGCGTTTTTTGCGATTGACCAGTACCGCCTTGAACACGGGGTGGATGTGCCGGCAATGGCGTCCGTGACCATTACCGACCGAAGCGGGCGCACCCTCTCCGGTCAAACGATTGAAGCCTTCTGGCATTCCATCGCCCATGCGCGCCCGTTCAGCGTCGGCATCAACTGCGCGCTGGGGGCCAGGCAAATGCGTCCCTATCTTGAGGAGCTGTCGAACATCGCGCCCGTCTTCATCAGTTGTCATCCCAATGCGGGATTGCCGAACGCCTTTGGCGGGTTTGACGAAACGCCGCGGCGCATGGCGGACGATTTGCGGGATTTTGCCGGGAACGGGTGGTTGAATATCGTGGGCGGCTGTTGCGGCAGCACGCCCGAACATATTGCGGCCATTGCCAGGGCGGTGCGTGACCTTCCCCCGCACACGGTGGTCGCCGCCGATCACGTGACGCGGTTCAGCGGGTTGGAACCGCTGGCGATTCGGCCCGAGGTGAACTTCATTAACATCGGGGAACGGACGAACATCACGGGATCGCCGAAATTTTCCAGGTTGATTCTCAACGACCAGTTTGAAGACGCTCTCTCGGTGGCTCGGCAGCAGGTTGAAGGCGGCGCGCAGATTGTGGACGTCAACATGGACGAAGCCATGCTGGATTCGGAAAAATCCATGGTGCATTTTCTGCATCTGATCGCCTCGGAACCCGATATTTGCCGCGTGCCCATTATGATTGACAGCTCAAAGTGGTCGGTGCTGGAGGCCGGGCTGCAATGTATTCAGGGCAAGGGCGTGGTGAATTCCATCAGCCTCAAGGAAGGCGAGGAAAAGTTCACGGAGCAGGCGCAATTGATTAACCGGTACGGGACGGCCGTGGTGGTGATGGCCTTTGATGAAGCCGGGCAGGCCGACACGATTGAGCGAAAGGTCGAAATCTGCTCCAGGGCTTATCGCATTCTGACGAACGACGTTGGATTTCTGCCGCAGGATATTATTTTTGATCCGAATATTCTGACGGTCGCCACGGGCATTGACGCGCACAATGACTATGCGAACAATTTCATTGAAGCCACCCGTCGCATCAAAGCCACGCTGCCGCACTGCAAGGTCAGCGGCGGAGTCAGCAATATTTCCTTCTCCTTCCGCGGCAACAACGTCGTGCGCGAAGCCATGCACACGGCGTTTCTGTATCACGCGATCAACGCCGGTCTCGACATGGCCATCGTCAATGCCGGCCAGTTGGGAGTCTATGCGGACATCCCCAAAGATCTGCTGGAGCTTGTTGAAGACGTCCTGCTGAATCGCCGGTCCGACGCCACCGAGCGGCTGGTCACCTTTGCCGAAACCGTGAAACAGGGCGGCAAAACAGTGGTCAAAGACGACGCGTGGCGACACGGAACCGTTGAAGCGCGTCTCTCTCACGCATTGGTCAAGGGCATTGTGGACTACATTGATGACGACGTGGAGCAGGCCCGCCAACACTATGACAAACCGATCCATGTGATTGAAGGGCCGTTGATGGACGGCATGAATATCGTGGGAGAATTATTTGGTTCCGGCAAAATGTTTTTGCCGCAGGTCGTCAAAAGCGCGCGCGTGATGAAAAAGGCCGTGGCGTATCTGCTGCCCTTCATGGAGCAGGAAAAACAGGCGGCAGGAAGACCGGCACAAAGGAAGGTGCTGATGGCGACGGTCAAGGGCGATGTGCATGACATCGGCAAAAACATCGTGGGGGTTGTCCTGGGCTGCAACAACTATCACGTGATTGATCTTGGAGTGATGGTCTCCTGCGAGAAGATTTTGCAAACCGCCACAGAAGAGCGCGTTGACATGATCGGCTTGAGCGGCCTGATTACCCCGTCATTGGAGGAAATGGCCCACAACGCGAAAGAAATGGCGCGCCAGGGATTCACCATTCCCCTGCTCATCGGAGGCGCGACGACGAGCAAAGCGCATACGGCTGTCAAAATCGCTCCGGGCTACCCGGAACCCGTGGTGCACGTCCTGGACGCGTCGCTGGCGGTGAACGTCGTCCGGCAATTGTTGAGCGAAAAAGACAAACCCGGGTTTGTCGAAAAAGTCCGGGAGCAGCAGCAACGGTCGCGTGAAGCCCATGCCAGCAAGAAGACGATGAAAAAATTGCTGCCGCTGGAAGAAGCCCGAACGCGGCGCATCGCGATTGACTGGCAAGCCCCGAATATCACCAGGCCGGCGTTGATCGGCAGACGGGTCATTGAGAATCAGCCGCTGAAAGATTTGGTGCCGATGATTGACTGGTCGCCCTTTTTCCATACGTGGGAATTGAGAGGCCGATACCCCAAAATCCTGGAAGACCCCATTGTGGGGAAGAAGGCCCAGGAGCTGTTTGATGATGCCAGGGGCTTACTCAAGGACATTCTTGAGCAACGGTTACTCACGGCCAGGGCGGTGTATGGATTGTTTCCGGCCAATAGCGTGGGAGACGATATTGAAGTGTACAGGGATGAGTCGCGCTCGGAGGTGATCGCCACCTTCCATACCCTTCGCCAGCAACTCGACAAATCTGCGGGGGAATTCAATTATGCTCTGGCGGACTTTCTGGCGCCCAAAGACACCGGGGTGGCCGACTGGCTTGGCGGGTTTGCGGTCACAACGGGTATCGGCCTTGATGCCGTGTGCCGGCGATTTGAAAGCGACCATGATGATTACAACTCCATCATGGCGAAAGCGTTGGCCGACCGGCTGGCCGAAGCGTTTGCCGAATGGCTGCATCGGGAGGCCCGCAAAACGTGGGGCTATGAAAACGACGCCACGCTGTCCAATGACGAGTTAATCAAAGAGCGCTATCGGGGCATCCGTCCGGCGCCGGGGTATCCCGCCTGCCCGGATCACACGGAAAAACGGATGTTGTTTGATCTGCTGGATGCCGAAAAATCCACCGGCATTTACTTGACGGAAACCTTTGCCATGTTCCCGGCCGCATCGGTCAGCGGTTTCTACTTCGCCCACCCGCAAGCCAAATACTTCGCCGTAGGCACGATTGAGCATGACCAGGTGAAAGACTATGCCGCGCGCAAACGAATGGACGTGGCGGACGTTGAACGGTGGCTGGCGCCGAATTTGCGGTAGGTGCCCCCCACAACCACAGCGACCCGACACTTGAACAAATTTCGAACAGCTATTATTATATTCGCAAAATTGAACAAATGATTCCTGGCATTCATTCTATAAAGGAAAATCAAGATGTATCATAGTTGCCTGAACGCATTTCGAAAAATATTAAAGATGGATTCGTTTGTATTGAAACGTACTGCGACTATCCAATTTGATTTAAGAATATTGCTGACATTGCAAATCAGGGCTGAACTACCGGATGCACATTTGGATGGACATGATGAGGAATTAGATAACATTATTTACATAGCATCTTGGAAGCTCGTGAATCCAGACATCTTTACTGGCAAAGGCCCTGAGTCTCTGCGCAAAAATGTTACGGAAAAACTTAAAGAGATATACGTGGATTTCAGAAAAGAATACGAAATCAATCAGAACAAAATAGAGGAAACGATATTGCTCGTGAGGGACAAAGAACATATAAAAAGTACACAGAAAGACTACTGGCTAATTTGCCATTACTTTGAGTCTCAAATGAAAGATCAAGAATCGGCAACATACTATCTAGACAAAGCGAAGGATATAGATGACAAAATTACTCCTCTCACTGCGAGCATGACGGACAAGGTACGAAATAAAACACGGAAAGAATCGAAAAAAATACGCTCTGTTATTGCTGATCGCGGCGCATTAAAGATTTCATTCAACGCACATCTAATTAACACAATTGTTATTTCCATAGCTCCGCTTTTCTTGATCGCGGGCTATCTCTACAACAGAATTTTACTAGGCGCCTTTGACATTGACATATCAAATTTTTTCTCAATAGAAGATTATATTACAGCGAGCATAGATAAAATCGAACTCACAATACTGGCGACTGTACATTCACTGATTGGAATTTCTCTCGGCATACGAACTCTATCTCGAAAACCCAAATGGCATCTGGATTGCGAGAGAAAACGCCAAAATTTTCGTTATTATTTAATGATTTTAATAATTTTTCTTCTCATTGTGATAGCTCTTGAAGTTTATGTAAACACAAAAAGTTTATTCATGTCGTTTGGTTTCGTCATGTGGTTTGTCATTGGCCTACTGTTGTTTATTCTGAGTATCAAAATTTCTGGTTACATCGCACAAAAGTATTTTAAAAAACCAATAATAGCGACATTTTTTATTATGTTTGTTCTGTCTCTAGTAGGAAATTTATTTTATTTTGTGTATATACAAATCTCTGAACTTAAAAATTCTGATATAGCTGATATTAAAAAATACGACTTTGAGTTCAAGAGCCCCAACTCTCACACAGAAAAAGATATGGTTTTAATAGTCAGCAGCAGAGATTTTTTTATATTCCTAAACAAAGAATCTAAAACCAGTATTGTTGTGCCAAGAAAGCAGGTTAGTTCGATTACCAGCGTGGGCAATTAAAAGCAAAAATCAGAAGAATCAAAAAATCAACCGACAGACACCAATCAGAAGTTCTAATTTACACCCATAGTCTGCATGGAATGAGATGGCCACCCGAACGGTGTCCTGCCGGTCATTGACGGAAATAGCGGGGCGTGGAGTTATTCGGGTGACGCCTTAAACACAATATCCCCGAACCAGGAGACGGCCGACTCATGGGTATTGTCGGTATCCGTCATCACGGCCACGCCGGAAATCATGGGCGGGTCTTCGCCAAACGCCTTTTTGTAATCTTCATAAATGTTGCGTGACTCGGTCACCCACTCCCCGACTTTCGCCTGCCCGCTTTCCACGACAACCATCTGCACGCGATCCGTGAAGGGATTGACAACCATCGTGCCCACAGGACTTTTGCTTTCCCAAATATAATTGATGGCGCCGATGGGCGGATACTGGCCGTACAAAAAACGGGCCGTTTCATATTTCGCCTTCTCAAAAAACCCGACCTTGCTGCTGTCATACTCAAACGTGATGTACAGCCTGGCCGGATAATCGTCGCCCGCCTTCTGCGTGACGTCACCGTTTTTCAACACGTTCCCGACCTTCCATCGCCATTCAACAATGGGATACAACTTCGGATCAATGGCAATTTCCCGCGTCAACCCGGAGGAAGAGTCGCGGCTCTCGGCTTTCACGACCACCGTGCCGTGGTCGTCCACCAGCGAATACTCGGTATGCTTTTCAATATTTTCAAACGTGAGGGGTTGCCAGGAATCCGGGTAAGGCCCTCCCGCTTCCATACTGGAAAATGTTCCCACGTGAAGCACAGTCGGCGCTTCCGCATGGAGCATGCCCGCCGTCAGGGCCATCGTGATGCAAAACCCCATGGATACGATACATGATTGTAGTCCCCATCGTATTACATTCACGTTCCATGTCCTCCCTATAACGTTCATTGCTTCGCCATCGCCCACAGAAACATCCAAAGCCACACGATTAATTTTCCTTCAACACTTTGTCCCATGCGGTTTTCGACGCACAAAAATAGTCAATACCGCCTTCTTCACGAACATCGCACTCCCCCAAAACATTCTTAAACAAAGGTTCTTTGTGGCGGTCAATTTCGCTATCGGAAATTTGAATGCTGCGCTTAATTAAAAAGTACAACTTGCCAGATTTAACTCCACGATACTTGTCCGGAAAAGTTTTCAATCCAAGTTTACGTTCACGCCCATCAGCACAAATTTGCACCACAAGTTTTTTGCTCATCTCCTCAAGATTTTCCTGCAGCCCTTCGTCAATAATGCGTTTAACAGCTTTGAGCGGCTCACGTTTATCGCCAGTGGCATCCACCTTAAATTCGTGCACACGCACAGGTAGCACAAAAGGCTGGTCAGGCGCGCTCCACATAAAACAATTTCCCCGTATTGGTTCGGCGATCATGTGCGAGAGAATATCCGAGGAAAAATGCGAATTGTATTTTCCCAATACGCCGGCATCGCCTTCCGACAGAAGGTGAAAACAAAACCAATTGTCAACCTGACTTAGCAATTCACCTGAAATGGATCCCGGCTGTTGCGTCACCATTACCGCGCCGAGATCATATTTACGCCCCTCCTTCACCCATTCCACGAACGGGCTGGTGTCATCCAGTCGCCCGCCAAGTACCCGTTGCGCTTCTTCAATGACAGCGATGACCGGCAGAGACGAGCCATCGGTAAATTCTTCCTGGTTTTTGGAAAAGATTTTTCTCATCAGCAACCCCGCCACCACTTCCCCACCTTTAGCGCTAAGCAAACTGACATCAACGATGACAATTTTCCCTTGCGATAAAGATTTAAGCGCACCATCCACAAAAGTGCTGTCTGGATCATGCAACATATTCACGACAAAATTCACATTGCTTAAGGCCGCGTTAATTTCGGCAACAGCGGTTTTAGCCTGCGCGCTGCTATAGCCAAGCAACTCGCCAATTTTGGAGAAGTCCGCGCTCATCCCATGATCCATAACGGTCGCAAGTAATCGTTTCCATTTATCACCCTTTATGGATTTGAGTTTAATAACGTTCTGCTGGTCCTGGCGTTCAGATGTCAAAGCGATGGAAAATACGTCGTGTGCCTTGAGTTGTGCCAGATTTATTTTTATGTTGCCGGCTAACCAATTTTTATAATGGCTGTTGGGCGCAGGGCGGTTGGAGTACACAACGATGCTGTCCGCCAAATGCGGCATGTTGCACAAACCCGGACGACCTTTAATGTCAGGCCAAAAATATTCACCATCTGCATCAAAAATCAGCATGCCCACCGGTCGATTGAAATGATCGTCTGTTTTCGGCGTTTTCCGGTACAATTCGCTGACAAGATATTTCATCAGATTGGATTTGCCATAACCGGCACGTGCAAAAACCGCCGTGCGTCGCGCGACCAGTTTGCCAACATCAAAGGTCACTTTCAATTCGGGATTCAAGTGCATGAATTGGCCACCCACTTGTTCGCCGGACGCGCCGGAATAAATGAATTCGCCCAGTGCAAAATGTCCAACATCGGTTTCACCGCCACCGAGTTTGCAGAGTTCCATCAACACCTCATTCGATGGCCATGCCACACGCGCACCTAAATGCGGCAATCGTCGTTGTGAAGGCATAAAGCCAAAGGGGTGGTCACGTAACACGCCAAGCAACTTAATCTGTACGCGGTATTTCAGCATGCGTTCTTTCAGATCTTTGGGAATCTCGCTCTTTCGTGCCCGCATACGCTCAATGTAGTTCTCGCCTTCCGCCGACGCCAACATGCCGGACGGAAGAATTTTAGTGATGCGTCCAAGCGATGCCTGTTTCGACGTGGACAGTTCCACCAAAATAAAATTTCCCAATTGCGGCTGGTCGATCTCTTCTTTGCTGTAGGGAATCACCAATTCAGCGGCGAATTCCATCCCACGTTCGGCAAATCCCTTGAAACTGCCGATGATATTCTCTTCCGGGAAAAGTTCTATTTTGTTATTCATTGTGATATCTCAAGGCGGCGACATTTTCGCGCAAGCAATGAGCGCGCACAATTTTCTCTCTATCTTCTTCATTCATGCCGCCCGAGATTTCCTCAAGCAACAAATCGGTCAAGTAAGACAGTTCAATTCCGCCAATTTTCGCATGCTCGTGCGCACGCTGAATGCATGACGGAAAGTCGGGAATGGGAAAACCGGGACGAGCGTCTTCGGCAAGGTAGCCGAGTATTTTTTCCGCATCATTCGCTTGCCATACCGCGATGTCCACTGGCCATACCCTGTCCAGCGGATGATCGCCAAATTTAACCAGATACATCTCCGCCAGTGAATTATATTCTCGATGTTCGGCGGTCTCCATCGTATCCAGCCACCGGCGTTCATAAAATTTTTCCGCGACGTCGTACGGCACATGGACAAATTGCGGCTCCTCCCGATCAAAGACATTTTCCAATAAGAGCGCGGAATGCAAACGGTTCAATAACGCCGTTTGTTTGGCAACACCGGCAAAATACATATTGATGCCGTCTTTTTTGTGCTGTTCATAAGCTTCGCGAATCTTTGCATCCAAAGCCTTAAAACTTGATCGTGTGAATGCTCGCGTACGCAATGCGCCTTCGCGCACCAACAAGGTGTCACTTCCCCATGCTTTGCGGGTCAACAGATCGTACAGCACCGCCCATTCGACAATCTCACGATACTCCGACATCTGTGCCGACCGTGACAAGTTTTTGTTGCCGAGAAACGGCGACAAACACGCCACATGTTCATACCCCAACTCTCTGCACAAACGATGGGCCGGCGACATTGCATCAAAAACATCGTCGCCGTCGGTGCCGCAAAACGCTTCCAACGCCTGTTCGCGCCCGTTGGAATCAACAATTCTCACCAACTCCGCAATGGCTGGCCCCACATTCATGGAGGAATTCAGACGAATACGGTTATCGCCGCCATCGGCGGCAACGAATGCGACCGTGCTCCCCTGGTAATGTCCGAGTCGGCGCACATCTTTTTTCAGTTCGCGCGCAATTTCGCGCTGTTCATCCAGGATAGATTTCTCACGTTTCCAGATATCAATAAAACTGGCGCGAATCTTCTCAATGTTTAATCGCTCAAGAGACATACCGTCTTACTCCCCTTCTGCATTCATAGCCATGCTGGCGATTCTCCATTGCAAATAGCAAATAATAACAATGGACTTGGCCCTATTGCGCGAAATTGATGAATCCAGCGTTTACGGCCCCCCCAAACGGCTTGCCACGTATGCGGAGGCCATCGGCAACTTCGGACGCACCATCCGCGCATCCTCATAATGCGGCATGGTGTGGTTGAAAAACCACACCATGCGCACCAACCCCGCTTTTCAATCTTCGCCGATCCGTGACAGGGACCAATATTTTCAACCTTGACCGGCATTGTGCCACCGATTAGAATGGCATCGGGGCATGATGATCTTTGGCTATATCCCCTGTACGAGTTGCCATGAGGATTGATTATAATAAAGGCGGGCTGATCAGTCCACAACTGATCAAATCCCGTCGCCAGGAATCCCGGGCCGACAGCAGACCGAAGAAAAAGGTCATGCTGATCTTCCCTCCTGACTGGTATCCCTCCGAACCATACTTGAGTCTCCCGACGTTGACGGCCTTTCTCCGGCGAGCGGGGCATGAGGTCGTGCAGAAAGACGTCAATCTGGAGATGTACGACTGGTATTTCAGCGCGGACTTTCTCAAGCGCATCCTGAAACGCATTCCCCAACAACTTGATCGTCTGAAAAAACTGGCCAGGGACCGGGGCCTCTCGGATGAAGAAACCGAATTGCAGATTGCCCTGTGCGCCTGCACCCGGTCGTACATGGCCGACCTGATTGAACAGGCGGAGCGCGCCAAAGCCATCATCCGTTCCCCGGATTTCTACGACGCCGGCAAACTGGAATGGGCCATGCAGGTTTTTCGGGACGTCACCGCGGCCATCTCGCTGGCATACGCGCCCGCGCGCATCTGCATGCCGCCGATGGAGACGGACCTGTCCTATAAACTCTTTATGTCCTCGGACGTGCTCGCCGCCGTTGAGGACACGCAGGTCAACGTGTATCGCGATGTCTTTGATCATCTTGTGAAGCCTGCCATTATCGCGGAGCGGCCGGATGTGATCGGGATTTCCATCGTCCTGCGGCAACAACTGTTTTCTTCCATGACCTTCTGCGCCATGATCCGGGAACATTTTCCGGATATCCACGTGACGATCGGAGGGAATACCGTGACGCGGTTGCGCGACGTCCTGCCGGACACGCCAAAGCTGTTTGCGCTGTTTGACAGCGCCGTGGTGTATGAAGGCGAAACGGCGTTTCTGCAATTAGTGGAGGCAATCGGCACGGAGCGTGACCTGAACGAAATTCCGAACGTCCTGTGGCGGGATGAGGCCGGCATTCATACGTCTCCGCTCACCTCGTCCGAGAACATGGCGGATTTGCCCCCTCCGGATTTTGACGGACTCCCCCTGGAAAAATATTTCGTGCCGGAACCCGTCCTGCCCTATCTCGCCACGCGCGGCTGCTATTGGGGACGGTGTGAATTCTGCGATCACGGCGAAGGCTATACGGCCGGGTACCGCACCAAGAAAATTCAGGAAATCATTGAGGAGGTGCGCGGCCTTCGGGATAAATATCAGGCGCGTCATTTTCACTTTACCGATGAATCGTATCCCCCGGCCCTGTTCCGCAAGCTGACCCGCGAACTGAAGGCACACCATTTGGACATTGCGTGGACCACGCATATTCGTTTTGAGAAGAGTTTGCTGGATGATGACGTGTGGCGGGACGCACGGGATTCCGGGTGCAAATTTCTCCACATGGGTTATGAGTCCGGCAGTGAGCGGGTCCTGACGCTCATGGACAAGGCCACGACCACGGATGTGATTCAACGGAGCCTGGAGCTGTCTTCTCAACACGGGGTCTGGAACCACGTCATGGGCTTTTTCGGGTTCCCCGGCGAGCGATACGAAGACGCGAAGTTTTCCATGCAGTTTCTGGAAGACAACAAACAGCATGTGCATTCCATCGGCTTTGGCACGTTTGATCTTAGCAAGCACACGCCGGTGGCGAAAAATCCGGAGCGATGGGGCATTACGTACTACAAAAATCCCGAATGGGATCTGGCCATGGATTATTACTTTACCGTGAAAGACGGACTCGGCGTGGAAGATGCCGAGCGCGTGTTTGAAGAGTTTGAGCAGAACCATTATACCGGCTGGGATTTGAAGATTTATATCCGTGAATACGTCTTCCTCTACGTGGCCCACTTTGGCACCAACCGACTGCCCGCTCTCCAGTTCCGCATTGCTCCGGAAGAGAACGCGGAAGCGCTGACGAACGTCTGATACCCATGACATCCTCTCTCATACACATTGATCACACGGCGGCGGCGTCCGAAAGCGGCCGCAAATTGAAGACCATGCTGCTGTTCCCGCCGGAGTGGGTGCCCACCGCCCCGTATCTGGCGCTGCCCAGTCTCACGGCGGTCCTTCGGGAACACGGGCATGAGGTCATTCAGCGGGACGTCAATATTGAAATGTATGAGTTGTTCTTCAGCGACGTGTTCCTGATCCTGGTGAACGCTCGCATGGCCCAACAGTTGCGGGCGCTGGACGACAGGGAAGGGCGCGATGGGTTGAGCGAGAAGGAACTGGCCCAAAAAGCACGGCTGCAAGAGGCCCTGGCCTGCGACGTGATGACTTTAATCGCGAACGCCGAGGAAGCGAAACGCATCAACCGCAGTGAGGATTTCTACAACGCCGGCAAACTGGAATGGGCGTTGAACGTGTTTCGTGACGTCATGCGGTATATCTCCGCCGCGTATTTCCCCGCCTCCCTCGTGTACTACCCGATGGAAAGCAATCTGGGCTATCGCCCCGGGGTGTCGAGTGACGTGCTGGCCTGTCTGGACGATGAGCAGGTGAACGTGTACCGGGATGTCTGCCGACAACTCGTGCTGCCCGCCGTGGAGAAAGCGCGACCCGGCGTGATCGGCGTCTCCATCGGGACGCAAATGCAATTAATCGCGGGATTCACCTTCTGCAAAATGATCAAAGAGGCATTTCCGGACATTCACATCACGGTCGGAGGCAACGTGATGACGCGGCTCCAGGAAGATTTGGCCAAACAGGAGCCGCTGTTCACCTCCGTGTTTGATTCCGCCATTCTGTACGAAGGCGAACACGCGCTGTTGTGGTTGTTGGAAGCCCTGGTTGGTGATCGCTCATGGCAGGCCGTGCCGAATCTGATGTACCGGGACAACGGGCAGGTGCGAATCAACGCGGAGATTTATACGGAAAAAACCACGACGCTCCCGTTGCCGGATTTTGACGGGTTGCCGCTGGATGCCTATTTTGTGCCCCGACGCATCCTCCCCTACCTGGCGACCCGGGGCTGTTACTGGGGGCGGTGCACGTTCTGCGATCACGGACAGGGGTACTTTGATCAGTATCGCGGCAAACCCGCCGCGGACGTGATTCGGGAAGTCAAAGCCCTCAAGGACAAATATCACGCCGATCACTTTCTCTTCGCCGACGAATCGTATCCGCCCGCGCTCTTTAAGAAGGTGTCGCAACTTCTGGTGGAAGAACGCGTGGATATCAAATGGACCACGTTGATTCGTTTTGAAGAAACACTCCAGGACCCGGACGTCTGGCAATTAGCCGCCAGGGCCGGATGCAAGACCCTGTATTACGGGATGGAGTCGGCCAATGAACGCGTCCTGGCCCTCATGGACAAGCACGCGCGGAAGAGTGTGATTGAGCATAACCTGCGCGAAGCGTCCAAAGTGGGCATTTGGAATCACGTGATGGCGTTTTACGGCTTCCCGGGAGAAACCAGGGAAGAAGCGGAAGAGACCCGGCAGTTCCTGCTGGAGAATAAAGCCAACATTCATTCCGTTGAATTGTTTTACTTTGTGGCCTATCGCCATACCCCCATGGTCCGGAATCCTGAAAAATTCGGCATGACGATTCACAAACAGGATGAGTACGATATGCCGCTTGATTATTATTACACGCTGAAGGAACCGGGCGGCTTGAGTTGCCTGGATGCCATGCAGATGTGTGAGGAGTTCTATCAGAATGATTTTGAACCCTGGGCCGTGCGCATCAACGCCAGGGAGCAGATTTTTCTCTACATTTCAGAGCTTGGCACCAACCGGTTGCCGCAAATTTATGCCACCAACCACAGTCCCGCCGACGCCCAGCCCGACACCGTGGCCGGATTGATCACCTGGCCGGTGGCCAAAGCCGACCCCGAAGGCGGCAAAGACGGGGAACCAGGGATGGCGAGGGTGGTCAGCCATTCGGCTCAATAGCGCACGGCGTCGGACCGTCACATCGGAAACGATGCGTGACCGTGTTTTTCCAGTCGTGCCTTCAACACGGTGTACGCCGCCTCCACGTCCTTGGTCATCGCCTCCCCTTTCTTGTACATTTGCATATATTTGGTCGGATTATTGGTCAGGCTGGCATAGCGAGCGGGATGCCAGGTTGCCAGGAGTGCCCGATACCGTTCATGGAGCGTGGTCGGGTGAAGAGGTAGCGTGAGCTTGAAGAGTGCAAGGGCGTTGGCCAGCGCATCTTCCGATGCACGATCCTGACGGCTGGACGATGAAGACGGGACAGACATCACCGGAACGATAACGTGAGCAGGCGTCGTACATCAAGCGTGAAACGTGCATCATGGTCGTGACCATCTTGCTTTCAAGCTCGTCATTCCCGCAATGTGTTGAGCGGGAATCCATCTTGCTTTCAAGCCGTCATTCCCGCAATGTGTTGAGCGGGAATCCATCTTCCAGGCGTCATGTGGAAAACGGGAAAAACCCCAAAGAAGCCTGGATTCCCGCCTTCGCGGGAATGACGACCGCCTTCGCGGGAATGACGACCTTCTTCACGGGAATGACGACCTTGTTCACGAGAATGACGACCTTCTTCACGAGAATGACGACCTTCTTCACAGGAATGACGACCTTGTTAGTCAGCAAAACAGTGAACACCGGCATAATGCCGTGGCATCGTACATCTCACGAGGACGGGGCAAAACATGGGACGTGAGCTTGCGGTTTTAGAACCCACGCTGGTGCTGCAAGGCAAAGGGCATCGGGAAGTCCTGACGCGCGAAATGGACGCGGGGAAAATCCCCTTGAGCCTGGGCAAGCAATGTCCGGTCAAATGCAGCTTCTGTTACGAACTTGATCATTCCTACCGCGAAACCAACGACCCGCCGAAAACCACGCAGGATGATTGGGAATTTATCCTCAATTATATCAATGCCAAACCCACCGACCCCCTGCAGTACTGGTGCCTGGGGGGCAATGAATACATGGAATGGACGGATCTGTTCCTCCACCCCAGTGCCATGGAATGGGTCGAAGATTTCCTCAAATACACGGATAAAAACATTCAGTTTTTTACCGTGGGCTTTGTCCACGTTCCGAAAATTCATCAACTGGCGGCACAGTATCCGGGGCGGGTGAATTTTGAATTATCGGTCATTACCTTGAGTCCGTACCGGCAGCAGCTCATGCCGCACGCGCCGTCCGTACGGCACCTGATGAAAGTGCTGGACGGCCCGGCGGTGTCCTCTGCCAACTTTTATGCGTTTGGCGAACAGACCATGTCCAAAGACGCGAAAGAGATTGCGAAGATTAATCAAAAATGCGTGTTATGGATGGGCTGTCTCACGCCTGTCGGCGGCATCACGGACGAAACGGCCGGCATCATGCGGCAGGGGCGAAAGTTTCTTCGCGTTGAAGCGGAACGCATTTATGACGCCGGCGTGCCGAACCTGTCCACCATTCACACCGAAGCCTACGTGACGGCGTTTCTCAATCGAAAGCGCATCGCGAGCGCGTTCGACACCCTGGAACTTGAGAAAAAAGACACGGTGGTCATGGCAAAAAGCGTGGCGAAGATTCTCAACCTGTATCGAAAAAATCGCGCCCGCTTTCTGTGTGTGCCAAACACAACGCTCGGCGGCGACTCGGATTGCACCGTGCTGCTCACGTTTGACGACATCCGGCAACAGCTGACCGATCAGAAACGGCTTCACATACCCAAATGCGTGCTGGAATCCGGACGCGGGAGGAATATGGACATCAGGGGCATCACCCTGGATGAATTTACGAAAAAAACCGGCGTCAGGGTCAAGGTACTCCATAAAATCGACACAAAATTTGCCAATGCGCGACTCTACCGCAACGGCACGCTGCAAAATTTTGTGGAAGACTACGTGCGCAATCCCTGGTCCGCCGACTATGAAGCCATGCCGTTGAGCGCATAACGTCGTGACACCCCGCCCGGTTTGACCGCATGACTGGTCATGCCACGGGGTATTTCCATTGAGCGAGCGCCATGGTATCTTGCCTCGTTCAACCGCGTCACTGATTTCATTGCTGACACCCTCCCCATGACCACGCCAACCAGACGACTGCAATTTTACAAAGCGGACGTCTTTACCGATGAGCCTTTTGGCGGCAATCCCGTCGCCGTGATTCCCGATGCCGAAGGGCTGACCGACCGGGAATTCCAACAAATTGCCCGCGAGATGAATCTCTCCGAAACGGTCTTTGTGGTGCCTCCCACCGACCCCGCCGCGATTGCCAAACTGCGCATCTTTACGCCCACGCAGGAAATTCCCTTCGCCGGCCATCCGGTGATCGGGACATTCTTTATTCTCGGCGCGTTGCGGAAATTTCCCTTGCGGGAACCGATGACGCGGTTCACGTTTGAATGCAATATCGGCCTCTTTCCCGTTGAACTGCACGTGGTCGGGGGCCAGGTTGACTGCGTCATGATGTCTCAACCCAAGCCGCAATTTCTGGAAACGGTTGAGGACATTCAGGACCTCTACGAAATCAGCCGGTCGTTGCGTGTCAACAAAACCGCCATGACCGACACCCGGCTGCCCATTGAAGTGGTATCCACCGGCCTGCCGGTCGCCATTGTGCCGGTCCGCACGCTAACCGCCGTAAAATCCATTCACGCCGACCAGACGGGCACAAAAGAAATTTGCGAGAAACTTGGCGCCAACGGCCTCATGGTGTTTACAACGATCACCGTTGAGGATTGGGCAAGTGTCCACGCGCGCATGTTCGCGGCCCCCATCGGCATCGCGGAAGACCCGGCCACAGGCAGCGCAAGCGGCGCGCTGGGCGCCTATCTCGTCAAACATGGCGTCGTGGACGTCGGCCCGACCACCGAAATTATTGTGGAACAGGGATATGAAATTGACCGGCCGTCACGCATCACCGTCCAGGTCTTCTCGGACGACGACGCCATTCAGGAGATCAAAGTCGGCGGCCACGCCGTGATGGTCGCGGAGGGGAAGTTGTTGTTTTAGGAACAGACGGGCTTCGTCTTTGGTGTACCCGGCTCCTGTGGTACCGGCAATATCGTCAGCGATTCAGCACCGGCTAATTTAAAAAATCGTGCCAGTATTTTTCGCTTCTTGTAGTCCTCGGATTATTTCCAGGTCGGTGGTAAGACGTGGCAATTCGCAAATCATTGCCGATTGCGATCCAATCTTTCCGCATTGCCTGTACGTCCGTTTCCAGAAAATTCCATTCAGGCAACGAATTGCCGAGTAATGCTGGCGCAGTGATAAATCCTCCCAATCCAGATGGGTCATCTTCTGGCGATAAGTCCATTGTCCGCTCCTATTAACAACGTCACTTCCGCATCTCCCCCACAATATGCGGCAATTCAGGAAGAATCAGCGCCTCCATCGCCAGCCGCACCGCGCCGCTTGAGCCGGGAATCGAGAACACCACTTTCCCTTTATACAGACCGGCGACGGCGCGGCTTAGCATCGCGGATGAGCCAATGTCCTTGTAGGACAAATAGCGAAAGAGTTCTCCAAACCCCGTCAGTTTTTTTTCCAGCAGGCCGTCAACGGCTTCAAACGTGGAGTCTCGCCGGGAAATGCCGGTGCCGCCGTTGATGATGATCGCGTCCAAATCCGGGGTCTCTCCCAACTGCCGAACGAGTTTCCCGACCTCAACCGGCTCATCTTTCACCACATGGTAGGCGTCCATCCGATGCCCGGCCCGAGCGAGCAGATCGCGAATGAGCTGCCCACTGGTGTCGGTATCCGGTGTTCGGGTATCGCTGCAGGTGATCACACCGCATCCGATGGACGCAGGCCCACGGGCCTGATGGGCGGTATGAACAGGAGGACTGGCTTCGGTCATCGTGCGGGATATGCGGCCGCCGTCGTCAACTCCAGACGGCATCGGGATTGCATTGCGCAACCGGCGTGCCTTTTTTGATGTGTTCATCAAGAATCAACGGCACGTGTTCTTCTTTGACCTGGGAATACCAGACGCCATCCGGATACACCACCACGGTAGGCCCCTGCTCGCACGGCCCCAGGCAGGTGCTGCCGGTCACAAGGACTTCTCCCGGTTGAATCCCGCGTTCCATCAGGCCCATATTGAAATTCATGAGAATATTTTGCGATCCCGCGGCGCCGCACGAAGGTTTCGGGTGACCCGGCGGGCGGGTGTTGGTGCAAACAAGAATATGATATTTCGGCTTGGGCATGACGACTCCTTTCAGTCTGGAATGCGTGAGAAATGTGCCAATGACTGCGTGTCAAACAATGTGAGACAAACCATTGAGGGCATGGTGAGTCGGGCGCGTCAGGCCGGCGTTCCCGGATGAAAGCGTTGCCACAGGGCGAGATATTCTTCCGGCAGTCCCCAGTGCTTGACGCCTTTGATGACGAAATCCACATAGGTATCCTTGACGCGAAATTTGCCGATGGGATTGGCCACGTGCATGGTCACCAGTTCTTTGCGATCGTCTTCCGTCATCACCGTGGCTTCCAAATGCCGGAACGCGCCTTCAAGCACTTCACCGTCAAAGGCGTCCATGATTTTCAAATCTTCGTCGGTCAGTTCACACACCACGCCCCACACACGCTCCCCCGGTGACGGGGTGAGACTGGCCAGACCGCACCGCCATTGGGACGAAAAGCGCGGGAAGTGAATGGTGTGGTCCTGCAGGTAGGCTTTGAATAAAAACTGATGTTCAGGCGCGCGTCTTTTCAGTTGCGTCGGATGCAGATTATCGGCGTACACAAACAGGCGCATGGAGTCTTACCCTCGCTTCCAATCAGGCCGGGTGGACGGACCTCTTCTTCTATCATACCGGCGCGCTCGCTTGTCAAGACCGGCACGGCAGGATGCGAAGCGGCCTACGACCCGCGACGCAGCAAGCCAAGAATTTTCTCCATCCCCATGTGGAGCAGCGTCTCCCCGTTGTGGCGCGCGTGATTTTCCCCGGCATGTCGCTCCGCCCAATCCAGCGCAACAGGAAGAGGAATCAATCGCGCGGCGCCGCCGGTCATCGTTGCCCACATGAGGCTCAACACCGTAGCGATGCGAACCGGCACCGGCAACGTCCGGACCGGATTGCCGACCATATCCTGACACCATTCGGCGGGGGACGTCACCAGCAATTCCCGGCAGGCGGCGGGACGCGCGTCATACACGCTGCACGTGTCATCGTCGAGAAAGGGACAGGGCAGCCGCCGGGCATAATAGTCGCGGTTGACCGGTTCCATGTCCTCGTCCGACACCTGCGTTCGGGTTTCAGCGAATTGCGCAAGCCGGCCAAGCAGCCCCGCCTCGTTCAACGTATGCCGCAACGCCGCCAGACGCTGAAGAATCCGGTCCCGTTGAGGCGCCGGCAACCGCTCAACCGTGTCCTTGAGCGCGAACGCTTCAGGAGGCGACACCGGCACCAGCATCCGGCAACAGGCGGCACACCCTTTGCGACAGGACAGCGTCTGTCCCGCCCGTTGACTCTTCTCATCTTCCAGCGCAAGCGCCTGCTCTCCCAGGGAGCGCATGACGGGCACAATGTCGGACACCGGAATCAACTGCATCGGCACGGCGATTTCGGCGCGAAGTTCACCGGCAGGCGTGGGCAGGACCAGGCGGAAGGTGTCGCGGGCGTGCGGCGCACTCATGCAGCATGTCTCCAGCGTGACGGAAAGACGGCAACGGCAACGCCGCGACTCTCACCATAGTAAAACGCTCCAGCCTGGTGCAAGACGGCGGGCGTGCCGGTCGCGCAACGCCGTCCATGCGGCCCGTCGTCGCGCCGGCACGTCAATCCCAACCGCGGACATGGTGAACCATCCGGCCCCGCATCTTGCCGCCGGTGACCGGTTTGGATTATTCTGCACCCAATGGCCGACACCATATTTCAACACATCCTGAATGGCGACATTCCCTGCCACGCAGTCTACGAAGACGAACGCGTGCTGGCTTTTCTGGATCTCTATCCCTTATCCAGAGGCCATACCCTGGTCATCCCGAAAGAGCCGGCGGAAACACTGGACCAACTGTCGGATGAATCCGCGGCCGCCATCGGCCGGGTCCTGCCGCGTCTGTGTCGAGCAATCCTCGCCGCCACGGGAACCAGGAATGTGAACGTGCTCCAAAACAACGGCGCCGCGGCCCACCAAGCGGTGCTGCACGTCCATTTCCACATTATTCCCAAGGAAGACGATGGCTCCGGACTGGGCATGGAATGGAACGCGAAGACGCTCGACAACGGCGGCGAGCTGGCCGCCACCATCACGGCCTGTCTCGCCAGGCAGACGCACGGGCTGAACAAACCATCCTGAATGGACATGCGTGACAGCTCAAAACAGCCGTCCGTGAGACGGCATCCGTTGACGCCGTTCGCGCATCGCTTGCGGACGGCAGCGGGAGGCACGGGAGCATGTGCGGACGGTACACGTTAACATGCGCACCGGAAATCCTGTCTGAAGCGTTTCAACTTGAAGACGTTCCGGACCTGTCGCCGCACTATAATATTGCGCCCTCTCAATGGGTGGCCTGCGTGAGAACCCGGTCGGCGAATCATGCGCGCGCGGTGGACAGGCTGCGCTGGGGATTCGTGCCCTCCTGGGCGCGGGACCCTGCGATGGGACGCACACTCATCAACGCCCGGGCGGAAACCGTGGCGGACAAGCCGGCGTTTCGAAGGCCGTTTCGCGAACGTCGCTGTCTGGTGCTTGCGGACGGGTATTACGAATGGAAACGGGACGGCGCACGAACACAGCCCTATTACATCAGGCTCAACACTCAACGTCCGTTTGCCTTTGCCGGACTGTGGGATCAATGGACAGCGCGGGACGGGACGGCGCTGGAATCATGCGCCATACTCACCACCAGGCCCAATGCATCCATGGCGTTGATTCACCACCGGATGCCGGTCATTATCCATCCCGCCGATTACGACCCCTGGCTTGACCCCGCACTGCGGGACCCCGCTCGCCTTGTCACGTTGCTGACGTCCTGCCCCGCCGACGCCATGGTCGCAATTCCGGTCGGCAATGCCGTCAATTATCCACGGATGAATGACGCCCGGTGCCTTGAAGCGGTGCCTTGAAGCGAAACCGGCGCCACGCGCCTCATCCCTGACGGGCCATCAGCGCTGACCGGACGTCAACCGCGCCCGCCGTGCCGCCATATTGACCAGCACGGACTTCGGCATCCATTTCATCACCATGGCAAGCCACGTCCCCTGCCGGCCAATGGTGACGACCGTTCGCTTCTTCCGCATGGCGGCGAGCGACTCGCGCACCACCTGCGCAGCCGTCTGAAAGGCAAACGGCCCGGCGGAACGCACGCCGGCCGTCGCATGAAAATCCGTCTCCGTCGGCCCCGGGCAACAGGCCTGGATATACACACCGGCCGGGCGGACTTCACGGGCCAGCGCTTCGGACAACGACAGCATAAACGCTTTGGTGGCGGCATATTCGGCGAAATACGGGATGGGCAGCATACCGGCGAGCGAGGCCACGTTGATGATCACGCCGGAGCCGCGTTCAACCATGCCGGGCAAAAACAACCGCATACTTTCCACAACCGTTTGAATGTGCAGTTGCAACATCTCCTGTATGCGCGGCAGGGGATGCGAGACAAATTCCCCGTACAGCCCGAAGCCGGCGTTATTGATCAGGATATCCGGGGTGTGCCGGTACCGCCGGCTTTCCGCAAACACGTGATGCGCGGCATGTGGTTGGGCCAGGTCGGTCACGCACACCTGGACATGAACGCGGGCGGTCGTCTCAAGGTCACGGGCAAGTTGCGCAAGCCGTGCGGTGTCGCGAGAGACCAGCAACAGGTCATACCCCTGACGCGCAAGGGCACGGGCATATTCGGCCCCAATGCCTCTGGAGGCGCCGGTGAGAATGGCAAAAGGATTCTGCGGCGGGGAAGGGGGCACCACTACGGGGCCGGGACAGCGCTCCAGACCTGTCGCTGGGCCTGGGCGTGATCGGCATCCTGATACACCACGCGAATAATGAGATTGCCAAAAGACCGACGCACCACTTTCAAGAGCGCCAGGCCCTCGGCAAATCCAATCACAAGCTCACGGGAACGGCTCTGTTGAAAAGACATATTTTCCTGTTCGGTGGGGTCGTGGCTCAACGGGTATTGAGAGGAGAACACCTCAAATAATTCCTGAAACCATTCCTGCGTATAGGCGCCCATGTCAATATCAATGCGCGTGAGGCCTGCGGCGGTCCCGGCCGGCTGATCCGTTGCGCCGTGCGCCGATCCATACCCTAACACGAAGTAGCGATTTTTCCCCAACAGGTCATACAGGCATTCCGTCTCACTTGAACAGCCCGCCAGCGCCGCCACTTCAACGGGCGGCATGCCGAATTTCAGTTCCCCAAAACCGTGAATCGGCGCCGCATGAAGGGAAGAGACACCGACCAGCAGGCAGACAAGGCCGCCGGCCACCAACGAAAGCAGGGATAGGTCATGCAACATTTTACCCATGGAGTTCCTTTGGCAAAGCCATACGCATGGCGCTCGGAAGATGCGGCTCAATATGTTGCGGTGTGTTCGATGCGCAGTGTCACTGACCAGGGCCTGTCCGCAAATCATCACCATGCGGAGGTGGCAGCCCCCTCTCCCTCTTCGTGTAACCGACGGGTTGCATGGTGCCGAAGGCGGGAGTTGAACCCGCACGCCCCAAGGGACACTAGAACCTGAATCTAGCGCGTCTGCCATTCCGCCACTTCGGCACTGGATAGAGGGGGATTATGGGCTTCCCCCCCATGTTGCGTCAAGGCAGGAACGCGGTTCAACCGGCAGACGCGCCGTCAAACGGCGCCGGTTCCGTTTCCACACATTCCTGACGCCAGCGCTTCGTGGGGCCACGGAGATCCCGGGTGTCTCCGGCAATGATGATCTGTTCTCGAATGAGTCCGGCCACACCCAGCAACAACGGCGCCGGAATGTTGGGGGCATCGTCGGCAATCAACACGTCAAAGCGGAGGCGTTGGAACAGGGGGTCGGTCATCACCCGGCCCGGCGTGGCGGCGACCAGCCGCTTATTCTGCGCAAAGGCCTGCCGATTGGTGGCCTCGCCCGCCGCCAACAATTCCCGCACTTTTTTCGTTCCCCCCAGGCGGGACATCTCATCTTTCAACGCTTCGTATTCCAGGAGCATCTCCTTCGGAACCGCCGCCTCGGGAGCCAGCGCACGGATGCGCGTCTGTGCCGTCTCCACCTCCTTCATCAGTGCCGCAATCTGCGCGTTATGGAGCGTCCGATACTCTTCCAGGGTATCCTCGTTTTTCCCCATGGCCTGCATACCCAGTCGTTTCCAAATGGGGAGTTGCCGGTAGGCGGCGCACACGGTGTCAATCTCCGCGATCTTGCCCTGCAAGGCGCTCACCTCGGCGAGCAGCCGCCATTCCAGCAGTTTCACTTCATTCAAATCGCGCTGCTTCCGACCTTTGTGGGCCAGGACCGGCGTGAGCGCTCGAAACCGGCTGTACTGTTGTTGAAGCGCATTCTTGCGGGAGCGCGACTTGGCGAAAAAATGATCCATCTGCCATTCGAAACTCAATTCAGCAAGCGAGCAACCTTCAGCGTCATTCAGCACCGACATTTCATAACGACTCAACAGGCTTTGAAAAGGCAGGGCCGCGTTGCGAAGCGTTTTGGCCAGAAACCCGAGCAGGCGATCCACGGCCTCATGCGCGGGCGCCACCAGCAACACGCGTTTATTGTGTCGCACCAATGACGTCACCAGTGTGCCGAGTGTGGTCCAGCGAACGGCCCGGTCCTCATGCCAGACTGTTTTCAGCACGGCGGCCGACGCGCCGGCTCGCGCCGCGTCATTCGCGTCACTATGCTCCGGGTCCAGCCATGGCGCCAGCCGTTCAGCCGGCCCAAGCGAGTAGGATTCCGGCCTGGCGGCCATATCCGCCAACCGCGTGGCCGCGAGATTGAAAAAAGCCGGCGTGTCCGCCACAAGCGCGTGGTCAACCCCCGACAGCTCAAGCGCGTCCAGGGTTTGCACCACGACGGCGGGGCCTCTGTGCTGGAGCAGATAACCTCCGGTGGGGTCCAAATCCCCGTCAGGCACAATAGTGACCGGCACGTCTTCAAGAAACGCCGTCCCCGGAGGCACATCCATGGCATACAGATGCAGCGCCCCGGTCGTGCGTATGTTCCGGATGCCGTCGGAGTCCACCGGCTCATCAAGCGCGGCGGCTTCTTTGTCGTTCGCCAGTCGGGCGGCGAAACATTGCAGGAGATCAGGCAGTTTCATGGTTGACGGACGGGAATGGTGCGCACACACAAGAGCGGCAGGTTCAGCGCCGTGTGAATCCGCCTCACGGGATTGTAGTGGATGGCCGAAGGGTGTGTCCAGCAGGTGGGCATGAACCGGGCACAGGGATAACACTTGAAACCGGGCACAGAGGTAACACTTGAAACCGGGCACCTTGGTAACAAAACCATGGTGGCACTTCACCCCACAGGAGCACGGCCATGCCCTGGAAACAAATGGATACCCTGACGCAAAGAGAAGACTGTATCCAGGACTGGCTCCGGCGCGGCTTTCCGATGCGTGGGCTGTGCGCGCACGACGGGATTGCCCCCAAAACCGGCTACAAGTGGCTCAACCGCTTTCAAGCGCAAGGGATGAGCGGGGACTTCCTTCCGTCATTCCCGTGCAAACGGGAATCCATCCGGGCATCCATCCGTCTGTTGGTATCCCAGACACCCACCTTGCCATGCGAAGATGGATTCCCGCTTTCGCGGGAATGACAGAAGGAGGGGGCATGAACCGGGCACAGGGGTAACACTTGAAACCGGGCACCTCGGTAACAACTCTGGTGGCACTTCACCCCATAGGAGAACGGCGGTGCGGCATGATGTCGGTTATCCAGAGGCTTGGACCGTGCGGAAGGTCAAACACGGCGGCTCCATCAAGCTCAACGGGACCCCGATCTGCCTCACGCGGCAGTGAGGGGGCGAGTCTGTCGGGCTTGAAGCGTTCGGTCAGCAGCAGGGGCGGCTCTCTGTTGCGGCTTTGCTGCCGGGCGTGGGGGATGAGCGGTTGCACCGGGTCAGGCGTCCGGTATAATGCAGAAAACGTGTTGCCCCTGTGCCAGGTTTCAAGTGTTACCCCTGTGCCCGGGTTCACGTGTTACCTCTGTGCTCGGACTTACAGGTGCGGGGGGCGATGGTCGTGAAACGGGCGCTGCCGGAAGATGCCGCGCCGGGCACCGCGTCACCGGCTCACCGTCCCGCCGGAACAAGGGTCTTTCCGCTCGTGGTCGCGTCCCGTTGGCTGTAAATTGACATTTCTCCTGGTGCGCCTTATGATTTTGTCTTCTTGTGATTTCACGGAAGGAGTCGAGACGATGAAGGTAATCCTTCAGGAAAATATCGCCAGCCTGGGAGACGTGGGGGACGTGCTCAACGTCGCCGACGGATACGCGCGGAATTTCCTGCTCCCGCGTAAAAAGGCCCTGGAAGCCAACCCCCGCAACGTCAAAGCCTTAGAGCATATCAAACGAGTGACGGCCCATAAGGCGAAGCAACTTGAACACGATATTCGGACCGTGGCGGAGACCCTGTCCGGCGTCTCACTCGCCTTTCCCGTCCAGACCGGCAAGGATGACAAGCTCTTCGGCGCCATCACCTCCAGGGATATTGAAAAGAGACTGATAGAGGACGGGTTTGACGTGAACCGGCGAAACATTCACCTGGACCAGCCTCTCAAGGAATTGGGAACATTTCCCATCAGCATCAAACTGCATCAGGGCATTACCGCCACGGTGTCCGTCTCCCTCGTCAAACACGGGGAAGAAGCCGGGGATGACGAAGCCGACACCGACACGCCGGCGGAGGAAGACCCGTCGTCGGCATAGGCATGGGACACGCTGTCGGAACCCTCAAAGCGATTCGCCACGAAGACCCCGAGGTCTATGCGGCGTTGCGCGCCGAAGAAAAACGACAGCGCGACACACTGGTGCTGATCGCATCGGAAAATTACGCCAGCCCCGCCGTCCAGGCCGCGCAGGGGTCGCTGATGACCAACAAGTACGCGGAAGGGTATCCGGGGCGGCGCTACTACGGGGGCTGTCAATATGTGGATCAGGTGGAAGAGCTGGCGATCCGCCGGGCGACGGAATTGTTTGGATGCGAGCACGTCAACGTGCAACCGCACTCCGGTTCCACCGCCAACATGGCGGCGTATCTGTCGGTGCTGAAACCCGGCGATACAATCCTGGGCATGGACCTCGCACAGGGCGGCCATTTAACGCACGGCAGCAAGGTCAACTTCTCCGGCAAGCTGTTTCAGTCGTTCTTCTATGGCGTGGATCGTGAGACCGAATTGATTGATTACGACATGGTCCAACGCCACGCGGAAACAGCCCGGCCCCGCATGATTGTCGTCGGGGCCAGCGCCTATGCCAGAACGATTGACTTCCCCCGGTTTCGTGAGATTGCAAACGCGGTCGGCGCCTATCTGTTGGTTGACATGGCGCATATTGCGGGGTTGGTGGCGACGGGTCTGCACCCAAGCCCCATTCCCCATGCCGACTTCGTGACCACCACCACCCACAAAACACTGCGCGGCCCACGAGCCGGGATCATCATGTGCAAAGAAGCCCATGCGAAAGCGGTGGATAAAACAATTTTCCCTGGCCTGCAGGGCGGTCCGCTCATGCACGTGATTGCCGCAAAAGCCGTGGCGTTCAAAGAAGCCCTGGCCATGGGATTCCACACCTATCAACAACGCGTCCTGGCCAATGCGCGAACGATGGCGGATGCCTTCAACGCCCTCGGCTATCACGTGGTGTCCGGCGGCACCGACACCCATCTGTTTCTCCTGAACCTCACGGCCAAAGATGTCACGGGGAAAGACGCCGAGGCCGCACTTGACGCCTCGGGGATCATCGTCAATAAAAATGCCGTGCCCTATGACGAGCGACCGCCGGCGATCACGAGCGGGATTCGGATTGGCACGCCCATTGTCTCCACGCGGACGATGGGTGCGCCGGAGATGTCGCAAATCGTGACGTGGATGGACGAGGTGCTGCAGCATCCCTCCACCAAACGCATTCATCGACACATTCGGAAGGAAGTCAAAGCGCTGTGCGCCCGCTTCCCGGTGTTCTCGGCTTTGTAAATCGCCGCTTGATTTTCTCATTGCCATCACCAGAGCGTCCCCCGTTGTCACCGGTCTGCACAACGGCGAAACGGGACCCGCTCCGTCAGCATGTGTGTCCGAGGCATGGTGCGTAATGCAATGTCCCTTCTGTAATCAACTGGATGACAAGGTGGTGGATTCCCGGATGGCCCGGGAAGGCGAAGCCATTCGCCGCCGCCGGGAATGCCTGGGATGCACCCGTCGCTTTACGACCTACGAACGCATTGAAGACAATCTTCCCATGATCGTAAAAAAAGACAACCGGCGGGAGGCGCTTGACCGAACCAAAGTCATGGCCGGACTCAAAAAGGCCTGTGAAAAACGGCCGATCAGCGGGGCCACGCTCGAAGCCGTGGTGGATCGCATTGAAAAACGCCTCCAGGACCGTAGTGAATCGGAGATCCAGGCACGCGTGGTCGGCGAGGAAGTCATGAAGGAACTCCACGCGTTGGACCAGGTCGCCTACGTGCGTTTTGCCTCCGTGTACCGGGAGTTTAAGGATATTGATCAATTTATGGACACGATCAAGTCCCTGGCACAGGATCGGGAGAAGCCCTGATGCGTTCGCCCGTCCCGCGTCGCGCGGTTGTTTCCACTGTCTGTTTCATGACGTCACCGGCGTCCACACACAACGACAATCCCTGACGTGCGCATGACCATGTCCTCTCCCGGCACTTCCGTGAAACGAGCCTCCCCTTCCCGACGCTCCTCCTCCGTCACAAAACGCCGGCCCGCGCGGCGGCGGCCGGCCCATGCCACGCGCGTGGCGATCCTGGGAGGTGGACGGGGAGGCAAGGCGCTGCTGAAAATGCTTGCGCAGGATCCGCTGGCCCGCATTGTGGGATTGGCGGAGATCAGGCCGCGCACACTCGGCACCCAACTTGCCAAACAACTGGGCGTTCCGGTCACGCCCGACTACCGTGAAATTCTGCGCATGAAGGACACCGACCTGATCATTGACGTGACGGGCAACCCTGAAGTGGAGAAGGCGCTGCAACACATTCGAAAACCGCGCGCGGCCATTATCGGGGGAGCGAGCGCGAAGTTTATGTGGCGCTTGATTGAGGCCCGGATTCGGGCCACGACGGAAATCGCGCATACCCTCGCACGGTATCAATCCCTGTTTCAGCGGTACGTCAAAGAAGAATCCGAAGGCGCGGTTGATGAAGAGCGGACTCGCATCGCCTGTGAAATTCACGATGGGCTGGTTCAGACGCTGGTGGGCGTGAATTTTAAAATGGAACGATGCCGAACCATGCTTCAGGAAGCGCCGAGCCAGTGCGTTGACCTGCTGCATGAGGTGAACAGTCTGTTAAAGCACGGCATTCAGGAAGCGCGGCAAGTGGTGTTCAATCTGCGCCCCGGCCAATATGAGCAGTTGGATTTACTGTCGGCGCTGTCCAATTATCTGGAGGCCTATCGCAAACAACACCGTGTCCTGGTGGACTTTGCCCATACGGGGAGCGACGCGCGCTTACCCCCCAAGACCAAAGTTTTTTTATTCCGCATCATTCAGGAAGCCCTGCAGAATTCGGCCAAACATGCCAGGGCATCAAAAGTCTCCGTGCAATTAAGCATTCAACCTGATACCCTCTCCGGCGTTATCAGCGACAATGGCGTCGGCTTTGACGTGCAGGCGGTGTCCCGAAACCCCGACAAGTGGGAGCACTTCGGGTTGCGAGGCATCAAAGAACGTGTCAAATTGTTGGGCGGTGAGGTTTCGTGGGCGTCACCCAAAGGCGTGGGAACGGCAGTAACAGTTCAGATCCCGTTGGAGAAACAGCAACATGCCCGAAAAAACAAAAAAAATTAAAGTGGTGCTGGCCGACGACCACCGTGTCGTGCGGGAGGGGCTGGCCGCCATTCTTGAACCACAGGAAGAACTCGAAATCGTGGGCGAGGCCAGGGACGGCGGGGAAGCTGTGGAAAAAGCCAGGCAATTGCTTCCCGACGTGATCATCATGGATGTGAGCATGCCGGGAATGTCAGGGGTGGAAGCCACGCGGATCATTAAACGGGAAATGCCCCACATCGGCATTATCGCGCTCACCATGTACGAAGACCATCAATATATTTTTGATCTGGTCCGGGCCGGCGCCACGGGCTATCTGATCAAGGATTCGGATTCCACGGAAATCATCGCCGCCATTCGTGCCATTTCCAAGGGTGAATCGCTGATCCATCCGTCGGTGGCAAGCAAAATCCTGGCCGAATTTTCCTTGCTGGCCGAAGGCAAAGGGAAAAAGAAATCGCTGCTGGATCATGATCTGACAGAGCGGGAAATTACAGTGCTGCGCCTGGTTGCCGATGGCAGAACCAACAAAGAAATCGCCAATGTGCTGGATCTCAGCGAGAAGACCGTGAAAAATCACGTTCGGAACATTTTCCACAAACTCCACGTCTATGATCGCACGCAAGCCGCGATTTTAGCGATCCGGAAAGGGATTATCGAACTTGACCCCCATCCCTGAACGTCCTTCTTCCGTCGCCCTCCATCCTCCCCCCTATTCACAAACGCGCAGAAAGCCGGTCCGGAACAAGACAGCGCGCCACCCGCTCCCTGCCTTTTTCCTCCTGCCGACAACGCTCCATGCCGTCGGATGACACCCCCGGTCCCCGTGTCACACGACATCGCGTCGTCCGGTTCCGGTTGCGACCGCTCTCCGGTTAGTGCTAACCTTGTTCTCCTGGAACGCAGGAGAGAAGCGCCATGGCCAATGTCACCTTATTAGTCTCGTCAAAATGTTCAGCCTGTCCTTCGGCCAAGAGTTTGTGGAAACAATTGCGGGTCAAGCACAGCTTCAGTTACCGGGAAATTGATATTACGACCGCCGACGGTCAGGAACTGGCCGATCGCCACTCCGTTCGAGCGGTTCCCGCCACCATTATCAATGGGCGGCTCACCTTCGTCGGCGTCCCATCACGGCAAAGCGCTGAAAAGGCGTTGGAGCAGCGTCGTGCATAACCCACACACATCACCCTCCCCATGAATCCGGAGCTTCCCTTTGGGATGGACGAAGAGGACCTGGAGTTTGAGTTGCCGGTCCTGCGTCCCGCGCAATCCGCTCCCCCGCCCGAGTGTCCGTTCTGCGGAGAACCCATGACCTTTATTGATGCGGAATGGGGCTGTATGGATTGCAATGGAGAATCAATCGGTCCTGAAACCGGCTAGGGTGGAGTTGCGGGGCGGCGCTTTGCGAACAGGATACGTGAAAGCGGATTGACCGGAAAAAGGAGAACGTCATGCCACTGAACCGTTGGAAAACCGGCTTCATCATCGTCTGTCTCGTCGGCATCGGAGCCTGCAGCAACCTTGAGAACGTGACCGTCCCAACGTTGCATCCCCCCGGCGGGGCCACCCCCGAAGCGGCGGCGTCCATGCAACAAGGCAACCAGGCCTTTGCCGCCGGTCAGTGGGCCGACGCCAAAGCACATTACGAACACGTCATCCAGGTGCAACCGAAGTTGGCGGAGGCGCATTACAATCTGGCGTTAACCCTGGATCGATTGGGCAATCAACCCGAAGCCGACGACCACTACACCCAGGCCGCGAATCTCGCTCCCGGACATTCAGTGATTTGGAATTCACGAAAATTCCGGCGTTACGGCGACGTCACGGTCGAGAAGAACAGTGGCTCCACACCGGTGCTGCCGGGGATCGGCGGCATTGGAAGACAGTAGCGGGGCGCCTGAAAAACTGTCCGGGACGTGCTCTGCCTGCCCCTGAACCCACCCGCCACCCCCTGGCACACACGCACGGCAAACCCGTTTCGTGCCAGTCACGGAGGCGCGTTCATGACCGCGCTCCCTCTCCCTGCCACGCCCATTCACGCCAACCCCGCGCCAGCGGAAAGTACAGGCCAAGGCGAATTGGATCGTTGGTGATGCACGACACCATGCTCGCATACCCCTCAAGCTGGGAGCGATAACGCTCCCGCTCATTGTCGAGGAAGCGATCCAGGTCGGCGCCATGATGGACGCCGGCCTTGTAGTCAATAATCCATCGCACACCGTCCGCATCAGTCATGGTGCGATCAAGCACCTTGCGCACCAGGCGGCCATTGACGATGCCGCTGATGTCGTACTCATTGTGTGCATCCCGATGGTGGTCATCGAAAATCCAGCGACCCTTCGGATCGTTGAGGCTGAAACGCAACGCCTTCTCGATATCGCCGACCACCCGCGTACTCATTGCCGGCTCAAGCCCCCGCGTCTCCAGTTCGGCGGCCCATGCCGCGCGGCACCCCCGCACCCGCTCCACATTCCAGGCGCGCAGACCCTGTTTCGCGATCAGGCATAACATCCTGTGGACGATAACGCCGGTCAGACGCGCGGGCTGGCCGGCCCAGTCGAACGTCGGCGCCCTGGTATCGGCATCCGGCACCTCATCAAGCACCGGCAGCGTCGGGATCGGGACGGCGGGCGCCGGCGGCTGCCAGCCGTCCGGTACCCGCAGCAGGCGCGTTTGCTGTTCAACCGAAGGCGGCAACGGGTCATGCGGTTCGACAGTCTTCAACGCCTTGCTGAAAGCGGGCGCGCAGGAATCCCAGATATGCGACAACAACGATTCTTTGGTCAGAGGCTGTATGTCACCCTTCTCAGGCAGCTTGACGATCGCAAACAGATGCAGCCGCCGTTTCGCGCGCGTACAGGCCACGTATAACAGGCGTGCGGTCTCCAGCCAGTTCCTTGTTTTCTCGAGCGTCTTCAGATACGCATATATCTCACCGCCGGAATCATTGTCCGAGGCGGGCAACGGCGCCATCAGCACCCTGTGTGTCGTCCTGCTGTCCAGATGGTCATTCCACGCCATGATTTTTTTTGCATCGGGATGCAGCCTGCGCCCCAAACCGGGGATCAGCACCACGTCAAACTCCAGACCCTTGGCGCCGTGCATCGTCATCACCCGCACCGGATTGTGTTGACCACCACGGTCGCCGCTGCCGGTGACATACAATGTTTCCAGACACGCATCCAACTCGTCGTAAGCGCGCACACCGGATGCCTCACAGCGCTGGTGCAATTCATTGAAGTACAGACGCATGTCCGGCCAGTCCTCCCCGGACACCACCGCCGCGCCGCCGAGTTGCAGCCAGGCATTCTCAATCCAGTGCGCCGGCATCAGGCGACCGCGCTGCGCCAGCGCCCGTTCCAGCACCGGCATCACACGCGCCAGTCGTTCACGCGCCGTGGCCGACAGACCGTCCAGCGTCGCGTGGCGACACAGGGTATGCCACAGATCGTCCGAGGCATTGCACACGACATCCAGATCACACAGCTCCAGCCCGCACCACGGCGCGCGCAACACCGACAGCCAGGCGGTGCGGTCGGCCGGATGCAATAAGGCGCGAGTCAGGGCCAGCAGGTCCTGTCCCAACGGACGACGCACCAGCAGTTCCAGCCCAATTTCCTGATACGGGACCTCGGCCTTTTTGAGTGCGCGCAGAATATCCGGCAAATGCGAGCGGCTGCGCGCCAGGATGGCGATGGTGGCGTTGGGGTGTGCCCGCCATTCCTCACGCACAACATCGGCAAACCCTTCGGCCTCATCCGGCTTGAGAAACGCATGGTACTGCACCCCGGCCCTGTGCTCTTCATCGGCGTCATCGTGCACCACGCTGGACTCCGAAAACACCACAGCGCCGGACAGCACGTCGGGGTGTCGCGGCATCGCGTCCCTGAAGACGCGGTTCACCCAGTCGACCAGCGGCCGCTGCGAACGGAAATTCGCCGTCAACGTCAGCACCTCCAGCGCAAGCTGCCCCATGCCCTCCTTCGCGACACGCAGATAAATACTGACATCGGCGCGACGAAACGCATAGATGGACTGCATCGGGTCGCCCACCAGGAACAACGTGCGTTGGTCGGAGCCGTCCCATCCCGCAATCAACAATTCGAGCAATCGCATCTGTGATTGCGAGGTGTCCTGAAACTCATCAACGAGAATGTGACTGATACGGTAGTCAAGCGCCAGCGCAAGATCGGTCGGGTTATCCACCTCGCCAAGCGCGGCACGGGCACAGGTGGACACCGCAATGTAATCGCAACGACCGAAACCGCCGATGTCGAGGTTCAGTTGCGCCGCCGCCTGCTTCAACAAGATCAACAGCGCCCCCAGCACCCGCCACTGCCGGTCGTCGTAACGTGGAGACGGCAGCACTCGCACCGTGTGCAGGCTGTCCATCCATGAGACCGGCCCCTCACCCACCCCGGCCAGCACATCCTTCATGCGTTGTTTGACGGCGGTTTCTTCCGGATGGTCTGACGGGAACCCGATTTTTTTTGTGACACCTCCCGGCTTTCTTAACGTGCCGGATTTGGTCAACAACAACTCCGCAAGACCGCGCCACTGCGGAAGCGCATCGGCGGAAGCCGGCGGCAAATTTGTCAAATCGCGACAGGCCGCAATCGGCGACTCCGACCCCTCGCCGTGCAACCACTGCGCGGCGGCGGCGGCACAGGCAACGACCTCTTCGGCAAATGGAGCATGCGACGACATGGTCTCGCGCAACCGTGCCAGGTCTCCAACGACAACCTCGCTCCAGATGGTTTCAAGCGCCTCGCGCGCGCCGGCATCATTCGGCACCATGGTTAAAGACAGCCACTGATCGCGCCGCTCAAGCATTTCCACGAGCAACTTCTGCAAACGGTCGTAATCGTTGTCGAGATAACCCAGCACAACGCGCGCCGCCTCCGCGGCCGGATCCTCACCGTCATCCATGCGGGCAATGGCCCGGGCCGCCGCCCGGCGGCACAGCATGACGGACAATTCTTCCACATCCGGCAACGCACCCAGGCCCGAGGCATGCGGCATCTGCCGCACCAGCCAGTGACACAACCCGTCTATGGTGTAAAACTGGAGACGCGCCGGATTCTGCAACAGGTTCCAGCCACGCTTCTGCGCGTGAGCCAACGCCGCGCACGCCAGATCATGCGTTTTCACGTCACGATCGGGCATCCCGGCTTCGGCACATTGCAACGCCCTCACCACCCGGCTCCGCATTTCGCCCGCCGCCTTGCGCGCGAAGGTCATACACAAAATTTCCTCCGGCCGTTCAACCCGCGTCAGCAACACCAGATAACGCTGAATCAGCAACGTGGTTTTTCCGGAACCGGCCGGGGCACGCACGATAAACGAGCCTTCGGGATCAATCGCACGACACCGCGCTTCATGATCAGCCGGGAGCGCACCCGCGTTGTCATGCCGTTCGTTACTCATCATGCCGTCCCGACTCGCCGGTCTCGTCTTCGTCGTCCCCGTTCAACACATTGCGCTCATCAATCCGGCACAACATACGCTGGTCGCAATAACGACAGGCCTGGGGTTGCGGCGCCACCTCCGCGTCACCGTTGGTGATGGACCGTGCAAGACGTCTGATCACCACATCCCATTGTTCAACCAGGCCGGGCCAGTCCCCGATATCGCGGCGCCGTGCGGCGCCGGATGCAGGCACCAACTTCAGGCCGCTGAATGGCACGATGCCCTCATCGCACAATCCCTCAAGGTAATCGTCCTTCGTCGCATCTCGTCGCACCCTGGCAAACATGACACCCGCAACACCATCACCAAGCAACACCCGGTACAACGGCAACTGCGGCTCCTTCGGATACTCGCCGAACCATGACCCTGTCTTTGCCTGACCGGTTTTGTAATCAATCAGGATGTCATGACCGCCTTCAACCCTGTCCACGCGATCCACGCGCACCCGCACCAACACGCCGTGAAAGTCCCGCTCCAGTTTTTTCTCACGCTCAACCACCGTGAACGACGGACGCGCAGCCTCAAATCCCAGGTGGGCAAGCAACAACTCAAGCAATCGCCGGCGCTGCAACTCACGAGCGGCGCGACTCATCACCCCCGGATGGTCATGCTGATACCGATTCAGCGCCGCCGTGATCAACGAACCAAGCTGCTTTTCCAGCGCATCCGGTTGTTGCATCGCCGTCTTGAGATCGTCCTGCGTCTGCCATAACTCCCACAGGCGTTCAAGGACCGTATGCACCATTGACCCATGATCCATGGCAGTCAGCGCAACGCGCGCAGGCTGAATCGTTTTGCTGCCGAGGCGATGGCGGGCAAAGGCGCGAAACGGACAGGCCGCTTGATCTTTGAATAAACCGGCGCCGCCACGAACGTGGGCATGACCGCCAACCAGCTTCGGGCCATGTCCGTCGTTCACCCGCACCAACCGATCCGTCACGCGACCCATTGATTCCGGACAACGGAGCAGCGCATCGGTTGATTCGTCTTCCCGAACATTGCGAATCAGGGGACTGACATCAACCGCGCGTTCTCCTTTTGTCTCCGGATAACTGAACATCACTTCGGGCGCCGCCGCCTTCAGTCGTTCAATCGTGTCGCGCGCATCGCTGAACGACGCATCCCACGAGGCCCAGGGCATCCCCACATGACGCTGCGCGGCCACCGGCAGAAACGGCAGTGGACGCAGAGAAGGCGGCCAGGCATCATTGCCCAGACCGGTGACCCACAATGCGTCGAACTCCAGACCGACGGCTTCGTCAACACCGAGCAACTGCACCGGCGCCCGAACGGCTTTGGGGTTGAACGCGCGGCTTGAGGCGATCTGCATCACGCGCACCCAGGCCTGCCGCGCATGACCATTGCGTTCCAGCAGGCCCAGCGACGCAAACTGACCAAGCACGTCGTTCCAAACGACGAGTGTTTGATGCTCGTGACTGTCGAGCGCGCGCTCACCCGGCCATCCGGCAATGGCCAGCCATTCACTGAACGCGACGCTCCACGCCGCTGGCGATTGAGGCGCGTCCGCCGCAGTCGAAACGGCGAGCAGTTTGTGCAGCATCGCATCGAGAACCGGCGGCAACACGGCCTTGATCCGCTTCAGGTTCAGCGCCGACCGCAACAGGGCCGGCGTCACACGCGCCGGCATGACGTTGCGAAGTTCCAGGTCCAGACGCCCCCGCGCGGCCCATTCCGTGGCGGCGCCGTTGATGAACGGTGAGCGCACCGCGCGACTGAATGTTTCGTACGCCACGCCGCCACTCAACCATTCAAGCCATTCAAGCGCGGCGGCCACCACCGGATACCGCGCCAGCGGCATCCCCAGCGACAGATGGAACAATCCCGACACGCCCATTGAATCAAGGGAGGGATTAAATCCGCCGAGCACCTGCTCAAATATCCGCGCAGCCCGGTCACGATGTTGCTCAAGGTCGCTGATGACAATGCCGAGTGTCGGCAGGTTGCCATTGCCATCCACGCCGCCGCCGTCAAGTAATTTCCGCCGACACCACGAAGCCGCGCGGAGAAATTCGTCGTCGGGATCTTCAGCCCGGCAACGCCCGACGCGGTCACCGACGGTGGGCATGGCCATCGTCACAATCCGCACGCCGAGCGCGGCCAGCGCCGTGAGCAACTTTGTCTGCAACGGTGTGTGCGCGGCAAACCCGGCGACAATCAACGTCTCGGGCGCTTCCGGCGGACGTTCACGCAGCGATTCCAGGTGGGCCAGCAGGAGCGTGGCGACAGTGGCGCTGTCAACATAGTGACGTTCCCGGCAATGCTGCGTGAACCGCCGCTTCCAGCGCAGGAACGCCTCGGCATCGTTGCCAATCGCATCACGCGACATGTCCTGCATGCACCACGCATGAAAGGTGGCATGGGCGTACCGTGCGGCGCGCGCCGCCAGCCCGTGCTGCCACAAGGGCCACGACAACGGATCGGCGCCCTCCTGTCCCGCCAGGTCGTCGCGGATCACCTGCTCCCACAACGCCAGCTCCTGAACATCGTTCAGCACGACCGGCGCCTGCTCCCCACGCGATTCACGGAGGACACGCTCCGGCCACATATCCCAGGTCACCACGTCGGGGGTGTCCCAGGCTCCGGCGCCCTTGTCCTGCTGATCGCGTGCGTACCGTTCCTGAAGGTGTCGTGCGAGGCGTCGAGTGGCGGTCACTGCGGTCGCGCCCCGCTCAAGCCACGCGAGGCAGTCCCCGACGGAACTGGCGGCCATTGCCGTCAAGGCGGCGCGCCTTTGTGCCTGGTTGCCGCAAGGCTTGATCGGCAGGTCACCAGGAGCATCGCAAGACCCAGAAGCATCATGGGCACGCTCAAGAGCTGCCCCATGGTCAACGGCCCCAGCACAAACCCCAGATGGGCGTCCGGTTCCCGAAACAATTCAACCACACTCCGAACCATGCCGTACCCTGCGACAAAACTCCAGAAGATCGTGCCGGGCGGCCTGGGTGTTCTTGCGAGCGCCCACAGCACAGCGAACAGGAGCGCCCCTTCCAGCGCCGCTTCGTATAATTGAGATGGATGCCGGCAGGCCTCCCCGCCGCGAGGGAAGACCATGCACCACGCGACATCCGTGGGGCGACCGTATAACTCGCCGTTGATAAAATTCCCCAGGCGTCCCAGGCCAAGCCCGACCGGCACCGCCTGGACCGCCAGGTCCGCAATGGTGTACACGGGAAAGTGTTTCTTGTAACAGAACAGCCCAATGGCCAGGCCGGCGCCGAGCAACCCTCCATGAAAGGACATCCCGCCTTCCCACACGGCCAGGATGGCGAGAGGATGCTGCAGATAGTACGCGCCATTGTAAAAGAGCGTGTAGCCCAACCGCCCTCCGAGAAACACGCCCAGCGCGGCATACATGATCAGGTCGGACAACTGGACGGTGCTTAAGGGAACGTGTCGCGCCGCGGCCCGGCGCTTGATCAGAAAATACGCCGCCAGCAGGCCCAGCACATACATCAGCCCGTACCAGCGAAATTGCAAAGGCCCCAGCCGAAAAAAGACCGGATCAATCACGGGGAAGGGCAAGGCCAGCAGAGGCAAAGAGGCGAACAGGTTCAAAGCGGGTATCCTGTTGAACCATCCGGACGAAACCGTGATGGACAAATCGCGTGACGCAGCGTGACGCATCCTAGTGAGGCGCCGGTGATTTTTCAAGGCGGGAGAGGGCAAGCCTCTCCTGCGCCACGGTCTGCCCGCACCGCCGCTCTCCATGCGTGCGAACATTTGCCTGTCTGATTCGCGACAGGGTAGAGTTTGGAACAACACCAACTCCGTGACAGGATACAGAAAGGACCGATAGATGAGTGACGAAGCAACAACGCAAGCGAACCCCGGCAATCCCGATGCCAAAGAGGCCTTATTGCCCGGCGTCAAACATATTATCGCGGTGGCGAGCGGAAAAGGGGGCGTCGGGAAATCCACGGTCTCGGCCAATTTGTCCGTGGCATTGGCGCAGACCGGTGCGAAAGTCGGCCTGATGGATGCCGATATTTACGGCCCCAATATTCCGATGATGATGGGCGTGCCCAAACCGCCCGGAAAAGAAGGCGACAAAATCAAGCCGGCTGAAGCGCATGGCGTGAAAATTATCTCCATGGGATTTTTTGTGCCGGACGACACGGCCGTCGTGTGGCGCGGCCCCATGGTGCATACCGCCATTCAGCAGTTTTTTCGCGACGTGCGGTGGGGAGACCTTGATTACCTGTTGATTGATTTGCCTCCGGGAACGGGCGACGCCCAGTTGAGTGTCTCCCAGATTGTTCCGCTGACCGGCGTCGTCACGGTGACCACGCCGCAGGAAGTGGCGTTGTTTGACGTGCGCAAGGGCATCATGATGTTTCAGAAAGTGAACGTTCCGTTGTTGGGCATTATTGAAAACATGAGTTTCTTTGTCTGCGGCCATTGCGGAGAACGCACGGATATTTTTTCGTCTGCGGGCGGAGATCGCATCGCTCAAAAATTCGACGTGCCCTTTCTGGGACGCATTCCCCTGGACCCCGCGATTCGCGAAGGGGGAGACACGGGCACCCCGCTCGTCGTCGGCGCGCCGGACTCTCCGCAAACCAAAGCGTTTCAGGCGGCGGCGGAAGCGTTGCGGCAGCGCGTGCAGGAAGTCACCAGCACGGCCAAAGGGTCAACCTTGAGTGACATGGTGAAGAAGCTGAAAGAACCCATGGGGTAAAGGGGCGAGTGGTCACGCATGGCCCCATGCAAACCCACGTTCACCGGAATGGATCACCCCATCTGAAGCGTCCGGGAAGGCTGTGCGTGATTGCGTGAGGTCGAGCGAACGATGGAGAAGAACAAACCATATAAAGATTTTATTGCTCGACTGAAACTATTAATCAAAAAACATCCTGAACTGATTACGACTACACTCAGCAACATTTTCACCATGCGACTGATAGGAAATAAGACACATGGCGATCTTGCAGAAATTGCCATCGCTGAGTTCATCAACCAGTATATGTATGACTTTCATTCTATCCACGTCGGCAAAGATCTGTATAGGGCAAAGTCGCAAGAAGAAGACATCAACATTGTCAATGAGATTACAAAGTCTGAGTTTCCCGTAAGCTTGAAGGCGTACGGCGATGGGCCTCTTCAGCTATCAACTGACAAAAATTTCCGCATGTTTCCCCGGCTTGAGCGTGAAGGCAACAGCATTACCGCTAAAAAAACCATCCGACAAATACTAAATGATCGCTCATTTTTGGAATTTCGCAATATCAATGTTCTGCCTCTTATCTATGATGAGAAAAAACATCGGTGTAACATCCTTGTATTCGACTATGAACGTGCCATCAATAAAACGGTTCGCATTGCAAGAGAGAACGACGGCAGAGGCAGAAAACACCCTGTTTACCGATTCTCCGGACCCTCTAACTCGTATATCTGCGAGGTAAGATATGGTGACGCCGCGGCAAATGCACTGCAGCGAGGACTGTGGACACATACAAAAAACGGATTGGAATATTTTGACAGCATAACGAATGGGTGGATTGATTACTCTCACAATAAAATGCTCGTGAAACTCTTTTCTCATGCTCTAGTTTCTTCCGAGGCTTCCCACGGCATCGCGCTTGAAAGAATCAAAGAAGATATTGCGGAGCTGAAACAGAAATCAGGATTGAAAGGCTAATGCAAGCACTCTCTTTGTTTGATGATATTGCCGTTCATTCAACCCCTACCGAAGGGATAAAATACGCAGGCTCTAAACTCAAATTGATACCGCAGATACTTCAACTTGCCAAACAAGTCAACGCCCGCACCATTTTAGATGGATTTTCCGGAACGACACGAGTGTCGCAAGCATTGGCACAATCTGGATATACGGTTATCTGCAACGATATTGCGGTATGGTCAAAAATTTTCGGAGCATGCTATCTCTTGAATAAGAAACCACCGCGAGAATACCGGGAACTCATCAACCATCTCAACAGCGTCCGGCCCGTTGATGGCTGGTTTACAGCACACTATGGCGGCGAATCCAATGGAGGTTGCGCTATTCAGCGGGATGGTCAAAAGAAACCCTGGCAGATTCACAACACACAGAAGCTTGATGCGATTCGTGAGGAGATAGAGGCACTCAAACTTGATACAGTTGATAAAGCAGTGGCACTGACAAGTCTTATGCTGGCACTTGATCAGGTGGATAACAGCTTGGGACATTATGTTTCATATCTTAAAAATTGGTCACCTCGTTCCTACAAGAAGATCGCACTTCGGATTCCCAAAACATTCATTTCTCAACATGAGCATCGCGTGTCACAAAGCGACATATTTGATCTCGTTCCCACTGTGAATGTTGATCTTGCATATTTTGACCCTCCTTATGGATCAAACAACGAGAAAATGCCACCGTCACGAGTTCGGTATGCGTCGTATTACCATGTATGGACAAGCATATGTCTCTTTGATAAACCAAAGCTTTTCGGCAAGACCAATCGTCGCATAGATGCGTCGGATACCGTTGCTACATCAGCGTTTGAAGAGTTTAAAAGAAATACCGATGGTCGCTTTATTGCAGTTAGGGCAATTGAGAGACTTATCCGGGAAACTCAAGCCAGTTGGATTATCCTGTCATACAGTACAGGGGGGCGAGCGACGGCTGAAGAGTTGCACGAAGTGATGCAAAAGAACGGCAAGCTGTTAGAAGTCGTGGAAGTAGATTATAAAAAAAATGTGATGGCAACCATGACATGGACGAACAAATGGTTAAGAAATGCAGAACAACCAAATCGAGAATTCTTGTTCTTGCTTGAGAAAGAGAGGAACATACCATGAGGAAACGACAAGCAGATCATAGACCATGCATCAAAGAAACATAAGGAGGATTACATGGCCGACAAGACCACCGTCGCGAAGACGGATGACCTGCAACCCGGGCAAGGCATGGTCGCCGACGTGGCCGGGCAGGAAATTGCCGTGTTCAACGTCCATGGAACGTTTTACGCCCTGAACAACACCTGCGCGCATCGCGGGGGGCCGTTGGGCGAAGGCGAGCTGGATGGCGACGTGGTCACCTGCCCCTGGCACAACTGGCAATTTAATGTGACGACCGGAGCCTGCGTCAATACTCCTTCCGCCTGCGTGGCCACGTTTCCCGTGACGGTGGAAGGGAACGAGATTCAAGTTGACCTGTAACCGGACGTTTCTCGACCCGGCTCAAAGGCGGGAGATGACAGGCGCTGACCCCGTCAACATGTTTCCGGTGTGATTCCATCCATTGTGGGCACGGCACAACACAAATCAGCGGCGCCGGCTCAACCCGTTCCCACGACCATCCCCCGTCACATCTCGCGCAACCGGCATCGGACAATCGGCGTCCTGCTGCTGATCATCGCAGGCGTCACGCACGCCCCGTCGGCGGGACAGGCCCGCGACGCCGACACGGCACCGCGCACGCTCCATTTCGTCACATGGAAAGCCGACCGGCCCGACGCCTGGGACGAGGCCATTCGACGATTTGAACGCGCCTATCCTCACCTGCGCGTCAAACGGGACATTGCGCCGCATTCCTCCACGGCCTACCACGACCTGTTGACGCAAAAGTTGAAGAACCGTGACGACTCGCTTGATCTGTTCCTGATGGACGTCATCTGGCCGGCGGAATTTGCCTCCGCGGGCTGGGCCTTGCCGCTTGATCATTATTTTCTCCCACGCGAGCGGGAGAAGTTTCTGCCGGCCACGATTGCCGCCAGCCTGTATCAGCAACGGATCTACGGCGTCCCGTCCCGGATTGACAGCGGGATGTTGTATTACCGGAAAGACCTGTTGGACAAATATGGATTTGCACCGCCCGCGACGTGGAATGAACTCGTACGGCAGGCACAAACGATTCTGGCGGGAGAACGGGCCGCACACCCGCTCCTGCGAGGCTACAGCGGTCAGTTTCAGCAGTACGAAGGGCTGGTGTGCAACATGCTGGAATTTGTGGGAGGTCACAATGGCTCGTTGCTGACCACAGACCGCACACGCTCAAACCTGGCCGCGCCGGAGTCTACGCAAGCGGTACGATTTGTTCGGGAGCAGATCATTCGGCAACTCGCCACTCCGGCCGCGCTGACCTATCAGGAACCTGAATCCCTCGCCGTGTTCGTTCAGGGCCACGCGGTGTTTCATCGCAACTGGCCGTATGCCTGGGGATTGGCGAATGATCCGCGACATTCAACAATCGTCGGGACGGTGGGCGTCACGACCCTTCCGCATGGCTCGCACGGCACAAGCGTGTCCGCGTTAGGCGGATGGCTCTACGGCATCAGCGCCTATTCACACCATCCTGATGATGCGTGGACCTTCATCGCGTTTATGACCAGCCCCGACCTGCAGAAACATTTTGCGATCCATGCCTCCCTGGCTCCTTCGCGCATCGCACTGTATGCCGACCCGGAGGTCCTGCGGGCCAACCCGCAGTACCGAGACTGGCTGCCGGTGTTTCAAACCGCGCGCCCGCGTCCGCGCACGCCGGTCTATCCGATTGTGTCGCATATTCTGCAACGGTATTTCAGTCGCGTGCTGGCATTTCCCGGAACCGATATTGTCGAAGAAGCCCGTGAGGCCGACCGTCGGATCAACGGAGTGTTGGACCTGGTCACGGATGCGAGGTTTTGACGGCGCTCAATGACCACACACACCTCAGAGCAGACAACCGCCTGGATCATGGTCTGCCCCGCGCTGCTGTTTGTCGCCGTCTTTTCACTGTATCCGGCGCTGGACTCCCTGTGGTTGAGCCTGCATCGTCTGTATGTGAGCCTCCCCGGCCTGGAGCCGTCTTTTATCGGATTCGGCAACTACACACAGCTCTTCCGGGATCCGGTCGCCCGGCAAACGCTCATCGTCACATTGGGATTCGTCATGCTCTCGACGACCCTCGAACTCCTGGTGGGCCTGGGCCTGGCGCTGGTCATTCACGAACGCTTCAAAGGGCGGGGAGGCGTCCGGGCCGCCGTGCTGATTCCCTGGGCAATTCCCGCCGTCGTGGCGTCACAGATGTGGCGCTTTCTGGCGAACGATCAATATGGCGCCATCAACGCCATGCTCTTCGGCGACCGGGTGGACGCGTACATCCCCTGGCTGGCCGATCCGTGGACGGCCTTTGGCGTCATCGTCGCGGTGGACGTTTGGAAAACATCATCCTTTGCCGGCCTCCTGATCCTGGCGGGCTTGCAGGTGATTCCCGATGAAACCTACGACGCCGCACGCATTGACGGGGCAACCGCATGGCAGCGCTTCCGGCACATCACCCTGCCCCTGCTGAAACCGGCGTTGCTCACCGCCCTCCTGTTTCGGACCATTGATGCGTTTCGGGTGTTTGACCTCGTCTTCGTCATGACCCAGGGCGGCCCGGGCGACGCCACGCAAGTGATGCAATTCTATGGGTATAAAACGCTCTTTGTCGAAGGGCGCGTGGGCTATGGCACGACCATCTCGGTCACGGTCTTTGTCGCCACCCTGATACTTTCCCTGGTGTATATCCGCACCATCGGATCCAAACTCCTGGCTCGAGAGTCGGCATGAGCACACCGTTCTCGCAACGCGTCGGGTTGATCATTGGCATTCTCCTGGCCGTCCTGGGCAGCCTGCTCCCCTGTCTGTGGTTTATCCTGACTTCGTTGAAATCGCCAATCCAGATTGAAGCGATTCCCCCCGTCTGGTGGCCGGACGGCAACCTGACGTTTTACGAATCGGCGCTCACCGATCATCATGTGCTCACGTACGTGTGGAACAGCCTGATCGTGGCGAGCGCCACCACCGTGATCACGCTGGTCATCGCGACTCCGGCCGCCTACGCGCTGGCGCGGTTTCGTCTGGCGGGCAAGGCGTGGATGCTCGGCGGGCTTCTCTGCGTCGCCATGTTCCCGCACATGGTCATTGCGGGACCGGTCTGGCAAATCCTGGAACGCATTGGCGGGCTGAATACCCATTGGGGCCTGGTGCTTCCCTATATCGCGCTGACGCTTCCCCTCGCCATCTGGATCCTCGCCACGTTTTTTAAGGACCTGCCCCTGGAACTGGAAGAAGCCGCGCGGATTGATGGATGCACGGCGTGGCAGGCGTTGCGCAAAGTGATGCTCCCACTGGCGGCGCCGGGGATACTGACCGCGGCCATGCTCACGTTTATCTATGCGTGGAATGAATTTTTCTTTGCCTTGCTGGTGCTCACCGACCCCGACCGGCACACGCTTCCGGTGGGCCTCGCGTTATTTCAGGGGGAATTCACCATGCCATGGGGAGAACTCGCCGCAGCGTCCGTCATCGCCACGTTGCCGTTACTCATCGTCGTACTCCTGTGCCAGCGAGGCATTATCAGCGGACTCTCGGCCGGCGCGGTGAAGGGATAACGCATGGCCGGACTGACGCTTCGGCATATCGAGAAAGTGTTTGGTCAAACGACGATCTTGCGGGACGTGTCGCTTGAAGCCGCCGATGGTGAATTTGTGGTGTTGCTTGGTCCGTCCGGCTGCGGCAAATCCACGCTGCTTCGCATTATCGCCGGGCTTGAACCCCAAACCCGCGGCTCGGTGCGGATTGGCGATCGCTGCGTGGACACCCTGCCCCCTCGTGACCGTGACATCGCCATGGTCTTTCAACATTACGCGCTCTACCCGCATCTGACGGTGAGAGACAATCTGGCGTTCGGGTTAACCATGCGGAAGGAAGCGAAGTCCGTCATCACAGAACGCATCACCGAAGCGGCGGCGTTGCTGGACATTCACGACCTGCTTGACCGGAAGCCCAGGGAGCTGTCCGGCGGGCAACGTCAACGCGTGGCCATGGGCCGGGCCATTGTCCGCAAACCCACGTTGTTTCTGTTTGACGAACCGCTCTCCAATCTGGACGCCCGCCTGCGCGCGTCCATGCGGGTGGAGTTACAGAAACTGCATCAGTGCCTGGGCACCACCACGGTGTACGTCACGCACGACCAGGCTGAAGCCATGACGCTGGGTCAAACCATTGTCGTCATGCATCAGGGCCGTATTCAGCAGATCGGCCGGCCCGGGCAAATTTATCATGAACCCGCCAACCCGTTTGTCGCCGGGTTCATCGGCAATCCTCCGATGAACCTGTTTGAAGGCTCCTATCGCCTCCGGGGACGGGAACTGGAATTCCGGGTGGGAGCGTTGACGCTCACCGTACAGGCGCCGGCACAGGAGACAGACGGCACAGCGTCCGGACCCGCGACCCTGGGGCTTCGCCCCGAAGACATTGCGCTTGCGCCTCCGGGTTCGGGACAACTGGCGTTTGACGGAACCATTGACGTAATTGAAAACCTTGGCGGGGATCATATTGTGCATCTCGTCGTCCGGGGACAGCGTGTGATGGTGCGAACGCCTCCGGACTTCTCACGACGCACGGGCGATGTCGTCACAGCCTCCTGGCCCTCGAACGCGCTGCATGTGTTCATCAATCAGAAACGGGTGCCCGTGCGCCCGGGAGGCGCGTGACGCGGAACCGGCGTCCGTCTCCGCATCACGGACGGGCCTCCTCCTGAGGCGCCACGGCTTCAAAGACCGCCGCATAATCAAGGTCGTGCAGGTTCCGCGCCACGGCGTTTTCGAACACCTCCCGAATGCCGTCAAGTGACGGCGTGGCCACATGTGCTTCTCTCGCCGCTTGCAGCGTCAACCGCACATCCTTCAAAAGATTCCCGGTGGAGAAACGAGGATTGGCGTAGTCACGATCCAGCAGGCGCGGCAATTTTCGCTCAAACATGGACGCCATCAGGCTGCTGGGGCGCAGCACGTTCATAAACGTTTCGACGGCAACACCCGATCGCTGGATCAGCCCCAGGCTCAAGGCAAAGGCGGTCATCTGCGCCGCAAGAAGCTGATTCAGGGCCAGCTTCAAGGCCGCCGCCTGACCAATCGGGCCCACCAGCACGGGCGCTTCGCAGAAACACCGCAACACCTCGTTCCATCGCTCCACGTGTTCCGCTGTGCCGCCGACCATGACGATGAGTCGCCCCGCGTTGGCTTCGGCAATGCTGCCGAGGACCGGCGCCTCGAAATAATCTCCGATGCCCGACCGAATGGCGTGACCGAGGGCAAGACTTTCAGAAGGCGCGATGGTCCCCATTTGAATCACCGCCCGATTTTGAAAATCGGGATTCCCCGCAGCGAAGACCGCCTCGTGGATGGCCGCCGCATCGGACAGCATCAGAATCGTGCACGGCGAGGACTGGATGGCCTCGGCGGCGGACCGGGCCAGAACCGCCCCCTGTTGCTGCAGCGCCCTGCATTTGTCTTTTGTTCGGTTATACACCACGACGTCATGTCCAAACGTCAGCAGCCGCCCGGTCATGGCCGCACCCATCAATCCGGTGCCTATCAATGAAATATGCATCGTCTCCTCCCGTCTCGGATGTCATGATGGAACGGCCCGGAACCGTCAAGCCGACAACCCGGTTGACCCTCGCCTGGCAAGTCGGTATCTTCCGTTTGGCTGTCTGTGATGAGAGGGATGCAGGCATGGCCCCCTCGTATTCCCATCATGCCCGATGACCGCCGAGGGCCTCCAGCAACCAGGGGAATCCGACCCTGGATGTGCGGCACACAGACAGGAACACCACCGACCGGGAATGATTATGGATATCGCGATTGGCTCAAATCAACTGCGGAATACAAACGGAATTTTTGTGGCCCAGGATCAGGACCTGATCAAAGTTGAACGGCAGGCTGAAAACGGGGGCATCCTGTTGAGCATGGATCTGTATAATCCCGCGGGAACCCGGATTGCCAGGCTGGAGCAAAACCGATGGATAGCCAATGAACACGATCGCTTTGAGGTTCGGACGAGTCCCGAATCGGTCACGTTGGTTGATCGCATCCTGAAAGGCCCTGTCTTTGCCGTGCAAACACAGGCGGAGAATCGCGTCCACGTTCCACAGGCCAAATTTTATTTGCCGGGCGGGACGGTGTCCGAGGTGACGGCGGACAGCTGGCACATCGGGAACAAGATTGAACTCAAAGACGCCGACGTTGATCTGCAGGGGGGCGCGATTGAAATTCAGTAACCGTAGCCGATGAACGACTTAACGGGAAAAAAACTGGGCTTGCTGCTTTCCACGCCGCCGTCGCATCACCATGCGGAGGTGGTCGCAGGCTTGAGCCAGGAAGCGCTTCGGTCCCAGGTGCGCGTGTATTTGTACCTCATTGATGAGGGCGTCAAAAATCTGGAAAACCCGACAATCCTGAATCTGGCGTCGGCGGGCGTGAAATTGAGCGTCTGCGCGTATGGATGTCAGCAGCACAAGGTGTCCACGGAAGGGTATGGTCAGGAAGTCACGTTCTGCGGATTAGTGGTCCTCTCCCAAATCATCACCGGCTGCGACCGGTTCATTGCCTTTAATTAACGGCAGCCCGCCGACGGTTCATTGTCGCCGACCGTACAGAAACGTGATATTGAGTCGCCGGGACTCATAATCGTCCCGAAACACGCAGGTGTCCGATTCATGAAAGAGGTCGGAATTGAAAATGACGGCCCGGTTTTCCCGATAGGGAATCTTCTTCGCCTCCGCCCCGCTCTGCTGCAGAAAGTCCATGATCTTCGGTTGAAACGCCGTCGAATTATACGCCGCAAAATCCCAATCCCGCGGGGCGGCTTTATCCCATACGATCAACCCTCCGCAGGTGGGATCAAGGTTCGCGGCGTCGGCGGTAATCCAAAAATTGACGTTCACGGCGGCGGCGTCGGCGTGGATTTTCAAGGGATGGCGCGTGCTGTCCTGTTTAAACGCCCAGGCCTGGAGCAGGCGATGCCGGCGAAAGATGCCCGGAAACGTCGTGCGTAACTCTTCGGCCACCTGCAACAATAACGGCGAAGAAAATCCTTCGCCCAAAAACGCGCCGATGTAGCCATCGTCATAATCTTTCTTCCAAATCGTGGATTCCCGGCAAAATTGCCGAAGGGCCGCCACCGCTTCCGGACGAAGAAACGCGTCAATCACCATCAGTTCAGGGCGACTGGCCTGATAACGTCGTTCGCACTCCTCCCGGTTCAGAGCAGGATTTAACGCTCCCTGCGGCAACGCGGGATTGTCGGCGTAATGAAGAATGTGACTCAAGGAAGGCGCGAGGGCCTGGGCCTCTTCCTGACTCACAGGGAGGCGCGGATTCGCTTCCGCTGATTGCGCAGCTTTCCGTTGTAGCGCGTGGAGGGTGTCCGCATAACGCGGGTCGGCATGTTGAAAGAACGCATGTTCGGCCAGATAGCGTATTTGCTCGGCATCGTGCCGAATCCTGGACGCATGGATCGCCGCAACCCGCACGGCTCTTCCGTGGTTGTGCGTCAGATGCGCGGAGGCGCGGAACGCCTGGAACGCGCCCTCCACATCCCCTTGCCACAGCCGGGCCAATCCCAACCCGTGACAGGCTTTCGCATACTGGGGTTTGACGGAGACAGCGGCCTGGAACCGTTCAATGGCCTCATCAATGTGTTCGCATTCAAAAAGCATCATGCCGAGATTATAATGCGCCTCGGCATTGTCAGGATTGAGCGCAAGCGCCCGCCGCCACGCGGCTTTCGCCTCCTCCGCCTTCCCCTGTGCTTTCAGGACCACGCCCATGTTGTTGTACCCTTCAGCATGATCGGGCTTCAGGGTGACAACCTGTTCATAGACGGCACGGGCCTCGTCCAATGCGCCCTGTTCGCGCAGAACATTGCCCAGGTTCCCTAACGCATTCATGTCATCGGGTTGGAGTGAGAGTGCGTGTCGGTAGGCGCGTTCAGCCTCGCTCCATTGGTGGAGCGCCTGATGAACACGGCCCTGGTTATAAAAAAAGAGCGGCGTGGTCGCGTGATGCCGAATCGCCTGCGTAATCAAATCAAGCGCGCGCTCATAGTGGGATCGCCGGTAGGCGATTAACCCCAGCAAATGCAGCGCGTCGGCATGTGAAGGGTGCTGCGTGAGGATGGTTCGATAACAGGTTTCTGCCTGATCCAACCGCCCCGCCCGATGATGCGTGACAGCTTCATCAAGCAGATGTTTCACCCCCGCCGCTTTTGACGAGCTTGAGGACCTGGCCATCACCCCCGCCTGTCATCTTCGCACACTGTGGGTCATCCGGCTCTGACGCGCGTCAAAACCCCTCCGCGAAACTCCGCAGTTTTTTGCTGCGGGTCGGATGCCGGAGTTTGCGCAGCGCTTTGGCTTCAATCTGCCGAATCCGCTCCCGCGTCACCTCAAAGTCCTGCCCCACTTCCTCAAGCGTATGATCCGTCCTCTGGTTGATCCCAAACCGCATTCGCAGCACTTTTTCTTCCCGCTCCGTGAGCGAATCCAGCGATTTCCCGATATGCCGCCGTAAATCATACCGCACCGCCGCTTCCAACGGCGACACCGCCTTCTTGTCTTCGATAAAGTCGCCTAAATGACTGTCTTCTTCCTCGCCAATCGGCGTCTCCAGTGAAATTGGTTCTTTGGCAATTTTAAGAATCTTCCGCACTTTTTCCAGCGGCATTTCCATCCGGTCGCCGATTTCTTCCGGGGTCGGCTCCCGCCCCAATTGCTGCACCAGGTGCCGGGAGGTGCGCACCAACTTGTTGATCGTTTCAATCATATGCACCGGGATCCGAATGGTGCGGGCTTGATCCGCAATGGCCCGCGTGATGGCCTGGCGAATCCACCACGTGGCATACGTGCTGAATTTGTACCCGCGCTGGTATTCAAATTTGTCCACCGCTTTCATCAAGCCGATGTTCCCCTCCTGAATCAGGTCGAGAAACTGGAGCCCCCGATTGGTGTATTTCTTGGCAATACTGACGACGAGCCGCAGGTTGGCTTCAATGAGGTCGGATTTGCCCTGTTTCATTTTGGCTTCGGCTTTTTCCAGGCAAAGCAACGCACGTTTAAATTCTGCCGTGGGCAAGGAGGTGACGTGCTTCCGGACATGCTCAAGCGCGGCGTCGGCCTCCTGCCCCTGCTTCACCAGTTTCTCAAATTTGATCTCGCCCAGGCTGGTTTTCCGCCGCAGGGCGGCATGCAGGGTCCGGTCGCGCCGCATCCGCCGCAACGCTTTGCCGACATCCGCAAGGGAATGCCCCAAACGCCGACCACAGTCGGCCAGGACCTGTTCGGCACACCGGATATCCTGCCCGGCGGCGGCGATCTGGACCAGCAGGGTTTCCCGCATGGCTGGTTGCAAACGCAGTCCTTCGATATCGTCAACCAGTTGCTGCCGGAGACTCTCCACGTCCTGGGTCAGGCGCCCCTGCCGGGCCTGGGCGGCGGTACGTTGTTTGTCATATTTTTCCTCCAGACGCTTTCCCAGCTTCCGGATCCGCTCCAGCGTCTCCAGTGTCTGCTGCCGGGATTTGCCTTCATCGGCAACGTCTTCACTGTCGTCGTCATCCAGGTCGTCGGTAGCGTCCACGTCGTGGACCAGCACCACGTCCCGCACGCTCAAGTCGTGCGTCTTCAGCCGCCGCCACCACGTCTCCAGCGTCCGCAGGGTCATGGGCAACCCCACCATCGCCAGCGTCATCTCGGTTTTGCCCTCCTCAATCTTCTTGGCCAGCTCAACCTCGCCCTCCCTTGTGAGAAGGGACACCGTGGCCATTTCATTGAGGTACAAACGAACCGGATCGTCAATCCTGCTCAGCGTACCGGGAGTCAGATCAATTTCTTTTTCGGAATCTTCCGACGATTCATCACGGCCACCCACGAACGTCGCCCCGGCAGGCTTCGCTTCTTTATGAGCTACGACGCGTTCCCTGTCCGCCACGCCCGTCCGTTTATGCGTCTGCTTGACGGCTTGCTTGTCCGTCTGCTTGACGGCCTGCTTGCCCATCTGCTTGACAGCCTCCTTGTCCGTCCGCTTGTCCGTCTGCTTAACGGCCTGCTTGCCGGACACGGACAGCAAGGTCGGACGCTGCCGGGAAGGCCGCTTCCTTTCCGCCGGGGCTTTGCTCATTGTCCCCGCCTTTCGACGAGCCGATTTCGTCGCCACCGCCGTCTTTTCCACTTTCCTGCGGTCCGACTTTTTTGACACGTTCCTCATCGGCCTGGTCGTCTTTCCCACCCTTGTTCTCGGCATAGCCTCTCCCTCGTCAGACAACGAATAATAATTGATAGTCCAGTGTCAACCCGGTATCAAGCGCACGACACACGGGACCGCATACACCACGGCATCCCATCTCAAACCGATGACCCACACGTGCCCATGGCGGCACGATTCAAAAGCAGCCAAACTCTCGGAGTTTAGTGAAAACGCCATGTGTTTTGCAAGGTACAGCGCCGGGAAACCGGCTCACGCATCTTCCCGGATTCGTTCAGTCGCTCGGCGGTTCAAAATGGCCGGGAGGACGGCTCTGCCAGGGAACGTCCGCAGTCCGGGCTTGCTTGAGGAGACTGCGGAGATTGACGTCGGCGGCACGGATAAGTTTGGCGTCGCCATGGCGAAGCAAGGCCGTCAGGAGTACGTACAGGTCCCGCTCGGTTTGATTCCCTCGAAGCATCCGCTCGGTGACGGGGTCGGGAGTCTCCAGACTGGAAGAGACGGCGCCGTCGCCATCCATGTCCCCCAATAACAACGCAACGGCGTCGGGAGAGCTATGCACCCAGGCCGGAGGAATCGCAAGCCCCCTCGCCAGGGCCTCCACCATGGACAGGGACGGATCGGTCGCTCCGGATTCAATCGCTTCAATGACAGACCCCTCAAGACCGGACTCGGCGGCCAATCTGGAGATGGACAATCGCCGAGCCTGACGCCATGCTTGCAATGATTGGTGAAAAGGCATGCCTGCTATCATCCTGCCCGTCATCATAACGAAGGCGGTCGGCCATGTCTATGCTGCCGGCCAGCCCGACCGCCAGCCGGAATCGGACCGCTGACACGTCGGCTACGTTCCCTCGCGCAGCGATGACAGCCGAAACTGATACACCAGTCCGGCGTCTGGCATCGTGCGAAGATCGCCATAGGGCGCGCCCACGGCAATCGCATGGCCTTCCCCGGTCACGGCGCGTCCAAACAGATCGGCGACGCCGGTCGTGGCCGAAGGATTGGGAATGGTTGATCGCAGGGTGCCGGTGAGGCGCTCAAAGGCAAACACCGCGCCGGCATCCACGCCAACGGTATCGTCGCCGGGCGCACCGACAATGACCGATTCGGCGAGCAGCGCCACGGCTTCGCCAAAATGATCGCCTGGCTTCGGGTCCGGCGCTTCGAATTGTCGTATGAATTGACCGGTGCCGGTATAGAGATAGGCCGCTCCGGCCTCCGGTTGCCCGACCCCCTCTCCCAGCTCGCCCACCACCAGGCCCTCCGCGTCGCCGGCCAACGCCCACCCAAAATACGCATTCGTCCGGGGGGCCGGTGATTGCAGGACACGATGCAACTGCCCGCTTTCTCGATCAAAAAGAAACACCTGTCCATGATCAATCGGGTCTGTCCCGCCAAGCGGGGCGCTCACCGCAAGCAGGGGGCCCAGAAACGCCACCGCATGACCGAACCCGTCCGGTTGGCCGGCCTTTGCATACGGAGAGGTCAACGTCCGACGCACCGCCCCGCTGATGATATCCACCACGTAGACTTCCCCCACGTCAAACGTCGTGGCGGTGCCCGCACCGGGATCGCCGATCGCCAACAGCGAGCCCTGGACGGCCACGGCATGACCAAACGCGGCCGTGGCCTGATTGGGACTGGTGACCACCCGCAACACGGTTCCCGTCTCCGGATCAAAGACAGAGACCGAACCCACGGAACGACGCTGTTGCCCCTTGCCCCTGGGCGCTCCGACCACCGCGTAGTGCGTGGTCAATCCCACGGACAGACCAAATAAATCATCCCCGATCGGCGACGGGGGGACAAAGGCCGACAGCATGTTCCCGGACTCACGCGCAAACAAAAACGCTTTTCCCGTTTGTCCCTGCCTCCCTGCCGCATGGGGCGCGCCAACAAGGATCCGGTTCCCGGCACTGGCAACGGTCATGCCAAAGCCATCCAGCAACGTCGGTTTGACCGCATGAAGCCGGGGCCCCGGCTGAAAGGACGGCTGAGGGGAGGGTTGTCCCGAGGCGCTCACGCCAACGGCCAGCAACAGACACACCAGCGCCGCCCCACGCACCACACCGGCAACGGGGGTGAGGCGCAAGGCGGCGCGGCCGTCCCGTGCTGCACTCTCATCCGGATTTGATGTGTGCGACATAGGAAAGAGCCGTTCAGAAGAGCATCAGACAACTATTGTACCATACCGTGGGACAAGAACACCCCGGTCGCGCATGGCGATGCACACGACCGTACATTGTGCAAGCCGGTCACCTCTGCTACAGTAAAATCCTCGGGCAGGATTCCGGCGCTTCGCTGAATATGAGCACCAACGACAAACAAATTATTTTTTCGCTGATGGGCGTGGGCCGAATCCAGCCGCCGAACAAACATGTCCTGAAGGACATTTACCTGTCGTTTTATTATGGCGCAAAGATCGGCGTCCTGGGTCTCAACGGCTCGGGAAAAAGCACTTTGCTCCGCATCATCGCGGGGATGGATCAGGATTATCTTGGCGAGATCGCCATGTCCAAGGGATACACCGTCGGGTTGCTGGAACAGGAACCGCACCTCAATGCGGAACACACCGTCAAAGACGTGGTGGAAGAGGGACGCCGGAACACCATTGACCTGCTGGCCGCCTACGAATCCGTGAGCCATCAACTGGGCCAGCCCATGGAACCGGACGCAATGGAAAAACTGCTGCAGAAACAAGGCACGCTCCAGGAGAACATCGAGGCCGTTGACGGATGGGAGTTAGCCAATCAACTGGACGTGGCCATGGACGCGCTCCGTTGTCCTCCGCCCGACACCAAAATCGGGATCCTGTCAGGCGGAGAAAAACGGCGCGTGGCGCTGTGCCGTCTTTTGCTGCAAACACCGGATATCTTATTGCTGGACGAGCCGACGAACCATCTCGACGCGGAATCCGTCCAATGGCTGGAGCAGCATCTTCAACAGTACAAAGGCACGGTCATGGCCGTCACCCATGATCGGTATTTTCTCGACAACGTGGCTGGCTGGATTCTTGAACTTGATCGCGGTTCCGGCATTCCGTTCGAAGGTAACTACTCATCATGGCTCGCGCAAAAACACGCGCGACTGGAAAAGGAAGACAAGGCCGAGTCCAAACGCCGCAAAACCCTGGAACGCGAACTGGAATGGATTCGCATGTCGCCCAAAGGCCGGCAGGCCAAAGGCAAAGCCCGAGTCCTTCGCTATGAAGAGATGGTCGCCGAGGCGCATGACAACGTCGCGGACGAGCTGGAGCTGTATATTCCGGCCGGCCCCCGCCTTGGCAACATCGTGATTGAAGCCCGCAATCTCACCAAAACCTTTGGCGACACACTCCTGTTTGAAAACCTCTCGTTTCAATTACCCCGAGGTGGAATCGTTGGCGTCATCGGGCCGAACGGAGCAGGCAAGACCACGTTGTTTCGCATGATCACCGGCGCAGAGCCGCCATCGTCCGGGACGTTCACCATCGGCGAAACCGTAAAGCTGGGTTACGTGGACCAAAACCGCACGCTGGATGGCCACAAGACCGTCTGGGAAGTCATTACCGGTGGCGCCGACACGGTGAAGCTCGGCAAAAAAGAGATCAATTCGCGGGCCTATGTCAGCCGCTTTAATTTTGGCGGGACCGAACAGCAAAAGAAAGTGCGCACGCTCTCCGGAGGCGAACGCAATCGTGTCCATCTGGCCACCATGCTCACCGAAGGCGCGAATGTGTTGTTACTGGACGAGCCGACCAACGATCTGGACGTCAATACGTTGCGCGCGCTTGAAGAAGGTCTCGAACAATTCGGCGGATGCGCCGTGATCAGCAGCCATGACCGATGGTTCCTGGACCGGCTGGCCACGCACATTCTCGCCTTTGAAGGGAACAGCCGGGTTGTCTGGTTTGAAGGCAACTACAGCGCATACGAAGCCAACCGCAAAAAACGCCTTGGCAAAGACGCGGACCAACCGCATCAGATTCGGTACCGGAAACTCGTGAGGGAGTAACGTGACGCCTCTCCCGCATCACCCCGCAATCTGGATTGCGCGCGTCATTGGCATTCTTGCGATTGCGACAGGATTCGTGCTAGGCATTGAAGGTCTGCATCAGCCGGATTCCCTGTGGTTGGCCATGGCGCTCGGCTTCATTGTGGCCGGCCTGTGCGCCCAGATCTATGCGTTCTGCCGCACCATGGCCGACAAAATCGCCTCGCGGGATCATCGGGCTTCATGATGGATTCGTGGTGTCATACAAAAAATTTTCGACGCGGCCACACACGCGCGCACCTGTGCCGGGACGCAAGAGGGCCGCGCCCCATGATCCGGCCGCCCGGACCCGCCTGGCCGGTGTGGGTTGCCGTGCTGGTACTGGGCCTGTCGCTTTCAGCCTGCAACCATTGGCGAGAGGCGTATCTCAATGATGCGATTCAAACCGTCTCACAGGACGAGATCATTGACCGGTTTGGCGAACCATGGAAAGAAAAGGCCTCAATTGTCAATGGACAAACCACATGGATCTACCGCTATGCGCTCACCGCGGATGAACTTGACCCCATGGGTGTGAACGCGCTGGGCCAGAGCATGAGCCATGCCACCGATACACTGGGAGCCCTGATTGGCGGCGGCGGGGATGCGGGCCAGAAGAACAGGCCCCAATGTTTTCACTATATGCTCACCTTTGATAAAGCCGGGATCCTCAAACTCTGGAGGCGGGAAGCATGCGCGACCACATCCCTGTGACCGCGTGCCCATCCGCACTGTGGTTGCCCGCGATCCTGCCGCCTCCCGAATTGCGCAACGCCTGGTTGCCGGTCGGTCGCGTCACACCGTCAATCCGCTCTGCGCTGATCGTCTTGATCCTGTCCGGATGACTGGCCAGGTCCACCCCAACTGGAGCAACCCGCATGGCGAAAGTTTTTCAATCCGGCGCATTTTTACAACAATGCTTTTCCGTCCATCCCCTGTCACTGACTGTCAAAATGCTCACGCTGCCCGACACAATCGGCATTGCGTGCATTCATTGCAAATCACGGCACCGTCTGACCATTGGCGCCATCACTCATCTCATTGAGCATGCGGCAATGCGCGAGGAAGATGCGGCCACGGGACTGGCGGCCTGCGTCACCCACCATCAGAACGCCCTGCACGTGACGGAAGTGTGCGTGAACCGGGACATCATCCAATTTCGCTGCCGTGAGTGCAAAGCGGGTTTTCACGCCACGGTTTCGCGGTTCGAAACCTACCAGCCGTGACACATCGCCACACGGGCAAAACCCCGTGGGCATCATGTCCGCCCTGCTGACAAAAAAAGGCCGCCCCCGTTTGGGGCGGCCTTTTTCAGAACACGCGCGGTCTGCGAGCAAACCTTATTTGTTGGGTTGCGGCGTGTACCGAAGATACGGCTTCACCGCCCGGTGGCCCTTGGGAAATTTGGCGGGAATGTCTGCATCTTTCACCGCAGGCACAATGATGCAATCGTCCCCGTCCTTCCAGTTGGCGGGGGTGGCCACCTGATGATTCGCCGTCAACTGCAGTGAGTCCACGACACGAAGAATCTCATCAAAATTTCTCCCGGTGGATGCCGGATAGGTGAGGGTCAGTTTAATTTTTTTATCAGGACCGATCACAAACACCGACCGCACCGTCATATTATCCAACGCGTTCGGATGGATCATGTCATACAAATTCGCAACGGTCCGATCGGGGTCGGCAATGATCGGATAGCCGACCGTACACTGTTGCGTTTCATTGATGTCATTAATCCAGCCCTTATGCGAGTCCAGGGGGTCCACGCTGATGGCAAGCACTTTGACGTTGCGTTTCTTAAATGCCTCGGAAATTTTCGCCATAGCTCCCAACTCCGTGGTGCACACGGGGGTAAAATCTTTCGGGTGAGAAAATAACACGGCCCACCCATTCCCGAGCCATTCATGGAAATTGATTGACCCGGCTGTCGTTTCCGCAGTGAAATTGGGGGCTTCATCCCCTAGCCGCAGTGCCATGATCTATGCCTCCTCTTCAAAATCACCATAATATTTATCGGGCGCACTGGCAAACAGCCCCGTCCGATTCCTTTGTGTTGACTATACGCCCCCGCTCAAAAACGAGTCAACCGGACGAAAGGGCATGACGGAATGGCCCAGAGCGGTCATGGCCTTCTCGCGCACAGCCATGGGTTCGCGCAATAAAAAACCCAAAGGGGAGGCTCCTCACCTCCCCTTTGGGTTGCCTTCTTCAGCAGACCGGCGAGACCGGCTTGTCTTCCGCGCTTGTCGTATCAGGCTGACTGTTGCGCCTCGGTCGTTTTGACCACCACATTGGCCGCTTGTGGGCCTTTCGCACCGTCGACCAGATCAAATTCAACGGGGTCCGCCTCTTTCAGTGTTTTAAATCCTTCCCCCTCCAGCGCCGAATAATGCACAAAGACATCCTGATCACCGTCGACCCGAATAAACCCAAACCCTTTTCGGTCATTAAACCATTTGACTGTTCCGGACTTTCGATCACTCACAGGCACCTCCTTTACGCACGGGCCGGAAAAACATCCTGTTTTCCGTATAATACCCCAAAAAAAACCGCAGACAGGCTCATTGCGCCTTCTGCGGAAGCTATGAAAAGATAACGCACATGGTATTATGCCGTATTGCGCTCACATTCTCAGGGTCAAAAATTCTCTACCATAGACTACTGAATTTGTCAATAATTCTCCCTTCCTTTTCGTTGACTGATTAAGTATTATTATCTAACCATTTTCCACCCCTGATCACATGATGTCGTCGCAGGCCGTACCCAACACGCGCCCACAAGCCCGTTGAGCGAGGCGCCCCCGGCTGGTTCATGGGTATCCGTGGCCGGCCTGTTTGTGCGCACAGCACATGCCCCGGGTCAATCAAACATGGAACTGCGCTTCATACAAATGGGCATAAAGCCCCTTGTGGTTCAATAACGCGGCATGGGTGCCTTCTTCCACCACGCGGCCATGCTCAAGCACAATGATTCGATCAACCTGCTGCAGCGTGGTCAGACGATGCGCAATCACAATGGTGGTTCGGCCACGACCGAGTACGTCAACCGCTTCGCGGATTTTGACCTCTGTCTCTGTATCAATATTCGACGTGGCTTCGTCGAAGATCACCAGAGGCGGGCTTTTCAGCAGCACCCGCGCAATGGCCACCCGTTGTTTCTGGCCAACAGACAATTTCACACCCCGTTCCCCAATCCGGGTTTCGTACCGTTCCGGGAGCGCCATGATAAAGTCATGCGCCCGGGCCGCGCAGGCGACGTGTTCGATTTCCCGGTCCGTGGCGTCGAGTTTGCCATAGGCGATATTTTCACGAACCGTTCCATTGAAGAGAAACGGTTCCTGCTGAACCAATCCAACGTGCGACCGCAAAAACGCCAGCGGCATCGCGCGAACATCAATGCCGTCCACCGCAAGCATGCCGCCCTTGACGTCGTAAAAACGCATCAGGAGTTTGATCAACGTACTCTTGCCCGCGCCGCTCGGTCCCACAAGCGCCACGTGTTCACCGGCGGCGATGGCGATGGAGACGCCGCGCAACACAGGGACATCCGGGCGATAGAAAAAGTCCACGTCCCTGAACTCCACGTGCCCGCGCACACCAACGGTCGGCGCCACCACACCGGGACGATCGTCAACATCGGGTGTGGCATCCAGTATCTCGAAGATGCGTTCACTCGCCGCCAGGGCATGCTGGAGCATATGGTTGACGGAATGGATTTGATTCACCGGAACATAGAACAGGGCCAAATACGACACAAACATCACCAGCTCCCCCACCTTCAAATGTCCCTGCACGACTTCCGTGGCCCCCAGCCACAAAATGAGAACCGTCCCCATGGTCCCGATAAAAATCATCCCCGGTGAATACATGGACCATAACAACATGGCTTTTAAGTTACTCTGACTGACTTCGCGATTTCTCGCGTCGAATCGCTCCCGCTCAAAATCATGACGGTGAAAGGCCGTGGTTTCCCGAATGCCGGAAAGCGCATCGTGAAGATAGCCGCTCAACTCGGCCGTATTGTGGCGAACTTCGTGGTAATACCCATGGACCCGCCGGGAAAATCGCACGGCGAACACCATCAGAATGGGAATGGGAATCAACGCCAGCAGCGCCAACCGCCAATTGACCGCAAACAGGACGATGGTAATACCAAAGAGCGTCAGCAATGCCGTCAGCATTCCCTCCAGCCCGTCAATAAAAATACGCTCGATATGTTCGGTGTCATTCATGATGCGCGACATAATTTCCCCGGTGGAGCGATCTTCGTAAAAACTGATCGAGAGCCCCTGGAGCGCATGAAACACCTGTTGGCGAATCTGGAAAATGACGCGCTGCTCCAGCTTGTTGTTACACCGAATGCGCAGCGAGTTGGCGATATTTTTGAGACCATAGGCCAACACTAATCCGCCCATGACCCACGGCAGCAGGGAGAGATCGTCCGCCTGAATCACGTCGTCAATAATCACCTTCACCAGCCACGGCGGCAGCAGATCAAACACCGTCGTCAGGGCGGCGAAGGAGAGCGTCGCAACAACAAGGGGGCGGTGGGGCCGTACATACCCCAGAATGCGAAGAAGCGTGTTCATGGCATGTCACATCACACTACACTGCCGGTCTTTCCGAAGGAGCGGCTTCAGGAGAAGATGGACCCAGGACGAAGGCGGGAACCAGGCAGGAACAACGCGCTTAAATAACGGTGACAGGGTCTTGTTTCCAGTACGTGTCGAATTCCTTTAACTGCGTCAGCGTTGACAGATCCGTCATTCTGTCCAAAAAGAGCTTTCCGCACAGATGGTCCATTTCGTGCTGGATGCACACGGCGAACAACCCCGACGCTTCAAAATCCAGGGCCGCACCCGTGCGATCCAACGCCTGGACTCGAATAGACGACGGGCGCGTCACATTCCCGCGCAATCCATCCACGCTCAAACAGCCCTCCCACATGGCCACTTGCGCGGGGCCGTAAAACACGATCCTGGGATTGATCAACACCGTCTCGGGAAAATCATCCTGGCCTTCACAGCCCATCACAATCAGTTGTTCAGACCGTGACACCTGCGGCGCCGCCAAACCAATCCCGTCATTCTCATACATCGTTTCCAGCATATCATCAATAAACCGCTGGCAGGTCCCCGTGGGAATCACCGCCGGATCAACCGGCTCGGCGATGGTGCGCAAGACAGGATTACCGACTTTGGCAATGGGCAAAACAGCCATTCCAATTTTCCTTTCCGCTCTCAACCCCACACACAGCAAGACGTCAGGCCGGCATGCAGTCCACAACACCCGGCCACCAGGACACCGGCGCGGGTGGCGTGTCCGACGCGCCCCTCCGCTTTTGTAATACTTCCTCCCACCAGGCTTTCCATTCTTTCGCCCACGCGATGCGCTGCTCCCGTGTCGAGATTTGCCAGTCATGCGGTGGGCCCGCCCACCGGGTTAACCGCCCAAACGACTCCAGGGCCGCAACGGCAACATATCGCTCCTGATCCGCCAGCAACTGAATAAGCAGCGACACCGCATCCGGATGTCTGACGTGACGGGACTCAAACGCCACCGTTCGTCGAATCGTGTCGTGTTGATCCTTCACTAACACCTGAAGCGTAGCGACCGTATCCAAAGGCGCCAGCCGGACCGCCACACGAAGGGCATGGGCGCGCACCCGAGTCATGTTCTCACGATCCTCCGCCGCCTCCAGCAAAGGAGAAACCGTGCGCGGATCGCGAATAATCGACATCGCTTCAATCGCATTATAACGAAGCCGGCTGCCCGGCAACTTGAGGGCCTTCACCAGCACGGGCACCACCGGCTTGCCAAGATGCACAAACTCACCAATCACGTACAGCTCCTGGCGTCCTTCCAGCAACGGCAGCAAAGCTTCCGCCCGCTTCAAGTCTTTCTCGGACAGGACCTCCGGAGCGGGAGTCGCGGGTTCAATGTCCGGGAATTCCGCTTTCGGCGGGTCCTGATAGGGAATCTGGACCGGCACAAGGCGTCCCTGGGCGAAGCCCGTTCCCCCGGCTTCCGCAAAGGCGAGCCACGCGCCAAACACGAGACCCCATCCCGCCATCATCCATACCATGCCGACTCTCATACATCCTCTCCCTGACAGGACATACTCCACTTTTTGCGTATATCCAGTTTAGTGGGTTCCCCGCAACCGGGTCAAGGCCGGGCGGGGTTCCAACGATCCAAAACCTTTAATCTTCGTCCTGCGAGTGGTACAATCGGTGCATGACTTTCGCGACAACCGTGGTGGCGAAGAAAGGAGGCTCCGTGAAATCCATCACAGGCATCCTGTGCCTGGCGGTGTTTGGATGGCACGCAAGCCCGGCCCTGGGATATGACGAAATCACCGTAGCCAACGGGGGCGACTTACAAGGCACGGTCACGCTGGTCGGCGACGTCCCCAAACCCAAGGGCTACAACCTCGTCACCCTGCCCGACCCGGTCTATTGCGGCCGCATCTCTACAGGAACGGGCTGGCGTCTCCTGCAACCCTTTGTCATCGGCCCCGACGGCGGATTCAAAAACGTGGTCATCTACATTGAAGCCATCAAACAGGGAAAAACCTTCCCCTATGTCCCCCCCAGAATTGAAGCGATTGACTGCAAATTTGAACCCTATATCACCATCGTCCGGGACGGGTATGACGTGGAAGTGGTGAACATGGACCCGGTCCTGCACGATATTCAGGGATACGAAACCTCAAAATTCGGCGCGCGCGTCCTCTTTAACGTTCCCCTGCCGATGAGTCCGCACCTTCGGAAAAAAGATTTTCTGGCCGGCACACCGCAAACAAACCGGGCGGGCAAGGTGCTGGCCCAGCGCATCGCCATGAAAAAAAAGCGCCACCTGTTCGTGATGCAATGCGGCTTTCACGCCTACATGGAAAGCTGGGGGTTCTCCGTCACCAACCCCTACTACGCCCTCACCGACCTCCACGGCGCATACGCCATGACGGATATTCCTCCGGGAACCTGGCGGGTCCAGGTCTGGCACCCCATGGTAAGCAAGGAATACACCGTCACCATCACCCCCGGTGACACCACGCACCTGCCCATTACCATCAACGCCCCCACAGGCCGTCTCTATGCCAACGAAGTGAGCGAAGGCACCCGCTTCGGCATGGAATTAATCGGCGAAAGCGCCATTCAACCGGTCGTGGAACGCCAAACGTATTAAGCGGAAAAACAATGGCAACAGTCAGAGATCACGCCGACAAAGGTGCCGTTGCATTGATAAGCCATATCAAGCACAAGGGCGCAGAATCCATGACGTATTCGGAGTTCGCCGAAATGATTCGCTGGTTCAGAAAAGATGGTCGTCCCAACGGTCGTGTGAATCGGGTGCTGGAAGCCATTGGGAACGATTTGCGAAAGTTCGACGAGAAAGCCCCTCGCATCACAGTGCTTGTGACAAACAAAAACACAGGGAAGGTTAGTTCCGGATTCGGTTATTTCAAACCTGACTGGAACAAAATGTCTGATTCAGAAAAGAAAGGATATATCGACGAAGAAAAAAAGAAAATTGAACAATGGCGACGATCAGGAAAATTTGACGAATTTCTTTGGTCATTGAAAAACAAAACCAACACTTCTATTGAATTCCCTTCCGAAGAAACAGATAACGTTCGCACGGTTGCAGACGGCGTGACTGTGCAAAAACACTGTGCGTTTGAATATAAAGTCAGAAATCAGACGATTGTCAAAACCAAAAAAGAAAAGTCAGGTTATATTTGCGAATGTTGTGGTTTTAACTTTCGAGAAACGTACGGAATGCTGGGAGAATTCTACATTGAATGTCACCATATCAAGCCACTCGCGAACAGCAAAAGTGGGGAGCAAATCGGGCCAAAAGATTTGGCGGCGCTGTGTGCAAACTGTCACCGAATGATCCACAAACTTCTCGCAGATAAAAAAGAAACATATAAGAACAACTATCCGCAATCAATAAAAAATTTGCGCGGCATGGTTGGCACACTCCGCAGACGACGCCAATACAAACCCGTATAGCAAGAGCCCAAGGGTAACCCTTGCGACAAACAGAGAGGTGACAGGTATGTCCCGCATGTCCAGAAGAACATTCGGGAAAAGTCTGCTCGCCGCATTCGGTCTGGCCCTCCTGCATCCCGCCCGACTCGTTCATGCGCAATTGCTGGGGCTGTTTCGCGGCAAAGGGCATGAAACGCCGCCCATAACCGCCAACGAAGATTTTTACGTCACCTCGTATGACCTGACGCCGGCCATTGATCGCGAGCAATGGTCATTGCGCATTGGCGGGATGGTCAACAACGCGCGCACGTGGTCGTTTGAGGATTTACTGAAACGCCCGCAGACAACAATGATCGCGACGCTGGAATGTATCGGCAACACGGTCGGCGGCTATTCCATCGGGACGGCGGAATGGGAAGGCGTCAAATTGAATCACCTGCTCAACGAAGCCGGCGTCGACCCCAAAGCGTTTGACCTGATCCTGCGCGGCGCGGACGACTATTCCGACAGCGTTCCGGTATCCCGCGCGTTGGAAGACGACGTCCTGCTCGCCGTAAAAATGAACGGCGTCCCCCTGCCGCCCGACCACGGGTATCCCGCCCGCGTGATTGTGCCGGGCATCTACGGCATGAAGCACGTCAAATGGCTGACCGGACTGGAACTCGTGGATGACGACTACAAGGGCCACTGGCAACAACAAAGCTGGTCGGACACCGCGCTGGTGAAACTGTCCTCACGCATTGACCTGCCGGGCGACCGGGAACGCATCACCACGCCGCACTACACGATCAAAGGCATCGCCTTTAACGGACGCCGGACAATTCGCGCCATTGAAGTCAGCACGGATGCCGGAAAAACCTGGCACACCGGCACGCTCCTTCCCAAACGCTCCCCGCACACATGGACGCCCTGGAGCTATCCATGGCCCATTCCCAACGCCGGGGAATACACCATCATGGCCAGAGCAACGAATGACCAAGGCCTCACGCAATCCCTCAATGCCAAAAAGGCCACCGAGACGGCCCTGGAGGTCCATGCCATCACCGTGGATGTGGAACTATAACGAGCAAGACGCGGACGTGAGTTTGATTCATGGAGAGCGCGACAGCCCGCGTTGGCAATCCGACTACGGCAGCACGGCGGACGCCGTGAAGGCGACGAGGGGGCCGGGGTACACACCAACGAGAATGACGCCCGCGGCGGCACACACCAGGACGGCAATGGCGGTTGGGGACAGGGCCAGGCGCGTGTGGTGGGCCTGGTCGGACGAAGGTTCGCGCATATACATGACCATCACGACGCGCAGATAGTAGAAGGCGGAGACCGCGGCAAAGATCAACCCGACCACGGCCAGCCAGGTCAGACCGGCGCTGACGGCGCCCATAAACAGATAGAACTTGCCGATGAATCCGGCGGTCGGGGGGATACCCGCCAGCGAGATCATAAAGAGCAGCATCAGAAACGCCGCGCCCTTGTGACGTTTGGCCAAGCCGGTGAAGTCCTCCAGGTCGTCGCCTTCCACGCCCCCCCGTCGAAGTATCGCCACGACGGAGAACGCCCCAAGCGTCATCAGGGAATAGACGGCCAGGTAGAGCATCATGCTGGACACGCCTTGCGACGATACTCCGGCGCGGGTGCCGGACCAGCCGGCCACGACCAACCCGATCAACGCATAGCCGGCATGCGCGATGCTTGAGTACGCCAGCATGCGCTTCACATTGGTCTGCACAATCGCGACGAGGTTCCCCAGCACCAGGGTCAGGAGACACAGGCCCAGCATCAGCCCGGTCCAATGCGGTTTCACGCCCCCGAAGCCTTCCAGCATCACCCGAAGCAACGCGCCGAAGCTCGCGGCTTTTGACGCCACGGCCATAAACGCGGTGACCGGCGTGGGCGCGCCCTGGTACACGTCCGGCGTCCACATGTGAAACGGCACCGCCGCCACCTTAAAACCAAACCCGACAATCAACAGCGTCATGGCCATCAGCACCAGGGGATCGTTCAGCCCGCGCGCGGCGACCACGGCGGCAATGTCCGCCAGGCGCGTACTGCCGGCGGCTCCAAAGATGAGCGACACGCCATAGAGCAGCAGTCCCGATGAGAACGCGCCCAAAATAAAATACTTGGCCGAGGCTTCAACGGACCTGGCTTCAAACCGCTTGAAGCCCGCCAGGACGTAAAGCGGGATGGACATCAGCTCAATGCCGAGATAGATGACCAGCAAGTCGGCGCCGGAGACCATGATCATCATGCCCGCCAGGGAGAGCAGCAGAAACCCGTAAAACTCGGCCAGGTCAATCCGCTCTTCTTTGAGAGAGCCGATGGACAGCAGGATGGTCATGCCGCTCACGATATACAGCAGCAATTTCCAGAACGCGGCATACGCATCCACCACCACAAGATCGCTAAACGCATACACCCGGTCACCCATGCCGCTCGCGGTCACAACACAACACACCGCGAGCGCCGCCACACTCATCCACGGCAGCATTGCTTTCCTGCGCGGGGAGAGGACCGGCTCCAGCACGAAGACGAGACAGGCCGCCGCCGCGACAATCAACTCCGGCAGCATCGTCATCAAATCCGCGAGGGGAAGCATCATGGCGCGGCAGCCTCTCCCGCATCGGCGATGATGGAAGGTCGCGTGATCGGACGATCCGGCCGTGAAGCCAGGGGCAGATTGTCCGCGAACAGGGCCTTCGCGTCATGGTGGACAAGACGGTCAACGCTGGCATGCATCACGTTCAGTATCGGTTTGGGATAGAGTCCAATCCAGAACACCAGAAACACCAGCGGCGCCAACATGCCGATTTCGCACCAGTTCAGGTCGCGCAGTTTTGATGCCATGTGCGGCGCCGGCTCGCCGTACACCACGCGCTGCAGCATCCATAAAATATACGCCGCCGCCAGAATGACCCCCAGCGCCGCACAGGTCGCGGCCAGCTTATGCTCCGCAAACGCCCCGAGCAGAACCAGAAATTCGCCGACAAAGCCGTTCATGCCGGGCAATCCCACGGAGGACAACGCAAAGATCACGAGGAACGTGGCATACAGCGGCATGGGTTTGGCCAACCCGGCATTGTCAACAATCGCCCGACTATGCGTCCGCTCATAGAGAATCCCCACGCACAGAAAGAGCGCGCCCGTGGTGATGCCGTGATTGATCATTTGCATCATGGCGCCCTCAATCCCCTGCGCGTTCAACACAAAAATACCCAGCGTGACAAATCCCATGTGGCTCACGCTGGAATAGGCGATCAGTTTCTTGAGATCGGACTGGGCCAGGGCCATGCAGGCGCCATAGACAATGGCCACTACCGACAGGAGCATCACCCAGGCGGCATACTGCTGCGTGGCATCCGGCAGCATGGGCAGCGAGAAGCGCAAAAACCCATAGGCGCCCAGTTTGAGCAACACACTCGCCAGAATCACGCTGCCGGCGGTGGGCGCTTCCACGTGCGCATCCGGCAACCACGTATGCAGGGGAAACATCGGCACCTTCACGGCAAACGCGGCGAAGAAGGCCCAGAACAGCCAGGTCTGCAACCAGGAGGGATACACGGCCTGGCTCAACGTGAGAATATTGAACGAATCTTCTCCGGCGTATACATAGAGTACGATAATCGCCACAAGCAGCAGGACGCTCCCCGCCAGGGTATAGAGGAAAAACTTTATGGCCGCGTACACGCGATTGGGACCGCCCCAGATTCCAATCAACAGATACATGGGGATGAGCATGGTTTCCCAGAACACATAGAACAGCACAAAGTCCAACGCGACGAACACGCCCACCATCGCGGTTTCCATCACCAGCAGGCTGATCATGAATTCTTTGACGCGCGTCTCAATGGCCGTCCAGGACGCCACGATGCAGAGCGGCATCAGCAGGGTCGTCAACAACACCAGGGGCAGGCTGATCCCATCCACGCCCACGGCGTAGCGAATGGACGGTGAGGCAATCCATTGATGCGTTTCGACAAACTGCATGGCGGACGTCGACGCATTGAACAGCGCCCACAGGGGAAGCGAGGCGAGAAACACCAGCGAGGCCACGCCCAGCGCAACCCATTTGGCCATGGCGTCTTTGACCAGGATCAGCGCCATCGCACCCGCCAAAGGCAGGAAGACCACCAGGGTCAGCCAGGGGAATCCGCCGGATGCCGTCATCATGTCAGTCATAGTGTGCCGTCAACACAACAGATTGATTAAAACAGCAGATACGCCGTTAAGATCAGGACGGCGCCCACGGTCATGCCCAGTGCATAATGCTGGGTCTCGCCGGTCTGAATCAGGCGGGCCACCCAGCCCCACCAGGCCACCCCGCGGGCCACGCCATTCACCGCGTTGTCAATGATGGCCACGTCCACGTGTTTCCACATCCGGTCGGCAAAGACAAACATCGGCTTCACAAACATCTTGTCATAGGCTTCATCCACGTACCATTTGTGGAATGACCCCTGATACAACCAATGCCATCGCGCCACGAGACGGTCGGGCCAGCCGGGTGAGCGCACATAGCAGACCCAGGCCGCAGCTATGCCGATCAATCCCGCCAGCGTCGCCACCGCCATAATACCCGTGGCGGCAACACCACCATGGTCGCCCTCGGCGGCGCCGGGGAAGGCCTGTTGAAGAAAGTCGGGAATGCCCAGGTATCCGGTCAGCAGACTCAATACGGCCAGCGCCAGCAGAGGCGCCGTCACGACGAAGGGCTGTTCCCGCACCTGGCCGGCATGGCGCGGATCAACCCGGGACGCGCCCCAAAACATGACAAACACCAAACGGAAACTGTAGAACGCCGTCAGGCCGGCCGTGAGCACCCCCAGCACGGCGAGCACCTGCCCCAGCGACCCCGCGTGCCAGGCGGCCACCAACACGGCATCTTTACTGAAAAAGCCGGCGGTGAACGGAAAGCCGGCGAGCGCCAGTGCGCCAATCACGAACGTCCAGCAGGTCACAGGCATTGTCGCTTTCAGGCCGCCCATGCGCCGCATGTCCTGCTCATGATGGACGGCCAGCATGACGGACCCGCACCCCAGAAACAGCAACGCTTTGAAAGCCCCATGCGTCAGCAGGTGATACATCCCCGCCACGTACCCGCCCACGCCACAGGCCATCATCATGTACCCGAGTTGACTCAAGGTGGAATAGGCAACCACGCGCTTAATGTCGTATTGTGTCAGGGCAATGGTGGCGCCGACCACCATGGTCACCCCCCCGACGATGGCCACGACGTTCATCGCCACGAGCGACATGTTATACAGCGGCGCCAACCGCGCCACCATAAACACCCCGGCAGTCACCATGGTCGCGGCGTGAATGAGGGCGGAAATGGGCGTCGGGCCTTCCATGGCATCCGGCAACCACACGTGCAGCGGAACCTGCGCGGACTTTCCCACGGCGCCGACAAACAACAGCAGACCAATCAGCGTCATGGCGGACACTTCCCACCCGCCGCCAACGGCGCCCAGCAGATCCACCGTGGCGCCGGCGTTGGCCATGACCCCCGCAAACACCGGCTGGTACTGCAAGGTCCCAAAGACCGTAAACACCAACAGGATGCCGAGCAGAAACCCGAAATCACCGATGCGATTCACGAGAAACGCCTTGGTGGCCGCGGCTCTTGCCGCATGTCGTTCATACCAATGCCCAATGAGCAAATAGGAACACAGGCCCACCGCTTCCCAAAACACAAACAACTGGAGGAAGTTATCGGACATGACCAGCATCAGCATGGAGAACGTAAACAACGCGATGTTGCCAAAGAAGCGCGCGTAGCCCGTGTCGCCGTGCATATACCCAATGGTATACACATGCACCAGGCCGCTGACGACGGTGACCAGCAACAGCATGGCCGCCGTCAACTGATCCACGTAAAGCCCAAGGCGAATGGTGAGATCACCGGATGTCGCCCAGGTATACAGCGCAATGTCCAGCACGCGTCCGTTGGCGACTTCAATACAGGCCAGCACCGAAAGCAGGAAGGACACCCCGACGGCGGGCACGGCGATAAGATGTGCGCGGGCCTTGATCACATACCCGGCCAGACCAAGCACGATACATGCCAGAAGGGGCAACAGAGGAATCAGGATGTACAGGGATGGAGCTACCATTTCAACAAACGGAAATCGTCAACGTTGATACTGGCATGATGGCGGTACAGGGCAATAATGATGGCCAGGCCCACGGCCACTTCGGCGGCCGCCACGGTGAGCGCAAAGAACACAAAGACCTGCCCGGCCAGATTGCCGAAGTGGGCGGAAAACGCCACGAAATTGATGTTTGTGGCATTCAGCATCAACTCAATGGACAACAGGATGATAATCAGGTTTTTGCGAACCAGCACGCCGACGAGACCGATGAGGAACACCAGTCCGCTCAACACCATGTAGAATTCCACGGGCACGCTCATGAGGATTTCGATTCCATGATGCTCTTCTTGGACAAGATGACCGCGCCAATCATGGCGACCAGCAGAATGAGCGAGGCAATTTCAAACGGGAAGAGATAGGTGGAATACAACACCTCCCCGATGGACTCCGTGTTCCCCGCCACTGTTGCCCCGTCCGCCATGGGACTCGGAGAGGCCACCGTTAACCCGTGACTCGCCGCCAGCAGAATGGCCTCGGTCAACAACACCGCGCCGAGAAACAACGCCACAGGCCCCTGCTGGCTATACCGCTCGTCGCGTTTCACGTTCAGCAACATCACCACAAACAGGTACAGCACCAGAATGGCCCCCGCATACACAATGATTTGAATGGCGGCGAGAAACTCGGCATGCAGCGTGACATACAGACCCGCCACGTGAAAAAACATGACCAGCAGAGACAGGACGCTATAGATGGGATTGCGAAGCGCCACGACAAGCGCGGCGGTGACAAGAATAATCGCGGCAAAATAGAAGAAGACGAGTGTTGACACCGTTACACCTCTCTCCCGCTCACGATACGCGCATGGTGGCCGGGCTGGCGAATCCAACAGGCATGACACCGACCTGAAGCGCAGTCACGCCTGCATGTGCATTCTTTACGCATGAGTGATGGGAATTATCAGGGAAGATTGACACGTCACAAGTCATCCGTCATTCCCATGCGATCCGTCATTCCCATGTGATCCGTCATTCCCGTGCGATCCGTCATTCCCGTGAAAACGGGAATCCATGCAGACACGCACAGGCCGAAAGAGGATATGGCCGCGTCGGCGCAACGGGCAGATGGATTCCCGCCTGCGCGGGAATGACAGCGTGGAACGGGACTCTTCTTGAGCAGTCCTTCAGTACTCATCTTCATCTTATGCTTCCGGGGCTTGCCAATCGTCGGCATCCAGCTTTTGTATGCGTTGATGAAAAGTATCATCAAACTTCTCCAGATGCGTAGACAACCACGAATGAAAATCCCCCCACATTTGTCCATTTCGCAAATCACAATCTCTCCGCCACAGATTGACTTGTTTTTGTTGACTGTCCGGCAATTCACGCCATTCCAATCGCTGACCAATCCCTCCTGTGCGTCACGTAGAATGCGCGGTTGCCAGACAGCCCCGGCACCGGGCATGACTGACCGCACACTGGAATTGAAACCGGCCAGCCGCGTAAAACCTACAATTCCTTTTCCGGAATATCGCGAAAGGCCACGTTAAACCAGGCCACGTTGGGATGTTGAAATTCCAGGCGCTTTTCCCGTTCGGGAAAGGCCCGGTCGCCGATGGCCAGCAGTTGTTGTTTGTTGAGCTGCAAATGACGTTTGTCGTACACGGCCCACTCAAACTCCTGCGACATGCCCAGCGCATCCACGGGACAGGCCTGGACACACAACCCGCAGAAGAGACAGCGGGTCATGTCCATGTCGTATTCTTTGGCATACCGCTTGGCGGGTTCCCCAGGCACCTCGGCGCTCACCACCCGGATAACCCGGGACGGACACGCCGCCTCGCACAGATCGCACCCCACGCATTTTTCTGTGCCGTCATCGTACTTCAGCAATCCCAACATTCCCCGGTAATTGCTGGGGAGCTGTTTCTTCACGTGGGGATACTCCAGAGTGATGGGACGATAGTGCACCAAATGCTTGAGCGTCTCCTTCATCCCCACGAGGATTTCAAAAAAGATGAGCGACTTGATCCAGGCTGTGATTGTTGTCATGGACGGCTCCACCCCGGCGTCAGAAATCGGGAAAGATGTACGCGAGAATCGCAGTCACCACCACGTTTCCCAGAGCAATGGGCAACAGCACCTTCCACCCAAACCGCATCAACTGGTCATACCGCAATCGCGGGAGCGTGGCGCGCAGCCAGAAAAAGAGAAACAGGAAAAAGTAGACCTTGACGGTAAACCAGATAATCCCCGTGATCCACGCAAAATCGCCGGGCGCCTGCAAAAAAGGAAACGGCGCATGCCACCCGCCGAAGAACAGCACGGTGGCCATGCACGACACCAGGATCATGTTGGCGTATTCCGCCAGAAAGAAAAATGCGAACCGCATGCCGCTGTATTCCGTGAAGAACCCCGCCACCAGTTCACTTTCGGCTTCGGGCAGATCAAAGGGCAGCCGATTGGTTTCGGCAACGGACGCAATCAAAAACACCACAAAGGCCACGAATTGCGGAAACGGCAGAGGATCAAACGCAAACCAGTGCCAGAATCCTCCAGCCTGCGCCTCAGTAATCGTGACCAGACTTAAACTGCCGGACAGCAGAATGACCCCGACAATCGCCAGCCCCACGTTCAGTTCGTAACTGATCAACTGGGCCGCCGACCGCAACCCCCCCAACAATGAATACTTGCTGTTGGAAGCCCATCCGCCAAGGATGACGCCGTAGGCCCCGATAGACGCAAACGCCAGAACGTAGAGGACGCCGATGTTAATGTCGCTGACGACAAAGGGCTTAAAGTCCACCCCCATGATCTCGACCGTCCAGTTCGGGCCGAACGGAATGACGGCAAACCCGATCAGGGCCGGCACCAGCACAATGAGCGGAGCCAGACTGAACATGATTTTGTTCGCCCCGGCCGGAATGATGTCTTCCTTGAAAAACAGTTTCAGCCCGTCGGCCACCGGCTGCAAAATGCCATACGGCCCGACTTCCATCGGCCCCATTCGATCCTGCATCCAACTCAACACCTTGCGTTCCAGCAGGGTGAGCAGCGCCACGGTCAGCAGCACCAGGCCCATCACGACCGCAATTTGCGAGAGCGTCAACGCCAGTTTGATTCCGGTACCAATCACGAGAGGACTCCCTGGTCAGATTCTTTCCAGCCAATACCACGGACGACGTCTGCTGTGAGCAACCGCCAGCACTGGCACGTTATCCGGCAGGACAGGTCATCCATCCGCCTTCTCCACGCTCACATCCGTCGCCTTCCACACGGGCACGCCTGTTTGCGGATCAACCGCCAGCGAGAACAACCCCCGCACAGACTGATCAAAGTGCTCGGGAAACCAGACGACCGTATCGGGCACGCGATCCTGCAGCGTGACGGACACCGTGGCCTGTCCACGCGCATTGGACAGGCGCACCGCGTCGCCTTCTTCAATCCCCAGGCGCCGGGCCTCGGACGTATTGATTTGCAGACGACCTTCGCCCTGAATTTCCATCAACCCCTTCGCGCGCGTGCTGTATTTTCCGGAATGATACAGGGACTGAACCAGCCGCAACGTCAGTGCCCCCGGCAAGGGGAGCGCGAGAGGCGGAAGCGTGTAACGCCGGTCAAGATCCTCCCTGAACCCGCCAGCCACATACCGCGCCAACGTCTCCTCGTCGACAGTCGGCGGCGTGGGTGTCAGGCCCAGCAAGGCATATCCCGAAATCGCCCCGCGTATTTCCTTGAAAATCTCTTTCACATCCGCGTACTCCATCGGCTGATGCATCAACACGGACAGCGCCGAAAATATTTCCCAGTCAGGCCGGCTCTCGCCCACCGGATCAATCGCCTGGCGCACGCGCTGGACGTGGCCCTCCGTATTGGTAAACGTGCCGTCCTTTTCCATGGTGGAACAGGCCGGCAACACCACGTGCGCCCGCTTCGCGGTTTCCGTAAGAAACATTTCCTGGCAGACCACAAACTCCAGAGCCTCCAGAGCCTCGGTCACTCGCGCGTCGGGCGGCAGCGACTCAACCGGATTTTCTCCCACGATCAACAACGCTTTGATGCTGCCGGTGTTCGCCCGGCTCACCATATCCATCAGGGTGGCCGAGGCTCCCGTCGGCACATCCTGCCCCCAGGCTTGCGCAAAGACCGCGCGCACGTCTTCGGCCTGAAGGTCGGAGGGGCCGGGAAGGTATTCTGCCACGGCCCCCATTTCCACAGCGCCCTGCTCATTATTCTCTTCCGCCAGACAGCCCAGCCCCGAACCCTGACGCTGGAGGTGACCGGTCAGCATCTGAAGATCCAGGAGATTGGTCACCATGCCTTCTCCCCCGGGCGCGCGCAGGACGTCCTGGCCCACCAGCATCACGCCGCGCGCCGCCGCGCCATACGTCCGCACGGCCGCGTCGCAATCCGTTTGCGACAAACCGGAGTGTTCCCGAATCGTCTGCCAGGTCACGCCGGCCACCTTGGTCCGTATCGCGTCCACAAACTGCGGCGACTGTTTGGCAATCTCCTCATGAACCAGATTGCCGTCACACACCGCCTTCAGCAGTCCCAGAATGGCCGCGTCAAACCGGCCGTGCCGCACGGTCAGGTGATGACGGGACAGCGTCGTGATGTTACTCACCGTCGAACGGGCCGGCAGCAGGGCTTCCAGCGTGACCAGCTTCGCGCCGCCGCGCTTCACGGCTTGCTTCACCTGAATGGCCGTGATGGGATTGGCCGCATGAAGGTGGGTGCCGATCAGCATGATGCCGTCGGCGCGCACAATGTCCTCATAGCGCACCGTCCACCGATGGGCGCCCTGCACGCGCCGGAGCGCCCGCACGCCGTTGACAGAGCCGTATCGCGCGCTGCTGTCAATCTGATTCGTCCCGATCACCAGACGCATGAATTTCTGGAACAGATACAGGTCTTCGTTCGTACATCGGGCCGTGATGAGTCCGCCAATCGCATCCGCGCCATACGTGGATCGCAGATCCGTGAACCGCTGGGCCACGTGTTCCAACGCGGCTTCCCAGGTAACTTCGGCAAAGGAGCCATCGGCCTGACGCATGAGCGGCTGGCGCAACCGGTCGGCATGCGCGCTGGCATGATAGCCAAAATATCCACGGGCGCAGAGGTCCCCGTTGTTGCGGCCAACCCCGAACGCCGAATTCACCTCAATCAATTGATTCGCTTTGTGCTGAACCGTGATCTGGCATCCATCCCCGCAATACGAACAAATGGTGTCCGTTCGTTTCAGCATCCACGGGCGAAAGTCATACATGGATAACCGGCTGGTAATGGCCCCGACCGGACAAATCTGAATACAGCCGCCGCACATGTCGCAGGTGAGTTCCTTGTCGGCCCAGTGCGTAATCTGGGTCAGCGTCCCCCGCCCGACAGGCGCCAGGGCCTGCGCGTCCATCACTTCGTCGCAATAGCGCACACAGCGCATGCACGACACGCACCGGTTCATTTGCGTTTCAATAACCGGGCCAAGGTATTGTTTGGGGAACACCCGCTTCAATTCCTTAAACCGGCCGGCCGTGGGGGTGTACTCATGCGAAAAATCCTGCAAATCACAGCGCCCGCCCTGATCGCACACCGGGCAATCCAGCGGATGATTGCCCAAGAGCAACTCCAACATGGATTGGCGCGCCGCGTCGACATGGGCGCCCGAAGCCCGCACAACCATGCCATCGGCCACGCGCGTGCTGCACGACGTCTGGAGTTTGGGAATTTTTTCGATTTCCACCAGGCACATCCGGCAATTCGCGTCGGGCTCCAATTTCGGGTGGTAGCAAAAATGCGGCACCATGACGCCCAGTTGCCGCGCCGCCTCAATCACCAGCGTCCCGTCCGGCACCTGCGTGCTCACGCCGTCAATCGTGACCGTCACCATTTTTTGTGAAGTGGCAAGTGACATGGGCAATTCCCTCTACGCGCGAAGGACGGGGATTTCTTTCCGGTTCGCGTTGCGCGTTTCAGCGTCCGCAATCAACGCCTCATATTCAGACTGCCAGTATTTCAACGTACTCTGCACGGGGGCGATGGCCGCATCCCCAAACGCACACACGGTTCGGCCGCCGATATTGCCGCAAATTTCCACCAGCGTCTCCAAATCATCCGGCCGGCCCTGCCTGTTCAGTATGCGCTGCAGAATCTGCACAATCCAGGCGCTGCCTTCCCGGCACGGCGTACATTTCCCGCATGATTCATGATAGAAAAATTCCAACAACCGCAAGGCGGCCCAGACCATGCTCGTGCCGTCTTCCATCACGGTCACGCCGCCGGACCCCGACATGGAACCGGCCAGGGCCACCGACTCAAAATCCAGTTGGACGTCAAGGTGATCCGGCGTGAGAAACGGCGCCGAGGCGCCACCCGGAATAAACGCCTTGAGCGGTTTGTCGGATCGCATCCCGCCCCCAAGGTCATCAATCAAATCCCGGAACGTCGCGTTGACGGGCAACTCATAATTCCCCGGACGTTTCACATGACCGCTCAAACAGAAGATCCGTGTGCCGGGGCTTTTGGGAGGCGCGCCAATGGCAGCGTACCATGCGCCGCCCCGATTGATAATATGAGGAATGTTGGCCAGCGTTTCGACATTATTGACGACCGTGGGTTGTTGGTAGAGGCCATGCGTGGCCGGGAACGGCGGCTTGATCCGGGGCTTGCCCCGCTTGCCTTCCAGCGATTCAAGCAACGCCGTCTCCTCGCCGCAAATATAGGCGCCCGCGCCCGCATGCACATGGATCGTGACGGTGACGCCGCTGCCGTAAATATCGGCGCCGAGGTGTCCGGCCTGTCCGGCATCGGCAATCGCGCGCTCCAGAATTTTCGCGGCAAGCCGGAATTCCCCCCTGATATAGATGTAAGCGATGTGCGCGCCAATGGCATAACAGGCAATGGCCATGCCTTCAAGAATCTGGTGGGGGTCGCGCTCCATCAATTGACGATCCTTAAACGTGCCCGGCTCGCTTTCATCGGCATTACAACACAGGTACCTGGGGCCGGGGTGCTCCCTGGGAATAAACCCCCATTTCACGCCGGTGGGAAACCCGGCGCCGCCCCGCCCGCGCAGGCCCGATTGTTTCACCGTTGCGATCACGTCGGCGGGAGACACGCCCCCCAGAACTTTTTTCAACGCCTGATACCCGCCGGCCCGTTCATACTCGGCAAGCGACCCGGTGTAGCCAGGCTGTTCCATGTTTGTCAGAAGAATTTTTTCAAACGTCTTCATGGCCACCACACGGCATCCGCATCAGTCCCGTTCCGGCATCATAAACGGGCCGCTTTTCAGGGCACAGTCGCCGGTCTGTTCAAGATCGCTCACAATCCGTCCGACTTTGTCCCGCGTGAGCCGCTCATAATAATCGTCATTAATCTGCATCATCGGACCAGTGCCGCACGACCCCAGGCATTCCACGGTGCTCACGGTAAACTGCCGGTCTGCGGTGGTGCCGTCCGCCCCAGGCTCCAGATGCGTTCTCAACCAGGCCAGCAGGTCATCCGCCCCGACCAGCGCGCACATGAGCGACCGGCATAGCTGGATGTGAAATTTTCCCAGCGGCTTGAGCGTGAGCATGGTGTAAAACGTCGCGGTTTCAAACACCTGGGGCAGGGTAATGTCCAGCAGGGCGGCAATCTCGCGCATGGCCTCCTGGCTGACGTATCCTTCCTCCCGCTGCGCCAGATTCAACAACGGCAGCAGCGCCGAGCGCTTCGCCGGATACCGGGTCAGCAGCTCCTCAATGAAGTCCTGATGTTTGTCAAAAACCATGCCGACTGCCCACGAGACGCGACCGCTCACCGGTCGCATTCCCCCATCACAATGTCATACGTGCCGAAGATGGTGATAATATCAGAAATCAAATAGCCGCGTGCCATAAAATCAAACGCGCCCATGTGCACAAACGACGGCGAACGGATTTTCATCCGATAGGGGCGCGGACTCCCGTCGCTGATCAGAAAAAATCCCAGCTCGCCCTTGGGCACTTCCGTGCCGCAATACGTTTCCCCCTTCGGCGGCTTGAACCCCTGCGTAAAGATAATGAAATGATGGATCAGACTTTCCATGTCCCGCATCACATTGGGTTTGGGCGGGGGAATCACCTGCGGCAGATCCGCGATGATCGGCCCCGTCGGCAACTGATCCAGAGCCTGTTCAATAATGCGCGCGCTTTGCCTCATTTCTTCCACGCGAATCCAGTACCGGTCATACGTGTCGCCGTCTTTGCCGACCGGGACTTCCCACTCCACGCGGTCATAAACGCCATACGGCTCAAGTTTGCGCACGTCATAGGCCACGCCCGACCCGCGCAGCGTCGGCCCGGTGAGTCCAAAGTTGATTGCGTCTTCCGCGGAAATCACCGCCACGCCTTTGGTTCTGGCCACCCAGATCCGATTGGTGCGCAGCAGCGTGTCATATTCCCGCAGATGACCGGGAAACGTGTTCAGAAATTCCCGCAGACGGGCGACAAGCTCCTCGGTGAGATCGGCATCCACCCCGCCGATGCGATAATAATTCAGCGTGAGCCGCGCGCCGCAAAGCGCTTCAAACAGGTCGAGCAACACTTCCCGCTCACGAAACGTCCAAAAGAACACTGTCATGGCCCCGATATCCAGCGCCTGCGTGCCCAGCCAGAACAGATGACCGACGATGCGCTGCACTTCGGCCACAATCGTCCGCACATACTCGGCGCGCTCCGGCACAGTCACGCCCACCAGTTTTTCCACCGCGCGCACGTAGGCGTAGTTGTTCGTCATCGCGCACACGTAATCCAGGCGATCCGTATGCGGCAGGATCTGCGCGTAATGCAGCCCCTCGGCGAGTTTTTCCACGCCGCGATGCAGATACCCCAGGTCGGGCACGGCTTTGGACACCCGTTCGCCATCCAGTTCCAGCACCACCCGCAACACGCCGTGCGTACTGGGATGCTGCGGCCCCATGTTGAGCAGCAATTCCGTCGTGCGCTTCGCGGATTCAGGATGATCCCCGGCCATAAACATATGCCGCTGCGTTTGCGGAATGTCCTGTTCGTTCCATTCACTGACCGGTTCGTCCAGCCTGGGCAGAAAATCAAACGTGCTGCGCCAGCCCCGCCCTTCGGCGGGAAAATCCTTCCGCAGGGGATACCCTTCCTCATAATCTTCCGGCAGCAAAATCCGCCGCAGATCGGGATGGCCTTCAAACGTAATCCCCATCAGGTCATACACTTCACGTTCCAGAAAATTCGCGCCCTTCCAGATAGACGTCATCGTCCCAATCGCAGGCTTGTCTTCGGTCACACGGGCCTTCAAACGAATCCGCGTGACATGGGCAAGCGAAAGAAAGTGATAGATGACTTCAAACCGTTCCGGATCATCGGGATAATCGGCGGAACAAATGTCGGTAAGGTGATCAAACGCCATCGCGGGATCATCGTGCAGAAACCGCGCCACTTCAACAATATCCGCCGCGCGCACCTGGGCCGAGAGGTCGCCCAGCCGCGCATCTTCGCGCACGGACAGAACCGCATCGGGAAAACGTGTTTGCAGGGTTTCAAGGACGTGGTGCATACAATGGCAACAGGATTGGAATAAGCGGTTACGTCGTCGCTGTCACTTCTAAATAATGAGAATACGCATGCGACTGTGGAATGTCCTGATGCTCCAGCCACAACCCTTCCAGGTGAAATTCCAGCGATTCTTTCATATTTTCTTCCACTGCCCGTTTTGTTTTTCCAGTCGCAATACAACCCACGACATCAGGAGAGTAAGCGGAAAATCCCGTTTTGGTTTCTTCAATGACAATTAAATATCTCACTTTTTCAACCCCGCCCTCACTTCACAAACACCTTTTCCTTCTGAATCTTCTCCTGCAATTTAATCAACGCATCCAGCAACGCTTCCGGACGCGGTGGGCAGCCGGCCACGTATACGTCCACCGGCACGATTTGATCCACGCCCTGCACGACGCTGTAGCTGTTGTAATGATTGCCGGAGGTCGCGCAGGAGCCCATGGAAATCACGTAGCGCGGTTCGGCCATCTGATCGTAGATGCGCCGAATCACCGGCGCCATTTTTCGGCAGACCGTGCCGGCCACGATCATCACGTCGGATTGCCGGGGCGACGCCCGAAACACCCCCGCGCCGAACCGGTCAATGTCATACCGCGACGACACCGACGCCATCATCTCAATCGCGCAACAGGCCAGCCCGAACGTCATCGGCCACAACGCCGACTTCCGGCACCAGCTCACCAGATAATCCAGATTGGTGGTCAGTATATTCGGCTCAAACTGCCGTTCAAGCATGCTCATGTTTGCATCTCCTCATCCCGGCGCAAGCCGGAAAGCCAAACCGCCGACGCAGAACAACCCGCTCTGCCATGGGGCGCACAACCGCCGCACAACCGTGGACAGAGCGGAACGTAACACTCCCGAACACAGAAAAATCTCATTCCCATTCCAGTGCGCCTTTTTTCCAGACGTACCAGAACCCCACGACTAAAATGGAGATGAACACGCCCATTTCGATGAGTCCCAGCAGGCCCAGTTTGTGAAACACGACGGCCCACGGGAACAGAAACACAATTTCCAGATCAAAGACGACAAACAACATCGCGATGATGTAATAGCGCATGGGAAACTGCACGCGCGCATCCATAAAAAGCGGGCTGCCGCTCTCATACGGCAGGAGCTTGGCGCGATAGGGGCGACTTGGCCGCACGAACCAGCCCGCCACCAGCGACACCACGCCAAACGCCACGGCCACGACGGCAAAAATGGCAATGGGAATGTAATTGACCGGAACGGCTTCGCCACCCATATCACGTGCCTCTGCAATCGGTGTTTCGCATTCTGCGCGCGCCCGGGTCAGGGAACATCGGGAACAGCCGTCAACGCCGAATCAAAAAACGGACGATGCCGCAAGCCGCGCAAGGTCGGCCTGTCGGCCCCTTTGTGCTGAACCAGAATTTTGAACGTGGTCCCCATGCCATGATGGCGCAACAGTTGCGAGGCCGCCCGGACCGGAGCCGATTCCTGGTCGCAGTCCCGGAGCAATTCATCAATCCCCAGACTCATCAGAAAATGCATCAGGTTGGTCAACCCCGTCGTGGTCAATCCCGCCCGCTCTCCGGCCCGTGCCAGGCTTGAAAAATTCACATGCGCGGTCAAATCCTGTTCGCCCACGCGCGCATATGGATTGGTCGAAACCGTATGCCTGTGATACCCCATCAGCGTTCCATGCTGTCGCTCACGCGAAAAATAATCCCGTGACGTGTGGCCGTAATCAATCGTGAGCACCACGCCGCGAGCAAGCGCCCTGGCGACCTGTGCCATCCACTGCACCGCGTCCAGATTAATCTCCGTGGTAAACCCGTCGGGCAGCGCCACGCCAAGGTCGTCCAGGAACGAGGACAATGCAGGCGTTGACGGCTCCCCGGCGATTTCCACAAATTCATCGTTGCGCCGGGTCACGTACAATTCCCGCAGACCGTCCCGCTCCATCCGAATTCTGTGAACCGGAAACGCATCCACCAGTTCATTCGAGAACAACAGCCCGGTCAGGCTGCCGTCCGGCAGATGGCTCACATCATCCACCCATTCAATCCGGCCTTCGGGCGTCGTCCAGGCAGACAGCATATCCCGCTGGCGGTCTCGCAACGCCGGACTGCGTTCAACCAGAACGCAGGCCAGCCGGGACAGCAGCCCGGCCTGCTGCTCTTCGCACTCCCGCAACATATCACGGAACAGCGTCCCGTCTCCCGGCCCCATTTCGACAAGATGGAACACGGCGGGATGTCCAAGGTGTTCATCAATCTCCACAAGCTGGCGGACGAGACACCTGGCCAGCAGCGGCGACAAACAGGGAGCGGTGAAGAAATCGCCGCCCTCCAGCCCAATGGGAGAAGAAGCGGACCGTGACCGATGCCCTCCCGTCATATAGTACCCGTGCTCTTCATCGTAGAGGGCAAGTTCCATAAAGCGGGCAAACGTCAGGGGGCCGGTGTGTTCAATCAGTGTGGTAATGCGCCGCATGAAAGGACAATGCGGCTTGTCCACTCCTGCCATCAACAGGAAAAAGGCCAACCCGCTACGTCATTGACAGACAATAAATAACCCATAAGGCCCATAAACCGACGCCCCATAGGCCAAAGGATTCATACCCTAGCGTTCATTCCGGCGATTAGTCAAGGAGAGGAGACCGGCTCACACAGCGAAATTCAGGAAGGAAGACCGGACCGAAGAGATGCGGCGAAAAGCCAACAAACGACACAGGGGATAGTTACGCCCTCACCCCCCGTGACATTTTTTGTATTTCTTGCCGCTGCCGCACACGGGATTAGAAAGCCTGCCCTGCCTTGTGGGGTTCAATTTCAATCATTTCGAGTTTTTTGGGATATTTTCTACGTTTACGCCAAAGCAAAAACGAAGCTACCGCTACATAGCCAATGCCCCCAACAACGAGAAAATTATGGCTAATGCCCACAACGAGAATATTTTGGTCTACCAATCCAGCTATGCCAGCTATGCCAGCTATAATCATTATCAATCCAAGGGGTATCGCTACAACCCATACCCATTTTTGATCATTGAATAATATTTTAGCTACCCACCTATTCTTTATTACTTCATTTTCATCAAAGCAACCGCGATCAATGAATCCTTTAGGCAACCCTCTAATCGTACCAGTGATTCTGGGATATTTTTCCTCGCTATCATGTAGCAACTCTAAAACCGCACCATCGCCGTGATCTAAGTAATCGAAATTCAAAAACAATTGATGCAGGCGGTCTGCATCCTTGTCTACGGTAAAGTTGTTTACACTCCTGGTACGCTCCAATATTTTGTAGCTTAGGATATGATACTTATCATCAAATGCAATTTTGATTGGATCAGATTCAACTATATTTTTTCCATCAATGGACTCATTGCCACCATTCCAGAAAATTAATGTCGTTTTGGTAAGCCTCTCCACTTCCTTACCTTTGAATATTACCACCACTTCTCCGGGTAAATTATTTTCGTCTTTGCCAATAAGACGCAACGACGATTTTTGATAAGAGGGCTTAGCGACCTTTTTAGAAAATCGATATGAGAAAAAAGCTATCGCACTACTTATGATGATACCACTTAGTATCGAAGCCCAATTCTGACTAAAGAAATCAAATAAAATCTCCATGTACGTTCAGTCCCCCTGGTCCCTAATACAAGCCAACAAGCCAGTCTTTAGTACACCCGCGGTTGCAGTGTTTGCAAGCCCTCACCCCCCATGGCATTTTTTATATTTCTTGCCGCTGCCGCAGGGACACGGATCGTTGCGGCCAACCTTGGCCTGCGTCCGTTGCACCGTCTTCGCCGCAGGCTCGCCGCCGCCGCGATTGAACGCCATGGGAGGCGGCAACGCGGCGTCATCTTCCATGGGAGGCCGCTCCCCTTTGACCACCTGTACCTTAAACAACCGCTCAAGCGCGTCGGACTGAATGCGGTCCATCATGGCGGCAAACATGTCAAAGCCTTCCCGTTTATACTCCGCCAGCGGATCTTTCTGCCCGTACCCTCGCAACCCGATGCCGTCCCGGAGCTGATCCATCCCCAGCAGATGTTCCTTCCAGTGGTGATCAATCACCTGCAGGACCACGGCCCGCTCAAGCTGCCGGCGGACATCGGACCCGGTCGCCTCTTCCCGTTCTCCCCGTCGTTGCGCATACAGCGTCCGCATGCGTGCACGTAATTCATCCCGAAGACCATCCCGGCCCATGTCCGTCATCTCTTCAACCGTCAGGACGACCGCACCGCATTGCGCGTGGACAGCTTCACGCAACCCTGCCAGGTCCCACGCTTCGGCATAGGCGTCTTCCGGACAGTGGATATTGATGAAGGCATCCGTGACGTCGGTCAGCCAATCCTCCACGTCGTCCTCAAGGGCATCCCCGGCAAACACGCTGGCGCGATGGGCGTAGATAATTTCACGCTGTTTATTCATCACGTCGTCATATTCAAGAATCTGTTTGCGGATTTCAAAATTATGCGCTTCAACTTTCTTCTGCGCGTTTTCGATGGATTTGGTGACCATCCCGTGTTCAATGGGCACACCTTCCTCCATGCCCAGCTTCAACATCAGATTGGACACCCGTTCAGACGCGAAGATGCGCATTAAATCGTCTTGCAGGGACAGGAAAAACCGCGACGACCCCGGATCGCCCTGACGACCCGAACGGCCTCGAAGCTGATTATCAATCCGGCGACTTTCATGCCGCTCGGTGCCGACGATATGCAATCCGCCCGCCTCCAGCACCGCCGCCTTGTCCGCTTCGCATTGCTGTTGAATCCGTGCCAGCGCCTCCTGCTTTTGCGCCTCGGTCAGCTCGTCGCCCCGATAGACGAACTGCTGTCTGTAGAGCGCGTCCGCGTTGCCTCCCAACACAATGTCCGTCCCCCGACCCGCCATGTTGGTGGCCAGCGTCACCGCGCCCTTGCTCCCGGCCTGCGAAATAATCTCCGCCTCTTTTTCATGAAACTTGGCGTTCAGCACGTGATGTTTCACGCCCTTCTGTTTGAGCAGTGCGGAAAGCCGCTCCGACTTTTCAATGGAAATCGTGCCCACCAGCACGGGTTGTCCACGTTCGTGGGAGTCCATGACTTCCTGGGCAATCGCCTCGAATTTTTCTTTCTCCGTCCGATACACCACGTCCGAATGGTCCTGTCGAATCATCGGACGATTCGGCGGAACCACATTGACGTCCAGGTTGTAGATTTTGGCAAACTCCGCCGCTTCCGTATCCGCCGTGCCGGTCATCCCCGCCAGCTTCGTATACATCCGAAAATAATTCTGAAAGGTAATGGACGCCAGGGTCTGATTTTCATTGGCGATGGTCACGCCCTCTTTAGCCTCAACCGCCTGGTGCAACCCGTCACTCCATCGCCGGCCCGGCATCAGGCGTCCCGTAAACTCATCAACGATTTGGACCTCTCCGTCTTTGACCACGTAATCCACGTCGCGTTTATAGAGGGCATGGGCCTGCAAGCCCTTGATGACATGATGCACAATATCCAGATTTTTCTGATCATAGAGATTATCGCCCGTCAACAGGCCATCGTCGGCCAACAGGGCTTCCACGCGGGTGTTGCCATCCTCCGTCAGCGCGACCGTTTTGGTTTTTTCTTCAATCGTATAATCGCGTTCGGCCTTGAGCCTGGGCATGAGGCGGTTGATCCGGCTGTATAACGCCGCGCTTTGTTCGGCGGGGCCTGAAATGATGAGCGGCGTGCGCGCTTCATCAATCAGGATACTGTCCACCTCGTCCACAATCGCGTAGGCCAACTCGCCCTGCGCGCGCTGGCGAAGCTCCGTGATGAGCAGATTATCCCGCAGGTAATCAAACCCGAACTCATTGTTGGTGCCATACGTGATATCGGCGCGATAGGCTTCGGGTCTCGTGCAGGGGCGAAGCGCGTTCAGCCGCTTATCCGCCGCCTCATACGCCGGATCAAAGAGAAACGAGGCCTCGTGCTGAATCACGCCAATCGAACATCCCAGCGCGTGATACACAGGCCCCATCCACTGCGCGTCGCGTTTGGCCAGATAATCATTGACCGTCACCACGTGCACGCCTTTCCCCGCCAGGGCATTGACATACGTGGGCAGGGTGGCCACCAGCGTCTTACCTTCGCCGGTTTTCATTTCCGAGATTTTCCCCGTGTGCAGCACCAGCCCCCCGACAAGCTGGACGTCAAAGTGGCGCATCCCGACCTTGCGCCGCGACACTTCCCGACACGTCGCAAACGCTTCGGGCAGCACGTCATCCAACGGCTCACCCGCCTCAAGACGTTTTCTGAACGCCTGGGTGTTATCCGTCAGCGCCTCATCCGACAGCGCGCGCATGGCCGGTTCGCAGGCATTCACAGCCGCCACAATCGGCTGAAGCTGCTTCAACTCACGATCGTTTTTACTTCCAAAAATAAGATTTAACAGTCGGACAACCATGGGATGGATTCAACCTCAACAGGTGTGACAAAGAGTCGTCCCGTCAGTATACCTGAATGGATTCGGGAATCAACCGAATTGACAAATTGACAAACGGCACGGGCCTGTCGCAAGCCGCCGTTCCGCAACGCCAGCGCACAGAGACGGGACCATGGACACCAACCCGGATGCGCCGGCTCACGGCGGCGCGTCCTTGACGGGTGCGCCCCGCAGACAGTACAAATCCGCTGGTATGCATCGGCAGGATGACGCCCGCCCGTCTCCAGGAGTTCAGGCAAATCAGCATGACCATCACACGGGAAAGCACCCGACTCCTTGCCGGCGGCCTCGTGGCGCTTCTGGCGCTTCTGGTGAGCCTGGCGCTCTCAACGCCCGTCCGGGCCGACAAGGCCCAGGACTTCTACAATCAGGCCCTGGCGCACCTCCAACGCGAGGATTTCGCAAAAGCGGCCGCGTCGCTTCAAGAAGCGCTGACGGTGTTTCCCCGCTTTGCGGCGGCGCACCATCTCCTCGGCAATGTGTTGTTTCATGGCCTGCGGCAACCCCTGCACGCCATCACACATCTGAAAAAAGCCGTCGCCCTGCATCCCAACTTCGCGCAGGCGTATCTTGACCTGGGCCGCGTGTATCAACAGCAACACAAACCGGAGGAGGCACAAACCGCGTTCAAAAACGCCGTGGACATTTATCCTCAATCCCCCGAGGCGCAACTCCATTTAGCCGTGGCGTATGAACAGACCCAGGCGTGGGAACAGGCGATACTCGCCTACGAAGCAACGCTTGCCCTGGAGGCCGGGCACCCAACGGCGTTGTATAATCTTGCGGCGCTGCACCACCGGCAGGGCAACACGGCCCAGGCGATACAGCAGCTTCAGACATTGACTCGCCTGCATCCCGCACATGCCGCCGCCTGGTTGCTGCTGGCGCAGCTTGCGGAACAGGACGGTCAGGCGACGCAGGCCATTCAGGCGTATGAAAACGTCCTGCGCGCGGATCCCGATTCCATTGACGCCCATTATGCCCTAGGGTATCTCCTGCAAACCCGGAACGAGGCCGCACAAGCCGCAACGCATTTTCAGGACGTGATCCGCCTGAATCCACAACATGCCGAAGCCCATCTGAATCTGGGCGTGCTCTTCACCACGCTCGACAAACTCGAACAGGCCGAACAGGCATATATGAAAGCCCGGGACCTGAACCCAACGCTGGCCGAAGTCTATTACAACCTTGGGGTGTTCTATGAGTTTCATCGAAAAGATACGGCCCGGGCCTGCCCTCAATACCGCACGTATCATGAACTTGGCGGCCAGGACGCGCGCATTCACAACCTGCTGCAAACCGGAGTATGCGCGCCCTGACCACGTTCCATCCGGCATCCTCTTTTCTGCGATTCGGGGCCTGGTCTGTCCTGTTGCACGTCGGCGCCGTCGCCATGCTCGGCGCGCTGCACGTCACGCGCCCCATGGACAACCCCAGGCCGCTGGTGACCGTCACCCTCCTGAAACCACCGGCGCCGGTTTTGCAAGACGCGCCGCCCGAGTCACCGCCCATGCTCCACGCGGACCGGCCGGAACCGCCCGTTGCGACTCAACCGTTGGCGCCGTCACCAAGTCACCAGCTTCGTCTTCCCCCGCAACCCCCGATACGCGCGGCGGACAGTCCCCACCCCCCAACGCCCCAGGCCGCGCCACCCGTCACGCGCGAACTCCTTCTTGACCATCATGCCGCCGACACCCTGGCGCTGAAAAATGTCATGAAGACACCGGCGCGTCGCACGACACCGACAGCAAACGCCACGGCCATCCCGCAAGAAGCACAATCCATCGTCGTCGCCACATCACCCACCACACATGAGTGGGCATTCCGTGCCGTCCCGACTCCCGCGCTTTCCACCGCCCTCACACACGCGCACAACGCGCCGAAAGTGTTGCGAGATGCCACCGCCGACCGGAAGGCCCTTCGGACCCCCGCCCGGCGCATCACACAAGGCGATACCCCCTATCCGCACGTCGCCAAAAAGCGGGGATGGGAAGGCACGGTCATGCTGCGGCTCACCATCTCTCGTGAGGGAACGGTGGAACAGGCCGCCATTCAGCAAAGCTCCGGATTCCCCATCCTTGACGACAGCGCCCTGCAGACAGTACAAGCGTGGAAGTTTGAACCGGCAAGAGACGGGGAATTTGCCATCCCCGCGACAGTCAAACAGTCAATCCGGTTCACATTGAATCATCGTGATTTACCCTGACCCGGCTTCAACGCCGGGACATCAACAACCCCTTCAACGACGAGTCGCGCATATGATAGACATCCTGATCGCCGGCGGATGGATGATGATTCCTCTCCTCGTCTGCTCGGTCATCACCGTGGCGATTGTGCTTGAGCGGGGCTGGTATTTTTACCGGTTACCCGCGACCGATGAAGCGAATCGGATGATTGAGCTGGTGACGCATGGACAATTCTCCGACGCGCTGGCACTCAACGAACGCCAGCCGCATCCCGTGCTGCACGTCCTGACAGCCGGCATTCTCGCGCGCGCCTCCGAGCCGGAAAAGGCCATGGAAGCGGCGGGCGTGGCCGAAGTCCGTCACATGAAACAAGGCCTGGCCGCGTTGGACACCATCATTACCCTCGCCCCGCTGCTGGGATTGCTGGGCACCATTATCGGCATGATAGATTCCTTCGGCATCATGGCGGAACAAGGCATGGGGCAACCACACGCCGTCACCGGCGGCGTCGCGGAAGCGTTGATTTGCACGGCCACGGGCATTTTCGTTGCCGTCATCACCCTGATCCCCTACAACTATTTCCTCGCGCGAATTGAAGCACTGACCGAACACATTGAACAATACGCCACACGCAACGAATCCGCGCTGCGCGCATCGGCCGGCGCCCCGTCCACATGAAACTGCCCGTCCCTCGCCAGAAAAAAGCCCGGATTGAAATTATTCCCATGATTGACACCATGTTTTTTCTGCTGGTGTTTTTCATGATCGCCACGTTGTCCATGACCCTCCAACGGGGCCTGCCGGTCAACCTTCCGGCCAGCAGCACCGCCGCCGATGACCTTCCCAACGAAGTCTCTCTCACGCTCACGAACAATGGCGAACTCTTCTTCAACAAAGAGCCGATTCGCGTCCCGGACATTGCACCCCGCCTGCAAACCCTGCTGCGCGAACAGGGCAAACCGTCCGTCATCATCAATGCCGACAAAGCCGTCCCTCATGGCCGCGTGATTGCCGTCATGGACGCCGTAAGACAAACCGGCATCACCGCCATGGCGATTGCCACGGAGCCGGAAAATCGGTAGAGATTGAGCCAGTACATCCAGGCACGTTCTGGTGCTATTCTCCTGTTTTTCCATCAAAATTTCTAAATTTACACACCGTTAGCCAATTGACTAATTTTAGTCTATTTGCTAATTTTACAACAAGATATAAATTATGGTTGATTTCGGCAAGGAGACAGAAAAGTCATGCGAGACATCCTTCATAATCCTTTCACGCCTGGCGCAGGACACATGCCACCATACCTGGCAGGACGAGAACATCAAATAACGCTCTTTCGCAAGCTCATCCAGCAAAGTACGATCTTTGAAAATTTGTTGCTGACAGGCTTGAGAGGGGTCGGCAAAACCGTTCTCCTTGAATCGCTGAAACCTGTCGCGCTTCAAAATAACTGGCTTTGGGTCGGTTCAGATTTGTCAGAATCGGCGAGCGTCAGCGAGGAAACAGTCGCTCAAAGAATCCTGGCGGACGTGTCTCTTGCTTCGGCAAGCCTGATTTTTCAACAATCAATGAAGCAGGGAGTCGGTTTTTCCAGTACCGCAGTCGTTGAAAATCAACCGTTTGATTACCGTGCCCTGCGGCACATATACGACAATACGCCAGGCTTGATTGCCGACAAAATCAAAACCGCTCTCATCCTGGTCTGGAAGGCCATGTCACAGCAGACTCCGGACCGCAAGGGAATTATTTTCGCATACGATGAAGCGCAAACGATGCGCGACCACGCGCAAGAGAATCAATATCCACTCTCAATGCTTCTGGACGTTTTTCAATCCATTCAAAAATCCGGCATCCCGTTTATGCTCGCGCTCACCGGACTGCCAACCCTGTTCCCGAAACTGATTGAAGCGCGAACCTATGCGGAGAGAATGTTTCACATCGTCTCTCTGTCCGTACTGTCAAAAGATGAATGTAAAGATGCCATTACGAAGCCGATAGAAAAAGTCGCCAGGGCGCCACTGTATTTTACAGAGCATTCGGTTGATACCATCATCAACCATTCAGGCGGTTACCCCTATTTTATTCAATTTATATGCAGAGAAGTTTACGACGTATGGATAAACACGCTGGGCGATGGAACAGCCATTGAGCACATCCCTCCGGTGCCCATGGAAGGCATTATCCAAAAGCTTGATGCTGATTTCTTCGCGGGCCGATGGGCGCGGCTCACTGACCGCCAGCGGGAATTACTAAGGGTCATTGCCCATAGTGATTCCAGTGATGGCGAGTTTTCCGTGCAGGAAGTTGTAGGAAAATCCAGGGAAATACTCTCAAATCCCTTTGGCGCAAGCCATGCGAATCAGATGCTGGCCGCACTCTCAAAAAATGGTCTCATCTACAAAAACCGGCATGGCAAGTATTCTTTCGCTGTGCCGTTAATGGCCCAATTTATTCTCCGTCAAGAATAAAAAACACCGTACGGGTTTCGCCCTCCGCGTACCCGAGAAACACGTCAGCGCATGAAACTTGACCGGCATTGCCGCCATGGCAATTGCGGCGGAACCGGAGGGGCAGTAGAGTACAAGTCCGGTCATAACGCCCAACGTCTTACGCAGAGCATTGCCTGTTGCCATCGTTGGGCCGGAAACAGTTGCAAGGAAGGTAGAGTTGATTATCACTAGAAAGGAGCACGTTATGGGACTGCATCATCCACCGCATCCGGGCCGCTCAATCAGGCGGGACTGTCTGGACGCCCTCGGGCTGACGGTCACGGATGGCGCAAAGATATTGAGAATTACACGGCATATGCTATCAAGGATTCTGAACGGGCAAGCCGGGATTTCTCCGGAGATGGCCATCCGGCTGGAAAAAGCTTTTGGCGGGACAGCCCAAAGCTGGTTAGCGCTTCAGCAGGCGTATGATCTCGCCCAGGTCAAACGGGGGGGAATCAACGTACAGCCGGCATATCATGTTTTAAAAATTGCCATCAGACAACCCGTGAGAGAAACCGGCATTGCCATTTCAGAACACGATATGGCGATTGAGACCAGTCTGCGAAGACGGTAGCTGGCAGGTTTTGTCAAAGGAACATTCATGCAGGCCACAAGTCAGATCACGGGAATCTCATCAATATCGTCACCAGCCACTGAAAGCTGCACGATGAGGAGTGCATTCATGGACGCATGGACTGGTTTTGAGAGATTCATGGAGCCTCTACTACAAAACTTTAACCCATCATTACTCCAGAGTGTCATTCTGGGAATTCTGGCAATTTTCATTCCATTCGCAATCGTTTTTCTTACTGATATCCTGGACCCAAAGAAACAGAGGAATGAGTTTGAAAAAATGGTTTTAAATGAGGAGGTATTGGGGACAAAAAAAGTGTTTTGGCTTTCTGTATCTAGCATTGCCTTTCTCTCATTCTTCGACGGAACACAGATGTCTATTGGAACACAGATGTCTATTGCTGCCAAATTTCTCGCCATAGTCCTTTCAATGGTCATAGTCTTCCTTTTATGGAAACCCTTGTGGAAAATTCTGCGGTTTTCTGAAGGTTATAAGCGGGAATTTGAAATTAGCTTTTTAAACGGCCTCAATCTGACAAGGATTTTTCGCTTCAGAAACAAATCGAGAGAGGAAAAAATGATTAAGGCCTGGAGATCAATTTGGTCGGAAAAATCAGCGTATAACGAAAAAGAATATGCAGAGGCATTTATGAAACATATTGATGACGCGACAGAAAGCAAAAGATATGAGTTAGCCATTACACTTGCCAAAGCGTATAAAAATAATCTCAACAATAATCTTGACAGGCGCGCTAAGTTTTTAATTGTCGGGGAAGTGTTGCCAAAGACACTTAAATGGCATGCAACGCTTTGGGAAGCAGGGCAAGAGCGGCCAAACAGAAGCGCGGAGAAAAAACAGAAAACATTTTTTTCAAAGCATTTTCGGTCTCAAGATAAGTCCTTTGAGAAGTGGGATTATTTCCAGCAAGAACTTTTCCCTGCAATGTCAAAAATCTTGTTGCATGACCGTAGTGAATGTCAACTATTTTTCCACTGCTTCAAAAGGCATATTGATGAAGCCGAAACAAAACTGGAGAAAAGCAAGAATAATAACGAAAAAGCTAAATGGGAACGTTACATCACGGATCTATTTAAAAATTTCTGTCCCGTGTTTTTTGAAAACATTGGCAGCGTGTCTAATGACTTTGAATTTTTGGAAGACAATTTTCCATCGAACTGGAAAATAACTACGACAAATTCACACCGCAAGAGAGTGCCAGAAATTATTTTGGGAAAATTTTTGCTATGGGCCGAACGGAGGATTTTCAGGGAAACTGCTTATGACGAAGAATTATCCGTAACGATAAAAGGCCTCTTCCCAAATGTACATCTTCAAATGTTTTCAACATTTTTGGTACTTTTTTTTGGGGATATCCAAAATGCAATTCAGAGGAAACAGAACTTCGCTCTTGCAGGATCAAGCCTTACTTATTCAGGTCAAAAAAGTGAGGAAAAGATTCAACAGATGTTTAGGAAAAAAGATCAATCAGAGCGAGACGAAACGATAGATGTAATTTTTGAATATTTTGGATGTATCTGGGAACCATTCAAATATTACACGGACATTCCAAGTGAAGATGTTGATCGGTGGGATGGATATTCCGAAACGCAGAAAAAGAGAATCATTGATCGGGTCAGAAAAGTGAAATTGCAAAGAGTCTTGGATAATCTAGGCAACGAAGAGATAAGGAGCTTGTGTGAAAATTCAGAACATAGAGATATTCAAAGAAGAAAATTAGTTGAGTTAGTCCAATTGTTACTTGATCGAATTTCGTAGAGAGTCCGCTCTCCACTTTCGATTTTATAGCCCAAAAATTTCAGTGCGAAGTATGAGCAACCGGCAAAAATTTGGTGGGTCGTACAGGGATCGAACCTGTGACCCGCTGATTAAGAGTCAGCTGCTCTACCAGCTGAGCTAACGACCCACACACATGGCAGGAGACAACATTCATGGCGCACCTGACAGGATTTGAACCTGCGGCACCTGGCTCCGAAGGCCAGTGCTCTATCCACTGAGCTACAGGCGCTTTCTCTTTCAATGCTGATTCGGTTGACAACTCAAACGCCCGGTGATACTCGCAACTTTGAATGGCGCTTGTCCATGGACGGCATCCCTCGCACCGGGACAATGCGGGAAGAAAACATCATTGATTAACGGGCACAAATGGAACGCGCATATTACTCCGACCCCATAACCGATTTCGTCGCCAGGGACCCGGACACGATCCTGGGCAGGCTAAGCCGTGGCGGGGCATTTGATGTAACACCGCTACAACGCGAGGCATGGCGGGAGGAAATCGAGATTATGAAGTACGCGCTGGTTCCGTATTGCAACCGCGGCAAAGTGTATTTTGAGTATGACATCCCGCGTCTTGGCGGACGGATTGATGTGCTGGCGGTGATTGACAATGTGATTTTTATCATTGAATTCAAGGTGGGATCGAGCGAATTCGTATCATCCGCCATAGATCAGGTCTATGACTACGCCTTGGATATGAAAAATTTTCACGAAACAAGCCATGCCGCGACCATTGCTCCGATTTTGGTGGCAACCAAGGCCGATGACAAACCATTTTGGGTTGGGACAACACTGCAAGAAGACAAATTGCTACATCCGATTTCCGTCAATGCCGAAATGCTTGCTGCCGCCATCTGCAACGCGCTGGACTTTGCCGATGACGAAAAAATTGTTGTCAAAGATTGGGAACGTGGGCGCTACAGCCCCACACCCACTATCATAGAGGCCGCCACAGCCCTGTACGGCGGCCATTCAGTGACAGAAATATCACGCAATGACGCCGGGGCAACCAACCTGAGCAAAACATCCGAAACAGTTGACGAAGTTATACAAACGGCAAAGAGGGAATCTCGCAAGGCGATCTGCTTTGTGACCGGCGTTCCGGGGGCAGGAAAAACACTTGTCGGGCTGGACATCGCGGCTCGGTACAACAACGGCGATCTTAAAAGTGTTTTTCTTTCCGGTAACGCGGCACTGGTGAATGTCCTGCGCGAGGCGCTGGTGCGAGACGAAGTGCAACGCCAAGCCGAACAAGGAAAAAGCCTAACAAAAAAGGCTGCGCTTCGCGTGGTTAAAGCATTCATACAAAATGTGCATAATTTTCGCGATGACTGCCTGCGCGATAAGGATAATCCACCACGCGACTGCATCGCTCTTTTTGACGAAGCGCAGCGCATGTGGAATCGCAAACAAATCAATAAATTTATGCACCGCAGAAAAGGCATCCCTGATTTTAACATGTCCGAGCCGGAGTTTTTGATTTCATGTCTGGACCGGCACATTGATTGGGCGGTAATCGTTTGCTTGGTGGGCGGCGGACAGGAAATAAAAACCGGTGAAGCCGGAATCGGGGGTTGGATTGATGCGCTCGTTGAAAAATATGAGCACTGGGATGCCTATATTTCGTCGCACCTGAACGATGATGAATACGCTGCGGGGCACGCATTATCCAAGTTGCGGAAGCGCGGAAAGACAGTCATCAAAAACGAATTGCATCTGGCGACATCAATGCGTTCTTTTCGTGCCGAGCGAGTTTCAACATTGGTCAAACAAGTGCTGGATTCGGACGCTGACAAGGCACGGCATACACTCAATGACATAGGGAAATATCCAATGGTTTTGACGCGCAATTTACGCAAAGCAAAGGCATGGTTGCGCGATAACGCGCGAGGCTCGGAGCGCTACGGCATGGTGGTTTCCTCGCAAGCCGAACGGTTGCGCCCGCACGCGATTGATGTACGCCCGCGCATCAATCCAGTGCACTGGTTTTTGGAGGGAAAAGAAGATGTGCGCTCATCCTATTACCTTGAAGATGTGGTAACCGAATTTGAAGTGCAAGGTCTCGAAATCGACTGGGCATGTGTGACTTGGGACGCCGATTTTCGGTATACATCGGACGGTTGGGAGCACTGGTCATTCAAGGGCTCACGGTGGAATCGCATCCACAAATCGGAAAACCAAGTTTGCCAAAAGAATGCCTACCGCGTGTTGCTGACACGCGCTCGCCAGGGAATGGTGATCGTCATTCCAGAGGGCGATTCAAACGACCCGACCCGCGACAAATCCTACTACGATCCTACTTTTGATTACCTGCGCGGCATCGGATTCCAGGTTGTCTGATGCAAGACACAACCCAACGCGGCGCAGGGCTTACCGCGAATCCGCAACGCGGTTGTCGAAAAATTTGGTGGGTCGTACAGGGATCGAACCTGTGGCCCGCTGATTAAGAGTCAGCTGCTCTACCAGCTGAGCTAACGACCCACACACATGGCAGGAGACAACATTCATGGCGCGCCTGGCAGGATTTGAACCTGCGGCACCTGGCTCCGGAGGCCAGTGCTCTATCCACTGAGCTACAGGCGCTTTCTCTTTCAATTCTGATTCGGTTCACAACTCAAACACCCGGTGATACTAGCAACTTTGAATGGCGCTTGTCCATGGACGGCATCCCTCGCACCGGGACAATGCGGAAAGAAAACATGTCAGGCGGCGAAGCCGTCATCCGCTACTCACAGGCAAGCGGTTCCGCAGAGGTATCCTGGGTCTCCTTGATGACCGACTCGCCTTTGGCCACCACCGTACCGGGTTCCTCCAGCACAACGTCAAGCAGGAATGCGGCGCCTTCCGGGGTCAACCCGTTGGACGGCGCGAGAAAACGTTTGCGCGCCACACGTCGTTCATCCGGATCGTCCGGCTCGTAATATCCGAGTAATTCTCCGTCGGCATTGGACCGCGCAAGCCGCGCCGCCCACTCATCAATAAGGGCATCCGTCCATGGGGCAATCCCCTGGGTCGCGCGAGGCTGTTCCAGCCTGGTCCAGATGTGCCATCCGACAAACACGGCCCAGGTTTCGTTGAGCACTTCCCAGGCATCGGCTTCGGAAAGAAACCGCAGTTCCGTTTTCTCCCGACGCTGCCGGATGGGCGTGATTCGCACAAAACGATAGTGACAGTGCAGTTGCTCGCGGGCAAACGCCAGCACCCGATTGGCCGGGGGACTCAATGCCTCGCGGCCCGGGCCGTTGAACAGGTAATCCAGCCAGGCGTGGAGCAGCTCGTGATACAGGAGACTGGCATCATGGTGCGTCATGCGTTCCACGTCCATCAACGCCCCGCCGGCGTTGTTAAACGACAACCGCAGATTCAAAATCATCCGATGATCTTCGGGATGATATTCCGCGGCATAGGTCCGCAGGTCTTCAAACGTCACCGTGACAAATCCGGGGTCAATTTCTTTGAGAAAGCTGGTCGGCAACCCCAGCTCCCCGGCCTGTGCGATGAGATTGGCCCAGGTCTTGACGGTTCTACCGTCGCGCTGTGCGCCGTGGGCCGCCACGGTCATGCCCAGCACAAACCCGATGCACAGCAGGCTCGCACACCGCGTCATCGTTCCCCGCGTCACGGTTACCACCGTCGGGCCTCACTGTCTTCCACCACGGACAGCGGCTCGACCAGTGACGCGTCCACGTCATCCAGAAACCTGGACGGTTTGGACAGGATGGACCCCGTGAATTTGTCATACACCTGCACGGGAAACGTCAGGTAGAGAAGCCGTTTGGCTCTGGTCACCGCCACGTACAACAGCCGCCGTTCCTCTTCAAGCTCGGCTTCGTCCTGAAACGCATAGGAGGACGGGAAGCGTCCGTCCACCAGCCAGAGCACAAACACGCATTGCCATTCGAGTCCTTTGGCGGAATGGATGGTGGATAACACCAGTCGTTCCTGGTCACGATCCGGCGCGTCAATATCCACCACACTCGCATCGGGCGGTTCAAGGGTCAGGTCGGCGAGAAACTCGTTCAGATTCGTATAGCGCTCCGCCATGACCATGAGATGCTCCAGGTCCCGGATACGTTTGGGATAATCATCGTACTGCTCCCGGAGAATCGGATAGTAATAGTCCAGCAGATGCTGCATTTGATCGGGAGGCGAGGTTTCGTCCGCCTGGGCGACGGATTCCAGCGCCGCGGCCAGATGGCGCAGCCCCAACGCCGCCCGCCCGCTCCCCTGCCGCAACACGTCATACGGAGCCTCGGCGGTGACCAGTTGCGCGATCAGGTCTCTCGCCCGTTTCTGCCCCACGCCTTCCACCAACTGCAACGAACGGTTCCAACTGACGGTGTCCAGCGGGTTATGCACGATGCGCGCATGGGCGATCAGGTCCTTGACGTGCGCGGTTTCAATAAATTTGAATCCTCCGCGCTTGAGAAACGGGATGCCCTGTTTGGACAACTCGACTTCCAGATCAAAGGCATGAAAACTGGAGCGGAACAGGACCACCATGTTTTCCAGGGGCACACCTTCCTCGCGCAGCTCCAGAATTTTCTGCGTGACAAACCGCGACTGCCGGTTTTCTCCCATGGTTTGGACCATGGCGGGGCGTGCTCCCCGCTGTTGCTGCGTGAACAGGGTTTTGCTGTATTTGTCCGCGGCCCCTTCAATGATGGCGTTGGCCAACTCCAGAATGGATTGTGTGCTGCGGTAATTTTCTTCCAGTTTGAACAGGCGCGTTCCCGGAAACAGATCGGGAAATTCCATGATGTTGCGGAACGTGGCGCCGCGAAACGAGTAGATGGATTGTGAATCATCCCCGACGACCATCACGTTCTCATGCGTGGCGGCAAGCTGGCGCACCACCTCCGCCTGCAGCCGGTTGGTGTCCTGATACTCATCAACCAGCATGTAGCGCCAGGTGTCGGAGATCATGCGCCGGACCGGCTCATCCACGGCGAGCAGTTCACGCAGACGAAGCAGCAGGTCATCGTAATCGGCCAACTGCCGTTGACGCTTGGTGGATTCATACGCCTCGTGCAGGATGTGCAACTCGCTGCGATAGTCGGCAAAATGGGCGTACTCCTTCAACAACACGTCATCAAGCGATTGCAGCGTATTGGCCGCTTTGCTGAACATGGCGACAATCGTGCGTTTGCGCGGGAAACGCTTGCCGGTCTCGCCGAGACCGACCTGTGCGCGCATGAGGTTGACCAGGTCTTCGGAATCGCCGCGGTCCAGAATCGTAAACCCCGGCTCCAGGCCAATGGCGTGGCCGTGGCGACGGAGCAACAGGTTGGCCACGGCGTGAAACGTCCCCCCCATCACCCGGTCGCTTTGCGGGCCAATCAACATGCCCACCCGCCCTAACATTTCCTGCGCCGCTTTCCGGGTGAAGGTCAACAGCAGAATGGAGGACGGATCAACGCCGCTGTCAATCAGCCGGGCCACACGATAGACCAGGACGCGGGTTTTGCCGCTCCCGGCGCCGGCAATGACTAACGCCGGGCCGTCAACGACCTCGACGGCGGCGAGCTGTTGGGGATTGAGTTCCTGCGCATAGTCGCGGGAAAGCGCCTTGACCGGCGCCTCCGCATTCGGGGGCTTGAGGACGTAGACTGTGGCCTCGGAGTTGTCAGAGTCCATCGGGGGCATCAGAGACGATGTGCGTGCGGGAATGGACTCCCAAAGCAGACCCACTCCGACTATCGTGTATAACACAGGGTCCGGCCCCGCGCAACGATGGGCCATGCCGGTTCCCTGCCAGGCCCCGCCCCAAACCATGCAGGTCTGTGCGCGTCGGGGAACACTTGCGGCGGCCCTTCCCTGTCTGGTTAGATTGGGCCGGGAATGTTCCGGTCAGCCATGCAATCATCCATCAAAGAACACGACACGTTGTTGCGGGATTTGTCGAACACCATGCTGGACGTGTGCCGTGAATCCGTCACCCTGATTAAACGGAATAACCAGGCCGCCTCAATCGCACTCACCCAGCAGCAGGAATGGGGCGTGTACCTGGAGTTGCTGAAGGTCATGTTTAATCTGGCGGATCGGGTCTCCGCGTTTTACATTCCCATCCAGCAACAACCCGAATTCATGGATCGGCTTGAAGACCACGCGAGCGAGCAGCTCAAAACCCTGTTGGCGCCCTCATTGAGCGCATCGCAAATTGATGATCAGGAAATTGTGCTGTCGGTCGGCCAGGCCGTGGCGGAAAGCCGCCAGACCTATGAGCGTCATAAATTTGTGTTTTCAGAAGACAGCAAAGAGCGAACCGCCTTTTTCCAGCACGCGAGTGAACGTGTGGCCAACCGGGCCAATGCGGGCAAGAATCAAGCCGTCATGGCAACGACCACACTCTGTATCAGCGCCGTGCTTCCGGCGTTGACCGCGCTCTTTGAAGGCAAAACATCGGCGCCCGACACGGCCACCCCGTCGACGACGCACACCGACGCGCAGGCGCCGGCTGCTGATGCGTCTGCCGCTCCCGACCGGCAGGCCATGAAACTGATCAGTATCGTGGCCGTCATCAAGGGGATGGAGGGGGAATTTGAAACCCGGTGGGGTCTGCTGCCGCAATTTCGACGGGATCTGAAACCCGACCAGATTGAGGAACTCACCCGGCATATGAACCGCGTGGCACAGATCGTCGGCGATCGTTTTGCCATCGTCTCCTCCAGGCTCCTGGGCCAGTCGCCTCCCCCCGCCGGGAACGCCTGACGACCGTCACGGTTCCTGCATCTTCAACCAGGCACACCTGTTCATCAAGGGAGTCCACAAGATGAAGAAAGTCATCAGAATGGTGTTGGCATTCTGTGTTGTGTTTGGGGCGGGATATTACTTTGACGAGATCAGGCAAACACTCCGGACACTGTCTGCGGAAGATGTGATGGAACGCGCGCGTGAAGGGAATGTGGACATTAGAAAAGAATTTCTGGAAGCCAAGTCACGGTTTCTGAATGGCAAGTCCGAAATCCTGGATGGCCACTATGAGAAGGCCTGGGCCGAAATGGAGAAAACACTGCATCATTTACGAAAGACGATGACAATGCGGGGCGCCGAAACCTCGCAAGCACTCCTCGCCGGCGCCATGAACAGCATCGCGCGCCTGCAGCAATCCCTGGCCAGCGGCCGGAAGGTCGCCGCCGACACCCTGCGGGACGCTCAAGAAACATTGGACGCACTGCTGGATCGTGCCGACTAGACGGCGGGACGCTCCCAAAGCCGCGAGAGAAACGGGACTTGCGAAACGGCTGCGACCGCACGCCGCACGGGAAAACCATGTGGACACAGACAGGTATGGAGAGTGGGAGTGCGTGAAGGAGACCGGCGGATGTGTTCGCGTCAGGCGTTGGCGGTCTGTTTTTTCCAGGCTGACAGAATGCGCTCCACCCGCATCCGGACGACAAGGTCCGGATCTTTCATCAGGGGTTTAATCGCCTCCCGTCCCCGCACATCCCCGACTTTTTCCAACGCCGCCGCCGCGGTGAGACGCATCCACCAATCCTGATCGTGGAGGAGCGCAATTAACGGATCAACGGCTTCCGGGTCCTTAATGGCGCCCAGAGCCAGAATAGCCTGCTTGCGCACGAATTCTTCTTTATCGCTCAAGGCGGCAATCAAGGCGGGCACGGCGGGTTTGCCCAACTCAACAAGCGCGCGCGTGGCATCATCTTTAAATTCATCGTTGTGCAGCATGGATATCAGGGGAGCCAGCACACGCTCATCATTGATCTTGCCCAACGCCCGAATCACATATTTTCGGGACTCCCAATCGCGCATGTACCGGATCAACAACTCAACGGCAGGCGGTCCCACTTCGGCAATCGCCTCAACCGCCGCCTCGCGCACTTGCCAGTCTCCGTCGCGCAACGCCCTGACAATCGGCTCCACGCAACGCTCATCCGCCATTTCGCCAAGCGTCACAACCGCTTCACGTCGGACAACCCAATCAGTGTCCACCAGCAGGTCAATTTGAATATCAATTTCGTCTTTGACCTTCTCTTCTTCCAGTTCTAAATCTTCTTCCTCCTCCTCCGCCGTGCGGGCGCCTGCCTCATCGGCGTCTTCGGCATCCGCCGTCGCCACCGCTTCGTCCGCCGCCGGAGAGCCCGACGCATGGTCGACACCGACAACGTCATCCATCGCCTCATCTTCCGAAAAGGCGGAAACGTCGGGTTGGCCCGCTTCCGGTTCAGGCTCTTCGGCGGAAGATTCGCGATTGTCGGTCATGGCCTTCTCCCTCTCACGGCTTGCAAACAATGTGTCGTCATGCGCGAGAATGCTCCATCAGGCGGCTTTGGGCTTTGTCCCGGCCGCCCTGGCAATCCGCGCCGCTTTGCCTTGAATTTTTCGCTGCACCCGTTTCAGGCGTTTATGCAACCGTCGCAGGCTCTCCACTTCTTCAGGCTTGACGGGATGCTCCCCCCTGGCCTTTTCCCGCACTTTTTTTTCCAGGGCAACCTTCTCTTCTTCTCGTGTTCGCTTCACGGCCATTGTCTCTCCTCTCCGTCCGAGGACCGGTCTCACGCTCTCCCGTGTATTGAGCAAGCGAGTTTAGTGACGATTCCTCCGGGTGTCAACGTTGCTCCGTCTGTGACGAACCCGTGCAAGGGCCGCTCCGACGAACCGTTACTGATTCCAGTCTTTGCAGAAACGGCGTTCATAGGCCAGGATTTTCCAGGCCTCTTCTTCGGTAATCGTGGCGGGAATCATCGGCACCATGCCGGTTCCCGGGCTGCCGTTCTTAATAATCCAGAATAATTCCCCGTCGCGCCTTCGCTGCTGAAACGTGCAATTGGTGAAATTGCGGGGACCGGGATCCAGACGTCTGCCTATCAGCCCGTCTCCCTTCCCCGTCCTGCCGTGACAGGACACGCAGGTTCCTTTGCCTTCGTACAGGATTTTCCCCTCGGCGACGATCGCCGGCGAAGCGGCTTTCGTCGAAGTAAAGGGAGGCGTCAGTTGTCGGGCCTCTCGTCGTTCATTGAGAGGCACCCTGGGCCGCAACGACTGCGATTCTTCCGCCAGGCCCGGCACGGGCCACACGCCCGCCCCCATCGTCCCCAGACCAACGACCAGGCAGAACGTCCACTGACTCCATGGTGTTGAGAAGCGAATACGCGGCATCATGGCACGGGCGTGTGGTAAGGAGAAAAACCCCGTTCAGGCTCATGCCTGAACGGGGTTTGGAGCAGTCAATCGGCGTCAAAAATCACTTATGCCATTTCGCACAGAAGCTTCGCTCGTAGGCCAGCACTTTCCAGGCTTCTTCGTCGGTGATGGTGGCGGGTACCATGGACACCATGCCGGTTCCCGGGCTGCCGTGCTTAATGATCCAGAATAATTCCCCGTCTTTCCGTCTCTTGTGGAATTTGCAGTTGGTGAAATTCCGCGGGCCTGGAGTCAGGACTTTCCCGGCCGGACCGGCGCCATCGCCTTTTTTCCCATGACAATTCACGCACGTGCCTTTGCCCTCAAAAATCTTTTTGCCTGCCGCCACAATCGCATCCGGGGCTTTCTTGGTCGACCCATAGGGCGGCTTCATTTTTTTGGCCTTCCCACGCTCCGCCCTGGGAACCCGTGGTTTTAACGGATCTTTTTCAGCGCCGGCCACAGCCAGGTCGCCACCGACAAAGGCCAGGGCCGTGAACACACTGCAAAGCACCAACAACTTCTTCATGAATCCCTCCTTTGATAATGAGTCCCTGATGCGCACCGACATCCGGAAGACCGCTTGAGGATGAACGCCCAACGCATTCCGTGTCTGGATCGTACCCGTTTCCCACACCCGGGGCTTCAAAAACTCCGTGAAGATAGCAATGCGATTTTCCCTCTGTCAAGAAAACGGGATCAACAACAATGGGCCGGGGCAACGGACTGGACCATCACAATGTTCCGCATGGCCGGACGGCAGAAACGAGGCCCGGCGACGGCATCCGAAAGACGCGCGCCTCCCCCATCCACGACCGGACAGGAGACCTCGTTGACCGGCGTATCGCACACGGTTACGGTCGTAATTCAATATCACGCACCACAACGCCGAAGTCGCCAAACGGCCCTTGCCGCCGGCCATTGAGTGTGGTCTCAACCGCTCCGGCATTACCCAATGTCAACAGAAACCGGTCATGGGCCCGCCATTGCGCGCGCTCCCCCTTCCGCAGCAGCACTTCCCGAGGGTCGCCGTCATCGGAACGAACCTCGGCCCAGACCTCTGCCGACGCCCGCAGTTCAAGCACGAATGGCGCATCCTCCGAACCCGTCACAAGCACGGGAGTCGAACGTGCACGCGCCACGGATTCAGACGATGACGAGCGTGACGCGCCCCGCGCAGCCGTTTCCGATGCATCGGCGCGTGTGTTCGTCCCGCCCGTGGGTTTCGAGACAGCTCCGGCATGATCGCGGGGCGCCAGGGTCTGCTGATCCGTGGTCGGATTCGACGGAGTGGAGGACGACGGAATCAAAACCCGCAGCAGCACCAGCAAGAGCACGCTGACGAGTATGAACACGATGGATCGCCTGGCTTTGCCCTTGTGCAGGTCTTCAATCTGAATCCTGGGAAACACCAGCGGCCGTTCTTTATGTTGTTTGTAGAACGCCATGGAACATTCCGAAAACAACTGCACGCAGTGTTCTTCATCAAGCTTGAGCGCCCGGGCGTACGATCGCACAGAGCCTTTGGCAAAGACCCGTGGGGGCAACCGGTCAAAACGCTCCTCCTCCATGGCCCGCAACGCATCTTCCTGGAGACGGGTGATGGCGGACATTTGCCCAATGGTCATCCCTTGAGCGATACGGGTGATCCGGAACAGTTGGCCCAGTGAATCCGCCTGCTCCGGTGCGGCGTCCTGTTCAGACAATGTGACACCCCCGCCTGTGCCGGAGGCGCGGAGGCTGCCTTCGCTCCTCGCCTGTTCCCACACAGAACACCGGATGCCGGGCGGCATGTGATGGATGGTGCATGACTATGAGAGATCCTCAAAATGGGTCAAACGCTTAAACTCCCGGAAGCGAGACTCAATATCTTTATATTGCAACGTACGCAAGCGGTCAAGACTAAAGGCTTCCACCGTAAAGGAGGCCATGACGCTTCCGAAGATAATCGCCCGCCTGAACCCCATATCAGAAAAATCTCCCGTGGAGGCGAGATACCCCAGACAGCCTCCGGTGAACGTATCGCCGGCCCCGGTGGGGTCCAGCACCTGTTCCAGCGGAAAGGCCAGCGTGCCAAAGATGTGCTGGCCGTCAAACATCAGGACCCCATACTCCCCGCGTTTAATAATGAGACGCCTGGGCCCGCACGCCAGAATGCCTTTGGCGACTTTGACCAAATTGGAATCCTGGCCGAGCGCGCGCGCTTCCGCGTCATTGATGACCAGCACGTCAATCTTTCGCAGCACGTCCCAGAGCGCGTCTCGCTTTCCATCAATCCAGAAATTCATGGTGTCACAGACCACGAGCTGCGGTCGTGTGACCTGGTTCAACACTTCCATTTGCACGTCAGGATCAATGTTCCCCAAAAACAGCATTTCGGGAGCGCGATAGTGGTCCGGGACCTGCGGATGGAAAGACTCCAGCACGTTGAGTTGCGTCTCAAGCGTATGGGCTTCATTGAGTTGATAGGTATATTCGCCGCGCCACCGAAACGTTTTGCCTGGCTGGCGTTCCAGCCCGGACAGATCAACGCCCCGGCTCTCCAAAAACGCGAGATGTTCCTCCGGGAAATCCTCCCCCACCACGGCGATCAGATTGACGTTGGAAAAAAAACTGGCGGCCGTCGCACAATACGTCGCAGACCCCCCCAGGACTTCCGTCACCGCCCCAAACGGAGTGCGAACCGTATCAAACGCCACGGAACCCACGACTAATAACTGATGCATCTCATTTCCCCCCGCGTGATTTTTTGGCGGATGGTGTCTTCAAAAAGAGTTGATACCGTCGCTTCACCGAGGCCGGCATGGCATCCGGCGCGGTCAGGATGGCCCCTCGCAACGCGGTGGCACAGGCACAGGTTTCCGGTCTCGTGGACTGCCGGATGACCTGACGCAGGATCTGCCTGGCCTGCGCGACATTCTGCCGCATGATGGTCAACACCGCTTCGACAGAGACCGATGCTTCACTCTCATGCCAACAATCATAATCCGTGACGAGGGCCATCGTCGCGTAACAGATTTCGGCTTCCCTCGCGAGTTTGGCTTCCGTCGCATTAGTCATCCCGATCACATCAACGCCCCATTGACGATACAACGACGATTCCGCTTTGGTGGAAAACTGCGGGCCTTCAATGCAGAGATAGGTGCCCCCCGCATGGCACGTGACGCCAAGGGCCCGTGCGGCCTCGGCCAGTTGCGCGGCCAGGACGGGACAGATCGGATCGGCAAACGCCACATGCGCCACCAGGCCCTGATCAAAAAACGTATTCGCGCGCTTCGTCGTCCGGTCAATAAAGGCGTCGGGGCACGCAAGATGACCGGGTTGAATGTGTTCCTTCATGCTCCCCACCGCGCTGACGGAAAAAATCCGCGTGACGCCCAGCGATTTCAGCGCATAGATGTTCGCGCGATAATTGATCATGGACGGATTAATCCGATGGCCCCGCCCATGACGCGAGAGAAACGCCACACGCTGTCCGGAGACGGTTCCAAGCATCACGGCATCCGACGGTTGGCCGAACGGGGTGGACACACGCACCTCTCGCGCCCGTTCAAGCCCCTCCATGTCATACAGCCCGCTGCCGCCAATGACGGCAAGATCAGCGCGTGGATGTGTGGGCACAGGTTTCGCCTTTCGGTGGTTCCCGCATGGGGTTCACGGGATATCAGTCGCGGACGGACTGCCGCTCACCGCAACACCATCGCACAATCCGTCATGCAGGACCGGGTTCATAAATGCTTCAATGAGCGGCATCAGGCGTCGGGCCACGGATGGCGCGGACTCGTCAGCCCGGACCTCCACCCATCGCAGGCCCGGCTCCTTGCGAAACCACGTCATCTGTCGTTTCGCATACCGGCGTGTATCGCGCTTCAACTGCCGGACGGCTTCATCAAAATCATAGTCCCCCTCCAGATAGCCCGCCATATGACGGTAGCCCAGACTTTTCATTGAGACAAGCGTTCTGGAATAGCCCCTGGCCAGCAGGGTGTGTGTTTCATCAACCAGTCCTTTCGCCAGCTCATCGTCAACCCGTTGGTCAATACGCTGACAGAGCATGGCGCGTTCCATCGTCAGACCCAGCACCAGCGCGCGAAAAGCGGAGTGAGCCTGGCCGCGATGCCGTTGGTGGGCCTGTGAAAGCGGCACACCGGTTTGCCGATACACTTCCAGGGCCCGACGCACTTTCACCGCATCACGAGGATGCAGACGACGGGCGGTGCCAGGGTCCGCCCGGACTAACTCCTGATACAGGGCGTCGTCGCCCCGGGCCTGCGCCTCTGTTTCGAGTGCGCGGCGAAGCGCCCGATCCACCGGAGGGCCGTCCCACAGCCCGTGCAGCAATGCCCGCACGTAGAGTCCTGTCCCCCCCACCACCAGCGGCAGACGGCCCTGTTCGTGCAACCGAGTAATGGCGTGCAGGGCCTGTCGTCGAAACGCTCCGGCGTTAAACGGCTCATCCGGGTCGACGACATTAATCACACGATGCGGCACCCCGTGTCGGTCTGCTTCCGACGGCGTATCGGTCCCAATGTTCATCCCCCGATACACCTGCGTGGAATCCGCCGTGACAATCTCCGTTTCCAGCCTGCGAGCCACTTCAATGGCAATGCGGCTCTTGCCGACCGCCGTCGGCCCGACCAGCACGATGAGGGGTGGCAACGCGGACGCAACCTCCGTCGCCACCCGGCAATCTCCGGATCCGGTGGCGCAGGCAAGGCGATGAGCAAGCCCGGTCTTCATAGACGCCGAAACATGCGATGCAGTTCTTCGCTGCCAAACTGCAGAGAGATCCGTCGGCCATGCGGACAGGTCATCGGGACGCCTTCCCGCAGCCAGTCCTGCACCACCTGCTGCATCTCCGGCTCTTCCATAGGGCGGCCGGCCCGCACCGCGCTCTGACAGGCCATGGACGCCAGCACGGGCCGAATCCGTTTGTCGAGGGAGTCAACGGATCGCCATTCCGACACGTCTTCAACAATATCGTCGAGCAAGGCGCCATAGTCCACCTGTCCCACGAGCGCCGGCACCGAGCGAATGACAAACGCGGACGGGCCCAGGCGCTCCAGTTCAAGCCCGAGTGCGGCCAATTCCGGCAGGACGGCTTCAAACTTCGCGGCCACCGACGGGGAGAGGTCCACGGGTTCGGGAATCAGCAGCGGCTGGGTCTGGATGTGCCGTTCTTCCCATGCTCTCCACAAGCGTTCAAACAGGACGCGCTCATGAATCGTGTGCTGGTCCAGGACGTGCAAGGCATCCCCAACCTGCGCCACGATGTAGGTGGCATGGATTTGTCCCAAAATCTGCACAGCAGGCGCACTCTCGTACAGCGACGTTGATTCCTGCACCCGAGCCGCGACACCATGCCCGGCTTGGACGCCCGCCGTCGCGCCACGCTCATCCGAAGGGACAGACCATGCGGAACGGGTGATCAATGCCTCGCCCACGGTCCCGTCACGTCGGGGCGGGGCCTGCTCCGTTGTCCCCCCACCCACGGCCTCGCACAGGGGGGAAGAGCTCGGCGACGCGAGCGGCGTCACTTTGTGCTGCAGCGGAAGACGGATCGCCTCTTTGACCGCGCGATGCACCAGGTCGGGATTGCGAAATTTCACTTCCCGCTTCGAAGGATGCACGTTGATGTCCACCTCGTCGGCGTCAATCTCCACCATGATCGAAAAAACGGGATGCCGGCCTTTCGGCAAAAAGGAGCCGTACGATTCATAAATGGCATGCGCAATCGTGGAATTTTTGACCGCGCGCCGGTTCACAAAAATTTCCTGGGGCATCCGACCGGTTCTCACATGATACGGATTGACGGCCATTCCCCGCACACGCACGGTGGACGTCTCATAGTGAATGGGCAGCATCATATCCATGACTTTGATGCCATACACCTGGAGCAGGCGATCCTCCAACGCCACGGCTTTGGGGTAGTCGAACACAAGATGATCATTGTGCGTCAAGCGAAAGTGCGCGGGGACATTCGCCAGCGCCGCCTGCTGAACCATGTGCGCAATATGCGCACATTCCGTCGTCGTTGTTTTCAAAAATTTTTGGCGGGCCGGGGTATTGAAAAACAGGGCTTCGACTTCAATGCGTGTGCCCGGCGGGGCGCCGCGCTCTTCAACCGGCAAGGCGTCTCCGCCCTCAATGACCACGGATGTCCCGGACAGCGCGTGATGCCGGGCCGTGAGCATTCGAAACCGCGACACCGCGGCAATACTCGGCAAGGCTTCCCCGCGAAACCCATAGGTGGCAATACCCGACAGATCGCGCTGATGGCGCAATTTGCTGGTGGCAAAACGCCGGCAGGCCAACAGCGCATCGGCGCGACTCATCCCTTCACCGTCATCACTCACTCGAATCAGTTTTTTCCCCCCATCCAGAATATCAACCGTTATCACGGTACTGCCCGCATCCAGGCTGTTATCAAGCAATTCTTTGACGACGGACGCCGGACGTTCCACGATCTCTCCGGCAGCGATCTGCGACGCCACGGACTCCGGGAGTACCTGGATTGTCGTTTCAGAAGATTCCATTGACCGCGAGGGGGACAGAGCCCATGCGAGGCGCGACCGGCCCATGGCGCCGTTGACGCGTATACGTCCAGCCAGTGTCATCCGCGTCGCGCCGGCCTGTGCAACAGGACACCACGCTCGGGTGTCGCAGGCTACTGAGCCGGATCGCGGACCGTCGGCAACTCAATGGACCGGGAGTCGCCTGCTTGAGCCTTCGGCTTCGGACCGGCCCGCAGGCTCTGCATGTCATTGCGTAATTGCTCGACGATGCGGGTGACCTCATTCATCCGTTTCACATAGCCTTGTAAGGCCTCCCGAAATTTTTGCAGGCCCTCGGTGGTCACAGTGAGATGGGTGGACAGGCTCTGGGTTTGTGACACCTGCTCGGTCTGCGCGTCATCCAAACGGTCCAGCCGTTTCATGTGGCCGTCACTGCGTTCCCCCAACGTCCCGGCCATGGAATGCAACGCATCGCGGAGTTGCGTCAACGACTGACCCATGTCCACCAGTTCATTGCCGTACCGAACATCGGCCTGTTGTAACGCCGTCAGTTCCGTGTCCAGTCTCGTCCCGAACTCGGACAATTGCGTGTTGTGAGCATCAAGTCTGTCATTCAGCACGCGCTCGGTCTGCTCCAGAGCTTCGTTGATGGTTTCAATCGCCTTTTGCACATCGGTGGTCAAATAGGTTTTCAGCGCCTGCGTGTCCGAGTCGAGTTTCTCGTGCAAGGCCTCCTGATTGCTGGTCAAGTCCTGCCGCATGGCAATCTCGGCATCCGTGGCCCGATTCCGGTCCTCCGCCCGTTGCGTATCAACCTGCTCCATGGTGTCCTTAAACCGCACCAGCGAGTCCCGAAAACCGGCAAACTGCTCCTCGACCGTTTTGTCCCGTTGCTGCATCTGGTCGTCGATTTGTTGCGCAAGATCATCCAACTTCTGGTTGGACTCCTCACTTTGGCGGGCTAATTCCTTGTCCATGACAACGTGAAAGTCACCCACCATGTGCTGTGCGGCTTCCAACTTCCCGCGCAACGGGGCCAGGTTCTCTTCGCGCAACTTCCGCAATTCATTTTTGACCCAGGCGCGAGCTTCCATCAGGTCCGATAAGACTGATTTGGAATCCTTGATGGCCTGGCTCGCCTCCCCCAGAGTGCGGGCCAGGACCGTTCCGTCCCGGTCCAGCTTGGCAATTTTACTCCGGAGATCCGTCTCCAGTCTCACCAGGTCAGCCTGCTGTGCGACACAGGCGGTGACACTCAACGCCACACACAGCAGGGACAGGCCCTGCCACATGGTCCGGAACCATCGGCTCTCGCGCACGGATGTCCTGGGGGTCCAGGCAACACGGTTATTTCGATACATGGCTCTCTCCTTGCCTCGCGATTCCTGAACACAGGGTCCGCCGCATGGCCTGCCGGCGGCATGAAGGTCAACAAGATGACACGCCACCGACAGGCGGTGAGCGTCGGTGTCATGTCAGGGACAACATCCCGCCGATGACATGACCATCGCCGGTCGGCGGGCCGCAACCGGCTTTGCTTACGAAGACCAGTCCGGGGAACTGTGATGCAGCTCTCCCTCTGTCAACCGCTCCAGACCCCTGCCATCAATATGAATCATGTACAGATGGCTCTGGCCGTCTTTCTTGGCGCTAAAGACCAGGTGGCGGCCATCCGGCGCCCACGACGGGGAATCCTCCATGCCCCAGTCTGACCCCTTGGTGATTTGCGCATGCTGTTGTCCATCCGGAGATATGCGGCACAACCGGAACCCGACTCTGGGCATACGACAGACGTAGGCAATCCACCCGCCTCGCGGAGACCAGACCGGTGCGACATTATACGACCCTTGAAAGGTCAGCCGACGGACGTGAGACCCATCGCTCTTCATGATGTAAATTTGAGGCCCGCCTCCACGGTCGGACGCAAAGGCCAGGGATTGCCCATCGGGAGACCAGGTGGGAGATAACTCCGCACTGGCATGATGGGTTAATTGTATGATCTCGTTCGTCTGCACGTTCACCGTAAAGATATCCGAATTGCCCTGTGTGGCCGACGCATACGCAACCAGTTGACCGTCGGGGGACAAGGCCGCGGCAATATTCAAAGGGGCGGGGGGCACCAGGGTCTGACTGTCCCGTGAGTATAAATCCAGTTGCACGATTTCCTGCTCGTTGCGACGGTAGGCCGTATACATCACGGAGCGACGGTCGGGCAACCAGGTCGGCATGAGCACCAGGTCGCGAGCCATCGCCACAGGTTGAGGCTCAAAGCCGTCATAATCCATCATATACAATGCGCTGCTCCCGGCCTCGCGGCTGGCAATATATGCAATCCTGGTCTGCGCCATGCCGGGTTCTCCCGTGTAATACTTCACCAATTCGTCGGCCCACCGATGGACCATGCGCCGCAGAAAGCTCATGGTGGTCGGCAGGCTGCCGTAATAGCGTTTACCAACCGCGATATCCTTTCCGTTTTCATCATGGGCACAGACTTCCATGACCAACTCGTCATTTTTTCGGCCCAGTCTTCCCCAGGTGACCACCGACGCCTCACTCTTCCTGGCTTCCGCGACGGACGCCTCTCCCGGGCAGTGGATTTCCGCAGGATCAAGCGACTCCGATGTGTGTTCAATGACCTCAAATAACTGGGTGCGGCGCAGGTCCGCCTTCAGCACGTCGGCCAGGACATTCTCGATCGCCTCGGCATCGTCCAGCCGGTTGGTGGCGTTGCCGAAGCCCATGACCCAGATGGGAATTTTCTGGAACTCGGATCGTGTCGCTTCCAAAAACACGTCGGCGGCCCGTCCTTCCACGCAGGGCAACACCACACACACCAGCAAGACCAGTCGTAAGGATCGGAGTGTGTGTTTCATCATTGCACCAGGTGGAATCTGAACGTGAAATTGATATCGAGATAGGGGTCCGTGATCGTTGAAGGAAACGGAGGCAAGGGACTCGCCGCGGCCACCGCACGTTGTGCCATGCCGTCATACTCGTCACTGCCCGACGACTGGTCAACAGCCAACCCGCTGACCTGGCCGGTTCGCTCTACTCGAAACGCCAGAACGACTTGCCGCGGATCAAGGCGGCGCATTTCAGACGCGAGCCATTGCTGATGAATCCGGCTCCGTATGCTCTCCCAGTAATGCGCATCCATGGGAAAAGCGTCTGACCCCTGCATGCTCGACGGGCGGCGAACCGTCAGCGCCGACGCCAACTCCGGAATGGTGAGATTGGCGATGGCTTGCCGGTGTCTCTCCTGGTCGGCCTTCGACGGGGCACGAGGCACAGGCGACGCTTGCTCCATGCGTACCCTGGCTAATTGCGGAGGTTCGGGAGTCGCCACCGACGGAGCCCGCACCCGAACACGGACTTCAGGTTTGGATGGCACGCGTGCGGGAGCCTTGGTGACCGGTTGAGGTTTCGTGACTTCGGGAATGAGGACCGATTGCATCGTCTGCGTCAACAACTCCGTCATCCGAGGCGCCTCATCCGGAGGCTGGACGGGCGCCGAGAGAGAGTCAACAGGCGGCATCTGGGGCAGAGGGGCGAAGTCCGGAACGGGCGGGAGACTGCGCAACGCCACCGGCTCGGCGGGACGCACGTTGGATGCGGGCGGGGGCGGGGGCGCTGGCATGGCGACAAGCGAGACGTGGTACGAGGTTTCCTTCGGTTCGCGGACCGACAGGAACCGCAAATCCACGAGCGCGACACCCACAGCCACGTGAAGGACGAACGAACCGACCAGGGCCCACCGGGGCCATGGATGAGACAGCTCGGCAAAGCCCAACGAATGAAACGACCACGGATTGAAAAGCGCCGGTGACGACATTGCGACAGTTCCTGCTATCGAGAAGCAAGCCTTTCGTCTTCAATCACGCTTTCTTGGGGATTCGTCACCATGCCCAACCGTTCAATGCCCACGCTTTTGACGGTATCCATCACCTGGACGATACGCCCGTAGGGGACCCGACGATCGGCGCGAAGATACACGGACAGGTCCGGATTGAGAGCATGGGCTTCCTTCAACCGTTTCCGCAGATGGATCATCGTCACGCGATCCCCTCCCAGATACACGCGGTCGTCGGCGTCAATCAATACCAGGAGACGCTCATTCGGCTTGATCGTATTTGATTTCGATTGCGGGAGGGCCAAATCAAGACCTCGATGCAACATCGGGGCCGTGACCATAAAGATCACCAACAACACCAGCACCACGTCAACGAGTGGGACGACGTTGATTTCTGAAAGAAAGCGGCGCTGATGAACATCACGCATCACCGGAGACGCCTTGATGACTGCATGGTTATCGAATCCATCCCCTCAAGCGCATTCAGCAATTCAAGGCCAAACACTTCCACGCCAAACACGATTTTGCGGATTTTGGCAAGATAATAATTATACCCGAGCACGGCGGGAATCGCCACAAACAGTCCGGCGGCGGTCGCAATGAGGGCTTCAGACACACCGGGGGCCACCGCAGCGATATTGGCGGCGCCTTCCAGGCCGATTTGCTGAAAGGCGTTGATCACCCCCACGACCGTTCCCAATAACCCGATGAAGGGCGCCAGATTTCCTGTGGTGGCGAGGAAGGGCAGATACGACTCATGCCGGATGATTTGTTTCTGCACAAGATGGCGCATGACATTCTCCAGATAGTCCCGGTCCGGGGACGGCGCCTCCGGTTTCGTCTGCGTAACGCCACGGTCATCGTCCTCCCCCGCAGGATTCAGGCGACCCATAATCCCGAGAAAGACCGCGCTGCTGGGGCTATGGAGCAACGTGACGGCCAGGCGTTGCAAATCCCGCAGAGCGTTTGTATCGAACGGCGCCCGCTCGCGATAGAGATTCAGGAAACGGTGATCCTCCTTTTTGCTCAAGTGCGCCATGCGCCACTTGGCCAGGATGATGCCCCACGACACAACGGACAACACCAGCAGGATCGCCAACACCACGAGGGAGACGAAGCCCAGAGAATCAAGGATCTGCAGAGGGTCGCGTGAAAACATAAGCAAACCACAGGGTGGCCGACCGCAAGACCCGGCCACTGAACATTCAGCGATTATGTAAAAAGGCGAAATGACTTATACAGAAGACGGAAATGGCGGGGCCGACGGGATTTGAACCCGCGACCTCCAGATTGACAATCTGGCGTCCTAACCTGGCTGAACGACGGCCCCCATACATCCACTCAAACATCACATCACGCTTTCCGTTGAGACAAAATCCGCTCTTTGCGGGGCTGCACGTTCAACATCCCAAGCCTAACTTAATGGAGAACCGCTCGTATGGTAGGCGGAACAGGGCTCGAACCTGCGACCTCTGCCTTGTAAGGGCAACGCTCTCCCCGCTGAGCTATCCGCCCATGCCTTCAGACACTCAAGGCTTTTTATTATATCAGCCACGGGGTCCATGTCAACAGGAGGCAACGCACCCACAGGTCCTCACACCATCGGGACACCAACCGGACCGGCGTGCATCATGCAGACAGGGCCATGTCCCGCCCGCGCCTTGCCGCAGAAAGAACACGGCGCATTTGACAAGGTTGACCCAATGCGGTAGAGGCCTTGGCTCACGTCAGACCATCGTGACACGGGCAGGACACGGCGCATCAACAGTGAGGCTGAATCGTGAGTTACCGAATCCGACACATCGACAAACAGGGCGCGACAGAAGATATTCCATTGCTGTCCCGCAGCGAACGGGCCTGGCTCTTCGCGGAACGCCATCGTGGCGCGGTGATCATCGGCATTCTGATCGCGAGCCTGGTGGCGGTCATACTCGGGACCATGCTCGGGTTCCAACACCAGCACGCACAGGAGGCGTCAAACCTGGCGGACCAGGCGAGCCGCGTCTACTTTGACCAACCCGGCGATGACGCCGAGGCCGCACAGGCACAACTGGAAACCGCCGAACGCCTGTATCGCCAACTTCTCGAAGAATTTCCCCGGACCCCCAGCGCCCAATTGTCCTGGTATCTTCTTGGAAATGTCCTGGCGGCGCAACAGGATTACGCCGGGGCCATTGACGCCTATCAAAATTTCATCAACCAGGAGGACGCGCATCCCGTGCTGCTCGGCTTCGTCTACCAGCGACTTGGGGCCGCGCACCTGGCGAATGGTGAGCGAGAGAAAGGAATCCAGGCCTACACGCAAGTCCTGCAGGCACCGAACGCGCTCAACAAAGATCAGGTGCTGTTTGAACTCGCCACGCTGGAGAAACATGCACAGCGCAACGACCAGGCCCTCGCCCATTACAAAAGCCTGATCGAAAACCATCCGAGCTCACCCTTTGCGAGTGAAGCCGCATTGCAGGTCAGGATTCTTGACCCATCCTACGAGGCCGCCCCCGGGGGTGACACGGAACAGGGAGAGACGCAGGAGAAAAACACCGACGAGCCATAACGGGGCGGAGGCAGGAGAGATGTTGCAGGTCAGGGAGAGAGCAACAGCATCTGACGCGCGCGAATCATATTGCTTCGTAAATTATTCAACGCCTTCAGATCGCGCACCGACACCCGAAAGCGTTTGGCAATACCCCAGAGGCTGTCACCACGCCGCACACGGTACCACCTCGCGCCGTCGCCACTCTCCGGAGCTTCTTCGCTGACACGCAGCCGTTGCCCGACCAGGATGACCGTGCCCGACAGATCATTGAGGCGCTTTAAGGTCCCGATGTCCGTTCCAAAACGATGGGCCAGCACGGACAGATTCTCTCCCCGGCGCACGCGATGCCACATTCTGTTCCTTGACGGCGGCACCCATGGTTTCAGTCGGGGTTCGGCCTGCGCCACGTGACGGCTTGTACCCACCGGCACCTTCAAATAATATCCGTCTTGATCAGACGGGATGATGTCATCCACGAGTTCAGGATTGAGTCGGCGCAACTCCCGAAAAGGAATGTTCGTCTCTTTGGCCACGTCGCGCAAGCGAACAGGTTTGCCGACATGCACCTCCTCGTATTGATGCCGCTCTTCCGCCTGGATGTGAAACCCAAAGCGTGTGGGATCCATCGCGATCATGGTGAGGGCCATAAATTTGGGAACGTATTGCCGTGTCTCACGACGAATGAACCGACGGGACTTCGCAATTTTCCAGAAATCCCTGGTGCCGGATTTTCGAATCGCCCGACTGATTTTCCCCGCGCCGGCATTATACGCCGCCAGCACCAGCGGCCATGAGCCGAACTGGTCATACAGATCCCGCAAGTGGTGAGCCGCCGCGACAGTGGACTTCATCGGGTCCTGCCGTTCATCCACCCGCCTTTTGACCTTCAACCCATACATCCGGCCCGTGCCTCGCATAAATTGCCAGGCCCCCTTCGCGCGCGCGCGGGACACCGCCACGGGATTAAACCCGCTTTCGACCAACGACAGGTATATTAACTCCCGCGGCAGACCAAACTCGGCAAACACCGGTTCGATCAACGGTTTATAGCGGTCAAATCTGTTTAACCATTTTTGAACACGGTCGGGAATCGAGGTTCGAAAGTACTCAATTTTGGCCAGAACGGCAGGATGATCCGTGAGAATGGTAATCTCGTCATACAAGGGTTCCGGTGCGACTGCCTCGGGCTTGGTGGGGAAATACACAAGACCCCTGCCGTGCGTCGGAAGGACCGGGGCAGACGCCGCCGCCGGGACGGGATGCGGCATGGCCACCACCACACCGTCGACGCTCGTCAGGCACAGCCCCAACAGACCAAGCGCGAACACGGCCCAGGCGGACAGGAGACGCCGGAACCTTCCCGCGCCCATCATCGCCCCCCTCGTTGCCGATGTTTCTGCTCGCATAAGTGAAGTACACTAATGGTAAAGACACGCTGGTGTCAAGCAAACAAATTGTGTCGCCGGCCGTTTGCGCGTATCAGGACGGGGGATTCATTCCCGTGGCTGGCGCGAGACAGTCGGAGAATCGGCAGCGCAGCGGAACCCCGTGGAATGATTCCGGTCAAGTGGCTTGCTGGCGATTCTGGTAAAAATTCTCACCTGTGGAGTTTCCACCTGCCAGCCGGAACTGCGAACAGCCCGACGCGTGCCGGTCGGAGGCCCTTGAGGATTACAGCACGGACTCCTGGCATAATAGTCCGCCGCATACCAGTCCGCGACCCACTCCCAGACGTTACCCGCCATATCATAGGCCCCGTAGGGACTTTTGCCTTTTTCATAACTCCCCACCGGTGCGAGCGTCCCGGCCCCGTGCCACTGCTGGTTGAAATTCAGATGCTGCCGGGTTGGTTCAACGTTCCCCCACGGGAACCGTTGATCATGCGTGCCTCGCGCCGCCTTCTCCCATTCGGCCTCAGTCGGCAGCCGCTTGCCCGTCCATTGACAATAGGCGCTGGCGTCAAACCAATCCACGTTGACCACGGGCACCGCCGCCAGGGCCGTCGGCAATACACCCCCTTGCCACACATTTTTCGAGGGGTCTGTCCTGTGCGACGGCGGGCGATGTCCCGTCGCGCGCATAAACTGTGCGTACAGACCCGTTGTGACTTCATATTTATCAAGATAATACGCATCCAGTTCAACGGCGTGATTGGGATATTCATCACGCCCCCCATCCCGCGCGCCCCTGGGGACGCCCATCAAAAACGGCCCGGCGGGAATGAACACCATGGGCGCGCCATCCCGACCAACAATCCCGGACTCCGTCGCCGCCCGGGCCACCGCGCTGTTTGACCACCATCCGTGACTCATCCCCAGGCCAAGGACCACGCACCACGCAATCACCGCTCTCCCCGACAGCATCCTCATCCGTCTCTCCCCGACGCCCCACGCCAACTCAACCTCAACCCAGAGGTGCCCCCCTGATCGGACCAACCCGTTACCGCAACGACACGTCAGGCGACGCGCACACGCACCGCCTAGCGCGTCACATCCTGTTCGGTGCGCCGCAGCGTCCGCATCAACGCGGCATCATGCAAAGCCATTTCACTCAACGCATCCATGATATGCAGGCCCCGGGAGTCCATCAGCGCTTTGGCTTTGGCATATTGTCCGGCATTGAAGCGAGCCACCGTCGGCTGGTTATTAATCACCTGGCACGCCAGCACACCGTCTTTGAGTTCCACGGTGCCGCCCTCGTCAAGCAACGTGCGCGCCTGCGCCACCGTAATGCCATGCAGATCGGCAAATTCTTCTATCCCGCCGGTTTCAACCATTGAGCCATCCGGCATGGAACATTTCCGTTTGAACCAGGGCGACCAGTCTTTTCGAAAATCAATATAGGTCAGATCGCCGCCTTTGGCCACGGCCCGATCCAGCTTGCGGTAATCAAGCCCGAGATTTTTTTGTGTGAGGCGTGCCCGCAGGGCCTCGGGCAATCCCCGGTAAAACACGCGCGCCGCCGCCTCGTCCAACGGAATCGCCGCCGACCTCGCAAGTTGTTCCGCCTGCGCGGTTTGCTCCACATCCAACACCCACGTGTGCTTGGCGGTCTCTCCAGTGGGATCCACCTTGCACACAAACAGGCCGCGCGTCACCACGCCCGCCGTCTCCGGCCAGGCATACACCCCCCCGTCACGCAACAACCGGAGCATGACGTCCACCGGAATCCCGTAACTCTTTCCGAGAATGTCCGCATGCCGCTCACTCTGCTCCGCACCGGCCATGGCGCACACCATCACATTCCCCGGGGGATCAAAATCCGTGTAATTTTCCAGCACATTGTAGAGTGACGGCTCGTGGGTCGGCTTTGGCGGCCGCTTCTTTATTTTGAACATGGTCGGCGTGTCTTCCGATGAGACGCGATGCGGCCCGTCAAGGCCCATGACCACAAGACCGGTCGGCGTTGCCAGGCCTCGTCATCACATGCTACAACGACTCCGGCCCTCAACAGCATACCCGTTCGTTGTTTCATGTCCACGTCACAACTGGCAACATTATTCCGGCGCTACCAGGCCTTCCAATGGGACCCGGGGAAAGGGTTTGTGCTGGCCTCCGGGGCCACCAGTCCCTGTTACGTGGACTGCCGTGCATTGCTGGCGCATCCCGATGCCCGTTGGCTCGTGGCCCGACTGGCCTGTGCGGCCATCCGCAACATCCCCTGCGAAGCCGTGGGCGGCCTGGAGATCGGCGCCATTCCCCTCGCCACAGCTATATCCGATCATGCCTTTGCGGCTCAACCTTCGCGCACACTCCGCACCTTTACCGTTCGCAAACAGACCAAAGATCACGGACTGGGAAAACGCATTGAAGGCATGGTTACAGCCAATGACCGCATCGTCATCGTTGACGACGTGCTGACGAGCGGCCAGTCCATCCTGCACGCCCTCCAGGCTGCGAGGGAAGCGAACCTCCGCGCCTCTCATGCTCTGGTCATCGTGGACCGGCAGGAACAGGACGGCAAACAAACCGTCGAAGCGGCGGGAGTGTCGCTGATCAGTCTCCTCACCATGGACGACCTCAAAGCCGCCCGGCCATGAGAACGGCAGCCCCGATCGCGGTCCTCAGTGCGTTTCCCCGCCAGACCGCAATGATGACGCAGCGCCAGTGATCGTGCCGAACTCATCCCGTCTCGCTCATGGCCCCGCCGTTGGCCTCACAGCGAAACCGGATGCCCCACCAGTGGTCGGTCACCACGTCTTCCGCGCCGGCGATGTTCTCGAACACACGTTGCCGGCCTCCCGTGTTGCCTTCTTTGATCACCCGGTACGGGCCACGACAAAACTTGCGAATCCTTGCGGACGCTTCCGGGCGGTTTGATGAGCGCAGGTGTCCATCCTTGCCTTTGTACACGTACAGCGCGACCCCGGAATCCGGACCTTCCTGAATGACCCGAACGCCGCCGGCGCAGCCCCAGAACCCCAGCGCAACCAGCACAAGAGCCGGGAAAACCGCGCCCGCGCTTGACCGGATTCCGACAGCGGGCATAGGATAAGAGCGGTCTGCCAACGGCTTCATGCGCATACGGGTTCTACAGGTGTCCGGGCGGTCTTATCCGCTTTTTCAAACTGCCGCTTTGCAAGACGGAGATGGCCATGAAGAGACACACCAGTCTGCTGATCGTTGTCTTCGGAGTGATCGCGCTGGCCGGTTCCGTTTCGGCCCAGCAGACTTACGAGTTGACCGTCCATGAGCTGAATCAGGGGCTCCTGCAAGCCCCCAGTCTCCGGCAGAAAGGGTTTTTCCTTCTTGATGTCCGCTCGCCGGAGGAACACAGGACGGGCTTCATTCCCGGGACCGACCGGAACATTGATTTTCGGGTCATCGCCCAACGGCATCTGGAAATCGGCGCCACGTTTGACGATCACATCGTCGTCTATTGTCAATCCGGCCACCGGAGCAACATCGCCGCCGACACACTGGCCGAGCGTGGCTATCAATACGTGTACAGCGTCGCGGGCAGCATGAATGCCTGGCAGGAAGCTGGCTATCCGGTGACATCCCCCGGGCAATAAACGTTGTGCGTCGCCAGCAGATTCGCGCATCCGTCTCGTCTCACCCCCCACCCGGCGGCGATGGGTCTTCCCTGATTTCCGAAAAAATCCGGTCAAATTCCGCGTGAATTTCCCGAAAGGCCTCAAGGAGCTTCGGATCAAAATGCCGGGGCCGGGTGCGATCGTTGCCGTTCAACAGAATGTGACAGGTCTGCTCATGCGACAAGGCCGGCTTGTACGGGCGCCGGCTCCGAAGCGCGTCGTAGGTATCCCCCAACATGACCAGCCGCCCACCCATGGGAATGGCCTCACCCTTCAACCCCTGAGGATACCCGCTCCCATCCCATCGTTCATGATGCGTGAGGGCAATTTCCCGCGCCGTTTCAAGCAGGAGCGACGGCGAACCGGCCAACAGATTGGCGCCAAAGACCGGGTGCTGTTTGATGATGGCCCACTCGGCGTCATCCAACGGCCCCCGTTTTTGCATAATCATATCGGGAATGCCGACCTTCCCCACGTCATGCATGGGAGCCGCGTCAGAAATTAATTGTGCGTCATCCTCATCAAGACCAATCACCAAGCCCAGGGTTTTGCTGTAGTGACTCACGCGCTGAATGTGCGCGCCGGTCTCTTCGTCTTTATACCGGGAGGCCAGGGTCAGGCGCACCACCGTATCGGCGTAGGCCTTTTCCAGCTCCCGCGTTTTGTGTTGCTGGGTCTGATAGGCCGCTTTCACGTCATGGGCATAGGCCTGTAATTGCTTGTTCGTGGCTTCCAGGGCGTGGGATTTGCTCTGTTCGCGAACCAGGAGGGCTTTCAGGTCTTTGGCGTACAACGCCAGTTGGGATCTGGCCGAACGCAGTTGCGTGTTCAGATCATCATCGGGGACAGAGCGCGGAGAATGTGTCATGCGCGTGCCGCGAGTCAGGCGGTCTCCGTCCGATCCAGCGCCTGCCGAACCGTGGCGAGCAGTTGGAGCGGGCTGAACGGTTTGACCAGGTACGCAAAGACCTCCGGCATGTGCTCCCCGTCACGAGCCGCAGGCCGGTCCAGCGCCGTCAGGAGAATCAGCGGAATATGCCGCGTGGCGGGATCGGCCAGGCTGGCGGCGGCGACTTCGAGACCGTTCAGCCTGGGCATCATCCGATCCAGAATGACCACGTCGGGACGTTCCTGCCGGATCAACTGCAAGGCCGATTCCCCATCCGAGGCCTCCAGAATGCGACAGGCCGGATCCTCCAGGGTGGTCTGCAGCAACAACCGAATATCGGGTTCATCATCGGCGATGAGAATGGTTTTGATCGCGTCAGGCATGCCCGACCTCGGACAACCCGTGTGCCGGCCGGGCCGCGTCGCCGGGGTCCATGCGCCGGGCCACGGTGAGGAATCCCGAATGGGCGATCATCCGCAGATCCGGACGCACACTCCGCCCTTCAATATTCCAATGGCGCATGAGGGTCTCAAAGGTTTGCAGCAGCCCGAAGGCGTTGGTGCGCCGCAGCGCGTCCACCGTCTGGACCACTTGAGGCACCGTCGGCACAAAGCTCAAATAAATGCCGCCCGGTCGGAGGGCAGCCGGCACATGGGGCACCACGCGCCAGGGTTCGGGTAAATCAAGGATGACCCGGTCAAAGACCTGTGGCGCTCCCTCTCCGTCCAGATCAAGCCCTTCACTGGCATCGCGCTGCACAAGTTGGAAGTTGGCCACAGGGCCGAGAAATCGCTCGATATTCTTCATCGCGGTTCGGGCAAAATCCTCCCGGACTTCATAGCTCACAACGCGACCGCGCTCGCCCACCGCGCGCAGCAACCCCGCCGTCAACGCCGCGGACCCCACGCCCGCTTCAAACACCGAGGCGCCGGGATACACATCGGCCCACATGAGAATCATGGCAATGTCCTTGGGATACAGGACTTGCGCTCCCCGTGGCATCTTCAGAATGTACTCGGCCAGGGTGGGATTGAGCGCCACCATGGTCTTGCCTCCGGACAGGCAGATCGTGGTCCCATCGGGTTGTCCAATCAGGGCGTCGTGCAGCATGATATCTCCGCTGTGTTGAAACCGGTCGCCGGCTTTGAGCGTGAGGGCGTAATGACGCCCTTTTTTGTCGACCAAATGAACTCGCTGCCCTGATTGAAACAAATGCATGGGCCGCATTCTAGGAGCCTGCCGGTCCGGGTTGCAACTGAAATGCACGAACGCCTTCAGCCGAACCACATGCCGCCGCGCCTGTGCGGCCGTGTTCTTGACAGTCTCGGGAGGGAGCCGTAAGATGATTTTTTGCAGGAGGTTTCCTCCACCGTGTCTACGTTCCCCGCAACGCCTCTCCGTGTGTATCGTTTCCGTGTGACGATGCGGCACAGCCGGAGGGGCTCTTTGTACATGGCCCTCGGATTGCTGTTGTGTTCCGCCGGCCTCTCCCATGCTGAACCGTCTCTTGTGATTACCGCCGCCTATGAAGGCGTCATCAATCCCGTCGCCGCCGAATATCTTCACGAAGCCATTGCCTATGCGGAGCAGGAACGGGCGCAATGTCTTGTGTTTCAACTTGATACTCCGGGTGGGCTGGACACCTCAATGCGGGCCATGATTAAAGATATCACCGGTTCACAAATTCCGATTATCGTCTATGTCGGTCCCACCGGAGGACGAGCCGCGTCGGCCGGCGTCTTTCTCACCCTGGCCGCGCACGTGGCGGCCATGGCCCCGGGCACCAACATCGGAGCGGCGCATCCGGTGGCGATGGGAGGCGGAACCATGGACGACGTCATGAAGGCCAAAGTGGAAAACGACGCGGTGGCCTACATTCATTCCATTGCCGAACGTCGGGGACGCAATCGTGAATGGGCGGAACAGGCCGTCAAAAAAAGCGTCTCAGCCACCTCAACGCAAGCCAAAGCACTCGGCGTGATTGATCTGATCGCGTCAGACCTGCCGGACCTGCTGACCCAACTCGACGGGTGGACACTCTCCCTTGGCGAACAGCCCCTGACCCTGCACACGCAGCACGCCCGCGTGCTGGATTTTCCCATGAGCTGGCGGCTTGAAACGATGAAAGCCATTAGCGATCCGAATATCGCCTACGTGCTCATGACCATCGGCACCATCGGGTTGATTGCGGAACTCTACAGCCCGGGGGCCATTTTACCCGGAGTGGTCGGCGCCATCAGCCTGATTCTGGCGTTTTATTCCCTGCAGTCCCTTCCCGTAAACTACGCGGGCGTGCTGTTGTTTATGCTGGGCATCGTCATGCTGATGCTTGAGATCACCGTCACCAGTTATGGCTTGCTGGCGATCGGCGGGGTCACGGCCATGATTCTGGGCTCGCTGTTTCTCATCAACCAGGATTTCCCCTACTACCAGATTTCCTGGGCTGTGATACTTCCCGTCCTCGCCCTGGCAATCGGGGTCACATGGCTGGTGGTACAATTCGGCGTGCAGGCATTGCGCACACGAACCCTGACGGGCCGCGAAGGGATGATTGGCCTCATCGGATCAGCCAAAACGGATTTGGGACCGCGGGGGAAAATTTTCGTCCAGGGTGAAATCTGGGACGCCGTCAGTACGTCCCCGGTGCCCGAGGGACAGCCCATTCAGATCACAGACCTTGAAGGCCTCACCGTCCACGTCAAACCCGTCGAACCACAACAGGAGAACCGGTAAATGGACACATCCTTCAGCCCCGTCATGCTGCTTGTCCTGTTGCTGGGCCTGTTCATCCTGCTCGCCCAGGGCTTGCATATCCTGCGGGAATACGAGCGGGCCGTCATTTTTCGCGTGGGCCGGCTGGCCTCGGGAATCGTCGGCAGGAATGGACCCGGCATTGTGCTGATTATTCCGTTGATCGACAAACTGGTTCGCGTGAGCCTCCGAACCGTGACCATGGACGTGCCTCCGCAAGACGTCATCACCAAAGACAATGTGTCGGTCAAGGTCAATGCGGTGATCTATTTTCGCGTGGTGGAAGCGGAAAAAGCCATTGTGGGGGTGGAAGACTATTATTACGCCACATCCATGATTGCCCAAACCACGTTGCGCAGCGTCCTGGGTCAAAGCCAGTTGGATGACCTGCTGTCAAAGCGCGATGAAATTAACGCCGACTTGCAGCGGATTATTGACCAGGCCACGGAACCCTGGGGCATCAAGGTCTCCGCCGTTGAAGTGAAAAACGTGGATCTCCCGCAAGAAATGCAGCGGGCGATTGCGCGGCAGGCGGAAGCAGAGCGGGAGCGACGGTCAAAAGTCATCCACGCCGAAGGCGAGTATCAGGCGGCCCAGCGCCTCTCGGACGCCGCCGGGATTTTGAGCCAGAATCCGGCGGCCCTGCAATTACGATACATCGAAACCATGATGAACATGGCCGGGGGCAACAACTCAACCATTCTGTTTCCCGTGCCCATTGACTTATTAAGCCCGTTTCTCAAACCGGCGGAACCCGCACGCCCCGCCTCCCCGCCCGGAGGCGCCGCCTCGGAATAGACCGCGGCCATCACGGCGTCCCCGCATGAACCACCCGCAATCATGAAACGTCTCTTTGCCGTCATTGGCCTGGGCCGGTTTGGGTACAGTGTCGCCGAATCCTTGCTGCAAAAAGGCTGCGAAGTCCTTGCCATTGACCGGGACGAGTCAAAAATTCAGGCCATCAGCGACATTGCGACATTTGCCATTCAATGCGATGTGACGGATGAGCGCACGCTCAAATCCGTGAGCACGCAAAACGTCGACGTGGCCGTGGTCAGCATCGGAGAGAATATCGAAGCAAGCATCATGATTGTGCAAACCCTGACCGAAATGGGGGTCTCATCCATCATCGCCAAAGCCATGACCAACATTCACGGAAAAATCATGAGCAATCTCGGAGTCACCGAAGTGATCTACCCGGAACGGGATGCCGCAATCCGACTCGCGCACCGGCTGGCCTCGCCCAAGGTGCTGGAATATCTCGAATTGGCGCCCGGGTACAGCGTTGAGGAAGTGGTGATTCCGGACCGGTTTGCCGGGATGAGCCTTGAAGAAACCGAAATTCGTGACAATCACAACCTCAACGTCATCGGCATCAAAAAACAAGTGAACCGCATGATCAAGGGACAATTAAAAAAGGAGAATGCCTTTAATTTCAAGCCCTCTCCCAGTGACAGGATTGAAAAAGGCGATGTCCTGGTCATGATTGGAAAGAAACACGATCTCGACCAATTCAGTAATTCCGCATAACGGCACACGTTGCCGGAACCCCGGGAAGCTCCCGCATTCCGGGATCTGTCCCATCTCCGTTGCCGTCTCCGCGTTTCATCCGTCCGGCACGTGTCCGGCTTACGCACGACGGCGGCTCACACAATGCCGGGACGGCTTCCACCCGTGCCCTGCTTCTGGAATGGAACCGCAATGTCACAGAACGAATGCCGGCCGCTACTCGACGAATTCCGACGGAACCTGGAAGCCTTTTATGCCGCGCTACATCTCGCTCCGCCTTATCACAGCATGGAAAAAACTCTGCTGTGCCTCGCCGACCTGTTCAAAACCCAAACGGCTGAACAGCAGGCACAGCTTCTCAACAATGAGGCCTTGAGATGCACCTTCTACCTTCGGGCCTTTACAGATTCCGGACTGCACAACAAGCACCGGGGTATCATCGCCGGCCAGGCCCGCGCCAACGACCTCGGTGCGTTCCCCGACTCCCTGCGCTACCTGTTGGAGCCTTTTCGCCAGTGACGGTCATGCACCGGCTCCATGGCGGGCAACATCATGGTTGTGCTATGGGCATTTCTGTGTTATTTTCGCAACAACTGGTGGTTTTTCGCATAAACTCCAGGAATCATTTTTTAGATATAATATATTTTTCAACAAGTTATGATTATTTATTTGAATATTTTTATGGCCCGATTTTTGCTTGATAGTATTATATGGTTATTTTTCTGACGTTTACTTAGAATCATTATTACAATCAAAGAACACGCATGCAGAGACAACACACCATTGGACACACCGTTTCGTTAGCCGGCGTGGGACTCCATTCGGGACGTCCTTCACGGGTGAGTCTTTCACCGGCCCCTGTGGATCACGGCATTGCGTTTCGGCGGAAACACAACGGTCACGTTGAGACCTGCCAGGCATCCATTCGCAATCTGCGGTCGACGGAGCTTTGCACGGTGATTGGCTCCAATGGATTCCAGATTCAAACAACCGAACATGTGCTGTCCGCCCTCTGGGGCATGGGCGTTGATAATGCCGTGATTGATATTGATGCAGAAGAAGTGCCGGCCATGGACGGAAGCGCGGCGCCGTTTACCAAAGGCATCCAACGTGCCGGGGTGGTCATCCAGGACCGTCCGCGAACCTATCTGAAAATTCTGGAACCCATTCACATTGGCAACCATCAGCATACCCTGTCCATTCTTCCCGCACTCTTTCCAAAAATCACCTATACCATTGATTACGACCATCGGCTCATTCAGCAGCAAACCCATGAGCACGAGTGGTCGGCGATGGGATTTCAGGCCAATATTGCCAAAGCCCGCACCTTTGCGTTTGCGCATGAGGTGAAAGCCTTATGGGCACGCGGTTTGGCGAAAGGCGGTTCCCTGGACAACGCCATTGTGTTTACTGAGACCGGCATCATGAACGAAGAGGCCTTGCGTTTTCCCGATGAATGCGTTCGCCACAAGATCCTGGATCTCATTGGCGACATGTCTCTTCTGGGGATCCATATTGTCGGCCATATTATTGCCAACCGTTCAGGCCATGCCCTCCACAACCAGCTCATGCAAACGATTTTAGACAACCCCGACTCCTGGACCTTGCTCGGACACAACGAGAAGCAGGCGGCGGATGCAGCCGAGCTTGTCCCCACTGGTACGGAAGGGATTCATGCTGTCCCCCTCTCCGCCAACGCCAGTTTCTGACACACGTCTTGCCATCTTCCGGTCCCTCGCCAATGTTGTTTGTGAGAAGGCCGTCCAGAGCCAGGAACAACCTGCCATGGCGTTTCCACGATACGGAGAGCAGGTTGAACAAAGCAGGCATCCCATGAGCATTGCACGCGCCGACTCCCGCCCATGGCGCCTCGGCCTTTCCATGCTCCTCCTCGCCATCTGGCTCCCCGTACCGCCGGTCACCGCGACAATGACTGACCCCCTCCAGGGATTTCAGGGGATTCCCTGGGGCAGTCCGTTATCCGAGCGCACGCAACTTGCGCTCGTAGATCTGGACGGTCGTGTGAAGATTTATGAATACCGGGAAGACCCGCCGCGTTTTGCGAAAGAGCCGGTTGAAGCCATCAAACTCTACACCATTGACGGCCAGTTTGCCCGCGTGATGATTCGCTACCGCAACGAAAAAACGCACAACCGCCTCAAGCAGGTCCTGGTGTCGCAATTCGGGGACATTCGACACAGCCCGGGCTCCATGGTGCGCGGACTCAATCAGGAATACTCCTGGCGTCTTGAAGAAACCGAAATCAATATGAGTTACCGAGGATTGGGAGAACGCGGATTACTTGTGATCCAGAGCCGCATCCTGGCGCCGCGTTTTCTGGAACTGTTGAGCGAGCATACGCATTAGCCCGCGCCCCGCAACGGCTCAAATCCGGTCACGGGCCTCCAGCACCTTCTGCACTACCACGGCGATTTTATCCTCATCGGCAAAGGGAGAGAGGATAAAGGACTTCAACGCCACAATCGGCTCTCCATAGTCCGACATGCGGCAACAATCCGTGAAGGACAAGACCACGCCGCGTCCCGCCATTGCTTCCTGGTGGACGTACTGGAAAATCTTCCGGTTATACGCATTATGGAATACCAACGTCTCCCGGCACGAGGCGTGGTTCTGTTCAGCCTCTTTAATCTGAAACGTATCAACGCCTGGCGGATAGACGCGGAACAGCGTCACCGGGCCAAAATTCTCCCGATTCAAGACCGTGGCGCACGCCTGACCCTCCAAATGTTCACGAAGCAACTGCGCCATTTCAACAACGTGGCCGATAATGACCTGCAGACCCTGTTTCCCGAACAACTTCATATTCGCCAGGGCGGCAAGCACCCCGCCGCCCGCGCGCGAGGTCTCAACGGTATACATGCCCGGCCGGTGTTCTCCAAACTGAAAGAGGTACGGCATCTGCTCCTGCGGCCTGCGGATGACTTCCAGGTCCTCGCGATTCTGAAACAACACCAGGCTGGAAATATAGGGCGCAAACCCGGGCTTGTGAAAATCAATCCCCAGGCTGTCCGCGAGAGCCAGGCTGCGGATCGGCTGTTGCGCCCCCGCCAGCGCCCGCAACGTCCGGGGGCGAAACCCCAGGGGATTGCCGCCAAAATCGTAGTCATTAAACACCGACCAGGCCCATCCGATCACGGCATCGGCATGAATGTGCGGGCGGTACGGAAGATGAAATTCATCAACCAGGGCATCGCGCACCGCCACGATCGCGGCAAGATCGTCAATCCCGAACGCATCGGTGGTCCCCATGGTCACGACAATGGCCGCGATTTTGGCGCCCCGTCGGAGCGCGTCGCCGGCGCGTTCCCGCAACAGGTTCACGTTCATGGCGTTCCGTGAATCCGTGGGAATGGTGATCACGTTGCACGCGCCAAGGCCCAGCCACCCGGCAATGTTGTAGCGACAATAATGGCTGGCCTCGCTGGCCAACAGGACAACATCTTCGCGCACACCGGATTCCATGGCGCCGGGCACCGCTTTTTCCAATCCGATTTTGACGCCGTACAACGTCGTCCCGGTTCCTCCGAAGGTGAAAAACCCTCCGGCACGATCGGCCTCATACCCCACCAGGCGCGACATCATGGCCACCATTTCCACTTCCGCCACGGCCAGGCGGTGGCTGTACTCGTCCCACGCGAGATTGGGATTATAGAAGGACGCCAACAGGACCCCGATGAGCGACGAGATGGTGGGCGGCGGAATCACATTCTGCTGCGTGTGAGGATGCCCCGGAATAATCAATCCCGAACAATACGACACCAGGTCGCTGGTGACGTCCTCCACGCTCATGCCCGTGTCGGGCAGCCTCGCGTCCCGTGCTTTGTCATAATCCAGCGGCAGGTACTCTCCCAGAATGGGACGCTCGCTTTTGAGCGCATCCATCTGATCCATCGCGCGCATGACACTATGAATGAAATAGCTGTCATGAACCCGGTCGGACACCGGCTGCGGAAACGCCTGGCGAATGCCGGATAACAACTCGCGGTACGGAGCGGTCATGTCTCCTCGATTCAATGAAATTGGGGTATGCTACAAGTCAACGCACCCCGACAATCACACCACCATTTAGACATTTTCTTCATATTTGACAACCAATTCTTCTTCAAGTTTGAAGTACGTTAATGCTAGTTTTATCCGGTCAAATTTCACGATGTTGTCAAGTTTGCAATCAATGAAATAGGTGTCGCTGATTGGGCGTGGCTGGTTCCGCTTTTCCGGATTCTTTGCTAAACCGATTTCCTTCCCTAAGTCTGTAGAGAAAAATGTTTCTGGCTGATGTTCAAAGAGTCGTTTAAATATCTCGATATACAGGTCCGTCACAGTCGCAATCTCAATTTTTTTATCAAGGAAAATTGCGTATTCTAACTTCTTGCCTGTGGGAGATTCTGCCTCAAAGATGGTGACCTCTCCGTTTTCGGGTTTTTCTGGAAGCTCAATTTTGGGATATTCCCATATTTTCAAGAACCTTTCTTTTATGATGTCAAAGCGATTCTCAATTGCATTCTTGTCCCATTTATCAAGAGTAGCCAAATGTTTGTTTAGCCACAATCTACTGTCTTTGTAGCCTCCATCTTTTAAATCTCTTTTCTTTAAAAACGGCATGTTCCCAAGTTTTGCGTTAGCTCCTACTAGCGTTAAGTTCCCGACCGTATTGAGATATTTTTCTTGAATATCAGCATATTCATCAGAACCCAAATCCATTTTCCATTGGGGATCAGGATTCTGCGGGAAAATATGTTCGACGGTAATATCGGGGTTGTCTAATATCAAAACCGGCTCATGGTTTTCGAAATTTTCAAGTCTTTCGAGTAAATATGCTCTATGCACATGGTCGGTATCGTAAATATCTTTTAATCTCAAATGCTCCACAACTTCCGCATCCTTCGGATATCTCTGTTGTCCCGACTTTTGAAGCAATGCTTGCTGAATTGAAGGCAAGTAGTTTGAGGCATCCACTCTATCGTAGAGATTCATAAAAATCTTATTCAGAGAATTTGTACGCAAATTAAGAATAAATCTCCTGCAAACAAAGGATTGAATCAAGTCTAAAACTTTAGCAAATGTTTCTTTTTCGATTTTTGCATTGCTGTAGTCATCATAGACTTTCATCAAAAACGGAAAGGCCACCGTTATTTTCAGTCTGGATATGTATTCCAACCGAAAACAAATATCCCGATCTGGTTCCTCGCCTGGGTTAATCAATTTATAGTAGTGCTTCACCAGATTCTTCATTCCAGACAGATTGCCTTCAAGCTCTCCTATTGCAGAATCGGTGGAAGCAATGGGATATTTCTTTCTGAACTCCTGGTAAACATTTTCTTTAGTCGGAATTTTTTTATTTTCCAGGGTGAGATAGTCTCTTATAAAGTCCGAAACTTTGCTGACATTCTGCGTTTCATCCTTGGCAAATTTTTCAATCACTTCCCAATAATTCTGATAGATTCTTTCTTGGTCTCTGCGGTTCAGTCCCATCAAAATATAATTGCGAATTAAGTCCGCCTGAGAAAGATCCAACCCCGTTGAGTTCAAACTTTCAAAAATCCTTTGCGGGTCGTCTTTTCCTCTCTCTAGCGAGATTTCGACAAACATCAACTTGGAAAGCCCCACTAACACACATTCATAGTTTTCCCCTGTTATCTTTCCCTTGAAATAATCGAAGTTGGAAACAAGATTTGAAAACTCTGGAAACTCTTCGTTCGTGTCGGTCCTTAAAACATATTGCAATGCTCTGTTGTGGTTTTCCGTGGGACGCAACTTGAGCTTTCCTTCCTCTGAGGCAAATTTGTTGATCAGGTATGTCTCCCAAATTTCATCGCTGCGCTCTGTCTTCTTCAGCTCTATCGCAAGCCGATGTATCACCGCAAAAATCAAGGTCAAAGTGGTTAATCGTTGCTGTCCATCTATTATGATGAGTTCTTTGATTGCTGAAGCCAAGAAAGGATCCTCATGCAAATAAACAATGCTTCCGATAAAATGAGCACTCGCTTCTTTGTCTTCACCGACTCTGATTATGTCTTCAAACAGCTGCTTGCACTGCTCATCTTGCCAGTCGTAATTTCTTTGGTATACGGGAATTACAAACTGTGTCTTAGGCGACGATAAAAAATCTTCTACCTTGATTTTCCTGGCTTCCATAATTTATTCGTCTCCATTGCCATACATGAACCGCCGCCAACTGTGACATCATAGCATTGTTTCGTTTTTCTCTAACACCAAATACTCAGCCTTGCTTGCCATCCCGGCCACGCACCCATTGACGCGCACCGAACAAATCACGCACCATGGATGAATCACGCAACCCGCCACGGACTCACTCATGCCGCCTTCTCCCAACATCTTCGCCATCAATCCCCGCTGCCGGGTTTCCGTCAACCATGTCGGCCTGGGCCGGCACAAGGTCGTGCTGGTGGACGATTTTTATCAGCATCCCGACGCGGTGCTCCGCATGGCGTTGGATCTTCCGTACACCGACCAGTTTGAAATCGTCGGCAATTTCCCCGGCGTGCGGGCATCGGTGAACGTGGACACCGAGCACATCGTGCGGGCCATCGGGGAATGCTGGGGCATGACGCTGTACCCGTTTTTCCACCCCCAGCCGGCGGTGTTTCAGGGCATTACCACCCAACACTACCGCCTCAACGTGGGGTAGCGTCAGCCCCATATAGATCAGGACATTACCGCCATGGTCTACCTGAATCCCGCGGCCTCGTGCATGGGAGGCACGGGACTGTATCGTCATCTCCCCACGGAACTGGAACGAGTGCCCCCTGTGCCCGACCACACGATACGCGAGCTGGCGGACCGGCTGGAATTGAGCGACGGATTTTTCAACAGCGCGGAAGGCTATGACAATTTCCAAAACAGCATGATCTTCAACCCGTTGTTCGCCAACAGGGAGAATGCCTATATCAACGACGGGAACGCCTATTGGGGCACTGCTCTTCCTCATGCGGATGCAACCCAATCGTCTGATCATTTTCGACGGGCGTTGTTTCCACTCACAACACATTCAATCAGACCAGTACACGCAGGCCTTCCGGGTGAATCAGGTTTTCTATTTCAGTCAGCAGCCCAGGCCCTGACCCGCGCGGGGCCACCCTGACCCGCTAGGCCGTCTCATCCTGAAGACACGTTCGGATGTGATACTGTCTGGCCACCGGGAGAAAGAGCAGCGACACCCCGAACATCACCCATGCAAAAAACCAGTAATAATCCGCACCATTGAGCCACACCGTCCCGTTCGCGTCCTGTATGACGTAGTTCACCAACGCGGTAAAGGCATTCCCCAACGACACCGAGAGCAAAAAGAGGGCCATCACCACAGACTTGAGCTCTTTCGGAGCCTGTGTGTAGGAAAATTCCAAACAGGTGATCGAAACCATCACCTCCGCCGCCGTAATCACCAGAAAGGCCAGCAATTGCCAGACAACACTGGGCCGCAGTCCCGAGGCGATCTGTATCTCAATGTACGCCGAAATGACAAAGGCGATGACCGTCACAAAAAACCCGATGCTGATTTTTCGTAACGGCGTCAAGGGGAACACCCGGTCAAGAGACGGGTACAGGCCATAGGCAAACACCGGAATAAGCAGCAGGATTAAAAAAGGATTGACGAACTGAATTTGCGACGGCAGCCATTCCACCCCCATCCAGTGTAAATCCATATGCTGCGCCTGCAACACCCACGCCGCTCCCGTCTGGTCAAAGAGCGCCCAGAAAAACGCGACAAACAGATAAATGGGGACCAGGCGCCCGATGACCCGAAGACTGTCGGCGGCAAATATTGTCCGAACAAAGGATGGCCCCCTGGCGGGGACATGCGCATACTGCCGGCGCCCCAGCCAAAAAATCCACGTCGCGAGCAGCATCAACAACCCGGGCACGCCGAAGGCCAGGTGGGGGCCAATGTGATAGAGCAACCACGGCGTCAAGAGCGTGGAAATGCCCGCTCCCAGATTAATCGCAAAATAAAACCAGTAAAACGCCTTGCCGAGCAGATGGCTGTTTGCCGCGCTAAACTGATCGCCGAGGTTCGCGGACACACAGGGTTTAATCCCTCCGGCGCCCACGGCAATCAGCGTAAGACCCACCGTCAATCCCACCCTGGTCTGATCCATCGCAAGCGCCGCATGGCCCAGGCAGTACACCAGGGACAACGTCATGATCGTGCGAAATTTCCCCCACCAGATATCCGCAATCAGCGCCCCAATCACCGGGAAAAAATAGATCGCCGACGTAAAGAGATGATACCAGGAGCGGGCTTCGGATTCGGTCATCACCTCCAACGCGCCGCCGGCATTCTGGAGATACTGTGTCATGAAGATGACCAGGATCGTCCGCATCCCGTAAAAGCTGAACCGCTCCGCCGCTTCGTTGACGATCAGGAACGGCACAGCCGCGGGCATCCGATCCGAGTGGACGGGCGCGGTGCGATACGGCGTGGCGCTCATGATCGGGCCATCATTCCAACAGCCACACAGACGCTCCCGCGTGCCGGGACGTGAGGATCGTGCAATGCAGGAAAGGTGCTGCGACAAACGGGAACACGGCCATGGTGTCGGACTGCAGCATCACGCACGTCGGACGGAACGCATCCCTATTGTTTATAAAACCGTATGTGATCCCGGTAGGCTTGAATCGCCGCATGAAGCGAGGCTTTGCCGAGGGGGATGTTGGCTTCCAGCGTTTCCTCAATCGCGGGATCATCAATGACCACCTCGTAGGTATCCTGCACATTAGTCATAATGACCCCCTTCGCCACCTGCCGGGGCATGAAAATTTCCGTCCACACTTCTTTTTCAACGAGACAGACGTCGCAAAAACGTTCATACAGCATTGCGACCCGTTCGAGATCTGTTTCCTGCACCATGTTGCTCCTTCCGCGAATCAGGCACGGGAGCTGCGTATGCCGGGTCCCGCTTCCCGTAGCCGCCTCCGCCCGGCGTTTCAATCCGCACACGATCTCCCCGCATGACGTCCAGCGTGGTTTTCCCGGCCAGACGCTGTTCCGTGCCATGGCGAATCAGCACATTGCGACCGGCCTGTCCGGGGCTTCCGCCGGCCAGCCCAAACGGTTGCGATTCCCGCCGGTCGGACAAAATGGTCACCTGCGCGTCCTGCAAAAATTCAATTTCCCGAAGAAGGCCATGGCCTCCCTCATAGACGCCCGCCCCGCCCGTGCCTTCCCGCACACCATAACGGGATACCCGAAACGGATACGCATATTCCAGGGCCTCCACGGGTGTATTCATCGTATTGGTCATATGCGAATGCCGCCCGCTCGCACCCGGATGTTCAAACCCCGCGCCCATGCCGCCGGCCAGCGTTTCATAATACGCAAACGGCCGATGACGTTCATGATCCCACCCACCGATCGTCAGATTGTTCATCGTCCCCTGGCTCGCGGCAGGCACCTGCCGGGGACAGGCCTGCGCCAGGGCGCCCAACAGCACGTCCACAATTCTTTGAGCCGTCTCGACGTTGCCCGCGGCCACGGCGGCCGGAGACCGGGCATTCACCACCGACCCTTCGGGCGCCCGAACATGAATCGGCGCCATGCACCCGCCGTTGCCGGGAATATCCAACCCCAGCAAACAGCGAAACACATACGCGGTCGCGGAGACGGCAATCGCATACACCGCATTGACGTTCCCCTTGCACTGCGGCGCACTCCCCGCAAAATCCACAACCGCCTCGTCATCATCAATCGTCACCGCAACGGCAATCGTGACGGGCGAACGCTCAAACCCATCATCATCCAGCGCGTCTTCATACCGATAGGTCCCATTCGGCAAATGCCCGATACCCTGCCGTGTCAGCGTTTCGCTATAGAGCAGCAGGGCCGCCATATTCTCCTGAACATGCTCCAGCCCATACCGTGCCGCCAGGCTCTGGAGCCGCAGAAGACCCGTTCGGTTCGCCGCCATTTGTGCCCGCAGATCCCCGGTTCGTTCGTCAGGCGTGCGCACATTCGCCAGGAAAAAATCCCAAAGCGGCTCATTCAGCCGCCCGGCCTCCACGAGTTTCACCGGCGGAATAATCATGCCCTCCTGGTACACGTCACGGGACAACGGCATGGAGCCATACGACATGCCGCCGACATCAGCGTGATGCGCGCGATTGGCGACAAAGCCAAGCAGCACATCCCGCGTCCCCTGCCCGACAAAGACCGGCGAGACCATCGTGATATCCGGCAGGTGCGTGCCCCCGCGAAACGGATCATTCAGCATGGCCACGTCCCCCGGCCCACACGACAGGCGCCGAAGACAGGCCTCAACGGAAAGCGGCATGGCGCCAAGATGAACCGGGATATGCTCGGCCTGCGCGATAAGCCGTCCGGCCGCGTCAAACACGGCACAGGAAAAATCGCAGCGCTCCTTGATATTCGGCGAAAACGCCGACCGCTGCAGCCGCACCCCCATTTCCTCCGCCACCGAGCCAAACAAATGTTTAAAGACCTCTATATGAACGGCCTTACGCACGGGCCTCTCCAATCGTAATCAGAAGATTGTGCCGGGCATCAATGCGGGCCTGATCGGTTTCCCGCAACAGCGTGGTGGTATCATCCTGCACAATCACCGCCGGACCGGAAAGCTGATGACCCGGCTGTAATTGCCGACGATCATAAAACGGAACGGTGCGGGGACCGGACGGCAGCACAAGACGCCGGGTCTCACACACGGCGCCTGACGCATCAGCGCGTCCCGGTGGCTGCGCGTCCATCCGGGGGGGATTCCCGGCGCCGACCGCGCGCACCCGAAGATTGACAATTTCAAGATCCGCTCCCTCATTCCGATACCCGTAGCGCCGGGCGTGCTGTTCATGAAACGCCGTTTGAAAAGCGGGCGCAAACGGCACAGTCAATTCAAAGGACTGGCCGCGATACCGAATATCCAGTTCACAGTGAATCTGTTGCGCGTGCGGAGGCACCTGTTGCGTGGCAAGCTCGTCACGGGCCCGTGCGACCAACGGCGCAAAACCGTGTTCCAGTTCCTCAAACGGGAGATCACCGGATCGCATCACCGTTTGGACATAATCAAGCAGCACATCCGCCGTCAACATACCCAGGGCAGAGAGCGTCGAGGCCGCCAGAGGCACCAGCACAAGGCCAATGGAAAGGGCATGCGCCAGTTCACACGCATGCACCCCGCCGGCGCCGCCAAACGAGAGCAGCACGTACTCCCTGGGATCATACCCGCGCTCAACCGACATGACCCGAATCGCCCGCTCCATCCCGGCATTGACGACCTGGATCACGCCCAGCGCCGCCTCCTCGCGCGCAACAGGGGCATCGGCGGCATCCCGCGCCAACGCCCGCGCCACATCCGCCATGGCCCGATGCGCGGCCTCCACATCCAACGGCAGCCGGCCGCCAAGCAGGCCGCCCGCAGGCACCCGCCCCAGCACCGCATTGGCATCCGTCACGGTGGCGGTCCGCCCGCCTCGTCCGTAGCACGCGGGACCCGGAACAGCCCCGGCGCTCTCCGGTCCGACGCGCAACGCCCCGCCGGCATCAACGCGCGCCAGCGACCCGCCACCCGCCCCCACCGTATGTATATCAAGCACCGGCACGCGAATGGGCATACCGCCGACTTCCGCGTCCGACGTGACCTGCAAGGCGCCATTGACCACGGCCACGTCCGTGGACGTGCCGCCCATGTCAAACGTAATCAGTTGCGAATATCCGGCCAGCTTCCCGATATACGCCGCACCCGCCACGCCGCCCGCAGGGCCGGACAACAGTGAACGAACGCCCTCCCGGCGCGCCCGGGCCACCTGCATGCGTCCGCCATTGGACTGCATGATATGGAACGCGCTGCCGGCGAACGCGCGCTCCAGGGTTCCCAGGTAACGGTTGAGCGCCGGGGAGACATACGCATTCACCACCGTGGTGGAAGCCCGTTCAAATTCCCGAAACTCCGGGATGAGTTCATGCGACATCGTGACACACAATCCCGCCTTTCGAAGATACTCGCCTATGCGACGCTCATGATCGTGATTCACAAAAGCAAACAACAGGGAAATCGCCACGGACTCAACCCGCTGTTGCCGCAACGCGCGGAGCAGGGCCGGGAGGGATGATTCCTCCAAAGGCGTCAACACAGACCCGCGATGATCAAGTCGCTCCTGAACCTCCAGGCACCGGTCAACCGGCACAAGCGCCGGCACACCGCCGCTGAACCAGTCATAGAGCCTGCGGCGGGTTTGCCGGCCAATCCGCAACATGTCACGAAACCCCCGTGTCGTGACAAAGGCCGTGCGCGCGCCCTTGCGTTCCAGCAACGTATTGGTGGCCACGGTGGAGCCATGGATGATGGTATGGCCGGCCGGCGTCGTCAGGCTCCGCAATCCTTCCAGCACCCCTTCGGCGAGATCGGCGGGCGTGGACAGCACCTTCAACGTCCTCATGCCGCACGTGGCCGGATCATACACCACGAAATCGGTAAACGTGCCGCCAATATCAATGCCGATGGCAAGGCGGGCCTGCGGATCGGTCGGCTTCATGGCATGGAGGATCTCACGAACATTGTGCGGACGCACTCGCGCACAATCAGGACGGGAGCCGGACAAAGACCGGCAAGCGGCGGCGAAACGTCAGCCGGCATCTGTTCCACGAAGGGTCACCATTCGCGGGCCACCCGGCGCATTGTCAAAGATGCGCAGCCACGCCTGATGCGTCCCAGGCGCCAGGCTCTTGAAGTGCACCGGCAACGCACAGCGTTCTCCCGTGGCCAGTGCGGCCCCGACACACGAGGCCTCATCAACGGAAAAAGCATGCGCGCCCGGTCCCTCCAACGCCACGCCGGCGATCCGCAAGGCGCCAAGCCCGACGTTGGAGACGGTGACCGGAAGCGTCTGTTGCGCGGGCGCGTCCCCGTTCTCCGCAAACCGGATGGTGTCCGTGCTCAAAATAATTGAGGGGATGACCGCCTTTCCGCTCAACAACACCGACACATCATCAGAGCCGCTGTTGGCTGTCACAATATCGGGCAACCCATCCTCGTCAAAATCCTCAATCCCCATGGCCGTCGGGACGGCTCCCACCGCATACTGTCCCGCCGGCTGAAACGAACCATCTCCCCGCCCCCGGAAGAGGGAAACACTCTGGGCCGTCCGATTGGTGGTAATCAGATCACAAGGGCCGTCACCATTCAAATCCTCGCAGGCCAACATCACGGGCCCAAAGCCGGCGACCAGGCGTGCGGGAGGGGTGTACCGACCGGGACTCCGCTGCAGCAGCACGTTGACGCTATCGGTGAACACACTGGTCACCAGCAGATCAAGCGCCCCGTCATCATCCACATCCGTCTGCGTCACGGCGCTAAGCGTGAACCCGGCCGGAATCGTATACCAGGGGGTCAACCGTCCCTGCCCCTGGTTCTGAAAAACGGACACAGAGCCATTCGGCTTTCGCCAACTCGGCTGACTCCACGTCACGGTGACGTCCGGCAAGCCATCGCCATTGAGATCCGCAAGCGAGACATCGGTGGGGAACAACCCCTCCTGCCCCTGCTCTTCAAACCGCCGGGCCGGCAGAAAATCGCCCTCACCCCGGTTCAACAGGACCGACCAGCTAAACGGAGGATAATGCCCAAACCGCCCGCTGTTCACCACGACCATATCCAGATCGCCATCCCCGTCAAGGTCGCCCAGCGACACTGCGGTGGGGCCTTGCCCCGAAGGATACGGCGCCGGCCGGTCAAACCTGCCCTTGCCTTTGCCCATCAGGACGCTCACGCGATCGTCCCCGGCCTCCGCCACAACCAAATCCGGTATCCCGTCCCGGTTGAGATCTCCCGTCACAAGACCCATGGGACTCTGTCCGACACCGACGGAATAGACGGAGCGGAACGTCCCGTTGCCATTGCCCAACAAGAACGAGACATCATCCGACTCGCTGTTGGACGTCGCAATATCCAGCCGCCCATCGTCATTAAAATCTCCAACGACAAGCCCCTCCGGGTGAGCGCCCACACCGGCGGACATCACTGGAGTGAAGACAAGATTCTGCGCAAGGACGGGACTCGCCACGCACGGCAGCCCCATGCCGCCAGCCAGGCACACGGTGACGAAGCGCTGTGCCCAGGCCCTCATAACGTGCCAGTCGCCTCCCCCGTTTTCACGGATCACCCCGTGGCGGGTCACGCCTCCGTGGCGAACGTTTTTTCCAACGCGATTTCCACTTCATCCGCCGCCGCCATGCCCCGATTGCGAACATGCACGGACCAGGATGGCGAGGCGCGCAGCGTCGCCATGACGGTTTTCAGCACTGCCGGCTTCACCCGTGTTTCCCAATCATGCAGCCAGGCATAGCCATCAAGGTCACCCTCGTACTCCTCCGGAAACCGGGCGACGAGATTCAACCGCAGGGTAAACGTCTTTTCCTCTTCAAACATGGGGGAACATCCCTTTCTCGTGCGATGAGTGCGATGAGTGGCGATGCGTGGCCGAACGGCTCGTGGCATAGCCGACTTCCAGAGCCTTTGTGACGAGGCACGATGCGCGACACACAGGACACGGCCAGTCAAAACGTGTTGGGCCTGTTGCCGGCCCGACAGAACAAACGCAAGCGGGCATGGAAAGCGCGCATCCCTGGCGTCACGCCGGCACCGCCGTCCGGGAGTCATCCGGAAGTCTACTCCAGAATATCTTTGGCCCGACGATCCAGATACGCTGCCCGTGCGGCCCCGTACAAATCAACACTGATCGCGGTAAGCTGCTCAATCGTCTCAAGGTTGCGGGAGCGGAAATTGACCCGTTCCGCGGCATTGACCCCCATGTTCACAAAAAACGGCGCAACGTAATTGACGGGGTCCATGAACCCATCACTGACAAATCCCACCGCATCCCGCACCGTCAGCGGCGGCATCATCGGCAGGACCAGGTACGGTCCGGACGGCACCCCATACACCGCCATGGTCTGCCCGGTATCTTCTCTCGGCGGCGCTTCCATCCCGAACATATGCGTGGCGACATCAAAGAGCCCGCCGACGCCCAGGGTTGAATTCAGCAATAACCGCTGCGTTTCTCCTCCGGCCTCGCGGAACTTGCCCTGCAACACATTATTCAGAAATCGCGACACAAACCCCGCGTTGTCAAACACATTGCTCAGAGCGTCCTGGACGTCCGGGGGTATCACGGCGTTATAGGCTTTGGCCGCCGGCCTCAACAGATAAATATCGGCGCGATGATTAAATTCAAACATCTTCGCATTGAAAGGCTCCCACGGATCATCAACCAGCTCACGCGCCTCCGTATCAAAAGGATCCGCAAACACTCCCTCAACAGCCGTGGCATTCGGAGCGGCGCGCTCGTCAGCATCGTCATCCTGGATTTGCGCCACGGTGACAACACTCACAGGCTCGGCCTGGCTGGCCGCCGGCAATCCCAACAGGACCAGTGCCACAACGGAAACACTCCAGGTCGTCATCTTCAAGCGATACCACGCCGTCATAGCCTTCTCCTTCTTCGCTCCTGCGGCGAATGGTCATTGCATGGCTGCGAGGGATCGGCTCACAGGCGTTGCCGGTCCGTCCAACCCCCCTCATCCCTCACACGGGCGCGGTCAGGGGAACCGGCTACTCCGAGCTCCCCAACATATCATCAACCAACGGGCGGTTGATGTCTTCACACCCCGGGCACAGGAGATCAAACAGGGACTCGTGATCTTCGACGTAATGCCGGTCGTCAACCAGGTGATCATCAAGCACGTCCTGGTAACAGGACTCACACAACATCATGACCCCGCGCATCACCGATACGGTTTTTCGCCCCTGGCTCCCGGACATCGCATCACTCATGGTTGACCTCATCGGCACCCCCGCCCGGACCAGGCCATCTGTCTGACCGGCACAACGGAGCGCCCAACACCCTCATCGCCTGCCCGGAGGCCATTACGACCAGCCCCGCTGCTGGGCTAAAAAAAAGTCCTCGGTCTCAAGATCAATACCGCATTCCGGACATTCATACGGTTGCTCCGGCGGAGGAACCGACAACGCCGTCTCCTGAATACGCCCCTGGCACACATGATAAAAATTTCCACCGGCATGTTCGGAATCCAACGGGTCATTTTCATATTTAAGAATCATGGTCCACCTGTGTCCAACTCTGTTCCTACCTTATAGCAAGGCGAAGAAACCCGGTGCAATCCAACGCACCTTCCCCTGACTCACGGGCCTGAACACCCCGTCTTCCCAGGCTATGCGGTGACCGCTGCCGTGCGACCCGGAAGCACGTCCCGTCCCACAGCGTCCGGCGCATGGCCACGGCAAGGGAATGCCGGTGCGGGCAACGACAGGACGCCAGGCCGGAACACATGCATGGGAATGGAGCGTGCAGGAACCATCACGTGCGACGACACACGTACTTCCCGCGTCGGGGGGAAGGAGACGAGATGACCTTACCGCTCCGTGACAACATGACGCTGACGGAGTGGGGCCATGACAGGATTGCCCGGCAGACTTCCGGTGGAACAGGTGGCCAGCCGGCGCATGTGACTTACCAGTCCAGTTGAAATTTCAGCAGGATGCCATGCACCACCGGCCTGGCGGCGGCAGTCTGCCGCAGGCCTTCCAGGCTGACTTCAAGGCCGTCCCGCATCCGCAGGCGGCTGCCGATCCGGTAGGCCTGCGTGTCGGTGTTGGTCAACGACAAGCGGCTGTAGGGGGTGATGAGGGTCTCCGTCCCGGCCCACGCCAGACCGTAGCTGACGTCCACATCCATGTTCCCGCCGAGCGCGGTCGTCGGGCCCGCATTGGCGGTCGGGCTGACGGCTAGCTCTTGCGCCCACAGTTGCGCAACACGGCTGCCCGTGGCCCCGTAGGTGGGGGCAAGACTGAAGGACAGCCCCCGGCCATCCCGGCCCGGCGCAAAGCGAATCGTCCCGCCCACGCCCCAGTCCTTATAGTCGCCGCTGTGCGCGAACAGCACCCGGCCCCGGCTTTCCATGGTCAGCCCATTGGCCGTATCGGTGAAGCGCAACCCGCCGCCAACTTCGGCGCCGGTGCCGGTGCGGCCGTCACCCGCATCGTGCCGCAGGCCGACTTCCAGATTCGGCATCAGGTGCATACCATTGGCAAACTGGTGATCATGGGTGCCTTCCAGGGCCAGACGCACCCGCCGCGCATCCAGGGTGAGTTCACCGAACAGGTCAGCGTTGCCATCCACGTCAACCTGGGTGTGTTGGAACTGACCTTTGAGCCGCATAGTGCTGTCGCCGGATTGCAGCAGTTGCCCGCTGCCGCCGACGGCGATGCTGCGGGTGGTGAGGTCGCTGGCCTGCCGGCCCAGATCCGGATCGTCAATCGTCACGTCGCCCAGGCCGTAGCCGATCGTGGCCCACATGTCCAGCTGGCCATCCTGCGAGGTCCAGCCGAGGTAGGGATGCACGCTGATTTGTTCAACGTCATACGCGCCGCGCGCGGTGCTGAGGGCAGTGTCATCATCATAGTTAAACTTCCCGCGCTGCCAGGAGGCGGCCAGCCCGGTCAGGACACGATCCCAGACTTCCGCGTCAGCGCCCACATGCACGTTGAGGATGTCGCCGTCCCAGTCCAGGGTATCCGTCTTGCCGGACTTGTTGCGGTAGTCGCCGCCGCCCCAGAGGGTCAGCCGGGAGGCGATGCCCTCGTCGACGGTCAGCGGCAGCACGAAGGAGGATTTGCCCAGCGCCCGGTCCAGACTCCATGACTCGTCGGTGGCGATGCGCGCAATGTCGGACAGCAGGGCGGCAACGCCGGTGGACTGGTCGGCCACGGCGGCGGCGAGCGTATCGGCATCCGCCAGGGCGGTCAGTGAGACGGTCTTGCCGTCCAGCGTCAGGGTGGTGGCGCTGGCGGCGCTGGCAGCGCTGGCGGCGCTGGCCTGTTCAATCCGCTGCGTGAGGGCATCAACGGTGCTGTCGGTCATGGACCGCACGATTTCCGGGAGCATGGCATTGTTGAGGGCGGAGAGCCGCGGGTCGGCAACGCCGCCGTCATCGTTATCTTCGACGTTGACTGCGGCTGTGTTGTCCGGCTGCGCGGCGACCGCGTAGTTGTCGCCCGATGTCACCGTCGCCGTGATCACGTTGTTCAGCTCGTTGGTCTCGTCGTCGACCGTCGGCACCGTCAGCGTGGCCGTCGTGGTGCCGACGGGCAGCGGCACCATCGTCGGCGCCTCGCCTTCAATGAAGCTGCCCGGGTCGTCCAACGTCACCATGACCGTCAGTTCCTCCGTCGGCGCGGGGGTCGCCGTCAGCGTGAAGGTGGCGGCTGTCCCCTCGGTCACCGGGGACGTCACGGCGGCGATTGAGATGACCGGGAAGTCATTGTCGGTGATGATCAGGGTCGCCTCTGTGACGGCGAGGCCGACCGTGGTCGTGCCCTCAACGCGCACGGTCTCATTCCCTCGTTCATCGCGTCTTCCATGATGGGAATGGTCAGCGTCATCTCAGCGCTGGCGCTGGCGGCCGGGATGGTCAGGTTTACCGATGCCACCGCCGTGTAGTCCGCGCCCGCGGTCGCTGTGTTGTCCGCCGTGCTCAGGCTGACAACCGTCTCTGTGGCCCGGGTGGTGCCGCCGGTCAGGGTGGCGGTGACGGTAATCGCGGCGTCGCCGGCAGCTTCACCGACGCTGGACGGGTTCAGACTCAGGGTAATGCCGGTCGGCGCGGCGTCATTGTCTTCGATGATCAGGGTCGCCTCTGTGACGGCGAGGCCGACCGTGGTCGTGCCCTCAACGCGCACGGTCTCATTCCCCTCGTTAATCGCGTCTTCCATGATGGGAATGGTCAGCGTCATCTCAGCGCTGTCGGTGTTCATCGGGATGGTCAAGGTCGCCGTGGCCGCCGCGTAGTCCGTGCCCGCGGTCGCTGTGTTGTCCGCCGTGCTCAGGCTGACAACCGTCTCTGTGGTCCGGGTGGTGCCGCCGGTCAGGGTGGCGGTGACGGTAATCGCGGCGTCGCCGGCAGCTTCACCGACGCTGGACGGGTTCAGACTCAGGGTAATGCCGGTCGGCGCGGCGTCATTGTCTTCGATGATCAGGGTCGCCTCTGTGACGGCGAGGCCGACCGTGGTCGTGCCCTCAACGCGCACGGTCTCATTCCCCTCGTTAATCGCGTCTTCCATGATGGGAATGGTCAGCGTCATCTCAGCGCTGTCGGTGTTCATCGGGATGGTCAAGGTCGCCGTGGCCGCCGCGTAGTCCGTGCCCATGAGCGCCGTGCCGTTCGCCGTGCTCAGGCTGACAACCGTCTCTGTGGCCCGGGTGGTGCCGCCGGTCAGGGTGGCGGTGACGGTAATCGCGGCGTCGCCGGCAGCTTCACCGACGCTGGACGGGTTCAGACTCAGGGTAATGCCGGTCGGCGCGGCGTCATTGTCTTCGATGATCAGGGTCGCCTCTGTGACGGCGAGGCCGACCGTGGTCGTGCCCTCAACGCGCACGGTCTCATTCCCCTCGTTAATCGCGTCTTCCATGATGGGAATGGTCAGCGTCATCTCAGCGCTGTCGGTGTTCATCGGGATGGTCAAGGTCGCCGTGGCCGCCGCGTAGTCCGTGTCCACGAGCGCCGTGCCGTTCGCCGTGCTCAGGCTGACAACCGTCTCTGTGGCCCGGGTGGTGCCGCCGGTCAGGGTGGCGGTGACGGTAATCGCGGCGTCGCCGGCAGCTTCACCGACGCTGGACGGGTTCAGACTCAGGGTAATGCCGGTCGGCGCGGCGTCATTGTCTTCGATGATCAGGGTCGCCTCTGTGACGGCGAGGCCGACCGTGGTCGTGCCCTCAACGCGCACGGTCTCATTCCCCTCGTTAATCGCGTCTTCCATGATGGGAATGGTCAGCGTCATCTCAGCGCTGTCGGTGTTCATCGGGATGGTCAAGGTCGCCGTGGCCGCCGCGTAGTCCGTGTCCACGAGCGCCGTGCCGTTCGCCGTGCTCAGGCTGACAACCGTCTCTGTGGCCCGGGTGGTGCCGCCGGTCAGGGTGGCGGTGACGGTAATCGCGGCGTCGCCGGCAGCTTCACCGACGCTGGACGGGTTCAGACTCAGGGTAATGCCGGTCGGCGCGGCGTCATTGTCTTCGATGATCAGGGTCGCCTCTGTGACGGTGAGGCCGACCGTGGTCGTGCCCTCAACGCGCACGGTCTCATTCCCCTCGTTAATCGCGTCTTCCATGATGGGAATGGTCAGCGTCATCTCAGCGCTGTCGGTGTTCATCGGGATGGTCAAGGTCGCCGTGGCCGCCGCGTAGTCCGTGCCCGCGGTCGCTGTGTTGTCCGCCGTGCTCAGGCTGACAACCGTCTCTGTGGTCCGGGTGGTGCCGCCGGTCAGGGTGGCGGTGACGGTAATCGCGGCGTCGCCGACAGCTTCACCGACGCTGGACGGGTTCAGACTCAGGGTAATGCCGGTCGGCGCGGCGTCATTGTCTTCGATGATCAGGGTCGCCTCTGTGACGGCGAGGCCGACCGTAGTCGTGCCCTCAACGCGCACGGTCTCATTCCCCTCGTTAATCGCGTCTTCCATGATGGGAATGGTCAGCGTCATCTCAGCGCTGTCGGTGTTCATCGGGATGGTCAAGGTCGCCGTGGCCGCCGCGTAGTCCGTGCCCATGAGCGCCGTGCCGTTCGCCGTGCTCAGGCTGACAACCGTCTCTGTGGCCCGGGTGGTGCCGCCGGTCAGGGTGGCGGTGACGGTAATCGCGGCGTCGCCGGCAGCTTCACCGACGCTGGACGGGTTCAGACTCAGGGTAATGCCGGTCGGCACGTTGTCATTGTCGGTGATGGTCAGGTCGGCAGGGGTGACGGTGAGGCCGACTGTGGTCATGCCCATTACACTCAAGGTCTCACCCGTTCCTTCGTCAATCACGTCATCCATGACGGGAATGGTCAGCGTCATCTGAGCGCTGGCGCTGGCGGCCGGGATGGTCAGGTTTACCGATGTTACCGCCGTGTAGTCCGCGCCCGCGGTCGCTGTGTTGTCCGCCGTGCTCAGGCTGACAACCGTCTCCTCGCTCTGGGTGGTGCCACCCTCAAGGGTGGCGGTGACGGTGATCGAGGCGTTGCCGACATCTTCAGCGACGCTGGGCGGGTTCAGCGTCAGGGTAATGCCGGTCGGCGCGTTGTCATTGTCGGTGATGGTCAGGTCGGCAGAGGTGACGGTGGGGCCGACTGTGGTCATGCCCATTACGCTCAAGGTCTCACTCGTTCCCTCGTCAATCCCGTCATCCATAATCGGAATGGTCAGCGTCATCTGAGCGCTGGCGCTGGCGGCCGGGATGGTCAGGTTTACCGATGCCACCGCCGTGTAGTCCGCGCCCGCGGTCGCCGTGCCGTCCGCCGTGCCCAGGCTGACAACCGTCTCCTCGCTCCGGGTAGTGCCTTCAAGGGTGGCGGTGACGGTGATCGCGGCGTTGCCGACATCTTCAGCGACGCTGTTCGGGTTCAGCGTCAGGGTAATGCCGGTCGGCACGTTGTCATCGTCGGTGATGGTCAGGTCGGCAGGGGTGACGGTGAGGCCGGCTGTGGTCATGCCCATTACACTCAAGGTCTCACCCGTTCCTTCGTCAATCACGTCTTCCATGACGGGAATGGTCAGCGTCATCTGAGCGCTGGCGCTGGCGGCCGGGATGGTCAGGTTTACCGATGCCACCGCCGTGTAGTCCGCGCCCGCGGTCGCCGTGCCGTCCGCCGTGCTCAGGCTGACAACCGTCTCCTCGCTCCGGGTAGTGCCTTCAAGGGTGGCGGTGACGGTGATCGCGGCGTTGCCGACATCTTCAGCGACGCTGTTCGGGTTCAGTGCCAGGGTAATCTCGGTCGGCGCGTCGTCATTGTCGGTGATGGTCAGGTCGGCAGAGGTGACGGTGAGGCCGACTGTGGTCATGCCCATTACACTCAAGGTCTCATCCGTTCCTTCGTCAATCACGTCTTCCATGACGGGAATGGTCAGCGTCATCTGAGCGCTGGCGCTGGCGGCCGGGATGGTCAGGTTTACCGATGCCACCGCCGTGTAGTCCGCGCCCCGCGCTCGCCGTGCCGTCCGCCGTGCTCAGGCTGACAACCGTCTCCTCGCTCCGGGTGGTGCCACCCTCAAGGGTGGCGGTGACGGTGACCGAGGCGTCGCCGACATCTTCAGCGACGCTGTTCGGGCTCAGTGCCAGGGTAATAACGGTCGGCGCGTTGTCATTGTCGGTGATGGTCAGGGGCGCCTCGGTGATGGTGAGGCTGCCCACCGTGGTCGTGCCCGTGACGCGCAAGGTCTCACCCGTTCCCTCGTCAATCACGTCTTCCATGACGGGAATGGTCAGCGTCATCTGAGCGCTGGCGCTGGCGGCCGGGATGGTCAGGTTTACCGATGCCACCGCCGTGTAGTCCGCGCCTGCGGTCGCCGTGCCGTCCGCCGTGCTCAGGCTGACAACCGTCTCCTCGCTCCGGGTGGTGCCACCCTCAAGGGTGGCGGTGACGGTGATCGCGGCGTCGCCGACATCTTCAGCGACGCTGTTCGGGTTCAGTGCCAGGGTAATCTCGGTCGGCGCGTCGTCATTGTCGGTGATGGTCAGGGGCGCCTCGGTGACGGTGAGGCTGCCCACCGTGGTCGTGCCCGTGACGCGCAAGGTCTCATCCGTTCCTTCGTCAATCACGTCTTCCATGACGGGAATGGTCAGCGTCATCTGAGCGCTGGCGCTGGCGGCCGGGATGGTCAGGTTTACCGATGCCACCGCCGTGTAGTCCGCGCCCGCGGTCGCCGTGCCGTCCGCCGTGCCCAGGCTGACAACCGTCTCCTCGCTCCGGGTAGTGCCTTCAAGGGTGGCGGTGACGGTGATCGCGGCGTCGCCGACATCTTCAGCGACGCTGTTCGGGTTCAGTGCCAGGGTAATCTCGGTCGGCGCGTCGTCATTGTCGGTGATGGTCAGGTCGGCAGAGGTGACGGTGAGGCCGACTGTGGTCATGCCCATTACACTCAAGGTCTCATCCGTTCCTTCGTCAATCACGTCTTCCATGACGGGAATGGTCAGCGTCATCTGAGCGCTGGCGCTGGCGGCCGGGATGGTCAGGTTTACCGATGCCACCGCCGTGTAGTCCGCGCCCGCGCTCGCCGTGCCGTCCGCCGTGCTCAGGCTGACAACCGTCTCCTCGCTCCGGGTGGTGCCACCCTCAAGGGTGGCGGTGACGGTGACCGAGGCGTCGCCGACATCTTCAGCGACGCTGTTCGGGCTCAGTGCCAGGGTAATAACGGTCGGCGCGTTGTCATTGTCGGTGATGGTCAGGGGCGCCTCGGTGATGGTGAGGCTGCCCACCGTGGTCGTGCCCGTGACGCGCAAGGTCTCACCCGTTCCCTCGTCAATCACGTCTTCCATGACGGGAATGGTCAGCGTCATCTGAGCGCTGGCGCTGGCGGCCGGGATGGTCAGGTTTACCGATGCCACCGCCGTGTAGTCCGCGCCTGCGGTCGCCGTGCCGTCCGCCGTGCTCAGGCTGACAACCGTCTCCTCGCTCCGGGTGGTGCCACCCTCAAGGGTGGCGGTGACGGTGATCGCGGCGTCGCCGACATCTTCAGCGACGCTGTTCGGGTTCAGTGCCAGGGTAATGCCGGTTGGTGCGTTGTCATTGTCGGTGATGGTCAGGTCGGCAGGGGCGACGGTGAGGCCGACTGTGGTCATGCCCATTACGCTCAAGGTCTCACTCGTTCCCTCGTCAATCCCGTCATCCATAATCGGAATGGTCAGCGTCATCTCAGCGCTGGCGCTGGCGGCCGGGATGGTCAGGTTTACCGATGCCACCGCCGTGTAGTCCGCGCCCGCGGTCGCCGTGCCGTCCGCCGTGCTCAGGCTGACAACCGTATCCTCGCTCCGGGTGGTGCCACCCTCAAGGGTGGCGGTGACGGCGATCGAGGCGTTGCCGACATCTTCAGCGACGCTGGACGGGTTCAGACTCAGGGTAATGTCGGTCGGCGCGGCGTCGTTGACGGTGACGGTGAAGTCAATGGTGTCGGTGTTGCCGTCGCTGTCCATCACTGTGTAGGTGAGGTTGGTCGCAGCCTGCATCGTCTCCGGTCTGCCGGACAGCATGTTGTCGGTCAGGGTCAGACCGGCCGGCAGCGGGGTCAGGGTATAGGTCAATGCACCGTTGCCGCTGGTGGCGGTCGGCAGGGTGACGCTGCCGATGTCCATGCCCACGGTGTAGGTCTGGGCGGCAATGGTCGTCGTGCCGAAGTTCGGGTCATCGTCCACCACACTCACATCCACTCTCGCGCTCACGCTTCCGTAGCCACCTCCCTGAAAATCGTGCGTGAGACTAATCCCCACATCATCAGAGGCATCATCATCCTGCGCCGCGGTGACAATCACCTCTTGCGGAGTATTCCAATTAGTCGTCGTGAATGTGAGGCCTGTCTCCGGCACATTGGTCGTCACATCGTCATCGTTGCTCTTTATCACAACTGTGACCGAAGCGGTCGGCACAGTCTGCAAGACCACCGTATAGGTCGCCGTACCACCCTCTGCTATCTCCAGGAGGGTGTTCACGCTTAACAATGCGCCGGGACTGGGGTCAGAGCTCACCCATTCACCCACCACGCCCGCCGCCAATGCTCTGATACGAAATTCAAAGGATCTGGCAGAATTCCCTGGTGGGAGAACGTATTGAGTTGTGGTGCTACCAACTGGGAGTGTTGCCAAAGGCACAAAGTCTGTTGCACTTCTTGCTCTCCTTTGCAGCTCGTATCCGGTTACCTCCGCCACACCCGCATTGGCCGGCGCCTCCCAATTCAATTCGACTCTCGCGCGACCGAAAGGTCTGGGAGTGGCTGTGAAGTTCTGCACCAGTCCGGGTTGCGGCAGCACCGTGACACGCAAGTCTTGCGTGGCACTGTAGCCGCTGCCGCTTGCCGTGTGGGTCCGACTCCCCGACTGAGCGCCACTGTCCGCCGTTACCGTGACCGCCTGAACAACATTCCAATTGCCAGCATCAAAGACCAGTGCGGTCGGGGCAAATGTCAATCCGCCCGAACCCGCTCCGTCGGCTATGGCAACATCCACTGGTCCCAAAGGCGCCACGGACAACGACACATTGTACGACGCGCTCCCGGTCTCAGATACCGTCAAACTCGCCGGCGACAGCACGATGCCACCCACACCAGCATCGTCATCGGTCACCGTGATGGTCACGGTGTCGGCGGCGGAATCCACTCTGCCGTCGTTGACAATCAGTGAAAACGTCA